>NZ_JAMXSS010000002.1 GCF_024124825.1 Arthrobacter sp. H16F315 | reverse complement strand
ACATTGGCGGTGCCGGCATCGTTGTGGTTCGGTAGGCTCGTTTCCAGAAGCTCCGCTTTCCGTTTTCGCTCAAAGGATTCCCATGACCCAGCGCACCATCGTTATCACCGGCGCCAGTGACGGGATCGGCGCCTCCGCTGCCCGGACCCTTGCCAAAGCAGGGGAGCGGGTCGTCGTCGTCGGACGTTCCGCGGAGAAGACCGAGCGGGTAGCAACGGAGATCGGCGCTGACTACTTCGTCGCGGATTTTGGCGTCCTGGCGCAGGTGCGCCAGCTTGCAGAGCAGCTCAAGGCGAAGTACCCGCAGATCGACGTCCTGGCCAACAATGCCGGTGGGATCATGGGCAAGCGTGAGCTCACCGTCGACGGGCACGAAAAGACCTTCCAGATCAACCACCTGGCACCGTTCCTGCTGACCACCGAGCTGATGGACGTGCTCACGGCCAGCAAGGCGACAGTGATCAACACCGCCAGCGCCGCCAACGGTTTCGGCAGGCTGGACCTGACGGACCTGGACTCGGCCAGAAGCTACTCGACCAACCGCGCCTACGGGACCGCCAAGCTGGCCAACATCCTCTTCACCAGCGAGCTCAACACCCGCTTCGGTGCCGCGGGAATTTCAACGGCGGCCTTCCACCCGGGCGTGGTGGCCACCAACTTCGCGGCCGAGTCGACCAGCCCCATGCGGCACGCGTACAAATCCATCCTCAACCGTTTCCTGCTCAGCCCCGAACAGGGCGCAGACACGCTTGTCTGGCTCGCGACGTCGACGCCGGGGCGGGACTGGATGCCGGGGGCCTACTACGCCAAGCGGGCGTTGGCCAAGGCCAACAAACAGGCCTACGACGCGCAGCTGGCACGCGGACTGTGGGAACGCAGCGAGGCCATGGTGGCCCGGCCGCTCGAGGAACTCGATCCCCGGGTGTAACCGGGTTTAAGCGGGCATAACCCGGCGGGGCGTCGCCGCGCCGGGGTTACCGCGCCGGGGCTACCGGGCGGCGTCGACCCTGTCGATTGCGGCCAGGGCGCTTTCCATGGTCCCGGCCAGTTCACTGGCCGGGGCGGGCTTGGCGAAGAGGTACCCCTGGAGTGCGTCGCAGCCGCGGTCCATCAGGTATTTGGCCTGCGCGGGCGTCTCGATGCCCTCGGCGGTGACCGTCAGGCCGAGTTCGTGGGCGGCCTTGATCATGGTGTCGAAGAACGGCAGGTGTTCCAGGCCGGTGGTGACCATCGATATAAAGGACCGGTCGATTTTGACGATGTCCAGCGGCAGCTCCTTGAGCCGGCGCAGCGACGAATAGCCCGTTCCGAAGTCGTCCATCGCAACCCGGACCCCGGCGTCCCGGAGCTGCCGGAGCTGGCGGAGCACATCGCTGCCGGCGTCGAAAAACGCGCTTTCGGTCAGTTCCAGCGTCAGCTGGCGCGGGCTCACGCCGGTGGCGGCCACGATCGCGAGGATATCCGTGCCGAATTCGCGGTTCTGGAACTGCAGGCCGGAGACGTTGACCGCGACGCTGTGGGTGGCATCGCCGGCCAGCCAGGGCCGGATTTCCGCGCAGGCACGGCGCATGACCTCATCGCCGATTTCACGGATCAAGCCGCTTTGCTCAGCCACCGGCAGGAACTGGTTCGGCGGCACCAAACGGCCGTGCAGTTCCCAGCGCGCGAACGCCTCGAACTGGACCACTGATCCGATCCCCGGCGACACCACCGGCTGGTAATGCACCGAGATCTGGCCCAATTCCACGGCCTGCCGGAGCCCGGTCTCGCCGTCGGCTCTGTGGCCCGGGGCGTGCAGCATGTCCGGACGGAAGCGCAGCCAGGTGTTCTTTCCGTCTGATTTGGCGGCGTTCAGGGCCGCATCGGCCTGCCGCAGCAGCTCGGCGCCGTCCAGCGTGTGCGCGGACTTGGACGCCAGGCCCATGCTGACGCCCGGCCGGACCAGGGAGCCACCAACGCGCAGTGGTTCGTACAGTGAATCGGCGATCCGTTTGGCCACCGCGTCGGCGTTGAGGCACTCGGTCAGCAGCACCGCGAACTCGTCGCCGCCGAGCCTGGCAACTGTGTCGTGGGGGCGTACGCAGTTGCGCAGCCGGTTCGCGACCTCGACGAGGAGTTCATCGGCCGATGACCGGCCCAGCATGTCGTTGAGGCCTTTGAAATCGTCCAGGTTCAGCAGGAGCACATCCACCGGGTCCGGACGGCGCAGGGCCGCGGCCAGACGGTCGTTGAACTGGGTGCCGTTAGGCAGCGCGGTGAGCGGGTCCCGCAGCGTGCCGGCCCTGAGCTCGTCGTCGTGCTCGGCGACGGCGGAGGGAACACGAACGGGGGCGGTGGCACTCGCGCGGCTCTGCGCCGTCTGGGCTGTTCCGGAGACGTAGCCTGGGCGGCTGGGCGGCAGCCCGTTCCGGGGGCCGGTGCCGCGGACCGCCAATGCGACGGACGGCGCAGCAGACACTGAAGAGCCTGCGGCCGCGGGGATCAGCGAGCAGGTGATCTCGACCGGAAGCGCGCTTCCGTCGAAGCGGCGGCCGGAGCCGGCGAAGGGCGCTGCGGAGCGGGGTGTTGCGGCGTCCAGCCCGGCGAGCACGCCATGGAACTCCTCACGGGATACTTCGGCCAGCAGCAAGGACGCATCAGCGCCCAGCAGCTGCGTCCGGGAGTAGCCGAAGAGCTCCTCCGCCGCGTGGTTCAGGAAGGAGATTGATCCGTCCGGATCGAGCAGCAGCAGTGGATCCGGGCTGTGCTCCAGAAGTGATTGTGCAAACCCTGCGTCCATGCTGTTTTGTCTGCCCTCGAAGCGACCGATACGGATGGCAGGGGCCGTGTGAAGATCACGCGACGCTGCTCTCACTGAATCATAGGCGGTCGACGGCACGGTAGCCTGATTCGGCCCACGCGGCGCCGGAGTGTGTCGGCGCAGGCCGGTGCCGGCCGGAACGCACGGCTAGACCGGGAGCGGCTCCGCCTCGAGTGCTGCCTCGAGTGCCCCGATGGCGGACATGGAGCGGCGGATCGCGAGTTCCCGCCGGGCTTCGGGCTCCGGCCGGGAAAACAGGAAGCCCTGCAGGGCGTCGCAGCCACGTTCCATCAGGTAGCTGGCCTGCGCCGGCGTTTCGATGCCTTCGGCGGTGACCTTCAACCCCAGGCTGCTGGCCATGTTAATCATGGACGTCAGGATGGGGAGCTTCTCGGCCCCGGAACGCAGCATGGAAACAAAGGACTTGTCGATTTTGACCACGTCCACCGGGAGCTCCTGAAGCCGGCCCAGCGAGGAGTAGCCGGTCCCGAAATCGTCCAGTGCCACCCTGATCCCGGCACCGCGCAGGCGTTCGAGCTGCTCGATGACGTGGGAGTGGGCATCAAAGAACACACTCTCCGTGACCTCCAGGACCAGCTGGTGCGGATCCGTGCCGCCACACGCCGCGATGTCCAGGACCCGCTCCGCGAAGTCCCGGTGCTGCAACTGCACGCCGGAGACGTTCACCGCCAGGGACCGGGCCGGATCCTCCGCAAGCCACCCTGAGAGTTCTGCGCAGCTGCGCCGCAGCACTTCGGCTCCGATCTCCCGGATCAGTCCGCTGCGCTCGGCAATCTCGATAAAACCGTCCGGGGCCATCAGCTGGCCCTGCCATTCCCAGCGGGCCAGGGCCTCGAACTGCACGACCTTAAGTTGTTCGCTGGAGACTACCGGCTGGTAGTGCACCCTGATCTGTCCCAGTTCCACCGCCCGGCGCAGCCCAGCGGTGAGCTGGGTGCGCTCCAGCAGTGCCGTGAGCATCTCCGGACGGAAGTGGACGTAGCAGTTTTTGCCGGCTTCCTTGGCCGCGTACATGGCCAGGTCGGCCCGCCGCAGCAGTTCCGAGGACGTGGTGGTCCCGTCGTCGCGTGAGGCAACGCCGAGGCTCAGGCCCGGCCGCATCAGGGTCCCTTCAATCGAGACCGGGGCGTTCAGGGTCCCGACGACCCGCTGGGCTACAGCGTCGGCGTCCCGGCAGCCCACCAGCAACACCACAAACTCGTCCCCGCCGAGCCTCGCGACGGTGCCGTGGGGTCCGACGCATTCCTGCAGCCGCCGGGAGATTTCCACCAGCATCTCGTCTCCGGCGTGGTGGCCCAGGACGTCGTTGACTTCCTTGAAGTCGTCCAAATCCAGCAGCAGCACATGCACCGGCTCGCTGGTCAGCAGCGCAGCGGCGGCGCGTTCGTTGAACAGCATCCGGTTGGCCAAGCCGGTAAGCGGGTCGCGGAAGGCCAGTTCCTTGAGCTTGTTCGCCTGTTCGGCGAGCTCTTCCATGGCTCGCCGCGCCTGGTGCTGGGCGCGGCTGCGTGAAGTGATATCCCGGAAATTCCAGATCCGTCCAACAACCGCGCCTGCGACCTCCTGCGGCCGTGAGTTGAGCTCCACGGTGCGGCCGTCGCTGAACTCCAGCAGGTCGTTGCTTTGCATCAGCTTGTCCGCGTACAGCAGGGAAACTCTCCCCCGGAAGTAGTCCGGGTCTGCCAGTTGCCCGGCGATGAAGTCGATCAGGGCCATCGGGTCGGAAGCCGCAACGAGATTCGGCGGCATGCTCCACAGCTTGAGGTACTGATCGTTGACCCCGGTGATCTGCCCGTCGTTGGAGACGACCAGGATCGCGTCGGCAGTGGTTTCCAGCGTGGCGTCCAGCAGCGAGACGGCCAGGCGCCGGCCGGCATCGGTGTCCTGGCGGTGGCTTCCGTCGCGGATGGCGACAGCCATGGCCGCGCCGCCGTCGTGCTGAACCAGCGAGCAGGTGATCTCCAGGAAAATTTCGCTGCCATCCTGATGTCGGCCTGCCGCCGCGACCGGGAGCGTCCCGGCCGGTTTGCCCCTGCCCAGCCTGCCGAACACACGCAGGAAACCGCCTCGCTCGTCGTCGGAGAGCAGGATCTGGTGCCCGCCGCCGAGCAGTTGTTCCCGCCGATAGCCAAAGAGCCGCTCCGCCGCCGCGTTGACGAACACGATGGTTCCGTCAGCGGTCAACAGCAAAAAGGCATCGGGCCCCTGCTCCAGCAAGGTCTCTTCAATCCCAGGTCCCACGGCGATACCGGCCCCCAAAGCTACGGATGGTGATGGTGTCCGACGGTCTTGCCGCGGGCAATGCGTTTCACTGAATCATAAGGTCCCCGACGCCCGTGTCCAGCACCCCGGGGCCGGGAAGACCGCGGCTTTTCCTGCGGAATTGCCGCCGGTGCCACCCACACCGGCGTTCGGCTCAGCGGGTTTCGGAGACCCGGCCGCCCCGGAGCGTGCCGAAGACCTCGGTGGAACGCGCAATCGCCGGATTCAGCGCGGACTGCGCCTCCGGGCCGGAAAAGAGGAACCCCTGCAGGGACTCGCAATCCAGCCCCATCAGGTATTCGGCCTGCGCGGCTGTCTCGACGCCCTCCGCTGTGACGGTCAGCCCGAGGCCGTGGGCCATGGTGACCATACAGCTGAGGATCGGCAGCTTTTCGGCACCCGTTTGGATCATGGCGGTGAAGGACTGGTCGATTTTGAGGGTGTCCACCGGAAGCTCCTGCAACCGGCCCAACGAGGAGTAGCCGGTGCCGAAGTCATCCAACGCCACCCCCACCCCGGCCTTCCGTAGGGCCGCGAGCTGCTGGATCACGTGGCCGTCGTCGTCGAAAAAGACACTCTCGGTGACTTCCAGGATCAGCTGCCGCGGATCAACCCCGCACGAGGCGGTGGCCGCCTGCACCAGTTCGGCAAAATCCCCATGTTGGAGCTGAACGCCGGAAACATTGACGGCCAGGCGCCGTGCGGAATCCTCCGCCAGCCAAGGCTTCAGTTCGGTGCAGGCCTTCAGCAGCACCTCGGTACCGATCTCGACAATCAGTCCGCTGCGTTCCGCGGCCGGGATGAAGTGCTCCGGCGGGATGGTCTCCCCGTCGCGCACCCAGCGGGCCAACGCCTCAACAGTGACCACGGCGCCCAGCGTGGCCGAGATGATCGGCTGGTAGAGCACGGTGATCTGGCCGCTGTCCACTGCCAGTCGAAGGCCGGTCTCCAGCTCGGTGCGCTGCACGAGGGACTGCAGCATTTCGGGCCGGAAGCGCAGGTAGCGGTTCTTTCCGGCGGCCTTCGCCGCGTACATGGCGACGTCGGCCCGGCGCAGCAGTTCGGAGGCGCCAACGGCGTCGTCGCTGATGGAGGCCAGGCCCAGGCTGAGGCTGGGCCGCAGCATGGTTCCGTCAATCCAGACCGGTACTTTCAAGGACTCGACGATCCGGCCGGCTACCTCGTCGGGGTCCAGTGAGCCGACCAGCAGGACCACGAACTCGTCACCGCCCAGGCGTGCTACAACGTCGTTCGGGCGTACGCAGGTGCGCAGCCGCCGGCCCACTTCGATCAGCATCTGGTCTCCGGCGTGATGGCCCAGGATGTCGTTGACCTCCTTGAAATCATCAAGGTCCAGCAGCAGGAGGTCGACGGCGGTCCCGTACGGCCCGAGCAGGGCGGCGGCGAGGTGGTCGTTGAAGAGCTGGCGGTTGGAGAGGCCGGTGAGCGGGTCCTGGAACGCGAGGGCCTTGAGCTGGGCCGACTGCTCGGCCAGATCGGCCATGGCCTTGGTGATCTGTTCTTGGGCAAGCCGGGCAGCGGTGACGTCGCGGAAGCTCCAGACGCGGCCCACCACCTGATTGGCAACCGTTTGTGGCCGGGAGTAGCGCTCAAAGATCCGCCCGTCACGGAAGTCCAGGACATCGTGGCTTTCCGCGTCAGGGTCGGCGTAGAGCGAGGTGACCTTTTCGACAAATTTGGCAGGATCTTTGAGTTGGTCCAGGACGTAGCCCATCACGGCTTCGTCGTTCTGGCTGGCCAGCAGGTTCCGGGGATCCCCACATGGAGACAAACTGGTTATTGACTCCCGCGATCTGGCCTTCGGCGCTGACCACCAGGATGCCATCAGCAGTGGATTCCAGCGTGGCGCTGAGCAGCGACATGGCTTCGCGGAGCCCGGCATCCGTTTGCACCCGGCGGGAGGTGTCCCGGATGGTGACGGCCATGCTGACCGGTACCGCGGCTGTGGCTGTGGTCCCTGCGTCTTGCGGAAGCAGGGAATAGGTCAGCTCGCCCTGGAACTCACTGCCATCCCGCCGGACGGCGTAGGCCTCGACCGGGGGCGGCCAGGCGTTCTCGCGGAGTACAAAGAACAGCCGGTGAAATCCGCTCCGGAATCCTTTGGCGAGCAGCATACGGTGGTCGTGGCCCAGCAGTTCTTCCCGGGAGTAGCCGAACATACGTTCGGCGGCGGCGTTGACCATCAAGATGGTGCCGTCCTCGGCCACCACCAGCAGGGCATCAGGACCCGCCTCCAGAATGGCTTCGGGGCTCGGTGCCGGGTACGCGGACGCCGTCACGCGGCTTTCACCGTGAACATCTGCGACCACCTGTATTCCATCGACGAGTCTTGCCCTCAGAAAATCATAGGGGCATCAACGGGGTACCAACACCAGGCCGGGGGACACCGGCGATTCACCCTGCATGCACCTGCCCGCACCTGTTGCCTCCGGCGGCAGCCGGTGCGGGGAGCCGGCGGGGAGCACGGCTCCGCAGCCGGTCAGTAAACTCTTACGAGGCGGCTCTTTCGCGGGTGCCGTGCACTGTTGAGGTGTGGGAGGTGCCGGGGTCCTCCGCGGCGGCGAGGACCGCTTGATAGTGCGCGACAAGTTCGGCGCCAAGCATGGACCATGTACGGCCCTGGACGGAAGCATGTGCCGCGGTTGCGAACGCACGGCGCTTGGCGTCGTCGCCCATCAGGTCCACCACCCGGTCCCGGAGCGCCACCAGGTCACCGGGTTCGTAGAGCCAGCCGGTGCGGGAGTTCTCCACCAGGTCCAGCGGGCCACCGCGGCCGGTGGCGACCACCGGAACGCCGGAGGCCATGGCTTCCTGGATGGTCTGACAGAACGTTTCCAACTCGCCGGGGTGGACAAAAAGGTCAAAGGACGCCACCGCCCGAGCCAGTTCCTCACCGCCGAGGAAGCCGGTAAATACGGCGTTGGGCAGGGCGTCCGCGAGGGCCTGCCGCTGCGGTCCGTCGCCCACAATGACCAGCCGGGTGCCTGGCACGTCGGCCAACACCGCCAGGTCCTGCACCTGCTTCTCGGCCGCCAGCCGGCCTACGTAGCCGATGAGGCGCTCGCCGGCCGGGGCGACGGAAGCCCGCCAGCCGGCGTCGCGCTTGTCCGGGGAGAACCGCCGGGTGTCCACGCCGCGACGCCACATCTCGATCCGTGGGATGCCGCGGCCGCGGAGTTGCTGGAGTGCGAAACTGGAGGGGACGAGGGTGCGTGAGGCCAGCAGATGAATGTTCTCCACCCGGCTCCACGCCCAGTTCTCCAGGAACGGCACACCGTAGCGGCCGGCATAGCTGGGGACCTCGGTCTGGTAGATGGCGATAGTGGGGATCCCCAGCTGGTGCGCGGCCTGCGCTGCCCGCCAGCCAAGGACAAACGGTGACGCCAGGTGGACCACGTCCGGTGCATACTCGGCAAGGATTCGCTTGACCCGGTAAACACCGCCCATGGCCACCCGGACGTTCGTGTAGCCGGCGAGCGGGACCGAGGGCAGCCGGTGGATGCTCGCTCCATAGACCTCGTCGGGGGCTCCGGTGTCCTGGGTCGACGGAGCAATTACCAGCACCTCGTCCCCGCGCTCCTGAAGATGCTCCAGGACTCGCAGGATGGAGTTTGTTACGCCGTTCATCAAGGGCAGGAATGATTCAGCCACAATTGCGATCCTCACCCCTCAACACTGCGGGGGCAGGCTTTCGGCACGGGGTAGGGCGCGTGGCGGGGGAGAAAAGAGTGGGTTAACGGGGTGTGGTCGCTTTGCCTCGCAGGCGTCCGAGGGGGCATGCTCCGCGGCCGGGGTGAGGGTTGGACATAGGCCCCAAATGCGCTTGGGTGGCCGCCAGGAGTGGGCATGTCCAACGGTTGGGGCGGGGATGTGCTTGGGCCGGGGCCAAGAGTGGGCATGCTCCGCGGCCTGACCTACAGCAGCTCGACAGCTTTCCCTCTTTAAGATTCCGGCGGGCCGAGGAGTTCCCGGGCCTGCCGCTGGGACTCAAGTTGTTCGGCGGTGACGACGGATTCGCGCAGGAATCCGGCGCCGGCGATGATCCGGCGCAGTTCGGCGACGGTCCGGGCCGTGCTCACGCCCCGGTGGGCCACGGCGTGGCAGTTGGCGCAGAGCGGGACGAGGTCCGTGAGGGGGTCCAGTTCATAGCGGCTGCCGAGACGGGACACCGGGACAAGGTGGTGTACGGGCATCAAGTCCGCGCCGACGTCTCCGTAGGTGAGTTCGAAGGAAAAGCCGCATGCTGCGCAGCTTGTGCCGTGGAGCGCGATGCATGCCCGCCGCGCGTCGGGATCACGTTCGTAGCGGTTCACCTCCGCCCGGGTAACGGCGTCCTGCGGGTAGGTGCCGGGAGGGTGCTGGGTGGGGTCCGCGCCCGCCGGCGGACCGGCGTCGCGCCACAGGGCCCTGAGCGCCGCTTCGTCCGCCGGTTCAACGCCCAGCCCGAATGCGTCGACATCGTCCCACGCGATCCCGGGAACCGCAGCCTTGAGGACGGCGACGGCGATGTGCTCGCCGGGCGGCAGCAGCGCGTCGACGGCCAGGTGCACGAACACCGGCAAATCGTCCTGCACGGTGCCCGGTATCCGGGCAGCCACGCGCCCGGATACCGGCTGCCCGGATTCCTGTTGGGCCGCCGGCTGCTGCGCCGCGTCCTGCTGCTCGGAGACCACAACCCCATGGCCGATCAGTCCGCGGCCGCCGGGCCCCTGCAGAAAAAGCCAAGCGTCGGTGCCAGCGGACAAGTCCCACGCACCGTTGACGCTCCACGGCACAAAACACCGGCCGGCCACGGCTACGCGGCCGCGAACGTTTGCGTCATTCCAGTCGTTCCGAGGGTCCGGGTCCCAGCCCAGGATGATGGCGCTCATCGGGCCATTCTCGCAGTCGGGAGGCCATCGGCGCATGCAATTCGACACAAACGGCCGTCAAGCGGGGGCGCTTGGCGGCCGGGTCCTGCAAGCGACTGCCGGGCTTGTGCTCCGGGTTTGTGCTGCGGGCTTGTGAGGCGGGTTTAGGCCCGCGACATCACCGCTGCGGCTCCGCCCGCCGGGACCTAGCGGGCCGGTACGGGTTCCCGGTCCACCACCGGGTGGTCGCGGCCCAGGTTCCCGAGCGTGGCGGCCCCCTGTGGTGACCCGAGCTCCTCGAAGAACTCCACGTTGGCCCGGACGTAGTCGGCCCACTCATCCGGAACGTCCTCCGAATAGTAGATCGCTTCGACCGGGCAGACCGGGTCGCAGGCGCCGCAGTCCACACACTCGGCGGGATGGATGTACAGCGCCCGTTCACCCTCGTAAATACAGTCCACCGGGCACTCATCGATGCACGCCTTGTCCTTGACATCTACGCAGGGCTGGGCGATCACGTACGTCATGGCGCGCTACACACCCGTGTAGACGGTCTTGCCCCAGGTGAAGAAGTCCAGGGCCGACTTTCCTTGTTCGCGGAATGTGTTTGTGGAGGAGTCCTTGACGCCGCCGAACGGCACGTTGAGGTCCAGGCCCGCCGTCGGACGGTTGACCTTGATAACGCCGGCCTGCGCCCGCGCGGCGAAGTCCGTGGAGAACGCCAGCGAATCGGTGCAGATGCCGGCGGTGAGGCCGTAGCGGGAATCGTTGATCGCGGCGAGTCCGGCCTCGTAGTCGGGGACCTCCAGCACGGCCACCACCGGGCCGAAGATCTCCTCGGACACGGCGGCGTCGTCGAACGGCAGCTCGGTGAGCACCGCCGCCGGGAAGACCAGCGGCCCGGCGGGGTCGCCGTCGTATGAACCGGCCAGCAGCGTGGCGCCGCGTTCGACGGCGGAGCGCACCGCCGCCTGGTTCTGCTCGAACTGCTGCCGGCTCACCACGGCCCCCATCGCAGCGTCCAGTCCGTCGCCGGGCGTATAGGCCGCGGCCTCCTCCGTCAGCGCGGCAAGGAATTCCGAGCGGATGCCGGGCGTGACGTAGACGCGGGACGTTGCGGTGCAGGCCTGGCCGGTGAGCCCGAACGCTCCGGCGGCGACCACCTTGGCGGCCTTGCGGGCATCGGCGTCGTCAAGCACCAGAACACCGTTTTTGCCGCCCATCTCCAGCTGCACCCGGGCCCGGCGGGCATTCAGGATCTCCTGCAGGCCCAGACCCACCGCCGTCGAACCAGTGAAGGACAGCCCCGCGATCCGCGGGTCGCGGGCCAGGGCGTCGCCCACCACCCGGCCCTTGCCGTGCACCACGTTGAACACCCCGGCGGGCAGCCCGGCGTCCTGCAGCGCGCGGGCGAGGTGGGTGGCGGAGAGCGGAGTGAGCTCGGCCGGTTTGATCACGACGGCGTTGCCGCTGATCAGCGCGGGGGCGGATTTCCACGCCGGGATGGCGATGGGGAAGTTCCAGGGCGTGATCAGCCCGACGACGCCGAGCGGCTCGCGCCTGGTGGTGATAGTGGTGTCCGGCAGGCCGCTGGGGAGGACTTCGCCGGTCGCGGCCCAGCCGAGGGAGCCGAAGAAGCGCAGCACGTCGGCGGCACGCTTGACCTCGCCCTTGGCCTCGGCGAGGGTCTTGCCTTCCTCACCGACCAGGTCCCCGGCGATGGCGGCTTGGCGGTCCAGGAGCAGGTTGCCGGCGGCCAGCAGGATCGCGCCGCGGGAGGGGGCCGGCAGTGCAGCCCAGGCCGGCTGCGCGGCGGCGGCTGCGCTAACGGCGGCGTCGACGTCCGCGGCGGTGCCGCTGGGGGAGAGGGCGGCGAGCTCGCCGGGCCGGGCCGGGTTGAACCGCTCGGTGTCTGCGCTGCCGAGCCATTGGCCGTTGATGAGGTGCCGGGCGGTGATGAGTTCGCGGTCGGCGGAGGTCTCTGTGGGGGTGGTGAAGTCTGTTGCCGTGGAAGTCATGGTGTTCCTTCGGGTGGTCGGGAAGAGTGCGGAGGTCTGGAAGCGGTCGGTTAGAGGCTGCGGATCAGGCCGCCGTCGCACCGCAGCGCGATGCCGGTGATGTACGAGGCCGGAGCGCTGCAGAGGAACGCGGCAGCAGCGCCGAACTCCTCGGGTTCGCCGTAGCGGCGGGCGGGTATGGTCTTGCGGGACTCGAGCTGGATTTCCTCGACGGTGCTGCCGCGGCGCTTCGCGGCGGCTTGGTCCAGTTCGGCCACGCGGTCGGTGGCGATCCGGCCGGGAAGGAGCATGTTCACCGTGACGGCGTCCAGCGCGACCTCGGCGGCGAGCGTTTTCAGGTAGCCGGCCAGCGCTGCGCGTCCGGTGTTGGACACGGCCAGGTTGGTCAGCGGCGCCACCACGCCGCTGGAGCCGACGGCGAGGATCCGTCCCCAGCGCCGTTCCCGCATGCCGGGCAGCACGTGGGAAATGAGCGCGTGGTGCGGCTTGACCAGGAGGTCGAAGGCGGCCGCGAGGTCGTCCGCGCTGAGGGTGGCCGCAGCGCCGGGCTTGGGGCCGGGCCCGTTGAGCACAAGGATGTCAATAGGGCCGAGTTCCGCCACTGCCTGCTCGACGGCGGCCGCCACCCCTTCGGGCGTGCCGAGGTCCGCCTCGATCGCGACGGCGCCCGGCCCGTAGGCGTCCGTCAGTTCGGCCACGATTTCCTTGGCCCGGACCTGGCGCCGGCCGGTGACGGCCACACGCACGCCTTCGGCGGCGAGGGCTCGGGCGATGGCAAGCCCCAGGCCGCCGGTGGACGCGGCCACAAATGCGGTCTTTGTGCTGATTCCGAGGTCCATCAGAAACTCCCTGCCGTTGTGTGGATGTCCGTGGCCGGCACCGTGGCCGGTTCGGAGGGACGTGCGTCAAGGGCCGCCGCGGCCTCCGCCAGGTGCGTGAGCATGCTCAGCCGGAGGGTTTCCGGGAACGGCGCGGCCGGGGCGCGGACGCCGGCGTCGGCGATGAGGCCCCGCCGGCGCAGGCACTCCTTGCGGACGGACAGCGCGATCCGGGCCTGCTGCTCGAAGTTGATCAGCGGCAGGTAGGGCAGCAGTGCGTCCCGGGCCGCCTCGTACCCGTCCCGCTGCCAGGCGCGGACGCAGGCGATCAGGGCCTCGGGGTAGGAGAATCCGGTCATGGCACCGGCGGCACCGGACTGCAGCTCGTCCAGCAGCCCCTGGCCGCCGAGCCCGCCGAACACGGACACTTCGAGGGCCCGGCTGAGCCGTGCGATGGCTACGGACGTGGGCGGCGCCTCGGCCTTGACGGCGATGACGTGGCCGCATGCCTGCACCACCGAGATCAGCGCTTCGGTGCTGATGCTGACTCCGCTGGCCAGCGGATAGTCCTGCAGCACCACGTTGGCGCCGGTTGCCTGATGGATCGCGTTCAGGTGCGCGCTGACCACGGCGGGGTTAGCGGAGTTGGCCTGCACCATCACGGCTGCGAGGCGCTCGCCGGCCACGGCCTGGGCTGCCCGGACTTCCTCGACGGCCGTGCCGGTGTACAGCGAGGTCACGCCCACCACCAGGGGAAGGGTCGTTTCCTCGACAACGACTTCCAAGACCAAGCCGCGTTCCGCCGGAGTCAGGGCCGCGGCCTCGCCGAACACACCCAGGACGGTCAGGCCGGTAGCGCCGATGGATTCGTAGTAGGCCACGAGACGGGCGAGGCTGTCGGTGTCGACATCCAGGGTGCTGCCCTGGAATGGCGTTGCGAGAACGCCCCACACTCCGGGTGCCAGTGACTGCCGCATCTGCTTCTCCTTAGTTTTTGGTCGCTCAAAGGGCTGCATCTCTAATGTCCCGGCCAGACCGGCGCGCGCTTGTCCTGGAAGGCGCGCACACCCTCCGCCGAGTCCGCGCTGTCAAGTGCCGCCATGAGGGCCGGCAGCCGCTGGCCGCGCGCCTCGGTGGCAGTCAGGTGCCCGGTCCGGGTGACCATTTGCTTGACTGCCCGCACGGAGGTGGGGGCGCAGGCGAGGATCTGGTCCAGCCAGCGCTGCACCGCGGCGTCGAGTTCCCCAGCGGGGACCACCTCGTTGACCAGGCCCATGGACTGCATTTCGGCGGCCGGCACTTTCCGTCCGGTGAGGAGCATGCCCATCGCCTGTGTGTAGGGGATACGCCGCACCAGCTGGTGGATGCCGCCGTCGAGCGCCAAACGCCCGACGCGCGGTTCAGTCAGGCCAAAGCGCGCGGTGTCCGCGGCGACTACGATGTCCGCGCCGAGCACGATCTCCATCCCACCGCCAAGCGCATAGCCGTTGACCTTGGCGATGACCGGGATGTCCAGGCTGGTGCGCAGGCTGAGGCCGCCGAAGCCGTTCGGGTCCAGGCCGGCCCAGTACTGCAGCCCGGTCTTGTCCGCGGCGGCGGTGGACATGTCCGCTCCGACGCAGAAGGCCCGGGTGCCGGCGCCGGTGATGACGACGGCGCGGACGGCCGGATCTGCTTCCAGTTGCGCCCAGATCGCGTTGAGCCGTGCCTGGGCGGTGCCGTCGACGGCGTTGAGCACGTGCTGGCGGTCGATGACCACAGTGGCAACGTGGTTCTCGATGGCCAAGGTGACCTGATCCACCCTGGTCTCCCCAGCTTCTGCAACGGACGTCACTTCAGCACCCCCAGCTGCTGCAGGCGTTCGATGGCGTCGGCGTCGAAACCGTTTTCCAGCAGCACCTCCACGTTGTGCTGGCCAAGCTGCGGGGCGGGCCGGCGAACCGTGGGCGGGGTCGCGGAGAGCCGGATCGGTGCGTTGAGCATCCGCACAGTTCCGACGCCGGGGTGCTCGGCCTCCACGATCATGCCGTTGGCGTGCGTCTGCGCGTCGGCGAGGGCCTGCTCCAAGGTGTGCACCGGCGCGTTCAGCAGGCCTTGGTCCTCCAGCTTTGTGGTCCAGTATTCGGTACTGTTCGTGGCGATGCGCTCGCGGAAGATCGCCTGCAGCTCCGGCTTGTGCTGGAATTGCTGCTCCAGGTTGGCGAACTCGGGCCGGAGCGTGAGGTCCTCGGCCAGGCCCAGGGCTTCGGAGATCCGCGCCAGCGGGTCCGGCGTGAAACCGCCCACCATACACACGGCGCCGTCGGTGGTTTCGAAAACGCCGCTGAGCGGCATGGCGCCCCAGTTGACCTCGTAGCCGCGGTTGAGCTGCATACACGCCTCCTGCATCTGCAGGTGCAGCATGGAGTCGTACATGGTCACCTCCACCTTCTGCCCGACGCCGGCGGACTCCCGCGTCCGCAGCGCCAGCAGAATGCCCTGCATCAGGTGCATGCCGGTGATGTAGTCACACAGCGTGGTGGGGTAGATCGAGGGTTTCTGGTCGTCCGATTCGCGGCGCCACATGACACCGGAATAGGCCTGCGCGATCGCGTCCTGGCCGCCCTTGTGCGAGTAAGGACCGATGGGGCCAAAACCCGTGCCGGAGGCCCAGATGATGCCCGGGTTCTGTTCCTTGAGCTCCTCATAGCCAAAGCCCATCCGCTCCATCACCCCGGAACGGAAGTTGCTGACCACCACGTCGGCGTCGGAAAGCAGCCGGCGGAGCACTGCCTTGCCCTCCTCGGTGCGGGTATCGACTGAGATGCTGCGCTTATTCCGGTTGATGGACAGGAAGATCGGGTTGTCCTGGCCATCCTTGTCCGGGAACGAGTTGCGCGAGATGTCCCCGGCGCCGGGGCGTTCGACCTTAATGATGTCAGCGCCGTAGTCGCCGAGGAGCTGGGTGCAGGACGGGCCCATAAACACCTGGGTGAAGTCCACGATCTTGATTCCGTCCAGCGGCAGGGGCGTGCCGGCGGGCGCGGCTTCCGTCCCGGGCGCGGCTGCCGCGCCCGGGAGGTCATTGATAGCCAGGCTCATACCGCCACCACCGAATCCAGCTCCAGGGTGGCGTTCGACGACGGGACGTCGCCCGGGTCCGCGCCGTGGACGCGCATGCCCTGCTGGATTTCCGCTGCGGAGACGTCGCGGACCAGGGTGCCGTTCCGGACGGCCAGCGCGGCGGCGACGCCGACGGCCTGGCCCATGGCCATGCAGGGCGGGATCTCGCGGGACATCTTTTGCGCCTCCGGGGTCGCGGAGTAGTGGCGTCCGGCCACAAGCAGCTGGTCCACTTCCTTCGGCAGCAGCGAGCGGTACGGGTAGTAGTAGTCCCGGCCGCGGGCTACGGTATCGGCAAAGTGCCGGCGGGTGGTGACGTCATCCTTGGTCATCACGTACTCGCCCTCCAGCAGGCGGGTCTGCCGAACACCCATCTGGGAGGCGACGTCGAGCATGTAGCACTTCTCGAAGCCGGGGAGGTTGGCGCGGACGTAGTCCACGGCCTCGGAGATCTTGTCCCGGGCCGCGAACTCGGCCGCGGTCATGTCCGCCGGGTCGACGCCGTCGTAGCCGGTCATGTGCGGGGCGTTGCACCAGACCACGCCGTCAATCGGGGTTTTCAGCCACCACAGCTCCCAGGCGCCGCCGAGGAGGCGCTTGATGGTGCGGTTGATGGCGCGGGCTTCCTTGGGGTTGGCCTGTTCAAACGCCTCGGCGGCGTTGGTATCGACGTTGCCGAGCCGGAAGACCAAGGTGGTGAGGTAGCTGTCCTTGATGTGGCTGGCGCCGGCCCGGGACGCGACGTCGATGTCGCCGGTGGTATCGATGACAACGTCGGCCATAAAGGCCTGCGGGCCGGACTTGGTCTCGCAGATGACACCCTTCATCACGCCGTTGTCCACAATCGGGCGGGAGAACCAGGAATGCAGGCGCAGGTTCACGCCGGCTTCGCGGACCAGGTCGTTGGAGATCCGCTTCCAGCCGTCGGGATCAAAGGCAGCGGCGTAGCAGATGGGTTTGGGGGTGACGTGGGTGTGGAAATCGAAGGTACCGTAGCGGCCCCACTTGTTCCATAGTTCCTCGGAGGCCTTGCGGTCCTCCGCGGGCGGGACGATGGCCAGGCCCAGCTTCTGCAGTCGTTCGACGTATTCGGAGACGATGCCGGTGACGGTGATTTCCTGGCCGTTGATCATGTCATCGAGGACCAGGACCATCCCGCCGGAGGCGAGCCCGCCGAGCGAGGAGTAGCGTTCCAGCAGGGTGACGGAGGAGCCGGCCCGTGCTGCCGTCACGGCGGCGGCGACACCTGCGGGACCACCGCCCACCACAAGGACATCGGAGCGGGAGATAACGGGGGCGGTGAGGTCCGCCGTCGTGGTGCTGAGTTCAAGGGAAGTCATGGAATTCATGGAGGGATCCTTAGTTTCCGACGAAGATGCCGTTGGCACGGCGGGCGGCGAGGTAGAGGACGATGGACAGGACGGAGAGGACCGCGACGTACACCGGGAAGACCCAGCCGGCGCCGATGGACTGCAGCCAGACCAGGAGGAAGGACGCGGTGCCGCCGAAGAGCGCGACGCCAATGCCGTAGCCCAGCGCCACACCGGTGCCGCGGCAGTTTTTGGGCATCAGCGAGGTGCTGACCACGTTGTAGAGGGTCATGTTCAGCACCAGGACAAGGGAACCGCCGAGGAGGACCGCGGCGAACCCGCCGATGCCGGGCTGGACGTACATCAGCATGAGGAAGACGGAAGGAATGGCCAGGATCCGGGTGACGAGGAACCAGCGGGACATGGACCGGCCGTCAGCCAGCTTCCCGATGATCCAGCTGCCCACCACGAGGATCACGCCCAGGATCGTGGTGAGGGCGAAGACAGCCGTGGGATCTTCCTTGAAGTTGCTGCGGGCGGCGCTGGGCAGCCCCACGTTCCAGGCGTAGTTGTAGGCCTGGGCCGCGCCGACAACAAAAACGATCGCCAGCACGGAAAGCCAGTGTTTGCGGACCCCGGTCCAGACGGCGCCGGCGGAGTTGTTGGCCAGCTCTTCCGGGTTCATGGTTTCCGGCAAGGCGCGGCGAAGGTAGAGGACAACAAAGCCAAAGGCAGCGCCGATAAAGAACGGCACCCGCCAGCCCCAGTCACCCATCACGGCCCCGCCGAGCGTGAGACTGCAGAGGAAGCTGACCAGCGAGGCGAGCAGGATACCGATGTTGACGTAGAAGGACATGATCCCGGCGACGTAGCCTTCACGGCCTTCCGGAGCCAGCTCCACGGCGTGCGAGGTGGAGAGCGGGGCCTCAATGCCGGTGGAGATGCCCTGCAGGACGCGGCAGATGACGAGGATGATCCCGGCCCAAGCACCGATCTCCTGGTAGCTGGGCGTGACGGCGATGACCAGGGTGGTGCCCGCCATCAGCATGATGGAGAGCAGCATCACCCGGCGCCGGCCGATCCGGTCGGCCAGGGTGCCCAGCAGCACGCCGCCGAGCGGCCGGAACGCGAACCCGACGGCGAAGACGGCGAGTGTGTTCAGGGTCGCGGAGAGGGGGTCGGTGCTTGGAAAGAAGTTCGGGCCAATGAACGCCGAGAGGAGGCCGAAGACCATCCAGTCGTACCATTCCAGGGCGTTGCCGAGGCCCAGGCTCAGCAGGCCCCTGCGGACTTCAGGGGCGAACTTCTTGGCGGCCGGGCGGGTGGTTGCCGCGACGTCGTCGTCGGGCTGCGGAGTGTTCAGCATGGGTGTTTCAAGCATGGAAGTGTCCTTACGCTTACGCCTTGGGGGCGTGGGAGGGTATGACGCATCGCCGTCCGGGGATTACGGTCGGTGGCTGCGAATGTGGCAAGGACTGTCGGCGGTCAGGGTCAGACAGCGACAGTGGGTGGGACGGTAGGGGCCGCTTGGGGTCGGCGCCGCTACCACGCGTGAGGTGCGTTAACCCAGATTGCTACGCATACCTCTTCGTAGCTGTTTTTGTACCAGTGCGGGGTGTCCGAGGCGAAAGTGATGGAATCGCCGGCCTCGAGCGAATAGCATTCCCCGTCCAGGAAAATGTCTTTCCGGCCGGAGAGGATGAGCCCGAACTCCTCGCCGCTGTGGCGGAAAGGAGTGGCGCTGGTGTCGTGGCCGGGCGGACTGACAATCCATTGGGCCTCAAGAGCGCCGTTAAGATCAGGCGTGAGCAGCTCATAGACCGCCTCGCCTACTGACTTCTTGGTGACGCCTTTCAGGTTGCGCCGATCGGCTTTGCGGACCACCGGGGACCTGGGCTTTTCCTGGCCGACAAAGAATTTCCCGACCGGGATGTCCAGGCCGTGGGCCAGTTGCGCCAGGGTGGTGAAGGACGGGTTGGCCAGGCCGCGTTCGATCTGGCTGACGATTGCCGGGCTGAGGCCCGTGATCTCCGAAAGCTTAGCGAGCGTCATGCCTTTTTCCTTGCGCATGGAGCGCACCTTGTTGCCGACAGTGGCAAGCAGTGCACTGGTAGCTACCGGGACGCTGCCCGTGGCGCTTTCGGTGGTCATTCGATGTCCTTCACTTGGTGAGCTGACTCACATAACTATAGTGAAGATTTTTAGCGGGTCAATGATTTTGCCCTAAGTAAAATGAAAATATTTACAGAAGCGAGGTTTTGCGGACCCGCACCCTCCGCCGCTCGATGCATCCCGCCCGGACGCCGCCACACAGAAGCTGGTGCAGCAACTGCGCTTTTACGCAGTGGCTGCACCAGCAGGTAGAACGAATTTTCTGCTTACTATGAAACGGTACTCATTCGCGGCTCCCTTGGTCCCGGTGGTTCGTTTACCGGGTATTTGCGTCTTCGGCCAGATGCCTGGACATCAGCCAACCGGCGCCGGCCATTGCCAGGCCCAGGATCATAAAGGCCCAGGCATCGATGGCGTTCAGCGACAGGAAATTGGCCGCCGAACCCACCCCGACGATGAGCCCGTAGACGCTAAGGATGATGTACAGCAGGCCAAAGCCCATCAGGAAGTTCCGGGAACCCACGGGGTTCCGGGACATGGCCCAGCCGGTGGCGCCAATCGCGAGTTGAACGATGTTCAGCAGCATCGATACCTGGAACAGGCCCAGGAACAGGGCCGTGGATCCGGGTCCGAAGAACGCCAAGGAACTGTACTGCGTGGTGATGCCCGGGATGAATCCCAGGATGCCCACGACGATAAGGACGGTACCAACACCCATGCCGACGTTCTGGACATCTGTCCGTCCGAAGTGAACGCCGTGTGCATGTGGAGATGCGGTAGTCATTTTGTGCCTCCAACCACTGATTGCGGACACTCCAATTTTACGGCCGAGAAAGGAAAAAAGCGCTGCTTCGTGTCGGTGTGGAATGCCGGATGAACCGTCGTCAGCGGGCGGAAGTGCAGTGAAGTGCGGCAGTTGCGCCTGTCGCACCGGCAGGGGGGCGCGCACGTGGCACCATGGAACACGATGAAACTGCGCGCTGATCAGACCGGGGAACGTGGACTTCCGATGCCGCTATGGCTGCAGGGAGCCCTCGAGTCCGCGCAGGCAGCCGTCATTTCCGCCCTGATGGTGGCCGCCCCGATTTTTGTCGTGTGGGCCACCGCGGGATTTCAGAACGGCGCCACCGACGTGCTGGCCCGCCTCGCAGGCCAGTCCTGGCTGCTTATCCACGGTGTTCCGCTACTGCTGGACACCGTTGGCATGGGCGCGACAGCCCAACCTCAGTCCGGCGTTTTGTCCCTTACCCCGCTGGGGTTGACGCTGATCCCGTTCCTGCTTGCCTGGCGCGCCGGCCGCAGGCTCGCCCGGGCCTCCTATACTGACCAGCTTTGGCAGGCGCTGCTGGGGTCCTCGCTGGTGTACGCAGGCTTTGGCCTGGCCACCGGCTTCATTTGCCGCACCGCCGACGTCGGCGTGGGCCTGTGGTCCGCCGCGCTTATCCCGTTGATCCCGTTCGGCATCGGCATGGTGGTCGGAGCCCGCCGCGAGGCCGGTTCCTGGAGCCGGCTGATCGGCGTCGACGCCGTCGCCTGGCTCTCCCGGACCAGTCAACACTCGCGCTGGGCCGGTTCCTACCTGGGCTCCGCGGTCAAAGCCGGCTTCGTGGCGCTGATAGCCAGCCTGGCGATGTGCTGCGTCCTGCTTGCCGTTACCCTGTTTATCCACTGGAACCTCGTGATCGCGGTCTACGAGGGGCTTGAGGCCGGACCCTTCGGGGGTGCCGCCCTGACCATCGCGCAGCTCGGATTCCTGCCCAACCTGGCGGTGTTCGCGCTCGCTTGGACGTCCGGGGCGGGCGTCGCCCTTGGCGTCGGCTCCCAGGCGGGGGCGCTGGGCACCGCCGTCGGACCCCTGCCGTCGATCCCGGTGTTCGCGGCGCTGCCAGCCGGGACGCTGGACTATGCGGCGGCTGCGCTGGTGGTGCCGGTCCTCGCCGGCACGCTGGCCGGGTGGTGGTTCCTGCGCGAAGGCGAAAACCACTTTGACGAATGGCTCTCCATCAAGATCCACGCCCGCTGGTTCACGGCCACGGCTTCCACACTGGTGCTCGGCGCGATGGTAGGCAGCATCGCCGGGCTGCTCGGTGCCGGCCTGGCTTGGCTGGCCGGGGGATCCGCCGGGATCGGACGGCTCACCGATATTGGTCCCGACCCGCTTCGGATGGCGGTGTTCCTGGCCGTGGAGGTCGCCGTCGGTGTCGTCATCGGCTCTGCCGCGGGACCGTGGCTGGAACGCCAGCAGACGCTGCGTGAATCGGAGCTGGAGACGGCATCCCGGTAACCGGGCGCCGTGTTTAGCGGAACTGGGGCAGCGATTTTTCCAGCTGGGTCTGGCAGATGGACGACGCGTACTGGGTGAGGGCGTGGCGGCTGCATTGCTGGTAGTCCCGGACCTGGTTGAAGAACAGCACTGAGGTCAGCAGCAGCACCACCTGGATGGCCACGACCACCAGACCGGAAATCGTCCCGAACAGCACCAGCTTGGATTCCTTGAGCCTGGCGTAGCGGACCAGCACCATAATTCCCAGTACGGCGGCAACGGCCGTGAGGAGTCCGCTGAGCCAGAGGTAGCTGATATCCAGCTGGTAGACGAAGAACGATCCCAGCACCGCCACGATAAAGCTCCGGAACAGCAGATGGGTTTTTGCCTGCGCGGCTTTGGCTGCGTCGCTGAGCGGGTGCTGGCCGCCCGGGCCGGAGGCGGAGTCGTTCGGGGATTCATGTTTTCCAGCCTACGCGAGCGGCCCCATAAGCTAGGACCATGCGCATCGTAGTCCTCGTCTCCGGCACCGGGTCCAATCTCCAGGCCGTCATCGACGCTGTCGCGGCGGGCGATCTCGACGTCGGGATCGCCGCCGTCGGGGCGGACCGGCCCGGAACCTACGGGGTGCAGCGTGCTGCCGCCGCCGGCATCCCGACCTTCGAGGTGGACTTCAAGGCATATCCGGACCGGGCTGACTGGAACGCCGCGCTGACCGGTGCTGTCGCCGCGTATTCGCCCGACGTCGTGGTGTCCTCAGGCTTTATGCGGATTGTCAGCGCGGAGTTCATTGACTCGTTCGGCGGCAAATACCTCAACACCCACCCGGCCCTGCTGCCCTCGTTCCCCGGCGCCCACGGGGTCCGCGATGCGCTCGCCTACGGCGTCAAGGTCACGGGCTGCACGGTGCACTGGGCCGACGCCGGCGTGGACACCGGGCCGATCATCGCCCAGGAAGCCGTGGCGGTCTCGGACGGCGAGACCGAGGAATCCCTGCACGAGCGGATCAAGGTCGTGGAGCGCCGGCTGCTGGTCGCCACGCTGGCCGCCCTCGCCGCCCCTCAACCCAACTAGCGCCCCCGCCCCCCAACTGACTCGCAGCTAAGGCCGTTTTGGGCGCTCAAAACGGCCTTAGCTGCGAGTCAGTTGGGTTCACCCACCATGGCTTGTGGATAACCCTCCGGCGAAGTCCTCGGCTTTGCGACGATGGGTCGATGAAGACACCCCGGCCGCTTCCGGCGCCACTCGGACTGGTGCCCTTTACACTCCAGGAGGCACTTGACGCCGGAGCCAGCCGGCGCCGGCTCAGGCATCGCTCCCTGGATGTTCCGAGCCGCGGGATCCGGCTGCCGTCAGAACCGTCCGGCGCATTGGATCTGCAGGCTCGTCCCCTCACCCTCGTGACGCAATTCTCCGCAGCATCCCATGCGACAGCCTTTCTGATCTGGGACTTCCCGGGATTCCTGCCGGGCTCCTCTGCTCCAGGCATCCATATCTCCCGGCCGGACACGATGGCAATACCGCGGCGCAGGGGCGTGATCGGCCACGTCGGGCAGTTCTTCGACGACGAAATCACCCGGCTCGACGGCGTCCTGGTCACCACCCGGACCAGGACGTGGCTGGATTGTGCCCGAAAGATGAGCATTGACGAACTGACAGTGGTAGCGGACCATCTGCTGCGCCATCCCCGGCCTGCCTTTGAGAACCGGTCCGCGCCTTATGCCAGTCCGGAGCAACTCGCCAAGATGCTGGACCGGCACAAGGGTACGCCCGGCATCCGCAAGGCCCGGCTCGCCTTGGAGCAGGCCAGGATCGGCGCGGACTCGGGCCCGGAGACGAGGCTTCGGCTCGCACTGGGCCGCGCTGGCCTGCCGGAACCGACACTGAACGCGGTCACGGTCCTGGGCTCCGGTATCGTACGTGAACCGGATATGGCCTATCCGGAGCACCGGGTTGCTGTGGAGTACGAGGGCGCCGTGCACTCAGACGCGGCGCAGATCGTCCGGGACATCGCCAGGGAAGAGGATTTCAACGGCGCCGGTTGGATCCTGGTCCGAATCTCGAAACGGCACATGGAGAACGACGCACGCGCCGCCGTCGCCAAGGTGCTGACTGCCCTCGCCGGCCGCGGCTGGCAGCCCAACTGACTCGCAGCTCAGGTCGTTTTGAGCCCCCAAAACGACCTGAGCTGCGAGTCAGTTGGGAACGGTGGAACGGGGGAGTGGGAACGGAGCGGGGAGCGGGGAACGGGAGCTAGGCGAGCTGGCGCTGCTTCGTTTCGGGAGCGAAGAACGCCATCCACAGCACACTGAGCAGCACCAACCCGCCGGCGAGGGCGAATGACGTCGCCAGGCCCAGCTCCGGCCACAGGAACGCCGCGAAAATCAGCGGGCCGAACCCTGCGCCGAGCCGGGAGAACGTCGAGGCCCAGCCAAAGCCCGAGCCGCGCAGCTCGGTCGGATACAACTCGGAGACATAGGTGTAGAGCACCGGAATGGCTACCTGGACCACAAAGCCGAAGACCAGCAGCCAGAACACGGCCGCCGTCGGGATGTCCACCACAAACGCCACGATCACCAGGGTCAGCGCGGAGAGCGGTCCGGTGATTGCCAGGATCCACTTCCGGCCCACCCGCTCCACCAGCAGCGCGGCGACCACCACACCCAGTAGCCCGACGGCGGCCATGGAGGCCGTGGTGAGGAAGGCCTTGTACTCCTCGAAGCCGGCGCCGATCAGGATCCTCGGCATCCAGGTCAGCGACAGGTAGTAGACGAGCAGGATGCTGAAGAACAGGGACCACGCCGCCGTTGTGATCTTCCAGTTGTACTGCCAGAGCGCGCGCAGTTGGGTCCAGGCGCTGCCGGCGGAGAGCCGGGGCGCGTCTTGCGCCTCGGGCAGGCTGTAGGCGCGGGGCTCGGCCCCGGTCGCGGCAACGAGGTCGTCGATCACCTTGGCGGCTTCCTCCCTGCGGCCGTTGCGGATCAGGAACAGCGGGGACTCGGGGACGCTGCGGCGGACCCAGAACACCAGCAACGCCGGAAGCACCATCACCAGCATGGTCAGCCGCCAGTCCCCGTAAAGCGCCACCAGCCCGGCGGACACAAAGCCGCACAGCGCGGCCCCGATCGGCCACCAGCCGTCCATCGCGGTGAGGACCTTGCCGCGCTGTTTGCGGGGCGTGAATTCGCCCACCAGGGCATAGTCCACCGGGATGCAGCCGCCCAAACCGAAGCCGGCCATAAAACGGAACGCCACAAACCAGAGGAAGTCCGGGGAGAAGGCGCCGAACACCGTGAACACCGAGAAGATCAACAACGTGGCGGTGAAGGCTTTTTTGCGCCCGATGGTGTCCGCGATGGTGCCCCAGACGAAGGCGCCCAGGGCCATGCCGATCAGGTTCGAGGCTCCGATCCAGGCGGCCTCCCCGGGGCTCAGGGACCAATGCTTGGACAACAGCGGAATGAGGATGCCGTTGAGCGTGACGTCCCAGGCATCGAACATAAAGCCCAGGCCGCCGATCAGAAAGATCCGGCCCTGCACTTTCCATCGCCACGGCAGTTCCTGGACCACCTGTTCGCCGCTGGGCACAGTGGTGTACGTATTCATCTAAGCCTCCTGGGAAAACTCTACGTGGCCAGCCACAGCTGCGCCGCGCTTCATACTCCGGCGCGCGGGCAGCCCCGAGGGAATGCACAGGGCGCTAACACGATAAACTGGCCGCATCCCCACCACCCGCGGCCCCGCCGCGATATAAGACGGAGACTTTTGTGAGCTTCACGCAGCACCGTGTATCCATCGACCGTGTTCCCATCCGCAGGGCACTGATTTCGGTCTACGACAAGACCGGTCTGGAGGAGCTCGCGAGGGGCCTGCACGAAGCCGGCGTCAAGATTGTCTCCACCGGCTCCACCGCCAAGAAGATTGCCGCCGCCGGCATTCCGGTGCAGGAAGTCGAGGAAGTCACCGGCTCGCCGGAAATGCTCGACGGCCGCGTCAAGACCCTGCACCCGCGCGTGCACGGCGGTATCCTCGCCGACCGCCGCGTCCCGGCCCATATGGAGACGCTCGCGTCGATGGACATCGAGCCGTTCGACCTGGTGGTGGTGAACCTCTACCCCTTCGTGGAAACCGTGAAGTCCGGCGCTGCGCAGGACGACGTCGTTGAGCAGATCGACATCGGGGGCCCGGCGATGGTGCGTTCGGCCGCGAAGAACCACGCCGCCGTCGCCATTGTGGTGGACCCCTCCTCGTACCACGACGTCGTTGCTGCCGCCGCCTCCGGCGGCTTTGACCTGAAGGCCCGGCGCCGGCTCGCCGCGAAGGCCTTCGCGCACACCGCCGCCTATGACACTGCCGTGGCCGGCTGGACTGCCAGCCAGTTCCTCGACGAGGACGGCGACGGCGTCATCGATTGGCCTGCCTACGCCGGCCTGGCCCTGGAACGTTCCGAGGTGCTGCGCTACGGCGAAAATCCGCACCAGCAGGCCGCCCTCTACGTGGACAAGGCCGCCCCGGCCGGCATCGCCCAGGCCGACCAGCTGCACGGCAAGGCAATGAGCTACAACAACTTCGTCGACGCCGACGCGGCCCTGCGCGCTGCGTTCGATTTCGCCGAGCCCGCCGTTGCGGTCATCAAGCATGCCAACCCCTGCGGTGTGGCTGTGGGTTCCGCCTCCGCCGCCGACCCGATTGCGGACGCGCACGCCAAGGCGCACGCCTGCGATCCGGTCTCCGCATTTGGCGGCGTGATCGCGGCCAACCGCACCGTCACCGCCGGCATGGCCCGGACCGTCGCCGGCATCTTCACCGAGGTAGTGATTGCCCCGGGTTTCGAGGACGAAGCGGTGGAAATCCTGTCCAAAAAGAAGAACATCCGCCTCCTGGCCCTGCCCGAAGGTTACGGCCGTTACCCGACGGAGTTCCGCCAGGTTTCCGGCGGCATGCTGGTCCAGGCCACGGACAAGGTCGACGCCGAGGGTGATGACCCGGCCAACTGGACCCTCGCCGCCGGTGACGCCGCGGATCCCGGGACGCTTGCGGACCTTGCCTTCGCCTGGACCGCCTGCCGGGCCGCCAAATCCAATGCCATCCTGCTGGCACAGAACGGCGCCGCCGTGGGCATCGGCATGGGCCAGGTCAACCGGCTCGATTCCTGCAAGCTCGCCGTCGAGCGCGCCAACTCACTCGGCGTGAGCGTGGACTCCAAGGTTGAGGGCGCGGGCGGCGCCTCGAACGCCGACGCCACAGGTGCCCCGGAACGTGCCCGCGGTGCCGTGGCGGCGTCGGACGCGTTTTTCCCGTTCGCAGACGGGCTCCAGATCCTGATCGACGCCGGCGTCCGCGCCGTGGTGCAGCCCGGCGGCTCGGTTCGGGACGATGAGGTCATCGCCGCGGCCAATGCGGCCGGCATCACGATGTACTTCACCGGCGCCCGGCACTTCTTCCACTAGGGCGGATAAGCAGGCAGGGGGAGCCGGATGACCAAACTGACAGTGTTGCGCGCCCACCGCGTCCGTGTGCCGCTGGTGGGGCACTTCACCACCGCGGTCCGCAGCGCGACGGAACTGGAGACCGTGCTTGTGGAAGCCGTCGACTCCGACGGCCGCAGCGGTTGGGGCGAGGCACCAATCAGCCGCGTCACCCGGCTCTCCACCGAGCAGGCGGTGGCTAGCATCGAAGGCCCGCTGGCGGCCCTGGTGCTGGGCCATCGCCCCGGAAGGCCGGGGCCCTCCACGAATGAACCCGACAGCGTCCTGGCCGGACTGGAACAAAGCAGCGAACCGGCAGCGGCCCGGATGGCGGTGGACTGCGCCCTGCATGATCTGGCCGCCCAGCAGGTGGGGCTCACGCTCGGCGCGTACTTGTCCGGCGGCGAGCCCGGTGGCGAATCCGGGGCCGGTCCCCGAGCGGCCCCCGGAGTAACTGTCGAGACGGACATGACGCTCTCGGTCGCGCCGCCGGAGGAACTCGCGGCGAAGGCGGCGGTGCACACGGCCGCCGGTTTCCGCTGCCTGAAGGTGAAATTGGATGCCCGGATGGACGTCCTCGCCTCGATGCGGGCGGTCCGGGCGGCGGCCGGGCCGGGTATGGTGCTGCGGATCGACGCGAACCAGGCGTTTGACGCGGCAACTGCCATCCGGATCATCAGGGACCTTGAGGACGCCGGGCTGGAGATCGAACTCGCGGAACAGCCCGTGCCGGCCGGTGACTGGGCGGCACTGGCGCAGGTCAGCGCCGCCGTCGACACCCCGGTCATGGCCGATGAAAGCCTTTGGACGCTCGCGGACCTGGACCGGCTGCTCGCGCACCGGGCAGCGCCCCTGGTCAACATCAAACTGGCCAAATCCGGCGGACTGCGCCATGGCCGCAGGCTGCTGGCGAAAGCCCGGGCCGAGGGCCTCGGTGTGGTGATCGGCTGCATGCTGGAGAGCCCGGTGGGGATCGCCGCGGCGGCCTCGCTCGCCTCGCTGCTCCCGGTGACCGCTGGCCGCTCCGCCGCGCAGGACCTCGACGGCGGACTGTGGCTGGCCGCGTCCCCCGTCTCCGGCGGCGCCGGTTACAGCGGCCGCACCATCCGGCTCGCTACTGCACCCGGGCTGGGCATCAGAGGGCTCAGCTGAGGGCCGTCACCCTCACGCCTCCACCTTGAACCCGTGCAGTTCCCAGACCAGGCGCGAGATCGACCGGATGGCTGGCAGTGCGTCCTGTTCGTCGTACGCGCGGGTACAGACCGCCAGCACGTAACCCGCGCCGGGCGGGCCGCCGCGGGGGGCGACAAACGCGACGTCGTGCTGGATCCCGGTGACCCAGCCCGATTTGCTGCCCCAGACGACGTCGGCCCCTGCGGCGTCCAGTTCCGCGCCGAGATCACCGAACTCCTGCGCGACGAGCCAGTCCGTCATGAGCGCGGTCAGCTCCGGCCCGGCGGCGGCCCCGGTCACGATCGCCCGGACGACGGCGGTCAGGTCCCGGGCCGTGACCTGGTGGCTCAGGCCGGCCAGCAGCGCCGGAATGTCGCCGATCAGCCGCTCCATCCGGGACGAGCCGGCGCCGCAGGCGGACAGGGCCGCGTTGACCGCCGGCAGCCCGATGAGCTGCACTGCCAGGTTGGTGGCCTCATTCGAGGAAATGGTGACCATACGCCGCAGCACGGCGTGCAGGGGCATCGCGGTTCCGGGGGCGGGCATGCCGGCGTCGCGTTCCCCGGGTTCAAAGCTGAAGGTCTCCCCGCCGCCGGCGGAGGAGGGGAAGGTATGTGCCGCGATGACCTGTTGCGCCAGGTCGAGGGCGCCGCGTTCCACCGCCTGGATGGCCGCCACCAGCACGCCGAGCTTGATGGTGCTCGCGGAATAGAAGGGCAGGTCCGCGTCCCGTTGGGCCAGGACGGTGCCGTCCATCGCGGTGAGGCAGTACGCGATCGCGGGGATACCGTCGCTGTAGTCGGAACGAACAGGCACTGGGTGCTCCTAGCTGAGGGCAGTGTAGACCGCGCGGGACACGGCCAGGCGGACGGGCTGGAAGTTTGAGAGCTCGCGGCGGGGGTGGACCCGGTTGCCCAGCAGGACCACGCTGATTCCGGCGCCGCGGTCGACCAGCAGCGAGGTCCCGGTGAAACCGTTGTGGCCGCGGGCGGCGGGGGAACCCATCCACGCCGCCTGGCCGATCCGCAGCCCAAGCCCGTGGCCGAATTCGGCGCCGGACGTCGGCAGGGACGCGCCCAGCACCGCCGGGAGCTGGTCGGTCCACATGGCGTCCGCCGTCGCGGGGGAGAGAATGCCGGGCAGGCCGGCCCGCAGCGCTTCGCCGAAGTCCAGCAGCGCCGGGGCGGTGCCGAACATTCCAGCGTTGCCGCTGGCCCCGCCGAGGGACCAGGCCGCTTCATCGTGCACAGTGCCGCGGACCATTCCCCGGCCGTGTTCGGGCTGGTACTCGGTCGCGGCGGTGCGGCCGGGGTCCGGGGCGAAGGTCAGTGCGGTATCCGGGGCAAGCCGGGAGAGGACATGCCCGGTGACCAGCTCCGGCCAGGACCGTCCTGTGGTGTGCTCGGCGAGGGCCATGATGGTGTTGAAGCCGGCGCAGGAGTACTCAAAGTGCGTCCCCGGCGGGTGGACAGGCTCCAGGGCAAGCAGGTCCGCGATCAGGGCCGTCCGGTCGAAACCCGCTCCGGCGGCCAGCGGTCCGCGCCAGCCCTCCCAGATCCCGGGCAGCCCCGAGGTGTGGGTGAGGAGCTGGCGGAGCGTCACCCCGGCTCCGCCCGCCGGGACCGGCACCGCCTCGTCGAGGTGTAGGACGCCGCCATCGACCAACGCGAGGGCGGCGACCGCTGTAAAGGCCTTGGTGACGGAGGCGAGGTCGTAGAACGTTCCGGCGTCGGCCGCTGTGCGTTGGTCCACCGGGAGTTCGATGCCGTCAGCGCCGAAGCGCACGGCGTCGCCGGCCGTGATGACCGGCAGCCGTTGACCGTCGACCGCGACGGCGCAGACGGCCGAGGGGGTGATGCCATCCTTCACTGCGGCGTCGAGCAGGCGCTGGAGTTCCGCGTGCAGCCGGCCGTGCCCGGGCATCAGCCAAGCACCAGGCCGGGCCGGCCGTCGTCGGGCGCGTCCAGGGTGGCCTGGACCCCGAGCGGAATGCTGTGCGCCGCCGGGCCGTGGCCGAACCCGAGTTCCCAGACCAGCGGGATGCCCAGCGGGGCGAGCAGTTCGACGCAGAGCTCCTTAACCTCGGCCGGGTCGCCGCAGTCCTGCCAGGAGCCCAGGGCAAGCCCGGCCAGCCCGTCGAACCAGCCGGCCCGCAGCAGCGAGTGGAGCATCCCGTCGATCTTGTAGGGCGCCTCGGTGACATCCTCCAGCAGGCCGATCCGGCCGGCGTTGTTCAGGGGTGGCCTGCCCCGGGCGCCGAGGGTCATCGCGAGCAGGCTCAGGTTCCCGCCGGTCAGGATGCCGCGGGCGGTGCCCGGCACCAGGGTCTCGGCCGCGTCCGCCATGAAGCGGCGGCCGGGGGACGGTTCGAAGACGGCCTGCTTCAGGCCAGCGGTCGCAGCCGAGTCATCGAGGAGCGCGCCGGTGGCGAGCATCGGCGTGAACCAGGAGGGCATGCCCAGCCGTTCGGCCCAGAACTCGTGGATCCCGGTGACGTCCGAGGAACCGAACAGCGGCTTCGGGGCAGCGGCGCGGAGCTTGCCGACGTCGAGCAGGTCAAGCAGCCGCACCGCGCCGTAGCCGCCGCGGATCACAAACACGGCGGATAAGGTGGGATCGCACCAGGCGTCCTGCAGATCGGCGGCGCGCTGGGCATCCGCGCCGGCGAGGTAGGCCGCGCGGGGGTGCGTCGCCCGGAGATTCTCCCCGGGCACGGGCACGAGCCCCCACGATTCCAGCAGCGCCACGGACCGCTCGAGCATGGCTGGCAGCGGCGGCCCCGAGCTCGCAACCAGCCCCACCCGGTCGCCGGGCCGCAGCGGTGCCAGGGCCGGGAAGGCTGCCGGGGCGGCTGCCGGGGCGGGGGACATGCCCAGCGGCGCCGTCATGACCCGGAGCCGATCGCGACGCCGGCGTCGTCCTCCACCACGTTGTTGGTGGGCACCACACTGAGCAGCTTTCGGGTGTACTCGTGCTGCGGGTTCAGCAGCACATCGTCGACCCGGCCTTCCTCGACGATCCGGCCGTCGAACATCACCACAACCCGGTCGGCGATATTCCAGGCCAGGCCGAGGTCATGGGTGATGACCAAGGCGCCGAGGCCCAGTTCGCAGCGCAGCCGCAGGAGCAGGGCAAGGATTTCGGCGCGCACGGAGGCGTCCAAGCTGGCCACGGGCTCGTCGGCAACGAGGAATTCCGGGTCAAGGGCCAGCGCACCGGCAATGACGACGCGCTGGCGCTGCCCGCCGGAGAGCTCCTGGGGGATGGCGGCGAGGAAGCGCTCCGGCGGATTCAGTTCCGCTTTTCGCAGCGCCGCCGCGACGATGTCCCGCTCGTTGCCTGGCAGTTTGTGCAGCCGGGGTCCCTCCGCGACGGCCTCGTAGACCGAATGCTTCGGGTTCAGCGCGGCGGAGGGGTCCTGCAGCACAAACTGGACACTGCGCCGGTAGTCCTTCAAAGACTTCCGGTGGTGGGAGAGGGCCTTGCCCTCGAACAGCACCTCGCCCGACGTCGGCCGCTGCAGGGCCAGCATGGTGCGGGCCAAGGTGGTCTTGCCCGAGCCGGACTGCCCCACGAGCGCCACGATTTCGCCCCGGCCGCAGGTGAGGTTCACCGCGTCCACGGCTTTGACGTTCCCGCCCCGGCCGGCGAAGGTCACCGACAGGTTTCGTGCCTCAAGCACGATGTCCGCCGGGTCAGGCGCCTTGAACGTGCCGGCTTTTTCCAGCGGCGTCGCGCCGGGCGCGTCCGGTGCGGTGTAACCGGGCAGCCGGAGCCTGGACGCAGGGTCGCCGATCAGCGGGAATGCGGCGGCGAGGGCCTGGGTGTGCGGGTGCTGCGGGTTCCGCATAACGTCCGCGGAGGGTCCGTCTTCGACGATTTTGCCCTGTTGCATCACAACGATCCGCTCGCACGTGGCGGCGAGGACGGAGAGGTCATGGCTGATCATGACCAGGGACAGCCCGCGGGAGGCCACCAGGGCGGTGAGGACGTTCAGGACCTGGGCCTGGACGATGACGTCCAGGGCGGTGGTCGGTTCGTCGGCGATGATGAGTTCGGGGTCGCAGGCCAGCGCCATGGCGATCATCACGCGCTGTTTCTGCCCGCCGGAGAGTTCATGCGGGTAGGAGGCGCCCTTGGCCGGGGAAAGGTCCACAAGTTCCAGCAGTTCGGCAACCCGGGTGTCCCGCGCGGCGTCATCCTTGTAGGGCAGCACCTTGGCATGGATCTGAAGGGCCTCCGCGATCTGCTCCCGGACCTTGCGGACCGGATTGAGCGAGTGCATGGCACCCTGGAACACGATGGCGGCCTCGGTCCAGCGGACGGTGCGCAGCCTGCCCCAGCTCAGGTCCGGGACGTTCTCCTCGCCGAGCAGGATGCTGCCTTCGACCGTGGCGTTGGCGGGCAGCAGCCGGAGCACGGACATGGCCAGGGTGGATTTTCCGCAGCCGGATTCGCCGGCCAGGCCCAGGGTTGAGCCCGGCTCGACGACGAGGTTGACGCCGTCGACAGCGGTCAGGGTGCGGGGGCCGTCCTCGCCCTGGCTGGCGTAGGTGACGCGGAGGTCCTTGAATTCAAGACGCGGCATTAGCGGCCTCTCAGGGTGGGGTTGATGACTGACTCGAAGGCGCGGCCCACCAGGGTGAAGCACAGCACAACGAGGACAATGGCGATACCGGGGGTCAGCACGAACCACCAGTAGCCGCCGGTGGCGGCGCCGGTGTCCAGGGCTGCCTTCAGCATGGAACCCCAGGAGATCTGCCCGGGGTCGCCCATGCCGAGGAAGGACAGGGTGGATTCGGCGATGATGGCGGAGCCGACGGTGAGGGTGGTGTTGGCCAGGACCAGCGGCATCACGGCGGGCAGCACGTGCTTGCCGATGATGTGCGCGTCGGAGGCGCCGAGCGCCCAGCTGCGTTCGATGTAGGCGCGTGACTCCACGCTGAGCGTCTGGGAGCGGACCAGGCGGGCGGTACCGGCCCAGGAGGTGATGCCGATGGCGATCACAATCGTGGCCACCCCGGGTCCGATCACCGAGGACAGCACAATTGCCAGGACCAGGCTGGGGACCACGAGGAAAAAGTCGATGACGCGCATCAGCACGCCCTGGGTCACGCCGGTGAAGTGCCCGGCGGCCATCCCCACCACGGTGCCGATCAGCATGGACACGGCGGTGGCCGCGAAGCCGACCAACAGCGAGATCCGGGCGCCCCAGACCAGCATCGCCAGGATGGACCGGCCGGCAGGATCGGTACCCAGCGGGTTCGCCCAGGTGGGGGGCTCGTTCTGGGCCGAGGTGATCAGGGTGACGTTGAGTGTTTCCGCTGGCGCCAGTACCGGAGCCAGGAAGGCCAGCAGGATGACAACGCACAGCAGGACCAGACCGAGCAGTCCGGCGCGGTTGGCGGCGAACTCCGCCCACACCTCGCGGAGGCGCTGGACCCGGCGGGCGGCGGCCACGCTGCGCCGCCTGTTCGTGAGCGTACTCATGAGGCACGCAGCCGGGGGTCGAGGATGCGGTAGACGATGTCGGCGAAGAAATTCATGATGATCACAATCGAGGAGAAGACAACAAAGGTTCCCTGCAGCAGCGGGAAGTCCGGGGCGGACAGGGCCTGGAACGTCAGGTAGCCCAGCCCGGGCCAGGAGAAGACCGTCTCCACCGTCACAGCCCCGCCGACCAGTCCGCCCAGGGTCAGGAAGATCAGTGTCACGGTGGGCAGCAGGGCGTTGGGGACGGCGTGTTTGCGCCGCACCTCGTCCTCGCGCAGGCCCTTGGCCCGGGCGGTGACGAGGTAGTCGGCGCTCATTTCCTCCAGCAGGGAGGCCCGCATCACCATCAGGTACTGGGCATAGACGACGGCGACCATGGTCAGGACCGGCAGGACCATATGCCGGGCCACGTCCCAGGCATACTCGAAGCCGGTGGCCTGGGCGCCGGCGGTGACCATACCGCCGGTCGGGAACCAGTGCAGCCCGCCGGCGAAGACCAGCAGCATCAGCAGGCCCAGCCAGAAGGTGGGCACGGACCAGAAGACCAGGGCCAGGCCGGTCTGGGTCTTGTCGAAGCGGCTGCCGCGCCGCCACGCTGCCCGCTGCCCCAGCCACAGGCCCAGGACGACGGACAGCGCGGCGGCGGTGCCGGTCAGCAGCAGGGTGGGGCCGATCCGGTCCACGATCAGCTCCATCACCGGCCGGTTGTAGGTGTAGGAATCGCCCAGTTTGCCTTGGAACAGGTCAGTCAGGTAACGCCAGAACTGCGCCGGGAGCGGCTGGTCCAGGCCGTACTGCCGGCGCAGGATGTCCATCTGCTCCGGTGTGACCTGCCGGCCATCCGCCAGCGAGCGGACCGGGTCCCCCGGCAGGATGCGGAAGGCGAAGAAGCCAAGCAGGACCACCATCACCAGTGACACCGCCGAGCCGCCGGCCTTGGCGCCGGTGTAACGCAGCCAGGAGCCCCCGCGCCGGGGTTCGTCGGTGTCTTTCTCCGGGCCGCCGCCGGCAGGGGCGGCCGGAGCCGGCACGCCCGCTCCGAGGACGGGTTCGCTGAGCGTTGAATCCATGGTTACTCGCGGTCTCCTGCAGTCGCGCTGCGGCGGCGGTAGAGCACAAATCCGCCGGCCGCCAGGGCCAGGACCACAACGGCCGGCACAACCACAGCGGCCGGGTTGAAGCCGGCTGAGGCCGCATCGGTGCCGGTGGCCATGCTAACGGGAGTGGCGCTGTAGTAGCCCCACGGGCCGTTCTGGCCGGTGATAACGCCACCCTTCTCGGGCTGCGTGACGAACGGCTGGAACTTGTCCGACCGGTACGCCTCCAGCGTGTTGGCGTAGTACATCACGTTGTTGACGGCGGCGTTGTAGATCATTTCCTGGCCCTGCTTGACCAGGGCGCTGCGCTTGGCCTGGTCAAGTTCCTCATGCTGGCTCTTGAAGAGCGCGTCGAACTCGGGGGAGCAGTAGTTGTTCTCCGACGTGGCGCCGGTGCCGTCAGCGTTCGGGCGCGAGGCACAGGTATTGATGGAGAGCTGGAAGTCCGGGTCCGGCCCCATGCCCCAGCCGGTGAAGTAAAGATCGTAGTTGCCGACCGTGGAGTCATCGTTGACCTGGGCGGAGGACTTCATCACGGTGCTGACGTCGATGCCGATTTCCTTCAGCCACGGCTTGACGTAGTCGGCCATCTGCTGGTGTGTGGGATCGGTGTTGCGGCCCATTAGGCGCAGCTTGAGCGGGTTCCCGGACTTGTCCAGCCGGATCCCGTCGGCACCCTTGGGGTAGCCGGCCTTGTCGAGCAGCTCGTTGGCGCCCTGCGGGTTGTACTTCAGCGGCAGGTCAGTGGTGTCCCAGTTGTACTGCGGGTAGGCCAGCGGAACCTCGCCGGTGGCTTCCTGGCCCAGGCCCTGGAGAACTTTGTCCAGGAGGGTCTTGTTGTCGATAGCCATCACGATCGCGCGCCGCAGTTCCACATCATGCAGCGCGGGGCTGCCGTCGCCGATGGGGGTGTTGTCGGGGGTCTGCGTGCCGGCGTTGATGCCGATGGCCTGGTAGCGGCGGCCGGTGCCGGCGTTGGTGGTGATGCCGGGCTGGTTCTGCAGGGCCTTGTACTGGGCAGGCGTCAGGCCGCTGATAAGGTCCACTTCACCGGTCTTGAGCGCCTGCACGGCAGCGTCGCTGTTTTTGTAGGGCGCGTAGGTAATTCCGTCGATCTTGGCCTTGCCCTGCCAGTAGTAGGGGTTGGATTTCATCGTGACGCCGGCAGCCTTGTCGTAACTGGCCACAGTGAAGGGGCCGGAGCCCACTGAATCCTTGTCATTGGTGAACGTGGCAGGGTTATCGACCTTGGACCAGACGTGTTCGGGCATAATCGGGAGCTGGGTTCCCGGGTTGGGGGCCTGCGGTGCCTTGAGCGTGATAACCAGGGTTTCGTCGTCCTTGGCTTCCACCGCGGCGACGGAGGACAGGAGCGAGCCGTTGGCCTGCTTGAGCTGGTCGTTGCCCTGGATGGCTTTGAAGGTCCAGGCGCCGTCCTTGGCCGTGATCGGCTGGCCGTCGGACCACTTGCGGTCCTTGGGCAGGTGGAAGGTCCAGACCTTGCCGTCGGTGGAGGTCTCCCACTTATCCGCCATGCTGGGGACGTCCTCGTTGTTCTTCGGCCCGTAGGCCACCAGGGACTGGTACTGCAGGGCGAGGATGCCGGTGCTGCTGGAGAGGATCGCCTTGAAGGGGTTGAGCGAGTCAATGTCGCCGGTCAGGGCCAGCTTGAGGGTGGTGCCGCTGGCTGTGGCGCTGGACGCCGTCGCCGCCGGCGCCGTCATGACGGCGGGGGCGAAGGCTACGACGGCGGCCGCCAGGACCGCCGGAAGGCGCATCCCGGACAGTGATGCGCCTCCTGGTTTCTTGTTTCCCGGCGGTGGTGTCGGTGCTGTCGCGGTCCGTCTCGGTGTCATCGCGTTCCCCTAGTGGTTCAGTGATCAGCGTGGTGCTCTGATCAGTGCGTCTGATGGCGGCTGGCGCCGTGCCCCTGGCAGGGCCGGGGGACGGCTTCAAGGTATCCGGGAGTTGTGTCGCGGATGTAACCAGCATGTAAATGAATTACCGGATTGAATAACGTGATGCAATTCACTTACGCTCACCCTATAGCCGAGGTGTTCAGAAAACCATCCAGGGAGACCCAACCGTGACCATTAATGCTCAGAGCACTGCGACGACCCCCCGGACCGGAGGCAGGTGCTCCGCCGACCGACGCGGCCGAACTGTGCGCCCGGCTGATCCGCTTCGACACGACCAACCACGGGGAGGGCAGGAGCGCCGGGGAACGGGAGTGCGCGGAATACATTGCCTCGCTGCTGGAGGCCGCCGGCTACACCCCCCTCCTGCTGGGACCCTCGCCGGAACGCGCCTCGGTGGTAGTGCGGATCGAGGGCACCGACCGGTCGCTGCCGGGCCTGCTGGTCCACGCCCACCTCGACGTGGTGCCGGCCGAGCCGGAGCAGTGGAGCCGCGATCCCTTTTCCGGCGAGATCGACGGCGGCTACATCTACGGACGGGGTGCCTCCGACATGAAGGACATGGCGGCCATGACCCTCGCTACCCTGCTGGAGTGGTCGGCAGCCGGAACCCGGCCGCAACGGGACATCGTGGTGGCCTTTGTCGCCGACGAGGAGGACAAGGGCGACTACGGGGCGCTTTGGCTGGCGGCCGAGCACCCGGACCTGTTCGCCGGCGTCGAGGCCGCCATCGGCGAGTCCGGCGGCCACGCAACGCTCCTCACAGCCGTGGACGGCGCCCAGGTCCGGCTGTACCCGGTGGCGGTGGCCGAACGGGGTACCCTGCACATCCGGGTCCGCGCCGAAGGAACCTCCGGCCACGGCTCCCGGCCGGTGCCGGCCAACGCCGTCAAAACGCTGATCTCCGGGCTGGAGCGGGTGGGCAGCCACCGCTGGCCGCTCACGCTCACCCCGGCCGTGCGCACCTACATCGAGCAGACTTCCGCGGCGCTGGGGCACCAGGCGGACCTGGCGACCGAGGCCGGCGTGGCCCTGGCGATCGACGCCATGGGTACCGCGGGAACGGTGGCGGGGGTGACCGTGCGCTGCTCCGCCACCCCCACAGTGTTGCGTGCCGGCTACAAGGTCAACGTCATTCCGGGCGTCGCCGAGGCCGACATCGACATCCGCTGCCTGCCGGGCACCGAGGGCTCCACGATGGAGACCATCGATGCGCTGCTGGGGCCCGGAATCACCCGGGAATTCCTTTCCCACCAACCGCCCACGCAATCGGACGCGGATTCGCACTGGTTTGATTCGATGCGCCGGGCGCTGCTGCGGCACGACCCGGCCGCCGTTGTGGTGCCGTACTGCATGGGCGGCGGGACGGATGCCAAGGCCTTCGCGCCGCTGGGGATTTCCTGCTTCGGTTTCGCGCCGTTGGGCGCCGATCCCGAGGGGCGCACCGTGGACGGCGTCCACGGTGTGGACGAGAGGGTCCCGGTCGCGAGCGTCCGCAGCGGGCAGCTCATCCTGCAGGATTTCCTGGCAAACGTATGAGTGCCGGGCTCACCGCCGGTGCGGGCGGGCAGCCCGGCGCAGATCCCCGGGCCCAGGACCAGGACCAGGACCAGGCACGGCTTGAGGCCATGGCCGCGGACCGGGCCGCTGCCGGAACAGCGCCGGCGCTCGCCGTCGGTGTCTTCAGCCGGGGGAAGCTGCGGGCCGCCGTCCTGCGCGGCAGCGTCGATGCGGCCGGCCGTCCGCCGCAGGCCGATACCGCCTTCCGGATCGCGTCCTGCACAAAATCGTTCACCGCTGCTGCCGTCCTGATCCTGCGCGACCGCGGGCTCCTGGACCTCGACAGCGAGGTCTCGGCACACCTGCCCTACCTAAAGCTGATCGGCCCGGGAGGGGACATGCCCAACGGTCCGCTGACCCTGCGGATGCTCCTGAGCATGTCCGGCGGCCTGCCCACCGACGATCCCTGGGCCGACCGGCAGGAAGCCATGTCAGTCACGGACTTCGAGGCGCTGCTCGGAGCCGGGGTGCGCCTGGTCCGCACGCCCGGCACTGACTACGAATACTCCAACCTGGGCTACGCCATGCTGGGAGCGGTCATTGCGGCGGCCGCCGGGCGCGGCTACACCGACGTCGTCCGGCAGGAACTGCTTGAGCCGCTGGGGCTCTTGGGCACCGGCTTCGACGCGCGCGTCACCGCGGCCGGGGGAGTGGCGCAGGGCTATTGCCGGCGCGGCGAGGTTTGGGAACTACAGCCGTTCAGCGGGTCCGGCGCGTTCTCGGCGATCGGCGGGCTGTTCAGCACCCTTGCTGATCTTGGCCGCTGGGCGGACTGGCTGGCCGACGGATTCACCGACGGGCCGGAACCTCCCGGGGAAGCGCTGAGCCGGGCCAGCCGCCGGGAAATGCAGCAGCTGCACAGCTGGCCCGGTCCGGAGCGGCTCGAAGGCGGCGCCGGGGCGGTGGAAGGCATCGGAGGCTACGGCTTTGGGCTCCGGGTGTTGGAAGACCCGGCCCGGGGGCTGGTCATCGGCCACTCGGGCGGCTATCCGGGCTTCAGTTCGCACATGACCTGGCACCCCGCGAGCGGGACCGCCGTCGTCGGTTTCGAGAACGCCAGCTACGCGAAAGTCGGCGAACTGGTCCGCGGAGTCCTTGCCGGGGTGCTGCAGGCTGACACCGGAATCCCGCCCGGCGGGTCCGCGGTGCCGGCTGCTGCGGAGCCTGCTGCCGGGGAGCCGGCTGCCGGGGAGCCTGCGCTGACCGCGGTGGCGCCGTGGCCGGAAACGCTGGCGGCGCGCTCCGTCGTCGAGCGCCTTGTCGAAGCGTGGGATGACGGCCTGGCACGCTCGGTGTTCGCCGGCAACGTAGAGCTGGATGAATCGATCGCGGACCGGCGGCACCACCTGCAGCAGGCGCTCGCCGAGGTGGGGCCGCTGCGGTACGACGCCGGCGGACCGGGCCTGAGCATAACGGCAGCGCGGCTCGAATGGGTGATTCGCGGAACACGCGGGGATCTCAAATGCCGGCTGTTGATGACCCCCGAGGCGACGCCCAAAGTGCAGAGCCTGAGTTTCACTGCCGTCGCGTCCACGTCGTTGGACGTCGCGGCGCGCGCCACAACATAGAATCCGAGAACCCTGGGCGGACTGCGCCGCAGGGACCGCAGGGCAGGGCCCGAACCCAGGGAGCCGTACGTGAGTATCCAGTCCACCATCCATTCCCTGATGCCGTCACTGGCGCCCGCTGCCCGGCGCGTTGCAGAGGTGATCGTCGCCGACCCGGGCGTTGTGCTGGGCCTGACCATTTCCGAGCTCGCCACCATGTGCAACACCTCGGAACCGTCGGTGGTGCGGTTCTGCCGGGCCATCGGGTTCAGCGGCTACGTCCAGCTCCGGCTGGCACTGGCCACTGAAATCGGCCGGGAGCACGGCACCGGGACGGAGGGGAAGAAGTTCGGCGAAGACATCCGGCCGGAGGACTCACTCGCGGACGCCGTCGCCAAGGTCCGGTACACCGAGACGATGGGAATCCAGGAGACCCTTGACGGCCTGGACCTGAACGTGCTCGGCGCCGTCGCGGAAAAAATCAATGCCGCGCCGCACACACTGATCTACGGAGTGGGCGCCGGGTCGATTGTCGCGGATGACCTCCGATACAAACTTTTCCGGATCCGGCGGCAGGCGACGTCGTTCCGCGACCAGCATGATGCGCTGATGGGGGCCTCGCTGATGGGTCCGGCGGATGTGGCGGTTGCCTTTTCGCACAGCGGCCGGACCCGGGAGACCATCGAGTTCCTCCGCCGGGCGAAGGCCTCGGGCGCGGTGACGGTGGCGGTCAGCAACGCGGCAGCCTCGCCGATCGTCCAGGAAGCCGACCTCAGCCTGTTTACCGTAGTGCGCGAGACGGCATTCCGTTCCGGCGCCATGGTGTCCCGGATCGCCCAGCTCTCCGTGGTGGACTGCCTCTTTGTGAGTGTGGCGCGGCTCAGCTACGGGGCCACGCTGGAAGCGCTGGAGACCACGCGCGAGGCCGTGCTGGGACGGCCGGGCCCGCGCCAGTAACGGCCCGGATACGGCAACGCGGGGCCACGGCGGCCCATCCCCGCTGCTGGAGATGGACCGCGCGTGACCCCGCGCTGGTGTGGGTGTGGCTGCTTTCCTAGGAAGCGGCCGCGGTGTTGTACGCCTGCTGGATGACGGATCCCCAGTACGGGCCGAACATGGTGGTGGAATTACTGCCGTAGCCGTAGCTGTTGACAGAGTTCTGGTAGCCGGTGGAGCTGGTCCCAATAAACCACGGGCCACCCGAGGAACCGCCGGTCATGTTGCAGGGAATGCCCTGGGTATTGAACTGCGGGTTGGAGGAGTCGTTGACGGCGGTGCCGCTGCAGCTCTTGAGGGACTCACCGTTGAAGGGAGCGGCCGCGGGGTAGCCGAATGCCTTGTAGGCCAGGCCGCGGGCAGCGCTGAACTTCACGCCCGAGGCACCGACGGCATCCGCAAGCTTCTGGCCGTTGAGGGTGTTCATCACCGCGAAGCCGGTGTCGTACGTCATATCGCCGCCGGAGCTCCACTGTGTCGGGGCGTAGAGGGCCTTGGCCGTCCACATGCCGTAGGGTGCGGACCCGTTGAGGTAGGCCGGGACAAACGTGAACTTGGTGGCGAAGGCACCCGGGCCCTCGTTGATGCAGTGGCCGGCCGTGGAGACGGTGCTTTTGTTCGTGGCGGAGACCGAATTGCCGGAGCACACGTAGTTAGTGCCGCCGAGCGTAAAAAAAGACCTTGCCGATGTGCTTGACCGGAGTTTCGCTGGCGTTCGCCTTGGTCTGGATATCCGCCCCCTGTTTCTTCGGGGCAAGGGCCTCGACGGTACTCGGCGCTCCAGCCGCCGGGCGGTTCAGCGCGGCCTTTGACCCGGCGCCGCGCTGCACCGCTTTTTCGGCCAGCACGTCACCGGGGACGGCGTTGCGCATCCGCTCCGCCGTCCAGTACTCCGCGCCGCCCGTTTCGAGAACGGCGTGGCTGGTGACACCCGACGTTTCCGTCGGTGCGTTGCCGGATGCCGGGGCTGCGCTCGCCGCGCCCGCGGCGCTCAACGCCAACAGCGCCGCTGCCGAGATGCTGAGCAGGCTGGTGGCCAGAGTCTTGGGTGTTCTCATGGGTGTCCTAACCGGTGGAGATCGGGACGGCCGGTGGTAACGGCCGCGGTGATGGGAACGAAACTACGGCACTTTGACGAACCTGTAAAGTATCTTGTCAATTTTTGTCACGACCCGGCGGGGATGTCACGGACCCGTCGGAGCACGACGCCGGTAGGTGGCAACCGTGCTCCCTCGGGTAAGTTAGGGGTGTTGAAATGGCACAAAATTCCGGAAATACCCAGACCTTCAGGGAGACGCCCGAGCAATGGCAAAGATTATCTATACCCACACCGACGAAGCGCCGATGCTGGCAACCTATTCGTTCTTGCCGATTGTCGAAGCCTTCGCTTCGACGGCCGGTGTGGCAGTGGAGACCCGCGACATTTCGCTGGCCGGCCGCATCATCGCCGCGTTTGGCGACTACCTCACCGAAGAGCAGCGTGTCAGTGACGCCCTGGCCGAACTTGGCGCACTGGTCAAGCAGCCCGAAGCCAACATCATCAAGCTGCCCAACATCAGCGCGTCGACGCCTCAGCTGAAGGCCGCCGTCGCGGAACTCCAGGCCCAGGGCTACGCCCTCCCGGACTACCCGGACAACCCCTCCTCGGACGACGAGACGGACGTCCGCTCCCGCTACGACAAGATCAAGGGTTCCGCCGTCAACCCGGTGCTGCGTGAAGGCAACTCGGACCGCCGCGCACCCCTCTCGGTCAAGGCCTACGCCCGCCAGAACCCGCACAGCATGGGCGCCTGGAACTCCGCGTCCAAGACCAACGTGGCTACGATGGACGCCGATGATTTCCGCTCCACCGAGAAATCCGTGGTCATCGAGGCCGACGGAAAAGTCAAGATCCAGCTGGTCAAGGCCGACGGCACGGTCAAGGTCCTCAAGCGGGCCTTCCCCGTCCTGGCCGGCGAGGTCATCGACGGTACAGTGATGCGCGCGGCCGCCCTGGACACCTTCCTCGCGGCCCAGGTGGCACGGGCCAAGGACGAGGGTGTGCTGTTCTCCGCCCACCTCAAGGCGACCATGATGAAAATCTCGGACCCCATCATCTTCGGCCACGTTGTCACCGCTTACTTCTCGGAACTCTTTGACAGCTACGGTGCCCAGATCGCTGCCGCCGGACTGAGCCCGAACAACGGCCTGGCCTCGATCCTCAATGGCCTTGAGGACCTCCCCGAGGAGATCCGCGGCGAAGTTGAAGCGGCCATCAAGAAGGGCCTCAACGACGGGCCTGAGCTGGCCATGGTTGATTCCGACAAGGGCATCACCAACCTGCACGTGCCCTCCGACGTGATCGTGGACGCCTCCATGCCAGCCATGATCCGCAGCTCCGGCCACATGTGGGGCCGTGACGGCCAGGAGGCCGACACGCTCGCCGTCCTGCCGGACAGCAGCTACGCCGGCATTTACCAGGTGGTCATCGACGACTGCCGCGCCCACGGTGCCTTTGACCCGACCACGATGGGTACCGTCCCGAACGTCGGCTTGATGGCCCAGGCCGCAGAGGAATACGGCAGCCACGACAAAACCTTCGAGATCCAGTCCGCTGGCACCGTCCAGCTCATTGACGACGCCGGCACCGTGCTGATCGAGCACCAGGTCGCCCCGGGTGATATCTGGCGTGCCTGCCAGACCAAGGATGTGCCGATCCGTGACTGGGTCAAGCTGGCCGTCACCCGTGCACGCGCTTCGGCCATGCCGGCTATTTTCTGGCTGGATAAGAGCCGTGCCCATGACGCCCGGATGATCGCCAAGGTTGAGGAGTACCTCAAGGACTACGACACCGAGGGCCTGCAGATCGCCATTATGACTCCGGAAGATGCCACGGCCTTTACCCTGGAACGAATCCGCAAGGGCGAAGACACCATCTCGGTGACCGGGAACGTGCTGCGCGACTACCTGACGGACCTGTTCCCGATCCTGGAACTGGGTACCAGCGCCAAGATGCTCTCAGTGGTTCCGTTGATCAACGGCGGCGGACTGTTCGAAACCGGCGCCGGCGGGTCCGCCCCGAAGCACGTCCAGCAGCTGCTCAGCGAAAACCACCTGCGCTGGGACAGCCTGGGTGAGTTCCTGGCCCTCGCCGTCAGCTTCGAGCACCTTGCCACCTCCACGGACAACGCCCGTGCGCAGATCCTGGCCGACACCCTGGACCGCGCCACGGGGACCTTCCTGTTGGAGAACAAGTCCCCTAAGCGCAAGGCCGGCGAGCTTGATAACCGCGGCAGCCACTTCTACCTGGCCAAGTTCTGGGCCCAGGAACTGTCCCGCCAGACCGACGACGCCGAGCTGGCCGCGGCGTTTGCCGCAGTCTCCGGGGCGCTGGACTCCGGTGAGGACACTATCATCGGCGAACTTCTGGCAGTCCAGGGTTCCCCGGTGGACCTCGGCGGCTACTACCACCCGGACGAGGCCAAGGTCACCGCAGCCATGCGGCCGTCGGCGAAGTTCAGCGACGTGCTCTCCATGCTCGGCTAGCAGCCGTCCGGCGACAGACAACGCCCCGCCTTCCGAAAGGAACGCGGGGCGTTGTGCTGTCTCGGCTCGGGCGGCACGGCCCCTATGGTTGGACCCGCCGTCGTCCGGGCGGAGCTGACGGTCCAGTGGACTGCCTCAGTCCTTGCCCTTGCCCTTTCCCTTGGCCTTGCCGGTGTCGGCCGGCGGTTCCGCCGGCGCTGCAGGTGCGACCGCGGGCGCAGGAGCTGAGGCGGCGGCTTGGGCCTGGGCGGCGGCCTGGGCGGCGGCTTGGGCTTGGGCGGCAGCTTGGGCCTGGGCCGCCGCTTCCTGTTCGGCGGCGACCCGCGCCGTTTCGGCGGCCGCCTGCTGGGCGTTGAGGTCCGTGCGGACGGTATCGATGGACTTCCGGATGCTCTGGTGGCGTTGGAAGGACACCTCGCCGCGGCCGGCCGCCTCGTCCAGTTTCTGGACGAGGCCGTCCAGGTGCCGCAGGGCCGCTGCCGGATCGTTGGCGGCGGCTGCTTCGGTCACGGTAAGGACCTGCGATTGCAGTTCCCGGGCGGCATCGCCGTTTAGCTCCGGGGCCGCGGCGCAGCCGGAAACTGTGCCGCAGAGCAACGCGATGGCGAGGACCACCTTGCCGAGGAGCCGGCCGGCGGCGGACGGGCTGGGCCGGCAGGGACGGTTTCCCCGGGCCGGCTGGATGGTCGGCTTCATGGTTCCACCTTGTCCTGGAGTTCCTGCAGGTGCTGGCCGAGGTCCCCGCTCACGGCCGGATAGGGAACGACGGCGGGTGGTGCCGGTGCCGAGAGCGCTACGCCGACGGCGAGGATCCCGGCCGCCAACGCCAGGGGTATAAGGAAGAGCAGCATCCGGGTGCTGCGCCGGGCCCGCCCGAAGCGAGCGGCGGATCGGGCTGGCCGGGAGCCGGTTTTCGATGGCGGCAAGGACACGGCGTCCGGGTCGAGCCGGTGCAGGGACCGGGTGCCGGTGGCGGGGCCGCCAAGGTTGTTCGACGCGGCAGGCCTGCCCCGGCCTGCGTCGTGACCGGGGGAGGCCGGCCGTGGCGGCCGGGCCGGCGGTGCCGGAAGTACCCGGGTGCGTTCTTCAACAAGGAGTCCCGGGAGGGACCGGGGCGAAATCAGGGCGTGACGCAACACCACCTCAAGTTCGGCGGCCGTCGGCCGGCTCTGCGGATCCAGCGCCGTCATGGCCCGGATGAGCCCGGCCCACTCGGCCGGCACCGAATCGGGGATGGCCGGGGCCCGGTGCAGCCTCGCGACGGCGGATTCCACGGCGTTGCCCGGATACTCGACGTCGCCTTTGATCGCTTCGAGCAGAACCAGCCCGAACGAATAGATGTCACTGGCAGGGCCGAGGTCCGCGCCCCGGGCCTGTTCCGGGCTCAGGTAGGCGGCAGTGCCCACCATCGTGCCGGTGGCGGTCAGCCGGGTTCCGTCCATAATGCGGGCGATCCCAAAATCCGTGAGTTTTGGTCGCAGCGGCTCCCCGGGCCGGAGCGGGACCAGCATAATGTTGGCCGGCTTAATGTCCCGGTGGATGATCCCGAGTGAATGCACGTAGGCCAGGGCGTCTGACAGGCCGGCCCCGATGACCGCTATCTCATCGAGCGGCAGCGGGCTGTGCCGGATCCGGGCGCGGAGGTCCTGCCCGTCCACCAGCTCCATGGTCAGGAACGGCCGGGGTTCCCCGGGAACCCGGGTGTCGACACCGGAGTCGAAGAGGGTCACCAGGCCCGGATGGTTCAGAGTTGCCAGCAACTGAACCTCCGCCTCCTGGCGCCGGATGTCTTCCGGATCCGTGGACTTCGGTGCAAAGAGTTTGAGGGCCACGTCCCGGCCCAGGTTCGTATCCTTGGCGGAATAGACCGAAGCCATGCCGCCCCGGCCGATCATCTCGGCCAGCAGGTAGCGACCACCGACGAGCGTTGCCGTGTCGTAATTGGGCGAACTCGTCACACTGGTCCCCGTCCGTTCCCGTGCGCCAAGGCGGCGCCTCCCAAGAATGATACCGGGACGGCACGGCCCCCGGATGGCGGCCGCGGACCGACGGCTGCCATCCGGGGCCAAACGTTGCCGGAACGCGATTGCCGGTGAGTCCCCCAGCGGACCCAACGACGTCGCCCGGCCCCACGAAGGCCTGTTCGGTAGGCGTTAGCGTCCTACGGCGGATGCCGTCCCGCCGGCCGCGGCGACGGTCTGCGGCGCGTCGGCGGTCCGGCAGGCGGGTTCGCTTCGGGGTTGGGCTCTGCCGGTGTCAGCGCGGGGGCGGCGGAAGGGTGGGTGCCGCAATGACGGCAGCGGACCATGGCGTCCATTGGGGATCTCCTGAATGACTGTTGGCGGGCGCTCACAAGCGCCCGGTTGGCCGTGCTCAGTGGAGGTCGGGGACGGCCGATTAGTCGGGAGATGAACCCGGGTCCGCAGCGGCGGCCGGGTGTGCGTGCTGGAGCGGGCCGCGGATCGGTTCAGCGGCGGCCGTGGGAATGATCAAGTACAGGCTGGGAAGCCAAGCGGCGCCACTTGAGGGCCCGCCGGAGGAGATGGTGTTGCCGGAGCCCGAACCCGGCGCGGCGGGCAGGGCAGTGGGTGTCGGCAGATTCTTCTCGTTGTGAAAAGGGGCGTGGGGTGCTTGGCCCGCAGGGGACTGGGGTGCCTTTGCGCCCGGGCCGGAGCCCGATGCGGGAACCGAGTCTGGTTTCTGTCCGTCCGCTCTCGGCCGCATTGCGGTATCCAGAGCCGGTGGGTAGCTGGCGCCGGAGTAGAACGCGGCGGGAACGGCCGACGGGGCAGGACCCCGCGCGGCCAGGGCTACGTCGAGTGCCACGGATGCCGGGTCCGAAGCCGGCGGCACCGGACCGGGAAGCGTCGGGTCACCAGGAGTCCGGTCCGTCGCCGCCGGCGGTGCCGTTGGGACGGTGGATGTTGCGGCCGGCTGCGTAGATTCGGGACCGGCGACCGAAGGGTCGTTCGGCACAGGACCCGCTGCGGGGACGGCGACCGGGAGGGGCAGGTCGGGGACGGTGACCGGGTCGGGGACCGGGTCGGGGACCGGGACCGGGACCGGGACCGGGTCGGGGACGGTGAAGGTCGGGTCGGGAACCGGGACGGCGACCGGGAGGGTCGGGTCGGGAACCGGGACGGGGAGGGTCGGGTCGGGAACCGGGAGCGGCGGCACTTCGACGACCGGGGACGGTACCACTGTAGGGTCCGCCGTCGGGACCGTCGTCCACGGTACGTCCGCGGCTGCTGCGGTGTCCGTCACGGCGCCTGCCACCACATCCGAAGCTGCCGCGGCGGGGGCAGGAAGTTCGGCGGCCGGGCCGGGAGGAAAGGGGACCACTGCAACGTCCACGATCGTTGCAGCCGAGGCCGGAGCGGAGGCGGCCGAGTCGTCTGCGGTGGCAACCGACGCGGAGAGAGCCAGCCAGGCGACGCCGGCGAGGCTTCCCAAGATCATCCGCCGGAGCGGGCGGCGCGTGCGGAACGGCGCTGATGTTGAGTCCATGCCTGCACCCCACTCCCGCGAAATCCCGATGGTTGCCTCTAGGATAAGCCCGCACTCGGGGTGCTAGTCCAGAGCCCGCCGTAAAATCGATGCAGGCCGGAGCAGCGGGAACGCCGTCAGCGGGCGTCGTTCGGGTAGCTTACCCCCAGCTGGGAGCGCACCCCGTCGAAGAGCCGCATGGTGTTGAGGGAGTCCTCCAGGGGCATCACGGGACTCTCCGCGAGGCCCTGTTGGATGCAGCGTGTCACCTCGCGCAGTTCATAGCTATAGCCGCGCCCAACGACGTCGAAGGACTCGATGCGGGGCTCGTCAAAGCCAACCCGAACGAGCAGCTCCTTCGGGTTGTTGATCGAGCCGATGGACTGCAGGAATCCCTTGCTGCCGGCCACCGTGGCGGTCCGCGGGCCGTACGCCAGCAGGGTCGAGGTCAGCTGCGCCTGGGCGCCGTGCCGGTAGCCAAGGGTCAGCGCATTCTGGGCGTCCACGCCGTCCTCGTTCAGCCAGCCCGTGGCGCTGACGGTCGCCGGGAAACCCAGGGTGCCCAGGGCCCAGAGCAGCGGGTAAACGGTGAGGTCAAGCAGCGCGCCGCCGCCGTCGTTCGGAGCCCATAGGCGCGAGGTGGGCGAATACGGTGCCGGGAATCCCAGGTCCGCCGCTACCCACTTGACGTCGCCGAGCTCGCCGGACGCCGCGATCTCGAAAGCCCGCTGCATGCCCGGCAGGAAGCGGCTCCACATGGCCTCCATCAGGAACAGGCCCTTGACCCGGGCCACGGACACAAGCTCGGCGGCCTCGCGTGCATTGACGGTGAGCGCCTTTTCGCACAGGACGTGCTTGCCCGCGTTTAGGGCTGCCAGCGCGATGCGGTGATGGTGGGCGTGCGGGGTGGCAACGTAGACGACGTCGACCGCGTCGTCGGCGAGCAGCCGCTCATAGCCGCTGCGCCCGTCACCGTCTCCGTAGGCCCGGGCGAAGCCGAAATCGGCTGCGAACGCATCGGCGCCCGGCTGGCTGCGCGAGCTGACTGCGTAGAGCTCGGCATCGGCCAAGAGTTCCAGGTCGCGGGTCACCGCCGCGGCGATGCCTCCCGTGGCGATGACCCCCCAGCGCAGCCGGGCACCGGTGGCGGTGCGGGGATCGGAGTCCGGCTGGCTGAACAGCCAGGGCGTGGCGATGTGGGCGGTCATGGTGCCATCCTCTCACCCGGGCCGGCGGTGTGCGGGACTGCGCCGGCCCGTGCCCGGGACTGCGCCGGCCCGTGCCCTGACGTTAGGCGGGAGTCGCGGCGCTGAGCCGGCTGCGGGCCGCCTCCTCCGTCAGCCGGCCCTGCTGGAGCCGGAACCGCCGGTCGGTCTTGTTGGCCAGCGAGCGGTCATGCGTGACCACCAGGATGGTGGTGTTATGGTCCCGGCTGAGCGAGCTGAGGAGCTCGATGATGTGTTCGCCGGTCTGTTCGTCCAGGTTGCCCGTTGGTTCATCCGCGAGGATCAGCGCGGGGGAGTTGGCAAGTGCCCTGGCGATGGCCACCCGTTGTTGCTCCCCGCCGGAGAGCCGGTTAATGCGCCGCCCGTGCTTGTCCGGATCCAGCTGCACCTGCTCTAGCAACGCCCGGGCCCGCTCCAGGCGCGCAGCCCTGCGCACCCCGGCAAACTCCATTGGTAACATCACGTTGTCCGCCGCGGAAAGGTTGGGGATCAGGTTGAACTGTTGGAACACAAAGCCGATGTCCCGACGCCGGTACTCGGTGAGCCTGCTGTCCGGCATGTCGGCCAGGCTCACGCCATTGACCAGCACGTCGCCGCTCGTTGGTTTGTCGAGGGCGCCAAGCAGGGACAACAAGGTGCTCTTGCCGCTGCCGCTCTTGCCGACGATTGAGGCCAAGGTGCCCTGCTCCAGCGAGAAGCTGACATCGTTGACGGGTTTGATGGTGCGGTCGCCGGAATTGAACGTCCGGACCAGGTTCTTGACTTCGATCATGGCTATTCTCCTCGGAGGACTTCGATGGGGCGGATGCGGGCCGTAAGCAGGGCCGGGACCAGCGCCCCGACGATGGCGACACCAAAGACTGCGGCAATGCCCGCGGCAATAACGCCGGGGAGGCGCTCGCGGTGACGGAGGTCAGCAATTGGCTGGCCCCGCCGACGGGGTCGCCGCCGGGGAATCCGCCGGGGAATCCGCCGGGGAATCCGCGGGCCCCGGCGCGCGGGACGGGGGTGGCCGCGGCGGTGCTGTTGGAACTGATCAGTGCGCTGGCGATGCCGCCGCTGGCGAAGGACGCGACGGCGGCGCCCACCACACTGCCCAGGGCCACAAGAACGAGTGCCTCCAGCACAAACTGCAGGCCGATGGTGCGGTTCGGTGCGCCAATGGCCTTCAGGACACCGATTTCCCGGCGGCGCTCGCGGACCAGCATCACCATGATCAGCAGGATGATCAGCCCGGCCGTGGCCAGGGCCGCCACGAAGGCGATGAGGGAGATGTTCTTGACGCTGCCCAGTGAGCTGACAGCGGTTTCGAGGTTGCGCTGGCCCTGGCTGACATCCGCCTTATCGGTGCCGAGCGCAGCCTGCAGCGCTGTCTTGGCGGCGTCGACGTTCTCCAGGGAGTTGACGGTGACGATCATGGTGGAGAGTTCGCCGGGAAGTTCCGCGAGGTTCTGGGCGGTGGGGAGAGTGAGGTAGAGGGCGTTGTTGCCAAAGGCCGTGCCGGCATCGAACAGGCCAGTCACGGTGAACGTCTGGTTGTTGATGGTGAATGCGGAACCGACCGTGAGGCCGTTCTTCTCGGCCAGGGTGGCTCCCAGGAGGGCGCCGGTGGAGGCGGCCGTATAATCGCCGAGGCCCGTGCCGCCGGTCAGTGCAAGGGCCTTGCCGGCGGTATCGACTTCGGCGCCTATGCCGGTGGCGGTGACGGGCACGGAGAACGCCGGTGCCGTTGCTGGACTGCTGCCGGAGCTGCCCGTTGCGGCCTGGTTGCGGGCGCCGAGGGTCCCGGCGTCGATGGCTGCCTTAAGGCTTGTGGTCACGGTCGTGGCGGACTGGCCGCCTGGGCCGCCTAGCCCGCCCGGGCCGCCCGTCCCGCCCTGGGCGGCGGCCGCCTCGGCGTTGCGCAAACGGAGTGCCTTGGTGCCCACGACGGTGCTTACATTGGCCACTGCGGCCGCGGACGTGGCTTGCTCAGCGGTGAGCGGCTCACCGCCGCCTTCGAAGCCCTGGCCGCCGGCTGGGTTGACTGTCAGCACGGTGCCTACCGAGGCGTTGAGCTCTGCGACCTTTCCTGCAACAGCTTGGTTGGCCACCAACATGGCCAGGGCGAGGCCGATGGCAACAGCCAGGACGGCCACGACGGCGGCCGTTCGGACCTTGTTTCTGAAGGCGTTGCCGATACTCCGGGCAAGGACGCTCACGTGACTCCTAGGAAAACTCAGGCCGGCCCGAGCAGCCGGCGGATGAGACCACACTGGTACTCGCTGCTGTGCAGGTCACCCGCCGGAGCTATGGATCTGCTGTGAAACCGGCCTCCGGCCGCCGGCACGAGGGCAGCAAAAAGCCCCGACCCGCCGTCAGGCGGAGCCGGGGCTCAATGCTGGATCAACGAATGAACTACTTCGTCAGCGGCCCGAGTACCGGGTCGTCGGTGTAAGCAGTCTTGACGTTTTCCTTGGTCACGATCACCGGCTCCAGCAGGAACGCGGGAACTACCTTGACAGTGTTGTTGTAGGACTTGTCGTCATTGATCTCAGGCTTCTTGCCGGCCTGGAGATCCTTGACCATTGTGATTGCGTGCTCAACGAGCTTGCGGGTGTCCTTGTTGATGGTGGAGTACTGCTCGCCGGCAAGGATGGACTTGACGGATTCAACTTCCGAGTCCTGGCCGGTGATGACCGGGAGCGGCTTGCCGGCGGCCTTGACCGAGGTCAGGACTGCGCGGGCCAGCGTGTCGTTGGGGGACAGCACACCATCCAGGGTTGCCGAGCCGTAGCTGCCGGTCAGCAGGGTGTCGGCCCGCTTCTGGGCGTTCTCGGCCTTCCAGCCCTGGGTTACGGCCTGTTCGAACGAGGTCTGGCCGGAAAGGACCTTGAGGGTGCCGTCGTCGATTTTCGGCTTCAGCACGCTCATGGCGCCGTCGAAGAAGACCTTCGCATTGGCATCATCCGGGGAACCGGCGAACAGTTCGACGTTGTATGGGCCTTCAGGCTTCTTGGCCTTCATCCCGTCCAGCAGGGCCTGGCCCTGAAGTACGCCGACCTTGAAGTTGTCGTAGGCCACGTAGTAGTCCACGTTCTCGGTGTTCAGCAGCAGCCGGTCATACGCGATGATCGTAGCGCCGGCGTCCTTGGCCTGCTTGAGCTGGGTGCCCAGCTGCGCACCGTCGATGGCGCCGACGATGATGACCTTGGCACCCTTGGTGACCATGGCGCTGATCTGGTTCTGCTGCTCGGACACGCCGCCGTTGGCGAACTGCACATCTGCCTTGAAGCCGGCGCCGTTGAGGCCGTCGTTGAACAGCTTCTCGGCCAGCACCCAGTTCTCGGACGTCTTCTGCGGGAGCGCGACGCCGATCGAGGATTCCTGCGGGAATCCGCCCGCTGCCCCGGAGGTACCGCCGGTAGTGGCGGTATCCGTGCGGCCGCAGGCCGTCAGCGCCAGTGCTGCGATAGCGGCGATTGCCGCTGCCTTTCCTGCTTTACCAATCAGTTGCATTGCTTGGTTCTCTTTCTTTAGATGGGGTGCGGAGAATCGTGGTGGAACGGATCAGGGGAGAACTAGGCGCCCTTGGCGATGACCTCTTTGGTGGAGGTGGTCTCGTCAGGTTTGATCTCGTTGTTGCGGCCGAAGTTTTTCATCATCATGCCAATGAGCGACTTTTTGCCCTGCGTCTTGTTGTAGACGTCGAAGGCGACGGCGATCAGGAGCACGAGGCCCTTGATGATCTGGGTGAGGTCCGCGCCGACACCGAGCAGCTGCAGGCCGTTGTTCAGCACCGCCATCACCAGGCCGCCGACGATCGAGCCGATCACGGTGCCGACGCCGCCGGTGACGGCCGCGCCGCCGATGAAGACGGCCGCGATGGCGTCAAGTTCCCAGCCGACGCCGTCGAACGGGCCGGAGGCGGTGGAGCGGCCAACGAAGATCATGCCGGCGAGTCCGGCCAGGACGGACATGTTCATCATCACCAGGAAGTTGACCTTCTTGGACTGCACCCCGGAGAGCTCGGCCGCATGGCGGTTGCCGCCCACGGCGTAGACGTGGCGGCCGATGATGGTCTTGGCGGAGATGAATCCGTAGATCAGGACCAGGACGGCCAGGATCAGCCCCGGGATCGGGAACGAGGTGCCGGGCCGGCCGGTCGCGAACAGGTACGTGGCGTACAGGATGGCGCCGCAGATCAGGACCAGTTTGGTGACGGTCACCCAGGATTCGGGCACCTCGGCGCCCAGGGCCTTGGCCTTGCGGCGGGAGCGGATCTCGCTGATGATCACGAAGGCCACGCCGGCAAGTCCCAGCAGCAGGGTCAGGTTGTTGTAGCCGGTGTTGGGCCCGAACTCGGGCAGGTAACCGGAACCGATGTACTGGAAATCGGCGGGGACCGGGATGGTGTTGGACTTGCCGACGAACTGGTTGAAGCCGCGGAACAGCAGCATACCGGCCAGCGTGACGATGAAGGCCGGGATCCCGACGTAGGCCGTCCAGAAGCCCTGCCAGGCCCCGATCAGGGCACCGAGCAGCAGTCCAAAGAGGACGCCGAGGTACCAGGGGATGCCCCAGTCACGGATCATGAGGGCCACGCTGACGCCCACGAATGCCGCGACCGAGCCCACCGAGAGGTCGATGTGGCCGGCGATAATCACCAGCACCATCCCGATGGCGAGGATCAGGATGTAGGAGTTGCCGTTGAAGAGGTTGATGACGTTGCCCGGGGTGAGCGTGCGTCCCTCGGTGAAAATTTGGAAGAAGACGATCAGTGCAACCAGGGCGAAGATCATGCCGAATTGGCGGGTATTGCCGCCAAAGAGCTTCTTGAGCGCGTTCATTGTGTCAGTCCTTGTGGTCCGGAATGTTCTGGATGGTCCAGAGTGTCAGGCGGTCTTGCGGGCGGAAGTCATGAGTTTCATGAGGCTTTCCTGGCTGGCTTCGTCCTTGTCGAGCACACCGGTGATGGCGCCCTCAAAGATCGTGTAGATGCGGTCGGAGAGTCCCAGGAGTTCGGGAAGTTCCGAGGAGATGACGATGACGCCCTTCCCCTGGTTGGCCAGCTGCTGAATGATGCCGTAGATCTCGTACTTGGCACCGACGTCGATCCCGCGGGTGGGCTCGTCCAGGATCAGCAGGTCCGGATCGGTAAACATCCACTTCGCCAGGACAACCTTTTGCTGGTTGCCGCCGGAAAGCTTGGCGACGCCTTCTTCCACGGAGGGCGCCTTGGTGCGCAGCGACTTGCGGTACTGCTCGGCGACGCTGAATTCCCGGTCGGCATCGACGATGTTGTGCTTGCTGACCTTCTTCAGCGCGGCGGAGACCGTGGTGGCCTTGATGTCATCGAGCAGGTTCAGGCCCAGGGACTTGCGGTCCTCGGTGACGTAGCCAAGACCGGCGTCGATGGCCTGCTTGACGTTCTTGAGGTGCAGTTCCTTGCCGTCCTTGTACACCTGGCCGGAGATAAAACGACCGTAGGAGCGGCCGAAGAGGGACCGTGCCAGTTCGGTGCGGCCGGCACCCATCAAACCGGCGAAGCCAACGATTTCACCGCGGCGGACAAAAAAGTTGGAGTTCTTGCAGACCAGTCGGTCCTGGATCTGCGGGTGCCCCACATTCCAGTTCTTCACCTCGAAGAAGGTCTGGCCGATCTTGGGCTCGTGGTCCGGGAACCTGGATTCCAGGGTCCGGCCCACCATGCCCTTGATGATGCGGTCTTCATCGACGCCGTCGGCCTTGACGTCCAGCGTTTCGATCGACTTGCCGTCGCGGATGATCGTAATGGAATCCGCGATCTGCTCGATCTCGTTGAGCTTGTGCGAAATGATGATCGAGGTAATGCCGCGGCCCTTGAGGCCGAGAATCAGGTCCAGCAGGTGCTGGGAGTCGGATTCGTTCAGCGCCGCGGTGGGCTCGTCCAGGATGAGGAGCTTGACTTTTTTGTTGAGCGCCTTCGCGATTTCCACGAGCTGCTGCTTGCCGACGCCGATTTCCTTGACCGGTGTGTCCGGATCCTCGCGCAGGCCGACCCGGGCCAGGAGTTCGATGGAGCGGCTGCGGGCCTCATCCCAGTTGATGACCCCGCGCCTGGTGGGTTCGTTGCCCAGGAAGATGTTTTCCATGATGGAAAGCTCCGGGATCAGCGCGAGTTCCTGGTGGATGATCACAATGCCGGCCTGCTCGCTGGCCCGGATGTCCTTGAATTCCTGGACTTCGCTCTGGTAGACGATGTCCCCGGTGTACGTGCCGTGCGGATAGACGCCGGAGAGTACTTTCATCAGGGTGGACTTGCCGGCGCCGTTTTCACCGCAGATCGCGTGGATTTCTCCCGCCTTCACCAGCAGGGTCACCTCGGCCAATGCTTTAACGCCGGGGAACTCTTTGGTGATGGAGCGCATCTCGAGGATTATCGGATCGCTGTGCGTGTTGAGGGACGTCATCTGCCCTTACGCCTCCAATGCATGACTTCGTTGTCCGCCCCTGCAAACCGCAGGGCCGTCTGATGAAAAAGTAAACTGGATCACAGGCGTTGTCGTCAAGTCTTTAACGCAACAGCCCGATAACAAAAATCTCAATTCCGCCGGATTCCGGCGTGCTGGAAGACCAGCGCGGTGGCACCGAGGGCTTCCGCGCGGCCACCCAGGGAGGACATTGTCAGGACGGTTGTCTCGCCGACCACGGGTACCGCGTGCCGGACCAGGCCCCGGCGGATCGGGTCCAGCAGCAGTTCCCCGAGTTCCGCCAGCGGGCCTCCCACCACGATCACTTCGGGATTGATCAGATTCGCCACGTTGCCCAGGGCGCGGCCGGCGGCGAGGCCGGCGTCGTCCACCACCCGCAGGGTCGCGGAGTCCCGGGCGAGGGCCTTGCGGACAATGTCCTCCGGGGTTAACGGCTTGTCCTCGCCGCGGCCCAGGAGCTCGATCATGGTGGTGGTGGAGGCGATGGTTTCCAGGCAGCCGCGGTTCCCGCAGCGGCATACCAGCCCGTGCTCATGGATGGTCGCATGGCCGATTTCACCGGTGATTCCCACGTTGCCGTAGTAGGGCATCCCGTTCAGGATCAGCCCCGCGCCGATGCCGGAGCCGATCTTGAGGAACATCAGGTTGTTGATGCCCGTGTGCGGACCCCAGGTGACTTCCGACAAGGCACCCAGGTTGGCATCGTTGTCCACAAAAACCGGCAGATCCAAGGCTTCCTCGAGGCGCTGCAGGATGTTGATCCCCACCCATTCGGGCAGGATCGCACCCTGCACCACAGTCCCCGTCCGGCGGTCAATGGGGCCGGGGATGCCGACGCCGGCACCAACCACCGCGCTGCGTTCCACGCCGCTGTCCGCCAGGAGCCGATCCAGGAGTCCGACAGCGGCTTTGATGCCCTCCTCGGCGTGGTGCCCCAAGGGCAGCAGTACCGATTCCTCGGCGATGACGTGGTAGCTCAGGGACGCCAGGACCACCCGCAGGTGCCGGCGGCCGAAGTCGATGCCAACGGCGACGGCGCCGTTGCTGTTGAGCCGGACGTTCAGGGCCCGCCGTCCGGAGCTGGTGATCGGTTCGGTGGAGGCCAGTCCGGCGTCCTGCATGATCTTGACAATATTTGAAACCGTGGCCGTCGACAGGCCGGTTTGCCGCGCGAGTTCGGCCTGGGTGGAGGGGCCGGCGAGCAGGCATTCAATGATCCGCTGCTGGTTCAAATGCCGGAGCGCGGATTGTGATCCCGGGTTTTTGGTTCGGCTCCTCGTTGAGCGAGTTGGTGGTGGCATAAAATGAAGCGTGCCGTATTTGCATCTTGTAGTCAAGAAGTTAACGCATGGCAGCTTGGAAGCCGGGGCGAACGGCTGACCACCGGCCCCGCGCAGTGCCGGTGCCCTGGGCCGGGGGCGAAGGAGGGGGCATTCCGCCCCACTGCTGCACCCTTCGGGCCGAAATGCACCAGGGCGGCAGGGGCGCCGCGTCGCTACGCTGGGAATGCGAGAGTCCGCCGCCGAGGGCGGGCCCCGGACGCTGAGGTGGTAATGGTGCTACTGGCCCTGATGCAGGCGAATGCTGCCGTGCTGGACGTAGAAGCGAATTGCGCTGCGGTGGATGCGGCTGCCGGCGAGGCTGCCGCGGCCGGCGCCGGGCTGCTGCTTACGCCCGAGCTTTTCCCGGTGGGGTATGCGCCCCTCCGGCTGCGGGCGGAGTTCGACCCTGCTGCGCTGCCGGCCATCCGGCACGCCCTCGCAGGGATCGCCCGCAACCACGGCATTGCGCTGGTTTTCAGCCTTCCCGCGGTCACGGCGGCAGGGGAATGGCAAATTACCTCCACCCTCCTCGATGAGAACGGCGACGAGCTCCTGAGTTACGCCAAGGTGCACCTCTTCGGCCCGGCGGAGAACCAGGCATTTGTCCCGGCCCGGGCGCGTCCCCGGGTGGTGGATTTTCGCGGCTTCAAGATCTCGATGGTTATTTGCTACGACGTTGAATTTCCGGAGGCTGTCCGCGCAGCCGCCGCCGCCGGCGCCGAACTGCTGCTGGTGCCGACGGCCCTCGCTGCCGGGTTCGAGTCGGTGCCGCAGCTGCTGGTCAGGGCGCGGGCACTGGAAAACCACGTGACGGTGGCCTACGCCAACCACTCCGGAACCGAGGACGGCTGCGACTTCCTGGGCGGCAGTGTTATTGCGGCACCGGATGGCTCGCTGCTGGCGTCGGCCGGAACCGCGGCCCAGTTGCTGTTCGCGGAACTGCCCGCGCCGGGCAGGGCCGGGCACAGCGTCGACTATCTCGGTGACCGCCGCCCGCAGACCTACCGCTCCTGGGGCAGCTGACCCGGACCGGGCGCTAGGTGACGCCAGGATCGGGGAGTCAGCCGCCATCATGCCGGCGGGATCGTGAACGTACTGCAAGGCAAACCAGAGCTCTGCCCGGGCTTGGGCGGCGCTGAGGTCGAGGTCCAGGAGCTCGGCGAGGATGCCGATCTGCCGCCGGACGCTGTTGCGGTGCAGGTCCGTCGCCTTCGCGGTGGCATCCCAGCTGCCGTTCGCGCCAAGCCACGCGCGGAGGATCCCAATCAGGTTGTCCCGGCGCTCCGGTTCCAGCGCCAGTACGGGGGCCAGCAGCCGGGTGGCCAGGAGGGTCCCCGCCTCCTTGCCGAGCAGCCCGCCCACCGACCACGTCACCTCATCGACCCGGACGCTGGTTCCGGTGGCCTCGACGCGGCCGCGCAGGGACGAGGCCTGACGGAAAGCGTTCGACAGTCCGGACAGTTCGGTCGCGCTCCCGACCACAAGGCGCCAGCCGAGCCGCTCCACACCGGCCAGCACGCCGTCGTCGACCTTCAGCCTGGTAATGGCGGCAAAACCGTCGTCGGTGATCTCCACGAGCTTCGTATCGAACATCCTGCGCCACTCCAGCAGCTCCCGGACGGGACTGTCGCCGGCACGACCGGCCCTGCCGGCCGGGCCGTCCGCGGACGCGGGGGCAGGCCGGACGCCAAGAACCACACGCAGCTGGCCGGACCGGGTGGAGGAAATGCTCTGCGCCAAGAGGTCTTTGAGCCCGTTGAGCTGGCGGGTGCCTGCCGTCGCCAGGCTCTCCGGGTGCAGCAGCAGCGCCGTCGCGAGCTGGCTCGGGGCCAGCGAACCGCTGGTGCGCTGGCGTACCAGCAGTTCCAGGAGCCCGACGGCGGTGGAGACGACGCTGTTCTGGGCCGGCGTCAGCGGCGCGCCGGTGCCCAGCACCAGCGCGCCCAGATTGGCGTCCCGGGTGCTGCGCAGGGGATAGCCGAAGACCAGCTCAGACCCGGCCGTGCCGAATGAGTCCAGCTCCACACGCGGGCCGCTGCCGGCGAGCAGCCGCGCCAGCAGCGGCTGCAGCGTTGCCATGTCCGCGGCCGGTGTGGTGCCCGCTCCCGGCGCTCGGGCGGATCCGCGGGCGCGCAGCCGGCCGTCGGACCCCACAAGCGCAGCCCACACGGGCACCTGCTGCACCAGCGCGGCCAGGAGTTCGTGTTCCGGCCGCGCCGAGAGCACCGCTCGCATCAGCTGCCTGTTTGTGTCCGCGAGTTGCCGGAACGTGGTGGCGTTGTCCGATTCCAGCAGCTGCGAGAACTCCAGTCCGACCGCGGCGAAGGGAACAGTCTTCGGCACGGCCACAAGGGTCAGGTTGTGTCGCCGGCAGGCCAGGACAACGGCTTCCGGGACAGTGTCGAAATAGGGTTCCAGGCCAAAGCCCAGCGCGCAGACGCGCGCTGCCACCAGCCGCTGCACGTAGGCGTCCGCGAAATCCTCCTGTCCGCCCCCGCCCAGGAACGGAAGGCCGGCGGTGAGCAGGAACTCGCCATCGAGCAGATACGGGGTGGGGTCCGCCAGCTCGCTCGGCTCCACCCAGCGAAGCCGTTCCGAGCCGTTGCCGCCGTCGTAAAGGACTTCCAGCTCCGGCGGCAGCTGCTGCAGGAACCGGTCCAGGGTGACAAAACCCAGGCGCTCGGAGCCGTCAGCAGTCACGGTTGCCATCGGCGCCCCGATTCTGGAACGGTAGTGCATAAAGTCTCATGAATGAATACTCTAGGTCATTTTGCACATCCGTGAGAGCTGGCTCACACGCTTACGCTGGAGCCGGGGAAATTACCACTACTGCAGAACGGACGTCAACGATGACTGTGCCAACCCTTATGGGAGAACGGCCGCCGGCCACAACAGGCCGGCCCGGGCTTGCGGCGCAGCTGCTCCGCCGCAAGCCGATCGGACAGCTCGTCAGCGAAGCGGAAACCGGCCACGGCGGCACGCGGCTGGTCCGCAGCTTCGGTGTGCTGCAACTGACGATGATCAGCGTTGGCGCCACCCTCGGAACCGGCATCCTGGTGATCCTGGGCGAATCCGTCCCGCTGGCCGGTCCGGCCATCTGGATCTCCTTCGCCATCGCCGGCCTCGCCGCGCTGCTCTCCGCCGTCTCCTATGCCGAAATGGCCGGGATGGTCCCCGCGGCAGGATCGAGTTATTCGTACACCTACGCGACCATGGGCGAAGGCATGGCCTGGATCTGTGGCTGGTGCCTGGTGCTCGAATACGCTGTTTCCGTGGCCGCCGTCGCAGTCGGTGCCGGCCAGTACGTCAACGAAGCCCTCGCCGTCTTTGGCCTGGCCCTGCCGGATGCTCTTTCGCAGCCTCCCGGCGACGGCGGAGTGCTGAACGCGCCGGCGATCCTGATCGTGGTCCTCGCCATGGCGCTGCTGGTCCGGGGCGCCAAGGAAAGCGCAGGGATCAACACGGCCATCGTCCTGATCAAGGTGGGCATCCTGGTCTTCTTCTGCGCCGTGGCCTTCACGGCATTCAACGGCGCACACTTCGAGCCGCTGATGCCGATGGGCGCTGCCGGCGTCTCGGCGGCAGCCTCCCGGGTCTTCTTCTCCTACATCGGCTTCGACGCGGCCTCCACGGCCGGCGAGGAAGCCCGCAATCCCAAACGCGATCTGCCCAGGGCCATCCTGCTCTCGATGCTGATTGTTACAACCATCTACGTGCTAGTCGCCGTCGCAGCGATCGGCGCACGTCCCTGGGGCTGGTTCGATGGCACCGAAGCCGCCCTCGTGAAAATCCTGGAGGAGACCACCGGCCAACCCTGGGTTGGGCTGGTATTCGCCGTCGGGGCCGTGCTGGCCATCGCCAGCATTGTGCTGACGGTCCTCTACGGTCAGACCCGCATCCTGCTCGCGATGGCAAGGGACGGTATGGTCCCCAGGATCTTCGGCCGTGTCTCGCCCCGAACCGGCACGCCGGTCGCCGGGACCCTGATTGTCGGCGTCGTCGTCGCCCTCACGGCAGGCCTCGTCCCGCTCGGCGCCCTGGCGGACGCCACCAGCATCGGCACGCTTTTCGCTTTCGCCCTGGTCAACGTCGCCGTCATCTACCTGCGGCGCAGCCGGCCGGAACTCAAAAGGAGTTTCCGCGTTCCCCTGTTTCCGCTGACGCCCCTGCTGGGCGCCGCGATGTGCGGCTACCTGATGCTCAACCTTGGCGCCGAGACCTGGGTGGTCTTCGGGCTCTGGATGCTGGTGGGGCTGGCCGTCTACTTCGGCTACAGCCGCAGGAACTCCCGGGTGGCGGCACTCAGCTCCGAGGAATACCGTGAACTATCCGGCGCAGCCCCCGCCGACACCACTTCCGTCCCGAACCGATGAAAGCCAGCCACTTATGACAACCGCCACAGAACTGCCCGCCCCGGGAACCACAACTCCGGACTCCGGAGTCCAGGCTCCCATCACCATGCTGAACCCTGACTTCCCGTTCAGCTACGACCATTACCTGGCCCATCCGGACGGACTGGGCGCCATCCCGGAAGAGCTGTACGGAACCGAAGTGGCAGTAGTGGGTGCCGGCCTTTCCGGGCTGGTGGCGGCCTACGAGCTGATGAAACTGGGCCTCCGGCCCGTCATCTACGAGGCGGACCGGATCGGCGGGCGGCTGCGGACGGCCACCTTCCCCTCGGCCGCCGGCGTCGTGGCCGATCTGGGCGGGATGCGCTTTCCCGTCTCGGGGAAGGCTTTCTACCACTATGTGGAGATGCTGGGGCTGGAAACCCAGGAGTTCCCGAATCCGCTGGCCGCTATTACCTCCAGCACCGTCATTGAGCTGGCGGGCAAAAAGTACTACGCCAGCACGCCCGCGGACCTGCCGCCGTTCTTCCGCGAAGTCGCCGATGCCTGGAAAGCTGCCGTCAACGACGGCGCCAAGTTCAGCGAGATGCAGGAGGCCATCCGCGCCCGGGACACCGCCCGGATCAAGGAACTGTGGAACGCGCTGCTGCCGCTGCTGGACGAACAGACCTTTTACGGATTCATCGCCGGCAGCGAATCGTTCAAGAAGGCCGGCTTCGCGCACCGCGAGGCCTTCGGCCAGGTGGGCTTCGGCACCGGCGGCTGGGACACGGACTTCCCCAACTCCATCCTGGAGATCCTGCGTGTGGTGTACACCGATGCCGACGACGCGCACCGGCTTATTGCCGGCGGAGCGCAACGGCTCCCGGACGCGCTCTGGGAGCATGCGCCGTCGGGCATGGTGCACTGGCCCGACGGGACGTCACTGGCATCGCTGCACGCAGGCGCCCCAGGGGCGCCGTGGACAGGATCGCCCGGGACGGCAGCAGTGATTTCCGGATCCGGGAACGGTGGGGCCGGGAGGCCGCCTATCCCGCTGTTATCAGCACGTGCCAGTCGTGGCTGCTGTCGACGCGGATCCACACCGAGGAAACCTTGTTCCCGGCAGAATTGTGGACTGCAATCGAGCGCTCGCACTACATGCAGTCGTCCAAGACCTTTGTGATGGTCGACAGGCCGTTCTGGAAGGATATTGATCCCGCCACCGGCCGCGAAGTGATGTCCATGACGCTGACGGACCGGCTGAACCGGGCCACCTACCTGCTGGACAACGGGCCGGAGAAGCCTGCGGTGATCCTGCTCTCCTACACCTGGAATGACGACGCGCTCAAATGGCTGGCCTTGGACGCGGACCAGAGGACGGAACTGATGCTGCACTCGCTCGCGCAGATCTACCCGGGCGTGGACATTGCCAGCCACATCGTGGGCCAGCCCATCACAGTCTCCTGGGAAGCGGACCCCAACTTCATGGGGGCCTTCAAAGCCAACCTGCCGGGGCACTACCGTTACCAGCAGCGGCTGTTCAGCCACTTTAAGCAGGATCAGCTCCCGGAGCAGCAGCGGGGCATCTTCCTGGCTGGGGACGACGTGTCCTTTACTGCGGGCTGGGCCGAAGGCGCCGTTACCACCGGGCTGAACGCGGCCTGGGGAGTCGTCCGGCACCTCGGCGGGTCATCGGCCGCCGGCAATCCGGGACCGGGCGATCTGCTGGCGGAGTTGGGCCCGATCTCCCTGGACTGAGCTCCCTGGACCGAGCCGTCTGGATGAGGGTCCTTAGCCGTGCATTTCGAGGTGCGCCCGGGCCAGCTCCCGGTAGTGTGCCGCGTTCTGCTGGACGCCGGCGAACTCCTCGTCGCTGAGTTCGCGGCGGACCTTTGCCGGCACCCCGGCGACCAGCGAACGCGGCGGAATGATGGTTCCTTCCAGCACCACCGCGCCGGCTGCGACCAGTGACCCTGCCCCGATGACGGCGCCGTTGAGGATGGTGGCGCTCATGCCGATCAGGCAGTCGTCCTCGACCGTGCAGCCATGGACGACGGCGCTGTGCCCGACGCTGACCCGGGCGCCCACGGTGCAGGGAAAGCCGGGGTCAGCGTGCAGGACCACGTTGTCCTGCAGGTTGCTGCCGGCGCCGACGCTGATTGCGGCGGTGTCTGCCCGGACGGATACGCCATAAAACGCGCTGGAGTTTTCCGCGAGGGTCGCTTTGCCGATCACTGAGGCGCTCGGCGCGATGAAAACGGAGTTATGGACAGCCGGGGTGTCCCCGGCGAAAGCGTAAATGGGAGCCATGCCTCCAGCCTAGGACACGGGCCTCCCCAACTGACTCGCAGCAGGGGTCGTTTTGAGCGCCCAAAACGACCCCTGCTGCGAGTCAGTTGGGTCAGGCGGGGGAGCGGAGGACTGTTACGCCTTCGCCGGGGCGTACGACGGCGATTGGCGCCCCGGGTGCCGCAACGCGGCCCAGTTCGTTCACAACGTCGTCCCATTCCGCCGGGGGCAGGCCCGCCAGGGCCTCGACCGCCCACACCGACGGGAACGCCGAGTCGGCAAAGGGCAGTGCGCCGGCCCCTGCGACCGAAGCCTCCAGCCCGTGGGCCCGGGCCGCATGGATGTTCTCCTCGGACCGGTCCACGCCGGTGAAATGAATGCCGGACTGGACAAAACGCAGGCCGTCCGCGCCCCGTCCGCAGTCAAGGCCCAGCACCCCGTCGCGGCTTTCGGCCTTGAGCAGGGCCAGGAACTCGGTCAGTGGGTCTTGCGGGGAAAATACCATACCCCTATTCAATGTCCGGGATCAGCTGAAAACAACCGTCCGGTTCCCGTCCAACAGGACCCGGTGTTCGGCATGCCACTGCACCGCCTGGGCCAGGGTGCGGCCCTCCACGTCCCGGCCCATCTGGACAAACTGCCCGGCGGTACCCCGGTGGTCCACCCGGATGACTTCCTGCTCGATGATCGGGCCCTCGTCCAGGGCTGCCGTCACGTAGTGGGCGGTGGCGCCGATGAGCTTCACGCCGCGGGCGTGCGCCTGGTGGTAGGGCTTGGCGCCCTTGAAGGAGGGCAGGAAGGAATGGTGGATGTTGATGGCCTTGCCGGTCAGCTGCTGGCACAGTTCGTCGGAGATGATCTGCATGTACCGGGCCAGGACCGTCAGTTCGATGTTGTGCTGGGCCATCAGCGTCCTGAGCTCATCCTCGGCCTGGACCTTGGTCTCGGGTGTGACGGGGATGTGGTGGAAGGGGATGCCGTAGAAATCTGCGAGGCCGGCGAGGTCGCTGTGGTTGGACACGATGGCCGGGATCTCGATGGGCAGGGTGCCGGAGCGCTGCAGGAACAGCAGATCGTTGAGGCAGTGTGCTGAGGTACTGGCCATCAGCAGGGTCCGGATCTTGCGGCCGGCCGGGTTGAGTCTCCACTGCATCTCGAACGCCTGGGCAACCGGCTCCAGCGCCGCGTAAAGTTCCGGCTGGGAGACCGCCGTCGTGGCCTCGACGCGCATAAAAAACGTCCCGGTGCTTTGGCTGCCGTACTGCTGCGAGTCGGTAATATTGCAGCCCGCAACGAGCAGGGCGCCTGCGACGGCGTGCACGATTCCGGGGCGGTCCGGGCAGGAGAGGGTCAGGATATACGAAGTGGTCAGCTGGTCGTCAGTCACGGAAGTCAAGCCTACCCGCGCTCGCTCGCGGGCTGGGCCCGGGCCGCGGCCCTGGGGTACTCTGGAACCGTCGCAACTGGCGTTGGGTGGCTAACCACCAGGGAGCGGCACTGACGAAGACCACGGATCGTACGCCTGGGCCGAGGGTTATGTTTTCCGGTTGGCAGCGCCTTGCTGCCGGCCCGCGTCGGCACCCGCTTGGGGGTGCCGGTACCTTTTTTGCGTCCCCGTCCGCGGAGGCCGTCATCAAGGGCGCCGCCGCGGACCAGCCGGTAACCTGACCTTTAAGCAGTTCCCGTTGCCTAGCCAGGAGTTCCCCGTGACCACCTCCCTTAGCCTGTCGTCCGCCGTGAGCAACCAGCCACTTGCCGAACTTGACCCTGAAATCGCCGCAGTCCTCGCCCAGGAGCTGGGCCGCCAGCGCGGCACCCTGGAAATGATTGCCTCCGAGAACTTCGCCCCGCGCGCTGTGATGGAAGCCCAGGGCTCAGTCCTGACCAACAAGTACGCCGAGGGCTATCCCGGGCGCCGCTACTACGGCGGCTGCGAATACGTCGATATCGCCGAGCAGCTCGCGATCGACCGCGTCAAGGAACTTTTCGGCGCCGAATACGCCAACGTCCAACCGCACTCCGGCGCCCAGGCCAACGCCGCGGCGCTCTCCGCGATGATCACCCCGGGGCAAAAGATCCTCGGCCTGTCACTGGCCCACGGCGGCCACCTGACCCACGGCATGAAACTCAACTTCTCCGGCAAGCTCTACGAGGTTGCCGCTTACCAGGTCGAGGAAGAGAGCTTCCGGATCGACATGGACAAACTCCGCGAGCAGGCCATCGCGGAGAAACCCCAGGTCATCATCGCCGGCTGGTCCGCCTACCCGCGCCAGCTGGACTTCGCGGCCTTCCGCTCGATCGCCGATGAGGTCGGCGCGCTGCTCTGGACCGATATGGCGCACTTCGCCGGCCTCGTAGCCGCCGGCCTGCACCCCAGCCCGGTCCCTTACTCCGACGTCGTCACCTCCACCGTGCACAAGACCCTCGCGGGCCCCCGCTCCGGCGTGATCCTGGCCAAAAAGGAGTGGGCCAAGAAGATCAACTCCAACGTCTTCCCGGGCCAGCAGGGCGGACCGCTTATGCATGTCATCGCCGCCAAGGCCGTTGCGTTCAAGATCGCCGGCACGGAGGAATTCAAGGAGCGCCAGCAGCGCGTCCTGGAAGGCGCCCGGATCATCGCCGACCGCCTGAACCAGGCCGATGTGTCCGACGCCGGCGTCTCCGTCCTCACCGGGGGCACCGACGTGCACCTGGTCCTGGTGGACCTGCGGAACTCCCAGCTCGACGGCCAGCAGGCGGAGGACCTCCTGCACTCGGTCGGCATCACGGTCAACCGCAACGCCGTGCCGTTCGACCCCCGCCCGCCGATGGTCACCTCGGGCCTGCGCATCGGCACCCCGGCCCTGGCCACCCGCGGCTTCGGCGCCGAGGAGTTCACGGAAGTCGCCGAGATCATTGCTACCGCGCTGAAGTCCGGCTCCGCTGCCGACATCGAGGCGCTCCAGTCCCGAGTGGACAAGCTTGCCGCTGACTTCCCGCTGTACCCGCAGCACGAGCAGTGGTAGGCCATGACTTCTGCAGAGACTGCACAAACGGCTGAACGGGCGCAGATCCTGGACGGCAAAGCCACCGCCGCCATCATCAAGGCCGAACTGACCGAACGCGTGGCTGCGCTCAAGACCCGGGGCATCGTGCCGGGCCTGGGCACCATCCTCGTGGGCTCCGACCCGGGCAGCACCTGGTACGTCGGCGGCAAGCACAAGGACTGCGCCGAGGTGGGCATCACGTCCATCCGGCGTGACCTGCCGGCGGAAACCACTCAGGAAGAGCTCCTGGCCGTGGTCCGGGAGCTCAACGGGAACCCTGAGTGCACCGGCTACATCATCCAGCTCCCGCTGCCCAAGCACATCGACCAGGACGTCATCCTGGAGGCCATGGATCCGGACAAGGACGCCGACGGCCTGCACCCGATGAACCTCGGCCGGCTCGTGGCCAACGTCAGCGGGCCGATGAAGTCCCCGCTGCCGTGCACGCCCAAGGGTTGCGTGGAGCTGCTCACCCGGCACGGCATCAGCCTCAACGGCAAGCGCGTGCTCGTGGTGGGCCGCGGCGTCACGATCGGCCGCCCGGTGGGGCTGCTGCTCACCCGGAAGGACGTCAACGCCACTGTCATCCTGGCCCACACCGGCACGGTGGACCTGCCCGCCGAACTCCGCCAGGCCGACGTTGTGATTGCCGCGGCCGGACAGCCGCACATGATCAAGGCGGCGGACCTCAAGCCGGGCGCCATCGTGCTCGACGTCGGCGTGAGCCGCGTCGACGACGGCTCCGGGAAGGCCGTCGTCACCGGAGACGTGGACCCCGCAGCGGCCGACGTCGCCGCTTGGCTGTCCCCGAACCCCGGGGGAGTGGGCCCGATGACCCGAGCCATGCTGCTGGCCAACGTGGTGGAAACCGCGGAACGCCGGCTGCACGGCTAACCCTCGGGGACGCCGTCAACTGAACCGCATCCCACCCAACTGACTCGCAGGTCAGGCCGTTTTGGGCGCTCAAAACGGCCTGAACTGCGAGTCAGTTGGGTTTCGGCAAATGGATGGATTTTTTTACGAAAAGACTCTTTCATAGTTCGGCGGTTTCCACTACCGTGATTCGGGTGCCTGAACTAGTCTCAAAAGTATCCTCAGCCAAGGAAGCCTCTCAACAGGACGCACCATTGAGCCGCCCCGCCGAACCCGCCCCGCAGTATGTGATCACTGCCGAGAACCTGACGAAGCGCTACGGCGATGTCGTCGCCGTCGACGGTATCTCCTTCGCCGTGCCCGCCGGCGAGGCGTTTGGCCTGCTCGGCCCCAACGGCGCCGGCAAGTCCACCACCATGAAGATGATCGGCGGGGTGTCCCGGCGGACCTCCGGGAGCCTGAGCATCATGGGCCTGGACCCGGACCAGAACGGTCCGGAGGTGCGTGCCCACCTCGGCGTCGTCCCGCAGCAGGACAACCTCGACGAGGAACTCAAGGTCCGGGACAACCTCCTGGTCTACGGCCGCTACTTCGGCCTGCCGATGAGCTACCTCAAGCCCAAAGCCGATGAACTGCTGGCGTTCGCCCAGCTCACCGACAAGGCCAAGTCCAAAGTGGACGCGCTCTCCGGCGGCATGAAGCGCCGGCTGACGATCGCACGCTCCCTCATCAACGAACCCCGTATCCTGCTCCTGGATGAGCCCACCACCGGGCTGGACCCGCAGGCGCGGCACATCCTCTGGGACCGGCTGTTCCGGCTCAAGGAGCAGGGTGTCACCCTGATCCTCACCACCCACTACATGGACGAGGCCGAGCAGCTCTGCGACCGCCTGATCGTGGTGGACAAGGGCAGGATCATGGCTGAGGGTTCGCCGGCCAGCCTGATCCGCGAATACTCCACCCGCGAAGTCCTGGAACTGCGCTTCGGCTCGGAACGCAACGCCACCATCGGTGCCGAACTCGACGGCATCGGCGAACGGCTCGAAACCCTGCCGGACCGCGTCCTCATCTACGCCCACGACGGCGAGGCAGCCCTCGAAGAGGTCTCCGCCTGCGGACTGCGGCCGGTGACGTCGCTGGTGCGCCGGTCCTCGCTCGAAGACGTTTTCCTGCGGCTGACCGGCAGGAGCCTCGTTGAGTAGGTCGGAGACGACGCCGGCCCCCGTACTGCGCGCCCACTCGCCGGAGGTCTCGGCCGCCCGCGCCCGGCGCTGGGGCTCGCTCTACTTCGCCGAGCACGTCCTCCGGGTGATGAAGAGCTACGGCTGGACCATCGTTATGTACGGCGTCGGGCAGCCGGTCGCCTACCTCTTCGCCATGGGCGTGGGGCTCGCAAGCCTCGTAGACACCAGCAGCACCGCAATCTTCGGCGGCGTCAGCTACCTGGTCTTCATTGCTCCGGCCCTGCTGGTCTCGGCCGCGGTCATGACGGCCGCCAGCGAATTGACCTTCCCGATCATGGACGGTTTCAAGTGGCGCCGCGTCTTCTACGGGCCGCACGCCTCGCCGTTGACGCCGGAGCAGATTGCCCTCGGACAGATCATCGCCGTCACTGTGCGTTTCGTGCTGCAGTCCGCCATCTATTTCGCTGTGGTGGCGTTGTTCGGGGCGTCACCGAGCGGCTGGGGCTGGGTCTCGATCCTGGTAGCCACCCTCGCGGGTTTGGCTTTTGGATTGCCGCTGATGGCCTACGCGGCTTCGATCAAGCAGGACAAAGGCCAGTTCGCCATGGTCATGCGGTTTATCGTGATGCCGCTTTTCCTGTTTTCCGGCACCTTCTTCCCGCTGGACTCGCTGCCCCTCGCCGTGCGCTGGATCGGCTGGATCTCACCGATCTGGCACGGCACCGAACTTGGCCGGGTCTTCAGCTACGGCTACCCGGAGGCCCCGTTGCTGACCATCGCGCACGTCGTGTTCCTGCTGGCCCTCACGGTGCTCGGCTGGGTCCTGACCAAACGCCAGTTCATCAGAAGGATGGCCGGATGAGCGCCGTCACCACCAGCCACAGCGCCACCGAGGCCGCACGCACCCGGAAGTTCGGGCCGCTCTACTCCCGGAACGTCCGCGCCGTCGTCGCCCGCGGGCTGATGGCCACCAAGAGCAGCAACTGGATGGTCATGCTCTCCGGCTTCTTCGAGCCCGTGCTGTACCTGATTGCCATGGGCGTCGGCCTGGGCGCCATTGTGGGCCCGGTGCAGGGCCCGGGCGGCGGGGAGATTTCCTACGCCGCCTACATCGCCCCGGCCCTGCTGGCTGTGTCCGCCATGAACGGGGCCGTCTACGACTCGACTTGGAATGTCTTCTTTAAGATGAACTTCGCCAAGCTGTACCAGGGCATGCTTTACACCTCCCTGGGCCCGCTGGACGTCGCCATGGGGGAGATCTTCCTGGCTCTGCTGCGCGGCCTGATGTACGCCACCGGGTTCACCGCAGTTATGGGCCTTATGGGGCTGATCACCACGCCGTGGGCCGTCCTTATGATCCCGGCCGCCGTGTTGATCGCGTTCGGTTTCGCGAGCTTCGGGATGGGCATCACGAGCTTTATGAAGACGTTCCAGCAGATGGACTGGATCAACTTCTTTATGTTGCCGATGTTCCTGTTCAGCGCCACCTTCTACCCGCTCAGCGTCTACCCGCAGTACATCCAGTGGCTCATCCAGGCGATGCCGCTGTGGCACGGCGTGGAACTGCTCCGGCAAATCAGTGTGGGAGCCTTCACCCCGGCAACAGCTGTCCACATCGGCTACTACCTCGTGATGATCGCCTGCGGCCTGCTGCTGACCACCGGCCGGTTGCGCCGGCTGTTCCTCAAGTAGGGCCGGAGCGTTCGCCCCGGGTGGAAGCGGCCCGGGGCGGTGCGGGGGTTTGCGATAATAGGCTCATGCAATCTCTGGGCAACCCCGCGTCTTCCAAGCCGTCCGCGAACAGCACCAAGTTCTCCATGTTCCGCATCAGCGGCCCCGGGATGATGGTCTTTATCATCGCCTTCGTCGTCGCAGTCATCTTTGCCGCGAACCAGAACGACGTCGTCGGCTGGCTTGTGGCGATCATCGCCGGCTTCTGGCTCGCCCTGGCCTCCTTTGTGGTCTTCAGCATCCAGAAGGCCGCCAAGAAGGCCGGAGCCAAGATCACTGAAGCGCAGAACGCCTTCAACGCCGCGGCCGGCCGCGCGCCGTCGTCGGGCAGTGTTGACCACGGCAGCACCCGGCGCGTCGAGGTCCGCCGCGATGCCGATGAAGTCCGGGACCTGAAACTCGACCACTCGTTCAAGATCGTCCAGGTCCAGGTCCGCGTCGTCGAGCAGGAACGGGAGAAGGGCGCTGCCGCGGATCAGGACACGATCCGCCGGGCGCTGGAGACCATCGAGATCACTGCCACCAACGCCCGGGACATGATCAAGTCCTCCGGCACCGACGAACCTGTCGCCGGAACCATTGTCGACTAGAGTGGATCGGGTGAGTTCGGCATTGAAGAAGGACAACCTTCGCATCGCATCGGTCAACGTCAATGGCCTCCGTGCCGCGTACAGGAATGGCATGGCTGAGTGGCTTGAGCCCCGCGAAGTGGACATTCTCTGCCTGCAGGAGGTCCGCGCGCCGGACGCGATCGTCCGTCAGCTGCTCGGCGAGGGATGGTTCATCCTGCATGCGGAAGCCGAAGCCAAGGGCCGCGCCGGCGTCGCCATCGCCTCCCGGACCGAACCCCTGCAGACCCGGGTGGGCATTGGGGACGACTACTTCGCCACCGCCGGCCGCTGGGTCGAAGCCGACTTCGCGGTCCGCAACGCCGCTGGCGAAGCCTCGCAGCTGACAGTCGTCAGCGCCTACGTGCACTCCGGCGAGGCCGGGACCCCAAAGCAGGACGACAAGTTCCGGTTCCTTGACGTGATGCTCAACCGGCTTCCCGAGCTGGGCAAACACAGCGACCACGCCCTCGTGGTGGGCGACCTCAACGTCGGCCACACGCAATTGGACATTCGAAACTGGAAGGGCAACGTCAAACGTGCCGGCTTCCTGCCGGAGGAACGGGCGTACTTCGACCGGTTCTTTGGCGAGGATATCGGCTGGAAGGATGTCCACAGGGACCTGGCGGGCAACGTCGACGGCCCCTATACTTGGTGGTCGCAACGGGGACAGGCCTTCGACAACAACACCGGCTGGCGCATTGACTACCACATGGCCACGCCCGCTCTCGCGGCGGCCGCAGTCTCAGCCGTTGTTGACCGTGCACCGTCCTGGGACACCCGCTTCTCCGACCACGCCCCGCTGGTAGTGGACTACCGGCTCTAGTCTTAAGGCCCCACGAATGACTTCTCCCTCCACTGTGACCCCGGTCGACGATGCTGCCACCGAAACCGCCGCCCCTGCCTCCGCCGCCGCCACTACCGGGGTCCGGCAGCGCATCCTCTCCGGCATGCAGCCCTCGGCAGATTCCCTGCACCTGGGCAATTACCTCGGCGCCCTGGTGAATTGGGTCCGGATGCAGGATGAGTTCGACGCTATCTTCTTCATCCCGGACCTGCACGCAATCACGGTTCCGCAGGACCCGGCCGAGCTGGCCCACCGCACCCGGGTCACGGCCGCGCAGTACATCGCCGGCGGCGTGGACGTGGACAAGTGCACGCTCTTCGTCCAGTCGCAGGTACCCGAGCACGCCCAGCTGGCCTGGGTGCTGAACTGCATCACCGGCTTCGGCGAGGCCTCCCGGATGACCCAGTTCAAGGACAAGGCCTCACGGCACGGCTCGGACCAGGCCAGCGTCGGCCTGTTCACCTACCCGGTCCTGCAGGCCGCGGACATCCTCCTCTACCAGCCGCACGGTGTGCCGGTAGGAGAGGACCAGCGGCAGCACGTGGAGCTCAGCCGCGACCTGGCCCAGCGCTTCAATTCCCGCTTCGGCGAGACCTTCAACGTTCCGGCGCCCTTCATCCAGAAGGAATCGGCGAAAATCTACGACCTGCAAAACCCCACAGCCAAGATGTCAAAGTCGGCCGAATCACCGGCGGGGCTAATCAACCTGCTGGATGAGCCCAAGGTCATCGCCAAGCGGATCAAATCTGCGGTCACGGACGCGGAGACGGAGATCCGGTTCGACCGCGAGGCCAAGCCCGGGGTTTCGAACCTCCTGACCATTTACTCGGCGATCACCGGGCAAAGCGTGGATGCCCTTGTCGCTGCGTACCAGGGCAAAATGTATGGCCACCTGAAGGTCGACCTCGCCGAGGTGGTGGCAGAGCGACTCACCCCCATCCGGGACCGTGCGAACGAACTGCTGGATGACCCCGCGGAGCTGGACCGGCTGCTGGCACTCGGCGCCGACAAGGCCCGAGAGATTGCCTCGGTCACCCTGCGCGACGTGTACGCCAAGGTGGGGTTCCTGCCCTACGCCGGAGCCCAGGGAGTCCGCTAGCGCAATGTCCTCCGTCAGCAGAGTCACCGCCAACGAGCCGGCACGCACCACGGCGCGTGCCGGCAGCAGCACGGGTTCCGGGAGCCAGGACGCCGAGGGCAACGGACACCGCGGCGAGGGCATCAGTATCGGAGTGATCCTGGGGTTTCCGGAGGCTATCGCCGAGGAACTTCAGCGCTGGCGGGCGTCCTTCGGTGACCCCATGGCGGGTGTCATCCCGGCCCACATCACGCTGGTGACGACCACCACGACCCGGGACTGGGACGCGACCCGGAACCATGTCCGGGCCATCGCGAGCAGGCAGGAGCCTTTCCACGTGACCATCGCCGGCACGGGCTCCTTCCGGCCGGTGTCCCCGGTGGTCTTCCTGAACGTTGAGGATGGATTCGGCGATTGCGTTAGCCTGCACGAGCGGCTTCAGGCAGGTCCGTTGGAGCGGGAGCTGCCATTCGAGTACCACCCGCACGTCACGGTGGCCCATGACGTCGCGCCGGAAAGCCTTGATGAGGCCGAAACGGCGCTCAAGGATTACCGGGCGACGTTCCCGGTGGCTAGCATGGGACTCTACGAACACGACCAGAACGGTATCTGGCAGCTACGGGAAGAACTGGACTTTGGGACCGAATCCGACATCGACCGAGGCGAGGACGGGGCCCCAGGCACCCGCTGAACCACCCCTTCCGACCGATCTGGCCGGGCTACGGCTGGAAGTCATCCGCAAGAGGCTCGACTGGGGCAAGGCGCGGCGCTCCGGCGGCGGGATGGCAGCGCTGCTGGCCATGCTGCCGTGGCTGATCGCCCGGCTCAACACCCTTCGCCCGCTGCGTGCGTTCCAGCACTACAACCGCCAGCACGGGCCGCTGATGAGCGCCGGCATCGGGTTCCGGATGTTCTTCTCCATCACCGGTCTGCTGGCCACCGGCTTCTCCCTCGCGGGCCTGTTCCTGAGCGGACAGCCCGCGCTGCTGGACCAAATCATCAAGAGCGTGGCCATAGCCGCCCCGGGCCTGCTGCAGGTCGACGGCGGCGAGGGCCTGGTGGATCCCAAGAAACTGCTGAACCCCTCCGGCCTCGGCTGGACTGCTGTGATCGCCGCCGGGGTGACCGTTTTCACCGCACTGGGCTGGATCAGCGGCATTCGCGACGGCGTGCGCGGCATGATGGGATGGGGTCCCCGCACTATCAACCCGGTCCTGCAAATACTGCGCGACGCAGGCATCCTGCTGCTGCTCGGAGTGGCCCTTGTGATCAGCTCGGCAGCCTCGCTGGTTTTCGGCACCGCGGCCGACTGGGTGGCCGAGCAGCTGAGCCTCGATCCGCTGATCGCCTGGCCGCTGACAACGTCCGTGACGATCGTGGTGCCGCTGCTGCTGGGTTGGGGCACCGCCTTGATTATGTTCCGGCTGGCCGCGGGGCTCAAAGCGGCCCGGCGCTCACTGCTGGAAGGGACCCTCATCGCAGCGGCCGGCACGACAGTGCTGCAGATCTTCAGCACCCAACTACTGGCCAGCGCGGGAAAGAACCCCATCCTGGCGCCCTTCGCCATCATCATCGGGCTGCTCATCTGGTTCAACCTGGTCAGCCAGGTGTATGTTGTCAGCGCCGCATGGGTGTCGGTCCGGGAGAAGGACCTCAAGCTGCAGCCGGCAAGCACCAGGACCGGGTGGGGCGCCCGCCGGGTCCAGCCGGGCAAGACGCCCGTGGACCCCGGGGAAACCCGCCGCCCGGTCCCGGCTACGAGGTGGCGTCGAGGTACTGGTCGGCCCAGGCTGAAATAATCCGCGCTGCCCGCGCCGCCTGGCCCTTGCCGGTCAGGAGGTGGTCGCTTCCCTCCAGCGACACGAAGCTGCGCGGGTGGCGGGCCGTCTGGAAGATGGTGCTTGCGTTTTCGATGCCCACCGTGTTGTCGGTGGGGGAGTGCAGCACCATCAGCGGTTTGTGCAGCTGCCGGATGCAGTCCGTCAGGTCCGCGTGTTCCAGGTCCTCCACAAAATGCCGCCGGATCTCCACCCGTTTGCCGCCCAGGTCCACTTCGGCGCTGCCCTCGTTGAGGATCCGGTCCAGCGCCGAATCGAAGACGTGTGCCACATGCTTGGGCGAGAACGGGGCTCCCACTGTGGCAACGGCGTCGAGTTCCGGGATCTCCCGCGCGGCCGCCAGCACAGCGGCCCCGCCAAAGGAATGACCCACCAGCAGCGATACCGGACGGCCCGCCAGGCGCATAAACTCGGCCGCCTTGACGGTGTCCGCCACCTTGTGGCTGAAGGATCCCTCCGACCATAGGCCTGCGGATTCGCCCAGGCCCAGGTTGTCGAAGCGGAGCATGCCCACCCCGTTGTCCGCCAGCTCCTTGCACATCCTCGACGCCGAGGGGCTGTCCTTGCCCAGCGTAAAGCCGTGCGAGAACACACCCCAGCCTTTCACCGCACCGTCGGGGACATCGATGATGCCGGAGAGGGTTTCACCGGTGGAACCTTGGAAGGAGACCTTTTCGGAGCGGGACACGGGAACCTTTCGATGCTGGGGCCGACGACGACGGCGCCCCCAACCGCAAAGGTGGGAGGCGCCGTCGTCGTTTGTGCTGTGAAGCGGTTGCTAGATCTTGCGGGACAGGATTGCCTGCTTGACCTCGGCGATTGCCTGCGTGACCTGGATGCCGCGGGGGCAGGCCTCGGTGCAGTTGAAGGTGGTGCGGCAACGCCACACACCTTCCTTGTCGTTGAGGATCTCCAGGCGCATGTCGCCTGCATCATCCCGGGAATCGAAGATGAAGCGGTGCGCGTTGACGATCGCTGCCGGGCCGAAGTACTGGCCGTCGGTCCAGAAAACCGGGCAGGACGAGGTGCAGGCGGCGCAGAGGATGCACTTGGTCGTGTCATCGAACCGCTCGCGGTCCTCGGCGGACTGCAGGCGTTCCTTTGTGGGCTCATGGCCGCGGTTGATCAGGAACGGCATAACCTCGCGGAAGGACTGGAAGAACGGTTCCATGTCCACGATCAGGTCCTTTTCCACCGGAAGACCCTTGATCGGCTCGACGGTGATGGGCTTGGTGGTATCCAGGTCCTTCAGCAGCGTTTTGCAGGCGAGGCGGTTGCGGCCGTTGATGCGCATGGCATCGGAGCCGCAGACACCGTGTGCACAGGAGCGGCGGAAGGAGACGCTGCCGTCGATTTCCCACTTCACCTTGTGCAGGGCGTCCAGGACGCGGTCCGTGCCGTACATGGTGACGTGGAAGTCGTCCCAGGTGGACTCGTCGGAGACCTCCGGGTTGTAGCGGCGCACCCGCAGGTGGACGTCGAAGGACGGAATGTCTCCGCCGCCGCCGATGTGGGCGGGCAGTTCGATCTTGGAAGCTGGCTCAGCGAGTTCAGCGGTCATCTTAGTACTTCCTCACCATCGGCTCGTAGCGCGTAAAGACCACCGGTTTGGTGGAGAGACGGATGCCCGCAATAGCCTCCGCGGAACCATCCGCCGGAGCATGCTCATCCTTGTACGCCATGGAGTGTTTCATGAATTTTTCGTCGTCGCGCTCGGGGAAGTCCTCGCGGAAGTGGCCCCCGCGGGATTCCTCGCGGTGCAGGGCCGCCACGGTCATAACCTTGGCCAGTTCCAGCAGGAAGCCCAACTCCACGGCTTCGAGGAGGTCCAGGTTAAAGCGTTTGCCCTTGTCCTGGACGCTGATCCGCTGGTACCGCTCCTCGAAGGACGCAATGTCAGACAAGACCTGGTTCAGGGTCTCTGCGGTGCGGAACACCTGCATGTTGGCGTCCATCGTGTCCTGCAGCTCCTTGCGGATCGCCGCAACCTTCTCAGTGCCGTCAGCGGTGCGGACGTGGTTGAGCAGGTCCAGCGTGTAGGCCTCCGGGTCGCTGGGAAGATCAACGAAATCGGCGGTCTTGGCGTACTCGGCGGCGGCAATGCCGGCGCGCTTGCCGAAGACGTTGATGTCCAGCAGCGAGTTGGTGCCCAGGCGGTTGGAGCCGTGCACCGAGACGCAGGCAACCTCGCCGGCCGCGTAAAGGCCCGGGACGACGGTGTTGTTGTCCTGGAGCACTTCGGCGCTGATATTGGTGGGAATGCCGCCCATGGCGTAGTGCGCCGTCGGGAAGACCGGTACCGGCTCCGTGTACGGCTCGACACCGAGGTAGGTGCGGGCGAACTCGGTGATGTCCGGGAGCTTGGCGTCGATATGTGCCGGCTCAAGGTGCGTCAGGTCCAGCAGGACGTAGTCCTTGTTCGGGCCTGTAACCGCGTCCCTCACGGACTTCGTTGGCCATTGAGCGGGCCACGATGTCGCGGGGTGCGAGGTCTTTGATGGTGGGGGCATAGCGCTCCATAAAGCGCTCACCCTCGGAGTTGCGCAGAATAGCTCCTTCGCCGCGGGCGGCCTCGGAGAGGAGGATGCCCAGGCCGGCGAGGCCTGTCGGGTGGAACTGGAAGAACTCCATGTCCTCCAGCGGGATGCCGCTGCGGAAGGCAATGCCCATGCCGTCACCGGTGAGGGTGTGGGCATTGGAGGTGGTTTTGAAGACTTTGCCCGCGCCGCCCGTGGCGAAAACCACCGACTTGGCCTGGAAGACATGCAGTTCACCGGAGGCAAGGTCGTAGGACACAACGCCGGAAACGCGCTTTTGCTTGTACGGCGTGCCGTCTTCGCGGACAGCGTCTTCCTCGACGGTGAGCAGGTCAAGGACGTAGTACTCGTTGTAGAACTCAACGTTGTGCTTGACGCAGTTCTGGTACAGGGTCTGCAGGATCATGTGGCCGGTACGGTCGGCGGCGTAGCAGGCGCGGCGGACCGGAGCCTTGCCGTGATCGCGGGTGTGACCGCCGAAACGGCGCTGGTCAATCCGGCCTTCGGGCGTCCGGTTGAACGGCAGGCCCATCTTTTCCAGGTCCAGGACGGCGTCGATCGCTTCTTTGGCCATCACCTCGGCGGCGTCCTGGTCAACCAGGTAGTCGCCGCCCTTGATCGTGTCAAAGGTGTGCCATTCCCAGTTGTCTTCCTCGACGTTCGCCAGGGCCGCGCACATGCCGCCCTGCGCCGCACCGGTGTGGGAGCGGGTGGGGTACAGCTTGGTCAGTACCGCTGTTCGGGCGCGTTGACCGGATTCGATCGCCGCGCGCATCCCGGCGCCACCGGCACCGACGATGACGACGTCGTACTTATGGACCTGCATACCAGACGCTCTTTCTCTCAAAATTCGCTTACAACACCGGCCGGCGGAGCCGGGCCGGTGACATCTCGTGGACCTTCCGTACCTGCACCGGGCAGGGACGGGTCGGTTGCCGCTGGGGCCGCGCCGTTAGGGCGCAGGGCAGAAGCCGCCGGGCAGCTGGACACCGTTGACCACAGGGCACGGATCAAAGGTGAAGATGACCAGGGTGCCCAGGATGATGATGGCGGTGGTGGCGGCGTACAGCACGATCTTCAGCCACAGTCGTGTGGCGTCCTTCTCGGCGTAGTCGTTGATGATGGTCCGCACACCGTTGGTGCCGTGCAGCATGGCCAGCCACAGCATCGCCAGGTCCCAGATCTGCCAGAACGGGTCAGCCCACTTACCGGCCACAAAACCGAAGTCGATCGCGTGGATTCCTTCGCCCACCATCAGGTTGACAAAAAGGTGGCCGAAGATCAGGACAACCAGGACAACGCCGGAAAGCCGCATAAAGAGCCAGGCGATCATTTCGAAGTTGCCTTTGGAGCTGCCGTTGCGGCGGTACTGCGGCGCAATCCGGTTGCTGCCGACCTTTGGGCTGCGCGGGCTCTGAATCTGCGTTGCACTCATGGCTAGTGGCCTCCAAGGGCGAGGGACAGGTGGCGGATGGAGAAGCCAACCATAACGACTGCCCAGAGGATGAGCACCGTCCATAGCATCTGGCGCTGGTACTTTGCGCCCTTCTTCCAGAAATCGACGGCGATGACCCGCAGGCCGTTAAAGGCGTGGAAGACGATCGCTGCGACGAGGCCCGTTTCACCCAGGGCCATCAGGGGGTTCTTGTAGGCACCGATCACGGCGGTGTAGGCCTCGGGGATACACGCACCAATGAGGTGTCCAGCACATGGACCAACAAGAAGAAAAAAATCACTACACCAGTTATGCGGTGTCCAACCCAGGACCACATGCCTTCACGGCCGCGGTACAAGGTGCCAGCTGGTTTTGTCGGCACTGAATAAACCTCCCTGCAACACAGCGGCGCTGGCATGGGATCCACGCGGGGGGAACGCCTGCTGCGAGAGCACTCGTAAGCTCAAGCCTAAATCTAGGCTTCGCTCGCAGCTTATTCAATTCAGCCACCCGCTGGTGACGTCGCCCGGCGGGGTTTTGGTCCGCTTTTGAGACGAACGGCACATTCCGCGCGGGAGTGAGGCGGGAGTGTGGGCGGGGCCCCGGACTGCCCCGGACTGCTTCGGAGCAGTGCCCGCAGCGGTGCCCGTTGCCTGCTCCGGCGCCGGTTCAGGGCTCTGTGCGCCGGTGTCGGCTAAAGTAGCCGTGATGACTACAGACAAAGTGACAAGCCAGGACGCGCTGCAGGGTTCGGCTCAGGGCCCGGCCCTGAGCCGGTTTATTGCGGTGATTCCGGCAGGCGGTGTGGGGACCCGCCTTTGGCCCCTGTCACGAGCGGCAGCCCCCAAGTTCCTTCATGACCTCACGGGCTCGGGCAGCACGCTGCTGAGATCGACGTACGACCGGCTGGAGCCGCTCGCCGGCAAGCACATGCTTGTGGTGACCGGAAAGGCGCACCGGGACGCAGTCTGCCGGCAGTTGCCCGAGATCGATGACGCGGACCTGGTGCTGGAGAGCGAGCCGAAGGACTCCGGCGCCGCCATCGGGCTGGCCGCCGCAATCCTGCACGAACGCGATCCGGACACCATCATGGGCTCCTTCGCCGCGGACCAGGTGATCAGCCCCGACGAGCTGTTCCATGCAGCCGTGCGGGAAGCCATCCATGCGGCCGCGGCCGGCAAGATCGTTACCATCGGCATCAAGCCAACCCACCCCTCCACTGGCTTCGGTTACATCCGGTCGGGCAAAAACCTCGGCGTCGACGGGGCCCCCAGTGCCCAGGCCGTTGTTGAGTTCGTGGAGAAGCCCAGCGAAGAAGTTGCCCAGGAGTACCTCGACAGCGGCGACTACGTCTGGAACGCCGGGATGTTCGTGGCTCCCGTCGCGCTGATGCTCAAACACCTCGAAGCCAACCAGCCCGAGCTCTACGCCGGCGTGCAGGAAATCGCCAAGGCCTGGGACACCCCGCAGCGCGACGAGGTCCAGGCCCGGGTGTGGCCCACCCTGCCCAAGATCGCCATTGACTACGCCGTGGCCGAACCGGCAGCCGCCGCGGGCGACGTCGCCGTCGTTCCCGGTACTTTCCGCTGGGACGACGTCGGTGACTTCGCCTCGGTGGGCCGGCTCAACAGCGCCAAGGAAGTTAAGGACGTGACCGTGATCGGTGAGGGCGCCCGCGTCTTCACCGAAGATGCCAGCGGTGTGGTGGTCTCCGACACCAAGCGTGTGATCGCCCTGATCGGGATCAAGGACGTGGTGGTGGTTGATACCCCGGATGCCCTGCTCGTGATGCACAAAGAGCATTCGCAGCGGGTCAAGCAGGCCGTTGATGCGCTCAAGGCCAGCGGCGACACCGACGTCCTCTAGCCTCGGGATCCGTAACGCACCGCCTGCGATGCAGCTATTTTAACTGCGCTCGCTAGAGTTATTGGGTGCGTAACTACTCTACTGAAGCTGAACCCACCACACTGGTGGGGCCGTGGCTCGAGCCCCTCCTGCCGGAGCTGATCGCTTTCCGCCGGGACCTGCATGCGCACCCCGAGCTTTCGTTCAAGGAGTTCCGCACCACGGACAAGCTCGCGCAGCGACTCGAGCAAGCTGGCCTCAAGCCGCGGCGCCTCGCCGGAACGGGCCTGACGGTGGACATCGGGGAGGGCCCGATCGCCACGGCCCTGCGCGGTGATATTGATGCCCTGCCCATCATCGAAGAGACGGGGCTTGCCTTCGCCTCGAAGAACCACGGTGTCACCCACGCCTGCGGCCACGATGTGCACACTGCCACCATGCTCGGTGCGGCGTTGGTCCTGCAGCGGATGCACCAGGAGTCGCCGCTGCGCGGCACCGTGCGGATCATTTTCCAGCCGGCCGAGGAAACCATGCCCGGCGGTGCGCAGAGCTGTATCGAGCAAGGCGTCCTGGAAGGGGTTCCCCGGATCCTGGCCTTGCATTGTGATCCCCGGATTGAGGTGGGCAAGATCGGCACCCGGATCGGCGCCATCACCTCCGCCTCGGACACGATCAAGATCGAACTGACCGGCCGTGGCGGCCACACGTCACGGCCCCACCTGACCGAAGAACTCGTCTTTGCCCTGGCACAGATCGCCGTTAACGTCCCGGCGGTGCTTTCCCGCCGGGTTGACGTGCGCAGCGGGGTGTCAGTGGTCTGGGGCCATATCTCGGCTGGTTCCGCGCCCAACGCAATCCCGGCCAGCGGATACATGGCCGGCACCATGCGCTGCCTGGACCGCGACGCCTGGCACAGTGCCGGCGAGATCCTCGACGAGGTCATCCAGCAGATCGCGGCACCGTACGGCGTTGATGTGCACCTGGAACACACCCGAGGCGTGCCTCCCGTGGTGAACTCCGAACACGAAACCGCACTGATTGAAGCCGCGGCCCGCGCCGAAATCGGCGAAGGCGCAGTCGTCCTGACGCCCCAGTCCATGGGCGGTGAAGACTTTGCCTGGTTCCTGGCCGACCTTCCCGGCGCCATGATGCGGCTCGGCACCAAAACCCCCGGCGGCGAGGAGTACGATCTGCACCGCGGTGACTACATCCTGGATGAACGTGCCCTGGGCCTGGGTGTTAAGGTGCTTACGGCCGCTGCGCTGCGGACCCTGCGCGACCTCTAGCCGGCAGGCTTCCAAAGCCGGAGACGTACCCCTCGTTCCGGTCCGGGTGGGTCGGCGGGAGCGAGTGGCCACCAAGGCTATTGAACGCAGTTAGCTTCCCCGTATTTGAATTGTGCAAAGTTAGATTGTGCACAATTGAATTGTGGAGTATGTTTATTTCATGAACGAAACACAGCACTCCGCGGCCGCGGGCAGCCATACCGCCGAACCCGCCGCCGCGGAAATCGACGCCCCTCGCCTGAACCGCCAGGTGTGTTTCGCCATGTATTCCGCAACGCGGGCAACGACGGCGGCATATCGGCCGATGCTCGAAGAGCTTGGCCTGACCTACCCGCAGTACCTCGTCATGATGGTGCTGTGGGAAGCGCAGCCGCGCAGCGTCCGCGAGCTGGGGGCCGAGCTCGCACTGGATTCGGGAACGCTCTCGCCGCTGCTAAAGCGGCTTGAAGCCCTTGGCCTGGTGCGGCGTCTGCGCTCGTCGGCCGATGAGCGCCGCGTGGAGGTCTTCCTCACGGCTGACGGCGCTGCCCTGAGCGCAAAAGCCGCGGAAATCCCGCAGCGGCTCGCGGCGGCCGCCGGCCTGTCGGCTGTTGAACTCGACCAATTGCGCGAGACCCTGGGCCGGCTCACCGCCGCACTGCAGGCACCCCGCTAGCCCGCGCTGCGGGCACCCGCCAGCCCGCACAATTTTTCCAGAATTTCCCGCCAACAGATTGGACCGCGCATGAAGACTCTATATACCGCCGAGGCGCTGGCCTCGGGCGAAGGCCGCGACGGCACCGCCGTCACCAAGGACGGCAAGCTTAACGTCGCGCTGGCAAGCCCGGTGGAACTGGGCGGCAGCGGCGAGGGCACCAACCCCGAGCAGCTCTTTGCCGCCGGCTACGCAGCCTGCTTCCACTCCGCGCTGCGCCTGGTCGGCCGCCAGCACCACGCCGACCTCACTGACTCCGCCGTCGCCGCGAAGATTCACCTGGGCGCCCTGGCCGATGGAGCCGGCTACGGCATCGCCGCAGAACTCGAGATCGCCCTGCCCGCCGTGGACCGGGCCACCGCCGAGGCCCTCGTGGCCAAGGCACACGAAGTCTGCCCCTACTCCAATGCCACCCGTGGCAACATCACTGTCGACATCAACATCATGGAGGTAGCCGCATGAGCACCCACACCGAAACCACAGTCCTTCCCGCCGCAACGCGGGAGATCCAGCTGGCATCCCGGCCGCACGGCCGTCCCGTACCGGAGAACTTCCGCAGTGCCGAGACGGCACTGCCCGAACTGCAGGACGGTCAGGTCCTCGTCCGCAACCTCTTTATCTCCGTGGACCCCTACATGCGCGGCCGGATGAATGACGTCAAGTCCTACTCGGCGCCCTTTGCCTTGGACATCGCGATGGAAGGCGGCGCCGTGGGCGAAGTAATTGCCTCCCGCTCCCCGGACCGTAAGGTGGGCGACGCCGTCGTCCATTCACTGGGATGGCGTGAATACGCCGTGCTCGACGCCGGAGCGACCTCGCCGGCCCGCACCGACCTGGCACCCGCCTCCGCGTTCCTCGGCGCGCTGGGGATGACCGGCCTGACGGCGTACGCGGGCCTGCTCAAGGTGGCCGATTTCAAGGCCGGCGACGCCGTTTTCGTCTCCGGCGCGGCCGGTGCCGTCGGCTCGCTGGTGGGACAGATTGCCAAGGCCATGGGCGCTTCCCGCGTGATCGGCAGCGCAGGGTCCCCGGAAAAGGTAGCCCGCCTGCTCGAACTCGGCTTCGATGCCGCCTTCAATTACCACGACGGACCCGTTGTTGACCAGCTCTCCGCCGCCGCAGGAGAAGCGGGAATCGACGTGTACTTCGACAACGTCGGCGGCGAACACCTGGAAGCAGCCCTGAGTGTGCTCAACGTCGGTGGCCGGGTCGCCATGTGCGGCGCCATCGCGCAGTACAACTCGACCGAGCCCGCGACGGCCCCGCGCAACCTTATGCTCGCCATCGGCAAGCAGCTGACCCTCAAGGGTTTCCTGGTCGGCGGCTACTGGCAGCACATGAGCGAGTTCGTCCAGACCATGTCCGGTTGGATCGCGGACGGCACGGTCAGCTACGACGAAACCATCGTGGACGGACTCGAGAACGCACCGCAGGCCTTTATGGACCTCCTCGATGGTGCCAACACCGGCAAGATGCTGGTACGGCTCTAACCGCACACCCCGCCTGCCCGCAGGCCTCAAGCCCCGCGCCGGAATCCACCCGGTGCGGGGCTTTTTGTCTACCGCTTGGTAACAAGTTCTAAACAATCTGGGAAATCCCTGTGAACTGCGGTACACGGACGTGTTACAGGACACTAAAGTTGCTTTCATCAGTGCGCTTCGGCGCAGTGCTGCGAAATCCATCAGTGAAAACAGCGTTTCAGCGGCAACCCCGCCAACAGACACTCATTGAGCTTCCGTCGTAGCGCCTACTCTTTTCTCCTGGAGGAAAATTGAAGAACTCTCTGCGTGCAACCTTCAAGCGCGGTTCGGTGGCAGGAGTCGCCACCGCCGGCGCGGCTGCGCTGCTACTGACCGGTTGCGGGGCCGCACCGACAGCCAGCAGCAGTGCCTCCGCTTCGGCCAGCAACTACACCGGCTGCATCGTGTCCGACTCGGGCGGATTCGACGACCAGTCATTCAACCAGTCCTCCTACGAGGGGCTGAAGAAGGCCGAGAAGGATCTGGGCATCAAGGTCAACCAGGCCGAGTCCAAGACCAATAACGACTTCGAGCCCAACCTGCGGGCAATGGTCACGGCCGGCTGCGACCTGACAGTCACTGTCGGCTTCCTGCTCGGCGACGCCACCAAGGCCCAGGCCACGGCGAACCCGGACAAACACTTCGCCATTATCGACTTCGGCTATGACACCCCGATCAGCAACGTCAAGCCGATCATTTATGACACGGCCCAGGCCGCCTTCCTGGCGGGCTACCTCGCAGCCGGCACCACCAAGACCGGAACGGTCGCCACCTTCGGCGGTATCAAGATCCCCACCGTCACCATCTTTATGGACGGCTATGCCGACGGCGTCAAGTATTACAACGAGAAAAACGGCAAGAACGTCAAGGTGCTCGGCTGGGACAAGGCCAAGCAGGACGGTTCCTTCACCGGTGACTTCGAAAAGCAGGACAAGGGCAAGCAGTTCACCCAGAACTTCCTGGACCAGGGCGCTGACATCGTGATGCCCGTCGCCGGTCCGGTTGGCAAGGGTGCGGGCGCCGCCCTGAAGGAAGCCAAGGCAGCAGGCAAGGACGTTAAGCTCATCTGGGTTGACTCCGACGGCTTCCTCACGGCACCGGACTACAAGGACATTATGCTTTCCTCCGTGATGAAGCAGATGGGCGAGGCTGTCGAGACCGTTGTGAAGGAAGACAAGGACGGCAAGTTCACCAACACGCCGTACGTTGGCACCCTCGCGAACGACGGCGTGCAGCTGGCGCCGTTCCACGACCAGGACTCCGCGGTCCCGGCCGAAGTGAAGACCCAGCTGGAGCAGATCAAAAAGGACATCGCCGACGGCAAGCTGAAGGTTGAATCCGCAGCCAGCCCGAAGCTCTAGCTTCCGCCGCTAAGCGCCACGGCCCGTCCGGTCATCACCGCACGGGCTGTGGCGCTTTTCGTTGAGCGGACCGGCTCCGCCTCCGGCTGCAGGCACTAGGCTGATCCTGCGGCCCCATCATCCGTCCGGGCCACGACTGCCGGATACTTCTAGATTGGTCAGAGTTTTGAAACTTGAACTCAAGGGGATCACCAAACGCTTCGGCTCCCTGGTAGCCAACGACCACATTGACGTGGTGGTTGAGCCCGGGCAGATTCATTGTCTGCTCGGCGAAAACGGCGCGGGCAAGTCCACGCTGATGAACGTCCTGTATGGACTGTACGAGCCGACCGAGGGCCAGATCCTGGTCGACGGCAAACCCGTCACCTTCCGCGGCCCGGGCGACGCCATGGCCGCAGGCATCGGGATGGTGCACCAGCACTTTATGCTCGTTCCGGTCTTTACGGTCGCCGAAAACGTCGCCCTGGGAGCGGAAACCACCACGGCCGGAGGGTTCCTGAACCTGGATGACACCCGGCGGAAGATCCGGGAAATCTCGGACCGGTACGGCTTTGACGTCGACCCCGATGCGCTGGTGGAGGACCTCCCGGTGGGGTGCAGCAGCGCGTAGAAATCATCAAGGCACTCGTCCGCGACGCCAGGGTCCTGATTCTCGATGAACCCACTGCCGTGCTGACCCCGCAGGACACCGATGAGCTGCTGGACATTATGCGCCAGCTCAAGAGCCACGGCACATCGATTGTCTTCATCTCGCACAAGCTTCGTGAAGTCAAAGCCGTCTCGGACACCATCACGGTGATCCGGCGGGGCAGGGTGGTCGGTACCGCCGATCCCGGCGCCTCGACGACGGAACTTGCTTCCATGATGGTGGGCCGGGCCGTGAACCTGACCCTGGACAAGGCCCCGGCGAAGCCCCAGGAGACGACCTTCCAGGTGACGGACCTCACGGTGATCGCGCCCAGCGGCCAGCACGTGGTGGACGGCATCAGCTTCGACATCGCCCGCGGTGAGATCCTCGCCATCGCCGGCGTCCAGGGCAATGGGCAGACCGAACTGACCGAGGCCATCTTGGGCCTCCAGGACCGGGTCCATGGCTCCATCCTGCTCGACGGTGCGGAACTTGTTGGCCGCAGCGTCAAGGAAGTCCTCAACGCCGGGGTAGGCTTCGTGCCGGAAGACCGCAACGTTGACGGCCTGATCGGCACCTTCTCGATTGCCGAAAACCTGATTCTTGACCGATACGACCAGGCCCCGTTCGCCAAAGGCATCAGCATGAGGCCGGCCAAGGTCCTGGAGAACGCCAAGGGCCGGATCGAGGAGTTTGATGTGCGCACTCCCTCGGGTTCGCTCGCGGCGGGCACCTTGTCCGGCGGAAACCAGCAGAAGGTGGTAATGGCCCGGGAACTCTCCCGGCCGCTGCGGCTCTTCATCGCCTCCCAGCCCACCCGCGGCGTGGACGTCGGGTCCATCGAGTTCCTGCATAAGCGCATCGTGGCCGAGCGTGACGTTGGCACGCCCGTGATGATCGTCTCCACCGAACTCGATGAAGTCATCGACCTCGCGGACCGGATCGCAGTGCTCTACAAGGGCAAAATCGTCGGGATTGTCCCGTCCGGCACCGGCCGCGACGTCCTTGGCCTGATGATGGCCGGGCTCTCCCCGCAGGATGCACACGCCGATTCCGCGGGTAAGCCCGCACCCGGCGGGCCCGCAGAGAGCCCCGCCGCACCCCCAGCAAAGAACCAGGCGCCCGCCGCGCCGACAGTGCCCGAGTCCCGCTCCGGCGCCGTAGGAGACGACCATGAGTGAAAACAACGAGCCTCGACGCTCGAGCGAACCGGATCCGGACCTGAATCCGGAACCCCTCGACGCCCCGGAAACCGGGCCGGCCGCTGTGGCCGAAACGAAGACCGGGGCCCCCGCAGATGACGCAGCCCTGGCCACTTCCCTGGACACGGCCAGCGGTGCAATGCGGCCATCGGCGGTTCCCGTCTCGGCCCAGAGCGGCTCCCTTGCAGCTGCGGGGGACTCGGATTCGGTGCTGCGCCAGATCTTCACCGGAAACGGCATTGTGACAGCACTGGCTGTCCTCCTTGCCTTGATTCTTGGGGGACTGCTTATTGCCAGCACCGACAAGGAGGTCGCGGCGACGTCGAGCTACTTCTTTGCCCGCCCGGCCGACTTCCTCGCCGCCGTCTGGTCCGCCGCGACCAGTTCCTACGTCGCGCTCTTCCAGGGCTCGGTCTTCAACCCGCGGGGCAGCGGCTTGGGCGGACAGTTCGCCCCGCTGCTGGAAACCCTCACCATCGCCACTCCGCTGATCACCGCCGGCCTCGGTGTCGCCCTGGCATTCCGCGCGGGACTGTTTAACATCGGCGCGCAGGGCCAGATCATCATGGCCGGCATCGTGGCCGCCTGGGTCGGTTTCGAGCTGGAGCTGCCGGTGGGCCTTCACCTGCTGCTTGTGGTGCTTGCCGGCGTCGTTGGCGGCGCCGTCTGGGGCGGCCTGGTCGGCGTGCTCAAAGCGCGAACCGGGGCCCATGAGGTCATCGTGACCATCATGTTCAACTACATTGCCCTGTACCTGGTGCGCTACCTCCTGGACACACCGGCGTTCCAGCGTCCCGGGGAAACCACACCGATCTCACCGCTGCTGGACCCGTCGGCCGTATATCCGCAGCTTTTCGGCAGCCAGTACCGGCTGCACCTTGGCTTCCTGCTGGCCATCGCGGCAACGGTTTTCGTCTGGTGGCTGCTGAACCGCTCGACCATCGGCTTCGAGTTCCGCGCGGTGGGAGCCAACCCGAATGCGGCCCTCACCGCAGGCATCAACGTCCCGCGCGCCACCATCCTGGTGATGGCGATCGCCGGCGGCCTCGCCGGACTGGCCGGCGTCGCGCAGGTGGCGGGAACCGAAAAAGTGCTCACCGACGGTGTAGCGGCGACCTACGGCTTTGACGCCATTACCGTCGCACTGCTGGGACGTTCGACGCCGTGGGGCACCTTCGCCGCCGGTGTGCTGTTCGGCGCCTTCCGCGCCGGTGCGGTCCAGATGCAGATCCAGACCGGAACCCCGATCGACATCGTGCTGGTGGTGCAGTCGCTCATTGTGCTGTTCATCGCGGCGCCACCCCTGGTCCGGGCCGTTTTTGGGCTCAACCCGCGCAAAAAGAAGGCCGTATCCGCCGGCAAGTCCCAGAAGGCAGCAGCCACCGGAGGTGCAGCATGAGCACAACAACAACGTCCTCCGTCCCGGGAGAACCCCGTAAGCAAGAGCAGGGCCGCCGGCATCCGGAGGCGAACAGGAAGCCGACGGTCTCCGCCAAACCGGTCACCTGGAAGCTGCCCGTGACGCTGCTGGTCCTTGCCGTCATCGCATTCGTCTTTTTTGGCCTGCTGGGCCCGCACGAGACGGCAAAATTCGGTATCTCCTCCGGCGGGGATTTCTTCCAGCTGCCGGCGATCGAGGCGCCGGCGTACCTCACCGGGCTGGTGCTGTCCGTGATCCTGCTGGCCCTGGCCGGCTACGCGATGTTCCTCAAGACAAAAAAACCAGCGGCCCCCGCGCTGGCTGCCGGTCCTGTTCACGGTCCTGTTCGTAGTGGCCTTCCTGATCTGGGTGGTCGGCGGCGCCAGGACCCCCAGCATCTCGCTGGCCGGCCTGATCGCCGGATCCGTGACCCTCGCCGTGCCGATTGTCTTCGGCTCCCTGTCAGGGGTGCTGTGCGAACGAGCCGGCGTTGTGAACATCGCCATTGAAGGCCAGTTGCTTGGCGGTGCCTTCACCGCCGCGATCGTTGCCAGCCTGACCGGCAGCCCGTACCTGGGTCTGCTCGCGGCAGCCGTGGCCGGAGCCCTCGTCTCGATGGTGCTGGCAGTGTTCAGCATCAAGTACGTGGTCAACCAGATCATCGTCGGTGTGGTGCTCAACGTCCTGATCTCGGGCCTCACGGGCTTTCTGTTCAGCACCGTGATGCAGGCAGACAAGGAAATGTTCAACTCGCCGGGGCGGCTTCCCATCATCGAAATTCCGGGGCTGTCCAGCATCCCGGTCCTCGGACCCATCCTCTTCAAGCAGTCCGTTGTTGGCTACCTGATGTACGTGGCCGTAATCGTGGTGTGGATTGCGCTGTTCAAGACCAAGTGGGGCCTGCGGGTCCGCGCCGTCGGCGAACACCCGCAGGCTGCCGACACCCTGGGCATCAACGTCAACGCAACCCGGTTCTGGAACGTCACGCTCGGCGGCGCTGTAGCCGGTATCGGTGGATCGTTCTTCACGCTGGTGGCGATCGACAGCTTCACTAAGGAGATCTCCGGTGGCCGCGGCTTTATTGCCCTCGCCGCGATGATCCTGGGGCGCTGGAATCCGTTGGGGGCGTTCTTCGCAGCGCTGCTTTTTGGTTTCGCCGACAACCTGCAGAGCATTGTGACGATCATCGGCACCCCGGTGCCGAGCCAGTTTATGGCCATGCTGCCCTACCTCGTAACCGTGTTTGCGGTCGCCGGACTCGTTGGCCGGTCCCGGCCGCCGGCCGCCGACGGCATACCGTATGTGAAGGGTTGACGATGGAGTACACCAACGTTGACTGGGCGGCCCTCAAGGCCGCCGCGGTCACCGCCATGGCCAATGCCTACGCGCCGTATTCGAAGTTCGCGGTCGGGGCAGCAGCCCTCACCGCGGACGGCCGGATTGTGAGCGGCTGCAACGTCGAAAATGCCAGCTACGGGCTGACGCTGTGTGCCGAGTGCGCCCTCGTCGGTAATTTGCATATGACCGGCGGGGGCCTGCTCCGTGCCTTCTACTGCGTCGACGCCGGCGGCAACGTGCTGATGCCGTGCGGGCGCTGCCGGCAGTTGCTCTATGAATTCAGGGCTCCCGACATGGAGCTTATGACCACGCAGGGAATCAAGACCATGGGCCAGGTCCTTCCCGATGCTTTTGGCCCCCAACACCTGGAGGAACCCCGGTGACACCACCGAACATGACCGAATCGTTCGACGCCGTCGACATCATCCGCATCAAGCGTGACAAGGGTGTGCTCAGTCCCGCCCAAATTGACTGGACGATTGACGCGTACACCCGCGGCGCGATCGCCGACGAGCAGATGGCCGCCTTGAACATGGCAATCCTGCTTAACGGCATGGACCGGGCCGAGATTTCACGCTGGACCGCGGCGATGATAGCTTCCGGTGAACGGATGGACTTCTCCAGCCTGCGCCGGCCCGACGGCAGCGTGAAGCCCACCTCCGACAAGCATTCCACCGGCGGCGTCGGAGATAAGATCACCCTGCCGCTGGCACCCCTGGTGGCGGTCTTCGGCGTTGCTGTCCCGCAGCTGTCCGGTCGCGGCCTGGGCCACACCGGCGGCACCCTGGACAAGCTCGAGTCGATCCCGGGTTGGCGCGCCGCGCTGAGCAACGAGGAAATGCTGGCGCAGCTCCAGGACGTCGGAGCCGTTATCTGCGCAGCCGGGGCCGGGCTGGCTCCGGCCGATAAGAAGCTCTACGCCCTGCGGGACGTCACGGGCACCGTCGAGGCCATCCCGCTGATCGCGTCGTCGATCATGAGCAAAAAAATCGCGGAGGGCACCGGATCCTTGGTGCTGGACGTCAAGGTCGGCAGCGGCGCGTTTATGAAAAACGAGGCGCGCGCCCGCGAACTCGCCGAGACCATGGTGGCCCTGGGCAAGGACGCCGGTGTTAACACCGTGGCCCTGCTCACCAACATGAACACACCGCTGGGCCTCACCGCCGGCAACGCGATCGAGGTCGAGGAATCGGTGGAGGTCCTTGCCGGCGGCGGACCGGAGGACGTTGTGGAACTCACGGTCCGGCTCGCGGAGGAGATGCTCGCCTGCGCAGGCGTCCACGACGCCGATCCCCGGGCGGCGCTGAAGGACGGCCGGGCGATGGACGTCTGGAACCGCATGATCGAGGCGCAGGGCGGCGACCCGCGGGCAACCCTCCCGGTGGCCAGGGAATCCGAAGTGCTCTACGCGCCCGCCGACGGCGTGCTGGTGGAGCTCGACGCGATGGCCGTCGGAGTCGCAGCCTGGCGCCTTGGTGCCGGACGCGCGCGCAAGGAGGACCAGGTCCAAGCCGGTGCTGGGGTGCGGATGCACGCCAAACCCGGCGCGACGGTCAAAGCCGGCGAACCGCTGATGACGCTGCTGACGGATACCCCGGAGAAGTTCGAACGGGCCAGGGAAGCCCTCGAACATGCCGTGGTGATTGCCCCGGAAGGCTCCCGCCCGGCGCAGCAGCTCATCATCGACCGCATCGCCTAGCCGCCGGTTTGCCCTATCGGCGGTGGGCCGAACCCTCGGGTTTGGCCGCCACAAGTGATAGGGCAAGCCGGCAGTACACTTGCACAACAGCAGTCCTCCCGTTGTTTGTTAGGAAACCGTGCAGGCAATCAACGACTTCATCCTTGCCGCCGCAGGCCAACCCTGGGTGCTCCTCCTGGTGTTTGTGTGCTGCGTGATTGACGGCTTCTTCCCGCCTGTTCCCAGCGAATCCGTGGTCGTCGGACTGGCCTCGGTGGCGGCCAGCGCCGGTGTTCCCAACGCGTTGCTGCTCGCCGCGACGGCGGCCGCGGGCGCGTTCCTCGGGGACAACATCGCCTACCTGATCGGCCGCAACACCGGCACGCAGCGCTGGGCCTGGTCGCGCGGGCATCGTATGCAGCGTGCGTTCCGCTGGGCCGGCACCGAGCTGCGCAAACGGCCCGCCTCCCTGGTCCTGGTGGCGCGGTTCGTCCCGATCGGCCGGGTGGCGGTCAACCTGACAGCCGGCGCCACCGGGTTCCCGCGTCCGCGCTTTGTTGGATTGACGGTGCTCTCCGCGCTGCTCTGGGCCTTGTACTCGGTCGCAACGGGACTGTTTTTTGGCCAATGGTTTGCGGAGAACCACCTGCTCGGGGTCATCGTCGCCGTGATTTGCGCGATCGGCCTGGGCATCCTGGTGGACGTCCTTATCCGCAGGCTCCGCGGAACCCTTCCCGTGGAGCCCGAACTGCCGGCCCCGCCTGCCGGGTCCCAAACGACTGAGCGCTGAAACCGGGAGATTCATCCGCCGGGAACGTAGCGTATCCGTTTCCGACATGGGACACTGAAGAGCGCTTTTCACCACTTTCCTAGGAGCAACGCCCGCGTGGAATTTATCAATGAGGCAATTCTCCATGCCGCGGGTCAATGGTGGATTTTTCCAATTCTGACGATCTTCTGCTTCATTGACGGATTTGTGCCGATCCTGCCGAGCGAAACCCTGATCGTCGCCCTGGGCGCCCTTTCCGTGACCTCCGGGCAGCCGAACATGTGGTTCGTGATGGCAGCGGCCGCCGTCGGCGCTATTGCCGGCGACAACACGGCCTACCTGCTGGGACGGCATGTCGGCGTCGAGCGCTTCCGCTGGATGCGCAGGCCCAAGGTCCAGCGGGCGCTGAACTGGGCCCGCTACGAACTCGACAAACGTGGCGCCATGCTGATCTTCACGGCCCGCTACATTCCGGTCGGACGCGTGGCGGTCAACTGGATTGCCGGTACCACCGCCTACCCGCGCCGGCGCTTCGTCATCCTGGACATCTGCGCCTCAGTCACCTGGGTCGCGTATTCGGCCGGTGTTGGCATCCTCGCCGGCAACTGGGTCCATGAACACCCCCTGCTGGGCGTCGGCATCGCCATCGCCTTCGCCATTGTGCTGGGCATTGTCGTCGACCACCTCCTGACCTGGCTGCACCGCTGGCGCGACGCCCGGGGCGCTGCCACGGCAGCCGGCCGTTCCGCCAACGCTGCCGCCACGGCCAAGACCGGAACCGCCCCAGCAGGCGCCGCCCGCTCGCCGGGCCAGGCTTCCGGCACTGCACCGGCGCCCAAGACCCGGGAGACACCGGCGGACGTCGAAGCCTGATTCCTAGCTCCGGGCCCGGCTGGTATTGCACGGCATCGGACCCTAAGGTTGGAACGTGACTGAGATAATTCTTGACGCTGCCCCTGACCTCGACTTTGACCTGAAGGGCCTCCCCAAGGTTTCCCTTCACGACCACCTGGACGGCGGACTCCGTCCGGCCACCATCATTGAACTTGCCGAGGCCGCGGGACACACCCTGCCCTCCACCGATCCTGTCGCCCTGGGGGGAGTGGTTCCGCGAATCCGCGGACTCCGGCTCCCTGGTCCGCTACCTGGAGACCTTCGACCACACCATCGCCGTGATGCAGACCAAGGCCGGACTCTTCCGCGTCGCCCAGGAATTCGTCGAAGACCTCGCCGACGACGGTGTTGTCTACGGTGAAGTGCGCTGGGCCCCCGAACAGCACCTCCAGCAGGGCCTGAGCCTGGATGAGGCCGTCGAAGCCGTGCAGGCTGGCCTGGAGGCCGGTGTGGACGCCGTCGCCGAGACCGGCCGCGACATCCAGGTCGGCCAGCTCATCACCGCCATGCGCCATGCCGACCGCGGCCAGGAAATCGCGGAACTGGCGGTCCGCCACCGCAACAACGGTGCCGTCGGCTTCGACATCGCCGGCGCCGAAGACGGCTTCCTGCCATCCCGGTTCAAGGATGCCTTCACCTACCTTGCCCAGCACAACTTCCCGGCGACGGTGCACGCCGGGGAAGCCGCCGGCCTTGAAAGCATCCAATCGGCGCTGGTCGACGGCCGCGCTCTGCGCTTGGGCCACGGCGTCCGGATCGCCGAGGACGTTACCGTTGAATTCGAAGCAGACGACGATGCCGACGGTGCCGGGGACGAGCTCGATGACAACATCGGCATGGTGACCTTGGGTGACCTGGCCAGCTGGGTCCGCGACCGCGGCATCGCCCTGGAGATCTGCCCTTCCTCCAACCTGCAGACCGGCGCCGTCGCAGGGTTCGGCGAGGGCATCGAAAGCCACCCGCTGGACATGCTTTACCAGCTCGGCTTCAACGTCACCATCAACACCGACAACCGGCTGATGAGCGGCGTGACGCTCACGGACGAGTTCGAGCTGCTGGTCGAGACTTTCGACTATGACCTCGATGACCTGCTGGAACTGACGCTGAACGCGGCCGAGGCCGCTTTCCTGCCGCTGGAGGAGAAGGAAGCCCTCGTCGAGTACATCAACGAGGCTTACGCCGACCTTGGCTAGCCTGGAGGAGGCCGCGCGCCCGCCGCTGGGCGGGCCCGCGGCAGCCGGGGTCCGCGGAACGGCCGGTGCTGTCGAAACGCTGGCGGCGACGATTGGCGCGCTGCGCGCCCACTGCCCCTGGATGGCTGCCCTCACCCATGAATCCCTTGTGGAGTACCTGCTTGAGGAGGCCTTCGAGGTGGCCGAAACCATCGAGACGGCCGGTGGCGACGCTGAGCTGAAAGCCGAACTGGGCGACGTCCTGCTTCAGGTGGTCCTCCATGCCCGGCTCGCCCAGGAACGCGGCGCCTTCGACCTCGACGACGTGGCCCGCGGACTCACGGCCAAAATGGTCCGGCGCAACCCGCATGTATTCCGCCGGGACGGTTCGCTGCAGGAGTCCTTTCCGGCCACGGTTGAGGAAATCGTCCGAACCTGGGATGCGGTTAAGCGCTCGGAACGGCTCGTCCCCGCCGGCGCCGCCAGCCCGGAAGCCAACGGAGCCCTCGGCGGTGTCCCCGCAGCCCTTCCCGCGCTGGCACGGGCGCAAAAACTCCAGGACCGCGCCGAACGGTCCGGCTTCCCGCCGTCAACCGGGCCGGTAGGGATAGCGGTTCCGCCCTCGGAAGAGCAACTCGGGGACCTGCTGTTCGCAATCGCGGCCGCCGCCCGGGCCCGGGGCCTGGACGCCGAACGGGCCCTCCGCGGCGCCAACCGCCGCTTCCAGGACGGCCAACACCCGCCGCGGTCACCCTAATCGGCCAAAATGACGTCCGCCGCCGGATAGCTTTCTGTAACTTATCCCACTCTCGACTAGGCTGGTAGCGACGAGGACGTCGGTTTTTCAGCTTGATTCCCAGCCTAATATCCCATCAGATTCCCAGCAGATCGCTTCACCCAAAGGAGCCTATCCATGGCGCTTATCGATGCCATCCACGCCCGCGAGATCCTCGATTCCCGTGGCAACCCCACCGTAGAAGTTGAAGTCCTGCTCTCGGACGGCCAGATCGGCCGTGCAGCAGTTCCCTCCGGAGCCTCCACCGGCGAGCACGAAGCCGTTGAACTCCGCGACGGGGACAAGGGCCGGTACCTCGGCAAGGGCGTCCAGAAGGCCGTCGACGCGGTCATCGACCAGATCGCCCCGGCCCTGATCGGTTTCGACGCCACTGACCAGCGCAGCATCGACCAGTCGATGATTGACCTGGACGGAACCGCCAACAAGAGCAAGCTCGGCGCCAACGCCATCCTGGGCGTATCCCTGGCCGTCGCCAACGCCGCCGCCGCCTCCGCTGACCTGCCGCTGTACAAGTACCTCGGCGGACCGAACGCACACGTCCTGCCCGTGCCGCTGATGAACATCCTCAACGGCGGCTCGCACGCCGACTCCGACGTCGACATCCAGGAATTCATGGTTGTCCCGCTCGGCGCCGAGACCTTCTCCGAAGGACTGCGCTGGGGCGTGGAGGTCTACCACGCGCTCAAAGCGGTCCTGCAGGCAAAGGGCCTGTCCACCGGCCTCGGCGACGAGGGCGGCTTTGCGCCCAACCTGCCCTCCAACCGGGCTGCCCTGGACCTCATCCAGGAAGCCATCCGGAACGCCGGCTACACCCCGGGCCAGGACATTGCACTCGCCCTGGACGTCGCCTCTTCCGAGTTCTTCACGGACGGCGCCTACCAGTTCGAAGGCAAATCCCTTAGCTCTACGGAGATGAGCGCCTACTACGCCGAGCTCGTGGCCGACTACCCGCTGGTCTCCATCGAGGATCCGCTGGACGAAAACGACTGGGAAGGCTGGAAGACCCTCACCGACGCCATCGGCGACAAGGTCCAGATCGTCGGCGATGATCTCTTCGTCACCAACCCCGAACGCCTGCAGACCGGCATCGATTCGGCAACCGCCAACTCGCTTCTGGTGAAGGTCAACCAGATCGGTTCCCTGACCGAAACCCTGGATGCCGTTTCCCTCGCGCAGCGCGCCGGGTACACCACCATCACCTCACACCGCTCCGGCGAGACCGAGGACACCACGATCGCCGACATCGCCGTTGCCACCAACGCGGGGCAGATCAAAACCGGCGCTCCGGCGCGGTCCGAGCGTGTCGCCAAGTACAACCAGCTGCTGCGGATCGAAGAGGAACTCGACGACGCCGCACGCTACGCCGGCCGCAGCGCTTTCCCGCGTTTCAAGGGCTAGTAACCGCAGGAACACAAAACCGGTGGCTATGGTTGAAAGACCATGGCTACCGGTTTGTTTTTGAGACCGGCCTCGTGGCACCGTACGAGTGGAGCAGCACCCCGGCCCCTCGCCTGTGCCCCGGGCCGCGGGACCCAGCACTGAATGCAGCAAGCCAGCCGGGGGAGAACCTGGCATTACAGGAGTGAGATGGCTACCCGCCGACCCAAGGTTCCCCGGGCCACGCCCGCGGCCCCGAAGTCTCCGGCCACCGGCGACGTCATCGAGGCTGATTTCGGCGGCTCCCGCGGATCAGCGGGCCACGAGGGCAGCAACGCCGCGGCGGATGGGCGCGGTTCCGGCCGCGCCGCGGGCCAGCACGCCGGCACTGCACCCTCGGCACGGCAGGCCGGCGCTGCACGCCGTACACCGGCCCCGCGCAACGCTGCGCCCGGAGCGGCCACGGGCGGCACGGGCACGTCCAAGGCCGGTGCCGAAGCCGGCGGAGAACACCTCGACCCCGTGCCGGCGAAAGCCTTCTCCGGACGCATGCTGGCGCTTTTGGTCGTGATGATTGCCATCACGATCATGCTGGCGCCCACGGTCAAGATCTTCATTGAAAAACGGGGCGAAATAGCCGAACTCCAGGCGGACATCTCCGCCAAGCAGTCGCAGCAAAATGAGCTTAAACGCCAGGTCTCGCGGTGGCAGGATCCGAACTATGTAAAGCAACAGGCCCGGGACCGCATTAACATGGTTATGCCCGGCGAAACGGGCTACTGGGTCTTCGGCAGCGATTTACCTGCCGGGGCGGGCAGTGGCGCGGCCGGGGCGCAATCCCAACAAGACCCGGCCGAGCTGCCTTGGGTCGATTCCCTCTGGGACTCGATCCGGCGCTCGGCAACAGACTAAAAAAGCGGCGCCCGCCGCAGGATCGTCGGACCGACAATCCAGACAGGGCAGGAAGGTGCCGCGCCCGTGGACGAGAACCGAGTGGACCAGACCCCGACTGCAGTGAATCCGGGATCCCCTGAGACGGCCCGGTCCCTGGCGGAAACCCGCCGGCCCTCGGCCCGTGACCTCGATGTCCTGAGCCGGCAGTTGGGACGCCCGGTGCGGGACGTCGTGGAGATTCCGGCCCGCTGCGTCTGCGGCAACCCGCTGGTGGCGGCCACGTCCCCACGGCTGAGCAACGGCACACCCTTCCCCACGACCTTCTACCTCACCCACCCGGTCATCACGTCCGCGGTCTCGCGGCTTGAAGCTGCCGGCCTGATGAACGAGATGAACGAACGGCTCGGGGCGGACGCGGAACTGGCCTTGGACTACCGGGCCGCCCACCGGGCCTACCTCGCGTCCCGTGCGGAGATCGGCGCCAGGTCCGGAATCGGTCCCGTGCCCGAAATTGACGGCATCTCCGCCGGTGGTATGCCCACCCGCGTCAAATGCCTGCACGTCCTGGTGGGCCAGTCGCTCGCAGCCGGACCGGGTGTGAATCCGCTCGGCGACGAGGCCATCGCGGCCATCAGCGAATGGTGGACACAGGAGCGCTGCTACTGCGACGGCGCCTGGCACACCGGCGGCGAGGCCCCCTCCCAGGACCTGAGCAGGCACGGCCCGCAGGGGCTGCCGGCGATCGTCGGCCGGCCGGCCCCGGTCCGTAAGGCACGTCCCGAGGACCCCGGAACCGCAGGAGCCGGCAAATGACCCGCGTCGCCGCCATCGACTGCGGTACCAACTCGATCCGGTTGCTGATCGCCGATGTGGACACGGCCGGCCCGGCACCCCGGCTGAACGACGTTGTACGCGAAATGCGCGTCGTCAGGCTCGGCCAGGGCGTGGACGCCACCGGCGAACTCTCCCGGGAGGCCCTCGACCGGACCTTCGCCGCCGCCGGCGACTATGCCGAGCAGATCCGCCGGCACGCGGCCACCAAAGTCCGTTTTGTGGCGACTTCGGCCACCCGTGATGCCCGCAACCGGCAGGTCTTCGTTGATGGCATCCGCGGGCTCCTGGCCGTCGAACCTGAGGTCATCAGCGGGGACAGCGAGGCCGCCCTGTCCTTCGCGGGCGCGAGCAGCGTCCTGCCCTCCCGGGGCGCGGATCCCGTCCTTGTGGTGGACCTCGGCGGGGGCAGTACCGAGTTTGTGCTGGGCAACGCCGGCGGTGTTATTGCCGCCAGGAGCGTTGACATTGGCTGTGTGCGGCTGACCGAACGCCACCTGCGCAGCGACCCGCCCACGGCAGCAGAGATCGCCGCTGCGGAGGCAGACGTCGACGCTGCCCTCGATGAGGCCGCCGGTGCAGTCCCGCTGGACCAAACTGCCGCCGTCGTTGGGGTGGCCGGTTCCATCACCACCATCACCGCCCATGCGCTCGCGCTGGATGAGTACTCCTCCGCTGCGATCCACGGCACCGAACTTTCGCTCGACGTTATACGCCGGGCCTGCACCGAACTGCTGGAGATGTCACGTGCGGACCGGGCCGTCCTGCCCTACATGCACCCGGGCCGGGTAGATGTCATCGGAGCGGGTGCCCTCGTCTGGCGGCGCGCTTTGGATCGGCTGGCCGCGGTAACCCAGGGCAGGGTCGGGACGGCAGTGACCAGCGAACACGATATTCTTGATGGAATTGCCTTGAGTATCAGCTAAGCGGCCGCTTGGCTTGACTGCGTTGGTCGGACGCGCCACCCGGCCTCACACCGTCCCCGCATCCCACCCGGCGTTCCGCGCCGCCACCACACCGCAGCGCCCAAAGCTGACCCGCCGATAGGACCCGAATGACCAGAGCAACAGCCCGGCGCCGCCGGACCGCCTCCGCGTTGATGGCCGTGGCCCTTGCCGGCGGCGCCTTGGCGGCCACCCTGACGGCTGCCCCTGCCGCGCACGCCGACCCCTGGCGCGACAAGGAATACTGGCTGGCAGAATCCGGCATCACCAAGGCCTGGGAAGTTTCCAGGGGCGCCAACGTCAAGGTTGCCGTGATTGACAGCGGCGTGGATGGTAAACACCCAGATCTGGCCGGGGTGCTTGCCGGCGGCGTCGACATCTCCGGCGCCGGCAGTCCTGACGGCCAGAAGAGCATCGGCGCGAAGCCCGAGCACGGAACCCTGGTCGCGACCATGCTGGCGGGCCGGGGACATCAGCCTGCCGGTGCAACTGCCACACCCAGTGCCGGCCCCGCCCCGTCCGTCGCGCCGGACGGCATCGTGGGGGTCGCGCCCGAAGCGCAGTTGCTCTCCGTCTCCACCTGGCTCGGATCGCCGAACCCCGGCGGTAAGACCGACCAGGACCAGATACCCCAGGCCGTCCGCTGGGCGGTCGATAACGGCGCCCGCGTCATCAATATCTCCCTTGGCAGCACCTCGCCCGAGTGGCCGCAGAGCTGGGACGCGGCATTCCTGTACGCCGAACAGAAGGACGTGGTGATTGTTGCCGCTGCGGGTAACCGCGGGGGCGGCAACGTCCAGGTCGGTGCGCCGGCCACCATCCCGGGCGTGCTGACTGTCGCCGGGCTGGACCGCAAGGGAATTGCCAGTATTGACTCCTCATCCCAAGGCATCAGCATCGGCGTTGCGGCGCCCGCGGAAAACCTGATCGGAGGCTTGCCCGGCGGCGGCTACGCAGAGTGGGCCGGCACCTCGGGTGCTACCCCGATCGTGGCCGGGGTCGCGGCGCTGATCCGCTCCAAATGGCCGGACATGACGGCCAGCCAGGTCATCAACAGAATAGTCACCACCGCCAAGGACGCCGGCGCTCCGGGGAAGGATCCGTTATACGGGTTCGGGATCCTCGACGCCGAGGCGGCACTCAAGGCCGACGTGCCGGACACTAAAATCAATCCACTGGGCACGATTTCGGACTGGATCCGGGTCCACCGGCGGGGAAACCTGGCGACGGCGCCCGCGCCGGCGCCCGCCGTTCCCTCCAGCGCGGCGCCCACCCTGCCGGAACCCACCGTCCCCGTCGCGGAGCGCCCGTCCGAGCTCGATGCTGCCGTGCCGGCCATGGTGGTGCTGGGCTTCGGCGGCCTTTTCCTTTGCATCCTGGCCGCCGCAGCCTTCCAGCTCCGCCGTGGCGCCCGGACGGCCGGCCAGGGAAGCCCCGACGGCCCGGCCGCCGCCGATACCGGTGTGCTCGATTCGGTGGATTCCAACGGAAATCCATAGTTAGTGAAGTTTTTCACAAAGTGCGGTATTCTTGGGGAATGGCACTCTCCCCTCAGCTCCAGGACCGTCCCAGGGTACTCGTCGTCGGCGGCGGATACGTCGGCCTGTACGTAGCCCTCAAACTGCAGAAGAAGATCGCTAACGCCGGTGGCATTGTCACCGTGGTTGATCCACTGCCGTACATGACCTATCAGCCCTTCCTCCCCGAGGTTGCCGGCGGAAACATCGAGGCACGCCACGCCGTCGTCTCGCACCGCCAGCACCTCAAGCAGACCGAGCTCATTCAGGGCCGCGTCACCTCGATCGACCATGAAAACCGCACGGCAGTGATCGCCCCGGCTGACGGCGGCGAGAACTTCGAGATTCCCTACTTCGACGTTGTGGTGGCCGCCGGTGCTATCACCCGCACCTTCCCGATCAAGGGACTTGCGGACAAGGGCATCGGCCTCAAGACCATTGAGGAAGCCGTCGCCCTGCGCAACAAGGTCCTGGACCGGATCGAAGCCGGCTCGTTGATGACCGATCCCGCCGAACGCGCCCGCGCCCTGACCTTCGTGGTCGTCGGCGGCGGCTTCGCCGGCATCGAGTGCATTACCGAAATGGAAGACCTCGCCCGCGCCGCGGTCAAGAACAACTCCCGCATCAGCCAGGAGGAAGTCCGCTTCGTCCTGGTCGAGGCCATGGGACGCATTATGCCTGAGGTCACCGCCAGCCAGGCGGACTGGGTGGTTGAGCACCTGCGCAGCCGCGGCATCGAAGTCCTGCTTAACACCTCGCTGGACAACGCCGAGGGTTCCCTGAAGCTGATCAACCTTCCGGACAAGACGGCGGCCCAGGAATTCCAGGCCGACACCCTCGTCTGGACCGCCGGCGTGCAGGCCAACCCCATGGTCCGCTCCACCGACTTCCCGCTCGAACCCCGCGGCCGCGTCCGTGTCCTCGCGGACCTGCGCATCGCCGGGGACGAAGGCATCATCGAGAACGCCTGGGCCGCCGGCGACGTCGCGGCAGTGCCGGACCTTACGGGCAGCGGCCTGCCGGACGGTACCTGCGTCCCGAACGCGCAGCACGCGCTGCGCCAGGCCAAGCGCCTGGCCAAGAACCTGTGGGCTTCCCGCTGGGACAAGCCGCTCACGGACTACAAGCACAAAAACCTGGGCGCCGTCGCCGGTTTCGGCGAATGGAAGGGTGTTGCAAACATCAACCTCCTGGGCCGGATCGGACTCAAGGGACCGCTTGCCTGGCTGGCACACCGTGGTTACCACGGATTCGCCATGCCCACCGTTGAGCGCAAGGTCCGTGTGATCTTCGGTTGGATCCTGGCTTTCTTTATGGGCCGCGACACGACCCAGCTGATCGACTTGGACAACCCCCGCGGCGCATTCGTCGCTGCGGCAACGCCCGCGCCCAAGCCGGCCTCGGTTCCCGCTCCTGAGAAGCCGGCAGCAGAGGCCAGCCCGGCCAGCAGCAAGGAAAGTGTGTCGGCTGACGCCAAGTAGCCAGCACCTGCCGTCGACGGCGGCCGTTCCCCTGCGGGGCGCGGCCGCCGCCGTCGTTAACCGCAAGGTCGCCCGTAGGTCCACCTGGGAAGGGTGCGGGCCGGCCGGCGTCGGGCCAACCCCGGCGAGGTGCGCCCCTAGACTGGCTCCATGACAGCCGCAACGGGCCTCCACACCCTGCTCGCCACGATGCGCCCGGAACTGCGCGGAGGCGAGTTCGTCTACACCCTCTGGCCGCACGGACGGCCGCTTGAAGGGGCGATCGAAGCCGCCGTTCGTGAGGCGGAAGGAATGACCGTTGTCCTGCCGCGCAAGGACGCTGACACCCTCGGACTGTCCTACGACTTTGTCGGCGCCTGGATCACCCTCCAGGTACATTCCTCGCTTGACGCCATCGGCCTGACGGCAGCGGTCAGCACCGCCCTCACGGACGCAAAAATCAGCTGCAATGTCCTCGCCGGCTTCCATCACGACCACATCCTGGTCCCCGTCGCAGATGCCGACCGGGCGCTGGAGGCGCTGCACGAACTGGCCGCCGCGCACGGCGAGCACACACCTGCCCCGGAGCTGGTGCTCCGCACAGGGCGGCCCGCGGACCGGTCCGCCATCCTCGCCCTCACCGCCGCCGCCTTCGTCGTCTCCCCGGTCAGCGGCCTGCCGGCCGACGGCGGGCCCAGGGAAGTCCCTTTAATGCGTGCGCTCTTTGACTGTGCCGAATTCCTGCCGGAGTTCAGCATCGTTGCGGAGCTCGACGGCGCCGTCGTGGGGCACGTGATCAGCACCCGCGGGCGCGCAGGCGAACTGGACCTGCTGGGACTGGGGCCGATCGGTGTGCTGCCGAGACTGCAGCGCCACGGCATTGGCAGCGCGCTGATGCAGGAGACGATTGCCCGGGCCAACGCTGCGGGGGAGCGGGGCATCGCGCTGCTCGGCGACCCGGAATACTACTCGCGCTTTGGCTTTGTGCCATCGACATCCCTCGGGGTTGAGCCACCCTGTTCAGCCTGGGGTCCGCACTTCCAGTTGCTGCCGCTGGCACTCTGGCCGGGCGGGGTGAGCGGAAGCTTCCACTACGCCGAGGCGTTTGGCATCGCTGAGACCGGCGCCCGGCGGGCTATTATGGACCGGGCGCCCCAGTAGCCCAATTGGCAGAGGCAGCGGACTTAAAATCCGCGTGTTGTGGGTTCGAGTCCCACCTGGGGCACACGTTATGGCACCTGCCGATTCCTGGCCAGATTTCCTCTATGCAACGAGTGTTATAAGGATGTGACCGTAGTCACTTTGGATCGGGCCGGAAGTGCACTAGCTTGAAGGTAAATCAGGAACACCTGATCTTTCGCATCAAAGGCCGTTCGCACCTTTAGATCGAGGAGATTGTAAATGACTTCACTCCCCCAGGCGGCACCCCGCATCGCTAAGCTGACTGCGCTTAGCATCGGCGTTGCCCTTCTGGCTACGGCTTGTGGTGGCTCGTCCACCCCGTCGTCGTCCGGATCCGGAACCGCTTCGGCCAACGCCGCTGCAGGCATCGCGTGCCCCGCACCGAGCGCCACTGCCGGCGCCAAGTCGACCGCCGCAGCCGGCGGGGCCGTTCCGGCCTCCACGACCACCACCGAAACCGCTCTTAAGCTTGGATCGCTCCTGCCGACAACGGGGTCGCTGGCGTTCCTCGGCCCGCCCGAAATCGCTGGCGTAAACCTTGGTATCAAGGAAGTCAATGACGCCGGCGGCGTGCTGGGCAAGCCCGTTGAAATCATCCACCGCGACTCCGGTGACACCAAAACCGATATTGCCACGCAGTCCACCAGCGCCCTGCTCGGACAGGGTGTCAGCGCAGTCATTGGTGCCGCTTCTTCGGGTGTCTCCAAGACCGTCATCAACCAGATCACCGGCGCAGGCGTCATCCAGTTCTCGCCGGCAAATACCTCCCCGGACTTCACCGCCTGGGATGACAAGGGTTTGTTCTGGCGCACCGCCCCGTCGGACGTTCTCCAGGGCAAGGTCCTCGGCAACTACATGGCGACCTGTGGCGCCCAGACCGTTGGAATGATCGTCCTGAACGATGCCTACGGAACCGGCCTTGCCAAGAACGTACAGTCCGCTTTTGAGGCAGCCGGCGGCAAGGTTGTTGCCCAGGAGCTCTTCAACGAAGGCGATTCGCAGTTCAGCAGCCAGGTGGACAAGGTGCTTGCGGCCAAGCCGGATGCCATCGCCCTAATCACCTTTGACCAGGCCAAGAGCATTGTTCCGCTGATGACGGGCAAGGGCGTCAAGCCCACCCAGATGTTCCTGGTGGACGGCAACATGTCCGACTACAGCAAGGACTTCCAGGCAGGCACCCTGAAGGGCGCCCAGGGCACCATCCCGGGTACCTTCGCCAAGGACGACTTCAAGAAGAAGCTGCTGGCCATCGATCCCGCGCTGAAGGACTACAGCTATTCAGGCGAGTCCTACGATGCCGTGAACCTGATCGCACTGGCAGCAGAGGAAGCCAAGAGCACCAAGGGAACTGACATCGCGGCGCACCTGAAGGACGTGTCTGAAGGCGGCGAAAAGTGCAACGACTTCCCCTCCTGCGTCACCCTGCTGCGCAACGGCAAGGACATCGACTACGACGGCCAGTCCGGCCCCGTAACGTTCTCCGACGCCGGCGACCCGACAGAGGCCTACATCGGCATCTACGAGTTCCAGGATGACAACACCTACAAGCCGGTCAAGGAAGAATTCGGCAAGCTGTAAGCTCGCCCTTCCCTAGCCGCAATAGGCCCCCGCCCAATGGGCGGGGGCCTTTTGTATGCCCGGGAGGAAGGCTGCCAACAACGCTGCCCGGCGTGGCGCGCCGCCGTCGCGCGGGGACGTGGCGGCCGTACCCGGTACCCGGCGGTCGCATCCGGGCGCCGGCGGTCGCACCCGGGACCGGGATCCCGCCGGGTCCTGTGAATGCGGAGCTGGCGGTGCCGGGCGCGCAGAAGGGCCGCCACCGGCTGGTGACGGCCCTTCTGTTGCTGCGGAGTTGCCGGAGAACTACTCGACGGTGTCGGCGAGCGTACCCAGGTACAGCTGGATGACCTTGGGATCCTTCATCAGTTCCCGGCCGGTGCCGGTGTACGCGTCCTTGCCCTGGTCCAGGACGTAGCCGCGGTCACAGATCTGCAGGCAGCGCCGGGCGTTCTGTTCGACCATAATGACCGAGACGCCCGCACGGTTGATTTCGTGGACCCGGAGGAAGGTCTCGTCCTGTTTGACCGGGGAAAGGCCGGCGGAGGGCTCGTCGAGCAGCAGCACTGCCGGGTCCATCATCAGGGCCCGGCCCATCGCAACCATCTGGCGTTCACCGCCGGAGAGTGATCCCGCGCGCTGGGCCCGCCGCTTGCCAAGTTCCGGGAACAGGCCGGTGACGAAGTCGAAGCGCTCGGCAAAGTCCTTGGGCCGCTGGAACATGCCCATCTGGAGGTTCTCCTCGATGGTCAGCGCCGCGAACACGTTGTTGTTCTGCGGCACAAAACCGATGCCCCGGCTGACGAGCTTGTTGGCCTTTAGTCCGGTGATGTCCTGGCCGCGGACCACAACGGAACCGGAGTGGACCTTAACCAGGCCGAACATCGCCTTCAGGAGTGTGGACTTGCCGGCTCCGTTGGGGCCGATGATGCCGATGAGCTCGCCCTTGCGGGCCTCGATACTGCAACCGTTGAGGATATTAACGCCGGGGATGTAGCCCGCCACCAGGTCGGTGACCTTGACGACCGAATCCTCGTCGTGGACTGGCGTAGCGGCGGGGGCCGCACTGGTGGCGCTCATTGCGTGTCCTTTTCTGTGCTGTTCGGCTCATCTGCGCTGCGCCTGCCGTGCGCGGCACCGTTGCCGTCCGCCGGCGCATCCGTTTCGGAACCGACGATATCCAGGGAGATGATGCCGGCATTATCGGTGCCCACAATCGACTCCTCGTCGGCCACCAGTTCGGCCGCGAGCTCTTTGATGCCTTCCGAATCGCCGAGATCCACGTCGTGGTGGGCGCCCAGGTAGGCGTCGATCACGGCGGGGTTCTTCATTACTTCGGCAGGCGGACCTTCGGCCACGATCCGGCCCTCGGCCATCACCACCACCCAGTCGGCGATGTGCCGGACCATGTGCATGTCGTGTTCAACAAACAACACGGTCATGCCCTCTGCCTTGAGGTTCTTGATGTGGTCCAGGAGCGACTGGGTCAGCGCGGGGTTGACGCCGGCCATCGGTTCGTCAAGCATCACGAGCTTGGGCCTGACCATCAGCGAGCGGGCCATTTCCAGGAGCTTGCGCTGGCCGCCGGAAAGTGACGCGGCATAGTCGTCCTTTTTGGCGTCCAGCTTGAACTTCCGCAGGAGCACGTCGGCGTCGGCGGTAATCTGCTTTTCCTGGCCGCCCCAGATTCCTTTGAACAGGGCCTTGGAGAGCCGTTCACCGGCCTGGTTAGAGGCACCAAGACGCATGTTTTCCATAACCGTCAGCTTGCCCATCACCTTGGTCAGCTGGAATGTGCGGACCATGCCCATCCGGGCCACCTTGTAGGAGGAGACGCCGGCCAGGCTGTTGCCTTCGAACTGCCACTTGCCCGTGTTGGGTGTGTCGAAGCCGGTCAGCAGGTTAAACAGCGTGGTCTTGCCGGCGCCGTTGGGCCCGATGAGTGCGGTGATTTTATGCCGGGGGATCTCGAGGTACTCGACGTCGACGGCGTTGATGCCGCCGAAGCTGCGGGTGACGTTCTCCGCCACCACGATCGGGTCGCGCTTTTTGCAGCCCGGAGCAGTCTCACCGGCCGCGATCGGCCGCGAGTCCGTCATGTAGTCGATTTCTTCCGGGTTATCCGCGGCACGGGGTGTATCGCTTTGAGTGCTCATGCGAAAGCCAGCTCCTTCTTGTTGCCGAGGACACCCTGGGGCCTGAAGATCATCAACAGCATCAGCGCGATACCCACAAGGATGTACCGCAGCTGCCCGGCCTGGACCGTGTTGAGCCAGGTGACGGCGCCGGATTCGATCAGGCCATACAGGATGCCTTGTGTGAGGGACAGGACGACCCAGAAGATCATGGCGCCAATCACCGGCCCCAGCACCGTGCCCAGGCCGCCGAGCAGCAGGCAGGTGTAGAGGAAGAACGTCAGCTCGGTCCCGTAGTTCGCCGGCTGGACTGCACCGCGGGGGAGGGTGAAGATCATGCCTGCGAGGGCGCCGAGGACGCCGCCGATGATCAAGGCCTGCATCTTGTAGGCGTACACGTTTTTGCCAAGCGAACGGACAGCATTTTCGTCCTCGCGGATGCCCTATAAGGACACGGCCCCAGGGGCTGCGCATCAAAAGCCAGATCACGAGGCAGAGAAGGGCCACCACGGTCCAGGCGACAACCCGGATGAAGAAGTCCCGGTTGTTCATCCCCAGGTAGGAACCTTCGGGGAAAGGGTTCATGGCGTAGAAGTCGCCTTCGAAAGCGGCGAGGCCGTTGGCCGAACCGGTGACGGCGGTCAGCTGGTTGGTTGTGACAATGTAGCGCACGATTTCCGCCGCCGCGATTGTCACGATGGCCAAATAGTCGGCCCGCAGCCTGAGGGTGGGGATACCGAGGAGCAGGGCGAAGATGGCCGAACACACCACGGCGATGAGGAGCCCGACGAAGAACGGGGCGCCGAAGGTCAGGGTGGAGATGGCGAAACCGTAGGCGCCCACCGCCATAAAGCCGGCTTGACCGAAGTTGAGCAGGCCCGAGTAGCCAAAGTGAACCGCAAGGCCGAGGGTTGCGAGGGCGTATGCCGCCGTCGTCGGGCTGAACAGTTCACCGGCAGCACTGGAAAATATGAATCCGAAGTCCATGGCTGTCTCCTAACCCACGCGCTCGCGCCGGCCCAAGATGCCTTGGGGCCGGAACAGAAGGACAATAATCATAATGAACAGTGCTCCCACGTATTTGAGGTCGGCGGCGAGGCCGAACACGGTGGTCAGCTCCACAAAGATACCGACGATGATGGATCCGATCAGGGCGCCCCATACCGTGCCAAGGCCACCCAGGGTGACGCCGGCGAAGATGAGCAGCAGGATCTGCGATCCCATATCGAAGGTGACGCCGGGCCGGTAGTAGGCCCACAGGATGCCGCCGAGAGAGGCCAGCATGCCGCCGGTGACCCAGACAATCCGGATCACAGAGTCGACGTCGATGCCCGAGGCCGCTGCCAGCGCTGGGTTGTCGGCGACCGCGCGGGTGGCTTTGCCGAGCCGGGTCTTGAGCAGGATGATCCCGAGCAGCGCGATCACCACGGCGCTGATCACAAGGGACCACAGGTTGTTGGGGGAAATGGAGATCAATCCGATCTGGATCTCCGTGCTCTGTGCGTACGGCAGCTGCTGGGTGGCGCCGCCGAAGAAGAACTGGATGACGTAGCGCACAGCCAGGGCGAGGCCGATGCTGACGATCATCATGGGCACCAGTCCGGTGCCCCGGCGGCGCAGCGGCTTCCACAAGCCGGCGTCCTGGAAGTAGCCAAATAGGCCGCCGCCGAGCAGCGCGAGCACAACGGCCAGCCAGAACGGGAGGTTCATGGCGTTGAAAGCGAAGACCAGGACGGCGCCGAGGGTGACCATTTCGCCGTGTGCGAAGTTGGTCAGCCCGGTGGTGCCGAAAATCAGCGAGAGACCCACCGATGCGAGGGCCAGCAGAAGTCCGAAACTCAGACCTGCCACCAGGCGGTTGACCAGGTTTTTGCCAAAGTCCTGCTGTTGGACGACGATGCCTTCACCGAAGGCGAAGATCACCGAAAGGTTCGACGTCTGGCTGAAGGTGACCTGGCGGGGGTTCTCCTGGCCGGCTGCGAGCTTGCGGCCGTCCGGGAGGGTGGATTCGTTGAGTTTGACCTCATAGGTTCCCTGCTTCGGGACACCAATGGACCACGAACCGTTTTCCGCGGATTTCGTCGACCCGGTGAAGCCGTTGCCGGTGGCGCTGATTTCTACGCCGACAAGCGGGGTGCGGTCATCGCCGCGCAGGAATCCGCTGATGTTGTTGGTAAACGTCTCGGTCGGTTGAGACGTGGTTGCCGACGGCGATGGTGCCGGTGCGGGGCTCGTGGCCTGCGATGCCGGCGCGACGATCAGCAGCAGCGCGGCGACGGCGGCAAAAACGGCCCCCACAGCTTTCAGCAATCTGCCGCGCCGTCTTTGCGACAGGCCTCTCGGTGTGCTTCTCAAAATGAAAACCTCCACATGGGGTGGTGTGGGTTGCGCCATTGCAACCGATGCGAACAGTCAGGGTGACGGAAGGTAAAACCTGGTGTGATGCGGTCGAGATGTCCAGCTTGTGATATCCGTCACCCTATTTGGCCCATGTTACAGCCCGTTCGGGGCAATGAATGCCCTCCGGAGCAGGCGGAACGTCGCGATCAGGTAACAACCGTGAAGCTTCGGCGACGGGGTGGTTTACCCGGCCTAAAGTAAACTTTTGTTGATCTGGAGTATGCCTTAACAGTCGTCGCGCGACGGTGCCCGCGGCCCGCGACCCGGCGGCAGGGAGGTCACGGTCGGGTTGCAGCCAAGCGCTGGCGGGAACTAACGCTGCCCGTCAGCGGTTGGAATTGGTAGCGTGTAGTTACCTGACACGAACCGTTCACCACCGGATCACCACACCCCTTTATATGGAGGACAGCTTCAATGGCACTTGGCGGAAACCCAGTCTTCAACGGAAAGAACTTCCGTGGAGCAACCCAGGCACCGCCTGCCCCGCAGGCTTTCGGGCAGGGCGCCCACGGCCGGGCCGGCTGGAACGCGTCACCCCAGGCGATGACCCAGGACCAGCTCCAGGACATGTACAACCGGCCCGCCGCCGGCCCCGCGGACACGGGCCGGATGAGCTATGACGATGTCATCATGAAGACCGCTGCATGCCTTGGCGCCGTGATCGCCGGCGCCGCTGTCACGCTCGTGGTGGCGGAGGGCTTGGCCTATACGCTGATGATCGTCGGTGCGCTGGGCGGTTTTGTCCTCGCCCTTGTCAACACCTTCAAGAAGCAGCCTTCACCGGCGCTTATCCTCGCCTACGCGGGCCTCGAGGGGTTGTTCCTCGGTGGCCTGACGCGGATCCTCGACGGTATGTTCCCGGGTGTCGGACTGCAGGCTGTGATCGGCACTCTCTCCGTGTTCGCTGTGACCTTGGTGCTCTTCAGGAGCGGCAAGGTCCGGGCCACACCGAAGGCCATGCGCTTTTTTATGATTGCCTTGATTGGCTACGCAGTCTTCGCGCTCATCAACATGGTGATGATGTGGACCGGCGTGGTCCAGGAGCCGTTTGGGCTCCGGACCAGCGTGGAGATCTTCGGCATTCCCCTCGGTGTCTTTATCGGCGCGCTGGCGATCGGGCTGGCCGCGTTCTCGCTGATCATGGACTTCACCAGCATTGAAGCCGGCGTCCGCAGCGGCGCCCCGCAGCGCTTCTCCTGGACCGCTGCCTTCGGCCTCACTGTGACGCTGGTATGGCTGTACGTGGAGATCATCCGGCTGCTGGCGATCCTGCGCGGCGACGACTAACACGTCAGGCCACAACCGGCCGCTGGGAGCTCAGAAAGCGGGCCCCGCCATCTGGCGGGGCCCGCTTTGTGCGCCGGGGCCGTGGGCATCAGCTGAGCCGCTCCAGCACCACGGCCATGCCCTGGCCGCCGCCAACACAGAGCGTGGCGAGACCCAGCTGGGCATCCCGCTCCCGGAGCCCGTTCAACAGGGTGGTGATCAATCGGGCGCCGGTCATACCGAATGGATGCCCCAACGCGATGGCGCCGCCGTTGACGTTGAGTTTGCTGTGGTCGATGCCAAGCTCCTTGGCGCTGGCGAGGACCTGGACGGCGAAGGCCTCGTTGAGTTCCACGAGGTCGATATCCCCGATGCCCAGCCCGGCGAGCTGCAGAGCCCGCCTGCTGGCCTCTACCGGGCCCAGTCCCATCAGCTCGGGGGACAGGGCGCTGACGCCGGTGGAGAGAATCCGGGCCAGCGGCGTCAGCCCGAGTTCGGCGGCCCGAAGATCGCTCATGACCACCAGCGCGGCGGCCCCGTCGTTCAGCGGGCAGGCGTTCCCGGCAGTAACGGTGCCACCGGCGCGGAACACCGGCTGCAGTGCGCTGACCGAGCCAAGGGTCACCGCGGCCCGGGGGAGTCGTCCCGGTCGATCACGGTGCCGTCCCTGCGCGTGTAGGGGGTGATTTCGCGGGCATAGAATCCGGCGGCGATGGCTGCCTCGGTGCGGTTTTGGCTCAGCACGGCCCAGTCGTCCTGGTCATTCCGGCTGATGCCGTAACTCGTGGCGACGTTCTCGGCGGTCTGGCCCATGGCGATGTAGATGTCCGGCATCCGCCCGCCCAGCCGCGGATCCGTCCACGGTGTATTCGACCCGGCCCGCGCAGCCGTGCGTTGCCGGGCCGCATCGAAGAGCGGGTTATGTGTGCTTGCGTCCGTCTCGCCGGCGCCGGCCCAGTCCCGGTACCGTGAGACCGCTTCGACTCCCGCCGCCACAAATGCCCGGCCTTCGCCGGCCCTGATGGCGTGGAAGGCCATGCGGAGCGTTTGCAGGCTGGAGGCGCAGAACCGGTTGACTGTGGCGGCCGGGACGTTGTCCAGCCCGGCCAGGACGGTGACCACCCTGGCCATATTGGAACCCGCTTCGCCGCTGGGCTCAGCACAGCCCAGATAGAGATCGTCCAGGCCCTGGCCGGTGGCATTAGCGGCGTCGAACGATGGAATCCGGGCCAGTGCCGCGGCGACCATGGCGGCAGCGAGGTCGTCAGGCCGCTCATCTTTCAGCGAGCCCTTAAAAGCGCGTCCGATGGGGCTTCTGGCAGTGGAAACAATGACTGCTTCTGGCATGCGCCCAGCCTACGCTCCGGTCAGGCCAGGCGCAGGGCCCCTGCGGCGGGACGCACGGTAAAGATGTCCGGCGGTGCAAAACCGGCAGCGCCGAAGGCCTGTTCGACGGCGGCACGGACCTGCCGTTGGGCCGCCACCGGGGTGAGCGCAATCGCTGAGCCGCCGAAGCCGCCACCGGTCATCCTGGCTCCGAGGGCGCCGGCCGAACGGGCGGCGCGCACCGCGAGATCCAGCTCAGCGCAGGAGATCTCGAAGTCGTCGCGCATCGAGGCGTGGGACGCATCCAGCACCGGCCCGATCGCAGCGGGCCCGGCGCTGCCGAGCAGCTCGAGGATCTGCAGCACACGGTTGTTTTCCGTCACAACGTGCCGCACCCGGCGGAACGTCTTGTCGTCCAGAAGTCCAGCAGCTTCCGCCAGGTCCTCGAGTTCGACGTCGCGAAGGGCCTTTACCCCGAGGACCTCGGAGCCGAGTTCGCAGGAGGCCCGCCGGGCGGCATAGCCGCCGGCGGAGTGGGAATGCGACACCTTGGTGTCGATCACAAGCGTGACCAGCCCGGCGCTTTCGGCATCGAAGGGCACGAGCCGGAAGCTCCGGTCCCGGCAGTCCAGGAACACGGCCTGCCCGGCCGCGCCGCGCAAGGAGGCGGTCTGGTCCATGATGCCGGTCGGCGCGCCGACAAAGTCGTTCTCCGCTTGCCGGGTGGCCAGCACCATCTCGTCCACACCCAGCCCGGCAGCAGTAAGTTCGTTCAGCGCCGTAATGACAGCGCATTCAATGGCATGGGACGAGGACAGCCCGGCCCCCCGGGGTACGTCGGAGGCCAGGAGGATATCCAGGCCCGGGACCGGGAGTCCGCGCTGCTGCAGTGCCCAGAGCACACCGAGCGGATACTTCGTCCAGCCTCGGGCGGTGCCGCGGTCCAGGGCGGCGGCGTCCGCCGTCGTCATTCCCTGGTTGCCGAACGTGGACAGCAGCCGGAGGGTCGAATCGGGCCGGATCCGGACGGCCACCCGGGCTGCCTTGTCGATCGCAAACGGCAGCACGAACCCCTCGTTGTAATCGGTGTGCTCGCCGATCAGGTTGACCCGGCCCGGGGCCTGCCAGACGCCGTCGGGGGCCACCCCGAACGCGCTCTGGAACCGGGCCGCCAGTTCGCCGGTGCCCGGCGGCCGGGTCATGGCTGTGCGGCTAACGTGATGCGGCTCATGGGTCCACGCTATACGGATTGCCGGGCCGGTCTGTACGGTGGTGCGCATGGATCAGACGAGCTTCCTTCCCCACAACGAATCCGCGGCAGGCGGCGGCAGGGCGCGGCGTTATGCCTCCGGCAGGCAATACGAGCTGCGGCGCGGTGACGCCCTGGCCGTGGTGACCGAACTGGCAGCCGGCCTTCGGGTCTACAGCCGCGGCGGCACCCAGTTGACCGAGAGCTACGGCGAGGCCGAGATTCCGCCCGGAGCCACCGGCATCACCCTGGCGCCCTGGGCCAACCGGGTGGAAGACGGGCTGTGGCACCTCAACGGCAAAAAACAACAGCTCGACATCACCGAGGTCTCGCGCAACAACGCCAGCCACGGGCTGCTGCGCAACACCGCTTACATGCTGGTGGAGGAATCGGAGTTCTCTGTCACCCTCGAAGCAGTGATCTTTCCCCAGCACGGCTATCCATTCCTGCTCCGCCACCGGGTCCGCTACGAACTCGCCGGGGACCTGGGCCTGGTGGTGCGGCAGAGCCTCGTCAACGACTCGCAGGAACCGGCCCCCTTTGTCCTGGGCGCGCACCCCTATCTCCGGTTGGGGGAGCTGCCCAGCGAGGAGCTTACGCTCACGGTCCGCGCCCGCACCAGGCTCGTGACGGACGGCCGGCTCATTCCGCGCAGCACCGAACCGGCCAGCGGGGACTTTGACCTGCGTGCCGGACGGCCCGTCGCGGCACTGGATATCGATGCTGCCTACACGGATCTGGAGTTCGACGGCGGCATCGCCCGCCACACGCTCAGCGCGCCCGACGGCCAAAGTGTGACCCTCTGGCAGGACACCAACTGCGGCTACGTCCATGTTTTTGTCACTACCGAATTTCCCGGCCGGACCAAAGCGGTGGCCCTTGAACCCATGACCGGGCCGGCCAATGCCTTTAACAGCGGCGACGGTCTCCGCTGGCTGGACCCGGAGGAACCGTTCACGATGACGTGGGGCATCAGCGCGGACCTCAACCGCTGAGCGGGCTCCGGGTTTCCCATCTGCGCGGCGCTGGTGAATCATTGGGCTATGACGCCAGCTGACGATGCCGCCTTGCCGAACCGCCTGACCACGCTCGGCCCGGCCGCACCGCTGCGGTCCGTCACGGACCGGGAAATCGACGAGGACATCCCGTACGGCGTGCGGATCGCGGCGTCCTGGTCCTGGCGACTCGGGCTGATCATTGTTGTGGCCGGTGCCCTCGTGTGGCTGCTGGGCAGGATCAGCTTCCTGGTGATTCCGGTGATGGTTGCGGCCCTCCTCGCCGGGCTGCTGGCCCCGGTCAAGGACCTGCTCCGGAGAAGCCACGTCCCCAACGGCCTCGCCGTCGCCTTCACCGTCTTGGGCTTTATCGGTGTGATCGGCGGTTCCCTGGCACTCGTCGGCCGGCAGCTCACGTCCGGTTTCGCCGAACTGTGGAGCCAGGCCCTGACCGGAGTCCAAAAAGTCCAGGTCTGGCTCGCGGACGGCCCGCTGCACCTGACGGCGGCCCAGATCGACCAGTACCTGCAGGACGGCACCGCCGCCTTGCAGAACAACAGCAGCAGCATCCTCAACGGCGCTCTGTCCTTCGGCAGCACCGCCGGGCATTTCGCTGCCGGAATGATCCTGGCGCTTTTTATCCTCATCTTCTTCCTACTGGAAGGGGACCGCATCTGGGCCTTCCTTGTCCGGCTGCTGCCCAGGCAGGCCCGCCCCGCGACGGACGGGGCCGGGCGGGTGGGCTGGTCCTCGATGGTGAGCTACGCGCGGATCCAGATGTTCGTGGCCTTTGTGGACGCGGTGGGGATCGGTGTCGGTGCGGCAGTTATCGGTGTGCCGCTGGCGTTGCCGCTGGGCGTGCTGGTGTTCCTGGGCTCCTTTATCCCGATTATCGGTGCCCTCGTGACCGGCGCCGTTGCCGTCCTGCTGGCCCTCGTCGCCAACGGCTGGGTCAACGCCTTGATTATGCTGGGCATCGTCCTGCTGGTCCAGCAACTGGAGAGCCACATCCTGCAGCCGCTGGTTATGGGCAAGGCTGTATCGCTGCACCCGGTGGCCGTGATCCTCGCCGTCGCCGCAGGCTCCTATCTCGCCGGGATTCCCGGAGCCCTGTTCTCCGTTCCCATCCTCGCCGTAGCAAACTCGTCGATTCGCTACATTGCGGGCAGAACGTGGGAACATAAAAGTGCGTCAGCCACCGCGGGCCAGCAGGGCTTCCCTGTTCCTGCAGCCGGCGCCGATACCACCGTGAGGGACGCCCGGCTGCCGGGCGCAGCCGCCGGTCGCGGCGACGATGCCGGTACTGAGCCAACAGAAGGAGACTAGTTCGTGAACACCCTGGAGAGCCTGCCCGTCACGCTGGACGATGTCCTGGAGGCGCAGAAGCTGCTCGACGGGATCATTACGCGGACGCCCGTTGAATCCTCCCGCGCCCTGGGCGGGATGGTCGGCGGCGAGGTGTTCCTCAAGTGTGAGAACCTGCAGCGGGCCGGTTCCTTTAAAGTCCGTGGTGCCTACGTCCGGATGGCCAAACTCTCCCCGGCGGAGAAGAAGCGCGGCGTGGTGGCGGCCTCGGCCGGCAACCACGCCCAGGGCGTGGCCGTTGCCGCCAAGAGCCTGGGCATCAATGCCCGCATCTACATGCCGCTCGGCGTCGCTTTGCCCAAGCTCGCCGCGACCCGCAGCCACGGGGCCGAGGTGGTCCTGCACGGCCATAATGTTGACGAGGCCCTCGCCGAAGCCAAACGCTATGCGGACGAGACCGGCGCAGTTTTCGTCCACCCCTTTGACGACGTCGACATCGTCGCCGGGCAGGGCACCGTGGGGCTGGAAATCCTGGAACAGTTGCCCCAGGTCGACACCATCCTGATGGGCGTCGGCGGCGGCGGGCTGCTCGCCGGGGTGGCCGTGGCCGTAAAGGCCAGGGCCAAGGAACTCGGCCGGGAGATCAGGATCATCGGCGTCCAGGCCGAGAACGCCGCCGCCTACCCGCCGTCGCTCGCCGCGGACGCCCTCGTCCCGCTCAAACGCGTGTCAACGATGGCCGACGGCATCGCCGTTGGCCGGCCGGGCCAGCTGCCCTTCAGCATCATCCGGGAACTTGTCGACGACGTCGTCACCGTCAGCGAGGACGCCCTCGCCCGGGCGCTGATCTTCCTGCTCGAACGGGCCAAAATGGTGGTGGAGCCGGCCGGGGCCGTGGGGGTCGCTGCCCTGATGGAAGGAAAGATCGAAAATCCTGGCACCGTGGCCGTGGTGCTCTCCGGCGGGAACATCGATCCGATGCTGATGCTCAAGGTCATCCAGCGCGGGCTCTCCGCCGCCGGCCGGTACATGACCGTCCGGATGATGCTTGACGACCGTCCCGGCTCACTGGCGACGATCGCCCGGATCATCGCCGAGAACGACGCCAACGTGACGGGTCTGGACCACACCCGGGTGGGCGGTTCGATCAGTATGGGCGATGTCTCCATCACCGTGAACCTGGAAACAAAGGGCCACGAGCACGGCGAGAAAGTCCTCGCGGCGCTGCGGGCCGAAGGCTTCCAACCGATCGTTGTGCATTAGGGGACCACTGTGCTTAACTCCACCAGCGGCAGGCCACGAGCCGGCGACACCACAGCCGGGCGTGCCCGCACGGGATTGCTGGTCGTGGGCTCGTTTTTGCTGGTGCTCTACGTCATCGAGATCATCAACACCCTGATGCAGCATTCGCTCAATGGCGTGTTCGGCCTGCGGCCGCGCAGCCTCGACGGGATCCTGGACATCCTGACGTTCCCGCTGCTGCACGCGAACCTGGCGCACCTGTTCTCCAACACACTTCCGTTGATCATCTTCGGTTTCCTGGTGTTGCTCTCAGGGCTGCGGGTGTTTTTTACCACACTGGCGCTGAGCTGGCTGGCCTCTGGCGCGGCGGTGTGGCTGATCGGCGGTTTGCGCGTCACCGTCGGGGCCTCGGGCCTGGTTTTTGGGCTCCTCGCGTTTTTGCTGGTGCGCGGCTTTTTCAACCGCAACTGGTGGCAGATCCTGCTCTCGGTGGTGCTCTTCCTGAGCTACGGCGGCATCCTGTTCGGCGTGCTGCCCACTGTGGCGGCGTTCATCTCCTGGCAGGCGCACCTGGGCGGCGCAATCGGCGGAGTGCTCGCAGCCCTGCTTTTGCGTTCGCCCCGGGCCGGTACCCGCGCGAACTAACGGCAACCTGGCAACGAACGACGCCGGCCCTCCCGTGGGGGAGGGCCGGCGTCGTTTGGTGCGGGCAGTTCAGGACAGGTCAGCCGGCGTACGGCTTGGCGGAGATGATCTCCACCGTGATGTCCTTGCCGTTCGGGGCGGTGTAGCTGAGCTTGTCGCCCTCCTTGTGGCCGACGATGGCAGCGCCCAGGGGGGACTTCTCACTGAAGACGTCAAGATCCGAGTCACCCGCGATCTCCCGTGAGCCGAGCAGGAACGACTCCTCGTCGCCGGCGATTTTGGCAACAACAATCATGCCGGGCTCGACGATTCCGTCATCGGCAGGGGATTCGCCCACATGGGCGTCCCGGAGCAACGCGGTCAGCTGGCGGATGCGGGCTTCGATCTTGCCCTGCTCCTCCTTGGCCGCGTGGTAGCCGCCGTTTTCCTTGAGGTCGCCTTCCTGGCGGGCGGCCTCAATCTTCTGGACGATTTCCGCCCGGCCGGGGCCGGAGAGGTGGTCCAGCTCTGCCTTCAGGCGGTCAAAAGCTTCCTGGGTAAGCCAAGCTGCAGTTGCGCTGTTGGTGGTAGACACGGACTTCTCCTTTATGGTCAAACAAGCAAAGACCCCGCCACGGTGGCCACTTTTAGGACGCAGTAACCAGCTCAGCGGGGCAAAGGTATTGATCCATTGTAGTCAATCCCTTGGATAAACCAAAGATGGCTGCGGCCTGGATCACACCGTGTTCCCGAACCGCGTCCGTACGTTGCGCTATTTGCTTGCGTCAGGGATCCAGCAAGTGTCCACGAGGCCGGAGACGGCCTGGGACTCGGTGCGCACCGTGGCGCGGTGGGAGGTGGTGCGCCCGCCGTCGGTTCCCGCGTCGGCGGCATTGGGGGCAATGTCCACGACCTTCCAGCCGACGACGGCGAACTTGGAATCCAGCGTTTTGACAGCGCATTTCGCGGCCGTGCCCGGTTCCTTGGTGACCTGAAAATCGACCTCCGCGACCGTGGCGTCCGGGGTGCTGTAACCGATGTCCTTGGAGGTGACGCTCGCTGTCGCGTTGGACGCCGCGACCCAGGCCAAAAAGGCCAGCCCGACCGCGAGGGCCAGTACGAGGATGGCGCGTTTTGCCTTGCGGCTCAGCGTCGGCTTTTGACCACCGTAACGATTGGCTAGGCTGGGAGATACCGGCGCGGGCGCGGCAGGCTGATCCTTGGAAATCACTGCTTCAGTTTAGTGTGGATCGGGCGCGCTGTTCACCGTGGCGCCGACCCGGCTTGTTGTGCCCGCCAATATTCCTGTCCCTGAAGATGAAAGAGGAGCCGTCCACGATGACAGCGTCCACCACCTCGTCAGCGCCGCTCCGGCTGTTGGCCGTCCATGCGCATCCCGACGACGAATCCAGCAAGGGTGCCGCCACGATGGCCATGTACGCCGCAGCCGGCGTTGACGTCCTGGTGGCCACCTGCACGGACGGCTCGCGCGGCGACATCCAAAATCCGGCCATGGCGGCCGTGCCGCACCCCAAACGCGATATGGCCGGAGCCCGCAACCTGGAGATGGCGCGTGCCGCCGCGGTACTGGGAGTCCGCCAGCGCTGGCTCGGTTTCGTCGACTCCGGGTTGCCCGAAGGTGATCCCCTCCCGCCGTTGCCGGTTGGCTCTTTCGCGACGCTGCCGCTGGAACAGGCGGCAGCGCCCCTCGTCCGGCTGGTCCGCAGCTTCAAGCCTCAGGTCATCCTGAGCTACGACGAGAACGGTGGCTACCCGCACCCGGACCATATTATGGCCCACCGTGTTGCCGTCGAGGCCTTCGAAGCCGCAGGTGACCCGGCCCGCTACCCGGGAGCCGGCGCAGCCTGGGCGCCGAGCAAGCTCTACTACGACCGTGCGTTCAGCCCCGAACGTTTCCAGGCCCTGCATGTGGCGCTGGAGGAAACCGGTCTCCAGTCGCCCTACGCCGAGCGCATCGCTGCCTGGCTTGAAGCCGACGCGGAAGGCCACACCCCGCCGGCGCCCACCCATCCCACCACCACCCAGATCGAGTGCGGGGATTTCTTCGAAGCCCGCGACGACGCGCTCCGTGCCCACCGCACCCAGGTTGACCCGGAAGGCTTCTTCTTCGCCGTCACACCGGCAATGCAGCGCCGGGTCTGGCCCTGGGAGGACTACTCGCTGATCCAGTCCCGGGTTAGCTCGGAACTGCCGGAAAAGGACTTCTTCGCCGGGCTAAGATAGAGCTAAAGGGCTTTTCTATGACGTGTAGAAGACGTCGTAGAAGCCGTTCAACGCAGTTCCGCGGCCCGCCCCGCCGGACCGCCAACCAGCCCCACAGAAGGTCCTCACCGTGCATCCCTTGCTTATCGCCCTGGCAACCTCCCCGGCGCCCGCCCCGTCGCCGTCACTGCGTGAGGGCCTCTCTCAGGATCAGGTCACGCCCGGCCTGCTCGGGTTCCTCCTGACGGCCTTTATCGTGGTGCTGACGGCGCTCCTGATTGTGGACATGGTCCGGCGGATCCGCCGGGTCCGGTACCGCGCCCAGGTGGAGGAGGAACGCATGGCCGCCGCCGAAGCGGCCGCCAATGACGGAGCTGCGAAGACCCCCGCAGCACGTGAATCCGGCCGGCCCGCGGAGAGCCCTGGGAACACCGGCAAGGCAGAACCCGGAAACCACTGACGACTCCCCAGCCGCGGTCCGGCACCGGAGCGTGGCGCCGTCGTCGAAGACAGCTGGCGCACCTCCCCGGTGCCGCGGGGGCGTGGGTGCGGACTTTAGCTCAGTACCGCTATGGCAATGGCGATGTAATGCGCAGCGAAAGCAAAAACCGTGAGTGCGTGGAAGAGTTCGTGGAAACCGAAGTGTTCATAGCTGAAATTCGGCTTTTTCATCGCGTAGAAGACGGCGCCGGTGATGTAGAGGGGCGCCGCCGGCACAAATCAGCACGGCCGCGGCGACATTGGCGGCAAAAAAGTCCGGCAGGTAGAACAACGCGCCGCAGCCCAGTGCGATGTAGATCGGCACGTACAGCCACCGCGGCGCGTCCGTCCACAGCAAGCGGAACAGCACGCCCAGGATGGCCCCGGTCCAGATCACCCACAGCAGCACCTCGGCTTTGGGCCGGTCCAGGAGCGCCCAGGCGAGCGGCGTGTAGCTGCCGGCGATGACCAGCATGATGTTGGTATGGTCCAGCCGCTTCAACACGATCTTTACGCCCGCTGACCAGTTCCCGCGGTGGTAGATGGCGCTGATGCCGAACAACAGGACACCGGTGAAGGCGTAGACCGCGGAGGCAATCTTCAGGTCCGGCGTCGGTGCCAGCAGCACCAGGACCAGGCCCGCGGCCAGCGCCAGCGGAGCCGTCACGGTGTGGATCCAGCCGCGCCACTTGGGTTTGATCATCAGGAGTTCGGCCAGTCGCACGGCAGCGTCGTCCATCGGGCCGGTCCCGCGCTCCGCAGGCTCATCCGGCCGGGGCTCGGGACTGTTGCTTTCCATGCCGCAATAATAAACTACGGCGCAGTAAGTTACCTTCGAGTAACAAGATGCCCGGCGCAGAACCGTCACGTTCATGCGCCACGGCCGGCACCGCGGCAGGTAGCCTAGGTTGTGCACTGACGTCGTACTTCAAGGAAGCCAGGTGAAACTCCGGATGGAAATGCCCGGGTTCCTCTATGGCTTCTATGAGCGCAAGCTACAGCGCTCCCTGGACCCGGAACGCATCCCCCGGCACATCGGCGTAATGGTGGACGGCAACCGCCGCTGGGCGCGGCAGTTCAACGCTCCAACCAGCCAGGGACACCAGGCCGGTGCCGACAAGATCCACGAGTTCCTCGGCTGGTGCCAGGAACTGGGCGTCAAGGTGGTCACCCTGTACATGCTGTCCACTGACAACATGAGCCGTTCCGGCGAAGAACTGGACTTGCTGATGGGGATCATTGCCAACACGCTGGACAGGCTGGACGGGGACGCCGAGATTTCGGTCCACGCCATGGGTGCACCGGAATTGCTCCCCGATTACCTCGCAGCCCGGCTCAACCGGCTCACGGCCCGTACCCCGGCGCGCGAGAAGCTCCACGTCAATGTTGCCGTCGGCTACGGCGGACGCCGTGAAATCGTCGATGCCGTCCGGGAACTGCTGCACGACGCCGTCGGACGCGGTGCGGACATCGGGAAACTCTCCGAGGAACTCAGTGTTGATGACATCTCACGTTTCCTCTACACCCGCGGCCAGCCCGATCCGGATCTCGTGATCCGGACCTCCGGGGAGCAGCGGCTATCAGGGTTCCTGATGTGGCAAAGTGCTTACAGCGAGTTCTATTTCTGCGAAGCCCTGTGGCCGGCCTTCCGGAAAGTGGACTTCCTGCGGGCCCTGCGCGACTACGCCGGCAGGCAACGGCGCTACGGCTCCTGACGCGTCATCCCGTGTTCACCCGATGGCAACAGGAATCGCCGGGGAATGGACAACAAAACGCCGCCCGCGAGACGTACGTTAATCCCATCAGCAGGCAAGCCGCCGGCTGATCGGGGAGGCCAGTACATGGAGCGGAAGTTCGCACCGGGTGTATGGGAGGCCGTGTCCGGCCTCAAGGCCGAGCCGCCTCACCACTAACAATTCCGGGCATACGCCCCGGGGCTGGAGTCGATGTGGCTATTTCTGAACAACTGCCCGACGTTGCGAGCGACCAGGGACAGAAAGCTACCTCTCGCGCCAAGCGAGCCACCGCAGAGACCGGTACAGGGCAGAGCGCCGCTGGAGCCGGTCTTGCTGTTTCCGGGGAAGGAACAGCACAACAGGAGCCGGCCCGGAGCTACGTGATCGACACCTCGGTGCTGCTCTCTGACCCGCGGGCCCTGCTGCGCTTCGCGGAACACGAAGTGATTCTGCCGATAGTTGTCATCACCGAACTTGAAGGCAAGCGCCACGATCCCGAGCTCGGCTATTTCGCCCGCAAGGCGCTCCGGCTCCTCGATGACATGCGGGTCCAGCACGGCGGACTCGACCGCCCCATCCCGCTCGGCCACGACGGCGGCACGCTGATGGTGGAGCTGAACCACATTTCATCCGAGGTGCTCCCGGCCGGCTTCCGCGGCGGGGATAACGACAGCCGGATCCTCGCCGTCGCCAAGAACCTTGCCAACGAAGGCCGGGACGTCACTGTGGTGTCCAAAGACCTCCCAATGCGTGTCAAAGCGTCGGCCATGGGCCTGCAGGCCGACGAGTACCGCAACGAACTCGTTAAGGACTCCGGCTGGACCGGCGTCGCGGAAATTGATGCCAGTGAGCAGGACGTCTCGACGCTCTACGGCCACGAGCCCGTCTTCATCCCGGAAGCCGCGGAGCTGCCGACCAACACCGGCCTAGTGCTGCTCTCGCCGCGGGGCTCTGCCCTGGGCCGGGTAGGGGCTGACAAACAGGTCCGGCTGGTGCGGGGTGACCGGGACGTCTTCGGGCTGCACGGGCGGTCAGCCGAACAACGGCTGGCGATCGACCTGCTGATGGACCCCGCGGTCGGTATTGTGTCCCTCGGCGGCCGGGCCGGCACCGGAAAGTCGGCGCTGGCCCTCTGCGCGGGGCTCGAGGCGGTCCTGGAGCGCCAGGAACACCGCAAGGTGATTGTCTTCCGTCCGCTCTACGCCGTGGGCGGCCAGGAGCTTGGCTACCTGCCCGGCTCCGAAGCGGAGAAAATGAACCCGTGGGCGCAGGCCGTCTTCGACACGCTCGGGGCACTGGTCAGCCAGGAAGTCGTGGAGGAAGTGATGGACCGCGGCATGCTCGAAGTGATGCCGCTGACCCACATCCGGGGGCGTTCGCTGCACGACGCGTTCGTGATCGTGGATGAGGCCCAGTCGCTGGAGAAGAATGTCCTGCTGACCGTGATGAGCCGGATCGGGCAGAACTCCAAGATTGTCCTCACCCACGACGTCGCCCAGCGCGACAACCTCCGGGTCGGCCGGCACGACGGCGTGGCCGCCGTCGTCGAGACACTCAAGGGACACCCGCTCTTCGGCCACGTCACCCTCACCCGTTCGGAGCGCTCGCCGATCGCCGCGTTGGTGACCGAACTGCTCGAAGGGGCCGAGATCTAGGTCCTCGGTCTTTGGCTCGCCTGTGCGGGGGGCCGTGGCTGGGTTCGCCGGGCCGCGGCACCTTCGCCGTCGCTTAGACACGACGGTTGCCGCCCGCTTCGGTCGCTGGGCGACCTTTGGGGCAGCAAGCGTCGCGATGCGCTCCTACGCGAAGGACCCGCGGCGCGGCTGGAAAGCGTCACACCTTCGCGGGGCTGCGGTGTTCCGCTAAGGAGCGCATCGCCGACCAAAGCGAAGCGAAGGTCGCCCAGCGACCGCAGCGGAGCGACGGGAGGTGTCTAAGCGACGGCGGGACGCCGCTGCCACGCTTCGGCTAGCTCTGGATCCCCAGGTACTTCGCCGTGGGTTCGTGGCCTTGAACTTGCAGGTGCCAGTCGGGGCGGTTGAACGTGGCGGGGGTGAGACGGACCTTCTGGGTTTCCTGGCGCCGGCCTCCCCAGGCGGCGCGCGCAACGCCGTTGAGTTCGTAGCCGAGGGAACGGGAGACGCCGAGGGACTGCTGGTTCCAGAGGGCCGCTTCGGATTCCGCGACCTCCGCGCCGAGCCAGTCGAAGGCGTAGAGGGCTACCGCGGCCCGCATCTCCTTGCCAAGGCCCCTGCCCTGCGCGCCCTTCTTCAACCAGGAGCCGGTGCTCACCGTCTTGAGGGTGGCGAAATCCTTGGCCTCGATGTCCTGGCAGCCGATGAATTCGCCGTCGAGCCAGATGCCCAGCAGCAGGGTCCATTCCTGCGGGGACATGTTCCCGCGGCACCGCCAGTACCACTGGGCCATGTTCCGGCCGAGCTCCTCGGCCGGAGCCTCCGCCCACGGTTTGCTGAAGGGGCTGCGGCCCGGTTCGTGGATGCCGCTCAGGGCAGCCTGCGCAGCCGCGGGGATCTCCTCGTCCCGGATCGGCCGCAACACCAGCCGGGGTGTGGTCAGGGTGAGGCCGAAGGGCGGCCAGAAGCGGGCGAGTTCAGTCATCCGGGAAGCCTAGCCGCGCCGCCCCGCGCCCGGCCAGTCATACGCGCCGTCAGCCGGCCGGGATTTCCCAACTGATGTGCCTGCGGACATCCGTCAGGTTCATTGACTCGGCGAGGAACAGGTCATCGAGCATGTACTCGTCCACGGCAAGGATCCGGAGCCAATGCCCATACCCGTCCGGTTCGTGGCCGGGCCCGCCAACTTCCAGCCAGCGGCTCGCCACACAGACGCCCGTGCCGGCGTCGATCCTTACCAGGGTGCGCCCTGGCCGGCACAGCGGCGCCCCGGGGTCGCCGGGACGGTAGCCGGGGTTCGGGGTTACGGTGCATTCCAGTGCGGGGCGGCCCTCGTGCATCACGTCCTTGATGGTGCCAAGCTCCACGGCGTTGGCCGCGGGAAACTCCAACGGCACCGGGGCGTTGCCTGCCAGTTCCACCGGGTCGAGGGCTGCGGCGAATCGGCCGTTGCCGAAGCCTGGCTCGCCGTAGGCGGCTTCGGGGCGGCGCCGGACCAGGCCGCTGTCATCGTAGACCGGGGTGACGAGGTGGGGCGGCAGCAGCCAGGTCTTCCTGGTCGAGCTGACGTAGAACACGTCACGGGAATCATTGATCCCGGTGGTGCTTTGCAGGACCAGCCCGTCCGCGGACTCCAGCCGCAGGGCTCCGGGGCGGCGCAGCCACGCACGCACCAAGCCCTGGGAATTGCCGTTTAGGGATGCGGCGGAATCGTCGGCGAGAGGCCGGTCAACGTACTCGAAGCGCAGGGACTGCCACCGCCATGGCGAGGAACGGCACAGGTTGCGGAACGCGGCTGCCTGCTCCCCGGGGTCCCCGGGGCCGCTTGGCCCGCGCGCGTACGAACTCTCCCATCCGGCCATATCCACAGTTTACGCGCGTGCCCGGCCACGGCAGCGGAATTTCCCGTAGCATCCGAGGATGATCCAACGACTCGGCGGGCTGGGGGAAGTGGCGCCGCTGGCCTTCTGGCTGGTGCTGCTGGCGTGCCTCTTCCTGGCGGTGACAGCCGTCCGGCTCGCCGTCATCGACGTCAGGCACCATCTGCTACCGGACCGGATCGTGTTTCCGGCCTACGCGGTCGCCGCTGCGCTGCTGCTGGGTTCGGTGGCCGCCCACGCGGCGGCCGGCGCCCCCGCGCTGGCGGCGGTGCCGGACGGCGGCGCCGGACTCTTCGGGCTGCCCGGACTGCGTGTGGTGGCCGGGGGAGCGGCGCTGTGGGTTTTCTACTTCCTGCTCCGTGCCGTGTATCCGCCGGGAATGGGATTTGGCGACGTTAAGCTCGCCGGAGTACTCGGAATGTATCTGGGGTTCCTCGGCTGGCCGCACGTTTTTGCCGGGACCTTCGCTGCGTTCCTGCTCGGCGGACTATGGAGCCTGGCCCTGATCGTTTCGCGGCGCGGGACGCTCAAATCGAGCATTCCCTTCGGACCGTTTATGCTGGCCGGCACCGCGGCGGCCATGCTCCTCCTGCCTGCCGGCTAAGGCGGGGACTACTGCGTACGGTAGCTAGGCTGGGGGTATGGCTACCCCCGACTTCATTCTCAAGCTTCGCGCCAGGATCGGCCATCAGAGCCTCTGGATTCCCGGAGCCCGGGCCGTTGTGTTCGACGACGACGGCAGGGTCCTCCTCGGCCAGCGGGCTGACAACGGCAAATGGGGACTGATCACCGGGATCCTGGAGCCCGGGGAAGAGGCTGCGGCGGGCATACTGCGTGAAATCCTGGAGGAGACCGGCGTCGTGGCCGCGGCTGAACGGCTTGTCTCGGTGGACTCCGTCGGGCCCACCACCTATCCGAACGGCGACGTCTGCCACTTCCTGACCCTGGTGTTCCGGTGCCGCTACATTTCCGGGGATGCGCGTGTCAACGACGACGAGTCCCTCGCCGTGGACTGGTTCCGGCCGGAGGATTTTCCCGAGTTGCTGCCCGGGCATCTGGAGAGCATCAAACGTGCCGCACCAGTGGCCGGGGACGCGCACTTCCGGCGCTGACAGCCGCCGGCCCGGCACACACGCAGGGACGCCGCAACCCAAAGGGGTGCGGCGTCCCGGCGTGCTAAGCTCCGGCGTCTAGCGGTCCAGGCTGTGCAGTTCCGCTGCTGGTGCCGCATCAGTTTGATCCGCAACGGCTTTGGTCCCCGCCCGGCGTTCGGCCTCCAAACGGTCTGCTTCCTCGCCGCCCACTGCTTCGCCCCGGGCTACCATCCCAGCGGTGTCAGAGAGCGGGATCTGCCGCAGCGTCAGCGCCAGCACCAGGGCGATCGCGAGGAACGGCAGCAGGTACCAAAACACCGGGGCCAGCGAATCGGCGTAGGCGTTGACGATGGCGTCCTTGAGCTGGGCCGGGAGCTGGCTCAGGGCCTGCGGGTCGAGGGTCCGGGTGGACTGTGAGGCCTCCTCGGCCGAGGCGCCTGCCCCGGTGAATGCCCGGGCCAGTGACTCCGAGAGCCGGGCGGTGAAGATGGAACCGAAGACGGCCACACCCAGCGAGGCTCCCACCTCGCGGAAGTAATTGTTGGTGCTGGTTGCCGTGCCGATCTGTCCAGCGGGCACGGAGTTCTGCACCACCAGCACTATCACCTGCATGATGGAGCCCAGGCCCGCACCGAAGATGAACAGCTGGACGCAGATGATCCAGATGGGGGTTGCCGCCGTGAGCGTGGTCAGCCACAGCATTGCGGCAATGGTGAGGACAGCGCCGAGGATCGGGAACATCTTGTACTTGCCGGTCTTGGAGATCCTGATGCCGGAGAAGATGGCCATGCCCATCAGCCCCACCATCATCGGCAGCATCAGCAGCCCGGATTCCGCGGCGGAGGTGCCGGAGGACATCTGCAGGAACGTGGGGACAAACGCGATCGCGGCAAACATGCCCAGGCCAAGGGTAAAGCCGATCGCCGTGGAGTTCACGAAGATCCGGTTTTTGAACAGGCTCAGCGGGATGATGGGGTCCTCGGCCTTGCGCTCCACGAGGACAAATGCCACGGCGGCCAGCACGGTGCCGGCACCAAAGGCCCAGGTCAGCGGGGAATCCCAGCCTTCATCTTTTTTGCCGCCGAAATCGGTAAAGAAGATCAGGCAAGTGGTGGCCGCGGACAGCAGGAGTACGCCCAGAATGTCGATCCGCTTTTCGGCCTTCTTGTTCGGCAGGGTCAGTGTGAACCACGCGATGGTAAAAGCCGCGATACCGATCGGTATGTTGATGTAGAAGGCCCATTCCCAGGTCAGGTGGTCCACAAAATAGCCGCCCAGCAGCGGACCGGCCACTGCGGACAGGCCGAAGATGGCGCCGAGCGGGCCCATGTACTTTCCGCGGTCCTTGGCCGGAACAATGTCGGCGATGATCGCCTGGGAGAGGATCATCAAACCGCCGCCGCCCAGGCCCTGGATGGCGCGGAAGATCACGAAGCCCCAGAAGTCAGTGGCAAAAGCGCAGCCGACCGAAGCCAGCGTAAAAAGGGCGATGGCAACCAGGAAAAGGTTGCGCCGGCCCAGGATGTCGCCGAACTTGCCGTAGATCGGCATAACAATCGTGGTCGCCAGCAGATAGGCCGTGGTGATCCAGGCTTGGTGCTCCACGCCGCCGAGTTTCCCAACGATGGTGGGCATGGCGGTGGAGACAATCGTCTGGTCCAGGCTTGAGAGCAGCATGCCCGCGATCAGCGCGGAAAATATGATCCAGATCCGTTTCTGGGTCAGGAGCAGCGGCGTGGGCGCTGCCGGGGTGGTGACGGCGGAACTCATTGGGGTCCTTCGGTGGAGGGGGCGGGGTCAATATCCAGGGACTGCGAGAAAAAGGTGCGGGCTGCCGCGACGTTGTCGAGCAGCATCTCCCGGTACGGGCGGGTGTTGTCCGCCGAGAAGTAGGCGGCGCTCGTTTTGCGGGTGATGCTGCCGAAAAGAAGAACCGCCATCCGGACCACCGGGTGGTCCGGGGAACCTGCTCCCGGGCCGCAAGCATCCGGGCGATTTGGCCCTCGCGTTGTTCCGAGGCGCCAATAATCCGCAGCATAAGCTGCGGTTCCTTTGGACGACGGCGATCAGCTGGCGGGTTTCTTCCTCGCTGGCGGTCATCTGTTCGGACAACACAAGGGCCAGGCGCACGAGGTCAGAGAGCAGGGTCGGGGAGATTTCGCCGCCCGGCGAACCTGCCCCGCCTTCGACGAAGCGCCGCACCACGTCGGCAGGGAAGTCGTCCTCGACGTGTCCGATGATGGCATCTTCCTTGGTCGGGAAGTAGTTGAAGAACGTCCGGCGGGAGATGCCCGCGCGTTCGCAGGCTTCCTCCACCGTGTAGCCGTTGAGTCCCAGCTCGGCCGTCATGGTGCGCGCGACGGCGGTAATTGCCGCCCTCGTTGCGGCCCGTTTGCGTTCGCGGAGCCCGCACTCATGTTTTGCACTATTAATCACAAAGTACATATTTGCACTCAATTTCTTAAAGTGCAAAATTTGTTGCCGGAATCCGGCCCCGGGTAGCAATACCGCCGCCGGGGTGGCCAACCGGAGGAACGACGTCGGCCGGCACCCTTGCGAAAAGGTGCCGGCCGACATCGGACGTTTAGTACGCTGAGCGGGCGCCGCCGCCCGCGGTGCCTAGGCTTTGTGCGGCGGCCGGGTCATGGACATTACGTCCAGCGCGGTGTCCAGCTGCCCCTCGGTCAGTTCGCCGCGTTCCAGGAAGCCCATAGCCACTACTGTCTCGCGGATGGTCAGGCCTTCGGCCACTGCCTTCTTTGCGATCTTGGCGGCGTTCTCGTAACCGATGAACTTGTTCAGCGGCGTGACGATCGACGGTGACGCCTCGGCCAGGAAACGGGCCCGCTCGACGTTGGCGGTGATGCCGTCGATCATCTTGTCGGCCATCACGCGGCTGGTGTTGGCCAGCAGCCGCACGGACTCAAGCAGGTTGGCGGCCATCACGGGGATGCCGACATTGAGCTCGAAAGCGCCGTTGGTGCCGGACCAGGCGATGGCAGTGTCGTTGCCGATGATCTGGGCGCAGACCATGATGGAGGCCTCGCAGATCACCGGGTTGACCTTGCCGGGCATGATCGAGGAACCCGGCTGCAGGTCCGGGATCGAGATTTCGCCGAGGCCGGTGTTGGGACCGGAACCCATCCAGCGCAGGTCATTGTTGATCTTCATAAAGGAGATCGCGATGTTGCGGAGCTGGCTGGATGCCTCGATCAGGCCGTCACGGTTGGCCTGCGCCTCAAAGTGGTCGCGTGCCTCCGTCAACGGCAGGCCGGTATCAGCGGCAAGCAGCTCGATAACGCGCTCCGGGAAACCTGCCGGGGTGTTGATACCGGTGCCGACGGCGGTGCCGCCGAGCGGAACTTCAGCGACCCGGGGCAGAGCGGCATTAACCCGCTCGACGCCGTAGCGGACCTGCGCGGCGTAGCCGCCAAACTCCTGGCCCAGCGTCACCGGGGTGGCGTCCATCAGGTGCGTGCGGCCGGATTTTACAACGTCCTTGAACTCAACGGACTTGCGCTCCAGGGATTCCGCGAGGTAGCCGAGGGCCGGGATCAGGTCGTTGATCAGGGCAGAGGTGGCGGCCACATGGACCGAGGTGGGGAAAACATCGTTGGAAGACTGCGAAGCATTGACGTGGTCGTTGGGGTGGACCACCTTGTCGCTGCCGGCGGCCTTAAGCGCACGGGTGGCCAGTTCGGCAAGGACCTCGTTGGTGTTCATGTTCGACGAGGTCCCCGATCCGGTCTGGAACACGTCGATCGGAAAATCGCCGTCGTACTTGCCGGCGGCCACCTCGTCGGCAGCATCAGCGATCGCCTGGGCGAGCTCGCCGTCGAGCACTCCCAGTTCTGCGTTGGCCTGTGCCGCCGCCTTTTTGACCCGTGCGAGGGCCTCGATGTGGGCGCGCTCAAGGGTCTTGCCCGAGATCGGGAAGTTTTCCACGGCTCGTTGCGTCTGGGCGCGATACAAGGCGTTCACCGGGACGCGGACTTCGCCCATGGTGTCGTGTTCGATGCGGAACTCTTCGGTGTTCAATTCTTCTGTGGAAGTCATGGGGCTAGCTTATTGGGCGGAGGCGTCCCATCGAAAACCGTGAAGAGCATGCTGCCTGCAGTGGCAGGAAACTAGAGCTCGCCGATTTCGAAGACGAGGTCCGCCCTGCCGTCGGACAGACTGTAGGCGAGACCGATCACGGCGGCCCGGCCACCCCCGACAGCATCGGATATCACCCTCGAGCTGTCCACGAGCCGCTGTGATGTCTGTTTGACGTTTTCAACCACCATGTCGTTGATGTCGTTCTGGTTGTTGCGCAGCGAGGTCAGCACCGACGGCGTGATGCGTTCGACGAGGCTGCGCATAAAGCCGACGGGCATCTGCCCGGTCTCCATGGCGTTTTTGGTGGCCGTGACCGCGCCGCAGCTGTCATGCCCGAGGACAACGATCAGCGGCACCGAGAGGACGCTGACGCTGTACTCGAGCGAGCCGAGGACGGCGTCGTCGATCACGTGGCCCGCGGTGCGGACCACGAATGCATCGCCAAGGCCGAGGTCGAAGATAATCTCAGCGGCCAGCCGGGAATCCGAGCAGCCGAAGATCACCGCAAAGGGGTGCTGGTTCTCCACCAGCGAGGAACGGCGGGACGCGTCCTGGTTGGGATGGGACGATTCGCCGGCAACAAAGCGATCGTTGCCTTCGCGCAGGCGGCGCCAGGCAAGGGAAGGGGTGAGATAGGTGGCCACGGCCCTACCTTACGGCGAAGGGGCGGGCGACGGCGAACCTGTTGCGTCCGCGGAGCTCCCTGGTGACGCGCCGCCGGCCGCACCGGAAGTGCCCTCGAGGGACTTCACCACAGCGGCCGCGAGCAGCGTGAATTCGTCCAGCTGCGCGGATCCGGTCAGGATCACTGTGGTGCCGCCGGCGTCGGCAAGCACCATGCTCTTCTCACCCTTGCCCGTGTCACGGAGTTCCCAATCGCGTCCGCCGGCGCTGCGGGTGCCGGTCACGGGCGCGCTCTTCACCTGCTGCAGCAGCCACGTGGGATTGGACTGCCGGGCCTGCACCAGGGCGATGAAAGAGTCCTTGGGGGTGAGGTAGCCCACTTCCCACGTCGGGACGCCGCTGCCCGCGCCCGATTCCCAGCGGGCGTAATTTGCGCGGAATGTGTCGCCGGTTTCCGGGGCCGCGGGTGTGAATCCTGCCACACCGGCCGCGTTGCGCGCCACGGCGCTGACATTGATGTTGGGCCGGTAGCCGTCGGTCTTGGGCGACGGGTTCATCAGGACGATCGGCAGGAACGCAGCAATGCTCAGGACCAGGGCAATGATCATTCCGATCACCGAGGCGTTCGCCCGCTTGGCCGCTCCGGCGCTCAGGACTGGCTTAACGGGCGGTTGGTCCGGCGCGGCGGGCACATTCGGGCCGGCGCTGCCGGCGCTGCCGGCCCGGGCTGCTGGGGGTGTTTCCTGCAATTCGCTCACCCCTCTATAGTCGCCCATTCCGGGCCGATCTCACATTCGGCCGGGCGGGCCCGGCCGCGGGGCATAACGTTCACGGATTGGTCATTCCACGACGGAGCTTTCCACCGCGACTATGATCAGTAGCAGACGAGATCACCATGATACGAATCACCGCCGCGGATCGATCCTGTCCGTGCGGCTTCAATGATCGCCACTCGAAGAAGAGGTTCACGTGACACCAGCGCCAATGACCCAGAAGTACTCCACGCTCTCCCCGTCGCTCGCCGTCGGTATCGACGAGCCGGACCGCAACCTTGCTTTGGAACTGGTCCGCGTCACCGAAGCAGCCGCCATCGCCGGTGGCCACTGGGTGGGTTTTGGGGACAAGAACAAGGCCGACGGCGCCGCCGTCGACGCCATGCGTTCCTTCCTCCAGACCGTCCACTTCAACGGTGTTGTGGTGATCGGCGAAGGTGAAAAAGACGAAGCCCCGATGCTCTTCAACGGCGAGCACGTCGGTGACGGTACCGGCCCCGAGTGCGACGTCGCCGTTGACCCGATCGACGGAACCCGGCTGACCGCCCTGGGCATCAACAACGCCCTGGCCGTCCTTGCAGTGGCCGAGCGCGGTTCGATGTTCGATCCCTCCGCGGTGTTCTACATGGAGAAGCTCGTCACCGGCCCGGAAGCGGCCGACATGGTTGACCTGCGCCTGCCGGTCAAACAGAACCTGCACCTCATCGCCAAAGCCAAAGGCGTCAAAGTCAACCAGCTCAACGTGATGATCCTCGACCGGGACCGGCACCGCCCGCTTGTGGAGGAAATCCGCGAAGCCGGCGCGCGGACCAAGTTCATCATGGACGGCGACGTCGCCGGAGCCATTGCCGCGGCCCGCTCCGGCACCGGGGTTGACGCGCTGATGGGCATCGGCGGAACGCCGGAAGGAATCGTCACGGCCTGCGCGATCAAGTCCCTGGGCGGAGTGATCCAGGGCCGGCTGTGGCCCACCAGCGATGACGAAAAGCAGAAGGCGATCGACGCCGGACACGACTTGGACCGGGTGTTGTCGACCAACGACCTCGTCTCCAGCGACAACTGCTACTTCGCCGCGACCGGCATCACCGACGGTGACCTGCTCAGGGGCGTGCGTTACTCCAAGGACAAGGTTCTTACCCAGTCCATCGTGATGCGGTCCAAGTCCGGGACCATCCGCTTCGTTGATGGCGAGCACCAAGCCAGCAAGTGGGAAGGCTACGCGCGCAGGAACTAACGCCTGCCGGATCGGCCAGAACACCCGGATCCCGGGGCGCGGACCGCGCCCCGGGATCCGGCGTTTCCGGCCGGCCGCTGGCCAGCGTCGTTAGGTAGGGTGGGACCATGACATGGCTCGTAACAGGTGGCGCAGGATATATCGGTTCGCATGTGGTCTCCGCTTTGCGCGGGGCCGGCATCCAGGCGGTGGTGATTGATTCGCTCTCGAGCGGGCACCGCGAGTTCGTTCCGGCGGACGTGCCCTTTGTGCACGGCAGCATTCTCGACTTGGACCTCGTCACAGGAACCCTGGCGGAACATTCGGTAACCGGCGTGATCCACCTTGCCGGCTTCAAATACGCCGGCGTTTCGGTGCAGGAACCGCTGCTGACCTACGAGCAAAACGTCACCGGCACGGCGGTGCTGCTGACCGGAATGGAACGAGCCGGGGTGAAGAATCTGGTCTTCTCCTCTTCCGCCGCGACCTACGGCACCCCCGCCGGCGACATTGTTACGGAAGAGACTCCGACGCAGCCGGAATCGCCCTATGGGGAAAGCAAGCTGATCGGCGAATGGCTGATCCGTGACCAGGGCAGGGCCAGGGACCTTAAACACACCTCGCTGCGTTACTTCAACGTCGTCGGATCCGGCTCGCCCGAGCTCTACGACACGAGCCCGCACAACCTCTTCCCGATAGTGCTCCGCGCCTTGACCGCAGGAAAAACACCAAGAATCAACGGCATCGACTACAACACAGCCGACGGCACCTGCGTGCGCGACTACGTTCATGTCACCGACCTGGCGACCTCGCACGTCGCGGCCGCCCAGGCCCTCGCCGCCGGTGAGCCGCTGGAACGCGTCTACAACCTCGGGTCCGGCGACGGGCTCTCGGTGCGGCAGATTATGACGGCGATGGCCACGGTGACCGGCATCGACTTCGAGCCGGAGATCGGTCCCCGCCGGACGGGAGACCCGGACCGGATCGTGGCGGACGGCACCCTGGCCGCACGCGACCTCGACTGGAAGATGCGGCACTCCGTCGAGGACATGGTGGCCAGTGCCTACGAAGCGCAGAAGAAAGCTGCTGAAGCCGGCAACTAGGGACGCCGCCCGACGGACATGTCCAGTTTTGCGGCCGGGACGTGCCCCCACCGACGGACATGTCCGCTCGTCACGCCCGGGAGTGCACACAGTGGTGTTGTGTCCAGTCGCCAAGTCTGACGCGGGGCATGTCCACTGGTCAGACCCGGAAACGTGTTGCCTCCCGACGGACATGTCCAGTTTTGCGGCCGGGACGTGCCCCCACCGACGGACATGTCCGCTGGTCACGCCCGGGAGTGGACATAGTGGTGTTGTGTCCACTCGCCAAGTCTGACGCGGGGCATGTCCAGCTGGGGGGATGAGCCGGTCCGCGGTGCGAAGACCTAGCGGCGGAGTGCGCTGCGCAGCCGGACAGGCACCTTTCGCGCCGCCGCGAGTACGCGGCGTGCGGCCTGCGCGCCCTTTCTGGCCAGCTGGTATCCGCCGTAGCGCAGGGGCCGCACCGGCAAATCCCAGGTTCCGGGGTAGGCGACTTCACGGCCGCCGAAGGACTTCTTGAAGGCCGTGAACCCGGCCCACTTGTGCTCCGGCTGGTCTGCCGGTGCCACGCCCCACAGGTCCACGAACTTCAGGCCCCTGTCCTTGGCATCAGCCATCAGTGTGACCAGCAGCGGAATGCCGGCGCTGAGCTTCCGGTGCGCGTCGTCCAGCGCGGCGTGGGCATAGACGCGGGTGTCCGAGGAATCGTAGGCCAGGGATGCAGCAATGGGCTCGCCCTCGAGTTCGGCGATGAAGAGCGTCGCAGCACCGGCTGGCATCAGTGAGCGGGCCACCGCAGTGAGGTAGTCGTCGCTTTGCGGCTTAAAACCGTTTCGCGCCGCCGTCAGATGCAGGAACCCCAGCAGCACGGAGATCTCCCCAGCGTCCTGGCTGGAGCGGAACGTTACGCCCTTCTTGTGGATGTTCCGGTACAGGTTGCGGTTTGCCGGCTTCATATCCGCGAGGACGTCTTTAAAGTCGCGGTCCACATCCACGACCCAGCTGAGTTCCGGCTGCTGGTTGGCCGGGGCGGGACGGAGGCCGCGCGTGCGCAGCACGGCATCCGCGTCAGCGGCCGTGAAACCGGCGTCGACCGGTTCGATCCGGACAAACACCGCGCCGCAGCCGCGGGCCAGGTCCGTCAGCACGGCGACGGCGGCGTCGAAAGCAGCCAGCGAGGCGGCGACCGGGCCGTAGGGTGCGTAGAGGAGTTTTCCGGCCGGGTTGCTTTCCTCGATGGCCAGGAAACTCCAGCCGGGACCGGAGCGCTGGTGTACTGTCCGGCCCAGGCTGCGCTGGAAATCGGCCCACGCCGGGCTCTGCAGGAAGTGGTCCACGGATTCAGGCTTTCAGGGCGGTAGTGACGGCGAATGCGATGGCGGTCCCGGCGGCGCCGGACACTGCGTGGGCGTTGACCGGTGCCTCGGCGGCGGGCAGGAATGCACTGGCACCGCGCTCCAGCCGCAACTCGCCCTTGGGGGAGTCCAGGAGCACGGATCCGGCCACCACGATGATCACTGCGGCGCCCGACTGCGCCACCGGAACAGGTCCAGCGCCGGACTCCAGCTCAATGCGCTGCAGCTGGAATTCGCGAAACGGCGGCCGGAAGAGCTCCTGGCCCAACATGGTGGTCTCGGGGCTGAGCTTCGGCACACCGGCGGCCGCGAAGGAAACGGTCCGGAGCAGTTCGGGGACGTCCACGAACTTAGGCGTCAGCCCGCCACGCAGCACGTTGTCCGAGGCGGCCATGACCTCGATGCCCAGCCCGTGCAGGTAGGCGTGGACGTTGCCGGCCGGGAGGTAGACAGCCTCGCCCGGTGCCAGTGAGATCCGGTTGAGCAGCAGCGAAATCAGTACGCCGGGATCGCCCGGATACTGGGCGTTCAGGGTCACGACTGTGGAAAGCTCAGCCTGGTAGGGCGCTGTCGGTGCGCCGGAGATAAGGGCGGCCGCAATCACGGCCGTCGCCTCGGCTACGGCCTCGCCGCCGGCGATCAGCCGCTCGAAGGCCGATTGCAGGGCTGTGTGCTCGTCCGGCTGCGCCAGGTCCTGCAGCAGCAGCGGCACAAGCTCCGGAAGATCGAGGCCGGCCAGCTCAAAGTCCGCCACCAGCAGATCGAAGACGGCGCGGGCTTCCGAGGCCGGTTTGAAACCGCACAACGCCTCGAACGGTGTCAGCGCGAAGATCATCTCCGGCTTGTGGTTGTCATCCTTGTAGTTGCGTTCCGTGGCCTTGTGACCGACGCCGGTGGCCTCCTCGCGGGCGAACCCTGCGCGCGCCTGCTCAAGGGTCGGGTGCACCTGAAGGGACAGCGGACTGTCGGCGGCCAGGACCTTGAGCAGAAATGGCAGCCGGGGGCCGAATTCGGCAACACTGTCGCTGCCCAGATGGTGCTCGGGGTCCAACGCGATCAGCGAATCCAAGCCCAGGCGGCCGCCGTCGTCCGCCACTGCGGCGTGGGCGCCGGTTGATCCCGCACCGGCGGGACTGAGCGCAACTGAGGGGGAATCCGGGTGCGCGCCGATCCACAGCTCCGCTTCGGGACCGCCTGAAGCCGGCCTGCCCAGGAGACCGGAAATGGCCGTGGTGGAGCCCCAGGCATAGGGGCGGAGGACATTTTCGAGTTCGTACACTGCCGGGTGTCCCTGTCTGTTGTGGAAGCCTGTTACGGAAAAAGACTGCTCGACGGCGCTAGAGCGGAGCGCACTGGCCGTTGGTGGCCACCAGGTTGCGGATGGACTGCTCATCACCGTCGAGTTTGAACTGGTTCAGCATGTCTTCGGTGATCGGCTCGCCGTCCGGTGTGGTTGTCACCGGGGTGAAGTCCGACGACGGCCCGGGCTCGGTGCCGGGCTGCGTGCGCGGCAACCCGCCGGCGGCGGACAGCGGCCCGGGGACGGCGTCCTGCGGGCGGAGGCTGTCGCCGGCGGCCGCGGGGGCGGGACCAAGGAGGGCATCGACCTTCTGGTGGATCTGGTCGAAGTCCGGGACCGTCGGGAAGGAGGCGTCGAAGTCGGGCGGTCCAATGGTCAGCCGCTTCGTTTCCTGGCCCTTCGCCTTGATGGCCAGGTCAACGAAACTTCCGAGCTGGCTGGCCGAGACGTTGGATTCGACCACCTTGGTCCCGGCCTTGGCGATGTCTTCGAACTTCGTGAGCAGGGTTGCGGGGTCCATTTGCTTGAGCATGGCCTGCTGGACGCATTGCTGGCGGGCGATCCGGGCGTAGTCGTCCACGAATTCGCGCGAGCGGCCATACCAGAGGGCATGGTACCCGTCCAGGGTATTGTCGCCGGCGGGGATCCAGCCCAGCGGCATGCCGTGGATACCGTTGGTCTCATCAATGGTCTCGCCGCTGATCGGGACCCAGCCGCCGGCCTTGATCCGAATGCCGCCCATGGCATCCACAAGTTTCGCGAAGCCGTCCATGTCGACCAGGACGTAGGCCTGGACCTTTATGCCAAGGGTCCCGGAGACGGCCTCCAGCGTGGCTTGCGCACCGGGGTCCTGCACACCGGGGTAAAGGTCCTTGTGCTCGTTGGTGACTTCGGTATTGATGGCGTTGATGAGGCACTCATCGCCGCAGTTGTAGCCGTCAGGGTAAATTGCGCGCATCGGGGAATCCTTGCTGAACTGTGCGTTCTGCAAGTTGCGCGGCACCGAGATGATGGCGGTCTGGCCGGTTTTGGCGTCAACGCTGATGACGGAGAGGCTGTCCGGCCGGCGGCCGGTTCGGTCCGCACCGGCGTCGCCGCCCATCATCAGGAAGTTATAGCGGCCCTCTGAGGGCTCAATTGTCGGCCCGGCGGAGAAAATGTTGCCGATGGCGTCGCGGCTGACGTTGAGCAGGTATGCGGCGTAGCCCAGGGAGCCACTGCTGAGGACCATCGCGACCACCAGGGAAATAACGACGGCGGGACGAACTCCCGGCGGCAGCAGCACGAGGCGGATCAGTCGCAGGGTGTTGATAAACAGGGCTGCCCAGCAGAGGGCCAGCGCCACGAGCCCGATGATCAGCAGCAGCGAGGTAAAGCGGTTGGTGAGCAGATTGATCAGCGTCGACCGGGACACCACGAGGAGCACCGCGGCAACAACCGCCAGCGCCCAGACGGTCAGGGTGACACGGAGTGCGATCCGTCCCAGCCGCCGGTCGCCGGCGACCGTCTGGGCGCTGCCGGGCACCAGCAGCGTCATCAGGACCAGCAAAAAAGCACGTTTGATCCGGACCGGGACAGCCGCTCCCGAGGGGTAGCGAACGGGATCCGTGAGGGACCCGGAAGCTCTCGGGTTCCGTGGCGCCGGCTGACGGGAAGGGGCGTAACTGTTGGTCATCTGGTGATCCTTAACGGCTGCCCCGGGTGACAACGTTTGCGGCTGCGAACACGTCGCCCACCTTGTGCCGCAGGTTCGCGCCCTTCCGGGTGGCGACGTCGTTGAGCTCCCGGGCGAAGTCGAGAAGTTCCGCACGGAGTCTTACGGCCAGCGGGTCCGCGCCCGAGGCCAGGATGCGCACGGCCAGGAGCCCGGCGTTGCGGGCCCCGCCGATGGATACTGTCGCGACCGGTACCCCGGCGGGCATCTGGACGATGGAGAGCAGGGAGTCCATCCCGTCGAGGGTTTTGAGCGGGACCGGGACGCCGATGACCGGCAGGGGAGTGACGGCGGCGAGCATGCCGGGCAGGTGGGCCGCGCCGCCGGCGCCGGCGATGATCACACGCAGGCCGCGCTCATGGGCCGTCTGGCCGTAACGGATCATTTCAAGCGGCATCCGGTGCGCGGAGACAACGTCCGCCTCAAAAGGGATCCCGAACTCGGCGAGGGCCTCGGCAGCTGCCTCCATCACGGGCCAGTCGGAGTCCGAACCCATCACGAGCCCAACGATCGGGGCCTCGGGCTCGGTGTCCGCGGCTGCGGGGGACCGGTCCGTGGACGGGACGGTGTTGCTGACGCTCATGCGTTCTCCTCGTGGGCACCGGCGGCGGTGCGGGACTGGGGCCCGCCGTTGCGGATGATGTTTGCGACCGTGGCGGCGCGGTCGCGCACCGAGTCGACCTCGGCCACGGAACCGCCGATGAGGTTAACGTGGCCGATCTTGCGCCCCGGCCGCACGGACTTGCCGTAGCAGTGGACCTTTGCTGCCGGTTCGCTGGCCAGGGCTGCCGGGTAGGCGGAGAACAGATCCTCGTTCGCGCCGCCCAGGAAGTTCTTCATCACCACAACTGGACCCAGCAGGTCCGTGGCGCCCAGCGGCAGATTGAGGATTGCCCGCAGATGCTGTTCGAACTGGCTTGTCACCGAGCCGTCCTGTGTCCAGTGACCGGTGTTGTGCGGACGCATCGCCAGTTCGTTGATCAGGAAGCCGGCACCCACGCCGGGGGTTTCGAACAGTTCCACCGCCATCACCCCCGTGACGCCGAGCTCATTGGCGATCCGCAAGGCGGCACTCTCCGCCGCGGCAGCGACGTCCAGCGGGATCTCCAGCGCCGGGGCGATGACTTCGTCGCAGACACCGTCGACCTGGACGGTATGCACCACGGGCCAGGCCCGCGACTCGCCGTCGGGTGTCCTGGCTACAAGGGCCGAGAGTTCCCGGCTGAATTCCACTTTGGCCTCGGCGAGCAGCGGCGACATTGCCTCGAACCAGTCCGCGGTTTCCTCGGCGTCGGCTGCGGAGTCCACGATCCGCACGCCCTTGCCGTCGTATCCGCCGCGCGGGGTCTTCAGGACAACGGGCCAGCCGCTGTCCGCACCGAACGCGATCAGGGCGGCGACGCCGTCGACGGCGGCCCAGCGCGGATTGGGCAGCTCCAGGCGGTCGACGGCGGCCCGCATCACAAGCTTGTCCTGGGCATTGACCAGCGCATCCGGTCCGGGGTGGACGTTGACACCGGCCCGCTGCAGGGCCCGCAGGTGCTCGGTGGGAACGTGCTCATGGTCGAAGGTCAGGACGTCAAGGCCGCGGGAGAACTCAAGGAGATGGTCCAAGTCGGTGTAGTCACCGACCGGGGCATGGGCCACGGCCGAAACTGCCGAAACGTCCTCAGCTTCGGCGAGGACGCGGAGCTCGAAGCCCAGGGCGGTGGCCGCGGGGGCCATCATACGGGCGAGCTGGCCGCCGCCAACTACACCGATCACAGGAAAAGTCACAAGCCCCAGCCTACCGAAAAGCTCGCAATAACCCGGCTTTTGGTAGTCCCGGAGCGGGTTCCGGGCTGTCATTGGCCGGATTTAAGTAAGCTTCGGCGGGGGACGCGCCCGGCACGGCAACCGGCCGCCGGCATGATTCCACGTTGGTCGGTTGCGGCGGCCGGACCGCTGGAGGCGGTGAGCTGCCGGGAATCGGCGCTAAAATGGGCCGTTGGCCCAATGGCCTACGAGTTTACGACGGCCACGGAGGGTCATGATTACTACACTTACCGAGCGCTTGCGCGGACTTGCCTCGCTGTTCTGGCGCGAAGTCGCCAAGTTCGGTGCCGTCGGCGGGGTGGCGTTCATTATTGACAACGGCCTGACTTACTACCTGATGCACGGGCCGATGACCGACAGCGAAGCCAAAGCCCGCTTTGTCGGCGCCACCCTCGCCACGATCTTCTCCTGGATTGCGAACCGTTTCTGGACTTTCCGCCACCGCCGCCAGGACAACGTCCTCCGTGAGCTCGCGATGTTCATCCTGATCAACGGCATTGGCATCGGTATCTCCACCGGGTTCACGGCCCTCGCCAAGTACAGCTTCAACGTGACGGACAAAAACATGCTGTTCGCCGCCGGCATTGTTGGCATCCTGGTTGCCACAGTGGTGCGCTTTTTCGCCTACCGTTTCCTGGTCTTTAATAAGGAACTCGACGAAGAACCGGAATTCTCCCACGACCACGAGATCATCGAGCGGCACCCGCACACCCAGTCCGGCCCCGCACTCGAGAGCCACATAGTCCAGGGCAGCACCGCCAAGGACCGGGAAGTCCCCGGCCCGCCGGCCTAAGGCAGCCCTTAGCCGCCGTTGACGCGCTCGTCCGCGAGCAGCTTTTCCGTTACCGTGACCTCGGGGTGCACCAGCACCACCGAACCGTTATGGTGCCAGGCGCCCAAGGCCTGGGCCAACGCTGCTTCCAAGCCGTTGCCGGCCGGCACCAGCAACCGCACGCCGTCCGCCGGGGCCGCCGCAAAGCCGTCCAGCAATCCGCCGTGGCTATGCTCTGCCCCGGTTGCTGACCGCACGGCCCGCCGTGAGGCCTCCGGAGCCACATGCGGCATCAAGACGTCGCCGTGGGAGCGCACCTCGGCGGCATAGTCCAGCACACTGCTGGGCAGCTCACCCGGCCAGCGCATGGCCAACGCCGGCAGCGCCACAGCCAGGACGGCGTCGAAGGCGCCGAGCGCTGCGCCGGGGCCGGGATCGGCGGTGGCCAGCAGTTCGGCCTCGGCGTCGCCGAACACAACCTCCATGCCGAGCTGCCAGGCCGCGAGGGCGAGGATGGCGGACTTCCAGTGCGCCGGCAGGTCCAGCCGCAACCGCGTCCCGGGCTCGGCGTCGAGCTCGTCCTGCAACAGGTTGCCTGTCTTTGCGACCCAGTTGTCCAAAACCCGGCCGGAAAGCTCTACCCGCTCGGAGTCGGGCCCGTACCAAGTCAGCCGAGGAGAGGTCGACTGGCCGGAACGCAGGGCTGTCATCAGTTCGATTGCCGGGATGCTCATGGGTTCATCTTGCCACGGCGATACCGGCGTGATCTCCATCACCTGCGCCGCGGGGGTGTGGCTCAGCGGCGCCACGGCGCACGGGGAAGTTTGCCTAAAATTCAGCTAAATGTCCCCGGAAGTGCTCAGTACGCTGATTAATCCGCGTAATCAACGGGCTGGTGCCAAAAAATTACTCGCGTGGCGTGCCCGGCGTTCGGGTAGGAAAGTGATTATTATCCCCGGCGTGGCTTGACTACCGGATACTTACACGCGTGTAATTAGGTATCGAAGGCCAACGAGCTGAATCCTGTACTCAAACCGAGTGTCAACGGGACAGGCAAGGGCCGCAAAACCAGAAAGGGAACGCCAATGGGGCTAGCAGAGCGTATCCATGAACAGGCCGTCGTTGCTGGGCAGGCCACGGCCACGTACCGTTCACGCGGAGTACCGAGCGATTGGTACGTCGATCCGGCCGACCCGGACGCAGCGGACCGTTACAACGAACGGGCCAAAGACTCGCTGCAGGACCAGGCGACTGCCTTCCTTGCGGCGCACGATGAACTCCTGTCCGGACCGGACCAGGAAAACGATCTTCACGATCCCCCGATGGAACTTCAGACCCTCCATGCCGGCACCACCACGCAGCCGGTGTGGATCGGACTGCCCTCCCAGCAGGACTTCGACGACGAAGGCGAGCTTGGCTGGCAGACGGACGCGCTCTGCGCCCAGACGGACCCGGAGGCATTCTTCCCCGAGAAGGGCGGCTCCACACGCGACGCCAAGAAGGTCTGCGGGGCGTGCAACGTCCGCTCGCAGTGCCTCGAATACGCTCTGTCGAACGACGAGCGTTTCGGAATCTGGGGTGGCCTCTCCGAGCGCGAGCGGCGCCGGCTTAGGAAGCGAGCGATCTAATTCTTCAGGAAGTACGAGTCACCGCCGTTGTGGTTTCCCACGACGGCGGTGACTTTCTCCCCAGGACCCTCGCGGCACTGGCAGCCCAGACCCGGCCCGCAGACGCCTGTATCGGTGTCGACACCGGCTCCCGCGACCAATCCGCGACCCTCCTCCAACAGGCTCTCGGCACCGCCAACGTCACCGTTTATCAGCAGGCCCGCAGCGGCATGGGCGCGGCCGTGCAGGCTGGCCTCGCAGCGATCGACCCTTGGGACGGCCGCGGCACGTCCAAGGCGGCGCCGGCCGAATGGATCTGGCTGCTGCATGACGACGCTGCCCCGGCTCCGGAAGCCCTGGCCGAGCTGCTCCAGGCCGTGGAACGTGCACCGTCCGTCACGGTCGCAGGCTGCAAGCAGCTGGACTGGCACTCCGAGCGGCGGCTGATCGACGTTGGGCTCTCCACCAGCCGCTGGGCCGAACGGCTGACCCTGATCGACGCCGACGAGCTCGACCAAGGCCAATATGATGGCCGCAGCGACACGTTTGCCGTCAATTCCGCGGGGATGCTGGTCCGCCGCGACGTCTGGGAGGACCTCGGCGGCTTCGATCCGGCCCTGCCCGGCAGCGGCGACGACGTTGACTTCTGCTGGCGCAACCGGCTCGCCGGGCACCGGGTAGTCGTTGTGCCGGGTGCCAAAATGTTCCACGTCTCGCACCGCCCGCATGCCCTGGGCAATGCGAAGGCGGCGCGCAAGGCGCAGGTGTATCTGCGGCTCAAGCACGCCCCGGTGTGGAAGGTGCCGCTGCATGCAGCCGGTGCCCTGCTGGGGAGCATCTTCAAAGTAGTCCTGAGTATTGCGGTCAAGGATCCGGGCCACGGTTTTTCCCAACTCCTGGCAACGTTTGCTGCGCTTGGCCGGCCCGCTGCCGTGGTCCGCGGGCGGCGCAGTGCTGGCCGGTCCCGCCGCATCCGGCGTTCTGTGATTAAGGGTCTGCAGACACCGCGCCGCGAGGTGTGGGCGCATCGCCGCTCACTGATGGAAGCCCTCGGCGCGGACGATTCAGCGGACGCCCTGGCGGCGAATGATCCGCTGGCCGAACAGCCCACCGGCGACTCGGACGACGACTTCGCCGCGCTCACTACCTCCGAGCGCGGCTGGGTGGGCAACGGCGCGCTCCTCGCCATCCTGATTGCCACCGCCGCGTCCCTGACCGGGCTGCTCAGCCTCTTCCGGGCTGAAGCCGTCTCCGGCGGCGCGATGATCCCCGTCTCGCAGCGGCTGGGTGAGATCTGGGACCACGCCGCCGGCTGGTGGATCAGCCTCGGCCCGGGGGTTCCCGGCCATGGCGATCCCTTCGGGTACCTCCTCTGGGTCCTCGGCGTGCTCGGCGCCGGCAACGCCAACACCGCGCTGGGTTCGCTGCTGATCCTGGCCATGCCCCTTTCCGCCCTCGGAGCCTGGTTTGCTGCCGGTGCCCTGACGCAGCGCCGCCGCCTCCGGCTCGCGGCAGCCCTCGTGTGGGCCGGAGCACCCGCCCTGCAGGTGGCGCTCAACCAGGGCCGCGTTGGGGCCCTGGTGGTCCACGTCCTGATGCCGGTGCTGGTGCTGGCCCTGCTGCGGGCCACCGGAACCGCCGCGGGACGCGGGCGCTACGCCGTTCCGGCCCCAGGCGAGCGGCGCTTCACCGAGCTGCCGCCAGCCAAGCCCGGCATCAACGGCACCCCGTCCTGGACCGCCGCCGCTGCTGCCGGCCTGGCCTTGGCGGCCTGCACAGCGGCAGCCCCTTCGCTGCTGGTGCCCGGCATCGCCCTCGTGGCGCTGTGCGGAGCTCTTCCGGGCCGTCGCGGTCGGACCGTCTGGTGGGCGCTGTTGCCAAGCCTCGCCCTATTCGTACCGTTCCTGGCCTCCAGCCTTGACCGGCCCCGCGCACTGCTCGCCGACCCCGGCGTGCCGCTGGCCTTTGACGCCGCACCCCTGTGGCAGCAGTTCCTCGGCCAGCCGCTGCGCTTCGCAGCCGACGGCGGGCTCACCGGCCTGCCGCTCTTCGGCGCTGGTTTTGCTGTGCCGTGGGCGCTCCTGCTAGCCCTGCTGGTGGGGCTGCCGGTGCTGGCCTTGGCCGTTGCTGCGCTGTTCCTCCCCGGCCGCCCGCCGCGGATCGCGCGGGCCCTTTGGGCAGCGGCGCTGCTTTTCCTGGCCGGCGGCTGGCTCAGCAGCCAGCTCGCCACCGGCGCCGGTACCAACGTCCTGGTCACCCCCTTTACGGGCCCCGCCGTGTCGGCGGCAGGCTTCGCCCTGCTGGCGTCGGCGCTGATCGGCGCGGCGGGCCTGCTGGACACCGCCGACCGCGCGGCCGCCGCAACGGTGGGCCGCAAGGTCGCGACCCGGGTCACCGCGGCCGTGGCCATGGTCCTCCTGCTGGCCGGACCCGCGGCCGGCCTCACCGTGTGGGCCACGCAAAACGTCCTCTCACAATCCACCCTGGCTGCCGCTGGTCCTGGCGCCGGACCGGATGATTCGCCGGCCACGGCTTCACTTGGCGTTCGCCGGCTGGTGCAGCCCGCAGCGTCCCGGATCCTGCCGGCAACGGCAATCGACCGCGGCGAGGGGCCGGAACAGACTCGAAGCCTGGTCATTTCCACCGGCGATAACGGCACGTTCGACGCCGCACTGATGCGTGGTGCCGGCACCACCCTCGATGCCCTGTCCACCATCGCCGCTGCGCGCCCGATCATGGGTGCGCCGGGGCAGGAGACCGCCCGTGACGACGACGCCGTTGTGGCGTCCGTCCGCAAGGTTGTAGCCACCATCGTCGCAGCCCAGGGCGTGGACCCCCGCGGCGACCTTGAACGGCTCGGCGTTGGCTTCGTGGTCCTCAGGGCAGACGATACCGCGGCGCAACTGACAGCCAGCCGGATGGATGCCGTCCCCGGACTCGTCTCCGTCGGCAAAACCGACGTCGGCTGGCTGTGGCGTATAAGCCCGCTGAACCAGCCGGTAATCCAGGCCGCCGACGTAGCCCACCGGGTGCGGATCGTTGATGGCGCAGGCGCCACAGTCGCTCTGGTCCCGTCCCGCGCCGTGTCCGCCGACGCTCCGGTCGCCGCCGGTCCGGAAGGCCGGCTGGTGGTGCTGGCCGAACGCGCCGATCCGGGCTGGAGTGCCTGGCTCGACGGCCGCCGCCTCACCGCCACCACTTCGGGCTGGGCGCAGGCCTTCACCTTGCCGGCCCAGGGCGGGCAGCTAAGTGTCCGCTACGAAGCACCTTGGGCGCTCTGGGCCGGGGTTGCCCAGGCCGTCATCATTGGACTGACAGCCCTTCTTGCCATCCCCATGCCTGCCCGCCGGCCAAACACCGGCCTCTCCCGGGACGAAGGCTCCCTGCGTAAGGAACGTCTTGATCCCTAACGACGACCACCCGGTGAACAAAGCCCCGGACGCCCTGCACACCGAGGGGAAGCCCGCGGTCCCTGCAGGCGATCCTGCTGGGACGGCGGGCACACCCGCCAAGCTGGCCCGCGCCAAGCGAAGGACACTCGGGTCGCGCGGGGAGGGTGCTGCTGCTGCTGTGCGCGTCCGGCGGCTGGGCGGCGTGCTCGCCGCCGTAGCGCTCGTCGCTGCCGGCGGCGGACTTGTGGCCGCCACGGCGCTTGCCCCGCAGGGACCCGCCGGCAGCCGCCCCATCGCGGCCCCCTGACGGCCGTCCCGGCAGGCAACAGCGTCGGTGTCTGCCCGGGCCCGGCCAGGCTGCTTGACGGCGCGCCCATCGGTACTGACCCGCAATTCAGTCCTGTCTCTGCGACCGCCAAAACCGACGTCAGCGCCATTGTGCTGGCATCCGGCACCGGTGCCCTGCCCGGCAGCAGGCTCGCCGCGCTCACCGGGAGCACGCTGGTGGAGCTTGCCAAGACCACGGCGGCGGCCGAAAGTCCTGCCCCCGCACCAACCAGGCCGGCCAATGCCGCGCCCGTGGCCGGGGTGGTGTCCCAGCGCGGAGTCGATGACGTCAGCGTCCTCAGCGCTGACGCCGAAGGCGGCCTGCAACCCTCCGCGGGAGCTGTGATGAGCTACACGGCAGGGGACGGGGACCTCCGCGGGGCGGCAGCCGCAGCGTGCCAGCAGCCCGCCAACGATCTCTGGCTCGTCGGGGCGAACACCGCATTGGGCCGCACGGCGGTCCTTAAGCTGAGCAACGCTTCGAGCAGCCCGGCCACTGTCAGCCTCGACCTCTTCGGAGCCAAGGGCCCCCTCCAGGCCCCGGGCAGCCGCGGGCTCCTGGTCGCGCCGGGAACTACACGCTCCGTCATCCTGGCAGGACTCGCGCCGGGACAGGAACAGCTCAGCGTCCGGGTGCGCAGCGCCGGCGGACCCGTGGCTGCTGTCATCCAGCAGAGCGTTCTGCGCGGGCTGACCCCAGGCGGTGTGGAATTCATTGTCCCCGCTGCGGCCCCGGCCCAGCGCCAGGTGATCTCCGGCGTCGACATCCAGGATCGCGCAGCTGTGGCAGCCCTGACCGCCAAGCCCGGTTTCGCAGACGCCGGCCCGGCGCTGCAAATCACGGTGCCGGGGTCCGCCGACGCCGTCGTCGCCATTAAGCTGTTCGGCCGGGACGGCCAGAAGGCCCTTCCCGGCGGCGGGGTGGTCACGGCGAAGGCCGGATCAGTCACCCAGGTCCCACTCGCCGGCGTGCCGGCCGGTCCCTATACGGTGGCGGTCGCTTCGGACGTATCGTTCACCGCGGCAGCCCGCGTCACGCGGGGCCTCAAGGCCGAAGACGCTGCCGACTTCGCCTGGTCGGCGGCCTCGGCGCGGCTGGGAAGCCAACACGTTGTTCCGGTCCCCGGCGCAGGCGACCGCTTCCTCATATTCGGGGCTCCCGAGGGGCGGGCCACCATTTCCTACTCCCCGATTACTGCGGACGGGAAGATCCGTACGGCCGGTTCCGCTGACATCGCCGGCGGCACCACGGCCTCCATCAGGGTCCCGGACGAGGCCGACGGCGCAAAGGTTGTTGGCTACCTCGTGTCCGCCGCGGGCGATCCCGCCTATGGCGCGGTGCTGCTGCAGCAGGACGGCAGGCAGGACGTCTCAACGATTACCATTGCCCCGGGGGCCGCGGGCCAGGAGCAGGTGCCTGTCACCCTCGGGTACTGACCACACCCTGGCCAGGAGGCCGCCGCAGCGAACCCCGGCGGCCAACTAGTATCGGCGTCGGTAGACCGGGTCCAGTGACTCGGGCGGAACGCCGAGCATCTCTGCCGTGTACTCCACCACAACGTCATGGACCAGGTCCTGAAGTTCCTCGCGGCTCGCGCAGGCATGTTCGACTACCCGCCGGTACAAGGTGATGACCGGCCCCTCCTCCGCCGTAGCGGGGGAGCAGGACCCCATGGGTGCGGGAGTGCGCTCCGCCACGATCTGTTCCAGGCCCGGCGGAATCTCATCGACGGCGAAACGGACACCGTCCAGCGGTTTGCCCCAAATGTCATGGAGCCGCTCCGCTGAGTCGAGGACGAAGTCGTCGAAGCGATCCGAACGGGTCCGGTAGCCGGGCAGTGTGGGCAGCATAAGCTCCCCGCGGAGCCCCCGGCCGTGCCGGTTCCTCCGCCGCTGGCGGAAGCCCCGCGCCGGCGCGGCGCGCCCGGAAGCGCCTGCTGTGGACCCGGCGTCGGAACGTCCGGAGTCGCTTTCAGCCAAGCGGACCGTAAAACCCGGATCGTGGTGCGATGACTGCATATCTCGACTCTAAACCCGGCGAAAGGTTTACGCGACACGGGCGCCCGACCCGCCGTCAGCGTGCCGGGCGCCCCCTCCCGGTCCGGGGGAGTAGTCTGTGATGTCGTGGGTGCCATTCGTCTTTGTTCAAGGTCAGCCTGCCGCAATTCAGCGGTGGCCACTTTGACGTACGTGTACGCCGACTCCACGGCCGTCCTGGGACCACTGGCAACCTATGCCGAGCCGCACTGTTACGACTTGTGTGAACAGCATGCCGGGTCCCTGACCGTCCCGCGCGGCTGGGAAGTGTTGCGGCTGGCTATGCCGGCTACCCCGGCAGGGCCCGGTCCAGATGACCTCCTCGCCCTTGCCAACGCCGTCCGGGAGGCGGCCTCCCGGCCGGCCGCACCGGAACCGGGGCAAAGCCGGCGCGGCGTCCATCCGGCACTGGAAGCTCCGGCCGGCTCCGAGGGCACCCGCCGGGGGCATCTGCGTGTGCTGCGGGAACCTTCCTAGTGCGCAACTGGCGGTAGGCTGGGAACTGCAAAATCCGTAAGCTAGCCGCGTCTGCTGCGGCGCCCACCAGGGAGCGTTCACCATGCCGAAGATCAGTCCCGAACTGTTGTCTGTCCTGAGATGCCCCGTAACAGGTTCCCCGCTGGTACAAGACGGCGAGGAACTCGTCACCACCGCGGCCGGTCCCGACGGGGAAAAACTGCGCTACGCGATCGAGGATGGCATCCCCCTGTTGCTGCCGCCGGAATTGCTGCCGGCCGCCGCTGCTGCCCCGGCTTCCCAGCACGACGGCGGCCAGCCGGCCGCAGGCCTTTCCACCGCCGCTTCCGGGCCCGCGGACACTTAGCCTCCAGCCCCATCGCATTGACGTTCGGCACCGAAGTACTTTTCAGCCACCGATAAGCACAACTATCGACTTCACAGGCGGCCAGGTCCAGGACCTGCCCGCCGGCCACGACAAAGGATTCAGATGACTCTCGATTACAAGATTGCGGACATTTCCCTGGCCGAGGCCGGCCGTCACCAGATCCGCCTCGCGGAGCACGAGATGCCCGGCCTGATGTCCCTGCGCGAGGAATTCGGCGCGAGCCAGCCGCTCAAGGGTGCCCGGATCGCCGGATCCCTGCACATGACGGTGCAGACGGCCGTGCTGATCGAGACGCTCACGGCGCTTGGCGCCGAGGTCCGCTGGGCTTCCTGCAACATCTTTTCGACCCAGGATGAAGCTGCCGCAGCCGTGGTGGTCGGCACCGGAACCGCTGAGGATCCGCAGGGTGTTCCCGTGTTCGCCTGGAAGGGCGAGACGCTCGAGGAATACTGGTGGACTGCCGAGCAGATCCTCACCTGGCCCGGCGCGGACAGCAACCCGGATCTTGGACCGAACATGATTCTCGACGACGGTGGCGACGCCACCATGCTGGTCCACAAGGGCGTCGACTTCGAAGCGCTCGGCGCTGTCCCGGCCACCGCTGACGACGAGTCCGAGGAGGGCCGCGTCTTCCTTGAGGTGCTGCGCGCTTCGCTGCAGGCCGATCCGCAGAAATGGACCCGGATCGGCTCGCGGCTGCTGGGTGTCACCGAGGAAACCACGACCGGCGTGCACCGCCTCTACCAGCTTGCGGAGCAGGGAAAACTGCTGTTCCCGGCCATCAACGTCAATGACTCCGTCACAAAAAGCAAATTCGATAACAAGTACGGCATCCGCCACTCCCTCCCGGACGGCATCAACCGCGCCACCGACGTGCTGATGGGCGGCAAGGTCGCCGTCGTCTGCGGCTACGGGGACGTGGGCAAGGGTGCGGCCGAGGCGTTCAGGGGCCAGGGTTCACGCGTCATCGTCACCGAAATCGACCCGATCTGCGCGCTGCAGGCCGCAATGGACGGCTACCAGGTCGCGAAACTGGAATCCGTGCTGGCCGAGGGCCACATCTTCATCACCACGACTGGCAACAAAGACGTCATCATGGCCGAGCACATGGCCGGGATGCGGGACAAAGCCATCGTGGGCAATATCGGCCACTTTGACAACGAGATCGACATGGCCGGGCTCGCCCGGATCCCGGGCATCACAAAGGTCGAGATCAAGCCCCAGGTCCACGAGTGGGTGCTCGACGCCGGGACCGCGGACGAGCGCTCCATCATCGTGCTGTCCGAAGGCCGCCTGCTGAACCTCGGGAACGCCACCGGGCACCCGTCCTTCGTGATGAGCAACTCCTTCGCCAACCAGACCATCGCGCAGATCGAGCTTTTCACCAAGCGGGATCAGCCGGCGGAGGAGCGGGAGTACAACAAGCAGGTTTACGTGCTGCCCAAGATCCTCGACGAGAAGGTGGCGCGGCTTCACCTCGGCGCCCTGGGCGTCGAACTCACCGAACTGTCAAAGGAGCAGGCCGAATACCTGGACCTTACGGTTTCCGGTCCGTACAAGCCGGACCACTACCGCTACTAGGACCGGGCCGGCGCCGTTTCACCAGGGCGCAGCAACGGCAGATGACTGAGAAGAAGGCTCCGGACGTCCGTTCGGAGCCTTCTTCGTGACCTGATCGTGGCGGAGCCGAGGGCGGGGCCGGCAGGAAAGTCATTTATGCTTTCTAGGTAACGTCTGGAAGGAACCGAGTATTTTGAACGCCCCGAGAAGCCGGAGCACCGGCCGCAAGCTTGCCGTGATCGTTGCGGTCTGCGCGCTTGCCGCGGCTGGGGGAGTGTTCGCTGCGGGGCCCGGATTGGCCCATGCATCCTTCGCTTCCGAGGCCGCTTCGCCGGAACGCTCGACGCCGGGACTCGCTTTCCCGGTGGTGGCGCCCGCGGAGCTGAACGTTGCGCCCGCGAACGGGGCCAAACAGGTGAACCCCGCCGCGCCGGTGACCCTCAAGGTCAGCAACGGCCACATCGACCGAGTGTCCCTGACGAGCGCATCCGGCGACGCCGTCGATGGAACCCTGAGCGCTGACGGCACCGGCTGGACGGCAGCCGCCGCGCTGAAGTTTAACACCCGCTATAACTACACCTTCTCCGTGGTGGACGCAGCCGGCCGCAAGGACACCTCGACGCGGAGCTTCACCACCGTCTCCACCGCCAACGAGGCCGACGCTGCCATCTACCCGCTGGACGGGATGAAAGTGGGCGTGGCGCAACCGCTGCAAATTACCTTCAGCGAGCCAGTCCTGAACCGGGACGCCGTCGAAAAGGCCATCAAGATCAGCTCCACCTCCGGTCAGGCCGGTGACTTCCACTGGTTCAGCAACACCATGGTCAGGTACCGGCCGGAAAACTTCTGGACCGCAAACAGCACCATCACGATGGACATGCAGCTCTTTGGCGTCGACCTCGGCAACGGGCAGATCGGTAACTTCAACAAAAAGGTCACGGTCCACATCGGCGACAAGAAGGTCGCCATTGCGGACGCGACGGCGCACACCTTTACGGCCAGCGTCAACGACCAGCAGCTCGGCCAGTGGCCCGCGACCATGGGCGACACCCGGTTCCCGTCGGCCCGCGGATACCTTGTGTTTATGGAGAAGTACCGCGTGGAGCACATGGATGCGTCCACGATCGGCCTGAAGCCGGGGGACCCGGCTTACTACGGCCAGCTCGACGTCAACTACGCCACACGCCTGACCCCGAGCGGTGAGTTCATCCATCAGGCCACGGATTCCGCGATGCCCTATCTCGGCGTCGCCAACCTCTCGCACGGCTGCATCGGACTGGGGCCCGACGGCGCAAAGTGGGTCTTCGAGAACATGACAACCGGTGACGTTGTCCAGGTGGTCAACACCGATGGCGACTTTGCCGCCGTAGACGACGGCTACGGGGACTGGAACATTCCCTGGGCGGAGTACGCGAACTGAGCGAACGCCCGCCAGCGATTGACCGGTGGCGGCAGGATTATCTTTGGGGAGCAGGGCATGGGCAAGGTCTTGAGGCGCCGGGCAGCGCCGCGCGGACGCGGCGGGCACCAGGTCCGCCGGCTGCCAGTTGGCGGTAAAAGCGGCAAGATGCTGGCCGTGCTGGCAGTTTGCGCTGCAGTCGGAGCCGGCGGCATTGGCATCGCTGCTGGGCCCGGCAGGGCCGAAGCGGAAATGCCCTCAGAGGCGGCAGCCCCGATGCGAAACGTCGCCGCACTCGCGGCACCGGTGGTAAAAGCCGTGGAGCTCGGCGTGACTCCGAGCGACGGGGCCAAAGCCGTCAACCCCGCTGCACCCACGTCCGTCAAAGCAATCAACGGCACGGTAACTGACGTTGTGCTCGAGCGTGCCTCCGGCGGCGGCGGCATCCCGGGTACCACGAGCCCGGACGGGTCCACCTGGACGGCCGCGGACCCGCTTGAATTCGACACGCAGTACAGGTACAAGTTCACGATTGTCGACCAGGCCGGCCGTGAAACTAAAAAGGCGCAGACCTTCGCGACGGTTGCCCGGGCCAATGAGGCGGACGCCGCCGTGTATCCGCTCGGCGGCAGCACCGTCGGCGCGGGCCAGCCCATCGAGATCGTCTTCAGCGAACCTGTGCTGAACAAGGAGGCACTGGAGCAGGCCGTCACCGTCACGTCGTCCTCCGGCCAGGCGGTGGCGTGGCGCTGGTATTCGGACCGGCGCGTCAGGATCCGCCCCGAGGCGTTCTGGGCCGCCAACAGCGAGATTACCGTGGACCTGTCACTTTTCGGCGTCGACTTCGGCAACAAGATGATCGGCAACGCCGACACCAAGGTCTCGTTTAAGGTTGGCCCGCAGCGTCTGGCAGTTGTTGATGACATCACCAAAACGATGAACGTCTATTTCGACGGCCAGCTGGTCAGGACCGCTCCGGTTACGCTGGGCGATGCTGAGTGGCTCTCGCCCACCGGGTTCGCCGTGATCATGGAGCAGGAACGCAACTCCAAGTTCAATGCCGGCAGCATCGGGCTGAAGCCCGGCGACAAGGGCTACTATCCGCCGCTGACGGTGGAGTACGCGAACCGGTTGACAAGCTCCGGGGTGTACGTCCACCAGGCCCTAGAGTCGGCGTGGGGTGCGGTGGGCAAGTACAACGTCTCGCACGGATGTGTTGGGTTGCTCCCGGCTGACGCCGCTTGGTTCTTTAACAACATGAAGACCGGCGACGTCGTCCAGACCCTCAATACGGGTGCCCCGGCCGTGGAACCGCTCGAAGGCTTCGGCGACTGGAACATCCCCTGGGCCCAGTACGCCAAACGCTGACGGGCCGGCCCGGAAACCGGCGGGCACCGGCCCTGCAGCCTGAGTAGCCGTTCCGTTGAAACCCCGTCCCGTTCGGGGTGGCATCTCGCCCGCAGCCGGGCGCGGGCGGTAGGCTCGGAGGCAGATATGTAGCGTTGCCGGGCCGAGCCCGGCGGCGCGGCCGCCTACGGAAGCGAAGCTGCAGTGACTGACTCAAGTCCCACCCCTCCGAACCGACAGGATCCGCCGCTGGATCCGGCCGATGACTCTGACGAGCCTGCGTTCGACTGGATGAAGCCAAAGTCCGCGGAACAGCGTTCTTCAGCAGCCGTTGACCGCACCCCGGTGGCTGCCGCCGGCACCCCGGTGGCCGCGGCCACCACGCCCGTGGCAGCAACTCCGGTGGCAGTAGCTTCGGAGCGCCGCCAGGCCGGAACCCGCGCCGACCGCAAAGCTGCCGAAGCCGCCGTCGAACCGTCCCCGCGTGGCCAGGGCTCGCACTTCAGCGAGCCGCTGCCCACTTCGGCGCTGCAGCTCCGGCCCCCGGAGGAAGAGGTGCAGCGCCGAAACGCCGAGCGGGAACACGCGGCGAACGCCAAGCCCGTGGCGCCGCGGGTGATGCAGGTCCTGCTCGCCGTGTGCTTCCCGGTCATTCTGCTGGTCCTGGCCGTTCGGGCGATCGCCAGCCCGCTGTTCCTCTGGGTGGAGTACAACCGCCCCGGCTTCCCGGGCGACGGCTACGGCTTCAGCACCGATGACCGCCTGACCTACGGCTCCTACGCCGTGGACTACCTGAGCAACTGGGCCGGACCCCGCTACCTCGGCGAACTGGTCCACCGCGGCGGCGACAAGCTCTTCCGGGACGGCGAGGTCAGCCACATGGCCGACGTCAAGCTTGTGATCCTTTCGGCCTTCGGCGCCGGTGCCCTGCTGATCCTGCTGAGCCTGATCGCCGTGATCTATTTGCGCCGCCGCACGGCCGGCGGGGTTCGGCGTGGCTTGTTTGCAGGTTCCATCATCTCCCTCGTTATCGTCACCAGCCTCGGCGTGCTGGGTGCGCTCGGCTGGGAACAGTTCTTCACCGAATTCCACAGTGTTTTCTTTGCCAGCGGCACCTGGACCTTCTCGTTGCAGGACACCCTGATCAGGCTTTTCCCGGCCCAGTTCTGGGTCGACGGCGGGATCGTGATCGCCGCCCTGGTGCTGATCGTCTCGCTCCTCACCTTGATCCTTACCTGGCCGACCCGCAAGCGCCGGGGACTGCCGAAACGCGGCGCCAAGAACGCGGAGCCGGACGCGGCGGTGGGCGCGAAGACTGCCTCCGGCGATGGTGTCCCTGGCGCCCCGGCGAAGCTTACCGGCGAAGCGAACCCTGCCGGCGAAGCGAACCTTGCCGGCGAAGCGGACAAGCCCAAGCGGTCGCTCTTCCGCCGGAACAAGGCCGATAAGGCCGATGCACCAGCCGACACCGCACCAGCCGCTCAAGAAGCTGCCGCTGATTCGGCTGCCGGAGGCTCTGTCCCGCGTTCCGCCGCCCCGCACGGCGCCGCTGCGGCCGGGACAGCCGGCGCCGGAACCCTGGAAACCCCCGCGCGGGGAAGCTCCAGCACCGGGTAGCGGCACTGGCCGGCGACTCCGGACAGGCTCGGCAAGCGGCTGGCACCCATGGTGCCGGCCGCTTCCCTGCATCCGGGGCCGATCCTGCGGTGTTAGCCGTAGATGCCGTTAATCTGCGCTTGGAAGTCACGCACAACGGCTGTGCGCTTGAGCTTCAGGGACGGTGTCAGGTGACCGGACTCCACCGTGAAGTCGGCGTCCAGGACCACGAAACTGCGGATGGACTCGGCCTGGGAAACCAGGGCATTCGCGTCGTCCACGGCGCTCTGCAGGGCCACCCGGACCAGATCGCTGCCGCGGGCCACGGCGGTGCTCATCGCCGGAACCTTGTGGGCGGCGCACCAGTTTTCCAGGCCCTCCGGGTCCAGGTTGATCAGGGCTGATACGAAGGGCCTGCCGTCGCCGATCACCACAGCCTGCAGAACCAGTTCGTGTTCGCGGATCTTTTCCTCAAGCGGCCCGGGGGCGACGTTTTTGCCGCCGGCGGTGACCAGCAGATCCTTTTTCCTGCCGGTGATGGTCAGGAAGCCGTCCGCGTCCAGTGACCCCAGGTCGCCGGTGCGGAAAAACCCGTCCACAAACGCCTCCGCGTTGGCCGCGGCGTTGTTGTGGTAACCCTTGAAGACGCCGATGCCCTTGACCAGGATCTCGCCGTCTTCGGCGACCCGGATGGTGGTTCCGGGTACCGGTATGCCAACCGTCCCCACCTTGGTCCGGGTCGGAGTGTTGGCCGTACAGGGTGCCGTCGTTTCGGTGAGGCCGTAGCCTTCCAGGACAGGGACTCCTGCGCCCCGGAAGAAGTGCGCGTCGTGGGGGCTCAGCGGGCTGGCTCCCGAAACCGTGTAGCCCAACTGTCCGCCGAATGCCTGCCGCAGTTTGGGGTACAGCAGCCGGTCAAAGAGGGCGTGCTTGGCCCGGATCACCAGCCCGGGCCCGGTTCCCTCGCCCCGGGCCGCGGCGTCGAGTTGTTTTGAGTAGTCCACCGCGACGGCGGCGGCAGCCAGGAACAGGCGTTCCTTCCCGGCCACGGCCGCCTTGTGGGCGGCCCCGGCGTAGATCTTCTCGAAGATTCGGGGCACAACAAGCAGGAAGGTCGGTTTGAAGCTGGCCAGGTCCGCGAGCAGTTCCTTGGCGCTGGCGGTGTGTCCGAGTGTGGTTCCTGCGCTCAGGCAGATCACCTGGACTGCGCGGGCCAGGACATGGGCCAGCGGCAGGAACATCAGGGTCCGGGTGCGGGGCTGCAAGAGGATCTCGGGCAGGAACGGCACGATGTTCTTGGCGACGAGGGCGAAGTTCCCGTGGGTGATTTCGCAGCCTTTGGGCCGGCCCGTCGTTCCGGAGGTGTAGACGAGTGACGCGACGTCGGCAAGGCCGGCCGCGGTCCGGTGCTGTTCGAGTTCGGCGTCGCCAACCCCGCTGCCTGCCGCCGCCAGGCTGGCAAGGTTAGGGGCTTCGCCGTCGTAGTCCATCCGCACTACGGGCAGCACCGCGTCGCCGAGCACCGCTGAGCTGTCCAGGACCTCACGCACAAGCCCCGCCCGGAGCTCGTTCTCCGCGAAGACCCGCCGGGCCCCGGAGTCGTGCAGGATCCATTCGATCTGGCTGGCCGAGGACGTCTCGTAGATGGGAACGGGGATGCCGCCGGCGAACCAGACGGCAAAGTCCACCACGGTCCACTCGTAGCGGGTGCCGGACATCACCGCTACCGTTTCGCCGGGAGTGATGCCGCCGGCGATCAGGCCCTTGGCCAGTGCCCGGACCTGGTCCAGGAACTGCGTTGCGGAGACGTCGGCCCAACCGGCCGGTCCTTTGCGGGAGTACAGCGCATGCACGGGATCCTTGGCATGCTGTGCCAGCAGCAGGTCGGTTACGTTGCTCCCCGGGTCGAGGTTGACCAGCAGTCCGGTGCTTGCTTCTCTCACAGCCATGTCTCCGTTCCGGGTCCGCCTGGTGCCGGTGGACGTCACCTGCAATCCTGCCCTAGATCCAGGACGGCATCCACATCCGGAACCGCCAATCCTGGTAGGTGATGGTCTCGGCGGTCCAGACGGGATAGAAGAAGGCCGAGACGACGATCGCCGTGACCACAAAGAGGGTCACGAGGTACAGTCCGGAACGACGGCGCCACAGCGGATCCGTGCGCTGGCCCAGGACAAGCCCCAGACAGTAGACGAGGGCCAGCACCAGGAAGGGCTCGAAGGACACGGCGTAGAAGTAGAACATGGTTCGTTCCGGGTAGAGGAACCAGGGGAGGTAGCCGGCGCCCACGGCCGCGAGCACGGCCCCGGCACGCCAGTCCCGCCGCCCGGCCCACCAGAAGAGCAACACACCAAGGCAGACGGCGGCGCCCCACCAGATCACAGGGTTGCCCACCGACAGGATTGCCGTTGTGCAGCTGGCGGTATCGCAGCCGGGACTGCCCGGTTTGGGGATTCGTAGAAGAAGGACGTGGGCCGGCCGAGCACCAGCCAGCTCCAGGCGCTGGCCTCGTACGGGTGCTCCGAGCTGAGGCCCTGGTGGAACTTGTAGGCCTCCAGATGGTAGTGCGCCAGCGACCGGACGGCGTTGGGCAGCCAGCCCCATTCCGCCGAGGGCACGGCCGCGGCCCAGTTCCGAAAGTAGGCGTCCTTGGACAGGAACCACCCGGTCCACGTGGCGGTGTACACCAGCGCGGCGACCGGGACGATGCCCAGGAAGGCAGGGATTCCGTCCTTGAGGATCCCGCCGCTGATCCAGCCGTGGATTCCGGCGATCCGGCGTGCGCTCAGGTCCCAGAAGACGGTCAGCAGCCCAAAACCGGCCAGGAAAAACAGCCCGGACCACTTAGTGCCAACCGCCAATCCCAGGCACACGCCGGCGGCGAGGCGCCACCAGCGGATCCCCAGCCAGGGGCCCGACGCCAGCTGGAGCAGGTCGGGCCGTCCGTCCGGGGCGGCGCCTGCCTGACGGCCCAGCCGCACGGCCAGCCGGCGGCGGCCGTCGTCGCGGTCCATCAGCAGGGCGCCGAACGCGGCAAGGACCCAGAACATCAGGAAGATGTCCAGCAGCGAGGTCCGCGACATCACCAGGTGGTGTCCGTCCACCGCCAGCAGCACACCGGCCACGGCTCCGAGGGTCAGGGAGCGGAAAAGCTTCTGGGCGATCAGGGCCAGCAAGAAGATGGACAGCGTGCCGGTCAGGGCCGCCCCGAACCGCCAGCCGAAGGGGTTGTCCGGGCCAAAGAGCCACATGCCGGCGGCAATCATCCACTTCCCGACCGGCGGGTGGACCACGTATTCGGGCGTGTCCAGCAGCACCTGGGGATTTCCGGCGACGAAGGAATCGTTGGCTTTGTCCGGCCACGCGCGTTCATAGCCGCTGACCAACAGCGAGTAGCCGTCCTTGACGTAATAGGTCTCGTCGAACACCAGGCTGCGGGGGGAATCCAGCCGGACAAACCGCAGAATTCCGCCCAGGGCCGCGCTGATGGACGGGACAAGCCAGAACCACAGCCGGAGCGACGGCGGATAGTCCCGCCAGCTCCGGAGGCTGCCGATCAGGCGTTCCTGGAGGGCGTCGACGGTAAACGCCTCCGCCGGGCGGCTGAGCCAGCGGTGCCCCTCCAGATTGCGTCCGGTGCGGGGGGCTGGGGGGCCGATCCGGCGGAACCGGCTTCTACGGTCCGCGTGGGGGTCTGCGTCACGAAGCCCATGCTACCTTTTGCGGCCCGGCGTCCGGCCCGGCGCACGGACCGGGAGTCGTCTCCATGCGCCGCTCCCCGGCAGTAGGCTGGTCGTGTGGACCCTATATTCAGCATTTCCCCGAACCCTCCCGGCGACAAGCTGGTCCGCTCGGACGACGTCGAGGATGTCTCCGGTCCCCGGCCCGGGGAAAACCCCGGAACGGGGCCGGTACCGCAAACCGGCGGCCCGGGACGGATCGTGTTGGCGGCAACGCCGATCGGAAACGCCGGGGACGCTACCTACCGGCTCGTCGAGCTGCTGACAACGGCGGACATCGTCGCCGCCGAGGACACCCGGCGGCTGCACCGGCTGGTGCAGACTTTGGGGATCACTGTTTCCGGGCGGATCATCAGCTATCACGAGCACAACGAGGACGCCAAGACCGGCGAACTCCTTGACCAGGTACGCGCCGGCAAGACCCTCGTGATGGTGACCGACGCCGGTATGCCCTCCGTCTCGGACCCCGGCTTCCGCCTCGTCGAAGGAGCCGTCGCCGCCGGCCTGACTGTCACCGCAGCACCCGGGCCGTCAGCAGTCCTCACCGCACTCGCGCTCTCCGGGCTGCCTACGGACCGCTTCTGCTTCGAGGGCTTCCTGCCCCGCAAAGCCGGCGAACGCTCCTCGCGTCTCGCGGATCTCGACGCAGAACGGCGCACGATGGTGTTTTTTGAGGCCCCGCACCGGCTCGAACCGATGCTTCGGGCGCTGCGTGAGCGGTTCGGCGCGGACCGCCGGGCGGCGGTCTGCCGGGAACTGACGAAGACTTACGAGGAAGTCATCCGCGGCACCCTGCGCGAACTGCTCGAGTGGGCCGAGTCCAACGAGGTGCGTGGCGAAATCGCCGTCGTTGTGGGCGGCGCCCGGAGCGGGCTCCGGGGCGGCCGGAAGATCTGGTCGCCGACGTGAATGCGCTGATGGCGCAGGGAATCCGGCTCAAGGAGGCCGTCGCGGCTGTGGCGGAGGACGCCAGGGTCAGCAAGCGGGAACTCTATTCCGCGGTGCTTGCGGCCCGGTAGCGCCCTTGTCGCCGGCCCGGGCTAGCGCTGTGCAGCTGCACAGCGAACCCCGCTCGGCGTAGTGCGGACAAGCGTAGACAGTCTCCAGAGCACGGCAGTACCGTGGCAGTAAATGCAGCGCCCTGCGTATGGTTTTTCGAACGGCGCTGAACCGAACCCATCCAACCGAATTGCTGACGAGGGAGTCAACCGTGACTGCAACTACCCAGCCCATTGTTACCGCCGAGCGTGAGAGCGCCCTGCTGGCTTCTGTTCCGACCGGCCTGCTGATCGGCGGCCAGTGGCGCCCGGCTGCCTCCGGCAAGACCTTTGACGTGGAGGACCCCGCCACGGGCAAGGTCCTGCTGAGCATTGCCGATGCCGGGCCCGAAGACGGGGCCGCCGCCCTTGACGCCGCGGCTGAGGCACAGGATTCCTGGGCGAAGGTCCCGGCCCGGGAGCGGGGGGAGATTCTGCGCCGGGCTTTCGATCTGGTCACCGCACGGGCTGATGATTTTGCGTTGCTGATGACGATGGAGATGGGCAAGCCGCTGGCCGAGGCCCGCGGTGAGGTCACTTACGGTGCGGAGTTCCTGCGCTGGTTCTCCGAGGAAGCTGTCCGCGCCTTCGGCCGCTACTCCGTCTCCCCGGACGGAAAGTCCCGGCTGCTGGTGACGAAGAAGCCGGTGGGCCCGTGCCTGCTGATTACGCCGTGGAACTTCCCGCTGGCGATGGCGACCCGCAAGGTGGCCCCCGCCGTCGCCGCGGGCTGCACGATGGTGCTCAAATCCGCGAACCTGACGCCGCTGACCTCGCAGCTGTTCGCCGCGGTGATGATGGAAGCCGGGCTGCCCGCCGGTGTCCTGAACGTTATCCCCACCTCCACAGCCGGGGCCACGACCGGTCCGCTGATCAAGGATTCCAGGCTCCGGAAACTTTCCTTCACCGGCTCCACTGAAGTTGGCCGCCGGCTGCTCGCCGATGCCTCCGAAAACGTGTTGCGGACCTCGATGGAGCTCGGCGGCAACGCCCCGTTTGTGGTCTTCGAGGACGCCGACGTCGACGCAGCCGTCACCGGGGCGATGCTGGCGAAGCTGCGGAACATGGGCGAGGCCTGCACGGCCGCTAACCGGTTCATTGTGCACGAGTCCGTCGCCGACGAGTTCGCGGAGAAGTTCGCCGCGAAGATGGCGGATATGACCACTGCCCGCGGTACGGAAGCCGACTCCAAGGTCGGCCCGCTGATCGATGCGAAGAGCCGGGACAAGGTCCACGAATTGGTCTCGGATGCCGTGGCGGCCGGTGCGGTCACCGTGATCGGCGGCGCCGCCGTCGAGGGTCCGGGATACTTTTACCAGCCCACCATCCTCAAGGGCGTTACAGAGGGCACCCGGATCCTGTCCGAGGAAATCTTCGGACCCGTCGCCCCGATCATCACCTTCGACACCGAGGACGAGGCCGTCCGCCTCGCGAACAACACCGAGTACGGCTTGGTGGCCTATGTCTTTACCAAGGACCTCAACCGGGGCATCAGGATGGGCGAACGCCTGGAGACCGGCATGCTGGGCCTGAACGCCGGCGTCGTCTCCAACGCGGCTGCACCCTTCGGCGGGGTCAAGCAGTCCGGCCTGGGCCGCGAAGGCGGCCTGGAAGGCATCGAGGAATACCTCTACACCCAGTACATCGGCATCGCCGACCCGTACGCCGGCTAGTAGCACGTCCGCTGGCCGGGACGCTTCAGCTCCGGCGCAGCCAACGCACCCGGCGCAGCGCTTCACGGGTCCCCAACCAGGCCCGTGCGATGCCGTGCCGGGTGCGTTGTGCTGTCCGGCGGCTGGCGTGAAAAGGCGCCGCCGCGGCTCGCCGCCAGAGACCCAGGATGGAAGGCGGCAGCCAGACCGCGCGCCAGCGCGCCAGCGGTCCCGCGTGGGCGCGCAGGGACGTCCGAACGGCCAAAATGAGGGGAGCAGCGGAGCTTGCGGCGCTGCCGTCCTGGCTGGTTCCGCCGGCCGGACTCCCGTTGCCGGCAGGGCTTGCGGGGAGGGCAGGGACGACGGCACCGTCGTTCTCGGCCGCCGGTCGGCCGTAGCGACGGCGTTCGAAGTCGGCCGTCAGGGACCTGACGGCCATGTGGCCGTCCGCATCGATGCCCTCCGGCTCTCCCAGTGCACCCGAGGACCGCAGCCTGGCTGAGAAATGCCTCGGAGTCTCGCTGGTCTGCGGCGGCAGGCCGTAATCCGTGCTGAGATCGCGCAATTCTGCCCAAGCCTGCAGCGCTGCCGCCGTGCCGCCCCCGGAACCGTTCAACCGGCGGCGCCGCACGGCGCCGCGGGCCAGTTGCGGTGAGGCCAGCAACAGCACCAGGACAAGCAACGCGCCGGTGCCGTAGAGCGCTGGCACCAACACGCTTGCCGCGCCCGCCCCGGCGGCGGCGTCCGGCAGCGGCAGCGGAGCCACAGTGGGCACCGGTGACGTGCTGGGGTTCGAGCTTGGAATGAGGCCGTCATTGTTTTCATTGGTACTGGCGCCGCCGGGGGCCGAGCTTTCCCTGGCGTAGGCGGGAACGACTCCGCGCGAGGGGGTGGGTTCGAAGGGGACCCAGCCAAGGCCCTGGAAATAGAGTTCGGGCCACGCATGGGCGTCGCGGGCGTCGACCTCATATTCCGGCAGGGCGCCTTGGCCTCCGATCGACACAGTGGCCCCGGTGGGCCGGCCCGGCGCGTAACCGACCGCAATCCGGCTGGGGATGCCTTCCAACCGTGCCATCACGGCCATGGCCGAGGCGAAATGGATGCAGTACCCGCTTTTCTGGGTCAGGAAGTCAGCCAGGACAGACAGGCCGTTGCCGTCATACCCGCCCTGGACCGGGGACTGCAGCGAATAGGTGAACTCTGCGGAACGCAGGTAGCGCTGGATGGCGATGGCCCGGGCATAGGCGGTGTTGTTTCCGGCGGTCACAGCGTCGGCGGTGGTGCGCACGATTTCCGGAACGTTCGCCGGCTCTCGGGTGAACTCCTCGGGGATTCCCAGCACCGGCCCACCGGACTGCGCCAGCAGATCCGGGGTGAGCTGGGGCGCGGCGGAGAGCACTACGTACTGCTGGTCGCGGGAGTTCGTGTCAACGCCTTTGATGCTCAGCGTGGCAGGATCCCAGCTCCAGCGGCCGGTGAGGCCGTTCACTGCCTCCGGCGCGTACGGCGCCGGCAGGTAGGGGCTGGTGAACTGTCCGGTGTTCACCGCGGTGACCACCCTGACTTCGGCTGCGGCGGATTCGAGGCCCGACTCGATCCTCCCCGTGCCGAGCCGGCGCGTTTCGGCGCGGTCATCCGGTGTCCAGTTGTCGCCGTCGAAACTGTCGACCGTCACGGACCTCAGGTACGGCGTGCTGGACGCATTGGTGGCAAAGGTGATCCGGCCGTCACCGGCGGGGCTGCGGAGGCTGTTGCCCAGGCTGATCATGGGGTTCAGTCCCGAAGCCGGACCGAAAGGATTCAGCCGCGAGCCCTGCGGGAACGTCCCCTGGTCGAAACCCGGAATCACCACCTGGGCCAGGAGCGTAACGGTCAGCGCAACCGCGGCAGTCAGGGAGCCGCGCCGTAACTGCCCAGAGCTGCGGACGGTGTCCGCCCCGGTGCGCGGGTCCGGCGTGAACCAGTGGCTGCAGCCCAGAATCATCAGGTAGCCGGCCGCTGCCGCCGCGAAGCCCAGCGCGCCGACGCTCTGCGGCTTGATCATGGCGGGAACGATAAGGATGGCAAGGATCCCGAGCCCGCTGGTGGCCGGCAACCGCAACGGATAGGCGAGGGCATCGACCAGGATCACCATCAATCCCAGGGCGGCGCACACCACCAGGACGATGCCCGCATTCGGAGCCACCGGGGCACTTTCGGACAGCACCGTCTCGCTGGCCCGGCGCACGTACCGCCCCAGCTGCGTCACAGTGGTGTCCGAGGGGATAAAGCCGGCGATGCTTTGCGCACGGAAAAAGGTAAACGTCAGTACCAGCACCAGTGCCGCCAGCGAACCGGCCGTCACGACGGCGCTGCGCCAGCGGAGCGTGCGGAGCCCGGCCATCGTAAAGGCCACGGCGAAAACCGTGGACAGTACGGGGGAGAACCAGGCCCATCCCCGCAGTACCCCGTTGAGGCTGAGCGCCGCACCTGCGACGGCGACTGCCACCGCGAGAGCCATCAGCCATGGCTGTGCGCCCGCTCCAGGCCGCGGCGTCTGGTTGGCCGGGGAAACCGACGTGCGGCCGAGTCCGGCCCGTGCGCCGCGGCCACCCCGGAACCGCCGGCCGGTGCGCCGGTATTTCGCTGCGGTGTCAGGGTCATCGCCGGACCCCCGTACCACGTCCCAGATCAGCGGCCATGGCCGGCGGTGACGTGGCACCGTCCTCGTCGAAGGCCGTCCACGCTGCGGGCAGCGGCGTCGAGGGGGAGACCGGCACTGTCCGCCAGCCGCCGAGCCGGAGGATTTCGAGCGCTTCCTGGGGCTGCCCGGCACGGCCGGTGATCACCAGTGCAAACGCGTTTGCCGCAAAGCCGGCCGCCGGGGCCAGCGACCTGGCCTCGGCCGGCGTGAGGTGTCCGAGGATGGCCAGCACCGGCCCCCGCATCCGGTGCGCGGCCAGCTTGTCCAGCAGCCGGTCGTCGAACGGCTGCAGGCCGGCTTCGGGTGCCGACGGATACCTGCGGCCGGGAAGCCTCGGGGCCGCACCCGCGGTTTCGTCCCGGCGGTTGGGGTGCGGGCCGGTGAGCTGGATCGCGGCCAGGCTCTCGGCGATGGACTGCAGCCCCGCCGCGCCGAGGTACTCTTCAGCCTCCGGCTCGGGCGCGGACGGTGAATTCCGGAAGGCGGGCTCGCCGGTGGCATCGAGGAAGCGCAGCGCGTAGTTGCGTTCGGCGAGATGGGCGCCGATGGATACCGCGGCCGTCACGGCCCATTCGAAGGCGTCGCTGGTCAGGAGTTCCCGCCCGTCCCCGGCAGCGGCGCCGCCGTGTCCACTCCGGTAGCCATCCGCTCCGCGCGGACCGCCGAACGGGTGGCGGGCAGAGGATGTGGTGCCGGCCGAAAAGGCGCCACGGCTAAAGGCCTGCAGCCGCTGGTCCATGATGATCGTCGCCTCCGGAGTGGTGACCGATTCCTCCTGCCGGACCATCAGCTCCCCGTGGCGTGCCGTAGCCGCCCAGTGCACCCGGCGCATCGGATCACCATGCCGGTATTCCCGGGTCATCACGTCGTCGTCGCTCGGGTTGCCCCGGACGCGCGTGGCGGTAACGCCGTCGTGCCCCCTGGCGCCGGCGAGTCCCGTGACGGGAAGTTCGACGGCGGCCGGGGTCACAGTGAGGATGGCGCCTTCGTCGATGGCGTGGCGGTGCAGGGAGAGGCCGAAGGGGTCGCTGAACTCAGCCGTGACCGGCCCGATCAGGAACTGGCCGCGTTTTCCGGAGCGCAAATGGTATTCGTAGCGGCTGCTCCCGCCTGCTGCCGAACGCGCCGGAAATCGGAAAACGGGGGATTCGCCGAAACGGGCGGGCAGGTGCTCTTCCATCAGCGCGTGGCCGGAGCCGACGCCTGTCCGGGCGACAGCCAACCGGACGGTGGTGGTGGCCGCCGCTTCCACGCTGGCGGGGGTGAACTCCCGGTAGACGCTGAAGTTGGGCTTGAGCAGCCGGGTTCCGGCCAGCGAGAGCAGCGGCAGGACAAGCAACAGGACGGCCAACGCCAGCAGGTCCCGGCGACCCATCACCTGGGCTGCCAGCAGGAAGACCATACCCGCCACCAGCAGTCCCCACCCCCTGCTGGTGAAGATGTGCCTCGGGAAGCGGTCGGTCAGCGCCACTGCGGAGCCACCCCTAACGGCGGTTCGGCAGGGTTGCAGCCGGGGCGGACGCAAGGTCCGGATTGACCGGAATCTTCGCCAGGACGGCACGGATCACGCTCTGGGCGGTTTCTCCCGCACTCACGGCTTTGCGGTCCAGGATGATCCGGTGGGCCAGGACCGGTTCTGCCACACTGACCACGTCGTCCGGCAGCACAAAGTCCCTGCCCTCCAGTGCTGCCGTGGCTTTGGCCGCGCGCAGCAGCTGGAGCATGGACCGGGGGCTGGCTCCGAGCCGGAGCATTCCGCTTTCCCTGGTGGCACGCCCCAGCGACACGGTGTATTCCTTGATCGATTGGGAGACATAGACCTGCCGCACCGTAGCGATCATGGCCGCGACCTCACCGGCGGTGACGACTGCGGTGACCTTGGCCAGCGGGGACGTTGCCTGGTGGGTTTCCAGCATTTCCATTTCGGCCTCCCGGTCCGGGTAACCCATGGAGATCCGCGCCATAAAGCGGTCCCGCTGCGCTTCCGGGAGCGGGTAGGTGCCCTCCATTTCGATCGGATTCTGCGTGGCCACTACCATAAACGGCTCGTCGAGCTTGTAGGACGTGCCGTCCACCGTGACCTGGTGTTCTTCCATGCATTCCAGCAGGGCGGACTGGGTCTTGGCTGAGGCGCGGTTGATTTCGTCACCGATGACGATATTGGCAAAAACCGCCCCGGGCCGGAACTCAAAGGAGCGCGAAGCCTGGTTGTAGATGGACACGCCAGTGACGTCGGAGGGGAGCAGATCGGGGGTGAACTGAATGCGGCTCACGGAGCAGTCGATGGTGCGGGCGAGCGTCTTGGCCAGCAGGGTCTTGCCGACACCGGGAACGTCCTCGAGGAGCAGGTGGCCTTGGGCCAAGAGCACGGTCAAGGCGAGTTTGGCCGCTTCCGCTTTCCCGTCGATCACGGTGCTGATGGCGGTCAGGATGCGCCCGCTGGCGGAGCGGAAGGCTGCCGCGTCCATCGCCGCGGCCGGCGGCGCGGGGCGCAGGGCAGCCGGGAGCCCGGCCGCAGCCGAGTCCTCCCGGCGGTCCGGCCCGTCAGGGTGTCCTTCGTCCAGGGAGATGCGCTGGTAGTCCATCGGTAGCCTTTCAGCCCTGGCGGTGTCCCGGTTCGGCTGGTGCCGGCCGGGTCACTCCTTGGGGTATGCCTGTGTTCCTGACCGTTGATTCCTAGCCGTCCGTGCCTCACCCTGGATACCGCCCGCCGGCATCCAGTCTTGAGAACAGACTACTAACAGAACTGCCGGGCCTGACAGAGAGTTCCGCGGAAATATCGGACCAGCGTCGGGTCGGATATAGTGCGCCTGGGTTAATTCGGGGAGTTCGCCGGTTTCATCCGGCCGAAGGACCGCCGATAAGGTGGACGGATGACGACCCCCTGACTCCCGTTCCGTTTCGTGCGCCCGGCAGCGACGGCGCCGGCAGGCAGGGTTATCCGCCGGCGCCGGAACCGCTTCCGGTGCCGGTTATGGACAACCACACGCACTTGGACTTCCCGCACAACGAGCTCAATGTCAGCATCGCTGACGCACTGGACGCCGCCGCGGCGGTGGGGGTGCAGGGCGCCGTGCAGGTGGGGTGCGACCTCGAATCGTCCCGGTTTACCGTTCAGGCAGTCGAACTGGATGCGAGGTTGCTCGGTGCCGTCGCCCTGCACCCCAACGATGCGCCGGAGTACGCCGCCCGCGGCGAACTGGAGGACGCCCTGGCAGAGATCGAGGCCCTGGCGGCGCACCCGCGGATCAGGGCCATCGGCGAGACCGGACTGGATTTCTTCCGAACGGAGGGCGACGGGCTGGCGCACCAGCGTTATTCCTTTCGCCGGCACATCGACATCGCCAAACGTCTCGGGCTGACCCTCCAGATCCATGACCGGGACGCGCACGAGGACGTCGTCCAGGTGCTGCGGGAGGAAGGCGCCCCCCGAGCGGGTGGTGTTCCACTGCTTCTCCGGCGATGACCGGTTGGCCAGGATCTGCAATACGGAAGGCTGGTACATGTCCTTCGCCGGGACACTGACCTTCAAAAACGCCGCCAACCTCCGGGCCGCGCTGGCCATCGCGGAGCCGGAGCGGATCCTCGTCGAAACCGATGCCCCGTTCCTTACCCCGCACCCGCACCGGGGACGCCCCAACGCTAGCTACATGGTCCCCTACACCGTCAGGGCCATGGCCGAATTGACTGGCTGGGAGCTCTCGGAGATGTGTTCCCGGATTGCCCGCAATACGGTGCAGGCATACGGATCCTGGGACTGATGACACTGGGTCGCCCCGCCCTGGATTAGATACCGCGTATGCATAATTTCTTGGTTGCTTTATAACGCTCCGGTTACAGTGGAGAACTATTAGCCGGGGTCGGGGAAGGCCTTCGGATAATTTCACTCCTGCAGGGCGCGCATCGTGGCCAACGAACCATGGGCGCGCTCTCGTTTATGAGTGTGGCGGTGCACAGGGCCGCCGCGGACACACCGCACCGTTTCCGGTGCTGCCTTTGGGCTGTCTGCGGTGCGTTGCCCTCGCACTTTTCCCCGTGCCCGGATGGTCCAAAAGATATGGGCAATCGTGGTCAAGTTTTTTACATCGGACGGCAAATTCAGCTTCGTCAAGGTCGGTACGCAACTTGTAGTGCTGGTCGCGTTGGTGCTGGGGCTGGTTGCCTTCGTCGGCAACAACAAGACAGTCACGCTCAACGTGGACGGCAAAGTGAGCTCGGTCCAGACCTTTGGCGGCACTGTCGGCCAGGTCGTCAAGGGAGCAAGCCTTGAGCTCCAGTCCGCGGACCGGGTGACGCCTGCCGCTGCTTCCCATGTACAGGACGGCACAGTCATTAACGTCAACCTCGCCAAGGCCGTCAAGGTCAGCCTGGACGGCGCCGAGCGGACCGTCAACACCACTGCGCCGACAGTCGAAGGCCTCGTCACGGAACTCGGCGTTGCCGGTTCCTCGGAGCTGTCCGCTCCGAAGGATGCCCAGCTTGCGGTCTCGGGGTCGTTCGTGTCCATCTCGACTCCCAAGACCGTGAGCATCGTCGCGGACGGCAAGGCCAATAAGACCACGACCACGGCTGCCAATGTCTCCGCGCTGCTGTCCGACGCCGGCATCTCCCTGGCCGCCAGCGACAGGCTCTCGCAGCCCGGCAACGCGCCGGTTGTCAGTGACATGGTGATCAAGATTTCCCGGGTGGACGTGAGCCAGACGGCGGAGTCCACCGAAGCGGTACCGTTCGAAACCCTGACTACGGAGGACGCCGGGATGATCAAGGGTGAGAAGCAGGTGACCCAGGCAGGCGTTGCGGGCACCATCAACAAGAGTTTCAAGCTGGTGATGGTTGATGGCCGCGAAGCCTCCCGCACCCTGGTGTCCCAGTCCGTCAGTGCCCAGCCGGTCACCGAACAGATCACGGTTGGCACCAAGGAGAAGCCCAAACCGGCACCCCAGGCGGCAGTTGCCGCCGCCGGGGCCAACACCGGCGCCGCAGCCCCCGCCATGATGAACGAAGCCATGTGGGACAAGATTGCGCAGTGCGAGTCCACCGGCAACTGGTCCATCAATTCCGGCAACGGCTACTACGGCGGCCTGCAGTTCGACGTCCGGACTTGGCTCGGTGCCGGCGGCGGCGCTTACGCACCGAATGCAGCCGGTGCCACCAAAGCCCAGCAGATCGACATCGCCAACCGCGTCTACGCGCAGCGCGGCCTGTCGCCGTGGGGTTGCGGCTGGGCAGCCTCGCGCTAGCGGGGCCACACCGGAGGCTGAGCTCCGGGTGACCGGCACATCGAGTAGCACGGGTGTCCGCAGCGGCTGACCACGGCAGCGGAATTCCACGAGGGCCGGGTCCGATTTTCGGACCCGGCCCTCGCCATGCCCGGGCCGGTCCGCGGGATAGGATACCAAGGTGACTGAACCGACCTCTTCCGCGCCCGCCAGTGAGCCCACCAGCAAGCCGGCAAGCTCCCCTGCACCCCTGATGGGCGCCTCCGACATCCGCAGGCTGGCCGAGGAGATCGGCGTCCGCCCCACCAAGACTCTCGGTCAGAACTTCGTCATTGACGGCAACACGATTCGCAGGATCGTGGCCGCCGCGGACGTCCACCCGGACGAGACGGTCCTGGAGGTCGGGCCGGGGCTCGGGTCCCTGACCTTGGGCCTGCTGGACGCTGCCCGCTCGGTTGTCGCCGTCGAGATCGATCCTGTCCTGGCCGGGAAGCTCCCTGCCACGGTTGCCCGGTGGCGGCCGGCCGCCGTTGGGGACTTCCACCTTGTCCTCGCCGATGCCATGCGGGTCACCGAGCTGCCGGTGGAACCGACAGCGCTGGTGGCGAATTTGCCCTACAACGTCGCCGTCCCGGTGGTCCTGCACCTGCTCCAGCATTTCCCCAGCCTCCGCCACGGCCTGGTGATGGTCCAGGACGAGGTGGCCGACAGACTTGCCGCCGGTCCCGGGTCCAAGACCTACGGTGTCCCCTCGGTCAAGGCCGCCTGGTACTCCAGCATGCGCAAGGCCGGAGTCATCGGCATGAATGTCTTTTGGCCCGCCCCGAAAATCCACTCCGGCCTGGTGGCATTCACCCGCCGGGAACCGCCCGTCACCACGGCCACCCGGGAAGAGGTGTTCGCGGTCATCGATGCAGCCTTCGCCCAGCGCAGGAAGACCCTTCGTGCTGCCCTTGCCGGCTGGGCCGGCGGCGCGGCCGAGGCTGAGCGGTGCCTGCGTGCCGCCGGTGTCGATCCCACGGCGCGAGGCGAAGTGATTGACATCATGGCGTTTTCCCGGATCGCGGAACAGCGCGGACAGCCGGCGCAATGACCCGGGCGGCGGCTCCGACAAGATGAAGCAGGTCCGGGACCGTGCTTGGAGCCAGACCCCGCCATGCCATAGCGTGGAGCCATGAATGCCGTGAGAGGGCGCCTGGGCGCGAGGACCGTCCGGGTCAAGGCGCCCGGCAAAATCAACGTCTCACTGGACGTCGGACCCCTGCGCGCAGACGGCTACCACTCGGTGGCCAGCGTCTACCTCGCGGTGTCCCTGTATGAGGAAGTCGCCGCCACCAGCACCAACACCGGAGAGATTACGGTCAGCATCAGCCCGGCAAGCACCCTGGACCTCGACGGCGTTGACATCCCCCTGGATGAGCGGAACCTTGCCTACAAGGCCGCCGCCATCATGGCCGACGTCTCGGAGAAGTCCACCGGTCTCCACCTCGAAATCACCAAACGGGTCCCCGTGGCCGGCGGCATGGGCGGGGGATCGGCCGACGCGGCAGCCACCCTGCTCGCCTGCGACGCACTGTGGAACAGCGGGCTCTCGCGCGACGAACTCGCCCATCTGGCCGCCGAACTCGGCGCCGACGTGCCGTTCTCCTTGCTCGGCGGCACCGCCGTCGGGCTCGGCCTCGGCGACGAACTCTCGCCGGCCCTCGTTAAGGCCCAGACCAACTGGGTCCTGGTGACCGCTGATTTTGGCCTGCCCACCCCGGAGGTCTTCCGGACCCTGGACCGGTTGCGCGAGGCCGAGGGGGGTAGTGATCGAGGAACCCACTGCTGTGGACCCGATGGTCCTGCAAGCCCTGCGCGGTGGCGACGCTGAAGCCTTGGGCCGGGTGCTGGTCAACGACCTCCAGCGCGCCTCCATTGCGCTGGCACCGAGCCTCCGGGACACCCTCGGGCTCGGCGAGGCCCTGGGCGCGATCGCCGGAATCGTCTCCGGTTCCGGCCCCACCGTGGCACTTCTGGTTCACGGCCCGACGGCGGCCGAGGGGCTGGCGGGTGACCTCCGGCACCACGGCCTTGACGCCCTGGCCGTGCACGGCCCGGTTCACGGGGCGCGCATCATCTCCGATACGCTCCTTTAATAGGGTCGGCGCTGTCCTCCGCGCGGCGGAGTGGCGTGGCCCCATCACGCCTGACCATATTTGCTCGACATTACTTTTTCTCTAGGAAAGCAGTTCCCAGTGGCACACCTGCTCGGCGGCGAGAACCTCACGGTCTCCTATGCAACCCGTACCGTCCTCGATGGCATTACCCTCGGCCTTGAAGAGGGCGACCGGATCGGCATGGTGGGCCGCAACGGTGACGGCAAATCGACCCTTATGCGGCTGCTGGCCCTGCGCTCCACCCCCGACTCCGGCCGGGTGACCAAACGCAGCGAGGTCAACATCGGCTACCTGGACCAGAGCGACGTGCTCGACGGCGACCTCACCGTCGGCGCTGCGATCGTGGGGGACCAGGCCGACTACGAGTGGGCCCGCAATCCCCAGATCCGCGAAGTCATGGGCGGACTCGTCTCCGACGTCGACTGGCACGCCAACGTCCACGCGCTCTCCGGAGGGCAGAAGCGCCGTGTGGCGCTGGCCAAGCTCCTGATCGAGGACCATGACGTTATTATGCTCGACGAGCCCACCAACCACCTCGACGTCGAAGGCGTCGCGTGGCTGTCCCGGCACCTGAAGACCCGATGGCGGGCCAACCAGGGCGCCTTCCTCGTCGTCACCCACGACCGCTGGTTCCTGGACGAAGTCTGCACCAAGACCTGGGAAATCCACGACGGCATTATGGACCCCTTCGACGGCGGCTACGCCGCCTACGTGCTGGCCCGAGCCGAACGTGACCGCTCCGCTTCCGTGGTGGAAAGCAAGCGCCAGCAGCTGGTAAAAAAGGAGCTTGCCTGGCTTCGGCGCGGCGCACCGGCCCGCACGGCCAAGCCCAAATTCCGGATCGAAGCCGCCAACGCGCTGATCGCCGACGTCCCCGAACCGCGTGATTCGACGGCACTGAGCAAAATGGCCACCGCCCGGCTCGGCAAGGACGTCCTGGACCTGGAGAACGTTTCATTGGACTTCCTGGGCGGCGACCCCGGGCAGAAACTCTTCGACAACATCACGTTGCGGCTCGCCCCCGGTGAACGGCTGGGTCTCGTGGGCGTTAACGGCGCGGGGAAGACTACGCTGCTGAAGTTGCTCAACGGCGAGATCGAGCCCTCCGCCGGGAAGGTCAAGCGCGGCAAGACGGTAGTCACCGCGGTCCTGACCCAGGAGGTCAAGGAGCTCGACGACGTCTCCGACCTGCGCGTCATCGAGGTGATCGAGCGGGAGAAACGCTCCTTCAACGTCGGCGGCAAGGAATTCACCGCCGGCCAGCTCGTGGAGCAGCTTGGCTTCACGAACGAGAAGCAGTGGACCCCGGTCAAGGACCTCTCCGGTGGCGAACGCCGCCGGCTGCAGCTCCTGCGGCTGCTGGTGGGAGAACCCAACGTGCTGATGCTGGACGAACCAACCAACGACCTCGACACCGATACCCTCGCCGCCGTCGAAGACGTCCTGGATGGCTGGCCGGGCACACTGGTAGTCGTCAGCCACGACCGCTACCTGCTCGAACGCGTCACGGACCACCAGATGGCGCTCCTCGGTGATGGCAAGATCCGCGCCCTGCCGCGCGGTGTGGACCAGTACCTGGAACTGCGCGAAGGGGCCCTGGCCGGGTCCACCATCACCGGCGGAGGCAACCCGGTTACCGCTGCGGGCGGCTCGTCGGCCCCGGCAGCGGCAGGCCCGTCCGAAGCCGAGAAGCGGGATGCCCGCAAGGCCAAAAACCGGATCGACCGCCAGCTCGGCAAAATCAAGCAGCAGGAAGATAAGATTCACGCCCAGATGACTGCCGCTGCCGCTGACACCTCGGCCGTCGGCGAACTCGGTGCCCTGAACAAAAAGCTCAAGGATCTCGCCGTCGAACGCGAAGCCCTCGAGCTTGAATGGCTCGGTGCCCTCGAGGTGCTGGGGGAGTAACCGCCCAGACCCCCGGGACATGCCCCTCGGGCCGGGCCAGAAGTGGACATGTCCGGCGGGTCAGTTAAATCCCGCAGGACATGTCCCTCGGCCCGGGCCAGGAGTGGACCCGGTCTGTTATGTCCACCCGCCAGGGCCAGCGGCGGGCATGTCCCACGGGCCCGGTGGCCCTGAATTCCCGTGCTGCCGTTCAGTGTGCCGGCGTGCCCGGGAGCGTGCGCCGGCAGGTCATTTGCGGGCCCCGGAGCCGGGCCAGCACGTGCACGGAGCGCAGTATGGCAGAATTGACTCTCGTGCCACAGGCCCAGCGCCTTGGTACGGTCCGCCCTGGTGTAATGGCAGCACCCCGGCCTTTGGAGCCGTGGAGTATAGGTTCGAGTCCTATGGGCGGAACTGTTGCGCATCGCGGTGGCCGGTAAACGGCCACCGCAGGGCGCGGCCCGGTGTGGGTCCAGTAGGATGAATCTGGCGCCACTACCGGAGTCTGGTCAGCCCAAACCGCGCGAATCCGGCAACCAAGGTGCACCAGCTGGCCTCGGCCGCCGGCCACCCAGATCCACCAAGCAGCGGCCTGAGCTAAGCCACTGAGCAAGGAGAGCCCGTACGTGAGCCCCGAGAAGACCGGCCCGGCCGCCGTTATCGTCCTAGCTGCAGGTGCCGGTACCCGGATGAAGTCCCGTACCCCCAAAATTCTCCACGAGATCGGTGGCCGCTCCCTCGTCGCGCACGCGCTGCATGCGGCCCGCACCATCCGGCCGCAGGAGCTGGCCCTGGTCGTCCGGCATGAGCGCGACCTCGTGGCCGCCCACATCGCCGCCGTTGACCCGGCCGCGCTGGTCGTCGACCAGGACGAAATCCCAGGCACCGGCCGCGCCGTCCAAGCGGCACTCGCGGCCCTCGACGGACTCCACCCTGCAGGCCGGGTCAGCGGAACGGTCGTTGTGACCTACGGCGATGTTCCCCTGCTCACCGGGAGCCTGCTGGCCGAACTCGTCGCAAGCCACGAGGCCGGCCACAACGCCGTCACCGTGCTGACCGCCGTCCTCGCAGACGCCACCGGGTACGGCCGCATCCTGCGGGCCACGGACGGAACAGTCACCGGGATCCGGGAGCACAAGGACGCGACGGACGCCGAACGCGAAATCCGCGAAATCAACTCCGGAATCTACGCCTTCGACGCTGCTGTGCTCCGAGATTCGCTGGCCCACGTCACCACCGAGAACGCCCAGGGCGAAATGTACCTCACCGACGTGCTGGGGCTCGCCCGCGCCGCCGGCGGCCGGGTGGCAGCGGTGGTGACCGAAGACCGCTGGCAGGTCGAGGGTGCCAACGACCGGGTTCAGCTTTCGGCCCTCGGTGCCGAACTCAACCGCCGGACCGTCGAGGCCTGGATGCGGGCCGGTGTCAGCATCGTGGACCCGGCCACAACCTGGATCGACGCCGCCGTCACCCTCGACGAGGACGTTCGGCTGCTGCCCAACACACAACTCCACGGCAGCACCACTGTGGCTCGCAACGCCGCCGTCGGCCCGGACACCACCCTCACCGATGTTCAGGTGGGGGAGGGCGCCACGGTGATCCGGACACACGGTTCCGGCGCCACAATCGGCGCCAGGGCCAGCGTGGGGCCGTTCACCTACCTGCGCCCCGGCACGGTCCTCGGCGAGACCGGCAAGATCGGCGCCTTCTACGAAACCAAGAACGTCACGATCGGCCGGGGTTCGAAGCTTTCCCACCTCGGCTACGCCGGCGACGCGGAAATCGGCGAGGACACCAACATTGGCTGCGGAAACATCACCGCGAACTACGACGGCGAGAAGAAGCACCGCACAGTGATCGGCTCGGGCGTGCGTACCGGCTCCAACACCGTGTTCGTGGCTCCCGTGCAGGTCGGTGACGGTGCCTACAGCGGAGCCGGGGCAGTGATCCGCCGCGATGTTCCGCCGGGGGCCCTGGTCCTGTCCGTGGCCAAACAGCAGAACGCCGAGGGCTGGGTGCTCGAGCACCGCCCGGACTCCGTTTCCGCCTCCCTGGCCCGGACCGCCGGCGCCGCCACAACTTCCTCCAGTACTCCGGCATCTACAGAAGAGGGCTAGCAAAAATGAGCGAAATTACGGCACGCGGCGAGAAGAAGCTGGTGCTTGCCGCTGGGCGCGCGCATCCCGAGCTGGCGAGGGAGATCGCCAGGGAGCTCGGAACCGAACTGCTGCCCCTGGACGCCTACGACTTCGCCAATGGCGAGATCTACGTCCGGGCCGGGGAAAGTGTGCGCGGGACCGATGCCTTCGTTATCCAGGCGCATCCCGCACCGTTGAACAACTGGCTGATGGAACAGCTCATCATGATCGATTCGCTCAAGCGGGCCTCCGCCAAGCGCATCACGGTTGTGTCGCCGTTCTACCCGTACGCCCGGCAGGACAAAAAGGGCCGCGGACGCGAACCCATCTCTGCGCGCCTGATCGCCGACCTGTACAAGACCGCCGGCGCCGACCGCATTATGAGCGTGGACCTGCACACCTCGCAGATCCAGGGCTTCTTCGACGGTCCGGTGGACCACCTGATGGCCATTCCGCTGCTCGCGGACTACATCCGTACCCGCGTCGGCTCCGACGACATCACTGTGGTTTCCCCGGACACCGGCCGTGTCCGGGTCGCCGAACAGTGGGCCGAGCGCCTCGGCGGGCGCCGCTGGCCTTCGTGCACAAGAGCCGCGACCTGACCGTCCCGAACCAGGCAGTCTCCAAGACTGTCGTTGGCCAGGTCGAGGGCCGCACCTGCGTGCTGATCGATGACATGATCGACACCGGGGGAACAATTTCCGGCGCGGTCCAGGTGCTCAAGAACGCCGGCGCCAAAGACGTTATCATCGCCGCGACACATGCCGTCTTCTCCGATCCCGCAGCCCAGCGGCTGTCCGAGTCCGGGGCCCGCGAGGTTGTCGTCACCAATACCCTGCCGATTGACCCCAGCAAGCACTTCCCGCAGCTCACAGTGCTCTCGATCGCGCCGCTGATCGCCCGCGCCATCCGCGAAGTGTTCGACGACGGCTCCGTCACCAGCCTGTTTGACGGCAACGCCTGAACCACCGGTCGAGGCCGCTCCGCGGCAGCCAGTGCGGGACCGTTTTTACGATCCTGGTCCCGCACTGGTAACCTTGTACCGAAACCTTGGCGAGGGAGAGCGCCGGTCATCCGTATCTACGGAAACCGGTCTGCTGGTCTCCGTTATCGACTGGGTCTGAATCTCCCTTCGGAAGGGCGGCCGCACGGCCACCCGGCGTTGAAGGTCGCAAACAGACCTCCGCCCTTGCTGACCACCGCTAGTCCCTAGGAGATATCCATGTCCGAGCACAAAATCGCAGCCGAAGTCCGCACCGAATTCGGCAAGGGCTTCGCCCGTCGGGCCCGCATGGCGGGCCTGATCCCGGCCGTCATCTACGGCCACGGCGCCGTGCCGATCCACATCACGGTGCCGGCCAAGTCCACCACCCTGGCCGTCCGCGCGGCGAATGCCCTGCTGACCCTGGACATCAACGGCGAGCAGCACCTTGCCCTGGTCAAGGACATCCAGCGGGACCCGATCAAGCAGATCATCGAGCACCTCGACCTCCTGACCGTGCGTACCGGCGAAAAGGTCACCGTCGACGTTCCCGTGCACCTGACCGGCGAACTGGCGCCCGGCAACGTGTACAACCAGGAAATGACCCTCATTTCCCTTGAAGCTGAGGCAACCCACCTGCCGACGTCCGTCGAGGTCAGCATCGAGGGCCGCAGCGCCGGTGAGCACATCCACGCTTCCGACCTCGTTTTGCCCACGGGCTCCGTTTTGCTCGCCGACGCCGAGTCCCTCGTCGTCCACATCTCCGAAGCAACCGAGGTCTCCGAGGAAGAGGCGTCGGCCGACACCACCGAAGGCTCCTCGGCCGCAGCCGAGTAGTTCCCGCGAAGTCTCCGGTGGCCGGGTCCCTGCAGGGGCCCGGCCACCGTCGTCTCGGCCCGGCAGCGCCACCTCCCGCTGCCCGGAACCGGCCCGCCTTACCGAAGGACTGACCCATGACTGACACCTGGCTGATCGCAGGGCTTGGCAACCCCGGAGCGGAGTATGCCCACAATCGGCACAACGTGGGGCAGATGGTCCTTGATGAACTCGCAGCCCGGATCGGGAGCGGTTTCAAATCCCACAAGTCCCGGGCCCAGGTCCTGGAAGGTCGCCTCGGAATCGGCGGCCCCCGGGTGGTACTTGCCAAGCCGCTGAGTTATATGAACGTATCCGGCGGCCCGGTCTCGGCGCTGGCCAGGTTTTACGACGTCGAGCCCGGCCACGTAATCGCCGTGCACGACGAAATCGACCTGCCTTTTGCGACGGTAAAGCTGAAACTGGGCGGCGGGGAAGGCGGCCACAACGGACTGCGGGATATCTCCAAGGCCCTCGCCACCAAGGACTACCTGCGTGTCCGGGTCGGCGTCGGGCGCCCGCCGGGCAGGATGGACACCGCAGACTTTGTGCTGAAGGACTTTTCCGGCGTAGAGAAGAAGGAACTTCCTTTCCTGATCGACGCGGCGGCCGATGCCGTTGAAGTCCTGGTCCGTGACGGTCTGGCGGCGGCGCAGCAGCAGTTCCACCCGGCGAAGGCCCCTTAGCCGAAAACTCACCGGGCATTGCGCTGCAGCGCATTCGCCACGTGCCGGTGAAAGCCAGCCAATTGCTTCCGCACCTCCTGAAATGCCTATATGATCGCTCTACTCTCATGTAGGGATACGCCACGTCGAAGCGGACGGTCTCAGGTTTTGCTGTCCGCAACGCGGTACGAAGGAAACAAGATGTCGAGGGAAACGCTGGGCTGGGGGAATGTTTCCACTACGTTGGTACCCGCCGCAGAAGGACTTCCCACCGGTCCGCTGGACGGGCAGAGGTGGTCCGGTCTTGCGCGCCGTGCCGACGCCGACCGGGTCCGCAGCGCCCTGCTCTCGGACGACCACGTGGGGGTTGTCATCACCGGGGACCGCGGCGTCGGCAAGACCCACGTCGGTCGAACAGTGGTCTCGGGCTTCGGACCCGACGTCTACACCCTTCAGTTGCGCAGTTCCGGGTCCACTACTCCCTACGGGTGCCTGGCTTTTACGCTCGCCCGCCTCCCACAAAGCTCCCTGGGGTCGCCGACGGCCATCCTGCACGGCATCACGGCCCTGATCCGCGACGACGCGGCAGGGCGCAAGTGCGTCATCCTGCTGGACAACGCGGGGACACTTGACGAGCTGAGCACCGGTGTCCTGCTCAACCTTGTGCAGACCGGGACCGCACGGCTCGTTGCTACCGCGCAGCGTACGGCCGACCTTCCGCCGGACTTCTACTGGCTCATCACTGCCGGGCGGCTTGCCGAAGTCCGGCTCGCGAACCTCACCGAGGTTGAGACGCTTGAGGTGCTCCAGGCCGCCCTTGGTCACCGGGTGTCCACCGCGCTGGCGAGCCAATTGCATCGAATTGTGGGCGGCAGCCCGACCCTGCTGCAGGCCGTTGTCTCCGAGCAGATCGAACGCGGCAACCTGGTGCTCTCGGGATCTGTCTGGACCCTGGTGGATGAGGTGGTCCTTGACGGCCGCACCGCACTTGAAGACATCGTCCGGGCCCGGTATGCGCGCGAAAAACCCTTGGCGCGTGAACTCATCGAGGTACTGTCGTGCGCCCGGACGCTGCCCTTGGCCCGGCTCGCGCAAATGTACGGCCCCGGTCTTGTCGCCGATATGGAAGACGCCGGCCAGATCGTCGTCGACCGGACGGGCCGCCATCTTGTGTCGCTGGGCGACCGCTACCTCGGCGATATCGTCCGCAGCTGGCTGAGCGTGGAGCGCAGGCTGGAATTGCGGGACAAGGTGCCCGGGCACCAGCCGGACGAATTGAGCGAGTTGACTGTGGAGGACCTGCTGGCCTACGCGGCTTGGACCCACGACTGCGACAGCGCCCTGGCACCGGCCCACGCCGTGGCGGCTGCCGGTGCCGCCGTCAAGATCTTTGACCCAAAGTTTGCGCTCAAATGCGTCAGCAACTTGACCCCGGAGGATCCGGAATGGACCGCGGGGCAGCTGCCCAAGTCCGCAGCCTACCTTCAGCTGGGGTTGCCGCTGCAGGCCATGGCTGCCTTGGACGACGTCTCCGGGGACCAGCTTGACGCGCTCGGGGCTGAAGCGTACACGGAGCTGATTGTCGCCAAGGTGGACTGTATGTCCTGGCTCGAGGACCGTAGCGATCAGATCCCTGGCCTGGTCCGGCAGGCGCGGGAGCGGCTCCAGGTACCCGGCGGAGACCAGAGCGCGGACCAGCTGCGGGAGCTGACGGGCGCAGGACTGCGTTTGGACCTTTGTGAATTCGGCTACCTCTCCTTTGTTGGTGACTATGAGCCCATGATGGACCGGCTGCGGGCAGCGGCTTCCGCGGAAGGCGAGGACGTTAGCGCCCTGCACAGGCTCAGGTGCCGCATCATCCTGATGGAAGCCCTGTGCATGACAGGCAAGGAAATCGAGGCTCTCAAACTGATGCGCGAGATTGAGGGCCAGCTTGGGGAATGGTCCAATGTGCCGCGGATCCGGGAAAACTTCGCTTGGCGGGCCTTTAACGTGCTCCTACTGTCCGGGAAATGGCGCCAGAGCATCGACATCCTCAAGGATGCCGGCGGACGGGCGGGCCATGGGCAGCATTCCGGCAGCGCACCGACTGATCTGGCCGTGGGGCTCGCCTATGTGTACGCGGGCCGCGGCTACCTGGCCATCGAGCCGCTCCTGGCAGCCGTCGCGCAATTGGAAGTTCGGGCGAGCCTGCAATCGCTGCGGCAGGCCTACGCGGCAACGGCTTTCGCATACGCCCAGGCCGGGCATTCCGCGGACGCCACCAGCTACTTGGCCCGGGCACGCTCAGCGGACGCTTCCGCCCGCTTCGCGGTCCGAAGCGCCGCAGACTTCTGCATGGACATGGCTTCCCGCTGGCTGGGGGAACCGGAGGCGAAGGAGAGGCTGGTGCACGCGGCGGAGGCACACTTCCGGGCGGGCCGATTCACCCTGGCCGGCATCTCCATGCTTGGTGCGACCGTCCACGGCACGACCAAGGATTTCGAGTTCCTTGAGCAGACCGCGAAGTTACGCCAGGGGCCCCTCGCGGAGCTTACCCGGACTATTGCCGAGGGCAGCCGCAAGAAGGACGCTGCCATCATCATGGCGGCCGCCAGCCAGGCGGCGGCCATGGAACTCGATGCGGTCCAGGCCCGCTGCGCCGCCCTGGCCTTCGACTTCGCCAAGGCCGCAGGGCTGAGCAGCAAGGCCAGCGCCGCGCACGCCATGCTTGAAAGCCTCGCCGATTCGCTGCCGGCCCTGCCGATCATGCCCAGGAGCAGGGGGCCGCTGCTCACGGACAGGGAACGGCAGATTGCCGCCCTCGCTGGCAACGGCGAATCGAACAAGGACATCGCCCTGTCCATCGGCATTTCCGTCCGAACAGTGGAAGGACACCTCTACCAGGTGTTCACCAAGCTGGGAGTTTCGTCACGAAGTGATCTCCTTGGACTCATCTAGGAAGCGCCGGGCCGCGCCACGCCCAGCCGCTGCAGCCGGAGTCCCGATCGGGCGGACGGAGGAGGCGCGTTTGGCGGTGGAGTCGGTCCTCGGCCCCGACCACGTCGCCGTGCTCCTGTTCGGCGACAGCGGAATCGGCAAATCGACCCTCGTGGAAGCCGTGGTCGCCGAACTTCAGCATGCCGTAACGCCGGTCCGGATTCATGGCAGCGCCTCGCTGGCCAATGTCCCCTACGGTGTGCTGGGTCCTTTTATCGTCGGGTTGCCCGTGCAGGAAGCCACTTCTCAACTCGCGGTACTCAGGACGTTCTGGTCCCGGTTGGAGGAAGAGCGCCGCGTCTCCCAAAAGCCCCTGCTGCTGGTGGTGGACGACGCCCACGACCTTGACGAGTCGACGGCGGGTATCCTGGTGGAACTCGCCGCTGCCGGCTGGGCAAAAATGCTCGTAGCAGCGCAGACGCGGCCCGGCCTGCCGGAACCGCTTTTGCAACTGTGGTTTGAGGGCATCGCGAAACGCCTCGACCTGCGGCCGCTGACCCGCGAGCAGACAAGCCACCTGCTGGAAGCAACGCTGGGGCCGCAGGTCCTGCCAAGCGTTGCGGAAATCCTCTGGGAGGCCTCGGCGGGCAACCCGCTGCTGCTCAGTGGCCTCATTGCCGATGCGAAGGCCGATGGCACGCTGCTGCAGCGTAACGGGGTCTGGTTGCTCGTGCGTCCGCTCAAGAGCCACGGGGACCGGTTGACGGACGTCGTGCGCCGGCAACTGCTCCGGCGCTCACCGGCAGAGCGCCAGGCACTGAACCTGATTGCCCTGGCGGAGCCCGTGACCCGGGATGCTATCGAATCCGCTGTGGGCGAAGATCCGGTAGCGGCCCTGATCGAACATGAATTGATTCGGGTGACGCCGGCACCGTACCCTCAACTGCGCCTGTGGCACTCGACGTACGGGGACGCCTTGCGCAACCTCATATCGCCGGCCCGCAGCCTGCAGCTCCGGCAGAGCCTGCTCCGGTTGATGGACAGCGAACCGACGTCGGCAGAAGGCCTGCTTCGCCAGGTGAGCTGGTCGATGGACTGCGGAGTGGAGGTCGAGGACCGCCAGCTGCTGCGGGCAGCCGCCCTGGCCAGCCGGCTCTACGAGGATGAATTGGCCCGCCGGGCCGCTGCGCTGGTCAAGGACCCTGAACTGCAGGTGGCAGCACGGGCAGTGACGGCACGGACCTACTTTAATACCTCGGACTATGCCGCAGCCCGGGACATCCTGGAGGTCGACTTCGCCCAAGGACAGAGCGTAGCTGTCCTCCTGACGGGAACGCTGATGTGGGCCGCTGTCCACGCAGCCCTGGGCCACTCGCCGGCGGACATCATGGACCGGGCCCGGGCACTCCTGGCTGCCGGGGAGCGGCTGGCCAGGGCCAACCCGGATGACGCCGAACAAATCCTCGGTGCCACCCGGGAGCGGTACGCCACCATGCACGCCATGGTGTACGCACTTGCGGGGGAATACCGGCAGGGTGCCGATACGGACGCGGCCGACGAAGCCGCCCCGGCCAACACCCTGGAATCAGCGTTCAGGCTGGCGCTGGCCTCGGAGCGGCTCCTGGTGCAGGGCAAGGCGGTTCAGTCCTTCGCTGTGATTTCCGAAGCTTTGGAAACCGCAGGCACGGGAGTTGATGAACTGTATTTCCTCGCTGAATTCCTCGTAGCACGGGCGGTGGCCGCCGTGGTCCATGGCGGCGACTGGGCAGCTGCCGAAAAGCTCCTCGCCGGACTGGCAGCAGGCCAGGGACCCAACCTCATCTCCTTCGGCGGCGGAGTCCACGCCGCGCACGGTATTATCCTGCTGTATCAAGGCAAAGCCTCGCAGGCGCTGACCACGCTCAGTGTGGCGCTGGAGTCGCTGCGGCTTACGGATCCCCAGCAGCTCTTCGCCCTGACCGCCTCGATGGCATTCGCCGCAGCCGCCGACGTCGGCGCCACCGACAAAGCCGCGGCATTCCTCGCCGACTATGAAGCTGCGCCACGGCCGGTGTCCCGCTACCTGCGCGTTCTCTCGCAGATGGCAGTCACCTACGGCAAGGCTCGGCTCGGTAATTACCCGGGCGCCGTTACGGAGCTGCGCGCACTGGGCCGGCCACCCGGCGACGGTTCCACCGCAGGCCTGGAACTGGACTCGCTGGCGTTCTGCCTGTCCCTCGGAGACCGGGACGCGGCCACCAGGCTGCTTGAGCTCCGACCCGGGCTGGAAGGCCCCAGGCCGGCTGCGATCTGCCACTATGCGGCGGCGATCAGCTCCGACCGGGCCACCGACCATCTGGAAGCCGGCAAGAGCTGCGAAGCGGCTGAGCTGTGGGGTTTCGCGGCGCTTGCCTACGACGCCGCTGCGGACGGATACCGGGGAACCGGTGATACCCTTCGCGAGCGGATGGCGATGGCCCAGCGGAAGCGGTGCCTGGAAAGGGCAGACGGTGTTGCCGGACAGGACGAGGAAGCTGAGGACGACGCCCTGGGCCTGCTGACCCGCCGTGAACGCGACATCGTAGCGCTGGCGGTGCGTGGCCTGGGTGACCGCCAGATTGCCGCGGAGCTGCAGGTATCCGTCCGGACCGTTGAGGGCCACCTTTACCGCAGTTATGCAAAGCTCAACATCAAAGGCCGCGACCAACTCCCCGGTACGGCCGGCAGCTAAGTCGCGAGGTTCCTTCCGGGCCATCCCTTGCTGCACCTTTATCCCGTCCCTGTCCGGGCGCACGGCTGCCGGGGCAGTGCCATGCCTGCTCGGCCGGGTGGCCTAGGTACGCACTCCCGGCGCCGCGTAGGCGACCACGTAGTTGAATGCGGCACCGGATCCATAGCGCCTGCGTTTCCAAGTAGGCCCCGCCACACACCCGCCGGGCCGGGGCCGTAAGTCGAGTATGGACTACCGGTGTGCCCGGGCCCGGGGACCGGCTTAATTGATTTCAGGCACCAGACGGACAACCTCGATGAAGGTCTCAAATGTGGAATCCTGATGAAACAAGTAAGCCCATGTCCCGGGCGGAACCGTTGCTAGCTCCGGCTTCGAGCCATGATCCGGGCGGAACCATCCGGGTCGTCGGGACTGTCCGGCATGGTGCTCCGGGTCAAATATTCTTCCCTAACCGGTCTCCTCAACGGTCCGCACAACGTGTGCTGACCCCCTTGACGGAGCCGACGGCGTCGGAACCTTCTGAGACCGAGGTTCCCCCCAGCCGCCGTCGGCTCCCTAGCCTTCACCCGTGGCCGCTGTCTGCCTTTGCAGACAGCGGCCCACGGCCGGTGGGTGCTATGAGCAGCACCAAGGCCCAGCCAAGGCATTCACACCGGAGCTGGCAGACCCGCTGGATACCCGCCGCAACGGCGTGGCGTTCCGGGGGACAAGAATCCGCAGCCCTGCCGTTGCTGCAGCCGGCCGCCGTGCCGCTGGCGTCCCGCGCACCAAGTACCTCCGGCCGGGCCTGGATCAAGTTCTATCGGCGGGGCCTGCGCTGCACCGACATACTCGTTGTACTGCTGGCTACGGCCTGCGGTATCGAGACCGAGGCGTCAGCTGACCTCTCCGCCGGCGCCGGAGTACCACTTGGCGGTGGCGGTTCCGTGGTGTTCGCCGCCGGCGTCGCACTGCTGTGGGCGGCGTTCCTCGTTGTGTACCGGACCCGGGAATCGACAATTCTGGGAGTAGGGTCGGACGAATACAAACGCGTTGTGGCCGCGACCTTGAACGTGTTCGGGCTGGCCGCCATGGTTGCCGTGCTGACCCAGTGGGACGCTGCAGGGGCAATGTTTCTTGTGGGGCTGCCGGTGGGAATCCTCGGACTGGCCGGAAGCCGGTGGATCTGGCGGCAATGGATTAACTCCCAGCGGCTTCGGGGCCACTACCTTTCCCGGGTTGTGGTTTCCGGGGAACCTGAGGATGTCAGGTATGTAATTCGGCAGCTGAATCGAAAGTCCGGTGCAACCTTCGAAGTACTTGGAACGCTGGTCCCCGGGGGGACGGCAGGGACGTCGCTCCGGATTGATAACCGCGACGTCCCGATCCTTGGCGGCCTGAACGACATCGTCCCGGCCGTCCAGGAAGCCGGCGCGACGGCGGTTATTGTGGCGGGGCCGATGCCGGGTGGAAACAACGGGCTCCGTGAGCTGGGTTGGATGCTGGAGGAGCATCAGGCGGAGCTGGTGCTGGCATCAAACCTCACCAACGTTGCCGGTCCCCGGATGCACCTGCGCCAGGTGGAAGGACTTCCCCTGATGCATGTGGACTTGCCCCGCTACGCCGGTGGAAAGCACCGGATAAAACGTGCGATGGACGTGGTCCTCGCCGCCGGCGCACTGTTGGCCCTCGCACCGGTTTTCCTCGTCCTGGCCTTGATCGTCCGCTCGGACAGCCCGGGACCGTCCTTCTTCCGGCAGGAACGCGTGGGCAAGGACGGGAAACGTTTCTACATGCTCAAGTTCCGTTCGATGGTGGAGAGCGCGGAGGACGACCTGAACGCTCTGATGGCACAGAACCAGGCCGCGGGAGTGCTGTTCAAGATCCAACACGATCCACGGATCACCAGCTGCGGCCGATGGATGCGCAAGTACTCACTCGATGAGCTCCCGCAGTTCTGGAATGTGCTCCGCGGCGACATGAGCATGGTTGGCCCGAGGCCGCCGTTGCCCCGGGAAGTCGAGCTGTACGAACGCAATATCAACCGCCGGCTGCTGACAAAGCCCGGGATTACAGGACTCTGGCAGATCGGCGGACGCTCGGATCTGCCGTGGGAGGACGCTGTGCGCCTCGACCTCTACTATGTGGAGAACTGGTCCATGTGGGGAGACATGGTCATTCTCTGGCGGACCTTGAAGGTAGTGATCAGTCCCGAAGGGGCCTACTAGCCGGGAATGCCACCGCCCCATGGCGGCAACCGGTTAGGCCCGTAGGGACTACTTACCCGGCGTCGCCGCTTCGCCGGTCCTATCTGAGTACACCTACGTAGATGGAACCAATCTCCGCCCCCGGATTCGAGTAGTTCTTACGCATGTTGAAGTAGTCCAGCCTCCATAGGTTTGATTTATCACTGGTCACACTTTGATTGCGAAGGTCTCTCACATGTTTCAGCACAGCGGTAGCTTGCCCGCGGGCAGCGGCACTACAGACCCAGTTCCTTCCAGCCAACACTCACATCCGGGGTGGCACGACAGGCCATATGCCCGCCGGGACCTCGTCGCGAACATTCTCGCCGGGCTGCAATCCGGTTCAGGCTGCGGCGTTGTCCTGGTGGGGGAGCACGGAGCGGGCAAGTCCTTCCTGGCCCAGCGCGCCGTCGAACAGCTCGGGGACGGCCATCTTGTGGTCCAGGTACGGGGCAGCTCCATCTCCTCGAAGCTTCCCTACGGTGCCCTGAGTGTGCTCTTGAATGACCTCGATGCCTCGCACCTCGAGCATCCGCTGATGGTCCTCCGCGGGCTGACACAGCTGCTCCACAGCAAAGCCAAGGGACGCCGGGTTGTACTGTTTGTCGACAACGCCCACGACCTCGACGAGCTCTCGACGATGATGGTCGCCCAGTTGAGCGCCGGCGGCCATGTGTCCTTGCTGGCAGCATGTGTGGACCTGCCCAATGTCGGCGGCGACATCATGGGGCTGTGGAAGGATGACATGCTGCGCCGGGTGGACCTTGGCCCGTTCGATTTCACCGAAACCGCCACCACCCTGCAGCACGAATACGGCGGGCACTTCTCGCACGCTGCCGCGCGGGCGTTGTGGAACGCCAGCGGCGGCAACGCACTGTTCCTGCACTCTTTGACCCGGGAGCAGATCAAGCTGGGAACCATTGTCCGTCAGGACGGCACCTGGATCCTGGGCGACCGGCCGGTTTCCCTCACCGGAGAAATCCGGGACGTCGTCAGGGCCCGGCTCAACCGTCTGAGCAGCGGCCAGCGCGATGTCTTCGAGCTGCTGTCCCTCGCCGGTTCCGTGCCGCTGCAGACCCTAATGAATGTTGCCAATTCCCAGGACATGGACGCACTCCAGGAGCGTGGCATGATCCGGGTCAGCCACGACCATCCGCCGACTGTCAGTATTGCCAACCCGGTAGTGGCGAGCATTGTGGCCAGCGTCGTGCCGCCAGGGCGCAGCGCCGAACTCCGGCGGCGCCTCGGCGCGGGGATGGAGGAATCGGAACGGGCAGACGCTGCCGGCTCGAAGGAGGTTGCGTGGGCGCTGGATTGCGGCGAGGAAGTACGGCCCGGACGTGCACTCTCGGCAGCGAAGATGGCAAACGATGAGTCTGATCCCACCGCTGCGCTGAGGTTCATTCAGGAGATTGACGGACAGGAATCCATGGTCGGGGCCGCGATCGAATCTGCTCGTGCCCACCTCAACGTCAATAACGAGGATTCGGCCCGGCGGGTTTTGCAGGTCCTGGGCCACACGCTCGAAAAGGATGCTGAGTTCGCTGATTGGGCTGCCATTGAGTTTCTTCGCGCTGAACTGGACAAGCGCCAGCCCGCGACAGCCGCCCAGGCAGGCGCCAGGCTGTTGGAAATCGGCCGACGGCTTGAGGCGCAGCCACGGGAGGCGAACGTGGCGGATCTCCGCGAAAAACTGCGGAGCGCCAGCGCGGAATTGGCAGTTTTTGAGGGCCGCTACCAGGATGTCCTGACGATTTTTGCCGACGTGGACACCTGCGATTTAGGCAGCGAAAGGAAGATTGTGGCCGCCAGCCTGGTCTGCGAGGCGATGGCTGCCACCGGCGATGTCCTGGCAGCGACCGCATTGGGCCGGGAGGTGATGGCCGCCGCCGTCCGCAGCGGAATTTCGGACACGTCGATCCGGCAGATCCGCTGCCGCTTCCTGCTGCTGCTGCTGCTCTGCGGAAAATTTGGCGAGGCCAGCGCGTGCCTGGCTGCGGCCGCAGCGACCGCCGAGCCGCAGGCCCGGCTGGGCGGCATTTTCGAGATCGGGCAAGGGATTGTGGACCTGCATCGAGGGCTGCTGAGCGAGGCGTTGCCCAAGCTCCAGGCCGGCCTCCTGCAGCTTAAGGTCCAGGATCACGAATCCCTCTGGGCACTTGCCACGTCCGCGGGCGCCTATGCAGCCTGCCTGCAGGGGGAGGAAGACAAGGCCGAGGCCATGTTGTCAGCGCTCGGGAAGAAGGACGCCAAGGGGGCCTGGATCGCCGAGCGGATGACCAGGTACTACGAGCTGTCCGCCCGTGCCGAGCTCGGACAACGGACGGCCGCCATTCGGTTCCTGACGGCAGAAGCCGACATCGATGAGGCCGCGGGCGCTCTGAGCACCGGCCTGCTGTTCTTGTCTGCGGCGGCCCGTTTGGGGGACCGGCAGGTGGGTCAGAAATTGGCCGGCCTTGCAACCCAGGTCAACGGACGGTTCGCAGCACTGTGCCTCCGGCTGGCAGAGGGATTAAAGAAGTCCGACAGCGAGCAGCTGCTTGGGGCCGCCAAGGATGCCGAAGAGCTGGGCCACACCATCTTTGCAAGGGATGCGGCGCGCAAGGCGGTTAGTTGCGCCCACGATGCCGGCAACCGGATCTCACTGAGGATTGCCCAGCGTATGCAACAGTCCGTAGAAGACCGGATCGGCGGTCCGAAGAATGGGCTGCATTCCTTGACGACGTCAACGCTTACGGCCAGGGAGATCGAGGTCGCCGTCCGGGCAGCCAGCGGAACCTCCAACCGGAAGATCGCCGAACAGATCCACGTTTCGGTCCGGACAGTGGAGGGCCATCTGTACCAGGTGTACGCGAAACTGCATGTTGCAAGCCGGGCCGAGCTCAAAGAAGTGATGTCCGGCCCGGTGGACAATGTCCGTCTCGGCTGACCGCCGGGGGCGCTGTTTGTGCCGGCTGCGCTAACAGCCGGGCCCGCACCCCGGGGATGAGGCAGTGACCCAGCAGTTCGGAGGAAAGGTGCGGAATGTGGAAAGCCTGAACCAACCCGCCATGCTCGTTGCCCGTGCCAGGGTCGTTAAGGCGGTTGCGGGCTCCCTCAGCGACGCAGGCACATCCGGCGCCTTGATCGTCGGAGGCGCCGGCACCGGGAAGACCGCCGTGACCACGGCTGTTCTGCATGAACTTCGAGACCACCCGCCCTATATCCGTCTGGCCGCGACACCGGCCCTCGCGGCGGTCCCCTTCGGGGTGCTGGCACCGCATCTGGCCGAGTTGCCGGCACGGGACCTCGACTCCTACCCCGCCGTACTCCAAGCCATGACCAGCAGACTCAGGTCCAGGTCCGGGCGGCCGATCTTTGTGGTCGACGATGCCCAGAGCCTGGACCGGGGGACCTTGCACCTGGTGGCGCAGGCAGTGGCCACCGGCGCAGCAGGCCTCCTCGCCACCAGCGGACCCGGAACATTGATCCCCAAAGAGTTCCTGGCACTCTGGGACGACGGGATCGTCGCGAAATACGAGCTTGCAGCGCTGAACCGGTCGGAAGTCCACCAGCTATGCGAACAAGTCCTGCGCTGCGAGGTTTCACCGTGGGTCAGTGCGAGCTTTTCCTATCTCGCCGCGGGGAACCCGTTTATGGTGCTGTCCTTGATTGAACACTGCCGGCGGACCGGGGCGCTCGCGCTGCGCCACGGGGTATGGCTGCTGGTCGCTGAGCCGGTGCTTGCCGGATTCCCGGAAGCAGACCTCGTGCACCATCAACTCCAGAGGCTCTCCTCGGAGGCCAATCTTGCCGCCGCCCTGGTGGCATTGGCCGGGCCGTTGAGCGTCGGCCAGCTCCTGAGATTCAGCAATCCCAAGGCCGTCGACGCACTGGAACGGGCCGGCATCATCGAGGTCTCCCGTTCCGGAGACCGGCGGGTTCGGCCCGCAAGTCCGCTGATCGGCGAAATTGTGCGTCGACAGATTCCGGCCGGACGCAGCGCTCGCCTGCGGGGGAGCCTACTGGCCCTTCCCGGCGGCGGGCAGCTTCGCCCGGAAGCGTTCCGGAACCAGGTCCGCTGGGCAATGGATTGCGGTGCCCGCGTCCCCGCAGCCGATCTTCTCCGGGCAGCCCGCCTGGCCAATGTTGCTCTCGACCCGAACGCCGCGCTGCGAACAGCGGCTGCCGTCGGCGACGAGTCTTTTTGCCGCAGGCCCGTCTTCAGGCGGCTTACGCTCAATTCACCTCGGGCCGGCCCCGGATCGCCAGTGGCCTGCTCCAGCAGGCCACTGGTTTGCACGGACCCGATGAGCCCTACCTCTCGGCCCTGCTGGCTGCCCGGCTCAAGGCGGTCGCAGCAGAGCGTGGCAGCGGACACGCACCGCCGCTAAACCTCGGCCCGGCGCTGCTGCCGGAGCCTGCGCAGCCTCCCCGCGATGGGGTCGGGGACATCAACGTCTTCGACCCGAACGGTTCCTTAACCGAAGTCGAGGGCAGACTCCGCGTTGTGATCGAAGGGACAGGGGCACCGGCAACGATCCGCATTCCGGCTTCTTCGTTGCTCGCCCTGATCTGGAGCGCCCAGGGGCGTGTTCTCGCGGGACGCGCCCTGGACCAGCAAGCCTGGCAAGACGCGAAGTGCCACGAGCTGGGTCTGCCGTTGATCGACGAGGACCTGCTGATGCGGCACTGCCTGGTTCTCACCTTGGCGGGGGAATGGGATCCCGCCGCGGCCGCCATCGACGACTACGCCAGGGCGTACCCCCCGCGGCTGATACGAAGCGGCGGCATGCTCCAGGCGATGCGTGGATTCTCGATGATCCGACAAGGCCGGATGCCTGAAGCCCTCGCAGCTATGTCACTCGCCGCAGAAGAACTCAAGGTAGCGGATCCCTGGCAGTTGCGCTGCTTCGTCTACTCGGTCGCGTCATATGCGGCTGCCGCGGCAGGGGACCGGGACGCCGGCCACGAACATTTGGCGGCGTTCCGACGGCTTCCCGGCGGCGAACCACTGGTCCTGCGACTCCTCGTCGAAGCGTATTCCACGGTCGCCGCCGGCACTCTTGCCAGACGGGATAGCCAAAGTACCCTGACGGCCCTGGCGGAGCTGGCCCGCGGCCAGGGCCTGCGCGGGATCGAAACGGAAATACGGAGGCTGGCGCTGGTCCCGGGCGATATCCCAGGCGCTGCCGCCCTCGCCATATGCAGCCGCGCAGTTGACGGGCCGGAGTCTGCTCTGGTGCATGATTTTGCGCGCGCGGTTGCCGGGTCCGATGCGACCGGCTTGATGAGGACCGGCGATGCCGCCTTGGCCGCAGGCTACCTGCGTCTGGCGCTCGAATCCGCGCAGCAGGCCGAATGGTGCCTGACGCAGGAAGCGGACCATCGCCGCCTGCCTGCTGTCCGGGCACAGGTCCAGCAACGGTTGGCGGCTCTGGGGATGTCCCCGCAGCTGGGGTTCGTCGATCCCGAGCCTGCCCCGGCCCTGACGGCCCGCGAATCCGAGATCCGTGGCCTGGTCTCCGGCGGCGCCAGCAATGCCGAGATTGCTGCGTTGCTTCGGGTCTCGGAGCGCAGCATCGAACGGCATCTGTACAGGATCTTCGCCCGGCTCGGCGTCAGCCGGCCTCTCGATCTTCCGGGCCCGGGCTCCGTTCCGCGATAAACCGGCTTGGCGCGAACGACAGCGCAGCAGGTGCCGCCAAGGGCGGCACCTGCTGCGCTGTCGTGCAGACCCGGCGCTACTACTGCCGGGTTTCAGGCGGGGATGATTTCGATGGCGGAGATTTTTGGTTCGTCGGTGGTGGCGGTGAAGTCGAGGTTGAGGGTGCCGTCGGTGATGTTCAGTTGTTGGGTGATGGTGTGGGCTGTCATCGGGGCGACGGTGGCGTTGAGGTCGAGGTTGGTGATTTCGGGGGTGCCGCCTTCGAGGTTGACGTTGAAGACGCGTTTTCCGGGTCCGCCGGGTCCGCCGCCGGTGGCTCCGTGCCAGATTTCGGCGAAGTGGAGTTTGACGGTGTAGTTGCCGGGTTGGACGGGGATGGCGTAGCTGAAGCCGCCGGCGCCGCTGTGTTCGCTGAGGAAGAGCGGGTCATCGGTGGTTGCGGCGATGGCGGTCACTTGGGGGTTGATGTAGGACTTTCCGCCGGTGAAGTAGGTGTCGGCGAGCCAGTTCACGCCCCCGGTGGTGAGGGCTGGTCCGCCGGCGTTGATGCGGATGGGTTGTTGGGTGGCGGGGGTTGTGGTGGTGGCCGTTGCGGTGGCCGAGGGGGCCGAGGCGTTGGCGGAGGTGTCGATGGCGATGATGCGGTAGAGCAGGGTTGTGTTGGCCGGGGGTGTGGTGTCGGTGTAGGTGGTCCCGGTGGTGGGGGTGGTTCCGGTCAGGCGGTTCCAGGGGCCGGCTGCGGTGGTGGCGCGTTCGACGTGGTATCCGGCGAGGTCCGGTTCGGTCCCGGCGGTCCAGGCCAGGTTCACGGTGTTGGTCCCGGCGGTTGCGCTCAGCCCGGCGGGCGCCGCTGGCGCCGTGGTGTCCGGAGCACCGGCGGGGATGATTTCGATGGCGGAGATTTTTGGTTCGTCGGTGGTGGCGGTGAAGTCGAGGTTGAGGGTGCCGTCGGTGATGTTCAGTTGTTGGGTGATGGTGTGGGCTGTCATCGGGGCGACGGTGGCGTTGAGGTCGAGGTTGGTGATTTCGGGGGTGCCGCCTTCGAGGTTGACGTTGAAGACGCGTTTTCCGGGTCCGCCGGGTCCGCCGCCGGTGGCTCCGTGCCAGATTTCGGCGAAGTGGAGTTTGACGATGTAGTTGCCGGGTTGGACGGGGATGGCGTAGCTGAAGCCGCCGGCGCCGCTGTGTTCGCTGAGGAAGAGCGGGTCATCGGTGGTTGCGGCGATGGCGGTCACTTGGGGGTTGGTGTAGGACTTTCCGCCGGTGAAGTAGGTGTCGGCGAGCCAGTTCACGCCCCCGGTGGTGAGGGCTGGTCCGCCGGCGTTGATGCGGATGGGTTGTTGGGTGGCGGGGGTTGTGGTGGTGGCCGTTGCGGTGGCCGAGGGGGCCGAGGCGTTGGCGGAGGTGTCGATGGCGATGATGCGGTAGAGCAGGGTTGTGTTGGCCGGGGGTGTGGTGTCGGTGTAGGTGGTCCCGGTGGTGGGGGTGGTTCCGGTCAGGCGGTTCCAGGGGCCGGCTGCGGTGGTGGCGCGTTCGACGTGGTATCCGGCGAGGTCCGGTTCGGTCCCGGCGGTCCAGGCCAGGTTCACGGTGTTGGTCCCGGCGGTTGCGCTCAGCCCGGCGGGCGCCGCTGGCGCCGTGGTGTCCGGAGCACCGGCGGGGATGATTTCGATGGCGGAGATTTTTGCTTCGTCGGTGGTGGCGGTGAAGTCGAGGTTGAGGGTGCCGTCGGTGATGTTCAGTTGTTGGGTGATGGTGTGGGCTGTCATCGGGGCGACGGTGGCGTTGAGGTCGAGGTTGGTGATTTCGGGGTGCCGCCTTCGAGGTTGACGTTGAAGACGCGTTTTCCGGGTCCGCCGGGTCCGCCGCCGGTGGCTCCGTGCCAGATTTCGGCGAAGTGGAGTTTGACGGTGTAATTGCCGGGTTGGACGGGGATGGCGTAGCTGAAGCCGCCGGCGCCGCTGTGTTCGCTGAGGAAGAGCGGGTCATCGGTGGTTGCGGCGATGGCGGTCACTTGGGGGTTGGTGTAGGACTTTCCGCCGGTGAAGTAGGTGTCGGCGAGCCAGTTCACGCCCCCGGTGGTGAGGGCTGGTCCGCCGGCGTTGATGCGGATGGGTTGTTGGGTGGCGGGGGTTGTGGTGGTGGCCGTTGCGGTGGCCGAGGGGGCCGAGGCGTTGGCGGAGGTGTCGATGGCGATGATGCGGTAGAGCAGGGTTGTGTTGGCCGGGGGTGTGGTGTCGGTGTAGGTGGTCCCGGTGGTGGGGGTGGTTCCGGTCAGGCGGTTCCAGGGGCCGGCTGCGGTGGTGGCGCGTTCGACGTGGTATCCGGCGAGGTCCGGTTCGGTCCCGGCGGTCCAGGCCAGGTTCACGGTGTTGGTCCCGGCGGTTGCGCTCAGCCCGGCGGGCGCCGCCGGGGCCGTGGTGTCCGGAGCACCGGCGGGGATGATGTTAGTGATGAGATAAACGTTGTCTTGGTAGTCGCAGTTGGCTGAACCCGCGGTGCAGTCGTTCGCCGAGTACATGTAGTCCTGGGCTACAACGTAGGATCCGGGGACCAGCTGGCCTGCCCTGTCCCTGACCGGCCAGGTCTTGACGGCAAGGTAATTGCTGTTATTGGTCGACTGGCCCGCGATTTTGAGGGGGAACGCGCCGGCCGGATTCGCATCGAACTCGAGCGGACCGGTCACCCCGAGGTTGAGCGGCAGGATGGTTTGGGCGTACAGCCCGCTGGCGTCAGCGGCTGTGCCGTCAATGTCGATCCTCTCGCCGGAACTGCAGCAGCCATGGAAGGACGCCAATTGACGGACGGTCACGGCTTTGGTGCTGTCCGCGCGCTTCCAGAACGGGGAACGGACTTCGTCTCCGTTAAGTGCAGAGTTAGGAATCTGGGCGCCCGGCGCGAGGGTCCCGTAGGCGGTGGTGATCCCAAAGGCCTGGCTGATCTGGGATAGCGTCAGTTCGTTCGTTCCTTCGGGTGCAGTCATAAAGATGCCGCGCAGCTGGACGGTCTTGACGGCGGACACGGTGTCGCTGGAGCTGATCTCCAGCTGGGCGGCACGGACTCCCTTGCTTCCGGCGGTTTCCGTGAACTGCGCCGTCAACGGCGCTGAGCCGCCGGGACCGATGACCAGGGGCAATACCGGGGGTGCGGCGAGGACGAATCCGCTGGCCCCGGTTCCGGTGATCGCCACTTTGGTGATGACCAGATCCTTGTCACCGGTGTTGCTCAGGGTTACCGTGGCGGAGTCCGTCACCTTATGCTGGACGACTCCGCTGTTGAGCCGGTGCATCACGAGCCAGTCGTCGTAGAAGCCGGGGACGGGCTGTCCGGCACGGCGGGTTGCCTGCGTATTGCTGAGTGTCAGCGTCCCGCCGACATTTTGGACCACGAAGGACGCGCTGCGGGTTGAGCTCCGGCCGGCATCGTCGACGGCGGTAACCACCAGGGTGTGGGTACCGTTGCCGATGCTGAACGGGGCGCTGTAGCCGGCGGCTGGTGCACCGTCGACTGCGTAGCTCAGTGTGGTGATCTGGGAACCGGCGGAAGCTTGTCCACCCAGGGAAACAGTCGCCTGGCCCCCGGCGTAGTCACCGGCAAGGGTTTGCCCGTTGACCGTCACCGAGATCACCGGGTTCAGCAGGTTGGCGCCCTTGATGGTGACCCAGTTGATCTTGGTGTTGGTTCCGGCCGGGGAAAGGGTGAGCATACCGTCGGTGACGTTTACTGTGGTGGTGCCCGTTTTGAAGGGAGCCGTGCCGCTGGGGGTGAACGGTGCAACGAGTGCGGTGCCTTCGACATTCAAGGCATGTGTGGAGTCAAGATAGCCCGCGTCGCCGACGGAGGCACTGACTTCGTAACTGCCGTTGGGAACCGCGCGCTGCCACACGCCATCCGTGCCGCCCTTGCTGGCCGTCTGCATCTGAATCAGTGACTGCAGCAGCGGATCCGAGGGAAAGGTGATCCCTGCAGCCGCGGTCGTGCGGTTTCTTGCTTCCAGCGTGCGGTCCGTCGGGGTGCCGTTGACCAGCCAGCCGAAGCCGCGGGCGTCGTACATCCCACCGGTGTCGGCGGTCCACCCGCTGGGGGTGATGGCTCCCGGCAAGGTGAAGTTGTACGCGGCCGTGGGAACTGTGGCCGGCTGGGTGTCCAGGCCCGGACCCTTGATCGACACCCAGTTGATCTTGGAGTTAGTGCCGCTGGAGGACAAGGTCAACTTGCCGTCTGCGACGGTAATCTGCCGTGATCCGGTCTGGAAAGGCGATGTTCCGGTGGGAACGAAAGTGGCGATCAGCGGCTGCCCTTCGGCAGCAATCCCGTGCGTCGAGTCAAGGTAGCCGGCGTCGCCGGCCGAGACTGCCACCGTGTAGGTGCCATTTGGGAGCTCGTACTCCCAAACCCCGGTTGTCACGTTGCTTGCGGGTCCCATCGTGTTCAGCGACTGCAGCAGCGGATCCGACGGGTATGCGATTCCGGGTGTGGCCGCAGTCCGGTACCGGGTGGCGGCGCTCCGGTCAGTGGGCGTGGTGCCGACCAGCCAGCCGAACTTTCGCTGGGCCTGGAAGGCAGCTCCGGTATCAGCGGTCCAGCCGGCCGGCGTCGGAGCACCAGCAGTCTGGAAATTCACCTTGACCTGGGCGCCGGCCGTCGGATCGCCACCGGGATCGGTAGGTGCCGGAACGACATCGATGTAATCAATCTTGGTGTTGGTCCCGCCGAGGGCGTCAACGGTCAGAAAACCGTCGGTCACAGTTACCCGGGTCACAGCGGTGTTGTGCCGGGTGTCGCTGCCTGCGGCACCGGACGGGGCGAAGCGGTCGATGACCTTTTTGCCTTCCAGATTGATGGAATGCAACTCCGGCGCCGTCTGCGGTGCAGCATCTCCGACAGCCACCGTCACGTCGTAGTCGCCGTTGGGGACCGCCGCCTCCCAGAAGGCGTAGGTGGACAGGCCGTTGAAGGCTGCCAGGTCCGCCGACTGCATATGCATCAAGGTGTTCAGGCGCAGGTCCGGCTGGGTGGTGCTGCGAAGCCGGCCGTTCCCGGGACCCGCAGTCCCGGCCGTGGAAAGGTCGATCGGGGCACCTGTCGCCTGGCTCTTCCAGCCGTAGCTGAGGCCCGTGCCTTGGTCGGTGCGGGTCCGGGGGCCAAACGGCTCACCGAAGTCGCGGAGGTACCCGGTGGGCAGACCGGCCGCCAGATTGGAGAAGTTGACCTTAAAGGCGCCGCTACCGACCGGAGCGGCGGTGGCGGGACGCAAACCCGTGACCAGGAAAACGTAGTCCTGGAAGTCGCCGTTGCTGGCGTCCTCGAAAGCCACAATGTAGCTGTTGGCGATGGCCACTCCGGCGCGGTCTTTCGCCGGGTACACCCGGGCGCGGTGGGCCACGCCGCCGGTGTTGAGCCGGTCCTCCGTGTAGCCGGTCCGCAGGAATGCGTTGGAGTAGTAGTACAGCCCGAAGCTCTGGCTTCCCGGATCGAAAGTCTTCACCGTTCCGGGCGAGGACGGCGGCAGCAGTGACTGATAGCCGGCGGTATCGATCGAGCCGAGCTTGTGCAGCTCCGCGGGCCGTCCATCCCCGGTGTACCAACCGAACGGGAGGTCTTCCTTGGGGGCGTACTGGGCCAGGGGCGTCATTGAGACGGCTCCGGTGCCGGACTTGACGAACAGCGGCTCCAGCAGTTCGTCACCCTTGGCAATGGCCTGGGTGCCGCCTTCGAGGTTGCTCCAGCCTACGTTGATTTTGTACCCGAGGGTCCCGACGACGTCCTGGAGGGTTGGTTCGTTCAGCCCCTCAATGCCGTTCATCGTCAGGCCATAGAGTCCGACGTCGAGTGCGTTGCCACCGGCTGTGATGCGAAGGACCGCTGAGCGCTGTCCGACGGTGGTACCTGGTTTGAAGGTCGCCTGGATGGTGACGGTGGCGCCTGGAGCCAGCGTGGTCCCGTTCCCGCCTGTGGTGGTGAACTCGCCCGGGTTGGCCCCGGCGACGCTGGTGCCCAAGGCCGCGGGAGCGGACCCGGTGTTGGTGATGGTGACGGACTTCGTTGCTCCCGTGGTGCTCTTGACCGCCGAGAAGACCATCTCGGGCGCCGAAGAGGTGAGCGGCGCGGCTTGCTGGCCGGCCGGTACCCGAAGCAGGAACATGGCCTGGTTACTGCCGCTGCGGTCGTACTGGTTGACGTACAGGTTGCCGGTTTTGGGATCTTCCACGACTTCCAGGGGGTCGTTGAAGCCGTCGACGTTGCCGATTGCGGAGTTGGGAACCCCGGTGATTCCCAGTGAGGTCTGTTCGCCGAGGACCTTGCCGGTGGCGGGGTCCACCTGCATAAACAAGAGATCATTGTTGTTGGAGAACCGGGTCACAATAAGCCGGCCTTTGAGCTGGCCGCCGAAGGAGCTGCTCTTGTACTCGATGGACCCGTTGGGCGACTTGTTGAAGCCGAGGTCATAGGCGAAACCCCGGTAGTTTGGGTCGGCTTTGGTGCCGGAGGGGTATTTAGTGCCGCCCTGGCCGGCGGACACCGGCGGATTCGCCGGGTCGTTGCCTTCGTTCAGGACCCACTCACAGCGTTCCGGGTTGGGATGGCCATAGTAGCCTCCCTGCACGACGTCGAAGAGGAAGTCGCGCTGGGTGGGCTGGTTGCCGATCGCGGGAACCGAGCCGCCGGTGTATCCCCGGCGCAGGCACTGGGAGGTTACGTCCAGGCCGTTGACGGAGCTGAATCCGGGAATCCCGGCCGCCGCCACCCTAGTGTACGTGCCGTTGGAGTTCTTGATGACCCCGGGGAGTTTGCGCCGCCGGCGGTTCCGTTCGTGGGCACGTACAAGTGGCCGTTGGAGTGCCATACCAGGTCGTAGGCGTTGCGTATGCCGGTGGCATAGATCTTCAGTGGCGCACCTGCCGCGTAGGGGTTGTAGGTTCCCCCTCCGGAGGTCTGCACGCTGATCGGCGTCGCGGTGGAGATGGCCTGCTGCACGGCCGGGTCGGCCGGGTCGAAGACCAGAGTGGCCGCTGTGAGCAGTTTCTCGCCTCGCTGGCCCCAGGAGTTATCCAGGTCGCCGGCGCCTTGGTTGGATCCCTGCATAAAGTACAGCCGCCCGTCCGGGCCATACGCCATCGAGTTGGTGAGGTGGTCAGCCTGGGAACGGGGGAGACCCGTGAAGACCTTGGACTCGGTCTGCAGCGAGGCCCCGGAGAGCATGCTGACGCCCGAAATCCATTCACCTTGTTCGTTGAAGGTGTTGGCACTGGTTGACGTAATCCACAGCTTCGGGCTGGCTGCCGTTCCGGTTTTGTCGAAGACCAGGCCGATGATGGCACGGCCCGCATAGCCCAGGCTCTCCATGTTGGAGAGGGATCCGTCGGCTGCAACCGTGAACCGGAAGAGCCCCTGTCCGATGGTGGACGCATACATTTTGCCGTCCGGGCCGAACGCCATCGATGACCAGTATTTCCCTGCCGCCACCGGCTGTTCGACCTTGTCAAAGGACACCCCGGTCAGGGGTGAGTAGTTCGCCCCGGTACTCGTGCCACCGGAACCGGTGGTGAAGACAGAAGTGAAAGGGACGAATGCGGCACCGTAGTTGTCCTTGACGTTGCCGGTCACGACGAAGCGGTAGCTTGTGTTGGCCTTTAATGGGCTGCTCGCCTGGGTGGAAATCACATCATTGCCACCGGAGGTTCCGGTCGATGACGGCACCTCGACGCCGGTGGATGTTTCGTAGAGGTGCACGTTGCCGGGCAGTGTTGTGGCATCCACACCCACGCCGGCGTAGGGGACGCGGATGGTTGCCGATACGCCGTCGGTGGGATCCTGCCCGGTTGAGCGGTTGTCCGGGCGCATCGTGTCAACATGGGGCGCCCGCTCGATGCCGACGATATCGATGTAGGCGATCTTCGTGTTGGTTCCGCCCGCGGCGGTCACGGTGAGGGCGCCGTCCCAAACACCGACGACGACGGTCGTGGTCTGGTACTCCTGAGCGGCTGTGCCTTGGAACTTCTCAATGCCGACGCCCGCCTCGACGTTGAGGGCATGAACGGAGTTGTACCCTGCCGCGAACGCCATGTCCCCGGCCGCGATCGTCACCCGGTAAAGTCCGTCCGGTACCGAGGCTTCCCAGACGCCTTCGGTTTTGACACCGTTAGTGCCTGGGTCGTCGCCGTACTGCATGTGCAGGATGGAATCGAGCCGGTCGTCGATGCCTACCCGGCCCCTGTCACGGCCATTGCCGACCAGGCTCAAGGGATTTCCGTCCGGGGTCTTCCAGCCGTAGGTCAAGCCCGTGCCCTGGTTGGGTCCGGTGCGCGGACCGAAGGATTCGCCCCAGTCAGCGGCGTAGCCGGGTGCCGGAAGGCCTGATGTGGTGGTGAAGTCGACCTTGATATTGGTCGTGTTGGGTACCACCGGAACGGCGTGGGCCTCATTGGAGGGGCCGGATTCGTTCGCCGACAGGTCCACGGCAGTGACCACGTAGAAATACGTGGTCCCGTTAGTGGCGGTGGTGTCCGTGTAGCCCGTGCCCGTGACGAGCGCCGAGCCGGACAGGAGGGAGCCGGTATCGCCAACGACCGGCTGCAGCGAACGGTAGACACGGTAACCGGCAAGGTCCGCGGCGGCGGAAGCGGTCCAGCTGAGTGTTACTTTTGTGTCGCCGGAAACCGCTGAAAGCGCCGCCGGCGCCGGTGGCGGAGTAACGTCCAGGGCCTGGATCGTGGCACGGGCCGACGATGTCCGCTGTCCGGCTGCTTCGTTCGAACCCGCGGAGACATTCCCGGCGCCGTCAACGGCGGTCACCGCGTAATAGTAGGTCGTCCCCGAAACGGCGGAGACGTCGCTGAAGGAAGTGCCTGCCAGGGTTTCCGTCCCGGTCAGCGGCAGTCCCTTCAGGTCGACGCCGCTGCTGGTGGCCCGGAAGACCCGGTAGCCCGTGACGTCGCGGGAGCGGCTGGCTGTCCAGGCCAGATCGACGCCAGCGGACCCACCGGTGGCGACGAGCTGCGTTGGCGCAATGGGCGCCTCGCTGTCCACCCCGTCCTTGGAGTAGCCCACAGAGATCAGAGCGTCACCGTAGGCCTGGAAGTACTCCACGGTTACCAGGTGCGGACCGTCGGCAAGGACAACATCGGTGGTTTTGACTGCAGAGGCGGACTGCTGAACCCACTGGTCAACGATCGTCCGGCCGTCAACTATCAGTCGAAGTCCGTCGTCGGCCCGGGTGGTGAAGCTGTAGGTCCCGGCACCGGAGGTGATCGTCTTGGCCCAGCGGGCCGAGTATTGCTCGGGACCAACGCCGGCAGGTCCGGAGCCGGCGGTGAAATTGAAGCCAATATCGGCATCACAATCCGCGCGAACCGGGGACCCGGCCAAGGAGGTACCGATGAAATACTGCACCTGCCATTCGCCTGCGAGGCACGAGCTGTTGTTCACGGCGGTGGCGGAGGGGGCGGCGGCCGGTTCTGGCACAGGGGTGGAGCTGATCGTCGGCGCCGGCGCCGTAGTGGCTGTGGCGGTAGGGGGTCGGAACCGGCGTGGCGGTGGTGGTTGGCGTTGCGGTCGGCACCGGCGTGGCGGTTGGGGTCGGCGTTGCGGTCGGCACCGGCGTGGCGGTGGTGGTCGGCGTTGCGGTCGGCACCGGCGTGGCGGTGGTTGCGGCCGCTGCGGGCAGTTCAGCCGAGGCGAAGTCCTGGAACACTGCCGTCATGGGTGTGGACGCGGGCAACGCGCCCCTGCTGGCCAGGATCCCGGCGAAAGTTGCGACGTCCGCTAGGGGCGACGGCTTGAGGGCGGAACCGTCGATGAAATTTGCCGGCAGGTCCAGCCGTCCCACCGGAACGGGTGCGTCAGCGCCGATCTGATAGGCGGCGATCAGGGAGTTCTCGGCAGGGTTCACGTCCAGGGTCAGCTGAACCGGACGGTTCCCGATGAGGTTCTGGCTGGTGCCGACTGATACCAGATCCGCGGACGTCGGCGCAGCCGTGGTGGCGGGCTCGGACACGCCGTTCCGTTCGCGCTTGAGCTCGATTCGGCGCTCGCCGGCTGTTCCTCCGCCGCCCAACATCAGGGTCGCGAGGTTATCGTCGTTCGGACCGAACCATAGGCCGAGCTGGGCGCCACCGGCAAGATCCGCGGGACTGATCACAGTGGTGGATAGCCGAAGTGTCCTCGTGGTCAGTTTGAGTCCTACGCCCAGCGCGTTGTCCTGGTCGTTCGCCGCTCCTGACACCGTTCCCGGTGTGGCGACGACGTTGAGGGCGCCGTTCGCGGTGGCGAGGTTTTCACGGGCGAAGTAGGGTGTGCTGCCTGTGGCAGCCGAGGGAAGCACGGACGTAAAACCGGTCCCGGCGCCGTCGGGGGTCTGCAGGCCGCCTGATATCCCCGCGAAGTCCAGGGATACGGTGTTGCCGGCCGCAGCGACCCCGTTTGGGGGCAGCGGAGAGTAAGGCGAACTGTCCCACTGTGCGGGATCGGCGGGGTACACAGCCGTCGGGGCTGCACTCGCGGTAGTCGCTGAAAGCGTCGCCGCGAGGACTGCGGTGGTGGCGATAACTGCGGTTCCTCGGTGGAGCCACCCACGGGTCCGCGGGTCCACGGCATTGACGGCTTTTCTAGACACAGGCTGTCCTTCCCCACAAAACATTCGTTGGCCGGCCGGCGCGAGGCGCGGCGGGCCATCCTAGTAATCGAGACCTCTGCAGAGCGGCTTTGGGAAGGCTGGCAGTGTGTTTTCCGGCGTCATTGACGTCACTGCAGCCGTTTCGTGGCCCACTTCACTTCAACAATCTCTCAGGCCTGCGGACGGCTGAACATACCCGCTGGAAAAGACACGTAAGGAGCTTTTTGAAGCAAGTAGCATCACGAAGCTACCTAGGTAATACACGGTCCCCTGCAGTAAAAGGGCGCACGAAAAAGGGCCAACCGGCTAGTGCCGGTCAGCCCTTTCAGGGGGTCGGACAGGGCGCCGTCTCAGGATGTACGGCCCGCCCTGGCTCCGCGCCGCTGGCCATCAACCAGGACTGGAATGGTGTCCTGCGGCGGTATGCCGGGTGCGGGCACGTTTACCGGCCTTGGCGCACGGGCCGCCGCGGCGGCTTCCTTGCTGCGCCGGCGTTCCTTTCGAGCGGCGGCCCTGAGCGTGCGGGGTGTTGGCCCGTAGGTTCCGTAGCCGTAGCGGTGGGCATCCGGCCCCTTCGACGGCATCCTGTTCAGCACTACCCCCAGCACGCCCGCATTGACCATCTGCAGGGAAGAAATTGCTTTCTTCACGTCGGCTATACGCGCTTTCCGGGCGCCGACCACAAGGAGCACCCCACCCACTTCCTGCGACAGAACTGCGGCGTCGGTCACCGGGAGCAGGGGGGAGCGTCGATAATCACAACGTCGAACCGTGCCTCCAGTTCCTGGAGGATCTCCTTCATGGCGTCCGAGCCGAGCAACTCGCTCGGGTTCGGCGGGATCTGGCCGGATGTGAGCACATGCAGCCCGTGTTCACCGTAGGGCTGCAGGAGATCATCGAGCCGGGCTTTGCCGATCAATGCGGTTGTCAGGCCAGCTGCGTGCTCCATACCGAGATAGCCGGCCAGCCGTGGACGGCGGAGGTCGGCGTCGACGACGACCACGGACTGGCCGCTCTGAGCCATGGTCATGCCCAAGTTGAGGCTGGTGCTGGTTTTGCCTTCCCCGGGCACCGATGAGGTAACGAGCACCGTCTTGGACTTATTGCTGACGTGGGTAAATTGCAGGTTGGTCCGCAGTTGCCGGAATGACTCGGCCCGCGGTGAACTTCCCGCGGTTGCGGCGATGAGGGGCTTTTTGCTGGCCGTATTGTCGAAAGGAACTCCGCCAAGGACCGGCAGGTCGCTGATGCGGCGGACGTCGGCTTCGCCGCGGATTTTCGTGTCCAATATCGTTCGGAGGACGGCGAGTCCGATCCCGAGGGCCAACCCGACAATAAAGCCGATGGCGAGATTCAGGCGTGTGTTCGGTGAAGCCGGCTCGGACGGAATATCGGCTGGTGTCACCACCGTAAGCTTCAGCGGCGATTTTCCGTTGTCAGCAGCCGTCTCGAGGGTATCAACGGCTTCAATCAGGCTTTGTCCTACCCCACGGGCAATTGCCGTGGCGCGTTCCGGGGATTCATCGCTGGCCGTGATGGTCAGGACAACAGTGTTCAGCTCTGCCGTGATGGCCACCTTGGAACCGAGCTCGGCGGCGCTCATGGGAAGGGCCAGGCTGTCGACCACCGGCTGCAGGACAAGCGGCGTCGCGGCGGTGATGGCGTACGACTGCACGCGCTGTTGGCTGAAGTTGTTTCCCTGCTGCAGTTCGGAAACGGACCCGGAATTCTGAATCGCCACGAACAGCTTGGTGGTGGACTTGTACACCGGTGCCATCGCCGCGGAGGCGGCACCTGCAGACAGCAAGCCTAAGGAAATGCACACCAGGATGAGTATCCAGTTGCGGCGCAAATGCCGACCGTAATCGCCTAATTCCAATTTTCCCCCTCAAGTCGATGATTTTTCGAGACCAGTTGTGTCTCCGCGAAGACCTTCGGCCGCCGCCCTGAGGGGCGGTCGCGAGTGCGGCACCTGCATGTTCAGAACCTATCCGCAGGCCCGGCGAGGTGGCAATGGAATCCGGACAAAGCAGGGAGTTGGGCCAACAAACAGGTAGTGGTTTTGTCCGCTAACAAGTAGAAACCAGCCGAACTACTCATGGCTGTGCCGGCGGTCCGACGCTAGGGTCTTAACAAGTTCCGTTTCTGCTGCGAATGAGTCGGCCCGGGGGGTAGCGACACCACATGATTCCTATACTCTCGCGGTCGTCGTGCTGACCCGCAGAATCACTGACGTAAGGGGTGCGGCGGCTGTTGCCGCCGCTTTCGCCGCGGTTGTCCTTTTGTCGTGGGCGGCTGTCTGGGACGTGACCGTCCTGGTGATCCCTGCCGGCCTCGCGGCCCTGGTGCTCACCCTGCGATATCCGCAGCCGGTGGCGCTGCTCCTGCTGCTCGTTGGGCCGCTGCTGACATCCACCTTCAAGCTGGGAACGGTGAGCCTGGACAACGTGATGGTGATTGCCGGACTCGGCCTGGCCGCCATCCTTGCCCTCATCCGGCGCCAGCTGCCCTTTAACCGCTGGTCAGTGCTTCCCCTGGTTCTCGCCGCGGCCATCTTCGTGACCGGGAGTCTTAATGGGTCACCGAACTGGGAGGCCTGCCTGCGGTTCATTTCGCTGGCTGCCGTGCCTTGGGTGGCGAGCGATTCTCCGCGCAGTTCAGCGGCCAACCTGCGAATCTTCCTGGGAATTATGACCGTCGGTGCCCTCACGGTGTTTTCCCAGCCACTGATTGGGTACCCTCATCCGTACAAGGACACCGAAAACACCGGTCTTCGCTACGGCGGACTCTTCGGCCATCCCAACTTTGCGGCCTACGCGCTCTCCCTGTCCATCCTCTATGTGCTGTCCCAGAAACTCAACACCTGGCGGGTCGCATATCTCCTGATGGCCGCCGGAGCGGTGCTCACAACGGGGAGCATCACGGCGACCATGATGCTCTTCGGAGCCGCCGGCATTCTCCTGGCCCGAAACATCAAGCGGCTGATGGCCGGGCTGTTGGTCCTGGGCGTCTTTGTGGCCACCGTTGGCCAGACGCTGCTGAGCAGGCTGGACTTTGTCAGCCAGACGGCGGCCGGGCCGGCCGCTGGCGCCAATTCCGGGACGTGGCGCATCGGCCAGTGGCAACGCGTATTTCGGCTGCTCGAAGGCAACGAAGCCACCGGTATCGGTTGGGGAGAAATACCGCTGAAAATTGGGAACAATCTCGGCGCACACAATGCCTACGTCCAGCTGGCAGTCGAGCTGGGGTGGGCGGCGCTCGTCGCGGTGCTGCTTGTTGTGGCGGCGATCCTGGTGGCTTCGCTCCGGAACCGTATCCGGCTGGTGGCCTGGATCTACGTGCTCGCGACCTCCATGAGCGATCCCGTGCTGTTCTACCCGTCATCCATGACGATCCTGCTCTTTCTGATGGCCGCAACCGCCACTCTGAAGCCTTCGACCGAGACAACGCCGGAAAAGACACGGGAGGCAGTGCCGTCGACCGGTTCATCAGAGAAGGCCGCGGCCACCTAATCGGAGCGCGGCGTCCAGTCTGCTGGTTGTGCGTGGCAGAGCGGACCTCAGAGCAACAACACCGCGGGAGCGGGCTATTTGGGTTTGCTCGTTGAGGGTAAACGAACATCCCTTACCGATACTGGGTTTCTGCGGTGCGTCCGACGCCTTTGGGGATTAAAATCACGACCGTGGACTTACTTCTCTTTTTTTCATATAGTGGCTTTGGAATCCTCCTTTCGAGTGTCGCCTCCCGTATCATTGGGGCTGCCGCCGACATCGTCGATGTGATCCGTGTCCTAAGGAAATGGCGACCCAGCCAGGTGGAGGAAGCGTAGTGTCGGAAAGTGTTCAACTCTTGGAGGATGTAAGGGCTAATAGGGGGCGACCGCACCTTCAGTTTGCTTTGCTTCTGTTTCGACTGGCGCAGGCGTCTAGGGCCCGCTCCGGGCTCCTAGCCCGAACTTCGAACGTTGTATTTACTGCCGCCTACCGGGCGTATTCATTGTCTGTACTTTCGCTTGACATTCCGATATCGACCACAGTCTCGCCGGGGCTAGTAATTCACCACGGGATGGGATTGGTGGTTCACAATAATGCAGTCATCGGGCGCGGCGTCACTCTGAGGCAGAACACCACCATCGGGGCGAAGTCCGGATCGGGTGCGCCGAAGTTATTAGATGGGGTTGATGTTGGGGCAAACTCAGTCATTATCGGGAATATCACCATTGGGGAGAATTCGGTTGTTGGCGCAGGTGCCGTGGTTACCATGAGTATTCCCAGGAATAGCATTGTGGTTGGCAACCCGGCTAAAATCGTACGTGTCCGCGGACTTGACGAGAGCCAGTAGGTGGAGAGCTGGTGTGAATTCTATTGAACCACCAAATTTTGCTGTCCGACGAGTTGGCTTGGATCACCCTTTGCGGACGGCCTCCATCGCGTTGGTAGCGACCTGGATGACGTGGAACGGATCGAAACAGATGACCGCGTTCGGCGCGTGGCCTCACGGGCTTCGTGAAAGCGGACCCCAGATTCATGATGGCAGCCTCTGTCGCCGCCGTGTTCGCCGCTCAGATCTTTTGGAAAAATCCGTCCAGTTACGCTGTGTTCTTCCCTGAGGCGCCCCACAAGATTTTGGAGGTGGCGTGGTCCGCGACGAGGGTCAGGTGACGGTGATGCTTGCGCGAGGAAATCTCTCCTACCCCGAACTTGACTAAGCCCTCGAACCGGGTCATATCGAGTTGTTCGGCAACAACCAGTTCCCAGATCGCTCCGACGGTCCGCCACGCGATCCGGGCGAAGGTGGACACCCTGGTCTTGTCCGCACGGGTGGAGCGAAGCGCCCTCACAAACTAACCAGGAAACTCCCACTAGGCGTACATCCTTTTATCGCCGGCAAGCTTTCGCCGGAGCACCGTGAGGAACTGCGCGGGGCTGGAGTTCACCCACATCAGGACGAAATGGTAGGCGGCGAGATGCTGGCGCTGGCCCACGTACCGCTGGGCGAGATGCACTTCCCGTTTAAGGGCTCGGAGCTGGCCTGCGCTTAGTTGGGAGCTGTGCTTCGAGATGTATTTCTGGATGCCTGCTGCCCGCCTCGCGCTGCGGGAGGACAAATGGTCGTCGCCGTCGGCTGTCTGAATGAACAGTTCTTCATCCACAACCGCGTAGTGCCTCCCGGATTGAAGGTACCGGACGAAAAGATCCAAGTCGTTGAAGACCGGAAGGGAATCATCGAATCCGCCGATGTCCTCGAAGGCCGTCCGGCGGATCACAAAGTTGCTGCCCGTCACTCCCGGGTTCCATGCCAGGCAATCCCGGGCGGTAACCGGGCGTGAGCCCAGCCATGGGCGCCGCGTGCGCTCCGCCCCGATTTCTACTGCGCCGGCGACGGTGACCAGATCAACGTCCCCGAGTTCGAGCCTGGCCACGCACTGCTCCAGGAACCCGGCCTCCCAGCGGTCATCGTCGTCGAGAAACGCCAGGTACTCCGATGAAGCGAGAACTGCCCCGGCGTTGCGTGAGGAGGAGGCGCCGGGCCGTTGTGTGCCGGAGTTATCCACATAGGTGATGTCCGGGTGGCCGGTTCGCTCCCGCGTCAGCTGGCGGGTTTCCGGGGAAGGCACGTCGTCGACGACGACGACAACGGCAGGGGTGTGGCGCTGTTCGACGATTGACGCAAGGGCCCGGGCCAGCGCGGCATCACGCCGATGCGTCGGAACGATGCAGGTGACTGAGCCTGTCGACATCATTTGTCCTTTCAAAACCGCCGCCGTCGAGGCGGGGCTGCAGTTGCGAGTAGACGAGTTCCAGCCGCGCGGCAATCGATTCGTTGGAAGTATGGGCAGCACTCCAGATGGCCGCGGCCCGGCTGCGGGCCGACTGCTGCGCCGGGGCGGTGGCCAAAAGGTCTTCGATGGCGTCCTGGAGGGATGAGGCCTGCGGTTCGCAGTAGTACACGGCCGAGGATGCCCGCACGGAATCAAGTTCGCCGGCGTGGGAGGCCACAACAGGGACACCCAACCGCAGGGATTCGAGCACGCTCATCGGCAGGACCTCGCGCCGGCTCGGCAGGAGCAGCGCCTCTGCGCCTCGGAGCAAGGACTGAACCTCTGCCCTGGAAACGGTGCCGTGATAGCTTGTCTGCGGAAGCGGCTGCGAGATGTCCACATCGGCGGCCGGACCGCAGACGTGCAGCCAGAGATCCGGGTGATTCCTGGCAATGCCGGGCCAGATTTCCGCAATCAGGTCAAAGCCCTTTCGGGTGCCGACCTCGCCAGCGAAAACGAAATGCCGGGTGGCAGGACCAAACGGCCCCGCCGCATCCAGGGAAGCAGCCGGGGCCGGCCCGCTCGGGTTAAAAACGACCTCGGTGGGGACGTCCGGGACAATGCCCTCCACAAGTTCCTTCTGCTTCGGCCCCAGGCAGATCAGCTGCGAGGCACGCGAGAGAACGGCCTTTGTCAGCCGTGGATACCTTTTGACCGAATCGCCGAAATCAGCGCCATGAAGGGAAACACACGTGGGTATCCCAAGCATCCGGGCCAGAACGATGACGGCACCTTCCCGGACGAGGCTGCCGGACTCGCTGACATGAACATGGAGGAACTGCTGGGAGTGCTTGCCGCGCATCATCGAAAGACCCAGCTTTGCCGTCCTCAGGACGGACCCTGCCTTGGAGCCGGGCGCCCACGTGGCGTAGCTGGTCATGGTGAAGTCGCTCATGCCGAAGGTCAGGTACTCGGCGATGACAGACGCCATACCGCCTTGGGTCGTGACGTCCGGCCCGACGTGGAGGACTACCCGCTTTGGCCGTTCCGCGGTCGTGGGTGCCGGATCCTGGCGGGGCGCGTTCCAGTAGCCCAGGGCGGCGATGGCCAGGACCGCCCGGCGGACGGGTGCCTTGGGCCGAGCACGCAACGCAAGCCCGTAGGCTGCAGAACGGACTACGTATGGCAGGATTCGGGTGTTATCGAGCAGATAGCGGCGCCACAGCCGCCGAGGTTCCTGGACCAGGCGGAAGAGCCATTCCAGCCCCAGGGTTTGGATCGCCGCCGGTGCCCGGCGGACTGTTCCGGCCGCGAAGTCCACGGCTGCCCCGACGCCGAGAAAGCAGCCCTGCAGCTCAGCAAACCGCGCAAGCTGGTGGTACAGCTGCTCCTGCTTGGGGGAGCCGAGGCACAACGCAACAATCTTGTCCGGTTCGGCGGCAAGCCGATCCGCAAGGCCGCGCACGTAGGTGTCATCAGCGAGCTGCGCGGGGGAGGGGGAGTCGAGGAGGAAGAAGCGCAGGCCCGGGCGTGAAAGCGACAGCCGCGCGGCCGCGGCTTCGGCAACGCCGTCTTTGCCCCCGATAATGGCGACCGGAACTCCTTCGGTTGCTGCGCGGTCCATGGCTGACATAAAGAGGTCGGATCCGGTCAACCGGGTGGCACCGGAGTGACCCTCGAACCTCGCCATCAGCGGCAGGGGGAACCCGTCGGGAAGGACAAGCGCCGCCCCCTCATAGAGCGACCGGAAAGCCGCGGAGCGCTGCCAGCGCAGGAAGTGGTCCGAGTTGGGTGTGACAACAAGCGCCGCCTGGGGGCCGCGGGCGAGATCCACAACGGAATCAGCCGCCTCCTCAAGCGTGACATCGTCGATGCGCAGGCCGTGCAGTACGTAGACCTTCGCTTTGTCTTGCATCATGACGGTCCCCTTTTTGCTGTTAGCTTGCCGAGTTGGTGAGCCAGATGACGGCGCTCCGTGCCGGAGAGGTGCCCGCAACCCGCGTCCAGAAAGGACGAGAGTTCCGCGACAAGACGCGCTCCGCCGGTGCCGTGCGCTCCCTGCACCACAACATCGAAGAAGTCCGGACCATCCCAGCCAACGGACGCTGCAAGGGCCCGGTGGGAGGACCGGAGGGCCGGATCATCCAGCACCCGGCGCTTCCAGTCGGCCTCTTTTGTTGTCTGGGACTGATGATGACGGTAGGCGGTGAACGGCACTGCGGTGCGGCGTAGCCGATAGCCGGACGCCGCGAGACGCATCCAGAGTTCGTAGTCCTCGGCAGGTCCGGCGATGTACCCGGACATGCGGCGCAGTGCCTCGGTGGAGCCGTACATCGCCGAATGGAACAAGGGGTTCCCCAGAAGCAGGAAGTACGGCATAGCCTCGGCGGTGATTCCGATCGGAATTGCGGGCTTCCAGTTGCCGATTCGCGGGCCGAAGTTCACGACCGAGGTGAACGTCACTTCGTGGTCGCTTCGTATATGAAATCGCTGGGCCGAGAACCTGAACGGCATCGCGATGTCGTCGGCGTCCATCCGACCGATATGCGGGGTGCCTGCTCGCCAGAGGAGGCCGTTGAGGGTCGCGGCCACACCCCTGGACTGTTCGTTGCGGAAGACCGAGAGGCGGGAATCCTTGATGCGGTCCAAGATTTCCGGCGTATCGTCTGTGCTGCCGTCATCAGTGACCAGCAGCTGACCGTCCCAAGGGAGCGCGGCCAGGGTGGACCTGACGGCGGACTGGATGGTTTTGCTGCCGTTGCGCACCGGCATTAGGACGGACACTGCGGGGCGGCCGTTTCGTTTCACGTCGTTACACCGTTCCGGAGGGGGCCAGGCGCGACTGCGACGGGACCGTGATTGGGGTGGCTTTTGAGGTTTGCAGCCGGCCGAAGAGGACCAAGGACTTTGCCGAATAGACAATGGCGACCCCTGCAGCGGCGCCAGCGGGGCCCAATAGCAGCGCACCGAGCAGGACACCGCCCAGGTTCAGGACGGCGAAGATGATGCCGTTGGTCGCGACGAAAGCCTCAAGGCCTTGGCTTTGCAGCAGTCCTCCCAACGGTGGTGCCAGGGAAAGGAACGGCAGTGCCGCGACGGCAAAAGCAAAGGCCGGGGCGGCTGCAGCAAACTCGGACCCGAATAGCAGTTCAACAATTGCCGGGGACCAGATGATGACGGGAATCAACGGCAAGCTGGCAAGGAGGACCGCCAAGGACAACTTCTGGCCCAGTTTCTTGGCTTCAGGGAGTCCTTGCCGTGACGCGTGGGGCAGCACAACGGCGACGATGGAGCCGGAGACCAGCATCAGCGGGTTGATCAGCCGGAAGGCCGCGGAATAGAGCCCGGCAGAGGCCACGGAGCTGGCCGCCCCAACGATGGCGGAATCCAGTGTTCGGGCCTGGGAACTCAGATTGGCCAGGAAGTACGGGATCAGGAACTTGTACATCTCCCGCGCGCTCGCGGCCCGGGCCCGGCCGGCCAGCCGCTGGTGCAGAACACGCAGCACGTGCGCGATTCCCACCACCGAAGCTGTAATCAGTCCGAGGGAATAGGCGGCAATAGTCTCAAAGCCCAGGGCGTAGAGCGAGACGAACAGGCCAAAGGACGTTATTCGGCGCAGCACCAGCGAGATGACCAGAGGCGCTTTCGCTTTGTCGGCAATCGGAACCGTCAGCCCGACCTCAACGAATTGCTCCAGCGCAAGTGCCACCGGGACCAGGATGAACCATGGATTGAGGCCGGTCGTGGCGGCCACAGCGGTGAGGACCAGTGCCGCGAAGCTTCCGGCGGCTGCGTTTCCGATCAGGTCCATCTTTAGTCCGGTGGCCACCTCGGCGTCGCGGCCCTTGGCTCGTGCCCGGGGAATGTAGGAGGACAGCCCCCAGTCGGCGACGGTAAAAAGGACCGCCCCGACGCCGGCAATCACGGCCACAATCCCGAAGTCCCGGACGCCGGCCCAACGCGCGAGCAGGATAAACGTCAAGGCCTGCATGCCGGTGGCAAAGACCCGTGCCGACAGCAATACCAGGAACTGGGTCTTCATGCATCCTCCCTCAGCCAACGGTGCAGGTTTCCCCCATCAGCTAACAACGCCGGGTTCCCTCCGAACAGCGAGGCAGGGACTGGTCTTTGGCGGCGGCAGCACGTGGCCGGGGCCGATCCCTACTCAGCAGTTTCGGGCTTTCTACCTGCACCGCCGCAAACGCCTACTTGGGGCCGCCGGGGCACCTACTGGACTTCCGGATCGGCCGCCATTTGCCATTGAAGGCCCCAATCCCGGATGGATAAACTGCGGCCAAGACCGAACTACACCACCACCCTGACAAGGACCAGACATGACCGGAAACGCATTCCAGAAACCGGCAGCGAACTCCTCCCGGTCGCCTTCGCCGGACTATCAGGTGGGCAGGCGGACCGCCGTCCTGATGGGCTTGGCGGCCTTCGGCACCATCACTGTCGCATCCCAGCTCAAAGCCCAGGCCGCAACACCGGCAGCAATTCGCATCAACGCCGGCGGACCCGCTGTGACCACCGGCGGAGTAGTGTGGTCGGCCGATCAGTACTTCAGCGGAGGCAAGGCGTTCACGAACCCAGCTGTCTCGTCGATTGCCGGCACAACGGATGACGCCCTGTACTTGACCGAGCGCAGCGCCACCAGCAACCTCGGCTCCTTTAACTACTCCATACCGGTCCCGGCCGCCGGCAGCTACACCGTCAACCTGTATTTTGCGGAAATCTGGTTCCGGAGCTCCGGGGGCGGCCCCGGCGGTGCCGGGAAACGTGTGTTCAGCGCCAACCTTCAAGGCGGCGCCGTGGAACTGGCCAACTACGACCTGTTTGCGAGCGTGGGGGCCGTGGCGGCCGCCGCAAAGACCTTCACCGTGGACGTCAGCAACGGTGTCATTGACATCGCGTTCTCCGCGGCCGCGGACCAGCCCAAAGTCTCGGCCATCGAAGTTGTCTTCCCGACAGGCACCGTCACACCCCCGCCGGCGGGCGGTGCCACCCTGCGGATCAATGCAGGGGGCCCGGCTCTGGTCAGCGGTGGGGTGTCCTGGTTGGCGGACCAATACTTCACCGGCGGCAAAGCCTTCACGAATTCAGCGGCCACCGCCATCGCCGGAACCACCGATGACGTTCTGTACACCACGGAGCGCAGCGCCACAGCAGACGGCGGAAGCTTCGGGTACGCCGTCCCGGTCACGGCGGCCGGCGCCTACACGGTCCGCCTGCATTTCGCTGAGATCTGGTTCGGGGCCGCCGGCGGCGGTCCAGGCGGAGCGGGCAAACGAATTTTCAGCGCAAACCTCGAAGGCGGCGCCGTGGAGCTGGCCAATTACGACATCTTCGCCGACGTGGGTGCCGCCAGTGCGGCCGTCAAGGAATTTACGGTCAACGTCACCAACGGAGTCCTTAACCTGGACTTCACGGCCACGGTGAACCAGCCGAAAGTATCGGCAATTGAAATCACCTATCCTTCGGGGGCACCGCTTCCGGTCCCGGCAAACACTCCGTGGCCTGCCAGTTGGGCGGCCGGAAAATCGTCCCCCGTCGCCTGTTTTGAAGCGGCCGGCCTGGCGTTGGGCGGCATAATCTACCGTTTTGGCGGCTTCGATTCGAGCTTCCGGGCCATTAGGTCCTACTCCAGCTTCAACCCGGCCACGAACACGTGGACCACGCTGGGGAGCCTGCCCGCAGGGATGGCCGAGACCCATCTCGGCATCACGGAAGATGGCCGCTACATCTACTTCGGCGGTGGTTTTGCCGGGAATCTGGACACCACCAAGACGCCCACCCAGACGGTGAGCGACCGGGTCTACCGCTACGATCCCTCCACCAATTCCTTTGCCCTGCTTACGCGATTGCCGGCGGGCCGCGGAGCCGGTGCGTTCGCTGCCCTCAACGGCGAGCTGCACTATATCAGCGGTAATCCCGCGGACCGCGTGACGAATGTGGGAGACCACTTTGTCTACAACCTCACGACAACGAGGTGGACTGCTGCGGCGCCGCTGCCCAATCCGAAGGACCATATGAGCTGTGTGGTGCTCGGCGGGAAGATCTACGTTGTGGGAGGCGAACACGGACACGACAAACTGCACCTTCAGCAGGGCGACGGACACGCCTACAACCCGGTAACCAACAGCTGGACGCAGATCTCCGGCCTGCCGATGCCCAAGAGCCACATCGAGGCGGGAACCTTCGTCGCGGACGGCAAGATCATTATGGCCGGCGGCCAAATGGACAACTTCCAACCGACGTCCCAAGTTGTGGCCTACGACCCCGTAGGCAACAACTGGTCGGTCCTGCCCTCGCTCCCGGTCGCACGGCAAGGGGCTATCGTCCAGCGGGTGGGCACAAAGGTCATCCTGGCCGTCGGAGGCGCCCAGACCAACCAGCCACAGACGGGTGTATGGCTCGGAACAGTGCAGTAATCTTCGCGACCATCGCCGATCATCTCATCGGCGGGTGTAAGTCAACTTTGACCATGGGGGGAAACATGATTCGCAAGGCAGTCATTCCGGCGGCAGGGCTGGGGACCCGCTTCCTGCCGGCAACCAAGGCAGTTCCCAAGGAACTGCTGCCGGTGGTGGACAAACCGGCCGTCCAGTACGTCGTCGAAGAGGCGGTAAGGGCCGGACTCGAAGACATCCTGATGATCACAGGCCGGGACAAAGGTGCACTGGAGGATCACTTTGACCGCTCGCCGCAGCTGGAGCGCATCTTGGAATGCAAGGGTGACGTCACGAAACTGGCGGCGGTCCGGCAGGCCTCGGAGCTCGCGGACCTGCACTACCTCCGCCAGGGCGAGCCCCTGGGACTGGGCCACGCGGTGCTTATGGCCGAAAAGCACATTGATAACGAGCCGTTCGCTGTACTGCTCGGAGACGACCTGATCGACGAACGCGAGGACCTCCTGGCGCGCATGATTGAGGCGCAGGCGATCAGCGGAGGATCCGTAGTGGCCCTGATGGAAGTCGACCCGGAGCAGATTTCAGCTTATGGTTGCGCAGCGGTTGACGTTGTGCCGGGCCAGGACTATGTCCGGATCACTGGAATGGTCGAGAAGCCTGAACAGGAATGTGCACCCTCGAATCTCGCCGTGATTGGCCGGTACGTTCTGCACCCGGAGATATTTGCTGAACTTTCACTAACCAAACCGGGCCGCGGATGCGAAATCCAACTCACCGATGCCCTGCAATCATTGGCAGCGGCAGGCAGCACAGGCAACGGTGTATTCGGCGTCATCTATAACGGCCGCCGGTTCGACACCGGGGATAAATTCAGTTACATCAAAGCGGTGGTCACTATTGCTTTGGAGCGAGATGATTTCGGCCGGGAATTACGCAAATGGATGCAGGAGATCGTCGATATCAGCGAATTTTCCGGACCGTCGTACATGAGCGGGAATTCGCCGTTCTCCAATAGTGGTGTCTTCGCCTCAAAGGAAGCCTCACCCTATGGGTAGGGGTGCCGGGATACTTCGGGTTGCGGGCCTGACGGGTCTGGTGGCCACCACCATTTTGACGACGGTCACGGTCCTCACCCCACCGGTGGCCCCGACGCCGGCGGCCGACCTGGATCGGGCGGATGCCTACGTAGCCCAGGTCGAGTCACGAATGGCCCAGCGCGCCGAGGCTGCCCTTGATGCAGTGACAGTCAAGGTGGTTTTCCCGCCGGACCGGCCCTTGCGGGTGCTGCTGGTCGGAGATGCGATTACGCTTGGCTCCTCTGCGTCCACGGAGGGGGCTCGCTACCGGTCCCTCCTCGCAGCGGGGCTGGAGTCCAAGGGGCCGGTGGAGTTAACAGTGCTTGCGTCGTCCGCGACGGGGGGACCCTCAAAACCGATGAGCTTGCCGCGAGGCTCCCCGCCAGGAAGGCATTCGACCTGGTTCTGGTGATGGTCGGGACGAACGAGGCTGCCAAGGCGGACCTCGCTGGATTTACCGCGGCCTACCCGGGACTGATCTCGGCGGTACGCGCCGCTTCCCCAACGGCCGGGTTGCTCTGCCTGGGTTCGTGGGGAGACAAAAAGTCGACAGCGGAATTCGACCGGCTCGCTGAGGATGCCTGCGGCCGGAACCAAGGGCGGTTCCGGCCCCTGAACGGTCTCTTCCAGTCCGAGAAGAACCGCTGGGCTGACAAAAAGCTGCCCGACGGGCGGGCCACGGACAACTTTTTTCCAAGTGATCTTGGTCACGCCGCCATTGCGAAAACCATCCAGGCGGCACTCAGGTTTCCGGACCCCAAGGGCGCTTCCCAATCGATGGCTGACCAGCGGGTCCATTAACGCCCGGGCGGCCGATCGGGAAAATCCCGCCGGTAAAGTACCCGCCCCGCCGCCGCCGTCGCGCGCAAAATTAAGTGACGCAGATCACCTTCCGATTGGCCGTACGGTCCGGCGCGTGTGTAACGTTCTGATCGTAAACACCCAACAATCAACATGCGGGTAGACGTCGCGGGAACACAAGTTCCTGCGACGTTGTGTTGTCGGCTTGGGGGCGGACGCATTCCGCAAGAGGTCATGAATGTCACACGAAACTTCACACAAGAGTACGAAAAACAACCTGAACGGCGTTCGGTCCGCCGTCTTCTCACGTAGTTCGTTCCTCAAAGGTCTCGCGGCATCTGCCGTAGCCGCCGCAGGTATGGGCGCCACCTCAGGTTCGGCGATGGCAGCCACGGCCGGTGCTCAAGCCGCCGCAACTGCCGGATCACGAAGCGTCTTTCGTCACCCCTTCAGCTCGACGTCATTCTGGAATACCGCTTTGGGTTCCGCTGCCGTCTTTGAAAGCCCGTCAGCGGCCAAGACCAGCAGCCTGCTGTCCGGCGGCTGCTACATCAACTGCGAGCAGTGGTCCATTCCCGTCGTCAACGCAACAACCAGCGATCCGACAGCGTCCGTGTCAACCAGCCCGACCTGGACGTGGAACTACCGTGTTCCCTCGAACACCCAGGTCGCCATCGGCACTGACGGCCACTTGGTCATCACGCAGCCCGATGCCGCCACCGCCTACGAGAACTGGACAATGAAGCAGGTCTCCGCTACCGCTTGGAAGTCCGGTTTCCAGGTGAAGACGGACCTCAAGGGCGACGGCGGCACCAATGGGGTCCGGGCAGCAGGAGTCAGCGCACTCGGGGGCCTGATCCGGGCCCACGAGGTCCAGGAGCTGCGGATTCCGCACGCCTTGGCCATCGCGATTCCGCAGTCCAAGCTCAAGCTGGGTCCGGTCTGGCCGGCCAAACGCCAGGACGGCAACGCCAGCTCAAAATACAGCGGTCCGATCCCGATGGGTACCCTGTTCGGTATTCCCGGAAACGTCAATGTGGCCGCCCTTCCCCTCAGCCCTGAGGGCCGTGCGCTGGCCGAAGCCCTGCAGAACTTTGGGGCCTACGTCGTTGACGCGGCAGGTGGGACCGTGCTTTACGCCGAGCCTGCGGCGGCCGGCGCCGCCTTCAACCGCATGCGCAACGACTTTGCGGCCATCCGGCAGTACCTGCGTGTTGTGTCGAACAATTCGGCCACCGCTGTCGGCGGCGGCGGAACCCCCGGGTACCGCAAGCTGCCCAGCTGCTCTAGCCAGGATCACCTGCGCTGATCGTCCGCTGCACGGCCCGGCTCCCGGGACGGGCTGCGCCGGTCTGGCCATTGTGATCACACGGAAGGGGACTGCCTGTCGGCGGTCCCCTTCCGTGCGATGATGGGCGTTGGCCCACTCGACCCGACCGGAGGAGGCAAGGTGTTACCTGTACCGATGTCACGGACCCAGGCGCTCCGGCTGCCAGCGCTCAACGACGACGAAGTGCTGCGCATCCGCAACGATTTCCCCATCCTTTCCCGCTCCGTTGGCGGGCGTCCGCTGGTGTATCTCGACTCCGGGGCGACATCCCAGAATCCGGTAAGCGTTATCGACGCCGAACGGGAATTCTACGAACAGCGCAACGCCGCAGTCCACCGCGGCGCCCACCAATTGGCCGTCGAAGCGACGGAGTCCTTTGAAGATTCACGGGAAACGCTGGCAGCCTTCGTGGGTGCAGCGGCCGTGGAGATCATCTGGACGGCCAACGCCACCGAGGGGCTGAACCTGCTCAGCTACTCCTTCCTCAACGCTTCCCTGCCGGGTGCGCCCAGCGAGGCGGCCCGGTTCGCGCTGGGCGCCGGTGACGAGATTGTGGTCACGGAAATGGAGCATCACGCGAACCTCATTCCGTGGCAGCAACTTGCCGCACGCACGGGCGCGGTCCTGCGGTTCATTCCGGTTGACGACGCGGGACACCTGGATATGGCAGCCGCAGCCGGAATCATCAATCCGGCTACCCGGCTGCTCGCCTTCAGCCACGCCTCCAACGTCCTTGGCACGATCAACCCGGTCAAAGACCTGGTGGCACTTGCCCGGGCCGCCGGTGCGCTGACTGTCCTGGACGCCTGCCAGTCGGCGCCGCATCTGCCCCTGGACGTCAAGAACCTGGACGTCGATTTCGCGGTTCTGTCCGGCCACAAGATGCTCGGGCCAACCGGAATCGGCGTGCTTTACGGCCGTGCGGAACTGCTCGACGCCCTTCCGCCGTTCCTTACCGGCGGCTCCATGATCACTACGGTCTCGATGGAGCGGGCCAGCTTCCTGCCTTCCCCGCAGCGCTTCGAAGCAGGAACGCAGAAGATCTCCCAGGCGATCGCGCTCGCCGCCGCAGCCAACTACCTCACCGAGACCGGGTTGGAGCGCATCCATGCGTGGGAGTCCTTGCTCGGGCAGCGCCTGGTGGAGGGCTTGACCGGCATCCCCGGTGTGCGGGTGCTTGGTCCGGCTCCGGGCGTGGAACGGATAGGCCTCGCGTCCTTCGACGTCGAAGGCGTCCACGCCCACGACGTTGGGCAGTTCCTCGACAGCCGCGGCATCGCGGTGCGGGTGGGCCACCACTGTGCGCAGCCCCTGCACCGCCGTTTGGGCGTAACAGCCACGACCCGGGCCAGTACTTACCTGTACAACACAACCTCGGAAGTGGACTTTTTGCTCGCCGCCGTCAGTGAAGTCCGCGCCTATTTCGGCGCATAAAGGAAGAGTCCCATGAGCCTTGAACAGCTCTACCAACAAATCATTCTTGAGCACGCGAAACTGCGTCACGGCAGCGGCCTCGGCTCGGCTGCGCTCCCGCCGGGGTCAACGTCGGGCCAGTCGCACCAACTCAACCCGGTGTGCGGGGACGAAATCACCGTGCGCCTGGCCCTTTCCCACGGCAAGGTAGAACAACTGCGCTGGGACGGCGCGGGCTGCTCCATTTCCATGGCTTCAGCCTCGGTGCTCACCGATCTTGCCGAAGGGATGGAAATCGAAGCATTCCGGGAGATGATCGGCAGTTTCCGGGACGTGCTCCGCTCGCGGGGAAAGCTCGCCGCTGATCCGGAAATTCTTGGCGACGCGGCGGCCTTTGAAGGCGTCTCCAAATATGCTGCGCGGGTCAAATGCGCGATGCTCTCCTGGGTTGCCGCGGAAGAGTCCCTGGCCCGGGCGCTGCCTGACTGAAGCGCCTACGGGCGGCCCATTCCGCGGTACGTCCACCCGGCAGCCCGCCATTTGGCGGGGTCCAGGACGTTCCGCCCGTCGAGTATCCGGCGCGAGGCAACCAGTGCGCCGGTCGTGTGCGGATCCAGGTCCCGGTATTCCTTCCATTCAGTGAGCAGCAGCACCGCGTCGGCATGCTGGAGGGTGGATTCAAGATCAGACTCCATTTGCAGTTCCGGGAACCGCTTGGCGGCATTCGACAACGCCTGGGGATCGGTCACGGTCACCACTGCGCCCTGGAGTTGCAGCTGCGCGGCGGCGCTCAGCGCCGGAGAATCCCGGACATCATCACTCTCCGGCTTGAACGCGGCACCGAGCACTGCGATGCGCTGGCCCATCAGGGTGCCGCCGCAAAGTTCGCGGGTGACTTCCACAACGCGGGTTCGGCGCCGCATGTTGATGGCGTCCACTTCGCGCAGAAACGTCAAGGCCTGGTCCGCTCCGAGTTCGCCGGCCCTGGCCATAAAGGCCCTGATGTCCTTTGGCAGGCAGCCTCCGCCGAAGCCGATGCCGGCGTTGAGGAACTTCCGGCCGATCCGGTCATCCAGGCCGATGGCATCGGCCAGCCGGGTAACATCGGCGCCGGCGGCCTCACACACCTCGGCCATGGCGTTGATAAATGAAATCTTGGTTGCCAGGAACGAGTTGGCGGCCGTCTTGACCAGCTCAGCCGTGGCAAAATCCGTTATCAGCCTCGGTGTTCCGGTGGAGAGCGCCGTCTCGTAGACGTGGTCCAGTACCCTGACGGCGGGGTGGTCTTCGTTGCCGTCCTCGACGCCGTAGACGAAGCGGTCCGGGCTCAGGGTATCTGATACGGCGTGGCCCTCACGGAGGAACTCCGGGTTCCACGCGAGATGTGCGTCCTTTTCCGCATCCTTGATGATTTCCGCCAGACGGGCAGCGGTCCCGACCGGGACGGTGGACTTCCCGGCCACCACATCGCCGGGGCTCAGCTGGCCCGCGAGCGAATGTACGGCAGCATCGACGAACTTAAGGTCCGCGGCGTTCTCGCCGCGCTTTTGTGGCGTGCCGACGCAGATGAAGTGCACCTCGCAGCCGCGTGCCTCTTGTATATCCGTGGTGAACCGCAAGCGGCCCGACTGTGCAAGATCAACAAGGAGATCATCGAGTACCGGCTCATAAAACGGTGCCTTGCCTGCGGCCAGTGCGGAGATCTTTTTCTCGTCGAGATCGATTCCCACAACATCGTGCCCGAGCTTGGCCATACAGGCGGCATGGACGGCTCCCAGATAGCCGCAGCCGATAACGGAAATTCGCATTTGCAGATCCCTTTCATGAAGCAACGGAATTTACTCAGTTTTCCACAAAATTTGCCATTCCGAGACGTCACAGCCAACATTTCTTGACCTGTTCCCGAGCATTTAGGCGATTGTTGGAAAACCCTGGCACCACGGTAATTCGCCGGACTCCCGAAAGGGCGTGTTGCGGCCTCGGGTCAGGGAGCGGAGCGGTCCGGGCGCGCGCTGCCCCGATCGGGTTGCAGGGCAGGCAGACGGCGCGCGCCGGGACCGATTTTGTGCCAGAGCAGGTAGCTAAGGGCCCCGCCAAGGACTCCTCCGGCGGTGTTGGCGATGACATCGGAGAAGGTCGGGAATCTGGCCGGCAGGAAGAGGAACTGGCCGACTTCGATGGCCCCCGAGGTGATCAATGCGGCGGGCGCAGCGACCCACCAGTAGCTGCGTCCGAGGATCCACACCAGCAGCACTCCCAGCGGGACAAACAGCAGGATGTTGGCAACGCTCTCGGCAAGGTCGTAGTTGATCCACGGCGGCGCTCCCCAGCTGTGGAGCTTACGCAATACCCGCGCGAGGAGGCCCGCGGCCGGGGCATCGACCGGGGAGGGCCAGAATGCGATCAGGGCCAACACGGCGAGATAGGCCAACAGTTCCCGCTTGGCCAGCCGCTTGGATGGCATCGGCAATTCCCTTCGAGATCGAATCGATTCACAGAAAGTATGCCGCGTCCCACTGGGCCGCGTTCGCTGCGACGGTGCGCACAGCAGGTGGAACCTTACTCTAGTCCTGAGCAGGCCGCGGCGGAATGTGCCGCCGTGTATACCGGACCGGATCGGGCCTTGCGCTCAGCCCAGCAGGCCGGCGATCCCGATGGCCGCCGTCGCCGCGCCGAAGATCAGCGAGATACTGACCAGGGCCACGTGCACGGTCAGGAACCGGGTGGCTTTGCCATTGCCGTCGTGGGCCCGCGGGTCCTTAAGGACCCGGCGCAGGAAGGGCGGCCAGACCACAAGGGACCAGATGCCGGCGACGAGCAGGACGACGCCGGGAAACCCCGTCAGCGCCATCGGCTAGTGGCTTTCGAGCCAGGCCCGGGCCTGGGTGGACTGGATGTTAAGTGCTTTGCCCACCATTGGCTCGGCCGCCTCGGCGATCTTGCCGCCCAGGAACGGGACCGAGGAGGTGACTGTTCCGTCCAGCTCGATCCGGGTGCCGCCGCCGTCGGCGATGAGCCGCTGCACGGCTTTAACGTCCAACGGCGCGCCGGAGACTTTCAAGGTGATGTTGCTCAACCGGGAGCCATCGGCCGCGGGGGCGTCCCAGGCCTCCAGTTGCGTCACCTTCAAGGTTTCGCCAACGAACTTCCGGGCAATATCCGGCATCCGGGTGGTCGGGATGGTCCGCACCGTAGTGGTGCTGAAGGCGCCGGCCGTGTCACCGTCCACGGTGAACGACTCAAGGGTGCCACCGACAAGTTCACTTGTGTGGCGCAGGAAGTCCTGGTTCACGAACACAGCTGTGACGCTCTCGACGCTGTGCGGAAGGGTGGTGGATGCGCTCAATGCCATTGGGGGTCCTCCATGGGGTGGAACTCGTCGTTTGGGCTCCAAACATCCTACGCGGTGTGACTTGCCGGCTTCGATTCCTCATCCTGGAGAGCCTTCGCCGCGGCCGTGATGTTTCGCGACATGGCAGGAAAGATCAGGCTGTGGAACGGCAGTACAGCGAGCCAGTACAGCCGCCCGCTGAGACCCTTCGGGAAGAAGATCGCCCGCTGCCGGTAACGGCTCCCGGTTCCCTCCGGCTCCACCGAGAGCTCCAGCCAGGCACGTCCCGGGACTCTCATTTCCGCCCGGAGCCGCAGGAGGCTGCCGCGTTCCACCCGCTCAGCCCGCCACCAGTCAACCGCTTCGCCTTCGGCCAGCAGGTGGGGGTGCCGGCGCCCGCGGCTGAGCCCGGCGCCGCCCGTGACGCTGTCGATCCAGCCCCGGACACTCCAGGCCAAGGGCATGGAGTACCAGCCGTTTTTACCGCCGATTCCCTCGATGATGGTCCAGACATGCTGTGGGGCCACGTCGCTGCTGAAGGTGCGGTCATCGAGGTACACACGGTGGCCGGCCCAATCAGGGTCGCTGGGCAGCGGGTCCGCGTCGGCCCCGGCGTTGGACCATACGGTGGTCACCTGGCCGTCGCGTTCCCGTCCCAACGCCAGCGACACGGCTGAGCGGAAGTCGGTTAGGCCGCCGTCGGGCTGCGGGATGACGGCGTCGATGTCGTGTTCCCGGGAGACTGCGTCGTGTTGCAGCGATTCCACCAGCGGCAGCGACATCGACAACGGAATGGGTGTGGTCAACGCTACCCACATGCCGGCGAGCTTGGGCGCGGGAACCGGCAACGCCAGGACAAACCGCTTGGGCAGACCGGCTTCGGCGGCGTATTCCTGCATCATGGCCGCGTAGCTGAGGACCTGCCGGCAACCGATGTCGAAGGTCCGGTTGACCGGGCCCTGGAGCGAAGCCGCCCCGAGCAGGTAGTGCAGCACGTCGCGTACGGCGATCGCTTCGATTTTGTTGCGCACCCAGCTCGGGGCGGGCATCACCGGAAGCGCCTCGGACAGGTGGCGGATCATCTCGAAGGACGCCGAACCGGAGCCGATCACAACGCCTGCCTGAAAAACGACGGCGTCAACCGGACTATCGAGGAAAACCTGGCCCACCGCCTCGCGGGACCTCATGTGGGTGGAAAGCTCGACGTCGGAGGGGTGCAGGCCGCCGAGGTAGACGATCCGGTCCACACCGGCCTCGACCGCGGCCTGCGCAGCGGTCCGGGCCATCGCCTTTTCTTTGGCTTCGAAACCCGCGCCGCCGGCCATTGAGTGCACGAGGTAATAGAACACGTCGACGCCCTCCAGCGCAGCGCGCAGGGCATCGCCGTCGTCAAGACTGCTTTGGATGACCTCGACGTCGGCCAGCCACGGCACGCCGGCGATTTTGGCCGGGGTCCGGACCAGGACCTTCACCCTGTGACCGGCTTCCAGCAGCCGGGGGACCAGCCGGCCGCCGATATAGCCGGTCGCACCGGTGACGAGCACCGTCTTCGCAGCGGTGCCGGGCGCGGATGTCATCTGCTGGTTTTCGGGCATGCCGGTCATGCTGACTCCTTCTCGTCACTAAGCCATTCGGAGCGCCTGGCCGTTTGGACGGCCGGGTATTCAGCCAGCCTAGCCCGGGAGCCGGCACCGCTCTGACCCGGGCTGCCGCGACGGCTCGGTGCGGCTCGGTGTCCGGGCTGCGCGGTAGGCTGGACGTACCCGGAATTCTCGCGAATTTCGGCTATTTGTGTTGCCTGCACCCCGTGATCCCTTCAGGAGCAACAGCTATGAGCCTCAACGGCCCCACTCTCACCGGTCTGCGCCGTGTCCTTGCCGAAGACCGGAACTACGCCCGCGTCCGCGCCGAAGCCGCCCGCGGTTTCGCGGACCGCAGCGAGGACTACCAGATCAGTGCCCCCGCCGGCCTGCGTTCCGCCCTGCTCGCGGAAATGGCTGACGGACTGGCCGCGGCCGGGACCAGCACCGAAACCCCGGCGGCCGGCAGCACCGATGGCAGCGGCCCCGAGCCCGTCGTCCTGGCCATCACCGCGACGGGCCGTGAAGCCGAGGACCTGACCGAGGCGCTGCGGGCCTTCCTCCCTGCCGATGCCGTCGCCGAGTTCCCCAGCTGGGAAACCCTCCCGCACGAACGGCTCTCGCCGCGCTCGGATACTGTGGGCCGGCGCCTGTCGGTACTGCGCCGGCTGGCACATCCCGAATCAACCACGGCCGGCAGGCTGCGCGTGGTGGTGGCCCCGGTCCGCGCCGTGGTCCAGCCAATCGTGGCAGGCTTGGGCGAACTGGCGCCTGTCACCCTGAAGGTCGGACAGGAGGTCCCTTTCAGCGACGTCGTCCGGAACCTGGCCGACGCCGCCTACGCCCGGGTGGACATGGTGACCCGCCGCGGTGAGTTCGCCGTCCGCGGCGGGATGCTTGACGTTTTCCCGCCCACCGAGGACCATCCCATCCGGGTGGAGTTCTTCGGCGACGAAGTAGACCAAATGCGTTGGTTTGCCGTCGCCGACCAGCGCTCGCTCACCGCGCCCGGGGTGCACCACCCCACCGAACTGCACGCCCCGCCGTGCCGCGAGATTCTGATCACCCCCGCCGTGATGTCCCGCGCCGCGACACTGAAATCGCAGCTCCCCGCCGCCGCTGACATGCTGGAAAAAATCGCCGGAGGCATCGCCGTCGAGGGTATGGAGTCCCTGGCCCCGGTGCTCGTGGACGCCATGGTGCCGTTCCTGGACCAGTTCCCGGCCGGTTCCATGGCGGTGGTGATCGAGCCCGAGAAGGTCAGGACCCGCGCCCATGACCTTGCAGCCACCAATGAGGAATTCCTTGAGGCAGCATGGTCCACCGCATCTGACGGCGGGACCGCGCCGCTCGATTTGAGCGCCGCGGCGTCCGAGGCGCTGCACTCGGCCAGTTTCCGCTCGCTCACGGAAACCCGTACCGCTGCCCTGGCACACGAGGTGTCCTGGTGGTCGATCACCTCGCTGGCCACCGACGAGGAATTGCTGCCCGACGTCGACGTGCTGAACCTGCACGCCCGCGAACCCCGCGGCTACCAGGGCGACGTCGCCGAAATGATGGACTTCATCGGCTCCCGGGTGCGCGGGCAGTGGCGGATCGTTGTGGTCACGGAAGGCCCCGGCCCGGCCCAGCGGCTCGCGGAACTCTTCCACGACCACAACATTCCCTGCGCCCGGGTCGACGCCCTGGACGAGGACCCCCAGGCAGGGCTGATCGAGGTGACAACGGCCGCCGTCGGACGCGGTTTTGTCCTGGACCCGCTCAAGGTTGCGCTGCTGACCGAGGCCGACCTGCTGGGCCGGACGTCCGCGGGGTCCACCAAGGACATGCGCCGGATGCCGTCCAAGCGGCGGAACGCCGTCGATCCGCTGCAGTTGGTGGCCGGTGACTCCGTAGTCCACGAACAACACGGCATCGGCCGGTTCGTGGAGCTGATCCAGCGCAAGGTGGCCGGCGGCGGCGACGGGGTGCGCGAGTACCTGGTGCTCGAATACGCGCCGTCCAAGCGCGGCGCCCCGGGCGACCGGCTTTTTGTCCCCACTGACCAGCTTGACCAGGTCACCCGCTACGTCGGCGGGGACACCCCGGCGCTGAGCAAGATGGGCGGCGCTGACTGGGCAAGCACCAAGTCCAAGGCCCGCAAGGCGGTCAAGGAGATCGCCGGCGAGCTGATCCGGCTCTACTCGGCCCGGATGGCCTCCCGCGGGTACGCCTTCGGCGCGGACACCCCGTGGCAGCGCGAACTTGAGGAAGCGTTCCCGTATGTGGAGACCCCGGACCAGCTGACCACCATCAACGAGGTCAAGGCCGACATGGAGCGGGAGATCCCGATGGACCGGCTGATCTCCGGTGATGTTGGCTACGGTAAGACCGAGATAGCGGTGCGGGCGGCATTCAAAGCCGTCCAGGACGGCAAGCAGGTGGCCGTACTGGTGCCGACGACGCTGCTTGCCCAGCAGCACTATGAAACGTTTACCGAGCGGTTCTCCGGGTTCCCGCTGGTGGTCAGGCCGCTGTCCCGTTTCCAGAGCGGCAAGGAAGCGAAGGAAACAGCCGAGGGCGTTAAGGTCGGTTCCGTGGACGTGGTGATCGGGACCCACCGGCTGCTCTCCAAGGACTTCGCGTTTAAGGACCTGGGCCTCGTGATCGTGGACGAGGAGCAGCGCTTCGGCGTCGAACACAAGGAGGCGCTCAAAAAGATGCGCACCAACGTGGACGTTCTGGCCATGAGCGCCACCCCGATTCCCCGGACCCTGGAGATGTCGTTGACGGGAATCCGCGAGACCTCGACGCTGGCCACCCCGCCGGAGGAACGCCACCCGGTCCTGACGTATGTCGGCCCGTACACGGACAAGCAGACGTCCGCAGCGATCCGCCGCGAGCTGATGCGCGAAGGCCAGGTGTTCCTGGTGCACAACCGGGTCTCCAGCATCGACCGCACCGCGGCGAAGATCCGCGAGCTTGTCCCGGAAGCCCGGGTGGAGGTGGCGCACGGGCAGATGTCCGAGAGCCGGCTTGAACAGATCATCGTGGACTTCTGGGAAAAACGCTTCGACGTGCTGGTCTGCACCACCATCATCGAGACCGGCCTGGACATCTCCAACGCCAACACGCTGATCGTGGACGGGGCGGACAAGTATGGGCTCTCGCAGCTGCACCAGCTGCGCGGACGGGTGGGCCGCGGCCGGGAACGGGCCTACGCATACTTCCTGTATCCCGTGGAAAAGCCGCTGGGCGAGGTGGCGCTGGAACGGCTCAAGGCCGTTGCCGCCCACAACGAGCTTGGCGCCGGCATGCAGCTGGCCATGAAGGACCTTGAGATCCGCGGGGCCGGCAACCTCCTGGGCGGGGAACAGTCCGGCCATATCCAGGGCGTTGGCTTCGACCTCTATATCCGCCTGGTCGGCGAGGCAGTCGCGGAATACCGCGGCGAGGCCGAGGAGAAAGCCGCGGAAATGAAGATCGAGCTGCCGGTCAATGCGCACCTGCCGCACGACTACGTGCCGGGCGAACGGCTGCGCCTCGAGGCATACCGGAAGCTCGCCGGGGCGATTACCTACGCGGCGATAGATGAGGTGCTCGCCGAGCTGGTGGACCGCTACGGCGAGCTGCCGCTGCCGGCGACGAACCTGATCGACGTTGCCCGCTTCCGGGTGGGGGCCCGCGAGGCCGGGCTGTCCGACGTGGCCCTGCAGGGCAATTTCATCAAGTTCTCCCCGGCGCAGCTGCCGGAGTCCAAACTCATGCGGCTCACCCGGATGTACCCCGGAGCACAGTCCAAGCCGGCCCTGGACGCGGTGCTCATCCCGAAGCCGAAGACCGCCCGGATCGGCGGCCGGGACCTGCAGGACGCCGAGATCCTCGAATGGGCCAACGGCGTCATCCGCAACATCTTCTCCGACGCACCACTATCTGCCGCGCCGGCGGTGACGTAGCCGGTGATGGGAGGACACCACGCCGCGTCGGGAGCCGCGGCGTGGGTTGCCGTTGCGTCAACTGGCCCCTACGCGATGGGCTGGTATCCGCTCGACGCGACCGGGATTGTGATCGGCGGGATGGCGACGGCGGGAACAGCACTTGTCTGCGACTGGGACCACCGCTCCAGCACTGTGGCGCACTCGCTGCCGCCGCTGTCGAACATAATCGCGGTCGGCATCGAGAACGTCTCCGGCGGGCACCGGCAGGGCACCCATTCGCTGCTCGGTGCGGCGTTTTTTGTGCTGATCGCGGCGCTGGCCGGGCAACTCCAGCTTCAGACGGACTGGGGCCTGCTGTCGGTGGGCGCCGGACTGCTGTGTATGTTTATGATCAATATCGCCGCGAAGGCGCTGAAGCTCTTCCCGAAGTACGGTTGGATCAGCAACTGGGTCTTCGCCCTCACGATGGCCGGGCTGGTGACCTGGTTCGCGCCGCACCAGTGGAGCTGGCTCCCGGTCTCGATGCTGACCGGCGTGCTGGTGCACATTGTCGGGGACATGATCACCACCGGGGGAGTGCCGCTGCTCTGGCCGATAGTGGTCAAACCGCCGAAGTTCCTGCGCAAACTGCCGCTGCTCAAGAACGTCTGGAGGGCCAACGGCGCGTTCTCCATCCCGCTGCTGGGCCGCGCCGGTTCACGCCGCGAATGGTTCATCCTGATCCCGGTCAGCGCCTATGCCATGATCGGGATGTTCGGCGCCGCGCTGGCCCTGGCCAGGGAGCACTGGCCCGCCGCGGCCGCGCTGGGCACCGGGCTCACCAAGAGCCTGATCGGACTGCTTGCCGGGGCCTGACGGACACCTGGATTCGAACGGCTGAAGCCCCGGAGATCCGGGGCTTCAGCCGTAAAAGTCCGGTACAGCCTTAGTTTTCGCCGGCGGAGTCCGAGCGGCCAAGAATCGTCTGCGGGATCCAGAACGCCGCGGCGAACAGGACCAGGCAGGCTACCATCGGCCACGGGTTGCCCAGCGTCAGGAAGTTCAGCGAGTACAGGGAACCGCCAAAGAGGACCATCATCACGACAAACAAAATGATGGTGGAACCGAGGCTGTTCTCGTTCTGCGGCGTCTGCTGGGTCTTGGCGGTATTGCTGGACATTCGTTCGTTCCTCCTCGGCCCCGTAGGGCTCAAAACTGTGGCGGCTGCCGGAGCGGATCAGTACGCGGACGAACCCTGTTCACCGTTGACGATCGCGATTCCGGAGCTGGCGCCAATACGTGTTGCACCTGCAGCAATCATAGCCCGTGCATCGGCGAGCGAACGCACCCCGCCCGAGGCCTTGACTCCGAGGTCAGGGCCCACCGCGCGGCGCATCAGCGCGACGTCCGCAACGGTGGCGCCGCCACCGTTGAAGCCGGTGGAGGTCTTCACAAAATCGGCGCCGGCCTCGACGGCCGCTTCGCAGGCGAGCACCTTCTGGGCGTCGTCAAGCAGGGCGGTTTCGATGATGACCTTCAGGATCGCGCCGCCGTCATGCACTGCGGTGGCCACAGCCCGGATGTCATCGGCCAGGGCGCCCTTGTCATTGGCCCGGGCCGCGGCAATGTTGATCACCATGTCGACTTCTTCGGCACCGTCCAGCACGGCGCCGCGGGCCTCAAAGGCCTTGACGTCGCTGGGGGTGGCACCGAGGGGGGAAGCCGACGACTGAGCACGTGAGCACGTCTGTTCCCTTCAAGGCCTTTTTTGACCGTCTTGACCCAGACCGGGTTGACGCACACAGACTTGAACCGATACTCGGCGGCCTCGGCACAGACCGAGAGGATCTCAGCTTCGCTGGCCTCCGGCTTGAGCAGGGTGTGGTCGATGTAGGAGGCAATGTTCGCGGCTTCGTCGCTCATGGTGGTCCCTTTCCTGGCGGGCCTGGGACTGGGATTTAGCCCCTGAGTTGTCCCTTCGGGGGCCTTGTGGGCCTGCAGGCACCGCATTCTTCGTCGCTTCTCAGGTGTCCATCTTGCCACAACAGGACCGTCGCCCGCGGGCGTCCGCCCAGCAGGCCGGCAATGGTTCAGGCGGCCTCCGAGAGGAACTCCGGCAGGCCGTCCTGAAGCAGTTGCGAGGCACACACGGAAGCGGCGGAGGAAGCGGCCACCAGCAGCCCCAAGCGCACGCCTTCGAACACTGCGGCGTCCCCGATGGCCCAGATTCCAGGCACGGACGTGCGGAAGTCGCGGCCGATGACGATGCCGCCGTGCCGTGCTGTGGTGAGCCCGGCACTGACCGCGAGGGCGTCACGGGCAATCGGTTCCTCGGCCAGAACCACCAGGTCCGCGGCCATCACGGAGCCGTCCTCGAACACAAGACCGCCGGCGGGGGGTGTGGAACCGGCAAGGTTGGGTACCACGGAGGCCGGGCGCCGCGTGGTGCGGATGGGGCGGATACCACGGGCGCGCAACACAGCCTCGGCCTGACCCGCGGCGGTCCCGGTGCCAACCAGGATCCCCAGGGGCCTGCGGCCCAGGACGCGGGTGATATCCCTGACGGCCTCGCCCAGCCGGGCCGCGTCATCGATGGTGGCGTAGTTCAGGCACCGGCCCTCACCTGGGAGCGGGGCGCCGGCGGGCGAGGACCCGGTCGCGATCACCAGGTGGTCGTAGTTGAATTCCAGGCCATCCGAGGTTGTGACGCAGCGGCTGTCCGGGTCGATGTAGCTCGCCGGCTGGCCAAGCCGCACGGAAACCTGCGGGAGGGCCGCGAGTTCCAGCAACTGCCCGGAAGCATCATCTCGATTGCTCAGCACTGTAATCCCGCCGGCGAACGGGGTCCGTGTGAGCTGGCGGACCAGGGCCTGCGCGGCGGGGCCGGCGCCGGCAATAACGATCCGGGGACGGGCAGCTGACGGAGCAGGAACGGCGGAACTGGCGGACATGGTGAGGCCCTTTCGATGGCGGCCGGTGGTGTGGCCGGAGTCCTTGATGGTCCCCAGCCTAGGCGGGCGATCTTTCCGGGGTGTTTCACCGGTGTTGCCGGATTTTCGGGTTCCGTTTCCCAATGTTTACCAGCCGGTAATGGCGTGCGTCACACGCCGATCCGGTAGCCGCGCTTCACCACGGTTTCCACCAGCCGGCCATCGGGCAGGGCGGAGCGCAGTCTGCTGACGGTCATGTCCAGGGCGTGTACGGAACCGCGGAGTCCCAACAGCTCGGAGAGTGACTCGCGGGACAGCACAGCGCCGCCGGCGCCCAGCAGCGCCCGCAGCAGCAGCAGCTGGGCGGGAGCCAGCTCGACCGGACCACCATCGATCCGCAGGGAGCGGCCGCGGAGTTCCACCCGGCCCGAGACGGTGTCCAGCCGGCGGACGTGGTTGAGGGCAAGGTGCTCCACCACGAGCCGGATCAGGGCGCCCAGCCGGAACCGGTCCGGGACCAGCGGCTGCAGCCCGGCATCGATCAGCGGCTGCGCCGTAATGGGACCGACCACTGCGGTGGCGACAGTGGTCTTCAGGCTCTCCACGAGTTCCCTGTAAACGCCCATCTCGTGCGCGGTGCTCCACATGGCATCCACGGCGGGGGCGCTGGTGAAGGTCAGCACGTCCAGGTTGCGGCTGCACGCGGCTTCGATGAGTCGTGGCAGCCGGTCGGCGCCGTCGGGCTTGACCCAGCGGTACGGGGTGACAGTCAACACCGTGGCGCCGGACATCCGGAGGCGCTCGAGCTGGCGGGAATCGGTGTAGCCGTGCAGCTGGACCGCCACGGTTTTGCCGCGTACCCCCTCGGCCAGGAGCATGTCCACCAGCGTCGCGGTGGTCTCGTCGCTGCTGATCCCGACGTCGGCCAGGCCGGCCGCGCGGACGGCACCGCGGGCCTTGGGGCCGCGGACAAACATCCGGGTGGCGCCGAGGGTTTCCAGTAGCTGTTCGCCGATCCCGAAGCTGTCCGCGGCCTCACACCAGCGCCGCATACCGTAGGCGGTGGTGGCAATGCATAGCTCGGGGCGGGCCGCGATAATGGCCCGGGTATCCTCGATCAGGCTGAGGTCCTCGTGCACGGGGGCGATCTTCAGGGCCGGCGCGTGCAGCACTTCGGCTCCGCGCCGTTCCAGGGCCTCGATCAGGTCCTGCGAACGGCGGTGCGAGGTCACTCCGATCCGGAAGCCCTCCAGGGGCCGCTCCACGGGCTCCGCGGCATGCTCCGTGCCCGGTTCCGGTCCGGGTCCCGGCGCGGCACCCTGAGGCCCGGCAGAAGCGAAAACGTTGAGCGTACCCACGGTACTCACGCTCCCAACAGGGACGCGGCGAGGCGCTCCAGCTCGGCTTCCGCGGCCGCGCAGTCCCGGTTGGCCCCGGCCACCCTGACGACCTCGCCGATCACCAGTACGGCCGGACTGCTGCAGTCCGCGGCTGCCGTCATCATGGTTCCCAGCTCTCCGATCGTGGTCCGCTGGCCCGGGCGGTAACCGCGTTCGATGACAGCCATCGGCATGTCCGCGCGCATTCCGGCCCGACGGAGGCCGGCCGTGAGTTGGCGCAGGGTGCCGATGCCCATCAGCACCACAATGGTCCCGCCCAGCCCGCCTAAGCCAGCCAAGTGCGTGTGTTCCTTCTCGGTCAGTGGGGCGTGGCCGGAGAGCACTGTGAACATGTGGCTGACCTCGCGGTGGGTGACCGGGATGCCGGCTGCTGCCGGGACGGAGATGGCGCTTGTCACCCCGGAGATCACCCGGACCGGGACGCCGGCTTTCACGCAGGCGGCTACTTCCTCGCCGCCGCGGCCGAATACGTACGGGTCGCCGCCCTTGAGCCGCACCACGTTCTTCCCGGCCAGGGCCGCTTCCACCACAAGTTCCTCGATGCCGGACTGGCTGACCGGGTGGTGGCCGGGGCGCTTGCCCACATCCACCAGCTCGGCGGTGCTCAGTGCGGGCAGTTCCTGGTACGGTGCCAGCCGGTCGTAGAAGACGATGTCGGCATCCCGCAGCGCCTTGACCGCCGCAACGGTCAGCAGCTCCGTGGTTCCGGGGCCGCCGCCGACCAGGGTGACCTGGCCGGCCGCTCCGGCGGCAGGCTCGGACGCGACCGGTATGCCGGTTTCCCGGCAGCGCTCCAGCAGCGCCTGCCAGCCGGGCTGGCCGTCGTCGACCGCAGCGACCAGGAAGGGGCGCTCCGGCAGCGGGCCGTCGTGGCGGGAACCGGCCGGGCTGCTGAGCCGGAAGACGACGGCGCCGGCCGCCCGGTAGCGGAGGACCGCCTGCCGGGCTGCCGCGTCCGAGCCGGTGACCAGGACTTCGCGGCCGCTGAGATCGATGCTGAGCTGCATGTTAGACCGTGCTTTCCGTGGCGGGTGTCAGTTCGGTGGCGTCGGCGGCGCGGACCGGTATGGTGGCGGCGATCAGCACCGGCTGCTGATGGGCCAGCGCCTTTTCCCCGGCGGTGGCCGGACGCATCTGGCCGCGTTCCGGTACGAAGGCGATTGACTGGTCCTTTTGGTCCGGGGCGTTGACGAACGAGCGGAAGCGGCGGAGCCGCTCCGGGTCCTTCAGCGTCTCGGCCCATTCGTCCCGGTAGGTGTCCACGTGATGGGCCATCGCCGCTTCGAGGTCCGCGCCGATGCCGAGCGAATCGTGCACCACCACCTCCTCGACGTGCTTCAGGCCGCCGTCGAGGTCTTCTTGCCAGCGTGCGGTGCGTTGCAGCCTGTCGGCGGTGCGGATGTAATACATCAGGTAACGGTCGATGTACTTGAGCAGGGTGTCTTCGTCCAAGTCCTGGACGAGGAGCTGGGCGTGGGCTGGCTGGAAGCCGCCGTTGCCGCCCACATAAAGGTTCCAGCCCTTGTCCGTGGCGATCACGCCGACGTCCTTGCCGCGGGCCTCGGCGCACTCCCGGGCACAGCCGGAGACGCCCATCTTGATCTTGTGCGGGCTCCGGAGGCCTCGGTAGCGCAGCTCGAGCCGGATGGCCAGGGCGACTGCGTCCTGCACCCCGAAGCGGCACCAGGTCGAGCCGACGCAGGACTTTACGGTCCGCAGGGACTTCCCGTAGGCCTGGCCGGATTCGAAGCCTGCGTCCACAAGTTCCTTCCAGATCTCCGGCAGCTGCTCCAGCCGGGCACCGAACATATCGATCCGCTGCCCGCCGGTGATCTTGGTGTAGAGGCTGTACTTCTCGGCGACGGCGGCGATCACACCGAGTTTCTTTGGGGTGATCTCGCCGCCGGCGATCCGCGGGACCACCGAGTAGGTGCCATCCTTCTGCATGTTGGCCAGGGCTCGGTCGTTGGTGTCCTGGAGGGCGCCGCGGCCGGCGTCGAGCAGGTATGCGCTGTGCTGGCTGGCCAGGATGTTCGCGACGGTGGGCTTGCAGATATCACAACCGGAACCGGTGCCGTACCTGGCCAGGACCTGCTCGAAAGAGTGAAGTTCCAGAATCCGGATGGCGTCGAAGAGTTCCTGCCGGGAGAGCTCGAAGTGCTCGCAGAGGGCCTTGGAAACGGCGACGCCGGCCTTCGCCAGTTCGCCTTCGAGCAGCTTCTTGAGCATTGGGACGCAGGAGCCGCATTGGGTGCCGGCGCGGGTGCAGCCCTTGAGTTCGCCCAGCTCCCTGACCGGTTCCTTGCCGTCGCAGGAACCGCAGCCGTTGACGGCGTCGCGGATACTGCCGGCGGCCACGTTGTTGCAGGAACACAGGACGGCGTCGTCGGGCAGGTCCGTTTCCGGAGCGTCGCTGCCGCCGGCGGCGGTGAGGTATGCGCCCGGCTCGGCGGCGAGTTCGCGGCCCAGCATCGGACGCAGGGAGGTGTAGGGCGTGGCGTCGCCAACGAAGATGCCGCCCAGCAGGGTCCGGGCATCGTCGGTGGTGACGATCTTCTGGTAGACGCCTCGGGCCGGGTCGGCATAGACGATTTCCAGCGCGTGCTCGGTCCGGGCGAAGGCATCCCCGAAGCTGGCGACGTCGACGCCGGAGAGCTTAAGTTTAGTGGCCGTATCGAAGCCCGGGAAGGTCGCCGTGCCGCCGTGCAGCCGGTCCGCGACGATCTCCGCCATGGTGTTCGCGGGAGCCACAAGACCAAGGCACATGCCATCGAAGTTGGCGACCTCGCCGATCGCCCAGATGCCGGGGACCTGCGTTTGGCAGCCCTCGGAGATGACGACGCCGCCGCGCGGGCCAAGCTCGAAATGCTGCCCGCCGGTGCTGTCCGGTCGGTTGGCGATCCGGAATAATTCGTCGCGGGGCGTGACGCCGATCGCCACTATCACGAGGTCGGCGTCGATGATGCGCCCGTCGGCCAGCAGGACACCGGTGACCTGGCCGGCGTCGGAGAGTATTTCGGCGGGATACACGCCTGTGTGGACGGTAAAGCCCTTCGCTTCGATCAGGCGGCCAAGAGCCTGCCCGGCGCCCTCGTCCAGCTGGCTGTTCATCAGCCAGGGGAGCCATTAACCACAATCGGGGTGGCGCCAAGCTGCCCGGTGCCGGCCGCGGCTTCCAGGCCCAGCAGTCCGCCGCCGATGGTGACGGCGTTGACCTTCCGGCCCAGCGTCTGCGTGAGGTCCGCGATGGCCGTGTTGATGGCACGGACATCTTCGAGCGTGCGGTACACATGGGCCAGCCCCGATCCCGGGAGCGGCAGCTTGGCCGCGTCGGAGCCGGTGGCGACCACAAGGTGGTCATACGGGTAAACGGACCCGGCCGCGGTACACACGGTCCCGGCCTCGATGTCGAGGCCGGTCACGCGCTCGCCGGTCCGCAGCGTAAGCGCCTCGTGGTCCCACATGGCGGCGCTGCCAAGCTTGAGGTCCGCGCCGACGTCGGTCAGGGCTTTGCTCAGTGCGACGCGGTCATAGGGAAGGTGGGGTTCCTCGGTCAGCACGGTGACGTTCCAGCCGTTGAGGCCGCGGGAGTGCATGGCATCGGCGAAGCGGTGCGCGGCGGGACCGCCGCCGACAACCACAACGCGGCTCGGCGCTGCGGTGCGCGCTGAGTCCTGGCCGTGCGGTCTTGACGTCTGTCCGGTCACGGTGGGCCTTTCGCAGGGGCCGCAGTCGGTGCTCTGCAACCTTCTTAATCGAGGTGTCCATTCAGACTAGGCAGGTGCAGTTTCGCTTCAGTTTCCGCTTTGTTTCGTGATCTTAACTTCTGCATCACGAACGCGATTCCGGCGGCGTGAGGTCACTTTTACCGGCCGGACACAATCACTGCAGGCACCGGAAACATCCGGGTCCTAGTGTGGTGCTGTGGCCGTTTGAACGGCTGCGCCCGGGAGGGATGGATGAGGGAGGGGCTGGCATGAGTGCAGTACTTGAAAGCGAAGCGCGAATCGTTGTTGACCATCCGGGCTATGGAACAGGGTGGCACCGGGTGTGCGCTGTGGCGGACCTTGAACCGGCCTGGGGCGAGGCGGCGCTGATTGCCGGGCACCAGGTGGCATTGTTCCGCACGGCAACCGGCGAGGTTTTTGCGGTCGGCCACGAGGACCCAGCCACCGGGGCGCACGTGATGGCCCGCGGGATTACCGGCTCCCGCGGGATGCGCCACACGCTCGCTTCACCGCTGCACAAGGAGGTCTATGACCTCGCAACGGGGGAGTGCCTGGGCACGCCGGGACTTCGGCTCCCGACCTTCGGTACCCGGATTGTGGGCGGGTGCATTGAGGTCGAGCTGTAGCCCCGGAGGCTACAACCCGAGCGCCTCGCGGACATCTGCCAGCACGCCGTCAAGCGCGGCGCGTGCCTCGTGTCGCGCTGCGGGCAGCTCGGCGGCCGATCCGACGTTGCGGATGACCTCCAGGTAGCACTTGAGCTTCGGCTCTGTGCCGCTGGGGCGGATGATGATGCGGCTGAGGTCCTTCGTCAGGTACAGCAGGCCGTCGGTGGGCGGCAGCTGATCGCTGCCGTCCGCGAGGTCCGTGATGGATTCGACGGCGGAGCCGCCAAAGGATTCCGGCGGGCTGACGCGCAGCCGGTTCATCATGGCGTCCAGCAGGCCCAGGTCCGCGACCCGGATGCTGAGCTGGTCGCTCGCATGGAGCCCGTGCACCAGGTAAAGCTCATCGAGGGTGTCGAAGATGGTTTTGCCCTGCGCCTTGGCCGCGGCCGCGAATTCCGCGATCAGTACGGCCGCCGAGATCCCGTCTTTGTCGCGGACCAGGGCGGGGGCGACGCAGTACCCCAGCGCCTCTTCGTAGCCGTACAGCAGGCCGGGAACGCGGGCGATCCACTTGAAGCCGGTGAGGGTTTCCTCGTGGGCGTAGCCTGACGCAGCCGCGATCCGCGCCAGCAGCCGCGAGGACACGATCGAATTAGCGAAAACACCTGCCGTGGTTTCGGTGCCGCCGGCGGCTGCCAGCCGGGCCACGATGTGCGCGCCGAGCAGCGCGCCGACCTCGTCGCCGCGCAGCATCCGCCAGGATCCGGTATCGGGGTCCTTGGCAGCAACCGCGGCGCGGTCCGCGTCGGGGTCGTTGGCGATCACGATGTCCGCATCCTCCCGGGCCGCGGTCTCGAGGGCCAGGTCCAGGGCGCCCGGCTCTTCGGGGTTGGGGAAGTTCACGGTGGGGAAGTCCGGATCCGGCTCGGCCTGTTCGCTCACCACCGTGACGTTGGCAAAACCGGCTGCGTGCAGCACCGCGACGGCGGTTTTGCCGCCCACACCGTGCATCGGGGTCAGGACGATGTTGAGGTCGCGGGCCGGAAAGGCCGCCGGCATGGCCAGTGCCGCGGCGGCGGCCTCGTAGCCGGCAACGATGGAGTGATCCAGCACGGTCCATCCCGCCGTGGCCAGGGCGACGCCGGACAGCCCGCCGACCGCATCGATTTGGGCTGCGATCAGGGCGTCGTAGGGCGCCACGATCTGCGCGCCGCGGCCGCTCTCCTCGACGGCGTGCCGGCCCAGGTACACCTTGTAACCGTTGTCCTGCGGCGGGTTGTGGCTGGCGGTCACCATCACACCGCCGTCGCACTCCAGCGCCCGGACCGCGTAGGCGAGCAGCGGGGTGGGCAGGGCGGAAGGCATCAGGAAGGTGTCAATGCCGGCGGCGACGAGGATTGCGGCGGTTTCTTCCGCGAAGATATCCGAGTTGTGCCGGGCGTCGTAGCCGACGACGGCGCGTGGCCGGGTGCCGGGGGCGGCATGTGCGACCTTGTCGGTAAGGAAGGCCGAGAAGCCTGCTGCGGCGCGGCGGACCACCATGCGGTTCATCCGGTTCGGGCCGGGGCCGAGCGCCGCGCGCAGGCCGGCGGTGCCGAACTGCAAGGTTCCGCTGAAACTGTCCGCGAGCTCCTGGTGGGCCGACGCGGCGCCGTCCTCGGCGAGCCGGATCAGTTCGGTCAGGGTGGCGGCGGTGGCGGGATCAGGGTCCTGGGTGGCCCAAGCCCGGGCGTCGCTCAGCAGGCGGGCGAGTTCGGCATCAGAAGACGTCATAGCAACCAAACTAGCCGCATTAGTGGCGGATGCCTTCCCGACAAGCGAGAGTCCCCTGAAAGATCGATCACAACCGGATGGTGCTCCGGGCCTTGACAGCTATTTTTCCGGACACGTAGCGTCTGGAACATGAAGATGGGCCGGGGGTGGAATGGGCCGTTCACAGCTGCGTGAACATGGCCTGGACGCCGGCCGGCGAGGCGGTTAACAGTGCCCGGTTGGCGGAGTATTACAGCCTTCCGGGTGCGTATCTGAACAAGCAGCTCCAGGCGCTGGTCCGGGCCGGTATCCTTGTTTCCGTTTCCGGCCCGCGCGGCGGGTTCCACCTGGCCCGCAGGCCGGAAAACGTTACAGTCCTCGATATCGTGCTGGCCCTGGAAGGCGCCGATCCGGTGTTCCGTTGCGAAGGCATCATGGCAAGCGTCCCGAATGCCGACATGGAGCGCAACGTTGTCCGGACGTGCCTGATCTCCCAGACCATGCGCCAGGCCGAACTCGCCTGGCGGCAGGCCCTGGCGCGGCAGACCATAGCCGGGCTCGCGGACTCAATGGATCGGCGTTTTCCGCAGGACAGGCAGAAGGCGCTGCGCTACCTTGCCGTGGGGAGCTGAGCCCTTAGAGCTTGGCGATGATCTCGGCGAGCAGTTTGGAGATCCGTGGTCCCGCTGTCTGGCCCGCTTCGAGGACTTCCCCGTGGCTCAGCGGCACCGGGCTGATGCCGGCGGCGAGGTTGGTGACGAGCGAAATGCCGAACACCTCCATGCCCGCATGCCGGCCGGCGATGGCTTCCAGTGCGGTGGACATGCCCACCAGGTCCGCGCCGATCCGCTTGGCGTACTGCACTTCGGCCGGGGTTTCGTAGTGCGGGCCGGTGAACTGGGCATAGATGCCTTCGTCCAGCGTGGGGTCGACTTCGCGGGCCAGGCCACGGATCCGTGCCGAGTACAGGTCGGTGAGGTCCACGAACGTGGCCCCTTCGAGCGGTGAGGTGGCTGTGAGGTTGATGTGGTCGCTGATCAGCACGGGAGTGCCGGGCGTCCAGTCCTCGTTGAGGCCACCGCAGCCGTTGGTCAGGACGAGGGTCTTGCAGCCGGCCGCGGCGGCGGTGCGCACCCCGTGGACGACGGCGCGGACGCCCTTGCCCTCGTAATAGTGGGTGCGTGCGCCCAGGACCAGGGCGCGTTTGCCGTCCTTGGTCAGCACGGAGCGGATGGTGCCAACGTGGCCCACCACCGAGGGGGAGGAGAAGCCGGGGACTTCGTCGGCGGAGAGTGTCGCCGTGGTTTCGCCGATCAGTTCCGCGGCGTCGCCCCAACCCGAACCGAGCACCAGCGCGACGTCGTGGGCGTCGACGCCCGTCTCCTCGGCGATGTAGTCGGCGGCGGCGCGGGCGGCGTCGAAGGGGTCTGTGTTCAGGAATTCTGTTGTACTCACCGTTACAAGTTATCCTGCCGGCCGGGTACTGCCCAGCGCCGCGCGCTGTGTGGTGGGCTGTTCTGTGCGGGGCGGGATTCTTGGTGGTGACGGTCCGGATGGTGGACAATGGCTGATTGTGACTACGCATCCCGATTTCAGCTCACCCCGTATCGCAATCCTGGGCGGAGGGCCCGGCGGCTACGAAGCAGCCATGGTTGCGGCGTCCCTGGGCGCACAGGTCACCATCATTGAACGTGCGGGGCTCGGCGGCTCAGCGGTGCTCACCGACGTTGTTCCGTCCAAGACCCTGATTGCGACGGCGGACCTGATGACCCGGGTCGGCGAGGCCGGTGAGCTCGGCGTCAAGTTCGACGTCGACGGCGGAGACTGCACCCCGACGATGCGCGCGGACCTCAAACACATCAATGACCGCTTGCTGCGGCTGGCCCGGCAGCAGTCCACCGACATCCAGCGCGGCCTGGAAAACCAGGGCGTCCGGATCATGCTGGGATCCGGCAAAATGCTGGACAACCACACCATCGAGGTTCTCACCGTCGACGGCACCGAGACCATCGAAGCGGACGCGATCCTGCTCGCCGTCGGGGCACACCCCAGGGAGTTGCCCACCGCCCGGCCGGACGGCGAGCGGATCCTGAACTGGGCGCAGATTTACAACATGGATGAGCTGCCCGAGGACCTGATTGTGGTGGGCTCCGGTGTCACCGGGGCCGAGTTCGCCTCCGCCTACAACGGGCTCGGGTCCAAAGTCACCCTTATTTCCAGCCGCGACCGGGTGCTGCCCGGCTCGGACACCGACGCCGCCGAGGTGCTGGAAGGCGTCTTCGAACGCCGCGGCGTCAAGGTCCTCTCCCAGGTCCGCGCAGAGTCCGTCGAGCGCACCGGGGACGGCGTTGTCGTCACCCTCGGAGACGGCTCGCAGGTCACCGGCAGCCACTGCCTGGTCGCCGTCGGCTCCATCCCGAACACCGCAGGGATCGGCCTCGAGGAGGCGGGCGTCGCGCTCACCGGGAGCGGGCACATCAAGGTAGACGGCGTCTCGCGCACCACAGCGCCGAACATTTACGCCGCGGGCGACTGCACCGGTGTGCTGGCGCTCGCGTCCGTGGCCGCGATGCAGGGCCGGATTGCTATCGCGCACTTCCTGGGCGACAGTGTGGCCCCGCTCAAGCTGCACCAGGTGGCCTCCAACATCTTCACCTCGCCCGAGATCGCCAACGTGGGCGTGTCCGAGGCCGAGATTGAATCGGGCAAATACCAGGCCGACATCGTGAAGCTCTCGCTGCGCAGCAACGCCCGCGCCAAGATGCGCAACCACCGGGACGGTTTTATCAAAATCTTCGCCCGCAAGGGTTCCGGCACCGTCATCGGCGGTGTTGTGGTGGGTCCGAACGCTTCCGAGCTGATTTTTGCGATCTCCCTCGCGGTCACCCAGAAAATGCACGTCGACGACGTCGCCAGCACCTTCACCGTGTACCCGTCGCTGAGCGGGTCGATCTCCGAAGCCGCCCGGCGCCTGCACGTCCACATGTAGTCTGCGGGCGGCTCAGGAGCAGGCGTAAGGCGGGACCGTGTCCCCGGCGCCGAAAGGCTGGAACCAGTGCTCGAAGCCCAGCCGGTCGGCGTCGTCCTCCCGGACGTCGAGGCCCTCGGAGTACAGCGCTGCACTGTCCGCGTCGGCCAGGAGGACTTCCTCCACCTGTGCCCGCCAGTCGGCCGGGAGGTCGAGTTCGTAGATATCCTCGGTGATCTCCGCCTGGTCGAGCAGGCAGCGGACCGCGAGTTCGGCGGCAAGGCACCCGGGTGCGGTCCAGCCACGGACCAGTGAGGCTGTTACGTCGGCGGCGACGACGATGAACTTCTGGGTGAACTTAGCGTCGTAGCTGGACGCAAACTGTGGCGGCAGCGAGGACAGCACGGAGGTCCCGGCGATTTCGGACGCCATGACGGTCTGCAGCTGGCTCAGTGTACCCAGGTCGCGGAAGAGCTGGTCGATCAGGATACTGGAGGAGTTCCACAGGAGACCGGCGAGAAGTCGGGCCTGTTGCACTTGTTGGCCGCGGTCCTCCGGCCCGAGGGCTGCCATTTCAGCCAAGTCTTCCGGGTCAAACTGGAGCCGCTGTTCCGGCGTCATGTCCGCCGGATGCGGGTCCAGGCCCAGCAATTCCAGGCTCAGCCCGGTCAGCTTGTCGGCGTCGGTCAGGAGTTCTTCGGTGATGTCGTCGTCGTCGGCGCTCATGGCCCCGATGCTACCGGGCTTCCGGCCGATGCCCGATTCCCGTGACGCGGAAGCCGATAACGGGCCGCGTCTGGCCCGATGCCGTCTGGACCCGGAACGAGGGCCGCTGACTGCCGGCGAACCGAACCCGGGGCCAGCCGGTTACGCCGCGGCCCCCTGATAGTGCTTCTCAATGATGCCCTTGATCTGGTGATGGCACCCGCCGCAGCCCGTGCCGGCACGGGTCTGCGTAGCTACGTCGGCTACCGTCGCGCAGCCCCCGGTCACTGCCGCAGCGATCTTCGTTCCGCTGACACCGGCGCACCGGCACACCGTCCCGGCCGGATCCGCAACACCACCAGCGGCCGCCTGGTCCGGCCCGTCCAGCCGCAGCAACAGCGACCGGTCCGCCGGCAGCTCGGCGCCGCGCTCGAACAGCTGGATGAGCTCGGCCGCGGTGCGCGGCATGCCGACAGCCACCAGGCCTTCGAGTACCCCGGCCCGGGTTAGCATCTTCACGTAGCGGCCGTGTTCGGGATCCGCCCACTGCGCAACCTGCAGCCGAGGCCGGCCGTTCCCGGCCCCCGCACAAAGAACTTCCTCATCCCACGGCTCTGCTGAGACACCGCCGGCCACCGCCAGATTCATCCCGCGGGCTTTGAGCACAACGACGCCCGGCGGTTCCGCCGGCAAGGGAAGCAGCGCGTCAGCGTCCGGAGAATCGGCGGCCAGGCGGGTCAAGTACTCGGCCAGCCATTCAGCCTGCCGCCACCCCGGACCCACCAGCCCGGACGGTCCGCGGGCCCTCCGGCATGGGACGCAGTCCGGCTCCGGGCAGCGGACTTCGGCGCAGTCGCCGACGGCGAAGATGTGCGGTTCGTGGTGCGCCCGCAAACGGTGGTCCACCAGGATTCCGGCCGCTGTCGGGAGTCCGCAGCCGTCCGCCAGTTCAACGCGCGGGCGGACGCCGCAGGAAAGCACCAGCAGCTCGCCGTCGACCGTGGAGCCGTCATCGAGCAGCAGGGCCGAGAATCCGCCGTCGGGCGCGTGGTGCTCCACGCCGGTGGAGCGCGCATTGCCGGCCACCCGCACGCCGCAGTTGCGCAGCGCCGCCGCGAGCACCGCGCCGCCGCCGCGGTCAATAGTCCGGCCCAGCGGATGCGGGCCGTTGTGCACCACTGTGACAGCGGCGCCCTCCTCGGCCGCAGCGAGGGCCGTCTCCAGGCCCAGCACTCCGCCGCCGAGGACCACAACCCGTTTGCCGCCGGCCACCGCCGCCTGCAGTACCGACGCGTCGCGCAGGTCCCGCAACACCGTAACGCCCGGCGGCAGCACCGGGGTGGCCGGATCCGGGTTGAGCCCGGTGAGGTTGGGGATCACCGGGCGGGAGCCGGTGGCTAGGACCAGCCGGTCGTAGCCGACAGGGGTGCCGTCGCTGAGGACCAGCTGTTGCCGGGCACGGTCCACGCGGCGGACCCGGACACCGAGCCGGACGTCGACGCCGTCGGCCCTCAGCGCGGCTGCATCCGAAAGTGCCAGGGCCGACGCCGTGGTCCGGCCGACACCGAGATCGGCGACGAGGACGCGGTTGTACGCGGCCTCCGTTTCCGCGCCGATCACCGTCAGGTGCGCGAGTGCGCTGCGCACCGCCGGCAGCAGTTCATCGACCAGCCGCGCGGCCACCGGTCCAAAACCCACCACAACAATCCGCTCCGTCATAACGCACCTTCGCTCTGAAGCTGGCTGCTGCGGCTGGGGGCCGTACCGGGCCGGACCCGGACCTTGGTGAACTTGAATTCCGGCATCCCCGAGACCGGATCCGTGGCCGCCTCGGTGAGGCGGTTGGCGCTCTCCAAATCCGGGAAGTGGAACGGCAGAAATACCGTCTCGGGCCGGATATCCGGGCTCAGCGCGGCACGGCAGGAAACCTCGCCCCGGCCGTTGGAAATCGAGACGAGGTCGCCGTCCGCGATGCCCTGCGCTGCGGCGGCCGACGGATGGATTTGCAGCCGCGCTTCAGGCTGCGCCGCGGCCAGCGCGGCCACCCGCCGCGTCTGTGCGCCGGACTGGTAGTGCTCCATCAGCCGGCCGGTGATCAGGGTCATCGCCGTTCCGGCCGGTGACGTGCCGGCCCGGTCCGCCACGTCACCGGCGGGCGAAGAAAACGCGCGACGGCGGGGCGCCACCGGAGTAAATACGGCCCGGCCGTCCGCGTGGGCAAAGGAGTCCAGGAAGAGCCGCGGGGTTCCGGTGCCGCCTGCGGGGTAGGGCCAGTAGGCGGCCTCGCCGCGGTCCAGCATGGCGTAATCGATCCCGGAATAGTCGGCCAGCCCGCCGGCGGAGGCGAGCCGGAGTTCCTCAAAAACGGTCTCCGGATCCGCGCTGAACGTGGAAGGGGCCGCCAGGGCCTCGGCCAGCCGGGCCATGATCCACAACTCGCTGCGTACCCCTGGCGGGGGAGTGATCGCCCGTTGGCGGCGGAGCACCCGGCCTTCAAGGTTGGTCATGGTCCCCTCCTCCTCCGCCCACTGCGTGACCGGCAGGATCAGGTCCGCCTCGGCGGCGGTCTCGGAGCGGAAAAAGTCGCAGACCACCAGGAAGTCCAGGCCCCGCAGGCCGGCGATTACGGCGTTGGCGTCCGGTGCTGACACCGCCACATTGGCGCCGTGCACAAAAAGGCAGCGGACGCCGTCGGGCTGTCCCAAGGACTGCAGCAGTTCGACGGCGGGGAGGCCCGGACCGGGGATCAGCGCCTCCGGAACGCCCCACACCGCAGCCATGTGTGCGCGGGCCGCGGGGTCGGTGATTTTGCGGTAACCGGGGAGCTGGTCCGCCTTCTGGCCGTGCTCGCGGCCGCCCTGGCCGTTGCCCTGCCCGGTGAGCGTGCCGTAGCCGCTGCGCGCGGAGCCGGGCAGGCCCAGCAGCAGCGCGAGGTTGATCGCTGCGGTGGCGGTGTCCGTGCCGTCGGCGTGCTGTTCCACGCCACGGCCGGTGAGGATGTAGCTCCCACCCTTGCGGGCGCCTTCGGCCAACCGCCTGGCCGTGTCACGGATCAGCCCGGCCGGTACGGCCGTGAGTGACTGGACCCGCTCCGGCCAGTAGGAGGCGACACTGCGGACCAGGGCGTGATACCCGGTGGTCCGGGCCGAGATGTAGCCGGGGTCGGCGAGGCCTTCGTGGATCACTACATGGGCGAGGCCCAGCAGCAGCGCGAGGTCGGTACCGGGCAGCGGCTGCAGGTGCAGCCCGCCGCCGTCGGCGGTAAACGCCGCGGTGGCGGAGCGGCGGGGGTCCACCACCATCAGGCCGCCGGCGTCGCGGGCACCCTGCAGGTGCTGCACAAACGGCGGCATGGTCTCGGCGACGTTGGAACCGAGCAGCAGGATGGTGCCGGCGGAATCGAGGTCCGCCAGCGGGAAGGGCAGGCCGCGGTCCAAGCCAAAGGCGCGCATCCCGGCCGCGGCGGCGGAGGACATGCAGAACCGGCCGTTGTAGTCGATCCGCGAGGTACCCAGGGCCAACCGGGCGAACTTACCCAGCTGGTAGGCCTTCTCGTTGGTGAGCCCGCCGCCGCCGAAGACTCCGACGGCGTCCGCCCCGTAGCGGGTGCGGGTGTTCTTGACAGCGGCGGTGACGAGGTCCAGGGCCTTTTCCCAGCTGACCGGGCGGTGCACGCCGTCGGCGCCGCGCAGCAGGGGCTCCGTGACGCGGCCGGGGTGGTTCAGCAGCGACGCCGAGGTCCAGCCCTTGCGGCACAGGCCGCCGCGGTTGGTGGGGAAGTCCCGGCCGGCCACGTCCAGCGGAACGTCCGACGGCGCCGTGGGGGTGGTGAGCGTTATGGCGCACTGCAGCGCGCAGTAGGGGCAGTGCGTGTTGGCGCCGTTGGTCATGCTAAACGTGTCCCATCGCGTTTCGGTTGGCGTTGCGGAGGTAGCAGAACCAGCACACGGCCAGCATCAGGACATAGGCGCAGACGAAGCCGAAGAATGCCGGCGTATAGGATCCGCTGGCGCTGTTGGAGGCATTGAGGACCTGCGGGATGATAAAGCCGCCGTAGGCTCCGATGGCAGAGATCAGGCCGAGCGCCGAGGAGGCCAGGCGCTGGGTGGTCACCGTGCTGGCACCGGCCCGTGCGGCCCGGCTGGAGGTGGCGAAAATGACCGGGATCATCCGGTACGTGGCGCCGTTTCCGAAGCCGCTGGCGGTGAACAGGAGCAGGAACAGGACCAGGAAGAGCCAAAAATTCTTCAACGGCAGGGTCCAGATCATGGTCAGGGTGATGACGGCCATCGAGGCGAAGGCTGCGACGGTCATCCGGGCGCCGCCCATCCGGTCCGCCATGCGTCCGCCGTAGGGGCGGGCCAACGAGCCGACCAGCGGGCCCAGGAAGGCCAGCGACAGGGCCGCGGTGCCGACACCGATGGAGGAGAACGCCGGAAAATAGTCCTTGATGAGCTTGGGAAACACGCCGGCGAAGCCGATGAAGGAGCCGAAAGTGCCGATATACAGCAACGCCATGATCCACAGGTGCGGTTCCTTGAGCGCGGCGAGTGAACCCGCGACGTCGCCCTTGGCGCTGGTGAGGTTGTCCATGTATTTCCAGGCGCCGAACGCGGCGAGGAGGATCAGCGGGACCCACATCAGGCCGGCGACCGGCAGGTTGACCGTGCCGGCGGCCAGGATGGTGATGGCGATTGGGACGGCGAGCTGTGCGACGGCGGCGCCGAGGTTTCCGCCGGCGGCGTTCAGCCCCAGCGCCCAGCCCTTTTCGCGGGCCGGATAGAAGAAGGTGATGTTGGCCATGGAGCTGGCGAAGTTGCCCCCGCCGAAGCCGGCCAGCGCTGCCACGAAGAGCATGGTGCCGAAGGGAGTCCCCGGGTTCGAGACGCACAGGGCCAGGCCGGTTGAGGGGATCAGCAGCAGCAGGGCCGAGACGATGGTCCAGTTCCGGCCGCCGAAACGGGGAACCATAAACGTGTAGGGGATCCGGAGGGTTGCCCCCACCAGGCTGGGCATGGAGATCAGCCAGAAGATTTCCGAGGTGCTGAAGGTGAAGCCGGCCGCCGGCAGTTGGACCACCACAATCGACCACAGCTGCCAGACCACGAACCCCAGGAACTCGGCGAAGATGGACCAGTTCAGGTTGCGGCGTGCAATCGGACGCCCTTGGGACTGCCACTGTTCCTTGTTCTCGGCATCCCAGCCGGCGATCCAGCGGCCCGGACGGAATTCGAGGGCGGAACCGCCGAGGGTGGTGCCGGCTTAACAGCGGGCGAAATGCCGGGGGAAATGCCGGTTGGGGCATCTGCGGTGCGTTCAGCAGTCACGGGGACCTCCTTGGGGATGTTGTCCCTCCAAGTTAGGTAAGCCGCGTTTCCGGGAGCCTCGCCGTTTGTTAACGTGCTGTGACGTTCGCCTATCGGCGCGTTTGTGACGGTGTTAGGGGTGGAGCGGGGCGTAGTGTGATGACCACCACGTGAGACGAATCCAGCTGTCCAAATAGTGGAACGCTTGTCCATTGAATGGACTGTTGGAACTATCATGTAATCCTACTTATCCCCATCCGGGCGGTCTCAATCATCTCCGGTCCGGTCTTTATGAAAGCGCTACTACATGTCATCCACTGCCACTTCCGCAGAGCAGGGGTCCGCCAAGCCGGTGAACTCGCGCGGCCGCGTTATCGTCGCCAGCCTGATTGGCACCACCGTTGAGTTCTACGACTTCTACGTGTACGCCACCGCCGCTGTGCTCGTCTTCCCGAAGCTCTTCTTCCCCGGCCAGAACGAGACCACCCAGCTGCTGGCATCCTTCGCCGTCTTCGGCGTCGCGTTCATCGCCCGGCCGCTCGGCTCGATTGTATTCGGCCACTTCGGTGACAAGTTTGGCCGCAAGGGCACCCTGGTCGCCTCGCTGCTGACCATGGGTATTGCCACCTTCCTGATCGGCTGCCTGCCGACGGCGACCGTTCCCGGCTGGACCTTCTGGGCGCCGGCGCTGCTGGTTGTTATGCGCTTCGCCCAGGGGCTGGCCCTCGGCGGGGAATGGAGCGGCGCGGCCCTGCTGGCGACCGAGAACGCCCCGGCGAACAAGCGTGCCATCTACGGCACGTTCCCACAGCTGGGTGCCCCGATCGGCTTTATCATCGCTAACGTGATCTTCCTGGTGTTCAGCTACACCCTGACGCCGGCCGCCTTCGAGGCGTGGGGCTGGCGCGTGCCGTTCCTGCTCAGCGCCGTGATGGTGATCATCGGCCTTTACGTCCGGCTCAAACTGATCGAAACCCCGGCGTTCACCAAGGTCCTGGAATCCAAAGAAGTTGCCAAGCTGCCGCTGGCCCGGGTCTTTGAGTCGAGCTGGCGCCAGCTGATTCTCGGGACGTTTATTATGCTCGCCACCTACGTGTTGTTCTACCTGATGACCACCTACACGTTGACCTACGGCACCCGCGCCTCCAGCCTTGACGCCGCCAAGGCCGCAGCCGAGAAGGCCGGCAAGCCGATGACGGAGGCCGCCGCAGCCGCGTTCGTCCCCGGCCTGGGCTACACCCGCAACGACTTCCTGTGGATGCTGATTGCCGGCGTCGTATTCTTCGGTATCTTCACCCTGGTATCCGGCCCGCTGGCCGAAAAGTACGGACGCCGCAAGATGCTGATCGTCGTCACCGCCGGTATCTTCGTTTTCGGCCTGCTTTTTGTCCCGCTGTTCAGTGCCGGCTTCGTTGGCACCATGGCACTGCTGATCATCGGCTTTTCGCTGATGGGGTTGACCTTCGGGCCGATGGGTGCGCTGCTGCCGGAGCTGTTCCCGACGAACGTGCGGTACACGGGCTCCGCCATCAGCTACAACTTCTCCAGCATTCTCGGTGCCGCCGTGGCCCCGTTCATCGCCGTCTGGCTCTGGGAAGTCGGGAAGGGCAGCCCGGTGCTGGTCGGTGTCTACCTTGCCGCCATGTCCGTGCTGACGCTGATCGCACTCTTCGTCAGCAAGGAAACCCGCGACCTGGAGTACACCAACAACGTCTCCTAACGCTCCCAGGCCTGGTTAGGAGCGGAAATGCCCGGCGTGTTCACCGAACACGCCGGGCATTTCCTTGTCGCGACGCTCCCTCACGTCCGGTCGGGAAGGGTCCGGCGCTCCCTCACGTCCGGTCGGGAAGGGTCCGACGCTCCCGCAAGTCGATTCCGGAGGATGCGGGAGGGTCGTTCGAACGGCGGCAGGATCTGCGGGAGGGTTGTTCGGATGGCGGCAGGATCTGCGGGAGGGTTGTTCGGATGGCGGCAGGATCTGCGGGAGGGTTGTTCGGATGGCGGCAGGATCTGCGGGAGGGTTGTTAAGGGCAGGCTAGCGGGAGTAGCGCTCCACGAAGTTCCGCAGGATCTGCATCGGTTCCGTGACGGTGGACCGCCTGACCTCCGCCAGCAGCGTTTCGGCCGACTCCGGCGGGAAGTAACCGGCATGGCGGTAGATATCGATCCGGGTCGCCAACCCGTGAACATCGAGCTCGGGGTGGAACTGGGTGGCGTACAGATTGGTCTTGATCCGGAACATGTGAACGGGGCAGGCGGCCGAGCTGGCCAGGAGCACCGCGTGGGAGGGCAGGAGGGTGCAGGCTTCCTTGTGTCCGGTGAAGGCCGTGAAGCTCTCCGGCAGGCCTCGCAGCAGGGGGTCCACCAGCCCTTCGGCCGTCAGCTTGATGGTCACGCCGCCAAGGCCCTCGCCGTGGGTCCGGTCGATCACGGCGCCCTGGTGCCGGCCCAGCGTCCCGACCCCGTAGCAGGCGCCGAGGAACGGGAAATCGGCAGGCACGATCCGGTCGAGTAGGCCCGCCAGCTCATGCTCCACCCGGCGCTGGACGTCGCTCTTCTCCCCGGCGGGGTCGCTGGAGGTGAACGGGCTCCCGCCTACGATCACGCCGGAGTAGTCGGAAAGGTCAAGTGGGGGCAGCGGCGCGGCTTCCATCCGAAGGCGCCGCAGCTGCTCGGGTTTGAGTCCGCCGTAACGCAGGTAGGCTTCGTATTCATCGTCGGCGGCGGCGTCCTCGGCCCGGGAGGCGAGGAGCAGGAATGGTTTCACAGACCAAGTCTGCACGGGCGGGACGCAGTGGCACCAGAGGCGCGCCTGCGTCCCGCCCGTGCAGCAGTGGCCGGGAAAGCTACTGGCCGGCTGCGTCTTCGATCAGAGCGATGATGGCGCCGGCGGAGACCGTCTCGCCGGCGGACGCGGTCAGTCCGATCACGATGCCGGCGCGGTGCGCGGTGAGCGGCTGTTCCATCTTCATGGCCTCGAGCACCACAACAAGGTCACCCTCGGCCACAAGGTCGCCCTCGACGACGGCGACCTTCACGATGGTTCCCTGCATGGGGGAGGTCAGGGCGTTGCCGCCGGCCGCCGCGACGGCCCCGCCGGCGCGCGAACGCTTCTTCGCCTTGGCCGGCTTGGCGGCGCCGGCACCGCCGCCGGTACCCAGCGACGCCGGGAGGACGACCTCGAGGCGTTTGCCGCCGACCTCAACGACGACGCGCTGGCGTTCGCCGGCGTCGGGCGCTTCAGCCTCGGTGCCGGTCGGCGTCCACGCGGGGATGTCATTGACGAACGCCGTCTCGATCCAGCGGGTGTGGACCTTGAACGGGCCCTCGGCGGGGGCGAAGTCGGGGTTGGTGACGACGGCGAGGTCAAACGGGATGACGGTGGGGATTCCCTCAACCACCATCTCCTCAAGGGCCCGGCGGGCGCGCTGCAGGGCCTGCGGGCGGGTGGCGCCGGTGACGATCAGCTTGGAGAGCATCGAGTCGAAGTTGCCGCTGATGACGTCGCCCTGCTCCACCCCGGAGTCGATCCGGACGCCGGGTCCGGTCGGGTTCAACAGCCGGGTGATGGTGCCGGGGGCGGGCATAAAGTTCCGGCCCGGATCCTCGCCGGTGATGCGGAACTCGATCGAGTGGCCGCGGACCTCCGGGTCCCCGTAGCCGAGTTCCTCGCCGCGGGCCAGCCGGAACTGCTCGCGGACAAGGTCAATGCCGGTGACTTCCTCGGAGACGCAGTGCTCTACCTGGAGTCGGGTGTTGACCTCAAGGAAGGAGATGGTGCCGTCTTGGCCCACGAGGAACTCGCAGGTGCCGGCGCCAAGGTAGCCGGCCTCCTTGAGGATGGCTTTGGAGGATTCGTAGAGCCGGCGGTTCTGCTCCTCGGTGAGGAACGGGGCCGGTGCTTCCTCGACGAGCTTCTGGTTCCGGCGCTGCAACGAGCAGTCACGGGTGGAGACCACCACGACGTTGCCGTACGCGTCGGCGAGGCACTGGGTCTCGACGTGCCGCGGGGCGTCCAGGAAGCGTTCGATAAAGCATTCGCCGCGGCCGAAGGCGGCGACAGCCTCGCGGACGGCCGATTCGAAGAGTTCGGGGATTTCCTCGCGGGTGCGGGCCACCTTGATGCCGCGCCCGCCGCCGCCGAAGGCTGCTTTGATGGCGATCGGCAAGCCGAACTTGTCCACGAACTCAAGGATTTCCTCTGCCGACTCCACCGGGTCGGCGGTGCCGGGAACCTGCGGTGCGCCGACCTTTTCGGCGATGTGGCGGGCCTGGACCTTGTCGCCCAGGGCGGCGATCGCGGCGGGGGAGGGCCCGATCCAGGTGATGCCGGCGTCGATCACCTTGGCAGCGAACTCGGCGTTCTCGGCGAGGAAGCCGTAGCCGGGGTGGATGGCGTCGGCGCCGGAGCGGTGGGCCACCTCGATCAGCTTGTCCATCACGAGGTAGGACTCGGCAGCGGTGGTGCCGCCCAGGGCGTAGGCCTCATCAGCAAGCTTGACGTGCAGGGCGTCGCGGTCCGGGTCCGCGTAGACCGCTACGGAGGCGATGCCTTCATCGCGGGCGGCGCGGATGATGCGCACCGCGATTTCGCCGCGGTTGGCGATCAGCACCTTGCTCAGGGGTGGGTTACTACGGCGGTGCCTTCTTGGGCTGATCGCTGCACGGGGTTTGCGGACTGCTCCGAATTTGCTGACAAGGCGTCTCCTTCTTTCCTTCAGGGAGCCTAGCGCGGTTTTGTGGGTTCCGCCGATATTACTTGCGGATTCCGCGGGTAAAGCCCCTTGCCTTTGTAGGGTTGCTACAAGTGCGTGCGAATTAGCTCACTCGGCCCGGAGGAGGGCGGGATCGGCGGCACCGCTGGTCCACAGTTCGGTGATGCCCACTTTCGCCTGTCCCAGCAGCCCGCGGAGGGTGGAAATGGACAGCCCGACGACGGCGTGCGGGTCCCCGTCGACCTTGCGGATGAACGCCCCGCCGTAGCCGTCGATCGTGAAGGAGCCGGCGCACTGCAGCGGCTCCCCGGTGGCGATGTAGGTGTCGATTTCCTCGGGGGTCATCTCCATAAAGTGGACTTCGGCGGAGGTGACGTGCCCGAGGGTGGCGCCGGAGCCGGCGGCCTGGGACTCGTCGGTACCCTCGGTGTCCCGGCAGTCAACGAGCCAGTGCCCGGTGTGCAGGACGCCTTTGCCGCCGCTCATCCGGAGCATCCGCTCCCTGGCGACGTCGGCCGTGTACGGCTTGCCGTGCGCCTCGCCGTCGAATTCAAACACGGAATCGCAGCCGATCACCAGCGCGCCGTCGGCTTCGGGCAGGGAGGCGACGGCCTCGGCCTTGGCGCGGGCGAGCAGCAGCGCGGTATCGTGCGGGTCCGTGACGCCGTAGCGGGCCTGGACGGCATCCTCGTCGACGTCCGAGACGAGGATCTCGTGCCGGATTCCGGCGTCGGTGAGCAGCTTGGTTCGGGCGGGGGACTGGGAGGCAAGAATGAGGCGGGTCACCGCTCCAGCCTAGTTCGTTGTGCCGGTAGTCGAGGTGACCTGATGTCCGAGGCCGCTGGGAAAGTTGGTTCATCAAAGGGAATCAAGGACCGGAAGGGAACCTTCGCTGCGTGCTGGCGATGTGCGGCCGCGTGCTTCAGGAGATTGGTTTGCCCGAGAGCAGTACACGGCAGATCGAACTGTATTGGCGGTTGGCGGAGCTGGCCTTCGAAGCGGTTGGCCGGCTTCTATTGGCGTTCAATAATGTCGTAGCCCTGCGGAACACTTGACCTATGGACGGTTATGGGTCGACCGCGGCGGTTCCGGCAGCAATGGGGTGCACCTGCGCCTTTGGCTGCGGGAAGAAGCCGGGAACGGAAGAGGCAGCCATGGCTTTTGGGAGCGACTTGCCTGTGCCGGACGCTGCCTGGCTAATTGCTGAAATCCGGGCTTTGGAGGATCAAAAGTCCGCCCTGGCCGCCCGTCAGGCCCGGCTGTCCGTCGCTTTCGATCTGCTCCAGCGCCGTGAACAGTCGGACGCCGGGATGCCGGCCGCGGAGCTCGGTGCCGGGGTCGGGGCGCAGATCGCCCTCGCCCGCCGCGAATCACCCGCCAAAGGCAGCCGGCTTTTAGGGTTGGCGAAGGCCCTCGTCACCGAAATGCCCCACACCTTGGCCGCGCTGGAGGCGGGTCAGCTCAACGAATGGCGCGCCACCCTCCTCGTGCGTGAAACCGCGTGCCTGTGCGCCGAGGGCCGCTGCGCCGTGGATGAGGAACTGGCGCCGGACACCGGAACCTTCGACGGCGCCGGAGACCGTGCGCTCGTCGCCGCGGCCCGCACCGCCGCCTACCGGCGCGACCCGCGCTCCGTCACCGGCCGTGCCAGCCACGCCGCCGCCGAACGCCACGTTAGCCTCCGCCCGGCCCCGGACACCATGTGCTATCTGACCGCGCTGCTCCCTGTCACCGAGGGCGTGGCTGTCCACGCAGCCCTGAGCAGGAATGCCGACAGCCTTCGCGCCGGCGGGGACCCCCGGACCCGTGGCCAGCTCATGGCGGATGCCCTTGTGGAGCGCACCACTGGAACCCCAGGGGGCATCAGCGGCATCGAGATCCAACTCGTGATGACCGACCGCACCCTCTTTCAGGCCGACAGCGAACCCGCCCGCCTCCCCGGCTACGGCATCGTCCCCGCCGGCTGGGCCCGCGAGGTTCTCGCCAACCCGGGTAACGGCGAAAACACGGCAATGAACGTTTGGCTCCGCCGGCTCTTCACCGCGCCCGGCCCGGGAGAGCTGACAGCGGTAGAGTCCAAGGCCCGGCTCTTCCCGCCCGGGCTGCGCCGCTTCCTCACCATCCGGGACCAGACCTGCCGCACACCGTACTGCGACGCCCCGATCCGGCACGCCGACCACATCATCCCCTGGCACCACAACGGCACCACCAGACACAGCAACGGCGCCGGGCTCTGTGAAGCCTGCAACCACACCAAAGAAACCCCCGGCTGGAGCTCACGGCCACGCCCTGGACCACTGCCGGGCCAACGGCACATCCTTGAAGTCACCACCCCCACCGGCCACACCTATCACTCCACCGCTCCTCCGTTACCGGGGGCAAGTGCGCGAGAAGGTGTGGAAGCAAGCGCGGAAGCAAGCGCAGAAGCAAGCGCAGAAGCAGGCGCGGGGACAAACGCGGGTGCAGGGGCAGGAGTCAGCGCGGGAACAAGTGCAGACCCGCCGCAGCCGGACCCAGCGGTGGCCACCAACCGCGACCACCGCTACCACCGCCGCGAACGCCGCGAACGCCGCGAACGGGCCAGGACGCTCCTTCGTGCCCGGGCGAAGAGCCGCCAGGGGGCCCAATGAGTAACCGGTAAGGCCACCCTCGAACGTGCCCACAACAGAGCCGCCCGCCGATCAGAATGATCAGCGGGCGGCCGGTTTGGTGCTTGGGGGCAGCCGGTGGAGCTACCGGGCAGCGGTTCCGGCGCTTTCCGCGACGGGATCCCCGGCGTCGGCATTGGGCTTGCGCAGCTTGGCACCTTCGACGTCCACATCCGGCAGGATCCGGTCCAGCCAGCGGGGCAGCCACCAGGCCTTTTCGCCGAGCAGGTACATCACGGCCGGGACGATCGTCATCCGGACCACAAAGGCGTCAATCAGGACACCAAAGGCCATCGCAAAGCCGAGCGGACGGACCATGTTCAGGTGCGAGAAGATAAAGCCCGAGAACACACTGACCATAATGATCGCGGCGGCGGTGACTACCGCAGCGGCATGGCTGAAGCCGGAGCGGACCGCATGTTTGGCCGATTCGCCGTGCATATAGGACTCGCGCATGCCGGAGGCGATGAACACCTGGTAGTCCATCGCCAGGCCGAACAGCACACCGATCAGGATGATGGGCAGGAAGCTCAGCACTGCACCGGGGTTCTCGACGCCGAAGACAGCCCCCAGCCAGCCCCACTGGTAGACCGCGACGACGGCTCCGAAGGCGGCGGCCAGCGAGAGCAGGAAACCGCCGGTCGCCAGCAGCGGAACCCAAATGGAGCGGAACACCAGCAGGAGCAGGATCAGCGAGAGGCCCACCACGATCATCAGGTACGGCGGCAGCGCGTCACCGAGCTTGGTGGACACATCGACGTTGCCGGCGGTCTGGCCGGTGAGGCCGATGCTGACGCCGGTGGAGTCCTTGATCTGGCCCTTCTCGGCGCGGAGTTCGGAGACCACCCGGACGGTGCTGGCGCTGGCGGGGCCTTCCTTCGGAATGACCTGGAACACGGCGGTCCGGCGGTCCTCGCTCAGGGCCAGCGGCACGGCGGCGCTGACATTGTCGGTTCCGCGCAGGATGTCCGCGACGTCGAACTGCTTGGCCTGGGCCTCGGCTACGCTGAGTCCCGCAGGGAAGTCACCCACCACAATGATCGGGCCGGTCATGCCCTCACCGAAGCTTCGTTTGGTGACGTCATAGGCCTTGAATGCCTGCGAGGCGACCGGCTCGGAGCTGGCGTCCGGCAGGGCGAGCCGGAGCTGGCTGGCGGGCAGCGCCACAACCCCGAGCAGAACCACTCCGGCGAGCAGGGCCAGCCACGGGTGGTTGGTTACCACACCGCCCCAGCCGTGGCTGCTGCGGTACTCGTCCTTGGCACGGTCATCGGTTTCGTGGCCGGGCGCGGCATTGTGCTTTTCCGCCTTGGCCCAGGCCCGTTTGGAGATCAGTTTCCGGCCAACCAGGGAGAGGACGGCCGGTGTCAGCGTCAGGGCAACGACCACGGCGACGGCCACCGTCGCCGCGGCCGAGAGGCCCATCACGGCGAGGAACGGAAGACCCGGGACCACCAGGGCTGCGAGGGCGATGATCACGGTGAGGCCGGCGAAGAGCACAGCGTTGCCGGAGGTGCCGGTTGCCAGCGCCACCGACTCCTCGGGGTCCATGCCCGCGAGCATTTGGCCGCGGTGCCGATTGACGATGAACAGGGAGTAGTCGATCCCGACCGCAAGGCCAAGCATCAGTGCCAGCATCGGCGAGATGGAGCTCATGTCCATAGTGCCGCTGAGGGCAAAGGTGCCGCCCACTCCGACGGCGACGCCGACAATTGCCATCAGCAGCGGAAGTCCGGCGGCGATCAGTGTCCCGAGCATAATGATCAGCACCAGGGCGGCTACGGCGATGCCGAGAATTTCGGCGGTGCCAAAGAGCTCGGAGATGTCTTCGCTGATTTCCTTGCTGGGCAGCGCAGTGACGTTGGCGGCGGAAACCTCCTTGACGATGTCCTGGACCTCCTGGCGGACCTCTGGCTTGAGCCCGTTGATTGAGGTCTTGAACTGGACCTGTGCGATCGCGGCCTTGCCGTCCTCGGAGACGAAACGGAGGCCCTTCGAGGCTTCCATCTGGCGTGCTCCCAGCGCCAGCTTGGCGTCGCCTGCCTGGAGGTCCTTGGTGCCGGCGTCGAGCTTTGCCTGACCGTCGGCGAGGGCCGCCTTCTGCTGGCCGAGCTGTGCCTCGATCGCGGCGGGCGCCATACCGGCCGCCGTCATTTGCTGCTCGGCCGCGTCCAGCTTGGCTTTTCCTGCCGCGAGTTCTGCGGCCGACTGCTCCAGCCGGGCCTTCCCGGCGGCGGACTGCTCCTGGCCTGCTGCCAGATCCGTGCCCGCCTTATCCAGCTGCGCCTGGGTGGCGAACGGATCAACCGTTCCCTGAACGTCGGGGAGCGTCTTGAGCTTGGCCAGCGCAGCCGTGACGGCTTCCTTTCCGGCCTGGCTGAACTGGGCATCGTTCGCTTCGAAAACCACACTCGCGGAGCCGCCGGAGGATGAGGGGAGCTCATTTTTGAGCTTGTCCGCCATCTGCTGGGTCTCGGTTCCCGGGATCTGGAAGTTGTTGGACAAGGTGCCGTGGAAAGCGGCTGCCGCGCCGCCGACCGCCACCAACACGGCGAGCCATACGGAGATGACAAGCCAGCGGTGCCGGTAGGAGAACTTGCCGAGGCGGTAGAGCAAAAGTGCCATGTCAGAGCCGATCTGCGAAAAGGGTGGAGTTGGAGTTGGCGGCCGGATTGCCGGCCTGAAGGGTCCCTGGGCGGGCAAATCCGGAGCCGAGCAGGCTCATGGAATCGATCAGGAGCTGCCGGAGGATGGATAGGGATTCCGGTGTGAGCGATCCGCCGCACCGGGCGAACCAGACATCCATGGCGGCTTTGCCACAGGAGATTACTGAACCGGCCAGCGCCCGGAGGTACAGCTCATCGAGTTCGACGCCGCCGCCACTGACACGCTCGCGGGCTGCGGTGATGATCTGGCCCGTGCAGTGGTCCCAGGCTTCCAACTCGGAGCGGCTCAGCTGCGGATAGGCCTGGCCGAGGCTGTACAGCTCGGCCAACGGGGCCACCGTCATCGGATCGGCCAGTTCCGCCAGCGCGGCACGGGCGGAGTCCAGGAAGGGTTCCCCGGCCGGGCGCAGCCGGAACTGCTGAAGGGCCTTGTCCAGGAAGCCGAAGGTGACCGCGGCGATGGCGGCTTCGGTACTGCCGAAATAGTTAAAGAACGTGCGGCGCGAGATTCCGGCAGCATCAGCGATGTCCTCGACCGTGAAGTTGCCCGGACCATTGGAGCGGAGCAAGGCCAGCGCTGAGTCGATGATGGCCTGGCGGGTGGCGGCCTTGTTCAGCTCACGGCGCGACGGCGCCTCAGGCAGGGTCTCGGCCGCAGGAGGTACCGCGGCTCGGGAGGAAGGGGATGGATGCACGTATTTACACTACGTGCATGTTTGCACTCAGGGCAAATTTCTGTCCGCGGCAGCTTGGCTCAGGAAGGCCGACTGGCCGGTGGCCCCTGGTTCGCCGGCCGGGATCGGCACGATGAATACCGCTGTACCGTAGGCGCAGACCTCGGTCCAGGTGGTCCCCAACTGGGAATTGTCGAAGCGCAAGGCAACTATGGCGTTGGCACCGCGTTGTTCCGCCTCTGTGACCATCCGCGCCATCACCTGCTGCCTGCTCTCGTAGAGCATGCGCGTCATTTCGGGCAGTTCCCCGCCGCCAAGGGACCGGAAGCCGGCCATCACCTGGCCGCCGATATCCCGGGCGCGGACGGTAAGGCCCATGACCTCGCCGAATACTGCGTCAATCCGGTGGCCGGGGATGTCATTGGAGGTCACGATCAGCATGCACCGAGCCTACCGACTCCGGAGGTCCCCGGACCGGAACCGCAGCGCGGAAACCGGTCAAAGTTCCTGCAGGCGGCCGCCGCCTGGCTTCACAGGAAGATGAAAGGTTCCGGACAGCTTCTGCCGAAGTGCCCGGCGGAGACTAGAACTACGTCTTGGAAGAGACAATCACCAATGGCAGCGGGCACGAAGCTGCAGAACAGGAGACAGCGCATGTCACGAACGAAGAGAATGACACTCGCGATTTCGGCCGGGGCCCTGGCCCTCGGAGCCGGGCTTGGCGTCACCGGGATGGCCTCAGCCGCCACCACGCCGACTCCCAGCCCCAGCTCCAGTGCTTCGACAGAGGCAACGCCCGGCGCCACCGGGGGTGGGGGCATGCGGGGCGGACACGGACACGGTGGTGGCGAGCGCGGCGCCGCCCAGGCTGCCGAACTCGCTGCCAAGCTCGGCGTGGACGAGGCCAAGGTAACGGAGGCCCTTAAGGCGTTCCGCGAAGCCAACAAGCCGGCCACACCGCCGGCCGAAGGCACCAAGCCGGACCGGGCCACCATGGACGCGGCACTGGCGAAGTCGCTCGCGGCCTCCCTCGGAATCGATGAATCCAAGGTCACCACGGCGCTGGAGGAGCTGCGCACCGCTGCCCAGGCCGACCGGGCTGCGGTATTAAAGACCCGTCTGGACAAGGCCGTCACCGATGGCACCCTGACCCAGGCCGAGGCGGACGCTGTCGCAAAGGCAGTGGCAGCGGGAGTGATCGGCGGGGGCGGTCACTAGGATCCTTGCGTCGCCGCCGTCCCTGAGCCGGCAACACCAAAGAAGTCCCCGGGAACCTCCCGGGGACTTCTTTGGTTCTGCCCGGGGCCGGGTTATCCCCTGGCGGCGGCCAGCTCGCGGCCATCCGGGGACGCTGCGGGAGTGGCTGCGGCGGAAGGGTCGACGGCGCCGGTGGCGGTTTCGTCGTCGTCCGCGAACGGGTCACCGTTGCGCGGTGCGTTGTAGAGCGATTCGTCGAGGATGCCCTGGCGCTTGGCCACGATGGTGGGGATCAAAGCCTGCCCGGCCACGTTGACCGCCGTGCGGCCCATGTCCAGGATCGGGTCGATCGCCAGCAGGAGTCCTACGCCGGCCAGCGGCAGTCCCAGTGTGGAGAGCGTCAGGGTCAGCATAACGACGGCGCCGGTGGTTCCGGCGGTTGCGGCGGAGCCCAGTACGGAGACGAGGGCAATCAGCAGGTACTGGGTGAAGTCCAGCTGGATGCCGAAGAACTGGGCCACGAAGATCGCCGAGACGGCCGGGTAGATCGCGGCGCAGCCGTCCATCTTGGTGGTGGCGCCAAGCGGCACGGCGAAGGAGGCATAGGCGCGGGGGACGCCCAGGCTGCGTTCGGTCACGCGCTGGGTCAGCGGCAGGGTGCCCACGGAGGAGCGGGAGACGAAGGCCAGCTGCACGGCGGGCCAGACGCCGGAGAAGTACTGCTTGACGGACAGGCCGTGGCTGCGGATGAGGACCGGGTAGACCACAAACAGCACCAGGGCCAGGCCCACGTAGATGGCGAAGGTGAACTTGCCCAGCGAACCGATGGTGTCCCAGCCGTAGATGGCCACGGCGTTGCCGATCAGGCCGACGGTGCCGAGCGGGGCGACCCGGATGATCCACCAGAGGACCTTCTGGATCACGGCCAGGGCGGCGGCGTTGAGGTTCAGGAACGGCTCGGCGGCCTTGCCCACCTTCAGGGCTGCGATGCCAACGGCGACCGCGATCACCAGGATCTGCAGGACGTTGAAGCTCACCGAAGTGGTGGCGACGCCGTCGGCCACGGTAGTGCTGGCGCCGAGGCCCAGGAAGTTCTTCGGGAACAGGCCGATCAGGAAGGCCCACCAGTCGCCGGACTTGCCGTTGTACTTGGCCTCCTGGGTGATGCCGGTATTGGCGCCGGGCTGCAGGAACACGCCCAGGCCGATGCCGATCAGCACGGCGATCAAGGCGGTGATGGCGAACCAGAGCAGTGTGTTCCAGGCCAGCCGGGCGGCGTTGGAGACCGCACGCAGGTTGGAGATGGAGCTCACGACTGCCGTGAAGATAAGGGGCACTACGGCGGTCTGCAGCAGCGAGACGTAGCTCGAGCCGATGGTCTGCAGGGTTGCGCCGAGGGCATTGGGGTTCGCCTTGGTGCTGCCCGTGTACTTGGCCAGCAGGCCGAGACCCAGGCCTACGATCAGGGCGGCGATGATCTGGAAGCCGAACGAGCCGGCCCACTTGGGCAGCTGGAAGCCGGTCTTTCCGGCGGATGCGGGGGTGCTTGTCTGAGTGCTCACTGGAACACGCTAGGACCGCGGCACTTAGCACGTCGAACGAACGTTGAGAAATGTTACGCGGCAGGTTTTCGGGTCCGGCCGCGGAATCACGGGAATTCCGCCGGAAGACTACCCGTTTGTGAAGTTATTCCCCGGCCGAATGTGGCGATTGTCTCGTGAAGCAGGGACCGGAGGATGGCCGGTCTCCGGGACGGAGGGTCGTTGCGGGCCTATCCCAGCAGCGCCCGCTTCAGGGTGTCCAGTCCGACGGAGCCCAGGTTGAGCGCCTTGGTGTGGAAGGCCTTCAGGTCAAAGCCCGGCCGGGATTCGAGCTCGGCGCGGATCTGCTCCCACAGCCGCTGGCCCACCTTGTACGACGGCGCCTGGCCCGGCCAGCCGAGGTAGCGGGTGAACTCGAAGCTCAGCTGGCCTTCGCTGATGGCGAGGTTCTGCTGGAGGAAGCCATACCCTTGCTCCGGAGTCCAGGTGCCCGACCCCCAACGCTCGGGCACCTCCAGCTCCAGGTGGACACCAATGTCGAACACCACGCGGGCGGCCCGCATACGCTGCATGTCCAGCATGCCCATGTGGTCACCAGGGTCCGTTAGGTAGCCCAACTCCTGCATCAGCTTCTCGGCGTAGAGCGCCCAGCCCTCACCGTGCCCGGAGGTCCAGCAGACGTTCCGGCGCCACTTGTTCAGCAGCTCCCGGCGGTAGGTTGCGGTCGCCACCTGCAGGTGGTGGCCGGGGACGCCCTCGTGGTAGACCGTGGTGGTCTCGGCCCAGGTGGTGAAGGTGTCCTCACCCGGCGGGACGGACCACCACATCCGGCCCGGACGGCTGAAGTCGTCCGAGGGTCCGGTGTAGTAGATGCCGCCTTCATCCGTCGGGGCAATCTTGCACTCCAGGGTTTTCATCACCTCCGGGATGTCGAAGTGCACACCCGCGAGGTCGGCCACGGCCTTGTCGGAAAGCTCCTGCATCCAGGCCTGCAGGGCATCGGTGCCCTTGAGCTGCCGGGCGGGGTCGTTGTTGAGGATCTCCTTGGCTTCCCCGATCGTGGCGCCGGGACGGATCTGCCCGGCCACATGCTCCTGTTCGGCGATCAGCCGGTCGAGCTCCTGCACACCCCAGGCGTAGGTTTCCTCGAGGTCCACAGTGGCGCCCAGGAACGCGCGGGAGGCCAGGGCGTAGCGCTCACGGCCCACGGCGTCCTTCGCCGGGGCAACGGGCAGCAACTCGGACTCGAGGAAGCCGGCCAGCCGGGAGTAGGCGACGCGCGCGGCGGCAGCCCCGGCGTCGAGCTTGGACTGCACGTCCTCGGGCAGCGGGCCCTCCGCGGTCTTGGCGTTGGCGGCCAGCCTGGCGAAGAAACCGTCCTCCGCGGCGTGCTTGGTGGTCTGCTCTATCACGATCTCCACCTGGCGGGCGGCGGCGACCTTGCCGTCCTCCTTGGCGGCGCGCAGCGACACTATGTAGCCGTCCAGCGCGTCGGGAACGTTGGTCGCGCGGCCGGCAATGTGGTCCCACTGCGCGGCGGTGTCCGTCGGCATCAGGTCGAAGATTGCGCGGATCTCCTGCGCCGGGGAAGCGATGTTGTTCAGCTCCGCCAGGCCCCAGCCGGAGTCGTGGATTTCCAGCTGCAGGCCCAGGCGCTCGCGCATGGCATCGAGGGTGACGGCGTCGACGTCGTCCGCCGGTTCCAGGCCGTCCAGCGCGGTTAGGGCCTCGCGCGCGGCAACGGCGAAACCCTCGTGCCCGGCGGGGGAGTAATCCTGGTATTCCGTCTCGTGGCCCGGAAGCCCAAGCTCGGTGGCGAAGCTCGGGTTGAGCCGGATCAGGGTCTCCGTAAAAGCGTCGGCGACGGCGTCGATGGCGGTGTGCGGCCGCCCGGGACCCGGGTTGTTGGCAGTTGTGGTGTCAGGGGTTTCTATACTCACCCGACAGACACTAGCCGGGCCCGGGCCGTTATGAAAGGGTTGCTGCACTTTCCCCGGTGGCTGACGGCTGGAATCCGCACTGGGGAGGGAGGCTCAGCCCCGGCTGCGCTTCCACGAGCCGGGCCCGGGCCCGGGTGCCAGCTGCAGCTGCTGCCGGCGGATCCAGTGCCGGGCGCTTGGCTTGTCCGGGGCGGCCGGCTCGCTGCTGCCCAGGGAAAGCACCACTGCTGTCAGGGCCGCGAGTTCCTCCGGTGTCGGCTCGCCCTTGACCACGGCGAGCAGTGGGTGCTCCGCCGGCTGCGCATCCCCGGGCTCGACTGCCGGCGTCACAGCGGGATGTTCCCGTGCTTCTTCGCAGGCAGGCTGGCGCGCTTGTCCCGCAGGGCACGGAGGCCCTTGATGATCTGCACCCTGGTCTCGGACGGGGCAATCACTGCGTCCACATAGCCGAGCTGGGCTGCCTGGTAGGGGTTGAGTAGCTCCTCCTCGTACTGCCGGATGACCTCGGCACGCTTGGCTTCGACGTCGCCGCCGGCTTCCGCGACGGCGGCGAGTTCGCGGCGGTACAGGATGTTGACGGCGCCCTGGGCACCCATCACGCCGATCTGCGCGGTCGGCCACGCAAGGTTGAGGTCGGCGCCGAGCTTTTTGAGCCCATCACGATGTACGCTCCGCCGTAGGCCTTGCGGGTGATAACCGTCAGCTTCGGCACTGTCGCTTCGGCGTAGGCGTAGAGCAGCTTGGCGCCGCGGCGGATGATGCCCTGGAATTCCTGGTCCTTGCCGGGCAGGAAGCCGGGCACGTCCACGAGCGTGATGATCGGAATGTTGAACGCGTCGCAATGCCGGACAAAGCGGGCAGCCTTCTCCGAGGCCGCGATGTCCAGCGTGCCCGCGAACTGCATGGGCTGGTTGGCCACAATGCCCACGGTGTGGCCTTCGACCCGGCCGTAGCCGATGATGACGTTCGGTGCGTACAGCGACTGCATCTCCAGGAAGTGTGCGTCGTCCACGATCTGCTCAATGACCTTGCGAATGTCGTACGGCTGATTGGCCGAGTCCGGGATCAGCGCGTCCAGGGCGAAGTCTTCGTCGTCGAGTTCCAGCTCTTGGGAATGCTCCAGCACCGGGGCCTCGGCGAGGTTGTTGGAGGGCAGGAAGTCCAGGAGTTCGCGGACGAACTCGACAGCGTCGGCCTCATCGGAGGCCAGGTAGGTGGACGTTCCCGTGTTGGTGTTGTGCTGGCGGGCGCCGCCCAGGGTTTCCATGTCCACGTCTTCGCCCGTGACGGTCTTGATCACGTCCGGGCCGGTGATGAACATGTGGGAGGTCTTATCCACCATCACCACGAAGTCGGTCAGGGCGGGGGAGTAGGCCGCGCCGCCGGCGGAGGGGCCCATGATGAGGGAAATCTGGGGGACAACGCCGGAGGCATGGACGTTGTTTCGGAAGATGTCCGCGAACATCGCCAGCGAGGCAACGCCCTCCTGGATCCGTGCTCCGCCGCCGTCGAGGATGCCAACAACGGGGCAGCCGTTGCGCAGCGCGAATTCCTGGACCTTAACGATCTTCTCGCCGTTGACCTGGCTCAGGGAGCCGCCGTAGACGGAGAAGTCCTGGCTGTACACGGCTACGGGCCGGCCGTCCACCGTGCCGTAGCCGGAGACCAGGCCATCGCCGAGCGGCTTCTTCTTCTCCATGCCGAAGGCCGTGGAGCGGTGCACGGCGAGGGCATCAAACTCGACGAAGGAGCCAGCGTCGAGCAGCATGTCGATCCGCTCGCGGCCGGTGTTTTTGCCGCGGGCGTGCTGCTTCTCGATCGCTTCCGGGCCGGAGGGCTGAACAGCTCGTGCCTGGCGGTCGCGGAAATCGGCAATCTTTCCCGCGGTCGTGGTCAGATCGTGGCTCATCAAGTGTCTCCGGCTCTGTAGCTGATGTTCTGCTGAATCGTGGTGGTGTTGATGGTGCGCGGTGCGGTGGCCCTGTCCGTGTGGCGCTTTAGCTGGTCTCCACAAAAACCGGTCCTTGTTGGCAAGTCTAGTGACGCTATTGGCCCAGGCCGCTGTAGAAAACCTACAATAATCGCCCCAACTCTCACCGGCACCACCACGGCGGCCGGCCCGGGAAATGCCCGGACCGGAGCATCGCCGTACGCCACATCAATGTTACTCGCCGGTAACATAAGTCGGCTAGAGTGTCCTTATGACTTCGAGCAATGATGCTTCGGGCGCCGCTGCAGGGCCCTACCAGGCCGCCGGTTCCCTCCAGGGCCGCACCATCCTCATCTCCGGGGGAAGTCGCGGCATCGGGCTGGCCATCGCTACCCGCGCCGCGCGCGACGGCGCCAACATCGTGCTGATGGCCAAGACCGGCCAGCCGCACGCCAAGCTGGAGGGAACTGTCTACTCCGCCGCCGAACAGATCGAGGCGGCAGGCGGGCAGGCGCTGCCGCTGGTCGGTGACGTGCGCAAGGACGCGGATGTTGCCGGAGCTGTCGCCGCCGCCGTCGAACGCTTCGGCGGGATCGACATAGTCATCAACAACGCCTCCGCCATCGATCTGTCCAAGACCGACAAAGTCGACATGAAGCGCTACGACCTGATGCACGACATTAACGTCCGCGGCACCTTCCTGCTCTCCAAGCTCGCCCTTCCGGCGTTGCGCGAATCCGACGCCGGCCAGATCCTGACGCTCTCCCCGCCGCTGAACCTGGACCCCAAGTGGGCCGGCCTGCACCTGGCCTACACAATGGCGAAGTACGGCATGAGCCTGACCACCCTGGGCCTCGCCGAGGAGCTGAAGGTCGACGGAATCAACGTGAACTCGCTCTGGCCCTGCACCCTGATCAACACCGCCGCAATCCGCAATATGCCGGGCGGCGAAGAGATCGTCCAGGGTGCCCGCGGCCCCGAAATCATGGCGGACGCCGCCCATGCGGTGCTGACCAGCAGCAATGCGATTCCGGAATCCGGCAGCTGGAGCGGGAACTTCTACACCGACGAGCAGGTCCTGGCCGCCGCCGGCGTCACCGACTTCACCGGCTACAGCCTGGGCGCACCGGAAGACCGGCTCATTCCTGACATCTTCCTCTGAGTTCACTGTGGTTTCGGTGCCCCCGGCGGAGCGGGAAGCGCCACCACGGCGCTGACTCGGTAGGATTCAAAGCATGGAAGCCGCGCAGGAAGCCCCGGACCGTCCGCCCTTTGACCTCAATGCCCTCAGCGATCAGGCGTTCCTCGCCGCGGCCGGGATACCGCAGCTGACGGTGGTCGACTCGACCGGTTCCACCAACGCGGACCTGCTCCGCGGTGTCACCGAAGACCCCCGCTCGTACCCGGATCTCACGGTGCTCACCGCCGAATACCAGAGCGCCGCCCGCGGCCGCCTTGACCGGCGCTGGGAGGCGCCTGCCGGAAGCTCGATCTCCGTCTCGGTGGTGCTTCGCCCGGTCAATGCCGGGGAAGGCCGCTGCCTACCCAGAGTTACTCCTGGCTTTCGCTGCTAGCGGCCCTTGCCCTGCGTGAGGCACTGCTGGAAACGGCCGGAATTCCCGCGGAACTCAAATGGCCCAACGACGTACTGGTCCGTGGCCGGAAGATTGCCGGCATCCTGGCCCAGCTGGGCCCCAGGGACGGCGGCGCCGTGCCGCCCGTGGTGCTGGGGACGGGGCTGAACGTTACCCTCACCCAGGCCGAACTCCCGGTGCCTACCGCCACGTCCGTCCTGCTGGAGCACCCGACCACAGTGGATCGGACCGAACTGCTGAAGAGCTACCTGTCCCGGTTCGCCACCCTTTACCGCAGTTTCTGCAACGCCGACGGCGATCCCGCCGCGGGGCTGGCAGGGGGTCCCGCACTGCACAAGCGGGTCGAGCATGTGCTGACGACGCTGGGTAAGCAGGTCCGCGCGCAGCTCCCGGGAGACCATGAAATCATCGGCCACGCCACCCGCCTGGACGACTACGGCTCCCTGCTGGTGGTGGACGCCGGCGGGCACGAGCACGTGGTGACTGCCGGTGACGTTGTGCACCTGCGGCCCTGGTCGCCGCCAGGCGAGGGAACCAACCCCGGAAGTGCCCCAAGCGGTTATGCGTAAAGAGCTGCTCCCGGGCGAACAGGTCATTGTGATCACCCGGCCGCAGCCGCGGACCCTGCTGTGGCCGGCGTTGGCGTTTATCCTTGTTCCTGCCCTCGCGGCCTTTGCCAGCGCCTGGATAGTCAAGGGCGGACCGGCCAAGCTCGCCCCGGTCCTCGCAAATGAGGCGGCAAACGCGACGCCCTGGCTGATCGGGAGCTGTGTGGTTCTCGCCGCCTCGGTGCTGCTGGGCTATTGCCTGCCCCGGACCATAACCTGGCAGACCACAAAGTACATCCTCACCAGCCAACGCCTGATTGCCCGGTACGGCATGCTCAGGCGGCGGGATCAGCAGGTTTTCCTGGCCACAGTCCGTAATGTGGTGATCCACCAGTCGTTGCTCCAACGCGTATTGCGCTCCGGGAATATATCCTTGGAAGCCGGGCACCCCGCGGGCATGGTGGTTCCCGACGTCCCGGAAGTCGCGACGTTCCGAAATTTCATCCTCGACGCCATTAATGAACTCCCGCGGGAGGTTCCAGGCGCCGTGGATCTGATGCACAACCCCGATCCGGTCTGGCCGGGGGAGACGAGAGAAGGTGGAAGAAATGAGCGCTGAGAACGTTCCCCCGGAGCAGCCCCAGGCTGAACCAGCAGAACCGGACGCCATCGCCCCTCCCACCGGGACCATGTCCGCCGAACGCATCGCGTTGAAAGCCCTGGAGCAGCGGCTGCTCGGCGGGGAACGCAAGCTCCGCCGCCGTGAAGTCGCCGCCGGCGCGGGCCTCTCGCTGCTTTCCGCCCGCAAACTCTGGCGTGCCCTGGGTTTTCCCAACATCGGCGACGAGGACGTCGCCTTTACCGAACGTGACCAGGCCGCGCTGAACACCATCGTGGATTTGGTCCGCGCCGGCAAACTCACCGAGGAAGCCGCGATTTCCGTCACCCGCGCCATCGGCCAGATGACGGACCGGATGGTTGTCTGGCAGGTCGAGGCGCTGGTGGAGGACATGGTTGACCAGCAGGGCGTCTCAGACCCTGTCGCCCGCAAAAACATGGTCAGCCAACTGCCTTCGCTCGTGGACGCGCTCGAGGAAATGCTGGTTTACTCCTGGCGCCGCCAGCTCAACGCCGGCGTCCAGCGCCTGGCTGTCCGCGCCGAAGCCGGGCTGGCCTCCAGCGAGGAAGGCCGCGAAGGTGACGAGGATGACGCCCCGCTTCCGCTGGCCAGGGCGGTCGGCTTCGCGGACCTGGTCTCGTACACGAGCCTGTCGCGCCGGATGAACGAAAAGACCCTTGCCCAGCTGGTGCAGCGTTTCGAGAACAAGTGCGCCGAGATTATTTCGGTGGGCGGCGGCCGCCTCGTCAAGACGGTGGGCGACGAAGTCCTCTACATTGCCGAAACACCCGCAGCCGGCGCCGAGATCTCCCTCGCCCTGTGCCAGGCCTTCACCGACGATGAGATCCTGCCGCAGGCCCGGGTGGCGATGGTGTGGGGCCGGATCCTGTCCCGGCTCGGCGACATCTACGGACCCACGGTGAACCTGGCGGCCCGGCTCACCGCACTGGCGGACCCGGGCACTGTGCTCGTTGACTCGATGACCGCGGCCGCGCTGGAACAGGACGACCGCTTCGTCCTGCAGCCGCGGCCAGCCGAAGACGTCCGCGGCTTCGGCGAAATCCACCCGGTCCAGTTGCAACGCGGCAGTGGCCGCGGACTGGTCCTGGACTAAAGCAGCCGCCGGGCTGCGCCGATGCCGTCCCGTCCCGTCCGGCCGTGAACCGGCAGGTGTTTCTCTAATCGATGGTTGATATGGAATAGTCGACGCTATCTGGCAACCACACGCGCAATGCGCCCTGTGCCGTGGCCGGGACTTTCTGGGGGACATAAGCACACATGAAGACCTTCCTTGACGCCCTGCGGCCAAAAACCCGCCGGCACGGTTCGCCGCGACCGCTGAGCGGCCCCTTCGCCGCCCGCCGGCGCCGTGTTATGGCCGGCACCGGCCTCGCTGTTGCCTCCGCCGTGCTGATCACGGGGGCCATCATTTATCCGGGGTTTTAAGACCGCTGAGGTTCAGTTGAACGATGGCGGGGTGTGGGTGGTGTCGAAGTCGAAGAATGCGGTGGGTCGGTTGAATTATCCGTCCCGGGTTTTGGATGGTGCGGTGACGCCGGCGAGTTCGACTTTTGATGTGTTGCAGGATGCCGGGACTGTGTTTGTTGATGATAGTGCGGGTTCGACGTTGAATCAGGTGTCGGCGGCGCAGATGCGGTTGGGTGGGGATAAGAAGTTGCCGGGTTCGGCGGCGGTGAGTTTTGGTTCGACGGTTATTGCGGTGACGGATCCGGCGAAGGGTACGGTGTGGGCGTTGTCGCCCTCGACGGTGAATGGGTTTGATGCTGAGGAGTCCGAGCCGGTGCTGGCCGGTTCGGCCGGGACGGTCTCTGCGGTGGGTTCCGATGACCGGATTTACAGTGCGGATCCGAAGACCGGTCAGGTGACGGTGACCTCGGTGGATGCTGAGGGCACGGTGGAGCACTCGAGCGTCAGCGTCTGGGACGGGCTCAAGGGTGCGGGGGACCTGCAACTGAGCGTGGTGGGGGATGCGCCGGTGGTCCTGGACGCGGGGCGGGGGAAGTTGTTCCTGCCGGGCGGGCGTGAGTTGGCGTTGGAGCAGGCACGGGATGCGAAGTTGCAGCTTTCGGGTCCGGCGGCGGACTCGGTCGCCATTGCCACGCCGAAGGCGTTGCTGAAACAGCCGCTGGACGGGTCGACGGCGAAGACTGTCACCTTTGGCGGGCAGGGTGTGCCGGCGGCGCCGGTGCAGCTTGCTGGGTGCATTCATGCGGCGTGGTCGGGGGCGAATAAGTATGTCCGTGAGTGTGTTAATGATGCCGATGACAAGAGCGTGGATGTGCCGAAGGCGAGTGCTTCGCCGTCGTATGTGTTCCGGGTGAACCGGGATTTGGTGGTCCTGAACGATGTGAATTCGGGCAATGTGTGGCTGGTGAACCAGAACATGCAGCTGGTCAACAACTGGGACGACGTCATCCCGCCGCAGCAGACTTCCGACGACGCCGACAAAGACTCCGCCGACGAAGTCCAGCAGACAGTGCTCCCGGACCGCACCAAACCCAACAGTGCCCCCGCGGCCAAACCGGACAGCTTTGGGGTGCGTGCCGGCAAGACCACCATCCTCCCGGTACTGGATAACGATTCCGACCCCGACGGCGACATCCTCACCGTCCGGGCACCGGATCCGATCAGATCCGGGCTCCTGGCCCCGATCTACGGATCGACCGGATTCCAGGTCAGCGTGCCGGCAGACCGGACCGGCTCGGAAACGTTCAAATACACGGCAGACGATGGCCGCGGGCTCTCCGCCGCGGCCGACGTTACACTCACAGTCATCCCTGCCGGGGAGAATTCCGCCCCGCGCCAGAAAACCAACCGGAACACCGCCCTGGTGGTACAGTCCGGCAAAATCGTCAGCCAGAACATCCTCCCCGACTGGATCGACCCCGACGGTGATGACCTCTATGTCGTCAGCGCCACCAGCAGCGACCCCCGGGACCAGGTCAAGGCCCGTCCGGACGGCCTGCTGAGCTTCCAGGACGCCGGTGCTGAGCCGGGACGCAAGACCGTCACCGTCACGGTCTCCGACGGCCGGTCCAGTACCGAAGGGAAGATCACCGTCGACGTCCGTGCGGCCGGCGCCCTCCCGCCGATCGCCAACGCGGACCACGTGGTCGCCGTCGCCGGCGTGGACACCCTGATTGCTCCGCTGAAAAACGACTCGGACCCCCAGGGCGGCGCGCTCCGCCTCGCCCAGGTCAGCCCGGACGGCAACTCGACGGCCACGATGGGGGCTGACCAGCAGACCTTTACCTTCAATTCCACCGCCCAGTCCGCCCACTACGTCACCTACCTCGTGACCAACGGCCCGGCCAGTGCCCAGCAGCTGGTCCGCGTCGATGTGGTCCCCGGCGGCGGAGACGGCGCCCCCGTGGCCGTCCGCGACACCGCCCTGCTGCCCAGCGGCGGCAGCGTCCTGGTGGATGTCCTCGGCAACGACTCCGATCCCTCGGGCGGTGTGCTGGTGGTGCAATCCGTGACCGCGGCAGACGGCCTGCCCGTGAACGTTGCCGTGCTGGACCACTCCGTTGTCCGGATCACCGACATCCGCGCACAGGGCCAGCTCAACGTCACGTACACCATCTCCAACGGCAAATCCTCCGCCAGCGGGGAGATCGCCGTGCTGGTGGTCCCGGCCCCGACCAAGCTCCAGGCCCCGCAGGCGAAACCGGACGAAGCGACCGTGCGGGCCGGGGACGTCGTGACCATCCCGGTCCTGGCGAACGACACCGACCCCAACGGCGGAAAACTCACCCTGGAACCGGTGCTCGCGCAACAGCCGGATGCCGCGGACGGCCGCATCTTCACCGCCGGCAACTCCCTGCGCTTCATTGCCGGCGAAGTTCCGAAGACCGTCTACGCGATCTACAAGGTCACCAACGCCTCCGGGCAGTCGGACTCCCAGCAGGTCACCATCCGGGTCCGGGGCCGCGACGACGAGCGGAACACCCGCCCCGAGCCGAAGAACCTCACGGCCCGCGTGGTGGCAGGGATGACCGTCCGGATCCCCGTGCCGCTCGACGGTGTTGATGCCGACGGCGACTCCGTCCAGCTGACCGGCGTGGAGAAGGCCCCCGCCATGGGAACAGCCGTGGTCAAGGACGGCTACCTCGAATTCACCGCGGCCGGCAATGCCGCCGGAACAGACACCTTCAGCTACCGCGTCCGGGACCGGATCGGCGCCGAAAACACCGGCACCGTCATCATCGGCATCGCGCCGCAGGAGGCAAACAACCAGAAGCCCATCGCCGTCGATGACGGGGTGGACGTCCGGCCCGGCCGCAAGATCGCCGTCGAGGCCCTCCAGAACGATTCGGACCCGGACGGGGACCCGATCAGCCTGGTCGGCAACGGGTTTGAGGCCCGCGGCGAACTCGCGGTCGAAGCGGCCGAGGGTGGCAAGGTGCTCCTCACTGCCCCCGGCGCCGCCGGCAACGAGAGCGTCAGCTACAAGATCCAGGACGACAAAAAAGCCCAGGGCAGCGCCGTCATCCGGGTCCGGGTCAGCCCGGACGCCGCCCTGAAACTGCCCATCGCGAGGGACGACGTGGTGACCCCCGCTGAAACACTTGGCAAGTCCGCCGTCGACGTCCCCGTCCTGAAGAACGACTCGGATCCCGACGGCGTCGGGTCCGACCTCAAGATCAGCCTGCCCGACGGCAACCCGAACGCCCGGGTGGGCGACGGCAGTGTCCGGGTGGCCCTCGCGCCGAAGGACCAGCTGGTCCCTTACACCGTCACCGACGTCGACGGCCAAAGCGCGACGGCGGTCATTTGGGTCCCCGGCCAGGGCGAACAGCACCCCACGCTAGCCAAAACCGACGTCGTCGAAGTGATGGCCGGCAAGCAAATCGACCTGGACCTGAACGACTACGTCCGGGTCCGGGAGGGCCGCGCACCCCGGATCACCCAGCTGGACAACGTCCGCGTGCAGGGCGCTGACCCGCAGAACATCGTGGCAGGCAACGGCACCGCGCTGCGCTACGCCGCGCTCAAGGACTATGTGGGCCCCGGCTCCGTCACCTTCGAAGTCACCGACGGCACCGGACCGGACGATCCGCAGGGCCTCAAATCCACCCTCAGCATCATCACCACGGTGATTCCCGATCCGAACGCCAACCACCAGCCGAGCTTCAGCGGAGCCACCCTGGAGGTGCCCAAGGCCGAGTCCGCGAGCCTGGAGCTGGGCAACCTGGCCAAGGACGTTGACTCCGGGGACCAGGAGAAGCTCACGTTCGAACTCGACGGCACCCTGCCCGAAGGCTTCAAGGCTTCTGTGGATGGCGGGACCCTGAAGGTCACCGCAGACTCCGCCAAGGCCGCCGGCTGGAAGGGCAGCATCCCGGTCAAGGTCACCGATGGCCGCTCCGAGCCGGTCAAAGCAAGCATCACGGCGACCGTTGTGGCCTCCAACCGCCCGCTGCCGGTCGCAAACGAGGACGTCATCGAGAAAGCCAACGCCGGCAAGACCGAGACCATCAACGTGCTCGCAAACGACTTCAACCCCTTCAGCGACACCCCGCTGAAGATTGTCGCCGCCACTGTGGAAACCGGCTCCGCCGCCGGACAGCCAGTCGTTGCCGGGGACTCGATCACGCTCACCCCGGCCGCCGGCTTCAAGGGCGTGCTGGTGCTGCGCTACACCGTGATGGACAAAACCAACGACGTGTCCCGGCAGACAGATGGCCGGGTCCGGATCACGGTCCGGGACAAGCCGGATGCCCCCTCGGCGCCGGCCGCCACCGACGTGCGCAGCCGGACAGCTGTGCTCAAGTGGGCGCCGCCATCGGACAATGGTGCCACCATCAGCAAATACACGGTGCGCTCCAGTAACGGCTTCAGCCAGGAGTGCCCGACCACCACCTGCACACTCAGCGGACTGACCAACGACGTTAAGTACGTCTTCACCGTATCCGCCACCAACGAGGTGGGGGAGTCCGTGCCCTCGCCGGCCTCCAACGAGGTCAGGCCGGACGAGAAGCCCTCGCCGCCGGAGGCCCCCACGGTCAAAGCCGGGGACAAGAACATGGTTATCAGCTGGCCCGCGGCCAAGTCCGAGGGCTCGGCCGTCAAGAACTACAACCTGGAGATCTCCCCGCCGCCAGCCAGCGGAATCGCCGTGAAAAACGGTGTTGCCGGCCTCGGCTACACCTGGCCCGGGCTGACCAACGGCGTGCGGTACAAGGTCCGCGCCCAGGCCGTCAACGAACTCGGCCCCTCCGAGTGGGGCCTCTACTCCGCCGAAGACAACCCCGCCGGCGTGCCGGCCGCCCCGGCAGCCCCGACGACGGCTGTGGCATCCGCCGTCGGGAGCTCCAACCAGCTGAAGGTGAACTGGACCGAGCCGAACACCAACGGCGACGCCATCAAGAACTACTACGTCACCATGAGCGGCGGCGGCGGCACCACCCAGACCCAGCTGGTCGCCGGAACGGTGCGGACCGCCAACTTCACCGCGAACAACTCCGAGGCCGGCTACACCTTCACGGTCCAGGCCGAGAACAAAGCGGGTAAAGGCGCGGTCAGTGCGGCCTCGGCACCGCGCCGCGCCACCGGCAAGCTCAGCCCGGTCTCCGGCGTGAGCGCCACGCCGGCGGACACCGGCGGCGCGGGCCGGGCCGTAGTCATCAACTTCCGCGAACTCGACGCGGCCGGGCGCAACGGCTCCCAGCCCGGCGAGGTCAGCTACACGTACTACGCGAGCCCCAGCGGAAAGACCGGGGCAGTGACGCCGGGCCAGAAGGTCGGCGGCTTCACCAACGGCCAGGCCGGCACCATTACCGTGACGGCCAACTCGTCCGTCGCGCCGAGCTCCGACGCGAGTACCGGGGCCACCGCCACACCGTACGGCGCACCCGGAACGCCCGCGGCGTCCGGGCAGAACGGCGCCGAGAACCAGAAGAACCTCAGCTTCAATTGGAGCTCGCCGTCCACAACGGGCAACGACGTCGCCTACACCCAGATCAAGATCGACAACGGAGGCTGGGAACGGGTCTCCGCCTCGGGCAGCCGGACCATCAACACCGGCGGCTTCAGTGAACCGCACCAGATCCAGGTCCAGACCGTCAACTCAGTCGGTACCGGCGGTCCGATCGCGTCGGCCTCGGCCCGGTCCGGGACCGAGAAGACCCGCTGGACCACCAGGCTCAATGGCGGCATGCTCCGCAGCTGTACCGACCTGCCCGGCGCGACGTCCTACGATTCGGTCAAGAGGACCTGCGACGGCCAGAGCAACTCCGACCGGCCGTGGATGGGAAACACCGACGTCTTCGACATCATGTGCTGGAAGCCGCACGGCACCCCGTACAGCGGGAACGGTGAGTGGTATTACATCATGCGCGGTTCGCCGAACCAGACGCGCTGGATCGATTCGCGGCACACGACGATCGGACCCCCGGGCAGAGCGGCGTTCCGCTGTGCACCTTCCCGGTCGGAGCAACACCATAGCCGCCGGCCCGGGCCGGGAACCGCTCGACGGGCAGTCCTCCCCATCGCATGCCGCCGGATCATTGGGTAGGCTGTGGCGGGAAGTGCGCGGCCCTGTCTCGGGCCTGCCGGGGAACCACAACGCAATCTTGAAGGAATCTGAGCTGTGACACGTCTGCTCGCCACGCTGGAATCCAAAATGCCGGGATCCAAGAAACCCGGATCAACGAAGCCGCGATCCGACCATCCTGGGTCCAACGCACGGCGCAAGAAGCTTATTGCTGGTGGCGCTATTGTGTCTGCTGCGGCGGTCCTGGTTGCTGCTGCCATCATTTATCCGGGGTTTAAGACCGCTGAGGTTCAGTTGAACGATGGCGGGGTGTGGGTGGTGTCGAAGTCGAAGAATGCGGTGGGTCGGTTGAATTATCCGTCCCGGGTTTTGGATGGTGCGGTGACGCCGGCGAGTTCGACTTTTGATGTGTTGCAGGATGCCGGGACTGTGTTTGTTGATGATAGTGCGGGTTCGACGTTGAATCAGGTGTCGGCGGCGCAGATGCGGTTGGGTGGGGATAAGAAGTTGCCGGGTTCGGCGGCGGTGAGTTTTGGTTCGACGGTTATTGCCGTGACGGATCCGGCGAAGGGTACGGTGTGGGCGTTGTCGCCCTCGACGGTGAATGGGTTTGATGCTGAGGAGTCCGAGCCGGTGCTGGCCGGTTCGGCCGGGACGGTCTCTGCGGTGGGTTCCGATGACCGGATTTACAGTGCGGATCCGAAGACCGGTCAGGTGACGGTGACCTCGGTGGATGCTGAGGGCACGGTGGAGCACTCGAGCGTCAGCGTCTGGGACGGGCTCAAGGGTGCGGGGGACCTGCAACTGAGCGTGGTGGGGGATGCGCCGGTGGTCCTGGACGCGGGGCGGGGGAAGTTGTTCCTGCCGGGCGGGCGTGAGTTGGCGTTGGAGCAGGCACGGGATGCGAAGTTGCAGCTTTCGGGTCCGGCGGCGGACTCGGTCGCCATTGCCACGCCGAAGGCGTTGCTGAAACAGCCGCTGGACGGGTCGACGGCGAAGACTGTCACCTTTGGCGGGCAGGGTGTGCCGGCGGCGCCGGTGCAGCTTGCTGGGTGCATTCATGCGGCGTGGTCGGGGGCGAATAAGTATGTCCGTGAGTGTGTTAATGATGCCGATGACAAGAGCGTGGATGTGCCGAAGGCGAGTGCTTCGCCGTCGTATGTGTTCCGGGTGAACCGGGATTTGGTGGTCCTGAACGATGTGAATTCGGGCAATGTGTGGCTGGTGAACCAGAACATGCAGCTGGTCAACAACTGGGACGACGTCATCCCGCCCAAGAACCAGTCCGATGACCAGGACCAGGAGTCGGCGGACAACAACACCATCAATATCCTGCCGGACCGCACCAAACCCAACCGGCCGCCGGAAACCAAGCCGGACGCCGTCGGCGTCCGTCCGGGCCGCACCACAGTCCTGTCCGTACTCGATAACGATTCCGACCCCGACGGCGACATCCTCACGGCCTCCGTGGGCGACAAAGGCCCCACCTCCGGCGGCCTCGAGAACATCTACGGCGGCACAGCTTTCCAGGTCACAGTGCCGGCCGACGCGAAACCGGGCACCGAAACGTTCGGCTACAGCGCCGCAGACGGCCGCGGTCTCTCCGCCGCCGGCAGCATCACCCCTCAGCGTCGTGGGCCCGGACGAGAACAGGCCGCCCTTGTTCAAACGCGGAGACCCCACCACCATGCTGGTGGAGCAGGGCAAAACCGTCAGCCAGAACATCCTCACCGACTGGACAGATCCAGACGGCGATGACCTGGTGCTGATGGACGCCAAGGCGGACAACGAACAGGACCAGGTCAAGGTCCGCCGCGACGGCCTGCTCACGTACCAGGACTCCGGCGCCGCGCCCGGCAAAAAATCCGTCACAGTGTCCATCTGGGACGGGCGCGCCACCACCACGGCCAAAGTGATCGTCAACGTCCAGCCCCCGGCGCCCTGCAGCCGGTGGTCAACGCGGACCACGTCACCGCCGTCGTCGGCCAGGACCTTCTGATCGCGCCGCTGAAAAACGACGTCGACCCCAACGGCGGTGCCCTGCGCCTCGCCCAGGTGGAAGGCGCCGGAACCGCCCAGCTGGGACCCGTGACGGACGGTGGCACTTTCACCTTCCGCAGCGACACCCCAGGACCGGTTTACCTGACGTACATTGCCAGCAACGGCCCGCAGAGCAGCCAGGGCCTGATTCGTGTAGACGTTGAAACCGGCAAGGACTCCGGCAAGCCGGTGGCCGTCCACGACGTCGCGCTGCTGCCGGTCGGCGGCAGTGTGCTCCTGGACCCGCTGGCCAATGACTCGGACCCGTCCGGGGAGTGCTGGTGCTGCAGTCCGTCCAGCTGCCGGAGAACACGACAGCCTCTGTCAGTGTGATCGATCACAGCATGCTGCGGATCACGGACGTCGTGGGCACCAAGGAACCCTTTACCTTCCGTTACACGATGTCCAACGGCACCAGGTCGGCCACGGGCAGCGTCGCCGTGGTCCCGGTCCCGGCCCCCGCCGTCGTCGAGGCCCCCCAGCCCAAACCGGACGAAGTGAACGTGCGGGTCAACGACGTTGTCACCATCCCGGTGCTGGCCAACGACACGCACCCGCAGGGCGAAAAGCTGAGCGTGGACCCGGTGCTCCCTCAGCCCGTCCCGTCGGCCGACGGCAAGAGTTTTATCTCCGAAAACACGCTGCGCTTCGTCGCCGGCGCCGAGCCCAAGACGGTCCGCGCCATCTATAACGCCGTGGACCCGCAGGGCCAAAAGAGCGCCGCTGCCGTCACCATCCACATCCTGCCGCTCGACGGCGCCCAAAACACCCGGCCGCAGCCGAAAAACCTCACCGCCCGCGTCGTGGCGGCCGGGTCCGTGCGGATCCCGGTGGAACTCGACGGGATCGACCCCGACGGCGACTCGGTCCAGCTGACCGGCATCGACAGCACCCCCGCCATGGGCACAGCCACAGCGGGCAGCAATTTCATTGACTTCACGGCAGCCGGGGACGGCGCCGGAACGGACAGTTTCCGCTACAAAGTCGTGGACCGGCAGGGAGCCATCAACACCGGCACCGTGACCGTCGGCATCGCCCCGCGCGGTGACACCAACCAAAAGCCGACCCCTGTCGATGACGAGGTCAAGGTCCGGCCCGGGCGGCAGATCGCGGTGGACGCCATGCGCAACGATACCGATCCCGACGGCGACCCCATCCGCATCGCCGGCGACGGCATCGAGGCCGCCCCGGAGCTGCAGGCGACCGTCAGCAAGCAGAGCTCCCGCATCATCCTGCTTGCACCCGGCGGGGAAGGCACCGTCAACGTGCGCTACTCGGTGGCGGACGACCGCGGCGCGTCGGCCCAGGCGGCCATCTCCGTCAAGGTCGACAAGAACGTCCCGCTGCTGGCTCCAGTTGCCCGGGATGACCGGGTGACCTCTGCCCAGACGCTCGGGAAAACGGCCGTCGACGTCCCCGTCCTGAAGAACGACGAGGACCCTGACGGCGTGGGCGAGAACCTCAAGATCGCCTCTGAGGTGCCCACGGCGAAGCCCGGCACCGACGGCAACATGATCGTGGAGCTGACGGAGCAGCCGCAGCTGATCCCCTACACCGTCGAAGACGTGGACGGCCAGCAGTCCACCGCCATCATCTGGGTCCCGGGGCTGGGCCAGCAGGTACCCACCCTGGCCAAAGACGAGGTCATCGAGGTTATCGCCGGGCAGTCCGTGACAGTGGACCTCAAGGAGTGGGTCAAGGTCCGCGAGGGCCGCACGCCGCGCCTGACCCAGACGGACCGGATCAAACTTATTGGCGCCGACGGCTCCGACCCCGTGGCCGGCAACGGCACTGCCCTGAAGTACAGTGCGGGCAAGGACTATGCGGGTCCCGGTTCCCTCAGCTTCGAGGTCACCGACGGCTCCGGCCCCGACGACCCCGCCGGCCTGAAAGCAACCCTCAGCATCCGCACCAGGGTGCTGCCGGACCCCAACCGCAACAACCCGCCAGTGCTGCTGGGCAGCCAGGTGGACGTGCCCAAGGCTGACTCCGCCACGACCGATCTGGCCAAGCTGACCACCGATCCGGATGACGGCGACGTCGACACGATGAAATACGAGCTCGTCGGCAGCGTGCCGGCCGGCTTCGATGCCAGCATCGACGGCAAGATCCTAAGAACCGCCGCCAAGGACGGCACCAATGCCGGGACCGCGGGCGCCGTCCAGGTCAAGGCCAAGGACCCCCGGGGACTCGAGGCGACGGCCACCTACCAGCTCACCGTGACCGCCTCCAACAGGCCCAAACCGGTCGCCAACGACGACGTCGAAACCAACGCCGCCGCCGGGAAGCCCGTCACCGTCAGGGTGCTCGACAACGATGCCAACCCGTTTCCGGAGACCGCGCTGAAGATTGTCTCGGCAGTGACCGAGACGGGCCAGGGCACCGCCGCCGCCACCGGCGACACCGTCACGGTGACCCCTGCCGACGGGTTCTCGGGAACCATGATCGTGGCCTACACGGTGGCGGATAAGACCGGCGAGTCCTCGCGCTACGCCACGGCCCGGATCCGGCTGACGGTCAAGGACAAGCCGCTGGCGCCGACCACGCCGCAGGCCGCGAGCGTGGGGGACAGCACTGCGTTGCTGAACTGGGCCGCGCCCGCGGAACGCGGCTCGGCCATCACGAAATACACGGTGTTTGGTGAGGGCGGCTACAGCCAGGACTGCCCGGCGAACTCCTGCACGCTGACCGGGCTGACCAACAACACCAAATACCATTTCCAGGTCACGGCCACTAACGCCCTGGGCACCTCGGAGCGGTCCCCGGCATCGGCCGAGGTACGCCCCGACGTCAAGCCGGACACCCCGGCCGCGCCGGCCCTGAAGTTCGGCGACACACAGCTCGCCGTTGCCTGGACGGCCCCCGCGTCCAAGGGCTCGCCGGTCAAGTCCTACGACCTGGAAATCTCGCCGGCGCCGGCAGGCCAGAACGCCCAGATCCAGAACCTCACCTCGGTGAGCTACCTCTGGAAGGGCCTCAAAAACGGTGTCGCCTATAAGGTCCGCGTCCTGGCCCGGAACGATGCGAAGGAGCCCTCCGAGTGGAGCGCCTATTCGGCCGCCGAGACTCCGGCAGGGGTCCCTGTGACCCCGGCGGCACCGAGCGCCAGCCAGGCCGGTTCCGTGGGGAACCAGAGCCAGCTTAAGATTTCCTGGGCGGCGCCGAACAACAACGGCGACGCGGTCTCGGCCTATACGCTGACTACCCTGAACGGCGGCGCACCGGTATCGACCCAACAGGTCGCCGGCACCTCGCAAAACGTCACGGTGGCGAATTCGGAAGCGGATTACACCTTTACTGTTTCGGCAACCAACAAGGCCGGGACCTCCGGAGTGAGTCCGCAGTCAGCCCGGATCCGGGCTGCAGGCAAGCCCGGCACGGTCAGCAGCGGGACCGTAAAGGAGACCGGCACCAGCGGCCAGTTGGCCGTGACGTTCACGCCGCTCACGCAGGCCCAGCGCAACGGCTCCCAGGCCACGGAGATCACCTACCGCTGGTCCACCGCCAGTGGCTCCGGCCCGATCAACGCCGGCGGCGGCACCATCGGCGGCCAGCCGAACGGCCAGAACGTCACCGTCAACATCATCGCCGCCTCCACCAAAAACAATGTCGCCGGGGACGCGAACGCGATCGGTACGGGCAATCCTTACGCCCCGCCGAATGCCCCCAACGTCAACGGCGGCAAGTCCGGTGCCGGGGATGGCCAGGTTCACTGGACGTGGAACAACCCCAGCACCAACGGCCGGCCCCTGGCCCGGTATGAAGTGAACCTCGACGGCGGCGGCTGGACGTCCGTGGGCACGGCCAACAGGTTCGATGCTGCCGGGGGCGGCTGGGACAAGACCAGGACCCTGCAGGTGAGGGCCTTCACAGTGGCCTACGGCGCGGCGGGACAGGCATCGGCCACGTCCGGGAACGATCCCACACCGCCGCCGCCGGCCTCGCAGATCCAGGTGGATGCTTCAAGCGTCCGGACGTGCCCGGGCCAGCCGGGAAAGCCTGATTCCTTCGTCCCCGGTTCCCCCTCGAGGTGCGGTGTCGGTTGGGTGGATCGGGCCGAGGGCAAGCTCACCATCAACTGCACCAAGGACATTTACGGCAACGGCACACCCTGGTTCCGTGTGACCCAGGGCAGCCACCCAGACTGGTTCGTCAAGTCCACCACAGTGGATCTGTACGGACCCCGGCCCGCCGGCTGCTGATGCCTGCCACTGTCCCCAACGCCGCATCCCGCGGGGCTCCCCGCCGCCGGCACACCACGCAATTCCACCCAGAACAGAACAGGACCACCCCATGACCATGACCACCGAACAGGCCGAATGGTTTTCCGGCACCTTCGAAAAGCTCGTCGCGAACGTCGGCCAGGCCGTCCTGGGCAAGGCCCACGTCATCCGGTTGACTTTTACCGCGATGCTGGCCGAGGGGCATGTCCTCTTCGAAGACGCCCCGGGGACCGGCAAAACCTCGCTGGCACGCGCCCTTGCGGCCACCGTGCAGGGCTCCAACAACCGCATCCAGTTCACCCCCGACCTGCTGCCCTCGGACGTCACAGGCGTGACCATCTATGACCAGAAGACGCAGAAGTTCGAGTTCCACAAGGGACCGATCTTCAACAACATCGTGCTGGCCGATGAAATCAACCGGGCCTCGCCCAAGACGCAGTCGGCGCTGCTTGAGGTGATGGAAGAATCCCGTGTCACGGTGGACGGCACCACCTACGAGGCGGGACGGCCGTTTATGGTGATGGCCACCCAGAACCCGATTGAACAAGCCGGCACCTACCGGCTGCCGGAGGCCCAGCTGGACCGCTTCCTGATCAAGACCTCCATCGGTTACCCGGACCACGCCTCCACGGTGCAGTTGCTCGGCGGCGCCAACCTGAAGGACCGGTCCAAGGGAATGACCGCCATCATCACCACCCAGGCGATCGCGGACATGGCGGACCTTGCCGCCACCACCCACGTGGACACCGCCGTGCTGGAGTACATCTCCCGGCTCTGCGAGGAAACCCGCAACGCCCCGGAAACCCGCCTCGGCGTTTCCGTCCGCGGTGCCCTCGCCATGGTCCGTGCCGCAAAAGTCTGGGCCGCCAGCCAGGGCCGGAACTTCGTGCTCCCGGACGACGTCAAGGACCTGGCCGCCGTCGTCTGGACCCACCGCCTGGTCATGGACCCGGAAGCCGAATTCTCCGGCGCCAGCCCCGAGGCCGTCCTGGCCCGGGTACTGGGCGAAGTTGCCGCACCGCAGCAACGCGCCGCCGCGCTGTAGCGGCACCGAGTAGCGCTCCCCGTCACCCCGAACGAACAAAGGCACCCATATGTCCTCCAGCACTCCGCTGGCCCGGCTTGCTGAACGCCTGCAACGGCCCTTCCACCGGGACGGCAGGCCGACCCGGCTGCACCCGGCCTCCCTCTGGGCCGAGGCCGGGAGCACCGCAGGCCTTGCCCTGGCCCCGGCCCGCCGCAGCCTGCGGGCGCTCTGGCTGCGCTACGCGTGGCCGGTGCTCTCCCTGGTGAGCGTGCTGGGCTGGTTCGTCCTGGCTGCCGCGGCCCTGCTGTGGACCGTCGGGCAGGCCTTCGGCTGGCAGGAAGCCAAGGCGGCCGCGATCGCCGCGTTTGTCCTGTTTGTGCTCGCTGTCGGCTTCGTCCTGGGCCGCTCGTCCTACGGCGTCGTGCTGGATCTGGCCCGGAGCAGGGTGGCTGTCGGCGACAGCGCCGTCGGCAGCATCTCGGTCTCCAACACCTCCGCCCGGCCCCTGCTGCCGGCGGACCTGGAACTTCCGGTCGGTGCCGCCACCGCAGTATTCCACTTGCCCCGGATGAAGCCGCAGCAGACCCACGAGGACCTGTTCACCATCCCCACCGCGCGCCGCGCCGTGATTGTTGTGGGTCCGGTCCGGTCGGTCCGCGCCGATCCGCTGCACCTGCTGCGCCGCCAGGTGCTGTGGACGGAACCAGAGGACTTGTTTGTGCACCCGAAAACCGTGGCACTGGCCGGCTCGGCTGCCGGTTTCATCCGAGACCTCGAGGGTATGCCCACCACCGACCTTTCCAGCGCCGACGTCTCCTTCCATGCCCTGCGCGACTATGTGCCCGGCGATGACCGGAGGCATATCCATTGGAAAACCACTGCCCGCACCAACAAGCTGATGGTCCGGCAGTTCGAGGAAACCCGCCGAGCCCACCTCGCCATCTCGCTGTCCATCAACACAAACGAATACGCCTCCGAGGAGGAATTCGAGCTCGCCGTCTCGGCGGCGGCCTCGATCGGACGGCAGGCCATCCGCGAACAACGCGACCTCGACGTTTTGACCCAAAAAGGACCGCTGCGCTGCGAAACGGGCCGCAACATGCTCGATGACATGACCCGGATCGTCGGCGCACCCCAGCGCAAAACCGCCGTCGACCTGGCCCGCAGCCTGGCGGACACCGTCCCCAATGCCTCCGTTGTGTTCCTGATCGTCGGAAGCAACGTCACCCCCACCCAGCTTCGCTCCGCCTCGGCCTCGGTGCCGCTGGGCGTCCGCAGCCTCGCGGTCCGGCTCCAGTCCGGAGCCGCGCCGGCCCGGGCCAACATCGGGGACCTGACCGTGCTGACCCTCGGAGACCTCTCAGACCTGGCCACAGTGCTGCGGAAGGCGGCAGCATGAGCACCGCAACAACGGCCCGGCGACGCAGCAACGCCGCCGCGCCGAAACGTTCCGGATTCGCCGGCGGCCAGCCGCTATGGCATCTCGCGCTCGACGCCGGTGCCCTCACCGTGCTGCTGGGCCTCGGCGTGCTGGGCTTCGGCCTCAGCTTCGGCGGCGACCCGTACTACCTGGTCGCGGGCTTCGGCGGCATCCTGCTGGGCCTCGCCCTGGCCGCGGCCACAGTGCACTACCGGCTCGGGCTCCTGATTACCGCCGCCCTGACACTCACTGTGTACCTCGTTTTCGGCACGGCACTGGCGGTCCCGGAGGCCTCGTTCGCCGGCGTCCTGCCCACCCTCGCCTCGCTGCGCACCCTGCTGCTGGGCATTGTGTTCGCCTGGAAGGATATGCTCACCGTCGGCGTTCCGGTCGGCACCGCCGGTGGAACGTTGATTGTGCCGTTCCTGAGCTCGCTCCTCACCGCGCTGGCCGCCGGGCTGCTGATTTGGCGGCTGAAAAGCCCGTACTGGCCACTGTTGCCGGTGCTGGTGCTGTTCATCACGGGCATTGCGTTCAGCACAAACGCCAGTTTCCTCACGGTCGAACGCGGTATCTCACTCACCGTTGTCGCTATCGCCTGGGCCACCTTTCGCCGCGACGCGCTGCGCCGCAGCGACACCCGCAAGGTCTCCGTGAACCGGCTGGAGACGGACCCGGCCAACGCCCGCTCCGCCACCCTTCGCCGGCTGGGCACCGCCGCCGCCGTGATCGCCGTCGCCGTCGGTGTCACCGCCGTCGCGTCCCCGCTGGTCACCGCGGGCGAGGACCGCCGGGTGCTGCGCAACACGATCGTTCCGCCGTTCGACCCCAAGGACTACGTCACCCCGCTGGCGAGCTTTCGGAACTTCGTCAAGGACAAAAAGGACGACAACCTCTTTGTGGTCAAGGGCCTGCCCAAGGACGCCCGGGTCCGGCTCGCCGCCCTCGACTCCTTCAACGGCACCAACTACAACATGGATCCCAACGGCTCCGGCAGCTTCAGCAAGGTCGGCGACGCTAAGTCCATCAACACCCTGGCCGACGCCGGCGGGATCGTCCCCAGCAACAATTACGCCCTGGACATCACGATCGGGGACTACCAGGGCTACTTCCTGCCCGGCGGCCGCAAAACCACCGGGATCAGCTTTGTCCGCGACGGCTCCGGCGCGGCGTCCGGCCTGTACTTTAATGCCGGCACGGACACCGCGGTGACGACCAAGGGGCTTGCCAAGGGCGACTCCTACCGGGTCCAGGTAGCAGATCCCGCCACCCTCGAACACGGCCAGCTGACGCAGTACGACTTCGCCAAGATAGCCCTGCCGGATGCCGCCGAGGTACCGCCGGTCGTCGGGTCCCAGGCCAACGACCTGGCGGCCGACGCCCCTACGGCCATTGACCGGGTGCGCCAGGTCGAGGCTCACTTCCAGAAGAAGGGTGCCTTCAGCAACGGCCTGATCGCCGACGGCCAGCTGCCCAGCGTCTCCGGTCACAGCGCGAACCGGATCCGGAGCCTGCTCACCGCCAAACAGATGCTCGGCGACGACGAACAGTACGCCGTCGCGATGTCCCTGATGCTCCGACACCTCGGCATCCCGTCCCGGGTAGTGATGGGGTTCTACCCGGACCCGAAAAGCCCGGAAAACGGTGCCGGCGAGGTGAAGATCACCGGCAAGGATGTTCACGCCTGGGTTGAGGTCGCCTTCGACCGTGTGGGTTGGGTGTCCTTCGACCCGACGCCGCCGAAGGACAATGTGCCGATCCCGCCGGACCCGGAAAACAAGTCCAAACCCAAGCCGCAGGTGCTGCAGCCGCCGCCCCCGCCGCAGGAACCCGCGGACCTTCCGCCGGACTCCTCACCGGATGCGCTGGACGCGGATGAGAAGAAAAACAACCCCTGGCTGTTCTGGGGACCGCTCCTGACGGCGATCGGGTTCGCGCTGATCCCGGTGGGGATCCTCGCGCTGCCGTTGCTGCTGATCGCGCTGCTGAAGTCGCGGCGCCGGAAGGCGCGCTTCAGTGACGGGCCGGCTGCGCAGCGTGTCGGCGGTGGCTGGCGCGAAGTGGTTAGCCTCGCGGCCGACCTCGGCGCGGAAGTGGACAGCCGCGCGACCCGCCGGGAGTCCGCCGTTGTGCTCGCCGAGGCGTTTCCGTCCGCCCGGGGGACCACCACCCTGCTCGCCAACCGGGCCGATGCCGCAATCTTCGGCGCCGGCCAGCCCAGTGAGGACCAGGTGCGGCAGTACTGGGAAATCGTGGACGGCTCGCTGCAGGAGATGACCGGAGCGCTCGGGTTCTGGGGGCGGCAGCGGGCCCGGTTCTCGCCGCGCTCCCTGCTGGCTGACGGCCGGGCGGCGCTCACCCTGCGGGGCCTCAAACCCCGCGTCCCGGGCACAAAACGGGGCCGGCCGGCAGCTCCGGCAACACCGGCAGGTACAGTGGAGTCCGGCCCGGTGGAGGCAGCCCCCGTTGCTGCTGCCGCCGACTCTGCAGCCGACGCCAGCCAGACCGCCAGGAAGAACCACAACGAGCCATGACCGACGACGTCGAACGCTGCCCGCGCTGCCAACAGCCGCTCCGGCCGGGGGCTGCCTTTTGTACCGCCTGCGGGACGCCGCTGAGCAACCGTTCCGCGCGGAACGCCCACAACTTACGGGAGCCTTCGCATGCGCACGGGATCCCCGGTAGGATCCCCGTAACGCAGGGCCCCGCCCCGGCCCGCGGACAAGGGGGAGGTCCTGCGGTGCCACACAAGCTGGAGCTGGTACCCGCCGCTGCCGGAAAACGGCTGGGTGCGGCAGTGCTGGACTGGCTGGCGCCGGTGACCATCCTGACTGTGCTGCTGGCCATCGGGCTGGCCGGTATCACCCGGAGCCAGAGCGGCGGCTTCATCGTGTACAACACCTCGTCCCTGGTGCTGTTCGGCGGCATTGGTGCAGGCCTCACCCTGATCTACACAGTGGTCCTTGCCGTGCTTGAAGGCCGTTCCGGCGTGACGGCCGGCAACAGCCTGATGGGCATCCGCAGCTCGGACGCCGACGGTTTCGCGCCGGGCGGGGGAGCGGTGTTCCTGCGTGGCCTTATCACCGGGGCCGGTATGCTGCTCGCCGTGATCGCTGCGGCTGCCGTGGTGATTTTCCAGTGGTTTGCTGTGGCCCTGGTGGTGCTGGGGCCCCTCGTGTTCCTCGGCGCTGCCTGGGCTGTCCTGGTGGTCCTGTCGAGCTCGTGGGATCGGAACGGGAAGCTCCGCGGCTGGCACGACGCTGCCGCGAAGACCTTGGTCTTCGATGTAAAGGCCGGACGCAACCCGATCACGACCGGTGGGATCCAGGGCCCGTACAGCTTCGCGCCCCTTGACCTTCCAGCGGTCCGGCAGGTCGCTTCGCCGTTGGCCGGAGCCATGGCCGCCGCGCCGCCCGCGTCCGCCCCGGCCGCAGCGCCCGCGTCCGCCCCGGCCGCAGCGCCCGCGTCCGCCCCGGCCGCAGCCGCGGCGCCCGCCGCCGGCCAATGGCAGCCGCCGGTGCTCGGGCCGCAGCCCGGGCCAGCCCATCAGCCCGGGCCAGCACCGCGGCCCGGCCCAGCACCGGAGGCCGCCGTCGCAAGCGTCCTGCCGGCCGCGCACCCCGACGAGGACCACGACCGTACCCAGGTCCGCGACACGCAGGCCCCGATCACCGTGGCGATGCTCCGGATCCGGCTTGATGACGGCCGTGAGATTGAGCTGGACCGCACGGTGCTGGTCGGCCGGAACCCCGCCGGGCACCCCGGCGAGGGGCCGGTGCAGCTTATCCCGGTCGCCGATCCCGGGCGTTCCATTTCCAAGACCCACCTCCATCTGCACGCCGGAAACGGGGGCGTCTGGGTGACAGACCGCAACTCCACCAACGGCAGCGCCGTCAGCATCCCGGACGGTACCCATGCCGTCCTCGCGGCGGGGGTACCCACCCACGTCCGCCCAGGTTCCACCGTGCACTTCGGTGACCGCTCCTTCTACCTAGGACAGGCATGATTCCCCAGCCGGCCGCCGTTCCCTCCCCAGCCACCCCAGGCACCGCCCCCGACGGGCCCCCAGCGGTACCTCCGGACTCCGGCTGAGCTGCGGCTACGGCACGGACCGGGGCCTGCGGCGCGAGATGAACGAGGATTCCTACATCGCCGCCGATCCCGTCTTCGCCGTCGCGGACGGCATGGGCGGGCACGAGGCCGGCGAAATCGCCAGCGGCATCTGCGTCCGCACCCTCGCCCGGATCCCGCAGCTGGCGAGCGGCGGGCGTGACGCCACCGCCGGCGTTGTGCAGGAATACCTGCTGCTGGCCGACGAAAGCATCCGGGAAGCCACCGGTTCCCGCGCCGGGACCACACTTTCCGGGGTTGTGGTGGTGGAGCAGACGGGCGTGCCTTACTGGCTGGTCCTGAACATCGGTGACTCCCGGACCTACCGGCTCAGTCAGGGCCAACTAAGCCAGGTCAGCGTGGACCATTCCGAAGTCCAGGAACTTGTTGATGCCGGGCAGATCAGCCCGGCGCAGGCCGCCGTGCATCCGCGCCGGCACGTTGTCACCCGGGCCTTGGGCACCGGCGACGAAATCGAAGCCGACTACTGGCTGCTGCCGATTGAGGAAGGCGACCGCATCCTGGTCTGTTCCGACGGGCTCAATGGCGAACTCGACGACGAGCACATCGGCAGTATCCTGCGCTCCCGGGCGGACCCGCAGGCAGCCGTGGATGAGCTCATCCAGGCGGCCCTGCGCAGCGGCGGCAGGGACAACGTCACCTGCATTGTGCTGGACGCCACCGATGTCAGCAACGACGACGGCGTCGTCCGGACAGCGCCGCGCAGTGCGTCCGCAGCGGAAGACGAGGACACCCTGCCCAGGGCCGATGCGCGCGAACATGCTGTTGAGCGACATGCTGTTGATGGACCGGCTGTTGATGGACCCGCTGTTGGTGGACCGGCTGTTGGTGGACCGGGCAAGGACCCCAACGATGCCAAGCACTAACGCCACCGCTGCAGTGCGCTACACACCGGGCAGCTGGCTCGGGGTGGTGCGCTCGGGAACCGTGGTGCTGCTGCACCCGGACAGCACACCGGCCCTCGTTGAGTCGCTGTGGGAACTTCTGGGCACCGGACCGGAAGCGCCCGAAGTCCTCGATACCTTGTCCGCGGCCTCGGGCGGGTCACTTGCCCGGCTGCCGTGGTTTGCGATAGTGGCCGGCACCGGTTCTCTCCAGTTGTTCCTGCGCGGCGGGATCGACCTGACGGTGGAGCTGCCCGGCGGCCCGGTGGAACTGAGCGGCCGAGACGTGACCACGTGGACCGAACGGAGGTTCGAAGCTGCCGACGGATTCAGCCTGAGAATTCCCGGTGCGGAGGCCGCAGGTGCGCCCCGCGCCGCCGCGGAGCTGCCGCTGGCAGACGGGGTGGTTCTGCTCAAGGGCCTGCGGATGGACCTTCGTGCGGCTGCCCTGCCGGGTGCACTGACGGCCGCCGGGGCGGGCGCCGACGGTGCGTCGGCAGAGACCGTGCTGGCATATCCCGTCGAGGACCTGGAGCTGGAGCGGACGCTGCACGGGGAACCGGAACCGGAACCGGCGGCCGCAGCGCCGGCCGAACCGGAACCCGAACCGGAACCGGCGGCCGCAGCGCCGGCCGAACCGGAATTGGCGGCCGCAGGCGGGGAACCCGCAGGTCCGGAACAGGATCAGGAAGCCTCCGGAGCGCAAAAGCCCGCCGCGCCGGAGCCCGCCGAACAGGAGCCGACAGGCAGCTACGATCACCTTTGGGAACAAACGGTGATGCGGAATATCGAAGACGCAGCCGTCCGCGAGGACCCCGACGCCGACTCGGAACTCTCCGGTGATCTTGCCGAAACGCCCCCAGGGCCGATGCCTGAACCGGCCGCGGCGGTGGCGGAACCAGCAGCCGCTCCCGCCCCTGCCCCGGATCCACCCGCGGCCCCGCACCCGCTGTCCACCGGACTGATCGATTCCGTCCCCTGGCACACCGGCGTGGACCGTTCCTCGCCGGCGGCGCCCGCGCCGGCACCCGCGCTTGCGCCACTGCCGGCGGTCCCCCTGCCGGCGGCGGCACAGCAGCACGTTCCGACGCTCCAGGCCGCCCGCACCGAAACGGACGCCGACCACGACGGCCAGACCATCATCAAGGGCGACCTCGCCGGTGCCGGCCCGCAGCCGCCCAGCACCCAGCGCGCGGCGGCGGAACCGGCTACCGGACCGATGGTGCTTGCCCGGGTCTGCCCGCAGGGCCACGCCAACCCGTCCACGTGTGCCCAGTGCGGCCGCTGCGGCCAGCCGCTGCCCGGTGACGGCGTCCAGGTCAGGCGGCCCCGCCTCGGCCAGATGCGCCTGTCCACCGGCGAGCTGATCGACCTGACCCAGTCCCTCATCGTGGGACGCCAGCCTTCGGTGTCCCGCGTCCAGGGCGCCGTGATGCCCAAGCTGATTCAAGTAGCGAGCCCCAGCGGAGACATCTCCCGCTCGCATGTGGAGGTCCGGCTAGAAGGCTGGCACGTGATGCTGTGTGACCTGAAGGCGACCAACGGCACGGTACTGGTCCGCGAAGGACAACCCCCGCGCCGGCTCGCCCAGGGCGAAATGGCCATCGTGCTGGACGGTGACATCGCCGAGGTCGGCGACGGCATCTCGCTGCGTTTTGAGGAGATCCCGTGAGCTCCAAACGGCCGGTAGCCCCGCCGCCGGTGATTCCGGGCTTCAACTACATCAGCCTGCTCGGCTCCGGCGGATTCTCCGACGTCTATCTCTACGGGCAGGAGCGGCCGCGCCGCAATGTGGCCGTCAAGGTACTGCTTTCGGACCTGAAGACCGAGGGTGCCCGCCGCCGCTTCGAATCCGAAGCAAACTTGATGGCGCAGTTGTCTTCGCACCCGTACATCGTGACGATCTTCGAAGCCGAAATCACCGACGCCGGACATTCCTACCTCGCCATGGAGTACTGCTCGCGGCCCAGCCTGGACGTCCGCTACCGTCGGCAGCCCTTCAGCGTGGACGAGGTACTCGCTGTTGGCATCCAGGTGGCGTCCGCCGTCGAGACCGCCCACCGGGCCGGGATAGCGCACCGCGACATCAAGCCGGCGAACATCCTCGTCACCGACTACAACCGGCCGGCCCTGACTGACTTCGGGATCTCCGGAACCCTCGCCGGAGACTCGGACGAGGACGCCGGCATGTCCATCCCGTGGTCGCCGCCCGAGCAGTTCACCGGCCACCATGTCGACGGGGTCCTGGTGGACGTCTGGGCGCTCGGCGCCACGCTGTACACCCTGCTGGCCGGCCGGTCCCCGTTTGTGCTGCCGGGGGCGGACAACTCCCAGCGGGAGCTGATCTCAAGGATCACCAACCTGCCGGTGCCCAAGCTGGGCCGCGCCGATGTCCCGGAATCCCTGGAACTGGCGCTCGCGACGGCGATGGCCAAGGCCGCACCCTCCCGCTACTCCTCGGCGCACGCCTTCGCACTGGCCCTGCAGCGGATCCAGGCCGAGCTGAACCTCTCCGTGACACCGTTCGAGGTCCTGGAGGAACCGCGCGCGGAAGAAAACCATCCGGACGACGGCTTCGAAGAAACCAGGGTCCGCAGCGTCGCCGCGATCGACCCGGACGCCACCGGCAACACACCGACCTTCCCGGCCCGGTTCGGCGGCGCTGACACCAGTTCCACGGTGGACAACGCAACAACGTTCAACAACGCAACCATCCACCGCGCGCCGGCGCTGCCGGCCTTCGAAGCCCCCGGAACCGGAGCCGCCGAAGGCGCGCCGGCCCCCGAGGAGGATGACCTTGCGGCCACGGTCAACCGCTCCAGCACGGCCCCCGCGGCCGGCCCAAACGACGGCGCGGCGGCCCACCCGGCCGGCCACGGCCGACGCACGCTGCTGCTCTCGATTGTCGGCGGCACCGTCCTGGTGGCCGCCGCCGTGCTCGGAATAGTTGCGTCAACCACCGGGTCCGAGCCGGCTCCGAAAGCCACCGACCAGGTCAGCAAACCGCCCGCCGACGCCCTGGACAACGGCACAGTGCCCGACGTCACCGCGCTGGCCGGGGTGGCCGGGGCGGCCGGGAAGGTCAGCTTCACCTGGACCAACCCGCAGCCGAAACCCGGCGACAGCTACAAGTGGCGGGTCCACACTCTCAAGGGTGACGGGGACTACCAGTCGTCCGCCGGGCCGGCCGCTGAAATTGCCGCGAACCCGGCCGAACCCAGCTGCATTCAGGTGATGATCGTCCGCACCGACGGGGCGTCTTCGCCGCTGGGTCCGGATTCGATCGCCTGCGTCAGCAAATAGCACCAACAATGTCCAGAAAGGCATGGCATATGGGGGATCTGGCGATAGATTTCTGCGGCGAGTGGCATGAGCCCGCGGACGATGACATCTTCAGCATCGGCCGCGAAGGCGACCTTGAGGTGGATGACAATCCGTACCTGCACCGGCAGTTCCTGCAGATCGCCCGCTACGACGGCATCTGGTGGCTGAACAATGTCGGCAGCAGGCTCTCGGCCACCATCGCTGACGCCTCCGGCGGGATGCAGGCCTGGCTCTCGCCGGGCGCACGGATTCCGCTGGTCTTTAGCCTGACCAACGTCATCTTCACCGCCGGCCCCACCACCTACGAGTTTGCCGTCCACCTGCGGACGCCTGCGTTTCGGCAGGAATCCCGCGACGCGGACAGCGGCGGAGACACCACTATCGGCCCGGTGCTTTTTACCGACTCGCAGAAGGCCCTGATCGTGGCCCTCGCCGAACCCATGCTGCGCCGCGACGGGACCGGCTTCAGCGCCATCCCGTCCTCGGCAGAGGCCGCCAGGTCGCTGGGCTGGGCCCTGACCCGGTTCAACAGAAAGCTGGACAATGTGTGCGACAAGCTCGACAAAGCGGGGGTCGCCGGCCTTCGTGGAGGCGGCGGAAAACTTGCGAGCAACCGCCGCGCACGGCTCGTTGAACATGCCATCACCTCGCACCTGGTGACGGCGGCGGACCTGCACCTGCTGGGCGGGCCCGGCCTGGGCCAGCCCGCTCATGACCTGAACGGAGTTGACGAAGCGTGAGAATCCGACTGACGCTGCGCCGTGAACCGGCCGAGGCGAAAGACCTTGCCGTCACCGTGGACGGGCTAGCCACCGTGGCTGACATCGCCACCCAGCTTTGGGCGGCCGACCCCTCCCGGCGGGGCACTGCGCCGCCGCCGAACCTGTCCTTGAGCATCGAGGAAGCCTTCGCCGCCGGCGGCATGAAGGGCAGCGTCCTGGACCGCGGGGACAACCTGCTCGAATCCGGGCTGCGGCCGGGCTCCATCGTCTCGCTGGCCCGGCTCAGCGAGCAGTTCGGGACGCCCGGGGCGAGCCGGGGTCCGGCGGCGGCAACGCTGCGTGTGCTCGCCGGACCCGACGTCGGACGCGAATTCTCGCTGCCCTCGGGCACCAGCTACCTCGGCCGCGGCCGCGACGCCGACGTCCGGCTCACGGACCCCTGACTTCCAAGCGGCACGCCCGCATCACGGTCGGCGAGACAGTCGAGATTGTGGACACAAATTCGGCCAACGGGCTGTTGATGGACGGGCTGCCGGTCACCCGCGCAACGCTTAACTCCTCGGACACGGTGGCCCTTGGCGACACAACCGTCTCCGTGGTCTCCCTTGGCACCGGGCACAGCTCCGCGCCAAGCTCCCCGTTGATCGACTTCAACCGCTCCCCGCGGGTGGTGCCGCGCTTCGAACTGCAAAAACGGATGCTCCCGGCCGGACCCAAGCGCCAGGAGCACCACGCCTTCCCGTACATCATGCTGCTGGCGCCGCTGATGATGGGTGGAATCCTGTTTGCCGTCACCCAAAATGTGCTCTCGGTGGTGTTTATGCTGATGATGCCGTTGTTCATCGTGGGCCATTACGTCGACCAGAAGCTGCAGGCCAAACGGGAACGGAAGGAACAGCTCAAGCAGTTCCGCGAGTCGATGGCGGCGTTCCGGGCCGAGACCACCCGGCTGCAGAACGTGGAACGCTCCGTTCGGCTGCAGGAAACACCCTCGGTCAGTGACACCGTGGACTCGATCTACAAGCTCGGCCCGCTGCTCTGGACCCACCGGCCCGAGCACACCGGTTTCCTGGGCCTGCGATTCGGCCTGGGCACCGCGCCCTCAAGGATCCAGTTCGAAGAGCCCAACAGCACCGATACCGAAGCCGAGTACATGGCCGAAATCCAGGAGTGCCTGGCACAGTTCCGGGACATCGAAGGTGTGCCGATCGTCTCGCAGTTGCGCTCCGCCGGCTCCTTCGGCCTCGCCGGTCCCCGCGGCCTGGTCGACGATGTTGCCCGCGGGATGGTCTTGCAGCTCGCGGGCCTGCATTCGCCCGCGGAAGTGGTGCTGGCCGCCATCACCTCGGCGCAATCCAGGGAACGCTGGGAGTGGCTGCAGTGGCTCCCGCACGTCGGCTCCGGCCACAGCCCGCTCAGCGGCGACCACCTTGCCGCCGGCCCGGGTGGCGGCTCGGCCCTGCTGTCCCGGCTGGAAGACCTGATCGACCAGCGCGAGGCAGCATCCCAGACACCCCGCCCCGTCCTGCGGCCCGGCGTCGACCCGCTCAGCACCGACCTTGCCGGGCCGCTGCTGCCCACCGTGCTGGTGGTCGTCGAGGACGACGCCCCGGTGGACCGCGGCAGGCTCACCCGGATGCTCGAACGCGGCCCCGACTCGGGGGTACACGTGATGTGGGTGGCTTCGTCGGTGCAGCAACTGCCGGCCGCGTGCCGGGACTTTATGGCCATCGACGGCGAGCACGGAACCACTACCGGCCAGGTCCGGCTCGGCCGGCACACCTTCCCGGTGAGCTGCGAAAGCCTCGATGCCGGCCTCGCAGCGCAACTGGCGCGGATGCTCACCCCCGTTGTGGACGTCGGCAAGCCGCTCGAGGACGAATCCGACCTGCCCCGGGCAGTTTCCTACGCCACCTTGATCGGCAAGGATTTCCTGGACAAGCCGGCCGTCGTGGCCGAACGCTGGACCGAGAACAACTCCGTCCGGGCCTCCGCGGTGCCCAACCGCAAGGACAACGGCACGCTCCGGGCACTGGTCGGCTCCAAAGGCATCGAACCGCTCTACCTCGACCTCAAAAACGAGGGACCGCACGCACTTGTTGGCGGCACCACCGGCGCCGGAAAATCCGAGTTCCTGCAGTCCTGGGTGATGGGAATGGCCGCAGCCTACAGCCCGGACCGGGTAAGTTTCCTTTTCGTTGACTACAAGGGCGGCGCCGCGTTCGCGGACTGCCTGCAGCTGCCGCACACCGTGGGCTTGGTCACCGACCTGTCCCAGCATCTTGTCCGCCGTGCCTTGACCTCCCTTCGGGCCGAACTGCATTACCGCGAACGGCTGCTGAACCGGAAAAAGGCCAAGGACCTGCTGGAGCTCCAGCGCGAAGCGGACCCGGACGCGCCGCCGTACCTGATCATCATCGTGGACGAGTTCGCGGCGCTGGCCACCGAAGTGCCGGAGTTTGTCGACGGCGTGGTGGACGTCGCCGCCCGCGGCCGCTCCCTGGGCCTGCACCTGATCCTGGCCACCCAGCGCCCGGCCGGGGTGATCAAGGAAAGCCTGCGCGCCAACACCAACCTGCGGGTGGCGCTGCGGATGGCCGATGAGGATGACGCGATCGACATCCTCGGCGTGCCGACGGCTGCGTACTTCGACCCCGCCATTCCCGGACGCGGCGCCGCCAAGACTGGTCCCGGCCGGATCCAGGGCTTCCAGACCGGTTACGCCGGCGGCTGGACCACTGAGAAGCCGCAGCGGCCGCAGATCGAGATCGTCGAGATGGCCTTCGGCTCCGGTCCGGCCTGGGCCGCGCCGGCACCCGAGAACCCGGTGCAGGAAGAAGCGGCGGGCCTGAACGACATCGCCAGGATGACGGCGAACATCATCAAAGCCGCCGACGTACTCTCCATCGAGCCTCCCCGCAAACCCTGGCTCGACGAACTCGCCACGACCTATGACTTCTCCCGGCTGCCCAACCCCCGCACTGACGAACGGCTGCTCTTGGGCGTCGCGGACGACCCGGCGCACCAGGACCAGCCCACGGTGTTCTACGAGCCGGACCGGGACGGCAACATGGCCATCTACGGCACCGGCGGATCCGGCAAGTCCGCTGCCCTGCGCGGCATCGCGATCGCCGCCGCTGTCACCCCGCGCGGCGGCCCGGTAAACATCTACGGCATCGATTGCGGCTCCTCGGGGCTGAAGATGCTCGACGGACTGCCGCACGTCGGCGAAATCATCAACGGCGACGACGTCGAGCGGGTCGGCCGGCTGCTGCGCTGGCTCCGGGATCTGGCCGACGACCGGGCGGCCCGCTACTCGGAGGTCCGGGCGTCGACCATCGTGGAGTACCGGACCCTGGCGGAGCAGCCGGCGGAAAAACGGATCTTTGTGCTGGTGGACGGTATGTCCGCCTTCCGGGAAGCCTACGAATACAGCAAGCTCTCCGCGTTATGGGACATCTTCCTGCAGCTCGCCACCGACGGCCGTCCGCTCGGCATCCACCTTGTCATCAGCGGGGACCGGCCCAACTCGGTGCCAGCGTCGCTGCTGGCCTCGATCCAGCGCCGGCTGGTGCTGCGCCTGTCCTCCGAGGACGACTACCTCTCGATGGACGTGCCCAAGGACGTCCTGGGCCAGGCCTCGCCTCCGGGGCGCGGCCTGCTGGGCAACCTCGAAGTGCAGCTCGCCGTGCTTGGCGGCAACTCCAACCTGGCCGTGCAGGCCCGCGAGGTCAACAAACTCAGCCAGGCCATGCTGCGCCAAGGCGTCGAACCGGCCCCGCAGATTGAACGCCTGCCGGACCAGATCGACCTCGACATCCTGCCCGCCGGCAGCCCTGACCTGCCGGTCATCGGCGTCGACGACGAAACGCTCCAGCCCGCCGAGATCCTGGCCAAGGGCCCGCTGCTCCTCGCCGGCCCTCCCGGTGCCGGCCGCACCGTGGCACTGGTGACCCTGGCCTACGCGCTGCGCCGGTCAAACCCCGGCGTCGAACTCTTCTACATCGGTTCCCGCCGCTCGGCGGCAGCGTCCCTGAAGCTCTGGGACCGTTCCGTGGTGGGCGCCGACGACGTCGAGGAGGCACTTGACGAACTGGTGGACTACTCCACCGGCACCCCGGGCAAGCTCGCAATCTTCATCGAGGGGCTGACCGACTTCACCGACACAGGGGCGGAATCCGGGATCGAACGGCTCGTCACGGCCTCGATCAAGGCCGAACAGTGGGTGGTGGGCGAGTCCGAAACCTCCACCTGGTCCTCGGCCTGGTCCCTCGCGCAACCGTTCAAGTCCGGCCGCCGTGGCCTGCTGCTGAACCCGGGCGACATCGACGGCGACAGCCTGCTCAGCACCTCGCTGGGCCGGATCAGCACCGACTTCGTCCCCGGCCGCGGCTACATCGTGGGCCGCGGCAAGGTCCGCAAACTCCAGCTCGCGCTGCCGCCGGAGAACCGGAACTAGGCCGCTGCCAACGGCGCGCCGGCCCTGCTCTAGGATATCGATGATTGTCGATACGCTAGGGGGGTTGACGTCTAGGGAGAACCACATGCCTGCTATCCGAACCTGCGAATCCGCCCCCTGCTGCGGCACGGTTGCCTGCGGCCCGGTGCGTCATCTCCGGGGCCCGGGCGCCGGCATTGCGCGCCACAACCTGGCCAGCGAACCCACGGCCTTCGCGGCGGAGGAGGCGGTCCGCGGGTTTATGCACCCGGTCGGATCCTTCGGCTGGGCACCGAGGATGCCTTCGAGAAGGCTTTCGATGACATCGCCCACCGGGTCAATGGCCTCGCGCCGCGCGTGCTCGCAGCCTAACCGGGCCGCGACACCAGGCGGGACGGCCAAGCCGACATAAGCTAGATATTGACATTCATCAATCTAAAGTCCAATACTTTCTACATCGATTCTTATCAATGTTCCGCCGAGGGCCATACGTGCCGGGCGCAGGACCGCAAACGGGCCGCGATGCACCCGTCACACAGCTGATTTTCAGGAGAAACCCGTGAGCACCGAAACCGCCAAGAAGCCCTCTGTCCTGTTCGTCTGCGTCCACAATGCCGGCCGCTCCCAGATGGCCGCAGCCTTCCTCAGCACGCTCTCCAAGGGCGGGATCGAAGTCCGTTCAGCCGGCTCCCAGCCCGCCGACAAGGTCAACCCGGCCGCCGTCGAGGCCATGGCCGAGCTCGGCATCGACATGTCCGCCGAGATCCCCAAGGTCCTCACCACCGAGGCCGTGAAGGAATCCGACGTTGTCATTACCATGGGCTGCGGCGATACCTGCCCGATCTTCCCGGGCAAGCGCTACGAGGACTGGGAGCTCGAGGACCCGGCCGGCCAGGGCGTGGACTCGGTCCGTCCCATCCGCGACGACATCAAGGCCCGCATCGAGGCCCTGATTTCCGAACTCCTTCCGGCCGCAAAGTAGGAGCACGACCATGACCGAACAGCTGATCATTATCGGGTCCGGCCCTGCCGGCTACACCGCCGCGATCTACGCCGCACGGGCCGGGCTGGCGCCGCTGGTCATCGCCGGGGCAGTCACGGCCGGAGGTGCGCTGATGAACACCACCGAGGTGGAGAACTTCCCCGGCTTCCCCGCCGGCGTCCAGGGCCCGGAGCTGATGGACGGCCTCCAGCAGCAGGCCGAAAAGTTCGGCGCCCGGGTGGTGTTCGACGACGTCACCGAAGTGACGCTCACCGGCCACCTCAAGCGCGTGGTCACCGGCGCGGGTGAGATCCACGAAGCCACCGCCGTCATCCTCGCCACCGGCTCGGCCTACAAGGAACTCGGCCTGCCGGAAGAAAAGAAGTTCAGCGGCCACGGGCTCTCCTGGTGCGCCACCTGCGACGGATTCTTCTTCCGCGACCAGGACATCATCGTCGTCGGCGGCGGCGACTCCGCCATGGAGGAAGCGACCTTCCTGACCCGGTTCGGAAAGTCCGTGACAGTTGTGGTCCGCAAGGGCGAGCTCCGCGCCTCGCGGATCATGGCCCAGCGGGCCAAGGACAACCCCAAGATCCGCTTCGCCTGGAATTCCGCCATCACCGCCATCCACGGCGACGCCAAAGTCACCGGCGTCACCCTGACCGACACCGGCACCGGCGAAACCCGGGAAAAGGCTGCCACCGGGATCTTCGTCGCGATCGGCCACGTCCCGCGCACCGAACTGCTCACCGGCCAGGTAGAGCTGGACGCCGAGGGCTACATCAGGGTCGATTCACCCACCACGGTCACCAACCTGAGCGGCGTCTTCGCCTGCGGGGACGCGGTGGACCACCGCTACCGCCAGGCCATCACCGCCGCGGGTACCGGCTGCGCGGCCGCACTGGACGCCGAACGCTACCTCGCCGCACTCGAGGACGCGGACAGCATCGCCACAGCGCTCGTCGAGGAACCCACCCACTCCTGACCACCACCCGGCCCGCCCAACCAGGTAGCAGCTAAGGCCGTTTTGAGCCCTCAAAACGGCCTTAGCTGCGAGTTGGTTGGGCAGCGGCCGCCGCGCGTCGCGGGCACCCCTCCCCGGGGCGACTGCTCCGGGGTAATCCTGACCGGACAATGTCGGTGATCTAAGGCAGGATAGGTCTGTGAGCACAGGGAACACTGCAGCAGAAGCCGACACACAAAACCCCTCCGGGGCCGTACGCGAAGAGTACGAGGTCCTCGTGGAGGAGGTCCGCAGGCACCGCTTCGCCTACTACCAGGACGACGCGCCGATCATTTCCGATGCCGAGTTCGACGAGCTCTACCGGCGGCTGGAAACAATCGAGGCCATGCACCCCGAACTCGTGGCCAACGATTCGCCGACCCAGGAGGTTGGCGGCGAAGTGTCGGCCGCTTTTACCGCTGTCGAACACCTGCAGCGAATGTACAGCTTGGAGGACGTCTTCTCGCTCGGGGAGCTGGAGGCGTGGATCGCCAAGGCCGAAGCCAACATCGCCAAACTGGGCAACGGTATGCCGGCCTGGCTCACCGAGCTCAAGATCGATGGCCTGGCCGTCAACCTGCTCTATCGTGACGGGGTGCTGATCCGGGCCGCGACGCGTGGGGACGGGAGCACGGGGGAGGACATCACCCACAACGTCCGGACTATCAAGGAAATCCCGCAGCAGCTCACCGGCACCGGCTTCCCTGCCGAAATGGAGGTGCGCGGAGAAGTCTTTATCCCGTCCAAGGCGTTCGCTGAATTCAACGAGGCGCTGATCGCGGCCGGCAAAGCGCCGCTGGCCAACCCCCGCAACGCAGCCGCCGGCTCGCTGCGCCAAAAGGACCCGGCGGAAACCGCCAAACGCCCGCTGCGGATGTACGTCCATGGCATTGGCGCGCGCGAGGGACTCGAAACCGCAAGCCAGTCGGACACCTACCGGCAGCTCGCCGAATGGGGGCTGCCCACCAGTCCGTACCTCGAGGTGCTGCCCGGGCTCACGGAAGTGCTGGAATTTATCACCCGCTACGGGGACAAGCGCCACAGCCTCGCCCACGAGATCGACGGCATTGTTATCAAGGTCGACGCCTTCGCCACCCAGCGTGCACTCGGCTACACCTCCCGGGTGCCGCGCTGGGCCGTTGCCTACAAATACCCGCCCGAGGAAGTCAACACCAAACTTCTGGACATCCAGGTCAACGTGGGCCGCACCGGCCGCGTCACTCCCTATGGCGTGATGGAGCCGGTCAAGGTGGCCGGCTCCACAGTTGAGATGGCCACGCTGCACAACCAGGAAGTCGTTAAGGCCAAAGGCGTCAAAATCGGCGACATCGTGGTGTTGCGCAAGGCCGGGGACGTTATCCCGGAGATCGTCGGCCCCGTCCTGGCCTTGCGCGGGCAGCAGGACCCGCCTGTCCGGGACTTTGTGATGCCCACCGAATGTCCCGCCTGCGGCACCCGCTGGCGCCGGCCAAGGAAGGGGACGTGGACATCCGCTGCCCCAACTCCCGCTCCTGCCCCGCGCAGCTGCGCGAACGGGTGTTCCACCTTGCCGGCCGCGGCGCTTTCGACATCGAAGCCCTCGGCTGGGAAGCCGCGATTGCCCTGACCCAGCCAGCGGAACCGGAAACTGCGCCGCTGACCAGCGAGGCGAACCTGTTCCGGCTCACCCACGCTGACCTCGCGGAGGTGCGCATCCGGCGGGAAAAGCGGGCCAAAGGTGTCGGCACCGGTGAGTTCGAGCTGGTGCCGTACTTCTACAGCAAGGGCACCGCCAAGACCCCGTCCAAGCCCACGGCCACCACCGAGAAGCTGTTCCGCGAACTGGAAAAGGCCAAGGCCCAGCCGCTCTGGCGCGTCCTCGTGGCGCTCTCCATCCGGCACGTCGGTCCGCGGGCCTCCCGCGCGCTCGCGACGGCGTTCGGCAGCATGGACGCGATCCGGCAGGCCTCCGAGGAAGAGCTCGCCAACGTCGACGGCGTCGGGCCGGTCATCGCTGCCGCCCTGACCGAATGGTTCACCGAAGACTGGCACCGCGGGATCGTGGACACCTGGGCGGCCGACGGGGTCCGGATGATTGACGAGCGCGACGAATCCATGCCCCGAACCCTGGCAGGACTGACAATCGTGGTGACCGGCAGCCTGGCGGGCTTCAGCCGGGACGAAGCGAAGGAAGCCATCCTGATCCGTGGCGGCAAGGCATCCGGCTCCGTCTCGAAAAAGACGGATTATGTCGTGGCCGGGGAGAACGCGGGCACCAAACTGGACAAGGCCGAACAGCTCGGCGTGCCGGTCCTGGACGAGGATGGCTTCCGCGCCCTGCTGGCCAACGGGCCGGACCCGTCGTCGGCCGCGAAACCCGGCCCCGCGCCCGCTGACGGATCCGGCGGTGGCGGCAATGACAGCGGCGGCGGGAGCGGGGACTCCGAAGAAAACCACCAGGATGTGATGACCGAATGAGCGCCGAAAACCCAAACCCGTCCACCGGGCTGCCGGCCGCGCTGCTGGAGCTCGCCCGGCGGGCGGCAGCTGCCGGGGCCGCCGTTCTGGCCGGCCGGAACGCTGCCGAACTTGACGTCAGCAACAAGGGCGACGCCGGTGACTGGGTGACAGCTTTTGACCTCGCCGCGGAAAGAGCCGTCCGCGAGGTGATCAGCACGGCCAGGCCGTTCGACACCATCACCGGAGAGGAGGGTGGTACCGTACTGCCGCCCTCGCCCAGCGGCTACCGCTGGTCGATCGACCCGCTCGACGGGACCGCCAACTTCATCCGCAACATCGTCTACTACGGCACATCGGTGGCCGTCGCGGACCCGCACGGAGTCTGGCTGGCCGGCGTGGTCGATGCCCCTGCCTTGGGCCGGCGCTACTACGCGCTCCGCGGGCACGGAGCCTGGCTCGAGGAAGCGGGCCGGCTGACACCACTGGCCGGGCCCCTGCCGGGCCGCAGCGGACAGATCCTGGCTACCGGCTTCAGCTACGACCTTGCCGTCCGGGCCGAGCAGGCGTCTGGGCTGGGCAGCATTATGGACGGCTTCGCCGACGTCCGCCGCCTCGGCTCCGCCGCTTTGGACCTTTGCCTCGTCGCGGACGGCACGCACGACGCCTACGGGGAACGGGGACTCAATGAGCACGACTTCGCCGCCGGAGCCCTCATCGCCGAAGAGGCCGGCTGCTGGGTGCGTCGCCCGCGGCTGACCAGCCCGCTCGCCGGTGGCCCCTCCGACGACGAACGACTCGCCGCCTGGACCTGCGCCGGGACGTTGGAGCTGTCCGGAAAATTCCCGCTTTAGCCCCCGGTGCCTGCCCGGCCGTTCTGATTTCCGGCCGTTCTGATAGTTCAGTCACGGAAAACGCCGTTCCGGGGCCAGTGCGGTCCGCGCGCGCTTAGCATGGATAAGTGCATCCCCAGATCCTTATCCGTCCCGCAGTTCCGGCCGACTACAACGCCATCGCGCGCATTACCCGGGACGCCTACCTCGCGGCAGGCTATTTCCAGAGCGCCGACCACCCTTACATGCGGCAAATCCAGGACGTCTCCCGGCGGGCCGCGCACGCGACCATCTGGGTCGCGGAGCGTGCCGGACAGATCGTAGGCTCCGTGACCCTGGCCGTCGCCGGTGAACCCTATGCGGACATCGCCCAAAGCGACGAGCTGGAATTCCGGATGCTTGTGGTGGACCCTGAAGTCCAGCGCAGCGGTGCAGGCAAGGCCATGGTCCAGGCCATCCTCGAACATGCCCGGCTGTTGGCCGGGATCAATGCCGTGGCGCTGACCACGGGCCTGACCTGGGAAAGCGCTCACGGGCTCTACCTCAAGACCGGTTTCCAGCGGGCCCCCGAACGCGATTGGGTTGTGCCGGACACCGACATCAAGCTCCTGGTCTACCGCCAGGAGTTGTAGCCCGGCCGGACGGGCAGGACTCCTCCTTGCGGCGCTCACCCTGGGGTAGGTTAGTGTCAATCTAAACGCTTAGGCACTCTGGAGGACCCATGGCAGCGCGCATCCCCGCCTCAATTGATGCAAAGCTCCTCGGCCTGTATCTCTCGGACCACCTGACCGGCTCCACCGCCGGAGTCTCCCGGATCCGACGCATGGCTGAGGCCTACGCCGACACCCCGGTGGCGGGCGAGCTCTCCCGGATCAGCCAGGAGATCAGCAGCGAACGCGAGGTGCTCCGGGGCATCATCAAGGATCTTGGGTTGCGGCCGCGCCGTCACCGTCAAGCCGCCGCCTGGCTGGGCGAGCACGCCGGCCGGCTCAAACTCAACGGCCGCATCGTCAGCCGGTCCCCGATGACCATGGTGCTGGAGGCTGAACTGATGCGCTCCGCAATCCTGGGAAAGCTTGGCGGCTGGCAGGTCCTGGCGGAGCTGGCGCCGGACCTCGGAGTCGACCCTGTTACGTTGGCCGCGCTGGCCGACGACGCCCGCAACCAGATCGAGGCTCTCACCCGCGTACACGAGTACGCCCGCAGCAACGCCTTCCACCTGCACGGGGACCTGGGCTAGCCGGCGGCGCCAGGCCGCCAGCCCGTAGCGGTGCTCCGGGCGCCCGGTGCTGCCGTACCGCAACTGGATGTCGACGGCGCCGTCGTCGGCGAGCGCTGACAGATACCGCTGTGCGGTGGCTCGGGAAACGCCTACCCGGGTGGCGACCTCGGCCGCGGAGTACTGCTCACCCGGTGCCAACGATTCCAGCACCGCTGCCTCGGTGGCGGACCTGGGCTTAGCGGAGGCCATCACATCGCCCGGGATGAGCGCCCGCTTGGCCCGTTCCACACTGTCCTGGGTGACGTTCCCCGGCTGGGCCAGGATCCGCCGGTAGCGCGCGTACGAGCGCAGCTGCTGCGACAACGACTCGGCAGTAAATGGCTTGAGCAGATACGCCAGCGCCCCGCGCCGGAACGCGAGCCGGAGCGAGACCGCGTCCGCGGCGGCGCTGAGGATCATGGTGTCCACGTCCAGCTGGTGGAGCAGGTCCAGGCCGGAAGCGTCCGGCAGGTACACGTCCAGCAGCACCAGATCCGGGCGCAGGCTGTGGATGGCCTGCAGCGCCTGCGACGCGGAACCCGCCGGGGCCAGGGCCAGGAATCCCGCCACCGAGTCCACGTAGGCCGCGTGCAGCTTGGCGACGTGGAAATCGTCGTCCACAATCAACACCCTGAAGTCCTCAGGCATCGTTGTCCCTTTCGTTAGGCTTCGCCTCAGTGGGCACAATGGTCCCCGGCAGGGTCGCCATAAAAACCGCGCCGGGGCCGCCGGCGGAGCCCGGGTCAAGTACGCGCACGTCGCCGCCGCGACGTCGAGCCAGCTGGCGGGCCAGCGCGAGGCCCAGGCCCTGGCCGGCGCCCGCCCGCGCCGGACGGCCGGCGGTGGTGAATCCGTCCTCGAACACGTCATCAGCACCGCCGGCCGCAGCGGCAGGCAGCCCGTCGCCGGAATCCCCGACGACGATCAACAGCGTGCCGCCATTGCCTCCGGTGCCGGGCTCGTCGAGCACTTCCACCTCGACCCAGCGGTCCGGTGACGGGCCCGCGACGGCGGCGTTCACCGCGTTGTCGATCAGGTTGCCGAGCACGGTGGTGACGTCCTGCGGCTCGGTGACCTGTCCCCGGACCAGGGTTTCCGGTCCGAGCCGCAGGCTCACGCCCCGCTCGTCCGCTTCCACCCCTTTGGCGCCGAGGAAGGCCTGCAGATAGGGGTCCTGGAGCAGTTCGGCCTGGTCCACGGGAAATTTCAGCGGACCGGTGGCAGCCAGCCGGGCCAGGTAATCACGGGCCTGCTGGTGCTCGCCGATGCTTATGAACCCGGCGATGGTGTGCAGCTGGTTGGCGAACTCGTGCCGCTGGGCCCGGAGCGCGGTGGACATGGTTCCCACGGCGTCGAGCTGGCGGGTCAACTGCTGAAGTTCGGTCCGGTCCCGCAGCATCAGCACCCAGCCCAGGTCCTCCCGGCCGTGCAGGGCCTTGCGGGCGCTGGCCACCAGCACCCGCCCGCCGACAACAAGTTCCACGGCGTCCCATTCAGCGGCGTCGGACTTGGTCAGCGCCAGCAGCCGGGCCGGCACCGGAGCATCGGCCCACGGCGTGCCGGTGAGATCAGGCTGGCCCAGCAGTCGCCGGGCGGCGGAGTTGAACACGCTGATCCGGCCGTCCGCGGCGACGCCGATCACGCCGTCGTCGACCCCTTGCAGCACCGCCACCTGGTCGTGGACCAGGGTGCTGATTTCCTCCGGTTCCAGGCCCAGCGTCAGCCGCTGGAGCCGGCGCCGGAGCAGGAACGAGGCGAGGACGCCGACCAGCAGGGCGCCGGCCGCGGTCAGGGCGATCGGAACGATGTCCCGGCCCAGACTCTGGCTGACGCTTTCGGTAGAGTAGCCCACACTGACTTCGCCCACCACGGTGTCGGATTCCGGGGCGAACACCGGGACCTTGGCCCCGGCCGAGGGGCCCAGGGTTCCGGTGTTCCGGGTGGTGACTTCCTTGCCGGCGAGCGCCTCGGACGGGTCAGTGCTCACGCGCTCGCCCAGCCGCTCGGCCTCGGGGTGCGCCAGCCGCAGTCCGGTCTCGTCGGTAATGACCACAAAAAGTGCTCCGGTGCGGGTGCGGGCGCCCTCGGCTGCTGCCATCAGCGGCCCGGCCAACAGTTCGGCCGGCGGGGGAGTGCCTGGCTGCGCGCTGATCTGCTGCACCGCGGCCCGCACCTGCGGATCGGAAGCGACGGTCCTGGCCAGTGTAAGGGCCTGGTTTTCGGCCTCGCGGCCCAGCCGGTCATAGGTGAGCCAGCCGTGCACGGCGCTCGTCAGGAGCACCACCAGGGCCACCACCGCCAGCTGGAGCAGCAGGGTCTGGGTAGCGAACCGCAGCGGCGTGCGGCCGGTTAAGCGTGGCACGTTGACCCTCCTTCGGGTGTGAGCACAATGCGCACAATGCGTCCAACAAGCAGTATGCCAATCAAATGCGGCAAAGACCCGGCCGTGACGCCCGCCACCCTAGCGTCTGTAGTGCGCATCACACCGGAGTGGTGCACTTCACTGCAGAAGGAGCCGGCTGTGCTGGTATTACTAGGTTTCGCCATGATCACGGTTTTTATGGTGCTGATCATGACGAAAAGACTGACGCCCGTTCTGGCGCTTATTATTGTTCCCACCGTTTTCGGGCTTTTCGCCGGCGCCGGACTTGGCATCGGCGACATGGTGCTTGATTCCATGAAGTCGATGACCTCCACCGCGGCCCTGCTGATGTTCGCGATCATCTACTTTGGCCTGATGATCGACGTCGGGCTCTTCGACCCGCTGGTCCGGTTCATCCTGCGCCGGCTGGGCAACGACCCCGCCAAGGTGGTCCTCGGCACCGCCGTCCTCGCCGCGGCGGTCTCGCTCGACGGTGACGGATCCACCACCTTCATCCTGACCACCGCTGCGATGCTGCCGGTGTACCTGCGCCTGAAGATGAGTCCCGTGATCCTGACCTGCGTGGCCGGCCTGGCCAACGGCACCATGAACATCCTGCCGTGGGGCGGCCCCACCGCCCGCGCCGCCTCCGCACTGAAGATCAGCGTCTCGGAGGTGTTCGTCCCGATGATCCCCTCGCTGATCGCGGGCCTCGTCGTTGTGTTCGTCTTCGCCTGGCTGCTGGGCCTGCAGGAGCGCAACCGGCTGCGCACCGTCGCCCCCGAGATCTGGGGTTCTGCGGATACCCCCGGCGACAGCTACACCGGCACCGGCTTCGGCCGGCTCGGCCGGCTCGGCTTCGGCCGCAAGCCGTCCGGTCCCGGCGGAAGCCCCGCCGCGGCACGGTCGGCAGTGGCGGTCCTGGAACACACCGGGGACCTCGCCGACGAACGCGATTCGGCCATGGCGGATACCGCGCTGGACCCCAACCGGTCCACGCTTCGGCCGAAGCTGCAGTGGTTCAACCTGGGCTTGACGGTTGCCATTATGGTGCTGCTGGTCGCCGACCTCGTGCCGCTGCCCTTTGTCTTTATGGTCGGCTCCGCCATCGCGCTGCTGGTGAACTTTCCCCGGCTCAAGGACCAGGGCGCGCAGCTGATCGCGCACGCACCTTCGATCGTCGCCGTCGTCAGCATGGTGATGGCCGCAGCGGTCCTGACCGGAGTGCTGAACGGGACCGGAATGGTCAAGGCCATGTCCCAGTGGCTCGTGGCCATCATTCCCGCCGACATGGGCCCGTTTATGGCCGTCATCACCGGCGTGCTCAGCATCCCCATGACGTTTTTTATGAGCAACGATGCCTTCTACTTCGGCGTCCTGCCGGTGCTCAGTGAAACGGCCGGCCACTACGGCATCAGCGCCGCGGACATGGCCCGCGCCTCCATCACCGGCCAGCCCTTCCACCTGCAGAGCCCGCTGGTACCGGCGATCCTGCTGCTGGTCTCCCTCGCCAAGGTGGACCTGGGCGACCACCACAAGAAGGTCCTCTGGCGCACGGCAGTTATCTCCCTGGTCATGCTGGCCACCGGAGTACTCACCGGAGCCATCGGCATCGGCTGACAAAACAAAACTGTGAGACTGTCGAGTTCGGAAATTTTCCGGACTCGGCAGTCTCGTTCGGTGAGCGCAGCACATCGGCGACGGGACGGACATCCGGAAGCGTGCGTCTAAGCGAGGAACGAGCGAGCACGCGGAGGATCGTCCGGCCCGCCGCCGACGGCGGAAGGGCTTAGGGCCACGTAGACTGGGACGGAAAATAATCCGAACTTGCAGGGGAGATCCATGGCTGCGATCAACCGCGACGACGTCGCGCATCTCGCGCGTCTCGCGCACATCGAGATGAGTGCTGAAGAGCTGGACACGATGGCAGGCGAACTCGCCGTCATCGTCGATTCAGTGAAGTCCGTAAGTGAAGCCGCCGGTGATGACGTCCCGGCCACGTCCCACCCGATCCCGCTGACGAATGTGTTCCGCGAGGACGTAGTAGGCCACACTTTCACGGCCGAACAGGCACTCTCCGGCGCTCCCGATGCGTACGAAGGCCGCTTCAAGGTCCCCGCAATCCTGGATGAGGGCTAAGAACATGACTGAGAACAACGAACTGATCCGTTCCTCCGCCGCGGCGCTCGCCGGCAAGCTCGCCGCCCGTGAGGTCTCCGCCGTCGAGGTCACCCAGGCGCACCTGGACCGCATCGCCGCCGTCGACGGCAAGGTCCACGCCTTCCTGCACGTCAACACCGACGAAGCGCTCGCCGTCGCCGCCGAAGTGGACGCGATCCGCGCCGCCGGCGGCGCCGCCGCCGAAGGGCTGCACGCGCTCGCCGGTGTGCCGATCGCCGTCAAGGACCTCATTGTTACGATCGGCCAGCCCACCACTGCCGGCTCGAAGATCCTCGAAGGCTGGCGCAGTCCCTACGACGCCACAGTCGTGGAGCGCCTGCGCGCCGCCAAAATGCCGATCCTGGGCAAAACGAACCTGGACGAATTCGCGATGGGCTCCTCCACCGAGCACTCCGCTTTTGGCCCCACCCACAACCCCTGGGACCTGGACCGGATCCCCGGCGGCTCCGGCGGCGGCTCGGCTGCTGCCGTGGCGGCCTTCGAAGCGCCGCTGGCCCTGGGCACCGACACCGGCGGCTCGATCCGCCAGCCCGGCGCCGTCACCGGCACCGTGGGCGTCAAGCCGACGTACGGCGGAGTGTCCCGCTACGGTGCGATCGCCATGGCGTCCTCGCTGGACCAGATCGGCCCGGTCTCGCGCACCGTACTGGACTCCGCACTGCTGCACCAGGTCATCGGCGGGCACGACCCGCGCGACTCCACCTCGCTGCCGGACCCGCTGGAGGACCTCGTGGCCGCCGCGTCGATCGGCAACGTGACCGGCATGAAGATCGGCATCATCAAGGAACTTCACGGCGAGGGCTACCAGGCCGGCGTCGAGAACCGTTTTAACGAATCCCTCGAGCTGCTCAAGGGCGCCGGCGCGGAAATCGTCGAGGTGTCCTGCCCCAACTTCAAGTACGCCCTCGGCGCCTACTACCTGATCATGCCCTCCGAGGCCTCCTCCAACCTGGCCAAGTTCGACGGCGTCCGGTACGGCCTGCGGGTCCTGCCCGAAGAGGGCCCGATGACGATTGAGCGCGTGATGGCTGCGACCCGTGCCGCCGGCTTCGGCGACGAGGTCAAGCGCCGGATCATCCTGGGTACCTATGCGCTGAGCGCCGGCTACTACGACGCCTACTACGGCTCGGCCCAGAAGGTGCGCACCCTGATCCAGCGCGACTTCGACGCCGCGTTCGCCAAGGCCGACGTGCTGATCTCCCCAACGGCGCCCACCACGGCGTTTAAGCTCGGCGAGAAGCTCAACGACCCGCTGGCGATGTACCTCAACGACGTCGCCACCATCCCCGCCAACATGGCCGGCGTGCCTGGGCTGTCCCTGCCCGGCGGCCTGGCCGACGAGGACGGCCTGCCGGTCGGTGTCCAGCTGCTGGCCCCGGCCCGCCAGGATGCCCGGCTGTACCGGGTCGGTGCGGTGCTCGAATCCCTGCTGGAGGCGCAGTGGGGCGGCCCGCTGCTGGATAAGGCTCCTTCCCTGACGGCCCCAACCCTTAACGACGCTGTCGCGAGCCACGGAGGTTCCCACTAATGACTGACGCAACCCTCAGCTTCGAAGAGGCGATGGAGAAGTACGATCCCGTCCTGGGCTTCGAAGTCCATGTGGAGCTCAACACCAAAACGAAGATGTTCTCCTCCGCGCCGAACGTCTTCGGCGACGAGCCCAACACCAACGTCAACGAGGTGGACCTCGGGATGCCCGGCGTGCTGCCCGTGGTAAACAAGGCCGCGATCGAGTCCTCGATCAAAATCGGCCTGGCACTGAACTGCACAATCGCCGAAACCTGCCGTTTCGCCCGGAAGAACTACTTCTACCCGGACACCCCGAAGAACTTCCAGACCTCCCAGTACGACGAGCCCATCGCGTACGACGGCTACCTGGACATCGAGCTCGCCGACGGGACAGTGTTCCGGGTCGAGATCGAGCGCGCCCACATGGAGGAGGACGCCGGCAAGCTGACCCACATGGGCGGCGCCACCGGACGTATCCAGGGCGCGGACTACTCGCTTGTGGACTACAACCGCTCCGGGGTGCCGCTGGTGGAGATCGTCACCAAGCCGATCGAGGGTGCCGGGTCCCGCGCCCCCGAACTCGCCAAGGCCTACGTGGCTGCGGTCCGCGAGATCGTCAAGAACCTCGGCGTCTCGGACGCCAAGATGGAGCGCGGCAACGTCCGCTGCGACGCCAACGTCTCGCTGCGCCCGCACGGCCGCGAACGCTTCGGCATCCGCTCCGAGACCAAGAACGTCAACTCGCTGCGCGCCGTCGAACACGCGGTCCGCTACGAGATCCAGCGGCACGCCGCCGTGCTGGACTCCGGCGAGCCCGTCACCCAGGAAACCCGCCACTGGCACGAGGACACCCGCTCCACCACCTCGGGCCGGCCCAAGTCCGACGCCGACGACTACCGCTACTTCCCGGAACCGGACCTGGTGCCGATTGTTGCGTCACGCGCCTGGGTCGAGGAACTCCGGGCCACGCTGCCCGAGCCGCCGGCCGCCCGCCGTAAGCGCCTGCAGGCCGACTGGGGCTATTCGGACCTGGAGTTCCGCGACGTTGTTAACGCCGGCGTAATGGACGAAATCGAGGAAACCATCGCCGCCGGCGCCACGGCCACGGTGGCCCGCAAGTGGTGGATGGGCGAGATCGTCGGACGCGCCAAGAACGCCGACGTCGATCCCGGCCAGCTCGGCGTGTCACCGGCGACGATCGTGGAACTGAACACGATGGTCGAGGACGGCAAAATCAACAACAAGATGGCCACGGAGGTCCTGGACGGCGTACTCGCCGGCGAAGGTACCCCGGCGGAGATCGTCGAGCAGCGCGGCCTCGCAGTGGTCTCCGACGACGGCCCGCTCCTGGAAGCCATCGACGCGGCCCTCGCCGCGCAGCCCGGCGTCGCGGACAAGATCCGCGGCGGCAAGATCCAAGCAATTGGTGCGATCGTCGGCGGCGTTATGAAGGCCACCCGCGGGCAGGCCGACGCCGGCCGCGTCCGGGAGCTGATCCTGCAGCGCCTCGGCGTCGAAGGCTAGGCCCCCGCCCAACTGACTCGCAGTTGTTGTCGTTTTGCCCCCTCAAAACGACCACAACTGCGAGTCAGTTGGGTTATCAGTTGGGTTAACGGACCAGTTCGGTCATGATGGTCTGCAATGCTTCGCAGACGATCATGACCGATCTGCGTTTAAGGTTCTCCGGCCGGGCCAGCACGTCGATCCGCCGCCGGGTGCTGATGCCCTCCAGCGGCCGCAGCACAATCCCCGGGTTCAGGGCAGGCCGGGCGGTGTAGCGGGGAAGCAGCCCGATCACACCCCCGGTCGCCACGAGCGCCGCCACAGTGGAGTAATCGTTGATCCGGTGGACGATGTTCAGCTCCCGGCTGGAGACGGCCGCGAGCGCGGCCAGGACGTCCGCGGGGGAGTAGCCCGCGCGGCTCGTCACCCAGGGTTCGCCCACGACGTCGTCCGCGGTCACCGCCGCCTGGCCTGCCAGCCGGTGCCCGGCCGGCAGCGCGACATCCAGCGGCTCGTGCGCGAGCGGGATTACCGCGACGCGCTCCTGGGGCCAGCCCGGGCTGTGGTCCATCCGGTGCGCGAGCACCAGGTCATACCGGGCCGTCAGCGCCGGGAAGTCCTGCTGGGCCACGTCCTCGTCCGTGAGCAGGATCCGCGGTTGCCCCGGCCCGGCCAGGCGCCGGGCGAGCGGCGCGAACAAAGCCTGCCCGGCGCTGTGGAAACCGCTCAGCGTAACCGGCGCCACCGCCGAGCCGTGATAGGCGCCGATAGCAGTCCGGGCATCGGCCATGGCGCTGACGACGGCGGCCCCGGCGTCGGCGAGCACCTGCCCGGCCTCGGTCAGGACCAGGTTCCTGCCCTCCTTGCGGGTCAGCGGCACGTCCACGGATTTCTGCAGGGCGGCCAGCTGCTGCGACACCGCCGAGGGTGTAACGAGCAGGGTTTCGGCGACGGCCTTGACGCTCCCGAGGGCCCCGAGCTCGCGGAGCATCTCCAGCTGGTGGATTTCCATGCCGCCCAGTCTATGCGCAAGGGGAATCTAAATCGTCGATTGAGAAAAGTACGGTTGTGCTAATGCTTTTCACCGGCTCTAATGGGGTGAGTTGTCCCACACCCGCTGTCCGAGGCAGCGCACCCAACGTGCCGAACGGCACAGTGAGGAAGGCCCATGAAGGCTCTCTACAAGGCCGGCGCGCACGCAGGATTCGAACTCGTTGACCGTCCCGAACCGGAGGCAGGCCCCGGGGACGTCAAGATCCGGGTCATGACCACGGGCATCTGCGGCACCGACCTGCACATCCAGTCCTGGGACGCGTGGGCGCAGGGCATCATCAACACCCCGCTGATCGCCGGCCACGAGTTCTACGGCGAAGTCGTCGAGACCGGCGAGGACGTCCTGGACGTCAAGGTCGGGGACCGGGTGTCCGGTGAAGGCCACATCGTCTGCGGCATCTGCCGCAACTGCCGCGCCGGCCGCAAGCAGATGTGCATCAACACCGTCAGCGTCGGCGTGCAGCGCGACGGCGCGTTCGCCGAGTACGTTGTTATCCCCGAGACCAACGTCTGGGTGCATCAGGACTCCTCCGTGACGCCGGAACTCGGTGCCATCTTCGACCCCTTCGGGAACGCCGTGCACACCGCGCTGAGCTTCCCGCTGGTCGGCGAGGACGTGCTGATCACCGGCGCCGGGCCCATCGGATTGATGGCGATCGCCGTCGCCCGCCATGCCGGCGCCCGCAGGATCGCCATCACCGATGTCTCCGCACCGCGGCTGGAACTCGCGCGGACCCTCGGCGTCGACCTCGCCATCGACGTCTCGAAGACGCGGGTCAAGGACGCCCAGCGGGAACTGGGCCTGCGCGAAGGATTCGACATCGGCATGGAAATGTCGGGACACCCCACGGCGTTGCCTGAGATGATCGAGAACATGAACCACGGCGGCAGGATCGCGATGCTGGGACTGCCCAGCCAGTCCATCGACATCGACTGGGGCAAAGTGGTCACGCACATGCTGACCATGAAGGGCATCTACGGCCGGGAAATGTTCGAGACCTGGTACGCCATGAGCGCCATGCTGTCCTCCAACCCGGTCCTGCACGCCAACATCTCCGCCGTTGTCACGGACACCCTTCCCGCCACCGATTGGGACCGGGGATTCGAGATCGCCCGGGCCGGCGTCGGCGGCAAAGTGGTCCTCGACTGGACTTGCTTCTAACCCCCCCCACCGTTTCGGCCCACCGACCCCACCAGCGCAGGAGCCCACACCATGTATTCAGCCATTAAGAACCAGCTGCAGCACGAACTGGAAGAGATCCGCGGCGCCGGCCTGTTCAAGACCGAGCGGCACATTGACTCGCCCCAGGCAAACCACATCAAGGCCGGCCAGATCGGCGGGGCCAGCGCGGACGTGCTGAACTTCTGCGCCAACAACTACCTGGGCCTCGCGGACCACCCCGAAATCATTGCCGCCGCCAAGTCCGCGATGGACGAGCGGGGCTTCGGCATGGCCAGCGTGCGGTTCATCTGCGGCACCCAGGACCTGCACCTGGCCCTGGAGGAACGCGTCTCGGCGTTCCTCGGCACCGAGGACACCATCTTGTTCTCGAGCTGCTTCGACGCTAACGGCGGTGTGTTCGAGTCCCTCTTTGGCCCGGAAGACGCCGTCATCTCCGACGCCCTGAACCACGCCTCGATCATCGACGGCATCCGGCTCTGCAAGGCCCAGCGGTTCCGCTACGCCAACCAGGACATGGCGGACCTCGAATCGAAACTGATCGAGGCCAGCACGCAGGAGAACCCGGCCCGCCGCAAGATCATTGTCACGGACGGCGTCTTTTCGATGGACGGCTTCCTGGCCCCGCTGGAAGCGATCTGCGACCTCGCCGAAAAATACGACGCCATGGTCATGGTGGACGACTCACACGCCGTCGGTTTTATGGGCGCCAGCGGAGCCGGCACGCCGGAACACGCCGGCGTCTCGGACCGCGTGGACATCTACACCGGCACCTTCGGCAAGGCCCTGGGCGGCGCCTCCGGCGGTTACGTCTCCGGCCGCCGCGAAGTCGTCGCCATGCTCCGGCAGAAGGCCCGTCCCTACCTGTTCTCCAACTCGCTGGCCCCGGCCATCGTCGCTGCCACCCTCAAGGCCCTGGACCTGGTGGAGAACTCCGGCGAACTGCGCAGCAAACTCTTTGACAACGCCGCGCTGTTCCGCCGCCGGATGGCCGAGGAAGGCTTTGAGCTGCTCCCGGGCGAGCACGCCATCGTCCCGGTGATGTTCGGGGACGCCGTCCTGGCCGCCAAGGTCGCGGACGCGATGCTGGAGCACGGCGTCTTTGTCACGGCGTTCAGCTACCCGGTAGTTCCCAAGGGTGCGGCCCGGATCCGGGTACAGCTCTCCGCGGCGCATAGCGCCGAAGACGTCGAGGCCTGTGTGCAGGCCTTTGTGCGCAGCCGCGCCGCCGTCGCGGGCTAAGCGGCACCGGAGGAAGCCTGCGGCGCCGGGAACGGCGCCGCAGGCTCTCCGTCTGCGAGGATGTAACCATGTCAGCTAATTACGATGTTGTGATTGTCGGCGGCGGGATCGCCGGCCTGTCCCTTGCCTCAGCCCTCGCCGGGAAGTGCAGCGTCGCGTTGGTGGAAGCCGAGCAGAGCCTGGCTTACCACACCTCGGCACGCTCGGCCCGGCAGCTGATCCCCAGTTACGGCCCGGCAGTTGTCCAGGAGCTCACGGTGCGGACCCTCGCGCTGATCGCCGCCCGGGACGCCGAACTGCCGGAGCCGGTGCTCTCGCCCCGCAGCTTTATGCTGATCGGCGACGACGAGGCTGTCCGCGGCGAGTCCAGCGGGCAGATGGTGCCGATTAGCCACGCCGCGGCGATGGAGCTCTGCCCGGCATTGCTCCCCGGCTCCTTCTCCGCCGCGGGCCTGGACACCGGCTCCTTCGGCTGTGACGCACCCCTGCTGCTCGAGGACCACCGCCGGCGCGCGGCCGCCGGCGGCGTGGACATCATTACCGGCGCAAAGGTCCACTCGGCCCAGCGGCTCGGGTCCGGCTGGGAACTCGGAGCCGGGCAGGAAGGCTTCGCAGCCGCCGTTGTGGTCAATGCCGCCGGCGCGTGGGCGGACGAACTGGCAGTACTCAGCGGGGTCGAGAAAGTCCAGCTGCAGCCGTACCGGCGCACCGCGGCTATCGTCGACGTCGAGCATCCCCTTCCGGAGTCCAGCCCCATGGTGTGCGCGGCCGACAACACCTTCTACTTCCGCCGGGACGGCGGGCAGGTGCTGATCTCGCCCTCGGAATCGGTGCCCAGCGGCCCCGAGGACGCGCAGCCGCACCCGGGGGACATCGAGGCGCTGAGCGCCCGGCTTAATACCCTGACCACCCTCGGCATCCGCGGTGTCCGCCGGTCCTGGACCGGATTGCGGACGGAGGCGGCCGACGGTGTCCCCGTGGTGGGATTCGACGCCGAAGCCCGGGGCTTTTTCTGGCTGGCCGGGCAGGGCGGCTATGGCTTCCAGACCTCCTCCGGCATCGCCGAGCTGGCCGCGGAACTTATCCTCGCAGGCCAGGGCGCCGGATCCACTGCCGCCGGTCCGGCATCCCGGACAGCGGCGCCGCTGGCGGCGACACGCTGGTCCATCCGGCACTGAAGAATGGTCTTATGAGCACCCTGATCACAAACATTGCCGAGCTGATGACCCAGGACCGGGACCACCGGGTCCTGAAGGACGCCGCGCTGGTGATCGACGGCGAACGGATCGCCTGGCTGGGCCGGGCGTCCGACGCACCGGCCGCCGACGGCACCGTCGACGCCGGCGGCCGTGCCCTGCTGCCGGGCTGGGTCGATTCGCACACCCACCTCATCTTTGCGGGTGACCGGACCGCCGAATTCGAGGCCCGGATGGCGGGGGAGAGCTACACTGCGGGCGGGATCGCCGTAACCACCGGGGCCACCCGCGCCACCGGAGACTTCGACCTCACCCGGCTGGCGATGGGCCGGGTAGCCGAAGCTGTTTCGCAGGGCACCACCTATCTTGAAACCAAAACCGGCTACGGCCTGGACGTTGACAACGAGGCCCGCAGCGCGCGGATCGCTTCCACAGTTGTGGACGAGGTCACCTACCTCGGCGCGCACCTTGTCCCCGCGGGGATGGACGCCGAGGAATACACGGAGCTCGTGTGCGGCCCGATGCTCTCCGCCGTCCGGCCGTTTGTGCGCTGGGCCGACGTCTTCTGCGAACGGGGCGCGTTCACCGAGGACCAGTCCCGGCGCGTGCTCCAGGCCTGCCGGGACGCCGGGCTGGGCCTGCGTGTGCACGGCAACCAGCTCGGCGAGGGCCCCGGTGTGCGGCTCGCCGTGGAGTTCGGCGCGGCCAGCGTGGACCACGTCAACTACCTGTCCGCCGCCGACGTCGACGCCCTCGCGGGCAGCTGGTCCGGCTGGGACAGCGGGAACGGCGGGGACGGCGGGGACGGCGGGAACGGCGGGAAGCGCCCCGGCACTGGCGCCGGACGCGGCACGGTGGCGACCTGCCTGCCGGCCTGCGACCTGTCCACCCGGCAGCCGCTGGCACCGGGCCGGGAACTGCTTGACGCCGGCGTGCAAATCGCCCTGGCCTCCAACTGCAACCCGGGCACCTCCTATACCAGCTCGATGGCGTTTTGCGTCACCACGGCGGTGCTGCAGATGCGGCTCAGCGTCCATGAGGCCGTGCGCGCCGCAACGTACGGCGGTGCGCTGGCCCTTGGCCGGGAGTCCGGGAACGACACCGACGGAGAACGGGCCGTCGGTTCGATCGCCGTCGGACACCGCGCGGACCTCCACCTGCTGAACGCACCGTCCGCCACCCATCTGGCCTACCGGCCCGGCATCCCGCTGACCCACGCGGTCTGGCGGGCCGGGGTCCGGGCGCGCTGACGCCTGCCGCTGCGGCCGCTAGAACACCATCCGCGGAGCGTTCAGCACGGTCTCATCAACACGCCGGGCCTCCCACTGGCTGAACGGTTTGTCGAGTTCATACTTTTTCTCTGCGGTGCGGTACAGGGTGCGGACCTCGGCGTTGTCCGGGTTGTTGAGTGATTCGAAGTACTCCACGGACCAGTGGAACCAGCGCATGCAGAACAGCCGCATGGTCAGCCCGTGGGTCACAAACAGCGCATTGGGGGCGTAGCTGGGTTTGGACCAGTGCCGGTACAGGGTTTCCATAAATGAGGAGATCCGGTCATAGACATCGGAGCCGGATTCGCCTTCGCGGAAGCGGTAGAAAAAGTGTCCGTAGGCGTTGCGGAGTTCCTTCTGGTCTTCGATCTCACCGGCGATCTGGAAGTTGGCCCAGTCCTGCTCACGCAGCCGCGGCTCCTCGATCACGCGTTCAACCAGCGCGCCGAGGTTCATCGCCTCCAGGGTCTGATAGGCGCGCAGGTACGGGGAGACGTAAACGCAGGCCGGCTGCCCGTCCAGCAGCCGCCGTACCCGTTCGCCGGCTGCCCGTGCCTGGTCGATGCCAAGCCCGGTCAGCGGGATCCGGTAGTCGGGCACCCGGTTGTAGATCGAGGTGTCGGCATTGGCGGCGGACTGGCCGTGCCGGATCATGATGATTTTCCCGGGCGCACTCATAAACCCCAAGCATAGGCGTGGCGACCGGGAAAAACCGGGCAAGATAGGACCATGCTGGTTCCCTCCCGCCGTCGCCTGCGGCTAGAAGTCTGGATCGTCCTGGGCCTGTCCCTGGGCCAATCCGCCGTCTACTCGGTCGTTCAGCTGCTGGACAAGCTGACCCGGGCGCCGCTGGCGGAGGGGACTTCCACCCTGAACCGCTCCCAAAGCAGCCGCGAATACTTTGACCTGAGCTACCAGCTGCTGGACATTGTCTTCGCGCTGGTACCGGTGGTCCTGGTGCTCTATTTCCTCACCGAACACCGGGTGTCCGGTGCGGCCGGCAGCGGAGCCACGGCGTTCGGGAAACTGGGATTCACGTTTGCCCGCCCGGGCAGGGACCTGCTCCAGGGCCTCGGGCTGGCGGCCCTGATCGGTGTACCCTCCCTGGGCCTCTACGCTGCGGGCCGGGCGCTGGGGATCACCACGGCGATTATCCCCAGTGCCCTCGATTCCTACTGGTGGACGGTGCCGGTGCTCATCCTCTCCGCGGTCCGGCACGGGATCGTGGAGGAAGTGATTGTGGTGGGCTACCTGCTGGACCGGTTCGGCAAGTTCGGCTGGAGCCTGCCGCTGGCCATCTTCGCCAGTTCCATGCTGCGCGGCAGCTACCACTTGTACCAGGGCTTCGGCCCGTTCATCGGCAACGCGATCATGGGCGTCGTTTTTGCATTGGTGTACACCCGAACGCGGCGGGTGATGCCGCTGGTGATCGCCCACGCGGTGCTGGACACCGTGGCCTTCGTCGGCTTCAGCCTCTTTGGCAAGGCCATCGGCCTGGGCTAAGCCGCCGGAGGGGCTCTGCGGGGGAGGGGTTCTGCGGGGCACGGCGGCAGCGGCGCTGTGCGTGCTTTAAGAAATTTCGGCCACCATCGGTGGGTGACGTCGTTGACACCCGCTGATGGCGGCCGAAGTGTGGGGCGGTGAAGCCTCAGATCGTGACGGCTCCGGAGGCCGTCTCAAACGTGACGGAGAGGATGCCGGGTGTCCCGCGCGGAGCAATCCAGTGCACGGCCACGTCTTCGAGCGGCTTCTCCACCGGAACGCCGAGCCATTCGGTGACGCGCTCGGCCGAACCGGCAATCGTGAGGGCGGACATTTTGACGTTGCCCTCATAGGCCTTCGACGGGTGGAGTTCCGGATCGCCTTCCCATTTGAGCATGTACGGGACCTGGGGATCGGCGATGAGCCCAAGGATGCCAATCTGCTTCCAGACCAGCTCCCGGCCGTCCGGGAACTTGCGGTTGCCGTTGACGGCGGCGCGGCCGAGTCGGACCTCGAACGGGGCGAGGTCGTCGACCTCCACACACCAGCCCATCCAGCCGCCGCCGGCTTCGGAGCGGGCGCGGACGGCCTGGCCAAAGGGGGCCTTGTCGGAGGCCGGGTGGTTCAGGACCTCCACCACCTCGAGGTACTTGTGTCCCGCTAGCGGGATGATCATGTTGCGGGTCCCGAATCGGGGGTGTACTCCGCCCTTCACGGCTTCCACGCCGAGGGCAGACGCAATTCGTTCGGTGGTGGCAGCGAGGCCATCTTGTTCACAGGCGTAAGAGACGTGATCCATGCGCATGCCATCATCTTGGCACTTTGTGATGCGCCTCTCAGCTTAGGGTACCCTTACTGGCAGTTGGGGTCGGATCCGGACTGTTCCGGCCACACTCTAGGCCACACTCTCGGCAGCACACGTGGCCGCATTGGCATGGCATCAGCAGCGCCGCGGCCGGGCCAGCTTCATCTTTGTCACAAAGCTATCCACCGCCTGCAACCGGTTCCTAGACTGGGGTGAGGTCATGAGTGCCAGCGCACAGCCCCGGCTTGCTGGCCGGCAACCCTCGTATCGCGGTGGGGTGCCCCGGGTGAGGACCTGGCCGTCCGGCGCCCGCCGGGAGGCAAGCGCGGCGCCAGCACGGGCCCGGGCCACGGTGCCCAGGGTCAGGCTGTGCCCGCTCCCCTAAGGAGTGTCCCGATGTCCAGTGCCTGGTCCTTCGAAACCCGTCAGATCCATGCCGGCCAGGAGCCCGACAGCGCCACCGGCGCCCGCTCGCTGCCGATTTACCAGACGACGTCGTTTGTGTTCCCCAGCGCCGAGAGTGCCGCGAACCGCTTTGCCCTGGCGGAGCTGGCCCCCATTTACACCAGGATCGGCAACCCCACCCAGGATGCCGTGGAGCAGCGGGTTGCCAGCCTGGAAGGCGGACTCGCGGCTCTGCTGCTGAGCTCCGGACAGGCGGCGGAGACCCTGGCCATCCTGAATGTCGCCGAAGCCGGAGACCACGTGGTGGCAAGTCCCAGCCTTTACGGCGGTACTTACAACCTGCTGGCGCACACACTGAAGAAGTTTGGCATTTCCGTGACCTTCGTGGCGGACCCGGACAACCTGGCGCAGTGGCGTGACGCCGTGCAGCCCAATACCAAGCTCTTTTTTGGCGAAGTGGTCTCCAACCCGCGCCAGGACGTGCTGGATCTTGAGGGCATCTCCCAGGTGGCCCACGCGGCCGGTGTCCCGCTGATCGTAGACAACACCCTCTCCACGCCGTACCTTATCCGGCCGATCGAGTGGGGTGCGGACATTGTGGTGCATTCGGCCACCAAGTACCTTGGCGGCCATGGAACGGCGATCGCCGGCGTGATAGTGGACTCGGGCAATTTCGACTTCGGCAAGGACCCGGAACGGTTCCCCGGCTTCAACACCCCGGATCCCAGCTACAACGGGCTGGTCTACGCCCGGGACCTCGGCGCGGACGGTGCCCTCGGCGCGAACCTCTCCTATATCCTCAAGGCGCGTGTGCAGTTGTTGCGCGACCTGGGCTCTGCGGTGTCCCCGTTCAACGCCTTCCTTATCGCCCAAGGCATCGAGACCCTGAGCCTGCGGATGGAGCGGCACGTTGCCAACGCCGGCCGGGTCGCCGAATGGCTGGAGGCCAGGGACGACGTCGAATCCGTCGCCTATGCCGGCCTGCCGTCCAGCCCTTGGTTCGAGCGCGGCCGCAAGTACGGACCGAAGGGGACCGGCGCCGTTGTGTCCTTTAACATCGCCGGCGGAGCCGAGGCCGGCAAGAGCTTTGTGGACGCGCTGGAATTGCACTCGCACGTCGCCAATATCGGCGATGTGCGCTCGCTGGTCATTCACCCGGCGTCGACCACACACAGCCAACTCTCGCCGGAGCAGCAGGTCGTCGCCGGGGTGAACCCCGGCCTGGTGCGGCTCTCCGTGGGCCTGGAGCACATCGATGATATCCTCGCCGACCTGGATGCCGGTTTCCGCGCCGCCAAGACCGTCTGACCAACCGTTACCCGGGGGGAAGTCACACGGGCGTCACATTCTTCGCCACCGGGCGCCGGCATTTCGTACACTCAGGGGAGGTCATGAGTGCCAGCGACAGCCCCGGCTTGCTGGCCGGCAACCCTCCATTTGCGGCGGGGTGCCCCGGGTGAAGACCTGGCCTGCCGGTGAGCTGCCGGCGGGCAAGCGCGAAGTTAGGTCCTCACATGACGATTGCCGCCACCCGCCAGGGTGAATCCGCAAGCAAGACCTCCCATGCCCCGGACCCCGGCGGCAGCGTCGCCGCGGACGGCGCGGCTGTGCCGGACGGAACCGTCCGGTACCTTCGGATCGGTGACCTGGTGCTCGAATCCGGTGCCCGGCTGCCGGACGCCACCCTCGGCTACGAAACATGGGGACCCTCAACGCTGAACGCTCCAATGCCGTGCTGATCGAGCACGCGTTGACGGGGACACCCACGTCACGCGCGGCGCCAGTGCGGAACCGGGCTGGTGGGAGCAGCTCGCGGGCCCGGGCGCCCCGGTGGACACGGGGAAGTACTTCGTCGTCTCGATCAATATCCTGGGCGGCTGCTACGGCTCCACCGGACCCTCATCGACGGCACCCGACGGGAAGCCCTGGGGCTCACGGTTCCCGCTGGTAACGCTGCGCGATACCACCGACGCCGAGGCCCGGCTCGCGGACGCGCTGGGAATCCGGAGCTGGTACGCGGTGCTCGGCGGTTCCCTGGGCGGGGCGCGTGCCCTCGAATGGGCCGTCAGCTACCCGGACCGGGTCCGGCGCTGCGGGGTTATTTCAATCGGAGCCAGCAGCACCGCCGAGCAGATTGCCTTCGCCCAGGCGCAAACACTCGCCATCCGGCAGGACCCCAACTTCAACGGCGGCGATTACTACGGCGGTCCCGGGCCGGAGGCGGGACTGGCCCTGGCCCGGCGGATAGCGCATATCACCTATCGTTCGGCCGCAGAGCTTGATGGACGCTTCGGCCGGAACGCCCAGGACTCCGAGGCTCCGCTGCGTGCCGGGTCACTCGCCGGGCGCGGGCGTTACCAGGTGGAGAGCTACCTGGACCACCAGGGCAACAAGCTGGTCCGCCGCTTCGATGCGAACAGCTACATCGCCATCACCGAGGCGCTGATGAGCCATGACGTCTGCCGGGGCCGCGGCGCGCTGACCGAAGCGCTGGCCCCGGCTACGGCGGCTTTCCTTGTGGCGGCCGTCGACTCGGACCGGCTGTACTTCCCGGACCAGTCCCGGGCGCTCGCGGCTGCCCTGCCGGGCGACGTTGCGGTGCACACCATAGAGGCGCCCATCGGCCACGACGGCTTCCTGACCGAGATCGGGCAGCTCAACACCCAGCTCCGACAGCACTTCTTCGGGTAGTCCAGCAGCCAAAAGCCGCCCCGGGTGTGCACTTTTGCAGATGCGCTCTGCACTAATGGCCGTTGAGGCCCGGGCCGGAACCGGACATACTCGTGGGGAATGGCGCCGCGTGTCTCACCTCACAGGCGCCCTCCTCCCAATGGTCCACGAGGCGTCGAAGACGATGCCAAAGGAGTCGAAATGAGCACGGAAAACGCGGCCGCACGGCGCGCAGAAGAGCCCGACGTCAAGACGTCCGGCCTCAAAAAAGTAGTCGCGGCCTCCATGGCCGGCACGGTCGTCGAGTGGTATGAGTTTTTCCTCTACGCCTCCGCGGCGACCCTCGTCTTCGGCAAGACCTTCTTCCCCAACTCCGGCTCGGAGCTGGACGGTATCATCGCAGCTTTCCTCACCTATGCAGTTGGCTTCGTTGCCCGCCCCATCGGCGGCATCGTGTTTGGGCACTTCGGCGACAAGTTCGGCCGCAAGCAGCTGCTCCAGCTCAGCATCATCCTGGTCGGCGTTGCCACCTTCCTGATGGGCTGCCTGCCGACCTTCCAGCAGATCGGCTACTGGGCTCCGGCCCTCCTCGTGTTCCTGCGGTTCGCCCAGGGCTTCGCCGTCGGCGGTGAATGGGGCGGCGCAGTCCTCCTCGTCGCGGAGCACAGCCCGAACAAATCCCGCGGCTTCTGGGCCAGCTGGCCGCAGTCCGCTGTTCCGCTGGGCAACCTGCTGGCCACTGCGGTGCTGTTCATCCTCTCCTCGACGCTGTCCTCCGCGGACTTCCTCAGCTGGGGCTGGCGCGTGGCCTTCTGGCTCTCCGCGGTGATTGTGCTGATCGGCTACTACATCCGGACCAAGGTCACCGACGCCCCCATCTTCCTGGAGGCCCAGAAGGAAGTCACCGTCGAGAAGAAGGGCTACGGCGTGGGCGAAGTCTTCCGCCGGTACCCGCGCGGCGTGTTCACCGCCATGGGCCTGCGCTTCGCGGAGAATATCCTCTACTACCTGGTCGTCACCTTCTCGATCACGTACCTGAAGGTGGTTGTCCAGACTGACACCTCACGGATCCTGCTGCTGCTGCTCGTCGCACACGTTGTCCACTTCGCCGTGGTTCCGATGGTCGGCCGCCTGTCGGACCGCCTCGGCCGCAAACCGGTCTACATGGCCGGCGCCATCCTGGGCGGCACCTGGGGCTTCTTCGCCTTCCCGATGATGGACACCAAAAACGACATCATCATCCTGGCCGCCATCACCATCGGCTTGCTCTTCCACGCACTGATGTATGCCGGCCAGCCTGCCATTATGGCCGAGATGTTCCCCACCCGGATGCGCTACTCGGGCGTCTCGCTCGGCTACCAGGTCACCTCGATCGTGGCCGGATCGATGGCTCCGATCATCGCCGCCTCGCTGCTGAGCACGTTCAAGTCCTCCACCCCGGTGGCCATCTACCTGCTCGGCGCCTGCCTGGTCACGATTGTGGCGGTGTACTTCCTCAAGGAAACCCGCGGCATCTCGCTCCACGACGTCGACGCCGCCGACGCCCGGGGCACCGCCGACCTCCTCGCCGCGGGCAAGAACTAACGGGCAAGAAGTAACTGCAAGAAGTAACTGCAACGAAATAGCAGCAACAACAACGGCCCTTGTCCCCGCACCGCGGGGACAAGGGCCGTTGTTGTTGGCCGCCGGGCTCAGCCCAGCAGGACATCCTGGCGCTCGGAGATCTCGGTCCGGACGGCCGCCAGGACGGCCTGCACCGGCGCGGAGCGCAGCGATTCCGCGCGGGCCACCGCCCAGATCGGAAGTTGGCGCTGGAAGTCCGCCGGCAGGACCGGCACAAAGCCGGGGTCGCCGACCGCCAGGAAGTTCGGCAACAGCCCGATGCCCGCACCCCGGCGGACCGCCTCCAGCTGGGCAAAGATGCTGGTGGCCTGGAAGCTGGACCGCGGGACGGGAAGCTGGGTGGAGCGGTGGCCAAGTTCGGCGACCTGCAGCGCCGATTCGACGTAGGACACAAAACCATGCTGCCGGACGTCGTCGAGCGTCACCGGAAGTCCGCGGTCCCGGGCGTACTGCGGGCTGGCGTACAGCCGGAGAAAGTAGTTGGCCAGGAAAATGGGCTGCGCATTGCTGACATCGAGGTTGCCGACCACCACCTCCAGGTCCACGCCGGAGCGGTTCCGGCTGACCTTGCGCGTGGCGCTGAGCATTTCGACGTTCAGCAGCGGATGCTGACGTTGCATCCGGACGAGCGCCGGTGCAACGAATTCTGCCCCGAAGCCGTCGGGTGTGCTGACCCGGACCAGGCCCGAGAGTACGTCTTCGGACTGCGCGATGCGGTTTGTGAGCGCACCGAGGGTGCCCTCGATCGCCTCGGCGGCGGCCACGGCCTCGTTGCCAAGGTCCGTCAGTTCCCAGCCGTGCGGACTCCGCTCAAGGGTGCGCCCGCCCAGCTGTTTGTCCAGCGCCAGGATGCGGCGGGAGATGGTTGTGTGGGTTGTGCCGAGGGTCTCTGCCACCGCATTGAACCGGCCCAGCCGGGCTACCGTCAGCAGGATCAGCAGATCGTCCGGGCTCGGCAGCCGCCTCACGTCCATGGGTCTCCCTCGCGACTAAGTATGTGCATCCGTGCACATAGCATCTGTGGTTTTTTCCCTTGATTGCACTGTAGCAGGGGTGTGATGTTTAACACTGAGCATCCGGCCACGGCCGGAACCCGGGCGCTGCGTTTGGCGGCGCGCACGGGATGACCCAAAGCAAAGGAGCTTATGCCATGGCAGTTATCGCCTGGATCGGACTGGGGAACATGGGCGGGTCCATGTCCGTGAACCTCGCCGCGGCCGGCCACAACGTCCGCGGTTTCGACCTCAACCCTGAGGCCGTTGCCACCGCCGCCGCAGGCGGTGTCAAGCCCGCCGGAAGCATCGCCGACGCGGTTGACGGCGCCGACGTTGTGTTCACCATGCTTCCCAAGGGCGAACATGCCCGCGCCGTGTACCTGGGCGAAGACGGCGTGCTGGCCCACGCCGACACCAAGACCCTGCTGGTGGACTCCTCCACGATCGACATCGCCTCGGCCCAGGCCCTGCACGACGCCGCCGCTGCGGCGGGCTTCCGCTTTGTCGACGCGCCCGTCTCCGGCGGCATGAGCGGCGCGAAGGCCGCCACGTTGACGTTTATGATCGGCGGGGAGGCCGGCGCGGTGGCCGACGCCACCGAATACATCAAGCCGATGGCGGCGAACATCATCCCCACCGGCGGCGCCACCACCGGCCAGGCCGCCAAAATCTGCAACAACCTGATGCTCTTTATCAACCTCGCCTCAACGGCCGAGGGCGCGGTGCTCGCGGACCGTCTGGGCCTGGACAAGCAGGTCTTCTGGGACATCGCCTCCGTCTCCTCCGGCGACAGCTGGGCGCTGCGGACCTGGTACCCGGTGGCCGGCGTCGTGCCCACCGCCGCCTCGAACAACGACTTCGCGCCGACGTTCACCGCCGAGCTCGCCAACAAGGACATCGGCCTGGCCATCAGCGCCGCCCGCGACACCGGCACGCCGCTGGAGATCGGCGAGCACGTCCAGCAGCTTTTCCAGCGGCTCATCGACGGCGGCCAGTCCGGCACGGACTGCTCCGCAATCGTCAAGCTGGTTGACGGCTCGTTCGAGTCCGCCAAGTAGCCCTAAACCTTTTAGAAAGAGATCCTCCCCATGGAACGCATTCCGCACTTCATCAACGGCGCCCTAATCTCCGATGCCGAGCGCTACGGCCCCGTCTTTAACCCGGCCACCGGCGAGCAGGAAAAGGAGGTCGCCCTGGCCTCCGCCGGCCGCGTCCAGGAAGCCGTTGAAGCCGCCCGCGCCGCGCTGCCGGGCTGGCGCGCCACAAGCCTCGCCAAGCGCACCACCATCTTCTTTAAGGTCCGCGAACTGCTGTTGGCCCGCCGGCCCGAACTGGCAGCCCTGCTGACCAGTGAACACGGCAAGGTCCTCTCCGACGCCGAGGGCGAAATCACCCGCGGCCTGGAGAACATCGAATTCGCCACCGGGCTCTCCCACGCGCTCAAGGGCGAACGTTCCGAACAGGTTGCCGGCGGTGTCGACGTCCACTCGGTGCGCCAGCCGGTCGGCGTCGTCGCCTGCATCACGCCGTTCAACTTCCCGGCCATGGTGCCGCTGTGGATGATCGGCAGCGCCCTGGCCTGCGGAAACACTGTGCTGCTTAAGCCCAGCGAAAAGGATCCGTCATCCGCGGTCTTCATCGCCCAGGTCTTCGCCGAGGCCGGCCTGCCCGCCGGTGTGTTGAACGTTGTGCACGGCGACAAGGAAGCCGTCGACGTCCTGCTCGAACACCCGGACGTCAAGGCCATCAGCTTTGTCGGTTCGACGCCGATCGCCCAGTCCATCTACAGGCGTGCCGCCGACCACGGCAAGCGCGTGCAGGCCCTGGGCGGCGCCAAGAACCACATGGTGGTCCTTCCCGACGCGGACCTGGCCATGGCCGCCGACGCCGCCGTCTCGGCCGCCTACGGTTCCGCCGGGGAGCGGTGCATGGCCGTCAGCGTCCTGGTCGCCGTCGGGAACATTGCCGACGAACTCGTGGGTGCTATCCAGAGCCGGATGGCCACGCTCAAGATCGGCCCCGGCACGGACCCGGCGTCGCAGATGGGTCCGCTGATCACCGCAGCGCACCGTGACAAGGTGGCCTCCTATGTCGCCGGCGCGGCCGAGGAAGGCGCCACAGTCGTGGTGGACGGCCGGAAGCAGGCCTTTGACTCCAACGGCTTCTTCATCGGCGTCAGCCTGGTGGACCACGTTAAGCCCGGCATGAAGGTCTACGACGATGAGATTTTCGGCCCCGTCCTGTCCGTAGTCCGGGTCGAGAGCTACGCCGACGCCGTGCAGCTTGTCAATGACAACGAGTTCGGCAACGGCGTGGCAATCTTCACCCGCGACGGCGGCGCAGCCCGGCAGTTCGAGTTCGACGTCGAGGCCGGCATGGTCGGCGTGAACGTGCCGATCCCGGTGCCGGTGGGTACCTTCTCCTTCGGCGGCTGGAAGAACTCGCTCTTCGGCGACACCCACATGTACGGTCCGGAGAGCATCCGCTTCTACACCCGGGGCAAGGTCGTCACCACCCGCTGGCCGGATCCCGCCACCTCGGTGATCGACCTGGGTTTCCCGCAGGTCGACTAAAGTCGGCTTATGAGCACGCTTGAGAACCGGCCCAACTCGGCCCTGGTCGTCGTGGACATGCAGCTCGACGTCGTCGCGGCGGCCTACCGCCGCGACGACGTCATCGCGGCCATCGCCACCCTCGTGGACAAGGCGCGCGACGCCGGGGCGGCGGTCGTCTGGGTGCAGCACAGCGGGGCGGAACTCCCGAGCGGCAGCGCAGGCTGGCGCTATGTTCCCGAGCTCGTCCGGGGCGAGGCGGAGCCTCTGGTGCCCAAGGAGTACAGCGACGCCTTCGAAGCGACCGACCTGGAGTCAGTGCTGGCCGGCCGCGGCATCGGCCGTTTGTTCCTGGCCGGAGCGCAGACCGACGAGTGCATTCGCTCGACCCTCCACGGTGCCATCACCCGCGGATATGACGTCACCTTGGTGGCGGACGCCCACACCACCGAGGACCTTAGTGAATTTGGTGCGCCGCCGCCGGAACTTGTGGTGGCCCACACGAATCTCTATTGGCGGTACCACCGGGCTCCGGGGCGCACCGCAGGAACCGTGAACGCGGCCGACGTGGACTTCGCTAGCCCTTCATAATCTCGGCCCGCTGGGCCATGTAGTCCTCCATGGAGAGCTCGCCGTCGCTGTACCGCTGGTCCAGGTCGGCGAGCTTGCGCGCCCGGAAGCCCTGCGGGGCCGCCGGCGGTTGAGGCGACGGCTCCGGGGTCGGAACCGGGGTCGGAATCAGGCGCCGGCGGCTGCCATTGCTGCTGCGGCGCGGCCTGCGGCGGGTGATTCAGGTACTCCGGGCTGTCCTCATACGGGGCGCGGTAGTCCTGCTTCGCGGGAGGCTGCGGTGCGCCGAGCTGTCCGAATCCGCCGTAGTAGTCCCGCTGGGTGAAGCCGTCCCGCGGCGGGTTTCCCTGCTGGCCGGGGTGCTGGCCGGGGCCGGGACCGGCGCCGGGGAAGTTGCCGAACCGGTCCGGCAGTCCGCCGGGCATACCCTGGTTCCGGTTTCGGCCGCGCACCGACTTCTTGTAGTAGCGCATAGCCATCGGGACCAGGAATGACAAAACGATGATCCAAAAGAACAGACTGTTCACGGCACGCCTTTCAGGAAGTGTCCTTCCAGCCTAACGCGCAGACCGGTTCCGGGGTGCCCGGGACCGGGCGCCGGTCAGGACCGTACGGGCTCGCCGGTGCCGGGAGGGCCTTCGCCCGACCCCAGCGGCATGCCGGGTCCGAAGACGGGCCCCGGGAGCGGGCGCTTGGCCGTGACGCCGTCGCCGGAGGAACGGTGCCGGATCCGCCGGACGACCCACGGCACAAAGTATTCACGGGCCCACACCAGATCACCGGACCGGGCCTGCCGCCAGCTTTGCGGCGGCAGCGGCTTGGGGGAGAGGGGCTCCAGGGTGTGTTCGACGTTGAGGGATTCCAGCACCATGGCGGCGATGGTGTGATGGCCCAGCGGCGAGAAGTGCAACCGGTCCGCATCCCACATCTGCGGGTCGTTCAGCTGCCGCAGGGACCACATGTCCGCGATGATGGCGTCGTGGCGGGCCGCGATGGTGCGGAGGTTCTCGTTATAGATGGCCACCTTGCTCCGTACCCGGCCCAGTACGGAGGAACCGGTGTCGGGACCGTTGAAGAGGACCACTGTGGCGCCGGCCAGGGCGAGGATCTGCACCACCGAATCCAGTTTCTCGGCCAGGGCATCCGGGTCTCCGCCGGGGCGGATCAGGTCGTTTCCGCCGGCGGACAAGGTCACAAGGTCGGGCCGCAGGGACAGGCAATGCGCCAGTTGCTGGTCCACGATCTGCTGCAGGAGACGGCCCCTGACGGCCAGGTTGGCATAGGCGAAGCCGTCGTGGCCGCGGCTCAGTTCCTCGGCCACGCGGTCCGCCCAGCCCCGGTGTCCACCCGGACTCGCCTGTTCGGGGTCGCCGATGCCCTCGGTAAAGGAGTCACCCATGGCCACGTAGCGGGACCAGGGATGGGCAATGACGTTGTCCGGGGAGGTCGCGAGGGCTTCAGTTTCGTTCACCTTCATATGGTGCACTCTTCCGGCAAAGCCGCGCCACCGGAAATTGTTACTTCCAGGTAACTGTAAGAATGGAGCCATGACACACGCTGTTGCCTTCCCGCGCCCCTGTTGTCCTGTGGTCCCAACCGGAGCCAGAGCGGGCCGGCAGGCCGCTGCTGGTCCTGCTGCACGGCTATGGGGCCAACGAAGCGGACCTTATGAGCCTGGCCGAGCTGCTGCCGCCGGAATTCGCCGTCGCGTCGGTGCGCGCCCCGATGGTCTCCGGTGCAGGATTCACCTGGTTCCCGTTGTCGGCGTCGATCGGCTACTCCCTGGACGCCGTCAAGGATGCCGCCGGGTACGTCGAGAACTGGCTCGACTCGGTTCGTCCGAACCACCCGTCCGTGACGCTTTTGGGCTTTTCAATGGGGATGGCGCTCGCCACCGCGCTGTTGCGCCGGCGGCCCGCGGACTACGCCGCCGTCGTCGGACTCTCCGGTTTTGCGGTCGACGCCGGTGCTGACAGCGGTTTCCGTGACGCGGAGCTGGACGGGACGGTGCCGATGTTCTGGGGCCGCGACCAGCAGGATCCCGTGATCCCGGCCGAGAAGGTTGACTTCACCCTGGGCTGGGCCCGTCAACACGTTAAGCTCACCAAGGTCCTGTACACCGGAATGTGGCACGGCATCAACCAGCAGGAAATCGGGCACGTCGGCGAGTTCCTGACCCATGAGGTACTGAGGAGCTGAACCGGCGGCGCCGGGCGGACTGAGCCCGGCGTCAGTGTCCGGGTTACGCTCCGGCAGGGGTACTGATCCGCACTGTCCTGCCGTTGACGGTTACGGTGTCCCCGTGGTGGAGCTGGCGGCCGCGGCGTTCGTCAATGTCGCCGTTGACCTTCACGAGTCCGCCCTTGATCAGCTCCGCCGCTTCCACCCCGTCCTCAACGAGGCTGGCCAGCTTCAAGAGCTGGCCAAGCCGGATCATGTCGTCGCGGATGGGGACCTCTGCAATTTCCGGTTTGCTCATAGAAGTAATGATGCCTGACGAAAGGGGCCAGCAATGACCCACACACCCCGGCTTCCGTTCCTCGCGGGGCTTCCCCTCGCGGTGGCGGCGGGGCTGATGATGCCCGTGCAGGGCAGGATCAACGGCGCCCTGGGAACGGCGCTCGCGGACGGAATCGGCGCCGCTGTGGTGAGTTTCTCGACCGGGCTGGTGGTGATGATCGTGATTTCGCTCGTCCTGCCGCGCGGACGGGCCGGGCTGGCGCAGATCCTGCCGGCCGTCCGGGAGCGCCGGTTCCCGCCCTACTTCGTCCTGGCCGGCTGCATCGGCGCCTTCTTCGTCTTCGCGCAGTCGTTCACGATCGGCGTGCTGGGGGTCGCCCTGTTCACAGTCGCTGCCGTGACCGGCCAGACCCTCAGCGGGCTGCTTGTCGACCGGATCGGGATTGGCCCGGCCGGCCGGAGATCCATCACCGGAATCAGGGTGCTGGGCAGCGTCCTGACCGTTGCCGCCGTCGCCTGGGCCGTATCTCCGCGCTTCTCCGGTGCTGGAGCGGGAATGTCCGATCTGCTGGTTCCGGTCCTCGTCCCCGTCCTGGCCGGCTTCCTGATGAGCTTCCAGCAGGCCATGAACGGCACCGCTGCTGTGCACTACGGCACACCGATCGCCGCGACCCTGATGAACTTCATCGCCGGCGCAGTCCTGCTCTGGGCCGCGTGGCTGGTCAAGGTCGCCGTCGCGGGTCCAGGCAACGCGCTGCCGGGGGAGTGGTGGTACTACCTGGGCGGACCCATGGGCTGCGTCTTTATCGGCGTCGGGGCCCTGCTGGTGCGCAGCCTGGGCGTGCTGGTGACCGGACTGGGCATGATCGCGGGCCAACTGCTGGGTTCGCTGGGACTGGACCTGGCGTTCCCGTCACCCGGCGCGGTGGTGGAGCTGCCCACAGTGCTGGGAACACTGCTGACCCTGGCCGCAATTGTGCTCGCGAGCCTGCCGTGGCCCCGGGGTGTCCTGGGGCGGGGCCGGGGACCGGCTGCCCGGTAGGCTAGGAGGCGCAGCTTCCTGCACCGCCACCATTAAGCACTCCTCCGGGACCGGCTGGTTGGCGCGTGCGGGTGTTTGTGTTTTAGTTTTTGCGTTTTTGTAGTGCCCCGACCGGCAACCAGCCGGGGTTCCGGGGCTGAGACCGCGGACCGCACCCAGCGGCCCTGTAGAAAGTGGAGTTCCCATGGCAGCAAAATCCGTCCTCGACCAGATCATCTCCCTCGCCAAGCGGCGGGGTTTCGTATTCCAGGCCGGTGAAATCTATGGGGGTTCCCGTTCTGCCTGGGACTATGGGCCCCTGGGTGCCGAGCTGAAGGAAAACATCAAGCGCCAGTGGTGGCAGTCAGTGGTCCGTGGCCGCGACGACGTCGTTGGCCTGGATTCCTCGGTCATCCTGCCCCGCCAGGTCTGGGAAGCATCCGGGCACGTTGACGTGTTCTCCGACCCGCTGGTCGAATGCCTCTCCTGCCACAAGCGTTACCGCGCCGATCACCTCGAGGAAGAATTCGAGGAGAAGAAGGGCCGTCCCCCCGAGAACGGCCTTAAGGACATCGCCTGCGCAAATTGCGGCACCCGCGGAGAGTGGACCGAGCCGCAGGAATTCTCCGGCCTGCTCAAGACCTACCTCGGCCCGGTGGCCAACGAAGAGGGATTGCACTACCTGCGTCCGGAAACGGCCCAGGGCATCTTTGTGAACTTCTCCAACGTGCTCACCACGTCCCGCAAGAAGCCGCCCTTTGGCATCGGCCAGATCGGCAAGTCCTTCCGCAACGAGATCACACCGGGCAACTTCATCTTCCGCACCCGTGAGTTCGAGCAGATGGAAATGGAATTTTTCGTCGAACCCGGCACCGACGAGCAGTGGCACCAGTACTGGATGAAGGAGCGGATGTCCTGGTACACCGGCCTCGGCATCCGGGAAGAGAACCTGCGCTTCTTCGAGCACCCGCTGGAGAAACTCAGCCACTACTCCAAGGGCACCACCGACATCGAATACCGCTTCGGCTTCCACGGCTCGGAGTGGGGTGAGCTTGAGGGCGTCGCCAACCGCACCGACTTCGACCTCTCCACCCACGCCAAGGCCTCCGGCCAGGACCTGAGCTACTTTAACCAGGCCACCAACGAGCGTTACACCCCGTACGTGATTGAACCGGCCGCCGGCCTGACCCGTTCGTTTATGGCGTTTATGATCGACGCGTACACCGAGGACGAGGCACCCAACTCCAAGGGCGGCGTCGACGTCCGCACAGTACTCAAGCTTGATCCGCGCCTGGCCCCGGTCAAGGCGGCAGTGCTTCCGCTCAGCCGCAACGAGGACCTGTCCCCGAAGGCCAAGGACCTCGCCGCCCAGCTGCGCAAAAGCTGGAACATCGAGTTCGACGACGCTGGCGCCATCGGCCGCCGCTACCGCCGCCAGGACGAAATCGGCACCCCGTTCTGCATCACAGTGGACTTCGAGACCCTGGACGACCAGGCCGTAACCATCCGCGAACGCGACACCATGAGCCAGGAGCGCGTTTCCCTGGACAAGGTGGAGGGCTACCTGGCCGCACGGCTGATCGGCGCCTGATCGTGGCCATCGCATACCGTCAATGGCGCGACGGCGACGACCTGGCACTGCTCGAAATCTGGGGCGGGCCCGAGACCGAGCAGGCCCGGCAGTTCCGCGGTACCCTGGCCCCCTCGGGCGGGGCGCCGTGGCGGCGCTGCATCGTGGCCGAGGACGTCGTCGACGGTGTGGCCATCCCGGTCGCGGCCGGCGTTGTCCACGAGGCCTCGTTGCACCCGGAACGGCTCTGGGCCTACATCGAGGTTGACCGGCACCACCGCCGCACGGGCGTCGGTTCGACGCTGCTGACCATGCTGCGCCACGAGGCGGCCCAGTCGCCCTCCGGTGTCAGCCGGCTGCGGACCAAGGTGGAGCCGGGCACCCCCGGCGCGGCCTTCGTCGAGGCGGCAGGGATGGTGCCGATCCAGCGCTCCCGGCTTGTCGTCGTCGACCCCGGCGCGCTCAAGCTGCCCGTTTTCGGCGACGGTTCCGAGGCTGCTGCCTCCGAGCAGGTGGAGGACCTGGCCACCGGTTCGGTGGAGCTCAGCGACGTGGTGGGACGCTACTACACGTCCGTGCACGGCTGGGACAGCCCGGGTGAGCTCAGTATTGCCAAGGTCCAGCGCTTGTTCCTGGACGAGCTCAGCGGAGCGCACGGCGCGATTGTGCTGCGCGCCCCGAAGGCCAGTGCCTTCGGTGCGGGCGTGCCGGCCAGCAGGAAGGGCAGGCTCGAGGCTTTTGCCATCAGCTACGCCGAGCTCGTACCCGTCGACGGAACGGCGGGCGAAGGCGCAGCCCCGTCCGGCCAGCCCACCGACGTATTCCTGGGCCACGAGCCGAACCTCTCCGCGGACGAAGCCCAGGCAGCGGTTCGGGACTTGCTGGCGCTGATTGCGTTCCAGCACCCGGTGCTGCTGGAACTGGACGACTCGATGTCGGCGCTGAGCGCCGTCGTCGAGCCCCTGCTCGAAAGCGGTAAAGCCCGTCTGCAGGGTGCCAATACGCTGGTGGTCTCGGACCCGGCCTAGCCATTAACCCAACTGACCCGCAGTTGTGGCCGTTATGAAGCGTGATAACGGCCACAGCTGCGGGTCAGTTTGCGTGCAGGCCTATTTACCCGGCGGCATCACCGGGGGAACGAAGTCGAACGTCATGCCCAGGAGCCAGACGAGCAGCAGCACCACCGGCAGGTGGAACACAAACTGCAGGAAGGTAAAGCCCACCAGGTCCCGGGCCCGCAACTTCAACACCGCGAGCAACGGCAGCATAAAAAACGGGTTGATCAGGTTCGGCAGGGCCTCGGCGATGTTATAGATCTGCACGGTCCAGCCGAGGTTCATCTGGACGTCGGTGGCCGACTGCATCACGTACGGCGCCTCGACGAGCCACTTGCCGCCGCCAGAGGGGACAAGCAGGCCGAGCAGGGCGGTGTACAGCGCAATAACGACGGCGAACCCGCCGCCGCTGCCGATGCCCGAGAAGAACTCGGCCAGGTGCGCGGAGATGGTCATCCCGCCGTTGCCGGTGGCCTTGGTGAGGATCGCCGCCATCGCCGCATAGAGCGGGAACTGGACCAGGATTCCGGCGGTCGCCGGAACAGCCTTGGTGACGGCCTGCAGGAAGTTCCGCGGGGTCCCGTGCAGCACCAGGCCCAGGATGAGGAAGACCAGCAGGTAGCCGTTGAGGCTGCTCACCACGGTCAGGAAGGGCTTGGTAAGGAACTGCGAGACAAGCCAGCCGAGTGTCAGGATGCCGGCGAGTACCGGCAGGATAATGCTGTATTCGAGCCACTCGCCCGGGCGCGAACGCGGTGCCGGTTCGCCCGGCGCGTCGTCAAGGTCGACGCCGAGGTCCGCCGCGGTGCGGATGGCGCCGCCCCGGGGCGCCGAGAAGTGCGCGATGACGGTGGTCAGCGCCATCAGGATTGCCAGGGTGAGCAGCGACTGCCACGTGAAGATGGTGGTGCCGAAGTCCAGGATGCCGGTGATCTTCAGCAGTGCCGGCGGCAGTGAGGCGGCTGTGGCCTGCAGCTGTGCTGCGGAGGAGGACAGCCCGAGCGCCCAGACGGCGCCGAGGCCCATAAAGGCTGCGGCGCCGAGCGCGCGGTAATCTACCGTCAAGTCTTTGCGGCGGGCGATGGCACGGGCCAGCAGGCCGCCGAAGATGAGGCTCAGGCCCCAGTTCAGGAAGGACACCGACATTGACATCAGCGCGACAAAGCTGACCGCGGTTTGGGCGGTGGCCGGGACGAGGGCCAGCCGGCTGATCAGCTTGGCTACGGGCGGTGAGGTCGCCACAACGTAGCCGGTCAGCACCACCATCGCCATCTGCAGGGTAAAGGCTGTCAGGTCCCAGAATCCGTTGCCGAATGAATCGGCGATGGACTGGGGCGAAGCTCCGATGGCCAAGGCGGCCACAGCGATGATGATGACGCCGGCCAGGGCGAAGACGTAGGCGTCCGGAAACCACTTCTCGGTCCACGCGGCCAACCGTTGGGCTATCCGGGCGAGACCGCGTTCTTCGCCGCTTTCGCTTCTGCTCAGGACTGTGTTTGCCACAGGGGTGTACCTCTCCATTGAGTGCTCATTTGTACCCGTAGGAGTGTAGCCAAACGATGGCGGTATCCGGGCTTATCGGCGCCGGCCGCCTGCGCGCCGCGGACCTTCGGCCTTGTCCAGCCGCCTGCGTTCGTCCTCGGTAGGTGCTCCGCCGCCGAGGACCGCGGGCATCCACCACGCACCCGGGGCCGGGTCCAGGGGAAAGTCCGCGATGCAGGTATCGATGCCCGCCTGCAGGGACCGTCGCAGCGAGTCGGTGGCCGCCCGGGCGTCCTGGGACGGGTCGACGCAGACCGGCTCCCCGACGTGGATCCGGACCGGCGCGCGCCAGGCGCGGGCGGGGGAAAAGCCGTGGTTCCTGGTCATCAGCCGGTGGGCGCCCCAGACGGACACAGGGATGATGGGCACCCCGGCCTCGGCCGCCATCCGCACCGCGCCGGTCTTGCACTCGCGCACGCGGAAGCTGCGGCTGACGCCGGCCTCCGGCAGGATCGCGATGATCTCGCCCGCGCGGAGCTTTTCCACGGCGGCGTCGTAGGCATGGGCGCCGGTTCCATAGCCGACGACGATGTGTCCGGCTGCGCTGATGGCCGGGCCCGCGAACCAGTGGTCGGCCGCCCCCTGGGTGATGAGGAAGCGCATCTGGGCCTTGGCGCGCCACCAGAGCAGCACTTCGGCGAAGGCGAAGTCGAGGTACCCGAAGTGGGTGATCGCGACGACGGCTCCACGGCCCGGGACCACCCGGCGGGACCGACCCTCCCGGCCCCCGCCGCGGGACTCCGGCGCCGGGAGGTGTTCCTGCCCGGTCACGATGACCCGGATCCGGAAGAGCCGGCGCAGCATTCGCCCGGTGCGGACGATCACGCGGTAGAAGGCGTCATTGGGCCTGGGGCGCCAGGGCATGTCAGCGACCGCCCTGCAGCCGGCGGGGCGGCAGGGGCAGGAAGCCCGACGTGGACTCCACATATTCCTTATAGCCCGGGCGGGCGGACATGGCCTTCTCGGTCAACGGCTTGCCGGATTTGCCAGCGAGCAGCCAGATCATCAGTGCGGGGGAGAGGACCGTCAATGCACCCGGCCAGGAATCGGCGGCCACCAGGAAGATTCCGGTCCAAACAGCGGCGTCGCCGAAGTAGTTCGGGTGCCGGGTGTAACGCCAAAGCCCCGTGTTGAGCACGGTCCCGCGCCGGGACGGATCATCCTTGAACTGCGCCAGCTGCCAGTCGCCAACCGCCTCGAAAACAAAACCGACAGTCCACAGCAGCACACCAAGCCATGCCAGCCAGCCAAGGTTTCCGGTGCTGAACATCCCGACCTGGACGGTCAGGGAGACGAAGAACAGGATCACACCCTGCGGCAGGTAGACCTTGCGCACCGCGTAGCTGTTGCGGGACCCCGGAGCGGAGGAGAGCATGTCGACGTAGCGGGGATCCTCGTGGCCGCCGCGGGCCCGAAGCCCGATGTGGACGGCGAGGCGGATGCCCCAGACCGCCACCAGCGCCAGCAGCAGCAGCCGCCGGCCGCCGTCGCCCGCTCCGGCGGAAAGGAACCAGGAGATGACGGCCGCCACCACAAAGCCCAGGCCCCAGACGGTGTCGATGACGGAATGGCGGCTCTGCCGGACGGCGATGCTGAAGGTGATGGCCAGCAGCACCACAAGGCCCGCCGCCACCCACGGCAGGCTGGCCAGGAAGCCGGTGAGCGGAAAGTCCGCCATTACAGCACCACCGGGAGGCTGGCGGCGGCGGGAAGGAGGCTGCGGAACGAGCCGGCGCCGCCGTGTGGGTCCGGCCTTGAACCGCCGGCGAACGCATCGAGGATAAAACCGTTGGCGAGCAAGTTCCACAGGTGCAGCCGGCGGAACATAAAGTGTCCTGCTCCCTTGAGGGAGACGTAGTCCACGGACTCGGCGACGCCGTCGGCCCGGCGGGCATAGGCGAGCGAGTTCCCGGGGCTGGTCCAGCGGTCCTCGGTGCCATGGACGATCAGGATCCGGCGGCCGGCCACTCGCTCCACCGGGGTTTCGGCGTTGAGCCAGGGCGCAAGGGCGACGACGGCTTCCACCTGCGGGTGGTCCGCGACGCAGAGTGCGGTCAAGCCCCCCATCGAGTGGCCCAGAAGATAGATCGGAACCCCAGGATGTTCATGGCTGATGTGGTTCAGTGCCCACCGGGCATCCTGGACCGGGGACATCGCCGCGCCGTTCCAGCCCCGGTACCGGTTCCGAAGAGTCCAGACTGCCAGGCCCTCGTCCGTGCCGGCGTTGCGGAGGGCGCGGGCGAAGGGCAGCATCCGGGCCGGACTCAGGTGCCGGGCACGGACGGATTCGAAGCTGTCGGACCGTCCGCCGTGCAGGACCAGGGCAACCCCCGGGTTTCCCCGGCTGCCGCGGCAATGCTCAATACGGCCTTGGCAGCGGGGCCCGGGCGCTCAGGTTCGCGGTCGTCTATCTTGCGTATGGCCATGCCGTACCTCCACATCGTGTCCGTCGTTTTCAACCGTCGTTTCCAACCATAGGGCGCAGCGCCCGCAGTGCGGGCTCCGAGCCGCAGGGCGCGTCAGGTCCCGCGGTTCCCGGGGACGGCCCACAGGACATTCGGAGCAGTGCACGGGAAAGATGGGCGTTGGAGCTGAGGTGCGTGCCCTGCAGGTACGCCGGCCGCATCCTCTTGACGGGTTCTGGGCGAAGGAGTAAACGTTTCCCAACCGGGACGCCAGGTTCTCACCGGTCATAGCGTGCCATTGGGAGGACTCCCGGGACACCGAGGCGAACATCGCCTGGGTGCGGGATTATGCAGCGGCCCTGCAGCCCTATTCAGAGACTGCGGGCTACATCAACTTCATGGACGGCGACGATCTGGGCCGGGTCGCGGAAAATTACGGGCCGAACTATCAGCGGTTGAGGGAGGTTAAGGCCAAATACGATCCGCAGAACCTCTTCCGCGTGAACCAGAATATCGCGCCGGCCTAACCAGGCGGGATACAGCGTCGCCGCGTCGCTGGTCCGGACGGCGCCGCTGAGCGCCGTAAAGTTTTTCCCATGAGGTTGAACCGCTGATGGGCGCCGGACATTCACACACCCCGCACGGGCAGGCGGATTTGACGCCGGTTGCGCTCGCCGCCCGGAAGAAAGCCAACCTCATCCTGGCCGCCGCCCTGATCCCGCTGACGCTGCTGACACTCGTGGCGATGGCGTTGCTGTGGCCCTCGGGCAGCAAAGAGGGCATCACGCTGGCCAGCCCCTACGCGGCCGCGCCCGGCGTCACTTTCGACACCGGCAAGATCCAGCGCGTTATCACCGGCAGCTGCATGGATGCGCTCCAGCAAGGGCAGCCCGCGGCGGACGCGGGACCGCAGCAGGGATCGGAGTGCACCTTTGCGTTCACAAACCCGGACAAGGGCGGAAACCCCGTCAAGGTGGTCATCAACCCGGACGTCGCGAAGTCCCACGGCGTAAAGCCCGGCGACAACATCCGCTACCTGAACCTCTCCAAGGCCCAGGGGGCGGACACCCATGGCGCGCCGGCCTACGTCTTCGTCGACTTCGTCCGGACCATGCCGATCATTTTCCTCGCGGTGCTCTACGCCGTCGTTGTCATCGCCGTGGCCCGCTGGCGCGGGCTGCGCGCGTTGATCGGACTCGTCGGGGCCTATGCGGTGCTGGTCAGCTTTATGCTGCCCGGCCTCGTGGAAGGCAAACCGCCGCTCCTGCTGGCGCTGGTGGGGTCCACGGTGATCATGATCGGGGTCCTCTACTTCGCCCACGGCTTCTCCGCCCGGACCTCGACGGCGCTGCTCGGGACCATGTTCGGGCTCGCCATCACCGCGCTGCTGGCGGCCTGGGCCACCGACGCCGCCAACCTCGCCGGGGTGGGCAGCCACGACTCCGCCACCCTGGCGAACATCTCGGACAACATCTCGATCTCCGGCATCATCCTGTGCGGCCTTATCATCTCGGGCCTGGGCGTCCTGAACGACGTCACCATCACACAGTCCTCGGCGGTGTGGGAGCTGTGGGAACTGGCGCCGGAAACGTCCGCCCGCCAGTTGTTCACCTCCGCCATGCGGATCGGACGCGACCATATCGCCTCCACCGTCTACACCATCGCCTTCGCCTACGCCGGCGCGGCCCTGCCGGTGCTGATCCTGGTGATGCTTTACGAAAGGCCGCTCGGGGACGCCCTGACCAGCGCCGAGCTCTCCGAGGAAGTGATCCGCACCCTCGTCGGTTCCGTCGGGCTCGTCCTGGCCATCCCGGTGACGACGCTGATCGCCGTCTTGGTCGTTAAGGCGACCGGGATGAGGCCACACGCGGGCAGGGCAGCCACCGAGGACGCCCTGCACACGGCAGCCGCCGCGGCCCCCGCCGGTGCCGCAGCCATCGATGCCGCCCTGCACGAAGGAGCCGACGCCGGTGCCGACGCCGGTGCCGGTGCCGCTGCCGCCGGCGCCTTTAAAACGGGGCCGGCCGGGCGGCGCGGACGCCGCGCCGCCCGGGGCTGACACCGGATTTCCACATAGCCGGCGGGGGTTCCGACCGATTTGCCCGGATTTGAGACAATGGACAAGTGACTGTTGTAGCTACCCCTCCCGCCCCCAAGCTGGAACTCCCGCCCCTGAAGCTGGGCCCGCTCACGGTGGATACTCCCGTGATCCTTGCTCCCATGGCCGGCATTACCAACTCAGCCTTCCGCAGGCTCTGCCGAGAATACGGAGGCGGCCTGTACGTCGCGGAGATGGTTACCTCCCGTGCCCTCGTCGAACGCACGCCGGAATCGCTGCGCATCATTTCGCATGACGAGGACGAGAAAGTCAGGTCCGTGCAGCTCTACGGCGTGGACCCCGTCACTGTCGGCCAGGCCGTCCGGATGCTCGTTGAGGAGGACCGCGCGGACCACATCGACCTCAACTTCGGCTGCCCGGTACCCAAGGTAACGCGGCGGGGCGGCGGCTCCGCCCTGCCCTGGAAGATCGATCTGTTCACAGCGATTGTCCGGACCGCCGTGAAGGAAGCGTCCAAGGGCAACATCCCGCTGACCATCAAAATGCGCAAAGGCATCGACGAGGACCACCTCACCTACCTTGACGCCGGACGGATCGCGCGCGATTCCGGCGTTGCCGCCGTCGCGCTCCACGGCCGCACCGCCGCGCAGTTCTATTCGGGCCAGGCCGATTGGTCCGCGATTGCCCGGCTGCGCGAAGCCCTTCCAGACATCCCTGTGCTCGGCAACGGTGACATTTGGTCGGCCGAGGATGCCATCCGGATGGTCCGGGAGACTGGCGTGGACGGTGTGGTCGTGGGCCGCGGCTGCCAGGGCCGCCCGTGGCTGTTCGGTGATCTTATGGCTGCCTTCGAAGGCAGCGACGAGCGGCACAAGCCGGACCTGCGGCAAGTGGCCGAGGGTGTCTACCGGCACGCCGAGCTGATGGTCGAAACCTTTGGCAACGATGAAGGCAAGGCGCTGCGTGAAATCCGCAAGCACATGGCCTGGTACTTCAAGGGCTACGTGGTCGGCAGTGAACTGCGGACCAAACTCGCCATGGTGACGAGCCTAGAGGTCCTGCGCGGCACGCTGGACCAGCTGGACCTTGATTCGCCGTACCCCGGCGGTGACGCCGAGGGCCCCCGCGGACGCGCCGGCTCGCCCAAGAAGCCCGCCCTGCCTAAGGACTGGCTGCTGGACCGCAACATGGACGCCGAGCAGTCGCGTGAGATCAGCCACGCGGAACTGGACGTGTCCGGTGGCTGAAACCAGGACAACCGCGCCCGTGCTGGACGGCTACCTGGGCCGCGACTGTGCCCGCTGGGTGGAGGAACCGGCCAAGTCCACCTACCGCTCCGACTTCGAACGGGACCGCGCCAGGGTACTGCACACCTCTGCCCTGCGCCGGCTCGGGGCAAAAACCCAGGTAGTGGCCCCGGATACTGACGACTTCGTCCGCACCCGCCTCACCCACAGCCTCGAAGTGGCGCAGGTGGGCCGGGAACTGGGCCGCGCCCTGGGCTGCGACCCCGATGTTGTGGACACCGCCTGCCTCAGCCACGACCTTGGCCATCCGCCCTTCGGCCACAACGGTGAATCTGCCCTGAACGAGGTAGCCCACGCGATCGGCGGCTTCGAAGGAAACGCACAGACGCTGCGGCTGCTGACCCGGCTGGAGCCCAAGGTCCTGGCGCCGGACGGCCGGCCTGCCGGGCTGAACCTCACCCGGGCGAGCCTCGACGCCGCGGCGAAGTACCCGTGGTCCGCCGCGAATGCACCCGTCATTCGCGGCGAACGGACCAGCAAGTTCGGCGCCTACGAGGACGACCTGCCGATCTTCGACTGGATCCGCGAGGATGCGCCCGAACGCCGCTCCTGCCTCGAAGCGCAGGTTATGGACCTCGCCGATGACATCTCCTACTCCGTGCACGACGTCGAGGATGCGATCGTCGCCGGGCACTTCCAGCTCCGCTGGATGGACAATCCCGACCACCGGGCCCGGGTGGTCGGCTACGCGAAGCAGTGGTACCTCCCGTATTACGACGCCGCCGAGATAGATGCCGCCCTCGCCCGGCTGGAGGCCACCAGCGTCTGGGTGCGCGAGGCCGATGGGAGCCGCAAGTCCATGGCAGCGCTCAAGGACATGACAAGCCAGCTCATTGGCCGGTTCTGCCAGAGTGCGCTGGCGTCCACCCGGGCGGTCTACGGCCCGGAGAATCTGACCAGGTACAACGCGGAGCTGATTGTCCCGGACGAGACCGTGATGGAAATCGCCGTGATGAAAGGCCTGGCCACCACCTTCGTGATGACCACCGAACACAGGCAGCCCATTTACGAACGCCAGCGCGAGGTCCTGCACGCCCTGGTGACCGCCTTGAGTGCGACCGGGGACCGACACCTGGAGCCCATGTTCGCAGCGGACTGGCGCGACGCCGCCGACGACGGTGCTCGGCTGCGTGTGGTGATCGACCAGGTCGCGTCGTTGACCGATGGGTCTGCGCTGGCGATGTATGAGCGGCTCGTGGGCAGCCTGCCATCGCTGTGGTGACGTCTCCGGTGACTTGCCCGCAGTGTCCTGCCAGTGGGCGGCCGCCCGAGGTCCGCGGTACTAGGATGGCACTGTGGCTGGCCTGATCAAACGTGAAGATATCGATGAAGTACGCCAGCGCACGGACATCAAGGAAGTCGTCGACGGCTATGTGACCCTCAAGGGCGCCGGGCTGGGCTCCTACAAAGGCCTGTGCCCGTTCCATGACGAGCGGTCGCCCTCGTTCACCGTCCGGCCCCAGGTCGGCCGGTACCACTGCTTCGGCTGCGGCGAAGACGGCGACGTCATCTCCTTTGTGCAGAAACTGGACCACACCTCGTTCCAGGAAGCCGTGGAAAAACTCGCGGCCCGGATCGGCTTCGAACTCCGGTACGAGGACGGCGGCTCCGGCCCGAACCGCGAAGACGTCGGCCGGCGGCAGCGCCTGCTCGACGCCCACAAGGTCGCGGATGAGTTCTTCCGCGCCCAGTTGCTGACCGCCGGGGCTACGGAAGGCCGCAATTTCCTGCACGGCCGAGGTTTCGACCGTGCCGCCGCCGAACTGTTCGGCGTCGGCTACGCCCCGCAGGGCTGGGATTCCCTGCTTAAGCACCTCCGCGGCCGGGGCTACACCGATCCCGAACTCAAACTCACCGGTTTGTTCTCCGAAGGCGGCCGGGGGATATACGACCGGTTCCGGGGGCGGCTGATCTGGCCTATCCGCGACATCGCGGGGGACACGATCGGCTTCGGAGCCCGCAAGCTTTACGAAGACGACCAGGGCCCGAAATACCTGAACACACCCGAAACCGCGCTCTATAAGAAATCACAGGTCCTCTACGGGATCGACCTCGCCAAACGCAACATCGCAAAGGACCGCCAGATCGTTGTGGTGGAGGGCTACACCGACGTGATGGCCTGCCACCTCGCCGGGATCACAACCGCCGTGGCCACCTGCGGTACGGCGTTCGGTACCGAGCACATCAAGATTGCCCGCCGCCTGCTGTCCGACGACGGCAGCGGCGGCGAAGTCATTTTTACCTTCGACGGCGACGCTGCCGGACAGAAGGCGGCGCTGCGCGCCTTCGAAGAGGACCAGCGGTTCGTCGCCCAGACGTACGTGGCCGTGGAGCCAGGCGGCGCCGACCCGTGCGAGCTGCGCCAGACCAAGGGTGACGCTGCCGTCCGTGACCTTATCGGCACACGCCGCCCGCTGTTTGAATTCGCGATCCGGGCCAGCCTGAAGAGGCACAATCTGGACACCGTCGAGGGCCGGATCGCCGCCTTGCGGGAATCGGCACCGGTCGTCGCGCAGATCCGCGACGTCGGCATCCGACCCGCCTATGCCCGGGAATTATCCGGCTGGCTGGGCATGCCGGTAGAGGAAGTCAGCCGTGCCGTGGTCGCAGCCGCCAAGCGTTCCGCCCAGCCGCCGTCGGGTGGCGGCCACTACCAAGGCCAGAGCCGGGGGCAGGGTCAAGGTCCCTCGCCAGTCGCCGGTGGCCGCTCCGCGCCCGGGGTGGCACCCGTGCCGGCGGCGGCCGGGTTGCCGGCCTTTAACCGGCCCGACCCGCGCGACCCCGTGGCGGCAATGGAACGGCAGGCGCTGGAGGTTGCCCTGCAGCAGTCAGCGATGCTGGAAGGTGAGACCTGGCTGCGTTTCTCCGAGGCGAGGTTTTCCACACCGGCGTACCTGGCCATCCACGAGGCCATCCGGGCCACCGGCCTGGCGTTCGCTGGCGATCCGGCACGGTGGGTGGAGCAGTTGCTGCAGGAGGTGCCCGAACCGCTGCGCCCGCTTGTGTCCGAGCTGGCCGTGGTGCCGCTGCCCGCCAGCACGTCCGACGGCGTGCTGCGCTACTGCCGGGATATTCTGGCTCGGCTGTTCGAACTGCAGATCACTAGGGTCAAGGCCGAGAAGATGGGACAGCTTCAGCGCCTGGACGCCTCCGCCGACCCGGAGGACTTCCAACGGCTGAACCGCGAGCTGATGCAGTTGGAAATGCAGAGGCGGTCGCTGCGCTCGGAGGCCTGATAGGCAGGCAGGGGGATTCAATTTCGCTTCCCGGCCCGGTGTTTGCTAGGCTTATATCCGCTTCATTCCTCCTTAGCTCAATTGGCAGAGCATTCGACTGTTAATCGAAGGGTTGCTGGTTCAAGTCCAGCAGGAGGAGCGCGCAGTCCCCGTCCCGGGCCACCGGGGCGGGGACTTTTTATACCCGGCGGGGGTATCGAGGGGGGTAGCCGGGGGTTGCGGCAGGCCGATTTCCTAAGCGGCAAAACCTTTGCTAATGTCATACCTGCTTCATTCCTCCTTAGCTCAATTGGCAGAGCATTCGACTGTTAATCGAAGGGTTGCTGGTTCAAGTCCAGCAGGAGGAGCGGACAGGTCCCGCAGTCGGTGAGTATCCGGCTGCGGGACCTTTTTTGTGCTTGTGCCGGGAACCCTCCCGCGTGCTCAGACGAAGTACATCTCCACCTGCAGGAAGCGTTCAGCCTCGGCCACGGCGGCCTGGAAGGCTTCGCGTTCGGTGGGGGACGTGCGTGGTTCTCGTGGGTGCCATTCGTGCGGCGCCGAGTGGACCTGGGTGAAGCCGCCACCTGGCGGGGCGTAGAAGATGGCGAAGCGTTGCACGGGCCACTCCGGGGACGTCTCCGGGGCGACCAGGAGCGCGGAATTGTGGGCCGGGTTGTACCACTGCGCGATCGGGCGCCGGCGGTCCTCGGTGAACAGCCCTGCGGCGAAGAGCGCGGCCGACTGTTGGCTCATCTGGGTGCACAGGCGATCCCACCACAGAGGCAGGATTCCGGTGTCGGACCGCTGCCACGTGGCCGGTAAGGGCGGAGGATCCTGCCAGTGGGGCACGTCTTCCACTTTATCGCCCGGTGTGGGGCCGCAACAGGGCCGGACGGCGGGACCCCGCCCGCACCAGCTGGACATGCTCTGTGTTCGGGTTCCCTGGCGGACATGGTGGCTATGTGCCCGGTCCTGGGTCCCAAGGGTGGGCATGTCCCTCGGGGGACGGGCTACTGGATCGCCGGAACCGTGCGGGGCCGGACTATCAGCCACAACGACGCGGCGGACAGGAAGATGCAGGCGGCCTGGACGGCGCCCATCGGCGTGGCTGAGGTGACTCCGAGCCAGCCGACCACCGGCGAGATGAGGCCCGCCAGCAGGAAGGTGGCGGCACCGAGCAGGGAAGCAGCCGTCCCGGCCTGCGCTCCGTGCTTGGCCAAGGCCAGCACCTGGACGCAGGGAAACGTGAATCCCGCGCCGAGGATGTAGAACCACAACGGCACCATCACGCCCCACAGCCCAAGGCCCAGCTGGTCGAAAATTACGATCAACACTGCCATCAGGAACATCCACGCCGTGGAGCAGGCCAGAATCCACTGCGGCGGGACCCTGCGGATAAGCCGCGAGCTGGTCTGCACACCGGCGACGATACCCAGCGAATTCACGCCGAAAAGCAGCCCGTATTGCTGCGGGCTGAAGGAGTACACATTCTGGAACAGGAAAGGTGACGCGGAAAGGTAGGTGAACAGCCCGGCAAAGTTCATGCCTCCGACCAGCAGCAGGCCCACGAAGATCCGGTCGGCGAACAGCACGGCGTAGCGCTGGCGGGCAGTCATGCCGGTTTTTCCGCGCATTTCCCGGGGCAGCGTCTCGCGGACGACGAACACCGCTGCGGTCAGGACACAGGCCCCGTAGCCGGCCAAGAACAAAAAGATCCCCGGCCACGGCATAAAAAGCAGCAGTTGCGAGCCGATTACCGGAGCAAGGATGGGCGCCAGGCCATTTACCAGGGCCATCCGGGCGAACATGCGCACCATGGCGTAGCCACTGAACAGGTCCCGGACCATGGCCATGGCCACCACGCCCCCGCCCGCGGCACCGATCCCCATCAGCACCCGGAAGAAGCCCAGCGTGGAGATATCGGTCGACAGTGCCGCCCCCAGGGAGGCCGTGATGTGCACTCCGGTCGCGAGGATCAGCGGCAGCCGCCGGCCGAACTTGTCGCTGAGCGGACCGACCACCAACTGGCCCAACGCAAAGCCGATGGTGGTGCCGGTCAGCGTCAGCTGGACAGCCGCCTCCGAGACCTTCAGGCTCTCTTCCAGGGCCGGGAACGCCGGAAGATAAAGGTCCACAGTGAACGGCCCCAACGCGGTCAGTGCGCCGAGCATCAGAATGTAGAGGAGCTTCCGACGGCGGCTCAGGGAATCGCCGGGATTCGTGGGTGTAGTCACAGAGACCAATCCTAGGGCTCACTCTCACCGCCGGGGTGCCTTGAACGGGCGCGCCACAGGCCGCGCCGGCGCCGCGCCGGGAAGACTGAATGGTAGTTTTGACACCGGGGTCTGCGTCAGGTTGCGCAGACCCGACAAGCCCGCGGAAGCGGAATCACAGACGTAACGAGTGAGGCAGGACCGATGAGCGGACGTCACAGCGGCGGGACAACCGGGGCGCCGCGCATTTCAGCGCTGCCCAAGACCCTGAAACTAATCTTCAAACTGGCTCCGCGGCAGCTCAACGACGAGATTGCCCTGGCTAAAGTCGAGATCAAGCGCAAGGGCATCCAAGTCGGCGTTGCCGCCGCCGTTCTCGCCGTCGCCCTTATATTCGTCGCCTTCCTCGTCATTGGCCTTATTGTCGCCGCCATCATGGGTCTCGCCACGATTATGCCGGCCTGGCTCGCCGCCCTGCTGGTCTGCGCCGTCTTCCTGCTGATTGCCGCGATAGCCGGCCTGGTAGGTGTCAACAAATTCAAAAAGGCCATGCCGCTGGTCCCGGCCGACACCATCCGCGGCCTCAAGTACGACCTTGGCATCGCCAAGGAGGGCTCCGCTTTCGATGCTGCCCTGCTGGATCCTTCGTCCGCTCAGTTCAAGGCCGCGAAGGCCGCGAAGGCTGAGGCCGCAGCCAAGGCCAAAGCTGAGAAGGAAGCGAAGAAAGCCGCCGAGCCCGACTTCGGTCCGCCGCCCACGGAATCGGAACTGCGACGCCGGCTGGACCAGCGCCGGGCCCATCTCACCGGGGTCCGTGATGAACTCAATGCTGAACTCGACGTCAAGCCCCAGGCGCGGGCCCTGCTGACCGCGGCGCAGGCGAAGCTGCAGAACGGCAAGGAACAGCTCGGCGGCAAGGTCGCAGGGTTCCGCTCCGCCGTCGGGCACACTCCGGCAAGCAGTGCGGTGCCGGATGGCAGCCCGACCGGAGCGGCGGGCATGGCAGCCGACTTGGGACAGCGGTGGAAGCCGCTCGTCGCGTTGGCCGCCTCGGCCGCCGCGATGGTATTCCTGCTGCGCAAACTACTCAAAGGTTAGGCAGACCGCTGAACTGCAACGTCCGCACGTTGCCGGCCAGGGAAAGGGGGATTCGATGAGGTTCATCGGCGCTGGAGCCCGGCCTGGTCAGCCCCAGACCCACCACGACAGGGTCTTCACCATCCCCAACGTGTTGACCGTGGTCCGGTTCCTTGGCGTCCCGCTGTTCATCTGGCTCGTCCTCTGGGCGCAGGAGTATGGCTTTGCTGCCCTCGTCCTGGCGGTCATGGGCAGCACCGACTGGGTGGACGGCTACGTTGCCCGCCGCTACGACCAGATGTCCCACCTGGGGCGGGTTATGGATCCCATCGCGGACCGGCTGGCGCTGATTGCCGTTGCCGTGACGCTCGTGATCGCCGGGGTTGTGCAGTGGTGGTACCTCGCGGCCCTCCTTATCCCGGACGGCGTCCTGCTGACCTTGTCGCTGTACTACTTCCACAGCCACCCTGACCTGCCCGTCAGCCGGATTGGCAAGGTCCGGACTGCCCTGTTGCTGCTTGGAACGCCGCTGCTTGTGCTCGCGAAGCTCCCTGTTCCGGGCGCCGGCATCTACCTCGTCGCAGCCTGGATCTGCCTCGGGCTGGGCCTCGTGGGTCACTGGATCGCCGCCTACAACTATTTCTGGGCCATCATCCGCAAGGGGACCGCAGTCAAGGACCACACACCCGACGTCGACGGCGGCACTCCCTAATGGTGTGGTTCGCTGTCCTGCTGGCCGTCCTCGGTGCGTTTTGCCTCGCCATCGGCGCCCAGCGCCAGGGCAGCGCCGTCAAGGCGGACACCGGGGGACTGGCCCTGAGCAGTCATGGCCTGCTCCGGCTGCTCCGCAGCCGGCGCTGGGTGTTTGGCCTGTTGCTGCTGACCGTGGGCATGGCGATGAACGCCGTCGCCCTCGTCATGGCGCCGCTGACCGTGGTCCAGCCGATCGGGGCGATTGCCCTGGTCATCACCACCATCGTCAACGCCAAGGACCAGGGGTTGAGCATCAACCGGGCCACTGTGGTGGCCATCTCCGCCTGCGTCACGGGCTCGGCAATGTTTGTGCTCCTGGCCGTCAACGTGACCCAGGAGAACCACCAGGTCAGTTCCTCCGATGAGCTAACCATTGTGCTCCTGCTCGCCCTGGGTGTTGGTGTGTTCGGGACACTGACCGTGATGTTTAAACACCGGATGAGCGCCTTCGTCTACATCCTCGGCGCCGGTATCCTGTTCGGCTTTGTTGCCGTCTTGACCCGCATCATCGGCAGGCACATCCTGGACCCGAACGGGCTCGTTTTGCTGAACGTGCCTTGGTACTCGGTGGTCGCCATCGCTGCTGCCGGCGGACTGGGCTCCTGGTTCGTCCAGAACGCGTACTCCGGCGGTCCGCCGGACCTCGTGATTGCCGGGCTGACTGTGATAGACCCGATCGTTGGCATCGCGATCGGGATCACGATCCTGGGTGAGCTGCGCGCCGACGTGCATGCCGTGACTGCGATGGCGATGGGTGTGGCCGGTTCGCTTGCTATCGTGGGAGTGATCGCCTTGTCCAGGCACCATCCCGAAGTCACCAAGCGCAAGAGGGAAGCGCGGAAGGCCGAAGGGCGCGTGTCCTAGGACATCAACCAGAACTCAGCAGCAGGCCAGGTACGCCTCTGCCGTTGGCCAGCCGGCCACCCCCAACCCAGCTGCCCTCACCGTGACCACCAGGAGCTCTCCACGTGACCATGCCTGACAACCAGCACCCGCTGACCATCCTGATTGCCGCGGACACCTATCCGCCCCACGTCAATGGCGCTGCCATGTTCGGCTACCGCCTGGCCAAGGGCATGAAGGCACGCGGTCACGACGTTCACGTCCTTGCCTGCCGCCCGGACACAGGCGGGAGTTACACCGAATTCTGCGAGGAAGGTACGGTCCACCGGATCCGCTCGCACTCAGTGCCCACGCACGAATACTTCCGGATCACGTTCCCCTGGGAGATCAAAAAGGAAATCAGCCTGCTGTTCGACCGGATCAAGCCAGATGTGGTGCACATCCAAAGCCACTACATGATCGGCGAGCATGTGCTCTACGAGGCACTCAAACGCGGCATCCGGGTTGTGGCGACCAACCACTTTATGCCCGAGAACCTGAACCCGTTCCTGCCGTTCCCGCAGTGGTTCAAGAACATTGTGGGGCGCATTTCCTGGAAGGACATGGGGAAGGTCATGGGCCAGGCCGACGTCGTCACCACCCCGACCCCGCTGGCCGCCCAGGCAATGCACGAGCACGCCTTCCTGCGCAAGGTGCTGCCGCTTTCCAACGGCATCGACTCCGCCGCCTACGAACTCAAACCCGGCGAGGAGTTGGTGCGCCACGCCAGCCCCACAGCACTGTTCGTGGGCCGGCTGGCCGAGGAAAAGCACATTGACGTCCTCATCGATGCTGTTGCGAAGACACCCAAGGAACTTGACGTTCACCTCGAGATTGTCGGCGGCGGCGAAGTGCGCCCGGCCCTTGAGGCGCAGGTTGCGCGGTTGGGCCTGCAGGGGCGGGTGAAGTTCCTCGGGCTGGCCAGTGACGCCGATCTCCGCAAGGCCTACCAGGCGGCGGATCTATTCTGCATGCCCGGCACGGCCGAACTGCAGTCCCTCGTGACGCTGGAAGCGATGTCGGCCTCCACCCCGGTCCTGCTGGCCGACGCCATGGCGTTGCCGCACCTGGTGCACGACGGCGAGAACGGCTACCTGTTTACACCCAATGACAGTGACGACCTGGCAGCCAAGATGGTCCGGGTATTGTCGCTGCCCGCGGACGAGTTGGCGGCGATGGGTAAGGCGAGCCGGGGAATGGTGGAAAGCCACAGCCTCGAACGCACCCTCCGGTGCTTCGAAGACCTTTACCGTGGCGCGAGCTACGACGACCTCGTTGTCTGATCCGGGACACTACTATTGCTAGAGTGATTTTGCCCGGAAAGCGAACGGCCCTCAGGCCGGAAACGTTTTCCTGGCCCACGGGGCTATAGCTCAGCTGGTTAGAGCGCGGGACTCATAATCCTAAGGTCCTCGGTTCAAGTCCGAGTAGCCCTACCTTTAAGCGGGACCCTGCCGGGCCCGCATCCACGGGAGCCGTGGCCGGCGTGGCAGCGCCAGCCACGGCTCCTGTTTTTGCCCGGCCCCTCTCGACTGCCCGGCCCCCTCTTTGCCTGGCTCCGTCACCGGCAGCTTGGTACGGGATGAAAGTATGACCTCTCCTGCACTGAGCTATGGCCTGCGTCACTTGCGGTGCTCCCGAGCGGTGCGGTAAGTTACTCGTGAGTAACATCCTGCCGCGCAACGCCCGCGTCATCCTGGCCGCTGCTGATCCCACGTGAAGGAACACCATGTCCAAAGCTGACATCGACATCAACAACCTCCCCTACGCCGACGGCGACTTCTTCGCGTTCGAGCAGCTGCTCAGCGGCAAGGAGCGGGACCGGCTCGCGGAGGTCCGGGAGTTCCTGGCCCGCGAAGTCAAACCGATCGCCGTTGACTGCTGGAACCGCGGGGAATTCCCGATGGACCTGATTCCTAAGCTTGCCGAGATTGATCTGGTCAGCCCGGTCCGGCGGCAGGGGTACTCCAACCTCTTCGCGGGAATTATGCACGCCGAGGCAACCCGCGCTGACACGTCCATTGCCACGTTTATGGGCGTCCATGACGGACTCTTTACCGGGTCCATTGAGGCGCTGGCCTCACAGGAGCAGCAGGACGCGTGGCTACCGGACATCTATTCGCTCAAAAAGATCGGCGCTTTTGGCCTCACCGAGCCCCTCGGTGGATCCGATGTTGCAGGCGGCACAAGAACGACTGCACGCCGGGAGGGAGACAGCTGGATCCTGAACGGAGCAAAGCGCTGGATCGGCAACGCCACGTTCTCGGACTGGGTGGTTATTTACGCCCGGGACCTTGCCGACAACCAGGTGAAAGGTTTCCTGGTGGACACTAAGACTGAGGGCTACCGCGCCACTAAGATCGAGAACAAGATCTCGCTGCGCACTGTCCAGAACGCCGACATCACCCTAGAGAACGTAGTGGTGCCGGAATTCTTCAAGCTCGCGAACGCCAACAGCTTCCGCGACACGAACAAGGTCCTCAAGGTCACCCGCCTTGCCGTTGCCTGGCAGGCGGTAGGCCAGCAGCTCGCGGCCTTCGACGTGGCGCGCCGTTACGCTGTGGAACGCAGCCAGTTCGGGCGTCCGATCGCTTCCTTCCAGCTGGTGCAGCACCAGCTCGTGCAGATTCTCGGCAACGCCGTCAGCTCGATGGGTATGATGGTCCGCCTCTCCCAGCTGGAGGACCTGGGCCAGGCCAAGGACGAGCAGTCTGCCCTGGCCAAGGCATTCACCACCGCACGTATGCGTGAGAGTGTGGCGTTGGGCCGCGGCATTCTCGGCGGCAACGGGATTGTGACCGACTATGAGATGGCCAAGGTCTTCTCCGATGCCGAGGCCATCTATTCCTACGAGGGCACCCACGAGATCAACACCCTCGTCACCGGCCGAGCGATCACAGGCATCTCCGCGATCGTCTAGCCAGCGCGCGAAGCCAGCTGCGCCAAGCTCGTCGATGCAGGCGTGCTGCCCCGGCGGCCGCATCCCCGTCCGGCGTTCGAACCCCGTCCGGCGGCCGCATCCCCGTCCGGCGGCCGAACCCCGTCCGGCGGACGCATCCCCTGATCCGGACGGGGCGCTGGTCCGTCGGGCGCCAGCTTGACCCTTATCCGGGGGTGGGGTCCAACGGGGGAGCAGGACGGAAGGCCGCAGGTCGGTCACGAAGGCCAGTGGATTAAGATAGCTATCGGCGCGTCGGACTCCCCAATGGACGCACGGTCCCGGCGTGCAATGGCCGGGCTGGATCCAGCCCAGGACAGCTCCCTCCGCGACGGCGGCACCATCCATCAAATCGCTGCGCACCGCCTCGAAGCTGCTTCTGAGCCCATTGCCGTGATCCACGGTGATCACCGGACGATCCACAACGATGCCGACAAAGCTCACCCGGCCGGCGGCCGGCGAGGTGACCGGGGCGTCCGCGTCCGAAGCCTGAAGATCCACCCCGCGGTGGCCGCCCAGCCACGGCTTCGCCGGCGGATCAAAGCCGCGCAGGACGGCAGGGGCGGGGTGCAGCGGCCAGCTCCACCCGGCGGCCACCCCGGGACTGCTGCCGGCAGGACTGCCACCGGCAGGACCGCCGGCGGGACCCGGGACGGCGGTGGCCGCCGCGGGGGAGATGGCCAACACAACGGCGAACAGGGCGGCACGATGCATCGGACGTTTCATGTTCCAAGCCTGCAACCGCCCCCGGACCGAAGGAAGCGCTGCCGGGTGTTATGTGGATAGCGCAGCCGGGGCTCCCGTAAGGCGGCTCCTCGGCCGCGGCGACCTCAAATCCGCAACCCGCCGGCCACCAGGCGTAGGGCCCCGGGCGGCAAGTTTCGGGCTCGTCCGCAGCCCCTCCCGGTGCGGGGAAGCCGTCCGGTTTTACACCGTCCCTGTAGTACACTTGGTGGAGCAGTTTGCTGTGCCCTCACGCTTGAGCAAGGTACTTGTCCAGGCCGGCACGCCTCATTCAGGGGTGCGGGGAAGCAGCGCTGACTACGCGTATCCAGCCCGGCTTATTGGAAGCTTAAACCCTTCAGATGAGCTGGACTGCGCCTCTTTCGGTCCGGGCCAGTGGTTCGGAGAAGAAGCGCAGTGGATGCCAGGAGCACCGCCCGCCTGGGTGTTGCTAATCAACCGTCAACTAGTGGCAGGGTAAGAGATCCCATGGGCTCTCTCATGAATGACCTGCCGGAAGGAGCGCCGGCATGCCCGTCGTAACTATGCGCCAGCTGCTTGACAGCGGCGTCCACTTTGGACACCAGACCCGCCGTTGGAACCCGAAGATGAAGCGTTTCATCTTCACGGAGCGCAACGGCATCTACATCATTGACCTGCAGCAGTCGCTGTCCTACATCGACCGTGCCTTTGAGTTCGTGAAGGCCACCGTTGCACACGGCGGCACCGTTCTTTTCGTTGGCACCAAGAAGCAGGCGCAGGAATCCATCGCCGAGCAGGCCACCCGCGTGGGCCAGCCCTACGTCAACCAGCGTTGGCTTGGCGGTATGCTGACCAACTTCCAGACGGTCTCCAAGCGCATCCAGCGCATGAAGGAACTCGAAGAGATTGACTTCGACGACGTCGCCGGTTCGGCGTACACCAAGAAGGAACTGCTGCTCCTTCGCCGCGAACTGACCAAGCTGGAAACCAACCTCGGTGGTATCCGCAACCTGACCAAGGCGCCGTCCGCGCTGTGGATCGTTGACACCAAGAAAGAACACCTTGCTGTCGACGAAGCCAAGAAGCTGAACATCCCGGTGGTGGCCATCCTGGACACCAACTGCGATCCCGACGAAGTCGACTTCCCGATCCCGGGCAACGACGACGCCATCCGCTCCGTCAACCTGCTGACCCGCGTTGTTGCCGACGCCGTTGCTGAAGGCCTCATCGCCCGCAACCAGCGCGCCACCGGCACCACGGAAGCTCCCGAAGAGCCGCTGGCCGAGTGGGAGCGCGAGCTCCTCGAAGGCAACAAGGCCGAAGCTGCTGCTGCTGCTGAAGCCGCACCGGTTGCCGAAGCTGCTGCTGAAGCCGCACCGGTTGCCGAAGCTGCTGCTGCTGAAGAGGCGCCGGTTGCCGACGCTGCTGCTGCTGAAGAGGCACCGGCTGCCGAAGCTGCTGCGGCCGACGAAACCAAGTAGTCAGACAAATAAATTCGGATCTCCCCGCCCGCTCTCCGCAGCGCAGGGGAACTGACAGGATGGCGGCTCACCTGGTGAGCTGCCGTCCTGTCGGTCCGTACACCACCCATAATTTCTAGACAGAGGGGTTCACATGGCGAACTACACTGCCGCTGATATCAAGGCTCTGCGCGAGCGCACTGGCGCCGGCATGATGGATGTCAAGAAAGCTCTTGACGAGGCCAACGGCGATGCCGAGAAGGCAATCGAAATCATCCGCATCAAGGGCCTCAAGGGCGCTACCAAGCGCGAAGGCCGTTCCACCGCTGAGGGCTTGGTTGCTGCCAAGGTCGACGGCGGCGTCGGCGTAATGATTGAAGTCAACTGCGAGACGGACTTCGTCGCGAAGGCTGACAAGTTCATCCAGCTGGCCGATAAGGTTCTGGCCGTTGCAGTCGAGTCCGGCGCCGCCGACCTCGAGACCCTGCTGGCCACCGAAGTTGACGGCAAGCCGCTCTCCGAGGTTGTTATCGAAGAGGGCGCCGTGCTGGGCGAGAAGGTTATTGTCCGCCGGATTTCCCGCGTTGAGGGTGCCACGGTCGACGCTTACCTGCACAAGACCTCCAAGGATCTCCCGGCCCAGGTCGGCGTCCTGTTCGCAGTTGACGGCGAAGGCGAGACGGCAGACACCGCAGCCCACGACGTCGCCGTTCACATCGCCGCGATGTCCCCGAACTACCTTTCCCGCGAGGATGTGCCGGCCGAGCTCGTTGAGTCGGAGCGGCGCATCGCCGAAGAGACGGCCAAGGCTGAAGGCAAGCCCGAGGCAGCAATGACCAAGATTGTGGAAGGCCGGGTTACCGGTTTCTACAAGGGCGAGGTCCTCCTTGACCAGTCGTTCGCCAAAGACGCCAAGAAGTCTGTTGCGCAGGTCCTCACCGAGGCCGGCGTCAAGGGCACCGCGTTCACGCGCTTCCGCGTCGGTTCCTAGCCAGACACCCGTCTGACCCTCGTCAGACACGCAAAGGGGTGGCCACCGCAGTGGCCACCCCTTTTGTATGCAGGCCCAGTGTTATGCACCCTGCACGCGCCCTGGTGACCCCCGGGCGAATCCTGGCCCGGGGCGAGTCACGCCTTTGGCCCCGGGCACGATAACCTAGCTCAGAGCTCACCAACGGGAAGGCACCATGGAAACCGTCACCACTTCAGCCCAGCCAAAGAAGAGCAGGCGCCGTGTCCTGTTGAAGCTCTCCGGCGAGGTCTTCGGGGGCGGCAAGCTCGGCGTTGACCCGGATACCGTCCGCGGCGTGGCCAAGCAGATCGCCGCGGCAGTGCCCGACGTCGAGGTTGCCATCGTCGTCGGTGGCGGAAACTTTTTCCGCGGAGCCGAACTCTCGCAGAGCGGCATGGACAGGTCCCGGGCCGACTATATGGGCATGCTTGGCACGGTGATGAACTGCCTGGCCCTCCAGGACTTCCTGGAGCAGGCCGGCGTCGAAACCCGGGTCCAAAGCGCCATCACCATGGGCCAGGTCGCTGAGGCGTACATTCCGCGCCGCGCCATCCGCCACATGGAAAAGGGCCGTGTTGTCATCTTCGGCGCCGGTGCGGGCCTGCCGTACTTCTCCACCGACACAGTGGCCGCCCAGCGCGCCCTGGAGGTCCACGCCGACGTCGTCCTGATGGCCAAAAGCGGCGTCGACGGCGTCTACACGGCGGACCCGAAGAAAGACCCCACGGCCGAGAAGCTGCACCACCTCAGCTACGACGAAGCCCTCCGCCGGGACATCCGTGTGATGGACCAGACGGCCATGACCATGTGCAAGGATAACAACCTCACCATGGTGGTGTTCGGGATGGAAGGTGATGGCAACGTCACCCGCGCCATTCTGGGCGAGGACCTGGGCACCGTCGTCAGTCCCTAGCAACGGCTAGGATGTTTCGAGGACAGTTCCGCCCCCCGCAGTGCGGGGAAGTAGTCGGAACACAACAGCACCCCGCCAGTGGCGGGTGTACCAATTTCTGAGGAGAGATCGTGATCGAAGAAACCTTGCTCGAAGCCGGGGAAAAGATGGACAAGGCGATTGAGGTAGCCAAGGAAGACTTCGCCTCGATCCGCACTGGCCGCGCCAACCCGGGCCTCTACAACAAAGTCCTGGTGGACTACTACGGTTCGCCTACGCCGTTGCAGCAGCTGGCGTCCTTTGCCATCCCGGATGCCCGCACCATCCTGATCACGCCGTTCGACAAGAGCGCACTGCGCGAGATCGAGCGTGCCCTCAGCGACTCCGAGGTGGGCGCCAATCCCTCCAATGACGGCAGCGTCATCCGGATCACCATCCCCGATCTCACCCAGGAACGCCGCAAGGAATACGTCAAGATCGTCAAGACCAAGGGTGAGGATGCCAAGGTGTCCATCCGCAACATCCGCCGCAAAGCCAAGGAAACGCTGGACAAGCTGGTCAAGGACGGCGAAGCCGGCGAGGACGAGGGCAACCGCGGCGAAAAAGAACTCGACGCCATGACCAAGGCCCACGTCGACGGTATCGATGATCTGCTCAAGCGCAAGGAAGCCGAGCTGCTCGAGGTCTAATGACGCAGGAACAGGGGAACCCGGAGCTGATATCCGGGTTCGGCGGAAGCAGCGGACAAACCCGACGCCGAAAGCCGGCAGGAATCTACCCGCCGCGATTGTGGTGGGTCTTGGGATGCTCTTTTTTGTCCTGGGCGGGCTGCTGTTCCTGCCGCTGGGTTTTGTCCTGATCGTCACGGCCTTTGGCGTTTTCGGCGTCTGGGAAGTCTTTCGGGCGCTGGAAGCCTCGGGCACCAGGGTGCCGATCGTCCCGGTGATGATCGGCACCGCGGCGATGCCCGTATCCTCCTACTTTGGCGGCGTCGAGAGCCTCCTGTTCGCCATGATGCTCAGCAGCGTAGCGGCGCTGTTGTGGCGGTCCCTGGACGGTGCCGCCGGTTCCGCGCGGAGCATCTTTGCCGGAGTCTTCACCCTGGCCTGGATCCCGTTTATGATCAGCTTCGCCGTGTTGCCGCTGCATACCGTGGCGGGCGAAACGCCGGTGGGGCTCTGGCCGGACGGCCTCATTCCCCCCGGCGCCTGGCAGATTGCCACCCTGCTGTTGCTGGTGGTCGCGAATGACACCTTCGGATACCTCGTCGGCGCTTCGATCGGCAAGCACCCGATGGCACCGAAAATCAGTCCCAAAAAGAGCTGGGAGGGCTTCGCCGGGTCCATCGCCGGTGCCACGCTTGTGGGGGTGCTCGCCGCCGTCTACGTGCTGGACGAGCCCTGGTGGTTCGGTGCGGCGCTGGCTGCGGGCATGGTGGCCGCAGCAACAGCCGGGGACCTCTCCGAGTCCATGGTCAAACGCGAACTGGGGATCAAGGACATGAGCAGTATCCTGCCCGGGCACGGCGGGGTCATGGACCGGCTGGACTCGATCGTCTTCGCTTCCCCGGCGGCGTTTATCCTTTACTCACTCTTTGCCGGCGCGTGAGGCTGTCAATCTTCCACCCTCCGGCCCCTAGAATGGGGCCGGGCAAACCAGCCGAACGGCATTGAAGGAACAACAGTTACAGTGGACATTCAACGGCAGATTCCTGCTTCTTTTGACCGCGTGGAGCGGAACCAGTACGGCTACAACGCCAAGCAGGTGGACCAGTTTATGCAGCGCGCCCGGGTTTCCTTCGAATCTCCCCGGTCCGCCGGGCGGCCGGTCAAGAGCGCCGATGTCCGTGCCGTCTCCTTTGACCCCGTTAAGGCCGGCTATGCTGCAGCAGCCGTGGACGCGGCCCTGGACCGGCTTGAGGACGCCCTCGCCGTGCGGGAACGCGATGAGCTTGTCCTCGAACGTGGCGAGGACGCCTGGCTCCGCGAGATCGGCCGGCTCGCCGGAATGCTCCGTGGCCGGCTGCACCGCCCCGACGGCCAGCGCTTCCGGCGCCCGGCGAAGGTCAAAGCCCGCAGCTACAACACCAGCGACGTGGATGACCTGTGCCACGCGCTGATCGGCTACCTGGAAAAAGACAAGCCGCTGAGCGTGGACAATGTCCGCCGAGCTGTCTTCCGCCCCGCCGTCGGCAAGGATGGCTACGAGGAAAACCAAGTGGACGCTTTCCTGGACCGGGCCGTAGAGCTAATGGCCGCAATCGACTGAGCGTTTTCAGCGCTCCGTGACCAGCGGCCGCTCAGGGGTGTGCAGGCGCGTCATAAGCCGGGTGACGGTCCGCGGCACTCTGTTCCGGGTGGCCCGGGAAACCATGATTATCACGGCAAACGCGGCCGGCACCGTCCAGGCCGCCGGCTGCGCCAGCCAATCGGGGGTACCCCGGGCGCCCAGCACGGACCCCGCCACCATCGCCCCGCCGCACAACACTGACCCTGCGGTCATACCGGCGATCGCCCCGGCGTCGGTCAGCCCGCGCCACCAAATGCCCAGCAGAAGTACCGGGCACAGTGTGGATGCGGTGAAGGCAAAAACCAGCCCTACGCTGCCGGCAAGGGCAAGGGAACCCGTCATCGACGCGATTCCCAGCGGGACCACTGCCGACAGCACTGCCGCCCGCCGGAAGCCTTTGACACTGCCGCCGAAGAGGTCCTGGCTGATCACGCCTGCGAGCGAAACCACCAGTCCGGAGGTCGTGGACAGGAACGCGGCAAAAGCCCCGGCCACCACAAGGGCGGACAACAGATCACCGGCCATGCCGCCCACAAGCTCCCGGGGAAGCAGCAGCACCAGGGCATCGGCCTGGCCGCTCTGCGCCAACTCCGGCGCGAACATCCGGCCGATCAGCCCGTACGCCGTCGGGAAGAGGTAGAAGACCGACAGCAAACCCAGCACTATCAGGGTGGTGCGGCGGGCCGACTGCCCGTCGGGGTTGGTATAAAAGCGCACCAGTACGTGGGGCAGCCCGAGGGTCCCGAACAGCAGCGCGACCAGCAGCGAGACGTTCTGGTAAAGCCCCGCCGGCGCCGCGCCCGTCGGGTTCGCGGGTGCCGGGGCCACAGCCGGTGTCCCGGAGTCCGCCAGCACAAAAAAGACAAAGAGAATGGGCACTGCCAGTGCCGTCAGTTTCAGCCAGTACTGGAACGCCTGGACAAAGGTAATGGACCGCATTCCACCGGACACCACGGTGACGCAGACGACGGCGACCACCGCCACCATCCCTACCCAAGAGGGCAGCCCGGTGGTAATTCGGATGGCCAGCGCCGCGCCGTGGAGTTGCGGAACGATGTACAGCCAGCCGACCACCACAACGACGACGCTCGTGACGCTGCGGACCACCCGGGAGTCGAGCCGCGCTTCGGTGAAATCGGGAATGGTGTACGCACCGGAGCGACGAAGCGGGCCGGCGACAAAAAGGAGCAACATCAGGTATCCGGCCGTGTACCCCACCGGGAACCACAGCGCGTCCGTGCCGGAGAGCAGGATGAGTCCGGCGACGCCGAGGAAGCTCGCCGCCGAAAGATATTCACCGCCGATCGCCGAGGCGTTCCACCAGGGCCGGACAGTACGGGAGGCCACATAAAAATCCCCGGTGGTGCGCGAGATCCGCAGCCCATAGAAGCCGATGGCGGCTGTGGCCAGCGAGACGGCGGCAAAGGCCGCGATGCCAACGACGGGGTTCACGGGCGCCTCACTTGTCTCCGACGAGATCCCGGTAGCGGGCCTCGTTCCTGGCCGCCGTCCGGACATACAGCCAGGCGCTGAGCCCGATGACCGGATAAATCCCGGCGCCGAGCAGCACCCAGTCGAAGGGCAGGCCCAGGATCGTTGAGTCAGCGAGGCCGGGGACCAGACCCAGCATCAGCGGGAATGCAACCAGGATCAGCAGGAAGCCTGCGGCCACCACCACCGCAAGCCGCAACTGCGAGCGGATCAGCGAACGGACAAAAACTTGCCCAGCATCGGATTCCTCCGCGGCGTCGCGCGAATCGGCGCCCGGCAGTGCAGCCGGCGGTAAGCCGGCGCCGGGTGTGGTGTTGCGGGGCGCTGTGACTCGGACCCGGGTCATGACTGGGGACGGATTCGGGTCGCCTCAAGTTTTTCCCGCACCGCGGGCAGATGTCGCCTGCTGATGGGCAGTTCGGCCCCCGCGACGGTGACGCTCGGCCGGGCGGCCGCGAGCTTCATGTGGCTGACATGCTTGAGCGCGATGAGGTAGGAACGGTGGATGCGCAGGTACCCGGCTTCGGCCCACTGCTGTTCCAGGTCGGCCAGCGGTACCCGGATGAGGTAGCTTGCGTCGGTGGTATGCAGCCTGGCGTAGTCTCCCTGGGCCTGGACATAGGTGACGTCTTCGCGGCGGATCATCTTGGTGGTGCCGCCGAGGTCAACGGTGATCATTTCCGGCCGCGGTGCGCCGTCCTTGAGCAACTCGCTGATCCTGCCTATCGACTTCGCCAGCCGCTCGGCCCGGACGGGTTTGAGCAGATAGTCGACGGCGGCCAACTCGAACGCTTCCAGCGCGCAGTCCTCGTCGGCCGTGACAAAAACGATCGCGGGAGGCTTGCTGCTGCGGGCGATGACGCGGGCGATATCCAGGCCGGAGACCGCGGGCATGTGGATGTCGAGGAAGACGGCGTCGACCTCCTCGGCCTCGAGGGCGCGCAGAGCCTGGGCACCGGAGGAAGCCCGGAAGATAGCGCCGATTCGGTCATCCCGGCCGAGCAGGAAGGCAAGTTCCTCAACGGCGGGCAACTCGTCGTCGGCGACGAGGACGTTAATCATGGCTCAAGACTACTGCCGACGGCATTTGGGTCCCGGTCAGGCGTCGTGGCGAGGCTGGGATTTAGGCACGCGCATCGTGATCAAGGTGCCTTCCCCGGGCGCCGTGTCGATGACCAGCCCGTAGTCGTCGCCGTAAACCTGCCGCAGCCGGGCGTCAACGTTGCGCAGCCCAACATGGTCTCCCTCGCCGTGCCCGGCGAGCATAGTCCGCAGCTGGTCCGGATCCATGCCCACGCCGTCGTCCTCGATGGTCACCTCGGCGAAGGCGCCGGAGTCGTGCGCCGTGATGGCGATGTGGCCGGGGCCCTCCTTGGCTTCGAGACCGTGCCGGACGGCGTTTTCCACCAGCGGCTGCAGGCTCAGGAAGGGGATGACGGTGCTGAGCACTTCGGGGGCGATCCGGAGGCTCACCTGGACGCGGTCGCCGAACCGGGCCCGCTCCAGCAGCAGGTAACGGTCGATGCAGCGCAGTTCCTCGGCGAGGGTGGTGAAGTCACCATGCCGGCGGAAGGAGTAGCGGGTGAAATCTGCGAACTCCACCACCAGTTCACGGGCCCGGACCGGGTCGGTGTTGATAAACGAAGCGATCGCGTTCAGCGAGTTGTAGATGAAGTGCGGGCTGATCTGGGCCCGGAGTGCCCGCACCTCTGCCTCCATCAGGAGCGTGCGGGAGGCGTCGAGTTCGGCCAGCTCCACCTGCGTGGCCACCCAGTCGGCTACTTCGCTGGTGGCCCGGACCAGCCCTGCGCCGGCCGCCGGGGCAAAAGCGGCCACGACGCCCACTACCCGGGCCCCGGCCTTGATCGGGGCAATCACCGCGGCGCGTTCCACCTCCGGCCGGGTGCTCACGGAGCCCTTGTTTTGTGCAAGTTCCTGCAGTTCACCCGCCGGTATCACAGCGGTGTGGCCGCCGGCGAGCACCCCGGACGCCAGCTCCATCAGCAGCGGCTCAAGCTCCTCGCCGGCACCGTCCCACGCGAGCACGCCGGCAGCGTCGGTGATCGCCAGCGCGTCGCAGCCCAGCAGGTTGCGCAGCTGCCGGCTCGCCTTCGCAGCACCGGCAGGGTTAAGCCCCGTCCGCAGGTGCTGGCCGGCGCGCGACGCCGTATGCAGCGTCTTGTAGGTGGCCCGCTCCGCGTCGGTGCCAAGCTCCCGGAAGGAGCGGAGCACCTTTAATCCGACGGCGACGACGACGGCGATCGCCGCCGCGATCACGGCGATGGCGGCGGTGATGAACAGCGGAGAGTCGGGCATGGGCCCAGCGTATCGCGGCGCAGGACGGGCAGGGGCAGGTGAGGCTCCCGACGGTCCTGCCGGCACCGCTGAGCGCAGCATCCCGACCGTTGAGCGACGCACGGTACTACGGTTCTGGCATGTTAGGCACGTCACGGGAGACAGTGATTGCAGTCACATTGGCCGGAGGGCTGTTCGGAGCAGGCCAGGGCAGCCGGTGTGGACTCAAATCTCTCAATGAGGAGGAACGATGGGTCACGAAGCCCAAAATACGGACGCCGCGGCGGCCGTGGACTTCAAGGAAGTCCAGTCGACCGAGCGGTTCCAGGAACTGCGCAAACGTCACCGCAGCTTTGTCTTTCCGATGGCCATTGCTTTCCTGCTCTGGTACTTCGCCTACGTCCTGCTGGCCGACTACGCGGCAGGGTTTATGTCCATCAAGCTATGGGGCAACATCAACGTTGGCCTGGTCATGGGGCTGGCGCAGTTCGTGACCACCTTCGCTATCACCGGCTGGTACGTCAGTTACTCAAACCGCCGGCTCGACCCGATCGCCGCAGAAATCCGCCACGAAATCGAAGGCCACGAATTCGATAAAAACGGCAACCAGATCACCGGAGTAACAAAATGACGCTTATGGTTCCCGCAGTCAACGTTGCGGATCTCAAGGACACCACCCTGCTCAACATGGGCATCTTCGCGGTGTTTGTGGCAATCACCATGGTGATCGTGATCAAGGCCAGCCGCAATAACAAAACGGCCGCAGACTACTACGCGGCCGGACGGTCCTTCACCGGCCCGCAGAACGGCACCGCCATCGCCGGCGACTACCTCTCGGCGGCTTCCTTCCTGGGCATCACCGGGGCCATTGCCATCAACGGCTATGACGGTTTTATGTACTCCATCGGTTTCCTCGTCGCGTGGCTCGTCGCGCTGCTGCTCGTCGCTGAGCTGCTGCGCAACACCGGCAAGTTCACCATGGCCGATGTGCTCTCCTTCCGGCTCAAGCAGCGCCCGGTGCGGATTGCGGCAGCCATCTCCACCCTCGCCGTCTGCTTCTTTTACCTCCTCGCACAAATGGCCGGAGCGGGCAGCCTGATTTCCCTGCTGCTGGGCATCAGCGACTGGGGCGGACAGGCCCTGGTGATCATCGTCGTCGGCGCCCTGATGATCATGTACGTACTGATCGGCGGTATGAAGGGCACCACCTGGGTCCAGATCATCAAGGCCATGCTCCTGATCGCAGGTGCCGCCGTGATGACCTTCTGGGTCCTCGCCATCTACGGTTTCAACCTCTCCGACCTGCTCGGTGGAGCGGTGGAAACCTCGGGCAACCCGAACATGCTCAACCCGGGCCTGCAGTACGGCAAGTCCGAGACCTCCAAGCTCGACTTTATGTCCCTGGGCCTGGCCCTGGTGCTTGGTACCGCGGCCCTGCCCCACGTGCTGATGCGTTTCTACACGGTTCCCACCGCCAAGGAAGCCCGCAAGTCCGTGGTCTGGTCCATCGGGCTGATCGGCGTGTTCTACCTGTTCACCCTGGTCCTGGGCTACGGCGCCGCTGCGCTCGTGGGCGCTGACACGATCAAGTCCGCCCCCGGCGGGGTCAACTCGGCAGCACCGCTGCTGGCATTCCACCTGGGTGGACCGCTGCTGCTCGGCTTTATCTCCGCGGTGGCCTTCGCCACCATCCTGGCCGTCGTCGCCGGGCTGACAATCACCGCGGCGGCATCGTTCGCGCACGACATCTACGCCAGCGTCATTGCCAAGGGCAAAGCCGACGCCGACACCGAAGTCAAGGTCGCCCGCCGCACCGTGGTGGTCATCGGCCTGCTGGCCATCGCCGGCGGCATTTTCGCCAACGGCCAGAATGTCGCATTCCTTGTGGCCCTCGCCTTCGCGGTGGCTGCCTCGGCCAACCTGCCCACCATCGTGTACTCGCTGTTCTGGCGCAAGTTCACCACCCAAGGCGCCATCTGGAGCATGTACGGCGGCCTGGGCTCGGCGATCATCCTGATCGCGCTGTCCCCGGTGGTCTCGGGTGCCAAGACGTCCATGATCCCGGGCGCCAACTTCGCGATCTTCCCGCTCAGCAACCCAGGCATCGTCTCCATCCCGCTCGCGTTTATCCTGGGCTGGATCGGTTCGGTGCTGGACAAGAATCTGGAAGACACCACCAAGCAGGCCGAAATGGAAGTCCGCTCCCTCACCGGGGTGGGCGCCGAAAAGGCCACCGACCACTAGTCATCAACAGCCGGCGGAACGTCGCCGGCCGGCAAGGCCAAGAGCCCCCGTGCCATCCGCACGGGGGCTCTTCCTGTGTGATCGTGCCAAGCCGGCGGCGTTCCGGGCGGGAACCCGGCGTCGGAAATGTCAGCCGTCGGCTGAGCCGCGTTCCAGCAGCGGCTGGATCCGGAACGGGATCATCTCGCTCATGGCCAGCGCGGTGTCCGTCCGGTCCACACCGCCGCAAGCCAGGATCTTTCCGTTGATCCGGAACAGATCCTCGGCATCGAGCGCCACGACCCGCAGCAGCAGGTCGGCCGATCCGGTGAGGCCGAAGCCCTCCAGGATCTCCGGGATGTCAGCCAATTCCACCGCCAGCTGGCCGAGCTTCTGCTGCTGGACGTGCACCGAAATGAATGCCATCAGGGGGTAGCCCAGCGAGGCCGGATTGATGCGGCGCTCAAAGGAGAGGAATACGTGTTTTTTCTCCAGCTGGGCCATCCGGGCCTGCACGGTATTCCGTGAGAGACCCAGCTTCTGTGCCAGCGCAACCACGGTCCTGCGGGGGTCCCGCGCCAGGGCAGAAAGCAGGCGGGTGTCGGTGCCATCCAAGGGTTGCATAGTGCGCAAGATTAGCACGGTCCACTGCGGCCCGGCAGTGCAGAATGCTCAATTAACGTGCAGCCGGTTGTACCCAATGAGAGTTGTGAGTAGGGTCACAACTATCCGGGGCAACGGCGCCCGGGCGGCTGGCGCACACCGGGATCACGAGTCCCGAAAGTTCCGGTCAGACGACGTCAGAAGGTGCGGAAAACTGTGTTTACCGACGACGCGGGCAAGGGCGGCATTTCCGCCGGTGGCCCCGGAAACAGTGCAGAATCAAACAGGCGCTCGGGCGGGGACCTCCTCCAGCTCATCACCCCCCGGGGGTGAACGCGTCAGCCATCCGGAGTTCGACCCCTGGGTCCAGGACGTCAGTGACGAGCAGCTCGGGTCGCTCTACGAGGACATGGTGGTGATCCGCCGGATCGACACCGAGGCAACCGCCCTGCAGCGCCAGGGCGAGCTGGCCCTGTGGCCCCCGCTGCTGGGCCAGGAAGCGTCCCAGATCGGCTCTGCCCGTGCCCTCCGCGACGACGACTTCGTCTTCCCCAGCTATCGCGACAACGGCGTCGCCTATTGCCGGGGCGTCAACCCGGAGGACATTGTCAAGGCCTGGCGGGGCAACGCGCTAGCGGGCTGGGACCCCTACACAGTCAACGTCGCAACCCAGCAGATCATCATCGGCGCCCAGACCCTGCACGCCACCGGCTACGCGATGGGAATCCAGAACGACGGCGCCGATTCAGTCGCCGTGGCGTACTTCGGTGACGGTGCCACGAGTGAGGGTGACGTCAACGAGGCCCTGGTGTTTGCCGCCAGCTTCCAGTCCCCGGTGATCTTCTTCTGCCAGAACAACCACTGGGCCATTTCCGAGCCGGTCCGGCTGCAGTCCCACATCCAGATCGCGGACCGTGCTGCAGGGTTCGGCATCCCCAGCATGCGGGTAGACGGCAACGACGTCCTGGCCGTGATGGCGGCAACCCGGATCGCCACCGACCGGGCGCGCCGCGGCGGCGGTCCTACCTTCATCGAGGCCGTCACCTACCGGATGGGTCCGCATACCACGGCCGATGACCCCACCAAGTACCGGGACGCCAACGAACTCGAGGACTGGGCCGCGAAGGACCCGATCGCCCGGTTGAAGTCACTGCTTGACCGCAAGGGACTGCTCACCGCGGAACGTGAAACCGCCGTCGCCGCCAAGGCGGATGCGGTGGCCAAAGCGCTGCGGTCCGGGACCATCAACATGCCGGAGCCGGCGCCGATGGACATCTTCAAACACGTCTACAGCACCCCGCATTCCCCGCTGGAGCGCCAGCAGGACCACTATTCCCGTTACCTGGCTTCCTTCGGCGATCCCGCAGAGGCCGCTTCTGAAGAAGGTGCACGCTGATGACGCAGATGACCTTTGCCCGAGCCATCAATTCGGGCCTGCGCAAGTCCCTCGAGAATGATCCCAAGGTGATCCTCATGGGCGAGGACATCGGCGCCCTCGGCGGTGTCTTCCGCGTCACCGACGGGCTGCAGAAGGATTTCGGCACGCACCGTGTTGTGGACACCCCGCTGGCCGAGTCCGGCATTATGGGCACAGCCGTAGGCCTGGCCTACCGCGGGTACCGCCCGGTGGTGGAAATCCAGTTCGACGGTTTTATCTACCCGGCGTTCGACCAGATCGTCAGCCAGGTCGCCAAGATGCACTACCGCACCCAGGGTGCGGTGAAGATGCCCATTACCATCAGGGTGCCGTTCGGCGGCGGCATCGGGTCCCCGGAACACCATTCCGAATCACCCGAGGCCTATTTCACGCACACCTCGGGCCTGCGTGTGATCTCCGTGTCCAACCCGCAGGACGCCTACACGATGATCCAGCAGGCCATCGCCTCGGATGATCCAGTGTTGTACTTCGAGCCCAAACGGCGTTACCACGACAAGGGCGAGGTGGACGAAAACCTGGAGCCCGCTGCCGCGTTGCCGATGGAAAAGGCCCGGGTGGTCACCGTGGGCACAGACGTCACCCTCGTGGCCTACGGCCCGCTGGTCAAGACTGCCAAAGACGCCGCCCTCGCCGCGGCGGACGAGGGTATTTCGATCGAGGTCATCGACCTGCGCTCACTGGCCCCGCTGGACTTCGCAACCCTGGAGGCCTCGGTCCGGAAGACCGGCCGGCTCGTTATCACCCACGAAGCGTCCCAGACCGGCGGAATCGGCGCCGAAGTCGCCGCGGGCATCACCGAACGCTGTTTCTACCATCTCGAGGCCGCCCCGGTCCGGGTAACCGGCTTCGACGTCCCCTACCCGTCCTCAAAGCTTGAAATGCACCATCTCCCGGGACTGGACCGCATCCTGGACGGCGTCGACCGTGCCCTGGGCCGCCACAACTCCCTGAGCGGACTGGAAGGATGAGCGCCACCATGATCAAGGAATTCAGGCTCCCGGACCTCGGTGAAGGTCTGACCGAATCGGAAATCGTCGCGTGGAGAGTCGCGGTGGGAGATACCGTCGCGCTCAACCAGATCATCGCGGAAGTGGAAACTGCCAAGGCCGTCGTCGAGCTCCCCTCGCCGTTCGCCGGCGTTATCACCGTGCTGCACGAACAGCCCGGCACCGTCGTCGAGGTGGGCAAAGCGATCGTTTCCTTCGAAGTGGAGGCCGACGCCGGCGAGGCAGCCGCCGACGGGGCAACCGCACCTGCCGCGCGCGAACCGAATCTCGTCGGTTACGGCGCCGTCCTGGAAGCCTCGGGCCGGCCGGCGCGCCGCGCCCGGAACTTCGCCGCCCCGGTTGCCTCAGCCGCCGTCCAGCACGTCCGGTCCGCCCCGGTCCTCGAACCGGTCCCGGCCGTGCCGGTGCTGCCGGTGGACCAACCCGTCGAGACCCGGCCTGCCGCTTCGGACTCCGCCGAACGCCCACGGTCCACACCGCCGGTGCGCAAGCTGGCCAGGGATCTCGGCGTTGATCTCGCTGCGGTCACCGGCACCGGGGAGTTTGGGCTGATCACCCGCGATGATGTCCGCAACTTCGCCGGCGGCGGGGACTTGCCGGTGGCGGGCCGTGGCCTGGCCGGGGCGTCCGAGCAGGACGTGGTCCCGGGCCGGGGTGAGCGGGAAACCCGGACGCCGATCAAGGGCGTGCGCAAGTTCACTGCCGCCGCGATGGTCTCCAGCGCGTTCACCGCGCCGCACGTCACGGAGTTCCTGACCATCGACGTCACCCCGACCATGGAACTGCTGGCGAAGCTCAAGGCCAGCCGGGCGTTTGCCGGCTACAAGCTCACTCCGCTGACCCTGGTGTCCAAGGCCGTGCTCATCGCACTGAAGAACCACCCGACGCTCAACACCCGCTGGGACGAAGCGAACCAGGAGATCGTCCAGTACAACTACGTGAACCTGGGCATCGCGGCAGCTACCCCGCGCGGACTGACAGTGCCGAACATCAAGGATGCCGACCGGATGTCCCTGCTGGAGCTTTCCGCCGCGTTGACGGAGCTGACGGACACGGCGCGGTCCGGCAAAACGAGTCCGGCCAACCTGTCCGGGGGGACGATGTCCATCACGAATATTGGTGTCTTTGGCATCGACTCCGGTACTCCCATCCTGAACCCGGGAGAGGCAGCAATTCTGGCGCTCGGTGCGGTGCGGAAGATGCCCTGGGAGTACCGGGATGACGTCGCGCTGCGCCAAGTGATGACACTGAGTCTTTCTTTCGACCACCGGCTGGTCGACGGCGAGCAGGGTTCGCGTTTCCTGCAGGATCTCGGGACTATTCTCACCGATCCGGCGATGGTACTGGCGATGGTCTAGCGCTGGTCCGGGGACGGCGCCGGGCCGCCCAGGAAACGCAGCAGCTGGCGCGGAACAGGGGCCGAATTTTCGCGGGAAAGCGGCCGCGCGCCGTCGGGGCCTTGCGGATCGGTTGACAGGTGCTGCTGAACGCCGTCGATCCGGCTGACCAGGTCCCGGATAGCGTCCAGATGGGAGCCGAAGATAAACGGCCATGGACCGTCTGGAGCGCCCAGGATCAGTTCGGGGAGCGGGGTGTCGTCCGGCATGCCCCACGCGCTGGCCAATACCCGGGCGGCAATGTCCCGGGCCAGCCCGGCCGTTCTGAGTTCCAGCAACAGCGCGCTGCGCTCCGGTGTTCCACCCGGCGGCAGGGAATCCGCCTGGTGCAGGGCCGCGAGCACAGCAGCCAGATGCCGGCGTTCTTCCCACAGTGCGGCCGACAATTCGTTGGCAGCACCGTCGGCATGCCGCAGCGGAGCAGCCGGCGGTATCCGCCCGGGCACGCCGGCTGCCGACTGTTCCGCGTCCCCGGGGGACATCCGGTGCAGGTGCCCGGCCGTGAAGCGCTCACCAGGTTCCATAAGGATCAGCCTTTCAGGTAGTCGGGGGCGGGCCGGGCAGGCAGTATTGGCGGGGAGCAGCCCCGGATCCGGTCACTACCCGGAACCGGAAGCGAAACTGCGGGCGGCGGTGAGCACCCGCACGGCGGTGTCGTCGCGTTCGCTGTCGCGCAGCAGCCGTGCGGGCGACGAATCGCCCAGTAGCGGGTTCATCGCGTCGAACCAGGCCTGAATTACCTCCGGGCTGCACGACTCAGTCAGGGAACGGGCAATCTGGTACGTGTCCCGCAGCCGTTTCACAGTGGGTGCCGAGGGGGACCGCTCGTGGGCTATCCACTGACGCACGGCGCGGGTTTCCTTGACTGCGCCGATCTGGGCCACAAGGCGCAACCCAATCAAGTCAGAGAGCGCCTGCACCAGCGCAGGAACCTCCATACTTACCGCTTCCCGGTAGGCTTTCTGCGCGCCGTCGGGTGTCCCCGGCGTGGTCATCGCCGCCCGCCACGGACGCTGTTGTCCGCCGGGCTGCGGCGCGTTCGTGGCTGGCTGCACAGGTGAATTACCAGGCTTTCCAGCGGCTTCGAATTCTGGACTGCACCCATTATTCAGCGGCTCCTGTTGGTGGGCTGAGCTTCCGATGCTTGGAAATTTACGCCCGGGGAGCCGCTCCGGCCCGAGTGGCCGCTACCCGATTCCTGCCGTCGAGTGCCCGGATGGTGCGCATCCGGTACGTGTAAATCTGCGAACCACTACTTGTTAAACGGCAATAATCACTTGCTAAGTCAAAGGGTTAGCCACAACAAATCGCGTACGGAATGCACCTGGAATCACTGCACTCTGAACCGTTAAAACGCACTGTGAATCACATGTAATCGCTATCCGGATGGCCCTGTTCGGATGGCCCTGTTCGGATGGCCCCGTCCGGATGGCCGCTGTGCGGAAGGCGCACCCTGGGCGCCGGATCCGCACGTACCTGGGCGCGGGCGACGGTGCCGCGCTAACCCTGATCCGTAACCGCCCCGGCCGCCGGCGCCAGGAGCGCTGCGAGCGCCATGCTTTCCAGCAACGGACGGGCCCGTTTTGCGGCCATCGGGCGTCCGTGGCCCCGGACCGAGTGGGGGGTGGAGTTGATTAGTCCGAAGGTGGCGTGGGCGCGCAGGCGCAATTCTGCCGATTCCGTGCCGGCATGCAGCGCGGCGAGAACTTCCACCCACAATTCCACGTAGCTGCGCTGGAGCATACGGACCTCCGACTGGTCCGCGGTGGCCAGGTTGCTGAAATCCTGGTCCTGGACCCGGATGACGTCGGGGCGGCTCAGGGCGAAGTCAACGTGGAAGGCCACCAGTCGCTCCAGCGCGGTCGCGGCGTCCCCGGATGCTGCCACGACGCTGCGGCCGCCGGACAGCAGGTCCTGGCTGACGCTCAACAAAAGCGCGCCGAGGACGGCCTGCTTGCCGGCGAAGTGCCGGTAGACGGCCGGGCCACTGACGCCCGCCGCAGCCCCGAGATCCTCGAGCGACACACGGTGGTAGCCCTCCGCCGCGAACAACGCGGCGGCCGCGGACAGCAAGGCCTGGCGCCGGAATTCCTTCGCCTGGCTGCGCTGGCTGGTCTGGCTGGTCTGGCTGGTCTGGCTGGGGCCGGTCACCGGCACATCCCCTCATTTCACTGATGCCTGTGTTGGACATCACAGTTAATAGAGACTAACCTAAATCTCAGTTATACGTCACTAACCGAATGGCCGGAACTCGCCGGTGATCATCGGTCGCCCCGCAGCAAGCGGGCCAGGAACGGAAGCAGTCAATGGAGACAATCGCCAGTCAGGTGGACGCCGCGGGTGCTGACTTCGCCGCGAACCGCGAGGCCCAGCTGGTGCTGGCCCGGGAGCTGAAGGAACGCCTCGCCGCCGCCGCGCTGGGCGGGCCGGAAAAGTCGCGGGAACGGCACGTGGCCCGCGGCAAGCTGCTCCCGCGGGAACGGATCGATCGGCTGCTCGATGACGGCAGCCCGTTCCTGGAGATCGCGCCGCTGGCTGCCGAGGGCATGTACAACGGCGATTCTCCCGGCGCCGGCGTGATTGCCGGGATCGGGCTGGTCCATGGCCGCCAGGTCCTGGTGATTTCCAACGACGCCACCGTCAAGGGCGGGACGTACTACCCGTTGACGGTGAAGAAACACCTCCGGGCGCAGGAAATCGCCATGGAGAACCGGCTGCCGTGTATCTACCTTGTGGATTCGGGCGGGGCGTTCCTGCCCAAGCAGGACGAGGTTTTCCCGGACAAGGAGCACTTTGGCCGCATCTTTTTCAACCAGGCCAGGATGTCTGCGGCCCGGATCCCGCAGATCGCCTCGGTGATGGGCTCGTGCACCGCGGGCGGGGCGTATGTTCCCGCGATGAGTGATGAGACAGTGATTGTCCGTAATCAGGGCACCATTTTCCTGGGCGGCCCGCCCTTGGTGAAGGCCGCGATCGGCGAGATCGTCACGGCCGAGGAACTCGGCGGCGGGGAGGTGCATTCGAAGATCTCCGGTGTCACCGACCACCTGGCCGAAAACGATGAGCATGCGCTCCAGATCGTCCGGGACATCGTCTCCACCCTGCCGAAGCCGGCGGAGCCCGCCTGGGACGTGGATACCGCCGTCGAACCGGTTGCGGACCCGGCGGAGTTGTATGGCGCCGTCCCCACGGATGTGAATGCCCAGTACGACGTCCGCGAAGTCATCGCCCGGCTGGTGGACGGCAGCCGCTTCCACGAATTCAAAAAGAACTATGGCACCACCTTGGTGACCGGTTTCGCCAGGCTGCACGGCCACCCGGTGGGGATCGTGGCGAACAATGGTGTGCTGTTCAGTGAGTCATCGCTCAAAGGCGCGCACTTCATCGAACTCTGCGACCAGCGCGGCATCCCGCTGGTCTTCCTGCAGAACCTCTCCGGTTTTATGGTCGGCAAGGACTACGAGCAGGGCGGCATCGCCAAGAACGGTGCCAAGATGGTCACCGCCGTCGCCACCGCCCGGGTGCCCAAACTGACCGTGGTGATCGGCGGGTCCTTCGGCGCCGGAAACTATTCGATGTGCGGCCGGGCCTACTCGCCGCGCTTCCTGTGGATGTGGCCGGCGTCCCGGATCTCCGTGATGGGCGGCAACCAGGCCTCGGGTGTGCTCGCCACGGTCAAGCGGGACCAGTTCGAGGCCCGCGGCGAAGAGTGGTCGGCCGCGGACGAGGAAGCGTTTTAAGGCACCGATTAAGGCCCAGTACGAGGAGCAGGGCAGCCCGTACTATTCCACCGCCCGCCTTTGGGACGACGGCGTGATCGACCCCGCGGACACCCGCACCGTCCTGGGACTGGCGCTCGACGTCGTCTCCCGCACCCCGCTGCCGGAGACCTCCTTCGGCCTGTTCCGGATGTGAGCCAACAGTGACTACGACTCCTGCAACCCCCCGCTAAGCCGCTCTTTGGCACCGTGCTGGTCGCCAACCGCGGCGAGATCGCCTGCCGTGTGATCCGGACCCTGCGCGCCCTGGGCATCCGTTCGGTGGCGGTCTATTCCGACGCCGACGCCGGTGCACGGCACGTGCGGGAAGCCGACGCCGCGGTGCGGATCGGCCCGGCAGCCGCCGCCGAGAGCTACTTGAAGATCGAGGCCATCATCCAGGCCTGCCGCGACACCGGCGCCGAAGCAGTTCACCCGGGTTACGGGTTCCTGAGCGAAAACGTCGACTTCGCCCGCGCCCTGGAAGCGGCGGGGATTACCTTCATCGGCCCCGGCGTGGAATCCCTGAATGTTATGGGGGACAAGATCCGCTCCAAGAACCATGTCACCGGCTACGGCGTCCCGGTCGTCCCGGGCATCGCCGAGCCCGGCATGAGCGACGCGCGGCTGATCGCTGCAGCGGCCAGCGTCGGCTTCCCGCTGCTGATCAAGCCCTCCGCCGGCGGCGGCGGGAAGGGTATGCACATCGTCGACCGGCCCGAGGACCTCGAGGCCACCCTGGCCACCGCCCGCCGCGTCGCGGCAAGTGCCTTCGGCGACGACACCCTGTTCCTGGAACGGCTCGTCACCACCCCGCGGCACATCGAGGTCCAGGTGCTGGCCGACAACCACGGCAACGTGATCCACCTCGGGGAGCGTGAGTGCTCGCTGCAGCGCCGCCACCAAAAGGTCATCGAGGAGGCACCCTCGCCGCTGCTGGAGTCCCTGCCCGACGGCGCGGAGATCCGGGCCCGGATCGGCGAGGCAGCCTGCCAGGCCGCGCGCAGCGTCAGCTACTCCGGCGCCGGCACCGTGGAATTCCTGGTCTCCGACAACGCCCCGGACGAGTTCTTTTTTTATGGAAATGAACACCCGGCTGCAGGTCGAGCACCCCGTGACCGAAATGGTCACCGGCGTCGACCTCGTCGAATGGCAGGTCCGGATCGCGGCCGGCGAGGAACTCACCGTGGCCCAGGACGATGTTGTCCTCACCGGGCACTCGGTGGAGGCCCGCGTGTACGCCGAGGTGCCGGAGAAGAACTTCCTGCCCTCCATCGGAGGGGTGGTGCTGCTGGACGAAGTGCCGGATACCGCGAGTGGCAGGATCCGGGTCGACTCGGCACTGCTGGAGGGCCTGCAGATCTCTTCAAGCTACGACCCGATGATCTCCAAGGTCATCGCTTGGGGGGAGGACCGCACCGCCGCCCTGGACACGCTCGACAAGGCGCTCGCCGGGTATACCGCGCTGGGGATCGACACCAACGTCGAATACCTGCGCCTGCTGATCAACGACGCGGACGTCCGCGCCGGGCGGCTCGACACGGGCCTGATCGAACGGAAGATGCCCGATTTCGGCTTCCGGCGGGTGGACGACTTCGAATTGGTCGCCGCCGCTGTGTATGCCCTGGCCATGGAGGAGCACAACACGTCCGCCGTTGACGGACCGTGGTGGCGGCGGGAGGGCTGGCGTCTCGGCGCCCAAGCTCCGCGGATGCTCAGTCTGGGAACACCAGGCGGCGGTGTAGCCTCCGTCTACGTTCACGGCAGCGCAGCCTCGGCTGAAGTGACAGTGGCGGTCGGCGACGGCCCGCAACGCAGGGCAGCCCTGCAGTTCCGCAGGCGCAACGACATGGTGCTGACCCTGGACGGTACAGCCCGGGCCTACCGCCTTGCCCCGGTCTACGCCGGAGCGGTCACACCGAGCTGGGACAACCCGGCGCCGGGGGTCCCTTCCGGACTCTTCCTCGGCAACGAGGGATGGTCCTGCCGGCTCGAGGTGCTGACCCGCGAGACGCGGCTGGCCCGGGTGCTCGCCGCCGTCGAACGCGAGGAAGGCGCCGCTGACCCAGCGGTGCGCTCGCCGATGCCCGGCACAGTGGTGTCCGTCTCGGTCGAAAACGGCGACGCCGTGACAGCCGGCCAGGTGCTGCTCGCGGTGGAGGCCATGAAGATGGAACACCAGCTCGTCGCGCCCTTGGCTGGCACCGTGCACATCAGCGCTACCTCGGGCGACCTCGTCAAGGCAGACCAGGTCCTCGCCACCATCCACCCGCACGCCCCGGTTCCGCCGGCGGACGCCGCCGAGGACACAGTCGAGGAAGCCACCATCTCCATGGGCGCCGCGGACTAGCGCCGCACACCTTCAGCACCATTCCCCAGCAAACAGCCCCACAGACCCGACGAAGGAGTCACCATGCCAGATTTTGAACTCAGCGAGGAATACCAGGACCTCAGCGACACCGTCCGCGAATTCGCGGACCAGGTGGTTGCCCCGGTCTCCGCCAAGCACGACGAGGAACACAGCTTCCCCTACGAAGTCGTCGACCAGATGGCGGACATGGGCCTGTTCGGCCTGCCCTTCCCGGAGGAGTTCGGCGGTATGGGCGGGGACTACTTCGCCCTCGCCCTGGCCCTCGAACAGCTCGGCCGGGTGGACCAGTCCGTTGCCATCACCCTGGAGGCGGGCGTCTCGCTCGGTGCCATGCCAATCCACCGCTTCGGCAACGAGGCGCAGAAGCAGGAATGGCTGCCGCTGCTGGCCTCCGGCAAGGCCCTCGCCGGCTTCGGCCTGACCGAACCGGAAGCCGGCTCCGACGCCGGCGGCACCAAGACCACCGCCCGGCTCGAAGGCGGGGAATGGGTCATCAACGGCAACAAGGAGTTCATCACCAACTCCGGTACCGACATCACCCGCCTTGTCACCGTCACCGCTGTCACCGGCCAGGCGGAGCGCCCGGACGGGAGTATCAAAAAGGAAATCTCCACCATCCTGGTGCCCGCCAACACCCCCGGCTTCACGGCGGAGAAGGCCTACAACAAGGTCGGCTGGAACGCCTCGGACACACACCCGCTGACCCTGGACAACGTCCATGTCCCGGAAGAAAACCTGCTCGGCACCCAGGGCCGGGGCTACGCGAACTTCCTCTCCATCCTGGACGAGGGCAGGATCGCGATCGCGGCGCTGGCCGTCGGCGCGGCCCAGGGCTGTGTGGACCAGTCGGTGAAATACGCCAAGGAACGCAGCGCGTTCGGGCAGAACATCGGCAAGTACCAGGCCATCGCGTTCAAGATCGCCCGGATGGAAGCCCGGGCACACACCGCACGCCTGGCCTACTACGACGCGGCCGCCAGGATGCTCGCCGGCAAGCCGTTCAAGACGCAGGCGGCCATCGCTAAGATGGTCGCAGGCGAGGCAGCCATGGACAACGCGCGGGACGCCACCCAGGTGTTCGGCGGCTACGGCTTCATCAACGAATTCACCGTGGCACGCCACTACCGCGACTCCAAGATCCTTGAAGTCGGTGAGGGCACCACCGAAGTCCAGCTGATGCTGATCGCCCGCGAACTGGGGCTCTGACCGGCCGCCGGCCGCATCTGTCGAGGGAAGGGTCACCGATGATCAATAAAGTTGTTGCCAGCGCGGCCGCGGCCGTAGCGGACATCCCTAACGGAGCCTCGCTCGCCGTCGGCGGATTCGGGCTGTGCGGGATCCCGGTGGCCCTGATCGAGGCCCTGCACCAGGGCGGGGCCACGAACCTGGAGACCGTCAGCAACAACTGCGGGGTCGACGACTGGGGACTCGGGATCCTGCTCAAGGAAGGCCGGATCCGCCGCACCATCAGCTCCTACGTGGGGGAGAACAAGGAATTCGCACGGCAGTACCTTGCCGGTGAACTCGAAGTTGTCCTCACCCCACAAGGCACACTCGCCGAGAAGCTGCGTGCCGGCGGTGCCGGTATTCCCGCGTTCTACACCCCGGCCGGCGTCGGCACCCAGGTCTCCGAGGGCGGCCTGCCGCAAAAGTACGACGCCGACGGGAACGTCGCGATAGCCTCCGCGGCTAAGGAGGTGCGTAACTTCAACGGCGCCGACTTCGTGCTGGAGGAGTCGCTGACCCCCGACTTCGGCCTCGTGCACGCCTGGAAGGGCGACCGGCACGGAAACCTCGTGTTCCACGCCACGGCGATGAACTTCAACCCGCTGTGTGCCATGGCAGCGAAAATCACCATCGCCGAGGTCGAGGAACTGGTGGAGCCGGGGGAGCTTGACCCTGAACATGTTCATCTGCCCGGCATCTTCGTCCAGCGTGTGGTGCTTGCACCCGAGGCCGCGAAACGGATCGAGAAGCGGACGGTGGCCTTTGCCGCGGCGCCCGCCGGCACCGCCACCCCAGCAACTGACCAGACAGGAGCCTAGGCCATGGAATCGAACAGCCTGCAGGGCGGCCCGCCCCGTCCGGAAGCGGTCCGCCACGAATACCGTCCTGCCGCCGTCGAACATCCCGCAGGTGTTCAGGGGAAGGGCTGGACGCGCAAGGAACTGGCTGCCCGGGTGGCGAAGGAACTCCGCAACGGGCAGTACGTGAACCTCGGCATCGGCATGCCCACCCTGATTCCCAACTACATTCCTGCCGGGGTGGAGGTGGTCCTGCATTCCGAGAACGGCATCCTCGGCGTCGGACCCTATCCGGGGGAGGACCAGGTCGATCCGGACCTGATCAACGCCGGCAAGGAAACTGTCACGGTCAACAAGGGTGCCGCTTTTTTTGACTCCGCGGTGTCTTTTGGCATGATCCGCGGCGGGCACGTGGATGTTGCCGTGCTCGGCGCGATGGAGGTGGCACACAACGGGGACCTGGCCAACTGGATGATCCCCGGCAGAATGGTCAAAGGCATGGGCGGCGCCATGGACCTGGTCTTCGGGGCCAAGAAGGTGATCGTGATGATGGAACACGTAGACCGCAACGGCAAGCCCAAAATCGTCCAACACTGCACACTGCCCCTGACCGGCAAAGGCTGCGTGGACCGGATCATTACCGACCTGGCCGTGATCGACGTCGTGCGCGACGGCGGACCGGCCCGGCTGGTGCTGCGCGAACTTGCCCCCAATGTGACGGCCGAGGACGTGGCCGCGGCCACCGGCGCCGAACTCTTCGAGGAAGACCAGGAACTCTCTGTATGAGAACTGAACCATTGCGGGCGCGCGAGCCCCGGATCGTCGAACAGCGCGGCCTCTATTTCGACGAGCTCGAGGAGGACGTGGTCTACGCGCACCGGCCCGGCCGGACCGTCACCGAGACGGACAACGTCCTGTTCACCACCATGACCATGAACACCCAGGCCCTGCACCTCGATGCCGCCTGGAGCGCCGGGCAGCCGTTCGGCCAGCGGCTGATGAACTCGATGTTCACCTTGGCAACTGTGGTGGGGCAGTCAGTACCGCAGCTGACCCAGGGCACGATCATCGCCCAGCTGGGGATGACGGACGTGTCCTTCCCGCACCCGATGTACCACGGCGATACCCTTTACACGGAGACTGTGGTGACCGGGAAACGGTTATCCTCCTCCCGCCCGGGGCAAGGGATTGTGACCCTGAAGCACACGGGCCGGAACCAGGACGGCGACGTTGTTGCGCTCGCCACCCGCAGTTGCCTGATGTGGGTGCGCGAAGCACATGCAGAGGCGCAGAACACGCGCAAGAGCGGAGAATAGACACATGAGCTTCCTGATGGGTCCTGCCCTGCTGTTTTGCCCTGCCGACCGCCCCGAGCGCTACCAGAAGGCTGCCGAGCGCTCCGACGCCGTGATTGTGGACCTTGAGGACGCGGTGGCGCCGGCGGATAAACAGCGCGCCCGCGGCGCCATCCTTGCCCAGCTCGGGGCCACCGGGGACGGCCCCGAGCTCGATCCGAGCCGGACGATCATCCGGATCAACCCGGCCGGCACCGAAGAGTTCGAAAAAAGACCTGCACTGCCTCAAGCACACTCCGTACCGGCACGTGATGCTCGCCAAGGCTGAAAGCGCCGGGCAGCTCAAGAAGCTAGAGGGGTACAGCGTCATTGCGCTCTGTGAGACGGCGCTGGGGATCGTCAACGCCGCCGCCATCGCCGCGGAACCCAATGTGGTGGGCCTGATGTGGGGCGCAGAGGACCTGCTCGCCTCGCTCGGCGGCACGTCCAGCCGGACCGACGACGGCGCCTACCGCGCGGTGGCGCTGCAGGCCCGCTCCACGGTGCTGCTGGCCGCCCGGGCGTTCGGCAAGGAAGCGGTTGACTCGGTCTACGTCAACATCCCCGATCTTGAAGGGCTCGCCGCCGAATCCCGTGACGGCGTCGCCTCGGGCTTTGGGTCCAAGGCCTGCATCCATCCGCACCAGGTCGCGGTGGTCCGGGACGCCTATGCGCCCTCCGAGTCCGAGGTCGCGGCGGCGAGGGAACTCCTCGAGGCGGCCGCCTCGGCTGGCTCCGGGGTGTTCCAGTTCAACGGCAAGATGGTCGACGGTCCCATCCTCAAGCACGCAGAGTCAACGCTCCGCCGCGCCCGGCCCTAGCTTCCGGGCTTGCGGCTCCTGCGCCGGCCCACCGAGGATTCCCAACGTCGGCCCTTCACCAGGAAAAAACGGACCTCTACGGGAAACCAGGTGCCCAGGGCGACCGTGAACGCTGTCCCAGGACCCGGCGGTTCGTGCTCATCCTGGTTGCGAAATGCCAGCCCGGCAGGCAGCACAAGCACTCAACCCCGTGCGGGATACTTAAGACATGCAGCCGCGCAAGATCGTCCTCCTCGGGTCCACAGGTTCCATTGGCACGCAGGCGATTGAGGTCGTCGACGGCGCCCCGCACCTTTTTGAGATCATTGCGCTGAGCGCGGGCGGCGGCAACCTCGAACTCCTCGCCCGGCAAGCCGTCCACACCCGGGCCCAAACCGTCGGAACCGCGTCCGGCGACGCGACGGCCCTCCAGGCGCTGATCGACGACGCCGCCCGCGCCCAAGGGGGTGACCGGCTACCGTCCCGAGATCATGACCGGGCCGGACGCCGCCACCCGGATCGCCGGGATCAAAGCCGACGTGGTGCTTAACGGCATTACCGGTTCCATCGGCCTGGCGCCCACCCTGGCGGCGCTCAAATCGGGCGCGACCCTGGCGCTGGCCAACAAGGAGTCCTTGATTGTCGGCGGCGCCCTGGTCAAGGCCGCCGCCCGAGAGGGCCAGATCGTCCCTGTTGATTCCGAGCACTCAGCTATCGCCCAGTGCCTGCGCGCCGGGACCGCGGCCGAGGTGGAGCGTCTGGTCCTCACCGCTTCCGGCGGCCCCTTCCGCGGTATGGGCCGGCACGAGCTGCGAACTGTGTCCCCGCAGGACGCCCTCGCCCACCCCACCTGGGATATGGGCCTGATGGTCACCACCAACTCCGCCAGCCTGGTCAATAAGGGCCTGGAAGTAATCGAGGCGCACCTGCTCTTTGACATCCCGCTGGAGAAGATCGACGTGGTGGTCCACCCGCAGTCCGTCGTCCACTCCATGGTCCAGTTCATCGATGGCTCCACCATCGCCCAGGCTTCCCCGCCGGACATGCGCCTGCCGATCGCCCTGGGTATCGGCTGGCCGGACCGGGTGCCGAAGGCCGCGCAGGCCTGTGATTGGAGCAAGGCCACCAGCTGGACCTTCGAACCGCTGGACACCGCGGCGTTCCCGGCCGTCGGGCTGGCGAAGCATGCCGCAAAACAGGGGAGTACCTTCCCGGCTGTCTTCAACGCAGCGAACGAGGAAGCCGTGATGGCCTTCCACGCAGGCCGGATCCGGTTCACCGATATCGTCGATACGATCGAAGCAGTCCTCAGCGAACACACAGGATCCTCCGGGCTGACCTTGGAGTCCGTGTTGGATGCTGAACGATGGGCACGAGCCCGCACCCACGAACGTTTAGCCATCAGCAGCGTCTAGGAAGCAGCAAATTACGCCCATGAGTCCCGTCCTTCTTTTTATCCTCGGTGTCGTCTTTGTGGCGATCGGCATCGCCGTGTCCATTGCCCTGCACGAAGTGGGGCACCTGCTGCCTGCCAAGCTGTTTAAGGTCCGTGTCACGAAGTACATGATCGGCTTCGGCCCCACGGTGTGGTCCCGGAAGAAGGGCGAGACCGAGTACGGCTTCAAAGCACTCCCGCTGGGCGGGTTTGTCTCCATGATCGGGATGTACCCGCCGAACAAGGAGGACGGCACGGTACGTCCCTCCAGCACCGGTATGTTCCAGTCCCTGGCTTCGGACGCCCGGTCCCTCGCCCACGAGGAAGTCGGACCCGACGACGGCAACCGTGTCTTCTACAAGCTGCCGGCCTGGAAGAAGATCATCATTATGCTTGGCGGCCCGGCCATGAACATGCTGATCGGGCTCGCGCTGACGGCCGTACTGCTGATGGGTTTTGGCATCGCCACCCAGACCACCACGGTCGCTGATGTCTCCAAGTGCCAGGTCAAGGCCGGCGAGACCGTGGACCCGAACTCCGCTGACTGCAAGCTCACCCCCCGCCGCCGCCGCAGGCCTGTTGCCCAATGACGTCATCACCTCCTTCGACGGCAAGTCCGTCACCAGCTGGGACGAACTCACCGGCTGGATCCGCGCGTCCGCGGACAAAAAGGTCGCCATCACAGTGGAGCGCGACGGCGTTCCGGTCAGCACCACTGTCACCCCCGTGCTCTCTGCCCGTCCGGTCGTTGGGGTCGACGGCCGGCAGGCCAAGGGCGCCGACGGCACGCTGCAGTACCAGGACGTCGGCTTCCTGGGTGTCGGCGCCCAAACTGCCCTTGTCCGGCAGCCGGCATCGGCGGTCCTGCCCATGGCCGGAGAAAACATCAAGCAGATCGCCGGCGTTGTTGTGAACCTCCCGGCGCGTGTGGCCGGCGTCGCAAAGGCAGCCTTCAGCGATGAGCCCCGCGACCCCAACGGACCCATCAGCGTGGTCGGGGTGGGCCGGGTGGCCGGCGAGGTGGCCGCGATGGAGCAGGTGCCGATGCAGTCCAGGGTGGCCGCCCTCGTGGGCCTGCTGGCCGGACTCAACTTCGCCCTGGCCGTCTTCAACCTCATTCCGCTGCTGCCGCTGGACGGCGGCCACGTGGCCGGCGCGCTGTACGAGGGCGCGCGCCGCAGGATCGCCAAGCTCTTCGGCCGCCCGGTTCCGGATGCGTTCGACATCGCCAAACTTCTCCCGGTGACCTATGTTGTCGCGGTGCTGCTGATGGGGATGGGCGCCTTGCTGATCTACGCGGACATCGTTAAGCCCGTCAATCTCTTCGGCTGACCCCGCCGCCTTCCGGCCGGCGGAAATCTCCCGTGAGGTTAAGGGCCGTGTTGACACAAAAGAGGACCAGGAAGACGGACCAGGCGACGCGCTGGAGGTCCCGGAGCGGCCACCACAGGATCATCTGTGCCCGGAAATACAAGGCCACTTAGGGGATTAGCAGTCCAAGCCTGGGCGGTGAGCGCCATTCCAGCCGGCGCGAGAGATCCAGGTAGCTGCCAAAGACCGCCCAGGCGCCGAGCAGGAGCGGACCCACCTACAGCCGGGCTGTCTGCTCGCGGGAACTCGGGGAGCGTGGCTCAGGCAGGGCTAACCGGATGGCGCTGATTTGTCGTTATCAGCTTATTTTGGCTTATTTTTGGTAATCAGTTGAAATTGATTGATTCTAGAACATCACCCCTTTAGGGTAGGGCCATGTACGTGATGACAATCGACCAGCGCGGAAGCACTGCCGACGTCGACCGTGTCCCGGCCCTCCTGGCGGAACTGGCCGGGCTCTCCACGGCCGGACACTTCGAACGTTCCGTGGGCGACGAAGTCCAGGGGGTCCTGGAGCGGCCGGCCGAAGTAGTGGAGATCGCACTGCACGCCCTGCGCAGCGGCCGCTGGTACGTGGGAATCGGGGTGGGGGCGGTGGATCTGCCGCTGCCGGCAAGCCCGCGGGAGGGTTCCGGTCCGGCGTTCGTAGCGGCTCGGGTGGCCGTGGAGAAGGCCAAGTCCGGTTCCGCCCATGTGCCCCTCGCCGTCGCCTCGGGAGGATTGCGCCGGGGCGAGGCAGCACCCTCGCCGGCGGGATCCGCCGGCGCCAGTTCCTGCGCCAACGCCGAGGCGGTGCTGCGCCTGATCGGGCGGCTGGTCCAGGACCGCACGGCGGCACAATGGAAAGTCGTGGATGTGCTGCGCACTGTGCAGGACGGCCATGCGGGAACGCATGGAACGCAAAAGATCGCTGCCAGGCAACTGGGAATCACCGAGCAATCGGTCAGCCGTGCGCTGCTGCGCTCCGGCTGGCAGGAAGAATGGGCGGCGAGGCCCGCGGCCGAAATGCTGCTGGCCTTCGCGCACGGAGTGATCGCAGGCACCAACGAGGCCACCATGGAGTGCACTACCGGCGCCAGCGAGCCGGTCCGTGCCGCGGATTACCGCACCCCCGAGCGTTTGGAAGGAGACCGGTGAACGCCCTCTGGATCACCCTGGCGCTGCTCATCGCAGGGTTCGCCGGCTGGCCCGTCACGGCGTTGGTCTTCCGGCTAGCCCGGACCATCGATGACCGGCAGGAAACAGGCGGCGGAGCCGGCGATCCGGCGAATGACCCCGCCGCGGACGTCACCGTTGCACCCACAGTCCCGCTCGTACCAACAGCACCCGCCGGCACCGCACCCCCTGCCGGCACCGCAGCCCCCGCCGGCACCGCAGCCGTCCCGGTCAGCAGCGTGCGGATCCTGCGCGGTGGTGCGATCATCGGAGTGCTGGAACGCCTGGCGGTCTGCCTCGCAATCCTCGCCGGCGAGCCGGTCGCCATCGCGTACGTGGTAGCGATCAAGGGCCTGGGCCGCTTTGCCGAGCTCAAGGAGACACCGGTTGCTGCCGAGCGCTTTATCATCGGCACCCTGACGTCCCTGCTCTGGGCGGCCGGTGTGGCGGCCCTGGCCAAGGTTCTCCTCCTCGGTTAACGCCGTCCCGGATCGGTACCTGGCCGGCGGGGCGATAGTCTATCCGTATGACTGTTTTTGCTGTTGAGTACGTATACGACGCCGAATCCACCGAAGTCCGTGACGCTACCCGCCCGGCACACCGGGACTGGACCGCCGGGCTGGCCCAGGAAGGGACCCTGCTCGCCAGCGGCCCCTACGGTGACGGCGCCGGAGCCTTGCTGATCCTAAAGGCCGCCGACGAGCAGGCGCTCAACGAGATCCTCAGGCAGGATCCCTTCGCCGCAGCCGGGGCCATCTCCGGCACCCGCACCACGGCCTGGGCGCCCGTCTCCGGACTCCTGGCCGCCCACGCCGCCTAGCCCCCGCCAGACCTACTTCGATACAAGGAGTCCATGTGACCTCGGTCAGCTTGGGAATGCCGTCAGCACCGCCCCCCGTCCTTGCGCCGCGGCGCAAGACCCGCCAGATCAAGGTGGGTTCGGTCGGCGTCGGCTCCGATTCGCCCATCAGCGTGCAGTCGATGACCACAACGCCCACCACGGACATCAACGCCACACTGCAGCAGATCGCCGAGCTCACGGCCTCCGGCTGTGACATTGTGCGCGTCGCCTGCCCGTCCGCGGATGACGCCGCGGCCCTGCCGATCATCGCCAGAAAGTCCCAGATCCCCGTAATCGCGGACATCCATTTCCAGCCGAAGTACGTTTTTGCCGCGATCGAGGCGGGGTGTGCGGCGGTGCGGGTGAACCCCGGGAACATCCGCAAGTTCGATGACCAGGTCAAGGAGATCGCCCGGGCCGCCAAGGACCACGGCACCTCGATCCGGATCGGCATCAACGCCGGATCGCTGGAGCCCGGAATCCTGAAGAAGTACGGCAAGGCCACCCCGGAAGCCCTGGTGGAATCCGCCGTCTGGGAGGCCTCGCTGTTCGAGGAGCACGGCTTCAACGACTTCAAAATCTCGGTCAAGCACAATGACCCGGTGATTATGGTCGCCGCCTACGAGATGCTCGCCGAACAGGGCGACTGGCCGCTGCACCTCGGCGTTACCGAGGCCGGCCCCGCATTCCAGGGCACCATCAAATCTGCCACGGCCTTTGGAGCCCTCCTCTCCCGCGGCATCGGTGACACCATCCGGGTCTCCCTTTCGGCCCCTCCGGTGGAGGAAATCAAGGTGGGCAACCAGATTCTGCAGTCGCTCAACCTGCGCCCGCGCAAGCTCGAGATCGTCTCCTGTCCTTCCTGTGGCCGCGCCCAGGTGGACGTGTACACGCTGGCCGAGCAGGTCACGGCAGGACTGGAGGGGATGGAAATTCCGCTGCGCGTGGCCGTTATGGGCTGCGTGGTCAACGGCCCCGGTGAAGCCCGCGAAGCGGACCTTGGGGTAGCATCCGGCAACGGCAAGGGCCAGATCTTCGTGCGCGGAGAGGTTATCAAGACTGTCCCGGAGGACCAGATCGTTGAGACACTGATCGAGGAAGCCATGCGCATCGCCGAAGAGATGGGGGAGGCCGATGGCGAAGATGCTGTCAAGGGTAGCCCCGTGGTTAGCGTCTCGTAAGGACGGCGCCGCGGCCGGCGTCACGGTCCGGAGCCTGGGGGGTTCGGATACTTCCCAGCTCCTGGCCCTGGCCCGGCAGGACGTCGTCGCCAACGTTTTTATCCTCTCGCACCTGGCAACCGCCGGTTCGGCTGCTCCCACCACGGGAGGCGCCAGCATCTTTGGCGTGTTCGACGGCGGCACCCTGCTCGGAGCCTGTTGGGCCGGGGCCAACCTGGTGCCGGTGCAGCTGGACCCCGAGTTCGCGGGCGCGGTGGCAGCCGCCGCCCACAGCTCGGGGCGCCGGTACGCCTCGATCTTCGGTCCTGCCGACACGGTGCTTGCCCTGTACGCCGGGCTGGAAGTCTTCGGCCAGACAGCCCACGAGATCCGCGCGAACCAGCCGCTGATGACAATTGCCGGCCCGCCCGCCGTGACCCCGAACCCGCAGTTTGGTTTTAGCCAGCTCGCCGACTTCGACCGGATACTGCCCGCCTGCGCGGCCATGTTCGAGGAGGAAGTGGGCTATTCACCCTATCTCGGCGGCCGCGAGTATTACGGCCGGAGGGTCAAGGGCCTGATCCGTGAGGGTCATTCCATGGTTCACCTGAACCAGTCACGCGAGGTGGTTTTTAAAGCCGAGCTCGGCGCGGTCACTTCGGAGGTGACGCAGGTCCAGGGAGTCTGGATGAACCCGGAGTTTCGCGGCCAGGGCCTCAGCGCAGGCTACATGGCGGCAGTGGTGGTGCTGGCCCAGTCCCTTGCCCCGGTGACCAGCCTTTACGTCAACAACTTCAACACCCGGGCCCGCGCCACCTACGAGAGGGTGGGCTTTCGGCAGGCAGGCACGTTCGCCACAGTGCTTTTCTGAGTGAGGGCTCTTGTTTTTGTGCCCCGGGTCACATATCTTCGGACTACCGTGCCGCGTCGGCACGTGTTTCCGCGGGTGCAAGTGCCGGGATGCAGATGCCCAGAGGGCAACACCGGGAACCCGCAGCCGAAATTTTGGCGGAATCGGGGGTCCGCAGGGCCACGCCATGACAGGATGACCAGCCGGAAACGGCCAGGGGCTTCCGTCAGTTATGGCGTGGCTCTTCTGCATCCGGGCTGACGGTAGATTAGTACGTAGACTCTTGTGCCGGCTGTGCCGGTACTGCTGGTTCACAGCATTGCTGCTTTGCCCTGCACCTTCCCAGAAACGGATAGATACCTCGTGGTCCTTCGACTCTCCAAGCTGTTCCTGCGCACCCTGCGTGAAGATCCCGCCGATGCCGAGGTGGCCAGCCACCGGCTCCTGGTCCGCGCCGGGTATATCCGCCGGGCCGCCCCGGGCATCTACACGTGGCTTCCGCTGGGGCTGAGCGTGCTGCGCAAGGTGGAGGCGGTCATCCGCGAGGAAATGTCCGCGATCGGTGCCCAGGAAGTGCACTTCCCGGCACTGCTGCCCAAGGAACCCTACGAAGTGACCAACCGCTGGACCGAGTACGGCGAGGGGATCTTCCGGCTCCAGGACCGCAAGGGTAACGACTACCTGCTGGCGCCCACACACGAGGAAATGTTCACCCTGCTGGTCAAGGACCTGTACTCCTCGTACAAGGACCTCCCGCTGAGCATCTACCAGATCCAGAACAAGTACCGCGATGAGGCGCGGCCCCGGGCCGGCCTGCTGCGCGGCCGCGAGTTCATCATGAAGGACTCCTACTCCTTCGACGTTGACGACGCCGGCCTGGACGCCAGCTACGCCGCGCACCGCAGCGCGTACCTGAAGATCTTCGAGCGCCTCGGCCTCGAAGTGGTCCCGGTCGCAGCCACGGCGGGAGCCATGGGCGGGTCCAAGAGCGAGGAATTCCTGCACCCCACGGAGATCGGCGAGGACACCTTCGTCCGTTCCGCCGGCGGCTACGCGGCCAACGTCGAGGCCGTCACCACAGTCGTCCCGCCGGATATCGACTTCAGCAACGCCCCCGCCGCGCAGGTGCGGGACACTCCGGGCACCCCTACCATTGATACGCTCGTCGACGCCGCGAACACGCTGGTGCCCCGCGCCCCGGCCGACGGCGGCGCCTGGACCGCAGCTGACACGCTGAAGAACGTTGTCCTGGCCGTCACCCTGCCGACCGGCGAACGCCAGATCGTAGTGATCGGCGTGCCGGGCGACCGCGGAGTCGACCTCAAGCGGGTGGAAGCGAACATCGGTTCCTTCCTGCCCATCGGCGGCGAAATCATGCTTGAGGCCGCTAACGAAGAGGACCTCAAGAAGCAGCCCCTTATCGTCAAGGGCTACATTGGCCCGGGCTTGACCCTTGATTCGGCCCTGCTGGGCGCCGAGGGCGCCGCCAAGCTGCTCTACCTCGTGGATCCCCGGGTTGTGCGTGGCTCCGCCTGGGTTACCGGCGCCAACCAGGCAGGCAAGCACGTCTTTGGGCTGGTAGCCGGCCGCGACTTCGGCTGGGACGGCGTCATCGAATGCACCGAGGTACGGGCCGGCGATGAGGCCCCCGACGGCTCCGGACCGCTGGAAACCGCCCGGGGCATTGAAATGGGCCACATTTTCCAGCTCGGGCGCAAGTACGCCGAAGCGCTCGAACTGAAAGTCCTTGACCAGAACGGCAAGCAGGTGGTCGTCACCATGGGTTCGTATGGCGTCGGCGTCACCCGCGCCGTCGCGGCGCTTGCCGAATCCAACCACGACGACAAGGGCCTGATCTGGCCGCGCGCCGTCGCCCCGGCCGATGTCCACGTGGTGGCCGTTGGCCGCGGCGAGGAGATCTTCGCGGCCGCGGAGAAGCTGGCCCTTGAGCTGGAAGCCGCCGGCCTCGAGGTGATTTACGATGACCGCCCCAAGGTGTCCCCGGGGGTGAAGTTCGGCGACGCCGAGCTCGTCGGTGTGCCGACAATCCTCGCCGTGGGGCGTGGACTGGTGGACGGAGTCGTCGAGATCAAGGACCGCCGCAGCGGCCATGCCGAAAACGTCCCCGTTGCGAAGGCAGTCGACTATTGTGTCGACGCCGTCCGCAACAGCTAACGCGCGGCAGCGGCAGGCGTGGTATCCGGGCTTGAATCGGTAGAGCTCAGCACTCTGATCCTGATTGTGGTCGCCGGCTTTGGCGCGGGCTGGGTCGACGCCGTGGTCGGCGGCGGGGGATTGATCCAGCTGCCGGCCATGCTGCTGGTCCCGGGCATCAGTCCGGTGCAGGCCCTGGCGACAAACAAGATGGGGTCGATTTTTGGCACCGCCACCAGTGCCGTCACGTATTACCGCCGGGTCCGGCCGGATCTTCGCACCGCCGTGCCGATGGCGGTGATCGCGATGGCCGGCAGCTTCGGCGGGGCGGTGCTCGCCGCGAACCTCCCTGCGAGCGTCTTCAAACCCATCATCGTGGCCGCGCTTGTCGCCGTCGCACTTTTTACTGCGCTGCGGCCCAACGTAGGGGAACTGACCGAGCTGCGGCACAGCGGTCACCGGCACTATGTGCTGGCGTGCCTGATCGGCGGTGTGATCGGCTTCTACGACGGCCTGATCGGGCCCGGCACCGGCTCGTTCCTGATCATCGCGCTTGTTTCGGCGATGGGGTACGCCTTCCTCGAAGCAAGTGCCAAGGCCAAAATCGTGAACATGGCCACCAACGCCGGCGCCCTGCTGTTTTTTGTCCCGCACGGTGCGGTGCTCTGGGGACTGGGACTGGTCCTGGGCCTGGCGAACATGGCCGGCGGCTACCTCGGAGCCCGGACGGCCGTTAAACAGGGGAGCAAATTCATCCGCATCGTGTTCCTGGCGGTCGTCGGAGCGCTCATCATTAAGCTCCGGAACGGACATCTGGCAGGACAGCGTCAGGTAGCCCGCGCGTCCGCCCCAAGCCTCGCCGGGGACTCCCGCTGGCGTGCCCGCCGGCGTAGCATGCAGCTATGTCAGCACCTGAAGAACGCTACAGCGGTGCCCTCGAAGCTGCGGCCCGGCACACACGCCAATGGTTGCAAAGCCAGGACACCCGGCATGTTGGCCCGCGGATGACCGCGGCGGACCTGGCCGCAGATTTCGGCGGTCCGCTGCCCCTGAGGGGAACCCCGGCGGTGGAGGTAATCGACTACCTGGCAGCCAAAGCCGAACCCGGGCTGATGGCGATGCCGTCCGGACGCTTCTTCGGCTGGGTTATCGGCGGCACCCTGCCGGCCGCACTCGCCGCGGATTGGCTGGTCAGTGCGTGGGACCAAAACGCCGGGCTGCGCTTAGCCACTCCTGCGACGGCGGCCATCGAGGAAGCCGCCGGCAAATGGCTGCTCGAATTGCTGGACCTTCCCGGCGAGTCCGACGTCGGCTTTGCTACCGGCGCCACGATGGCGAACTTCACCGGCCTGGCAGCGGCCCGGTGGCGCCTGCTGGCGGACGCCGGCTGGGACCTCGACGTCGACGGGCTCTCCGGCGCCCCCGGATACAGTGCTTCGTGGGCCAGGAACGGCACGACACCATCGACCTGGGCCTCCGGTATCTCGGGCTGGGCAGGCCCACTGCCATTCCCGCGGACCGGCAGGGCCGCATTGACCCGGCCGAACTGGACCGCGCGCTGGACCGCGCCAGCGAAGCTGCCTCCGGGTCAGCCCGCGCCCCGCTGCTGGTCTGCCTGCAGGCGGGAAACCTGCACTCCGGCGCCTTTGATCCTTTTGCGGAGGCAATCGCGGTGGCAAAAGCGCACGGCGCCTGGGTCCATGTGGACGGGGCCTTCGGACTCTGGGCCGCCGCGGTGCCGGAACTGTCCGCCCTGACCGCCGGACTGCGGGGTGCCGATTCCTGGGGCACCGATGCGCACAAGACCCTCAACGTGCCCTACGACTGCGGGATAGCCGTGGTTCGGGATGCCCAGGCGCTCCGCTCGGCCATGGGCGTGCACACCAGCTACCTGATGCAGGACGCCGACGGCGCGGCCGACCCCTTCGAAACGGTCCCGGAGCTGTCCCGCCGGGCCCGCGGGGTGCCGGTCTGGGCGGCTCTGAAGTCGCTCGGGCGGGACGGCGTCGCCGGCCAGGTCCGGGGGCTGGTGCTGCACGCCAAGGAATTGGCGGAGCGGCTCGCCGCGCTCGACGGGATCGAAGTGCTCAACGACGTCAACTACACCCAGGTCTCGCTGGCCTTCGGCGACGACGCCACTACCCGCGCGGTGACCGCCAGGATCATCGCCGACGGCCGGGTCTGGATGTCCGGTTCGCGCTGGCGGGACCGCGACATCCTGCGCATCTCCGTCAGCAACTGGAGCACGGACGACGCCGACGTGGCAGTCGCCGTCGACGTCGTCCGGGACGCCCTGGCCGACGTCCGCGGGCCGAACCGCTAGCTGCCTGCTTCGCCCGGCGCCGGCAGGTCGTGTGCCGCGGGGAGCTCCGGCAGGGGCTTGCCCGCCAGGGTGCTGGCCACCCAGAGCGAACGGGCGAGGTCCCCTTTGTGGCGGCGTTTGGAGGCGTAACAGAGGGCGTTGTCGACCTCGCGGGCCACGCTCCATTGCCGGGCGACGTCGGCGTCGAGGCCGGCGGCAAGGCTGAGGTCCCGGCACCGCTGCCGGAGGCCCTCTTCCGGATGCGCCCGCGGCAACTCACGGATCCGATTCCACAGCAGGGGTGCCACCGCGAATTCCGCCTCGCCGATCATGGGCTGGGGATCGATTGCGGCCCAGCTGCGGGCCTCCTCCTGGCCGGCTTCCCCGGCGGCTTCCCCGTGTGGCCGGGCCAGGACGTTGAGGTAGTGCAGATCGGTGTGGACCAGCACATCCCGCCCCGCGCGGCGGCCGACGGCCCCGCGGGTCTGGCAAACCTCCAGAGCCGCTTCCAGCAGCCAGCGCGGGAACGGCCGGCCCAGCCGTTCCCAGTTCTGCGGCAGCTCGTCACTCCACTGTTCGGCCCGTGCTGCCACATGGCTGAACTCCCGCCATTGCGGCCCCACGCCGGGCACCAGGCTCAGCCGGCGAACCAAGGCACCCCACACCGGGACCGCCACGTCCATGGGCTGGTCCTGGAGGGACCGGACGGCGTCCAGGCGCTCCAGCAGCAGCGCCCCCGCACCGGCATCATTGGCCAGCAGCCGGACCGCACCCTCGCCCTTCCAGAGGGCGAGGGCATGCGGTTCCGCCAGCGCATCCTCATGCGGAAAGGCGATCTTCAGGACGGCTGCTTCCCCGGCGCCGGCCCGCCGGGTGCCGGCTTCAGCGCGCACCGGGACCACAATGGCGCCGTGGCCGTTCCAGGGCAGGGCGCCGGGAGCAAGGTCAAGTTCGAGCTGCCACCGGCCCAGGCACTCCCTGATCAGCCGGGGGAGCGAGGCCAGCCAGTCGCGGCCGCCGGCGCTGCCGCCGTAGCGGCGGCTGAGGTCGGTCGGAATCGGGACGTCTGCAGGCTGGCTCATCGGTCCAGCGTAGTGGCGGTTATCAGGCGGTGATGCCGCTGGCGCCGAGCCAGCTGCCGATCAGGAAGGTCGCGATCAGGGCCGCCGCACCGCCGATCACCACACGGAAGGCCGCCTTCGACTTCGAACCGCCGCCGATCCAGGCGCCGATGGCTCCGGTCAAGGCCAGCGCCACCAGCACTGCCACGAAGGTCAGCGGGACACGGATGTTCTCCGGCGGCAGCAGGATGGCGAGCATGGGCAGGATCGCACCGATCAGGAAGGCAGCTGCGGAGGCGAAGGCAGCGTGCCACGGGCTGACAATGTCCGTCTCGTCGATGTGGAGTTCAGCAGACAGGTGCGCGCCAAGCGCGTCGTGCGCTGTGAGTTCCTTGGCCACAGTGCGGGCGGTGTCGGCGCTGAGGCCCTTGCCCTGATAGATGGCGGCGAGTTCCTCGAGCTCCTCTTCGGGCTGTTCGGCCAGCTCGCGGCGTTCCTTTTCGATCAGCGCATGCTGGCTGTCCTTCTGGCTGCTCACGGAGACGTATTCGCCAAGCGCCATGGAGATGGCGCCACCGACGACGCCGGCGGCACCGGCGACGAGGATGGGACCGGAGTCCGTGGTGACGCCGGCGACGCCGACCACAATCGCAGCGACGGAGACGATACCGTCGTTGGCGCCCAGCACACCGGCGCGAAGCCAGTTCAGGCGGTGCGCGATGTCGCTGTGGTGGGGCTCGTTCTTGTGCTGGGTGGGGGCCGCTTGACTGTCCATGCCTACAGCAAAGCACCGGCGCCACCGAACCACCAGTATTACAAGCCTAAGTAAGCCGCCGCTTCCCCGCTTCGCCGGCTAGGGTGCGGGGGCCAGAGCAGGAGCCGGCAGCTCGGGGAACGCGTCCTGATCTGCGGTGAGGCCGGGAAGAGCTCCGGCGTCGGTTCCCCAGCGGGCGGCGCTGCGAGCGGCGCCGACCAGGCCGGCCACCGCCCATTGGCGTGTCTGCCCCTCGCTCAAAGCCACCAGGTCGCCGTACACCGCAAGCGCCGATGCCTCCAGCGCGCCGAGCCCGGCGGCGGGTGCGGCCAGGAACGCAGGTGTGCTGGTGTAGCCGGCTTCCCGCGGTGGAACGGCAACGCAGTGCATCCGGCTCAGCGCCTCCGCGCCGGCGGCGAGGGTCTCGTGCCGGGCGAGCTGCGCTGAGGCCGGGCCGGCTGCTGTACCCCCGAGTCGGGTGAGGGCCACCTGATAGCCGTACACGGTTTCCCGTTCGCTCGCCACCGCTGCTGCCAGCGCCGCCGGCAAGGTTGCGGCGGGAGTGCCTGCCGAAGGCCCAGCAGCGGACGACGGCGATGCCGGAACGCCCTGGCACGCGCCGGAGAGCTGCGGTGCAGCGGGGTCGGCGACCGCAGGGGCGGGCGCCCCGGCGGCCGCTGCAAGGGAGGAAGCCTGAAGCAGCTGGGCGGTCCCGACGGCGGCAAGCAGCCGGGCCATTCCGCCGTCGGCCGCGTTGGCGTCGGCGAGCCGTTGCGAGGCACTGGCGGCCAGCGCGGCGGCTAATTCTGCGGCCGACGCGGGCAGCGGAACAGCAGGAGGTGCTTCGGTGGGGGCAGCCGATTGTGCTGCAGTGCCCGCCGGGGGAGCGGTCTCGGCACCCTCCTGCCCGGGCAGCAGGAGGGCCCGGGACTGGCTTGTCAGCAAACTCACAGTCCGCGCCACAGCCGGTTGGGGCGCCCGCGGCTGCCCGCTCCAGTGCTGCTCCGGCGGTGCGCAGTCTCAGCGTTTCGGCCAGCGCAGCGGACCGCGCTTGTTCGGAAAACGGCGGTTCTGCGGGGTCCATGGGGTGTGCGGGGCGCCAGGCCAGCCCCAGGCTTGCGACCACGAGGGCGAGGCAGGCGAGAAGTGCGACGCGCGGAACGAGCTCCCGCCACTGCTTTTGCCTGCTGTCCTCTTTCACAACAGACCATTTTGTCATGGTTGGCATGCCGGCCGGGACCTGAAGTGCACCACGGTGCCCGGAAAATCGCTAGGCTAGTACACACAACATCATCTAGCGGGAGGCGGCCGGCATCATGACAAATGCAGAAGCCACGACTTCGACAGACCGGACCGGAACGGGTAAGGCTGACGCCGCACCCGCTCACAACTTCGAGGCCGAGCGGCTGCATGCCCTCCTGGAGCCCGAAGTCCTGGCGAACCGGCTGTACCTGGAAGACGTCTCGATTCACGTCGCCGGCGCCAACCGGGTGGTCCACGTGGTGGTGGACCTGCCACAGGACGAGACCGGCGGCGTCGGCCTGGACGTCATCGCCGAGATTTCCAAGTCTCTCTCCGACATCCTGGACAACGATCCCAGCACCGACGCACGCCCGTACGAGCTTGAGGTCTCCTCGCCCGGCGTCGGACGCCCCCTGACCGAAGAGCGGCACTGGCACCGGGCCCGCGGCCGGATGGTTAAGGTTAATGTCCTGCAGGGTGAGAACGTCACAGGCCGGGTCCGGTCAGTCGATGACGCAGGCGTCACGCTGGTCCCGGAGATCACGGTCAAAAAAAGGGATGAAGCCCAAGCAGGGCGAGCCCATGAAACTTCCTTTCGACAGGATCCGCAGTGGAAAAGTCGAGATAGAGTTCAGCCACCTCGAAGAGGCCGGTCTGGAGAACGCACACAATGGACCTTCCGAGGAGGCCTAATGGATATTGACATGAGCGCACTGAGACTCCTGGAGCGTGAGCGTGAAATCCCGCTGGATCTCCTGATTCCGACAATCGAGCAGGCCCTGCTGGTGGCATACCACAAAACGCCGGGTGCCTTTGAGACGGCGCGCGCCGAGCTGGACCGCAAAAACGGACATGTGACCATCTGGGCCACCGAGATTGACGACGACGGCGCCCCGATCGGTGAATTCGAGGACACCCCGGCGGGCTTTGGCCGCATTGCCGCCAGCACCGCACGGCAAATCATCCTGCAGCGCCTGCGCGACGCCGAAGACGACAACGTGCTGGGCCAGTTCAAGGGCCGCGAGGGCGAGCTGGTTGCCGGCACCATCCAGCAGGGCAACAACCCGCACATGATCCAGGTCAACCTGGGCACTGTGGAGGCACTCCTGCCGCCGCCGGAGCAGGTGCCGGGCGAGAAATACACCCACGGCAACCGGCTCCGGGCGTTCGTGATCGACGTGCACCGCGGCACCAAGGGCCCGTCGATCACGCTGTCCCGCTCGCACCCGGGCCTCGTTCGGAAGCTCTTCGAAATGGAAGTTCCGGAAATCGCGGACCACTCGGTGGAAATCGTCGCCTTGGCCCGCGAAGCCGGGCACCGGACCAAAATGGCCGTCAAAGCCAACATGCCCGGGATCAATGCCAAGGGTGCCTGCATCGGCGAAATGGGTTCGCGTGTGCGTGCGGTCATGAACGAACTCAATGACGAAAAGATCGACATTGTTGACTACAGCGACGACCCGGCCACGTTCATTGCCAGCGCACTGTCCCCGTCCCGGGTGAATTCCGTCACGATCACTGACGAGGCAACCCGCTCGGCGCGCGTGGTGGTGCCGGACTACCAGCTCTCCCTCGCCATCGGCAAGGAGGGCCAGAATGCCCGCCTCGCCGCCAAGCTCACCGGCTGGCGGATCGACATCGTCTCCGATGCTGCGGTGAACCGCGACAAATAGGGCTGACCCCGCGGTCACCGTCCGCCGGGGCTGGAAGTTCGGCCCGGATCGGGCCCACCCGCCGGCGTTCGTGGCCCCTTCAGTTCGGGGCCCGGGCGCTGGAGGGGCTAGAATAGACATGACCGCGCCTTACGGCCGGTATCCGCGTGTCCTTGACGCGTCCGGGCTTGGTTCCGGCGAAGGTGTCCTTACGGGCCCTTGGCCATGCTGGCCCGGTCCCTGGACGGCAGATATGTACTGGCAGGAAGATTCTCGTAAGTGGCACAAGTGCAACACCTCGAGCATCAGCCGCAGCGTACCTGCATCGGATGCCGGAAAACGGGCGCCCGGTCAGAGCTTCTCCGGCTCGTCATCGATGGCAGCGGTTCATCCGCCGTCATAGTCGATGAACGCCGCCGGATGGCTGGCCGGGGTGCATGGCTGCACCCCAGCGAAAAGTGCCTGGCACTGGCGATCAAACGTCGAGCGTTCGGACGCGCCCTCAACGGTGCTGCCGGAACAGCCGACGTTGAACGCCGGATCATGGCAGGCACGCAAGCCGTGGACACCCCGGTGGCCGCAGCAACAACCGTCCAACCTGAAAGCGGGTCAGAAAACTGATGGAAACCCGATGAGTTCCCAGCGATGAGTGCGCAACGATGACATCTTTGTTGCGCTCTGGAATGGACCTTTCAGCTGCACTCGCGGCGGAGGTCCGCAGTAAGAAGTAGACGGTTCGTGCCTGGCTCGGTGCGGACCGAGACAGGAGAAATGTGGCCAAGGTCCGCGTACATGAGCTTGCTAAAGAGCTCGGTATTACTTCCAAAGATGCAGTAACCAAACTGCAGGAACTGGGCGAATTCGTTCGCTCGGCCTCTTCCACCATTGAGGCCCCCGTTGTGAGGAAACTCCGCAACGCGTTCCCCGACGCAGCATCGGCAGCCAAGTCCGAAGCACCCGCGTCCACACCCAAGGCGCCCGCCAGCCCCGCCGCAACCGTTCCGGCGCCTGCGCCGGGCCCGGCTGCCCCGAAGGCTCCGGACACCACAAAGACTGAAGCTCCGGCTCCGGCCGCAGCTGCTCCGGCACCCAGTGCCCCCCAGGCGGCTCCGGCCGCTGCGCCGGCGGCTCCAGCGGCACCGGCTGCTCAGGCTCCGAGTGCTCCGGCTGCGCCCACCACGGGCGCCAAGCCCGGCGCGCGTCCGGCACCCAAGGCTGAAACCCCGGCTGCTCCGGCACGCCAGGGCGGCTCGGCACCTCGCCCGGGCGGCCCCCGCCCCGGCAACAACCCCTTTGCTACTTCCCAGGGCATGCCCCGGGGCCGCGGCGGAGACAACGAACGCCCCTCGCGTCCGGGTAACAACCCGTTCGCTCCTTCCCAGGGCATGCCGCGTCCGGGCGGGAACCGCACCGAGGGCGAACGCCCCGGCGGCCCCCGTCCCGCAGCAGGCGCTGGTGGTCCCCGTCCGGGTGCTCCCCGCACCGGCGGCGCCCCGGGTGCACGCCCGGGCGCTCCTCGTCCGGCCGGCGCAGCAGGCGCCGGACGTCCGGGCGGGGCCGGCGGAAACCGTCCGACTCCGGGCATGATGCCCAACCGCACCGAACGTCCCGCACCCGCTGGCGCAGGCCGTCCTGGCGGCGGAGCCCGCGGCCCGGGCCGTCCCGGTGGGGCTCCCGGTACCGGTGCTCCCGGCGCCGGTGGCGGCGCTCCGGCCGGCGGTGGCTTCGGCAAGGGTGGCCGCGGTCGCGGTGGCACCCAGGGTGCTTTCGGTAAGGGCGGCGCAGGCCGTGGCAAGCAGCGCAAGTCGAAGCGTGCCAAGCGCCAGGAACTCGAGCAGATGAGTGCTCCGTCGCTGGGTGGCGTTAGTGTGCCCCGCGGTGACGGCAACACGGTAGTCCGGCTTCGCCGTGGCTCGTCCATCACGGACTTCGCCGACAAGATCGAGGCGAACCCCGCAGCGCTGGTGACCGTCCTCTTCCACCTCGGCGAAATGGCTACGGCCACGCAGTCGCTGGATGAAGAGACCTTCGCCCTGCTGGGCGAGGAGCTTGGCTACAAGCTCCAGGTTGTGTCCCCGGAGGACGAGGAGCGCGACCTGCTCTCCGGCTTCGACATCGACTTCGATGCCGAGCTGGAAGCCGAAGGCGACGAGGAACTCGAGGCACGTCCTCCGGTTGTCACCGTCATGGGTCACGTTGACCACGGTAAGACCCGCCTGCTCGATGCCATCCGCAAGTCCGACGTTATGGCGGGCGAGCACGGCGGTATCACGCAGCACATCGGTGCCTACCAGGTCACCCACGAGCATGAGGGTACCGATCGCAAGATCACCTTCATCGATACTCCGGGCCACGAGGCGTTCACCGCCATGCGTGCCCGTGGTGCGAAGGTGACCGACATCGCGATCCTGGTTGTAGCAGCGGACGACGGCGTGATGCCGCAGACCGTTGAGGCCCTCAACCACGCCCAGGCGGCCAACGTGCCGATCGTTGTGGCCGTGAACAAGATCGACAAGGAAGGCGCCAACCCGGAAAAGGTCCGCGGCCAGCTGACCGAGTACGGGCTGGTTCCGGAAGAGTACGGTGGCGACACCATGTTCGTGGAGGTCTCTGCCCGCCAGAACCTGAACATCGACGAACTGCTCGAGGCTGTCCTGCTGACCGCAGACGCAGCCCTGGACATGCGCGCCAACCCGAACAAGGACGCCCGCGGTATTGCGATTGAAGCCAACCTGGACAAGGGCCGCGGCGCGGTTGCTACCGTCCTGGTTCAGTCCGGTACCCTGCACATCGGCGACACCATCGTGGCAGGCACGGCCCACGGCCGCGTCCGTGCGATGTTCGACGATGATGGCAGTGCACTGACCGAGGCCGGCCCGTCCCGCCCCGTGCAGGTGCTGGGTCTGTCCAACGTCCCGCGTGCCGGTGACACCTTCTTTGTGACCGCTGACGAGCGCACCGCCCGCCAGATCGCCGAGAAGCGTGAAGCTGCGGACCGCAACGCGGCCCTGGCCAAGCGCCGCAAGCGCATCAGCCTGGAAGACTTCGACCAGGCCGTCGCCGACGGCAAGATCGACACCCTCAACCTCATCCTCAAGGGTGATGTGTCCGGTGCCGTGGAAGCCCTCGAAGACGCGCTGCTCAAGATCGACGTCGGCGAGGGTGTCCAGCTGCGCGTTATCCACCGCGGCGTCGGTGCGATCACGCAGAACGACGTCAACCTGGCTACCGTCGACAGCGCCGTTATCATCGGCTTCAACGTCAAGCCCGCCGAGCGTGTTGCCGAACTGGCAGACCGCGAAGGCGTGGACATGCGCTTCTACTCCGTTATCTACGCAGCAATTGATGACATTGAGGCAGCCCTCAAGGGCATGCTCAAGCCGGAGTACGAAGAGGTCCAGCTTGGTACCGCCGAGGTCCGCGAAGTGTTCCGTTCCTCCAAGTTCGGCAACATTGCAGGCTCGATCGTTCGCTCGGGTGTTATCCGACGCAACGCCAAGGCCCGGGTCACGCGCGACGGCAAGATCATCGGCAACAACCTTGCCGTTGAGACGCTCAAGCGCTTCAAGGACGACGCCACCGAGGTCCGCACGGACTTCGAGTGTGGTATCGGTCTTGGCTCGTTCAACGACATCACCGAAGGTGACATCATCGAGACCTTCGAGATGCGCGAAAAGCCGCGCGTCTAGTCTGAAGTCCGGTGTATGAAAGGTGCGGGGCCGTTGGATTCTTTCCGGCGGCCCCGCCCCTTCGCTGGGCGGCCGACGTCTGACGACGTCGGCCGCCCAGCTCCGGCAGCGGCGTCAGCCTTCCCAATGCTCGCAAGCTCGCATCGGGTCCCTCGGCTGCCACCTTGGATGCCACCCAGGCCGCCGGAAGAATCCAACGGGAGTCCGTCGTAGACTCACCTTAGGCGCGTGGCAATAAACCCAACGTGTGTACGCAAGTTGCCCCGGCGCCGTCGTACATCCAAATTTTTAGGAGTGGAAATGGCTGATCCCGCACGGGCTGCCAAGTTGGCGCAGCGGATTAAGGTTGTTGTTGCCGAGGCACTGGGCCGGAGGGTGAAGGATCCCCGGCTGGAAGGCGTCACTGTCACCGATGCGCGGGTGACCAATGATCTTCAGCATGCCACGATCTACTACACCGTGTTCGGCGACGAGCTGGTCCAGGCCGAGGCTGCCAAGGGCCTTGAGAAGGCCAAGGGCGTGCTGCGGCAGGAAGTCGGCCGGAACGTCACTGTCCGGTTGACCCCTACGCTCGAATTCGTGGCGGACCAGATTCCGGTCAATGCTTCCAACCTGGAGGAACTGCTGCGGGCCGCAAAAAAGCGTGATGCCGAGGTGGCGGCTCTCGCCGCCAGCGCGAAGCACGCCGGCGACGCCGACCCGTACAAGAGTGATACTCCGCAGGATATCGAGCTCGACGAGGACGACTTCGACGAAGAGGAACTTGACCTCATCGCCGAAGGCGACGTCGACGAGGACAGCGGCAAATAGTCCAGCAACAATGCAGCGCTGCAGAAGGATGGCCGGCCCCGGTTGGGGCCGGCCATCCTTTGAGCTTTTGCCATGGCCGGGAGGACTTTGGACTCTAGGCCCGCTGCCGGCGGTGGCGTCCGATGGAACCATGACTGCGGGGACTGAAGAAAGAGGTGGGCCGTGGGCTCCAGCCTGATCCCGTGTCCCCACTGCGGGAAGACCAACAGGATTCCGGCATCGGCCGCCGGGCACCCGCGCTGCGGAAATTGCCGCAAGGACCTGCCCTGGATTGTCGCCGCAGGGGGACGCGGACTTCGCGCTCATCGCCGAGCAGTCCTCGACGCCGGCCCTCATCGACTTCTGGGCAGCATGGTGCGGACCGTGCCGTATGGTCAGCCCCGTGCTGGACAAGCTGGCCCAGGAACGGGCCGGCGGGGTCAAACTCGTTAAGGTTGACGTCGACTCGGCGCCGGCACTCTCGCGGCGCTTTGAGATCCAGTCGATCCCCACCATGCTGCTGATCAGGGACGGGAAAGTAGTGGCCCGCCAGACCGGGGCGCCGCCCGCAGCAGCCCTGCGCCAATGGCTCGACGACGCGATGGCGGCGGGTCACCCATAGCCGAAGGCGGTACCTGCCGGTGCCCGTTCGGTGCTGCCCGTTCAGTGGTGCCCCTTCAGCGGCGCCGGCTCAGTGGCGCCCCTTCAGCGGCGCCGGCCGCGGACTCCCAGGCCACCCAGGAGGGGCGAGCCCATGCCCAGGAGGAAGCCGACGTCGTACCAGTTACCGGCGCGAGCCGTGTTGTAGAAGGGGAATTCGCTCCACTGCCCAAAGACATGGACGATCAGCACTACCCATGCCGTGACGCCGTTCCAAATACCCCATAGCAGGTCCTGCCACCACATGTTTACTCCTTGACCGAACCGTCGTCCCGGACCGCACGTCCCGGGACCGGCGCGAAATGCCCGCGTTGCGTTCAGGCTAGGCGCTGCGGCACAGCCGCGGTAGGGCACAGCGACCCTACAACCTACGGTGCCGGCAACCGAATGTCAGCTGGCCCGGGTCGGGAGCCGGTTGAGGCCTTCCACCAGCTCGGCCTGGCTGCTGCAGAGCGCAATCCGGATCCAACCCTCGCCGATCGAACCGAACGCGGTGCCGGGGGCGAAGGCCACACCGGAATCGGCCAGGAAGCGCCGGACCCAGCTCCGGACATCTCCACCACTTACATGGGACACATCGGCCCAAAGGTAGAACGCGCCTTGCGCCGTGAGGAACGGAATGCCCTTGGACTCCAACACCGTGCCGGCAGCATCCCGGTTGGCCCGGTAGTGCGCACGGGCGTGGCTTACGTACTCCTGCGGGCCGGTGAGCGCCGCCAGGGCGGCGTACTGCGAGGGAGCGGCCACGCAGGAAACAATCGCCTCCATCACGTTGTTCATTTTCTGTTCCAGGCCCGGCGGGCAGATCAACGCTCCGATCCGGAGCCCGGTCAGGCCATAGGTCTTGGAGAGCGTGAGCGAAGTGAACACACGGGCTTGCCCGGGGACGTCGCTGTCGAACCGGGCAGGGCTCACATGCGGGACGTCATAGGTGAACGCTTCGTAGCATTCGTCGGAGATGATCCAGAGATCATGCCGGACGGCCAACGCCACCAGGTCCCGGGTGAGCTCTTCGCCCAGGACGGCGCCCAGCGGGTTGGAGGGTGAATTGAGGATCAGCACCTTCGTCCGCGGTGTAATAAGCTCCTCGATGTCCGCGATCCGGGGCTGGAAGTCGTGGCCGGGATACAGCGGGTACTGCACCGGGACGGCGTGCAGCAGGCTGGCCGTCATCGCGAAGGTCGGGTAGCCGGGATTGGGGATCAGGATTTCGTCGCCCGGCGAGAGCAGCAGGCTCATCGCGAAGTGCAGGCCCTGCTGGGCGCCGTCGACGACGTACACGCGCTCCGCTCCGAGCGGTGTCGCGTTGTGCTCCCGGAACCGGGCTGCGAACGCCTCGCGCAGGGCCGGGATGCCGGCGTTGGGCGTGTAGTTGGTTTCGTCGCGGTCGAGGCAGGCCATCCCGGCCTCAAGGATATGGCGGGGGACGGCAAAACCAGGTTCGCCGATGCTCAGCACAATGGCGCCGGGAGTTCCCCAAGCGGCTTCGGTGATTTCGCGGATCTGGTTGATGGGGACGTCGCGGACGTGGGCGGCTAGCTCGGGCATGTCTGCCATCCTAGCCGCCGCAGCTTCCTGCGCCGGGGGCAGCCCCGGCGCAGATATACTGGGAAGCGTGCTTTCTGGACTGGTAATAGTGGACAAGCCGCAAGGCTGGACCAGCCACGATGTGGTTGGACGGATGCGGCGACTCGCCGGTACCCGAAAGGTGGGCCACGCCGGGACCCTGGATCCCATGGCGACTGGCGTTCTGGTGGTCGGCATCAACAAGGCGACCCGGCTGCTCACGTACATCGTGGGCACGTCGAAGACCTATACGGCGACCATCCGTCTCGGTGAATCCACCCTCACCGATGACGCCGAGGGTGAGGTGACGGCCACCCGCAGTGCCGCCGCGGTGACCGAGGAAGCAGTCCGGGCCGGCATCGCCGCATTGACCGGTGAGATCAATCAGGTTCCCAGCAGCGTCAGCGCCATCAAAGTCAACGGCGAGCGTGCGTATGCACGGGTCCGCTCCGGCGAAGAGGTCAACCTGGCCGCCCGGCCGGTCACTATCCACCGCTTCGAGGTCCACGAGTTCCGTCGGGTTCGCACGGGGGAGCCAGCGGCGGAGTCCGACGGCGAGGCGCTGGACGTAGACGTGACTGTGGAATGCTCATCAGGTACCTACATCCGGGCGCTGGCCCGTGACCTTGGGGAGGCTCTTGAGGTCGGCGGGCACCTGACGGCGCTGCGCCGGACCCAGGTGGGCCCCTACACGCTGGACCAGGCACGCACCCTCGAACAGCTTGCCGAGCAGTTGGACGTGCTCGAAATGTCCCAGGCCGCGCGGGCCCTTATGCCCAACCGAGAGCTCAGCGACGAGGAAACCACCGAGCTTTCCTTCGGTCGCCGCATCGCCTCAGGTGTGAAGGCCGGCACTTCCGAGGCGGCCACACCGGAGAACCCTGCCGCGGCGTTCGGCCCGGACGGCACTCTCGTGGCCCTGCTGGCGGATAAGGGAAGCTACGCCAAGCCGGTGCTGGTCTTTGCACCGGACAATGAAAAGCATCCGCCGAAGCAGCCGTCGCCGGTCCAGCAGGACGGGCAGTAGTGGACGCGTATTTCTACATCATTTTGGTGGTTGGGCTGGTCTCCAGCGTCGCCTGCCTGATCGCCGGCATCCTCAAAAAGGCGCCGAACGATACGACGATCCTCTCGGTGGCCGCCGTCGAACTGTCCTTGGTGGTCTATCTGGTCGGGTCGATAATCCGGGTTGCGGGCGGGGAACAGATCGCGGGGGAGCCCTGGGAATTTTGGGGCTATTTGTTGACAGCGCTCCTGCTGCCGGTCGGCGCCGTCTACTGGGCCATCCTGGAACGGACCCGTTGGAGCAACTTTGTGCTGGCCGCCGTCGGAGTCACGGCCCTGGTGATGGCGGCCCGTATGAATCAGATTTGGTACTGACGTGGAAGAGGCAAAAACGTGACGGCGAAACGATCGCAGCAGGACATCGGAACGACGCCGGACCCCACGGCGTCCGGCGTCGCACGGGATACCCGCAATACCGGGCCCGGGCGGCTGCTGATCGCTGTCTACGCGGTGTTTGCCATTTCGGCGACGGCCCGGGCGGGATACCAGATACTCACCAAGTTTTCCGAAGCTCCGCTGGCCTACCTGCTGTCCGCATTCGCCGCAGTCGTTTATCTCGTAGCAACCGTGTCGCTCGCAAAAGCCGGCCGCACCTGGTTCAAGGTTTCCGTGGCGGCGGTGCTCGTGGAACTGTTGGGTGTGATTGTGGTCGGGGCCCTCAGCGTGTTCGACTCGGTCAATTTCCCGCATGAGACCGTCTGGTCGCTGTTTGGCCGCGGCTATGCGTTTATCCCGTTGTTGTTGCCGATCCTTGGCCTGATCTGGCTGTACCGCCGCCGTCCGGCGCCGAAGCCGGCCCCAGCGTCCTAGCTGGGCATTCCGGGGCCGGGGTCCTGGCCCACCAGCCGGCTGCACAGGGCCGGCCACGCGGCGCCGAAGCCAGGATGCAATTCCTTCTCGCCGACGCGCTCGAGCGGCACCCACTGCAGCTCCAGGCTTTCGGGATCACTGATCACCGGTTCGAACGCTTCCACAACTTCGACGGCGACTGTCGTGTAGCTCCAATAGCCGACGTCGAACACCGAAGTGAACAGCACCCGCACGTTTTGCGGCGGAACGGCGGCTTCCTCTTGGGCCTCCCGCAGTGCGCCTTGGACTGCTTCTTCGCCCTGGTGCAAGGCCCCGCCGGGGAGACCCCAGGTGCCGCCCTTGTCGCTCCACAAAGCGCGGTGCTGGAGCAGGACGCCCTTGGCGGGGTCGTGGACCAGCAGCCCGGCCGAGCCAAACCGCCCCCAGAACCGTCCGCTGTCGCCTTCAACCCACGCGTCACCCGGATCGCGGGGCCCGAGGGGCCGGCGCAGTTCGAAGGGGAGCTCAGTGGAGTGTGCTTCGCCAGTCCGCCCGGTTTGGGGGCTGGCCGGGCTCGATGTCGGGGCGACAGGGCTGTCCATGCCCTCAGTTTCCCACGGGCCGTGCCCGTACCCGCCGAAGTGTGACCCCGCGGGAAGACAGATCAGGCAGGCTGCACGCCGGGGGGCACGGCGGGATCCGTCGGTCAGCAGCGGTCGGTTTCCAATCTTCGTCGCGACAGCTTGCCGTTGACGGCCATCCGGCACCAGTGAACGGGCCGCCTAACCCTCTGTTGCAACCAGGCGCCGGGCCCGTTTCCTCCCGCGAGGGTCGCCGACGGAAACTCCGGGCCCAACACTTCAGTTATCCACATAGGGGGATCAACGAGGGCCACCAGAGCTGGAATCGGGAATCATTGGGGGTAGGCCCCCGGGCGGCCGGAGCAGCGGATCGCTCACTGGGACCTGGTGACTACAGCTTCTCCACACTCGAATTTTCGTTAGGAGATCCACAAAAGTCGCGGCCCAGAATGTCAAAGCATCGAGGAAGAATTTGGCTATGAAAGCCAGTGAAGATTTCATTCCGCTACAGGCCACACGGCCTGGCTCCGGAATACTCCTGGGAATTCCCCGGTTGCCGGCTGGACCACACGCAGCCGATGACGTGGACTGTGCTCTGGATGGGGCGCTTGCACTGCTGCGTTCTTCAAACGGGACGGCACTGTCTGTTGCAGCGATGTTCGGAGTGACAGAAGCCTCGGACTTTGCCGGGCGGGTCGAGGAATTATCCCGCATGGTCGACTATCTGCAACTTGTGGCCGCAGCGGCGGTTGACCGGACCCGAAACCAGGCGGCGGCAGCCAGCAACGCGGCTGCGAAGTTTGGTTCCGGTGCCCCTGCCAGCTGGTTGACCGGCTGGCACGCCGACGCGACTCCGACCACGACTGCGACGGTGCCGGCGACGGTGCCTGTGACGGTGCCGGCGGACTGGGTCGCCGGGCCCGATTCCGGTTGGAACGTGCAGCTTGGCGCGGACCGTGAACAGGGCTGGGTGGATGACGGGTACCGGAACACCACCGAGTTCCTGCGGGCCAGGCTTCGGATCACCGCGGCGGAGGCGCGGCGCCGGCTTGCCCTGGCATCGGATGTTCTGCCGCGTACCGGCTTGTCAGGGCAGCCCCTGCCGGCCGCGTGGGAGGAACTTGCGGCTGTCCTCACAGCCGGGGACATCGCCTCGCGGGCGGCGACCCTGGTCAGCCTGTCCCTCCACCGGGTCGGGCACGTGGCCGCACCCGGTGACGTTGTCCGGATGGAGCATGCCCTGACCCGCACGGCTGTGGAGAACGACCAGGATTTCCTGACCCGGATCGCGAAGCGCTGGACGGACGCCCTGGACCAGGACGGTGCCGAACCCAGCGAGCAGGAACTGCGCCAGCGCCAAGGCGCGTTCATCCGCCGGTCCCACTGTGGACTGCAGCACCTGGAAATCTTCGCCACCGCCGACCAATTCGAGCACCTGCTCACGGTCATGAACACAGCCACCAACCCACGGACATGCTCTGCCACCAACCGCACCGACCCCACCGCCGGCACGGCCGAAAGTGCCGGTCCAGACGCCCGGGCCGACGCCGGCGCCAATGCCGACGCCCGCGGTGCCGTGGACCACCCGGCTGCTGGGGAGGCGGCCGCTGCCGGGCGGCTGGATCAGCGCACCCGTCCGCAACGGCTTGCTCGATGGCCTGGTAGGCGCCTGTAAGGTGGCCCTCGCGGCCGGAGAACTGCCCGCTTCCGGTGGCCTGCGCCCGCAGGTTATGGTCACCATCGGCTACCGGGACCTCCTCGAACGGCTCGGCGGCGCCAACCCGCAGTCACGCGGTCCGGGATCCGGCGCGGGAACCCTGATGTTCACCGGCCCGGTCACGGCCGAGACGGCGCGCAAGATCGCCTGCGATGGCGACATCATTCCAATCGTGCTCGGCGGCAACGGCCGCATCCTGGACATCGGCCGGGCGTCACGGGTCTTCCCGCCCCACATCCGCAAAGCCCTCACCGCACGGGACCAGGGATGCGCGTTCCCCCAGTGCACCATCCCCGCGCCGTGGTGCGAGGCCCACCACATCGAGTACTGGTCCCGCGGCGGAACGACCGGAACGGAGCAAGGCGCTTTGCTCTGCTCACACCACCACCACGTCATCCACAAGGAAGAATGGACCATTCAGGTCCGCGCCGGCATCCCGTGGTTCATCCCCCCCGGCGCACCTGGACCCACGTCGGGTGCCACGACGGAACAGCTATTTTCGCCTTGAGTGAACCCAGGGGACCGTGCGCGCTCTGCGGGCAAAGCAGGGATTATCTGAACTGCGCAAAGACCCGTGCCGGTTCGGGACGAATATCCGGACCCTCGGTGAATCCGAGGCCTTGACAAAAAGCACGCTGTCCGGATTGGTTGTCGGTGATCAATACCAGCTGCCGGAGGTGCTCGCAGCGTTTCTTCACCGCCTCGAGCAGCGCGCGGCCGGCACCTGCTTTCCGGAACGCCGGATCCACCAGGATGTCCTGGACGGAGCAGATGGTCGCGGCGCCGGAGGCCGCGCTGGCCAGTCCCACCAGCACCAGCGCCAGCACCACGGAGTCGGGAAACGGGGGCTTCCGGCAAGGACTGTGGACACTGGCACCGGAACAGTGCCGCACGCAGCCGTCCCCGGCCACGGGCCGGAGGTGCTAGCGTAGCGCCGATGCGTAACGGGCGCCCGGGCCCTTGCGTTGGCCACGTCCAGGGGACAAACCATGAACATATCCGTGAACATCCGAAAGTGCACGGCGGACGATCTTCCCGCCCTGTGCCTGCACGAGCCCCCGGGTGCAAAGATCGCCGAGGGCTTCCTGGTGCGCCAGACGGCGGGGGAGCTCCTCTATGCCACGGCGTGGACCGGGGGCACCCCGCACGACGGGGCGGTGCTGGATTTCCGTGCCGGGCCCGTCCCCGAACTCAAGCATCTCTTTGTGTATCCCGGCAGCAGGGGAGCAGGGATCGGCGGTGCGCTGTGCCGCTGGCTGGAAGAGCAAGCCAGGCTGGCCGGACACAGTGCGATCGTCCTCGGCGTCGAACCTGGCAACACTGCGGGACGGAAGCTCTACAAAGGCCTTGGCTACCGGCCCACCGGTGCCACGGAAACATACTCCTATGAATTTACCGACCCTGACGGCAACCGGAGCGTTGCCACGGAAACTGCTGCGCTCCACCATAAACAGCTCGGACCGCCTTGGGCCATCGAGCCTCCCGCCGGCCGTGAACCAACCCCGGCGGCGCCCTCCCGCGTCCTCTTCTATGGAGTGACCGGCAGCGGGAAGTCGACCGCCGCCCGCGCCTACGCCCAGTCCAGGGGGTTGCCCGGGTTTTCGGCAGATGACGACATCGGCTGGCTGCCCGGCTGGCAGCAGCGCACCGTCGAGGAGCAGCGTGGCATCGCAGCCTCGCTTGCAGCCCAGGACCGCTGGGTGCTGGACAGCGCCTATGGTGCCTGGCGGGACGTTGTGCTGTCGCGCGCGGAGCTCATTGTCTGTCTCGACTATCCACGCTGGCTTTCGCTGGCCCGGCTGGTTCGCCGCACGCTGCGGCGGGCGTTGACCCGGGAACCTGTCTGCAACGGTAATGAGGAAACTATGGCCCGGCTCTTCACCCAAGACTCAATCCTCCGGTGGCATTTCCGGTCCTTCACGCGGAAGCGGCAGGTGATGCGGGGGCTGGAAGCGGACCCCCGGATGCCGGCTACAATCATGTTCCGCCGTCCCCGGGAACTCGATGCCTGGCTGGCGCAGCTGGAGCTCTGACCGGGTCGAAAGCCCCTGAACAGACACCCGGCCGCGGCTACGCTGGAGGCATGGCTGGACTCAAGGCTCCACAAGCGTTGCGGAAGGAAGAACGTGAGTCCCTCCTGAGGGCCGTGAAGGCATTCCATACCTTTGCCTGGTTCACGATCGAAGCCTGCATGGTATACGTCCTGTACGCCGGTGTCCGCGGCCGCACGGACCGGCGGGCGGGCATCGCCGCCGTTGTCGTGGCTGCCGAGACGCTGGTTTTTTCCGCGAACGGATTCCACTGCCCGCTTACCGCAGTGGCCAAGGACCTAGGGGACGAGACAGGCTCGGTCACCGACATCTACCTGCCGGAATGGTTCGCGAGGAACCTTCCGGGCATCCACGTTCCACTGATCCTCGCCGCCGTGCTGCTGCACTGGCGGAACTACCGGACAGCCGGTGGATCAACCGGGCAGTAAAACCGGGCGGCTCAGTCCCGGCACGGTGGCCGGCGCAGTCGAGGCCGCTAGCGCAGCGGGTTGCCGTTGAGGTCGACGCGGAAGTGCTCGATCACCCTGTTGGCCGCGGTATTAATGATGATCACGGAGTCCACCGGCCAGGACGAATCGGAAACCATGGTGTAGGGAACGTCCGTAATCCTGGTGGGCTGCCCGGCGTCGTTGATCTTCCGGCTGAAGGCACCGGCTCGAGTCTGGCGGCGCCCTCGTAGGCTTGTGCGTTCTTGTGCATTCCTGCCAGCAGCGTGGGCACCGCGGCCACCACCGCGGCCACCAGCGCGGCTTGCGCTGTCTGCCGGTCCGTGCCGAGCATGCCCCGGCAATCTGGGCTACCGGGATCTGCCTCAGGAGGCCGTGGAGCTCTGTCCCGGGTTCTCCTTCAGCCACACCTGGGTGCGGGCCTCGGTGGAAACCGCACCCGCGCAGACACCCGCTGGACTGTTGTCTTTGCCTCGTGGTGCTGGCGTACCGAACGCGGCGGAGCGTCGGCGCGGACCCGCAGTGCCGTCGGAAGCAGCCGACGTTTGCAGGTAATCTAGGAGAGTTCCGGAGCCGGCAGGTTTATCCGGAGGAGCACATGGCAGGAAGCAAAAAGGCGAGGTTGATGGTCCACATCTGGAACGATCCGTCCGAAGTCCCGGCGGACTTTGGTCCTTCCGTCGTTACGTTCGGCAATTTCGACGGGGTCCACCGCGGCCACCAACAAGTGCTCTCACAGCTCATCCGGGTCGCCCGTATCAATCACGCACGCGCCGTCGCCATCACCTTCGACCCGCATCCGGCGCAGGTCCACCGCCCCGAATCCGCCCCGGAACTGATCATGGGTCTGGAAGACAAGCTTGCCGCCCTCAGCGAACTGGGCCTCGACGCCGTTCTGGTCATGAAGTACTCCCTCGAGCTGGCCAGCCTCACCCCCGAAGAATTTGTAGCCACCGTCCTGGTCGGCAGCCTCAGGGCGAGCCACGTGGTGATCGGCCACGATGCACGGTTCGGCCGGAACAACTCCGGGGACCTGGAGACCATGCAGGACCTCGGCCGGAAGCTCGGCTTCGAGGTGCTGGTTATCAGCGAGTTCGGCTCGGAAGGCTTTCCGCTCCACGGCGACGCACCCGGTGAGGGACAAGACCGCACCGCCCACGACGGCACCGACCGCCGCTGCTCCTCCACCTGGGTGCGCGAGGCACTGCGGGAGGGCGACGTCGCCACTGCGGCCGCCGTACTCGGACGACCGCACCGGATGCGCGGCGAGGTGGTCCACGGCGCCGCTCGCGGCCGTGACCTCGGCTTCCCGACCGCAAATCTGGCCGCTGACGCGAGCGGCTACGTCCCGGCTGATGGCATCTACGCCGGTTGGCTTGTGGACCAGGCCGGCACGCGCTGGCCTGCCGCCATCTCCGTCGGGTCCAACCCCACCTTCGACGGCGTCAGCCGCCAGGTTGAGGCGCACGTGATCGACCGGCCGAAAGAGGCCGTGGAAGACTTCGATCTGTACGGCCAGACAGTAGTGGTGGAATTCGTCGCCCGGCTGCGGGGCATGGTGACGTACCGTGGCCCTGAAGCACTGGTGGACCAGATGCGGCTGGACGTTGTCCAGGCGCACAATATTCTATTTGTGCCCTAACCCGACCATCCGCTGCGCCGGGCCGCCGGAGAGGTGAATCCGCCGGCCGGATGCCCGGCTCGGCCGGTGCCAGGTTTCCCCGGGCCGCCGGACGGGGAAACGAAGAAGAGCCCGTGGGCAAGGAAGGCACAAAACGTGACGATTGAGAAAAATACCAGGGAACTGGACAAGGATATTGTCCGCGACTTCAGCTCCCGAATGAGCTACGCCTCCTACTTGCAGCTCCCGACGCTGCTGAGCGCCCAGAACCCGGTCAGCACACCGGAGCACCATGATGAGATGCTGTTCATCATCCAGCACCAGACCACCGAACTGTGGCTCAAGCTGGTCCTGCACGAGCTCCGCAGCGCCGCCGCCTGGCTCCGCTCCGACGACCTCGGCTCGGCGCTGAAGGCGATTGCCCGGGTCAAGCACATCCAGAAGACCCTGACCGAGCAGTGGTCCGTGCTGGCCACCCTCACGCCCACCGAGTATTCGCAGTTCCGCGGCTTCCTGGGCAACTCCTCGGGATTCCAGTCCAGCCAGTACCGCGCCGTCGAATTCCTGCTGGGCAACAAGAACCGCAAGATGCTCCCGGTGTTCGAATCCGACCCCGAAGCCCACGCGATGCTGCTGGAGATCCTCGAATCGCCGAGCATCTATGACGATTTCCTCGCCTACCTCAAGCGGCAGGGCTTCGACGTCCCCGCCGCGCTGCTGGAGCGGGACGTCACCAAGGCGCACGAGTTCTGCGCCGAGCTGGTCCCCGTCTTTAAGTACATCTACGAGAACGCCGCGGACAACTGGGGCGCCTACGAGGCCTGTGAGGAACTCGTGGACCTTGAGGACAACTTCCAGCTGTGGCGCTTCCGGCATCTGCGAACGGTCCAGCGCACCATCGGCATGAAGTCCGGCACCGGCGGCTCCAGCGGTGCTGCCTTCCTGCAGAAGGCGCTGGAACTGACGTTCTTCCCCGAGCTCTTCGCCGTCCGGACGGAGATCGGCCAGTGAGCGCACTGACTCCCGCGGCGGCCGCGGCACAGAACCGAGATGCCTTGCTGCAGCGCGCCCGGGAACTGGACGCCGCCGATCCGCTGGCTGCCTGCCGCGACCACTTCATCGGTGCCGACACGGACCTCGCCTACCTGGACGGCAACTCCCTGGGCCGGCCGCTCAAGCGCACCGTCACGGACATCAGCAGCTTCATCCAGGACAGCTGGGGCGGGCGGCTGATCCGCGGCTGGGACGAGCATTGGCTGGAGCTCCCGCAGGCCATCGGCGACCAGCTCGGCCGGGCAGTCCTCGGCGCCGCGGCCGGGCAGACCATCATCGCCGATTCCACCACCGTGGTGCTCTACAAGCTGATCCGGGCCGCGGTGGCCGCGATCGCCGACCCGGCCCGGACCGAAATAGTGCTGGACACGGAGAACTTCCCCACTGACCGCTACCTTGTCGAGGGCATCGCCCGCGAAGAAGGGCTGACGCTGCGCTGGATCCACACCGATCCTTCCGCCGGGGTAACTGTCGAGCAGGTGCGGGCGGCAACGGGTCCGGCCACCGCCGTTGTGGTCTTGAGCCAGATTGCCTACCGCTCCGGGTTCCTTGCCGATCTGCCCGGGATCACCGCTGCCGTTCACGCCGCGGGTGCGCTGGTGGTCTGGGACCTGTGCCATTCCGCCGGTTCGGTGGAGATTGCCCTGGACGCCGCCGAGGTCGACTTCGCCGCCGGCTGCACCTACAAGTACCTCAACGGGGGCCCGGCTCGCCGGCGTTCGCCTATGTTAATGCCCGGCACCTGCCGGGTTTGCAGCAGCCGATCTGGGGCTGGATGGGCCGCAAGGACGCATTCGAGATGGGGCCCGGGTATGAAGCGGCAGACGGCATCCGCGGGTTCCTCAGCGGCACCCCGGCGGTCTTCGGGATGCTTGCCATGCGTGGCACCCTGGACTTGCTCGAGGAGGTCGGCATGGCCGCGGTTCGGGAGAAATCTCGCCTGCTGACCGCGTTCGCCGTCGAGCTCCACGATGCCTGGCTCGCCCCGGCCGGCGTGGAACTCGCGACGCCGCGGGAGCCGGAGCTGCGCGGCAGCCACATCACGGTGGACCACCCGGCGTTCCGGGAGATGACCGCCGCACTGTGGGCGGCCGACGTCATCCCGGATTTCCGGGCACCGCAGGGCCTGCGGATCGGGCTGTCCCCGCTGAGTACTTCCTTTACCGAGGTGCACCGCGGGGTGGCTGCGATCCGCGAACGGCTGGACGCGGGCCATTCCGGGCAACCACCGGAGGGGTCGTTTCGACAAGATTAGCGGCGTGCCGGTAAACTAAGCGTTGGATCCGGCTGCAGTCCGTGGCGGCTGGGTCCTGTTGTGTACGGGACATCTGGCATCAAAGCAGAAGAACCGGCACGGCACCCCCCGGCGGTGAGTTACTGATTCGGGCCTCACGGCACATATCTAGGAGTTATTGTGGCACTTGAAGCCGCTGTAAAGCAGTCCATCATCAAGGATTTCGCAACGTCCGAGGGCGACACCGGTTCGCCGGAGGTCCAGGTTGCAGTCCTGACTCAGCGGATCAAGGATCTCACTGAGCACATGAAGGTGCACAAGCACGATTACCACACCCAGCGCGGTCTGCTGGCCATGGTTGGTCGTCGCAAGCGTATGCTCACCTACCTCAAGAATACTGACATCACCCGCTACCGTGCGCTCATTGGGCGTCTCGGCCTGCGCCGCTAGTCAGCTTTAAAGGGGCGGCCCCTTCCGTGACGGAATGGGCCGCCTTTTTCACACACAACTCAACAGGAGGATCAACCGCATCACGCATTCGCGGTCTTCGGTAGTGATCTCCGGGAACGGCTTCCAGGATATGAAGCCCGGCCCGTGGGTCTCGATCGATGACCGGGTGTAGTGCAGGCCGGCAGATGCCGGGCTGGGTTGATGCGGCTGGACTCCGTGAACCATGAAACGGAGGTGACTCTCTATGGAGGGTCCCGAAATCCAGTTCTCAGAAGCAGTCATTGACAATGGCCGCTTCGGCAAGCGTGTAATCCGCTTTGAAACCGGCCGACTTGCCAAGCAGGCAGCCGGCGCAGCGATGGTCTACCTCGACGAAGAAACCGCGCTGCTGTCCGCCACCACCGCCGGCAAGCACCCGCGTGAAGGTTTCGACTTCTTCCCGCTAACCGTCGACGTCGAAGAGCGTATGTACGCCGCCGGCCGCATCCCGGGCTCGTTCTTCCGCCGCGAAGGCCGCCCGTCCACTGAAGCGATCCTCGCTTGCCGCCTGATGGACCGCCCGCTGCGTCCCGCCTTCGTCAAGGGCCTGCGCAACGAGGTCCAGATCGTGGTCACCGTGCTGTCCATCAACCCGGACGAGCTCTACGACGTCGTAGCGATCAACGCTTCGTCGATGTCCACCCAGCTCTCCGGCCTGCCGTTCTCCGGCCCGATCGGCGGCGTCCGCGTTGCCCTGATCGCCGACGAACACGGTTCGCAGTGGGTTGCCTTCCCGAAGCACTCCCAGCTCGAGAACGCCGTCTTCAACATGGTCGTTGCCGGCCGCGTCAAGGGCGACGACGTCGCCATCATGATGGTTGAAGCCGAAGCCACGGACAACTCCTGGAACCTCATCAAGGAACAGGGTGCCGCCGCCCCGACCGAAGAGGTCGTTTCGGAGGGCCTGGAGGCCGCCAAGCCGTTCATCAAGGCCCTTTGCGACGCCCAGTCCGACCTGGCAGCACGCGCCGCCAAGCCGACCGTCGAGTTCCCGGTCTTCCTGGACTACCAGGACGACGTCTACGCCGCCGTGGAGTCAGCTGCCGCCGAGAAGCTGGCCGCTGTTTTCCAGATCGCCGACAAGCAGGAACGCGACACCGCTTCCGACGAGCTCAAGAACGAGGTCACCTCATCCCTGGCCGGCCAGTTCGAAGGCCGCGAAAAGGAGCTGTCCGCAGCCTTCCGCTCCGTCACCAAGCACGTTGTGCGCCAGCGTATCCTCACGGACCAGATCCGCATCGACGGCCGTGGCCTGACGGACATCCGCCAGCTCACCGCCGAGGTTGAGGTTCTTCCCCGCGTCCACGGCTCGGCCATCTTCGAGCGCGGCGAAACCCAGATCATGGGCGTCACCACGCTGAACATGCTCAAGATGGAACAGCAGATCGACTCGCTTTCGCCCGTAACGCGCAAGCGCTACATGCACAACTACAACTTCCCGCCGTACTCCACCGGCGAGACCGGCCGGGTCGGTTCCCCGAAGCGCCGCGAAATCGGCCACGGCGCCCTCGCAGAGCGCGCCATTATGCCGGTGCTGCCGTCCCGCGAGGAATTCCCCTACGCCATCCGCCAGGTCTCTGAAGCCCTCAGCTCCAACGGCTCGACGTCGATGGGTTCCGTCTGCGCCTCGACGCTGTCCCTGCTCAACGCAGGCGTGCCGCTGAAGGCTGCTGTTGCCGGTATCGCCATGGGCCTGGTTTCCGACCAGGTTGACGGCCAGACCCGCTACGCCGCCCTTACCGACATCCTCGGCGCCGAAGATGCCTTCGGTGACATGGACTTCAAGGTTGCCGGTACTTCCGAGTTCGTTACGGCCATCCAGCTGGACACCAAGCTCGACGGCATCCCGGCCTCGGTGCTGGCCGCCGCCCTGAAGCAGGCCCGCGAAGCCCGCCTGCACATCCTGGACGTGCTGAACTCCGCAATCGACACCCCGGATGAGCTCTCCGAGTTCGCGCCGCGCGTCATCGCGGTCAAGATCCCGGTAGACAAGATCGGCGAGGTCATCGGCCCGAAGGGCAAGATGATCAACCAGATCCAGGAAGACACCGGCGCCGACATCTCGATCGAGGACGACGGAACTGTCTACATTGGCGCCACGAACGGCCCGTCTGCCGACGCAGCACGGTCCGCGATCAATGCCATTGCCAACCCGCAGATCCCGGAAATCGGCGAGCGCTACCTGGGCACGGTCGTCAAGACCACCACCTTCGGTGCTTTCGTTTCCCTGACTCCGGGCAAGGACGGTCTGCTGCACATCTCCGAGCTGCGCAAGATCGCCGGCGGCAAGCGCGTGGACAACGTTGATGACGTCGTCTCCGTCGGCCAGAAGATCCAGGTGGAAATCACCAAGATCGACGACCGTGGAAAGCTTTCGCTCTCGCCCGTTGTGGCTGACGAGGCCGGTGCCGGAAACGCTGACGACGCTGAGGTCTCCCTCGAGGCCGCAGAGTAGTCTTTCCTGACCCAAGTGGCGGGGCCGGTGGATTATCCACCGGCCCCGCTGCCGTTAACGGCGGCGTAGAACATCGCCGTCGCCGCCGTACCGTCCGGCCGATTTCCCGCTGGTACGATGGCAGGCAGATTTGGGATGTTTTTACTGAAAGGCTTTGATGACTGTCGTACCCCTGCCGCTTGAGCAGAACCAGCATGCTGACAGCCTGATCCACGGAGCCGACGGCGGATCCGAAGTGCGGCGGTCGGTCCTTCCCGGCGGTGTCCGTGTGCTGACCGAGGCGATGCCCGGACAGCGTTCTGCCACCATCGGCTTCTGGGTTGGCGTGGGCTCCCGCGACGAGGCGCCCGGGCAGCACGGCTCCACCCATTTCCTCGAACACCTCCTGTTCAAGGGCACCCAGCGGCGCACCGCCCTGGAGATCGCCTCGGCCTTCGATGAGGTCGGCGGGGAGTCCAACGCAGCCACGGCCAAGGAAAGCACCTGCTATTTTGCCCGCGTGCTGGACACCGACCTGCCGATGGCGATCGACGTCATCGCGGACATGATCACCGGTGCCGTGCTGGACCCGCAGGAGATGGAACAGGAACGCGACGTTATCCTCGAAGAAATCGCGATGGACAGCGACGACCCGACCGACGTCGCCCACGAACACTTTGTCGCGGCCGTGCTGGGTACCCACGCGTTGGGCCGCCCAATCGGCGGTACCCCCGACGCCATCCGTGCCGTCGCCCGGGATTCTGTCTGGGACCACTACCGCCGCTATTACCGCCCGGATGAGCTTGTTATCACCGCCGCCGGGGGACTGGACCACAACGTCGTCTGCGGACTCGTTGTGGATGCCCTGCACTCCGCCGGCTGGAGCCTTGAGCCTGACGCCGCGCCGGTGCAGCGACGCTCCACCGACCGGGCCGCGATCACCGGCACCGCCGGACTGCACGTGGTCAAGCGTCCGGTGGAACAGGCCAACATCATCATGGGCTGCCCCAGCATCGTCGCCACCGACGACCGCCGCTTTGTGATGAGCGTGCTCAATGCAGTCCTGGGCGGCGGGATGTCCTCCAGGCTGTTCCAGGAAATCCGGGAGAAGCGCGGCTTGGTGTACTCGACCTACTCCTTCGCCTCCTCCTACGCCGACGCAGGGTACTTCGGAATGTACGCCGGCTGCACCCCGTCCAAGGTCCGGCAGGTCGTTGAGCTGCTCGGCGCCGAACTGGACAAGCTCGCAGAAGGCGGGATCTCCGAGGAGGAACTCCGCAAGGCCGTGGGGCAGCTCTGTGGCGGAATCGTGCTGGCACTGGAAGACACCGGCTCACGGATGTCCCGGCTCGGCCGTGCCGAACTGGTCTCCGGCGAATACCAGGACATCGACGAGACGCTTCGCCAGATCAAGGCGGTGACCGCTGACGAGGTCCAGGTGCTCGCCCGCGAACTCGCGGCTGCGCCACGGACCCTCACGGTCGTTGGCCCCTTCGACGAAAACGAAACCTTCGGCCTCTAACCGGGCCGTGCCCGGCAGGGCGCCCGGCAGGGCGCCCGGGGCGCTCGAAACGTTCCCCGCGGATGCGTGCGGGCCGCGCGCCGGGGGAGTTGCCCCGGGGAGTTTCGGGGCTGCGCCTCGGTTAGGAGGCGCAGCCCCGGCATATCCCCGCGTGGAGCCGCCGTTGCCCTAAGCCGGCCTGTGCCCGATGCTGAACTGTGCCCGACGCTGAACTGTGCCCGACGCCGGCCTGCGCACGACGCCGGCCTGTGCCCGATGCTGAACTGCGCCCGACGCCGGCCTGTGCCCGATGCTGAACTGCGCCCGACGCCGTTACGTTACAAAAGCCGTTTTTGAAATCCGTTGACACGCCCTGAGCTGCGCCCTAGATTAACTGTAATCTGAATCACCTTTCAGGTTCAGCGAATTTCCTGCTCAGATTCCCCGGATTCTCAACGAAAGGCATCCCGTGAAGGATACAAAGAAGTTCCTAATGGCCACCGTTTTGGCCGCCGGGCTGGCCCTCAGCGCCTGCGCGCCCACTGCCGGCACCGCAGCGCCGGCTGAATCGGGCAGCAGCCAGTCGGCCGAACCCGTCAACGTCGGCATTATCTACTCCAAAACCGGACCGCTCGCAGCCTATGGCGCCACCTACTATGAGGGCCTCCAAGCCGGCATCGACTACGCGACTGGCGGGACCGGAACGGTCAACGGCGCCAAGATCAACCTCAGCTACGCGGACGACGGCGGCGATCCGGACAAAGCCGTCACGGCGGCCAAAGACCTGATCGGCAAGGGCTACAAGATCATCGGCGGCACGGTCTCCTCGGGAATTGCGTTGAAACTGGCCGAGCAGGCGCAGCAGAACAAAGTCCTCTACATCGCCGGCCCCGCCGCCACGGATGCCCTCCAAGGCGTTAATAAATACACCTTCCGGTCCGGCCGGCAAAGTCTGCAGGATGTGGCCACAGCCGGTTCGTTCATCGATACCAAGGGCAAAAAGGTTGTGGTTTTCGCGCAGGACAACGCCTTCGGACAGGGCAACGTCGCCGCTGTCAAGGCCATCCTCGGGGCCAAGGGGGCCACAGTGGAGCCGGTCCTTGTTCCGGAAGGCCAGGAGCTCACGCCGTTTGCCCGCCAGCTCATCGATGCGAAGCCTGACATGGTCTTTGTTGCCTGGGCCGGGGCTACCTCCGGCACCATGTGGCAGACACTGAGCCAGCAGGGCGCATTCGACGCCGCACCGATCGTCACCGGCCTCGGCGACGCAGCGACCTTCGGCGCCTACGGCGAGGCGACCAGTAAAATCAGCTTCCTCAACCACTACTTCCCGGGGGCCGCGGGTACCGTCGTGGAGAAGAAGATGATCGCCGCCGTCGAAAAGGCGGGCCAAAAGGCCGACCTCTTCACCCCGGACGGCTTTGTTGCCGGCCAGATGATCGCCCAGGCCGTCAAGGAAGGCGGCGCCGACACCGACGCCATGGTTAAGGCGCTCGAAGGATTCAGCTTCGACGGACCCAAAGGCAAGGAAACCGTCCGGGCTTCAGACCACGCACTGATCCAGGACATGTACCAGGTCAAGCTCGTCCAGGCGGGCGGTTCCTGGGCTCCTGAGCTGATCAAGGTCGTCCCGGGCGACACGGTCGCCCCGCCGGAAAAGAAGTAGTCCTTCGCGGCGCTGTGCCGCATGGCAACGCACAGCGCCGCACTGCGCCGCCACCACCGTGGCCGGCCCCAGCACAAGACGAAGGAATCGAATGAAATCCCCAGCCCTGCCCGCCCTGGCGGTGGACGGCCTCGGCCTGCAGATCGGCGGTGCGCGCATCCTCCAGCAGGTGAGTTTCGCCGTCGGCGCCGGCGAAATGGTCGGCGTTATCGGCCCCAACGGGGCCGGCAAAACGACCTTGTTTAACCTGATTTCCGGGGTGATGCGGCCGACTGCGGGCACCATCACCCTCAACGGCCGTCAGATCACGGCCGCGCCCGTGCACCGCAGAGCCAGGGCAGGTCTGGGGCGGACCTTCCAGACGTCCAACCTGTTCCCCCGTCTCAGCGTGCTGGAAAACGTCCGGCTCGCCGCGCAGGCGAAACTGGGAGGCAGTTTCAGCGTGCTGCGATTTCCCGCAGCGTCCGACGAAGCGACCCGGATTGCGCGCGGGACCATCGGGGAAGTCGGGCTCACGGGCCAGCTCATGACGGCGGCCGGCGATCTCTCGCACGGCGAGAAGCGCAAGGTGGAGATCGCCGTGCTGCTGGCAACGGATCCCGCCGTCGTCCTCCTGGACGAGCCGATGGCCGGGGTGGCATCGGGGGACGTCCCGGCGCTCACGGCCATCATCCGGGGATTGCACCGGGACCGGGGATGCACCGTGATGATGGTGGAGCACCACATGGACGTGGTCCTGGGCCTGGTAGACCGGGTGGCGGTGATGCACCATGGCAGCTTGCTCGCCCTGGACAGTCCGGAGGCCGTGATGTCCGACGCGACAGTGCAAAGTGCCTATCTTGGAGAACCCGTATGAGCACTGCAGCGGACCCCCGCCCGATTCTTTGCCTTCAGGGCCTCAGCGCCCACATCGCCGGGCAGCAGGTCGTGGAGGACGTTTCGTTCATCGTCCCGGCCACCGGCATCACCGCCCTGCTGGGGCGCAACGGTGTGGGGAAAACCAGCACCATCAAGGCCATCATTGGCCTGATCGACCGAACCGGGGTCGTTGAGCTCGACGGTGTACGGATCGAGAAGGAACCAACGTTCAAGATTGTCCGCAGCGGGGTGGGCTACGTTCCCGAGGACCGCGAAGTCTTTGCCAAACTCACCGTGGCAGAAAACCTCCGGCTTGCCGAGCGGGACGCCGCACCCCGGCGCCAGCTCGTCGAGGAGCTCTTCCCGGACCTGTTGGCCCGGTCCGCGCAAATGGCAGGAACCCTCTCCGGCGGCCAGCAGCAAATGGTCTCACTGGCGCGCGCGTGCTGAATACCAACAAGATCCTGCTGGTGGATGAACCCACCAAGGGCCTGGCTCCGAAAATTGTCTCGGAGGTTGCCGAGACGCTCGCCGAAGCCGCCAGGACCGTGCCCATCCTGCTGGTCGAGCAGAACCTGCACGTCGTCCGCCAACTCGCCGAGGGTGCCGTCGTCCTCTCCGGCGGCAGGGTGGTCCACACCGGCCGGGCCCTGGAATTCCTCGACGACGCCGAGCTAACCCAGCGCCTCCTGGGGGTCTCTGCTGAGGGCCCCGCGCGGGACCATACCGTGAGGGGGACCGCCCTGTGAGTACCGTTGTCCTCTTGCTCTTCACGGGCCTGGGCCTGGGTGCCCTGTACTTCCTCGTGGCCGCCGGACTGTCTCTGATCTATGGGCTGATGGGAGTGCTCAACTTCGCGCACGGGGCCTTCCTTACCCTTTGAGCCTTCGCCGGCTGGGAAATCGCCCGGCGGACCGGCTCCGATAGCTGGGGAACATTCCTGCTTTCGCTCCTGGCCGGCGCGGCTGCCGCTGCCGCCTTCGCCGCTTTCACCGAGTTTGTCCTGATCCGCAGGCTCTACCAGCGGCACATCGAGCAGGTCCTCATTACGGTGGGCCTGTCCCTCGCGGCCGTCGCCCTCTTTGACGGAATCTGGGGCACCGATCCGGTGTTCATCCAGGGACCTGCGTGGTTCAAGGAAACCACCGAGGTCCTCGGCGCCAGGGTACCCAACGATCGCTTTGTCTGCATCGTCGCCGCCGTCCTGGTGCTGCTGGCCATGGTGTTCTTCCTGAAAAACACCCGCTACGGCATGATCATCCGCGCCGGCGTCGAGAACCGTTCCATGGTGACGGCCCTTGGCATCGATGTCCGGAAGGCCTTTACCCTCGTCTTTACGATCGGCGGAGCCGCGGCGGGACTCGGCGGGGTCCTGGCCTCGCACTACTTTGGCTACGTCTCACCGATGCTGGGCGGCTCGCTGCTGATCTTCGCATTCATCGTCACAGTGATCGGCGGACTGGGTTCGCTGACCGGCGCAGCCATCGCCGCCGTCGCTGTCGCCGTCCTGCAACAGTTCGCCAACTTTTATCTCGGCGGCACCGGCGACTTCGTTGTGGTGCTCGCCCTGGCGTTGGTCCTGCTGTTCCGTCCATCCGGCCTGCTCGGGAGAACCTCATGACTACTGATACTGACGCCGCCGGCACCAACGCCGGAAACATCCAGAGCACTGGCAACAGCACCCGCGAGCACGCTGGCGGCGCCCTCCGGGCAACCCCCGGCGGCGGCCGGGGACTCCCAACCCGCCGAAGGATCGCCGGCCTAGCCGCCGGGGCCGCCGGGATCGTGTTCCTGTTCCTGCTGCCGCTGCTCAATCTGTCCCTGCCGGGAGTGTTGCCCGGGCCGACGTACACGCCCGGTTCCCTGCAGTTGCTCGCGATGTGTATGTTGATGGCTGCCGCAGCCCTGACTTACCATTTGCTGCTCGGTGTCGCCGGACTGTTGTCCTTTGGCCATGCGTTGTATTTCGGGGCCGGCGTCTACGGCCTGGCGATCATCCTGCAGAACCTGGACATCCCGCTGGTGCCTGCAATGGGACTGACCCTGCTGATTGTCATTGTGTTGGCCCATGTGGTGGGCAGCATCAGCTTGCGGGTCAACGGCATTCCCTTCGCCATGGTCACGCTCGCGTTCGCCCAGGCCGGCTCGGTCATAGTAGGACGCAACCCGGACGGCACCACCGGCGGAGATGAAGGCCTGACGCTGCGCACCGACAACCTGCCGGACTTCCTTGTCGGTGTGGTCAATACACGCAACCTCTACTGGCTGGCCCTGGTGGTACTGGTGGCTGTCTTCGCCGTGGTGACCTGGGTACAGTCCTCCCGCGCCGGGCACGTCGCCGCCGCAGTGCGCGAGAACGAGCTCCGCGTCCGCGTCCTGGGCCTGCAGCCGTACCTCGTCAAGCTGCTCATCTTTGTGGTCTCCGCCGTCCTGGTCAGCATCATCGGTATGGTGTTCCTGCTGCTCCAGAGCGGCGCCGTGCCGCGGGCCATGTCCGCGGACCTGACCATCACGTTGTTGGTGATGGTGGTCCTGGGCGGCGTCGGTTCACGCTGGGGTGCCGTGGTCGGTGGAGTCTTCTACACCATCCTGGACCAGCGCCTCACGACGCTGGCAAACTCCGATGCAATCAATGCCTTGCCGGACATCCTTCGGGTACCGCTGTCGGAACCCCTGTTCATCCTGGGCACCTTGTTTATCCTCGTGGTGCTGTTCCTGCCAGGCGGCTTGACGGGCACCGCACAGCGGCTGGCCGGCCGCCGCCGCAACCGGAGCGGGGGCCCGGCAAGGGAAATGAAGGTGCCGGGCCCCCGGCACGGGCCGCCAACAGAGAGCGGCGTCCCGCGAGATCCTGGAGGAATCCGCATGATACCCGTCGACGGGCTGCACACCCTGGGCCGCTGGACCACTGACCGCAGCCTTTCCACCCCCCTGCGGATCGCCGTTGACGACCGCGGCTGCACGCTGAGCTACGGCGAACTGGAGCGTCGGGCTGCCGGACTCGCCGCTGCCTTGAAGGTCGCCGGCTACGTCACCGGGGACCGGGTCGCGACCCTGACGGGCAATAGCTCAGACCACGTTGTGGTGTTTTTCGCCTGCGCCAAGGCGGGCCTGGTCCTCGTCCCGCTGTCCTGGCGGCTCTCAGCCAGGGAGCTTGCCGCGCAGCTGGAGCTCGCCGAACCGCAGCTGCTGCTTGTCGAGGACGAACTGGACTCCCTCGCCGCGGGGGCCTGCACCTTGTTGGCACACCGGCCGCGGACCGCCGCGCTGGGCCCCGGCGGCATTGAAAAGTCGGTGCCACCACCGTCCCGGCCGCTGATTGTGTCCGGTCCGGGCGCCGGCGGGCCCGGGATCAACCGGGAAGTGCGCGACGACGATCCCCTCCTGATGGTCTTCACGTCCGGAACCGAGGGCGCCAGCAAGGCCGCCGTGCTGACCCACGCCAACTGCTTCTGGACCAATCTGTCCCTGTCCCGAACGCTGGATCTTGGCAGCACCGACGTCGTGCTGGCCGTGCTGCCGCAGTTCCACGTGGGGGGCTGGAACATCCAGCCCCTGCTGGCCTGGTGGACGGGGGCAACCGTGGTTCTCGAACGCGGCTTCGAACCTGGCAGGGTCCTGCAGCTGATCACGGAGCGGCGCGTGACCATGCTCATGGGTGTCCCTACCCAGTACCTGATGCTCGCCGAGCACCCGGACTTCGCGTCCGCCGGGTTGGCCAGCCTCCGGCACGCCGTGGTGGGCGGGGCACCCATGCCGGCACCGCTGCTGCGGATCTGGCACCGCAGGGGAGTGGCCCTGAGCCAGGGCTACGGACTCACGGAAGCGTCACCGAATGTCCTTTGCCTTGCCAACGAGGACGCCGCCCGGATGGTGGGGTCATCGGGCAAACCGTACCCGCATGTCGCCGTCGCCGTGGCCGACCCGGTGACGGGGGACATCCTGGACGGCGCCGCCACCGGCGAACTCCTGGTGGGCGGCCCCGGGGTCTTTGCCGGCTACTTCCGCGACCCGGCCGCTACTGCGGCCGTCCTGGCCGGCGGCTGGCTTCGCACCGGTGACCTCGTGGAGCGCGACGCCGAGGGATACATCAAAGTCGTGGACCGACTCAAGGACATCTACATTTCAGGGGGCGAAAACGTGGCCCCGGCTGAGGTCGAGGCGGTACTGCTGGACCATCCGGCAGTGGCGCAGGCCGCCGTCGTTGGCGTCGACGACGAGCGCTGGGGCGAAACCGGTGTGGCTTTTGTAGTGATCCGCCCCGGCCTTGCCACCGATGATCAGGACCTCCTTGAGCACTGCGCTGCCCGGCTGGCCCACTTCAAAGTTCCGGCACGGATCGTCGTTGTTGCCGCATTGCCCCGCACTGCCTTGAACAAGGTGCTGCGCGGCCGGCTGCGGCAGCAGCTGGGCGGGGACGGGCCGGCGGCACAACCGGACAACAGGGGCGCCTTCCTGCCCGCGGACGGGAGTCAACGATGAGCGCCGCGCCGCGCACCGCGAGGGGTACCCGCACTCGGGCCAAACTGCTGCAGGCTGCCGAAACGGTCTTCGCTTCGGTGGGCTACCACGAGGCCTCTATTGTAAAAATCACCGAGGAGGCAGGCGTCGGACTCGGCACGTTCTACCTCTACTTCGAGGGCAAACAAGCCATTTTCGATGAGGTCGTTGAGGACCTGAACCGGCGGGTACGGCACGCCATGGCGGAGGCCGCCGGATCCGCCGGCACCCGTCTCGCAGCCGAACGCGCCGGGTTCCGGGCCTTCTTCAAATTCACCGCAGAACATCCCGCGCTGTACCGCATCATCCGGCAGGCCGAGTTCGTCTCGCCCGGGGCGCTGCGCCTGCACTACACCCGGATCGTCAATGGCTACATCGAAGGGCTTAAAGCCGCGCAGCTCAGCGGCGAAGTCCGGGACATGGACCCCACGGTCGCGGCGTGGGCCCTCATGGGCATCGGCGAACTTATCGGCATGCGCTGGGTGTTGTGGGACGAGGAAGGCACCGAGCCGGCGCACGGTGCCCGGCCTGATGTCCCGGAGGAAGTCTTTGAGCAAATGATGCAGTTCATCGAACGTGCCCTCGCACCGACGCCGGGCCCAACTCCCGGCCCCGCCACCAGACCGATACAGGCTCCGGAAAGGACAGTCCCATGAACGAGGCCACTGCTGACCCCGGCTACCGGACCATCGAGGTTGCGGTCCGTGGCGGAACCCTGCACACCGCCCTCTGGGGACCCGCGGACCCTGCTGCCCCGACCATCCTTGCGGTGCACGGTGTTACGGCGTCCCACAAGGCCTGGCTGGCGTTGTCCCGGGCGCTGCCGGACGTCAGGATCATTGCCCCGGACCTGCGGGGCCGGGGCCGGAGCAACGGGCTGCCTGCTCCCTACGGGATGCCGTCCCACGCAGGGGACCTCGCGGCCGTGCTGACCGCACTGAGCACCGGGCCCGTGGTGGTTGTTGGCCATTCGATGGGAGGTTTCGCCGCCGTGGTGATGGCGAACCTGTTTCCGGCGCTGGTGCGGTCCCTGGTGCTGGTCGACGGCGGGCTGCCGCTCCAGGTGCCGGCGCAGCTCAGCGACGAAGAAATCGTCGCTGAGGTGCTGGGTCCGGCGGCCGAGCGCTTGAACGCAGCCTTCCCCAGCAAGGAGGCCTATCGCGGCTTTTGGCGGCAGCATCCGGCCTTCAGTGCGGACTGGAACCCGCTCGTGGAGGAATACGTCGATTACGACCTCACCGGCGAGGCACCGCAGCTCCGGCCGGCCACCCGGTACCAGGCGATGGCGGACGACACCGCCGAACTGCACCGGGGCGCTTCACTGCTAAAGGCCCTGGCTGAGCTCGCGGTCGAAACCATTGCGTTGCGGGCCCCGCGGGGGTTGCTCAATGAAGCCGGCGGCCTTTACGCGCCCGGCTACCTGAATACCTGGGCGGACAAGCTGCCTTCCCTGTCCATCCGCGAAGTCCCCGACGTTAACCACTACACGATTATTATGGGCGGGGCCGGCGCAGCCGCCGTCGCGGACACTGTGCGTGCGGCGCTGGCGGCTCCTTAGCCGCCAGCGAAGGGCGGCAACACATCAACGACGTCGTCCGGCTGCAGCACCACCGCACGGTTCCGCACCGCCACCTCGTTGCGCAGGAAGCTGCTTCGTGACAGTAAACGCGCCAGCGGCGGGGTCCCGGCCGGGGGTTCCGGGCGTTCGACGGCGAGGATCGTATCAAGCAACGCGGCGAGCGTGGCGTCCGCGGGCAGGTCGAAGGGTTCACTGTCGACGCCGGCGGCAGCGCGCGGGCAGCGAAGTAACGTACATTCACAGGTGGTTCAGCCTCCGATGGCGCTCATGCTGCGGTCCGGCTGGACGAAGTCCGGGGCGTCCAGCCCGACGTGGTCCATACCGTGGGCCTTGGGCTTGATCCACATGGCATCCTGCCAGCGCTCGGCGAGTTGTTCGTCGCTGGCGCCCTGGCGGAGCAGGTCCAGCAGATCCACTTCCTCACGGGAAAACAGGCAGCTCATAATCTTGCCCTCCGCTGTGATGCGGGTGCGGCGGCAGTCCGCGCAAAACGGCTCGGTCACGGAGGCGATGATCCCGACGGTTCCAAGTACGGGGCCGGTCGCCTCGGCGGTGCCGGGAACCCGCGCCCGGACTTCGAAGCGTTCCGCGGGGGCGCCGTCGCGGTCCCGCGGATCGGCGCTGAGGACGTAATCGACGGAGAGCAAATCGCGGATTTCCGCGGCCGTGATCATGTTCCTGCGGGTCCAGCCGTGGTCCGCGTCGAGCGGCATTTGCTCGATGAAACGCAGTTCGTAGCCGCGGTCCAAGGCCCATGCCAGCAGCGCGGGGGACTCGGCGTCGTTGATGCCGCGCATCAGCACTGCATTGAGTTTTACGGGACCCAGGCCAGCGGCCCAGGCGGCGTCCACGCCGGCCAGGACCTTGTTCAGGACGGGGCGCCGGGTCAGTTGGGTAAACGTTTCCTCATGCAGCGAATCCAGTGAGACGTTGATCCGGGACAGCCCCGCCGCCTTCAGCCCGGCGGCTTTTTTTGTCCAGCCCGACGGCGTTTGTGGTCATCGAGATGGGAAGGTCCGGGTGTGCCTGCCGGAGGGCTGAAATGATATCCAGCAGGTCCGCCCGGACCAGCGGTTCGCCGCCGGTGAGCCGCAGTTCACGCACCCCCAGCATGTCGACGCCGATCCTGACGATCCGGACAATCTCCGCCGCGGACATCACTGCCTGCTTGGAGAGCCACTGAAGGCCCTCGGCCGGCATGCAGTAGGTGCAGCGCAGATTGCACTTGTCCGTCAGGGAGAGCCGCATATCGGTGGCACGGCGGCCGTAGCGGTCGAGGAGGCCCGCGGGCATTCCGGCCGGGCGTGCGGTGGGCTGCGTCACAGAAATTCCCTCGCCGGATGCGTCATCCGCGCGGGGCTGGGGCATGCCTAGCTGAACACTCATAGGATCAGGCTACGCCAACTCGACGCCGGCAACACTCCGGTCCGGTCCGGATTCCGCTGCCGGCGTTCCGCCGCCCGTTCCGTGGTCCGTACCGTCGTCCACCCGGCGCTGCCGGGCGGCACAAAACCTATGATGGAGGGGTGAACACGACCCCTAACCGTCAACCAGCGGCGCCTGCGCCCACCCCGGGCCCCGGCGGGCGGACCGAGGTGCCGGCTGTCCCCGGGCCGCGAAGTCCGGCCCGGCACACGGGCGGCTGGGCTGCGGCGGCCGGAATCACGGCCGTCGGGACGGGCCTTGCCCTGGGGGAGCTCACGGCCGGATTCGTGAGCCCTTCCCTTTCCCCGGTGACAGCTGTGGGCGGGGCCGTGATCGATGCTGTCCCGCCGGGGGTCAAGGATTGGGCCGTTTCGCTCTTCGGGACGGCGGACAAGGTAGCCCTGCTCGGTGGCATGGCGCTGCTGATCGCCGGACTGGCAGCCCTGTCCGGAGTCGTCGAAGCGCGCCGGCGCTTCGCCGGGGTTGCCCTGATTGCCGTCTTCGGCGCAGTGGGGCTGGTGGCAGTACTTGGCCGGGCCGAACTGACGTTGAACGCGGTCCCGGTCCCGCTGCTCGCCGCCATCGTGGGGATGGTTGCGCTGCGGTGGCTGGTCCGGCGGCTGGGCGAATGGCACAGCCGTGCCCTACTGGCGCCAGCGGATTCCGCCTCGGGCACCGCCGCCTCGGGCACCGCCGCCCCGGGCACCGCCGCCCCGGTTAGCGCCGCCTCGGTTAGCGGCGCCCCGGCGCCTGCTCCGGCCCGGCGTCGATTCTTCCAGGCGCTCGGCGGAACGGCCGCTGCCGCCCTCATCGCGGGGGGTGCTGGCTTCAACGATCCGCGGGGCAGCCGCAGCCGTGAGTGAACTGCGCAGCAAGCTGGTGCTTCCCGGACCGTCGGCACCGGCCCCGCCGGTCCCGGCCGGCGCCGAACTCGGGCTGGAGGGCGCGGTGCCGCTGGTGACGCCGAACAAGGACTTTTACCGGATTGACACCGCGTTGCGCGTCCCGGTGGTGAACCCGGAGCAGTGGACCCTCAAAGTCACCGGCTTGGTGGAGCAGGAGATCTCCCTGGACTTTGCCGCCCTGCTGGCTAAACCGCTGACCGAACGGCATATCACCATCGCCTGTGTCTCCAATGAGGTGGGCGGGGACCTGATTGGCAACGCCCGCTGGCTCGGCTGGCCGGTCAGGGAACTACTGGCACTGGCCCGCCCGAAGGACGGCGCGGACATGGTGCTGTCCCGCAGCGCGGACGGCTGGACGGCCGGCACCCCGCTGGAGGCGCTGACGGATGACCGTGACGCACTCCTGGCGGTTGGTATGAACGGCGACCCGCTGCCGCTCGAGCACGGCTTCCCGGTCCGAATGATCGTCCCGGGCCTTTACGGCTACGTTTCGGCGACCAAGTGGGTCACAGAGCTTAAGGTGACGCGCTTCGCGGACGACGCCGGATACTGGACGCCCCGCGGCTGGAGTGAGCGAGGGCCGGTCAAAACCTCCTCCCGGATCGACGTGCCGCGGCAGGCCCGCTCGGTCCAGGCCGGGACGGTGGCCTTCGGCGGCGTCGCGTGGGCCCAGCACACCGGGATTGGCCGGGTCGAGCTCAGGGTCAACCGCGGCACGTGGCAGCCGGCGCAGCTGGCCCCCGGGATCTCCCGCGACACTTGGTACCAGTGGAAACTCGAACTGCAGCTGAGCCCCGGCCAGTACGAGGTCCAGGTCCGCGCCACGGACCTCAACGGCGTCGCGCAGGTGGAAGAGCGCGCGCCCGTGGTGCCCAGCGGTGCTACCGGCTTTCACACGGTTAGAGTTGATGTGAAGTCCTAGCGGGCCGGGCCAAACACGCCAGGGCCACGGAGCCGGGCCGGCGACTCAGGTCAATGGCCCACGACGAGGGGTCACGAACGAATGCACAGCACCCAGGCACGGCACGTCACCGTGGCAGCGCACCGCGAATCGGTCCGCCGGCTGCTGGCCCCGCTCCGCACCCCGGACCGGATCGAGATGCTCCCGCTCCTGGCGGCACTGGGCCGCGGACTCGCTGCGGACGTCGTGGCTCCGCTGGACCTGCCGCCATTTGCGAATTCGCAGATGGACGGCTTTGCCATCCGGAGTGCTGACGTGCCCGACGGCGGCACCGAACTGACCGTTGTGGCCCCCGTCGCGGCCGGCGCGGCGCCCCTGAACTGGCTGCCGGGACTGCCGCGCCGATCATGACCGGAGCCATGCTGCCAGCCGGCGCCGACGCCGTCGTCCCGATCGAGCAGGCGGACCCCGCGGCTTTCCCGCTCCCGGGAGTGCCGGCCACGGTCCGCCTTCCCGCCGCCCCGGCACGAAACTTCGTCCGTGACGCCGGCAGCGACATCCGCACCGGTGAGCTGGCCCTCACCGCCGGAACGTGCCTCGGACCCGGTCAGCTGGGGCTGCTGGCAGCGCTGGGATACACCGAGGTAGCCGTCTACCAAGCCCTGCGGGTCCTCCTGGTCACCACCGGGGACGAGGTTGTGGAGCCGGGACGGCCGCTGGGCGCCGGCAAGATCTACGACTCCAACGCCACCTTGCTCGAGGCATCCATGCGCCAGGCCGGCCTCGACGTCACCCGGACCGGGGTTTCGACCGACCGCCCGGAGGAGCTCGCCGCCCTGCTGGGCCGGCACCTGGCGGACATTGACCTGATTGTTACTACCGGAGGCGTCAGCAAGGGCGCGTATGAAGTGGTCCGGCAGGCGATGGAGGGTCATCGCGTCGACTTCTTCGGCGTCGCGATGCAGCCCGGCGGCCCGCAGGGAATCGGAACCTTCGAAGGAGTGCCCGTGCTGGGCTTCCCGGGGAACCCGGTGAGCTGCCTCGTTTCCTTCGAAATGTTCCTGCGGCCGGCGCTCGGGGACCTCTTCGGTTCGCCCGCCCCGCGGCCGGCAGTCACGGCCCGCCTGGCCGGGGCGCTCACGTCACCGGCAGGAAAACACCAGGTGCGGCGCGGCACGGTCCTTCCCGACGGCACCGTCAGGCTTGAAGGCGGGTCCGGTTCGCACCTCGTCAGTGCGCTGGCGCACTCCAACGCCCTGATCCAGGTCCCGGAAGGAACCGGTGCGCTCGCCGAGGGTGCCGAGGTGGAAGTATGGATGCTGTGAACGCAGAAGAGCCCGTAACTGAAAATCCAATCCTGACCCACCTCCGGCCGGACGGGACGGCCCAGATGGTGGATGTTTCGCACAAGGCCGAGACCACCCGCGAGGCCACTGCCACCGCCACCGTCCGCAGCACGGCCGAGGTCCTGGCTCTTCTGGGCGCGGGCGAACTGCCCAAAGGCGATGCCCTCGCCGTCGCCCGGGTAGCGGGCATTATGGCCGCCAAGAAAACCCCGGAGCTGATCCCGCTCTGCCACCCGCTGCCGATCGCCAAGGTCACCGTCGACTTTGAACTCGGCGCCGACTCGGTCACAGTGTTTGCCACGGTTAAGACCCGCGGGGTCACCGGCGTCGAGATGGAAGCGCTGACAGCGGCGGCGGTGGCCGGCCTCAGTGTGTACGACATGATCAAGGCAGTGGACAAACACGCGGTGTTGACGGAGATCAAAGTGCTGGCCAAAAGCGGCGGCAAGAGCGGGGACTGGAGACTGTGAGCATGCCTGAACCACACCGCCACGGTGAAGCGAGCGGGCGTAAGGCCGGCGTTGTTATTGCTTCGACCCGGGCCGCGGCCGGGGTCTACGAGGACCTGACCGGGCCCGTCATCATCGATTGGCTAACCGAACACGGCTTTGAACCCTACCCGGCCCTCGTCGTCCCGGACGGAGACGCGGTGGGCGGTGCCCTGCGCGCGCTCCTGAGCCAGGCTCCGGCCGTTATCATCACCAGCGGCGGCACCGGGCTGAGCCCCACCGACGCTACCCCGGAACAGACCCTGCCACTGCTGGACCGGGAGATCCCGGGCATCATGGAAGGCATCCGCAGCGCCGGATCCGCCAAGACCCCGACGGCGATGCTCAGCCGGGGCCACGCAGGCGCGGCCGGCCAGACCTTCATTATTAATCTCCCCGGTTCCCCCAAGGGCGTGATGGACGGCCTCAGCGTGCTCGATCCGATCCTGGGACACCTTTGCGACCAGCTGGAGGGTGGCCATGGGCACTGAGCCACGTTTCGAAGTCATCAACGCGGTGCTTAGCGCCGACGCCATCTCGGTGGACCAGGCCATCGCCGCAGTCGAGTCCGACACCGCAGGTGCAGTGGTCAGCTTCAGTGGCGTGGTCAGGAACCACGACGGCGGCAAACCCGTCCAGCGCCTGAGCTACAGCGCCCACCCGACAGCGCACCAGGTGATGGCCGACGTCGTTGCCGCGCTTGTCGCCGAACAGTCGGCCGCCGGACATCCCGGCAGTTCCGCGGACGTGCCTGCCAATCCTGTCCGGATCTGGGCGGCACATCGGATCGGGATGTTGGAGATCGGCGACCCCGCGCTGGTCTGTGCCGTCGCTGCCGCGCACCGCGGCCAGGCTTTCGCGGTCTGCTCGGAACTTGTGGACCGGATCAAGGCCCAGGTCCCGATCTGGAAGGAACAGTTCTTTGCCGACGGCACGGTCGAGTGGGTCGGCGCCGGGGAATAGGCCCCGCTGCCCGGCGGTAGGGTTGATGGCATGACCGAACAACTCGCAGTCGCCGTGCTGGGCGCGAACGGGCGCATGGGCGCCGAGGCGGTGCGGGCCATCGAGGCCGCCGCGGACCTGAAGCTTGTCGCCGCGCTGGGCCGGAACGATCCCCTGGAGACCCTCAGCGACGCCGGAGCCCGGATCGTGGTGGACCTGACGGTCCCCGCAAGCACGGAAGCGAACGTCACCTACGCCGTCGAACACGGCATCCACGCCGTGGTGGGGACAACCGGCTGGGACGCGGCGCGACTGGCCCGGCTCGAGCAGCTCCTCGCCGGCCGGTCCGGTGTCGGGGTCCTGATGGCACCGAACTTCGCGCTCGGCTCGGTCCTCGCCTCCGCGTTTGCGGCCAAGGCCTCGCGCTACTTCGAATCCGTCGAAATCGTCGAACTGCACCACCCGGACAAGGTGGATGCCCCGTCCGGAACCGCCGTGCGCACCGCGCAGCTGATCTCCGCCGAGCGTGCAGCCGCAGGCCTGCCTGCCAGCCCCGACGCCACCACCACCGGCCTGCCCGGCGCGCGCGGCTGCGACGTCGACGGAGTCCGCGTCCACAGTGTCCGGCTCCGGGGCCTCGTGGCGCATCAGGAAGTCCTGCTGGGCGGGCCGGGTGAGCAGCTGACCTTCCGGCACGATTCCTTCGACCGGTCCTCTTTTATGCCCGGTGTGCTGCTGGGTGTGCGCAGCGTTGCCGCGAATCCTGGCCTCACCGTGGGCCTCGACGGCTACCTGGACCTGGGGCTCTGAGCGCTATGGCCAATGTCCTCACGCTCGTCAAAGCCAACCGCACCAAGATCTGGGTGGGTGCCGTGACGCTCCTGCTGGTCTTCTACCTGGTGGTGTCCTTCCAGCGCTCGGTGTTGCTGATGACGGATGCCAACCCGATGGCCAAGGCGATTGGGGTGGCCTACCTGGTCCTGCCGGTTATCGGAGCCTGGGCCCTTGCCCGGGAGCTGCTCTTCGGCGCCCGGACCGAACGGTTGGCGAAAATCCTCGAGGCCGAGGGCGGCCTGCCGGAAGACAACCTGCCACGCACCCCGGCGGGGCGGATCATCCGCGATGCGGCGGACCGTGAATTCGAAAGGTACCGCGCCGAAACCGAGGCTGCGCCGGCAGACTGGCGCTCCTGGTTCCGGCTCAGTTGCGCCTATGACGCCGCGGGAGACCGGAAACGGGCGCGCTCCTCGATGCGCGACGCTGTCCGGCTGTATCGCGGCGGCAACAACGGCAACGGCAACGGCAGGGCCTGAGGCCCGGTCAGCGGAGGCGGGCCGGCTGGAAGCGGCCGAGCTGGTTGGCGGCATGAGCCACCCACTCCAGCGGACCCCGCCATGCCAGGGCCGCGACGATTCCGCCAATAACCAGGGCCGCCCCGGCCTGCGCCCAGTACACACCCTCGACCGTCCACCCCGCCGGTAGGGTCTGGCCGTACAACGCGGCCATCACGCACAGGTGGGCCGTGTAGAGACTCAGCGTCATTGCACCGGCACCCCGCAACGCAAGCAGCAGATCCGCCCCGGTGCGCACGACCAGCCGGCCTAGCAACAGGCAGACTCCGACGACGGCGGCCGCCACCCCCGAGGTGTGCAGGAGATCCAGGGTGCTGCCCGAATGGGGTGCGCTGGAGGCGAGCCACCAGGCGGAGCCGGTTTGATCCACGCCGGCCAGGTTGACCTGCAGGAGGCTCTCCAGCGGATAGGAGGGATTCAGCAGGGACGCCTGCAGAGCCGCCCGGCCGCCCCAGTCCTCCATCAGCACCACGCCGAGCCACTTGGCTGCGACCGCCACCAGGGTTCCGGCTGCCAGCAGCAGGACTGGGACCAACGCCGTGGTCAGCGCCAGGCGGCCGATCGCGAGTCCGATCAGCAGGTAGGTGATCCACTGCAGCACCGGATAATAGCCGGTGAAAAAAAGGTCCCCCAACAGTACGGCGGGGGTGGATAAGTCCCCCCACTCCGGGTTGTGGCCCAGCTGCAGCCGAGGCGTCGCGGTGAGCAGCCACGGCCGCAACAGGAAAGCGAGCGCCGGGGTCACGAGCACCCAGCCGGCGGCAAGAACCAGCAGGCGTCTGACGTCCAGGCCGAGGAACGGCAGCACGCACAGGAACAGCACGGCGTAGTGGACCAGGATGATGGCAATATTAACCTCCAGTCCGCCGATGGAGAGCCCGACGGCGGCGACCACCAAGGCGCGCAGGGCGATTCCCCGCCGAGCCGCCGACAGTTGCGGACCCTGGAAGGGATGCTGTTTACCGGTTGAGAGGGCGAGCCCGATCCCCGCGAGGACCGCGAACAGGGCAGAGGCGCGCCCGGAAAACACCAAGCCCACCCAGGTGGGTGTGAGTTGGGCATCGGCTTCGAAGATGGGAAGAATGTGGGTGGCCATCATGCCCAGGAGAGCCAGTCCGCGGGCGGCATCAATGCCTGAGAGGCGGGTTCCGGAATTACCGCCGGCACCCCTGGAACTGTTCCTGCCCCTGCCCCTGCCACGTGCCGTCCCGGGTGTGGAAGCCATTCCGCGCGGCGTCATGCTTTGATCGTCTCATACTGCCGGTGCGGGGCCGGTCGAAAAGCCGCGCGGCCGGGGAGCCCTTGAATTCGAATATATGTTCGAATAGCATGGGGGCATGAACAACACTCCAGAGTCCGCAGCCCCGGGATCCACCCGAGCAGGTCAGTGCGGCCCGGACGCGGCGTCCGGGGTCCTCAAAGCGATGAGTCCCGGCGTCGTGGATTTCCTCTTCCGGCAATTGATCGCCGGCGAATCGGCAGAGGATGTCCAGTGGCACCGGGAAGGCACCGCCCTCGCCGCGCAGGCCCCGGGGGCGGAACTAGCCCGCCGGCTGGCCGAGACCGACCTCGAATCCCTCACCCCGGCGGAGCTATTCCACTATGTCCGGGCGGCCCAGCGCCTCGCGGTGTGGGCCGAGTCCCTGCGGGAAAGTGCGGTCGGGCGCTACTGCGCCACCCCGCCGGGCGGTGCTGGCACGGCCGCCTGAGAGTCCTTTGCCGCCGCAGCCGCGGCGTCTCCGGCCGGTTCCCGCACCGGTTTTGGGGCCGGCTTTGATCTTCATCACGTCGCGGCCATTGTCATATCATGCCGGGGACAGGGTAACGTTTTTCGTATGGCTGACTCTCGCGCTCGTTCTCGTATGTTCGGATCCCTCGTAACCGCCATGGTCACGCCTTTCACTTCCGCCGGCGAGGTCGACTACGAGCTGAATGCGGAACTGGCCAACAAGCTCGTCGATGACGGCCACGATGCGCTGGTCATCTCCGGCACAACGGGGGAGACCTCGACACTGGAAGACGACGAGAAGGAAAAGCTCTTCCGGGTTATCGTCGAGGCCGTAGGGGACCGCGCCAAGGTCATCGCCGGAACCGGCACCAACCACACCTCGCATTCGATCGAGATGGCCAAGCGCGCCGCCAAGGCCGGAGCCCACGGCCAGCTGATCGTCACCCCGTACTACAACAAGCCAAGCCAGGCCGGCATCCAGGCCCACATCGAAGCCGTCGCCAACGCCGCCGATCTTCCGGTGATGGTCTATGACATCCCGGGCCGCGCGTGCGTCCCAATCCTTCCGGAAACCATGATCCGGCTCGCGGACCACCCCAACATCGTTGCGCTCAAGGACGCCAAGGCCGACTTTGCCGCCGTCACCCGGGTCCTCGCGAACACCGACCTTGACGTCTATTCCGGCGATGACGGGCTCACGCTGCCCTGGATGGCAGCCGGAGCTGCCGGACTCGTCAGTGTCACCGCGCACGTCGCAACGCGGCAGTTCCGCGCCATGATCGATGCCGCACTTGCGGGCGACTTCGCCGCCGCCCGCACCATACATTTCGAACTGGACCCTGTGGTCCGTGCAGTGATGACCCATATCCAGGGTGCTGTTGCTGCGAAGCAAGTTCTTAAGTGGCAGGGAGTCCTGCCCAACTCGGTTGTCCGTTTGCCCCTCGTGGAGCCGGACGAAGCTGAGATCGAATCCATCCGCGAGGACTTGGCGGAAGCCGGAATGCTCTTTTCCTGATCAGGTGTTTGTTTCTGATAAGTAAAGACCATGCCGGTAACCGCCTGGAAAGTAGTGCATTATGACCCAAACCGCCCTTCCCGGCCTTGTTACGCCGCCGAAACTGCTCAAGGACACCCTGCGGATCGTTCCGCTCGGCGGCCTCGGGGAGATTGGCCGCAACATGACCGTCTTCGAAATCGACGGCAAGCTGCTGATTGTCGACTGCGGCGTCCTCTTCCCTGAGGAAACCCAGCCCGGCGTGGACCTGATCCTGCCCGATTTCTCCTACATCCGGAACCGCGTCGATGACATCGTTGCCGTCGTCCTGACCCACGGCCACGAGGACCACATTGGCGCTGTTCCCTACCTGCTGCGGCTGCGGGCAGACATTCCCCTGGTGGGATCCCAGCTGACCCTGGCGCTCATCGAGGCGAAGCTGCAGGAGCACCGGATCAAGCCGGTCACCCAGACCGTCGTCGAGGGCCAGGTCCAGAAATTCGGGCCGTTCGAATGTGAGTTCGTGGCCGTCAACCACTCGATCCCTGACGCCCTTGCCGTGTTCCTGCGCACGCCCGGCGGAACCGTGCTGCACACCGGCGACTTCAAGATGGACCAGCTGCCGCTGGACGGCCGCATCACCGATCTCCGCCACTTCGCCAAACTGGGCGAAGAAGGCGTGGACCTGTTTATGTCGGACTCCACCAATGCCGACGTGCCCGGCTTCACCACCGCCGAAAAGGAAATCGGCCCGACCCTGGACCGGCTCTTCGGCCAGGCGTCCAAGCGCCTGATTGTCGCGTCGTTCTCCTCGCATGTGCACCGCGTCCAGCAGGTCCTGGACGCCGCCGCCAACCACAACCGCAAGGTTGCCTTCGTCGGCCGCTCCATGGTCCGCAACATGGCCATCGCCGAGAAGCTCGGCTACCTCGACGTGCCGCCGGGCATCCTCGTCGACATCAAGAACATCGACAACCTGCCGGACAACCGTGTGGTGCTGATGTCCACCGGTTCCCAGGGCGAGCCGATGGCGGCCCTGTCCCGCATGGCCAACGGTGACCACCGCGTCGTCGTCGGCCAGGGCGATACGGTCATCCTCGCCTCCAGCCTCATCCCGGGCAACGAGAACGCCGTCTTCCGCATCATCAACGGCCTGCTGAAGCTCGGCGCCGACGTTATCCACAAGGGCAACGCCAAGGTGCACGTCTCCGGCCACGCCGCGGCCGGCGAGCTGCTGTACTGCTACAACATCCTCGAGCCGCTCAACGCGATGCCGGTGCACGGTGAGACCCGGCACCTGATCGCCAACGGCAAGATTGCCCTGGACTCCGGTGTCCCGGAAGAGAGCATCCTTCTCGCGGACAACGGAACGGTCATCGATCTCCGCGACCACCAGGCCGACATCGTCGGCCAGGTCGAAGTCGGCTTCGTCTACGTCGACGGCTCCAGCGTCGGGGAAGTCACGGAATCTGACCTCAAGGACCGTCAGACACTCGGCGATGAAGGATTTATTTCCATCATCACCGTGATCCACCGCGCCACCGGAAAGGTCGTCTCCGGACCCGAGATCCACGCCCGCGGCGTGGCCGAGGACGACTCGGTCTTTGACGAGATCATCCCCAAGATCAACGCCGCCTTGGAAGAAGCCGTGCTCAACCGCTCGGACCACACCACGCACCAGCTGCAGCAGGTCGTCCGCCGCGTGGTTGGCACCTGGGTCAACCGCAAGCTGCGCCGCAAGCCCCTGATCATCCCGGTGGTCCTGGAGGCCTAAGCGCCGGAATTACCTAACGACGGCCTTCCCGGCCTGCCGCTGGCTAGCGCTTGCGGCGGACCGGGAGGGCCGTTGTGCGTTTCCGGCCGGCAACATGGACCCCTTGAAGGCCCGGAAATCCGCGGTTTTCGGCCCGAAGTCGGGTACCGTAACGGGTATGGCGACACGTACTTCCTCCGCGCCTAGAGGAAACCCCAGCGGTAAATCAGGCAGCTCTTCGACCCGGGGCTCCGGTTCGGCTGCGTCCAAAACCAGCAAGCCCTCCGGTTCAACTGGCGCCTCGCGCACCCGCCAGCTGGCCGTCGTCGAACCCAAACAGCCCTGGCCGGTCCGGGTTGCGGCCGGCGCCTGGCTGGGTGTTGCCCACGTTGTGGGAGCGGGTATCCGCCGGATCGGCTACGACGTCAGCGACCTCGACCCCGGGGACCGCCGCGATGGCGCAGCCCTGTTCAACCTCGCACTCGGGGTCTTCGTCGCCACCTTTGCCTGGTGGGGTTTTCAGGGCTGGTTCCCGGACATGGTGTACGGAATCGTCAACGGCACCTTCGGCTGGATGTCGCTGCTGCTGCCGCTGATGCTTGTGGTCTGCGCCTTTCGGCTGTTCCGCCAGCCCGTCGACGGCCGCGGCAACAACCGGATCGGGATCGGTTTCCTGATCATGGCCTTCGCCGGTTCCGGCCTGGCCCACGTCATTGGCGGGCAGCCTACCGTTGCTGAAGGCTTCGACGGACTGCGCCGAGCCGGCGGAATGCTCGGCTACCTTGCCGCGGCCCCGCTTGCCGCCATCCACCCCGCCGTTCCGCTGGCCGTCTACAGCGTGCTTGCTTTTACGTCCCTGCTGATTGTCACCGCCACGCCGTTCGGCGCCATTCCGGGCCGGTTGCACGCCGCGTACGAGCACCTTATGGGCATCGACCTGCAAGATCAGTACACCGACGACGGCAACACCGGCGGCGACAGCACCGGCGGCCGCCACGACCGCAGCTACCTGGACGAAAACAGCGCCCCGGCGCCGCCGAAAAAGAAGCGCCGCCGTCTTTTCGGCAAGGACCACGACGACGAGTCCGGGCTCGAAGGCTACGTCGGCGACGAAGCGTTCGAGCGGGCACTCGTGGCGGACGAGGAAGCCGAAGCCGCCCGGGCCGCGAAGGGCTCCAAATCCGTCGCCCCCGGGGTGCGCCGCCCCACGCAGGCGGAGCTTGCCATCGAAAAGATCAAGGCAGCCCAGGGTTTGGGGAGCGCCCCGGCCACTGTTGCAGGAGCGGCGGGGGAAAACGCCACCGAGGCGATCCCGCTGGTCACGCCGGGGATGGTCGCCGCAGGATCGCTGAATCCCGCAGCCCCGGCCCCCGGCGCCGCAGCCTTGGGCGCCGCATCAAAGGTCCCCGCGAATCCGGTGGCCCTGGCACCGCTGCCCACCCCCATCCCGCAGCGTACGGAGCAGCTGTCGCTTGCCGGCGACGTTACGTACACGCTGCCGCCGTCGGACGTCCTGACCCCCGGCTCCATCCCGAAGGAGCGCACGGAAGCCAACGACGCGATTGTCGCTTCGTTGACGGAAACCCTGAACCAGTTCAACGTGGACGCCCAGGTCACCGGCTTCAGCCGCGGCCCCACGGTAACCCGCTACGAGATTGAACTGTCCCCGGGCACCAAAGTGGAGCGCGTCACGGCGCTCTCCAAAAACATCTCCTACGCCGTTGCGAGCTCCGATGTGCGCATCCTGAGCCCCATCCCGGGCAAGTCGGCGATCGGCATTGAGATCCCCAACACGGACCGCGAGACGGTGTCCCTCGGTGACGTGCTCCGCAGCCAAAACGCGCGGCGCACGGAGCACCCGATGGTCATGGGAGTCGGCAAGGACGTCGAGGGCGGCTACGTTGTGGCCAACCTTGCCAAGATGCCGCACCTGCTGGTCGCCGGGGCCACCGGTGCCGGCAAGTCCTCGTTTGTGAACTCGATGATCACCTCCATCCTGATGCGTGCCACGCCCGACGAAGTCCGGATGGTTATGGTGGACCCCAAACGGGTGGAGCTCACCGCCTACGAAGGTGTCCCGCACCTCATCACTCCAATCATCACCAACCCCAAAAAGGCCGCCGAGGCCCTGCAGTGGGTGGTCCGCGAAATGGACGCCCGCTACGACGACCTCGCCAACTACGGCTTCAAACACATCGACGATTTCAACAAGGCCGTCCGTGCGGGGAAAGTCCACCCGCCCGAGGGCTCCAAACGGGTCATCCGGCCCTACCCCTACCTGTTGATCATCGTGGACGAGCTCGCCGACCTGATGATGGTCGCCCCGCGCGACGTCGAGGATTCGATTGTCCGCATCACCCAGCTGGCCCGTGCTGCCGGCATCCACTTGGTGCTCGCCACCCAGCGGCCCTCCGTGGACGTCGTCACCGGCCTGATCAAGGCCAATGTGCCGTCCCGGATGGCATTTGCCACGTCCTCGGTCACCGATTCCCGGGTGGTGCTGGACCAGCCGGGCGCCGAGAAACTGATCGGCCAGGGCGACGCCCTGTTCCTGCCGATGGGTGCGTCCAAGGCCATGCGTGTCCAGGGTGCCTGGGTCACCGAGTCCGAAATCCACAAGGTGGTCGAGCACGTCAAGGGCCAGCTCAAGGCCGTATACCGAGATGACGTGGCCCCGGAAGCGCCGAAGAAACAGATCGACGACGACATCGGGGACGACCTTGAGGTGCTGCTGCAGGCCACCGAGCTGGTGGTCACTACCCAGTTCGGTTCCACCTCGATGCTGCAGCGCAAGCTGCGCGTCGGCTTCGCGAAGGCCGGCCGGCTGATGGACCTGCTCGAATCCCGCGGTGTGGTGGGCCCCTCCGAGGGTTCCAAGGCCCGCGACGTCCTGGTCAAGCCCGATGACCTCGCCACTGTCCTGGCTGCCATGAAGGGCATGGAGGTGCCGGCCACGGCCGATTCGCAGACCGCAGCGCTGAGCGAGAACGCCAACGCGAACATCGCCCAGGGCGGCTACGCGGAGGACCTCGTCGCCGCCGACCTGGACCGTCGTACGCCGGCCACGGAGTACTACGACGGCGCCGACGGTGGCTCCGGTGGTGGCCCGACCGAGGACGACGGCGGTTCCGAGGACGCCTGGTCGCTCACCGGACGGTAGCCTAGGAACGTGACTAGCGCCGAAGCAAACAGCACCGGATCCGCTTCCGGGATCTGGAATCTGCCCAACATCCTGACGATGCTGCGGATAGTGATGGTGCCGTTTTTCGTCTGGTTCCTGTTGCTCGATGCCCCCGGGCTCGTCGCCCAGAACGGCGTCTGGCGCTGGATCGCCGGGGCGACTTTCGCCGTTGCGATCTACACTGACAAGCTCGACGGTGACATTGCCCGCAGTCGCGGCCTGATCACCGACTTTGGCAAGATCGCCGACCCGATCGCGGACAAACTGCTGATCGGCTCGGCGCTTGTGATGCTCTCGCTGCTGCAGGAGCTGCCGTGGTGGGTCACCATCCTGATCCTGGTCCGGGAATGGGGCATCACCGCCCTGCGCTTCGTTGTTATCCGCTACGGCGTGATTCCGGCCTCGCGCGGCGGGAAACTCAAGACCGTCACCCAGACGGCGGCGATCTTCCTCTACATCCTTCCCCTGGCCCCGATCGTGCCGTGGCTTGGCGTTGTGGCCTTTGTGGTTATGATGGCGGCCCTCGCGATCACCGTTTGGACCGGCGGAGAATATGTCATCGAGGCCCTGAAGCTGCGCGCCAGCGGCATCCGGGCGCAGCAACAAAAGAAGCTGGAGGGAAGGTCATGAGCAGTCTCCACCCTACGATCAACCTGCATCGGCTGGCCGAAGAGGCCGTCGCCGGAGCGATCGGCCGCGGACTGACCGTCGCCACGGCCGAATCCCTCACCGCCGGCATGGTCGCCGCGATGCTGGCCGACACGCCCGGTGCCTCCGGCATGCTCCAAGGCGGTGTGGTGTCCTACCAGAACACCGTAAAAGCCGACGTCCTGGGGGTATCCCGGGAACTGCTCGAGACCGTCGGAGCCGTCGACGGCCGGGTTGCCGAAGCCATGGCGGCGGGGGCACGCAGAATCTGCGGAGCCGACGTCGGGATCTCCACTACCGGGGTTGCCGGCCCCGAGCCGCACGGCGGCAAGGACGTGGGTTCCGTTTTTATCGGCGTCGCCACGGCGGAGGGTGCGACGTCGTACGCCTACAGCTTCGAGGGCAACCGGCCGGAAATCCGCGGCCAGGCCTGTGCCGCCGCGCTGGAACGGCTCCTTGAGATACTGGCGAGCGAAGGCGACCGGGCGTAAAGTTGCCGGGAACAAATCTGCAGTGCGAATAGTTGTTACATTATGTCGCTTCCGTAGATAGGAGGCGCCTAGGATGAAAGCATCATCAGTGTCCGCTGTGACCGGCGGGCTCGACATAAAGAGGGAGCAAGGCGATACAGATGGTAAAGCAGCCCGTATCCGTTAACGGCGTTGTCCGCTGGAAGGATGTGGGCCTCGCCGATCAGGCTAAGAGCGAACAGAAGGAGCGCAAAATGGTTGTACTTCGTCACGAAATCGGTGATGTTCTGCGCGATGTCCGCCAACGCCAAGGCCGTACCCTCCGCGAAGTCTCGCACAGTGCCCGAGTTTCCCTCGGCTACCTGAGTGAAGTGGAACGTGGCCAGAAGGAAGCCTCCTCGGAGCTGCTCTCCTCGATCTGCTCGGCCCTGGATGTTCCGCTCTCCGGTATGCTCCGCGAAGTCAGTGACCGCGTTGCCGTCGCCGAGGGTGTTGCGGTTCCGGACACCGTCCCGCAGGAGTTCGCCCAGCGCTACGGCCGTGACCTGGACCGCGAGCTTAACTCCGAGCTCAACGATGAATTGGCCAAGGGCCTTCTCTCCGGGGCACGCTAGCCCCGACTGGAACCACTCGACAAAGGACCCCGGCGGTGTGCCGGGGTCCTTTGCGTGTCCGGTGCGGGTGGAACGAGGCAGCTACTGCAGTTCGTCGCGGGGAAAACCGTCACGCTCGTAGGTCGCGTTGAGCTTTGCAATGTAGCGTGAAAGGGTCTGCAGTTCTTCCGGCGGCCACTCGCCAAGCCGTTCGCGGAACACTTCGCGCCGCGCGTCCTGCACCTCATGCATCCTTTCCTCACCCACCGGCGTCAGCCGGATCATCTGGGCGCGGCCGTCAAGCGGATCGGCTTCCTTGGAGACCAGGCCGAGGCGTTCGAGGAAAGCGACCTGCCGGCTCACAGAGGGCTTTCCGACACCGAGGCTGGAGGCAAGTTCGGTCAGCCGCATGGAACCCTGGCGGCGGATCACAATCAGCAGTCCGTAGGCGGCCGGCTCCATGTCGGGGTGCACCTGGCGCGAGAGGTGGTGCGAGATGGACCGCGCGCGGCGCCAGAGCAGGCTCAACTGGTGCTCGACGTCGGTCAGCGCCGCGTCGGTGGAATTATCAGTGACGCCGGGGAACCCAGGGCCTGCGGCGGGAATGCTCATGGCCACCATTCTAGAGTCCCCGGGGCACCGTGAGAGACTCTAGGTGTGCGAATCAGTGACTTTTGGCGCCTCATGGACGACGAATTCGGGGCCGGGTACTCCCGTGTCCTTAGCAGCTCCCTCGTTTTGGCCGGTGTCGGCGGCCGGACCGCTGACCAGGCCCTGGGCGCCGGCGTGGCCCCCCGGCAGGTATGGCTGGCGCTGTGCGAGGTCCAGGATGTGCCGCCCGAGCGGCGGCTGGGCCGGGACGTCAAACCCCGCTGACGCAGACCCCGTGCGGCCGAACGAAGGGTCCGGCCCTGCGGCCACGCCGTGGCGGCGAACGACTGACACGCCGCGCCGATTGTTCGAATATCTGTTCGGGTAGGGCTATGCTTTTTTTAGAGCTTTTTCCACATATGCGGGGCAGGCAGACAACTCTGTCGGTGGGTGCCGGTAGTTTCAGTATCGACCGCAAACTGATCGTGACCGCAGATCAGGAACAGTACACAGGGCCCGAAACGGCCACTCCACAGCGAGAAAGTATTAGAGGTGTGAACCATGGCCGCAGCCCCGGATCGCCAGAAGGCGCTCGACGCAGCGCTTGCCCAGATTGACAAGCAGTTCGGCAAGGGCTCGGTAATGCGCCTGGGCGACGAAGTCCGTGCGCCTATCGAGGTCATTCCCACCGGCTCCATCGCCTTGGACGTTGCGCTGGGAATTGGCGGCCTGCCGCGGGGCCGCGTTGTGGAAATCTACGGTCCGGAATCCTCCGGTAAGACCACCGTGGCACTGCACGCTGTCGCCAATGCCCAGCGCCTGGGCGGCATCGCCGCATTCATCGACGCCGAACACGCACTGGATCCCGAATATGCCGCCAAGCTAGGCGTCGACACCGATGCGCTGCTGGTCTCCCAGCCGGACACCGGCGAGCAGGCCCTGGAAATCATGGACATGCTGATCGGCTCCGGCTCCCTGGACGTTATCGTTATCGACTCCGTCGCGGCGCTTGTTCCCCGCGCGGAAATCGAAGGCGACATGGGCGACAGCCACGTGGGTCTGCAGGCCCGACTGATGAGCCAGGCCCTCCGAAAAATTACCGGCCGCCTAAGCCAGACCAAGACCACGGCAATTTTTATCAACCAGCTGCGCGAAAAGATCGGCGTCTTCTTCGGGTCCCCGGAAACCACCACTGGTGGCAAGGCGCTGAAGTTCTACGCGTCCATCCGCATCGACGTTCGCCGGATCCAGACCCTGAAAGAGGGCGCGGACTCCGTCGGTAACCGCACCAAGGCCAAAATCGTTAAGAACAAAATGGCACCGCCCTTCAAGATCGCCGAGTTCGACATCATTTACGGCCAGGGGATCTCCCGCGAGGGCGGCATCATCGACATGGGTGTTGAACACGGGCTAATCAAGAAGTCCGGGTCCTGGTTCACGTACGACGGTGACCAGCTGGGCCAGGGAATGGAGAACTCCCGGCGTTTCCTGCGCGATAACCCCGAGCTGGCCACCGAGCTGGAACGGCTTATCAAGGAGAAGCTGGGCGTCGGAGTGAAGGCCCCCGCCGAGACCGAAGCATCCCCAAAGCTGAAGGCCGTTGACGGCTTCTAACCGCCGGCCGCGCCAGGGGGCGGGGTTCCCCGCCCGGAGCCCTGCCCCCGCCAACGAGAGGGATGCCGGGGTTAGCGCGGACCCGGCGGCTCTTGCCCGTGCAATTGTGCTCCGGCAGCTGACCAGCGCGCCCAAGACCCGGCTGCAGCTTGCCCGCAAGCTCGCGGAACGGGACGTACCCGACGACGTTGCCAACGTCGTGCTCGACCGTTTCGAAGAAGTGAAGCTCATCGACGACGCGGATTTCGCCGACATGTGGGTGCGGTCCCGTTCGCAGAGCCGCAAACTCGCCAAAGGGGCACTCCGGCGCGAACTCACCGAGAAGGGCATCGACTCGGACACCGCCGCCGCTGCCCTCGAACAGCTCAGCGACGCGGCCGAGGAAGATGCGGGCCGCGAACTGGTACGACGGAAACTTCGCGGCCTGACCGGCTTCGCGGACCGCGCAGAGCGCGACAAAACCACCCGCAGGCTGGCGTCCATGCTCGCCCGCAAGGGCTACCAACCTTCCCTGGCGTTCCGGATCGTCGGCGAAGTGCTGGATGCGGCCGTTGCTGGCTCCGGGCCGGAATCCTAGGAAACCCCGGCACGGCGCCGACCCGGTACCCTTAACAGGTGAGTTTGACCATTCCCTCCCCAGCAGCCGGCAACACCCCTTCCACGGACGCCTCGTCGGCACCCGGCGACGGGCCGGTGCCTGTGCCGCCCCGCACCTACCAGGTGCGCACTTACGGTTGCCAGATGAATGTGCACGACTCCGAGCGGATGTCCGGAATGCTCGAAGCGGCAGGCTATGTGCCGGCCGCCGGCGACCTAGCCGATGTTGTGGTCTTCAACACCTGTGCCGTGCGGGAAAACGCCGACAACAAGCTCTACGGCAATCTCGGCATGCTGGCGCCGGTCAAAGCCGCCAACCCGGGAATGCAGATCGCCGTCGGGGGATGCCTGGCGCAGAAGGACCGGGACACCATCCTGAAAAAGGCTCCGTGGGTGGACGCCGTCTTCGGAACACACAATGTCGGCGCCCTGCCGGCGCTGCTGGAACGGGCCCGCCACAACAACGAAGCACAGCTCGAAATCCTCGAGTCGCTCGACGTTTTCCCTTCCACACTGCCCACCAAACGCGACTCGGTCTATTCCGGCTGGGTGTCGATCTCCGTTGGCTGCAATAACACCTGCACCTTCTGCATCGTCCCGGCCCTGCGCGGCAAAGAAAAGGACCGCCGCCCGGGAGACATTCTGGCCGAGATTCAGGCGCTCGTGGCCGACGGAGCGATCGAAGTAACCCTATTGGGCCAAAACGTGAATTCCTACGGCGTGGAGTTCGGTGACCGGCAGGCGTTTTCCAAACTGCTGCGCGCCTGCGGTGATATCCCGGGCCTGGAACGGGTGCGCTTCACGAGCCCGCACCCCGCCGCTTTTACAGACGACGTCATCGACGCCATGGCAGAGACCCCGAACGTGATGCCGCAACTGCACATGCCACTGCAGTCCGGCTCGGACAAGGTCCTCAAGGAGATGAAGCGGTCGTACCGGTCCACCAAGTTCCTCGGCATCCTGGACAAGGTCCGCGCGAAGATTCCGCACGCCGCAATCTCCACTGACATTATCGTCGGATTCCCAGGCGAAACCGAGGAGGACTTCCAGGCCACACTGGACGTTGTGGAGAAGTCCCGCTTTGCCACAGCCTTTACCTTCCAGTACTCCAAGCGGCCGGGCACGCCTGCCGCGGAGCTGCCGGACCAGCTTCCCAAATCCGTTGTGCAGGAGCGCTTCGAACGCCTTACCGCGCTGCAGGACAGGATTGCGGCCGAGGAGAACGCCCGCCAGCTCGGCCGGCGCGTCGAGGTGATGGTTACCGCCCATGCCGGGCGTAAGTCCGAGGAAACGCATCGGCTCTCCGGCCGGGCACAGGACCAGCGGCTGGTCCACTTTTCCGTGCCTGACGGCGCCGAGACGCCGCGCCCCGGTGACCTCGTTACGGTGACCATCACCGGGGCAGCGGCGTTCCACCTCGTCGCCGACCCGGCGACCGTGGCGGACTTCAGTCTTCGACGTTCCCGCGCCGGCGATGCCTGGGACAGGTCGCAGGCGGATTCCTGCGGCGCCCCCGCCCCGGGATCGTCAGCCGGAACGAAGGGTGTGTCCCTGGGCATGCCGGCACTGCCCGTGCGCAGCAGCTAGCCCGTGAAAGCCTTGCAGGACACCCCGGCCGGCCTGGAACCTGTCAAGGGGACCGGCGCCACGCCGGGACTGCCGGTGATCGCCGTCGTCGGGCCGACCGGCTCCGGCAAGTCCGATCTTGCCGTCTCGCTGGCGCTGGAACTCGACGGCGAAGTCATCAATGCCGACTCGATGCAGTTCTACCGGGGCATGGACATTGGCACCGCGAAAATCACCGAGGCCGAACGCAGGGGAGTGCCGCACCACCTTCTGGACATCCTGGACGTGACCGAGGAAGCCAGCGTCTCCGACTTCCAGCAGCACGCCCGAGGGCTCATTGCCGCCATCCATGCCCGCGGCAAACGCGCCATCCTGGCAGGGGGATCCGGTCTCTACGTCCGCGCAGCCCTTGACGTGCTGGAATTTCCCGGCACCGATCCGGTCATCCGGAGCAGGCTGGAGACCGAACTGGAAATCGACGGACCGGCGCTTTTGCGTGCGCGGCTCGAAGGCGTGGACCCGGTTTCCGCGGGCCGGCTCGGCGACGCGCGCCGGATTGTCCGCGCCCTGGAGGTGTTCGAGCTGACCGGGCGGCCGTTCAGCTCCTTTATGCCCAGCCGCGAGTACTTCCAGCCGGCCGTCCAGATCGGGCTCGAGGTGGACCGTGAACGGCTCCGGGAACGGCTCGCCCGCCGGGTGCACACCATGTCTGACCGCGGGCTGCTGAACGAGGTCAGCAGGCTGGACGCGGCCGGACTCCGGCGGGGCAAAACAGCACCCCGGGCCCTCGGCTATGCGCAATTCCTCAAGGTCCTCGACGGCGAATCCGACCCAGCTCAGGCAGTGGCGGAAACCATCGTCGCGACCCGGCAGTTTGCCCGGCGCCAACTCACCTGGTTCCGCGCCGACCCCCGAATAGGCTGGCTCGACTGGCAGGACCCGGAACTGTTGGCCAAGGCCGCCGCGCTTTGCGGCGGAGCCGAGTGACCGGAACGTGGTGCCACGGCCGTTTTCCAGCGGCACGCCCCGCGACGGTACCCTTGGTGCATGGATGAAGACTTGGCCGTGGCCGCTGACCGTAAACCCTCCGGGGACAGTGCAGCCCTGGGCGGGCTGAAGTTTTCCAAAGGCCACGGGACGGGCAACGACTTTGTCCTGCTCGCAGACCCCCACGGCACCCTGGCGGTCACCCCGGAGCAGGTTGTCGCACTGTGTGACCGTCATCTGGGAATCGGCGGGGACGGACTGATTCGCGCCGTCCCGTCCCGGCTGCTCGCCGAGGGCCGTGAACTGTTGACGCAAAACCCCGAGGCCGAGTGGTTTATGGACTACCGCAACGGCGACGGCTCACTGTCGGAGATGTGCGGCAACGGTGTCCGCGTCTTTGTCCACTTCCTGGTCAGTGAAGGCCTGATTGAGCTTCCGGCCGGCGAAGCAACGACCATCGGCACCCGGGGCGGCGCCAAAACAGTCGTTCGCACCGCGTCCGGCTACGCGGTGGACATGGGCCCCTGGGAATTCATTTTCCCGGGCGAGGCCACCGCCCGGTCCATGGATTCGCTGGTCAGCGCCGCCGGGTTGGAAGTGGCACGGCCGGCGCTCTCCGTTAGCATGGGCAATCCGCATACGGTTGTGGCGTTGGCAGAAGCCGCTGAACTGGATGGCACGCAGCTCTTTACCGCACCCCACGTTGACCCTGCACCGCCGCACGGCACCAACGTCGAATTCGTGGTTCCCGCCGAGCCGCTGGTCCACGAGGGCGTCGGTACCATCACGATGCGCGTATATGAGCGCGGAGTCGGGGAAACCCAGTCGTGCGGCACCGGCGCCTGCGCCGCGGCCGTCGCGATCCGCCACTGGGCCGGCCAGGGTGCCCCGGACGCCTGGAACGTCCACGTCCCCGGTGGTGTGGTCGGCGTGAAGTTCTTCCTCGGCGCGGAGGGGCACGAGCATGTCGAACTCAGCGGCCCCGCCGTGATCGTCGCTAGTGGGACGCTTTCCTGACCCGAAGGATCCGAAACGACTTCGACGTGCTCTCCCGGGTCACGGTGAAGCTGCTGTCCAGCTCCGCTGCGAGCCAGCGCTGAAGGGAATCGGCACCGAGGTTCTTTTGCACTACCAGCCAAGCTGAGCCGCCCGGAACCAACCGCGGCAGCCACCGGAGCAGGAGTGCGTGCAGCTCGTCCTTGCCGATCCGGATCGGCGGGTTGGACCAGATGGTGTCAAAGCGAAGTTCAGGGTCGACGGCGTCGGGCGTGCTGGCCGTGACATTCTTCAGTCCCAGCAGCGCCGCGTTTTCGTTGCTCAGGGTCACGCAGCGTTCGTTGACGTCGACGGCGTAGACGTGTGAGTGGGGTGCCCGCAGGGCCATGGTCAGTGCGATCGCGCCCCAGCCGCAACCGATGTCCAGCAATGTCCCCTGCGGGCGCCGGCGCCGGGGCCTCGGCCAGCAGCACGGCAGTGCCTTTGTCGACACCGTCCGGGCTGAAGATGCCCGAGGACGTCTGCAATTGCCGGGTTGCCCCGGCCAGTTCCACGGTGAGTGGCTTGCGGGTGAACGGCCCGGCCGGCTGGGCGGTGAAATAGTGTGCAGACTCCATAACCTGCCAGAATAGTTGCCTGCCTGCGCGGATGGGAAACCGGCAGGAGCCAGGTGCGCCGCCGGGCGGGGGCCAGTGCGTCCGGTCCGGGGAACTTCGCCGTCTGCTAGGCTTAAAAGCATGTTCTTGAACTTCAAGTAGCCGGCACGGGTTAAATCCCGTCCCCGCAGCGACGCAGGTAGTCACCTTCCGCTCAGCGCGCCACCCACGATGCTCCCGACATGGACCCACCGCTGGCGCCCGTCCCACTTGGAGATTGGCAGTGTTTATTGAAGCGCGGCCTGCGGAGCGTCTCTTCCTCCTCAAGGCGCCAACCGTGCCTGTTCCCTTTCCCGCCGCTCCGATGAGGAGCCCATCATGCCCGAAGCGCCGTTGCCTCAGGCAACCCAGGAGTCCCGTTTGACCAATAGTCGTCAGCCCAGCGCGAATACCGCCCCACGCAGCACCGATCGGCACTATTCTGAAACTGCCAAACCTCTAAAGGAGACCATGACCAGTCAGCCCAACACCGGACCCGATTCAGCAGCCCAGGAAATGAGTCCTGCGGAAATCCAGGCTGTCATCGACCGGATCCTCGCCAAGGACACCCCTGCCCGGGAGCCAGCCCAGACTGCCGGTGCGCCCGCCTCGGTGCTTGGCAAGGCGCAGGCCATTTCCCGGCGGGGCGAAGAGCACAGCAGCTACGACGGCGACCAACAGGACCTCGAGGAACGCCACGCACTGCGCCGGACCGCCGGGCTCTCCACCGAGCTTGAAGACGTCACCGAAGTCGAATACCGCCAACTTCGACTTGAGCGCGTCGTCTTGGCCGGGCTCTGGACCGAAGGGACCCTCGCGGATGCGGAGAATTCGCTCCGCGAACTCGCCGCACTGGCCGAGACCGCCGGTTCGGAGGTCCTCGACGGGATCGTCCAGCGCCGCACCAAACCCGATCCCGGTACCTTCCTCGGCTCCGGTAAGGCCCAGGAGCTCAAGGACATAGTGATGTCCACCGGCGCGGATACCGTCGTCGTCGACGCCGAACTGGCACCCTCGCAGCGCCGCAGCCTGGAGGACATCGTTAAGGTCAAGGTCATCGACCGGACGGCCCTGATCCTGGACATCTTTGCCCAGCACGCCAAGAGCCGCGAGGGTAAAGCCCAGGTGGAACTCGCACAGCTCGAATACCTGCTTCCACGGCTGCGCGGCTGGGGCGACTCGATGTCACGCCAGGCCGGTGGCCAGGTAGGCGGCGCCGGCGCCGGCATGGGTTCGCGTGGTCCCGGTGAAACCAAGATTGAACTGGACCGCCGCCGGATCCGTACCCGGATGGCCAAGCTGCGCCGTGAAATCGCTGCAATGAAGCCGGCGCGGGAAACCAAACGGGCCAACCGCCGTCGCAATTCCGTGCCGTCGGTAGCGATCGCCGGGTACACCAATGCCGGCAAGTCCTCGTTGCTGAACCGCCTGACCGACGCCGGAGTCCTGGTGGAGAACGCCCTGTTCGCCACGCTGGATCCGACGGTGCGCAAAGCCGAAACCTCGGACGGACTGGGCTACACCCTGGCAGATACCGTCGGCTTTGTCCGTTCGCTGCCCACCCAGCTCGTGGAGGCATTCCGCTCCACCCTTGAGGAAGTCGCGGACGCGGATCTGATCCTGCATATCGTCGATGTCTCGCACCCGGATCCGGAGGGCCAGATCGCGGCCGTCCGGGCCGTCTTCAGCGAAGTCGACGCCCGCAAGGTGCCGGAAATCATCGTCCTGAACAAGGCCGACGCCGCCGACCCCTTTGTGATCGAACGGCTTAAGCAGCGCGAACCACGCCACATTGTGGTGTCGGCACGCACCGGGGAGGGTATCCCGGAATTGCTCAAAGCCATTAGCGACGGCATCCCGCGCCCCAGCGTGAAGCTGGAACTCATGATTCCCTACAACCGCGGGGACCTGCTCAGCAAGCTGCACGAGACCGACGCCGAAATCATCAGCCTGGACCACGAGGAAGCAGGCACCCGTGCCGTGGTGATGGTGCGTGAAGGCTTCGCCGCTGAACTGGATTCGTTCATCAGCAATGACTGAGGCAGCGGTGACCGGGGCGGAAGCCGACACGGACCACCAGGCGGGAACCGCCCGGGCAGCGGAGGACGCGGCCACGGCGGTCCCAGTGGACCCCGCTGGGACTGAACCGGAGGCAAAGCCGCCGGCACGAACAGGTGCCCAGGCCGGTGCGGAATTCGTCGTCGAACTGCTCGACCGCGCCGTGGCGGGAATGGGCGGCCAGAGCCGGGACGGCCAGCACGAGATGGCCCGGCAGGTGGCGCACGCGATTGACAGCGGCGACCACCTGCTGGTCCAGGCCGGCACGGGCACCGGCAAATCCCTCGCGTACCTAATCCCGCTGATCGCCCACTCGCTGGTCAGCGACAAGCCCACACTGGTCTCCACCGCCACCCTTGCCTTGCAGACCCAGATCGTTGGCAGGGACCTGCCCCGGCTGCTGAAGACCATTACCCCGGCGCTGGACCGGCCGGTCAAAATTGCCCTCGTCAAGGGACGGTCCAACTACGTGTGCCGGCATAAGCTCGACGGCGGCTTCCCCTCGGAAGAGCCGTCCGAAGGCCAGCTCTTCTCGCTCGGGGAGGATACCTCCGTGCCGCATTTTGCCGCCGCGATGGGCGGCCCGTCCTCCCAGCTCGGCAAGGAGGTCGTACGGCTCCGCGACTGGGCCGAGGACACCTCGACGGGAGACCGGGACGAGCTTTTGCCAGGGGTCACCGACCGTGCGTGGCGGCAGGTCTCAGTTACCTCGATGGAGTGCCTTGGCGCGCAAAAATGCCCGCTGGCGGCAGAGTGCTTCAGCGAACTCGCCCGCCAGAACGCCGCGGACGCCGACGTTGTTGTCACCAACCACGCCATGCTGGCGGTCAGCGCCTTCGAGGGCCTCGCCGTGCTGCCGGAATACGATGTTGTGGTGGTCGATGAGGCCCATGAACTCCAGGACCGCGTGACCGGTGCGGTCTCCGGCCAGCTCTCCGTCGCGATGGTGCACGCCGCCGCGTCCGGGGCCCGGAAGCACACCGGCATTACGGTGGACGCGCTGAACAACGCCGCCGCCAACCTGGAACTTGCCATTGAGGGCGTCCCCGGCGGGCTGATGCCAAACGGGCTAAACAGTGAACAGCTGGACTGTGTCGACCAGTTGCGGGACGCGTGCCGCGCGGCCCTCTCGGATTCCAAGGGGGACAGCGCCAACACGGCCGACGGCGGCCGCCAGCTGGCGCGCTCGCGCCTGATGGTGATCCTGGAGCTTTGCGAACGGCTGCTGGCGGCGCGGGAAAACCGTGAAGTGGTCTGGTTTTCCCGCAACAGCACCTTTGACCCGCAGCAGGGCTACTCCCAGCCCGACGAGTCCGCGCCCGCCCTGGTCAACATCGCTCCGCTCAGTGTCGCCGGCCGGCTCCGTGAGGGCCTCTTCGCGGACCACACTGTGATCCTGACCTCCGCGACCCTGGCGATCGGCTCCGCGTTCGAACCCGCCGCCGGCGGCCTGGGCCTGGTCGGCCCCGGGGCCCCCAGCTGGACCGGCGTCGACGTCGGCTCGCCCTTCGAATACCCCAAACAGGGCATTCTCTACGTCGCCAAGCACCTGCCCAAGCCCGGCCGCGGCACGTCCCCGGAAGCCCTCGACGAACTCGAGAAGCTCATCCGCGCCTCCGGCGGCGGGGCGCTGTGCCTGTTTTCGTCCCGCCGCGCCGCCGAGGACGCAGCCGAGGCGATGCGGCCGCGGCTGGACGTCAGCATCCTCTGCCAGGGCGACTCGACCATGACCGCGCTTGTAAAACAGTTCGCCGATGAACCGGACACCTGCCTCTTTGGCACCATGTCCCTGTGGCAGGGTGTCGACGTGCCCGGCGCCTCCTGCCGCCTCGTGGTGATCGACCGGATTCCGTTTCCGCGTCCCGACGACCCGCTGATGACTGCCCGGTCCCGCGCCGTGGCACAGGCCGGAGGCAACGGCTTTATGAGCGTTTCCGCGACCCACGCCGCCATCCGCCTGGCCCAGGGCGCCGGCCGGCTGATCCGGACCACCACGGACAGGGGAGTGGTGGCTGTGCTGGATTCACGGCTGTCCACCGAACGCTATGGCGGATTCCTCCGGGCGGCGTTGCCGCCATTTTGGCCCACCACCGATCCCGTGGTCGCCATGGCTGCCCTGGAACGGCTTGGGAAGGAATCCGGGCAGCCCGCTAGCGGCCGCTGACGGGACGTTTTGCAGTGCTTTGGTGCTCCCGCCCGGTTCCTTGAACCGTGCCAGGGCTGCAGCACCGGACCCTCGGCATTCCCGCCGCCGGCCCTCCAGCAGGGGCCAGGGAACCTAAGGGGCGCAGGGAACATCAGGGGGCAGGGAGCCGGGTCGAACGTGCCGGGGAACCTAAGGGGGCAGGGAACCGGGTCGAACGTGCCGGGGGGCATAAGGCCGCGGCCGGGCTACCGGCCCGCCGGGTCCTGGCCGGATCAAGCCGGCACCAACGCGGGCTACAGCGAGCGCAGTACCGAGACGACTTTGCCCATAATGACGGCGTGGTCGCCGAGGATGGGCTCGTACTGCGTGTTCTGCGGCAGCAGCCAGGTGTGGCCGTCGCGCTGGCGGAAGGTTTTAACAGTGGCCTCGTCGTCCAGCAGCGCCGCCACGATGTCTCCGTTGACGGCGTCACCCTGCTGGCGCACCACCACCCAGTCGCCGTCGCAGATGGCTGCATCGATCATGGAATCCCCGGCGACCTTGAGCATAAACAGCTCGCCGTGGCCCACCAGCTGGCGGGGCAACGGCATCACGTCCTCAACGACCTGATCGGCCAGGATCGGACCGCCGGCCGCGATCCGGCCCACCAGCGGCACCATGGCGGTGTCGGTGGCGCTGCTCAGCTCGGACATGGACAGCCCGCCCACGGTCCGCAGCCCGCCGGCCTTGGCGGCTGGGATCTTTGTGCTTCCCTCATCGAGGGTCAGCGGCATCAGCACTTCCATGGCACGCGGGCGCTTCGGGTCGCGGCGCAGGTAACCCAGCTTTTCCAGTTGTGCGAGCTGGTGGGTGACGCTGGAGAGGCTGGCCAGTCCTACCGTGTCGCCGATCTCGCGCATGGACGGCGGGTAGCCGTTGTCCGTCACGGAGCGCTGGATAGTTTCCAGAATCTTCTTTTGCCGAACGGTAAGGCTCTTCGGTGGCCGGGCCGCCTGAGGGCCCCGCTGGGTGGCCCTGCCGCCAGTGGCTTGTGCTGCCATGTTCGCCAACGCCTTTCCGTTCCGCCCGGCTGCCGTGGCTGCGGCTGCCGGGAACTTCCGGCCTGAAATGTCAGACCCTGCTGATCAACTGCAGAAGTGGTTGTTCTTTGAGTCAAACCTAGGCCAGCCACACCGCTTTTTCAAACATTTGTTCTAGCGAGTCTCGACAATGTTCGTTAATAAGTGCTAAAACAGAACTAACAAGATTCGAACATGTGTTCTATTACTTAGTTGCCCGTGCAAGGCATGGCGTTCGGTTGTTTGTTCGAAAGTTAGGCCGGTTGGCGGCACGTATGTGGAGTGCGCCGGGCGGCACAGTATGGTCCAGGAAGGGCTCAGTTCATGTCAGCATCAAGCGCGTTTCACGACACTTTCGGCCGCGACGCATTCGGCAACTACGGCCGGCCCGACGCCGGCGCACCCGGCGGCGGGTCCGCCCCTGCCGTGCAGGACAGCCCCGGCAGCCGGCAGCTCAACGCCGTCCGCGGGCCGCGCGCCCGGCAGGCGCCGCTGAAGCTCACCCGCCGGGGGCGCCTTTTTTTTATCGGCGTGCCGCTGATGCTGCTGGCCGCACTGATTTTGACCCTGAGCGGCTTCCTCAACGCGCCCGCCAAAGCGGCAGAGTCCACCGCTGAGCTGTCACCCACACCAACTGTCACCGTGACGGTGCAGCCGGGGAGTCGCTCTGGGCCATTGCCGCCGCCGTGGTGCCCGGCCGCGACCCCCGCGACGTCGTTGCCGACATCATCGAGCTGAACAACCTTGAAGCCGCACGCGTGGTGCCGGGCCAGGCCCTTTTTATTCCGTCCACGTAGGGCCGTTGAGCGGTCGGTCAGGTGTCACAGTTTCCGGGCCCGCGGCGATCTCACTTAAACTAGTGAGGTGACTGACCAGTTAGAGCGCCTGAACCGACTTCCCCTCCGGACCAATCTTCGCGGACTGACGCCCTACGGTGCGCCGCAGCTTGACGTTCCCATCCTGCTGAACGTCAATGAAAACACCCACGGTGTCCCGGCCGATGTGCTCGCCGCAATCTCGGAGGCGGTTACGGTTGCCGCCGCTGGCCTGAACCGCTATCCGGACCGCGAGTTTACGGAGCTGCGCGAAGCCCTTGCGGAATACCTGGGCCACGGGCTGGGCGCGGAGAACATCTGGGCGGCAAACGGTTCCAACGAGGTGCTGCAGCAGATCCTCCAGGCCTTCGGCGGTCCGGGGCGCACTGCCCTTGGTTTCCCTCCCACGTACTCCATGTATCCGCTGCTGGCCGCCGGAACGGACACCGGATACATCACGGGCGTCCGCGCCGAGGACTACGGCCTGAGCGCCGGCTCGGCCGCCCGCCAGGTCCGGGAACTGCAGCCGAATATCGTCTTCCTGTGTTCCCCGAACAACCCCACCGGCACGGGGCTGGGCCTGGACGTGGTGGAGGCCGTGTATGAGGCCGGCGAAGCCAGCCAGACAATAGTGATCGTCGACGAGGCGTACCACGAGTTCGCCCACGACGGCACACCGAGCGCCCTCACCCTCCTGCCCGGGCGGGAGCGCCTGATCGTTTCGCGCACCATGAGCAAGGCTTTTGCCCTGGCCGGTGCCCGCGTTGGCTACATGGCGGCCGCGCCGGAGGTCACCGATGCCCTGCGGCTGGTGCGGCTTCCCTACCACCTTTCGGCGATCACCCAGGCAACAGCCTTGGCCGCCCTGCGGCACCGGGTCGCCCTGATGGCAGATGTTGAGGACATCAAGCGGCAGCGGGACAGGATAGTTGCCGAGTTGCAGCGTATGGGCCTCAAGCCGGCTGCCTCTGATTCGAACTACGTCTTTTTTGGCGGTCTCGACAGTCCGCACGAGGTCTGGCAGGGGCTGCTGGACGCGGGTGTGCTCATTCGGGACGTTGGCATCCCCGGGCATCTGCGGGTCACTGCGGGCACTGAGACGGAAACCACAGCCTTCCTCGAAGCCCTCGAGCGACTCCTGGCCGGCCGCGCAGCGCCGCCCGCCTAGACTTAACACCGGACATCCACACTGCCTGCATACCGGGCACCGTCGTCATCCAAAGGACACCCACATGAGCATCCCCGGATCAACCGCTACCGAGGGCCGGACCGCACGCATGGAACGGACCACCAGCGAGTCTTCCGTACTTGTCGAGATCAACCTGGACGGAACCGGCGTCTCGGACATCAGCACCTCGGTCCCGTTTTATGACCACATGCTGACGGCGTTGAGCAAGCACTCCCTGATCGACATAACAGTCAAGGCCACCGGGGACACACATCGACGTCCACCACACGGTCGAGGACGTCGCCATCACCTTCGGCGAGGTCCTGCGCACCGCCCTCGGCAACAAAGCCGGGATCCGGCGCTTCGGCGAGGCAACCGTTCCCCTCGACGAGGCGCTTGCGCACGCCGTGGTGGATGTTTCCGGCCGCCCGTACCTCGTCCACGGCGGTGAGCCTGCCGGCCAGGAGTACCACCTGATCGGTGGACACTTCACCGGTTCCCTGACCCGCCATGTGTTCGAAGCGATCACCCTGCACGCAGGGATCTGCCTGCACATGAACGTCACCGCAGGCCGGGATCCGCACCACATCGTTGAAGCCCAGTTCAAAGCCTTTGCCCGGGCCCTGCGTGCGGCCATTGAGCCTGATCCGCGCGTCGAAGGCATCCCTTCGACCAAGGGTGCCCTGTGACCGGCAAAGTGCTGAAGGACGGCGCCATCACCAACCCGGATGCCGGCAGGAAGCCAGCGTCGCCCGAGGGCAAGCCAACAGTCACGGTGCTCGACTACGGATCGGGAAACATCCGTTCTGCCGTCCGCGCGCTCGAACGGGCCGGCGCCGAGGTTATCCTCAGTTCCAAGCCGGACGATGTGCTCAACGCCGATGGTCTCGTGGTCCCCGGCGTGGGCGCGTTTGAAACGGTGATGCGCGAACTCAAAGCCGTGGACGCCATCCGGATGATCGGCCGGCGCGTCGCCGGGGGCCGCCCGGTGCTTGCCATCTGCGTTGGCCTCCAGGTCCTCTTCGAAGCCGGCGTCGAGCACGGCACCGAAGTCGAAGGCATGGGGGAGTGGCCGGGGAAGGTCGAACTTCTCCCCCGCCGACGTGGTACCGCACATGGGCTGGAACACGGTTTCCGTTCCGGCTGGCTCCCGGCTCTTCGCAGGTGTCGAAAGTGAACGCTTTTACTTCGTGCACTCCTACGGTGTTCAGGAGTGGGACTTCGAGGTGGTCCAGCCGCGTATGAGCGCGCCGCTCGTTACGTGGTCGGAGCACGGGGCGCCGTTCATCGCGGCCGTGGAAAACGGCCCGCTGTGCGCCACCCAATTCCACCCCGAAAAGTCCGGCGACGCCGGTGCCCGCCTGCTCCGGAACTGGGTCGAGGGTTTGCGGGGACGAGCCGGGACGGCGGCAGCCACAAGCCCGAAGGCCGCCCCGGCCGACGCAGCCCCGGAAGCCGGGACCGCCTAGATGTGGTCCCTGGTCCTGATGGGGCTCGCCGGGCTGCTCGTCGGCGGTGCGCTGTCCTTCCGCCAGCAGAAGAGTCCGCGCTGGGTTCAGGCGGTCTTTTATGTCCTGGCCGGGATGGCGCTGCTCGCCGCGTACCTCCTGACGCTTCCAGCAGCCTGACCCCCCGCCGCACTGACCCCCTCCGCACTGACTCCCGCCGCCTGCCCCCCGCTGCACTGACCCCCTCCGCCTGCCCCCCCGCTGCACTGACTCCCGCCGCACCCTGACCACCTGACGTCCCTGAAGAGCTGAGGATCCACGATGACCACCGAAACCCCGCTGCCCGTGCTGGAGTTGCTGCCCGCCGTCGACGTTGTCAACGGCCAGGCAGTCCGCCTCGTCCAGGGCGAAGCCGGCAGCGAAACGAGCTACGGCACCCCGCTGGATGCGGCGCTGAACTGGCAGCAGCAGGGCGCGGAATGGGTCCACCTCGTTGACCTCGACGCGGCCTTCGGCCGCGGTTCCAATGCCGAACTGCTCCGCGAAGTGGTTGGCCGGCTCGACATCAAAGTCGAACTCTCCGGCGGCCTGCGCGACGATGAATCGCTTGAGAAGGCTCTTGACCTCGGCGTAGCCCGCGTGAACCTGGGCACCGCCGCCCTGGAGAACCCGGAGTGGACCGCCCGGGTGATCGAGCGTTTTGGTGACAAGATCGCCGTCGGCCTGGACGTCCGCGGCACCACGCTGGCCGGCCGCGGCTGGACCAAGGAAGGCGGGGACCTCTGGGACGTCCTCGGACGCCTCGAAGAAGCCGGTTGCTCCCGCTACGTCGTCACCGACGTCACCAAGGACGGCACCCTGCAGGGGCCCAACGTTGAACTGCTGCGCCAGATGGTGGAGAAGACGGGCAAACCCGTTGTTGCCTCGGGCGGGATTTCCAGCCTCGAGGACCTCAAGGTTCTGCGCTCCCTCGTGCCGCTCGGCGTTGAAGGTGCGATCGTCGGCAAGGCCCTCTACAACGGCAATTTCACCCTGCCCGAAGCCCTCGACGCCGCCGGCCGCCGCTAGCCCGCGCGCAGCATGGAGCACCTCTCCGGGGATGAGCGCACGCCAGGTGACCGGGCCCCGGCACGGCCGCTGCCCGGTCATATCGCGGCGGCCCTGGCCGGCGCCGGCGGTCTGACAGACTCAGCAGGCCGGCCCTGGTCCGGCCGCACCTTGGCCGGCGAAGCTGCCAGCATGCACAACTTCGAGAACGACGACGGCGCAGCCGACGCCGGTTACCTCGCGGCGCTGACCGCACTGACCGCCGGCGCCGGCGACGAAGCGGCGGTGGTGGCCGCCCTGGCGACCGCGCGGGTGTTTGTGCCGATTCTCGCCACGCTCGCCGAAGAAGGCGTTGGCGTTGCGGACCTGCATTCCGACAAGCAGGCCGATATGGCCCTCGTGACCCTCAAGGCGCCCGACGGCCGGACGGCGATGCCGGTGTTCACGTCCGCAGCTTCGCTCGCGGCCTGGCACCCGGAGGCTCGCCCGGTGGCCGTCTATGCCGCCCGCGCGGCACTCTCGGCGGTCGCTGAGGGCGCGGAACTGCTGGTGCTGGACCCGGGTTCTCCGATTACCTTTGTGGTCCGGCGGCCGGCAGTGTGGGCCCTCGCGCAGCAGCGGGACTGGACACCGTCCTATGCTGATCCGGAGCTGGCCGGCAGCCTTGGTGCGGCCGCCGTTGGCTTTCCGGCAGTTCGGCGGGTGGAAATTCATCGTGGCGGCGGAGTCGCCTCGCTTGCGGCCGATGGAAGGCAGCTTCCCGGCGGCGGCTCCGGCCCGGAACTCCGGGTGCTGCTGTACCTTGAAGACGGACTCGACGCCGCCGGCGTCCAGGCCATCGTGTCCGGTCTTAATGACGCCTGGGCGCGGAATGAAGTTTTTGCCGAGCGGGTTGACTCGATCGAAGTCAAACTGCAGCGCGCGGCGGGATAGGCCCCGGCCGGCGGGGGAGACTCCGCCGGCCCGGGCACGACCAGTAAGGATGTGATCCGTGAACTTCGCGATGTACCGGGAGTTGCTGGCCGTTCAGCCGATCAGGCGGCTCCTGCTGATCGGAATGGTGGCCCGTATCCCGCACTCCGCTGCCGGCGTCTTGCTGACCCTGCACATTGTGCTGACCCTCGGCCAAGGCTATGCGGCTGCCGGGGCTGCGGCCGCGGTGATGACCATTGGCATTGCCGTCGGTGCACCCTGGCGAGGACGGCGGGTTGATACCGTCGGGCTGCGCCGCGCGCTTATTCCCTCAGTCGTCTCTGAGGCGGTCATCTGGTCAGTGGTCCCGCACGTGTCCTACGAAGTGCTGTTGCCGCTGGTCTTTGTTGGTGGCCTGCTGACGCTGCCGATCTTCAGTGTGGTGCGCCAGTCCCTCGGCGTGCTGGCCTCCGGCGAACAGCGCCGGACGGCCTTCGCCCTGGACGCCATCTCCACCGAGCTGGTCTTTATGATCGGACCCGCAGCGGGTGCCCTGGTCGCGACCGCCGGACAGTCGGTGTTGGGGCTGACAATTGTCGGCATTGCCACCTCGGTTTCCGGGCTCTTCCTGATGTGGTTCAACCCGCCGACCCGCAGCGCCGAGTCTGGCCGTGAGTCCGATGCGGTCTTTGGCGCCAGCCAGCAGGACGCCGCCGAAGCCGCCGTCGTGGCAGCCGCCCCGGCACACCTGCAGGAAGCCGCGGCCGAATTCGTCCCGCTTGCCGCCGCGGAGGACAGGCGGCTGGCGCCGGCCGGGCTCCGGCGCAGGGTCATCCACAATTTCAGCTGGTTCACGACCGCTGTCGCCGCGGTCTTCGCAGTTGCCGGCGGTGCCGGGATGGTCCTGAGCGGCACCGACGTCGGGATCGTGGCAGCCCTCGAAACCGGTGGCCACCAGGGTGAGATCGGACTGGTCTTCTTTTTCTGGTGCGCCGCGTCGGTGATCGGCGGTTTGCTGTATGGCGCCATGCACCGGCCGATCTCGCCGATCCTGTTGCTCCTTGGTATGTCCGCACTGACCATCCCGATGTCCTTCGCGCAGGACACCTGGACGCTCAGCATCCTTTCGCTGCTGCCGGGACTGTTGTGCGCGCCGGTGCTGTCGGCCGCCTCGGAGAAGGTTGCCGAGCTCGTCGACGAGCGGCGCCGCGGCGAGGCGATGGGCTGGTACGGCTCGGCACTGACCGGCGGCGTCGCGTTCGGCGCACCGCTTGCCGGGGTCTTTATCGACGGCGTCGGGCCCACCACCGGATTCCTGGCGGTCGGGGCGGGCGGGGTGCTCCTGTGCCTCGTGGGCCTGGCGCTGCAGCAACGCCGCCGCCGGCGCCTCGCTTCAGCCTGAGCGTCGGCCGGGACGGACCGCCGCTGGCCCGGCAGTTGCATGGACGACGGCGTTAACGGGGACGGCGGGCGGACCACCATGGTCTGCCCGCCGTTCCCGCGATATCGCTGGTTTGCCGGTGGTGCCTAGTTGACTGCGCCGGTGTATTTTTCGCCCGGGCCCTTGCCCGGGGCGTCCGGGATGACGGACTCTTCTCGGAAGGCCAGCTGCAGGGACCGCAGCCCGTCGCGCAACGGTCCGGCGTGCTGGGAACCGATTTCAGGCGCCGCCGCGGTGACGAGTCCGGCCAGCGCCGTGATCAGTTTGCGTGCCTCGTCAAGGTCCTTGAGTTCGTCGGCGTTCTCTTCGGCGGCCAGCCCAAGCTTCACTGCTGCGGCACTCATCAGGTGCACGGCGGCGGTGGTGATGACTTCGATTGCGGGCACCTCGGAGATGTCGCGGATCTGCTGTGAAACGTCGCCCTGGGCGTCGGCGGGCTCGTAAACGTGTGAATTACGCTCTGATGTGCTCATGCTGGTAAGCTTGTCACAGACCGACTGATTGTCGTTATTCCACTGTTTGCGCCGTTAGTTTACCGCTGCGGCCCAGCGTCGGGACAAGTCCGAACCCGCCATGCCCGTCATGGAGGTGCGTCGGACGGAATTTGTTCTGTAGAATCGATTTTCAGTTTGCAAGCGGAGTTCTCTCCCACCCGCGTCAGCCGCTCTCCTTCGGGAAGCTTCGCAAGAAGTAAGGTTGCCGGGTACCTGGTCGGGCATTCTTCCCGGGCGTCAGCCCGGCAGGATGTATGCCGCCTCATTCGAGGCCGGCAGCGCCGATCTTCGAGGCCTTCGCTTGCTCCGGCAATTGGGGGCCTTCTCTTTTTGCCGGTGGAATACCCCCTTACGAACACAGGAGCCTTAACATTAGCGAGCCAAGAATCAATGAGCGTATCCGCGTCCCCGAGGTGCGGCTGGTCGGCCCTGCAGGCGAACAAGTAGGCGTTGTCCGTATTGAGGATGCCCTGCGTTTGGCTGCCGAGTCCGATCTTGATCTCGTTGAAGTTGCACCGCAGGCCAAGCCTCCGGTGTGCAAGCTGATGGACTTCGGCAAGTACAAGTACGAAGCCGCGGTCAAGGCACGTGAAGCCCGGAAGAACCAGACCAACACGGTCCTGAAGGAAATTCGCTTTCGCCTGAAGATTGACACCCACGACTACGAGACCAAGCGAGGCCACGCGCTCCGCTTCCTCGGCGCCGGGGACAAGGTCAAGGCCATGATCCAGTTCCGAGGCCGTGAGCAGCAGCGTCCCGAGATGGGCATCCGTTTGCTCCAGCGCTTCGCGGACGACGTCGCCGAGGTTGGCGTCGTGGAGTCCAGTCCCCGGATCGACGGCCGCAACATGGTTATGGTCGTTGGCCCGCTCAAGAACAAGGCCGAAGCCAAGGCAGAAGCCCGCCGCGCGTCGCAGCGGGCGGAAGCCAAAGCCGAGAACGAAGCCAAGGCCTCAGGCCGCGTCGAAACCTCGGCTCCTGATGCACCCTTGACCCAGTCGCTCGCGGATCTTCTTCCCGAGGGCTACCAGGTCCGGACCGAGGCGCCCGTAGCTGAGGAGGCCGTGCCAGCGGCTCCGGCCACGGAAGCCCCGGCAGCGGAAACCGTCGCCGACGTCGTCGAAGAGCCGGCGGAATCGGTCAAGGCTGACACCGTCGCGGCCGACGCTGCAAAAACCGCGGAGGCTCCGGCCGCCGCGGCTCAGAAGGTCCCGGCTGCGAAGGCTGCCGTCCAGGAAAAGCCGAAGCAGGAGGCCCCCAAGGCCGCTCCGAAGCGTGAGGCGCCGAAGGCCGCCGCCAAGCCGGCAGTTAGCAAGGCTCCGGCAGCGCCCAAGGCTGCAGCCAAGGCTCCGGAGGCTCCCGCGGCCGCTCCGACGGCAGCACCGAAGCCGGTCGCTGCCCCGAAGCCGATCCCGCGGCCCTCGGCACCGAAGCCGGCCGCCCGGCCGGCCGCTCCAAAGGCCGCCGTCAAGCCGGCCGCAAAGAAGACCAACTAGTTCAGGGCTGCCGGACAGCAACGTCCGGCAGCAAGCAACCAGCACGCCGCCCGCAGGGGCGGCTGCACGAAAGACTGCAGACCCTGTCTGCGGATACGTAAGGAGATCGGTTCCCATGCCGAAGATGAAGACCCACAGTGGTGCTAAGAAGCGCTTCAAGCTGACCGGCAGCGGCAAGCTGCGCCGCCAGCAGGCTAACCGCCGCCACTACCTCGAGCACAAGTCCTCCAGGCTGACCCGCCGCCTCGCCGGCGACAAGATCGTCTTCAAGGGCGACGCCAAGGTCATCCGGAAGATGCTCGGCATCTAAGTTCCAAGTTCTCTGACTATTGCCACCTGGCAGTAGTCAACTACCAAAAAGGCTTCTCAGGCCAGCCGGTTTCTCCGGCAGTAGATGCTTGGGATCAGATTTTCTAAGGAGTACGCACGTGGCACGTGTGAAGAGGGCGGTCAACGCCCACAAGAAGCGCCGGGTTATTCTTGAGCGCGCCAAGGGCTACCGTGGACAGCGTTCACGCCTGTACCGCAAGGCCAAAGAGCAGCTGCTGCACTCGTTTGTGTACAGCTACGGTGACCGCAAAAGAAGAAGGGCGACTTCCGTCGCCTCTGGATCCAGCGCATCAATGCTGCATCCCGCGCCAATGGCCTGACCTACAACCGTCTGATCCAGGGCCTGAAGGCCGCTGAGGTCGAGGTTGACCGCCGGATGCTGGCCGAACTTGCCGTCTCTGACGCCAACGCCTTCGCCGCTCTGGTCAAGATCGCCAAGGACTCGCTGCCCGCCGACACGTCAGCTCCGGCCGTGCAGGCCGAAGCTGCACCGGCCGCTTCGAAGCCGGCTGCGAAGAAGGCCCCCGCCAAGAAGGCCGCTGCCAAATGGCCGCCGACACGGCTGCCAAGTAGTACCCGAACTCGTTCACGGACTACCGCGTTCAAGAACCGGCTCGAAAAGCTACTAAGGTTCTTATATGAACGAAACCGGGCGCCCGCAAGATGATGTACTTTCCAACCCTCGAGCTGATCGAGTGAGGAAGGTGGCACAACTTGCCGGGCGCCCGGCCCGTTCAAAGCGCCGCGAGTTCCTGGCCGAGGGGCCGCAGTCGGTCCGGGAGGCCTTGGTGCTGCACCGGAAAAGGCTGGCCGCGGGGGAGCCCGGCATTGTCTATGAGGTTTACGCGAGCGAGTCCTGCCTGGACCGGCACCCTGACCTGGAGACACTCGCCGAGGGCACCACAGCCTTTTTAGCCACCGACGAAGTCCTCGCCGCGATGGCGGATACGGTGACCCCGCAGGGTGTGCTCGCGGTCTGCGGCTTCCTCGATGTGAGCCTGGAGACGGTACTTGACGCCGGCCCGCGGCTGGTGGCGGTGTTGTGTGAGGTCCGCGACCCGGGTAACGCCGGCACGGTTCTGCGGGCAGCGGACGCGGCCGGCGCGGATGCTGTTGTCCTCACGGCTTCCAGTGTGGACATCTACAATCCCAAGGCGGTCCGATCGACGGCCGGGTCACTCTTTCATCTGCCCGTGGTGCTTGGTGCCGAGCCCGGGGAGCTGGCGGCCCGCTGCAAGGAACGTGGCATCGGAGTTCTCGCCGCAGACGGCGGAGGGGAACTTAATCTGGACCGGCTCCAGGACCAGAACGCTGCCCGCCGGCTGGGCGCACCGGCACCTGATGCCGGGTACGCGCTGGAAAGCCCGACGGCATGGCTCTTCGGCAACGAAGCCCAAGGGCTCTCCGATGAAGAGCTCGCCCTGGCCGACCACCGGGTGGCCGTGCCGGTCTACGGCGCGGCTGAAAGCCTCAATCTGGGGACCGCGGCAACCGTCTGCCTTTATGCCAGTGCCCGTTCGCAGCAAGACGTCGGAGCCCTGCAGAGCTAGGGCCCCCAGAGTTAGGCCCCGCAGAGTTAGGGACCGCGGGGCCGCCCGGTCCCGCCGCGGCAACGGAGCAGGGCATAAAAGTACGGCGGGGGTCCACCGCAAGGTGGGCTCCCGCCGTTGTGCCTGTGTAGTTATGTGGTCTTGTTGCGCCCCGTGATGGCGCCGTAGACGCCGGCTACGACCAGGCCGCCGACAATGGCCAGGACCCAGGAACCGAGGTTCCAGAATTCCATCTTGCCGCCGCCGAAGAGCAGGTCGCCGATCCATCCGCCGACAATAGCGCCGACAACGCCGAGTACAAGACTGGTAACCCAGCCGCCGCCTACACTGCCAGGCATAACTGCCTTGACGATTGCACCTACTATGAGTCCGAGAATGATCCAGCCAAGAAAGCCCATTACTCCTCCTACATATTAGTCGGCATCCAAAGGGTGAATCCCGATTATGGCTTCAAGCTAACATAGGCCGGTTTGCTTGTCAGTAGCCGTACCCCCAATTGTTATTTGCCCCGCCGGACCGGCCGCTCCGGGTGCTTGCGGCGGGGCAACAGCGGGTACGGTATTCCTTGTGGGCGCGCGCATCGGCCGGAGTCCACCACCTTCCCAAACCCCTTAGGAGAGGCTCTCTTGGCTGCAAATGGCGGTACCAAGGCGATTGTTGCGGCGCTTGCCGCCAACCTGACAATCGCCGTCCTGAAATTCGTCGCGTACTTCCTGACTTTTTCTTCATCAATGCTGGCCGAAGCGATCCACTCACTCGCGGACTCCGGCAACCAGCTCCTGCTGCTTGTGGGCGGCAAGCGTGCCAAGCGGGCGGCAAGTCCGGAGCATCCGTTCGGATACGGCCGGGAGCGTTACATCTACGCCTTTATCGTCGCAATCGTGCTGTTCAGTGTCGGCGGCCTCTTTGCCTTGTATGAAGCGTGGGGAAAGCTCCAGCACCCACACGCCATCGAAGGTGCATTCTGGTGGGTCCCGCTCGCCGTCCTGATCGGTGCCGTCATCGCGGAGTCGTTTTCGTTCCGGACAGCCGTCATCGAATCCAATCCCCTCCGCGGCAAGCAGGGCTGGGTCAAGTTCATCCGCAGCGCCAAGCAGCCGGAGTTGCCCGTTATCCTCCTCGAGGACTTCGGCGCGCTTGTGGGCCTGGTCTTCGCGCTCTTGGGCGTCAGCCTGACCCTGCTCACCGGAAACGGCATCTGGGACGCCCTGGGTACTGCGATGATCGGCTTCCTGCTGGTTGCCATCGCCGCCGTGCTTGCCATCGAAACCAAGTCACTGCTGCTCGGTGAATCGGCCACGAAGGACGACGTCACCAGGATCCGGGTGGCCATCGAGTCCGACGGCACCTCGATCATCCACCTCAAGACCCTGCACCTGGGTCCGGAGGAACTGCTCGTCGCGGCGAAGATCGGCATCGGCAGCTCCGACACCGGCCGGGAAATCGCTGCGGCTATCGACAGTGCCGAGACCCGGATCCGGGAAGCTGTTCCGATCGCGCGGGTTATCTACCTTGAACCGGACCTCCAGCGCGTCAACGCCACCTGACCGGTCACGGTGCGGAGGGGGCCGCTGATCCGGGAGCCGAAGTGCGGCTACCGGACCAGCGGCCTCTTGCGTTCCACCCGTCCGCTGATGAGGGCGATTCCAAGGCCCAGCAGCGCCAGCACGGCTCCGACCAGCGCCGGCGCGACGTACCCCCAGCCCCAGGCGATGACAAGTCCACCCAGGAATGCGCCCAAGGCGTTGGCCACATTAAGGGCCGCGTGGTTGAGCGAGGAAGCCAGCGATGGGGCGTCGGGAGAAGCGTCCAGCAGCCGCGTCTGCAGGGCCGGGACAAGCATGGCGCCGGCCGCGCCAACGACGAAGACCATCAGGTACGCGGACCACGGCCAGTGCACGGCCACCGCGTAGGCCACAAGTGCCGCGGCAATGCCCGGCAGCACCCAGTAGATCGTTCCCATCACTGACTTGTCCGCGATCCGGCCGCCAACGATGTTCCCGACCACCATGCCCACCCCGTACAGCGCGACAACGGCCGGGAGCCAGGCCGAGGGAATGCCCGCGACGGAGGTCATGGTGTGCGCAATGTAGGTATAGGTGGCGAAGAAACCGCCGAAACCGACGATGCCAATCAGGATCGCCAGCCACACCTGGAGCCGTTTAAAGGGCGCCCAGTTCACGGCGGAAGCTCGCATCGGCGTGCGGCTTCTGGAACGGCACGAACTTTGAGAGCATCACCAGGGTCAGCACGCCGATCCCGCCGACCAGCAGGAACAGCAGCCGCCAGCCATACGTCTGGCCCAGCCAAGTGCCGAACGGTACGCCGATGACATTGGCGACGGTCAGGCCGGCCATCACCATCGAAATAGCCCAGCCGCGCCGGGTCGGCGCGACCAGTGACGCCGCAATCACCGCAGCAACACCGAAGAAGGCGCCGTGCGGCAACCCCGCCGCGAAGCGGGAAAGCAGCATAGTGCCGTAGTCGGGGGCGATGAAGGAGCTGAGATTGGCGACGCTGAAAAAGAGCATAAGCCCCAGGGCCAGATACTTCCGCGGGAGCTTGGCGCCGACGGCGGCCAGCACAGGGGCGCCGACCACCACACCGAGGGCATACGCGGAGATCAGGTGGCCGGCCTCCGGCGTGCTGATGTTCAGGCCCTGCTCGATCTCCTTCAGCAGGCCCATCATGGTGAATTCCGTGGTGCCGATGCCGAATCCGCCCATGGCGAGGGAAACGATGGCCAGGGAAACAGTGCGGGTGCCGGTCTTGGGCGTCGCCGGTGTTCGTGCGGTGATTGTCATTCGTCTGCTTTTCGGTGACGTTCCCGGGTGGAACCAGGAGGGTGCGGCAAGTTAAATCGGATCTGCGGCCTGATGTGTTGAACGGGGCGGGCGGGCCGGGTATTCCTGGTCCGCGGCCACCGCCTGGTTCCATTCTCTCCCACGTGTGCCCCGCCCCTAGACTTGGTCGCGTGACTGGACTTATCAGCGTTGTCGGCGGCGCAGTACTGGACTCCCTCGCCGAACCTGGCCGGCTGCTTGTGGCCCGGCGGACGGCGCCCCGCAGTTCGCCGGCATGTGGGAGTTTCCCGGCGGCAAGGTCGAGCCCGGCGAGACGCCCGAACAGGCCCTGCACCGGGAATTGCGGGAGGAACTCGGAGTCCGGGTCAGGCTGGGAGCAGAACTCGCTGCGGGCGCGGCGGAGGGCTGGCCGCTGAACGAGCGGGCCGTGATGCGGGTCTGGTTCGCAGAGCTTCTCGGCGGCGATCCGCGCCCGCTCCAAGACCACGACGAGCTGCGCTGGGTCGATCTGCAGGACCGCGGCGCCGTGCTGGCCCTGGACTGGATCCCGGCCGACCTGCCAATTGTGGAGGCGCTGCTGACAGCCGTGGAGGGCCGAAAGGACGCGGCGGCGCCGGGGCCCTGAGACGCCGGCGTTGTGCTTCGCTTCGGGCGCCCGGCCGTGACATGGAGGCCCTGGATACCGTCCAGGTGAGCTGCGGGTGACATGCCGCCGATCCCCGCCTGCGGAGCCCGCCCCCAGCCAACGGAGCCCGCCCCTCGCCAAAGGGTGAAGCGTGTGCCTACTCTGAAGCCAGTCGAGAGGAGTTGCCAGTGCTGGTGGGTGTCAGGCGGGAACAACGCACGGGGAGCGACGGGTTGCCGCGACGCCGGAGACCGTGCGCCAGCTAATGGATCTTGGCCTCGACCTGGTGGTGGAGAGCCAGGCCGGTACCGCGGCCGGGTACGGCAATGCCGCCTACGCCGCGGCGGGAGCGTCAATTGTTCCGGAGCTGACGGCAGCATCACTGGATGTCTTGCTGCACGTCCGGCCGCTTGAACCGGAGACAGCCCGGGAACTCCGCCCGGGCACGGTGACTATTGGCTTCGCCTCCCCGGGGTCGGAACTGCCCGGAGTGGACGCCCTCGCCGGTGCCGGGGTGACCTCGTTTGCGCTGGAACTGGTGCCGCGCATCTCCCGGGCCCAGTCGACGGACGCGCTCAGTTCCCAGGCGCTGGTCTCCGGCTACCGGGCGGTGCTCGAGGCCGCGGTGCGTTATCCCCGCTTCTTTCCGTTGTACATGACCGCGGCGGGGACGATCCCGCCCGCCCGGGTCCTGGTTCTGGGGGCCGGAGTCGCCGGGCTGCAGGCCATTGGTACGGCCAAACGCCTTGGGGCCAGGGTTTCGGCCAACGACATCCGGGCCGCGTCAGCGGAAGAAGTCGCCTCGATGGGTGGCACCTTCATCCAGCTCGATCTTGACGCCGCGGACGGCGGTGGCGGCTACGCCCGTGAGCTGGGCAAGGACCGGGCCATACGGCAGCGCGCCCTGCTGGCCCCGCACGTCGGGGCGGCGGATATCCTCATCACTACTGCCGCCATCCCCGGCCGCGCAGCTCCTTTGCTGGTAACTACAGACATGGTGGGAGCCATGCGGGCCGGTTCGGTCGTTGTTGACCTTGCGGCGGAATCCGGCGGGAACGTCGAAGGAGTCATCGCCGGGCAGGACCTCCAGATCCCGGTGGACGGCGGTTCCGTTACGCTGGTGGGCCTGCAGGACGCGGCTTCCTCGATGCCCTCCGATGCTTCCCGGCTTTTCGCCAAAAACGTCGCGAACCTGCTGGCCCTGATGACCACAGAGGGGAAAGTCGTTCCGGATTTCGACGACGAAGTTGTCGCCGGCGCCTGCCTCACCCACGGCGGGGCCGTCCGGCACGCCGCCACCGCCGGCGCGCTGGAGGCCCTCAGATGATGGATCCGGTCACCCTGCTGACGGTAGTGGTGCTCGCCGTCTTCGTTGGGTTCGAAGTTGTGTCGAAGGTCACCAGCAAGCTGCATACTCCGCTGATGTCCGGCGCCAACGCTATCCATGGCATCATCCTGGTGGGCGCCATCATCGTGGCCGGCCAGGCGGACGACCCCTGGCTGCTTATGGTTGCACTCCTCGCAGTGGTGCTGGCAACGGCCAATTTGGTCGGCGGATTTGTGGTCACGGACCGGATGCTCGAAATGTTCGGCAGCCGGAAGCCTGTCCGGCGCAACGACCGTCCGCGGCGGGACGGCCCATGAGTATCCTCAGCCCGGTGTGGACCTCCCTGTTTTACCTGGCGGCCGCGGTGTGTTTCATTCTTGCGCTGAAGGGCCTCAGCTCGCCGCGGACCGCGCGTCGAGGCAACACGATTGGAGCGGCCGGCGCCTTCGTGGCCGTCGCCACGGTCTTTCTTTCCGTAAAACTGGCAAACATCCCGCTGATCCTCGCCGCCATCGCCGTCGGGTCGGCCATCGCCGTTCCGGTGGCCCGGCGGGTGCAGATGACCCACATGCCGCAACTGGTGGCCTTGTTCAACGGCGTCGGCGGCGGAGCCGCTGCGCTGGTGGCAGTGCTGGAACTGGGCCACAGCGGCGATTACTGGGTGCGGGTGGCCGTGGTCTTCACCATGTTGATCGGCGCTGTGTCTTTTGCCGGCTCAGCCGTGACTGTGGGCAAGCTCCAGGAGCTGATCAGCACCCGCCCGCTGCTGTTCCCAGGTATGCCGGTGGTGATGGGCGCCGTGGTGCTGGGCGCCGTCACCGCCGGCACCCTTGTGGTCGGTTCGGGTTCAGCCGGCTGGGCGGCAGCGCTGCTGGCAGTGGGCCTGGCCGGGGGACTCCTGCTGGTGCTGCCCGTCGGCGGGGCCGACGTGCCGATAGTCATTTCGTTGCTGAACGCCTTTACCGGCCTCGCGGTTGCAGCATCCGGCATTGTGCTGGGCAACGTCCTGCTGGTGGTGGCCGGCACCCTGGTGGGGGCCAGCGGCACCCTGCTGACCAGGGCGATGGCCGCTGCGATGGGCCGGGGCGTCGCCGGCATTGTATTCGGGGCCTTCCGGGGCGGGTCGACGGCGGGATCCACAGTGCAGAGCGACCGCCCGGTGCGCTCGTCCTCGCCCGAAGACGTCGCGGTCCAGCTTGGCTACGCCCAGCGGGTCGTGATCGTGCCCGGCTACGGCCTCGCCGTCGCCCAGGGCCAACACACGATCGCCGAGCTTGCCACGGCCCTGGCGGCCCGCGGCGTTGAAGTGGTTTTTGCCATCCACCCGGTGGCCGGGCGGATGCCGGGCCACATGAATGTGTTGCTCGCGGAAGCAAACGTTCCATACGAGGCGCTAAAAGAGCTGGCAGAAGCCAACCCGGAGTTCCCGAACACCGACGTCGCCCTGGTTGTGGGCGCTAACGACGTTGTTAACCCTGCCGCCAAATCCACGCCCGGGGCGCCGATCTACGGGATGCCCATCCTGGAGGTTTCGCTGGCCGGTCAGGTGGTGTTCCTCAAACGCTCGATGCGGCCGGGTTTCGCCGGGATTGAGAACGAGCTGCTCTTTGATGCCAAAACGACGCTCCTCTTTGGAGACGCCAAGGACTCACTCACCCGGATCCTGGGCGCCGTGAAGGAACTCTAGAACAAGGTGGCCTGTGCAGCCGGCGTCGCTGGCCGCTGGCCGGCGGCGACGGCTGCCGGTTCGGGGAGGCTGCCGTCGGGATACTGCGCTTCCTCTTCCCTGGGGTCACGGCTGCCGGGATCGTCGTTGAGGTCCCGGTGGCTGAAGCCCTGCGAGCCGGAGAATCCATGCCTGGCCTTGAAATACCGAATGCGGCCGGAGAGCCAGTCGCGGTACTCCTTGGCGGCGTAGGAGCCGGTGCCGTAGAGCCGGCGGTACCTGCCGGCAAGCTGGGGGTGTTCCTTGGCGACCCACTGCATAAACCATTCCCGGGTGCCGGGCTTAAGGTAAAGCGCCCCGGCCGTGACCCCGGTGGCGCCCGCCGAGGCCAGCGAAGCGAACAGGGAATCGAGGGCCTCGTCGCTGTCCGAGAGCCACGGCAGGATGGGCATAGCCATCACGCCGCAGGGCAGTCCGGCCTCCCGGAGCCGGGAAATCAGCTTCAGGCGGGCCCGGGGCCCGGGCGTACCGGGCTCGACTGCTTCGGCGAGGCGCTCGTCCGTCATCGCCAGTGAGATGCCCACGCCGACCGGGACCTGCGCAGCCGCATGCTTCAGCAGCGGAATATCCCTGGCCAGCAGGGTGCCCTTCGTCAGGATCGACAGCGGAGTCCCGGAATCAGCGAGGGCACCTATGATGCCGGGCATCAGCCGGTACCGGCCTTCGGCCCGTTGGTAGGGATCGGTGTTGGTTCCGAGGGCCACGTGCTGCCGGGCCCAGGAGGGCTTGGCCAATTCCCGGCGCAGGACCTCCGCGGCGTTGATTTTCACTACCACCTGGCTGTCAAAGTCCAGGCCGGCGTCGAAATCGAGGTAGGTATGGCTTTTCCGGGCGAAACAGTACACACACGCGTGGCTGCAGCCACGGTAAGGGTTGATGGTCCATTCGAACGGCATTCGGGAACCGGCGGCCACTTTGTTGAGCACCGATTTAGCGGTGACCTCATGGAACGTGACGCCGGCGAACTCAGGGGTGGTCACGGAACGCACCAGCCCGAGCAGGGGCAGCAGGGCATCGGCGGCGGCCGGGGACCCGCTGGCGGCAACTGTGCCCTGCCCGGCGGCCGCCCTGTCTTCCGACGCCGGATTAAGTGCTTGTGCGTCCCATCTCATGGATTCCATTCGAAGGTATGTTCGAGTTTAAGTCAAGGAGCCCCGCTGTATCCGGACGCCAGCGCGCCGTTGCAGTCCACCGCCGCCGGCCCGCACCGCTGCGCCCGTGGCAGGCTTAGCCGTGCAGCTCCCACACGACGCCGACCGTTGCGGTGACGGACGATTCTCCGGCCTCGACCGTAAGCGATTCCACTGCGGCGGCCCGCTGCATCGCCGCCGCGGGGAATGGGGCCGCATGCCCGGACTGCTGGGTGAGCGAGATGACCTTTCCCAGCGACGTCCCGGCGAGCGAGGCGAAGTGCCCGGCCGTTGTGCGGGCGTCCAGCCAGGCGGCTTCACGGGCGCGGGCGTAGACACCGGCGGGATCGGCGAAGCCGAGCTCCAGCCCGTTGAGCCGGACATCGTTGCCGCCGGCCGATACGGCCGCGGCGATCACCGCCGACGACGTTCCCAGCTCCCTGAGCCGGACACTCAGGACGCTGGACGCCAGGTAGCCGGCCACGACCTGGCCCCGGCCCTCCTGCCAGTTCACCTCGGCACGGACATTGAGCCCCGACGTGGTGATGTCCGGGTCCGCCACGCCGTGCGATCGCAGTGCGTCCGTGATCGCTGCCAGGACCCGGCCGGCGTCGCCGTACGCAGCGCCGACGCCCTCCCGGCGGCACTCGACGCCGATCGAAAGGGTCAGTATGTCGGGTTCGGCTTCCGCGCTGCCGGATCCGGTGACGGAGATGGTCCTGGGACTGTCGGTCATGTTATGCCTCATTCTGTTCGGGGGCCGCCTGGGTTGGCTCCGGGTAGCCGCCGGCCAGCAGCCCGGCGTGCCGTTCGAAGACATTACCCGAGCCGGGGTTGCCGGTCCGGAGCAGGGACCAGCCTGCTGCCAGGAAATACAACGGCAGGAAAGGCAGGCCCAGGCAGCACGCGTACTGGGTGCTGTGGCGCTCCTCGTGCCCGAGCAGTTCCGGATTGGCGAGGGCTTCCCGGGGTCCGGCGCGGAAGAGCACCACATTGCCGACCGTAAAGGCCCCGGCCATTGGCAGCCGCCAGTGGTAACCGGTGGCAAGCAGCAGCCCGCGGGGTCCACGGCGGACCGGGGCGCGGGCGCAGCCGGCAAGCAACAAGCCCAACGGGGTTGTTGCATTCAATACATTGGCCAGCTGCCGCAGCCGTTGTCCCGGCGTCATAAGGCCATGCTAGCCGGGCCCCACGTTCGGGCACCTGAGTGCGTTCAACTAGACTGGTGGGAAGTGTCCGCCGGAGTGATTTTGGCGGGCCCTGCCCTTTGCCAACGCGCCGGTACCTGCTCCTGTTGAAGGTCCTGAGCCGTTGGCATGAACCGACTCGTAGCTAAGAACAGTAGATGACTGAAACTTTGCCGGGCGCCGGCGTCCCGAATCCCCTGGATGAAGCCGCCATCACCGCCGCCGTAGACCAGGCCGTTGCCGCCATTGCCGCCGCCTCCACGCTCGATGAACTCAAGGCCGTGCGCCTCGGGCACACCGGCGAGAAGTCCGCGCTGAGCCTCGCCAACCGTGAAATCGGCGGACTCCCCAAGGACCAGAAGGCCGCCGCAGGCAAGCTGATGGGTGCCTCCCGGGGACGTGTCAACAAGGCGCTCGCGGACCGCACGGCCGAGCTCGAAGCCGAGAACGACGCACGCATCCTGGTCGAGGAGACCGTGGACGTCACGGCAGCTCCGCGCCGCCGTCGAGCCGGTGCACGCCACCCGCTGTCCACCCTGCAGGAACGCGTCGCGGACATCTTCGTTGGGATGGGCTGGGAGATCGCCGAGGGCCCCGAGGTCGAGTCCGAGTGGTTCAACTTCGACGCGCTGAACTTCAAGCCGGACCACCCCGCCCGCGAAATGCAGGACACCTTCTTTGTGGAGCCGCCCGAGGCCCACCTGCTGATGCGCACCCATACCTCCCCGGTACAGGTCCGCTCCATGCTCGAACGCGAACTGCCGATCTACGTGCTGTGCCCCGGCAAGGTGTTCCGCACCGATGAGCTCGACGCCACGCACACTCCGGTGTTCCACCAGTTCGAGGGCCTCGCCATCGACAAGAAGCTCAGCATGGCGGACCTCCGCGGCACCCTGGAGCACTTCGCGCGCCAGATGTTCGGCGACGAGGCCCAGATCCGGCTGCGCCCCAACTACTTCCCGTTCACCGAGCCGTCCGCCGAGCTGGACATCTGGCACCCGGGCGCCAAGGGCGGCCCCAGCTGGATCGAATGGGGCGGCTGCGGCATGGTCAACCCCAACGTGCTCCGCGCCGCGGGCATCGATCCGGACATCTATTCAGGTTTTGCCTTCGGCATGGGCATCGAGCGGACCCTCATGTTCCGCAACGAGGTCGGCGACATGCGCGACATGATCGAAGGCGACGTACGTTTCAGCGAGCACTTCGGGATGGAGATCTAACAGTGCGTATCCCACTTTCCTGGCTGCGTGAATTCGCGCAGGTACCGGCCGGTGCAACGGCCGAAGACGTGATGGCAGACCTCGTCAAGGTCGGCTTTGAGGAAGAGGCAGTCCACCGGCCCACGGACACCCTGCAGGGCCCGATCGTGGTGGGCCAGGTCCTGAGCATCGTCAAGGAACCCCAGACCAACGGCAAAACCATCAACTGGTGCCAGGTCCGGGTGGTCCCCGATGGACAGCAGCAGAGCCTCACCGGCGAGGGCATCGACCCCGCCGGCGTCCAGGGCATCATCTGCGGCGCCCATAACTTCGTGGCAGGCGACAAGGTGGTGGTCACCCTTCCCGGTGCCGTGCTGCCCGGTGACTTCCGCATCTCCGCCCGGAAGACCTACGGGCACCTCTCCGCGGGAATGATCGCCTCCGTACGCGAACTCGGCATCGGCGATGACCACGACGGCATCCTGGTGCTCTCGCGGATCGGACTGGACCCGGAAATCGGCACCGACGCCATGGAGCTGCTGGGCCTTTACGACCAGGCCGCCGAAATCAACGTCACTCCGGACCGCGGCTATGCGTTCTCCATCCGCGGCGTGGCACGCGAGTACGCGCACGCGACCGGCACGTCCTTCACCGACCCGGCCGCCAGGGTCCAGGCCCCTGCGGAACTGGCCGGCGGCTTCGGCGTGCAGCTCAACGACGGCGCCCCGATCTACGGCAAGCACGGCTGCGACCGTTTTGTGGCCCGCACCGTCCGCGGCGTCGACGCCACGAAGCCCACGCCCCCGTGGATGACCTCCCGGCTCCGGCTCGCCGGCATCCGCTCGATCTCGCTGCCGGTGGACATCTCGAACTACGTCATGCTGGAACTCGGCCAGCCCACCCACTGCTACGACCTGGACACCCTTTCGGGCGACATTGTGGTCCGTCGGGCGTCGGCCGGTGAAAAGATCACCACGCTGGACGGCAAGGAACGCACGCTCGACGTCGAGGACCTCCTCATCACCGACGGTTCCGGTGCGATCGGCATTGCCGGCGTGATGGGCGGTGCCGCCACCGAGGTGTCCGATGCCACCACGAACGTCCTCGTGGAGGCCGCGCACTTCGACGAAGTGTCCATCGCGCGTTCCCGCCGCCGCCACAAGCTCCCGTCCGAAGCCTCCAAGCGCTTCGAACGCGGTGTTGACTGGCAGGTGGCCGGCGTCGCTGCCCAGCGGGTTGTTGACCTCCTGGTCGAGCTCGCTGGCGGCACCGCCGTCGCCGAGGGGACCGACGTCGGCACCGCACCGGACGCCGTCGCCGTCGAACTGCCCGCAGCCTTCGCCGCGGAACGGATCGGCATCGACTTCACCGAGGACCAGATCCTCACCTCGCTCGAGGACCTGGGTGCAGTTGTTGTCAAGAACGCCGGCGGGTACACGGTGACGGCGCCAAGCTGGCGCAACGACCTTGAAACCAAGGAAGACCTGACCGAGGAAATTGCACGGCTGGTCGGTTACGACCAGATCCCGGCGTCCCTGCCGGTGGCACCCCTGGCCGCGGGTTGACCCGCGTCCAGCAGCAGCGCCGGCGCCTGGTCCAGGCCCTGGCAGCCGCCGGCCTCACCGAGGTCCTCGCGTACCCGTTTGTCTCCCGGGCCGCCAACGACACGTTTGGCGTTGCCACGGAAGGAGCACCGCGCACGGCACTCAAGCTCGCCAACCCGATCAGCGAGGAGCAAGGCTACCTGCGCACCTCGATCCTGCCGGGCCTGATCGAGGTGGCTAAACGCAACCATTCGCGCGGCTTCCGCGACCTGGCCCTGTTCGAGGCCGGGCTGGTTTTCCTGCCGGGTGACACACTCGGCACCGCCACGATCCCGCCCCTTGGCGTCAGGCCGGGCGATGAAGTGCTCGACGGTTTGTATAACGGTGTGCCGGACCAGCCGCTGTACCTCGCCGCGGTGCTTACCGGCCACGACTCACCGGTTGCCGCCGGCCACAGTCCCCGGGTATGGGACTGGGCCGATGCCGTGGACATTGCCCGGATCGCCGGCGACGTGCTCGGCGTCGAGATCGTTGTTAGCCAGGGCCGGCACCAGGCCTTCCACCCGGGACGGGCCGCGCAACTGGCGCTCCGCACCGGGGAGGTCCTGGGCTACGCCGGCGAACTGCACCCGAAACTGCTGGCCGCCCACGACATGCCGGCACGGTCCGTGGCGCTCGAATTCAACGCCGATGCCCTCTTTGAGGCTGCCGCCGACGTGATCGTCGCCCGGCACCTGTCGACGTTCCCGGTGGCGAGCCAGGACGTCGCCCTGGTGGTGCCGCTGGAGGTCCCCGCGGACGAAGTGGAGTCGGCTCTCCGCGCGGGAGCCGGCGAGCTGCTTGAAGACGTCGCTCTCTTCGACGTGTACGCGGGCAAGGGCATCGAGGACGGCAAAAAGTCGCTGGCTTTCAGCCTGCGCTTCCGTGCCGCTGACCGCACGCTGACAGCCGAGGAGGCGTCCGCGGCGCGCGAGGGTGCCGTGGCAGCTGCGCACGAGCGTTTCGGGGCAGTCCAACGCTAGAGCACGGAAGAACACTCGCCGTCGCCGGGACCGCCGTCCGGTCCGTTCGTCTTGCCGACGTTGGACCGGACGGTGTGGCCTTCCTCGATCAAGTAGAACGCGCGCGTGCAGCGGGCCTCAAAGACGACGCAACCCGGCGGGACTTTGTGGCCGGCCGGATCGCGTTGCGCGCTTTTGCTGCCGGGATCCTGGCGGTGCACCCCGGAGAACTAACGGCCGCCTATGTGTGCCCTGATTGCGGCACCGGCCCGGAGATTGACCATGGCCGGCCCGGCTACCGGATTGCCGGTCTTCCCGCCGGCCTGAACCTGAGCCTGTCGCGCAGCCACGGCTGGGCCCTGCTGGCAGCAGTGCACACCCGGGAGCCGGGGGTCCGTCCCGGCATCGACCTGGAGCACCGCTCCGGTGTGACGTTCCCGGGGTTCGACGTCGTTGCCCTCACCCCTGCCGAACGGGAGCGGCTCAATACGATTCCCCCGACGAGGGAGCGGGCTGGCGGGCAGCTGCCTGGGCGCGCAAGGAAGCGCTACTCAAGTCACGCGGTACCGGGTTGCGGGTCGATCCGGCTACGGTGGAGGCTTTCGCGGAGCCCGGGGAAGGCATTGTCCTTGTTGAACTGGACACGGTTGCACTGGGCCTGCCTGCGGGATTCGCCGCCGCGCTGGCTGTTCCGGGAACCGCTTAGCAACCCAGGGCCAGGAGATCACCTTGGGCCGCCGGCCGGAAGTGCCGGCAGCGCTTCCTGGTACAGCCACGGGTGCAGCAGTGCTTCCGTGTCGAGGCTTGTCGCGTGGTCCGCGGTGAGAATGAACTGCGCCGTCGAGACCGAGCCGTGGCGGTACTGCCCCGCCCATTCATGCAGCAGCGAAAAAAACGCCAGGTCGCCGCAGCGCAGGCGGAGGGCGTGCAACGCCAGGGCCCCGCGTTTGTACACCCGGTCATCGAACATCAACTCCGGACCGGGGTCGCCCACAAGCAGGTCCTGCGCGCCGGTGCTGAGCTTCCGCCAGGCGGCGGCGGCCCGGCGCGCCACAGTCATAACGCCGGCTTCCTCGGACCAGATCCATTCGGCATAGCAGGCAAAGCCCTCATGCAGCCAAATGTCCTTCCAGGACGCTGCCGTCAGCGAATTGCCGAACCACTGGTGGGACAACTCGTGGGCGATGAGCCGCTGCGACTCCCAGTCCTGTTCCAGCTGGTTGGGGCCAAAAATCGACAGGCTCTGCGCCTCGAGCGGGATCTCCAGCTCATCCCCGGTCACCACTACTGTGTACTCGGCGAACGGGTAGGGGCCGAAGCAATCGATGAAGGTACGCATCATTTCCGGCTGCCTCCTCAGCCCTTCGCGTGCCTTGTCTGCAAGCTCAGCAGGAACCGCCACGTGCTGGGGCACCTGTAACGCCGGGCGGACCGGGTTGAGGGCCAAGAGCTCGTAGCGGCCGATCTGAACCGTGGCGAGGTACGTGGCCATGGGCTCGGCCTGTTCGTAGACCCAGGTCTCGCGGCTGGACCGGCTGGTGCGGGCGACCAGGATCCCGTTGCACACGGCCCGGTAGTGTGCGTCAGTGGTCACCGAGATCCGATAGCTGGCCTTGTCCAAGGGGTGGTCGTTGCAGGGGAACCAGGACGGTGCGCCGTTCGGCTGGCCAGCCACCAGCACACCGTCGGTCAGTTCTTCCCATCCCACGTCGCCCCATAAGCCCCGGCGGGGGGAGGGGTTTCCCTCGTAGCGGACGTCCACAGTGAATTCTTCGCCCGGCATCAGGGCGGCGTCGGGGACAATGACCAGCTGGTCGGCGCGCTGGCTGAACTTGCGGACCTTCCGACCGGAGAGCTGGATTTTGCTGGCCCGGAGCCCGGTCAGGTCCAGCACAATGGCCGAGGTGGCGCGTTGTGTCACCGCGTGCACGGTGGCCCGCCCGTTCAGGCGGTTGCTGCTGAGCTTGTAGTCCAGTTCGAGCTCATACCGGGTGACGCGGTAGGCATTGGTGCCATGGCCCGGCAGGTACGGATCAGGAGAGCCCGCCGGATCATCCGCGGGCAGGCCGCCTCCGGTGCCGGTTGCGGCGGTGGACCTCTGGGGGCTGGAACTCATTAAACGGCCTTCGGGTTGGCAGGTGCGGGTCGGGCGGGAGCGTGCTACTTCGGCTTGGGGGCAGCCACTGCCGGCCCGCCCCACGGGCTCACCGGGTTGCCCATCCAGTACGTCGCGGCAGGCACAGTTTCACCCCGCATCACAAGGGATGCCGGGCCTACGGTGCCGCCTTTGCCGATCCGGGCCTGCGGGAGGATGACTCCGTGCGGGCCCATCGTTGCCCCGTCATCGAGCGTAACAGTGTCAATGCTCATCACGCGGTCATGGAACAGATGGGTCTGGACCACACAACCACGGTTAACCGTGGTGTTCCGGCCCAGGGTCACCAGGTCCGCCTCGGGCAGCCAGTAGCTTTCGCACCAGGTACCCGCGCCGATCCTTGCGCCGAGGGCCCGGAGCCACCAGACCAGGGCCGGGGTCCCGGTGGCCGCCCGGGCGAACCAAGGGGCGCTGACCATTTCAATGAACGTGTCCACCACCTCGTTGCGCCAGATGAAGGAACTCCACAACGGGTGCTCACCGGGTTTGATGCGCCCTACCAGCAACCATTTCGCCACCACAGCACTGCCCGCCGCCACCGCTCCGGCGATGAGAATCACAACGCCGCCCAGGAGCGCCGCGATGCCGTAATTCGTGGCGGAGGCAAGCCAGTCGAAGGCAAGGAAAACGCCGGCCGCGATTGCGACGGTCACCACGACGGGAACAAAACGGCACAGTTCCCAGAGCGACCGGGCGACCTTGAGCCTGAGCGGCGGCTGGTACGTCCGGGTGTCATCGGAGGCGATGGCGGTGCGCCGCAGCCGCACCGGCGGACTGCCCAGCCATGAGGTGCCGGCCTTGGCTTTGGCGGGGGTCGCTGACAGCACGGCAACCAGGGAGTTCTTGGGCACATTGCGGCCGGCCGCCGTCATACCGGAATTGCCCAGGAAGGAGCGTTTGCCGATCTTCGCGGGGGCGATCCGCAACCAGCCGCCGTCGAGTTCGTACGAGGCCACCATCGTGTCGTCGGCCAGGAAGGCTCCCTCGCCCACCGTGGTCATCTTCGGGATCAACAGCACCGTCGAAGCCTCCACGTTCTTGCCGATCTTCGCGCCAAGCAGGCGCAGCCAGACCGGAGTGAAGAGGCTCGCATAGATCGGGAAGAGCACGTCCCGGGCCAGGTCCAGGACCCGCTCGGTAGCCCAGACCTGCCAGCCGATTCTGCTGCGCACCCGGTAATATCCTTCGGCCAGGCCCACGCTGAGGAGCCGGGTGGTCAGCAGGATCAGCAGCAGGTTGGACAGGAACCAGACGAGGGCCGCCGGCGCAATGGCCAGCAGCAGCTGCGGTATCGCTGCCGTCAGCGAAGCGCTGCCTCGAATGAAGGCATAAACCACTAAGGCCGCGGCAGCAGCGGAGATCACGGGGATCAGGGCCAGCACGGCGGACGCTGTGGCGAAGCCGACAAACCAGAGCCTGCCGATCAAGGGGTGCTCGGGGGAGCCTCCGGCCAGGAGGGTTTGGCTTTGCCCCGGCGCTCCGCGGGTGAGCCGGCGACCAACTGCCCGGACTTCACCTTGCCCAGCACGGCCGATCCGGGCTCCACCCGGGCTCCGGCACCGATCGAGGCACCGGGCATAAGGGTACTGCGTGCACCGACAGTTGCGCCGGGCCCGATATGGATGGCGCCGATATGGACCACGTCACCGTCGATCCACCAGCCGGACAGATCGACCTCAGGTTCGACGTTGCAGCCGGTGCCCAGCGAGAGCATTCCCGTGACGGGAGGCAGCGAGTGCAACTGGACATTGTTGCCGATTTTCGCCCCGAGGGCGCGTGCGTAATAGGGCACCCACGGGGCACTGGCGAGGCTGACGGCGCCGGCGAGGTCCTGGATCTGCTCGGCCAGCCACAGGCGCAGGTGCACCCGGCCGGAGCGGGGGTAGATTCCCGGCACTATCTTGCGCAGCAGCAGGCGGGCTGCGGCGACGGAGATCAACATCCGGCCGGCCGGACTGACAAAAACAAGCCAGGAGGCTCCCACCCACCACCAGGAAACCGTGGGCGCCGCCGTGAAGCCGGCGAGCCAGAAGAGCAGATTATTCGCCGCCATCACATACGTCAGCCAGCGCATGCCGACCAGGAGGTGCAGCGGAACCCCCCATCAGAGTCTGGAAAACCTGCGACTTGCGGGCCGTGCGCCGGACCGTGCGTTCCGGGGCCGGTCCTGCCCCGCCCTCGGGCAGCGACAGGCGTGCAGTATCGATGAGAGCCCCGATCCGGGGCGTGGCATAGATGTCGGCCACCGTGATCGTTGGATAGCGCACGCGCAGGGCCGAGACAAGCTGCGCGGCAGCGAGGGACCCGCCGCCGTAGGCGAAGAAGTCGGCGTCCAGGCCGGACACGGCACTGCCCAGGACGGAGCTCCACTGTTCCACGATCCAGCTGGCATCATCGGGCAGGTTCAGCGGGGCCGCGGCGGCGTCGGCGGCGCCGGCCCCCGCCAGCGGCCACGGAAGCGCGTGCCGGTCCACCTTGCCGCTGGTCTTGGTGGGCAGCGAATCGACAACTGTCAGCAGCGGGATCAAGGGGGCCGGCAGGCTCTTGCTGAGGAGCTCACGTGCGGCGGTGAGATCGAGGTCCCGCCCGCTGGCCGGGGCCAGATACCCCACGAGGATCTGGTTTCCAGCCGCCGTCGTCTGCACCGTCGCGGCCGCACCGGCGACGTCCGGCAAGGCCTGCAGGGCCGAGTCGATCTCACCCAGTTCGATCCGGCGCCCGCCTAGCTTGACCTGTTCGTCAGCGCGGCCCTGAAAGATCAGCCCCTCCGCTTCGTACCGGACCAGGTCGCCCGAGCGGTAGGCCCGCGTCCAGCCCAGCGACGGCATCGGGGCAAATTTCTCAGCGTCCTTGGCCGGGTCAAGGTACCGGGCCAGGCCGACGCCGCCAATGATTAATTCGCCAACCTCGCCTTCACCCACCGGCCGGGCTTCAGCGTCGACGACGGCGAGGTCCCACCCGTCCAGCGGCAAGCCGATCCGGATCGGGCCGGGCCCGCCCAATCGAGCGGCGCAGGCGACAACGGTGGCCTCGGTGGGGCCGTAGGTGTTCCAGACTTCGCGGCCTTCGACGGCGAGCCGCTCGGTCAGTTCCGGCGGGCACGCTTCGCCGCCGAAGATCAGCAGGCGGACGCTCTCCATGGACTCCACCGGCCAGAGCGCGGCCAGTGTAGGTACTGTGGAAACGACCGTGATGCCATGGCTGATCAGCCACGGGCCGAGGTCCATCCCGGTCCGGACCAACGCCCGGGGCGCCGGGACGAGGCAGGCGCCGTGCCGCCAGGCTAGCCACATTTCCTCGCAGGAGGCGTCGAAAGCCACGGACAGGCCGGCCAGGACGCGGTCCTGGGGGCCAACCGGATCGTCCTGCAAAAAGATCCGCGCCTCGGCGTCGACGAATGCCGCGGCGGAACGATGCTGCACGCCGACGCCTTTCGGCGTTCCGGTGGACCCCGAGGTGAAGATGACCCAGGCGTCGTCGTCCGGCGCGGGAGGCCGGGGAGCCGGAAACGGCCGGGGCAGCTCGCGCGCCGTCACTATCTCGCCGGCACCGCGAAGCGTCCCGGCGATCCGTGCTTCGCCGAACACCAGCCTGGCCCGCTCTTCCGGGTCGTCCGCGTCCACCGGAACATACGCCGCCCCGACCATCATGATGGCCAGGATTGAGACATACAGCAGGTTGGTACCGGAGGGAATCCGGACACCGATCTTGTCCCCGGCACCCAGCCCCGCGGCGTGCAGCTCCCTTGCCCGGGCCCGGACTGCCGCCATAAGCTGCGCATAACTGAGCGACTCGTGACCGTCGTCGAGCGCGGAGGCGTCCGGAAAGCGTGCGGCCGTGTCCTGCAGGATGTCAACGAGCGTCCGCTCCGGCGGAGTGGCGGGGGACCCTGCAAGCTGGGCCGGGAAGACCGTGTTTAGGGTGGCGGCATCTTGCGGGAGCACGGTGCTTGTGGGTTGCTGCTGTTGCTCAGTCACGGGGGCATCGTCTCTGACCTAGGTAAATGGAAGGTGTCCGGCGTCGCTTTGTGTTAATGATCCGCCTCAAGCCGGATGTGCGCACGCTGGTCCCGGATAACGGCGGACCCTGGCGGTCCGGGTTTAGGGGACCAGGATGACCTTGCCCGTGGTGCGGCGCTGCTCCAGGTCTTCGTGGGCCCGGGCGGCTTCCGCGAGATCATAGCGGGCGCCAATCCGGACCTTGAGGCTTCCGTCAGCCACCGCGGCGAAAAGCTCGGCCGAGCGCCAGCGGCGTTCCCGGGCATCACGCAGGAAATGTGAAATCGTCGGGCGGGTCAGGTACAAGGATCCGCCGGCGTTGAGCCGCTGCGGATCGAACGGCGGCACGGGCCCGGACGCGGCGCCAAAGAGCACCAGGGTGCCGCGGATACGCAGGGCGGACAGGGAACCGTCGAAGGTGTCCTTCCCGACGCCGTCGTAGACCACGTCCGCGCCGGTCCCGTCGGTCAGTTCGCGGACCTTTGCCGCGAAGCCGTTGTAGCGCAGCACGTGGTCGGCTCCGGCGCCGCGGGCCAGTTGTTCCTTCTCATCCGTGGAGACGGTTGTGATAACGCGTGCGCCCTTGGCCTTGAGCAGTTGGATCAGCAGCAGCCCGACGCCGCCCGCTCCGGCGTGCAGCAGGACGGTGTGGCCCGGCTCCACCGTGAAGGAGGAATTGATCAGGTAGTGCGCGGTGATGCCCTGCAGGGGAAGGGCGGCTGCGGTGAAATCGTCCACGCCGCGGGGGACCGGCAGGGCTTTGTCCTCATCGACAAGTGCGTAGCCGGCGTAGCAGTTGATGCCTTCCGCCGTCGCCACCCGGTCGCCTGGGGAGAACCCGGTGACGCCGTCGCCGAGTTCCGCCACGGTGCCGGAGGCCTCGGAGCCGGGGGTGAAGGGGTAGTTCACCTGATAGCTGCCGCTGCGCTTGTAGGTGTCGATGAAGTTGACCCCGGCGGCGGCGACCTTGATCAGCAGCTGGCCTGGGCCCGGCGTCGGGCGCTCCACCCCGGTCAGCGTGAGGACACCGGGACCCCCGGCCTCGCGGGCGACGATTGCGTGCATTACCTGTCTCCTTGCTTGAGCTGAAGTTCCTGGGCTGCAAACCGGCCCGCATCGGCCGGCTGGGTTTCCGCGGCCCGATGTCCGGCTCCGCTTCTGCACCATCCTAGGGACAGCGACAGCAACGACGAAGTGGCGGCCGGTATTCGGCCGCCACTTCGGGTCACACTGACAGGCCGGCCGGCTTGCCCTTCGCGCAGCGGAGCCCGGCCGCCGCTTAGAAGCGTCGGGTCACGGTCGCCATCGGGCACTCGAAGTGGCGTCCGGCGGAGAGACCGACCTCGTTGAGGTAGCGCACGATGATGCCGTAGGACTGCAACAGGGTGGTTTCCGTGTAGGGAACCTGGTGCTTCGCGCAGAATTCGCGGACGATCACGGCGGCCTTGTCGAGCTGCGGCCGGGCCATATCCGGGAAGAGGTGGTGCTCGGCCTGGCGGTTGAGGCCGCCCAGCAGGATGTCCATCCAGGGGCCACCGGAAATGTTCCGTGACGTCAGGACCTGCCGGCTGAAGAAGTCAACGCGGCTGTCCGCCGGCAGGACCGGCATGCCCTTGTGGTTAGGGGCGAACGAGGCGCCCATGTAGAACCCGAAGACGGCCAGCTGGACCCCGATGAACGCAAGGGCCACGCCCCACGGCAGGAACGTGAAGGCCAATACCGGGAGCAGGCTGAGCCGGACCAGGAGAATCGGGATTTCCACCCAGCGGTGGGTGACCTTGGCGCGCTGGAAGATGAACTTGATCGAATCGATCTGGAGGCCCAGTCCGACGAGGAACAGCAGCGGGAAGAAGAGCCAGCCCTGTTTGCGGGTGAGGAAGGAGAACCGTCCCTGCCGGGTAGCGGCAGCCTCCGGGAAGAAGGCGATGGCGCCGGTGGCGATGTCCGGGTCTTTGGAAATGACGTTCGGGTGGTTGTGGTGCGCGCCGTGCTTCTGCTCCCACCAGGAGTAGCTGATGCCGGCGACCGAGGTGGCAAGAATCCGGGCGGCCCAGTCGTTGGCGCGGCGGGAGGCGAAGATCTGGCGGTGTCCGGCCTCGTGGGCCAGGAAACTCAGCTGGGTGCAGAGGATGCCCAGCGCCGCGGCGATAAGGAGTTGGAACCAGCTGTCACCGATCAGCGCAAAGCCGAACCAAGTGGCGGTCATCAGAAGGACCAGAACGGAGAAGACCGTGATGTAGAAACCGACGCGGCGTTCGAGGAGGCCGGCGGACTTGACGGTCTTTAGGAGTTCCGAGTAGCTCAGGACAACGGCGTTGGGCTGGCGGACGCGAGATTTCGGTCGCTCCGGCGTAGCAGTGGTGGGGGTCATGGAGCTCGCGCCTCGTAACTGTTACGGGCAACGCTACATCCGACATTCGGATTGCACGGTCTGGATCACCCACAACCAAGCATACGCCCCGGGCCATCCGGGCCCCTCCCGCGGTGTAGAACACGTGCCCTCCGCGGCCGGGCGAACATGGCCGGGCGCGACCCAGCTGATGCATAATTATCGACATCTATGCATACTCTTGCTGTATAGTTCCCTGTATGACTATTTCTGTTGCCGTATCCGGCGCAAGCGGTTATGCCGGCGGCGAGGTGCTGCGGCTCCTTGCCGGTCATCCCGACGTGACGATCGGTGCCATCACGGCCCACAGCAACGCCGGTTCCAGACTAGGGGAATTGCAGCCCCATCTCCACGGTTTGGCCAGCCGTATCCTCGAAGACACCACAGTGGCCAACCTGTCCGGACACGACGTTGTGTTCCTGGCCTTGCCGCACGGAGCCTCCGGGGGAGATCGCCGCGCAACTGCCCGCAGGCACCCTCGTGATCGACGCCGGCGCCGACCACCGGCTCGAGGATGCGGCCGCCTGGGAAAAGTTCTACGGCTCCCCGCACGCCGGCACCTGGCCCTACGGGCTCCCGGAACTTCCCGGCCAGCGTGAGGCACTCCGGGGCGCCACCCGGATCGCCGTGCCGGGCTGCTACCCGACCTCGGTCCTGCTGGCCCTTACCCCTGGTTTTAGCAACCACCTGCTGCAGCCCGACGACGTTGTAATCGTTTCCGCGTCCGGAACCTCCGGGGCCGGTAAGGCGGCCAAAGCCAATCTGATCGGCGCCGAGGTGATGGGCTCGATGAGCCCCTACGGTGTGGGGGGCGGGCACCGGCACACGCCCGAGATTGAGCAGGGGCTTTCGGCGGCCCTCAACGCTCCGGTAACGGTGTCCTTTACGCCCACGCTGGCCCCCATGAGCAGGGGCATCCTCACCACCGCCACGGCGAAGGTGCGCCCCGGTGTTACTGCCGAAGAGCTCCGCCAGGCCTGGAGCGAGGCCTACGACGACGAGCCGTTTGTGCACTTGCTGCCCGAAGGCCGCTGGCCCTCGACGAAGTCGGTCCAGGGGTCCAACCACGCCGTGATGCAGTTGGCACTCGACGGGCACACCGGCAGGGTAATCGTTACGTGCGCCATCGACAACCTGACCAAAGGGACCGCCGGCGGAGCCGTGCAGTCCATGAACATTGCCCTCGGCCTGGCGGAAACCGCCGGCCTCGATCTGCAGGGAGTAGCACCGTGAGCATCACCACCCCCCAGGGATTCCGTGCCGCCGGAGTCACCGCCGGCCTCAAGGCCTCCGGCAACCCGGACCTCGCCCTTGTGGTCAACGACGGCCCCTCCAAGGCCGCCGCGGCCGTGTTCACCTCCAACCGGGTGGCCGCAGCCCCCGTGCACTGGTCCCGAGAGGTGGTCAAGGACGGCCGCGTGGATGCCGTTGTGTTGAACTCCGGCGGGGCCAACGCCTGCACCGGCCCGCAAGGCTTCCAGAACACCCACACCACTGCCGAAAAGACCGCCGAAGCCCTCGGCATCTCCGCCACCGACGTCTTCGTCTGTTCCACCGGCCTGATCGGCGAGCAACTGCCGATGGATAAGGTACTCGCCGGGATCGGGGCGGCAAGCGCAGCGCTGAGCACAGGCGGCGGCTCCGATGCTGCCACGGCCATCATGACCACGGACTCGGTGTCCAAACAGGCCTTCTTCACCGGTGCCGACGCCGACGGCAAAGAATTCACCATCGGAGGTATGGCCAAGGGTGCCGGCATGCTCGCCCCTGGGCTCGCCACCATGCTCGTGGTGCTCACCACTGACGCTGACGTCCAGCCGGACATGCTCGACGTTGTGCTCCGTGACGCCACCCGGGTCACCTTTGACCGGGCGGACTCGGATGGCTGCATGTCCACCAACGACACAGTGGTGCTGCTCGCCTCCGCAGCATCCGGCGCCGTGCCGTCGGCCGCCAACTTCGGCGCCGGCCTGACCCAGGTCTGCGCAGAACTGGCCCGCAAACTGATCGGCGACGCAGAAGGAGCCAGCCACGACATCGCCATCCGGACGTTCAACGCCGCCAGCGAGATGGACGCCGAAGTGGTCAGTCGCGCAGTGGCCCGCTCCAACCTTTTTAAGGCCGCGATTTTCGGCAAGGATCCCAACTGGGGTCGGGTGCTCTCCGCCGTCGGCACCACCGACGCCGCTTTCGAACCCGATCGGCTCAATGTGTCCATGAACGGCGTGCAGATCTGCCGCAACGGCAGCATCGGCGACGACCGGAGCCTCGTGGACCTGGCACCCCGCGAGGTCCTGGTCGAGATCGACCTCCAGGCCGGTAACGCCGAGGCCACCATCCTGACCAACGACCTCACCCACGACTACGTCCACGAAAACAGCGCCTACTCCAGCTAGGGGATGCCGATGAACGCCCAGACCCGCGAGACCACGTCCATGTCCGATGCCCAGGGCAAGGCCGGCACCCTGATCGAGGCATTGCCCTGGATCCAGCGCTTTGCCGGCACCACGATGGTGATCAAATACGGCGGCAACGCCATGGTTAACGACGAGCTGCGCCGCGCCTTTGCCGAGGACGTTGTTTTCCTGCACCACGTCGGGATCCACCCGGTCGTGGTGCACGGCGGCGGCCCGCAGATCAACGCCATGCTCAGCCGGCTCGGGATCGAATCCGAGTTTAAAGGGCGGGCTGCGGGTCACCACGCCGGAGGCCATGGACGTGGTCCGTATGGTCCTCACCGGCCAGGTGGGCCGCGAACTCGTGGGCCTGATCAACTCACACGGCCCCTACGCCGTTGGTATGTCCGGTGAGGACGGCGGGCTGCTCCGCGCCGTCCGGACCGGCACCGTGGTGGACGGCGAGGAGGTGGATCTGGGCCTCGTCGGCGAAGTTGTCGGCGTAAATCCCGAGGGAATCCTGGATATTGTTGCGGCCGGCCGGATCCCGGTGATTTCGACAGTAGCGCCGGAAATATTCGCGGACGGCACCGGTGACCGGGGAACCCACCAAGTGCAGACCACCGGCCAGGTGCTGAACGTCAACGCGGACACCGCCGCCGCGGCCTTGGCCGAGGCGCTCGGCGCCTCGAAGCTGGTTATCCTCACCGATGTTGAGGGTCTCTTCGCCAACTGGCCGGACCGCTCCTCGCTGATTTCCTCGCTTACCGCGTCGGAACTCCGCGAGCTGCTGCCGCGCCTGGAGTCAGGCATGATCCCGAAAATGGAGGCCTGCCTCAAAGCCGTTGAAGGCGGCGTTGAACGCGCACACATCGTGGACGGCAGGCTGGCGCATTCGATGCTGCTGGAAACCTTCACAACAGCGGGCATCGGCACACAGGTCGTCCCGGACGAGGAAAACAAATGAACCAGCTGGAAAAATCCCCCGAACTCAGCGAAATGGTCGGAACCGGCGGCTCCGCTACCGGAGCCGACTGGCTGGCCCGCTACTCCACCTCGCTGCTGGGTGTCTTCGGGACCCCGCAGCGGGTCCTGGTCCGCGGCGCCGGCTGCCTCGTCTGGGACGCGGACGGCAAGGAATACCTGGACCTGCTCGGCGGGATCGCGGTCAACGCCCTCGGCCACGCGCATCCTTTTGTCACATCGGTCATCTCCAGCCAGCTCGCCACCCTCGGACACGTCTCCAACTTCTTTACGAGTCCCACCCAGATCGCGCTGGCCGAAAAGCTGCTGGAGATCACCAGGGCGCCGGCCGGTTCCAAGGTGTTTTTCGCCAACTCCGGCACGGAGGCGGTCGAGGCCGCGTTTAAGCTGGCGCGGCGCAATGTTGGTTCGGCAGCGACGCCGCGGACCAAAATCATCGCCCTTGAGGGCGCCTTCCACGGCCGGACCATGGGCGCGCTGGCGCTCACCGCGAAGGAGGCCTACCGGGCGCCGTTTGCGCCGCTGCCTGGCGGCGTTGTGCACATCCCCTTCGGTGACGTCGACGCGCTCCTGGCCGCAGTGGACGACACCACCGCAGCGGTCTTCCTCGAACCGATCCAGGGCGAGGCCGGCGTCCGGCCGCTGCCCGCCGGCTACCTGCAGGCCGCGCGGGCGGCCACCCGTGCCGTCGGTGCCCTGCTGATCCTGGACGAGGTCCAGACCGGCATCGGCCGTACCGGCAAGTGGCTCGCCAGCGAGGACGCCGGGATTATGCCCGACGCGGTCACGCTCGCCAAGGGCCTCGGTGGCGGCTTCCCGATTGGCGCCCTCGTGACCTTTGGCCCGGAAACTTCCGCGCTGCTCTCCGCCGGCCAGCACGGGACGACGTTCGGCGGCAACCCGGTGGCCACCGCTGCAGCACTGGCCACCCTGCACGTGCTGGCGGACCAGCATGTCCTGGACCACGTCCGGAACGTGGGGGAGCGGCTGCGGGCCGGCCTCGCGGGGATCGACGGCGTTACCGCGGTCCGCGGCGAAGGGCTCCTGATCGGCTTTGATCTGGACGCCGACGTCGCCCCGGCCGTCGTGGCCGCCGGGCTCGACGCAGGCTTTATCGTCAACAGCCCGGGCCCGCACACGATCCGGCTCGCCCCGCCGCTGATCCTCACGACCGAACAGGCCGACCGCTTCCTCGCGGCACTGCCTGCCCTTCTCCAGACAGCAAAGGACAACCAGTGAACACGACTGAAATGTCGACGAGTCGGCCCCGGCACTTCCTCAAGGACACCGACCTCACCCCGGCCGAGCAGGCTGAGGTCCTGGACCTTGCCCTGCGGATGAAGGCCGCCCCCTACAGTGTGCAGCCGTTCGCGGCGGAGGCCAGCGGACGCAGGACCGTTGCCGTGATCTTCGACAAGACCTCCACCCGGACTCGGGTCTCGTTCGCCGCGGGCGTGGCCGACATGGGCGGCAGTGCGCTGATCATCAACCCGGGCGAGGCGCAGATCGGCCACAAGGAGTCCATCGAGGACACCGCCAAGGTCCTGGAGCGGATGGTGTCCACCATTGTCTGGCGCACCGGTGCCCACGCCGGCCTGGTGGCCATGGCAGCAAACTCCCGGGTGCCGGTCATCAACGCCCTGTGCGATGACTACCACCCCTGCCAGCTCCTCGCCGACCTGCTTACGATCAAGGAACACAAGGGCGAGCTGGCGGGCCTCACCCTAAGCTACCTTGGCGACGCTGCCAACAACATGGCCAATTCCTACCTGCTGGCCGGCGTCACCGCCGGCATGCACGTCCGTGTGGCCGGCCCCGAAGGTTACCTGCCTTCCCCGGCGATCATCGCCGCGGCCGAAGACCGCGCGGCCGAGACCGGCGGGTCGGTACTTGTCACCATTGACGCTGCCGAGGCGCTGCTGGGGGCCGACGTCGTCGCGACCGACACGTGGGTCTCCATGGGCCAGGAAGAGGAGAAGGAGGCCCGGCTGCAGCTGTTCCGCAGCTACGCTGTCGACGAAGCCGCGATGCAGCTCGCGGCGCCGGATGCCGTGGTGCTCCACTGCCTGCCCGCCTACCGGGGCTACGAGATCGCCGCGGCCGTGATCGACGGCCCGCAGTCAATCGTCTGGGACGAGGCCGAGAACCGGCTGCACGCCCAGAAGGCGCTGATGGCTTGGCTGATGCACCGCTCCGGCCTCGCCGTCGTTGACGGGCTGGCGCCGAACGGGGAGCCGGCACCGAAGGGACGCCGATAGTGTCCGTCCAGCCCGCTTCCCCGGGTGCCAGCCCGGCCACCAAGACGGCCCGGCAGGCACGGATCACCGCGATCCTCACGGGTGAGTCGGTCCGTTCGCAGGCGGAGCTGGCGGCACTGCTCGCGGACGACGGCGTCCAGGTAACCCAGGCCACCCTGTCCCGGGACCTCGTGGAGCTCGGCGCGGTCCGGGTCCGCGGGAAGGAAGGTGTCCTCGTCTACGCGGTGCCGGGGGAGGGCGGGGAACGCGCGGCCAAAAGCGGTGTCAGCCAGGAAATCCTCGACGCGCGGCTGGCCCGGCTCTGCGGGGAACTGCTGGTCACCGCCGAAGCGTCCGCGAACATCGCGGTGCTCCGGACACCTCCCGGCGCGGCCAACTTCCTGGCGCTGGCGATCGACCACTCCGTGATGCCCTCCATCCTCGGCACCATCGCCGGGGACGACACCGTGCTGCTGGTTACCCGCGACCCGGTCGGCGGGGCTGACGTGGCGGCCCGCTTCCTGCAGCTGGCCCAAGAGGCCGGCACCAGCTGACGGCCCCAGGATCATGTGAAAGACCCGCCACAGGGATGTGACAGGCTTTCACAAGAGAAGCTTTACCCGGAATTTTTCCCGCACGACTGATTTTCCCCAAACAACTAAGGAGCAATTGAAGTGACTGAGCGTATTGTGCTGGCCTACTCCGGTGGCCTGGATACTTCCGTAGCTATCGGCTGGATCGGTGAAGCTACCGGTGCCGAGGTGATCGCCGTGGCGGTCGACGTCGGACAGGGCGGCGAGTCGCTGGAGACGATCCGCCAGCGCGCCCTGGGCTGCGGCGCCGTCGAAGCCTATGTGGCTGACGCCTCCGACGAGTTCGCCAACGAGTACTGCATGCCCGCGCTGAAGGCCAACGCCCTCTACCAGGGCCACTACCCGCTGGTTTCCGCGATCTCCCGCCCCGTGATCGTTAAGCACCTGGTCAAGGCTGCCCGCGAATTCGGCGCTACCACGGTGGCCCACGGCTGCACCGGCAAGGGCAACGACCAGGTCCGCTTTGAGGTCGGTATCCAGACCCTGGGCCCGGACCTGAAGTGCATTGCACCGGTCCGCGACCTTGCCCTGACCCGCGACAAGGCCATCGCCTTCGCCGAGGAAAAGGGACTCCCGATCGAGACCACCAAAAAGAACCCTTACTCCATCGACCAGAACGTCTGGGGCCGCGCCGTCGAAACCGGCTACCTCGAGGACATCTGGAATGGTCCCACCAAGGACATCTACGACTACACCGCGACCCCGGAGTTCCCGCCGGCTCCCGACGAGGTCACCATCTCCTTCCACGCCGGCGTCCCGGTCGCGATCGACGGTGTTAAGGTCACCCCGCTGCAGGCCATCAAGGAACTCAACCGCCGTGCCGGCGCCCAGGGCGTGGGCCGGATCGACGTCGTCGAGGACCGCCTCGTTGGCATCAAGTCCCGCGAAATCTACGAAGCGCCCGGTGCCATGGCGCTGATCACCGCGCACAAGCACCTCGAAGACATCACCATCGAACGCGAGCAGGCCCGGTTCAAGGCCACTGTCGGCCAGCGCTGGTCCGAACTGGTGTACGACGGCCAGTGGTTCTCGCCGCTCAAGCGCTCCCTTGATGCCTTTATCGAAGACACCCAGCGCTACGTCACCGGCGACATCCGGATGGTGCTGCACGGCGGCCAGGCGATCGTCAACGGACGCCGTTCCGGGACCTCGCTCTACGACTTCGACCTCGCCACCTACGACACCGGCGATACCTTCGACCAGTCCATGGCCAAGGGTTTCATCGAGCTGTGGGGCATGTCCGCCAAGGTCGCCTCGGGCCGCGACATCCGCGTCGCAGGTCAGTAGTGGCTTCCGGCACAAATGAAGGCGCGCTGTGGGGCGGCCGATTCGCCGGCGGACCCGCTGACGCCCTCGCGGCGCTGAGCAAGTCCACGCACTTCGACTGGCGGCTGGCGCGCTACGACATCGCCGGCTCCAAGGCCCACGCCCGCGTCCTGCACAAGGCCGGCCTGCTCGACGACACCGAGCTTGAGGGCATGCTGGACGCCCTGGAGCGGCTGGATGCAGACGTGGCCTCCGGTGCCTACCTGCCCGCGGACTCCGATGAGGACGTGCACGGCTCGCTGGAACGGGGTCTGATTGAGCGCGCCGGCACCCAGCTTGGCGGCAAGCTCCGCGCCGGCCGGTCCCGCAACGACCAGGTGGCCACGCTGGGGCGGATGTTCCTGCGTGACCATGCCCGGATCATTGCCCGCGGTGTCCTCGCAACGATCGCTGCTTTGGTGGACCAGGCGAAGGCCCATCAGGGCGTGGCCATGCCCGGCCGCACCCACCTGCAGCACGCCCAGCCCGTATTGCTGAGCCATCACCTGCTGGCCCACGCCTGGGCGCTGCTGCGCGATGTGCAGCGTTTGGCGGACTGGGACAGGCGCGCCGGGGTGTCGCCCTATGGCTCGGGTGCCCTCGCCGGCTCGTCGCTGGGCCTGGACCCGGAGGCTGTGGCCGCGGAACTGGGCTTCTTCTCCGCGACGCACAACTCGATCGACGGCACCGCCTCCCGCGATGTCTTCGCCGAGTTTGCGTGGATCACGGCCATGATCGGCGTGGACCTATCCCGTGTGTCGGAGGAAGTTATCCTGTGGGCCACGAAGGAGTTCTCCTTTGTTACGCTCCACGATTCCTACTCCACCGGCTCCTCGATCATGCCGCAGAAGAAGAACCCGGATGTGGCGGAACTGGCCCGTGGCAAGGCCGGCCGGCTGATCGGCAACCTGACCGGGCTGCTGGCCACACTGAAGGGCCTGCCGCTCGCGTACAACCGCGATCTGCAGGAGGACAAGGAACCGGTCTTTGACGCCGCCGACACCTTGGAGGTCCTGCTCCCGGCAGTATCGGGCATGATCGCGACGCTGACGTTCAACACCGAACGGATGGAGTCCCTGGCGCCGCAGGGCTTCGCGCTGGCCACGGACATTGCCGAATGGCTGGTCCGGCAGGGCGTTCCGTTCCGTGAGGCGCACGAGCTCTCCGGGGCTGCGGTCAAGCAGGCGGAAAGCCGCGGCGTGGAGCTTTGGGACCTGACGGATGAGGAATACGCCGCGATCTCCGAGCACCTGACACCCGAGGTCCGAACGGTCCTGTCCACTGAGGGCTCGCTGAACAGCCGCAACTCCCAGGGCGGCACGGCTCCGGCCGCCGTCGAGCGCCAACTGGTGGCCCTCGAGAGCGAATTGGCCGGGGTCCGCGGGTACGCGGGCTAGCGACACACGCTCCCTCACTTCCTGCAGCATTTCCGCCGACGCTCCTGCACTGCCTGCAGGAGCGTCGGCGGATTTCCTGCCAAAAGTGAGGGAGCGCTGTGCGTTTGCCGCCAAAACTCCCCGCTAGCATTACGGCATGAGCGAAACTTTCCGCCAGTTGCTGCGTGGCCTGCCCGATTTCCCCGATGTACTTCCGGAGTTCGACCCGGCAGAAGCGCCCGCTGACCCCGCCGAGCTGTTCCGGCAGTGGTTCGATGAGGCGCTCTCAGCCGGTGTGCCGCAGCCCAACGCCTGCAGCCTGGCCACGGCGGACCGCCTCGGGCGTCCCTCCGCCCGGATGCTCATCCTGAAGGACATCGACGGTGGCGGCTGGCACTTCGCCACGTCCCGTGCGTCGCGGAAAGGCCGGGAGCTTGCGGCCAACCCGGAGGCCGCGCTCAACTTCTTTTGGCAGCAGCAGGGCCGTCAGGTCCGGGTGGCCGGCGGTGTTGTTGAGTTGTCGGCGGAGGCCTCCGCCGCAGACTGGCACGCCCGGCCGGGGGCCGACGGCGGCGATAACCCGGACTGGCAGCTCTATGCCCTCCGGCCCCGCGAAATCGAGTTCTGGCAGGCCCGGCACGACCGCCGGCACATCCGCCACCGCTATGGCCCGGGGTCCTTCAGTTAATCCGGATTTATCCAGGGAGCTCGGTTAGGATGTTCGCCATGACCACAATCACGCCGGAAAAACTCCTGGCAGAACTCCGCCGCGCCGCCGACGTCGTGGCGGGGATAGCTGCCACCTTTTCCGAGGAGGACGTCAAGGCGCCCTCGGAACTGCCGGACTGGACCCGGGGACATGTGCTGGCCCACCTCTGCGGCATCGCCAATGCGATGGCGCGCCAGCTGGAATTCGCCGCGCAGGGCAAGACCATCGAACTCTATGACGGCGGCTTCGACGGCCGGACCCGGGCGATCGAAATGTCGGCCGGACACTCCGTGGCCGAACACCGCTCCGATCTGGATCGCGCCTTGGTCCGGGCGTTGGCTGCTTTTGAATCCCTTGACGGCGCCGACTGGCAAAGGCCGATAAGTTTCCGCGGGGGAGTTGTGTTCGACGGCGGACTGGCACTCTGGCGCGAATTCGTCATCCACGCCGCAGATCTTGGCACCGGCCGCGGCCCCGAGACCTGGAGCCGGCCGTTCTGCGAGCACCTTTTCGAATTCCTGGCCGCGCGGGTGCCTGACGGGCAGCGCTTTGTCCTCCAGCCGCTCGGACTGCCAGCCGTGGCCATCGGTACGCCCGGCAGCCGATCGACGGCCGTCAACGGGATGCTGACCGACATTGCTGCCTGGCTCGCGGGCCGCACGCCCACTCTCGGCAGCCTGCGCGCCACGGCCGCGGCCGACGGCGTCGACCTCCCGGCGCTGCTTCCGTGGCCGGCCGGGGTGCCTGCCACCCGCTGAGCCCAACTCGGGCGCCTATCCACACTCGGGAGCCGGCCCGCGGCTGTTACTGCTTGACGGCAGAGACCAGCAGGTGTTCCCGGGCCAGAAGGCTCTTTTTTGATTTCCAGCCCCCACCGGAATCCGCCCAGGCTTCCGTCGGTGCGGATCACCCGATGGCACGGTACAAAAAGCGCAGCAGCGTTGAAGGCGCAGGCGCTGGCAGCAGCGCGGACGGCCTTCGCATTTCCCGACATTTCCGCGTAGTCGGTGTAGCTCACGGGGTGTCCCGGCGCGACGGTGCGGAGGATCTCCCAGGCATGCCCGCGGAACGGGCCGGACTTCTGCAGCACTGGCACCGCCATAGCCGGTTCCGGATAGCCGGCGTAGAACTCGTCCACGGCTTCGGAGATGACGCCCAGGCCCGGGACGGACTCGAAGGCCCCCGGCAGCAGGTCCGGGTGGATCTGCCCGGTCAAGTCCCCGGGAACAGCCGTCCACCCGGAGGCAAGCACCGCACCGTCCCGGGCAATGATGGTGAACGGGCCGTCGGGGGTGGACATGGTCAGCAACTGGGCTTTCATAATGCCGCTTTCTTGGGAGCCAGGGGGGAAATGAATGATGTTTTGGGTGCCGCGGCCCGGGCGAGCGCCGCTGTGCGCCACAGGTGCATGGTGGCGTAGGAACGCCAGGGGCTGAGCTCGCGGAAATCGGGGCTTAGGGGCTGGCCCGGCGACACGGCGCCGTCAGGATCCGGGCCCAGCGAGCGGATGCCATTGCGCACCGCCGCGTCGTTGGCCAGGAAGACATCCGGTGCTCCGATCACGCGCATCGCCACATAGCCCACCGTCCACGGCCCCACCCCGGGCAGGGGCAGCAGTTTGGACTCCAGCCCCGGCAGGTCATCGCCATAGCCAAAGTCGAGCCTGCCCGAAGCCATCGCAGCGGCTGCGTTCCGGATCGAATCGACGCGGCGTTGCGGGCCCCGGAGCAGTTCGAGGCCGTCCGCGGCAATTTGCTCAGCGGTGGGGAACAGCCGGTGCAGGCCGACGGCGGGAACCAGGCTGTCGCTGCCGGCGGCGGACAACCGGATAAGTGCCGTCCGCGCGGCGGCGACGGTGATCTGCTGGCCGATCATTGCCCGGATCAGCAGCTCCTGCGGATCAACGGCGCCGGGCATCCGGATTCCCGGCGTGGCGGTGACTCCCGCCGCCAGCCGGGGATCGGATCCCAGCACCTCGTCGATGGCGACCGGGTCGGCGTCAAGGTCCAGCAGCCGGCGGACCCGGCTGAGCAGGGAGGGCAGGTCCCGGAGGTCGACGGCGCCGATGCTCAGCAGCAGCGGGCGGCCGCTGGCTTCGGCGTTATAGTCCACCTGGAAGCGCGCATCGCCGTGGGCCAGCCGCAGCGTCCGCGCATAGGAGCTGGAGGTGCCCTCCTCGACGCCGGGGATGGCCCGGACCGCGAGGAACGAAAAAACGCCGGGGTCGAAGGGTTCACGGTACGGCAGGTTCAGCGTCAGGGCTGTCGACGACACAGCAGCCTGGGGCGGCGACCGGTGGTGGCGCGCGGTAGCCCGCAACGCCGACGGGGTCATGGCGAAAACTTCGCCGATGGTCTCGTTGAACTGGCGGACGCTGCTGAATCCGGCAGCGAACGCGATGTCGGCGACCTTGATCGTGGTGGAGACCAGCAGGGTCCGCGCCGTCTGGGCCCGGCTGGCACGGGCCAGCGAGAGGGGGCCGGCGCCGAGTTCGTGGCTGAGGATCCTGTTGAGCTGGCGCGAGGAGTAGCCCAGGCGGGCGGCGAGGCCTTCGACGCCGTCGCGATTGATCACCCCGTCGTTGATCAGCCGCATGGCGCGTCCGGCGATGTCCGAGCGGACATTCCAGGCAGGCGTGCCGGGCACCGCCTCGGGCAGGCAGCGTTTGCAGGCCCGGTAGCCGGCGTCGTGCGCGGCGGCGGAGGTCTCGTAGAACGTGACATTGCCGGCCTTGGGGGTCCGGGCCGGGCAGGAAGGCCGGCAGTAGATGCCGGTCGTGCGGACAGCAGTGTAGAACTGCCCGTCGAACCGGATGTCCCGGGCGTCGATTGCCCGGTAGCGCTGCCAGAAATCCATGAGTTCATCCTGCCAGCATCCGGGTGCCGCTGCTAGCGGAAATCGGACATGGCCGTGCAGGGTGATCCGGCGGGTTTGTTAAAGTCGGAGCATGAGTGCGACTCCTCCTGACAGTGCGCCGGGCCGTGGATTGCCGGCCACTGGGCTGCGGGGGCTCCTGTCCGCCGACGCCCGGCAGGTGGCGCCGCTGCTGCTTGGCGCGGTTTTGACGCACGAGGGTCCCGACGGCCTGGTGTCCGTGCGGATCAGCGAGGTGGAGGCCTATCTGGGACCGCACGACTCGCAGCACCCGGATCCCGGTTCGCACACCTTTCGCGGCGCCACCGCGCGCAACGCCCCGATGTTCGGCCCGGCCGGGCACCTCTACGTCTACCTCAGCTACGGCATGCACCACTGCGCCAATATCGTCTGCGGACCGCTCGGAGAAGCCTCTGCAGTGCTGCTGCGGGCCGGAATGATTGTGGCAGGGGAAGACCTGGCACTCACCCGCCGGCCGACGTCGAAATCCGCCAGGGAGCTCGCGAGCGGCCCGGCCCGGCTCGCCACGGCACTGGGCATCACAACGGCGGACACCGGCCGGGATGCGCTTTGGCCCCGTTCCGGCTGGAACTGCCGGACGTGCCGGCCGTGGATGTCAGTTCCGGACCACGCGTCGGCGTCTCGGGCGCCGGGGGCAGCCGCGACTACCCCTGGCGCTTCTGGGTCACCGGCGACCCGACCGTCTCCCGCTACAAGGCAGCGAAGGTGCGCCCGGGGTAGCAGGCCGGCCCTGCCGGGCGACCGGCACACGTGCCCGACGGAACCGTAAAAGCCCAGCGAGTAAGCTTGACGGGTGAATCAAAGCGAGCTTCCCCGGACCACGATGACCAAGAGTGAAACCACTGCGCCGGTGGACAAACTGATTAGCAGCCTGTGCGCCACCATCCCGGATTACCCCAAGCCGGGAATTGTCTTCAAGGACCTGACCCCCGTTTTCGCCGACGGCGCGGCACTCAGGGCTGTTGTGGACGCCCTGGTGGAGCCGTTCAAGGGCCAGTTCGACGCCGTGGCCGGCGTGGAGGCCCGCGGTTTCCTGCTGGCTGCTGCCGCGGCTTACGCCACCGGCACGGGCGTCATCACTGTCCGCAAGGCCGGCAAGCTACCCCGTGAAGTGGTCTCCGAGGACTACGCGCTCGAGTACGGCAGCGCCACCCTGGAACTGCACACCACTGACCTTGCGCCCGGCAGCCGCGTCCTGATTCTCGATGACGTCCTTGCCACGGGCGGCACGCTGGCTGCCGCCGTCCGGCTGTTCGAACGCTGCGGCGTCGAAGTGGCCGGTGTGGGTGTGGTCCTGGAACTGGGTGAGCTTAACGGCCGTTCTGCCCTCGACAGGCATCGGGTCAGTTCCCTGCTGCGGCTGTAAAACGCCCTCCGGGCCCGGCCGGCGGCAAGGTGCACCGGGCCGCGGGACGATCCCGCGGGCCCCGCTGTACCGGGGTGCTAAAAGCGGTCGTGTAGCGGTGCCGCACTGAAATGGTTGTAGAATGGTTGGTCTGTCTTTTTCGATAGGGGAACGTTCGATGCACGACGCTGATTTGGCCCATGAACGCGACTATGTAGCCGGACTTTACGCCCGGCTCGACGAGCTGCGGGCGGAAAAGCGCACCCAGCTGGCGCAGGTCCGTCGGGCCGGTGCGGTGGGCACTATGCAGAACGTCTCCGAGCGGGATGCGTTCGCTGCACTCTACGAGGACCGCCTTGCGCAGCTCGACGCCGTCGATGACCGGCTGGTGTTCGGCCGCCTCGACCTCGACTCCGGGGAGGCGCAGTACATCGGCCGCATCGGGCTGACCACTGACGAGCTGCAGCGGCTTATGCTCGACTGGCGTGCGCCGGAAGCCGGACACTTTTACCAGGCCACCGCGTTTGACCGGCAGGGAGTGCGGCGCCGGCGCCATCTCATCCTGCAGGGCCGCGAGGTCAAGGCCATCGAGGACGATGTCCTGGACGCCGGGTTGCTCGCGGACAACGAGTCCCTGCAGGGCGAGGGCGCGCTGCTGGCAGCCCTTAACTCCAAGCGGACCGGACGGATGTCAGACATCGTCGGCACCATCCAGTCCGAGCAGGACCGGATCATCAGGTCCTCGATCTCCGGAGCCCTTGTCGTCCAGGGCGGGCCCGGCACCGGCAAAACGGCGGTTGCCCTGCACCGTGCGGCCTACCTGCTCTACACGCACCGGGACCGGCTCAAGACCGCCGGCGTCCTGCTGGTGGGACCGTCGTCGTCCTTTATGAAGTACATCGAACGCGTCTTGCCGTCGCTCGGCGAGACCGGCGTTGTGATGGCCAGTGTCGGCCGGCTTATGCCCGGAATCCATGCCGTGGCCGAGCCGGAGTCCGAGGTCGCTGCCATCAAGGGCCGGCTGGACATGGTCGAGGTCGTGGCGAACGCGGTGGCCAACCGGCAGCGTATTCCTGCGGAGAACCGCGTCCTTGAAGTGGACGGGCGCAAACTCCTCCTGACTCCCCGGCAGGTCCGCCGTGCCCGGGACCGCGCACGCTCCACCGGCAAGCCGCACAACGAAGCGCGCGTTTCGTTTGTCAGGATGCTGCTGCGCGAACTGACCGAACAGATGACCGAACTCGTCGAGGCCGGCAGCATCGGCAACAACGCAGACCGCTCCTACCTCGCCGAGGATGTCCGCTCCGCCCGGGACGTCCGGATCGCATTGAATCTGTGCTGGATGCCAATGACGCCGGAGAAGCTGATAGGTGAACTCTTCAGCAAGCCGGCGATCCTGGAAGCCTGTACCCCCCAGCTCAGCCCGGCCGAGCGGCAACTGCTGCTCCGTCCGGCCGATGCGCCGTGGACCGAAGCTGACGTGCCGCTGTTGGACGAGGCAGCCGAACTTCTCGGCGAGCTGGACGCCGCTGCGGGCAGGGGGCTGGCACAGCAGGAACACGATCGTGCACGCGACCTGGCCAACGCCAAACAGACGCTTGTTAACATGGAAACCGCCGGCGTGGACGTCTTGATCTCCGCGGAAGAGCTCGTTGACCAGAACCAGGAACGCGAGGCCCGGCTCACTGCAGCAGAGCGTGCCACGACCGACCGCAGCTGGGCCTTTGGGCACATTGTGGTGGATGAGGCCCAGGAGCTCTCGCCGATGCAGTGGCGCCTGCTGGTCCGCCGCTGCCCGCTGAAGTCCTTCACCATCGTGGGCGACATTGCCCAGACAAGTTCCGTGGTGGGCGCCAATTCCTGGCAGAGCGCCCTGGCCCCGATGTTCGGTGACCGCTGGCAGCTCGAGGAGCTCACAGTCAACTACCGCACCCCCTCGCAGATTGCCGAAGCGGCGGCCCGGATGGCCAACGCGGCGGGGCTTGTCGTCTCCGCACCCAAGGCTGTCCGCGAGGGTCGCTGGGCACCGGTGATCGACCGCGTCGAGCCGGGCCAGATCATCAGCAAGCTCGTTGCGGTCCTGCCGGAGGAACTCGCTTCCCTGGAGGGCGGCCTGCTGGCGGTCATTGCCGACGGCGGGCTTCTTTCCGAAGCCACGGCGGCACTGCGCGCCGTTTACGGGCGCCGCGTCGGCACCGACGCCGGCAGTTATGCCCAGGACATTGTTGTTATCAGTCCCCGCGAGGCCAAGGGCTTGGAGTTCGACGGCGTTGTGGTGCTGGAGCCCTCGGCCATGCTGAACCGTGAGCACGGCCGTGTCGGTGACCTGTATGTGGCCATGACCCGGCCCACCCAGCGGCTGCGGCTCATCGCCTCTGCCGGCGTGCCGGCGGGCATCGAAGACTGAGCCCGGAACGGCGGTGCCGGTCTCGGCCGACGGTCACAGACGCTGAGGGTGCGCTGATCCTGCTACCTTAGATTCCGTGTCCCAGCTAAATGATCTCCGTTCCCAGCAGAATGACCCCAGCTTCGCCGACGTCTGGCAGGAGCTGAAATGGCGGGGCCTGGTCCACGTCTCCACGGATGAGGCGGAGCTTCAGCAGCTGCTCGCCGGAGAACCAGTGAGCTATTACTGCGGCTTCGATCCCACTGCTCCGAGTCTGCACCTTGGCAACCTGGTGCAGTTGCTGCTAATGCGCCGGATCCAACTAGCCGGCCACAAGCCCCTCGGCCTCGTCGGCGGCTCCACCGGCCTCATCGGTGATCCGCGCCAGAGTGCAGAGCGTGTGCTTAACACCCCCGAGACGGTAGCGGAATGGGTCGGAAAACTGCAGGCGCAGGTCCAGCGGTTCCTCAGTTTTGAGGGCGACAACGCGGCCCGGATGGTCAACAACCTTGACTGGACCGCGCCCTTGAGCGCCATCGATTTTCTGCGCGGAATCGGCAAACATTTCCGGGTTGGCACCATGATCAAAAAAGACATCGTCGCCAACCGGCTGAACTCCGACGAGGGAATCAGCTACACGGAATTCAGTTACCAGATCCTGCAGGGTATGGACTACCTCCAGCTCTTCCGTGACCACGGCTGTGTCTTGCAGACCGGGGGTCGGACCAGTGGGGCAACCTGACCAGCGGCACTGACCTGATCCGCAAGGTTGAGGGCAAACACGTCCACGCGCTGGGGACCCCACTCATCACCAATGCCGACGGGACGAAGTTCGGCAAGAGCGAGGGTAACGCCATCTGGCTTGATCCGGAGATGTGCAGCCCGTATGCGTTCTATCAGTTTTGGCTCAACACCGCAGACAGCGACGTTGCTGCGCGCCTTAAGGTCTTTACGTTCCTCAACCGGGCGGAGATCGAGACCCTGGAAGCTGCGCTGGCCGAGCGGCCGTTCGCCCGCGAAGGACAGCGCAAGCTTGCCTACGAAGTGACTTCGCTCGTGCACGGAGTAGACGCGACAGAGAAGGTCATTGCCGCCTCAGCTGCATTGTTTGGCAACGGTGATCTGAGCGCCCTGGACGAGGCAACACTCAAGGCAGCCACGTCAGAGCTGCCGTCCGCGACAGTCGGCGCCGGCACCTTGGGCATCATCGAACTCCTGGTCGCAACGGGCCTGTCGGAGAGCAAGTCCGCCGCCCGCCGCACGGTGGGGGAGGGCGGGGCGTACGTCAACAATGCCAAGGTTGCAGATCCCGACGCCGTCATTGAGTCCGGCCAACTGCTCCACGGCCGATACCTGCTGTTGCGCCGCGGCAAAAAGAATCTGGCCACCGTGGAAGTCCGCGCGTCCTAGCCGAACACCGCGCGTCGACGTACCCCGCTTGCCAACCCGCTTGCAAGGTCGGGGCGGAGCGTGTATTGTTCTTTTAGTCGCCACCACAGAGTGGTGGCCAACCCCAACCAAACTAGAGAAGCAATTCTTTTAGCGCTTTTGTCCTCCCCGGAGTACATCGTGCAAATCGAAAAAATGCTTCATATTTTGGTGGGGACATTTACTCCAGCAAGTGAACTTCGGATGAAAATCCGGATTTGCAAAGTGGAAATGAATGAAATAGGCTTGAAATATCGCAGCAAAGAAAAACTGAAAGATAAAGAATTCATTTAGTTGAATTCTTTCAGCTACTACTTTGAATGTGTCTGTTGTTTGAGAACTCAATAGTGTGCCAAGTTTGTTGATACCAATTTATTGTATTGAATTGGTTGAATTGATCAGGTCCGCCACCCCGTGGTGTGGTCTGGTTTTTACAGCTGGTTTCAAATTTTGTGCAGCTGGCGCGTCCCGTTTTCCCGGGGGTGTTGGTTGTGTCTGTTTTACTTCAACGGAGAGTTTGATCCTGGCTCAGGATGAACGCTGGCGGCGTGCTTAACACATGCAAGTCGAACGATGATCCCAGCTTGCTGGGGATTAGTGGCGAACGGGTGAGTAACACGTGAGTAACCTGCCCTTAACTCTGGGATAAGCCTGGGAAACTGGGTCTAATACCGGATATGACTCCTCATCGCATGGTGGGGGGTGGAAAGCTTTATTGTGGTTTTGGATGGACTCGCGGCCTATCAGCTTGTTGGTGAGGTAATGGCTCACCAAGGCGACGACGGGTAGCCGGCCTGAGAGGGTGACCGGCCACACTGGGACTGAGACACGGCCCAGACTCCTACGGGAGGCAGCAGTGGGGAATATTGCACAATGGGCGAAAGCCTGATGCAGCGACGCCGCGTGAGGGATGACGGCCTTCGGGTTGTAAACCTCTTTCAGTAGGGAAGAAGCGAAAGTGACGGTACCTGCAGAAGAAGCGCCGGCTAACTACGTGCCAGCAGCCGCGGTAATACGTAGGGCGCAAGCGTTATCCGGAATTATTGGGCGTAAAGAGCTCGTAGGCGGTTTGTCGCGTCTGCCGTGAAAGTCCGGGGCTCAACTCCGGATCTGCGGTGGGTACGGGCAGACTAGAGTGATGTAGGGGAGACTGGAATTCCTGGTGTAGCGGTGAAATGCGCAGATATCAGGAGGAACACCGATGGCGAAGGCAGGTCTCTGGGCATTAACTGACGCTGAGGAGCGAAAGCATGGGGAGCGAACAGGATTAGATACCCTGGTAGTCCATGCCGTAAACGTTGGGCACTAGGTGTGGGGGACATTCCACGTTTTCCGCGCCGTAGCTAACGCATTAAGTGCCCCGCCTGGGGAGTACGGCCGCAAGGCTAAAACTCAAAGGAATTGACGGGGGCCCGCACAAGCGGCGGAGCATGCGGATTAATTCGATGCAACGCGAAGAACCTTACCAAGGCTTGACATGAACCGGTAATACCTGGAAACAGGTGCCCCGCTTGCGGTCGGTTTACAGGTGGTGCATGGTTGTCGTCAGCTCGTGTCGTGAGATGTTGGGTTAAGTCCCGCAACGAGCGCAACCCTCGTTCTATGTTGCCAGCGCGTTATGGCGGGGACTCATAGGAGACTGCCGGGGTCAACTCGGAGGAAGGTGGGGACGACGTCAAATCATCATGCCCCTTATGTCTTGGGCTTCACGCATGCTACAATGGCCGGTACAAAGGGTTGCGATACTGTGAGGTGGAGCTAATCCCAAAAAGCCGGTCTCAGTTCGGATTGGGGTCTGCAACTCGACCCCATGAAGTCGGAGTCGCTAGTAATCGCAGATCAGCAACGCTGCGGTGAATACGTTCCCGGGCCTTGTACACACCGCCCGTCAAGTCACGAAAGTTGGTAACACCCGAAGCCGGTGGCCTAACCCCTTGTGGGAGGGAGCTGTCGAAGGTGGGACTGGCGATTGGGACTAAGTCGTAACAAGGTAGCCGTACCGGAAGGTGCGGCTGGATCACCTCCTTTCTAAGGAGCACCTACAGTCACCTTGCCTCATGTATGTGAGTGTGGAGGGGTTGTCAGGAGTACGCCCGTTGCGCAGACGCTAGTTCTGCGGCGGGTGCTCACGGGTGGAATATCAACAAGTAGCGGCCGCTGGTTTTTCCTGCGGCACTTAGTACGGTTCTGCACTTGTGTGGTTCCTGGAACGGTGTGCGGGGGGTGCTGGTGGTTTAGTGTTTGGCACACTGTTGGGTCCTGAGGCAACAGGGCCGGGTTCCGTGGTTTTGGCTGTGGTGTCCGGTACTTGTGTTTCTGGTTGTTCCTGGCTGCATCGAGCGCACGGTTTGGTCCCTTTGTGGGGGTTGCGTGTGGGGTGTGTGGTACGGGGTTGTTGTTTGAGAACTACATAGTGGACGCGAGCATCTTTTATAAGAAGCAATTTCCAAGAATATGAACCTGGATCTGACCTGGGCGCCTTTGGGTGTGTGGGTTGGTTTTCATGGTTCTCTCGAAAATTAGCGTTTTTGATCTTTTGTGGTCAAGTTTTTAAGAGCACACGGTGGATGCCTTGGCATTAGGAGCCGAAGAAGGACGTAGGAATCTGCGATAAGCCTGGGGGAGTCGATAACCGGACTGTGATCCCAGGGTGTCCGAATGGGGAAACCCCGCCAGGGGCGCGAGTTACCTGGTGACCCGCATCTGAACACATAGGGTGCGTGGAGGGAACGCGGGGAAGTGAAACATCTCAGTACCCGCAGGAAGAGAAAACAATAGTGATTCCGTCAGTAGTGGCGAGCGAACGCGGATCAGGCTAAACCGTTCCATGTGTGATAGCCGGCGGGCGTTGCATGGTCGGGGTTGTGGGACTTCCCATTCTGTCTCTGCCGGGACAGTGGGGTGTGTAGTGCAGGCATAGGTGAACGGTCTTGAAAGGCCGGCCAGAGAGGGTGTGAGCCCCGTAACCGAAATGTTGTGTACCGCCCGGGGAGTATCCCAAGTAGCACGGGGCCCGAGAAATCCCGTGCGAATCTGTCAGGACCACCTGATAAGCCTAAATACTCCCTAATGACCGATAGCGGACCAGTACCGTGAGGGAAAGGTGAAAAGTACCCCGGGAGGGGAGTGAAACAGTACCTGAAACCGTGTGCTTACAATCCGTCGGAGCCAGTCTGATTCTGGTGACGGCGTGCCTTTTGAAGAATGAGCCTGCGAGTTAGTGTTACGTCGCGAGGTTAACCCGTGTGGGGAAGCCGTAGCGAAAGCGAGTCTGAATAGGGCGTTGCAGTGGCGTGATCTAGACCCGAAGCGAAGTGATCTACCCATGGCCAGGTTGAAGCGACGGTAAGACGTCGTGGAGGACCGAACCCACTTCAGTTGAAAATGGAGGGGATGAGCTGTGGATAGGGGTGAAAGGCCAATCAAACTTCGTGATAGCTGGTTCTCCCCGAAATGCATTTAGGTGCAGCGTTGCGTGTTTCTTACCGGAGGTAGAGCTACTGGATGGCTAATGGGCCCTACAAGGTTACTGACGTCAGCCAAACTCCGAATGCCGGTAAGTGAGAGCGCAGCAGTGAGACTGTGGGGGATAAGCTTCATAGTCGAGAGGGAAACAGCCCAGACCACCAACTAAGGCCCCTAAGCGTGTGCTAAGTGGGAAAGGATGTGGAGTTGCGAAGACAACCAGGAGGTTGGCTTAGAAGCAGCCATCCTTAAAAGAGTGCGTAATAGCTCACTGGTCAAGTGATTCCGCGCCGACAATGTAGCGGGGCTCAAGTACACCGCCGAAGTTGTGGATTTCAGATATTAGCTAAGCCGCCCCTTGTGGGTTGGTTCAGGCGTCTGGAGTGGTAGGGGAGCGTCGTGTGGGCAGTGAAGTCGCGGTGTAAACCAGCGGTGGAGCCTACACGAGTGAGAATGCAGGCATGAGTAGCGAAAGACGGGTGAGAAACCCGTCCGCCGAATGATCAAGGGTTCCAGGGTCAAGCTAATCTGCCCTGGGTAAGTCGGGACCTAAGGCGAGGCCGACAGGCGTAGTCGATGGACAACGGGTTGATATTCCCGTACCGGCGAAAAACCGTCCATGTTGAACAGGGGATACTAACTGCCCAATACCTGCCTGACACCCCTTGTGGGTGAAGGGTTTTGGTGGAGCGCGGGACCTGATCCTGGGAGGCAAGCGTATTAACAGGTGTGACGCAGGAAGGTAGCCGAGCCGGGCGATGGTTGTCCCGGTCTAAGGATGTAGGGCGAACGGTAGGCAAATCCGCCGTTCATGATGCCTGAGATCCGATGGGACTCCCGTAAGGGGGGATTCGGTGATCCTATGCTGCCTAGAAAAGCATCGACGCGAGGTTTTAGCCGCCCGTACCCCAAACCGACACAGGTGATCAGGTAGAGAATACTAAGGCGATCGAGAGAATTATGGTTAAGGAACTCGGCAAAATGCCCCCGTAACTTCGGGAGAAGGGGGCCCCCATCGTGATGGACACAAGCTGTCCGGAGCGTGCAGGGGCCGCAGAGACCAGGGGGAAGCGACTGTTTACTAAAAACACAGGTCCGTGCGAAGTCGCAAGACGATGTATACGGACTGACTCCTGCCCGGTGCTGGAAGGTTAAGAGGACCGGTTAGCCGCAAGGCGAAGCTGAGAATTCAAGCCCCAGTAAACGGCGGTGGTAACTATAACCATCCTAAGGTAGCGAAATTCCTTGTCGGGTAAGTTCCGACCTGCACGAATGGAGTAACGACTTCCCCGCTGTCTCAACCATAAACTCGGCGAAATTGCAGTACGAGTAAAGATGCTCGTTACGCGCAGCAGGACGGAAAGACCCCGAGACCTTTACTATAGTTTGGTATTGGTGTTCGGAGTGGCTTGTGTAGGATAGGTGGGAGACGTTGAAGCCCGGACGCCAGTTCGGGTGGAGTCATCGTTGAAATACCACTCTGGTCACTTTGGACATCTAACTTCGGCCCGTAATCCGGGTCAGGGACAGTGCCTGATGGGTAGTTTAACTGGGGCGGTTGCCTCCTAAAAAGTAACGGAGGCGCCCAAAGGTTCCCTCAGCCTGGTTGGCAATCAGGTGTCGAGTGTAAGTGCACAAGGGAGCTTGACTGTGAGAGAGACATCTCGAGCAGGGACGAAAGTCGGGACTAGTGATCCGGCGGTACATTGTGGAATGGCCGTCGCTCAACGGATAAAAGGTACCTCGGGGATAACAGGCTGATCTTGCCCAAGAGTCCATATCGACGGCATGGTTTGGCACCTCGATGTCGGCTCGTCGCATCCTGGGGCTGGAGTAGGTCCCAAGGGTTGGGCTGTTCGCCCATTAAAGCGGTACGCGAGCTGGGTTTAGAACGTCGTGAGACAGTTCGGTCCCTATCCGCTGCGCGCGCAGGAAATTTGAGAAGGGCTGTCCTTAGTACGAGAGGACCGGGACGGACGAACCTCTGGTGTGTCAGTTGTACTGCCAAGTGCACCGCTGATTAGCTACGTTCGGATGGGATAACCGCTGAAAGCATCTAAGCGGGAAGCTCGCTTCGAGATGAGATTTCCATACACCTTGTGTGTGAGAGGCCCCCAGCCAGACCACTGGGTTGATAGGCCGGATGTGGAAGCGAGGACTAACGACTCGTGAAGCTGACCGGTACTAATAGGCCGATAACTTACACCACACTCCCTCTTCCGTGAACGGATTCAAAAGACGTTCACACCCGGAAGAGAGAACAAAGATAACAAGAATGCTTGCGTCCACTATGTGGTTCCCAACCAACAAACCCGTTGCGTGAGGAACAAAAACACAACAACATCACAACACCACAGTTGTAACCACAGATTTCCCACCACCACGCCCCAGGCGCGGACCGGTGCGGACACAAAGTTACGGCGGTCATAGCGTGGGGGAAACGCCCGGTCCCATTCCGAACCCGGAAGCTAAGACCCACAGCGCCGATGGTACTGCACCCGGGAGGGTGTGGGAGAGTAGGTCACCGCCGGAACATCATTAAACGGTCGAGGACCCCCAACAATGTTGGGGGTCCTCCCGCATTTAACACCCCCACCCAAACACACCGGACACCACGGTCGGCTCAGCGGGGAAACCGCCGCCCATCAATCCACGCCAGGAGCTCGATGGCCAGCCCCGCCGACCCACGCGGCCAGAATAGCGGTGCGGCTGTGAGGCTCGACACCGCGACCGCGGAAAGGCCCACTGCCGTTAGCCGGGCGCAGGGGACTCGCTTAGAATTGGATGAGATGTACGGACTTCGAAGCGCTTGATTTCGGGTTGCGTAGGAACGAAACACGGAATAGAGCGGCTGCGATTACGCCAGTGGTCAGCTCACAACAGGAGGAATCCATCATGGCTGAGCACAACGACCGTAATCGTGGCGGCAACGACCGAGGCAACTTCGGTGCCGGCGGCGGCGACCGGAAGCCCCCTTACAGCGGCGGCGGCGATCGTGACCGGAAGCCTTATGGTGACCGTGCTCCCCGCGAAGGCGGCGCAGAGCGCAGGAGCTTCGGTGCCGGCGGCGGCGACCGGAAACCCCCTTACAGCGGCGGCGATCGTGACCGGAAGCCTTATGGTGACCGTGCTCCCCGCGAAGGCGGCGCAGAGCGCAGGAGCTTCGGTGCCGGCGGCGGCGACCGGAAACCCCCTTACAGCGGCGGCGATCGTGACCGGAAGCCTTATGGTGACCGTGCTCCCCGCGAAGGCGGCGCAGAGCGCAGGAGCTTCGGTGCCGGCGGCGGCGACCGGAAACCCCCTTACAGCGGCGGCGATCGTGACCGGAAGCCTTATGGTGACCGTGCTCCCCGCGAAGGCGGCGCAGAGCGCAGGAGCTTCGGTGCCGGCGGCGGCGACCGGAAACCCCCTTACAGCGGCGGCGATCGTGACCGGAAGCCTTATGGTGACCGTGCTCCCCGCGAAGGCGGCGCAGAGCGCAGGAGCTTCGGTGCCGGCGGCGGCGACCGGAAACCCCCTTACAGCGGCGGCGAGAACCGCAAGCCCTTCGGCAACCGTGACGACCGTCCGGCCCGCGGCTTTGACCGCGGTGACTCCGGCCCCCGCCAGTTTGGCCGGGACCGCCCAGAAGACCGCCCGGCCCGCGTCCCCAACGCCCGCGACCTGCGCAGCGCCAACCGCCCCGACCGCGAACGCTCACCCCAGATTGACGATGACGTTACGGGCAAGGAACTTGACCGTGCCACCCAGCACCAGATCAAGACACTCGAGGACAACAGCGCCGAGTGGGTGGCCCGCCACCTCGTGATGGCAGGGCGTCTGATCGACGATGAACCGGAGCTGGCATTCCAGCATGCCCTCGCAGCAAGCCGCCGCGGTGGCCGCCTCGCAGCCGTTCGCGAAGCAGTGGGCCTGACCGCCTATGCCGCCGGCCACTATGGTGAAGCCCTGCGCGAGTTCCGCACCTACCGTCGGATCAGCGGTTCCAACATGCACTTGCCGGTGATGGCTGACTGTGAGCGCGGACTCGGACGTGCCGACCGTGCCCTGGAAATGGCCCGCTCCGAGGAAGCCAAGGACCTCGACGCCCCCGGCAAGGCAGAGCTCGCCATCGTGGCCGCCGGCGCCCGGACAGACCTTGGTCAACTCGACGCTGCGGTTTCCGAACTGGAAATTGCCCAGCTCGACATCAACCGTGCATTCTCCTACAGCCCGCGCCTCTTCCGTGCCTACGCCGATGCTCTGGGAGCGGTTGGCCGGACGACTGAAGCGCAGAAGTGGGAACGCCAGGCCGCCGTGGCCGAGAATGCCCTCGGCCTCGACGTCGAGGAGGATCCCGACATCATCGACCTGGGTTGGGATGAGGACGAGGACGCCCGCGAGCAAGAGCAGCAGCGCAGGCTCCTCGCCGATCAGGCTGCCGAGCGGTCCGCCGCTGCGGCCCAGTCGCAGGCGCCGCGTGCTGCCAGCGCTGAGGACGTCGCCGGCTTTGAGGAGACCGGCGAGGCGGCTGTGACCGCCCTCGACGACGGATCCGACGACGCCGAATCCGACTTCTGGGAATCCGACGACGCTGAATCCGATGAGGACTCCGTGGAGAAGGACACGCTGGACCGCTCCGAGCTACTGTCCGGCGCAACCGGAAGCGGCGACGCCGACTCCCACGATCCGGAACGTTCCGAGGACTGATCCGAAATGGCTGCAGCCGAGCTGATTTCGACCTTCGACGCCCTCCTCGCCGACCTTGACGGCGTCGTCTATGCAGGCCCGCAGGCCATACCCGGCGCCGTGGAGTCCCTGCGCCGGCTGGCCGTGGCCGGCGTCGGGCTGGTGTATGTCACAAACAACGCCTCCCGGACGCCCGCGCAGGTCGCGCAGCACCTGCGCGAACTCGGCGCCCCGGCGGAGGATCATCAGGTGGTCAGCTCTTCGCAGGCCGCGGGTGAGCTGTTGGCTTCCCTGCTGCCGGCGGGCGCCCGCGTCCTGATAACGGGCGGCGACTCGCTGGCGCAGGAGATTGAACTCGCCGGGCTGGTGCCCGTCCGCAGCGAGGCGGAGCACCCCGTCGCCGTCGTTCAGGGTTTTCATCCCGATCTCGGCTGGAAAGACCTCGCGGAAGCCGCCTATGTGGTTGCCGGCGGAGCCTTGTGGGTGGCCACCAACACGGACATGTCGATTCCGCAGGCCCGGGGCATTGCACCCGGCAACGGAACCCTGGTCGCTGCCGTGGCCGCCGCCACCGGAAAGCGGCCCCTGGTCGCCGGAAAGCCGGAAGCGCAGCTGTTCCACGCGGCGGCCAAACGCCTTGCCGCCGACCGGCCGCTGGTTGTCGGTGACCGCTTGGACACCGACATCCTCGGCGGCAATAACGCCGGCTTCGCGACGGTGGCCGTCCTGACCGGCGTCGACACGCGCGAATCGATCCTGGCTGCCCGAACCCTCGAACGGCCCGACTATCTCATTAACGACCTCACCGACCTCTACCGCCCGTACCCGGTGATTGAGGTCGACGCCGGACAGCACCGCTGCGGCGCGGCCTCCGCCGAAGTGCAAGGACGGACAGTGCGTGTCAGCGGTGATCCCGGCAACCTCGATTCATGGCGGGCCGCCTGTTCGGCCTGGTGGGCGGCCAACCCTGAGGCCGCCACTGCCTTGGCGCCGGACCTTGAATGGCTGGTTCACTAGACTGGGGACCATGACCGAGCTCAACCACATCACCGAAAAGGACTTCGCTGCGGGGCAAGTGCCGGTCAGCTGGCCGACGCGTCCGGAGAATGCGCCCGAAGCCGGCGGACAGCCCGCATCCACGGATCCCGCGATAGCCGCCCTCCTGGGCGGACTTAGTAAGCTGCCGGAGCTGCCGGTGGCGGGGCACGCGGAGATGTACGCCAGCCTGCACGATGAACTGCTGGCCGCCCTGAACGAGTCCGTAACTACCACTTCACCAGGGGATGCCACGACATGAGCAGGCTTGACCAGGCCCTCGTCGGCCGTGGGCTGGCGCGGTCCCGCACCCACGCCGCGCGACTGATATCCGAAGGCAAAGTCAGTTCCAACGGGGCCGTACTTGCGAAGGCCTCGCTCCAGGTCCAGGACGATGCAAGCCTGGACGTAGCAGCCGCGGATGAGGACAACTACGTCAGCCGCGCCGGGCACAAGCTGGCCGGCGCACTGGATGCTTTCCCGGCCGTCGAGGTTGAAGGCAAGCGCTGCCTGGACGCAGGCGCCTCCACCGGCGGGTTCACCGAGGTTCTGCTGCGACGCGGTGCCGCCCACGTGGTGGCCGTCGATGTGGGCCACGACCAACTGGTCTCCGTGATCCGGAATGACCCCCCGCGTTTCCGTCCACGAGGGACTGAATGTCCGCTACATAACACCGGAGGAGATCGGCGGAGCGGCCGCGCTGACGGTGGCCGACCTGTCATTCATTTCCCTCACCCTCGTGCTGGCAGCCCTGGCCGCGTGCACGGAGCCAGGCGGGGACCTGGTCCTGATGGTCAAGCCGCAGTTCGAGATCGGCAAGGACCGGCTGGGCCGCACCGGTGTTGTCACCTCGGACCGGGAGCGCCGCCTCGCGGTGGGCAAAGTGGCGGCGGAAGCGGTGGACACGGGCCTGGAACTGAAGGGCCTTGCCAGCAGCCCGCTGCCCGGCCAGGACGGAAACGTCGAGTACTTCCTGTGGATAAAGCGCGGGATGAGGACAGACCTGCCTAAGATCGAAGAGCGGGACGCAGCCGTTGCTGCGTTACTCGGAACGATCTGGCCCAAGTACTAGAAGCACTAGAAGGCGGAACCCGATGAGCAGGCGCGTCCTCATCCTTGCCCACACCGGCCGTGAGGAGTCACTCAAGGCTGCCTGGGAGGCGTGCGCCGGGCTCCACGACTCCGGCATCGTTCCCGTGATGCTGAAATCCGAACTTGGCGACATGGTCCGCTTCTTCGGACGCCTCGACCAGCCTGTTGAGATCCTCCATGACCATGTGATGCTGCCGGAAGTGGAGCTCGTGATGGTCCTCGGCGGCGACGGGACAATCCTTCGTGCCGCGGAACTGGTGCGCGAGGTCGACGTGCCGCTGCTCGGCGTGAACCTCGGCCACGTCGGATTCCTCGCCGAGAGTGAGCGGGCGGACCTCGCCCAGACCGTGGAGTGGATCGCGAGCCGCGAGTACACCGTGGAAGAGCGGATGACCATCGACGTCCAGGTCTGGGTCCGCGGGCAGAAGATCTGGCATACCTGGGCCTTGAACGAGGCAGCCATCGAGAAGGGTAACCGGGAACGGATGCTCGAGGTAGTCACCGAGGTGGATGAGCGCCCGCTGACCTCCTTCGGCTGCGATGGCGTTGTCCTGGCCACTCCCACCGGCTCCACCGCTTACGCCTTCTCCGCCGGCGGCCCGGTGGTGTGGCCCGAGGTTGAGGCGCTGCTGATCGTGCCGATCAGTGCGCACGCGCTCTTCGCCAAACCACTGGTGGTCTCGCCCCGGTCCCGGCTCGCCGTCGAAATCCTGAACCGGACCGGAGCCCAGGGGTGCTGTGGTGCGACGGGCGGCGCTCGGTGGACCTCCCGCCCGGAGCGCGTGTGGAAGTGACCCGCTCCGCCACCCCCGTCCGTCTCGCCCGAACGCACCAGACGCCGTTCTCCGGCCGCCTGGTCCGCAAGTTTGAACTGCCCATCCAAGGCTGGCGCGGTCCGATGCCCGCAGCCTCCGCGATCAACACCGGGCCGGTGCCGGTGATCCGCACGCCCCGGCCGATGCCCCCGCTGCCGACTCCGCCGCAGGCTGGGCCACCGCACGCGGGCCCGGGCGAGACTCCTGATCCATCGACTGCGAAGTGAACCATGCTTGAAGAACTGAGAATCCGCGACCTCGGCGTTATTACCGACGCCACGCTTCCCCTCGGCCCGGGCCTGAGCGTCGTGACCGGAGAGACCGGCGCCGGTAAGACCATGGTGGTCACCGCCGTCGGGCTGCTGCTCGGCGCACGCTCCGACGCCGGGGCCGTGCGCAGCGGCGCGAAGAGCGCCTCAGCGGAGGCAACTGTGACGCTCGACGCCGGCCACCCAGCCGTGGCGCGCGCCCGCGAGGCCGGGGCAGAGATTGAGGAGTTCGACGGCGGTGCTGAGTTGCTGCTCGCCCGCACTGTGGGTGCAGACGGCCGCAGCCGAGCCTATCTGGGCGGGCGCGCCGCGCCCGTAGGGGTGCTCGGCGAAATAGGCGAAACCCTTGTGGTGGTCCACGGACAGTCCGGGCAGATCCGGCTCAAGAGCCCCGTCGCGCAGCGCGAAGCCCTCGACAAGTTCGCGGGGGAGGGCCTGACCGCGGCGCGCAGCAGCTACCAGGAGCTCTACGCCCGGTGGAAGTCCAGCCAAGCCGAATTGGCGGAGCTCCGCAGCGCCGCCCGGGAACGGCTCCGGGAGGCCGAATCCCTGGAAGCTGCGCTGGCCGAGATCGATGCTGTCGACCCGCAGCCCGGCGAAGACGAATCGCTTAAGGCCGAGGCCGTCAAACTCGCCAACGTCGAGGAACTCCGGATTGCTGCCACCACCGCACATCAGGCGCTCATCGCCGAGGACTTCGGCGAGGGCAACGATGCTACGGCCCTGGTGGATTCCGCCAAGCGCACCCTCGAGCATGTCGCCGAACATGACGGGGAACTCGGCTCCGCGGCTGCCCGCTTGGCCGAGGTCGGCTTCCTGCTGAACGATATCGCCACCGAACTCGCCAGCTACCAGGCCACCCTGGACACCGAGGGCCCGGAACGGCTTGCCGAGATTGAGGACCGCAGGGCGGCCCTGGCGACGCTGGTGCGCAAGTACGCCCCGAGCATCGATGAAGTACTGGTGTGGGCTGAAGAATCCCGGAAACGGTTCCTGGAACTGCAGGACGACTCCCTCCGGATCGAGGCGCTGGAGGCCGAGGTGGTTCGCGCAGGCACCGAACTGGCCAAGCAGGCCGCCGGACTCAGCAAGCTGCGCAAAAAGGCCGCCAAAGACCTCTCCGTTCGGGTCAGCGCCGAGCTCAAGGCCCTGGCGATGGCGGATGCCACCCTGGTGATCAACGTCGAATCCGCCGGGCAGCCCGGACCGTTCGGAGCGGATGAGATCTCCTTCCTGCTCCAGCCCCACTCCGGCGCCCCCGCGCGCCCGTTGGGCAAGGGCGCATCCGGCGGTGAACTGTCCCGCGTGATGCTCGCCATCGAAGTGGTGCTGGCCGCCGTCGACCCGGTCCCCACCTTCGTTTTCGACGAGGTCGACGCCGGCGTGGGCGGCCGTGCCGCCGTCGAGATCGGCCGCCGGCTGGCGATGCTCGCCCGGCACGTCCAGGTCCTTGTTGTGACCCACCTGCCCCAAGTGGCGGCCTTCGCCGATCAGCACATCCGGGTCACCAAGACCTCCGTGCGCGGCGCCGACGGTTCCACGGCGGCCGGTTTCACCTCCAGTGACGTCCAACTACTCGGCGAAGCGGAGCGCGTCCGCGAACTCGCCCGGATGCTCGCCGGGCAGGAGGATTCCGAATCCGCGCAGGCCCACGCCCAGGAGTTGCTGGACGATGCCCGGCTCCTGCCGCAGCAAGCCTGAGCGCCCCGTGCGGCGTCCCGTATGCGGGATGACCATCACGGCGGAATCCCGCGGACAGGACCTTGGAAGGCCGAATTGATGATAGGCTCGAACTCCGTGGTGCAGCGATCAAATTCCCGTGTAAATTCCCGGTTCCCGGGCTCGTCCAAGACGACCAAACACATCTTCGTAACCGGTGGTGTGGCGTCCTCGCTCGGTAAGGGACTGACGGCTTCGAGCCTCGGTCACCTCCTGCGGGCACGCGGCTTGTCTGTAACTATGCAAAAGCTCGATCCCTATCTGAACGTGGATCCGGGCACGATGAACCCCTTTCAGCATGGCGAAGTCTTCGTCACCGACGACGGCGCCGAAACGGACCTCGACATCGGCCACTACGAGCGCTTCCTCGATGAGAACCTCGAAGGCTCGGCCAACGTCACAACCGGGCAGGTCTACTCCACGGTCATCGCCAAGGAGCGCCGCGGCGAGTACCTCGGCGATACCGTCCAGGTTATTCCGCACATTACCGATGAAATCAAGCGGCGCATGCGGCTTCCGGCCGAGGGCAAGCATGCCCCCGACGTGATCATCACCGAAATCGGCGGCACCGTGGGCGACATCGAGTCGCAGCCGTTCCTTGAATCCGCCCGTCAGGTCCGCCAGGACATCGGCCGCGGAAATGTGTTTTTCCTGCATGTCTCCCTCGTGCCCTACATTGGACCGTCGCAGGAACTGAAGACCAAGCCGACGCAGCACTCAGTTGCCGCATTGCGCTCCATCGGCATCCAGCCGGAGGCGATTGTGGTGCGGTCGGACCGCGAAGTCCCGCAGGCCATGCGCGACAAGATCGGCCGCATGTGCGACGTCGACCTTGACGCCGTCATCGGCTGCCCCGATGCTCCGAGCATTTACGACATCCCGAAGACCCTGCACTCCCAGGGCCTGGATTCCTACATCGTCCGCGCCCTCGACCTGCCGTTTAAAGGACGTTGACTGGACCAGCTGGGATAAACTCCTGGACGCGGTTCACAACCCCAAGCACGAGGTTGAGGTCGCCCTGGTCGGAAAGTACATCGACCTGCCGGACGCCTACCTGTCCGTAACCGAGGCGTTGCGTGCCGGCGGTTTCGCCAACGACACCAAGGTCAAGATCCGCTGGGTCCCCTCGGACGAATGCGAAACCCATGAAGGTGCGGTCACGTCCCTGGCCGGGGTCGACGCGATCTGTGTCCCTGGCGGGTTCGGCATCCGGGGCCTCGAAGGCAAGCTCGGCGCGCTGAAGTACGCCCGCGAGAGCAAGCTCCCCGTGCTGGGACTCTGCCTGGGCCTGCAGTGCATGGTGATCGAGTACGCCCGCAACGTGGTGGGCCTCGAGGGCGCTTCCTCGTCCGAGTTCGAGCCGGATTCAAAGTACCCGGTGATCGCCACGATGGAAGAGCAGTTGGACATCGTCGACGGCAAGGGCGACCTGGGCGGCACCATGCGCCTGGGCCTGTACGAGGCCAAACTGGACGAGGGGTCCGTGGTCGCCGAGACCTACGGCACCACCACGGTTAGTGAACGGCACCGCCACCGCTACGAGGTCAACAACAAATACCGTGAGCAGATTGCGGCCAAGGGGCTGGTGTTCTCCGGAACGTCACCCGACGGCAAGCTGGTGGAGTACGTCGAGCTGCCCCGCGAAGTCCACCCGTACTACGTTGCCACGCAGGCGCACCCGGAACTGAGCTCACGCCCGACCCGGCCGCACGCGCTGTTCTCGGGACTTGTGAAGGCTGCCCTGGAACACCAGAAGGGCGCCGGACCGGCGGAGGTATCAGCAGGGACTGCTGTGAAGGCTCCGGCAGCAGCTAAAGCAGCCCCGGCAGCGTCGAAGTAACCACCAACTAAATCAAAGGACGGCGCGATGCCCGGTAAGCCTGAAACCCCCAATGCTGCACGGCAGGTTTCGGATGAGCCGAGCCCGCGCCGTCTTTTGTCTTCCAGTACGGTCTATCAAGGCCGGATCTGGGACGTTGTCAGTGACAGTTTCCAGCTCAACGACGACGGCGATCCGCTGGTCCGCGACTACATCGACCACCCCGGGGCGGTGGCGGTCCTGCCGATGAACGACGCCGGGGAAGTGCTGTTGATCAAGCAGTACCGGCACCCCGTCGGGATGGATCTGTGGGAAATCCCTGCCGGGCTCCTTGATGTAGAAGGCGAGGACTTCGTGGCCGGGGCGGCCAGGGAACTCGCCGAGGAGGCCGACCTCGTCGCCGGGCAGTGGAATGTGCTGGCGGACTTCTTCAATTCCCCCGGCTCCTCCAGCGAAGCCATCCGCATCTACCTCGCCCGGGACCTGAGCGATGTGCCCGGGCACGAACTTCACGTCCGCACCGACGAGGAAGCAGAAATCGAACTCCACTGGATTTCCCTGGACGACGCCGTCCAGGCGGTGTTGGAGGGGCGCCTGCACAACCCGTCCGCCGTCGTCGGACTCCTCGCCGCCGCAGCCGCGCGGGCCGGCAACTTCACGGGCCTTCGCCCGGGCAACGCGCCGTGGCCGGCGCACCCCAGCCAGCGCTGACGATGGAACCGCTCACTGCCGAGCCGTCGGCCCCGGCGCACCTTCCGGCTCCGGTGCCCTCGGTCGCAGAAGTGCCCGCCCCCGTCGCGGCACAGCCCCCGGTGCGGCCGCCGACGGCAATCGACCGCGCCATCACGGATTACCTCCAGCACATGGGCGTGGAACGGGGGCTCGCGGCCAACACCCTTTCCGCCTATCGGCGCGACCTGGCCCGCTATGCCAGGCACCTCTGCCGTTCGGGCCGCCAGCGTCCGGACGAGGTCACCCGGCAGGACGTCACCGGCTTCGTCCAGGCGCTCTCCGACGGCTCCGACGGCGGCTCTGCACTGGGTATCCGGTCGGCGGCCCGAACGGTGGTGGCGGTCCGCGGACTCCATAAGTTCTGGGCCCTTGAGGGCGTCACTCCCACCGACCCGGCCAGCGATGTCCACCCGCCCATGCCCGGCAAACGGCTGCCCAAGGCCATCAGTGTCGACGAAGTCACCAGGATCCTGGAAGCGGTCGGCACCGACACCGCCACCGGGCTGCGGGACCGGGCGCTGCTGGAGTTCCTCTATTCCACCGGCGCCCGGATCAGCGAAGCGGTGGGCCTCGACGTCGACGATATTTCGCTGCACACACCAGGGCGGAACGAAGAGGACAACGCCGGGCCCGCGATTGTCAGGCTGTTCGGCAAGGGGTCAAAAGAACGACTCGTCCCGCTGGGTTCGTTCGGCGCACGCGCACTCGACGCCTACCTGGTCCGAGGCCGTCCGCTGCTCTCGGCCAAGGGCAAGGGCACCCCGGCACTGTTCCTGAACGCCCGCGGCGGACGCATCAGCCGGCAGAGCGCCTGGACCATCCTCAAGACCGCGGCTGAGAAAGCCCACATCACCAAGGCCGTTTCGCCGCACACCCTCCGCCACTCGTTCGCCACGCACCTGCTCGAGGGCGGCGCCGACGTACGTGTGGTGCAGGAACTGCTGGGCCACGCATCCGTGACCACCACGCAGGTTTACACGCTGGTCACGGCGGACACCCTTCGGGAGATCTACGCCGCCGCGCACCCCCGGGCGCTGGGCTAGAAGGATTTTTCCGGACGGCTGTAAGAATTTCCTGCTATCCGGAAACATGGAGTACACCGGAGGGAATTCGGTATCGGGGTAGCGGGGCGGTCCCATGCTGTTGGAACGCGAAACGGAGTTTGAAGCCCTTTATCGGGCTCACTATCGGCGCGTCTACCAGTACGTCCTCCGCCGGATCGGCGATCCGGAGACCGCACAGGAACTCACCGGCGACGTCTTTCGGATCGCGTGGCGGAAGTTCGCCGCGCAGGAGGACGCCGGCTTGCCGTGGCTCTGCGCGGTGGCTCGAAACGTCCTGGGCAACGAATACCGGGGCCGCAAGCGTCGGCGGGAACTTTTGTTGAAACTGAAGGATTTTTCGTCGCGGCGCCCCGAGCCGGGAGGAACGGGCAGCGGAGGATTCGGCGAAACGGGGGAGCCGACGTCAGAGCCGGTGATCGCCGCTCTTGGCCGGATCGCGGCGAGACACCGTGAGGTCCTGATCCTCGTCTACTGGGACAACTTCACCACAGCGGAGCTCGCACAGTGCCTGGGCTGCTCGGAAGGGGCCGCCAGTGTGCGCGTGCACCGGGCGAAAAAGGCGTTTGCGGCGACCCTGTCACCGCACCTCGATGAGAGCGCAGGAACCTAACATGGACCGGATCGACAGACTCTTAAGAGGCGCCAACCCGGTGCCGGATGATTCGAAACCTCCGATCGATCCCGCGTGGCAACTACGGTTGTTGCTGTTGCCCGGCCCGGACGAAAGCCACCGGTCCGCGGATACCCGTCCAGAGGCGGGCCGACGCCGTCTTCTGCCGGCCGTCGTAGCCATCGCGGCAATGCTGGGGCTGGCCGTCGTGGCCGCCTTTGCCGTGACGTCCTGGCCGCACCCGGCGCGGCCGGTATCAGGTCAGTCGAGCACTGCCACGTGGACGCCGGACGGCTGGCGTCTCACCGGCTACCCGGCGTCCCCGGACGCGGGAAGCGAAACATATGTGCGACTGACGATTCCGCCGGACTGGGGGTTCGGCTGGACCGCCGGAGACCCGGATTATCCGGCTAATGGCGGCTACCTCTTTGCCCCGGTGCCGGGCGCAGCGGACGGGCCGGACTTCACCCGCGCAGCCGTTATGATCTACTACGGCCCGATGGGACCGCGCTATGATCCGGGTGCCTGCGGCGGGCCGCAGGAGTCCTATGCGGAACTGGACAGTTCCCCGGTGAACATCCCCTACGACCCCGCAGCCCCGGGCACCGTACCGCCACGGTTTGTCTATCGTGTCAAGAGCGCGGGCAACAGCTTCGTGGCCTCCTTCGGCATTACCACCCGACCCGCCGGAGCCAGCATCGACTCCTGCAGCCAGTTCTTCCAGATTCGGGCAGCCCGGCCGGGCTACTACTTCGCGTTCTCCAGCTATGCCGTGTTTTCCGGTGCAAATCCGGGCTGGGTCACGGATGCCTCCGGCCCGGCGTCCCGTGAGTTTGGCTCGCTGGAGGATGCCCGTGCGTTTCTGGCGACGTCCACGTACCAGGACATCAAGCGAATGTTCAGCTCGATCACTGTCACTGCACCGTAGTCCAGGCTGGCGGAAAGATTTCCGCCCGCTGTGTAAGGTCCGGGGATGAGCCGGAAACAAGTGGGGTAGAGGGGGATTCTCGAGTCGAGGCATAAAACGGGCCGGCAGATCCATGTTGCTGCTGCGGGCCGGCAGAATCCAACGTCCGGGATCCGGCCGGCAGCCGGCAGCAGAGGACTGATTGACGTGACTACCCGACGATTCTTGTAGATCGGGTCCCAGCCGTGAACGGAGAACAGGTCATGACCGCACAGCTCGCAGGACTGAGCGATGATCCGGCCGAAGACTTCCGCCGCATCGTAGCCGCGCTCACCCGACGCACTGGCGACCCTGACTACGCGGTGACGCTCACTGCTGACGTCTTACGGACAGCCTGGGCCGAGGATCGAACTGGCACGACGGTGGGCTACTGTTCACTGCTCTCCCTTGCGTTGCGCGCCGCCGCAGCAGCAGTCCGGGACGCCGACGCAGCCGCTGCCCGCCAGCCTTCCGACGCCGGCGCGATCGCTTCGCTGAGAGTGCGGGACCGCGAAGTCCTGCGCATGGTCTACTGGGACGAACTCAGCATGGCGGAGTTGGCTGAATTCCTCGGTTGCTCGATGGCCCAGGCCGGTATCCGGCTCGACCGGGCCTACCGCAGGGCCGAAAGGCGGCTGCAACGGCGTGAGAACCGTCGAGCTCAGACATCCCGGAGACGGAACGGGGTGCCGCTGTGAACCGGATCGAACAGCGGCTCCACGATGCAGCACCGGCGGTTGGGGCGACGCAGCAGACTAACCCGGAGGCGGAGATCGCGCAACTGCTAACGGCAGCCCCGAACCACGAGCAACTGCTGCCGGGCCGGGCGGATGATGCGGGGAAGATCCGATTCCGGGTCGGGATAAATGCTTTGGACGACGCATGCCGGCGGCCGGCATGGCTCGGATTCATCCTCGCGCTCCTGGTCGCGGGCACCTGGCTGCTAACCCCGGGCCGTGCCCCGGAAAATTCGGCTGCGCCGGTGGCTGGTGCGGCGGCGGCCAAGGCAGGCGCGCGGGAGGAAGCACCAGGCGGGTCCTCAGCGGCGCCCGCTTTGTGGTGGCACGCCAGGCTGACCCGGCCATGGTCGGCAGTGGACTCGGGCTTCGCCGCAACTGTGGAGCTGCCGTTCGGCTGGACAGCCGTCCCGCAAAACGCCTCTGCTGACTATCCGGGACTGCACGCTGACATCTTCGACCAGGACCTGCTCCCGGTGGCCATGCTCTACTTCGGACCGGCCCCCGCCACCGACGCCGGCTTCCAGCGCTGTGGACTGGCTTCCCAAAGCGGGGAGGATCTCGACCGACGCAGCATCGTCACCGGTGCGGAGACCCTGGACCCGGCACTCGCGGCAGCCTTCTCATTTACCGTCGCGGCCGGTCCGGAACCCCGGAGCACCTTTGGCCTGGTGCGGGCCGCGGCGGGAGACACACCGTGTGTTCCGGACCCGCTCGCCGCCCCGGCTGGCGGACTCCTCCTTCGCTTCGGGGACGAGCTGCTGCTGCCCGGCGCCGCCGGCGGTCCCGGCCCCAGAAGCGGCTATGCCAGGACGTTCGCTGCCAGGGACGACGCCCGCCGGTACCTCAAATCGGTCGAATACGCCACGCTCCGCCGGATGGTTACGTCGCTGCGATTTACCCTGCCGGCTGACACCTCGGAAATCTGGACGTTGGGTTCGTCCCGGTCCGCGCGGCTCGGGTAGCCCGCCGGCCGGGACTGTTGACTGGCCCAGGGGACCCGGCAGCGGGTCCCTACGTCGTGGCAGGCTCGGCGCGGCTACCCTTGGACCTATGCCGTCGACTCCCGTCACCCTCTGCTTTCTGCTCCGCGAGCCGGAGGCAGGTTCAACCGAGGTGCTGCTGGGCCTGAAGCTCACCGGCTTTGGTGCCGGAAAGATCGTGGGCATCGGCGGCCATGTGGAAGCAGGGGAGAGCGATGCCCAGGCCGTTGTCCGGGAAGTGCGGGAAGAAACCGGCCTGATGGTGCACCAGGAGGATCTGGCCGACGCCGGCAACGTCGAGTTCATCTTCCCCGCCCGGCCGGAATGGAACATGTACTGCCGCCTCTTCACCACCCGCCGTTGGGAAGGGGAGCCCGCCGAGAGCACCGAAATCGCGCCGGAATGGTTCGCCGTCGATGCGCTTCCGCTGCAGCGTATGTGGCAGGATGCGGAGCACTGGCTGCCGCCGGCGCTGGCAGGCGAAAGCATCGACGTCGTGGTGGTTCTCCATGCTGACAACGAAACAGTTGCGACGGTCGATAGACTGCCCGTGGGATCGCGGCCCCGGCGCCGGCCAACCGGGAACTAACCCGGGGAAAATCATCAGCTTGCACACACCGGAGGACGAACATGGAATCAATCAAGGACACCACGGGAAGCGCCTTCAGCGACGATGAAATGATGCCGGGTTCCGGCGCGGAACCGGTCCCGCGCCGCCGGTGGCCCTGGGTGGTTGCGATCGCTGCCATAGCCGCGGCCGGAGTCGCCGCAGGTCTGGCGATAGCTGGCAACCTGGTCCCCGCGCCGCCTGCCGTAACGGCCGGAAGCGTAGCCGCACCCACGGCTTCCGCTCCGCTGACTACGGAACCGGGCCCGGGGCCTTCCGCCAGTTCAGCGTCCCCGTCGAGCGCGCAGTCAACGGCCCCGGCAACGGGCGGACCCGTCGCCGGGGCCGCGGACCGGCGCTACGTTAGCGCTGCGGCCGGAGCCTCTTTTGAGCTGCCCGACGGCTGGACAGCCGAGGAGTCAACGGTCGGGTCCGCCGACTATCCGGGAACCCGCATCATTGTATTCAACGAGGACCGGATGCAAGTCGCGGCGCTTTACCACGGCGCCGGCAGCGGGGTTGGCGGGGCCTGCGGTCCTGGTCCCTACCCCATAACGGAGCTGGACACGGCGCCCGCCCTGGACAATAAGTGGGCAACCGCGGCCGGGGTGCGGTTTTCCTACCGGGTCCTCGATATGCGGGCCGACGGCGGTGCCTTCGACTACCAGATTGGACTGGTCGACAGGGCGAGCGGCGAGTTGACCGACGGGTGCCTGATGTACTCGTTCGTCAACGGCGCGCCCCGGGGCACACTCTCCTTTGCAAACCGGGCCGCCCAAAGTCCCCGGCACGATGACCCCATCTTCACCTCTATGGCCGAAGCCCGGGACTACCAGGCGACACCCGAATACCGCAAGCTCAAGGCCATGATCCTTAGCCTGGAGATGCAGGACTAGGAGCACAACAAGGAGCGGCCGGTTACCCTTGGGGTGACCGGCCGCTCCGCATTATTTTGCGGGATCTAGCTCAGGTGCCGTTCCTCCACGCCGTTGTATTCGCTCAACGGGCGGATCAGCGAGTTCGCGGCCAGCTGCTCCATAATGTGCGCCGTCCAGCCGGTGATCCGGCTGGCAACGAACAGCGGAGTGAAAGTCGGGGTGTCGAAGCCCATCAGGTGGTACGTGGGTCCGGCCGGGTAGTCGAGGTTCGGCTTGATTGCCTTGGCCTCGTCCATCGCCGATTCCAAACCGTTGTACAGCCCCAGCAGCTCCGGCCGGCCATAGTGCGCGATCATCTTGTCCAGGGCGGCCTTCATGGTGGGTACCCGGGAGTCGCCGTGCTTGTAGACGCGGTGGCCGAAGCCCATGACCTTCTTCTTCTGCGCCAGCGCATCCTCCATCCACGCCTTCGCGCGGGTGGCTGCCTCGTCCAGGGACTCTTCCGGACGGATTCCAATCTCATCAAAGGTGTGCATTACGGCCTCGTTCGCCCCGCCGTGCAGCGGGCCCTTTAGTGCCCCGATCGCACCGGTCACAGCCGAATGCAGGTCCGAAAGCGTCGAGGTGATCACCCGGGCGGTGAACGTCGAGGCATTAAAGGAGTGTTCCGCGTACAGGATCATCGAGACGTTAAAAGCCTCAACAACTTCCTGGACGGGCTCCTCGCCGAAGGCCATCCAGAGGAAGTTGGCTGAGTAGCCCAGGTCGTCGCGGGGCTCCACCAGCTCCTGGCCGTGGCGCCGGCGCTGGTCGTAGGAGACCACCGCCGGCATCGCGGCGAAGAGGTCAGCGGCCTTTGCCATGTTTGCCTCGCGGGAGGAGTCCTCGGCGAGGGGATGCCGGGCACCCATAACGGAGGCCGCCGTGCGGCAGACGTCCATCGGATGCGAGCTGGTCGGCAGCGCGTCAATGACCTGCTTGACGACCGGGTCCAGCGCCCGCCCGGCGCGTTCCCGGGCAGTGAAATCCGCCAGTTGCGCCGGCGTCGGCAGCTCGCCGTTCCAGAGCAGGTAAGCGACTTCCTCGAAGCTGCACTTGGCGGCCAGCTCCTGCACGGGGTACCCGCGGTAGAGCAGTGAATTGCTGTCCGGGTTCACCTTGGAGACCGCGGTGTAATCCACCACGACGCCGGCGAGGCCCTTTTTTGATCTCTTGTTCAGCCATGCTGAGACTCCTTTGTTCCTGTCGCCTGTTGAACCGGCCGTGGCCGGAAGTCCGATGCGAGCCTACCGACCCGGGATCTGGAAGTTGAAAACGCCGGTATCGAAGCTGTTGTAGGCCTCGTAGTCCACGAGATCATACAAACGCGCCCGGGTCAGCATGTTCCCGACCTGGGCCTCCTGGGTACCGTCAGCCTTAATCGACTCCAGCGTACGCTCCGCAGCGCCCATGGCACTACGGAGCAGGGTCACCGGGTAAATGATCATGTTGACCCCGACGGCGGCGAGCTGCTCCACGGTGAACAGCGCGCTCTGGCCGAACTCGGTCATGTTGGCCAAAATCGGCACGTCGACGGCGTCCCGGATCGCCTGGAATTCGCTGAGGTCTTTCATGGCTTCCGGGAAGATGGCGTCCGCCCCGGCCTCCACGAGCGCCTTGGCCCGATCCTGCGTTGCCTTCAGGCCGTCCGTGGCACGGATATCGGTCCGGGCCATGATCAGGAAGTTTGGGTCGCGCCTGGCATCTGCCGCGGCCCGGATGCGTTTCGTGGCGGTGTCCAGGTCCACGACGTTCTTGCCGTCGAGGTGGCCGCAGCGCTTCGGGTTGAACTGGTCCTCGATGTGCAGGCCGGCCAGGCCCGCATTCTCAAGCTCCTGGACCGAGCGGGCGACGTTCATCGGCTCGCCGAAGCCCGTGTCGGCGTCGACGATGCTGGGCAGATCGGTCATCCGGGCGATCTGCCCGGCGCGGGTGGCCACCTCGGTGAGTGTGGTCAGCCCGATGTCCGGCAGGCCCAGGTCATTGGCCAGGACAGCGCCGGAAATGTAAACCCCGGCAAAGCCCTTCTCCTCGATCAGCCGGGCTGAGAGCGGGTTGAACGCGCCCGGGAACTGCTGGATCGTACCCGACGCCAGGAGCTCGCGGAAGCGGATCCGCTTCTGCTCCGGGGTGACCTTCGAGTACAGCATTAGAAGAGTCCCTTCGGTGCTGCGGCCAGGTCGATCACACCGTCGGCGGCCTTGATGTTCAGCTGGTCCAGCTCCCCGGCGGCGAGCTCCGGCAGGCGGGCGGCGGCGGCGAGGAAACGGTCGATTTCCGCATCGGCGACGAGGCCGGCGGCGAGGGTGCGGAACTTGTTCACGTACTGTTCCCGCGCGAACGGCCGGGCGCCCAGCGGGTGGGCGTCGGCGACGGCAATCTCGTCAGTGATGACAGTTCCGTCCTTGAGCGTGATGACCACGGTGCCGCCGAAAGCCTTCTCCGCAATGTCCAGGGAGTGGTAGCGGCGGGTCCATTCCGGATCCTCCACGGTGGTGACCTTGTGCCAGAGTTCCACTGTGTCCGGACGCGCGGCGCGATCGGGGGCGTAGGAATCGACGTGATGCCAGGAGCCGTCCTGCAGGGCGACTGTGAAGATGTACGGGATCGAGTGGTCCAGCGTTTCGCGGCTCGCCGTGGGGCTGTACTTCTGCGGGTCGTTTGCCCCGGAGCCGATGACATAGTGCGTGTGGTGGCTGGTCTTGATCAGCACGGACTCAACGTTGGCCGGGTCGGTGACCTGCGGGTGGGTGCCGTGGAGTTTGCGTGCCAGGTCGATCCAGGCCTGGGCCTGGTACTCAGCCGAGTGTTCTTTGGTGTACGTGTCCATAATGGCGCGTTTGGCTTCGCCGGGCGTTGGCAGGGGCACGGTGTAGGAGGCATCGGGGCCGTCCAGCATCCAGGCGATCACACCGTCCTCGCCTTCGTAGATCGGCACCGGCGACGTCTGGCCGCGGATGGCACGGTCCGCGGACTCGACGGCCATTTTGCCCGCGAACGCCGGGGCGTGGGCTTTCCAGGTGGAGATCTCGCCCTTGCGGGACTGCCGGGTGGCGGTGGTGGTGTGCAGGGCCTGTCCGATGGACTGGAAAATCGTTTCGACCTCGAGCCCGAGCAGGGTCCCGATACCGGCGGCGGCAGAGGGGCCGAGGTGTGCGACGTGGTCGATCTTGTGCTTGTGCAGGCAGATGGCCTTGACCAGGTTGACCTGGATCTCGTAGCCGGTGGCGATGCCGCGGATCAGGTCGTGGCCGCTGGAGCCCACATGCTGGGCAACGGCGAGGATCGGCGGAATATTGTCGCCCGGGTGGGAGTACTCCGCGGCGAGGAACGTGTCGTGGTAATCGAGTTCACGAACGGCGACCCCGTTGGCCCAGGCCGCCCATTCAGGCGCCACCCGCTCTTCGATGCCAAAGACCTTCGAACCCTTGCCGCCGGTGGTGGGGCCGTGGGTCAGCGCCTGGGCGCGGGCGGCGACGATCGGTGCGCGGTTCAGCGAGGCAATCGCCACCGAGGCGTTGTCGATGACGCGGTTGATGACCATGTCGGTGACCTCGGCGGTGACGGCGACGGGATCCGCGGCCACCGTTGCAATCTTGAAGGCGAGCTGGTCCTCGCGGGGCAGGTTTTCTTCGCTCTTGTAGACGCGGACGTGGTGTTCCTTGACCATGGTGCTCCTTAGTTAGTGGGGTACGTGGGTGGCTTTGACGTGGGTAAGACTGCGGTGCAGGTGCAGCGTGGTGGCTGCCTCGGCCAGCCGGGGGTTGCCGGCGGCGATCGCCTCGGCGATGGCGGCATGCTCGGCGGCGGCGGCGGTGAGCCGCTCGGCGTCGTCGGCTGCCAGCCGGCGGACCCGGACCAGGTGGACGCGCAGGCTGCGCATTGCCTGGGCGAGGTAGGAGTTATGGATCGCGGCGTCGATGGCTGCGTCCAGCCGTCCGACCAAGCCGTAGTAGTCGTGCAGGGCGGGATTCTCGCCGCTGACCAGGGCCGGGGCCCGGCGCAGTTCGTTGCGCAGCTGTTCGAAGGTGGCGGCGTTGCCGCGTTCGGCCGCCAGCGCCGCGGCCTTGCCCTCGAGGGTCTCCCGCAGTTCAAAAAGTTCGTCGATGTCCTCCAGCGAGATGTCGGTGACAACAACGCCGCGGCCGCCCGCCGTCGTGGTCAGACCCTCCGCGGTGAGCCGGCTCAAGGCCTCCCGCAGCGGGGTGCGGGAGATGCCGAGCCGCTCGGACTGTTCGACTTCCGCGAGTACCGTTCCCGGCGCCAGCCGCCACTCGATGATGTCCTCGCGCAGGGCCGCATAGGCCTTGTCGCTTGCGCGCATCCTGACTCCTTCGTTGCCTGACCCTTCCAGTGTATACAGGAAGACCAATTTTGCCCAGCTTTTGCCAGTCATCCGGTTCTTTGTTTCCATCTGTGTATACATAAGCCTTGTGCGGGCCGCTCCGGCGGGACTACCATAAGCACCATCACATCGTCGTGGACGGGACACATTCTTATGGTTACCAAGAACTACCAGGACAGCTACCAGGCCAGCCTGGCGACACCGGAAGCATTCTGGCTGGAAGCCGCAGCGAAAGTCTCCTGGACTGTCCCGCCGCAGCGTGCCCTCGATTCCAGCCGGGCCCCGCTGTACGACTGGTTCCCCGACGGAGTGCTCAACACCTCCTACAACGCGCTGGACCGTCACGTGGCGGCGGGCCGGGGCGCGCAGGACGCCCTGATCTACGACTCCGCCATGCTCGGCACGCAGCAGCGCTTCAGCTACAGCGAACTGACGGACCTCGTTGCCCGGTTCGCCGGCGTTTTGCGCCGCCAGGGCGTCGGTAAGGGAGACCGTGTGGTGATCTACATGCCGATGATCCCCGAGGCGGCCATCGCCATGCTCGCCACGGCCCGGCTCGGCGCCGTGCACTCAGTGGTCTTCGGCGGCTTTGCCCCCAAGGAACTCGCCGCCCGAATCCGCGATGCCGCCCCGGCCGCCGTGGTCACGGCCTCCGGCGGCATCGAACCCTCACGCCGGATCGAGTATCTCCCGGCGGTCGAGGAGGCCCTCGGCCTGGCCGGGTCGCCGGGCACTCCGGTCGTGGTCAAGGCCAGGGAAGGCTTCGCCTCCTCGGTGGCCGGCCACGCCGGCTGGCTGGACTGGGATACCGAGATGGCGACTGCCGCGCCCGCCGCGCCGGTGGACGTCAGGGCCACTGATCCGCTGTACATTCTCTACACCTCGGGCACCACCGGCGCGCCAAAGGGCGTGGTGCGGGACAACGGCGGCCATGCAGTGGCGCTGCGCTGGACCCTTGAGAACATCTACGACATCGGCCCCGGCGACGTGATGTGGACCGCCTCCGACGTCGGTTGGGTGGTGGGGCATTCCTATATCGTCTACGGCCCGCTGCTGGCCGGCGCCACGACGGTGCTCTACGAAGGCAAGCCCGTGGGCACACCCGACGCCGGCGCGTTCTGGCGGGTCATCCAGGACCACAAGGTCAACGTCCTGTTCACCGCGCCCACCGCGCTGCGGGCCATCCGGAAGGCCGATTCCGAGGCGGAGCTCCTGGCCGAGTACGACATTTCCAGTCTGCGCACCCTGTTTGCCGCCGGTGAACGGCTGGACACCGATACTTTCCACTGGGCCTCCCGGATCCTGGGCGTTCCCGTGGTGGACCACTGGTGGCAGACCGAGACCGGCTGGGCCATCTGCGCGAACCCGCGCGGACTCGACGGGCTGCCGATCAAGGCAGGCTCGCCCAGTGTGCCAATGCCCGGCTTCAAGCTGAATATCGTGGACGGCGCGGGCGGGGACGTGGAGGCTGGCACCGAGGGCAACATCGTGCTGTCGCTGCCGCTGCCGCCGGGCACGCTGACAACGCTGTGGGGCGACGACGAGCGCTACATCTCCTCGTACCTGCAGGCGTTCGAGGGCTACTACGCCACCGGGGACTCCGGTTACCGCGACGAGGACGGATACCTCTTCGTGATGGGCCGAACCGACGACATCATCAACGTCGCGGGCCACCGGCTCTCCACCGGCGCCATGGAACAGGTGATCGGCCAGCACCCGGCCGTCGCCGAGTGTGCCGTAATCGGGCTCGCGGACCCGTTGAAGGGCCAACGTCCCAGCGGCTACGTGGTGCTGAAGTCTGGGGTTGAGGTGTCCGCGGAGATCCTGGTCAAGGACCTCATCGCTTTGGTCCGGCGCGACATCGGCGCCGTCGCGGACTTCAAGCACGTCACCGTCGTCGAGGCGCTGCCCAAGACGCGCTCCGGAAAGATCCTGCGCAAGACCATGCGTCAAATCGCCGACGGCGAAGACTACGTGGTGCCCTCGACGATTGAGGACGCCGGCGTGATCGACCAGCTGATCGGTACCCTGCGCCCGGGCCGGTCAATCTCGCCTTAGCAGGACGCCGAGTTGGCATTTCGGGGCAGTGTTTCGAGGAAACATTGCCCCGAAATGCCAACTCGGCGGCGTCGAGGTACGGGCGGGCCCGCTAGCGCCCCGGCCGGGCCCAGCGGTATTCGTTCTCCGGCCGGCCCGGTGCGCCATAGCGTGCCGTACGGGAGACCGTACCGGCGTCGGCGAGGTATTCCAGGTAGCGCCGCGCGGTCACGCGGGACATACCCAATGCGTCCATTACCTCGCTGGCGGACACCGCACCGGAGTGCTGCTTCATAAAATCCTGCACCGCATCCAGGGTGGACACGGCCAAACCCTTGGGCAAGGGCAGGTCGGAGGGGGCACGCAGGCTTGCGAAAGCCTGGTCCACGTCGCTCTGCGACGGGCCCGGGCCGGTCTGTCCCTCGGCGGGGGAGGCCAGCTGCTGCCGGAAGTGGCGGTAGCTGGTGAGCTTGTCCGCGAAGGTGGCAAATGTGAACGGTTTGATCAGGTACTGGACCACACCGGTGGCGACGGCACTGCGGACAATGCTCAGTTCCCGCACCGCGGTGATGGCGATGATGTCCGCGAACAGCCCGGCCGCACGCATGCGCCGCGCGATGTCGAGGCCATGCAGGTCCGGCAGGTTCATGTCCAGCAACACCAGCTCCACCGGGGTGCCCGCAGCCGCGAAGTCCGTCATGAGCCGGAGCGCGGACTGTCCGTCCGGGGCCGAGCCGGCCAGCGTGAAGCCCTCCAGCCGGCCGATATATGCGCCGTGGGCGGCTGCCGCGACGGGCTCGTCTTCGACGACGAGTACACGGATTTCGCTCATGGCTTTCCTCCGGTGGTCAGTGGTGGCGGCGTCGCTGCCGCCGGTGCGGCTGGCAGCGTGACGCGGAACAGCGCCCCGGCGGGGCTGGTGATCGTCATGGTACCGCCGAGCCGCAGCACGGCCTGGCGGACCAGGGCCAGGCCAAGGCCGCGCCCGAACGGGCCGGGTGTTTTGGTGCTGAAGCCGTGCCGGAAGATGTCTTCCACAGCCTGCGGATCGATTCCGGGCCCACTGTCCTCCACAGTGATTTCAAGGGACCCGGTTGATGCTGCCACAGTGAGCTCCACGAGTTTCGGGGCCGGCGCCTCGGCCGCCGCATCGATGGCGTTGTCCAGCAGATTCCCCAGGATCGCCACGAGGTCCTGCACGGCCAGGCCGGTCGCAGCGGATGATCCCGTCCCCGTCCCTGCTGTGGTGAGGGCCAATTCGACGCCCCGCTCATGGGCCTCGGCGGCCTTGCCCATAATGAGGGCGCCGAGCACGGGCTCATCGATCGAGCTCACCACGTCATCGGTCAGCCGCTGGCTCAGTTCGAGGTCCTGGGTAGCGAATTCCAGGGCTTCGGTGCCGCGCCCCAGCTCCATCAGGGAAACAATCGTATGCAGCCGGTTGGCGTGCTCGTGCGTCTGGGCCCGCAGGGCATCCGAGAGTGTGCGCATGGTTTCCAACTCGCTGCCGAGGGATTCGATTTCGGTGCGGTCGCGGATGGTGGCCACGGTGCCATAGACGGGCGGGCCGGTGCGTCCCCGGGCAGAAACCGGACCGATGGCCGGCCCCTGGTTCACCACAAGAACCCGCGAGCCGGTCAGGTGGATCTCGTCCAGCGCGGTCCGGCCCGATTCGAACAGCTCCCCGAGGCTCGGGGCCAGCGGGAGCTCAGCGAGCGACGGCGCCTCCTGCCGCACGCCGTCGGCAGACGTGCCTTCGTCGTCGGATGCCCGGCGGGTGAGGCCCAGCAGTTCCGCGGCCTGGTCGTTGTACATCACGACCTTGCCTTGGGGATCGATCAGGATGACGCCTTCCCGGACCGAGTGGAGGACCGATTCGTAGTACGCGAAGAGCTGGGCGAGCTGCTCCGGTCCCCAGCCGCGGGTGACCTGCCTCAGATACCGCCCCAGCAGCCAGGACGCCACCGAGCCGCCAGCGAGGAGGGCCAATCCGATCGCCAGCAGCGCCGGAAGCCTGCCGGAGACGGCGATGTCCACGGTCCGGACGGTCACACCGGCCGCAACCAGCGCCCGGACGGTCCCGTCCGCGTCCTTGACCGGGACGATGGTGCGTACTGACGGTCCCAGGGTTCCGGCAGTGATTTCGGTGAAGATTCGGCCCTCGAGGGCCGGATCGATGGAGCCGATGTAGGGCTTCCCGAGTTCTTCCGCCCGGGGGTGGGTCCACCGGGTGCGGTCCGGTGCCATGATCGTGATGAAATCCGCCTGGGCATCCTCCATGACCTTCAGGGCATACGGCTGCAACAGGGCGGTGGGATTCGCGTCCCCTGCCGCCGCCAGCACCAAGGGGTTGTCCGCCACAGCGGTCGCGACGCCGGCCATCCGCCGGCCCGCCTCGTAATAGGCGTGGTCGCGTGCGTCAACGAAGGTGGCAGTGCCGACGATGGCCGTCAGGGCCAGCATAAAGAGCAAGTGGGCCACAAACAGCCGTCTGGCGATGCTCCAGCGGTGGATCATCAACACCTTCCATGACCAATATGAACGCAACGGTGATGCGCGTCACTGCATCCCCAATGATGGTGGAACACGCAGAACGGACGCGGTGGGCCCACAGCCTGCGCCACACCAACGTCCAGCCTATCCAAGGAGAACACCATGACCTCTCAACGAGGAGAGTCGGCGGCGTTGACCGCGACGCCGGTCAAGAAGCGCAAGAGGCTCGACAAGTCCCATTATCTTTACATGGCGGTAATTGTGGCCGTCGTCCTCGGCGCCGTCATCGGGCTGTTGTTCCCCGAGGTCGGCAAGTCCTTGAAGCCGTTGGGTGACGGGTTCATCAAACTCATCAAGATGATGATTGCGCCGATCATCTTCTGCACGATCGTGCTGGGCATTGGCTCCATCGCCAAGGCCGCCACCGTCGGCAAAGTCGGCGGACTGGCCTTGGGCTACTTTATGGTGATGTCCACCTTTGCGCTCGCCATCGGCCTTGTCGTCGGCAACCTGATCCATCCCGGAGAGGGCCTCAAGCTCGCGCCCTATGATCCCAACAAAAAGGCCGCTACGGACAGCACTGTCGACTTCCTGCTCGGCATCATCCCGTCCGACATTCCCGTGCTGCCGACTCTCTTCGCGGCGATCCTGGTCGGCTTCGCCCTCCAGCGGATGGGTCCGCAGGGCGTCCCGATCCTCAAGGCCATCAGCCACGGCCAGGTCCTGGTCTTCCGCATCCTCATCATGATCATGTGGGTGGCGCCGGTGGGTGCGTTCGGTGCGATTGCCGCCGTTGTCGGTGCCACCGGAGTCCAGGCCATCGTCGGTATGGCTACGTTGATGATCGCCTTCTACCTCACCTGTGCCCTGTTCATTGTCGTCATCCTGGGCGGACTGCTGCAGGTAATCGCCGGCGTCAACATCTTCCGGCTGATGAGGTACCTGGGCCGCGAGTACCTGCTGATCTTCTCCACCTCATCCTCCGAAGCCGCACTGCCCCGCCTGATCGCCAAAATGGAACACCTCGGGGTGTCCAAGCCTGTCGTTGGCGTCACCGTCCCGACCGGCTACTCCTTCAACCTGGACGGCACGGCCATCTACCTGACGATGGCGTCGCTGTTCGTCGCCAACGCCATGGGCACACCGCTGGACCTCGGCGCCCAGATTTCCCTGCTGGTCTTTATGATCATCGCCTCCAAGGGCGCTGCCGGCGTCACCGGTGCCGGCCTGGCCACCCTGGCTGCAGGCCTCCAGGCGCATGCGCCGCAACTGCTGGGCGGCGTCGGCATGATCGTGGGCATTGACCGCTTTATGTCCGAGGCCCGCGCCCTGACCAACTTCACCGGCAACGCCGTCGCCACGGTGCTGATCGGCACCTGGGTGAAGGAGATCGACGGGGGACAGCTTGAGCGGGTCCTTTCCGGAACCGAGCCTTTCGACGAGCAGACCATGCTGGCCGGACACGGCGCCCCGCAGGAAGCCGCTGCGTCGGCCCAGCCTGTTCCGGCCAACGCCTGAGCCGTTCCGCAACCCGCCAGTGAGCTGCTGGAACCGCCCGGACGCCGCAAGGTGTCCGGGCGGTTTTTTGCGTCGCGCCGGTAACCTTCGACTTCTACCAGAGGGTTGAGGCTCAAAAGACGGCGGCTGTCAAGGTCCACGGAATACCGTGTCGGTGGCTGTAACCTTGGGTGGAACAGGACCGGCGCTGGAAGTCCAGCGGCAGCATTGTCAAGCACAACAATCACCGTCATCGAAAGTGTGGATAGATACGTGAGCAGCGAACAGGGTTCAGCAACTCTGGAAGGCACCGAACTCGATCTGGAAGACGCCGTTATGGGCCCCACCGGGCGCCCTCAACGCGACTTTCCGGAGCCCGCACCGCTGTCTTCCCACGGTCCTGCACGGGTCATCGCCATGGTGAACCAGAAGGGCGGAGTGGGTAAAACCACCTCCACCATCAACCTTGCTGCGGCGCTCGCGGAATTCGGCCGCCGGGTGCTGGTGGTGGATTTCGACCCCCAGGGTGCCCTGTCCGCCGGCCTCGGCATCAACCCGCACGAACTGGACCTCACGGTCTACAACGTTTTGATGGACCGCAAGGTGGACATCCGCGACGCTATCCACAAGACCGGCGTCGACAACCTGGACCTGCTCCCGGCCAACATCGACCTCTCCGCCGCAGAAGTGCAGCTCGTTAATGAAGTGGCCCGGGAGCAGGTGTTGGACCGGGCCCTGAAGAAGGTTGAGGACGACTACGACATCGTGCTGATCGACTGCCAGCCGTCACTGGGCCTGCTTACCGTTAACGCGCTGACGGCCGCCCACGGGGTCATCATCCCGCTGATCTGCGAGTTCTTTGCCCTGCGTGCCGTCGCCCTGTTGGTGGAGACCATCGACAAGGTCCAGGACCGGTTGAATCCCAGGCTCCAGGTCGACGGCGTCCTTGCCACCATGTATGACGCCCGCACCCTGCACAGCCGGGAGGTGATCTCCCGCCTGGTGGAGGCTTTTGGCGACAAGGTCTTCGAGACGGTTATCAAGCGGTCCATCAAGTTCGCGGACGCTACCGTCGCCGCCGAGCCCATCACCAGCTACGCCGGAAACCACATCGGCGCAGACGCTTACCGCAACCTGGCCAAGGAACTCATCTCGCGCGGCGGCGCACCCTAGCCAGGACCGTGGCAGAAACAGGCGTTCCGGCGGCGGAGCCCGCGCCCGCCGGGAAGAAGCCGGGGTTCGAGGTCCGGCTGGCCAACTTCACCGGCCCCTTCGATCTGCTCCTGGGGCTGATTTCCAAACATCAGCTGGACATTACCGAGGTGGCGCTTTCCACCGTCACCGATGAGTTCATCAAGTACATCAAGCGGCTGCAGAACCTGGGCGAAGAGTGGGCACTTGACGAAGCCAGTGAATTCCTCGTCATCGCCGCCACGCTGCTCGACCTGAAGGCGGCGAGGCTATTACCGGCCGGCGAAGTTGAGGACGAGGAAGACATTGCATTGCTGGAAGCCCGCGATCTGCTGTTCGCCCGGCTCCTGCAGTACAAGGCGTTCAAGCAGGTGGCCGGAATGATGGGCGCCACCCTGGCACTCGAGGCCGGGCGCTATCCGCGGCAGGTCGCGCTTGAGGGGCATTTCGCCGCACTGCTCCCGGAGCTCCTCTGGCGGCACACCCCGCAGCAGTTTGCCGGCCTTGCGGAGGCCGCGTTCAAGCCGAGGGAAGCCGCACCCTCCGTCGTGGGCCTCGCCCACCTCCACGGCACAGCCGTCAGCGTCAAGGAGCAGGCCGAACTCCTGGGCCGGCGGCTGCAGCATGGCACCCCGCTTACCTTCCGGGCCTTGATCGCCGACGCCGAATCAACGCTTGTGGTGGTGGCCCGGTTCCTGGCGTTGCTGGAGTTGTTCCGGGACAAAGCGGTGGCTTTTGAACAGCTGCTCCCGCTGGGGACCTGACGGTCCGCTGGAGCGCCGACGGCGGAGCCTGGAGCAGCACCAACCTGAGTGAAGAATACGAGGAGCAGCCGTGAACCAGACCCGACCGGGACAAGCAGCCGGACAGGCATCCGCCGGAGCAGGCGAAACACCGGCAGAAAAGGACACCGCGGACGAGGCAGGTGCCGACCTTGGCAGCATGCCCGGCGGTGCCCGCGCGGCACTCGAAGCGATCCTGATGGTCATCGACCAGCCTGCGACGGCGGCCGAGCTTGCCGCGGGACTGCACGTGAGCGTCGAGGTCGTCGAGGAACTGCTGGCGGAGCTGCAGCGGGACTACAACGGTTATACTGTTAATGCCCCGGCTGTGGACGACGCCAGTTTCATCGGTTTCACTTCCACCCCCGGGGTTTTGAATTGCGGAATGTCGCCGGAGGCTGGCGGATCTATTCCCGCGCAGAGTTCGCCGACATTGTCGGCGGGTTTGTGCTGGAAGGACAGACAGCCAGGCTGACGCAGGCGGCGCTCGAAACGCTCGCCGTCATCGCTTACCGCCAGCCTGTTTCCCGGGCGCGGGTCTCTGCAATTCGAGGAGTTAACGTTGACTCTGTTGTGCGGACGCTGACACAGCGGGGGCTGATCGGGGACTCGGGAACCGATCCCGAATCCGGGGCCATCCTCTACCGTACGACGTCGTATTTCCTGGAGCGGATGGGAATCGGCTCGGTGGCGGAACTGCCGCAACTTTCCCCGCATCTTCCGGGGCTGGAAGGCATCGACGAGTTTTACGACGCAGCAAGAATGTAAGCAGGAGCAATTTCCTGCGCACGAGTATCCACCGGGGCAGAGGTTTTTGCCCCTGCTGGCGGGTGTTGTCGGGAGACAGCGGCCGTTGGTCAATAAACGAAGGACGGGTCATGACACAGGCGGGACGCCAGGGTTCACCACGTAACAGTTCGGGACGCAACAGCGCCGGACAAAATTCCGCGCAGGGCTCCGGCCGCGGCGCGCAGGGCGGATCCGGCCGCAGCGGCGGAGCCGGCTTCAAGGGCGGCGGAGACCGCCCCTTCAAACGACCAAAGCCCCGCGAAGAGGCCTTCATCGATCCGGACCTGCAAGGTCCCGACGGCACACCCGCGGCGAGCCGCCCGGCAGCTTCCGGAGACTGGAAGTCCAAGCCGCCGTCCGGCAAGGAGGCAGCCCGCAAGGCTGCGGCGCGCAAGCCCGGGTCCGGCAAGGCCCCAGGCAGCCCCGGCGCGTTGAAGCCCAAGCCGCGCACCGGTGCCGCGAAGTTCGCCGGCCCCCGTGCTTTCGGCAGCGAACGCTTCGGCCAGAACCTCGGTCCGGTGCGCAAACCGGCCCGCAAGCGCGGCCCCCGCGCCGAGGTTCCCCAGTCCGAGGTGCACGACCAGGACGGCACCCGCCTCCAGAAGGTTATGGCATCGGCCGGCGTCGCCTCACGGCGTGTCTGCGAAGAAATGATCGCCGAAGGCCGTGTTGAGGTCGACGGGCAGGTCGTCACCGAGCTTGGCGTCCGCGTTGACCCGAAGACCGCGGTGATCCACGTCGACGGACTCCGCATCCAGCTGGACGAGAACATGGTCTACATGGTGTTCAACAAGCCCAAGGGCGTTGTCTCCACGATGGAAGATCCGGACGGCCGTCCCTGCGTCAGCGACTTCGTCCGCAACCACCATGGCGAACGGCTCTTCCACGTCGGGCGTCTCGACGTGGCTACCGAGGGCCTGTTGCTGCTGACAAACGACGGCGAACTCGCCAACCGCCTGACACACCCGTCCTACGAAGTCCCCAAGACCTACCTTGTGCAGGTCCGCGGGCCGTTCCCGCAGGGCATCGGCGCCGAGCTTAAAGCCGGCGTCGAACTTGAAGACGGCATCGCGTCGGTTGACTCCTTTAAGCTTGTGGACTCCACCCCGGGCCACGTGCTGATCGAGGTTGTGCTGCACTCGGGCAAAAACCGGATCGTTCGGCGCCTCTTCGACGCCGTCGGTTTCCCGGTGCTCCGGCTGGTCCGCGTCAAGGTTGGCCCGATTGGCCTGGGCGACCAGCGCCAAGGCAGCATCCGCAACCTCGGCAAGCAGGAAGTCGGCCACCTGCTGGCATCCGTAGGGCTCTAGCATGTCCGCCTTTCGCACCCACGGCCGCGGCCACGTCAACGGTCCGGTGGTGGTCGTGGGCACCGGACTCCTGGGCACCAGCATCGGGCTGGGGCTGAGGGGCCGCGGCGTCGCCGTTTTCCTCTCCGACCCGTCGCCCACCAACCAGGCCGTCGCCGTGGACATCGGTGCCGGCTTGCCCTTGGCGCGCCTGGCTGGCGCGCAGCCCCAGCTCGTGGTGGTCGCCGCGCCGCCGGATGTCACGGCCGATGTGGTGGAACGGGCCCTTACGGACTACCCCGAAGCGACAGTTGTGGACATCGCCAGCGTGAAGGCCGGGATCCAGTCCGAGCTCCGCGGCCGCGGAGCCGACCTCCGCCGCTACGTGGGCACCCACCCGATGGCGGGCCGGGAAAAGTCCGGTCCCGTCGCCGCCCGCGGCGAGCTTTTTACCTCCATGCCATGGGTCCTGTGCCCCTCGGCGGAGACACAGCCCGACGCGCTGGAGGCAGCGCGTGCGCTGGCATCGGACCTCGGCGCCGTGGTGTCCGAATTCGGGGCCGAGGAGCACGACGAGGCGGTTGCCCTGGTCTCGCACGTGCCGCAGGTAGTGGCTTCGCTTGTCGCCAGCCGGCTGCAGGGCACGCCCCTGCACGCGCTGTCCCTCGCCGGCAACGGACTGCGGGACGTGACCCGCATCGCGGCGAGTGATCCGACCCTCTGGGTGCAGATTCTCGGCGCGAACGCGGACAAGGTGGTGGCGATCCTGCACGGCGTCCGTGCGGACCTCAACCGGGTCATCGGCACGCTCGAGGAGCCGACGGCACCCGGCGCCCGGCTCGATCTTGCCCAATTGATCAGCGAAGGCAACGCCGGCCAGTCCCGCATTCCGGGCAAGCATGGCGGACCCCCGCAGGCATATTCCTGGCTGACGGTCCTCGTCGACGACACCCCCGGACAGATCGCCCGGCTCCTGACGGAGATCGGCGAGATCGGCGTCAACCTTGAGGACCTCCGGCTGGACCACTCTTCGGGACAGAACGTGGGAATGGTGGAAATCTCCGTTCTGCCGAACAAACACGAACTGCTCATCGAAGCCCTCAACGACCGCGGATGGCGGGTACTCCAGTAATGACCCAAGAACTCATTAACACCGAGGAAGTCCTCCGCCCCGGAAAAAGCCTTGTCGTCGCCATCGACGGGCCGTCCGGGTCGGGCAAGTCCAGCGTCAGCAAAGAGGTGGCACACCGACTCCGGCTGGCCTACCTGGACACCGGCGCGATGTACCGTGCGCTGACCTGGTTCTGCCTGGACAACGGCACGGACCTGCACGACGGGGCGGCCGTCGAGGCTGCCGCCAGGGGCCTTTCGCTGGAAATCAGCACGGGCCCGCTGGACGAATACGTCCGGGTCGGCGGTGCCGACGTTACGCTCGCAATCCGCGAGCCGGCGATATCCGCCGCCGTCAGCACTGTCGCGACCACCCTCGGCGCCCGCACCGAGCTGATCCGCCGGCAGCGTGAGCTGATCGAAACCCACCACCGCCGCATGGTGGTCGAAGGGCGGGACATCACTACCGTCGTCGCACCGCATGCCGAAGTGCGGATGCTGCTCACCGCGAGCGAGGAGGCGCGCCTGCGCCGCCGGGGGATCCAGCTCGGCGGCAGCCAGAGCGCCGAACAGCTCGCCGCCCAGGTCACCCGGCGCGATGAGAAGGACTCGACAGTGGTGAACTTCACCCGGGCCGCAGACGGTGTGGTGACGCTGGACTCCTCGGAGCTGGATTTCGCCGAGACCGTCGAGGCCGCCCTCAGCATCGTCAACAGCGTTGTCAACCACCGGGCCCCCGCCTTGACTGAGCCCGGGCAGCGGCAGCCGAACCGCGCCGGAACAGCGGTACCGGCCCGTTGGACGACGGCCTGGAGCCGGCCCGTGGGTTGGGTTCTGGACCACGTCCTTTACCGGACCTCCGTCAGCGGCCGGTCGAATGTCCCGGCGACGGGCCCGGTGATTTTCGCCGCCAACCACATCAGCTTCCTGGACGGACCGGTGATGTTCGGGGCGGCCCCTCGTGCCATGCACATCCTGGTCAAGCAGGAAATGTTCAGCGGCTTCCTTGGCCGGGTGCTCCTTGCCTCCGGCCAGCTGGCCGTGGACCGCGCGGGCGACCGTGCGGCCCTGGTCACAGCCAAAGAGGTGCTGGACGCCGGACGGTGCATCGGTATCCTTCCGGAAGGCACCCGGGGAGCGGAGAAGCGGCCGCCATCAACAAGGGGGTCGCCTGGCTTGCACTGAACTCCGGTGCGACAGTGGTCCCGGTGGCCATCCTTGGCACCAGGACAGGAAGCGAACACCTCGACGCCGTTCCGCGGTTTCGCCGCCGGCTGCAGGTGAGCTTCGGCGGAGCGCTCAATGTCAGCCGCAGGCCCGGTGAGACCGGCCGTGTTTCAATGGACAGGGCCGGAAGCGAGATCCGCGCCGCGCTGGCGCGCCACGTCCAGGACCCGATCCAAAAAACCGGGCAGCCCTTGCCCGACGCGGACTCCCCGCAAGAATTCCATAAAGCAGTAGCCGGGACGCCGGCAGATCACCCCATAAGGAAAGTGCAATGAGCGATACGACTCAAACATCCGGCCAATTTGGCGCCGGCGAAGACGAATACACGCCCACCGGCACGGACCAGGTGGCCGAGCACCTTGCCGCCCTGGACGACGACGAAGCAGAGCTGCGTGCGGCCTCGCTCCGGGCCGGCCTGGACGATTACGAGCTGGACGAAGACGACGCCGCCCTGCTGAGCGGCGAGTACGACGACGAGGACTTCGACGGCCCGGTCAAGCTTGATCCGGTCCTGGCCATCATCGGCCGGCCCAACGTGGGCAAGTCCACCTTGGTGAACCGTATCCTCGGCCGGCGCGAAGCCGTGGTGGAAGACACCCCCGGCGTTACACGCGACCGGGTGATGTACTCGGCGACCTGGAACGGCCGGAACTTCACTGTTGTCGACACCGGCGGCTGGGAGCACGACGCCCGGGGCATCCACGCCCGCGTCGCCGAGCAGGCCGAGATGGCCGTGGAACTCGCCGACGCGGTCCTGTTCGTCGTCGACTCCGCCGTTGGTGCCACCGCTACGGACGAGGCAGTCGTGAAAATGCTGCGCAAGTCCAAGAAGCCGGTCATTATGGTGGCCAACAAGGTGGACGACTTCGCCCAGGAAGCCGACTCGGCAACGCTGTGGGGCCTGGGCTTCGGTGAGCCGTATCCGGTCTCGGCCCTTCATGGCCGCGGTGTTGCCGACCTTCTTGACCATGTGATGGACACTCTTCCGGAGTTTTCCACCATCGAAGGCCTGGAGCGCTCCGGTGGTCCGCGCCGCATCGCCCTGATTGGCCGGCCCAACGTGGGCAAGTCCTCGCTGTTGAACAAGCTGGCCGGTTCCGAGCGCGTTGTGGTGGACAACACCGCAGGCACCACCCGGGACCCGGTCGATGAGTTCATTGAACTTGGCGACCGCACCTGGCGCTTTGTGGATACCGCCGGTATCCGCCGCCGCCAGCACATGGCACAGGGCGCCGACTTCTACGCCTCGCTGCGGACCCAGAGCGCCCTCGAAAAAGCGGAGGTCGCCGTGGTGCTCCTCGCCGTCGACGAAGTGCTCAGCGAGCAGGATGTCCGCATCCTGCAGCTGGCCATCGAGTCCGGCCGGGCCCTGGTCCTCGCATTCAACAAGTGGGACCTGCTCGACGACGAACGCCGCACCTACCTTGAGCGTGAAATCGAACAAGACCTGGCGCATGTCGCGTGGGCTCCCCGGGTCAACATCTCTGCGAAGACCGGCTGGCACAAGGACAGGCTCGTTCCTGCCCTGGACACCGCCCTGGAAAGCTGGGACAAGCGCATCGCGACCGGCCGGCTCAACGCTTTCCTGGGCGAACTGGTGGCCGCACACCCGCACCCGGTCCGCGGCGGCAAGCAGCCCCGGATCCTGTTCGGCACCCAGGCTTCCAGCCGTCCGCCGAAGTTCGTGCTCTTCACCACCGGATTCCTGGACCCGGGCTACCGCCGCTTTATCACCCGCCGGCTCCGCGAAACGTTCGGGTTCGAGGGCACACCGATCGAGGTCAACATGCGGGTGCGTGAAAAGCGCGGCAAGAAGCGTTAATTGGGACACAGCCGGCCCGTGACATCCTCAAAGTGTCACGGGCACCCTCCGGAATCGTGTAAGCTTTTGGAGGTGGTTCGGCCGGACTGCTCAGATGACATCGCACAGATGGCCTCGAGAGCGGAGAACGGCGGAATCAGCGGGCTGTAGCGCAGCTTGGTAGCGCACTTGACTGGGGGTCAAGGGGTCGCAGGTTCAAATCCTGTCAGCCCGACCAACAGAAAGTACCCCGCCGTTCCTGAGGCTAAGGAACGGCGGGGTTTTCTGTTTCCGCGGGGCTTTTGGGCGGCGGGCCGCTGCCGGCGGGGCTACTTCAGGAAACGCGACGTCCGGCGGTCAGCCAGGACCTTACCGTGCGTCTGGCATCCGGGACAGTACTGCAGGGAAGTGTCAGCAAAGGACACTTCACGGACGGTATCCCCGCACACAGGGCACGCTTGCCCGGTCCGGCCATGGACCCGCAGGTGGCTCCGTTTGGTGTCCTTGAGTTCGTTCGGCGCTTTGCCGCGCGCTTCCCGCAGCGCTGAGCCAAGAACGCCGTGGATGGCGTCGTAGAGACGCTGGACCGCGTCCCGGTCCAGCGAGCTGGCAAGGGCGAAGGGCGACGTCCGGGCCGCATGCAGAATCTCGTCGCTGTAGGCGTTTCCGATGCCGGCAATGATGCCTTGGCTGCGCAGGACACCCTTGACCTGCTGGGAACTGGAGCCGAGGATGCCCGCCAGGGAATCCACGTCGAAGCCGGGACTGAACGGATCCGGTCCCAGCGCGGCGATCCCTGGAACCTCGTGCGGATCCCGGACCACGTAGACCGCCAGGGACTTTTTGCTGCCCGCCTCGGTCAAGTCCAGGGCCAGCGGGCCGGTGCCGCCGGAAAAGGACAGCCGCGCCGCAATGAACCCCTTTCCCATTTTCAGCGGGGCGTCGGTGGGAGCATCGGTGAAGCGGACCCAGCCGGCGCGTGCCAGGTGAAAAACGAAGAACAGCCCCTCGGCATCCAGGCTGATGAACTTTCCGAAGCGGCCGACCCCCGTCACGGTCCGGCCAGCCAGCCCGGAAACAGGGGGATCTGCGGTTTTGAGCACCGCGAAGGAGACGATTTGGATCTTCGAGACAGCAGCGCCGAGCAGTCGCCCGGCCAGGAAGTCCGCCAGGGCCGCCACTTCAGGAAGTTCGGGCATTTGCTAGCCGATTCCGGCGTGTTCCGTCATTGCCCCATCATGGCAGAGACCTGCCGGTCCCGGCCGGATATGCCTATACTTTCAGCGGCGGGCTGTTCACGTGACCGCCGCCGCCATTGGTGTTTGACCCGATGAAAGGCCCATCATGAGCAACATTCCCGAAGAGCTGTCCTACACGGCGGAGCACGAGTGGGTTTCCGCCCCGAACGCCGACGGTGTTGTGCGTGTCGGCATCACTGATTTTGCCCAGGACGCCTTGGGGGACGTTGTTTATGCCCAGATGCCGGAGGCCGGAGCCACGGTCAAGGCAAACGAGGTCGTCGGTGAGGTTGAGTCCACCAAAAGCGTGAGTGACATCTACGCCCCGGTTTCCGGGGAAGTAGTGTCCCGCAACGAGGCCCTGGACTCCGATTCCGCCCTGATCAATTCGGATCCGTACGGTGAGGGCTGGCTGCTGGAAATCAAGCTTGCGGACGCCGACGCGATCGAGTCGCTGCTCAGTGCATCGGAGTACGAACAACAGGTAGGCTAAAGCCAAGGCCATTCGGGCCGGGCCGTTCGAACAGTTGCTGGGAAGCCAGTGCCTGAACGGCCCGCCGGGGGCCGAATCCCGGGCTTGCAGGGCCTGTCCGGACGGCATGCGTTGTTTGCAGGGGGGACACCTGCAACGAATGGAGGAATCAATGTTTGGGAACGAACGCAACACCACCGGTGACGGCAGCGGCACGGGTGCACTGAAGGCGTCGGATACCACGTCGATCAACCTCACGCCGGTCCACGATGAACCGATCGTCGCCCCGAAGCTCTCGGTCGAGGAACGGACCGCCGCTGAGGCGCTGCCGTACGGCTCGGCCCTGCTGGTGGCGCACAGCGGTCCCAATACCGGCGCCCGTTTCCTGCTCGATTCCGATGTCACGACGGCGGGCCGGCACCCGGATGCCGACATCTTCCTCGATGACGTCACAGTCTCCCGCCGGCACGTGGAGTTCCGCCGGACGGCGCGCAGCTTCGAGGTCGTTGATACCGGGAGCCTGAACGGCACGTACGTGAACCACGACCGAGTCGACAGCGTCGAACTGAAGTCCGGCAACGAAGTGCAGATCGGGAAGTTCCGACTCACCTTCTACCTGAGCCCTGCCCGCGCAGCAGGCAACGTCTGATTTCGGGGTAGTTGCCTGTGGCCATGGCACAACCGGAGCGGCGCGGACCCCAGGTTCTGAACATCGGGGAAGTCCTGGCTCAGTTGAGCGACGACTTTCCGAGCATGACCGCGTCAAAAATACGCTTCCTTGAGGAAAAGGGGCTGATCAACCCCCAGCGCACCCCGGCCGGTTACCGGCAGTACGCCGACAGCGATGTCGAAAGGCTGCGCTTTGTGCTGGCCCTGCAACGGGACCAGTACCTGCCGTTGAAGGTCATCAAGGATTACCTGGATGCGATCGACCGCGGCGAACGGCCGGACAATCTGCCGCCAGGGGTGACCGTCTCGCCCCGGATTGTCTCCGAGGAGCTCGCTTCTGAACTGCACAACCGGGTCCGGCGGCTCAGTGCGGAACAGCTCCGGGCCGAGTCCGGTGCCAGTGTTCCGCTGCTTGAATCGCTCCTGAGCTTTGGCCTGATCGGCCACGTCGACGGCAACTTCGATGAGCACGCCCTCCAGGTGGCACGCGCCTGCGTCCAGCTCGAGGGACACGGCCTGGAACCGCGGCACCTGCGCCCATTCCAGGCCGCCGCCGAACGCGAGTTCGGGCTGGTTGAGCGTGCGGTGTCCACTTTGACCTCCCGCAAAGATGCAGCCTCCCAAGCCCGCGCCGCCGAGGCCGCCCGCGAGATCAGCGAATTGTGTCTGACGCTGCACCGGGCCCTGGTCCAGGATCGCATTTCGAGAATGGACAGCTGATGATTGAGGTCGAAATTGTCGGCGTGCGGATTGAGCTTCCCTCCAACCAGCCCCTCGTCCTGCTGCGTGAGATCCACGGGGAGCGGCATGTGCCGATCTGGATCGGCACCCCTGAGGCCAGCGCCATCGCCCTGGCCCAGCAGGGGGTGGTGCCGCCGCGGCCCATGACACATGACCTGCTGATCGACGTCGTCGAATCCCTCGGCCACACGATCGTCAGTGTGAACATTGTGGCCGTGGAAGACAACATCTTCTATGGGCAGCTCCAGTTCGAAAACGGGACCACCGTCAGCTCCCGGGCCTCCGATGCCCTGGCATTGGCCCTCCGGGCCAAGTGCCGGATCTGGTGCGCCGACGCCGTGATGGAAGAGGCCGGTGTCCGGATTGCCGAACACGACGAGGGTGAGGACACCCAGGCGGGTCCAGCCGTCGACGAAGAGGGTGAGTTGCGCCGGTTCCGGGAGTTCCTGGACGACGTGGAACCCGAAGATTTTGCGGGCTAATGTCACGCTAAGGTTAAAGTTGAGGGTGAAAGTTTCGACACGCCCCCGGAATACCCCGAACGTCTTTGACCTTGGGCCGCGGCAGGCCTAACGTCGGAGTAGAAGTTCCCGTTGCACGCAGGCAGCCACTGGGCTCACACTGGGAGGTGCGGCCCCGGCAGAATCACACGGATGGATTTGATCCGTCCGTGTGTTGTTCAAGTAGGAATAACCGGTTGTTGCTGCATTTTCCGCAGGGGAGCCATAACAAGGAGGATCCACGTGAGTCCGAAAGGCGAAGCAGGCGAGCTCAAGCAGCCCCCGGCAGCTGGTGCGGCCATGCCCGCCAGCGGTGCCCAGGGCCTGCTGTTCACCGAGGATCTTCCAGTGCTGGATGAGGATGCGGGCTATCGGGGCCCGACGGCCTGCAAGGCAGCCGGCATCACCTACCGTCAACTGGACTACTGGGCGCGTACCGGGCTGGTGGAGCCTGCCGTCCGCGGTGCCGCCGGTTCGGGTTCCCAGCGCCTATACGGTTTCCGGGACATCCTGGTCCTCAAAGTCGTCAAGCGCCTCCTGGACACCGGCGTGTCCCTCCAGCAGATTCGCTCGGCCGTCGAGCATCTCCGGGAGCGCGGCGTCGAGGACCTCGCCCAGATCACCCTCATGAGCGACGGTGCCAGCGTGTACGAGTGCACCTCGGCAGACGAAGTCATTGACCTGGTCCAGGGTGGACAAGGCGTCTTCGGGATCGCCGTCGGCCGGGTCTGGCGCGAAGTCGAGGGCAGCCTCGCGGCGCTTCCCAGTGAACACGTCAGTGATCTCTCGTTCCCCGACGACGAACTCAGCAAGCGGCGGGCCACCCGCAAGATCAGTTAAGTTCCGCGAGCACAACAAAGGCCGCCTTCCGCAGGGAAGGCGGCCTTTGCCGTGGTGGGTGCGTCTGTTCGGAGGCCTGCGTCCGCCCGGGCCGGTCTGCTCAGCGCTGACGGCGGTCCCGGACCCCGGCGTTTTGCCGGCCGTCAGCGGTTAACAGGTTGGCCAGCAGGGCATCAAAGAGTGCGGCTGCGTTTTTCGCCGAGTCCCCGGGCCAGTGGTGGATGGAGTGGGCGGCACCCTGGATCTGCTGCCAGTTGGCCTGTTCCGGAATGTGCGGTGAGAGCAGCAGCGGGCCGAACATGGAGTCCATCTCGGCGAGCCGGAACGTGTGCTCGGCGGAACCGGTCCGCACCCGGTTGGCCACAATGCCTGCGGGGGAGAGGTTTGGGGCGAACTCCTGGCGGAACAGCTGGATTGCACGCATGGTGCGCTCCGTGCCGGCGACCGAGAACAGTCCGGGCTCGGCGACGAGCGTGACTTTGTCGCTGGCGGACCACGCCATCCGCGTGAGCCCGTTCAGCGAGGGCGGGCAGTCTACGAGTACCAGCTCGTACTTCTGCGCTCCGGAAAGCACAGCGGAGAGCCGGCGAAGGTCGCGTCGACCCAAATCGGGTCGGTCGTAGATGCCAGTGTAAGCGGAACCCACGGCCACATCCAGAATCGGTAATGCCGGGCCAGCGGGAGCTCCGCCGGCGGCGGCAGCGCGTTCCACCCAGCCGCTGGGGACCACGTTCTCTGCCAGGCGGGCGCGCCGGGGGCCTTAAGCATCCGGCCGATGTCCAGCTGTTCCCCTGGCTGGACGCCGAGCGCCGTGCTCGCATCGGCGTGCGGGTCAAGGTCGACGACGAGGGTGGGGATGCCGGCGGCCAATGCCGCGGACGCCAGTCCAGTGGTCACCGATGTTTTGCCGACGCCGCCTTTGAGGCTGCTGATGCTGACTACTTGCACTTGAAAAACCAATACCTAACGCCGGTTGCCGGGACGGGGTCCTGCCGGCTCCCGCGTTCTCCGGAGCCGGGGCGAACATACGCCACCCACCCCTTCATCATATGTTGCCCGCTGCCTGAATCCTGCGTCATCGGATGCCGGGGCGGCAGATCATGGCGAAGCTGCATCGGCGTCCGGCGCCTGGCCTCGCCTGATCTGCCTGCCAACCATGCCTGCCAAAACCGGCATACGTGACGCGCATCGCTGTGACGGTCGCCACAAAGATTTGTGTTTATCCGGCCACGTCTTGGACACTGTGAGCAATTACCGGTAAACCCGCGATGATGCAGGAGAAGTATGTTTTCGAAGATTCTTGTGGCCAACCGCGGCGAAATCGCGATCCGCGCCTTCCGCGCCAGCTACGAGCTAGGCGCCAAGACCGTTGCCGTCTTCCCCCATGAGGACCGCAACTCCATCCACCGCCAGAAGGCCGACGAGGCATATCTGATTGGTGAAGAGGGCCACCCCGTCCGGGCCTACCTCGACGTCGACGAGGTGGTCCGGGTGGCGAAGGAGTCCGGGGCGGACGCCATCTACCCCGGCTACGGATTCCTCTCCGAGAATCCGCGGTTGGCACGGGCCGCCGTGGAAGCGGGTATCACCTTTGTGGGTCCACCGGCGGACGTATTGGAACTTGCCGGCAACAAGGTCGCCGCCCTGGAGGCCGCCCGCAAGGCCGGGGTGCCGGTGCTGAAGTCCAGCCAGCCCTCGAAAGACCTTGACGAACTCATCGCAGCCGCCGACGTGATTGGCTTCCCCATCTTCGCCAAGGCCGTCGCCGGCGGCGGCGGGCGCGGCATGCGCCGCGTCGACACCCGCGATGCCCTTCCCGAAGCGCTGCAGGCAGCCATGCGCGAAGCCGACGCGGCCTTTGGCGACCCCACTATGTTCCTGGAGCAGGCCGTTCTGCGTCCCCGCCACATCGAGGTCCAGATCCTGGCCGATGCGGAGGGCAACGTGATGCACCTCTTCGAACGTGACTGCTCCATCCAGCGCCGCCACCAGAAGGTCATCGAGATCGCCCCGGCGCCTAACCTCGACGAAGGCATCCGGCAGGCGCTCTACCGCGACGCCGTGAAGTTCGCCAAGGCGCTGAACTACGTCAACGCCGGCACCGTGGAATTCCTTATCGACACTGTGGGGGAGCGGGCAGGCCAGCACGTCTTTATCGAAATGAACCCCCGGATCCAGGTCGAGCACACCGTCACCGAGGAGGTTACCGACGTCGACCTCGTCCAGGCGCAGCTGCGCATCGCCGCCGGTGAGACGCTCGCGGACCTGGGTTTGTCGCAGGAGACGGTCCAGCTCAAGGGTGCCGCACTGCAATGCCGCATCACCACTGAGGACCCGGCCAATGGCTTCCGTCCCGACGTCGGCAAGATCACCGGCTACCGTTCGGCCGGCGGCGCCGGCGTTCGGCTCGACGGCGGCACCGTCTATTCCGGCGCGGAGATCAGCCCGCACTTTGACTCGATGCTGGTGAAACTGACCTGCCGCGGGCGGGAGTATCCGGCAGCGGTGGCCAGGGCACGCCGTGCCCTCGCCGAGTTCCGCATCCGCGGCGTCTCCACCAACATCTCTTTCCTGCAGGCCGTCCTGGACGACCCCGACTTCATCGCCGGCAACGTGGCCACGTCCTTTATTGACGAACGGCCCGAGCTGCTCAAGGCCCGCGTCTCAGCGGACCGCGGCACGAAGCTGCTGACCTGGCTCGCCGAAGTCACGGTGAACAAGCCCAACGGCGAACTCATGGTCCACAGCGATCCGGCCGCCAAGCTTCCTGCCCTCACCGATGCCGCACCCCGGCAGGGCTCCCGGCAGCGGCTGCTGCAGCTGGGGCCCGAAGGATTCGCCAAAGCCCTGCGCGAACAGGATGCAGTCGCCGTCACTGACACCACGTTCCGCGACGCGCACCAGTCCCTGCTCGCCACCCGCGTACGCACCCGCGACCTGGTGGCGGCCGGACCGGCGGTGTCCAGCCTCCTTCCCGAGCTGCTCTCGGTCGAGGCCTGGGGCGGTGCCACTTACGATGTCGCCTTGAGGTTCCTCGGTGAGGATCCCTGGGACCGGCTGGCAGCGCTGCGCAAAGCGTTGCCGAACGTCTGCCTGCAGATGCTCCTTCGCGGCCGCAACACGGTCGGCTACACCCCGTACCCGGAGGAGGTCACCGTGGCCTTTGTCAACGAGGCCGCCGCCACCGGCATCGATATCTTCCGGATCTTCGACGCGCTCAACGACGTGAACCAGATGGCCCCGGCCATCCGTGCCGTCCGCGAGACCGGCACTGCCGTCGCGGAGGTGGCGCTGTGCTACACCGCTGACATGCTGGACCCGGACGAGACGCTTTACACGCTTGACTACTACCTGGAGCTGGCGCAGCGGATCGTCGACGCCGGCGCGCATATCCTGGCGATCAAGGACATGGCCGGGCTGCTGCGCCCGGCGGCCGCTGCCCGCCTCGTGACGGCCCTGCGGGAGAATTTTGACCTCCCGGTCCACCTGCACACCCACGACACCGCGGGCGGCCAGCTGGCCACGCTGCTGGCCGCGGTGGACGCCGGAGTGGACGCCGTCGACGTCGCTTCCGCCTCGCTGGCCGGCACCACCAGCCAGCCCTCCGCCTCCGCATTGGTCGCCGCGCTGGCCCACACGCCGCGCGATACCGGCTTGAGCCTTGCCAACGTGTGTGCCCTGGAACCGTACTGGGAGGCCGTCCGCCGGGTCTACGCCCCGTTTGAGTCCGGGCTTCCGGGCCCCACGGGCCGGGTCTACCGGCATGAAATCCCCGGCGGCCAGCTCTCCAACCTGCGCCAGCAGGCGATTGCGCTCGGACTCGGTGAACGGTTCGAGGCGATCGAGGACATGTACACCGCCGCGGACCGGATCCTTGGCCGGCTGGTGAAAGTCACCCCGTCCTCCAAGGTCGTCGGCGACCTCGCGCTGCACCTGGTGGGGCTCAATGCCGACCCGGCCGACTTCAACGAGAACCCGCAAAATTACGACGTCCCGGATTCAGTGATCGGCTTCCTGTCCGGTGAGCTCGGCGATCCTCCCGGCGGCTGGCCGGAACCGTTCCGCACCAAGGCCTTGCAGGGCCGCACCCTCAAGGTCCGCGACGTCGAGCTCAGCGCCGAGGACAGTGCAGCACTCAAGGGCGATTCCAGGACCGTGCAGCAGACCCTCAACCGGCTGCTCTTTGCCGGGCCCACCAAGGACTACCAGAAGAGCGTGGAGACCTACGGCAACCTCTCGGTGCTGGACACCCGCGACTACCTGTTCGGGCTGCAGCGCGGCGCCGAGCACGAAATCGAGCTGGAGAAGGGTGTGCGCCTGATCGCCTCGCTCGAAGCGGTCTCCGAACCTGACGAGAAGGGCATGCGCACCGTGATGTGCACGCTCAACGGCCAGTCGCGCCCTGTGGTGGTCCGTGACCGTTCCGTCGTCAGCAACGTCAAGGCCGCAGAACGCGCCGACACGTCCCAACCGGGCCAGGTGGCCGCACCATTCGCCGGCGCCGTCACGCTGACAGTCAAGGCCGGCGAGGCCGTCCTGGCCGGTGACACAGTCGCCACGATCGAGGCCATGAAGATGGAAGCATCCATTACGACGCCGGTCGCCGGCACGGTCTCGCGCCTTGCCGTCGGGGCGGTCGAACAGGTCCAGGGCGGGGACTTGCTGCTCGTCGTCGAGTAGCGATAGCGAACAACTCCAAGCCGAACGCGCAAAGGGACCCTCCGCCGAAGCGGAAGGTCCCTTTGCCGTGCTGCCTAAACCTGGCTGGGACGGGGTGTGCCGTACATTTCTTCGATGACCTGCTCGTAGTCCTTCATCACCTGGGCGCGCTTGACCTTCATCGACGGAGTCAGGTGCCCGGAAGCCTCAGTGAAGTCCGCGGCGACAATCCGGAATGACTTGATCGCCTCGGCCTTGGAGACCGACTGGTTAGCACCGTTGATGAGGTCCTGGACGGCGGCTTTGACCGCCGGGTTGTCGGTCGCTTCGGCGAGGGTGGTGCCGGCAGGCAGTCCGTGGCGGTGCAGCCAGCCGGGAAGCGCCTCTTCGTCGAGGGTTACCAGTGCGCCGATAAAGGGGCGGTTGTCACCGACTACAAGTACTTGGGAGACGAGGGCGTCGGCACGGATCTGGTCTTCCAGCAGCGCGGGCACAACGTTTTTGCCGCTGGCCGTGACGATGATTTCCTTTTTGCGTCCGGTGATGGTCAGGAAGCCCTGCTCATCGAGCTGTCCGATGTCGCCGGTTCGGAACCAGCCGTCCGTAAACGACTCCGCAGTCAGGTCCGCGCGCTTAAAGTAGCCGCTCATAACGCAGACGCCCTTGGCGAGGATCTCGCCGTCGTCGGCAATTCTCACGGCATTCCCGGGAATCGGGGCGCCGACCGTGCCGATCTTGATCAGGTTCGGAGTGTTGACCGTCACCGGGGCCGTGGTCTCGGTCAGCCCGTAGCCCTCCAGGATCTGCATCCCAATGCCCTGGAAGAAGTGCCCCAGCCGTTCGCCCAGCGGTCCGCCGCCGGAGACGGCGTGCGCCACCTCGCCGCCCATGGCCGCGCGGAGCTTGCCGTAAACGAGTTTGTCGAAGACGGCGTGCTTGACCCTGAGGCCCAATCCGATCCTGCCGGCCTGGCGGGCGCGGGAGAATTCGATGGCGGTGTCCGCTGCGCGGTGGAAGATGGCGCCCTTGCCGCCGTCCTCTGCCTTGGTCAGTGCCGAGTTGTAGACCTTCTCAAAGACCCGCGGCACCGCGAGGATGAAGGTTGGCTTGTAGCTCTGCAGGTCCGGCAAGAGGTTTTTGATGTCGGGAGTGTGCGCCACCGTGACGCCGGCGGCCACGGCGAGCACCGAAATGAAACGCGCAAACACGTGGGCGAGGGGCAGGAACATAATTGTCCTTGCCTGTTCGTGGACGATCGTGTTCAACGAGGTCGCCAGCGCGTTTTCGGAGAGTTCAACGAAGTTGCCGTGGGTCAGCTCGCAGCCCTTGGGCCGCCCTGTGGTGCCCGAGGTGTAAATGATGGTGGCGAGGTCCTTGAGGGAAGCGAGGCTGCGCCGCGCCTCCAGGTCCTCGTCGCTGATTGCGGCGCCTGCAGCGCGGACCTCATCGAGGCCCGTTCCCGCAAGCTGCCAAACATGTGCCAGCGCCGTAAGGTTCTCGGACGTGGCGGCCTGCCGGATGATGTTTTCGTGGTGGTCGGACTCGCCGAACGCTGCGACGGCGCCGGAATCTCCGAGGTTCCACGCAACCTGGGAGGGCGAGGAGGTCTCGTAGATCGGGACGGAGACGGCGCCGGCGAACCAAATGGCGAAGTCAATCAGGGACCATTCGTAGCGGGTGCGCGACATAATGCCAACCCTGTCGCCGGCACCGACGCCGCTGGCCATCAGTCCCTTGGCGAGCAGCGAAACATCGGCGAGGAAGTCGGTGGCCCGGACGTCCTGCCACGCTCCGGCCGCGTCAAGGCGGGAGAAGAGGGCCGGGTCGGAAGCCTTCGCCGCCTGGCGCAGGACCAGGTCCGTGGCGTTCATTTCCGGCGGGACGTTGACTAGGGGCGGGACACTGAATTCTCGCACGGTAGCTCCTTTGATTTCCATGGACCCGTGAGGGGTACTTCCAAGACTAGTATGTGGCCCTCGGTGTGTGCTTTCCACCACACCTACTGGCGGGTAACTTTACGGTTTGGCGGCTCCGTTGCCAAGCCGCGCGGGACGGCGCCCGGGTGCCGGGGCGAATAGGATAGGGAATCATGCACACACCAACACCGGGGCAACAGCCCGGCCCGTACCGCAGGACGGCCGCCTGGCGGCGCAGGACACTGCCCGGTGTCGCCGCCGCACCGGCCGCGCAGGGGTTCCGTGAGCACTTGCGGCTGGGCCGCAAGGGCCTCGCCATCGGCGTGGACATCGGCGGGACCAAAGTGGCGGCGGGTGTGGTGGACGCGGAGGGCCGGATCCTGGCCCGGGCCAAGCGGTCCACCCCCGGCGATGACCCCCGCGCTGTCGAACAGGTGATTGTGGAGCTGGTCGAGGAATTGGGCGCGGGCCACCGGGTCTGGTCGGTAGGAATCGGCGCGGCCGGCTGGATGGACCTCGACGGCGGCACCGTGCTGTTCAGCCCCCACCTTGCCTGGCGCAACGAACCACTTCGGGACAATTTGCAGCGGCTGCTCCGACGGCCCGTACTGCTGACCAATGACGCCGATGCCGCAGCCTGGGCAGAGTGGCGGTTCGGCGCCGGGCAGGGCCAGGACCGCCTGGTGTGCATCACGCTGGGCACCGGAATCGGCGGTGCCATGGTGATGGACGGACGGATCGAACGCGGGCGCTTCGGGGTGGCCGGGGAATTCGGCCACCAGATCATCATGCCCGGCGGGCACCGCTGCGAATGCGGCAACCGCGGCTGCTGGGAACAATATGCTTCCGGCAACGCGCTCGGCCGGGAAGCCAGGGAACTGGCCGCCGCCAATTCCCCGGTGGCCCAGGAGCTGCTCAAGGCAGTGGACGGCCGCGTCGAACTCATCACCGGTGTGATTGTCACCGAACTTGCCAAGGCCGGGGACGCGACGTCCCGGGAGTTGCTCGAGGAAGTCGGGGAGTGGCTCGGACTAGGACTTGCCAACCTGGCGGCTGCACTGGACCCGGGAAAGTTTGTGATCGGCGGCGGGCTTTGCGATGCCGGAGAATTACTGGTCGGCCCGGCACGGAAGGCTTTCGCCCGGAACCTCACCGGCCGCGGCTTCCGCCCGGCGGCGGACATCGAATTGGCCGCCCTTGGCCCGGATGCCGGCCTGATTGGTGCTGCCGACCTGTCCCGGGTCAGCAGCCGTATGCACAGCTAGATGCGTGCGCCGTCGTCGTGTTCATCCTTTTCGCCCGGCAGCTTCATGATCAGGAAAACCACCGACGCCGCAAACGCGGCCACCATTGCGAGGATGGCGAGCAGCGGGGCTGAGCGCCAAAACATCGCGGACATCACAAGCGCTACCGGCCCACCGACCGCCCCCAGCCACGCCAGCACCGTCATCGGATCGGCTCCGGCAAGGCTTGGCGGTTCTTCCGGCACGAACTCATCCGGCATCAACGGGTCGTCCGCGGCCCCGGCATAGTCCCGGGGCCCCCGGCGTCCTGCGGCCGGCCGGCAGCGGCCCGCCCCTCAAGCCGTCCCCGTGCCTGCCGCTCCTCGGCGGAAAGTTCAACCGGCACCACCGCCGAGAGCCCCAGCGGGTCGAAATCGCTGAAGGGCCGGGGGTTGCGTTGCTGGCGGCGCCGGTGTGTGTATCGGATGGTTCCGCGCCGCCCGGACCTTCCCGGGCCTCCGGGCTCCCGGAGATTTCCGCAGGGTCCGGGGATTCCAGCCGTGCGACGAGGTCCAACCAGACGGCGTTGTCCTGGTTGGCGCTGGAATCCGGAGAGCCGGAGTCCGGTCTAGTCATCTGCGGTGTCCTTTTGGCGGGTAGGGACGGGGTCCGGGACGCCTCCCGCAGCCAGCGACCGGACAAATTCGGCCGAGCCGCGGAAGATCTCGGGGGCATCGTTGTCCATCGTAGCTACGTGGTAGCTGTTTTGGAGCCGGATGACCTCCAACGGGGCGTGCGTGAGGCCGCGACGAAGAGCCACCATACTCGATTCGGAAACCACATGGTCAACGGCTGAACGGTACACCCGCACCGGGGCGGTGATCCGGGGGAGGAGCCTGACGGTGTCCTTGAACATCTTGTTCAACTCGTGTGCGGCGGCGACCGGTGTCCGGGAGTAGGCACCTTCATCGACGCCTTCCTTGCGGATGTCGTTGGCAATCGCCGGCGTACTCTTCAGGACAAACTTCAGGATGCCCGCCAGCGGCGCCCGGGGATCGTCGATGACAAGGCCCGGGTTGACCAGAACGGCCCCGGCAACGGGCCGCGTCGCGGCAATGCGCAGCGCCAGCGCCCCGCCCATGGACAGCCCGGCTACGACCACCAGATCACATTCACCGGCCAGCTCAAGGTAGGCGGCGTCGAGCGCGGCGTGCCAGTCCTGCCAGCGTGTCCTGGCCAGCTCCTGCCAACTGGAGCCGTGCCCGGGCAACAGCGGCATCCGCACGGCGTAGCCGGCGCCGGCCAGGAGCTGGCCCACTCCCGGACACCGTGCGGGCTGCCGGTGAAACCATGCGAGACCACAATGCCGGTGCGGGTGCCGGTCCCGGTGAACGGGCTGCTGAACGGCGTGTGGTCCAAGGGGATGCTCATGGGGTCTCCGGAGTTTTGCTGGCGGGCGGGGCAGGCGCCGGCGCCGACTGCGGCGCGGCGTCAGCATGGCGCAGGAAAAACTGAACGGACTGCTCGAAAATCAGGGGGGCATCGACGTCGAGCGTGGCGACGTGGCCGCTGTCGGGCAGGCGGACCAGGTTCAGCTCGCGGGAGCCAAGACGCTTCCGCAGCAGTTGCACCGAGGTGGGCGGAACCACAGCATCGGTATCGGATTTGAAGACGACGGCCGGGGCGCTGACTGCGGACAGTTCGCGCGCCGTTGTCCTAAAAAGCCTGCTCAGCTGGTGGACGGCTGCCAATGGGGTAAGGGAGTAGTCACCGTCCTCGGTAGCTGGCGCGGTGGGATTCGCTTCCTGGACCGGGACGGTGGTGCGCTGGAAGTGCTTCAGCAGGCCGATGTAGCGCACCCTGCGGTCGTAGAAGTCCCAGCCGGGGTTCACGACGGCGACCCCGGCCACGGGGTGGCGCGCCGCCGTCCGCAGCGCGATGGTGCCGCCCATGGACAGTCCGGCCACGTAGCAGTGCCGGGTTCCGGCGTTGAGCTCCAGATAGGCGTCCTCAAATGCCCCGTACCAGTCCCGCCAGTCGTGGGTGGCCAAATCGCGCCAGTCCGTGCCATGTCCGGGCAGCAGCGGTACAGAGACGGCAAAGCCCTGTCGGGCCAGGTGCCGGGCCCAGGGAAGGACGCTGAGAGGACTCCCGGTGAAGCCGTGGCAGATGGCCACGCCGATGCCCTCATTGGCTCCGTGGCCGGGATAACTGAACGCCGCGGGCGCCAGGGGAGTGCTGCTTCCGGTCATAAGCCCATCGTGTCACTGTTCCGGACAATTCTCACTAGAGTAGGGTTTCAGTGAAGTCCCGCCGGGTCCGACGGAGGGTCTGCCAGACGCCTTCCGGAGAGGTACACCACGTGTTTTATTGGTTTATGAAAACGTTCGTTCTCGGACCAGTCCTCAAGACGCTTTTCAGGCCCTGGGTCAAGGGCCTGGACAACGTCCCCGCCGCGGGAGCAGCAATTGTGGCCTCCAATCATCTGTCCTTCTCGGATTCGATCTTTATGCCGCTGATGGTGCCCCGCCCGGTGGTGTTCCTGGCGAAATCCGAGTACTTCACCGGCAAGGGGATCAAAGGCCGGCTGACGGCTGCCTTCTTCCGGCTCACCAACCAGCTCCCGATGGACCGCTCCGGCGGTGCTGCGTCAGCGTTGTCACTGAATGCCGGCATGGACGTGCTGAAGAACGGTTCGCTCCTGGGCATCTACCCCGAGGGTACCCGCAGCCCGGACTCCCGGCTCTACCGCGGAAAAGTCGGAGTGGCGCGCCTGGCCCTGCAGGCCCGGGTCCCCGTGATCCCGGTCGCGATGATCGGTACGGACAAGGTCCAGCCGATCGGCAAACGGATGCCCAACATCCGGCGCATCGGCATGATCTTCGGTGAACCGATGGATTTCAGCCGGTACTACGGCCTGGAGGACGACCGGTTGATTCAGCGGTCCGTCACTGACGAGATTATGTACGAACTGATGCGGCTCTCCGGACAGGAATACGTGGACGAGTACGCCGCCGTCGTCAAACTCCGGCTCGCCGGGAAGGCTGCCGAGGCTCCGGAGGACGGCGCGTCCGGCGCCGGCCCGGCCGCGCCCGGGACCGAGTAGCCTGACCGTGTGACGGCAGTGGTCCGGTCAATGACGCCCCGGGTCCGACGATGGCCATGGAGGCAACTATCCTTAGAAGGTGACTGAGTTATCTGCGCCTTCGGCCTTTCCCCTGAACAGTTCCGCCAGTGGCTCGCCGCTGGCCGGCTCCGCCCTGACCAGCACCGCGCAGAGCGGTGCCGCCAACTATCCCGGCCTGGACCACTGGCGGGAGCTGCCCGTTTCCCAGCAGCCGAGCTGGTCGGATCAGGCCGTCTTCGAGGCTTCCGTCAAGGAACTTTCCGTCCTCCCGCCGCTTGTGTTCGCGGGCGAAGTGGACATCCTGCGCGAACGCCTCGCCGCAGCGGCGCAGGGCAAGGCGTTCCTGCTCCAAGGCGGCGACTGCGCCGAAACGTTTGAGGCCGCCACCGCTGATAAGATCAGTGCCCGCGTCCGCACCATCCTCCAGATGGCCGTGGTCCTCACCTACGGCGCCGCCATGCCGGTCATCAAAATGGGCCGGATGGCCGGGCAATTCGCCAAGCCGCGCTCATCCAATGATGAGACCCGCGACGGCGTCACGCTGCCGGCCTACCGGGGCGACATCGTCAACGGCTATGATTTCACGCCGGAATCCCGCGCCCATAACGCCGGCCGGATGCTGCAGGCCTACCACACCTCCGCTTCCACCCTGAACCTGATCCGGGCGTTCACCCAGGGCGGTTTCGCGGACCTGCGGCTGGTGCACCAGTGGAACAAGGGTTTTACCGAGAACCCCGCCCACGCCCGCTACGAGTCGCTGGCGCGGGACATTGACCGTGCCATCAAGTTCATGGCCTCCTGCGGCGCGGATTTCGAGGCGCTCAAGCGGGTGGAATTCTACGCCAGCCACGAAGCGCTGTTGCTCGACTACGAACGTGCCCTAACCCGTATCGACTCCCGCACCGGATTCCCGTACGACACCTCCGCGCACTTCCTCTGGATCGGTGAGCGCACCCGGGAACTGGACAACGCGCACGTCGACTTCCTCTCGCGGGTGCGGAACCCGATTGGTGTGAAGCTTGGTCCCGGCACCTCCGGCGACGACGCTCTGCGCCTGATCGATAAACTGGACCCGGACCGTGAACCCGGCCGCCTGACCTTTATTACCCGGATGGGCGCCGGCAACATCCGGGAAAAGCTCCCGCCGCTTGTGGAGCGGGTCACTGCTTCCGGCGCGCAGGTCCTCTGGGTGACCGATCCGATGCACGGCAACACGGTCACCTCACCAAACGGCTACAAAACCCGGAACTTCGATGACGTTATCGATGAGGTGCGCGGCTTCTTCGAGGTACACGACGCTCTCGGCACGGTCCCTGGCGGACTGCATGTGGAGATGACCGGCGACGACGTGGCTGAGTGCCTCGGCGGAGCAGACCCGGTCGACCAGGAGGCCTTCCTGGACCGGTATGAATCGGTCTGCGATCCACGCCTGAACCACATGCAGTCGCTCGAAATGGCCTTCCTGGTGGCCGGAGCCCTGTCCAAGCGTTAAACCGGGAGTTCCGGCACTAATCCGGAACGCTCCTCAGCGGAAAAAGCTCCGCCCGGCTCAGCCGGGCGGAGCTTTTCCGCAGCTCGGGCCGTAGCCGGCGGCACTGACGTTGGCCAAGCCCGGTCACACAACAGTGAGCGTGATGGTCGAGCCTTCCGGAACCCCTGTGTTCACCGGATCCTGGGCACGGACCGTGCCGAAGAACCCGCCGAGGATGTTGTCAACCTTGACCTTAAAGCCAAGCTGCTCCAAGGCTTTTTGGGCTTCTGCGGCCTGTTTCCCGATGAAACTGGGTACCTGGACCAGCTTGGGACCCTTGGAAACGGTAAGCGTCACGGTCCCGCCCTTGGTCAGGTTGCCGGAGGGCGGGTCCTGCGACACCACGGCGCCCTTTGGTACCGCACGATCGAAGACGGGGTCGGGCGCCACCGCGACTTTCAGGCCGGCGGCCTCGATGGCCTTGACCGCGTCGCCCTGCTGCTGCCCGCGCACGTCCGGCACCGGAATGGGCTGCGGCCCCTTGGAGACGGTGAGATCCACCGGAGTGCCGTGCCGCACCGGGTTGCCGCTGCGCGGCGCCTGTGCCAGGACAGTGCCGGCGGGCGCGGTTTCATCGTACGTTTCGCCGATCTGTCCCAGCGCCATGCCTGCGCCGTTGAGGGAGGTCTTGGCCTCTTCCAGGGATTTGCCCGTCAGCTGGGGCAGTGCGAACAGTTCGGCGCCTTTGGAGACTGCGAGCGAAACCGGCTGGAACTTACGGATGACTTCCCCCGCGGTGGGCGCGGATTCGACCACCAGTCCCGGGGCAACGTCGTCATCGAAGACGTCCCTGGTGCTGGACTGGAAGCCGGCCGTGCGGAGCAGTTGCTGGGCTTCGGCCACGGTCTTGTTCTTGAGCTGTGGAATCGTTCCGGGGGAGCCCGGGCCCATGCCAAAGAACCAGCCTGCCCCGCCGGCCAGCAGCGCAGCGAGAACCAGCAGCACGATCCACAACAGGCCGCGGCGCCTGGCGTTGCCGGCTCGCAGGCTCCGGACCGGCGTTGCCGCGGCTCGCTGGCGTGACCGGTCTTCGACGCGGTCCTGCTTGCGCTGTGCCCGTTTACTGCCCGGAACCGGTGGCTCCGGTTCGGGATTGTTATCCTCCGGGTAGGTAGCTTCCTCCGGGGCGGAGAGCGGACCGTAGCCGGGGTGCCGCGGAGAGGCGGACATCACAGCGGTTGGGTGGTTGCCGCCGGCGATGAACTCGGTGGCGTGCTGGCCTGCTCCGATGACTTCGGTGGCGCCGTTGCCGGGTATTTGGTGCTGATCGCCGCCGGGCCCCAGTGTGGCAGGGCCCGCTATCAGGGGGATCGCGGGGCGTGCCGCAGGGGGTTGCAGATCGAGTTCGGCGTCGCTGAGGTTCCGTCGGATGTGGCGTAGCTCCGAGAGCAGGGCGGTTCCATCGACGGGCCGTTTGTCGGGGTCATTGGCGGTGCACCACTGCACGAGTTCGTCGATTTCGGCAGCGAGTCCCGGCACCAGTTCGGAGGGGGCGCCAACTGCGGAGTTCACGTGCTGGTAGGCAACCTGGATCGGCACCTCGCCGTCGAATGGCTGTTGGCCGGTGAGCATCTCGTAGAGCATGATGCCGACCGAGTAGATGTCACTGCGTGCATCGGACGGACGGCCGAGGACAAGTTCCGGGGACAGATACGCCACGGTTCCAATCAGCGCACCGGTGCTTGTCGACGTCGAAATAGCGCGGGCCAGTCCGAAGTCGCCGAGTTTGATTCGGCCGTCGTCTGCGATCAACACATTCTCGGGTTTGATATCCCGGTGCAGAAGCCCCGCGTTATGGGCTGCCCCGAGGCCCTCGACGACCGGGTCGATCAGCGCGAGGGCGAGGCGCGGAGGCAAGGCGCCCTTCGCTTTGAGGACGTCGCGCAGGGTGTGGCCTTTGATGTACTCCATCACCAGGTAGGCCGCCCGGCCATCCTCGCCCTGGTCCAGCACGCCCACAACGTGCGGGTGCGAAAGCCGGGCGGCGGCCTTGGCCTCGCGGCCCAACCGGTCGAGGAATTGTGGGTCGCCGGCGAGGTGGGGGTGCAGCACCTTCAGGGCCACATCCCGCTCAAGCCGCTGGTCGGTGGCCACGTACACGGTGGACATGCCACCGCCGGCGAGCCTGGATTGAATCAGGTACCGGCCATCCACGAGGGTGCCAACTAGCGGGTCCGACGAGTATTCCTGCACCATACGATCCTAATCGCTGCACGGAAACGGGCCCGGATCAACATGCGATCCGGACCCGTATCGTTATCCACCGGAGGCCGGGCCAAGCGGCTGAATGCCGCGGCCCCGCCGTGCCCGGGCTCCTAGCCGAAGGTCTTCTGCAGGGACTTGATGGACGCCACGTAGCGCTTGGTGTCGTCGTACATGCCGTACTTGCTGACAGAGTACTGGCCCTGGTAGTACCCGGCGATGGCCGTGTCCAGGTCCGGGCTCGTACGGATCAGCTGGCGGATGATGGCGACGCCGGCCGTCGCGTTGTCGTAAGGGTCCAGCAGGTTGAGCCGGCGTCCCACCAGGTCCGAAGCCCACTCGCCCGACGACGGAATGACCTGCATGGTGCCAATGGCATTGGCGGGGGAGACCGAGCGGTGGTCGAAGCTGGATTCCTGGAAGGCGAAGGCCAGCGCCAGGGAGGGATCGACGCCCATCCGCCGGGCTGTGTCGGCCACGATGGATTTCATCTGTTCGCGGCTGGGGACGGGCGAGGCGTTGAGCAGGGCCTTGTTTGCGTTGGCGGAGCTCACGACGGCGGCCGGGTAAGTGAAGCCGAGAAAGCTGCCCGGGACGAGGGGCGTTACGGTGGCGGCTGGCGGGGTGGCAGCCGGGGCGACGGAGGACGGCGTGCTCGGTGTGCCCGTCAGAGCCAGCTTCTGGCCCGGGTAGATGATGCTGCTCATCGTCAGGCGGTTGGCCGAAAGGATATCGGCGAGCTTGACGCCGTTCCGGGCCGCGATGGCGGAGAGCGTGTCGCCGGATTTGATGGTGTACGAAGCCGAGGCTGGCGCAGCCGGTGCCGGAGCAGGGGCCGCCGGGGCGGGTGCAGCCGGTGCCGGGGCTGAGGGGGCCGGTGCAGCAGCGCCGCCGCCGATCTTGATCTGCTGGCCCGGGTAGATGATTGAGCCCATGTTCAGCCCGTTCCAGCCCAGGACCTCTGAGAGCTTGACGCCGTGGCGGGCTGCAATGGCGCTGAGGGTGTCGCCGGACTTCACCGTGTAGGCGCTGCCGGCGGCGGCCGAGGGCGCCGGCGCAGCCGGTGCTGCGGGGGCGGGAGCCTCGCCCGAGCCGCCGAGCTTGATCTTCTGGCCGGGGTAGATGATGGTGTTCGACTGCAGCCCGTTCAGCTTCAGAATGGCGTAGGTATCCAGGCCGAACTTGCCGGCGATTCCACTGATCGTGTCACCGCGGGCAATTGTGTACTCCGCCGGGGCGGAAACCTGGGCCGGCCGGAACGCTGCGGGCACGGCCGCCGGCACAAAACCGGCAGGGATCAACGCGGAACTCAGCGACCGGACGGTCTGTCCCTGGGCCTGGGCTTGAATGGCCGCAGCCAGTGTGGCCGGGATGACACGGGGACGGGACTCCGCTGCGGCCGGCTGGGCGATGGCCAGGGAAGAGAGCACGACGGCGGGAAGGGCAGCCGTCGTGGCGGCAATCATCGGCAGGCGGGGCCTCGCGGTTGTTTTCGGCGAACGTGACGTCGTCATAGGAAAGGTCCTCTTCTTAGCGGCGACCGCTGCGGTCTATCCGGCGTTACTGGTGTTACCAGTGTGACTCATGTTAATGCTGTTACAAATGTGATCTATGTGAATATCTCACGACTTGTGATTTAGCACAAGAACAGTTTGATATTCCGCAAACAAGTCATTGTGGAGTGTCGGCGAGGGCTCCCGCGGCTCCGGCGGACATGTCCACCGGAGCCGCGGGGGATCGTCCGGCGGGCGCCGACTAGGCGCAGAGGCCGCCGGCATGGCAATCTTGATCCGTGAGCAATGTAGAAAGCCTTGTGGGCGAATGGCTGCCCCTGCCCGATGTCGCACAGCTTCTGAATATGTCAATTACCAAGGTGCATGCGCTCCTTGACGAACGTGCAGTGGCGGCATTGCGGGTCGGTGAACGCCGGATACGCTGCGTTCCTGCAGAATTCATCCAGGACGGCCACGCCGTCGAGAGCCTTAAGGGAACGATTGTCGTTCTGGCCGACGCCGGTTATTCCGACGAGGAACTTATTACCTGGCTGTTTACGCCGGACGAATCCCTGCGCGGCCGGCCCATCGATGCACTGCGCGAGGGCCGCAAGACGGAAATCCGGCGTCGGGCGCAGTCCCTGGCCTGGTAGCCGTTGGTTTCTGCCGCGCGGATACCAACTGTCGTTAAGCAACGACGCGGGCCTTGCACCTCGAAGTTGAGGTGCAAGGCCCGCGTTGTTGGTGCTGTTGCAGGACAGTCCGGAGCTTAGGCTGCGCGGCTGACTGCGGCCTCGGCCAGTTTCCTGAGCGCAGTTTTCGGCAACTCCTCCAGCTGCAGGACATCCAACGCGGCAAACGCCGCCTGCCCGAATTCCTCGATGAGCACCTCCGTGGCCTGGAGCGCGCCGCTGTCGGTGATAATACGGCGGATTTCGTCGACGTCGTTTTCGTCCAGTCCGGGGCTGCCGAGTCTCGAGTCGATGAACGCAGATTCCGCCGGGCCGGCCAGATCCAGGGCAAACGCGATCAACACGGTCCGTTTACCTTCGCGGAGGTCGTCTCCCGCCGGTTTTCCGGTGGTCACCGGATCCCCGAAGACTCCCAGGACGTCGTCGCGAAGCTGGAAGGCCTCGCCCAGCGGGAGGGCAAACGCCGAATAGCCACGGAGCAGTTCGTCTCCAGCGCCGGCCAATGCCCCGCCCAACGCCAGCGGATGCTCCGTGGAGTACTTGGCCGACTTGAAGCGGATGATGGACTTCGCCCTGCTGACCGCTCCGGCCCGGTCCCGCCTGGGCCCGGCTACTTCCTCGAGGATGTCCAGGTACTGGCCCGCCATCACCTCGGAGCGCATCAGGTTGAAAATCAGCCGTGCCCGGCTTCCAGCGGCCGCGCTTTGCCCGATCTCGGTAAACGATTCCTCGCTGAAGGACAGGCACAGGTCTCCGGTCAGAATAGCGGCGGCATGTCCGAACCGTTCGCTGTCCAGCGCCCAGCCCTGGGTCTCGTGTAATTCCCTGAAGCGCCGGTGCACGCTGGGACCGCCCCTGCGGGTGTCCGAGCGGTCGATGATGTCGTCGTGGATCAGGGCCGCGGCCTGGAAAAGCTCCAGCGCCGCACCGGCCGTCACCACATCGGAGGATCCGGCGCCGCCGCCGGCACCCCGCCAGCCCCAATAGCACATCAGCGCCCGGAGGCGCTTTCCGCCGGTGACAAGGTTCGAGATGGATCCCATCAGCGGATCTATGTCCGGCGAGATCGAGGACATCAATGACTGGCGGGTGGTCAGGAAATCCGTGAGTTTCCCGGCAACGGCGGCAACATACGCGGCCTGTTCCAGGCGCAACTGCTCGGTGAGGGTCACTTGACGGACTCGGGGGCGACATTCGCGCCAATGGTGAACGTAGAGATACCGGCGGCTTCGATCACCGAAATGTTGACAGTTTCGCTGTCATTGCGCAGGAAGTCCTTCGACGGGACGGCACCGACGGATTCTCCCGGAACGGCCTGGAAGCCCTGGGCAGCCAGCACTGTTGTGTAAAACGCCAGAACTTCGGCCGACGGAGCGGAGATGCTGCCGACGAGGGCGACCGTGGCCGGGGTTATGGTCTTGTCAAAGCTGCTGGAGACGACTTTCGCACCGGGCATCACCGGCAGGAGCTTCGCCGGGAACCCGGGAACCATGGCGCCAACGGTGGCCGAGGTGCCGGGTGCTGCCGGCGGGCTGGTCGAGGCTGTGGCGGAGGGCTGGGCGGCGGTCGGCGCAGCCGAGGCCGACGCGGAGCTAGGGGCTGTGCCCCCTTGGTCGGCGGGCGTGCAGGCGGCCAGGGCCAACAGCGTGCCCGCCGCCGCAACGGCTACCGCAGCGCGTCTGCGCTCTCGAAATTCCTTCACAGGGACTTTCCTCCTGGTGTTGACGCCGGATGCAGCTTCCAGTTTAGTCAGTCCCCGGGCATAGGATTGAAGTCGTGGGGCAGGAGCAGGATAAACAGCAGCGGGAGCAGCCTTCCGGCGGCGTACCCGCCCGGCCCGGCGAGGCACAATTGCGGGAGCTCCGGCGGAGCAGCATTATGCACGTGGATATGGATGCGTTCTTTGTCTCCGTGGAACTTCGCAGCCGGCCCGCACTGGTGGGCAAGCCCGTTATTGTCGGCTACCCTGCGGACCGTTCAGTTGTGCTGTCCGCTTCCTACGAAGCCCGGAAATTCGGTGTCAAATCCGCGATGCCGATGGTGGTTGCCATGCGGATGTGTCCATCCGCCGTCGTGATCGAGCCCCGGCACAAGCTGTACTACGAGGTTTCCGGCCAGATCATGGAAATTTTTGGTTCCATTACCGAACTCGTTGAGCCGCTCAGCGTGGACGAGGCCTTTCTCGACGTCGGGGCGCCATCCGGCGGCTTGGTCCGCCCCGCGAGATCGGCGAACTCGTCCGCACCCGGGTCCGCAGCGAACTGGGCATCACAGCATCTGTTGGGATCGCGGCCAGCAAGTTCGTGGCGAAGATTGCGTCCACCCGCTGCAAGCCGAACGGACTGCTGCTGATCGGTCCGGAGGAGACGGTCCCTTACCTGCACAGCCTCCCGGTCAGCGCTCTTTGGGGCGTCGGTGCCAAGACCGTGGAGGTGCTCGCCCGGATGGGCATCCGAACCGTCGCCGACGTCGCGGCCTCCCCGCTGCCGTCCCTGCGCAAAGTGCTCGGCGCCTCGGGGGAGCACGTCCACCGGCTGTCGTGGGGATTGACCCGCGCCCGGTGACCCCCGTGCGGCCGGAGAAAAGCATCGGTGCGGAAGAGACCTTTGCGGTGGACACCGCCGACGAGGCATTACTGCACCGCGAGCTGCTGCGCCTCTCGCACCGGACGGCGGAGCGGCTCCGCAGCGCCGGCATGCACGCGCGAACCGTGGCGCTTAAGCTGCGCTACGCAGACTTCTCCACGATCACCCGCAGCCGGACGGTCAGCACCCCGATCGACAGCGCGCAATTGCTGTACGCCGTCGCCGTCCAGTTGCTCGGGTCAGTCGGAGACCGCCCCATGACCGTGCGGCTCGTGGGGATCCGGGCCGAGCAGCTTGAGGAGGCGGCCCAGGCTCCCCTGCAGTTGAGCCTTGACCGCAGGGACGACAACTGGCGCGCCGCCGAGCAGGTCCTGGACCAGGTGACCCGTAAATTCGGGACAAAATCGGTACTTCCGGCCCGTCTGCTTGATCCCGGGAATACCCCGGGCTGAACCCGGCAGTTCCGTGGTCCTGTTCATCACGCCGGGGGGACTTTCGGCATCTTTCAGAACGGGGCACAACAAACTATCCTTATTTATACGAAGGTTTGGAACGACTGGATCGAGCGTTCGGATTAATGCAGGACCAGCTGGACACCCCGGAAGGGGCCGTGGAAGATCCCGTTCGACCACCGACGGTGAATGGGAACCACACGGGATGCCCGTACGTTGGGGTTTTAGGGACACTGGTCGCGTCAGTCCGGACGTTGGCCGACTTAAGGAGGTCGTGATGCCGCTCTCGGAGCACGAACAGAAGTTGCTGGAGCAACTAGAGAAGCAGCTGCATGAGGACGATCCCAAGTTCGCCAGCTCGATGGGCTCGGACGCGGGGCGTTCATGGTCCACCCGCCATCTTGTGGTCGGCGTACTGGCCACACTTGCCGGCATTGTGCTCCTGCTCTTGGGTGTAACGATCCAGGTCATCTTTGTCGGAGTCCTTGGATTCGTTGTTATGGGCGCGGGGGTTTATTACGCGACCATGCGGGGAGCCGCCGTTGGCAAAGCCAGGGCCGCTGGAGCGGACCGGAAATCGGGGAAGCCCAGGAGTTCATTCATGAGCAGCCTCGAGGAACGCTGGGACGAGCGGCACCGCGGCGAACCCTGAAGGGGCCGCCGGGCCCGTCCCGGTGTCGGCTCGTTGTTAAGCCTCCGGTAGCTGCCTCCACTTTCCACCACGGGAGGGACCGGCCGCGAAAAAAGACCCGCTTCGGCGGGTCTTTTTCGTTAACTTCTGACTAAAGGCCCAACTGCGGCGGTGCAGCGGCGCGCCGGGCTGCGGGGGAGGGCCCCGGCCAGACCCCGCCCAGGCCCGTGTTGCCCGGACCGCCGCCGTGGCACCACATTTTCCTCCACTTCCAACCACCGGGCCCAGTTCCCTGCAGTTGCGGGGGACCGGAAGGAACGACGGGTGTAAATTGCGGCCGAAACCGGCGGTGTGTCGTTGACTGTGGAGGGATGTGGAGTAATGTGGAGGCCGTAAGAGGGTAGTGGCAGCACGGGGGACGTTGGGCTTCCTACGAACAGACAGGCGGTGGGCCGTGTTTCTCGGCACACATTCGCCGCGTCTGGACGAAAAGGGACGAATTATCCTTCCCGCCAAGTTCCGCGAGGAACTTGCCGGCGGACTGGTTCTCACAAGGGGCCAGGAACGCTGCATCTACGTCTTCAGTGAGGCGGAATTCGGCCGTGTTCACGAGCAAATGCGCGAGGCACCAATCTCCAGCAAACAGGCTCGCGACTACATCCGTGTTTTCCTCTCCGGAGCCTCTGACGAGGTGCCTGACAAGCAGGGGCGCGTGACGATTCCGCCGGCGCTCCGGGAGTATGCAGGGCTCGGCAGGGAACTGGCCGTTATCGGCGCAGGCACCCGTGCGGAGATCTGGGACGCCCAAGCCTGGAGCGAATACCTCGCTGAAAAGGAAACGGCCTTCTCGGAGACCGATGACGCAATACCGGGGATTCTGTGAATCCCCGCAAGAACTAAGCAGCACTGCACGATTCTTGACCGAGATCTCCAGCCGCCCATCCTGCTGTTTTCCTGGCTCACTTCCCCGGAGCCAGGCGGACGCAGGATAGGCGCGGATGGGGATCTGGATCAAGAAGCGGCACCAAACAGCCAGCAACCGCACTCCAGGCATCAGCCCAACCACGAAAGGACGCAGGCATGACGGACCCTGACCAGTCGAAGCCTACGTCCGAACGGCATGTACCGGTCCTCAAGGACCGGTGCATCAATTTGTTGGCACCGGGATTCGACGCGGCACGCAGCCGCGGCGAGAGCCCCGTCGTCATCGACGCGACCCTGGGCATGGGCGGTCATTCCGAGGCGATGCTGCAGCGCTTTCCGGACTTGCACCTGATCGGTATCGACCGCGATGAGGAAGCACTGGCCCTCGCGGAAGAGCGCCTCAAGGCTTTCGCCGACCGGATCGACCTTGTGCACGCTGTCTACGACGAAATCCCTGAAATCCTGGAAGACCTCGGCTTCGCGGAAGTCCACGGAGTCCTGATGGACCTCGGGGTCTCATCGCTCCAGCTGGACGAACGCGACCGTGGTTTTGCGTACTCCTTCGACGCCCCGCTGGACATGCGGATGGACCTGAGCCGCGGCCAGACCGCCGCCGACGTTGTTAACACCTACAGCGAAGAAGACCTTGTCCGGATCATCCGAAAATGGGGCGAGGAGAAATTTGCCGGCCGCATTGCCAACCGCATCGTGACCGTCCGGGCTACGAAGCCGTTTACAACGACTGGGGAACTCGTCGAGCAGATCCGCGACGTTGTCCCGTCCGGCGCCGCCAAAACGGGCGGACACCCTGCGAAACGCACCTTCCAGGCGCTCCGGATCGAGGTCAATGAAGAACTCGATGTCCTCGAACGCGCCGTTCCCGCAGCGATCACCTCGATCGCACTCGGCGGCCGGGTTGTGGTGATGTCCTACCACTCGCTGGAAGACAAAATCGTCAAGGGCTTCTTCCAGGCCGGGTCCAAATCGTCCGCGCCTCTTGGTTTCCCGGTGGAACTGGAAGAACACAAGGCCGAGCTGAAAACTCTGACGAAGGGCACCGAAGTGCCCACCGCCGCAGAAATCGCCGAAAACCCACGCGCCGCGTCCGCCAGGCTCCGCGCAGTGGAACGCATCAAAACCAGGAGAGCCGTATGAGCACCGCCGCTGTCAACAGATTTCCCGTTGCCGCAGGCGCAACGGCCCGGGCCCTGCCCGCGGGTTCCCCCGGCACCGGCCCCGCCAGGAAGGAGCGCACCCCGCTTTCGCTGGTCCGTTCAGCCCCGCGGAAACGCCGTGCACCCTTCGTTGTGCTGTGCTTTGGCCTCCTTGCGGTCGCCCTGCTGGCCGTGCTGGTCCTGAACATCTCCGTCTCCACGGCCCAGTACCAGCTGGTGCAGCTGCGGGGTGAACAGTCCACCTTGACGAAGCAGAACCAGGACCTCACCCAGCAGGCGCAGAACTTTGACGCCCCGCAGAACCTGGCTGCCAAGGCCACCGAGCTGGGCATGGTGGCCTCCATCACCAAGGGCCAGATCGACCTGTCCACCCTGACCGTCACCGGCAAGGCCAAACCTGCGGTGAAAGGCGACGCCCCCGGAGCCGTTATCGCCGCTCCGGCCGTCGCAGGACAGCTCAGCGTCGTCCCGCCGGCCACAGTCAATGAGCCGCTCGCGAACCGTAAACCTTCGCAGGAAGCCCCGGTGCCGGCCGTGCCCGCGGCAGCCGAACCCGCGCCCGTTGCCGTACCGGTCCCGGCCGCGCCGGCGGCTGAACTCCACGGCGGATCCGTTCCCGCCCCCCGCGCAGAAGATCCCGGGACAGTAACGCAGCTCGGATCACCCGCCAGGCAAAAGCAAGGAAACATCGTGGCTCAGAAGACCGGCATGGCAGGCAAAGCGAAAGCGCCGAGCACAACCCGGCGGCTGCGGCTGGGCCTTGGCCTGATGCTGACACTCCTGCTCGTCGTCGGCGGAAAACTCTTCCTGGTCCAGGGCCTCGACGTCGGAGGCATGGCCGAGGCCGCGCTCCAGAACCGGCTCACCCCGATTGAGCTGCCGGCCGAGCGCGGCAGCATCCTGGACACCAACGGCAATGTCCTTGCCAGCAGCGTGATCCGTTACAACATCGTGGTCGACCAGACCGTTAACACCAAAACCGAATCCTTCCGCCGGCTGGAGCAAAAGGACGGCAAGGAAGAACTGGTCAAAGTCTCCCGGGACCAGGGCATTTCCGAACTTGCCGCGGTGCTGGGCATGGACAGGGACACGGTGAAGGACGCCCTTACCGGTGAACAGCGCTACTACATTGTGGCCAAAGACCTGAAACCCGACGTCGAGGACCGGATCTCAAAGCTCCGGATCCCAGGCATCGTCACCGAGGGCACCAGCAAGCGGGTCTACCCCAACGGCTCGGTGGCTGGCGGGATCGTCGGGTTCCTGAAAGACGGCAGCACCGGCCAGGCCGGCCTCGAGCAGACCCAGGACGAGATCCTCAAGGGCACCCCGGGCAAGCGGCTGTTTGAGATCGGTGCAGACGGACTGCGCATCCCGGTGGGAGTGGACCAGCTGACGCCGGCCGTGAACGGCAAGGACATCAAGCTCACGCTAAACTCTGACCTCCAGTACTTCGCCCAGCAGGCGATCCAGAGCCAGAAGGACAAGCTCAGCGCCGAATGGGGCGTGATAATCGTCTCCGATGCCAAAAACGGAAACATCATCGCGATGGCGGACACTGATGCACCCGACCCCAACGATCCCGGCAAGGTGGCGGCCAAGGACCGCGGCGTCCGTGCCGTCACGGCTGCCTATGAGCCGGGCTCGGTGGAAAAGATGATCACCGCCGCCGCCGCGATCGAAGAAGGCACTGCCCGCCCGCTGGACCACTTTACGATTCCGCCGACCTACACCGTCGATGGCCAAACCTTCACCGATTCCTTCGTGCACGGTACTGAAGAGCGGACCCTCGCCGGCATTGTCGGGTATTCGATGAACACCGGCACAGTGATGGTGGGCCAGCGGCTCAGCAAGGAGAAACGCCACGACTGGCTGCAAAAGTTCGGTATCGGCGAAGCGCCGGACATCGGGCTGCCCGCCGAGTCCACGGGCATCCTGACTCCCGCTGAGCAGTGGGACGGGCGCCAGCAGTACACGGTCCTTTTCGGCCAGGGCGTCTCGCAGTCCACCCTGCAGACAGTCCGCGCCTACCAAAGCATCGCTAATGACGGCGTTATGCTCCAGCCGCGCCTGATCGACAGCTTCATTAACCCGGACGGCACTGAGGAGAAGGTCCCGGCCCAGGCGCCCCGGCAGATCGTCAGTGCGGACACCGCCAAACAGGTCCGCGATATCCTGGAGAGCGCCGTGACCGAGGGTGAGATTAAGGACGCCGCGATTGACGGCTACCGGGTCGGAGCGAAGACAGGGACATCCGAATCTCCCTGCGACGACGGCAAATCGGGCTTCTGCGGCTATACCGCCTCCATGGTGGGGATGGCGCCGATGGACGATCCGCGGTTTATTGTTGAAGTGGTCCTGCAACGGCCCAAGGGCAGCATCTACGGAATCACGAACGGACCGGTGTTCCGGTCCGTGATGAGCCAGACGCTGCGGACGTTCAACGTTCCGCCCTCCACCGGGGAGCCCGCCCGGTTGCCGCAGTACGCCAAGTAGGACCAAGCGCCACCCAGCAACCGAACCAAGGACTGCAGCCAGTGGCCGGAGGATTCCTCCGCGCGCAGGTCCAGATCCACCAGCACCACCTACGGAGATCCACGTGTCAGATCAGTTTGCCCCCGGCGCTTCCGCCGCGCCGTCCGGTCCGGGGTCCACCCGCGGCTTCCGGCCCACCGCGGTTGCTGCAGTGCCGCTGGCAGCCATTGGCGAAGCGATCGGCGTCGACGTCCCGGGAGCTTCGGGTGCCGTATCGGTTACCGGGATCTCGCTGAATTCCCGCACCGTGCAGCCCGGAGACCTCTACGTGGCCCTGCCCGGCGCGAGCCGCCACGGTGCCGACTTTGTCGCCCAGGCCGTGGAGGCCGGGGCGGCCGCCGTTCTGACGGACGACGCCGGCGCGCGCCTGCTGGCCTTCTCCCACGACATCGCCGTGCCGGTGCTGCTGGCCGAGGAACCCCGCAGCCTCGTCGGCGGACTGTCCGCCCTGATCTACCGGAGCAGCCCCGACGACGCGACCGCTCCCGCCCTCTACGGCGTCACCGGCACCAACGGAAAGACCACCACCACCTACTTCCTCAATGCCCTGCTGCAGGGCCTTGGACAGAAGACGGGACTGATCGGCACCATCGAGATCCTGGCCGGCGGCGCGCCGATTCCCAGCCTGCTCACCACGCCCGAGTCCACCGACGTCCATGCCCTGCTGGCGCTGATGCGCGAACGCGGCCTGGACGCGGCCTCGATGGAAGTCTCCTCGCATGCTGTGGCGTTCCGCCGGGTGGACGGGGTTGTGTTCGACGTGGCCGGTTTCACTAACCTGACGCAGGACCACCTTGACCTGCACGGGAGCATGGACGAGTACTTCCAGACCAAGGCCCGGCTCTTTACGACCGGACGGGCCCGCAGCGCAGTGGTGACCGTCGACGACGCCTGGGGCGTCAGGCTCGCAGCCACCGCGGGCATTCCGGTCACCACCTTGGCCACGCAGGCCGCCAGCGCAGCGGCCCCGATCCGTGCGGAAGCGGACTGGACCGTCCACAACCAGGCACCGCGCGGACTCGGCACCGATTTCACCCTGCGGCACCGCGACGGCACTCAGTTGCGTGTGCACACCGGGCTGCCCGGCAGCTTCAACGTCGCCAACGCCGCGCTGGCCACGGTTATGGTGCTCGCGGGCGGCCACGATGCCGACGCAGTCCAGGCCGCCCTCGACGCGACGGAACCCTTCACCGTCGCCGTTCCCGGCCGCATGCAGCTCGTCTCCACCGCCCCCGCCGCGGTGGTCGACTTTGCCCACAACCCGGACGCCCTGGCCCGGGCACTCGAAGCCGTCCGATCCCCGCAACCGGGCTCCCGGGTGATCGTTGTGTTCGGCGCAACCGGACAACGGGACCAAAGCAAGCGGCCCGCCATGGGAGCCATCGCCGCACGCCTTGCCGACACGGTAATTGTCAGCGACGATGACCCGCACGATGAGGACGCCGCCGCAATCCGCGCCGACGTTATGGCCGGCGCACTGGACGCCAAAGAACACGAGGGCCTCGGCTGCAGCATCATCGAGGTGTTCCCCCGCGGGGCCGCCATCCGGAAAGCCGTGGAACTCGCCGGTCCGGCGGACACAATCCTCGTCGCAGGACGGGGCCACGAAATTTGGCAGGAGGTCAAGGGCGTCAACCTCGCCCTTGACGACCGGGTGGAGCTCCGCTCCGCCTTGACAGCCCGGGGATTCACCGTTCTCGAAGACCAGCGGATAGAGTCCTAAACCGAGATGATTGCATTTACCGCGGCGGAAATCGCCGAAATAACCAACGGCCGGCTAGCCGCCGAACCGGGCGTTACTCCCGGTTCGGTCGTAACCGACTCCCGCGAAGCCACCCCGGGTTCCCTCTACGTGGCCAAACCGGGGGAGACAGCCGACGGCCACGACTTCGTCGCCGCGGCCTTCGAACGCGGCGCCGTGCTGGCTCTCGTCGAGCATGATGTCACGGACGACGCCGGGCGCACCTACCCCGCCGTTGTGGTCCAGGACTCGGTCCTGGCGATGGGTGCCCTCGCCGCGGAGGCCGTCCGACGGATCCGCGCCGGCCGTGCCGCCAACGGCGAGCCGCTGACGGTGATTGGCATCACCGGCTCCGCCGGCAAGACCACGACCAAGGACCTGCTGGCCGGTATCCTCGGCGCGGAGGGCAGCACCGTTGCCCCGCAGGGTTCCTACAACGGCGAAGTCGGCGTCCCGCTGACCGTCTTCAAAGCCGGTCCCGACACCCGCTTCCTCGTCATCGAGATGGGCGCCACCGGCGTGGGACACATCAGCTACCTCGCCGAGATGGTCCGGCCCGACATCGGTGTTGTGCTCGGCGTTGGCACCGCCCACGCGGGCGAATTCGGCGGGGTGGAAAACATCGCCATCGCCAAGGGCGAGCTTGTCGAAGCCCTGCCGGCCGGCGGCACCGCAGTCCTGAACCTGGACGACGCCCGTGTTGCCGCCATGGCCGCCCGCACCCGGGCCGCGGTGCTGGGCTTCTCTGCCGCTCCGGCCGGCGCCGGCCGGTCCGGCGAAGCCGGGCCCGGGCCTGCCGGGGCAGAATGCGTCCGCGCCGAGGGGATCGAGTTGAATTCCGGCGGAAGTCCCGAGTTTGAGGTGTTCTTCCCCGGCGGGACACCGCCGCATCATGTTGCGGCGAAGCTTATCGGGGCGCACCACATCGGCAACCTGCTGGCAGCGGCGGCCGCCGCCCACGCAGCCGGAGTCCCCGCCTCGCGGATCGCGGCCTCGCTCAGCTCACAGTCGGCTGCCAGCCGCTGGCGAATGGAGCGCACCGAACGCGCCGACGGCGTCACCATCATTAACGATGCCTACAACGCCAATCCGGAATCCATGCGTGCCGCGCTGCGCACCCTCGCTGACCTCGGACGGGGCCGCCGCACCTGGGCTGTCCTTGGTGCCATGCTTGAGCTGGGTCCGGATTCCATCCGCGAGCACATGGCAGTCGGCACGCAGGTGGTTCGGCTCAACATCTCCCGCCTGCTCGTTGTGGGACGGGAAGCACGTTCGCTCTACGTCTCTGCGGTCAATGAGGGGTCCTGGGGCAACGAGTGCGTTTTTGCCGAAACAGCCGACGAGGCCTACGAACTCCTGCAGGCCGAGCTGGAGCCCGGTGACCTGGTGCTGTTCAAGTCGTCCAACAGCATCGGTCTGAGACACTTGGGGGATCGGATAGCATTGCCTCTTCAGGCCCCCGGTACCGTTTCCGGTGCGGCTGGGGGATCGGCTGCCGTGAGCGCAGCCGGAGATACTGCCGGAACCGCCACTGAAGGGAGTGCGCTGCTGTGATTGCACTGCTGATGGGCACCGGACTGGCCCTGCTGTTTGCCTTCCTGGGAACCCCGCTGTTTATCCGTTTCCTGGTCCGGAAGAGCTACGGACAATTCATCCGTGATGACGGGCCCACCTCGCACCACACCAAGCGCGGCACCCCGACGATGGGAGGCACTGTCGTAGTTCTCGCAGTGCTTGCGAGCTACGCCGTCACCCACCTCGTGATGTGGCTGATGAACCCGGCGTCGCCGGGACCCACCGCGTCGTCGCTGCTGTTGCTGTTCCTGATGGTCGGGATGGGGCTTGTCGGTTTCCTGGATGACTTCATCAAAATCTCCAAACAGCGAAGCCTGGGCCTCAATGCCAAGGCCAAACTCATCCTGCAGGCCGCCGTGGGCATCATCTTCGCCGTCCTTGCCCTGCAGTTCCCGGACGAAAACGGCGTGACACCGGCGTCGTACCAGATCTCGCTGGTCCGCGATATCCCGTGGCTGAACCTCGCCTTCGCCGGCACGATCGTCGGAGCCATTCTCTTTGTGTTGTGGTCGAACCTGATCATCACGGCCGCCACCAACGGTGTGAACCTGACGGACGGCCTCGACGGCCTCGCCGCAGGGGCATCCATTATGGTCTTTGGCGCCTACACTCTGATGGGGATCTGGCAAAGCAATCAGGCCTGCGGCTCGCCACGGCAGGCCGGGGCCGGCTGTTACAGCGTCCGGGACCCGCTGGACCTGGCCCTGCTTGCCGCCATCCTCAGCGGGGCGCTGGTCGGATTCCTGTGGTGGAACACGTCGCCGGCAAAGATCTTTATGGGGGACACTGGGTCACTGGCCATCGGCGGTGCCGTCGCCGGCCTCGCCATCCTGTCCCGGACCGAGCTGCTGCTCGCCTTCATCGGCGGATTGTTCGTCCTGATTACCCTTTCGGTGATCATCCAGGTCGGCTACTTCAAAATCACCAAGGGTAAAAGATTCTTCAAGATGGCACCGCTCCAGCATCACTTTGAGCTCAAAGGCTGGGCCGAGGTCACGGTCGTCGTCCGCTTCTGGATCCTCTGCGGGCTTTTCGTCGCCGCGGGACTGGGCATCTTCTACGCCGAATGGGTGGTACTGCTGTGACTGGTCCGATCCCGGCGCCGCTCACAAGCTCGCCCCGGCGCCAGGACCTGGTCAGCTGGGACTCCGCCTGGGCCGGATTGCGCGTTGTCGTCACGGGCATCGGGGTCTCCGGCTTCGCTGCCGCCGACACGCTGATTGAACTCGGCGCCCGTGTGGTGGTGGTCGACGCCGCAAACGGGCCCACGGCACGGGCCCAGGCGGACACCCTGCGGATCGTTGGTGCGGCCGATGTCCTGCTGGGCGAGGACGCCGTTGAGTCCGTTCCCCGCATTGACGGAGCAACTCCGGACCTGATCGTCACCTCCCCGGGCTGGCGGCCGGACCAGGCCTTGCTCGCGGCCGCGGCCCGGGCCCACATCCCGGTCTGGGGCGACGTCGAACTGGCCTGGCGGCTGCGCGTGCGCAATGGACGCAAGACGGCCGACTGGCTAACCATCACCGGGACCAACGGCAAGACCACCACCGTCGGGCTGACCGAGTCGATGCTCCAGGCGGCGGGGCTGAAGGCCATCGCCGTCGGCAACGTCGGCACACCGATCCTGGATGCGCTGCGCGATCCCGTCGATTACGACGTTTTTGCCGTTGAACTTTCCAGCTTCCAGCTGCACTGGAGCCACTCCGTCTCCCCGCTGGCAAGTGTCTGCCTCAACGTCGCCGAGGATCACGTCGACTGGCACGGCTCCTATGCGTCCTACCTGGCGGACAAGGCCAAAGTCTACGAAAACACCCAAAAAGCCTGCATCTACAATGCAGAGCAGATCGAAACCGAGCGAATGGTCGAGGACGCCGACGTCGTCGAAGGGTGCCGTGCGGTGGCCTTCACCACCGTCACGCCGGCGGTCAGTATGCTCGGTGTGGTCGAAGGACTCCTCGTGGACCGCGCCTTCATCGCCGAGCGCAAGGACAGCGCGGCCGAACTGGCGTCCGTATCGGACCTTGGACCCGTGGCTCCGCGGCACATGGTGGCCAATGCCCTGGCCGCGGCAGCGCTGGTCCGGGCTTATGGCGTGGAGCCTGCGGCCGTCCGCGAAGGCCTGCTCAACTTCCTCCCGGGTGACCACCGCATCCAGCTCGTCGCCCGGGACCACGGAGTTCTTTGGGTCAATGACTCCAAGGCCACCAACCCGCATGCCGCGGCCGCGTCGCTCTCAGCGTTCGATAAAGTGGTCTGGATAGCGGGCGGCCTTTCCAAAGGCGTGAACTATGAACCGCTGATCCAGGCCCACGCGCGGCGGCTCAAGGCAGTGGTGCTGATCGGGGCAGACTCCAGCGATCTGCGCTCCGCGCTGCGGCGACACGCACCCGATGTCCCGGTGATCAGCGCCGGGAAGGGCGAAACTGAAGACGTGCAGACTGCCGGACCGGCCGACGCCGCAGCAGGACCTTCACCGATTTTCGGCGAGACTGTGATGGCGCAGGCCGTAGCATCGGCGGCGCAGCTGGCCACCTCCGGGGACACTGTGCTCCTGGCTCCGGCAGCTGCATCCATGGATCAGTTCTCTTCCTACGCTCACCGTGGCGACGCCTTCCTCGAAGCTGTCCGCGAGCTCGTGGAAGGGCAGGCTCAGACCAGCGAGGAGTAACAATGGTCAGCACGCCCACACGTCACCCGGCGGCCGCAACGGCCGCAGGACAACAACCCGCCGCCAAGGCACCGACGAACATGCCTGGGAAATCAGGCTTGCCATCAGGCCTCCGCCGGGTCCGAAGCTGGTACCGGGGGTTTTGGTCCGCGCTGGAAGGTACCGGGAAGTCGCGCAACGGCTCCACGTATTACCTGATCCTCGGTTCCACCCTGGCGCTCACGGCAATCGGCATCCTGATGGTGCTCTCCGCCTCCAGCGTCGAGGCGATCGCTGCCGGGGAATCGCCCTACACGGCGGCCCTCAAACAGGGGCTGTTCGCCGGGATTGGGCTGTTCGCCATGTTCCTGCTGTCGCGGGTAAACGTGGTGTGGCTCAAACGCGGAGCCTGGATGGCCATCATTGTGGCCTTTGTGCTGCTGGTGCTGGTGCTGCTTGTGGGACGCAGCGCCCTCGGTAACCAGAACTGGATCGACGTCGGGCCCTTCACCTTTCAGCCCTCCGAGGCGGCCAAACTGGCGCTGGCACTGTGGATGGCAACGGTGCTGGACCGCAAAGCCAAGCTGCTGTCCCGGGCCAGGCACGCCCTTGTCCCCGTGGTGCTTCCCGGCGCCGCCGGAGTGATCGGGTTGATCCTGATGGGTAACGACCTCGGCACCGCCATGATCGTGATGATGATCACGGCTGCCGCCTTGTTCTTCGCCGGAGTGCGGCTCTACCTGTTCGGCATCGCTGGCGTTGTCCTCGCCGCCGGCACCGCTGTCCTGGCGATCACCAGCCCCAACCGTGTCTGCCGCATCCTGTCCTGGACCGGGCAGACGTGCGCGGACGGATCCAATGTGAACTACCAGTCCACCAACGGCCTGTACGGGCTTGCCTCCGGAGGCTGGTTCGGGGTGGGCCTGGGCCAAAGCCGGCAGAAGTACAGCTGGATTCCGGAGGCCCACAACGACTTCATCTTCGCCATCATCGGTGAGGAACTTGGGCTGGTCGGAACCCTGGTGGTGCTGGTGCTCTTCGCCATTCTCGGCACCGCCATCTACCGCGTCGTTGCCGCCCAGACGGCCATGTTCCACCGCGTCCTGGCCGGTACCATCATGGTTTGGCTGCTGGGCCAGGCCACTGTCAACATGGCTGTGGTCACCGGCCTGGCGCCGGTCGTTGGCATCCCGCTTCCCTTTATTTCCTACGGCGGTTCGGCGCTTCTGATGTCACTGTGCGCGATCGGCGTTGTGTTGTCCCTGGCCCGCGCGCAGATGGCGCCCGGGCTGCAGCCGGAGCGGCTGTTCCGGTTCGGCCCCGCCACGCTGGCTGCCTCCCTGCGGAAGCGGGTCGCCGCGCGAGGCGGCGCCGCACGCACCCGCCGGCCCGCTGCCCGGACTCCTGTCCCGGGTCGTTCCCGGACCGGAAAGCCTCCCGCCGCAAGACCTGCCGCCGAAAAACCTCCCGCCGCAAGACCTGCCGCCGGAAAAGCCGGTACCAGGATCCCCTCACCCAGCAATCCCGCACGAAAGCGTAAATAGGCCGCCATGAGCACCGAGTCGTTATTGTCCGTTGTCCTCGCCGGCGGCGGAACAGCAGGGCACATCAGTCCGCTGCTGGCCATCGTCAACGCACTGCGGCAGGCCCGCCCCGGAGTCCGGCTCCTGGCGGTCGGAACCCCCGGCGGAATGGAAGCCACGCTGGTCCCGGCCGCGGGACTGGACCTTGCCACCATCAGCAGGGTTCCTTTCCCGCGCAGGCCCTCGCTGGAGCTGTTGCGGCTGCCCGCCCGGCTGGCGGGTGCCGTGAAACAGGCCGGCGCCATCCTCGATGCGGCCGGTGCCGATGTCCTGGTCGGTGTTGGGGGCTACGTCTGCACCCCGATGTACATCGCCGCCTGGCGCCGGAAGATCCCCATCGTGATCCACGAGGCGAACACCCGGCCCGGTCTGGCAAACCGGGTGGGTGCCCGGCTGGGCGGACACGTTGCCGTGGCGTTTGCCGGCACCAAACTAGGTGCCTCGCGGCACGTTGGCATGCCGATGCGCGAGGAAATTTCCGGGCTGGACCGGTCCGCAGCCAGGACCGCTGCCCGGGAAGCCCTCGGCCTTGCGCCGGACCTTCCGGCCCTGGTTGTCACCGGCGGCTCCTCGGGGGCCCAAAGTATCAACCGCACCATTGCCGCCTCGCTCGGGCTCCTGGCCGGGGCCGGCATTCAGACCCTGCACATCACCGGTCGCGGCAAGGCCGTCCACGACGCCGACGGCCGGCCGCTCGTGGCCCCCGGGTACCACCAGCGCGAATACGTGGACGGCATGGAAACGGTTTACGCGGCCGCAGACCTGCTCCTGGCGCGCTCCGGTGCCGCGACGGTGAGCGAGGCTGCCGCCGTCGGCCTTCCCGCCGTTTTTGTTCCGCTGCCGATCGGCAACGGGGAACAGGCGCTTAACGCCGCCGGGCTCGTGGACGCCGGTGGCGCCCTGCTCGTGGCGGACAGCACATTCTCCCCTGACTGGGTCCGCGATCACATCATCCCGCTGCTCCAGGACCGGGACCGGCTGGCCCGGATGGCAGCCAGCGCTGAAAAGCTCGGCATTCGGGATGCTGACCGGCGGATGGCCGATCTCGTCCTGGGAACGGCCGGAGCGTGAACGTTATGCCACGGAGCGCCATGCCATCCCGAAGCAGTACAGCAGGAAGCGATAGAGGAATGACCCAGCCAGAACGTGAGCACGTACCCGGGCCCGCCCGCACCGGGGAGTCCCTTGGCCGCATCCACTTCATCGGCATCGGCGGTGTCGGAATGTCGGCTGTGGCCCGAATTATGGTGGCCCGCGGACTGCCGGTCAGCGGCTCCGACGCGAAAGACCTGCCGGTGATGGCGGACCTGGCCGCGGCCGGGGCCAGGATCTGCGTCGGCTATCACGCCGCTAACCTCGGCGACGCTCAAAGCGTCGTCGCCGGCTCGGCGATCCGCCCGGATAACGCGGAGCTCACCGCCGCCCGGGCTGCCGGATTGCCTGTGCTGCACCGCTCCGAGGCACTGGCCGCTGCCATGGCGCAGGACACCGCCGTGACCGTCGCCGGGACACACGGAAAGTCCACCACGACGTCGATGATCGCCGTTCTCCTGCAGGGCGCAGGCCTGGACCCGTCCTTCGCCATCGGTGCGAACGTTCCGGCGCTGGGAGTTAACGCCGCCAGCGGCAGCACACCGATCTTCGTCGCGGAAGCCGACGAATCCGACGGTTCCTTCCTGAATTACCGTCCGCAGATCGCAGTCGTGACCAACGTTGAACCGGACCACCTGGACTACTACGGCACCGCCGAGGCCGTCTACGCCTCCTTCGACCGCTTCACGGCACTGCTCCCGGCAGACGGGGTGCTGATCGCCTGCGCTGACGACGCCGGCGCCCGGGCGCTGGCCCGGCGAACCCTCGAGCGCGGCAACACCCGCGTTGTGCTTTACGGCACCAGCGTCGACGCCGGGATCGTGCTCCACGACGGCGGCCCGGGCGATGTGTCGATCACCACCGACGCCGGACGCTTTCCGCTCGATCTGCACGTTCCCGGGCGGCACAACGCCCTCAACGCGGCGGCCGCGTTCGCCGTTGCGCTGGAACTCGGCGTGGAGCCCGGTCGCGCCGCCGCCGCCCTGACCCACTTCACCGGGGCGTCCCGGCGTTTCGAATTCAAGGGCGCGGGCCGCGGTGTAAGGGTCTACGACGACTATGCCCACCACCCCACCGAAGTGCGGGCAGCCCTGTCCGCAGCGCGCTCCGTGGCGGGCGGCCACAAACTCCACGTCCTCTTCCAGCCGCACCTGTTTTCCCGGACCCGGGAATTCGCCGGAGAGTTCGCGGCAGCGCTCAACGCCGCCGACACCGCACTGGTACTCGATATCTACCCCGCCCGGGAAGACCCGATCCCGGGCGTCAGCAGCCAGCTGATCGCCGCGCACCTTGGTGCCGGCGGCCGGCTCATCGGACCGGGCGATGAGGCCGTGCGGTCAGTGCTGGCCGCCGCGGCGCCGGGGGACATCGTGCTTACGGTCGGCGCAGGCGACGTTACCGCCTACGGGCCGATGATTGTCGCAGCCCTGAACGAGGGCACCCGGCACGAGGGGTTGCCGGGCGGCGGTGGCCACGGTGCCTAGCAGCCGCGGGCCCGGCTACCGGGCGGCTGGACCACGGGCCCCGGGGACCCGCGAGGATTCAGCGCCGGAGGACGTTATCTCGGCTACCAAGGACGGGACAGCAATCCGTGCCGCGACCCCCCGGCCGGCCCCGGATAACGTACTGTCCTTTCCCGAACCCAAGGCCAAACGCCGGCAGCGCATCCTGCTGGCTACCATCGGGATCCTGGCCGTTCTGACCGCCGGGATCCTGGCCATTGCTGTCTACTCTCCGGTGCTGGCGGTGCGGACGGTCACCGTCGAGGGCACCAAATTGCTGACGGCGGACCAGATCCGAACGGCGCTCGCTCCGCTGGAAGGCAAGCCGCTGCCGCAGATCAGCGACGGCGACGTCACAGCCCTGCTGCAACCCCTCGTGCAGGTCAAGAGCGTCAGCACCCAGGCGCGCCCGCCGTCGACGCTTCAGGTCAGGGTGACCGAACGCGTACCGGTGGCCCTCGTTAAGCAAGGTGAGGTCCACCAGCTCGTGGACGAGGACGGCGTGAAGCTCAGCGACACCGCCGACCCGGCCGCGATCCCGCTTCCGGTCATCGACGGCGGCAACGGCACGCTGCCCAAGGACCTGTTCCAGGCCATCACCGGTGTCCTTGGGGCGCTGCCGGCCGACGTACTCGGACGGCTCTCGAGTGCCTCGGCGAAGTCCGTAGACGCCGTCGAACTTAAGCTTGTGGACGGACAGACGATTGTCTGGGGCAATGCGGGGGAGAAGGAGCTAAAGGCGCGGGTCCTCGAAGCCCTGCTGAAGGCCCCCGCCGACCCGAAGAACCCGGTCCGGGTCTACGACGTCAGTGCGCCCCGGCACCCGGTCACCCGGTAGCTGGGAAAAGAGGCTATTTCGCCGCTAATACCGCGACACGCGGGGCCGGTTATTGAATGTCATCTACATAGGAAATAGCGTCACAGCATGAGTTACTTGACATAACTATAACCTTCAACTCGAAGGTTAAGGTTAAAAGCTTCAAGCCCGACTCCACCAGTTTTCGCAATAGAACACGAACAAGGGACACGTAACGTGGCAGCTCCGCAGAACTACTTGGCCGTCATCAAGGTCGTCGGCATCGGCGGCGGTGGCGTGAACGCAGTCAACCGCATGATCGAAGTCGGTCTTCGCGGCGTCGAATTCATCGCGGTCAACACCGATGCGCAGGCATTGTTGATGAGCGATGCCGACGTCAAGCTCGACATCGGGCGTGAGTTGACCCGCGGCCTGGGTGCCGGTGCGAACCCGGATGTCGGCCGACAGGCCGCCGAGGACCACGCCGAGGAGATCGAAGAGGTCATCCGCGGCGCGGACATGGTCTTCGTCACCGCCGGCGAAGGTGGCGGCACCGGGACCGGCGGTGCGCCCGTCGTCGCCCGGATCGCCCGCTCGCTCGGCGCGCTGACCATCGGCGTTGTCACCCGGCCCTTTACCTTCGAAGGCCGCCGCCGTGCCGGCTCCGCCGAAGCCGGGATCGACGCTCTCCGCGACGAAGTGGACACGCTGATCGTCATCCCGAACGACCGCCTGCTCTCCATCAGCGACCGCAACGTCTCCGTCCTTGACGCGTTCCGCTCCGCTGACCAGGTGCTGCTTTCCGGTGTCCAGGGCATCACCGACCTGATCACTACCCCGGGCCTGATCAACCTCGACTTCGCCGACGTCAAGTCCGTTATGCAGGGCGCAGGATCCGCGCTGATGGGCATCGGTTCTGCGCGCGGCGAAGACCGTGCGGTCAAGGCTGCAGAGCTCGCCATCGCCTCGCCGCTGCTTGAAGCATCGATCGACGGCGCGCACGGGGTCCTGCTTTCCATTCAGGGCGGCTCGGATCTTGGCCTCTTCGAAATCAACGAAGCTGCCCGCCTGGTCCAGGAAGTTGCCCACCCGGAAGCGAACATCATCTTCGGCGCGGTCATCGACGATGCGCTCGGCGACGAGGCCCGTGTCACTGTCATCGCCGCCGGTTTCGACGATGTCAAGGCCACCTCGCCGTCCATGGACCAGTCGCTTCCGCAGTCCGCCCCGCAGCGGCCGGCGGCCCCGGCAGCGGCCCCGGTCCAGGCGCCGTCCTCGGCCCACGTCCAGCCGCTGCACGCCACGGTTGGCGCTTCCGGTTACGGCGGCTGGGGGCAGCAGCGTCCGTCTGCGGTCCCGGCCGACTCCGGCTTCGACGCTGACCTTCCTTCAGTTGTGGAGCCGGACATGTCCGGCCGTCACTCCGATGATCTGGATGTTCCTGACTTCCTCAAGTAAGTCCTGAAGCACCGTGGCACTGCCTGATGGCAGTGCCACGGTGCTTTCTCGTAGGATCGTAGTTCTGCAAACAAGTTTGGGCGGTGGTCTGGGTGTTCTCCTGGCGGGCGGAAGTCCGGCCCGGCGTTTGGGTGGCCTTCACCGACGCCACTGCCGGCAACCTGGCGCTCCACGTCGGTGATGATGCGGCCGAAGTGGCCCGTCGTCGGCGGGACCTCGAGTCGGCGCTGGAACTCGGCGGCCGGCGTTTCCAGTACATGAACCAGGTCCACGGCAATGACGTCGCCGTCGTTGGCGCGGCCGCGCGCGGCCCGGGCGGAGCTCCGGCTGCCGGTGGCCCGACGGCCGATGCCTTGGTCTCCCTCGGGGACCCGCTCGCCGTGCTGGTGGCCGATTGTGTGCCGGTCGTCCTGGTCGGGGAGCGGGCCGGTGGCCCGGACCCCGTTCTGGCAGTCGTCCACGCGGGCCGTCCCGGCGTCGCCTCCGGAATTGTCCCCGTGGCCGTCGCACGTATGCGGGAGTTGGGTGCGTCGGCACTCCGGGCCTGGATCGGTCCGTCCGTCTGCGGGCGGTGCTACGAGGTGCCCGCGCAGATGCGCGACGACGTTGCCTCCCTGGTGCCCGCTGCCCGTTGCACCACTTCCCGCGGCACCCCTGGACTGGACCTGCCAGCTGCCGTGCACAGCCAGTTGCACGATGCCGGCGTCACGGTCGAATACTCCGGCGCCTGCACCCTGGAGGACACGAAGCTTTTCTCCTACCGCCGTGACCAGGACACCGGACGTTTCGCCGGGCTCGTGTGGACCCACGCCGCGGCGGTCCCGGATGAATAATCAGCTGCGCGGAGGCGCCGATGAACCGCTGGCGGAACAGGAACCCGACGGCGGCCTGCCCGATGCCCGGCTGGAACAGCTCAGGGAGCGGCTCGCTGCCGTCCGGCTGCGCATCGACACTGCCGTTGCGGCCGCCGGACGGCAGGAGCGCCCGCCCCAGCTGATCGTGGTCACCAAGTTCCACCCCGCCGAGGATGTCCGGCGGCTCGCCACACTCGGCATCACGGACGTCGGGGAGAACCGGGACCAGGAAGCAGCGGAGAAGTCCGGTGCGCTGCCCGGGCTGGACTTGCGCTGGCACTTTATTGGCCAGCTGCAGAGTAACAAGGCCAAGTCGGTCGTGAAGTACGCCCACGCGGTGCACTCCGTGGACCGCCCGCAGCTAGCCGGAGCCCTGGCCAAGGCCATGTCCGCACAGCAGGAACTGACGGGGCGCCCGCCGCTGGAGTGCTTCATCCAGGTCAGCCTCGACGGCGACGCCGGCGGACGCCGGGGTGGCGCCCTGCCGGCGGAGATCCCGGCGTTGGCCGCGCAGCTGGCGGGGGCAGAGGGACTCCACCTGGCCGGCCTGATGGCCGTGGCCCCCTTCGGCGAGGATCCGGTCCCGGCATTTGAAAAGCTCGCGGAGCTATCCGCCCGGCTGACCGCCGTCCACCCCGGGGCAACGGGTATTTCCGCAGGCATGAGCCAGGACCTTGAGGTGGCCATCCGGTTCGGAGCGACACACCTTCGCGTTGGCTCCGATATTCTCGGTCCGCGTCCGGCGTTGCGGTAAGTTCAACGTATTGGAAGGTAACGGCGGGAATTCCAAGGCTGCTAAGTCATTGATCGGCCCGCTGACGGACACGATTAGGAGTCGACCATGGCCGGCGCTCTGCGCAAGACAATGATCTATCTTGGGCTCGCTGATGGCGACGAACACTACGAGTCCGAGCACCAAACATCGCACAAGGATGAGGACGATTCCATGGAGCACGACCGCGAGGAACGCCGTGCACCGGCGCCCGTCCGCGAGGCACCCAGGGACGAGCCCTACGCCGCTGAAGAGGAATACCGCGCACCTGTGACACCCATCAAGCGAGCGGCGTCGAGCCGCGAAGAGCACACCGGACTCCGCCAGATCACTACGATCCATCCGCGGTCCTATAACGACGCCAAACTCATCGGTGAAAGCTTCCGTGACGGCATCCCCGTCATCATGAACGTCACCGACATGGGCGAAGCAGACGCCAAGCGCCTGGTCGACTTTTCCGCCGGGCTGGTGTTCGGCCTGCGTGGCAGCATCGAGCGCGTTACGAACAAAGTCTTCCTGCTCTCGCCGTCTTACGTCGAAGTGATTGGCGACGACAAAAAGGTCAGCGAGACCCAGGCAAGCTTCTTCAACCAGAGCTAGTTCCGAATTCTTTCGAAGGATGCCAGGCGGGGACACCTCGTCTGGCATCCTTGCTGCACTATTCGTGTTGAAATAGAGGCGTAACTATCAGGCGGACACTGCGGTATCCGGAATGAACATGGAGATATGAGCTAACTCATGGGAATTGTTTTCGGACTTGTCTATATCGCCTTGCTGTTGTTCCTGGTGGCGCTCATCATCCGCTTGGTGTTCGACTGGGTGCAGATGTTCGCAAGGGGCTGGCGGCCCCGCGGCGCGGCGCTTGTGGCAGCCCACGCTGTGTATTCGGTCACAGACCGTCCGCTGAAACTGCTGCGGCGGCTCATCCCGCCGTTGCGGCTGGGCGGAATCTCGCTGGACCTCGGTTTCCTGCTGATCTTCGTGGCTGTCAGCATTGCCATGGCGTTTGCCAAGTTCCTGGTGTTCTCCCAGCCGATCGCAGCCTAGCCCGTTCGTGGCCCGCAACAGATAGAAACTCCGGTTTGACACTGCGGTGTTGAATTAGAGGAACCAGACCATATTTAGGTACCGTAGTTTTTACGGCCGAAAGGCCTACTGACTAACTAGACCAACGAGGTGACCAGATGGCTTTGACGCCAGAAGACGTTGTCAACAAGCGCTTTCAGCCGACCAAGTTCCGCGAAGGCTACGACCAGGATGAAGTTGATGACTTCCTGGACGAAATCGTCGTCGAACTGCGACGCCTGAACCAGGAGAACGACGAGCTGCGCAAGAAGCTCGCCGAACTGGGCGCCGGCACGCCTGCCAGTTCTTCGGCCGCGGCTCCTGTCGTGGAAAAGGTTCCGGCACCGGTCAAGGTCGAGAAAGAAGACGGCGCGAAGGCGGAAGCCGAGGCCAAGGCCGCCGAAGCCGCCAAGGCTGCCGAAGTTGCCAAGAAGAAGGAAACCGAGCAGGCAGCTGCCCCGGCCCGCACCGTCTCAAGCCCCGCAGCGGAGTCCGCCGCCGGCCTGCTGGCAATGGCGCAGCAGATGCACGACAAGCACGTCGCCGACGGCGAGCAGCAGCGCGACAAAATCGTCGCTGAAGCGCAGATTGAGGCCAGCAGCCTCGTCAACGACGCGCAGGAAAAGTCCCGCAAGATCCTCGGCGCCCTTGAGCAGCAGCGTTCGGTCCTGGAGCGCAAGGTGGAGCAGCTTCGGGGCTTCGAACGCGATTACCGTTCACGCCTGAAGGCCTACATTGAGGGCCAGCTGCGTGACCTCGATGCCCGCGGCTCCGTGGCTGCCCCTGAGGTGGAAGCCAACAGCTAGGACAGTTAGCAAGTATTCTGAAAGCCGGTGGCTGAGGATTCCTCGGCCGCCGGCTTTTGGCATTAACCGCCGGCTCCGGCCGCGGCCGTGACCAAGCACCCGGATTCCAGTGCCCGCACTGGCTCGCGAACGAAAGCCTTATGACTGACGCACCCCCACCTGACGCAACGCAGCACGCTGCGTCCGCCCACGCAGGCCCCACCGGCCACCGGCCGCGGCGCGCCCTGCTGCTTTCCGTATTCTTCGGCCTGGCGGCGTTCGCCTATGTCTTCGATCAGCTGACCAAACTTTGGGTTACGGCCACCATGATCGAAGGCGAAAGGATCCCCGTCCTCCCGCCGCTGCTGCACTGGTACTACATCCGGAACTCCGGTGCTGCCTTTTCGATCGGTGAGAACGTCACCTGGGTGTTTACCCTCATCATGACGGCCGTCTCGATCGCGATCCTGCTGCAGCTGCGCAAGCTGGGCTCGCTCTGGTGGGCGCTGGCGCTTGGGCTGCTCCTGGGCGGCGCCCTGGGCAACCTCACGGACCGGCTGTTCCGCGAACCCTCCTTCGCTATGGGCCACGTTGTGGACTTTATCCAGCTCCCCAACTTTGCGATCTTCAACATCGCGGACTCCGCCGTTGTGTCGGCCGTGGTGATTATCTGCCTGCTGACGCTGCGCGGAATTGCCCTGGACGGCTCACACCCGACCAAGGACACGGTAAAACATGACTCCTAAGAACACCGTGCCCGGCGACGGCACGCCCGACACCGTAACTCCGGAGTGGCCGGCCCCGGCCGGCCACGTCCCGGAAGTGATCCTCCCGGAAGACCCCGACGACGCCGACGGGTCCGACGCACCCGGCGGGCGGGACGCGCCGGCCGCTGCGTCCGGGTTTCGCTTTGTGGTCCCGGAGGACGTCGCCGGCGCCCGAATAGATGCCGGGCTGGCGGGCCTGATGGCTATTTCCCGCTCGCAGGCAGCCACGCTGATCGCCGAAGGCCACGTCCGCAGCAACGGCAAAGCGGTGGGGAAGTCGCTCAGGCTTGCCGCCGGTGCCGTGCTCGACGTTGTTGTCCCGGAACGCCGGGACCCCCTTGAAATTGTGGAGGAAGTAGTGGACGGCCTGGACATCCTGCTGGACGATGACGAATTTGTCGTCATCGACAAACCGGTCGGTGTAGCCGCCCATCCCTCTCCCGGCTGGGTGGGACCCACTGTGGTCGGCGGCCTCGCCGGCCTCGGCTACCGGATTTCCACCTCAGGCTCGCCGGAACGCAAGGGCATTGTGCACCGGCTCGACGTCGGGACCTCGGGCGTGATGGTGGTCGCCAAGACAGAGCGCGCGTACACGGCGCTCAAGCGGGCCTTTAAGGAGCGCACCGTGGACAAGGTGTACCACGCGGTGGTCCAGGGACTTCCGGAGCCGCTGGCGGGCACCATCGATGCGCCGATCGGCCGTCACCCCGGCCACGACTGGCGTTTCGCGGTCATCGAGGACGGCCGGGACTCCATCACGCATTACGAAGTTCTTGAAGCCTTTGGAAAGGCCTCGCTTGTGGAGGTCCACCTCGAGACCGGCCGGACGCACCAGATCCGCGTCCATTTCTCCGCGCTGCGCCACCCCTGCGCCGGCGACCTGACGTACGGCGCGGACCCGCGCCTGGCTGCCACCCTGGGACTGACCCGGCAATGGCTGCACGCCCGGCAGCTGTCCTTCGATCATCCCCGGACCGGGGAGCGGGTTACGGTCACCAGTGAGTACCCGCAGGACCTGCGCTACGCGCTGGAAGTCCTGGAGTCGGGACAGGCCTGAGCCGCCCAGGACCTGGCCTGCCCGCCGGTGCGGGCGGAGTTCCGTGCCGAAAGTCCGGTGCGCGGCACTAGAATGAACCGGTGACTTCCAGCAACAACTCGTTCGTGCACCTCCACAACCACACCGAATACTCCATGTTGGACGGTGCGGCCCGGCTGGGGAGCTGTTCGACGAAACCGAGCGGCTGGGCATGCCGGCACTGGCCACCACCGACCACGGCTATCTCTTCGGGGCCTTCGACTTCTGGAAGCGGGCCACGGACCAGGGCATCAAGCCGATCATCGGCGTCGAGGCGTACGTGACGCCCGGGACCGCGCGCACCGACAAGACCCGCGTCCGCTGGGGCGAGGAGAACCAGCGCAAGGATGACATCTCCGGCGGTGGTGCCTATACCCACATGACGCTGCTCAGCTACAACAACGTGGGCATGCGCAACCTTTTCCGGGCCTCCTCGATCGCCTCACTGGACTCGGTCTTCGGCAAATGGCCGAGGCTGGACCGTGAGCTGCTCAACACCTACTCGGAAGGGCTGATCGCCACCACCGGCTGCCCCTCCGGCGAAGTCCAGACGCGGCTCCGGCTCGGCCAGTACCGGGAAGCCGTCGAGGCCGCGGCCGAGTTCCGCGACATTTTCGGCGCCGAGAACTACTTTTGCGAGCTGATGGACCACGGCCTGGACATCGAGCGCCGCGTCACCGGCGACCTGCTGCGCCTGGCCAAGGAACTGAACCTTCCCCTGGTGGCCACCAACGACCTGCACTACACACACGAGCACGACGCGAAGGCACACGAGGCACTGTTGGCCATCCAGTCGGGTTCCACCCTTCTGGAGCCGACGTACGACAACGGCGGATCGCGCTTCGCTTTCTCCGGCAGCGGCTACTACCTGAAGTCGCCGCAGGAAATGCGGGAGCTGTTCCGCGACCATCCCGAGGCATGCGATAACACGCTCCTGATCGCCGAGCGCTGTGAAGTGTCCTTCAACACCGGCGCCAACTACATGCCCCGGTTCCCGTGCCCGGACGGGGAGGACGAAACGTCCTGGCTGGTCAAGGAAGTCGACAAGGGACTCCAGTACCGCTATCCGCAGGGCATTCCGGACAAGGTGCGCACCCAGGCCGACTACGAGCTGGGTGTGATCACCTCGATGGGCTTCCCCGGCTACTTCCTGGTGGTGGCGGACTTCATCAACTGGGCCAAGAACAACGGCATCCGGGTGGGTCCCGGACGCGGCTCGGGCGCCGGGTCCATGGTGGCCTATGCCATGCGCATCACCGACCTTGATCCGCTGCACCACGGCCTGATTTTCGAGCGGTTCCTCAACCCGGACCGGGTCTCCATGCCTGACTTCGACGTCGACTTCGATGACCGGCGCCGCTCCGAAGTGATCGACTACGTCACGCGAAAATACGGCGACGAACGTGTCGCGATGATCGTCACCTACGGCACCATTAAGACCAAGCAGGCGCTCAAGGACTCTTCCAGGGTGCTGGGTTACCCGTTCAGCATGGGTGAACAGCTGACCAAGGCGCTGCCGCCGGCGGTGATGGCCAAGGACATTCCGCTTGCAGATATCCAGAACAAGGACTCCAAACGCTATAGCGAGGCCGGCGACTTCCGGCAGCTGATCGCCACCGACCCCGAAGCCGCGAAGGTGTTCGAAACGGCGCTCGGCATCGAGGGCCTGAAACGTCAGTGGGGTGTCCACGCGGCCGGCGTCATTATGTCCTCGGACCCGATCATCGACGTGATCCCGGTGATGCGGCGGTTCCAGGACGGCCAGGTCATCACCCAGTTCGACTACCCGACCTCCGAGGGCCTAGGCCTGATCAAGATGGACTTCCTGGGCCTGCGGAACCTCACGATCATCTCCGACGCCCTGGAAAACATCACGATGAACCGCGGAATTGAGCTGGATCTGGAGTCCCTGGCCCTGGACGACGTGGCGTCCTACGAGCTGCTCGCCCGCGGCGACACCCTTGGTGTGTTCCAGCTCGACGGCGGGCCCATGCGCTCCCTGCTCAAGCTGATGAAGCCCGACAACTTCGAGGACATCTCCGCCGTCCTGGCCCTCTACCGGCCCGGACCCATGGGCGCCAACGCGCACACAGACTACGCGCTGCGCAAGAACAAGATCCAGGACGTCATCCCGATCCACCCCGAGCTCGAGGAACCGCTCGCCGAGATCCTCGGCGGCACCTACGGCCTGATCGTCTACCAGGAGCAGGTGATGGCCGTGGCGCAAAAGCTTGCCGGGTACACCCTGGGCCAAGCCGACATCCTGCGCCGCGCCATGGGCAAAAAGAAGAAATCCGAGCTCGACAAGCAGTTCGCCGGCTTCTCCCAGGGCATGCAGGACAACGGCTACTCGATGGCCGCGGTCAAGACCCTCTGGGACATCCTCCTGCCATTCTCCGACTACGCCTTCAACAAGGCCCACTCGGCTGCATACGGCGTGATCTCCTACTGGACCGCCTACCTCAAGGCACACTATGCGCCGGAGTACATGGCAGCCCTGCTCACCTCGGTGGGCGATGACAAGGACAAGTCGGCCATCTACCTCAACGAATGCCGCCGTATGGGGATCACGGTGCTGCCGCCCGACGTCAACGAGTCGGCGCTGAACTTCACCCCGGTGGGCACGGACATCCGCTTCGGTATGGGAGCCATCCGCAACGTCGGAGTCAACGCCGTCGAAGCCATGGTGGCGGCCCGCGAACAAGAAGGGGCCTACACGTCCTTCAAGGACTACTTGATGAAGGTACCGGCTGTGGTGTGCAACAAGCGCACCATCGAGTCCCTGATCAAGGCCGGCGCCTTCGATTCGCTGAACCACCACCGGCGCGCCCTGGCCATGATCCATGAAGAAGCCATCGATTCGGTCATCACCCTGAAGCGGAACGAGGCAATCGGCCAGTTCGACCTCTTCGCCGGAATCGACGAGGCCGAGTCCGAGGCCTCGTTGAGCATCGAAATTCCGGACCTCCCCGAATGGGAGAAGAAGGACAAACTCTCGTTCGAACGGGACATGCTCGGCCTCTACGTCTCGGACCACCCGCTGCAGGGCCTTGAAGGGGTCCTCAGCCAGCATGCCGACCAGTCCATCACCTCGCTCATCGCCGAAGACGGCCCGCACGACGGCGCCATCGTTACCATTGCCGGCATGATCACCTCGCTGAGCCGGCGGATCGCGAAGGCCAGCGGTAATGCCTACGCCCGGGCCGAGATCGAGGATCTCGGCGGTTCCGTCGAGGTTATGTTCTTCGGGCAGGTCTATGGCCCGATCGCCTCCGTGCTGGCAGAGGACCTGATCGTTGTTGTGAAGGGCCGGCTGCAGCGCCGCGATGACGGCGCCGTGGCATTGAACTGCATGGAACTCTCCGTCCCGGACCTCAGCGAGGGCCTCAACGGCCCGCTGGTGATCACCATGCCGACGCATAAGGCAACCGAAGCAGTTGTGACCGAGCTCGGCGACGTGCTGCGGACCCACCGCGGCAAATCCGAAGTCAGGCTGCACCTGCAAGGTGACGCCAGGGTGGAGGTTATGGGCCTGCCCGTGCACTTGCGGGTCAACCCCAGCCCGTCGCTGTTTGGAGATCTGAAGGTGCTGCTGGGCCCGACCTGCCTGGACGGCTAAGGCCAGCCCGCGAGGGCCTCCGGCGGGCTAGATTTCGTAGTCGAGCGGCACGGGCTGGCCGTAGGAGCCGGAGTGGTAGAGCAGCGGGGCGCCGTCGGCACCGACTTCGCCGCCCACAACCTCGACCACCACAACGGCGTTGTTCTCGAAGGAGAGCCGCATCTGGACCTTGCCGATCAACCAGCCGGCAACGTCCTTGAGGACCGGCACCTCATGGGGCCCTGGCACCCAGTGGTCCCCCTCGAAGCGGTCGCGGGTCCTGGCAAAACGGTCGGCCAACGCCTGGTTCTCCAGTCCCAGCATGTGCACGCCGATGTACTTCGCATTGGCGACGGCCGGCCAGGAACTGGAAGTGCGGGCCATATTAAAGGTGAACCGGGGAGGTTTCGCGGAGAGCGAGGCCACGGATGTTGCCGTAAAGCCGAAGGGGACGCCGTTGAAGTTGGCGGTGATGATGGCCACGCCGGCGGCGTGCCGGCGGAACATCTCCTTGAAAGTACCTTCGAAGGCTTGGTCCTCTACGGCCACTGCAATCCCACTCCCTGGTGCACATTTGTGTCATTCCTACCCCGCCAGCGTATTCTCTCAGCGCCCGGCCGCGGTACTTGTTGCCCCCGACGCGTCATGTGGACGGTCATCGGGCCCAGCGCGGCGTGGTGTGCCCGCCCGGCCAAAAGCTTGTTAAGGTTTGTTCCATGACACAGCCCGCACTCAATGGCCAGCTTCCGCAGCACGCCCGGCAGGACCCGCTGCAGGGACCGGCCGGGATGCCGGGTCCCGAATCCCGGCAGGGTATTCCCGCCGGAGCGCCGGGACCGCCGCCGCTGGTGCGCGTTGTGACGTGGCGTAAAGCTGCCGTTATCGCTGCTGCCGGTGTGCCGGCGGGGCTGCTGTGGTGGCTCCTGGCCCCGTCCGGCCTTAACCTGCTCTCGGGTGATCCGCAGTTGAGCAGCGGGGCAAACACCGAAGGGTGGCTGCCCCGGGACCTGGTCCTGGCGGCCCTGATGCTGCTGGCCGGCTGCATTTCCGGTGCCGTCGCTTCCGGCAGCAAGCATAACGGGCCGTCCAGCCGGGAGGTCCTGGTGGCAGTGGGTGCCGGCGCACTCGGCGCACTCGCCGCGTGGGGGACCGGCGTGCTGTGCGGCCTATGGTGGGGAACGCCCGAGGACACGTCGGCGAACGCCAGTATCGCCTTTTCGCTGCGGTCCGTGGCGGTCCTGACAATGTGGCCGGCCGCTACTGCCCTTGCGATCTTCCTAAGCACCCTCGGCAGCAAACCGGCCCCGGACAGCGGGCCCGGGGCTCACGGTGCGGACCCCGAAGCCCTGGAGTAGCCAGCCGGAACCACCCGGCGGCGAGCGGCGCGGCACGTGCCCGCGGGACCCGTAAAATAAACGGGTGACCCTTTCAGCTGACAGTTCCGTGCCCGCCGCTACTGCGCCCCCGGCCCCCGCCGGACTCACCTTCCGTACCGTTGACCTGCGCGGCCAGCGGCTGACACTTGCCGGCCTCCGCGCCGCGGTACCCCGCGCAAAAGCCGGCGCCATGGCGGATGCGGAGCAGACCGTCCTGGGCATTATCGCCGCCGTCCGCGCCGGGGGCTTCGAGGCGCTGAGTGAACTGGCTCGAACGTTCGACGGCGTCGAGCAAGCACACCCCCGGGTTCCCGCCGGGGCACTGACGGACGCCTTGGCCGGGCTCGACCCCGACGTCCGGGCAGCACTGGAAGAATCCATCTCGCGTGCCCGGCGCTTTGCCGATGCCCAGCGGCCGGCCGACACCGATGTCGAACTCGGCGACGGGGCGGTGGTCAGCCAGAAATGGGTCCCGGTAGCGCGTGTGGGACTCTATGTGCCCGGCGGGCTGGCGGTCTACCCGTCTTCCGTCATTATGAACGTTGTTCCTGCCCTCGCGGCCGGCGTCGAATCCATCGCCCTGGCTTCGCCGCCGCAAAAGGACTTCAACGGACTCCCGCACCCCACGATCCTCGCCGCGGCATGCCTGCTGGGCATTAACGAGGTCTACGCGATCGGCGGCGCCCAGGCGATCGCCGCGTTCGCCTATGGCATCCCCGCCTCGGAGGGGAACGCCGGACTGGACCCGGTCGACGTTGTCACCGGCCCCGGCAACGTCTTCGTCGCCACTGCCAAACGCCTCGTCAAAGGTGTTGTGGGCATCGATTCCGAGGCCGGCACAACGGAAATTGCGATCCTGGCCGACGACTCGGCCCGGCCGGACCTCGTCGCGGCGGACCTGATCAGCCAGGCTGAGCACGACCCCAAAGCTGCGTCAGTTCTGGTCACGGATTCCGAGCTGCTCGCCGCCGCGGTTCGGGTGGAACTGGACCGTCAGGCGGCCCTGACCAAACACCGGGACCGGGTCCGCGAGGCGCTCTCCGGTCCGCAGTCCGGCGTTGTCCTGGTGGACAACCTCGACCAGGGCATTGCGGCGTGCAACGCCTACGCGGCCGAACACCTGGAAATTATGACGGCGGACGCTGCCAGCGTCGCGGGCCGGATCCGCAGCGCCGGGGCGATCTTTGTGGGCGACTACAGCCCGGTCAGCCTGGGCGACTACTGTGCCGGGTCAAACCATGTGCTGCCGACCAGCGGCACCGCGGCCTTCTCCTCGGGATTGAACGTGACCACCTTCCTGCGCGCCATCCAGGTGGTCAACTACACCCGCGCGGCCTTGGAAGAGGTCAGCGGACACATCGTGAGCCTGGCTGGAGCCGAGGATCTGCCGGCGCACGGCGAAGCCGTCACCGCCCGCTTTGCCGGCGGCGCCTGACCACTACATGTAGTAATTACAGGATTGTTATTCGCCTACATCTAGTCGTAAACTGATGGTGGAGACAAAAATGCTCCGCCGAACCGCGGGTGTTCGCCCGCGTTTGGTCATCGGCCTGCGACAGGGGACGGAACGAGATGTATTGCCCGTTTTGCCGGAACCCTGATTCGCGGGTGGTCGACAGCCGGATAGCCGACGATGGCTCGGCCATTCGCCGCCGCCGGCAGTGCCCAGAGTGCGGCCGGCGTTTTACCACCGTCGAGACCACCAGCCTGAGCGTGATCAAGCGCTCCGGAGTCGGCGAGCCGTTTAGCCGCAGCAAAATCATCAACGGTGTCCGCAAGGCCTGCCAGGGCCGTCCCGTCACCGAGGACGACCTCGCCATGCTGGCCCAGGAAGTCGAAGAGACGATCCGGGCCGCCGGCGCCGCCGAAATCGACGCCCATGAAGTGGGTCTCGCAATCCTCAACCCGCTCCAGCGGCTCGATGAGGTGGCCTACCTGCGCTTCGCAAGTGTCTACCAGGCCTTCGAGTCCCTCGAGGACTTCGAGGCTGCCATTTCGCTGCTCCGCCACGAGGCCGAAAGCAAGGCCCGCGAAGGCCAGAGCCAGCAGAAGAGCCCGCTCTAGGGGCGTTTCGGGAGCGCCGGCTCACAGACTCCGGTGGTGGCAGCGGAGGGGAAGCCGCGGCCACCACCGGCACCAATCAAGGAAAGACCCACCACTCCGGGTCGTCGCCAGCGCGCAGGACAACCCGGAGTGAGAGCCCATCCGGCTACTTGGCCAGTCGGTGCTGCAGCGCGATTTCGAGGGCCGCGCCGACTATTCCGGCGTCATTCTTCAGCTTGGCCGGCACAATCGGTGTGCGCAGCTGCAGCCGCGGCAGGTATTCGTCGGCGCGCTTCGAGATGCCGCCTCCGACGATGAACAATTCGGGGGAGAAGAGGAATTCCACGTGGGAGAAGTAGCGCTGCAGCAGAACGCTGTACTCCTCCCAGCTCAGTCCGTCCCGTTCCCGGGCAACGGCTGAGGCCTTGCTTTCGGCATCGAATCCGTCAATTTCGAGGTGGCCGAGTTCGGCATTCGGCACAAGCTTGCCATCGAAGATAAAGGCTGAACCGATCCCGGTGCCGAGCGTGATGACCAGCACGGTTCCTTTGACGGACTCGCCGGCGCCGAAGCGTGCCTCCGCCAGCCCGGCGGCATCGGCGTCGTTAATGACCTCAACCGGCCGCCCGAGGCGGGCGGTCAGCAGGGCATCGATGTCCATTTCCAGCCAGGACTTATCCACGTTGGCGGCGGAGTGGACCACGCCGTGCTGGATGATGCCGGGGAAGGTCACACCGACCGGCGAGTCCGGTGCCGGCGCGTCCGGCCGGGCCGTCAAATCGGCAACGACCTGGGCCACGACATCGGCAACGGATTCGGGGGTGGAGGGCTGCGGGGTGGGGATACGCAGGCGCTCCCCGAGCAGCTTGCCCTTTTTCAGGTCGACGATTCCGCCCTTGATCCCGGTACCACCGATGTCGATGCCGATCAGTGTGGTGTTTTTGGTCGACTTCTCGTCCTTCTTGGCCAATGTGGTTCCGTTCGTGGCAGGGGCGGAGCTAGCAGGGATCGGCGCAGGGCCGAGATGCGAAGACCGGGATCTTCTGTGGGGCAATCAGGGGAGGGTCAGCACTTCGGCACCGGTCTCCGTCACAAGCAGGGTGTGCTCAAACTGCGCAGTGCGTCTGCGGTCACGGGTGACGACGGTCCAGTCGTCGGCCCACATGTCCCAGTCCACGGTGCCCAGCGTCAACATCGGTTCAATCGTGAAGACCATGCCGGCCTCAATCACGGTGTTGTAGGCCGGGGCAGCGTCGTAGTGCGGGATGATCAGGCCGGTGTGGAAGGCCTCGCCCACGCCGTGGCCGGTGAAGTCGCGGACAACGCCGTAGCCGAAGCGCTTGGCGTAGGACTCAATGGTGCGGCCGATGACATTGATTTCGCGGCCCGGGGCCACCGCGCGAATCGCGCGGTTCAGGGACTCCTGCGTGCGCTCAACCAGCAGGCGGGATTCCTCATCCACGTCGCCGGCCAGGAAGGTGTAGTTGGTGTCGCCGTGCACGCCGCCGATAAAGGCGGTGATGTCGATGTTGACGATGTCACCGTCCCGGACCACAGTGCTGTCCGGGATGCCATGGCAGATGACTTCGTTCAACGACGAGCACAGCGACTTAGGAAAGCCGCGGTAGCCCAAAGTCGATGGATATGCGTTGTGGTCCAGCAGGAATTCGTGGCCCACCCGGTCCAGCTGGTCGGTCGTGACGCCGGGCACGATGTGCCTGCCGACCTCCACGATGGCCTGCGCGGCAATCCGGGAGGCGGTGCGGATCTTCTCGATCGTCTCCGCCTGCTTGACCTCAGAGCCGGTGAACTTGGCCGGCGCGGGTTTGCCCACGTATTCGGGGCGCGGGATCGAGGCCGGAACGGGAAGCTGAGGACTGACAGCTCCCGGGACCAGCGTGCCGATGGGTGCAGTCGAGGCTAGGGAAGGCATACATTGATCATATAAGGCGCGGCCGGAGGCGCAGAAACAAATCCGAACAAAGCCACACCAGCTGAGGAGAATCCATGCCCGAGTACTGGTACAACGTCACCACCCATAAGGTTGAAGAGGACGCCATGTCCGACTGGAGCCAGCTGATTGGCCCGTATGCAACGCGCGACGAAGCAGAACACGCGCTCGAGAAAGTCAAAGCCCGCAACGAATCGTGGGAAAAGGGCGACGACGACTAGGCGGCCCACACTGAGCAGGCTGGTCCTGCGCGCCGGGCTTCCGCGGCCCGGCACGCCGCCGAGGACACCTGCTCCCTGGCCGGGCGCCCGCTGGAACGGGCGCCCGCTGTAATGGCCGCGCTGGAACGGGTGCCCGCTAGAACGAGTGCTCGGGGCCGGGGAACTGGCCGGTGCGGACGTCCTCGCCGTAGGCTTTCGCGGCGTCGCTGAGTGAGGTCCGCAGGTCAGCGTACTGCTTGACGAACCTGGCCATTTTGCCGCCGCGCAGGCCCGCCATATCCTGCCACACGAGTACCTGGCCGGTGGTGGCGTTGCCGGCGCCGATGCCGATGGTGGGGACCTCGACGGCGGCGTCCACGGCTGCCGCCGTCGCGGCGGGCACCATTTCCATCAACACGCAGAACGCCCCGGCATCGGCCAGGGCGACGGCATCGTCGATCAGGCGCTGGGCGTCATCGCCGCGGCCCTGCACGCGGTAGCCACCGAGGGCATGCTCGCTTTGCGGGGTGAAACCGATGTGCGCCATCACCGGGATGCCGGCCTGGACCATGGCCCGGACGGTTTCGGCATAGAACTGTCCGCCCTCGATCTTGACCGCGTGGGCGAGGCCTTCCTTGAGGAACCGGACTCCGGTGGCCACCCCCTGCTGGGCGGAGACCTCGTAGCTGCCAAAGGGAAGATCCGCCACCACCAGGGCGCGCTTGGCCGAACGGGCCACGGCCCGGCACAACGGGAGCAGCTCATCGACCGTGACGGGCAGGGACGTCTCATTGCCAAAGACATTGTTGGACGCCGAGTCGCCCACCAGCAGGACTTCGATGCCGGCCTGGTCAAAGATTTCCGCCGTGTACTGGTCGTAGGCGGTCAGCATGGCAAAGCGTTCACCGTTGAGTTTCGCTTGGCGCAGGTGGTGGGTGCGGACCCGGGCCACCGGCTTCCGGGTGACCGGCTCCTGGCCCGCGGCGGGGCCGCCGGGCCGCTGCCATAGGGTGCGGCTAGTTCTGCGGGCATGCTGGAATCGGGGTTGTTGCTTGTGGCCATGGCACGAGCGTAGTGCGATACCGCGTGTCCTAGCTACTGGCGTCCGGCCCGCGCCCGGGTGAATCACGTCACACGGCGGCCGCCGCAGCGGCTTGCGGCGGCGAATTTCGGGGTCCGGGTGTTAACGCTGTGTTACGCGCAGCAGCTGTGCCAGCATTCGGTGGCAATGATTAGTAAAGTGAAGCCTGAGCAGCTGCGGGATCCATGCATGACGGGCCTGGGGCACGGACGAAAGAACCGGAAAGAGGCCACTATGGACCGCCAGCAAGAGTTTGTCCTGCGGACGATCGAAGAGCGTGACGTGCGGTTCGTGCGGTTGTGGTTCACCGACGTCGTCGGTTCGCTGAAATCGGTGGCGCTGGCCCCGGCTGAAGTCGAGGGCGCGTTTGAGGAAGGCCTTGGCTTTGACGGCTCCTCGATCGAGGGCCTCGCCCGGGTCTTCGAATCCGACATGCTGGCCCAGCCGGACCCTGCCACGTTCCAGATCCTGCCGTGGCGCGGCGAGACCGAGGCAACGTCCCGGATGTTCTGCGACATCCTGACGCCCGACGGCGAACCGTCGGCTGCTGATCCCCGCAATGTCCTCAAGCGCAACCTGGCCAAGGCCGCGGACATGGGCTTCACTTGCTACACCCACCCCGAGATCGAGTTCTACCTGCTCAAGTCCCAGCAGCCGGGCCCGGACGGTTCCCCCGTCCCCGTGGACGAGGGCGGCTATTTCGACCACGTTCCGGGCGGGGTGGCGCAGGACTTCCGCCGCACCGCCGTGACCATGCTCGAATCCGTCGGCATCTCGGTTGAGTTCAGCCACCACGAGGCCGGCCCCGGCCAGAACGAAATCGACCTGCGCTATGCGGATGCGCTGCAGACCGCGGACAACATCATGACCTTCCGCACGGTGATCAAAGAGGTAGCGCTGCAGCAGGGCACCTACGCCACCTTTATGCCCAAACCCTTCACCGCCCACCCGGGTTCGGGCATGCACACGCACTTTTCGCTCTTCGAAGGCGACACCAACGCGTTCTACGAGGCGGGGGCTGAATTCCAGCTCTCCGAAACGGCCCGGCAGTTCATCGCCGGCATCCTCAAGCACGCCCCGGAGTTCACCGCTGTCACCAACCAGTTTGTGAACTCCTACAAGCGGCTCTGGGGCGGCGGAGAAGCCCCCAGCTACCTCAGCTGGGGACACAACAACCGCTCCGCGCTGGTCCGGGTTCCGCTGTACAAACCAGGCAAGGGCCAGTCCGCCCGGATTGAGTACCGCGGCATCGACTCGGCGGCCAACCCCTACCTGGCCTACGCCGTGCTGCTCGGTGCCGGGCTGAAGGGCATAGAGGAGGGCTACCAGCTCCCGCCCGCGGCCGAGGACGACATCTGGTCGCTGAGTTCGGCGGAGCGCCGGGCGATGGGCCACGACCCGCTCCCGGCCAGCCTGCATGACGCCATCCGGTCGATGGAGGACTCCGAACTGATGCCCCAGATCCTCGGCGAGCAGGTATTCGAGCACTTCCTGCGCAACAAGCGGGCCGAATGGCAGGACTACCGTCTCCAGGTCACGCCCTACGAACTGCAGCGCAACCTCGGCATCCTCTAGGCGCCCCGGGTGAGCCTGGCACGACGCCTGATAGCCGCGGGTTTCAGCGATCTGGAGAAGAGCGAAAGGTTCCTGGCCGCCCCGGAGCTGGACGGCCTGGACCAGGACATCCTTTTCGCTGGCCTGCAGCTTGCCGCGAACCCTGACACGGCCCTGCAGTCACTGGTCAGGCTGATCGAAAAACACCACGATCTGCGCCGGCTGGCAGTCGCGGACCTGGACCGCAGCGAGCCCATGTACCGGGTTTTGGGTGCGTCCGAGGCGCTCGGCGAGTTCCTCATCCGCCATCCGGAGCACCTGAACGCCTTCGACGTGAAGGCCGGCCCCGAACCGCGGGAGGCAGAGACGGCGGTGCTGCGCGATCGGCTGCTGCGCTCCGTGCGGGCCGATCCGAAATCCACCCGCCCGGTCGCGTTGGTGACCGGGCAGGAGGGCTACGAGGCATTGCGCACGGAGTACCGGCGCGGCCTGGTGGAGCTTGCCGTCAAAGACATCTGTGCCGCGGACCCGTTGGACTTTATGCCGGCCGCCGGCGCCGAACTCGCCGATCTCGCCGGCGCGGCAATCGAGGCAGCATTGGCGGTCTCCCGGGCCGAAGCGGGCGAGCAGTTCAGCGCGGCCGAAGTGGCCGACGTCGGGCTGGCCGTGATCGGCATGGGCAAGTGCGGCGCCCGGGAACTGAACTACATTTCCGACGTCGACGTCATCTACGTCATCGAGTCCGGCTCGCTGGACGATTCGCGGGCCAACACGATCGGCACGGCCTTGGCGGCCGGTATATCCCGGGCCATTATGTCCACGGGCCGGGAACCCGGGCTGTGGGAGGTGGACGCGAACCTGCGTCCGGAGGGCAAATCCGGACCGCTGGTCAGAACCCTTGCCTCGCACGAGAGCTACTACGCACGCTGGGCCGAGAGCTGGGAATTCCAGGCCCTGCTCAAAGCCCGGACCATTGCCGGGGACACCGGGCTCGGCGCACGGTACGAGGCAGCCATTGCCCCGCTGGTCTGGTCATCCGCCGGCCGTGAAGGTTTCGTAGAGTCCGTCCGCTCCATGCGCCGACGGGTCACCGAAAACATTCCCGCCGAGGAGGAGCAGCGGCAGATCAAGCTGGGCCGGGGAGGGCTGCGGGACGTGGAATTCACTGTCCAGCTGCTGCAGCTCGTGCATGGCAAATCCGATGAGTCCCTCCGGTGCCGGGACACCACTTCGGCTATCGCCGCTTTGTCAGCCGGCGGCTACATCGGGCGCTCCGATGCCGCCGAGTTTGATCGCGCCTACCGCTACCTCCGGCTGCTCGAACACCGGATCCAGCTCTTCCAGCTGCGCCGTACCCACCTGATGCCTGTCAAGGAAGCCTCGCTGCGGGCCCTCGCCAAAGCTATGCTGGGGCCTTTCTCCAGCGAACGGCCCAAACCAGACGCCCTGGTCGCGGTCTGGCGCAAGACCAAACGCTCCGTGCGGGAGTTGCACGAACGCATCTTCTACCGTCCGCTGCTGAACACGGCCGCAGCGCTGAGCAGCGAGGAAGCCCGGCTCAGCCCGGAAGCCGCGCAGGGGCGCCTCGCCGCCTTGGGGTACCTCGATCCGCGGGCGCGCCATGCGGCACATCGAGGCACTCACCGGCGGTGTGAGCCGCCGGGCTGCGCTCCAGCGGCAGCTGCTGCCGATCCTGCTCGGCTGGCTCGCGGAGGGCGTGGACCCCGACGCCGGCCTGCTGGCCTTCCGCAGGGTCAGCGAGGCGCTCGGAACCACCCACTGGTACCTCGGTATGCTTCGGGATTCGACGGCGGCCGCCGAGCGGCTCTGCCACGTGCTCTCCAACTCCCGGCTGATTGCCGACCTGCTGGAAGTGTCGCCGGAATCTGTGGCGTGGCTTGGCTCGGACAAGGAACTGGTACCGCTGACTTTTGCGGCACAGTGGCTTGAGATCGCGTCGAAGATGTCCCGGCACGCGGAGCCGGAAAGCGCCATGCGGCTGATCCGGCTGATCCGGCGGCGGGAGATCCTGCGGATTGCGATCGCGGACAGCGCCGGGCTGCTGGACCAGGACCAGGTCGGCGCGGCGCTGGCGGACACCGACCGGGCCGCGGTCCTGGGTGCCCTGCGCGTCGCGGAGTCCATGGTGGCTGCCGGGGCGCCGCTCAAGACGGACGTGCTGGTGGTCGCCATGGGCCGGCAGGGCGGCCGGGAGATCGGCTACGGCTCGGACGCGGATGTGATGTATGTGCACCGGGGGCTGCCGGGTGTCCCCGAGGCAGAGGCCCAGGACCAGGCGCTGCAGATCGTCAGCAAGCTCTCCAGCCTGCTGACCCAGCCGCTGAAGCCTGCCATCCTCGCCGAACGCGTACTGCTGGTGGACGCCGATTTGCGGCCCGAAGGTAAAAGCGGTCCCATGGTGCGGTCGCTGGAGTCCTACGCGGAGTATTACCGCCGCTGGTCACTGGTGTGGGAGGCGCAGGCGCTGCTCCGCGCCCGCCCGATGGCCGGCAACGACGTGCTTGCTGCTGACTTCGTAGCGCTCATCGACCCGGTCCGCTACCCGGAGCTGCTTTCCGAGCAGGATGCCCGGGAGGTCCGCCGGGTCAAGGCCAGGGTGGAAGCTGAGCGGCTGCCCCGCGGCGCGGACCCCGCCAGGCACCTGAAACTGGGCCGCGGCGGCCTCAGCGACGTCGAGTGGCTGGCCCAGCTGCTGCAGTTGCAGCACGCCGGGAAACATCCCGGTCTGCGGACGACCTCCACCGTCGAGGCACTCGAGGAAGCTGCCGCCGTCGGACTGCTCGAAGCGGGCGATGTGGTGATCCTGCTCCGGGCCTGGCGACTGGCCAGCAGGATCCGGTCGGCCAATGTGGTCTGGACCGGCAGGGCCTCGGACGTGCTGCCGTCCTCCCGCCGGGATTTGGAAGCCGTGGCCCGCTGGTGCGGCTACGGGCAGGGGAACGCCGCAGCCCTCGAGGAGGACTACCTGCGGCTGAGCCGCCGGGCGCGTGGGGTCTTCGAACGGGTCTTCTACGGCCAGTAACGCCGCCGTTCGGGATCAGCCGCTGCCCGCACCGGTGAATGCAGGTAATCTCTAGGGATGCCTGGCCGGGCTTTGCGTGTCTGGCCGTGCACTCCATCCGCTCATCAACAAGGGGTTGTTACTCTTGCCCAGAACACAGCAGAACGGGGCCGCCAGAGGGCGGACCACCGCTGTAATCGGAGCCTTGCTCGCAGTTGCAGCAATGTTCTTCGGTGCCGCCGGCGCAGCCGCGGCACCGGACTCCGCAGCACCAGCCGCGGCACAGGCCGGCGCGACGCCGTCGAGCCTGTCCGGAAAGACATTCGTCATCGGCACGGACACCACCTTCGCCCCGTTTGAATTCCGCGACACCGGCGGCGAGCTGACCGGCATCGACATGGACATCATCCGGGAGATCGCCAAGAACCAGGGTTTTGCCGTCGAGATCAAGTCGCTTGGCTTTAACGCCGCACTGCAGGCACTGTCCTCCAACCAGGTGGACGGTGTCATCGCCGGGATGTCCATCACGGATCAGCGCAAGCAGATCTACGACTTTTCCGAACCCTATTTCGAGTCGGGCGTCCAGATGGCTGTCGCGAAAGCCAACACGGACATTAAGGGCTACGGAGACCTTAGGGACAAGACCGTCACGGCCAAGACCGGCAGTGAAGGGGAGACGTTCGCCAAGTCCATCGCAGGGCAGTACGGCTTTACGGTCAAGTCGCTGGACCAGTCCGCCACGATGTACGAGCTGGTCAAATCCGGCAACGCCGTCGCGGTCTTTGATGATTACCCGGTCCTGGCCTATGGCATCAGCCAGAACAACGGCCTTAAGGCGGTGTCCGAGAAGGAAAAGGGCGGCTCCTACGGATTCGCCGTCAACAAGGGCCAGAACCCTGAACTGCTGCAGGCCTTCAACACCGGCCTCGCGGACCTGAAATCGAGCGGCAAGTACCAGGAAATCCTCGACAAGTACCTCAAGGACCCGGCCCAAGCCGTCGAGTCCAGCTTCTGGGACCTCCTGATCAACAGCTTCCCGGCACTGCTGAAGGGGCTGGGAAACACAGTCCTGGTCACCGGAATTTCGTTCGCCGTCGCCATGGTCGTCGGCCTGCTGATGGCCTTCCTGAAGATCTCGACCAGCATCCTGTTGCGTGGTATCGCCACCACCTACGTCAGCATTTTCCGCGGCACGCCGCTGCTGGTCTGGGCCTTCTTCTTCTACTTCGGCATCCCGCAGCTTACCGGTGCACCGATCGACATCTGGGTCGCCGGTGTGCTGACCCTCAGCCTGAACTCCGGCGCGTACATTACCGAGATCGTCCGGGGATCCATCCAGTCGGTGGACCCCGGCCAGCTCGAAGCCAGCCGCAGCCTCGGCCTGGGCTACGCCAAGTCGATGCAAAAGGTGGTGGTCCCGCAGGCCTTCAAGATTATGACACCGTCACTGATCAACCAGCTGATCATCATGCTCAAGGACAGTTCCCTGCTGCTGGCCATCGGCTTCGCCGAACTTCTCTACCAGGGCCAGCAGATCTACGCAGGAAATTTCCGGATCACCGAAACGCTGCTGATCGTGGCGGTCCTGTACTTCGTGGTAATTATGCTGCTGACCAAGCTGGCCAACGTCGCGGATAAGAGGTTTAACAAATGAGCACGGCAGTCACTGCACCCAGTAAAATCTCCGTCCGGGGGCTGAAAAAGTCCTTCGGATCAAACGAGGTCCTCAAAGGGATCACCGCCGAAGTTGGCGAAGGCGAGGTTGTCTGCGTCATCGGACCCTCGGGATCGGGCAAGTCAACCTTCCTGCGCTGCCTGAACAAGCTTGAAGACGTCACCGCCGGCCAGGTCACGGTGGACGGCTTCGACGTCACGGACCCCAAGGTGGACATCAACGAAGTGCGCAGGCACGTCGGTATGGTCTTCCAGCACTTCAACTTGTTCCCGCACATGTCCGTGCTCGAGAACATCATGCTCGCGCCGGTGGAATCCAAAAAGCAGGGCAAGGACGAAGCCCTGGCCAACGCCGTCAAGCTGCTCAAGCGTGTGGGGCTGGCCGAGAAAGCGGATGCCCGGCCGGTGTCACTTTCCGGTGGCCAGAAGCAGCGGGTGGCAATCGCCCGTGCCTTGGCGATGAATCCGGACATTATGCTCTTCGATGAGGCGACCTCGGCCCTGGACCCCGAGATGGTCGGCGAAGTGCTCCAGGTCATCAAGGACCTGGCGGCCGAGGGGATGACAATGGTGCTTGTCACCCACGAGATGGGCTTCGCCCGCGAAGTAGCGGACCGGGTCCTCTTTATGGCGGACGGCGTCATTTGTGAAGAGGGCGCCCCGGAGGAGCTCTTCGGCAACCCCCAGCAGCAGCGGACCCGGGATTTCCTCTCCAAGGTGCTCTGACCCACGCTCCTGAGGGGGAGCGTTGGGGCTGGCAGGCGCCGGGTGACGGTGCTAATTTTGGGCCATGGCCAAGCAAATGTTCCTCAACCTCCCCGTCAGGGACCTGGAAAAGTCGGTCGCATTCTTCAGCGCACTGGGTTTTTCCTTCAACCCTGACTTCACCGACGAAAACGCCACGTGCATGATTGTCAACGACGACGCCTTTGTGATGCTGCTCGTCGAGGCATACTTCAAGACCTTTACCGCCAGGCCCGTCGCGGATGCCCGCAGCGCCACCGAGGCCATTATGTCCTTTTCCCTGGCCAGCCGCGAGGCCGTGGACGAGCTGGTCAGGACCGCCCTTACTGCCGGCGGAACCCCGTCCCAAGAAGCCCAGGACTACGGCTTTATGTACACCCACAGCTTCCAGGACCCGGACGGCCACCTCTGGGAGGTCTTCTGGATGGACCCGGCCGGGCCGCCCAAGGATGCGGCGCTCTGAGGCGATCCGGGCCCCCGACTGCTATCCGGCCCGGGTGGGTACGCTTTTGGTATGCCTGAACTTGTGTGGCTGCTGCCACTGAAGAACCTCGACGACGACGCCCGCGCCATCAAATTGGGCGAAATCGCCGAACTGAACGTCACCGAAGAGCAGCAGAGGTTCGTTGGTGACCCGCTGCGGATGGTGCTGATCGGGCTCGAAGAGGACTCCCGGCACCCGTACGCGATTGACTGGAACGGAGCCGCCGTCGGGGTCCTGACGCTGCAGAGCGGGGCCGCGACCTTGGCTGGCTGGGCCGATGACGAATCCGTTTGGCTGCTGCGCGGTTTCCTGATCGACCGCTACCGGCAGGGCCGCGGCCTGGGCACCGCGGCGGCGGCGGCGGCCGTCCGGGCGGCAGCCCATCTCACCGCCACCCTCGGCGGCGCGCAGGCCGGCGTGGTGCTGTCTGTCAACAACGCTAACCCCGCAGGCCGGGCAGCCTACCGCAACGCGGGTTTCACGGACCACGGCCAGTATCTGGGCGGCGACGCGGGACCGCAGCGGATGCTCTACCGCTCGTTCTGATGATCGCAGCCTCTTGTCAACGTTCATTGACTTTTGGGCCCTCGTCAACTAACTTTGACGCCAGGAGGTGTCTGATGGAAACACTGATCGGTTCAATGGACGGCAAGGGGCCGGCGGAGGCGCTGTACGCGGTGGCCGAACTTCGCAAGGAGGTGGCACGCACCGAGACGGAAACGGTATTGCGCGCCCGCCGGGCGGGACTCTCGTGGGAAGCCATAGCAACGTGCCTTGGCGTGAGCAAGCAGGCAGTGCACAGGAAGTACGGCAAGCGCTGACTAACAAACGGGCGGCAATTGGTTCGAACAACGACGGCCCCCACCAAAAGGTGGGGGCCGTCGTTGTGGACTAGTAGTGCTTTAGCCCAGTGATCCAGCTAGACGCCGTAGTACAGCTCGAACTCGTACGGGTTCGGTCGCAGCGAGAGCGGGCGGATCTCGTTCTCGTACTTGTATTCGATCCAGGTGTCGATCAGGTCCTGGGTGAAGACGCCGCCGGCCTGGAGGAACTCGTTATCCTCGGCCAGGGCATCCAAGGCCTCTTCGAGCGTGCCGGGCGCCTTGGGGATGTCCTTGGCTTCCTCGGCGGGGAGCTCGTAAAGGTCCTTGTCGATCGGAGCCGGCGGCTCGATGCGGTTGCGGATGCCATCGATGCCGGCCATCAGCTGGGCCGCGAAGGCCAGGTACGGGTTGGAGGAGGGGTCCGGTGCGCGGAACTCGATGCGCTTGGCCTTAGGGTTGGAGCCCGTGATCGGGATCCGGATACCGGCGGAGCGGTTGCCCTGCGAGTAAACCATGTTGACCGGGGCTTCGAAGCCCTTGACCAGGCGGCGGTAGGAGTTCACCGTCGGGTTGGTGAACGCGAGCACGGCCGAGGAGTGCTTCAGCAGGCCGCCGATGTACCAGCGCGCCATATCCGAGAGTCCCGCGTAACCCTTTTCGTCGTAGAACAGCGGCTCGCCACCGGTCCACAGCGACTGGTGGCAGTGCATGCCCGAACCGTTGTCACCAAAAACCGGCTTCGGCATAAAGGTGACCGACTTGCCCCAGGCATCGGCAGTGTTTTTGATGACGTACTTGAACTTCTGCAGGTCATCAGCTGCGTGGGTCAGGGTGGTGAACTTGTAGTTGATCTCAGCCTGGCCGGCGGAACCGACCTCGTGGTGGCTGCGCTCAACCTCAAGGCCGGCTTCGTCCAGGGCGATGCACATGGCATCGCGGAGGTCGGCCTGCTTGTCGGTGGGGGAGACCGGGAAGTAGCCGCCCTTGATCGGAGTCTTGTACCCGAGGTTTCCGCCCTCTTCCTCGCGGCCGGTGTTCCAGTGAGCTTCCTCGGAGTCGATCTTGTAGAAGCTGCCCTGCGGAGAGGACTGGTACTGGACGTTGTCGAAGACGAAGAACTCAGCCTCCGGCGCAAAGAAGGCGGTGTCGGCGATGCCGGTGGAAGCCAGGTAGGCCTCGGCTTTCTCAGCCACGCCGCGGGGATCGCGGTGGTATGGGTCACCCGTGCGCGGGTTGACGATCGAGAAGTTCAACGCAAGCGTCTTCTCCATGCGGAACGTGTCGAGGAACGCCGTCGTAACGTCCGGGATAAGCTGCATGTCCGACTCGGCGATGCCCTGGAAGCCACGGATCGACGAACCGTCGAAGAGTTGGCCGTTGACGAAGAAGTCCGCGTCGACACTCTTGGCCGGCACATTAAAGTGCTGCTGAACGCCGGGGAGGTCGGTGAAGCGAATATCGACGAACTTTACGTCTTCGTCTTTGATGAACTTGAGGACTTCGTCCGCAGTCTTGAACATCTATGCTCCTTATGCATGTGAAAGATCCGGCCATAGGCCGCGTGGTCCAGCGCAGTCCGACAGCGGGGAAAACACAATGGTCTGCCCCGCTCCTGTGCCGCTGGCAACTGTTACCACCCTAAGGACACGGGATTTCCCCATGGTGTCCGCTTTGTTTCCGGCACGTTACAGAATGCCCTGACAGGTAAACGGTAGTCGCTGTCCACAACGTGGCCTATCCGTGACCAGAGTGTGGCCTCGGAACGTCCACACTCTGAACAGAGCGGCGCGGCCGCCCAATGCCGATAGGCTTGGAGGGTGGTTGATCGTAAAGACATAGGCTCATGGCTCAGCGGGCCGGACACCTCCGGCATTTCGAAGTACCCGGGGAGCGACTTGGCCTGCCCGAGTCCGGACCGGGGTCGATTGCCCGCGCCGGCCGACGCATCCTGGCCATCTGCCTTGACTGGGGAATCGCGTTGCTGATCAGCAACTTCGCGTTCGCCGGGGATTCCTGGGCCACGCTTGCCGTCTTCGCGATCGAGCAGGCGCTGCTGGTGGGCACCCTTGGTTACAGCATCGGCCACCGCATCGTGGGGATCCATGTGATCCGGCTCGGCGGCGGCCCCGCAGGCCCCTTGGCCGCCCTGGTCCGAAGCGTCCTCCTGTGCCTGGTGATCCCGGCGGTCATCTTTGACCCTGACCACCGTGGACTCCACGACAAGGCCATGGACACAGTCCTGGTCCGGATGTAGCCTCTGCGGGACGCCGCGGCTGACGGCTCGCGGCTTCCTTGCGGACTCGACGCCCCGAACCCGCGACGACGCCCCGAACCCGCGAGCGGACGGAGCGGACGGGGAAGTAAGGCTACGTCCCGGCCGTCTGGCGTGCCGGCGTCGGCGTGCCTTTTCCGGCGGGCACGTCCAGGTAACCCTGGCGTCCGGCCCAGCGCTCAAAGCCGATCGTGGCGAAAGGGAACACCGCGGACAACCCGGCGAACAGAGCCGCCCGGAACGGCCACCGCTGCATCTTCCATAGCGTCAGCGCTGAGATTCCGTAGCCGATGAAGAAGGCACCGTGGATCGGACCCGCGATTTCCACACCGAGCTCAGTGGTCCGGGTGACCCACTTGAGGAACATGCCTATCAGCAGTGCGGCCCAGCTAAAAGCTTCGGCGATGGCCAGTGCCCGGAAGAGGCGGATCGCGGCAGGAGTGGAGGGCAGTTTCATGGCGGAATCTCCAGGTTCGGTCCCGGCGGGACAGGGGAAAGTCTGGTCAGGGAAATCTGGTAAAACGGAAAAGCCCCGGCGGCCGGCCTTAACGGCGGTTACCGGGGCGTCCCTGGTCTTTGGCGTGTGGCTTAGCGTCCGCGGGAAGCCTTGCGGTCCGGGCGGGCCTTGTAGGGATCAATGCCCTTGGGGATCGGCAGGCGGCTGCCCAGCGACGAGATGCGCTTGGAGACCGTGCTGACCTCGAGCTTCGTCAGTTCGCTCTTCATCTTGGTCATCTTCTTGGCGACCTGGCTGATCGGAACCTGGCCTTCGCCGCGGCCGCTTTCAATAACGTGGATAGTGACGTTGGGCAGGATGCGGCCCAGGCGCTTGCGTTCGGCGTCGAGCAGGGGCTTGACGCGGGCGCTGGGGCCCTCGCTGACGAGTACAACACCGGGACGGCCGATGGCGCGGAAGACGGCGTCCTGGGTGCGGGGGTTAACCGCAACAGGCTGCTCTTCGACGATCCAGCCGCGCTTGAGCGTGCCCATGGCCGCGCCCGAGGCACCTGGCTGGTTTTCGATCCGCGCGAACGCGGCACGTTCGGCGCGGCGCGAGAGGATGAGGGTGGCCGCGAGGATGCCCAGCGGGATGCCGATGATCAGCCCGGTAATCCAGTTGTCCAGCAGGAACCCGACAAAAAAGCTGACAGCGATGACGCCGAGGAACGCCAGGAGCATCAGCCACTGGACCATCGGATCGTGCTGGCGGGTCATCTGGAAGACCTCGCCGATTTGCTTCAGGCGGCTCGGCTTCTTGACCTTGGCCACTTTGGGCTTACGCGAAAAAAGGCCGTGCTTCGGGGTGTCGGAAGCCGGAGTGGAGTTGCTGGGATCAGGGGAATTCGCCATAGTGCCTTACATTCTACGTGATCTGCGCCGGAGGGCCGGACGCCGGATTTCCCCGGTGCCGGCCCTGAACGGCCTTCGTCGGCGCCGGCTTCAGGAATGCGCCGCGAGCAGCGAGCTGGCTTCCTGGCGGGTGCTGCCGGAGCTCTCGATGTGGGCGAGCGCGGCCGGGATTTCCCAGCCCTTTTTGCGCATCGCGGTGGCCCAGAGCCGGCCGGCCCGGTATGAGGAACGCACCAGCGGTCCACTCATCACACCGAGGAAACCGATCTCGTCGGCTTCCTGCTGCAGGTCCACGAACTCCTGCGGCTTGACCCACCGGTCCACCGGGAGGTGCCGTTCTGACGGGCGCAGGTACTGGGTAATGGTGATCAGGTCGCAGCCGGCATCGTGCAGGTCACGCAGCGCCTCGGAGATCTCCTCGCGGGTCTCGCCCATGCCCAGGATCAGGTTGGACTTCGTCACCATGCCGAGCTTGCGGCCCTGCGTGATGACATCCAGCGAGCGTTCGTAGCGGAAAGCCGGACGGATGCGCTTGAAAATCCGCGGGACGGTCTCGACGTTGTGGGCAAACACCTCGGGCTTGGAGTCACAGATCGCAGCAATGTGCTCGGGCTTGCCGGAGAAATCCGGGATCAGGAGTTCGACGCCGGTGCCCGGGTTGAGCTCGTGGATCTTGCGGACCGTTTCGGCGTAGAGCCAGACGCCCTCGTCGGCGAGGTCATCGCGGGCCACCCCCGTGACGGTGGCGTAGCGGAGCTGCATCGCCAGGACCGAGCGGGCCACCTTGGTTGGTTCGAAAACATCCACAGGGGAGGGCTTGCCGGTGTCGATCTGGCAGAAGTCGCAGCGCCTGGTGCACTCGGAGCCACCGATCAGGAACGTTGCTTCCTTGTCTTCCCAGCACTCGAAGATGTTGGGGCAGCCGGCCTCTTCACACACGGTGTGGAGGCCTTCCTTTTGACGAGTTTCTTGAGCTGCACAAACTCCGGGCCCATCTGGACCTTGGCCTTGATCCATTCCGGCTTGCGTTCCACCGGGGTGGCCGCATTGCGCTGCTCGATACGCAGCATTTTCCGGCCTTCTGGTGCCAGGGTCACAGTAGAGCTCCTTCATGGGTTGCAACTAGCGCTTCTTCATTGTTGCGCAGTTCTTCGATGATCCGCGACACGAGGTCGGCGGGGGAGACGTCCCGGCCCGTCTCCTGCGAGATCGTGGTGACGCCGGCGTCGCTGATGCCGCAGGCAATGATCTGGCCGTAGGGGGCGAGATCGTTATTGCAGTTGATGGCGAAGCCGTGCATCGTGACGCCCTCGTGGACACGGATGCCGATCGCGGCGATTTTGCGTGCCGGCCCGTTCCGGTCCTGCTCGATCCAGACCCCGGCGCGGCCCTTGATCCGGACCGCGTTGATTCCGTAGTCGGCCAGGACGGCGATGATCACAGCCTCCAGCCGTTCCACATAATCGCGGATGCCGGCTTTGTTCCTGAGTTTGATAACGGGGTAGCCGATGAGCTGCCCGGGCCCGTGCCAGGTGAGCTTGCCGCCACGGTCCACGGGAACCACCGGGGTGCCGTCAAACGGGCGTTCGTGCTCTTCGGTGCGTTTACCCGCGGTATACACGGCGGCGTGTTCAAGCAACAGGACCGTACTGGGTGCGGTTCCGGCGAGGACCCGCTGATGGAGGTTGCGCTGGATGTCCCAGCCACGGGCATATTCGACGAATTCCGGGGCGAAACCCAGGCGGGAGAACTCAAGAGCCATGGCATCCAGCTTAGACCCCGGCCGCCCCGGGCGCCGATTCTGTGTCGAATCTCTCGCTCCTGTGGATAACTTCTGCAGGATTCCGCGGTCTGCGCTATTCCTAGGCTATGGAAGATCACACCTGGTCCGGCACATCTGCCCCGGCGGTTCCCGGATACGACGTTGGCCGCTGCCTGGGGCGCGGGGGCAATGCCACGGTGTGGCTGGTCAATGAACAGTCCACCGGACGCGAGTTCGCCCTGAAGTGCTTTAATGCCGGCGACGGCCTTGGCCCAAGTGAGATGGAGAACGCGGTCCGGCGCGAGATCCGGATACTCTCCGTCCTGGACCACGGGCACCTGGTGAAGGCACACGGGGTTGTCCGGCTGGACGGCGCGGCGGACGGCAGCCTGGGGCTGACGATGGACTATGCGGCGGGCGGCTCACTGGGGCAGCTTGTGGCCGGACGGGGAACGCTGGGGCCGGGGAGACTGTGACGGTGCTGACGCCGATTGCCCAGGCCCTCGCCTACCTGCACGGTCTTGGTTTCACCCACGGTGATGTTTCACCGGGCAACGTGCTGTTCACGGCGCACGGTAAACCGCTGCTGGCTGATCTGGGGGTAGCGCGTATGGTTGCCGACGCGAGGGCAGTGGCCGGGGCCGGGACCGCGGGCTTCAGCGACCCGGCGCCGGTTGACGCCGTCCGGGCCGGACTGCAGCCGGGGCGGGACGTCTATTCGCTCGCCGCCCTGGGCTGGTACTGCCTGACCGGACACCCGCCCCAGCCCGGACCGCAGCGGCCGCCGCTGCCGTTGCTTGTTCCCGGGGTTCCGCCGGCGCTGGCAGCAGCGCTGGAATCCGGACTTCACGAGGACCGCAGGCTTCGGCCCTCCGCCGGCGAACTGGCGGCCGCCGTTCATCGCAGCGCCGGGGCGGCGCCGGTGGACCTCTCGGTCTCGGTCCACCCCACGGTCCTTCCCCAGCTGCTGACCCGCCGCACCCTGCCCGGCACGGCACGGGAGCGCCGCGTGGAACAGCTCCGGTCCCTGCCGGGCCGCTTCCGCCGCGCACCTCTCGCCGCGGCTTATCCGGCCGCGCGCCACGCGGCACGCCGCGCCTCTGGGGGACGTGCGCCCGGGGGCCGCGCCTCTGGGGGCCGTGCGTATCGGGGAAGGGTCTTCCGGACCGCCGCCGCGGCACTGGCCGTTGCCGCGGCTCTCGTCGGAGCGTGGGGTTTCGCCGGGCTTTGGGCTCCGATTCCCGGGTTTCCCCGTTCGGATGCCGGGGTGGTACGGGACGCGGCCCCGGCATCCGCCGCCCCGGCATCCGCGGCCCCGGCATCCGCCGCGGCGGACGGGGGAACTGCTGCGGTTCCCCGGATGTGACGGCACAGCTTGCTTCGCCGGATCCCGGGGTCGCCGTCCTGGGGCTGGCGAGGCTCCGCTCGCTGGCGTTCAGCTCGGGCGACTTCCTGCTGCTGGAGCAGGTCAATGTACCGGGATCGACAGCGGCCGTGGCGGATGTCCGGATCAGTGCCCGGCTCAAGGAATCGGGCCGGGTGCTGGCCGGGTTCAGCACCGTCCTGACCCGGGTGGCCACGGAATCAGGCAGCGGCTCCGCCCGTGCGGTGGTGGCCGTCACCGCGAGTACACCCCCCTACCAGGAGCGCGGCCCCGACGGCGCGGTCCTGGCCGAGGCCGGCGCAGGGCCGGAGCAACGGCTTCGCCTGGTACTCGCGCCGGTGGCCGGACACTGGCGTCTGCAGGATGTCCTCGACGGATCCGGCTAGCGTGCGTCCGCGCTCGTCAGGACGTGCGGCCCGGTCCTGCCACCCAGGCTGCGGCCTGGGCCAACGAGGGATGCTGCCAGGCAAAACCGGCCCCGCTCAGCGCCGCCGGTTCCATACGCTGGCTGGCGAGCAGCAGTTCGTCGGCAAGTTGGCCCATGACCAGGCGCAGCACCGGCCCGGGGACGCGGAGCACCGCGGGGCGGTGCAGGGCCGCAGCCAGGTGCGCGATCAGCGAGTTTACGTCCGCGCTCTCCGGGGCGCACAGGTTCACCGGCCCGGACAGCGGGCTGTCCAGCAGGAACGCATAGGCGCCGGCAACATCCGGGAGCGTCACCCATGGCCAGTACTGCCGGCCGTTGCCCAGCGGTCCGCCCACGCCCAGGCGCAGCAGCGGCATTAGCCTGCCCAGGGCTCCACCCGAACGGCTCAAAACGACGCCGGTGCGTGGCGTGAGCACCCGGACGCCAGCCGGAGCCTCGTGCGCGGCTGCCTCCCAGTCGACGCAGATGCGGGCGAGCACTCCGCTGCCGGCGGGGGCGTTCTCCCGGAGCACAGCCGGTCCCGCGTTGCCGTAATAGCCGGAGGCCGACTGGCTCAGGAAGACCGCCGGGGAGTGTCAAGGCGGCCCATGGCCGCAGTCAGTGTCCTGGTGGCCCCCAGCCGTGAGCTGCGGAGTTCGTTGATTCGCGACCGGGTCCAGGGCCGGTCGCCGATGCCGGCACCGGAGAGATTGATGACGGCGTCGGCGCCCTTCAGCGCGGTGTCATCGATACGGCCTTCGCCGGGGTTCCATTGGAACTCGGACGGCGAGTCCGGCGGACGCCTGACCAGCGTGCCGACGTCGTGCCCGGCACTGCGCAGGGTGTGGGAAACGGCTGTTCCGATCAGCCCCGAGGCTCCGGCAATAATGATTCGCATGATCCATCTCACCACGTCGGGCGCAGCGGGGATACCTGCCCGGCGTGCGGGCAGGTCTTGACTATGATCGAACGATGACTTCCTCGAGTTACTTCCGTTTCCCGCATCTGCACGGCGACCTGGTCACCTTCGTGGCCGAAGACGACGTTTGGATTGCGCCCCTCGGCGGGGGCCGAGCCTGGCGCGTTTCCGCGTTGCAGCTGCCCGCCCGCAACCCCCGCTTCACCCCGGACGGCAAACGGCTGGTGTGGACGGTTGTGCAGGGAACGTCACCGGAAGTCGTCACCGCGGAGGTCGACGGGGGCGGCTACCGCCAATTGAGCTACTTCGGCCACGCCACAACCCGGGTTAAGGGCTTCACCCCCGAGGGCGACGTCCTGGTCACGAGCGCGTTCCGGCAGGCTGACAGCCGCCACACACACGCTTACAGCCTTCCCGTTACCGGCGGCTGGGCCACTGAACTCCCGCTGGGCCCGGTAGAATCCCTCGCCTTCGGCCCGGTCGTCGGCGACGAACGCCCCGTGGTCCTGGCCAGCGTGCTCTCCCGGGAACCGGCCTGGTGGAAGCGCTACCGGGGCGGCGCCGCCGGCAAATTGTGGATCGACGCCGACGGAAACGGCGAATTCGAACGCCTGGCCGCAGAGCTGGACGGCAACCTCACGGACCCGCTGTGGGTCGACGGCAGGATCGCCTTCCTGTCCGACCACGAGGGTTACGGAAACCTCTACTCCGTGCTGCCTAACGGTTCCGATCTGCGCCGCCACACTGACCACGAGGACTTCTACGTACGCCACGCGGCCACCGACGGCCGGCGTGTTGTCTTCGAATCGGCCGGTGAGCTCTGGCTGCTGCCGGACCTTGGCGCGGACGCCGTTAAACTCGAGATCTCCCTCGGTTCAGCCTCACAGGCGCGCCGCGGTGTGCCGCTGAAGCCATCACGGCACCTCGGTGACGTGGTTCCGGACCGCACCGGCAGCTCCAGCGCCGTAGAGGCCCACGGCACGCTGCACTGGCTGCGGCACAAGGACGGCCCGTCGCGCGTCCTGGAAGCCACCCCCGGCGTCCGGGCCCGCCTGCCGCGCCCCTTCGGCGCTGGCCGGATCGCCTACGTGGCCGACCACAACGGCGTTGAAGCCCTGTACCTGACGGCCATCGCGGAGCCCTTGAACGCAGGTACGCCGGACGGCGGCACCGTTTCCGGCTCGCAGCAGCCTGCGGGACTTTTGCCTGCCGCCGCGCCGCAGGAGAAAGCCGGAACTGGCGGGGAACCCGACGCCGGCCCGGCCCTGCCCCGGCCCGTTTCCGCGGCAGCACTCACACGGCCCGACGCCGTGGCAACCGTCCCGGCAGGAGCGGCGGAGGGCCCAGCCGACACCAGCTCCGAGGACACCACAGCATTGGTCGACGGAGCCGCAGCAAGGCAGCAGGAACCGGCACCCCGGCTGACCAGGCTGGACTTCCCCAAAGCGACCCGCGCCTGCGCCATCGAAGCCAGCCCGGACGGCAGCTGGCTCGCCGTCGGGACTGCTTTCGGCGACGTCTACCTTGCCGACACGCGGACCGGCACGCTCGCACTCGTGAGCAGCATCGGTGAAGGCAGCATCGAAGGATTCAGCTGGTCCGCGGACTCCGCCTGGCTGGCCTGGTCCGAGCCGGTCACCTCCTTCGGCTCCCGCAGCCGGCTGCGCATCACAGCAGTCACCAACGCCGCAGCGGAGGGCACAAACGCCATCATCGATGTCACCGACGGGCGTTTCTGCGACGAATCGCCGTCGTTTACCCCCGACGGGAAGTACCTCGCCTTCCTCTCCAACCGCAGCTTCGACCCGGTCTATGACGGACACTCCTTTGACTTGTCCTTCCCAAGCCCGATCAAGCCGTACCTTGTGGCCCTTGCCGCGGACACCGCCTCGCCCTTCGGACCAAGCGTTGACCTGCCGGAGAGCAGCGTTGCAGGCCCGGCCGACGCCGACGAAAGTGCCGCCAAAGACGTGGTTCCTGCGGTCCGGGTCGACCCGGACGGCCTCGCGCACCGCGTTATCAGCGTGCCGGTGCCGCAGGGAAACTACTCCCACCTGTCCGCCACGGAGGGGGCCCTGCTCTGGCTTGACAGCGAACTCTCCGGCGTGACAGGCGAGGGACGCGCCAGCCTGGAGGACAAGAACGCTGCACCCAGCCTCGTCCGCTTCGACTTCGCGCGCCGCAAAACCACCATCATCGTCGAAGCCCTGGACAGTTACCGGCTCTCCGGCGACGGGGAGAAGGTGGTGGTCCTGCACGAGAAGCAGATCCGGGTTTCGCCTGCCAACGCCAAGGCTGACGAGGAGTCGGGCCAATTGGTCAAGGTGGACCTCAGCCGCATCCGGGTGAAGCTTGATCCGCTCAGTGTCTGGGGTCAGGCGTTCGACGAAGCCTGGCGGCTGCAGCGCGACTTCTTCTGGACCGAAGACATGGCCGGCCAGGACTGGGACTCGGTGCACGCCCGCTACCGCCCGATCGTGGACCGGCTCGGCTCACACGATGACCTCGTGGATCTGCTCTGGGAGCTCCACGGCGAGTTGGGCACCTCGCACGCTTACGTCCGGCCGGTCGCCGTCACCGAGAACGGCAGCAACGGCCAGGGCCGCCTCGGCGCCGACCTCGCGTTCACCGGCGCGGGCTGGGAGATCACGCGAATCCTTGCGGGGAGTCCTCCGACCCGCTCGCCACCTCGCCGCTGACCCGCCCGGGCGCTGACGCGAAAGCCGGCGACGTGCTGCTCGCGATCGACGGCGTCGAACTCACCGGGGAGCGAACCCCCGCCATGGAATTGGTCGGCGCCGCGGGACGCGCCGTTGAGCTCACCCTGCGCAACGGCGCCGGGCACGGCGACCGGGCCGGGCAGCAGCGGAGGGTGGCTGTGGTCCCGGTCCGGGACGAGGAAAGGCTGCGCTACCAGGAATGGGTGAGCGCCAACCGCCGGACCGTCCGGCAGGCTTCGCAGGGAACCTTCGGCTACCTGCACATTCCGGACATGATGGCCAACGGCTGGGCCCAGCTGCACCGGGACCTTGATACCGAAACGGCGCTCGACGGGCTGATCGTCGACGTCCGCCGCAACCGTGGCGGACACACCTCCCAGCTTGTCGCGGAACTCATTGGCCGCAAAGTCACCGGCTGGAGCATGCCGCGCGGGGAGAAGCCGCGGACCTACCCGCACCACGCGCCGCGCGGACCCGTGATTATCCTGGCCGATGAATTTGCCGGCTCCGACGGGGACATCATCACCCAGGTTGCCAAACTGCGGGGGATCGGTCCGGTCATCGGCACCCGGACCTGGGGCGGCGTCGTTGGTATCGACAACCGCTTCGCCCTGGCCGACGGCACCGGAGTAACCCAGCCCCGCTACGCCAATTGGTTCTCCGGTGGTGTGGGGTGGGGGTCGAGAACTTCGGCGTCGCGCCGGACATCGAGGTGACCTTCCCGCCGCACGCGTATGCCGCCGGAAACGACCCGCAACTGGAATACGGCATTGGCGCTCTGAAAGAAATGGTCCAGGAACTGCCCACCGACCGCCCGCCGCTGCGCGAGGGCTACCGCCTTCTCCGGCCGGCCCCGCTGCCGGCCCGTGGGTCGGTCCACTAGGCGGCACACCCGCGCCGACTAGCACCCGACGGCGAAGGCCCCCGTTTCCCTGGCTGGGGAACGGGGGCCTTCGCCGTTGTTGGTGCTAGGAGGCCAAGCTGGCGTCCAGGGTGATCTTGATGCCCGTGAGGGCGGCCGAGACGGGGCAACCGGTCTTGGCGTCCTCGGCGAGGCGCTGGAACTCATCCTCGGAGATGCCGGGGATCCGGGCGCTGAGGGTCAGATGGCTGCCGGTGATCCCGGTCCCGGGGACAAACGTGACATCCGCCTTGGTGTTGACTTCCTCCGGCGTGTGGCCGGCCTGCGCGACGGCGAGGCTGAAGGCCATGGAGAAACAGGCTGAATGGGCTGCGGCGATGAGCTCTTCCGGGCTTGTCTTGCCCTCGGAGGCCTCCGCGCGCGCCTTCCAGGTGACGTCGAAGTTGCCAAGACCGGAGCTGTCCAGCGTTGTGTTGCCGGCGCCGGTCATCAAGTCGCCGTTCCATACAGTGTGTGCGGTGCGTGTTGCTGCCATGTCCACTCCTCCAGATTGTTCTTATCCCACAGAACCGGCAAAGAGCCGGATTGTGCCGTCTCCCATCCTAGGGATTCGGCGCTGACGACGCACCGGTGTCCGCTCTCAGAGGATTGTGACCGCATTGGGGGCAAGGGCCCGGCGCGTCCAGCTTCCCACAAGGAGTGCCCCGCCGAGGAATGGGTTAACGAGGACGGCGACGCACCCCTCGCGGGTGCGTCGCCGTTGTGGTGTCTGTTGCCTACTGCCTACTGCCAGAGGGTGGCAATGGCCACGTTGAGCAGCGCAAGACCGCCGACGCCGTGGGCGAGTCCCTTGCTGACCGGTTCGCCCTTTTTGTACTGGCGCCTGCCCATAAAGGCCAGGACGCCCACGGCGAGGGCAATGGCGAACTTGATGCCGAGCTTGAAGTAGTTTGCGTCCATGTCCAGGGCCGGGATCAGGCCCAGCATCACGATGCCCGTGACCAGCTGCAGGAGTGCGCCGTCGAACTGGCGGGGGATGTACCGTGGGTTTTTTCATCTGGCCGATCCAGATACCAACGATCATGGCCGCGCCAATGATGTGCAGGAAGACCATGATGTTATAAACGATATTCATGGGACCAGTGTAGCCAGAGGATTCTACCGATTGTAGTAAGGCCCATCCGCCGGAGCGCCGCGCGGCCGGCGGTGGAATCGAAAACGGCGACGGCGGTGCAGGGGAGCGGTGGTTTCCCATCGCTGCCCGCACCGCCGTCGCCGTTGGTGGCCTTAGGCTTGGCGGCTGCTAAAGACCCAGGTCCGCTTCGAAGGCGCCTTCTTCAAGACGCGCCTTGAGCGTCTGCAGGAAGCGCCCCGCGTCAGCGCCGTCCACCAGGCGGTGGTCGTACGTCAGCGAGAGGTACATCATCGAGCGGATGGCCAGCGAATCATCGCCGTTCGCATCGGAGACCACAACGGCCCGCTTGACGATCGCGCCGGTGCCGAGGATGGCTACCTGCGGCTGGTTGATGATCGGAGTGTCAAACAGGGCGCCCACGGAACCGATGTTGGTGATGCTGAAGGTTCCGCCGGAGAGTTCGTCCGGGCCGATCTTGCCGTTGCGGGTGCGATCCGCGACGTCGGCGATTTTGCCGGCCAGGCCGGCAAGGTTCAGGTTGCCGGCGTCGGCAATCACCGGAACCAGCAGGCCCTTGTCCGTGTCTACCGCAATCGCCAGGTGTTCGGCGTTGTGGTAAGTGATCTCCTGCTTGTCCTCGTCATAGGAGGCGTTGACCTTCGGGTGCTGCTTCAGGGCCTCGGCGACGGCCTTGGCGATGAAGGGCAGGAAGGTCAGCTTGGAGCCGTTCTGGGCCTGGAAGGAGTTTTTGGCCTTGGCGCGCAGCTTGGCGACCTTGGTCATATCCACTTCGTGGACCTGGGTCAGCTGGGTGGAGATATCCAGCGACTCACGCATGCGGCGGGCAATGACCTGGCGGATGCGCGGTGCCTTCTGCACGGTGCCGCGCAGCGAGGAAAGTTCCGCCGACGGGCGTGCCGCCGGAGCGGCGGCGGCGGGGGCCGGGGCTGCGGCGGGGGCCGGCGTCGACTTGGCTTCTGCTGCCGCCAGCACGTCCTGCTTGCGGATGCGGCCGCCGACGCCGGTGCCGGTCAACGCCGAGATGTCCACGCCGTGCTGGTTGGCCAGCTTGCGGACGAGCGGGGTGACGTAGCCGGACTCCGCGGATGAGGCTGCCGGGGCGGGGGTTTCCTGCTTGGGCGCGGCAGCCGGTGCTTCCTGCTTCGGTGCTTCCTGCTGCGGCGCTTCCTGCTTGGGTGCTTCCTGCTTGGGTGCCGCAGCCGGTGCGGCTTCCTTGGGAGCTTCCTGCTTCGGCGCTTCAGCGGCCTGCGGAGCGGCCGCTGCCGGGGCTGCAGCCGGGGCTGCTGCAGCGGAGCCGATCACGGCCAGGACGGAACCGACCTCGGCCGTTTCGTCCTCGGCGACACGGATTTCCTGCAGGACGCCGGCCACCGGTGACGGGATCTCGGTATCGACCTTGTCAGTGGAAACTTCCAGCAGCGGTTCGTCGACCTCGACTGTATCGCCGATGCTCTTGAGCCAGCGGGTCACGGTGCCTTCGGTGACGCTCTCGCCCAGGGCGGGAAGGGTGACTTCGTGGCCTTCGCCGTCGGAAGCGGGGGCCGCGGCGGGTGCTTCAGCCTCGGGGGCCGGAGCTTCGGCCGCCGCGGGGGACTCGGGGGCCGCGGCGGGGGCCGGGGCCTCTTCGGCGGGGGCCTCTTCGGCGGGAGCCGCGGCGGGCGCTTCGCCCGAACCCGACGAACCGGAACCGTCGCCGATGCGCACGAGCGGTGCGCCGACTTCGGCGGTCTCGTCCTCGGCGACGAGGATTTCCTCGATCACGCCGGCGATCGGAGAGGGGATCTCGGTGTCTACTTTGTCGGTGGAAACCTCGAGCAGCGGCTCGTCCACCTCCACCCGGTCACCTACCTGCTTGAGCCAGCGGGTGACGGTTCCTTCGGTGACACTCTCACCGAGGGCGGGCAAGTTAACGGATTCAGACATGTCGTCCCCGTTCTCCTTATTGATCTTTAGTGCGGATGATTGCTGCCTTGGTCGAGCTTAGTGCACCCGGCATTTTGTGCCGGGTGCACTTCGCCCGAAGTTCTTGCGGTGATGCGGGCGGAACTGTCAGCCGTGCAGGGGCTTGCCGGCCAGAGCCAGGTGGGCTTCGCCCAGGGCCTCGTTCTGGGTCGGGTGGGCGTGGACCAGCTGGGCCACGTCCTCCGGGTAAGCTTCCCAGTTCACGATCAGCTGGGCCTCGCCGACCTGCTCGCCCATGCGGGAGCCGATCATGTGAACGCCGACGACGGGGCCGTCCTTCTGGCGGACCAGTTTCACGAGGCCGCTGGTGCCCAGGATGGAGCTCTTGCCGTTGCCGGCAAGGTTGTATTCCTGGATCTGGACCTGGTCCTCACCGAACTTGGCCTTGGCGGCCTTCTCGGTGTAGCCGACAGTCGCGATTTCCGGTTCGGAGTAGGTGACCTTGGGGATGTTGACGTCCTCGACGACTACCGGCTTCAGGCCGGCGATTTCCTCGGCAACGAAAATGCCCTGCTGGTAGCCGCGGTGCGCCAGCTGCACGCCCGGGACAATGTCACCGACGGCATAGACGTTGCCGACGCCGGTGTGCAGGCGCTCGTTGGTGATAACAAAGCCGCGGTCGATGTTCAGCCCGGCTTCCTCGTAGCCGAGGTTGGCCGTGACGGGGCCGCGTCCGACGGCCACGAGCATAAGGTCCGCCTCGAAGGTCTTGCCGTCCACGAGGGTGACCTTCACGCCGTCGTCGTTCTGCTCGACGCCCTGGAAGAAGGTGCCGGTGGAGAACTTGATGCCGCGCTTCTTGAAGGCACGCTCGAAGGCCTTGACGATCGTGGCGTCCTCGTTGGGAACCAGCGAGGGCAGGCCTTCGATGATGGTGACGTCGACGCCGAAGGACTTCCAGACGGAAGCGAACTCGACGCCGATCACGCCGCCGCCCAGAATGATCGCGCTCTTAGGGATGTAGTCCATGGTGAGGGCTTCGTCGGAGGTGATTACCTTGCCGCCGATTTCCAGCCCCGGCAGGGAGCGGGAGTAGGACCCGGTCGCGAGGACGATGTTCTTGCCCTTGTAGGCGGTCCCGTTCACCACGACGGTGTCGGTGCCCTGGAGCTTGCCCTCGCCTTCGATGACGGTGATGGCCTTCTTGGACTTGATCAGACCCTGCAGGCCCTTGTACTTGCCCGCGATGATGCCGTCCTTGTAGGCGTTGACAGCTGTGATGTCGATGCTGTCGAGCGTGACGTTGACGCCGTACTTTGCCGAATCGCGGGCGTGGTCTGCCAGTTCCGCGGAGTGCAGCAGGGCCTTGGTGGGGATACAGCCGTTGTGCAGGCAGGTGCCGCCGAGCTTGCCCTTTTCGATCAGGCCGACGGTAAGGCCGAGCTGAACGGCACGCAGGGCAGTGGCGTAGCCGCCGCTGCCGCCGCCGAGTACCAGGATGTCGAATTCTTGCGCAGTTGCCTGATCGGCCACTAAAACGCTCCCTCGCGTGAACGATGACACGGGAGTACGCATCATCTGGTCTTGGAATGTCCCTGCTGCGATTATGCCAGCGGGGCCGTTCCCTTTCATTTGTGACTACCGCAGTTCACCTTAGCGAACCACTTATACATGCTCCACCTTGCCATGGCGTTTGTGGAGGGCTTGTGTCCAGACTCACGCGCCCTGGTGAGCGGGGCGTCACGCCCTGCTCACCAGGGCGCGTGCCCGCCCGGAGTTGCGTCCGGTGCTTAGCTGGACTTGGCGAGGATGTCCTCGACGTAGGCCACCAGGGTGCGCACGGTTGAGCCGGTGCCCTGTTTGTGGTTATAGCCGTAGGGGCTGCCGTTGTTGAAGGACGGCCCGGCGATGTCGATGTGGGCCCACGGGATCTGCTCGCCGTCCTTGCCCTTGCCCACGAATTCGCGCAGGAACACGGCCGCGGTCATCATGCCGCCGTGGCGTTCGCCGATGTTGGCAATGTCGGCGACCTGTGACTCGAGGCTGGGGCGCAGTTCTTCGGGAAGCGGCATCGGCCAGACGAGCTCGCCGGCGCGGTCAGCTGCGGTCTTGAGCGCGCCGGTGACGGACTCGGAGCCCATCACGCCGGCGGTGCGGTCCCCGAGGGCGATGAGCTGCGCCCCGGTGAGTGTGGCGACATCGATGATGGCGTCCGGGTATTCCTGGCTGGCGGCGACGATGCCGTCCGCCATGACCAGGCGGCCCTCGGCATCGGTGTTCAGGACTTCGACGGTCTTGCCGCCGAAGATGGTCAGGACGTCGGCGGGACGCTGCGCAGCGCCGGAGGGCATGTTCTCCGCGATGCAGAGCCAGGCGGTGGCCTTGACCGGCAGGCCCAGTCCCGCGATGGCCAGGACGGTGTTCAGTACGACGGCGGCGCCCGCCATGTCGGACTTCATATCACCCATGCCAAGGTGCGGCTTGAGTGAGATTCCGCCGGTGTCAAAGGTAATGCCCTTGCCCACGAGGGCGATTTTGGCGGTGGCCCTGGCGGGGGAGTATTCGACCTTGACCAGGCGGGGCTGCCGGGTGGAGCCCTTGCCGACGCCGAGGATTCCGCCGAACCCGTCCTTTTCCAGGCGCTTCTCGTCCCAGACGGTCACCTTGACCGGCAGGCCCTTGGACAGGTCCTTGGCTGCTTCCGCAAAGGACTCGGGGAAGAGGTGGCTCGGCGGCTGGTTAACCAGCGAGCGGGTCGCGTTGACGGCCTTGCCGATCAGGGCCGCGCGTTCCAGGACCGCCTTGAGACCCTTGTCGGCGGCAAAATCCGTGGCTATCAGAACGTTTTTCACCGGTTCGTTCAGGCCGTCCGTGGATGAACGGTATTCGGTGAAGGAGTAGGCGCCCATCGCTGCGCCCTCGGCGACGGCGGCAACATCGCCGAGCGAGGTCGTCGGAAACGCCACTGTGACCGTGCCGAGTCCCGCCAGTTGGCGGACCGCCGAGCCGGCGGCGCGGCGGAGGGCTTCCTCGGTGAGCGGCTGTGATGCGGACACTTTTCCGACGCCGGCGAGCACAAGGACTTTCGCCCCGGCCTCGCCCAGGCCCGGGAGGCGGTGGGCCTGGTCCGCTGCACCGGTGATGCCAAGAACACTCAGTGAGTCCGCGAGGGCTTCGGCGGCCTTGGCGGTCAGGGGTTGCTCAACAGGACGGGACCGTCGGCGCCCTGCCCCACTCCGATTACCAGGGCATCGCTGGGGGACTTCTTCAGGTCCCCTGCAACTGCACTAAGTTTCACTTCACTATTCTTGACCACGAGGACAGTCCTCAATTCTTTGAGTTTTATGGGCAGGAACCGCATGTTCTTCCGTCCTGCCATGGAACCTGGCCGTTGTCGGTTTGCGACGTAACCCGGGTGTCGCCAAGCCGTCATAAGGCCAGCTCCGATCGTAGTCTCTCCCCGGCGCGGGTGTTCAATTGAATGAGAGCTGCGGCACACCTCGGACAGGAATGAGTACGTGCCACGGCGTGTTGTACCGGATAACAGCGCCGACGCCCTCCAGGCGTGTCCGGCCGCTCCCACAGACTACGAGGAAAGGAACATGCCGTGTTTGAACGGATCTCTGGCTCCCTGCTGGACCCCGAATCGCTTTATCTGCGTGATGACGCGCTGTTCCACAGCCCGGAACTGCGCGGACTGAACCTCGTGATGGGCTTCACCGGATTTGCCGATGCGGGTCACGTCGTCAGCCAGATCACCGGGGAACTGCTGGACACCCTGGATTCCGGTATTGTCGCCGAATTCGACGCCGACCAACTGATGGACTACCGGAGCCGCCGCCCGCAGATCAGCTTCGTCGAGGACCACCTGCAGGACTACCAGGCGCCGCGCCTTGCCCTCTATCGGCTGGTCGACGGGCTGGGCAGCCCATTCCTGCTCCTTGCCGGATTCGAGCCGGACCTGCAATGGGAGCGGTTTGCCCGGGCCGTCATTGGCATCGTCGAGGCGCTCGATGTCAACCTCGTCACCTGGATCCATTCCATCCCCATGCCCGTACCCCACACCCGGCCGGTCGGCGTCACGGTGCACGGCAACCGGCCAGAGCTCATCGAGGGCATCTCGGTGTGGAAGCCCACCGTTGAGGTGCCCGCCGCCATCGGCCACCTCCTGGAACTTCGGCTGACGGAAGCCGGGCGCAACGTCGCCGGCTACGTGATGCACGTCCCGCACTACCTCGCCGAAGCCGAATACCCCACGGCCGCCGTCGCCGGACTCGAATACTTGGGGGCGGCCACCTCGCTGATGCTGCCGGCTGACCGGCTTCGGGAAGCCGGCCGCGAAGTCGGACGCCAGATCGCCCAGCAGATTGACGCTTCCACGGAGGTGCAGCAGGTGGTGTCCCGGCTCGAGACCCGCTATGACGAGAATGCCGAAGGTACCGTACGGCGTTCCCTGCTCGCCGACGAGAATGACCAGCTGCCCAACGCAGATGCCCTTGGCGCCGCCGTTGAGGCCTACCTGGCCCGTAAAGAACCCGGCGAATAAATACGATTTCTCCGTCGACTGGGCATAATGGAGGAGTGACCTCACCCCGCGCCTGGCTGATCTGGATCGTTGGGGTCTTCGCGTACCTCGTGGCGGTCAGCCAGCGCACCTCCTTCGGCGTTGTGGGGCTGGAAGCGACCGAGCGCTTCCATGCCAGCGCTGCCGAAATTTCCTTTTTCACCGTGCTGCAGCTGCTCGTCTACGCAGCCCTGCAGATACCTGTCGGCATTCTTGTGGACCGCTTCGGCTCGCGGGCCATGATCGCCGGCGGTGCAGTCCTGATGGGGCTCGGCCAGCTTCAGCTGGCGTTTGCCGAGAGCATCCCGGGAGGGGTGCTGGGCCGGGTGCTGGTCGGCGCCGGGGACGCGATGACGTTCATCTCGGTGATCCGGTTGATCCCGATCTGGTTTCCGCCCACCCGCGTCCCGCTGCTCACCCAGCTGACCGGAATGTCAGGCCAGCTTGGCCAGCTGTTCAGTGTGGTGCCGTTCGCCATGATCCTGCACCTCGCCGGCTGGACCCCCGCATTCCTGACGCTGGCGTCCATGTCAGCACTCGCCACGGTGCTTGTGCTGGTCCTGCTTCAGGACCTGCCACCCGGGCACCCCGCACCGCAGCCGAGCCAGGGCCTGCGCGCCACGGGGGTCAGCCTTTCGCACGCGTGGCGGCAGCCCGGCACCCGGTTGGGCCTCTGGAGCCACTTCACCGTCCAGTTCAGCGGCACCGTCTTCGCCATGACCTGGGGCTACCCGTTCCTGATCTCTGCCCAGGGCCTGGAAACCCCGACAGTGTCGGCGCTGCTGACCCTCTACGTGGCAGCGGCCATCGCCGCCGGACCGGTGATGGGCAGCTTCGTTGCCCGCCACCCGCTGCGGCGGTCCACCATGGTGCTGCTGATTTCCGCGGCCACTGCTGCGGCTTGGGCAGCTGTGCTGCTGATCCCGGGGCGCTCCCCGTTGTGGCTGCTGGCCGGACTGGTGGTGGTACTCGCCATCGGCGGCCCCGGTTCCATGATTGGCTTCGACTTCGCCCGCACGTTCAACCCGGCGCACCGGATCGGCACCGCCACCGGGATCGTGAATGTGGGCGGCTTTATCGCCTCCCTGATTGCGATCTACTTGATTGGCTTGATCCTCGACGTCCTGTACGCGACGGGATTCTCCCGTGGCGAGCTGTACGGGCTCGATCCGTTCCGGATCGCCTTGAGCGTGCAGTTCCTGCTGCTGGCAGGCGGGGCAGGCGCCATTGTGATCATCCGCCGCAAGGTGCGCAGGCAGATGGCGGCACAGGGCGTTGTGGTCCGGCCGCTGCTGCGGGCACTTGCCGAACAGCGCAGGCTCAGCGCGGAGCGTCGCCGCACACCCTGACCGCCCGCAGCTGCGCGGTTGGTCCGTGCGGGTTGTCCACATACGGGCAGGCGCCACTAACGCGGGACCGCGCGTACCGCGAGGCTGGTTGGATGAAAGCACCCGATCACCTGAAAATATCCGGCCCGGAGGACATCCTCGGGTTTATCCCACATTCCCTTGGCTACTGGCCGGCCCACAGCCTCGTCGCCATAACAATGCAAGGCACAAGGCTTGGAGCAACGCTGCGGGTAGACCTCCCCGGGAGCGCGGGCGGCCCCGGCAGGTCCGGCCCTGCCCGCCCGGTGGCCTTTGCCCGGACCGTGGCGTCCTACCTGGCGGCCGACGACGCGGCGGACGGCTCGTTGCTTGCGTTCTTTACCGAAACGGACGGCGACGGCGCGCGGTGGGCGCCGCTGCTGGCTGAACTGGAGGACACGCTGGCCGGCGCCGGAATGCCGGTGCGGGATGCCTGGCTGGTCGGTTCCGGCTACTGGCGCAACGCCTACTGCCTCGACCCGTTGTGCTGCGCTCCACCGGGACGTCCCGTGGAGGAAATCAGGAACAGCCGGCTTAACGCCGAGATGGTCTTCCGCGGCAGTACCGTCGGCCCGGCGCCCGGCACCACCTCATCCCGGGCGCGGACGGGCGCGCCTGACCCTGCGGTGCTGGAAGCCCAGCGGGACTGGGCCGGGCAGTTCGCCGCCCGCACCCGGGACAAGCTCCAGTTCAGCCAGGTCCTGGCCGTGTGGACGCAGGTGATAGACGCCCCGGCGCCCGGGCCCACACTGGCGGCGGGGCTCACCGGCTACCTCCGCGCCTCCCTGTGCGTCCCGTCCTGGCGCGACGCGGTGCTGGTGATGGCGGCGGCAGGGCAGGCGGCCGCGGAACGCGGTGCCGAGGACTTCGGTGTTTTTGCCGCCGCGGCGGCCTGCTCTCCGCCGGCAACCGTGTGTGCGACGCGGACGCCGGCGCCCTTGCCACCGCTGGAAGGCTTTCCCGGCGAACGACAAAGCCAGAGGCCGGAACCCGACGGTGGACAGCGACCGGACCAGGAAAGCCGCGGCGGGGGAGCCGGCCGTGACCGTGCCGCGCAGCAATTGCCGGAGCTGCCAGGCTACGGCGAGATCCTCCTTGGGCTGGCACCCCGGCTGCCCGACTGGGCCGCGATGGCAGGCCTGGACCGGGTCCTGGAGCAGCTGGCTGCGGCCGGAGGCGAAGCAGCCGCCGCCGCACTGACCGGGCAGGGCTGGATTGAATGGTGCCGCGGCAAAGGGTCCTTTGCCGATGCGCTGTTCAGCCGGGCTAACGAGGAACATCCCGGATACCGCCTGGCGGAACTACTGGCGGAACTTGTCCGCCGCGGAACGCTGTGTGGCTGGGCGGGACGACGGGAGACAGCCTGGCAGCGTTTCGCGCTGGACGGCACCTGAGGCCCGCCGGTACCGGGTACCGGGCCGAAACCGAGGCTCCGGCTGTGACAGTGGCGCGGCACCGGCGGCAGGAAACCATTCCTGGTGCCCTGCGGGTCCGTGCCGATTTCGAAATTCGTGAGACAATGGTTGCCGAGACCCGGTTGGGTCCGTGTATTAAGTGCTCGTTATGGACCTTGGAAACAGGGAACATTACGGTCGCTCCAGGAGTTCTACTCAGTGGCTCTGCTGGACGTGATCGCACCTGATGTCAAACACGGACTTGACAGGGTCATAGTGGTGTTGCCCGTATGGTGATTCCACAGACCGCCGCTAGAAAGGTTTTCTGTGACCCCGTCTTCCGCGAAGAAGGAACCCGCCGACCAGGCCGTATTGTCTCCCGAGGAGAAGAAGGCGGCGACGAGCGCCAAGCGCGCCGCCACCCGCGCCGCCAACAAGGCTGTCAAAGACGCCGCCTCGGCCGATGGCGACAGCACCGACTCGGCAGTCGCCAAGCCTGAGCCCAAAAAGCGCGGGCCCAAGCCCGGCGCTAAGGCCGCGGCCCAAGCCGCCGGCAAAGCCGCGAACGGCGACGATGACGAGGACGCCGAGGTAGACCTCGACGACGCTGCGGTCGAGGCCGTTGAGATCGGTGAAGACGGCGAGGAGATCCCGGCCAAGGCAGCAGCCGCTACCGGCTCCGGCTTTGTCTACTCCGATGCTGACGACGACGACGCACCCGTGCAGCAGGTTATGTCTGCCGGCGCCACCGCCGACCCCGTTAAGGACTACCTGAAGCAGATCGGCAAGGTCGCCCTGCTGAACGCCGAGCAGGAAGTCGACCTGGCCCTGCGCATCGAGGCTGGCCTTTTTGCCGAGGAAAAGATCAACGCCGACGACGGAAGCATGGATCCGAAACTCAAGCGCGAGTTCGAATTCGTCATCCACGACGGCAAGCGGGCCAAAAACCACCTGCTGGAGGCAAACCTCCGCCTCGTGGTATCGCTGGCCAAACGCTACACCGGCCGCGGCATGCTGTTCCTGGACCTGATCCAGGAAGGTAACCTGGGCCTGATCCGCGCAGTCGAGAAGTTCGACTACACCAAGGGCTTTAAGTTCTCCACCTACGCCACCTGGTGGATCCGCCAGGCGATTACCCGGGCCATGGCCGACCAGGCCCGCACCATCCGCATCCCGGTGCACATGGTGGAAGTCATCAACAAACTTGCCCGCGTGCAGCGCCAGATGCTGCAGGACCTAGGCCGCGAACCAACTCCGGAAGAGCTGGCCCTGGAGCTGGACATGACACCGGAGAAGGTTGTTGAAGTCCAGAAGTACGGCCGCGAGCCGATCTCCCTGCACACACCGCTGGGCGAAGACGGCGATTCGGAATTCGGGGACCTCATCGAGGACTCCGAGGCGGTCGTCCCCGCCGACGCGGTCAGCTTCACCCTCCTGCAGGAACAGCTCCACTCGGTACTGGACACCCTCTCCGAGCGCGAGGCCGGTGTGGTGGCGATGCGCTTTGGCCTCACCGACGGACAGCCGAAGACTTTAGACGAAATCGGAAAGGTCTACGGCGTCACGCGTGAGCGGATCCGACAGATTGAATCCAAGACGATGTCCAAGCTGCGGCACCCGTCCCGGTCCCAGGTCCTCCGGGACTACCTGGACTAAGGACAAACGCAGCAACGCGGAGTCGCATCCGGCCCGGCATCCACCAGGATGGGGCCGGACGCGGCTCCGCGTTGGTCGTTAAGCGTGGTGGTCGTTAAGCGCGTGGTGGTCTCTGCCGCGACGAACGCCAAGACCAAAATGGCCCCTCCGAATCCGGAGGGGCCATTCTTTGCTGGTCTAGTCGACCGGGTGCTGGTCTAGTCGACGGGGACCGGCGGCTTCTCGTGAAGGCGGCCGGTTTCATCGTGCCAGTCTGAGCTGAGCGGCCGTAGCGTCGGCTCCACGGCGCGGGCGTGGTGGCCGCAGAAAAGCAGCTCACCCCCGGAGGCGCCGAGAACAACCCGGACATATGCCTGTGCTCCGCAACGATCGCACCGGTCAACGGTGCTCAGTGTGCGGTCCGCAACTGCTGTTGTCATGTTCGGCCTCCTTGGTAGATCGGTATACCTATATAACCAGCATTCGCAGCGAATCCATGGCTTGGATGGCACACTTTCGCTGTACGCGTATCACGTCTCGGTAACAGCCGTCGGAGCTTCGGGCTGTTGGGAGTGGCAGCACGCCGGCGGAGGGCACTCCGGTTAGGCTAGGAAGAGCGTCTAACAGCTTTGCCCGTCCGACGGCGACGGTCCCGTCCCTGAAGGAGTCCCCGCCCCGTGGCACCAAGTTCTGACTACACCGCCAGGCATTTGTCCGTGCTGGAGGGCCTGGAAGCGGTTCGAAAGCGCCCCGGCATGTATATCGGTTCGACAGACTCCCGCGGATTGATGCACTGCCTGTGGGAAATCATCGACAACTCCGTTGACGAGGCTCTTGCCGGCTTCGGCCACGACATCAAAATCATCCTGCACGCGGACAACTCCGTGGAGATCCACGACGACGGACGCGGCGTGCCGGTGGATATCGAACCGAAGACCGGACTCAGTGGCGTTGAAGTTGTGTTCACCAAGCTGCACGCCGGCGGCAAATTCGGCGGCGGGTCCTACACCGCGTCCGGCGGATTGCACGGCGTCGGCGCGTCAGTGGTAAATGCCCTTTCGTCCCGGCTGGACGTGGAAGTCGACCGCGGCGGCAAAACCTACAAGATGTCCTTCCGCCGGGGTGAGCCGGGCCGCTTCAAAGACAACGGCAGCAGGCTCGATCCGGCGTCCGTGTTCGCGCCATTCCTTGATGGCTCCGTCCTGGACGTTGTGGGCAAAGCCAAGCGCGGCGTCACGGGCACCCGGATCCGCTACTGGGCGGACCGGCAGATCTTCACCCCGGACGCCAAATTCTCCTATGACGAACTTGCGGACCGCGCCCGCCAAACGTCCTTCCTGGTCCCCGGGCTCAAGCTCACCGTCCGGGACGAGCGCAAAGTCCCCGGCACCCCGGGGGAGTCCGGCGCACATGAGGAAGTCTTCCACCACGACGGCGGCCTCTCCGAGTTCGTCGAATTCCTCGCCGCGGATCCCGCCGTCACTGACGTCTGGCGGCTGCACGGTGCCGGCAAATTCAAGGAAACGGTCCCGGTCATCGATGAGAAGGGCCATAGCCAGCTCACCGAGGTCGAACGGGACTGCGAAGTCGATGTCGCCCTCCGCTGGGGCATCGGTTACGACAGTACCGTGCGCACTTTCGTCAACATCATCTCCACACCCAAGGGCGGCACCCACCAGTCGGGCTTCGAGCAGGCGCTGCTCAAAACCTTCCGGAAGGCCGTTGAATCCAATGCCCGGAAGCTTAAGGCCGGCAACGACAAGATCGAGAAGGACGACATTTTCGCCGGGCTCACCGCCGTCCTGACGGTCAGGCTGGCAGAGCCGCAGTTCGAGGGCCAGACCAAGGAGATCCTGGGCACCTCCGCCGTGCGCGCGATCGTCGCCAAAGTCGTGGAGCAGGAGATCAACGCCAAGCTCACCTCGTCCCAGCGCAATGACAAGGCCCAGTCAGCGCTGCTGCTGGAAAAAGTCGTCAGCGAGATGAAATCACGGATCTCCGCGCGGGTACACAAGGAAACCCAGCGCCGCAAGAACGCCCTGGAAACCTCCTCCATGCCCACCAAGCTGGCGGACTGCCGCACGGACGACGTCGCACGTTCCGAGCTCTTTATCGTGGAAGGCGATTCGGCCCTCGGAACCGCCAAGCTGGCCAGGTCCTCCGACTTCCAGGCGCTGCTCCCCATCCGCGGCAAGATCCTAAACGTCCAAAAGGCCTCGGTGGGCGATATGCTCTCCAACGCCGAATGCGCCGCCCTCATCCAGGTGGTCGGCGCAGGCTCCGGCCGCAGCTTCGACATCAGCGCCGCCCGCTATGGCAAGGTCATTCTGATGACCGACGCCGACGTCGACGGTGCCCACATCCGGACCCTCCTGCTGACCCTGTTCTTCCGCTACATGCGCCCGATGATCGACGAGGGCCGCGTGTTCGCCGCCGTCCCGCCGCTGCACCGGGTGGAGGTCATCAACGCCGGCCAGAAGGCGAACGAGATGATCTACACCTACTCCGAAGCCGAGCTGCATGTCCTGCTGGCCCGGCTCGCGAAGGAAGGCAAACGCTACAAGGAGCCGATCCAGCGGTACAAGGGCCTGGGCGAGATGGACGCGGAGCAGTTGGCGGAGACCACGATGGACCCGCGGCACCGCACCCTGCGCAAGGTGGGAATCGAGAACGCCAAGCACGCAGAGGAAACCTTCGACCTGCTGATGGGATCCGACGTCGCGCCCCGTAAGGACTTCATCATTGCCGGCGCTGCGAGCCTGGACCGGGAGCGCATCGACGCCTGACGCCCGTGCCGGCGAACAACAGTCGGCGGCGGAGCGGCCACGGTCCGCCGGGGTGGTCAGCCCAGCAGGCCGGGGACAATGAGCAACGCTGTCGGCGCCGTCAGCAGCACCAGGCAGATTGCCAGGACGCCCGCCCGCAGCGGTTGCGGCAGGGGCGGCTGCGGCGCAAGCAACCGGCTGACCCGGGACGCCGTTGCCCGGGCGGAACCGGCGCCCCCGGTGGCACCGGGCTGCCCGGTTTCGACGTCGGAGAGCTCCGGTTCGCTAAAAGCCAACCGGCCGCCTGCGGCGCCGGGTGACCCGCTGGCCACAATCGCGATGGCCTTGATCAGGGTCGCCCTGCTCTCGGTCTTCAGCGCGACGTCGTCGGCAAGCATCTCGATCAGGGAACTGACCGCTTCCTGCGCCAGACGGGTGGTCGGCAGCCAGGGAAGGGCCTGCCGCCAGGCCGCAAAGGCCCAGAGCAGCAGGTGGTGGCGCTGGTCCAGATGGGCGTTCTCGTGGTTCAGGACCGCACGCAGCTCCGCCGGCTCCAAAGCCGCCATCAATCCGTCGGAGAGGACGGTGACCGAGCGGGCCCCGCCCGGCAGGCAATACGCAACGGGGGAGTCGACATTGATCACCATGGTCCGCGGACCGTCAACGGAAGGTGAGGCCAGCAAATCCAGCAGTTCGCGGTGCCGGCGCCGCTGGCGCTGGATTTTGTAGTAGGTCAGCAGCAGCGTGAACACAAGGTGCGCCGAGAGCAGGGCCGCTGCCGAGAGCGCAAAAATGTGCCAAAACCCCAACGCCGTTGTCGGCGCGTTGTTGAAGACGATCCGGGCCAGAGCCCTCAGGCCGGCCAATAGATTGTCTCCGACCGGCTCCAGCCCGTAAACCAGCATGGCTCCGATCATCGACAGGCCGCCCGCCAAAGCGATGGTCTGCCAGAGCAGCATGGCCGTGAACGGTGAGCGCGCCGGCCACTGGGCGTGCGAGAGCAGGATAGGCACCGGCCAGGCCAGCACTATCGCAAGGACCGCCAGAAACCATGAGGTCCAGAACATCGGGCGCTAGCTGAGCCCCAGCAGCTTGCGCAGCGTTTCTGCCTCGGTGTCCGTGACCGAACCAATAAACCTGGCGAGCACGGCCTCGCGGTCCGGCGCGGACCCCAGAACCTCGTGCATCAGCTCAGCGGTGTGGTCCTCGCGGCTGGAGACGGCCTGGTAGCGGTGCGGACGGGTGCCGCGTTCCCGCTCGACAAGGCCCTTGCGCTCCAGCCGGGAAAGTACGGTCAGCACCGTCGTAACGGCCAGATCCTTGCCCTCGTGCCCCCTGGCGCCGTTTTCGGCGCGTGTGCTTTGTGCCAGCAGATCCCGCAGGGTGTTTGCTGTGGCAGCCTCGTGGCCCGCCCAGAGCAGGTCCATCACTGCCCGTTCCAGTTCACCGAGACTAGCCATTCCGTACGTCCTTTGTCAGTGCCGCTGCGGCGATCCAGCCTGCAGGGCGTTCCATCAATGCTGTGGTCTTAAATTTACCGTGTTTTGCGGATAGTTTCTACATGAGGTAGAAGACTTCGGCCGGGCGTGTCGCGGGCCGGAGTCGATCAGGGGCCGATCCGGCGCATCCGGGGACAGCGCATGCGGGGACAGCGCAGGCGCGGCGTTTCCCGTTCTCAGGCGCCATTGCGGCTCGTTGCGTGGCGTGCAACGCTGGGTGCAGCGAGCTGACGATTTGTTCTACACTTTGTAGAAGAAGTTTTCTACATCATGTAGAAATTGCCCGCTCAGCACAGTTAGGGACTGCCTTGGACGCTTTGGAAATCGCACGCTGGCAATTCGGAATCACCACTGTCTACCACTTTATGATGGTGCCGCTGACGATCGGGCTGGGCCTTGTGGTCGCCGTGATCCAGACGATGTGGCACCGGACCGGCAAACCGGAGTACCTCCGGATGACCAAGTTCTGGGGCAAGCTCTTCCTGATCAACTTCATCATGGGCGTCGCCACCGGCATTGTGCAGGAATTCCAGTTCGGCATGGCGTGGAGTGAGTACAGCCGCTTTGTGGGCGACGTTTTCGGCGCACCGCTGGCCCTCGAAGCCCTGCTGGCGTTTTTTGTGGAATCGACGTTCCTGGGCCTGTGGATCTTTGGCTGGAAGCAGCTCAAGCCCGCCGTGCACCTTGCCTGCCTCTGGATCGCCGTGATCGGATCGGTCTTCTCCGCCTATTTCATCATCGTGGCGAACAGTTGGATGCAGCACCCGGTCGGCGTGGAGATGATCAACGGCCGTCCGGTGATGACCGACGCCTGGGCGGTCTTTACCAACAACACCGCCCTGGTTGCCGTCCCGCACACCCTCTTCGGCGCCCTGGCCGTCGCCGGGGCTTTCCTGCTGGGCATCGCCTGGTACCACTTGTGGCGCCGCCGCCACGACGGGATCGACACCGTCGATGCCGACGGCAGGGTGATTCCCGGCGAGGCCGCCATCCCCGGCCGGGACCGCACCGACCACGCCGTCTGGATCCGTTCGCTGCGGATCGGCGCCGTCGTAGCTATGATTTCCTTCGCCGGCACCGCCATCACCGGAGATCTGCAGGGGAAGCTGATGTTCGAGCAGCAGCCCATGAAGATGGCTGCCGCCGAAGCGGCCTGCCACGACGGCACCGGGTTCTCCATCCTCAGCGTCGGAAACGTCGGCTCCAAAAACTGCGATGACGTAGTCGCCGTGATCGAGGTCCCCGGGATCCTGTCTTTCCTCGCCAAGGGGGACTTCACCACCGAGGTCAAGGGCGTTAACAGCCTGCTGGACCAGTACAAGGCCGACTACGGGACCAATTTGCCGGACAACCCGATCTATGGGGACCGCGCCGGCCAGGAGATCCAGTACGTTCCGGTCATGGAGGTTACCTACTGGGGCTTCCGGATGATGATCGGATTCGGCGGAGCAGCGGCCCTGGCCGCCCTCGTTGCACTGTGGATCACCCGCAAAGGGACCGTGCCCGCCTCCCGCGGCCTGATGCGGCTTGCCGTGTTCGGGATCCTGGCACCATTCGGGGCCAACGCCGCTGGCTGGATCTTCACCGAAATGGGCCGCCAGCCTTTTGTTGTCGCCCCCAACCCGGATCCCAGCGGGATCGACCAGGTCTTTATGTTCACCGCCGCTGCCGTCTCACCGGGCGTCTCTGCCGGTGAGCTCCTGACCTCGCTTGTGGTGCTGACCGCCGTGTACGCGGTGTTGCTGGTGGTGGAAGTCAAGCTGCTGGTCACGTATATCCGGGGCGGGGTGGTCTCGGCCATGCCCGAGCTCGCCCACGTTCCCGATGACCATGACTCGGCGCCGGGCGGCCCGGGCACGCCCGGGGATGCCGACGACGTCCTGGCTTTCGCCTACTAAGCCGTCGCACTTACACACAACGCAGAGGATATTCAGCATGGAACTGCTTCCCACCATCTGGTTCATCGCCATCGCGGTGCTGTGGACGGGCTATCTCTTTCTCGAAGGCTTTGACCTCGGCGTCGGCATGCTGATGAAGGGCTTCGCCCGGAACAATACCGAACGCCGCGTCTTGCTCAACACCGTCGGACCGGTCTGGGACGGCAACGAGGTCTGGCTGCTGACGGCCGGGGGTGCTACCTTCGCGGCCTTCCCGTTCTGGTATGCCTCCTTGTTCTCCGCCCTCTACCTGCCCCTGCTGCTGGTCCTGGTGGCCCTTATCTTCCGCGCCGTGGCCTTTGAATACCGCGGCAAGGTGGACGACCCGCGATGGCGTGCCCGCTGGGACTGGGCCATCTCGCTCGGCTCCCTCGTGGCGGCCTTCGGCGTAGGAGCCGCCCTCGCACTGACCACCACCGGACTTCCGTTGAACGCCAACGGCGACCGTGAAGGCGGCCCCTTCGCGTGGTTCAGTGCCTATGCCGTGCTCGGCGGCCTTGCCGTCGTCGGCTTCTCCCTGCTCCACGGGCTCGCCTTCCTGGCCCTGAAGACCGACGGCGAGATCCGGCACCGTGCCCGCCGGTGGTTCGTCCGGCTGCTGCCCGTGCTGCTGCTGCCGATCGCGGGCTGGGCCGTGAGCCTGCAGCTGCTCAGCGGCGAGATCTGGACCGTGCTGGCCGTTGTTGCCGCAGTGGTGGCAGCAGTCCTGGCCTGGTCCTTTGCCCGCAAGGGTGCCGAGGGGCGGGCGTTCGTGTCGCTGGGCGCCTTCCTGCTGCTGGGCAGCGCATCAATCTTTGGCGCAGCCTTTCCCGTGGTACTGCCGTCCACGCTGAACCCGGACTTCAACCTGACAATCTCCAATGCCTCCTCCTCGGACTACACCCTGGGGCTGATGACCGTCGTCGCCTGCATCGGGCTGCCGCTGGTGCTCGCCTACCAGGCATGGACGTACTGGGTGTTCCGGCGCCGGGTAAGCGACGCGCACATCCCGGCGGCCCACAGCTTCCTCCCGGCTATCGCAGCCAAAGCACTGGCACCCAAGGACTAGCACCTGATGAGACCGGAGTTCCCCCGGGGCGCGCAAACCGCACAGCCCTGTACCTGCTGGGCCTGCTCGCGGCCCTGAAGGCCTTGTCCCTTGTGCTGGTCGGCCAGGCGGTGGCATCCATCCTGGCCGGCCTGATGGCCGGCGACCCGGCCTGGAACGCTCAGCTGTACTGGGGGGTTGCCGGGGTGGTGCTGCGCTCCCTGACCGTCTGGGCGCAGGCGGCAGCGTCGCGCCGCGCGGCACTTGGGGTGAAGGAGGAACTGCGTTCGCAGCTGCTGGCGCGTGCGCTGCGCAATGGCACCCGGTCCGCCGGGCCCGCCGACGGCGGCCTTGCCATTCTCGCGACCAGGGGACTGGATGCCTTGGACAGCTACTACACCCAGTACCTCCCGGCCCTGGTGAACTGCGCTGCGCTCCCGCTGCTGCTGGGAGCCCGCATCCTGTTCGCCGACTGGATCAGCGCCGTTGTGATTGTGCTGACCGTCCCGCTGGTACCGGTATTTATGGTCCTGATCGGCCGGTACACCGATGACCGCGTTCGGGAAGCCCGGTCGGCGCTGTCGCGGCTCTCCGGCCACATGCTGGAACTCGCCAAGGGCCTGCCCGTGCTCGTCGGGCTAGGCCGCGCCACTGCCCAGCGCAAGGCCCTTGAGGACCTCTCGGAGGAGTATCGACGGCGGACCATGGGGACGCTGCGGACCGCCTTCCTGTCGGCGCTCGCGCTGGAACTCATCGCCACCATCTCCGTGGCCGTCGTCGCGGTCTTTATCGGCGTCCGGCTGGTCCACGGTGACATGGCACTGGAAGCCGGGCTGCTGGCCCTGATCCTCGCCCCTGACTGTTACCTGCCGCTGCGGGAACTGGGCACTGCCCACCACGCCAGCGAAGACGGCCGCGCCGCGCTCGCCGAAACCACCGCAGTCCTCGAGGCACCCGAATCCATGCCGCTTCGCCCCGTCGCGCCATCCGCTGCCGCGGTTTCCGGCACGGCAGGCCCGGCAGCCGGCCCCCCTGCCGTGGCAGTGGTCGGGCTGGTCGTCAGCTACGGAGGCAGCCTGGACTCCGCCGTCGGTCCGCTCAGCTTCACCGCGGGCGCGGGCCGGATCACCGCCCTCGACGGAGCCAGCGGTGCCGGCAAGAGCACAGTCCTCGGCGTTCTGGCCGGCACCATCGGCACCGGCGGCGTCCCCGGCGGGAAAACCACCGTCACCGGTCGGCTCGAAGGATTCACCCCGGCCGACCTGGCCTGGGTACCGCAGCATCCCGTCATGGTTGCACCGACAGTGCTGGACGAGGTGCGGCTCTATCTGGGCGCCGCAACTGACGGAGCCGCGTCCGGCGCCGGCTCGGCCACGGCCCTGCGTTGCCTGCGTGCCTGCGCCGCGGAGCACCTCGCCGCGAAGCACCCGGCCGAACTCAGCCCGGGGAGCTGCGCCGCGTCGCACTGGCGCGCGGCCTGGCCCGGGTCGAAGCGGGCGCTACGGTGCTGCTGCTCGATGAACCTACGGCACACCTGGACCGTGCCTCAGCAACAGCGGTCAGCCGCGCCGTTGCCGGGCTGCGGGGAAAGGTCACCATTGTGTTGGTGGCTCACGACCGGTTGACCCGGGAGCTTGCCGATGAGCTGGTGGCGGTGGCCCCCGGCCGAGCGCCGGCAATCGGTGCAGCGCCGTCAACCGGTACCGGCAGCTCGGTGGAGACGGCCGCCGCGGCGGCCGTCGCCCCTGCCGCCGCACCCCGGCTGTCCAGAGTGCAGCCGTCCGCAGTGCAGCCGCCCGGCACCGTGCCTGCGGAGCCGGGAACGGGTGAGGGCCCGGAACACCGGGGCGCGCATGGAGCGCCGGACGGCCAAGGTTCGACGGCGGCGCGGCTCCGCCGGCTGCTCGCACCGGTCCAGTTCACGTTCGCCGCGGCCGGTGCTGTCGGCACCCTTGCCGCACTCTTTGCCGTCGCCCTCTCCGGGCTCTCCGGCTGGCTGATCATCCGCGCCAGCGAGCAGCCGCCCATTTTGTACCTGCTCACCGCAATCGTCGGTGTACGCTTCTTCGGCATCGGCCGGGCCGCGCTGCGGTACCTTGAACGCCTGCTGTTGCACGATGCTGTCTTCGCTGCCCTGACACGGCTCCGCGGCCGGCTCTGGGAATCGCTGAGCCGGCGCGCCCTCTCGCTGCGCCGGCTGCTGCAGGGCGGCAACGTCCTGGGCACTGTGGTGGACGACGTCGACACGATACGTGAGCTCCTGCCCCGTGTGGTCCTGCCGCCGCTGACGGCCCTGGCCGTCGCTGCCGCCGCCGTTACCGGCATCGCGCTGCTGGTGCCGGCCGCGCTCCCGGCCGTGATTGCCGCCGCCCTGCTAAGCCTGGTGGCAGCCCCGGCGCTGGCCCTGGCCGCGGACCGGATGTCCGCCGGCACCGAACAAAGCCTCCGCTCCGGGGTCCTCCGCCAGGTGGCGGCGGCCCTCGATGCCCGCGCCGAGCTCCACGCCAACGGCGTATGCGCACCGGTGCTCGACGCCATCACCGGCGCCGACCGCGCGGCGACTGCTGCTTCCCAGCGCTCGGCCTGGGCCGAAGGGCTCGGGCAGGGCCTGACCGTGCTGGCCTGCGGAAGCGCAGCCCTCGCCAGCGCGGTGCTGGCGGCTCCCTCGGTCCTCAGCGGTGCCGTCGCAGCCTCCACTGCCGCCGTCGTTGTACTGCTCCAGCTCGCGCTGGTGGAGCCCTACGCGGGGATCACAACGGCCGTCCGGCAGTACCCGGCGTTGCGGGCCGTGCTTGAGCGAATCGGCGAAGCGGGTGTCCTCGATGACCACGACGCAAAGGCTTCCGGCGGGCTGGTGCCGGTCGAGGCGAGGGCAGGCGGCCGGCCGGGCATCGAACTCCAGGACCTTGCCGCCGCCTGGCCCGGCGGGCTGCCGGTCTTCACAGCGCTCACGGCCACGGCCGAACCCGGGCGCTGGCTGTCCGTGACCGGGGCTTCCGGCTCCGGAAAATCCACCCTGCTTGCCGTGATCCTGGGTTTCCTGCCGGCGGCAAGCGGCCACGTCCTGTTGGGTGGGCGGGCGGCGTGGTGCCCGCAGGAAGCGCATCTGTTCGACTCGACCATCCGCGGCAACCTGCTCCTCGGGCTCCCGGAAGGCCGGGGCCGGGGACAGGAGGAGCTCCTGCGGGCTGCCCTGGCTGACGTGGGCCTCGCTCCGCTGATCGGGCGCCTGGAGCACGGATTGGACACACGGATCGGACCCGGGGGTGCGTTCCTCAGCGGCGGCGAACGGCAGCGGCTTGCCGTTGCCCGCACGCTCCTGACCGGGGCGGATATTATCCTGCTGGACGAACCCACGGCGCACCTTGACGCGGAGTCCGGCCGGGTGATGCTGGCGCAGCTCCGGCACGGCCTGCGGGACCGCACAGTCGTGCTGGTGACGCACAACCCGGCGGATATTGCCGATGCGGACACCCGCCTGGATCTGGACCAGGCGGCCGCCGGCCATGGGCCGCGTTCCGGGGTGCCAACGCCGTCGCTGGCGCGGGGGTAGACCGCAGGTTAACCTGTTGCCATGCACGGACACGCCGATCCCCGAACCAGCCTGGACCACCGCCTGCAGTGGCGGGCTGCCCGGCCCGCGGACCTGGATGGCTGGGCGGCGCTGATCGCCCGGACCGCCGCCGTCGAACAACCGGCCTGGTTCGAACGCCGTGCAGACCTGGAACAGGTCCTCGCCTCGACAATGAATCCTGCTGCCGCAAATACCATCCTCGGCATCGACGGGGAGGGCGTGGCCCGGGCTTACGGCCGGATCACCAAGAACCCGGAAGGCGAGAAGGCGATCGGCTACGGCGTCGTCGATCCCGGGTGGCAGGGAACCGGGATCGGCACCGGGTTGCTGGGCTGGATGGAATCCATGACCCGGCAGCGTTTTGCCGTGGACGCAATGCCGGGAGCCAGGCCCAAGCTGCGGCTCCAGGCGGAAGAGCAGCACACGCACCAGGCTGCGCTGTTCCAGGCCGCCGGCTACCGGATTGTCCGCTACTTTAACGAGATGCACCGCCCGCTAAAGGATGGCGTCCCCGAGATTGTGCTTGACGCAGGCTTGGAGCTGGTGAGCTTTGGCCCCGAGCTGCACGAGCCGGTGCGGCTCGCGCACAATGAAGCATTCCAGGACCACTGGGGCAGCGAGCCCCGGGACCATGAGGCATGGGGCTTTGTGCTGAACGACCCGCTGGCCCGGCCGGATCTCAGCGCAGTGGTGCTGGAACGGGCCACCGGGAGGGTCGCCGGCTACCAGCTCGCCAGCCATGACGCTGCCATCGCTGGGTCCAGGGGCTACACGGAGGGTTACACGGACCTGCTGGGCGTCCGGCGGGAGTTCCGCGGCCGCGGCGTGGCACAAGCCCTGCTGACCGACGCGATGCGCCGTTTCGCCGCGGCCGGGATGGACCAGGCCTCCCTCGACGTCGACTCGGAGAACCCGACCGGTGCCTTGGCCCTCTATACCAAGATGGGCTATGTGGCCGTCAGCCGCAGCATGGCATGGGACAAGGAACTGTAGCGGCCCGGACCCGCTGGTAATTCACCAGCCCGCTGTCGGCGGGTTAGGCATCCACATCGTGGAGATGGTGGATCACGTCGTGCAGGAAGTACTGCGAGAACGTCAGGACGGTGAACTCCGAGCCGTTGCTCCGGGTGCCCTTGCGGTCCCACTGGTCCTCCGGGACCCGGCCGAAGGACGCCGCGATCTGCTCGCCCTCAGCGGTAAGTTCCGCGCTGACCTTGGCCGGATCGGCGTTGGCATAGTCCTTCTCGACGGCGGTGAGGTCCTGGTCCCAATCTGCGAACCGGGCGTCCTCGCCGCTGACCATCAGATCCAGCCGGTAATCGAACAGGCTGAAGACGTCCCGGACATGGCAGGCGTACTCCAGCACCGACCAAGTGTTTACGTCCGGGCGTTCCGCCGCCTCCGGGCGACGCAGCGCCGCCCGCCAGCGGGGAAGCATGCTTGCCAGCTGCCCCGGCACCGTCGCCGGGGTGCTTGCTGTGACGTCGAAACCGCATTCCGGACAAGGCTGCGACAGCACCCAGGTCCAGTCCTTGTTGTCCGCGATGATAGGCATGGGAGCAGTCTAAGCGTATTGTCCCGCCGCAGCATGCGCCGTTGCCGGCTTAGGAATCCGCACCGGGTTCCGGCTGCCAGGACATACTCGGGCCGATCGCGTCGATTGCCTGCGAGAGCGGAATGCCGGAGCCGTCGCGGCGGCCGTGTTCACCGGGAAGGGAACGCGCCACACCGGCAAGCGAGGAAGCCTTTGCCGGGCCGTGGCCTGCCCACGCGAGGAGCAGGGTGTCCTCACCCTTGAGGAAACGGTGTGCCCGGACCCCGGCGGTGGCGCGGCCCTTGGCAGGGTATTCGGCCAGCGCCGTGACCTTGGCGGCCCCAGGGGCCGTGCCCGGCAGGGCCCCCTCCGTGCCCGCGATGGTCACGACGACTGCGGCGCTGTCGTCCGGGCTCGCGGCGCCGAAGAACATCACCCGGTCCCCGGCGGCCAGCTTGATCCCGGCCATGCCGCCGGCGGTCCTGCCTTGCGGACGGACAGCGGAGGCGGCGAAGCGCAGGAGCTGGGACTGCCGGGTCACAAAAACGAGGTCGACGTCGTCGGACCCGGCGGGGGCCACCCCCACCACGGTGTCCTTGTCCTTGAGCGCGATGGCTTCCCAGTCCTCGCGGTTCAGCGGGTAATCGGGCTGGACACGTTTCACGACGCCCTGGGCAGTGCCAATGGCGAGCACCTCATCCAGCGGCGCGAATGCCACAAGCGATTCGCCCTTGAGCAGGGTGATGAAGTCCTTGGCCGGGACGCCGCCGGCCATGTTCGGTGTACCGGAAGTCGGCGGCAACACCGGCATGTCCATCACCTGGAGCCGAAGCATACGGCCCTGCGAGGTGACGGCGGCGATCTCGCCGCGCGCCGAGGACTTCACCACCGAGGCGAACACATCGTGCCTGGTCCGCGGACCCGATTCGGCGAGGCTGTCCTGGTTGGTGGTCCGCGCAATTTGCCCGGACACCGTCAGGATCGCCCAGCAGGGGTCATCCGGGATTTCGAGGGCCAGCGGCGCAGCCTTGCCCCGGGTACCCGTCGCGGCGGCCAGCGCGGCGACAGTGGGGGAGACGGCCTCGGATTCCAGCAGCACGGTGCGGCGGGGAGTTCCATATTTTTCCGCGATCTCTGCCAGCTCGGCGGACACCAATCCGCGGAGCCGCTCGCTGGAGCCGAGGATGGCCTCGAGCTCGGCAATCTCGACGCGCAACTCGTCCTGCTCCTTCTCCAACTCGATCCGGGAGTACTTGGTCAGCTGCCGGAGCCGGAGTTCCAGGATGTAGTTGGCCTGGATCTCCGAGAGATCGTAGATGGACATCAGCCGGGTCCGGGCCGCGGCCGCCTCGTCCGAGGACCGGATGATCTGGATGACCTCGTCAATGTCCACGATCGCGATCAGGAGGCCCTCGACCAGGTGCAGGCGGTCCTTCTTCTTGCCGAGCCGGTAAGCGGTTCGCCGGCGCACCACGTTAATGCGGTGCTCCACGTAGACGGAGAGCAACTGCAGCAGGCCGAGGGTCTGCGGCTGGCCGTCGACGAGCGTGACGTTGTTGATGCCGAAGGAATCCTCCATCGGCGAATAGCGGTAGAGCTGCTGGAGCACGGCAGCGGGGTTAAAGCCGTTCTTCAGTTCGATCACGAGGCGCAGGCCGTGCTTGCGGTCCGTGAGGTCCACGATGTCGCTGATACCGGTCAGCTTCTTGCCGTTAACGGCGTCCTTGATCTTCTCGATCACCTTTTCCGGTCCCACCATGTACGGCAGTTCAGTGACCACCAGACCGGTGCGGCGGGCCGAGAGCTGCTCGACCTCCACCTTGGCGCGGGTCTTGAACGAGCCGCGGCCGGTCGCGTACGCGTCGCGGATGCCGTCGAGGCCCACGATCCGTCCGCCGGTGGGCAGGTCAGGGCCGGGGACGAACTTCATGATGTCCTCGAGCGTGGCCTCCGGGTACTCGATCAGGTGCCGCGCGGCGGCAATCACTTCGACCAGGTTGTGCGGGGCCATGTTCGTGGCCATCCCGACGGCGATGCCCGTGGCGCCGTTGACCAGCAGATTCGGGAACGCCGCCGGCAGCACGTCCGGCTGGGTCAGCTGGTTGTCGTAGTTGGGGACGAAGTCCACCACGTCCTCGTCGAGGTGGTCGGTCAGCGTTAATGCCGCCGCCGCGAGCCGGGCCTCGGTGTACCGGGGTGCGGCGGGTCCGTCGTCGAGCGAGCCGAAGTTGCCGTGGCCGTCGATAAGCGGCAGCCGCAGCGAGAAGTCCTGCGCCATGCGCACCATCGCGTCGTAAATGGCGGTGTCACCGTGCGGGTGAAGCTTACCCATCACCTCGCCCACCACGCGGGCGCTCTTGACGTGGCCGCGGTCCGGCCGGAGGCCCATTTCGCTCATCATGTACAGGATGCGCCGCTGCACAGGTTTCAGCCCGTCGCGGGCATCCGGAAGGGCCCGCGAGTAGATCACCGAATAGGCGTACTCGAGGAACGATCCTTCCATCTCCGAGGTGACATCGATGTCGACGATGTTCTCGACGAAATCCTGGCTGCTTTCCCCTGCCGGGGACGGGCTTTGGCGGCGGGCCATGAGGCTGGTGGGTCCTTCTGCGGGGTGCTGAGCGTGCGCTGCGTAACTTTATGACTAGGCTAAGCCTATGGTGGATCAGCCCGCGGAAGGCGTATATCCGGAATATTGGGAAGCCGATGTTGTCCTGCGTGACGGCGGGACGGCCCATCTGCGCCCGATCCACCCGTCCGACTCGGACGCTGTCCAGGCTTTCCACGTGGGACAGTCGCAGAAGTCCATCTACATGCGGTTCTTTGCCTTTAAGTCCAAGCTGTCCGCCAAGGAACTCAAACGGTTCACCGAAGTGGACTACAAGGACCGCGTGGCCCTCGTGATCACAGTGGGCGGGGAAATCATGGGCATCGGCCGCTATGACCGGCTCGATGACCCCGCCGACGCCGAGGTGGCCTTTAACATCGCCGACGCGCACCAGGGCCGCGGCATCGGGTCCATTCTGCTTGAACACCTCGCCGCCGCCGCCCGCGAAAACGGGATCCGGAAATTCAGCGCCGAGGTCCTCCCGGAAAACCGCAAGATGCTGATGGTGTTCTCAGATGCCGGCTACGACGTCAAACGCCATTTCGACGACGGTGTGGTCAGCCTCGAATTTAATATCGACCCCACCGACAAGTCCCGTGCCGTGATGGAGTCCCGGGAACACCGCGCCGAGGCCCGCAGCATCCAGGAACTGCTCGCGCCGTCCTCTGTCGCCGTGATCGGGGCCAGCCGCAAATGGGGCACCGTGGGCTACCAGTTGCTGGAGCACATCATCGAGGGCGGCTTCACCGGCCCGGTCTATGCCATCAACCCGGAAGCCTTCGAGCTGGCCGGCATGCTCTCCTTTGCCCGGCTCGCCGAAGTGCCGGGCCCGGTTAAGTTGGCCATCATCGCCGTCCCCTATGCCGAGGTCCCCAAAATCGTGGCGGAGTGCGGCGCCGCCGGGGTCAAGGGAATTGTGGTGGCTACCTCCGGCTATGCCGACGACGGCGAACGCGGCCTGGCCCGGCAGCGCGAACTCGTCCGGCAGGCCCGTGCTAACGGCATGCGGGTAATCGGGCCGGCCTCGCTGGGCATTGTGAACACCAACCCTGCTGTATCACTGAACGCCTCGATGGCGCCCACACTGGCCGGCCGCGGCGGCCTGGGCTTGTTCAGCCAGTCAGCGGCGATCGGTGTCTCGCTCTACGCCGCCTCCAGCCGGCGCCGCGTTGGGATCTCCACGTTCCTCTCGGCCGGGAACCGGGCCGACGTCTCCGGCAACGACATGATGCAGTTCTGGGAGGACGACGCCGACACCACCGCCGTTGGCCTCTATCTGGAATCGATCGGCAACCCGCGCAAATTTTCGCGCCTGGCCCGGCGCCTGGCCAGGACCAAGCCGGTCATCGTGGCCAAGTCCGGCGCGACGGGCCTGGGCCTGCCTCCCGGCCACGCGGTCCGCACCACCTTGGCGCCGCCCGAGGCACTTGACGCGATGATGCGCCAGGCCGGCGTGATCCGCGTTGAGACGATCGAGCAACTTATGGATGTCGCGCAGATCGTCTCGAGCCAGCCGCTGCCTAAGGGGCCGGGTATCGCCGTCTTTAGCAATTCGCGGGCCCTTGGCAAGGTCGTTGCTGACAGTGCGGCGGCCCAGGGCCTCGGTGTGGAGCAGATCGTCACCGACGTCGACCTCGACGCCGGGATGTCCGTGGCGCTGCCCGCGCTGCGGCACAGCCTGCAGGAGATCCTCACGGCGGACACCGTCCACACCGTGATGGTCGCCCTGCTCCCGGCCCACGGCCTGACCGTAGAGAAGATCGCCGAAGTGCTTGCCGAATGTTCCGTGGCGGCGGGCAAACCCGTGGTCGCGGCGTTCAGCGGGCTCCTGGACCCCTCGATCTACGTTGAAGGAATGGTTGGGGCCGACGCGGGTCCGGCGGCGGTTCCCTGCTTCTCCAACCCCGGGACGGCAGTGGCGGCGCTTAGTGCCGTGGTCCGTTACGCCCAGTGGCTGGACCGGGACCAGGGATTGTTTACCGAGCCGGAGGGCTGCGACCCCGAAGGCACCCACGAGGAGCTCGAACGCCTGCTGGCCGGGGTGGGCGGTGAGCAACTGCTCCGGCTGGACCCGGACACGGCCGCCAGCCTGCTGGCCCGCTACGGTATCCGGGTGGTGCCGTCGGTCGGCTTCGACACCGTCGAACAGGCCCTCGCGGCCGCGGACCGGCTTGGCTGGCCGGTGGCCCTGAAAACAACCGATCCTGCGCTGCGGCACCGCCTGGACCTGGGCGGGGTGCGCCTGGACATCCAGGATGCGGACTCGCTGCGCCGCAACGTACTGGAGATGCGCAAGTCGCTGGAACGCTACGGCTCGCCGTCGCTGGAGGTGCAGACCATGGCGCCGGTAGGCCAGGCGTGCACCTTCCGCGCCATTGAGGACCCGCTGCTGGGCCCCGTGGTTTCCTTTGGCCTGGCCGGCGATGCGGTCAACCTGCTGGACGACTGGGCCCACCGGGTGCCTCCGCTCTCCGGCTCCGACCTGCATGATTTCATCCGGTCCCCCCGTGCCTCGCGCAAGCTCTTCGGCTACCAGGGGTTGCCGGCCGTGGATGCGCGGTCCCTGGAGGACCTCGCGGCGCGGCTGACCAAGCTCAAGGACAACCACCCGGAAATCGCCTTGGTGGACTTCAACCCCGTGCTCGCCGGGCCGGACGGCGCGGCCATCCTCGCTGCCGACGTCCGGATCGCGAATGCTGCCCAGCGCACCGACAGCGCCCGCCGGGCCATGCGCAGCTGACGGCCCGGGAGCCGGTGCTGGGGAGTGCCGGCGCCGCGGCGGCGGCGGCGCCCGGCCGGCAACGGGTTAGCATGTCCCCAGCCGATCTGTGAAAATGGGGACCATGAGCTTTCAGTCTCCGACACCCAAGCCCCAGGCGGCAGTATCCGGACGTCCGGGCGCGCACCATCAAGGCCTGCATGATCACAGCGCGCAGGGTCAAAGCCTGGAAGGGGCACTGCAGCAGGCCGGTTTCTACCCCCGGCTGGTGGCCGACGTCGTCGCCGATGCACTTGACGGCCGTGACTGCGTGGCCCACCTGGTGCACCTGGAGACGCACTTCGACCGCGCCGAAGTCCGACGCCACATTTCCGTGCTGGTCCTGACCGAGGACATGCTCGTCATCACCCATGTGGATGACCAGCAGCTGGACGAGGCCGGGGAACAGATCGTGGCCCAGGTCTCCACCGAATCCGTGCCGGTGACACAGATCCGTTCCGTGCTGCTCAGTTATGTGTACGCCCAGCCCCAGGACTACAAACCGTCGGATCCCGTGCGGGAGTTGACCCTGTCCATCGCCTGGTCCGGCGGCCAGCGCCTCGACATGGGACCGGCGAGCTGCGGCGACCCGCAGTGCGAGTCCGACCATGGCTACAGCGGCACCATCGCCCAGGAAGACATTGTCCTCCGGATCAGCGCCGAGGCCGACGGCCTGCAGGCTGTCCAGGACGCCAAGCTGTTCGCCCGTGCCCTTCGCGCCGTGAATACCGGGTCCACGGCCCCGGTCCCGCACACCGGTCCGGGACTTCCGCCGCGCCCGCGTATGGGCGTGTTCGGCAGCCGCACCAGCCGCGGCCACCAGCGCTGAGATGGCACCGGCCGGCACCCCCCAACCCCTGTCCTCCGCCGCGGCCCTTGCGCAGAACCTGCCCGCGGCCCCGGCGTTCGGTGAGCGTTCCATCGCCGAAGTGCTCACAAGTGCTGCCGCCAGCCTGGGCGTGCCGGGTTTCGAGAACCGGCTCAAGTTGCCGGCTGCGCAGCGTGTTTGCGTTGTTCTCGCCGACGGGCTGGGTCGAAACCTGCTGAAGCAGAAGTCGGCGCACACACCGTTCCTGCGCTCCGTCATGCAGTCCGGGCAAGGCGAGGTGCCGGTCTGGCTGGACTCCGCATTTCCGTCCACCACCGCGGCGTCGCTGGCCAGCTTCGGCACCGGCCTGGCCGCCGGGCAGCACGGCATGGTGGGCTACGACGTGCTGGACCCGGATCAGGACCGGGTGGTCAACATGCTTGGCGGCTGGGATGCCGGCGTCGACCCGCAGCGGTGGCAGCCGTTCCCGACCGTGTTCGAGCAGTCCGCTGACCATGTGGACGTCACCACAGTCAGCCTCCCGAAGTTCAGTGACTCGGCCATGACCCGCGCTGCCTTGCGTGGCGGCCGCTACGTCACTGCCACCACCGCGCAGGCCAGGACCGCTGCCGCCGCCGAGGCGATGGCCGGATCGGGACGGTCCCTGATGTACTTCTACGTCAACGAACTGGACAAGGCCGGGCACCGCTACGGCTGCCAGTCAGCGCAGTGGGAGCACCAGCTGGAGGAACTCGATGCCACAGTCAAACGGCTGAGCGCCACCCTGCCGGCAGGCACCACCGTTGTGCTCACGGCGGACCACGGCATGCTTGACGTGCCGCAGCCGCAGCGAATCGATTATTCCGCCGACCCCGAACTCGTGGCCGGTGTCCGGCACACGGCGGGGGAGCCGCGGATGGTCCACCTGTACCTGGACGACCAGGCGGGCGACGCCGGCCGGTTGCGGCTTGTTGAGGCCTGGCGGGCACGATTCGGAGAGCGGATCTGGGCGTTTACCCGGGCGGAAGGCATCGCCGCGGGGCTCTTTGGTGAGGTCCGGGCCGAGGTTGTTCCGCGGATCGGGGACGTGATGATCGCGGCCAGGGACGCCGTGGCCTTTTATGACACCCGTCGGGTCCGGCCAACGGCCCTTGAAGTGGTGGGCCAGCACGGTTCGCTGACAAAAGCCGAACGTGAAGTCCCGCTGCTGTGTTTCCAGGCGGACGGACGAAGGGCCCACCGCGGCTGACTGCGCGGCCAGGGCCCCGCGCCGGGGGCACCGGATCTTCCGGAGAAGGCCTAGTCCCCGCGGGCACCGAAGACGATGTCATCCCAGCTCGGGATGCTGGAGCGTTTCGGCTTTGCCGGCTGGCGCTCCGGTTGCTCGGCGTCGCGGTCATCGCGGGCCGCCGCGGCGGGTTCCCGTTGCTGGCGCCGGGACGTTCCGCCGCCGAGGAGCTCATCGAGCCCCGGGCTGGAAACAGGCCCCTGCTTGCCGACCGGACGCAGCTGTGACGCCGCGATCGTGATCTCGCGCGTTTCGGTGCTGACGCCATCATGCAGCCGCAGGGCGTCATCCGGTGCGTCCTGGTGCCGGGGCGCCAAGGTGAGCCTGGACATGATCGAGGGCCGGCCGTCGCGGCGTCGTTCCCAGGGATCCGCGGCAGGAACCGGCTGTTCGGTGTCTTCCGGTTCCGGAGTGTTGCCCCCGGTCCCGGCGGGTTCCGGTTCGGCGGATACCTCGGCAGGGACTTCCGAGGGCCGCGGGTGGGCAGCGGGGACCCCGTTCGTCAGCAGCGTGGCCAGGGCGTCGTCGGCGTCCTCGTCCACACCGAGGCGCTGGCCGCGGCGGGAGCGCAGCATGTCAAGCAGTCCGTCGGACTCTTGCTCCTGCTGCAATTGGAGCTGCTGGACGACCTGGAGCTGGGCGGTGGCGGTCCGCGCCGCGGCATCGGCGTCGGTTTCAAAATCGAAGGGCCGGTCGGAGACGGCAGCGAGCCGACGGGCCGGGACCGGACCGTCGAGGGGCTCAAGTTCACTGAGCTGCTGCGCCCAGCGGTTCGCGTTCTGCAGGGACTTCCGGGCCGGGCTGAAGGTCCACATGGCAGGGGGTTCCTCGCCGATGCCAGCGGGTCCGCCGGCCTTCGCCTCAAACCGGGCCACCACGTTCCAGCTGCCGTCGGGGCGCCGCCATGAGTCCCACTCCACAGTGGAGGCATCGATGCCGTGCGCGCTGAGCCGGTGGGCCACCATGTCGCCAAGCAATGCCGGCTGGTCACCAAACACGGAGCGGTACACGTCATGGCCTGGGGCCGGGGCAGCGACTTCCACCTTTTGGGCCTGCGCAGCCACGTGCTCGCGCTCGGCCAGGACCGGGCCCTCGTAGCGCTGCACTTTCGCGAGCGGAATGCCGGAGAGTTCAGCCACCTCGGCCGCCGTCGAACCGCTGCGGATCCGCGCCTGGATATCGCGCGGAGACATGGCAATGGGCGCAGCGCCGGAGGCGGCCTTAGCCGCGGTCCTGCTGGCCGCCACTCGAAGCGCCTCATCGATCGGCAGCTGGAACATCTCGCCGCCGGTGCCGCTCAACAGGAGATTCTCCCCGTCGTCGTGGACGCCTACAAGCCGTAGATCCTGCATACAAATCCTCCACCCTGGCATTACTAACAATCGAAACTCTGCCACCGATGCGGGCGAATTCGGGTGAGGACGGAGGGCGCGCCGCAATTTTCCGCTACTTTCCAAGGCTTTTCGGTCCGCAGCCGGGCCCCGTTCGCTCCCTTACTGCCGGGACTGTGCGGGCTAGGAGGCCAGGGCGGCGAGCAGTTGGTCCGGGTGCCGAGTGGAGGCCAGCCAGTACGGGGTCCGGTCGGAGGGGTCGGTGATCTCGACCCGGACCACTGGATCGATCCATCCACGGATGCACAGGAACGCCAGGCCGTTAAGGCGGGTGCCGCGTTCTGCCGTCGCTTCCTTGCCCCGGAACGCGGATGCGCTGCCAACAAAGCCGCGCTCGATCGTGGCCCGGCCGACGCGCAAGGTGGCGGCCGTGACCGTAATGGAAGGGGTCGACAGGACCAGCAACACCGAGATGATGGTAAAAGGACCACCGCGGCGGTGATCCCCGCGAACATGCTGATCGGAGCGAAAACCAGAATCCCGGCGCCCGACAGTCCCGCGGCCACCAGCCAGATCCAAGCGTTCGGCCAGAGTTTCTCGTTGTACACAACTATGGCGTCGCTGGGGGTGCTTATGGGGGCAGGCGTGGCTGCGCTGGATTCGGGCATAAGGCCAGCTTTCCACTTTTCCCGGGCTATTTCACCTTGGCGGCGGCAGCGGGTCCCGTATCCCGGCCCGCCGGACGCCGCGTGGCCGATCGTCGCCGCTGGCGTTAGAGTGAGGAACTGTGACTGAAGAAACGACTGCCGTGGACGCCACCGACGCAACGCCCGAAGATTTGCCGGAAACGCAGCCTGCGTCCGAATACGGAACCACCACCCTCACGGTCCAGCTGAAGATGCTCGACGACGGATTGGAACCGCCGTCGTATGCGCACCCCGGCGACGCCGGAGCGGATCTGCGGACCCGCGAGAACGTAGTGCTGGAACCGGGGGAGCGCAAACTGGTCCCGACCGGGGTTGCCATTGCCCTCCCCGACGGCTTTGTCGCCTTGATCCACCCGCGGTCCGGGCTGGCGACCAAACACGGGCTGACAGTAGTTAACGCCCCAGGAACCGTCGACGCCGGCTACCGCGGAGAAATTGCGGTGACGCTGCTCAATACCGACCGGCACCAGGCGATCGAACTCTCGCGCGGCGATAGAATTGCACAAATGGTAATTCAACGCGTGGAGTATGCCCGCTTCCTGCCGGTCCAGGAACTTAGTGGCTCGGTTCGCGGCGGCGCAGGCTTCGGGTCTACCGGCGGTTTTGGCGCGCCGGTCTAAGCGAAGGCCTGCCGGGCCCGCAACGGATGCCGCGAACTGGTCAGCAGGACCCATTTGCAGGACGTATCAGCCCGCTTTGGTGCTGCATCAGCCAGCATAAAAAAGCCGGAGCCCCGCACGCGCAGTGTGGCGCGGCGGCACAGGATCACAATTAAGGAGACGACCCCATGGTTTTTGGGCGTGGCAAGAAAGCCAAGCAGGAACAGGTGACGGAACCCGGGGAGTCCCCGAGGGCAGTTGCTGAAGCGTCCGCCGATGACTCGACCGGGACTGCAGCCGCCGCACCGCTTCGCGGCGGTACGGGTCCCTTCGACGTCTCGGAGATCGAGGACCAGGACGGCTACGTGGACCTCGGCGCCCTCCTGATTGCACCGGCGGAAGGCCTGCAACTCCGGCTTGAGGTCGAAGAGGCCACACAGCGCGTCGTCGCCGTCACCATGGACCTGAACGGCTCAAGCCTTCAGCTCCAGGCGTTCGCCGCTCCGCGTTCCGAAGGCCTGTGGGAGGAAATCCGCGAGCAGATCGGTCAGTCCGTCGGCAGCCAGGGCGGCCAGGTCGAGGAGGTCCAGGGCGGTTTCGGCGCCGAACTCCTCGCCAAGCTTCCCGCTGGTGGTGCCGACGGCAGCCACGGCTACCGAGTGGCCCGCTTTATCGGCGTCGACGGCCCGCGCTGGTTCCTCCGCGGCGTGTTCGGCGGGGAGGCTGCTGTAGACCGCGACGCGGCCGCCGGACTCGAGGAACTGTTCCGGCAGCTCGTGGTGGTGCGCGGCGAGAGCCCGATGCCCCCGCGTGACCTCCTGCAGCTGCACTTGCCCAAGGAGAACGCCGTCCCCGCGCCACAGTCCGCCCCGGACATCGAGCGGCCCGAACGCGGACCGGAGACCACCCAGATTGGCTGATGCTGCCCGCCAGGACCCGGCTGCGTCGGTCTCCGTCCGGGAATTGCCGGACCGCGGCCGCGTGTTCTGCCATGGCTTCATCGAATCGGTCACCTACGCACCGGCGAGCCAGGTCGCTGCCTTCACCGCGATCGTCGTCGACCACAACGCGCCGCCGGTCAAAAAGCGCTCCGTCGCCGTGGCATCCGGCGCCGCCGCCGCCACGCCGGCCTCCGGCTTATGGCGCCAGCGGTCCGCCGTTCCCAAGGACCGGCTCCGGGTGGTCTGGCTGGGCCGCCGCCGTATACCCGGTGTCGATGCCGGCACCGAACTGCGCCTGCAGGGCATGGTCACAGTCAGGGACGGACTGCCGACCATGTTCAATCCCCGCTACGAAATACTCTCCCCGCAGGAGGAGCAATGACGGTTCCCGAAAATCCCGGCGCGGCAGGGCGGGAACCCGCTGAGCCGCTGCCAACAGCAGTTCAGCCAGCAGCAGTTCAGCCAACAGCGGCGCAGCTCGCCGAAGGTTACGCCGCCAAAGCCGGTCTGCACCGGTCCGGCAACGGCAACATCGACGTGCTCAAGAGCGCGGGCGGCATTCAGGGCATTGCCGAGAGCATCCTCCCCGGCCTGGTCTTCCTGGTCGCTTTCACCATCGCGCGCGAGCTGCCCCTGGCGCTGGTCTCCGCGCTGGCCGTGGCGGCGGCGTTTACCGTCGCCCGACTCATCCAGCGCAAGCCGCTGACGCAGGCACTGGCGGGGATTGCCGGCGTCGGGCTGTCCGCGTGGCTGGCCAACACCACGGGCAAGGCCGAGGACTTCTACGTCCCCGGATTCTTCACCAATGCCGCCTACATCGTGGTGATGGCGATCTCGATCGCCGTCCGCTGGCCGTTTGCGGGGCTGCTCTTCGGCTTCATCCGGAACGAAGGACTGGACTGGCGGAAGCAGCCCGCGCGGGTCAGGGCCTACCGGATCGGCACCTGGGTGATCATTGGGGTCCTGGCCCTTCGCCTGCTGGTCCAGCTTCCGCTGTACTTTATGGGCGAGGCGGGCTTTTCGGCCCTCGCCACAACGCGGTTGCTGATGGGAGCCCCGCTGTACATCCTGGGCATCTGGGTTGCCTGGCTGCTGACCCGGCCCGCTCCAGCCGCGACCCCCAGCTGAACCGGCCGGCTAACCGCCGGTTGCCGGCAACCGCCGGTTAGCCGTCGAAGCCGTCGAAGACCTCGTGGGCGTGCGCGTCTTCGCCCTGCGGTTCCGCCGGCAGCTCGCCCTGGGACTCCGGCGAGAGCAGGGCACGCAGTTCGTCCTCTGCTGCGATCGTCGTGACGAAAAACAGCTCGTCCCCGCCGTCAATCACGTCATCCCGGCTTGGCGTGATTGGTGCCTGATCCCGCAGGATTGCCACAAGGGTCGAATCCTCAGGCCATTCGATGCCGCCCACGGTCAGTCCGACCACGTGTGAATCGTGCGGGACCGTGAACTCGACCAGCGATGACACCCCGGTCTGCAGGGTCAGCAGCCGGACGAGGTCGCCGATCTCCACTGCCTCCTCGACCAGGGCAGTCATCAGCTGCGGGGTGTTCACCGCAACGTCGACGCCCCAGGAATCGTCGAACATCCAGTCATTCTTGGGGTTGTTGACCCGGCCTACAGTGCGTCCGACGCCGAACTCGGTCTTCGCCAGCAGCGAGACCACCAGGTTGACCTTGTCGTCACCGGTAGCTGAGACCACGACGTCGGCGTCTTCCAGTTTCGCGTCCTGGAGGGTGCTCAGTTCGCAGGCATCGCCAACCAGCCAGTGGGCGCCCCGCAGGCCGCTTCGCCCGATCACCTCGGGCTTGAGGTCGATCAGCAGGATCTCGTGTTTGTGGGCCAGCAGTTCGCGCGCGATCGAGGAACCGACGCTTCCCGCCCCGACAATAACGACTTTCACTTAGGACTCCTTGGCGGGGGACTGGGCAAGAATATGGCCGACTTCGCTGCTGCGGTCCACGCCCAGCATGGCGTGCACGGTGTCGCCATCCTGGTACAGGGTTCCGGCCGCGGGCAGCATCCCCTCACCGAACCGTGTCAGGTACGCGACGCGGATCCCGGCGGCCTTCTCGATCGAGGTAACCGGGTGGCCGATCCACTCGGGGTTCAGCTCCACTTCGGCGAGCACAAGGCGGCCCGAGGGGTCGCGATAGTCGCCGGCCAGGTGCTGTTCGGGCAGGATCCGCCGGAGCACCTGGTCCGCGCTCCAGCGCACTGCGGCGACAGTGGGGATGCCGAGCCGCTGGTAGATCTCAGCCCGGCCCGGGTCGTAAATCCTGGCGACCACATGCGGGACGTGGAAGGTTTCGCGTGCCACCCGGGTGGCCAGGATATTTGAATTGTCGCCGCTGGAGACAGCCGCGAAGGCATAGGCCTCCGCAACGCCGGCTTGCTTGAGGGTCTCGCGGTCAAAGCCGACGCCGGTGACTTTACGGCCGGTGAAGCCCGTGCGCAGCCGCCGGAAAGCACGGTCATCCTGGTCGATGATGGCCACGGAGTGCCCGGCATCCTCAAGCGTGTGCGCGAGGGTTGCCCCCACGCGGCCGCAACCCATAATCACGAAGTGCGCCAACCGTGCCTCCTCAAGCTTTGTGACTGCTACTGCGGAAAACTCTACCGGCCGCGGCGCCACCCGGAGCCAGCCCCGCCGCTGCCGCACCCCGGCGACCGGGAGCCGCCGCCGCGCGGCGCCCTGTCGCCGTCATGACATCGGGTCCGAATGCGACTAGCTTTGTGGAGTGCCGACAATATTCAATGCCGTGAAGCGGGTGCTGGTAGGCAAGCCCTTCCGGAACGACAGCCTGGCCCACACCCTGCTGCCGAAGCGGATCGCGCTTCCCATCTTCGCCTCCGATGCGCTGTCCTCAGTGGCCTACGCGCCCGACGAAATCCTCCTAACCCTGGCCCTGGCTGGTGTGAGCGCCGTAGCGTTCTCCCCCTGGGTGGGACTGGCGGTCATGGTGGTGCTGCTCACAGTCGTCGCTTCCTACCGGCAGAACGTCCACGCCTACCCCTCCGGCGGCGGCGACTACGAAATCGCAAACGTGAACCTCGGCAAATACGCCGGGCTCACGGTCGCCTCGGCCCTGCTGGTGGACTACGTCCTGACCGTCGCCGTGTCGATGTCCTCGGCGGCAGCCTACGTGACGACGGCAGTACCCTCGCTGCACGGCCAGCAGGCCGCCATCGCGACGATCGGCGTCGTGATCCTGGCCCTGGTCAACCTGCGCGGGATCAGGGAAGCCGGCAGCGTCTTTGCAGTCCCCACTTACATCTTTATGGCATCGATCCTCGGCATGACGGCCATCGGCATCTTCCAGGCGGCCACCGGGGCACTGGGGAGGCACCCTCGGCGGCGTTTACGATTGTTCCGGCCGAGGGTTTTGACGACGGGCTCGTTGGGCTCGCCGGCGCGTTCCTGCTGCTGCGCGCTTTCTCCTCCGGCGCCGCTGCCCTGACCGGCGTCGAGGCCATCAGCAACGGGGTGCCGAACTTCAAGAAGCCAAAAAGCAAAAACGCCGCCACCACTTTGCTTCTGCTCGGCGTGATCGCGGCGTCCATGCTGGCAGGGATCATCTACCTGGCCAACGCCACGAAGGTGCACATTGTGCTGGACCCGGCCACCGAGTTCCTGCTCGATGGCAAGCCGCTGGCGGAGGACTACATCCAGAATCCGGCCATCAGCCAGATCGCGCAGACCATTTTTGGAGCCGGCACCATTCCCTTTTACATCGTGGTGGCCGCGACCGGCGTGATTCTGGTGTTCGCCTCCAATACCGCCTTCAACGGCTTCCCCGTCCTCGGCTCGATCCTGGCCCAGGACGGCTACCTGCCCCGGCAGCTGCGCACCCGCGGAGACCGGCTGGCCTTCAGCAACGGCGTCCTGGCGCTGGCCGCCGGCGCCCTGGTGCTGATCATCGCCTTCAACGCTGACGTCACCAAGCTGATCCAGCTCTACATTGTGGGTGTTTTCATTTCCTTCACCATGAGCCAACTCGGGATGATCCGGCACTGGGGCCGGGAGCTGAAACTCGCCAAGGATCCTGCCGTTAAGCGGCGGATGCTCAAGTCGCGCATTATCAATGCAATCGGCTTCGGCATGACGGCCCTGGTCCTCGTGATCGTGCTGATCACCAAATTTGAGCAGGGCGCCTGGATCGCGCTGCTGGCAATGTTCGCGCTGTTCCTTATCATGTGGAGCATCCGGTCGCACTATGACAACGTGGCCAAGGAACTCGCAGTCGACGAGGATTCTTCTCCGCGGGCCCTGCCCACCCGGGTGCACGCAGTCCTCCTCGTCTCCCATGTGCGCAAGCCGGTCCTTCGCGCCCTCGCCTATGCCCGCGCGTCACGGCCCTCCCGGCTGGACGCCATCACCGTGGACATCAGCAGCGAAGAGACCGAACAGACGGTCGCGGACTGGGAGAAACTGGAAATCCCGGTACCGTTGACCGTGCTGGCCAGTCCGTTCCGTGAAACGGTCACCCCCATCATGGAGTACATCAAGAACATGCGGCGCGATTCGCCCCGTGACCTGATTGTGGTCTACATCCCCGAGTACGTCGTGGGTAAGTGGTGGGAGCAACTGGTGCACAACCAGACCGCACTGCGCATCAAGACCCGGTTGCATTTCGAGCCCGGCGTGATGGTGGCCAGTGTGCCGTGGCAGCTGAAATCCTCCGAAGAAGCCAAGAGACTGCAGGACATCCAATGAACTCCGACACCCAGGCCCCAAACCGCACCGATCTCATCGTCGACGTCGGGCCGGTCGCCCACGGCGGGCACTGCGTCGCCCGGCATGAGGGCCGTGTGGTCTTCGTCCGGCACGGCATTCCCGGCGAGAGGGTCAAGGTCCGTCTCACCGAGTCCGGCGCGGACGCCAAGTTCTGGCGCGGCGACGTCGTGGAAGTCCTTGACGCATCCCCGGACCGGGTGGCGCACTTCTGGGACCTGGCCGATTCCGCGCGTTCCTGGTCGCACCGTCACCCGCCCGTCGGAGGCGCAGAACTCGGCCACATCGCACTGACACGCCAGCGCAGCCTCAAGGCCGAGGTGCTGGCCGAGCAGCTGCACCGCCTGGCCGGCGTCGAACTGCCGCTGGCAGGGACGGACACGGCCGCAGGCTCCTTGGTCGAAGCCGTGGGGGAGCAGGGAACGACGGCGCCGGCGGGCCTGGGCTGGCGCACCCGCGCCGGTTTCGCCGTGACCCCGGCCGGCAAACTTGGAATGCACGCGCACCGCTCCGATACCGTCCTTCCGGTCCGGGAGATGCCGCTGGCCGTTGACGCCATCAACAACCTCCGGCTCTGGGACATCGACCTGCAGGGCATTGAACGCGTTGAGGTCGCCGCACCGGCGAACGGCTCCCGGCCGCTGGTGCTCCTGGTCCCGGCCGCGGGCACCCGGGCCAAGCGGCTTAGCGCGGTCCTGGCCCAGCTGCCCGACGATGTTTCGGTGGCGAGCTTTGATCCGGTCAAAGGCGAGGTACTGCGGCTGCGCGGCCGCACCTATGTGCAGGAGACCGCGTCCGGGCACGACTACCGTGTGACCGGCGACGGCTTCTGGCAGATCCACCGCGAGGCCCCCGCCGCGCTCGTGGGGGCCGTGACCGGATTCCTGCACAACGGCGGGTTCCTGGAACCGGGAGCCGTTGTTGCGGATCTCTACGCCGGGGTGGGCCTGTTCACCGCCCCGCTCGCGGACGCCGTCGGCGCCACGGGTTCGGTGCTGTCAGTCGAAGGGGCTCCCGGGACCAGCCGGGACGCACGCAAGAACCTCCATGACGCACCGCAGGTTGAGATCGTCCAGGGCCGGGTGGAACGCGTCCTGCGTGAAAAGGCGCGCAATTTCGACGCGATCCTGCTGGACCCGCCCCGGGCCGGTGCCGGCAAGGCCGTGGTAAACCAGCTGATCGGAGCCGGCCCCCGGGCCGTTGCCTACGTGTCCTGCGATCCGGCGTCCTTTGCCCGCGATGTCGGCTACTTCCAGCAATCCGGCTGGGAGCTGGCAGGGCTGCGGGCCTTTGACCTGTACCCGCATACCCACCACATGGAGACTGTGGCGCTACTGACTCCGCGGGGCTGAGGCCACTAGGATGGGCGAAGTAGTCCGACGTCGCGCTCCGTACCCACGGCTGACCTCCTGCACCCTGTACCGATCCTTGTGCGAGCAAGGCCAAGCATTAGTTAGGGCCACCTAACTAGCAAGGGGTCTGCGGCGCGACAAAGATGAAACTGTTGCGAGAGGAGTCCTGTGATGAGCATTGTGGACAGCTTCGGTTCAAAAGGCAAACTTAATGTTGCCGGTACCGAATACGAAATTTTCCGGTTGAACTCCGTCGAAGGTGCAGAAAACCTTCCGTTCAGCCTCAAGGTATTGCTTGAAAACCTGTTGAGGACCGAGGACGGCGCGAACATTACGGCCGACCACGTCCGCGCTTTGGCCGGCTGGGACCCCAGCGCCGAGCCCGACACTGAAATCCAGTTCACGCCGGCGCGCGTGATCATGCAGGACTTCACTGGCGTGCCCTGCGTAGTGGACCTTGCCACCATGCGTGAGGCCGTCAAGGAACTTGGCGGGGACCCCAAGCGGGTCAACCCGTTGGCTCCCGCCGAGATGGTGATTGACCACTCCGTGCAGATCGACGCCTTCGGCAACTCCGGCGCACTGGAGCGCAACATGGAGATCGAGTACCAGCGCAACGGCGAGCGGTACCAGTTCCTGCGGTGGGGCCAGACCGCATTTGATGACTTCAAGGTTGTCCCGCCGGGGACCGGCATTGTGCACCAGGTCAACATCGAATACCTGGCCCGCACGGTCATGACCCGCGAGGTCGACACCGAGTCCGGCTCAGTCGTCCGGGCCTACCCGGACACCTGCGTCGGCACCGACTCGCACACCACCATGGTCAATGGCATGGGTGTGCTGGGCTGGGGCGTTGGCGGCATCGAAGCCGAGGCAGCCATGCTTGGCCAGCCCGTCTCCATGCTGATCCCGCGCGTTGTGGGCTTCAAGCTGACCGGGTCCATCCCGGCCGGCGCGACCGCCACCGACGTCGTCCTGACCATCACCGAGCAGCTGCGCAAGCACGGTGTGGTCGGCAAGTTTGTCGAGTTCTACGGCGAAGGCGTTGCGGCCGTGCCGCTGGCCAACCGCGCCACCATCGGCAACATGAGCCCGGAGTTCGGCTCCACGGCCGCCATGTTCCCGATCGACGACGTTACCTTGGACTACCTGCGCCTCACCGGCCGCTCGGACGAGAACGTCGCCTTGGTGGAGTCCTACGCGAAGGAACAGGGCCTCTGGCACGATCCGTCACGTGAGATCAAGTTCTCCGAGTACCTCGAACTGGACCTGTCGACGGTTGTTCCGTCGATTTCCGGCCCGAAGCGCCCCCAGGACCGCATCATCCTCACCGAGTCCAAGGCCCAGTTCCGCCAGGACCTGCGCAACTATGTGAAGGAAGACCTCGTCGGCGGCAGCGTCGATGAGGCCATTGACGAGAGCTTCCCGGCGTCCGATACCCCGTCCTTCACCGCCACCAAGACGCACCTGACAGACGAGGCCCCGCACGCGCACGGGCCGAAGTCCAACGGCCGGCCGTCAAAGAAAGTCAGTGTCAAGACCGCTGACGGCCGCGAGTTCGAGCTGGACCACGGCGCAGTGTCGATCGCCTCGATCACCTCCTGCACCAACACGTCCAACCCGTCCGTGATGCTGGCCGCCGCACTTTTGGCCCGCAACGCCGTCGACAAGGGCCTGGCCTCGAAGCCGTGGGTCAAGACCTCCGTGGCTCCCGGTTCCAAGGTTGTCACCGACTACTACAACAAGTCGGGCCTGACCCCGTACCTGGAGAAGCTCGGCTTCTACATCGTCGGATACGGCTGCGCGACCTGCATCGGCAACTCCGGCCCGCTCGACGCCGAAATCTCCGAGGCCATCGCGGCCAACGATCTTTCCGTTGCCGCTGTGCTGTCCGGTAACCGCAACTTCGAGGGCCGGATCAACCCGGACGTGAAGATGAACTACCTGGCGTCCCCGCCGCTGGTCATCGCCTACGCCCTGGCCGGAACCATGGACTTCGATTTTAATGCTGACCCGCTGGGCCAGGATGAGGCCGGCAACGACGTTTTCCTGAAGGACATCTGGCCGAACCCGGTTGAGGTCCAGCAGGTCATCGATTCCTCGATCGACAAGGAAATGTTCGCCCGCGGCTACGAGGGCGTCTTCGACGGCGACGACCGCTGGAAGGCTCTCTCCACGCCGGCCGGCGACACGTTCGCCTGGGACCCGAAGTCCACGTACGTCCGGAAGCCCCCGTACTTCGACGGCATGAAGGCGGAGCCGGAGCCCGTCAAGGACATCACCGGCGCCCGGGTGCTGCTGAAGCTTGGCGATTCCGTCACCACCGACCACATCTCACCGGCAGGTTCCTTCAAGTCGGACACCCCGGCCGGTCAGTACCTGCTGGCCAACGGTGTGGAGCGCAAGGACTTCAACTCCTACGGCTCACGCCGTGGCAACCATGAGGTGATGATCCGCGGTACGTTCGCCAATATCCGGATCAAGAACCAGATCCTGGACGGCGTCGAAGGTGGCTTCACGCGTGACTTCACCCAGGCCGACGGCCCGCAGGCATACGTCTACGACGCCGCGCAGAACTACGAGGCGGCCGGCATCCCGCTGGTGGTCCTTGCCGGTAAGGAGTACGGCTCCGGCTCGTCGCGTGACTGGGCAGCCAAGGGAACTGCGCTGCTGGGCGTCAAGGCTGTAGTTGCCGAAAGCTACGAGCGCATCCACCGCTCCAACCTGATCGGCATGGGCGTCCTGCCCCTGCAGTACCCGGCCGGCCAGAACGCTGCCAGCCTCGGGTTGACCGGCACGGAAACCTTCGCGGTTGAGGGCGTCACAGCCCTTAACGAGGGCACCACACCTAAGACGCTGAAGGTCACGGCCACGGCCGAGGACGGTACCGTCACGAGCTTCGATGCGGTCCTGCGCATCGATACCCCGGGCGAGGCCGATTACTACCGCAACGGCGGCATCCTGCAGTACGTGCTGCGGCAGATCTCCGCGTAGGGACCCGCGGTGGACCCGGCAACGCTTTTCTGCCGGGGTTACCGCGGGAACGCCGGGATCGTCTGCGCTAACTAGCCGCAGTCCGGCAGTATCAACCCGAAAGCCCCGGCCCGTTCCCGACGGACCGGGGCTTTCGTGGCCCGGCACCGGCGCCATCCCTGAGGCGTTAGAGTTAAAAGGCATGTCTACCACCCGAAGGAGGGGCCGTTGGGAATCTTGGAGACCGTCCGCAACCCGCAGGACCTGAGTAAGTTGTCCGAGGCGCAGCTGGACCGGCTGACAACCGAGGTCCGGGACTTCCTGATCGCCAACGTCTCCCAGACCGGCGGCCACCTGGGCCCGAACCTTGGTGTGGTGGAGCTCACCATCGCTGTGCACCGGGTCTTCGATTCTCCCCGGGACAGCATCGTCTTTGACACCGGCCACCAGTCGTACGTGCACAAGCTCCTCACCGGACGCCAGGATTTCAGCACCCTGCGCCAGCAAGGCGGTCTGTCGGGCTACCCGGACCGCGCCGAATCAGAGCACGACATCGTCGAAAGCTCACACGCCTCGTCCTCGCTGTCCTGGGCGGACGGGATCTCCCGGGCCCGGCAGCTCACCGGCGACGGGGACCGCTACGTTATCGCCGTGGTGGGCGACGGCGCGCTGACCGGCGGAATGGCCTGGGAAGCCCTCAACAACATCGCCGCCGATAAAAAGCGCCGGGTGGTGATCGTCGTAAACGACAACGGCCGCTCCTACGCCCCGACCGTGGGCGGATTCGCTGACTACCTCGCCTCGCTGCGCCCCACCATCGATTCCTTCCGCGCCGCCCCTGCCTACGAAGGCACCTTGGACTGGTGGCGGCGCAAGCTGCAGAACGGCGGACCCGCGGGCCAGTTCACCTACCGCAGCCTGCACGCCATGAAGAAGGGCGTTAAGGACTGGTGGGCCCCGCAGGGTATGTTCGAGGACCTCGGGATGAAATACATCGGTCCGGTCGACGGCCACAACCTCCAGGCCATGGAGCACGCCCTGTCCACCGCGAAGAATTACGCCGGGCCGGTGATTGTGCATGCCATGACCGAAAAGGGTCACGGCTACGCGCCCGCCCGCGCACACGAAGCGGACCAGTTCCACGCCGTCGGGATTATTGACCCGGAGACGGGAGCGCCAACCGAGGCCGGCGGAGCGAAATCCTGGACCGCCGTCTTCGCCGACGAGATCGCCGAGATCGCCGATGAGCGCAAGGACATCGTCGGCATCACCGGCGCCATGCTGATCCCGGTCGGCCTGCACAAGTTTGCTGCCCGGCACCCGGAGCGGGTGTTCGACGTCGGCATCGCCGAACAGCACGCCCTCACCTCCGCCGCCGGCATGGCGTTCGGGGACTGCACCCGGTCGTCGCTGTCTACGCGACCTTCCTGAACCGCGCCTTCGACCAGCTCCTGATGGACGTCGCCCTGCACAAAGCCGGTGTCACAATCGTCCTGGACCGGGCCGGGGTTACCGGGCCCGACGGCGCCAGCCACCACGGCATGTGGGACATGGCCATGGTCCAAATCGTGCCCGGACTGCACCTCGCCGCGCCCCGGGACGCCAACCGGCTGCGTGAGGAGCTGCGCGAGGCCGTCGCCATCGAGGACGCCCCCAGTGTGATCCGTTACTCCAAGGGCACTGTCGGGGCCGAAGTTGAGGCGGTCGAGCGGCTCAGCGACGGCGTGGACGTGCTGGCACGGCGCCCGGTCGGCTCCAGCGAGAACGACGTCCTGATCGTCAGCGTCGGGGCCATGTCCGAACTCGCACTGGACGTCTCCAACCGCCTCGGGGCGCAAGGCATCAGCTCCACAGTGGTGGACCCCCGCTGGGTCCTGCCGGTCCGGAAGTCCATCGTCGCCCTCGCCTCCCACCACCGGCTCGTTATCTGCATCGAGGACGGGGTCCGCGCCGGCGGGGTCGGGTCCCGGATCAGGCAGGAAATGCGCGCCGCCGGGGTGGACACCGCCCTGAACGAAGTGGGCCTGCCGGTGGAATTCCTGGACCATGGAACCCGCAGCCAGGTGCTCGAACGGGTCGGCTTGACCGCCCAGCAGATCACCCATGACGTCGTGGCTCAGGTCCTGGGGACCAAGGTACCGTTCGCGCGTCCCCTCCCCGGCCAGGAACACCCCAGCACCGGCAGCCTGCCGATTCTGTGAGGACCCCCAAAGACCTGGTTCCGGGAGACCTGGTAGTCTCCCGGAACCGCAAATGGAACGGCAAGGCCCACTGGGTGGTGCCCGGAACCTACCTCGGCGAGGACGTCCATGGCTGGTGGATCTTCCAGGGAACCAACGAGTTCTGTTCGCGTCCGGGCGCCGCGTTCTACACCGAATCGGACGCCGTGCTTCTGGTTCCGCGAAGCGGCGAGTACGTCGCCACCTTCTACGCAGCGGGCCATCCCGCCGGCGTCAGGGTTTACGTGGATCTCGCGACGGAGCACGGCTGGCGAACCATCCGCCCCGGCGTCACCGAGTTCCACCTGATCGACATGGACCTGGACGTCATCCGTACCGCGGAGCGCGGAGTCTACGTGGACGATGAGGACGAGTTTGCCGAGCACCGGGTGGAGATGGACTACCCCGAGGACGTGGCGGCCCGGATCAGCGCCGCATCGGATCAGCTTTACCAGGCCGTCAAGGCAGAACAGCCACCCTTCGACGGCACAGACCGCGAATGGTTCAGGAGAGGACGGGCATGAGCGGAATTATCCGGGTTTACAAGCGCAACGATGAGGGTGTCCTCGAATTCAGGGAGGCCTGGTTTGACGAGGACTACAGCCAATTTGTGATGAACCACGGCGTCGTCGGGCACCAGAGCAAAACCGATGAGACCGACGTCGCCGACGCCGGCGCTGCCGAGCGACTGATGGATGCCTTCGCCGTGCAGTGCGCCGAAGACGGTTTTGCCGAAATCCCCGAGGACGGGCAGTTCTGGGTCGTGGCCCAGTATGCACTGAAGACCAAGGGGGCACGGATCGCGACCGCTACCTCGAGGAAAAAGCCAAGGACGCACTGATCAGCCACCTCGCGTGGCGGGGCCTCGGAATAGTGGACCGCTCGGAATTTTCCGATTCCAAGCTCAACATCTTTATCCTGACCCCGGACGTCAACAAGGCGGTTAACGCCATCAAGGTCTGCATCCGGGGCGAGGACCTCGACTTCACCAAGTTGAGCATCGGCGCCGCTACCGACGGGTCCGGCTTTCGGCTCAAGTACTCAGCCAAGCCGGCGAACAGCTTTAGCCTCTAGTTCCGCGGGCCGCTCCACGGGCAGCTTGCAGACCATTTTTGGGGACCCCGACGGAAAGGAATTCCAGATGGCGCCGAAATCCGTTGAACCGGGCCGTACCCCGCTGCCGCGGGGGATCTCGGCTCCGGCCCGCCGGGCCCTCGCCCACGCCGGAGTCGAGTCACTCGAACAGGTGGCGGCACTCGGCGGGCGGGGACTTGCCCGAATGCACGGCATCTGTCCGCGGACCCTGGCCCAGCTCCAGGATGCCCTCGACGATCAAGGCCTGGAGCTGACCGCCGGATAACCCTCCGCGGCCCGGGCAGCACGCCGGACACCGGCCGCCGCAGCGGCCCGCGGACGGGCCCGGGCCGTTATAGGCTGAAGTACATGACTGAATACCGCCGCGTGGGAAATTCCGGACTGACCGTCTCCGTCGTTGGACTTGGCTGCAATAACCTTGGCCGGGCCAACACGGCGACCGAGTCGCAGGACGGGACCGACGCCGTGGTGCATGCGGCGCTGGACTCCGGCATAACCTTCTTCGACGTCGCGGACACCTACGGCCGGGAACCGGGACTGAGCGAAACCATGCTTGGCAAGGCCCTGAACGGCCGCCGCGACGAGGCAGTGGTCGCCACGAAGTTCGGGATGGACATGGGCGGTGCCAACGGCAATGACTTTGGTGCCCGTGGCTCCCGCCGGTACATCATTAAGGCCGCGGAGGCCTCGCTCCGCCGGCTCGGGACGGACTGGATCGACCTTTACCAGTTCCACACACCCGACCCGCTGACCCCGATCGAGGAGACCCTCGATGCCCTCGATGAGCTCGTCACCAGCGGCAAGGTCCGCTACATCGGCCACTCCAACCGTGCCGGCTGGCAGATCGCCGAAGCCGAATTCGTGGCCCGTGCCCGCGGTGGATCCCGTTTCATCTCCAGCCAGAACCACTACAACCTGCTGGACCGCCGCGCCGAGCTTGAGGTCACTCCGGCCGCGGAAGCCTACGGCTTGGGCGTGCTGCCGTACTTCCCGCTGGCCAACGGCCTGCTGACCGGCAAATACGCCAGGGACACCGCGCCTGAGGGTTCGCGCCTCAGCCACACCCGCACCAACCTGGTCCACGACGCCGACTGGGAACAGTTGGCGGCCCTGGGCGCCTTCGCGGCCGAGCGGGGCCTGAACGAGATCCAGGTGGCGTTCTCCTGGCTAGCGGCCCAGCGCTCGGTCAGCAGTGTTATCGCCGGGGCCACCCGGCCGGAGCAGGTCCGGCAAAACGCCGCCGCCGTGGCCTGGATCCCCAGCGCCGCGGAACGTGACGAACTCCACGACCTCTTCCCGCGAACTCCGAAAGTCGCGCTTTTCTAGATGGCCTCGCTGTCGCCCGGGAAACCGCTGCGCGTGCCCGCGCGGCGTTGCGGGTTAGTCACGACGCCGACTCGGCACCGGCCACTGCGCACCTTATCTGATCGCTCAGCGACCTTAACGCGCAGCGACCTTAACGTGCGGCGGCGGGCATCAGGAACCCTGATGCCCGCCGCAGGGGTGCCGCCGGCATGCGGGGTGTTAGGTCACTTCGACCGTCCGGCCGCTCCGGGCGCTAGGCCGGCTCGGACGCCACACCCGGCGCCAGGAACTTCCGGCCGGTGACACGCTCCGAGGCGCCGACCCGGTCCAGGTACGGGGTGATGCCGCCAAGGAACATCGGCCAGCCGGCACCGAGGATCATACAAAGGTCGATGTCCTCCGGGCCGGCGACGACACCCTCGTCCAGCATCAGTCCGATTTCCTCGGCGAGGGCGTCCTGAGTGCGGCGCAGCACCTCCCCGGCGGTGGACGGCGAATCCCCAAAGGACATCAGGGCCTGGGTCTCGGCCGGAATGGTCGGCGTACCGGCCGTCACCGAGGCCGGATCCCAGATGGACCGGACCCCGTGATCGATCAGGTTCTGCAGGTTCTGCGAGACGGTGAACCGGTCGGGGAACGCAGCGTGCAGGGACTCCTGGACGTGCTGCGCGACCGGCAGGCCCACCATGGCCCCGAGAACGAAAGGTGTCATCGGCAGGCCCATCGGGCGCAGCGCGTTATCCGCCACACCGGCGGGGGTACCCTCGTCGAAGGCGGCCGTCACTTCTCCCATCAGGCGCAGCAGGATGCGGTTGACCACAAACGCGGGGGCGTCCTTGACAAGTACTGCAGACTTCTTCAGGCCCTTAGCCAGTTCGAACGCGGTAGCCAGTACGGCGTCGTCGGTCTTTGGGGCCCGGACAATCTCAAGCAAAGGCATCACTGCCACCGGGTTGAAGAAATGGAAGCCGATGAGCCGCTCCGGATGCTCCAGGTCCTCAGCCATGGCAGTGACGGACAGCGAGGAGGTGTTGGTCGCCAGGATGCACTCGGGCGAAATGATCGCCTCAAGCTCCTTGAAGACCTGTTTCTTGACGTTGAGTTCCTCGAAGACGGCCTCGATGACGAAGTCGGCGTCGGCGAAGGTTTCCTTGGAAACCGCGCCGCTGACCAGGGCCTTGGTCCGGTTGGCGGCATCCGCGCTGATTCGCTTTTTTGCCAGCAGCTTGTCCACCTCCGCGTGCACGTAACCGACGCCCTTGTCCACCCGGGCCTGGTCAATGTCCGTCATCACCACCGGCACCTTGAGCTGGCGGGCAAAGAGCAGCGCGAGCTGGCTGGCCATCAGGCCGGCCCCTACGACGCCGATCTTTGTGACCGGACGGGCGAGCTTGCGGTCCGGGGCGCCGGCGGGGCGCTTGGCTCGGCGCTGCACCAGATCCAGGAAGGCGTAGACCGTGGAACGGAACTCGTCGGTCTGCATAAGGTCCGCTAGGGTCCGGCACTCGAGCTCCGCCGACTCCGCTTGGGTCATGGTGCGGTTGGCTTCGAGCACGTCCAGCACCTTGGCCGGGGCCGGGGAGGCGTTCGACGTCTTGGTTTCGACAAAGGCGCGGCCCGCGGCGACGGCGCCGGCCCAGCGATCGGCCACCTCCGGTACGGCGGGGTCGACGGCATTGGCGCGTTCGGGCGTGAGGGCGCCCGCGATAACCTGCGCAGCCCAGGCGACTGACTGCTCGACAAAGTCGGCGGGCTCGAAGATGGCGTCCGCCACGCCGAGTTTGTAGGCCTGCGGTCCGGTCAGGGTGCGGTTGTTGCTCAGCGGGTTCTCGATCATCACCTTAACGGCGTTCTCCGGGCCGATCAGCCGCGGCAGGATGCAGACGCCGCCCCAACCCGGGATCAGCCCAATGAACGCCTCCGGCAGTGCCAGCGCACCGGCGCCGGTGGAGACGGTGCGGTAGGTGGACTGCAGGGCGATCTCCAGCCCGCCGCCGAGGGCCAGTCCGTTGATGAAGGCGAAGCTGGGAACCCCGAGGTTTGCCAGCGTGGCGTAGACATCGTGGCCGAGCTGGGCCATCCAGAGGCCCTGCTCGCGGCCGCTGACCGATTTGACCGTGGACAAGTCGGCGCCGGCGACCAGGAAGTACGGCTTGCCGGTGACGCCGACGCCGGCGATCTCGCCACGCGCGGCACGGTCCCGCAGTCCCTCCAGGGCGGTGCCGAGCTCGATCAGCGTGTTCGGGCCCAAGGTAGTGGGTTTGGAGTGGTCCAGGCCGTTGTCGAGCGTGAGCAGCGCGAAGGTGCCGGGGCTCTTGCCGTTGACAGCCGGCAGCGCGATGTCCTGGACGTAGGAGTGCGTTACCGTCTCGTTCGGGAACAGCTCGGCAAGCTTATGGAAATCGGCGGCGCTCATGCTGCGGCTCCAGTCGTGGTGGTGGTGTAGTCGGTGCCGTAATCGGCGTGGTGCGGGTTTTCCCAGATGACGGTGGCCCCCATGCCCAGGCCAATGCACATCGTGGTCATTCCGAAGCGAACGCCCGGGTCCTCGGCAAACTGGCGGGCCAGCTGGTTCATCAGCCGGACGCCGGAAGAAGCGAGCGGGTGCCCGACGGCGATCGCGCCGCCGTAGCGGTTGACGCGGGGATCGTCGTCGGCGATCCCGAAGTGGTCCAGGAAGCTGAGCACTTGGACGGCGAAGGCCTCGTTGATTTCGAACAGGCCGATGTCGTCGATGCCGAGTCCGGCGTTCTTCAGGGCCTTCTCGGTGGCCGGGACCGGGCCGATGCCCATAACTTCCGGCTCGACGCCGGCGAAGGCGTAGCTGACCAGGCGCATCTTCACCGGCAGTCCAAGTTCCTCGGCCGCCTCGGCGGAGGCCAGCAGTGCGGCGGTGGCGCCGTCGTTGAGGCCTGCTGCGTTGCCTGCCGTGACCCGGCCGTGGGCGCGGAAGGGGGTTTTGAGCGTGGCGAGGTCCGCCACGGAGGTGCCCGGGCGCGGCGGCTCATCCACAGTGTTGACGGTCCAGCCCTGGCCCGGCTTTATGGTGGCCACGGGGACCAGGTCCGGCTGGATCTGGTCTTTCGCGTATGCTGCGGCCAGCTTGTCCTGGGAAGCGACGGCGTAGGCGTCGGTGCGTGCCTTGGTAATGGCGGGAAAGCGGTCGTGCAGGTTCTCGGCCGTGTTGCCCATGTTTAGGGCTGCCGGGTCCACAATCCGCTCGGACATAAAGCGCGGGTTGGGGTCCGCACCGGCCCCCATCGGGTGGTTGCCCATGTGTTCCACGCCGCCGGCGATCACAACGTCGTAGGCACCGAAGCCGATACCGCTGGCGGTGGTGGTCACGGCCGTCATGGCGCCGGCGCACATCCGGTCGATCGCAAAGCCGGGTACGGTCCGCGGCAGTCCGGCCAGCAGGGCCGCGGTGCGGCCGATTGTCAGTCCCTGGTCACCGGTCTGTGTTGTCGCGGCGATGGCAACTTCATCGATTCGTTCGGCCGGCAGGGACGGGTTGCGGCGCATCAGCTCGCGGATGCATTTCACTACGAGGTCATCGGCCCGCGTTCCGGCGTAGATGCCCTTCTCGCCGGCCCGGCCGAACGGGGTGCGGACCCCGTCGACGAAGACGACCTCGCGGATGGTGCGCGGATTCGCGGTGCTCCGGGTGTGGCTCACGTGTTACTCCTCATCGAGACCTGGGTGCCGGACCCCTGCCCCGCGCGCAAACGCCGAGGACAGCAGGGAACCGGCCGACATCAGACAACATGTTACTTGCCAGTAACATAGCTGGCAAGGAGTGGGTTGCCGGGCCGTGTGGAGGAGGGTTGGCAACGGGCCGGGAGGGCGGCTGCAGGGCTTAGCCTGCTTTGTCCGGGGCAGGCACGGTCTTGGCTTCCTTGACCGGCAGTGGCTGCGGGTTGCGGAAGGCTTCGGCGATGAGCGGGGTGACCAGTTCGATCTGCCACTGCCGGGTCCCGAGGTTCGCCAGTTCCTCGGCGATTCCCTCTTCGCTGAACTCCACAGGCGGACGCCAGGAGACACGGCGCAGGTAGTCCGGGGTCAACAGGTTTTCCAAAGGCATGTTCAGTTCTTCGGCCTTGGCCTGCAGCAGCGGGCGGGCGGTGGCGAGCCGGGCGGCGGCCTCCGGGTCCCGGTCGGCCCAGACCCGCGGGGGCGGGGGAGCATTGGTGGGCAGGTGCAGGGGAGGAAGGTCCTCGAGGGCGCGGGCGGCGGTGATGCAGCGCAGCCAGCGCGGCGCCTCGCGCTGGGCTGCGCGGCCGTGGAAGCCTTTGGTCCCCAGCAGCTGGGGCACGGTGCCGGGCATGGCCTTCGCCGCCGCGACCAGGGCGGAGTCGGGAATCAGCCGGCCGGGGGCGACGTCGCGGTTTTGCGCCAGCGAATCCCGTTCGAGCCATAGCTCGCGCACCGCGGCCAGCTGGCGCCGGTCGCGGATCTGGTGCAGTCCGGACGTTTTCCGCCACGGATCGACCCGGGGCGGTGCCTGGCCGGCGCCCAGGATGGCGGCGAACTCCTGTTCGGCGAAGTCCAGTTTGCCGTCGGCGGTGAGCAGTTCGATAAGCTCCTCGCGCAGTTCGGTAAGAACTTCGACATCCAGTGCGGCGTAGCGGAGCCACGGTTCCGGCAGCGGCCGGGTGGACCAGTCGGCCGCCGAGTGTTCCTTGGCGAGGCCAAAGCCCAGCAGCTGCTCGATCACCGCAGCGAGGCCCACCCGGGGAAGCCCGGCGAGGCGGGCAGCGAGTTCGGTGTCAAAAAGTCTGTCCGGCCACATGCCGAGTTCGGAGAGGCACGGCAGGTCCTGGCTGGCGGCGTGCAGGATCCATTCGACGCCGCGCAGCGCCTCGTTGATGATGCCCAGGTCGCCAAAGGGTTCCGGGTCGATCAGCCAGGTGCCGGAGCCCTCCCGGCGGATCTGCACCAGGAAGGCGCGCTGGCCGTAGCGGAAACCGGAGGCGCGTTCGGCGTCGACTCCGGCAGGGCCATGGCCTGCGGCGAGGGCGGCCGCACAGCGTTCCAGCCCGGACATGGTTTCAATAACGAGCGGCACACCGTCGCGGGGGGCGTCAAGGTCGATCACCTCGGGAACCATGCTGTTGAAGCCGTCCACCGCGATGTGGGCTGTGGCGTCAGCGGCCTCGGTCTGATGTTGTACGGTGCCTGCCGTGCTGATTTCCGGAATTTGAGGGGTCATGATGGGTTTAGTTTACCGATAACACGGTGCTGCGGGCCGCGCATCCGCCAAATGGAGTCGGTGTGCCCCGTCCTTGCGGCCGATGTCAGCTCCCAAACCAGGCCCGACCCCGGCGCCGGCGCGGCAGGGCTGTGACACCGTCGGGCAGCGGCGGCAGGCCGGCGAACGTGCAGACCATGTCGGACCAGGCTTCCAGATGCGAGGTGATGTCCGGGGTGGCCGGAGTCCAGGATGCCCTGAGCTCGATGTCGATCGAATTGGGTCGGCCTTCGAGGGTTCCGAAGCTTTCGGACAGTACCCTGGTCGCGGTGCCGCCGGCCGAGCGGTACGGTGCGGCATGGTCCTGCAGGGCTTCGACGAGCCAGGTCCAGGCAACGGAACCCAGCAGTTCGTCATTGCCCATCTCCGGTTCCAGCTGGGCGCGGATGTAGGTAACGATCCGGAATTCGCCCTCCCAGACCGCGGAGCCGTCGGGATCGTGCAGCAGGATAAAGCGGCCGGTGGCCAGTTCGATGTCGTCGCTCTCGGACGCTCGCGTCAGGGCGGCCGCCGCGGGTCCATGGACTGCGCCGGGAGACGTTGATGCGCCGGGCGCAACAACCTCCGCCCCGAGTGCCACGGCGAACGGTGCCAGCCGCGCCGGGGCCGGGATTTCTTCCAGGCGCAGTTCACCCCGGGTTCGTGCCTGCCGAAGGGTTCCCAGGGCAAAAAGAAAATCTGCCGGAACCTGGTCGAGTGCGTTCACAATGGAAGATTATGCACGGAGTGTGCACAAGCCCTGCAGGCTCGCCGCCGCTGCCCGCTCCGGCTTTGGGCGGGCGAGGGCGGCGGGCCCGCCGCTGGGATCAACCGGCTGCGAGCTCGCGCTTGATGGCGGCGATAAAGGAATCAACATCGTCCTCGGTGGTGTCGAAGGAGCACATCCAGCGAACCTCGCCGGCCGCCTCGTTCCAGTCGTAAAAACGGAAGGACGCGCGCAGCCGGTCCGCCACGCCGGGCGGCAGGACCGCAAACACGCCGTTGGACTCCGTCTTCTGGCTCAGCTCGACGCCGGGGATGGATTCGACGCCGGCCCGAAGCCGGGCAGCCATGGCATTGGCGTGCGAGGCGGAGCGCAGCCAGAGGTCCCCTTCGAGCAGGGCGATGAACTGCGCGGACATAAACCGCATCTTGGAGGCGAGCTGCATGTTCATCTTGCGCAGGTAGATCAGGCCCTGGGCCGCGGCGGGGTTCAGGGCGATGACGACCTCACCGAAGAGCAAGCCGTTTTTGGTGCCGCCGAAGGAGAGGATGTCGACGCCGGCGTCGCGGGTGAAGGCCCGCAGCGGCACGTTCAGGTGGGCGGCAGCGTTCGCCAGCCGGGCGCCGTCCATGTGCAGCTTCATGCCTTTGGAATGGACATGCTCGGCGATCGCCCGCACTTCGTCCGGCGTGTAGCAGGTGCCGAGTTCGGTGGTCTGGGTGATGGACACGGCCAGCGGCTGCGCGCGGTGCTCGTCGCCCCAGCCCCAGGCTTCCTTGTCGATTAGCTCCGGGGTCAGCTTGCCGTCCTCTGTGGGGACCTGGAGCAGTTTGATGCCACCGATCCGCTCAGGGGCGCCGTTCTCATCCATGTTGATGTGAGCGGTGGAGGCACAAACCACGGCACCCCAGCGCGGCAGCAGGGACTGCAGCGACAGCACGTTGGCGCCGGTGCCGTTGAAGACCGGGAAGCACTCGATCCCTGCGCCGAAGTAGCCCTCCATCAACTGCTGGAGCCGGGCGGTGTAGTCGTCCTCGCCGTAGGAGACCTGGTGGCCCTCGTTGGCGGCGGCCAGGGCCGCCAGTACCTCCGGATGTACGCCCGAATAGTTATCCGAGGCAAAGCCGCGGACGGCGGGATCGTGGAGCCGCACCGCGGTGCTGGCAGGGGCAGTTTCAACTGTGCTTGTCATCGATTTGCTCACTCTTTCAGTCTAAGGAGATCGGGGCCCCGGCACTAAGCCGCGTGGGGTCGGTCAGGGCTGCGGAACCTGCCCAAGCAGTACGCGCCGGCCGTTGAGTTCCGCCGCGGGGGAGGTGAAGAGCCCGACGGCGGCCGCAGCCAGTTCCGTCACGTCGGTGAATCCGGGGAAGGTGCGTTCCGGCGACTTCGCGCGCATGGCGGCATCCACGAGGGCTTTCACCACCAAGATCACCGCAGCGCTGTGCTGTTCTGCGGGGACGGCGGGACTGCCGGGACCGGCGGCCCCCGCCTGCCCGCGGTGGAAACCGTCGGCCACGGCCAGGGTCCACGCTTCGGCTGCCGCCTTGGCAGCCACGTAACTGGCACCGCCAGCCGTCGGCCGGCCCACAGCGGTGGAGGACACCATGGCTAGGCGGCCGGCGTCGGACGCCGCAAGATCGTCATAAAACACACGCGAGACGTTGCGCAGCGTGGTGATTGCGCCGCGTTCCAGGAAGTCCCAGTCCTCGTCGCTCTGGTCGGTAATGCCCTTGGCGCCGCGCCAGCCGCCCACCAGATGAATAACGCCGTCGACGCCCCCGCGTTTTGCGGCCAGCATCGAGTGCACGGTGGAGTGCAGCGACCGGACCGCAGCGAGGTCCGCGAGGTCGCACACCAGTGGGGTGACGGCGCTTCCGGCTTCCGCGGCGGCCGCTTCAATCCGGGCCCGGTCCGAGCCCACGGTGAAGACCGTGTGCCCGGCCCCATCCAGCGCGCGCGCCGCGGCGATTCCGGACGGGCCGCTGCCGCCGGTGACCACCACGTTCAGGGGCCGTCCGGCGCTCATGCGGCGTTCATGGCCTTGCTGGTGTTTGAGGTCTCCGAGGTGCCCGTGATGCCGGCCGTGGATTCGATGACCGGGCGCATTTTCTTCTCAAGTGCCTCGTAGAACATCGAGAGCGGGAACTCGTCGTCGAGGACCTGGTCGGTGAGTCCGCGCGGCGGGCCGGCCAGCGGCAGCGCATCCGGACCTTTGGCCCAGACGGAGGACGGGTTGGGTGTGACGGTGCCGGAAATCAGCTCGTACGCGGCCAGCCAGTGCGCCATCTTGGGCCGGTCGATGGAGCGCCAGTAGAGCTCTTCGATCCTGGCCCCGAGTTCAACCACAACGTCGGCGGCTTCGTCCCAGTCGATGCTGAGTTTACTGTCGGTCCAGTGCAGGACGCGGTGCTGGTGCATCCAGGCAAAGAGCAGCTGGCCACCCAGGCCGTCGTAGTTGCGCACCCGGCTGCCGGTAATGGCGAAGCGGAAGATCCGGTCGAAGATAACGGCGTACTGGACCAGCTTTGCGTGCCGGCGGGCCTCCGGGTCGGCGTCCTCGTCCTTTTCGATCTTCACGGATTCGCGGAAGGCGGTCAGGTCGCAGCGCAATTCTTCGAGGGAGTACAGGAAAAACGGCATCCGCTGCTTGATCATAAAGGGGTCGAAGGGCAGGTCACCGCGCATGTGGGTGCGGTCGTGAATCAGGTCCCACATCACAAAGGTTTCCTGGGTCAGCTCCTGGTCCGCCAGCAGGGCTGCCGCGTCCTCCGGCAGCTGCAGCGAGGTGATGTCCGCGGCGGCGCTGAGCACGCGGCGGAAGCGGGCCGCTTCACGGTCGGCAAAGATGGCGCCCCAGGTGAAGGTAGGAGTCTGGCGGACCGCGACGGTTTCCGGGAACAGCACCGCGGAATTGGTGTTGTAACCGGGGGTGAAATCCAGGAAACGAATCGGCACGAAGAGCTTGTTGGAGTAGTCGCCCTCCTCCAGCCCGGCAATGAACTCGGGCCAGATGACTTCGATCAGGACGGCCTCGACCAGGCGGTTGCTGCTGCCGTTCTGCGTGTACATCGGAAAGACCACGAGGTGCTGCAGGCCATTGACCCGGTGCTGCTGCGGCTGGAAGGCCTGCAGGGAGTCCAGGAAATCGGGCACGCCAAAGCCGCCGTCGGCCCAGCGGCCGAAGTCGGTCACAAGGAGGGCGAGGTAGTCGGCGTCGTGCGGAAAGGACGGCGCGAGAGCCGTGATGGACGACGAGATCGTCCGGACATATCCGCGGGCCGGTTCGTGGTTGGCGGTCTCCGGCACGGAGCCGTCCTGGACCTGGAGTGCCTGCAGCGCGGTGGCGGCGGCCTTGAGCTCCATCCACGCCGGGGAGTCGGCCGTGATCGGGGCAGTGGTGGTGACAGCAGTGGTAGTCATCGTCAGCTGGCGCCTTTCTGTTTGCTGGGAGCGTCGCTCGTCAGTAGCTGAAACGAGCGTAGCAAGCAAACAGAGGTACTAACGCAAAACAAGCTTGAGCATAAGAAAGTCTGGGGCAAACAGCCCGCAGGACCCGGGCCAGCTCCAGCGGCCGCGGGGCTTCCCGGAGATTCGGGCGGGGCGAACCGGCGAGCACTGCAGAGGACCCCCGGCGGCGCCGCTGCTGCGGTGCCGCCGGGGGTCCTGGTCGCAGCCGTACCCGGTGCGGACTACTGCCCGGCGTCGCCGGCCGAAACCAGCTTCAGGGAAACGGAGTTGATGCAGAAGCGCTGGTCGGTCGGGGTTCCGTACCCCTCGCCCTCAAACACGTGCCCCAGGTGCGAATCGCAGTGGGCGCAGCGGACTTCACACGTTCCATGCCCTGGGTACGGTCATGGATATACCGGACGGTGCCGTCCGCCAGCGGGGCCCAGAAGGAGGGCCAGCCGCAGTGCGAATCGAACTTCTCCTTGCTGGTGAAGAGCTCCGTGCCGCAGGCGCGGCACTGGTAAACGCCCGCGGTGTGGGAGTCCCAGTACTCGCCGGTGTACGGGCGCTCGGTCCCTGCCTGGCGGAGCACGCGGTACTCCTCCGGACTCAGTTCCTGGCGCCACTGCTCGTCGGATTTCTCCACCGTCGGGCTGGCGTTGCCGGCATCGGATCCGGCCGCGCTTTCGGCGGCGGGATCCTTGACGGGCGTGACTTTTGGCCTGTTTGTAAAGATGCTCATAGCCTCAGTAACGTTCAGGAGTCCCCGATAAATCCCGATCCGGCATAAAGATGCAGGACCGGCAGACCCAGCTTGTCCTGGGCTTTGGTGGCCCAGTCCGTGTGGAAGGTGTCTGCCACGGCGTGCGGACGGGTGATGACAACTGCCTGCCCGGCGCCGAGTTCCTTGACCCGGGCGACCATTCCGTCGACGGCTTTGCCTTCGACGATTTCGCCGGTCACACCGCTGCCGAGTCCTGCCAGCGCTGCGAGCGAGGCGGCCAGGGTTTCCGCGGCTTCGGCGCGTTCCCCCGCAGGGTCGGAGTGTGCTGTCAGTTCACGGAAGGCCTTGGAAATTTCCAGCAAGGAGAGGTTCTCCAGGAAATCCACCAGCAGGTGCCGCTCCGTGCTGGCCGGAACCAGGACCACCAGCGGTGTATCACCTCCGGCGAGCAGTGTTTCAATGTTGACGCGGTCGTCCGCGCCGAGGGGCTCTTCTGTCAAAATGACGATTGGATCACTCATGCCCCCAGCCTAGTCGCGCACCGGTACGCCCGCACGGTTTGCGGCCAGATGTCCCCGGATGCCGTGCCGGGCGCGGACTTCGGTAAGAATGGTGCCATGGCTTCTTCCCTCCGCCTCCTGCCGGATCCGCACCGGATCCCCGCCGCCCGCGGCCGGGCCTCCCGCTCCGCTGCTGCCACCGCAACCGACGCTTCGGCCAAGGGCAGTGCTAAATGGGTCCTCGGCGGCATCATCGGCGGCAGTGCAGCGGCCGGGCTGCTGGCTGCCGGGTCCTCCGCACTCGCCCTGTATTTCGCCCGCCGCGTGATCACCCCCCGCCAAGGTCAAGGACGAGGACCAGGAAATTCTCGCCGTCATCCGGGCCGGGCACGGGTTGCAGGTGATCCTCGCCGCAACGCCCGAGTCCACGGTCGAGGGCGTCTATGGATTGTTCTTCGACGGCGGACGCGGACACGCCCGGATCGGCCGGATCGTGTCCTATTCGCCGGCAGAGCGCACCGTGCAGCGGGAAGTCGAGGCTGTCTACAGCGGCGACCTCGGCACGGCCCGCCGCGGCTACTGGAGCGGAGCCGCGTTCCCGGATCCCGCCAGCATCGGCCTGCCCCCTGAAGACGTGGACATCGACGTCGACGGCGGAACAGCGCCGGCCTGGCTGGTCCGGGCCCCGCACGAGTGCGGGATCTGGGCGATCATGGTCCATGGCCGGGGGCGAGCCGGCAGGAATGCCTCCGGGCCGTCCCTGCCGCCCGGGAACTGGGCCTGACCAGCTTGCTGATTTCCTACCGCAATGACGGGCTGGCGCCTTCGGCGAACGACGGACGTTACGGTCTGGGCTCCACCGAGTGGCGCGACGTTGAGGCGGCCATTGCATTTGCCCTCAGGCACGGCGCCCGTGAAGTGGTGCTCTTTGGCTGGTCCATGGGCGGGGCCATCTGCCTTCAGACCGCCGATTTGTCCCGCTACCACCCCCTGATCCGCGCGATGGTGCTCGACGCCCCGGTCATTAACTGGGTGAATGTGCTGGCGCACCATGCAGAACTCAACCGGATTCCCTCTGCGGTCGGCCGCTACGGGCAGCTTATGATGAGCCACAAGCTGGGCCGGCGGCTGACCGGCCTCGCCGCCCCGGTGGACCTGAAGGCGATGGACTGGGTATCCCGTGCGGTGGAACTGCGGACGCCGACGCTGATCATCCACAGCGTCGACGACGAATACGTCCCCTACGGCCCGTCAGCGGCCCTGGCCGAGAAGAATCCGGAGATGGTTACCTTCGAGACCTTCGACCGCGCCCGCCACACCAAGGAGTGGAATGTGGATCCGGAGCGCTGGGAGCGGCTGGTGACGGCTTGGCTGGGGCAGCAGATCGCGCCCCGCCCTAACCCGGGCCAGCCGAATCCCGAGCCGGAGCCCCGCCGGGTTGACAGTTGACGGCAACGTTTGTCGACGACATTGCTCTTTTCTGCACTCCCGGTGCGCGAAGCCGGCTAGTTCCTGCCGGTGCCGATCCGGGCCGTGCGGGCGTTGGTGAGCCGGATCAATTCGGCCGGGCCCAGCTCGATGTCCAGCCCGCGCCGTCCGCCGGAGACGAATATCGTTTCCAGGGCCAGTGCGCTGTCGTCGACCACGGTGGGGGAGGGCTGCCGTTGTCCCAGCGGCGAGATTCCGCCTAGAACGTAGCCGGTGCGGCGTTCGGCCGCCGCCGGGTCCGCCAACGCCGCCTTTTTGCCGCCGAGGGCGGCCGCCATCGCCTTGAGGTCCAAGTTGCCGCTCACCGGCACAACACCGACGGCTAGCCGGCCGTCGACCTCGACCATCAGGGTTTTGAATACGTGTGCCGGATCGACGCCGAGTACCTCCGCGGCTTCCAGCCCGTAGCTGGCGGCGGCCGGGTCATGGCTGTAGGGGTGGACGAGGAAAGGAACCCCGGCGGCCGTTAGCGCGGCGGTCGCCGGGGTTCCCTGTGACGCTTGCTTGCGTGCCATACAATCCGTGCGCCGGTCAGGGCCGCTGCGGAAGGGCAGCAACTTTGCGTTTGATCCGGCCCAGCATCGCGGTCATCCCGCGCATCCGAAGCGGCGTGATGGCGCGGGTGAGGCCCAGCAGTTCCGGCATGTCGTCCGGGACTGCCAGGATCTCGGCCGGGCTCAGGCCGTCAAGACCCGCATGCAGGACACTCGCAAAGCCGCGGGTGGTTGGGGCTTCGGGGGAGCTTTGAAAAAGAGCTGGACGCGTTCTGCCGCGCCGCCGTCGGACTGCTCCGTTTCAATGGTCAGATACAGCGGTGACTGGCATTCCACCACCTGCTCCATCAGCTCCGGGTGGTCCTTGAGCCGGTCCGGGAGTTCCGGAAGTTCGCGGGAGAACTCGAGGAGCAGCTGGAGCCGGTCGGGTTCTGTGACGGCCTGGAAGTCGTCAACGATTTCGGCCAGTGCGGTGGGGAGGGCAGGAGTATTCATCTCTTCCAGCTTACGTCTTCCAGCTTCCGCACGCTCGGCGCCCGCGTCCCGCCCGGAGCCCGGTGACGCCTGCGGGTTACCCGGCAGCCGGCGCGCTGCCGCGTTCGGCGCCCTTGACGATCGGGACGCGGACCGCGTTGCCCCATTCGGTCCAAGAGCCGTCGTAGTTGCGCACTGACTCAAAGCCCAGCAGGTACTTGAGTGCAAACCACGTGTGGCTGGAACGCTCGCCGATGCGGCAGTACGCCACAACATCGTCTCCCGCCTTCAGCCCGGCCTCGCCAAGGTACAACGCCTCAAGTTCGGCGCGGGTCCGGTAGGTGCCGTCCTCGGCGGCTGCCCGGGCCCAGGGAATGGACGCCGCGGTGGGGATGTGTCCGCCACGCAGGGCGCCTTCCTCGGGGTAGGCGGGCATGTGCGTGCGCTGGCCGGTGTACTCCTCGGTGGAGCGGACGTCGATCAGCGGCTTGCCGAAGTGTGCCATGACGTCTTCCTTGAAGGCACGGATCGGAGCGTCGTTCCGCTCGACGACGGGGTACTCGCCCGGGGCGACGGCAGGCTTGTCGGTGGTGAGGTGCCGACCTTCGGCGACCCATTTGTCCCGGCCTCCGTCGAGCAGCCGGACGTCCTTGTGGCCAAAGAGCTCGAAGACCCAGAGGGCGTAGGCGGCCCACCAGTTTGATTTGTCGCCGTAGATGACAACTGTGCTGTCGCGGGAGATTCCCTTCGCCGCCGCGAGGGCGGCAAACGCCGCGCCGTTGACGTAGTCGCGGGTAACCTCGTCGTTTAAGTCCGTGTGCCAGTCGATTTTCACGGCTCCCGAAATGTGGCCGACCTCGTAGAGCAGGACGTCCTCGTCGGATTCCACCACCACCAGCCGGCCGTCGTTGAGGTCGCCGGATTCGATCGCGGCGGCCAGCCATTCGGTGGACACAAGGCGCTCGGGGTGGGCGTAGCCGGCGAACTTCTCGTTCTGCTCAACGGGGTAGGACATTTGGTGGCCTTTCACTGAAACGGTCAGGAGGCCGGGCCGTTGCAGGATCGAGCACGGCGCCGGGCCTTCTCCAACACTAACCACGGCCCGCCGGGATTTCCTCCCCGGGTTCACGGACGGAAATATGGCCTTCGTCACGCGCCGTCCGGCTACACTCCTCGGGCCGACAGCCGGCGCGCGCTTTGCCGGTATTCTTTTTGGGGACAAGAGACCAGCAGAACGGACCACCTTGGTACAGATCGAACAGCTCACCGCCCGCACCCCGGCCGTTTCAGTGGATGAACTCCTTAACGGGTTTTATCCGTCGCCGCGCTTTGGTGAGGTGTCGTTTTCCAGCTACCGGCCGGACCCGGCCCAACCCAGCCAAAGTGCCGCCGTCGGCGCGCTGGAAGCTTTGCGGCCAACGTAGGGTCGCGCGATGGTGAGGGCCTCTTTAAACGATTCTTCGGCAAGAAGGACGTCTCCCGCGCGGGGATCTACCTCGACGGCGGCTTCGGCGTCGGCAAGACCCACCTGCTCGCCTCGCTGTGGCACGCCGCCCCGGGGCCCAAGGCGTTTGGCACCTTTGTGGAATACACAAACCTGGTCGGGGCGCTTTCCTTCCGCAAAACCGTGGAGGCGCTGAGCCACTACAAGCTGGTCTGCATCGATGAATTTGAGCTCGATGATCCGGGCGACACCGTGCTGATGTCCCGGCTGATGCGCGAACTGGCCGACGCCGGCGTCAAGCTCGCGGCCACCTCAAACACCCTGCCCGGTTCCCTCGGCGACGGCCGTTTTGCCGCCGTCGATTTCGCCCGGGAAATCCAGGTCCTGGCGGACCAGTTCGACGTGGTCCGGATTGATGGTGAGGACTTCCGCCACCGCGGTCTGCCCGCCGCGCCGCAGCCGCTGCCCAACGAACAGTTGACGCACCGTATGCAGGCGGAGTTCCATGGAAAGACAGTGGCGCGCGATGAGTTCAGCACCCTGATCGACCATCTGGCCGGAGTCCACCCGAGCCGTTACCGTCAATTGCTGGACGGGATCGAAGGCGTGGTCTGGAAGAATGTCCACACCATCACCGAGCAGGCAGTGGCGCTGCGGTTCGTGGTACTCGCGGACCGGCTCTATGACAAGGACGTGCCCATCCTTGCCAGCGGCGTGCCGTTCGACCAGCTCTTCACTGAAGAAATGATGACCGGCGGGTATACAAAGAAGTACTTCCGCGCCGTCTCACGCCTTACCGCGCTGGCCCGGGAAGGCCAGAACCGCGAGCCCTCTTAGCTACTACTGCTCCGCAGCTGCGGCGTGTCACCCGCTGCCGGGCAGAAGGGCGCTCGCCTTGGCTAGTGGTTGGTCCGCGTAGTCGAGGTGCTGCTAAACGCCGGGAGCCGTTAAGCGCCGGGAGCCGTTAAACGCCGGAGGTGCCGGCACCGCCTCTCGGCGGGACCGGCACCTCGCTGACGTATCTGGGTCAGAGGCCTGGCCGGCGGTCTTCGCCGGCGGCGGGCGGCTCATCGGCCACGGGAGTTTGATCGGCGACAGGAGCCGTATTGGGCTTCTCGTTCGCCTTGTCCACGAAGCCGGAAGCGCCGCGCTGCATGGCATCGATCTTGTCGGCGTGCTTTCCGCCGGTCTTAGAGTCGACGAAGTCGCCGGCCTTTTCGATGCCGTCCTTGATGGCTCGTTCGTTGCCACCAATAACTTGCTGAGCCTTGCCCTTTAGATCGTCAAGTAATCCCACGGGCACCTCCCTTCGGTCGTGGAGCCAGATCGCTCCTGCATTTTCTACCCTAACCGGAGCTGGCGGGGGTGCCAAGGGTGTCCGCCCACAGGGTAAGAGGCGGTTCCTCCCCGCGTGCAGGGCAGCAGACCGGAGGGGCCGGAGCGGCAAACCCGCTAGCCCGCGGGACGGGCACAGGTGGCCGTGCACAAGGGGCGGGCACAAGGGGCCGGGCACAAAAAGAGCAGCTCCGGGGAGCTGCTCTTGTGGTGGGCGATACTGGGATCGAACCAGTGACCTCTTCCGTGTCAGGGAAGCGCGCTACCGCTGCGCCAATCGCCCGCAACCGGAAGAATCCGGAGTGGAATTGCAATGAAGAGAGCGGACGACGAGATTCGAACTCGCGACATCCACCTTGGCAAGGTGGTGCTCTACCAGCTGAGCTACGTCCGCATTTTAGTCCATGCCGGCTTGGCCGGTGGTACTGCATCAAGCAAGTTGCCTTGCTCTGGTGGGCGATACTGGGATCGAACCAGTGACCTCTTCCGTGTCAGGGAAGCGCGCTACCGCTGCGCCAATCGCCCCTTGCATCCGATCTGCACCGGAAACCAGGGTTTTCACCGAGGTGGGTACGGGATTCGAACCCGTGTATACGGCTTTGCAGGCCGCTGCCTCGCCTCTCGGCCAACCCACCGTGTAGATACGATTCCAAAGAACCTTACCGTGACAGTGTCCTGCGAGCGGACGACGAGATTCGAACTCGCGACATCCACCTTGGCAAGGTGGTGCTCTACCAGCTGAGCTACGTCCGCATTATTGTCAGCAAATCCCCGCCGCAATCGGCAATTCCTCGCGTTCCAACGAGTAAGAACTCTATAGGAGGTTCAGGGAACTTACAAATCGAGCCGACGACGACGGACTTCAAGACCGCCGCATCCCTGTATTCTAGGGTTTTTTCCGAATTACAGCCATGTAATTAGGCAGGCTTTTCCGGTCGCAGCCCGGTGGCCCTCCCAGCGGGCCGCAGTTCAGCAGGGCAGTGTTGAAGGACGCATACGGCGCCATCACGGTAGCGTGCCGCCCCGATTTCTAAATTCGCTCAGGGTGGGCTAGCATTCAATGGCATTGGGGCGATTGGCGCAGTGGTAGCGCGCTTCGTTCACACCGAAGAGGTCACTGGTTCGAACCCAGTATCGCCCACGCACTAAATGGTCCGCCCCGCTCACTGAGCGGGGCGGACCATTCATTTAAATGCTGCGGGCTTCGTCCTGAGTTCCCGCGACCGGCGATCGTTCTGGTGAGCCGTATGGTGTGAGCCTCGGCCGAGAGGATCGCGGTGTTCTGCACTGTCTTACCCCCGTGAAAGAGTCTTGTTATGACCGCCCCACTTCTTGCCCACGCCACGGATTACGGCCGGATGTATGCCCGCTCCACGTCGGAGCAGTTTTCCGTGCCCTCGATTACGACCGTGATCGGCCAGCAGCCCCATGGCCTGGACGGCTGGTTTGGCTACATGGGCGCCAACAGCCTCGCCCAGGACCCCGGGTTGCCCGGTGTCCTCGGCAGTCCGGCCAAGCTTCGCCAGGCGGTGAGCCGTGCCGCCAAAGCGGCCGAAGCCTACCGCGACGATGCCGCGAAACGCGGAGACCGGGTGCATAACTATTGTGAGCAAGTGGCTTTGCGTGCCTTGGGCCGGCCGCACCAGATGAAGGAAACCCGCGAGGCCCTCTCCGCGACCGGTGAGGAAGCTTTCGCGGCCCGGTTCGACGAGTGGTGGGAACTCTTCCAAGTGGAACCCATTGCCCCGGAAATCACGGTCTGGAACAAGACCGTAGGCTATGCCGGGACCTTGGACCTTGTCGCCAGGATCAACGGCCGCACCTGCCTCATCGACTACAAAACCAAGGGCACCAGCCGAGATGGCACAGTCAAACCACTCGATGACAAAGTGGTGATGCAGCTCGTGGCCGGCATGAAGGCCGAGGAAAGCCTGGTGGATCCCGTGGCAGGGGAATGGGAAGCCTGGCAGCACGGTGAATCCCCGATCCTATTGGCGGTGGCGATTGGGCAGACGGAAGTCCGTCCGCTGCGCGCCAACCCTGACGTCCTCAAGCACCATTGGTGGAAGTTCTGCGCCCTGCGGCGCGTCTGGGAAATGTCCGCCGACACCACAGCGGCCGGAACTGCCCTCCTGCCGATCGCGCCGCCGGTGGCCCGCTGAGGTGGCTGCGGGCGACGTCACGTCAGCGTCATCGTTTCCAGGCGTCGCTGCGGAACTCAGCCTCTTGGTTGTCAGCAGAAACGGCGGTTCGGACGCAGCCAAGCGTGGCATTTCGCGGCGCCGCCTCGGATTACCCTGCTCGGACTCTGGATCTAGGTCAGCCAGGGGTATCCGTACGTCACTGGGAGCGAAGACCGCCTTCCGCTTGCTTAAGTCATCAGGCGAGTAGTCAACAGGGGGTCGGCGGTTCAAAAGCGTTAATTCCCGGATCGGCGGGGCGTGCAAAGGATATGCCGCGTCGTCGGCTAGACGGTTCAGGATCTGCCAAAGAGGAATTCCAGTTGGGGGCCGAACCCAACCACCGCCAGCTGACTCGAGCTGAGCCTTGACTTCCTGGTAGTCGATGGGGTCTAGAAGGTACGTGCCAGTGACGAACGTGGCAGCCAGTACGCCTCGATGCCAGGCATCGGCCTACCCTAAAACATTCGGGGCCCCGGTCGGAGGAACGCGGGGCACCAATCCGCAAGCGCCGTGCTTGGGCCAGCCGACACCGTGCTTGTGGCTATGCCGTGTATCTGCCTGGCAGAGCTAACTGGCGGTGAATTCTGAGCTTGCGAGGTGGAAGTAGTTGTTGCGCCGGGGTTGTTGGCGTGGGTCGACGTGCGGTGGTGGGATGAACCAGGGAACCCCGGTGCGGACCTGGATGGTCCATTGCTCGTTGTGGATTACATGGTGATGGTGCGAACACAGCAGGGTTCCCTTGTCTGTTCCGGTAGTGCCGCCGCGCGACCAGTAGTCGATATGGTGGGCCTCGCACCAGGACGCCGGCATTGTGCAGCCGGGGAACGCGCAGCCCTGGTCGCGGGCGATGAGGGCTTTGCGGATGTGCGGCGGGAATACCCGAGTGGCCCTGCCGATGTCGAGGACCCTGCCTTCGCTGCCGAGCAGCACCGGGATTATGTCCGCGTCGCAGGCGATCTTCCGTGCCGTGGCGGCGTTGACAGGCCCGGAGAAGAGCAGAGACCCGGTATGGGCCATCGTCCGGCCGGCCGAATCACTGGTGGCGCCCTGCCGGTTTGCACGGCTGGTCTGGTTTGAACGGCTGTCCTGCCTGGCTCGGAGCAGGGCCAGTAGCCCGCGGTAATCGATGGTGACCATAACCTGCGGCCTGAGTCCACCCGCGGCCGGCAGGGATCCCGTTGCGAGGGCGACCTTGCAGGCACCGACCAGGCCGTCCAGCAGCCTCTGTGGGCGCGAACGAAGGTCCAACTGTGCTGCCGCGGCCCCTGCGAGACCCGGATCTCCCGACGTTCCTGACGCGCCTGACGCGCCTGACGCGCCTGACGCGCCTGACGCACCTGAAGCTTCGGCGTCCGCTGCAGCGCTGGCCCGCGGGTTGCTGGCCGTGTTCATGACGGTGAGGAGGTGCTCGAACTGTTCGGTGGTCGCGAAGATTTCCAGGTGCGCGAGGCCCTGGCGGGGTTTGCGGATGAAGGCGCCCTGGAGTTGGCGGAGGAGTTCTTCGGAGGGTTCGGCGCCGTCCTGATCGATCGCGTCGGTCCAGCTTCGGGCCACGCGGGCGAGGAAGTCCGGGTCGTTGTCCGCGGCAGTGCGGGTCAGCGCGTGCTCCATCCTGGCGGCGGTTGCCTCGTCGCAGACGTGCCGCACCCGATCCAGGGCCAGGGTGATGATGGTCGCGGACCGGGACGGGACCTCGCCGGCTGCCACCGTGGCTCCAAGCTCGGCGCGCAGGGCAGGCAGGTCCTGCCCGGCGAATCCCTGCCGGGGCAACAGGGTTCCGGCGAGGCAGAGCCTGCGCCGGGCCTCCGCGGAGCTGATCCGCAACCGCGCCCTTAGGAACTCCGTGACGTTCCGGTACCCGTCATCCACCGCAACAGCCGGGGCTGGCGCAGCGTCCAAGGATCGCCGCGCCGGTTCGCCCCAAGCCGCGCGGTCCAACCCGGCCGCGCTCTCCCGGCCGGCAGCACGAACCTCGGGTTCTGTACCCGTACCTGTACCCCTACCCGCACCCGCACCCGTACCAGTGCCGCAGCCGGCCCCGGTGCCGGGGTCCTCCAGCCAGCCCGTGGTCCACGAGGTGCCAGCGACAGTGCCTGCGGTTGTGGCCGCCGCCTGCTTCCGGGTCCGTTCCACCGCGCCGGTTGCCACAACCTGCAAATACTCCACGACCCGCGAGAGCTCCTCCACGGTGCCGGCGAAATCCGACGCGGCCGCGAACCCGAGCCCCGCAGCAGCTTCGACTGCCGTCGAGCCCACTGCGCGGAGTGTGGCAAGGGCATCATCCACTCCGGACTGCCCGGCCGGAGTTACGCGCCGGTCCGTGTCCCGGACGGTGATGAAATCCCTGCTTGCTCCCATAAAAACATTCTGCCCGGCGGGTCTGACATTTTGCGCGACACAGCGTTGGCGACTCCGTGCGACCCGCAGATCCCCGCCCTAAGACCCGCAGATCCCCGCCCTAAGACCCGCAGATCCCCGCCCTAATCCCGGCCCGCTTGCCGGCCCTCAGAACGGACCGGCCCCGGCATCCAGGAGCCGTGGCCGGTCAGACCGGACACCGACCCCGCGCGAGTAGACCATCGATTCACTCGGACGGATTTGCCGCCCGCGTCCGGGTCAAGGCCTGATGTGCAACTAAACTGGACTGGATCCCATCGCCGCCCACTCTAAGGACAGACTGCACATGGCCATTTTGAATATCCGCATCATCGGGGATCCTGTGCTGCGCACAGTTGCCGATCCCGTGACGGAGTTCGGGCCTGAGCTGGCGAAGCTTGTTGCCGACATGACCGAAACCATGGAAGACGTCGAAGGTGCGGGCCTGGCCGCACCTCAGGTCGGCGTCAGCCAGCGGGTCTTCACCTACCGGATCGGCGGCGTCGAGGGACACATCATCAACCCTGTGCTGGAGAACAGTGCAGACTTCCAATCCGACGAAGTTGAGGGGTGCCTCTCCATCCCGGGTCTTGGTTTTCCGGTCCGCCGCCGGCGCCACACCCGTGTCACCGGCGTGGACCTGCACGGAAACCCCGTCACGGTGGAGGGCGAAGGAATGCTGGCGCGGGCCTTCCAACACGAAACGGACCACCTGGACGGAATCCTTTTCACCGACCGGCTGGAAGGCGAAGACCGCAAAAGCGCACTGCGCGCGATCCGGAACGCCAACTACGACTCCATTACGGAGCAGACCATGGCGAAACGGGCCAGGACAGTCGGCACCAGCTTCGGTTCCGGCAGCGCAGGTTCCGGCAGTTTCGGCTCTTTCGGCAACTCCCAGTGAGGGTCCTTTTCGCCGGAACACCGGCCGTGGCTGTGCCCTCCCTGGATGCGCTGGTGGCGGCGGGTTTTGACGTTGTCGCAGTCCTGACCCGGCCGGACGCGCCGCTCGGACGCAAACGCGTGCTGACGCCGTCGCCCGTGGCTGCCCGCGCCGCGGAACTGGGCATCAAGATCATCCATGCCTCGAAAGTCGACGACGCCGTGACCGCAGAAATAGCGGCTGCCGCCCCGGACGTCGCAGCAATTGTGGCCTATGGCGGGCTCATCCCACGGGTGGCCTTGGACATTCCCCGCCATGGCTGGATCAACCTGCATTTCTCCCTCCTGCCGGCCTGGCGCGGCGCGGCGCCCGTGCAGCGGTCCCTGATCGCCGGCGACGACGTCACCGGCGCGGTCACCTTCCTGCTCGAGGAAGGCCTGGACACCGGCCCGGTGTTCGGTACCCTGACCGAAGCAGTCCTGCCGGAGGACACCGCCGGTGCCCTCCTTGAGCGGCTGTCCCATAGCGGCGCCGTGCTGCTGACCCAGACCCTGTCCGCGGTGGACGCCGGCCAAGCCGCCGCGGTACCGCAGCAGGGCGACATCAGCGCAGCCCCCAAGCTGACCCTCGACGACGGCCGGCTCGATTGGCAGCAGCCGGCCCTGGCCATCGGACGACGGGCCCGCGGGGTCACCCCTGAACCCGGTGCATGGACTACCCTCGGCGGCCAGCGGATCAAGCTGGAACCGGTATTGCTGCGGCCAGCGGGCCCCGACCTGGAACCGGGTCAGCTGGCACTGGAGGGTCAAGGAGTGCTGGTGGGCACCGGTTCGCACCCGGTGGAACTCACCCGGATCCAGCCGTCAGGTAAAAAAATGATGACCGCCGCTGATTGGGCGCGCGGACAGGCAACACTGGAAAGCGTGGTATTCGAATGAGTGAGTCCGGGACGAGCGGCCGGGGCAACGGCCCCCAGCGCGGCGGTTCAGGCGGCCAGCGCGGCGGTTCAGGCGGCCAGCGCGGCGCCGGACAAAGCGGTGGCCAGGGCGGCCGCGGCCGCGACGGCAGCCATCGGAATGCTCAGGGCCGGGAACGGAACCGTGGTCCGCAGCGCGGCTTCACCGAGAACGCGCCGTCCCAGCGAACCCGCCGGGCGGACCCGGCCCGGCTTGTGGCCTTCGAAGTGCTGCGCGCGGTCGCAGCCGAGGACGCCTACGCGAACCTCGTCCTCCCCGCCCGGATCCGGCACCACGGCCTGGACAAGCGCGACGCCGGGTTTGCCACGGAACTGAGCTACGGGGCCCTGCGTGGCCAGGGAACCTATGACGCCATCCTGGCCCGCTGCGTGGACCGGCCCCTGGGCCAGCTGGACCCGGCGATCCTTGATGCGCTGCGGATCGGGGCGCACCAGTTGCTGGCCATGCGGGTCCCCGCCCACGCGGCGCTGGACCAGACCGTGGGCCTGGCCCGCGCGGTGATCGGCGCCGGGCCCTCGACCCTGATCAACGCCGTGTTGCGCAAGGTGTCAGCCCGAACCTTTGAGGAGTGGCTGGAATTGCTGCTCAGCGATGAGACGGACGAGACCAAAAAGGCAGCCATCCGCTACGCACACCCGGAATGGATTGTCCGGGCGCTCCGGCAGTCCCTGGTGGCCCACGGGCGTCCCGTCAGCGAAATCGGTGACCTGCTTGAAGCGGACAATGCCGCTCCCGTGGTCAACCTCGTGGCGCTGCCCGGGCTCGGCAGCCTGGACGAGGCGCTCGAAGGCGGCGCCACACCCGGGGAACTCGTCGAAGGCTCGGCGCTCTCCAGCGGCGGAGACCTCGGCCGGCTCGCGTCCGTGCGGGAAGGCACCACCCGTGTTCAGGACGTTGGCTCCCAGCTCGTGGCCCGGGCCCTGGCCGCCGTCGACCTTGGCGGCAGCACAAAGAGGACCGGCGAAGGGGGAACCGGCGACAGCACCGCCGGGTCGGAAAGTCCGGCTGAACGATGGCTGGACATGTGCGCCGGACCCGGTGGCAAGGCAGCCCTGCTCGGCGCACTGGCCCGCGAACACGGGGCCACCCTGCTGGCCAACGAGCCCGCCGCGCACCGCGCGAAGCTCGTCCGGCAGGCCCTCGCCGCGGTCCCGCACGAAGTCTGGCATGTGCGCACCGGTGACGGCCGCGAGGTGGGCACCGAGATGCCGGAAAGCTTCGACCGTGTCCTGGTGGATGCGCCCTGCACCGGCCTGGGCGCCCTGCGCCGCCGGCCGGAATCACGCTGGCGCCGGACCCCCAAGGACCTGACGGACCTCGGCCCGCTGCAACGGGAACTGCTCAAGTCCGCAGTGGACGCCGTGAAGCCCGGCGGCGTGGTGGCCTACGTGACGTGTTCGCCGCACCCGGCGGAAACGACCGCAGTTGTGAGCGACGTGCTGCGCAAACGCGACGACCTTGAACTGCTCGACGCCGGTGCGGTGCTGGACAGCGTCAGCCTCACCGGCCACCTCGACGCCGGACACGAGCTCACCGCCCAGCTGTGGCCCCATGTGCACCGGACCGACGCCATGTTCCTGGCGCTAATCCACAAATCAGCCTGAGCAACACGAAATACTGAAGCTCTAAAGAGCAGCGACCCGCACCGGGACATCCGAGCAGAACGACAAGGAATTCCACATGGCCACGTGCTGTATCAACCCGAGCATTCTTTCCGCCGACTTCGCGAACCTCGAAGCAGAACTGCGCCGGATCGGCAACGCGGATGCGGTCCATGTCGATGTGATGGACAACCACTTTGTGCCCAACCTCACGCTGGGCTTACCCGTCGTTGCGCGGCTGCAGGAGGTCAGCCCGGTGCCGTTGGATGCGCACCTGATGATTAACGATGCGGACCGTTGGGCGCCGGCGTACGCGGAGGCCGGGGTCGCGTCGGTGACTTTCCACGCCGAAGCCTCCATCGCGCCGATCAAGCTCGCGCGTGAGCTCCGGGCCCGCGGCGCGAAAGCCGGGATGGCCCTTAGGCCGGGCAGCGCCGTCGAACCATACCTTGACATGCTCGGGGAACTGGACATGCTGCTGATCATGACTGTGGAGCCGGGCTTCGGTGGCCAGGCCTTCCTGGACCTCACGCTTCCCAAGATCCGCAGGGCCCGCGCGGCGATCGACGCGTCCGGCCTCCAGGTGGCGTTGCAGGTCGACGGCGGAATCACCGAGGACACCATCCGCCGCGCCGCGGACGCCGGTGCCAACGTGTTCGTCGCCGGCTCCGCCGTCTACGGTGCCGAGGATCCGGGAGAGGCCATCGAACGGCTTCGGGCCGCCGGGCAACGCTAACGCCGCGGCCGGCAACGCGGGCGCCAAGGACCAACGCCAAGGACCAACGCCGTAACATCCGGTCGGGGGAATACCCGCGGCTGCCCGGCGGTTGTGCCAGAATAGCTACACACATACGTGCTCCGGGGTCGGTGTAAGTCCGAACCGGCGGTTATAGTCCGCGACCCGCGCGCCGGCGCTTCCCTCGGGAAGATAGCCGGCAAACGGTTGAACCGGTGGAACTCCGGTACCGACAGTTAAAGTCTGGATGAGAGAAGCACGTACAGCTGTTACTGCGGAGCCCTGCCGGCGCCGCGGAATGTTGCTGTCGTATGCCCCCGGAGCCATCGCGCTTTTGAGGGAAGGAACGGCAACCAGATGTACTCTCTGCGATGGCTCTTCACCACCACCACGGTTTGCGAAAGCCCGGTGAGGTGTTGATGAGCGTCCTGAATTCCACGCCCGAGACGACGGTCGAGGCGCTGGCCGCTGCAGGCTTCAGTACCGCCGAGCTTGCCGCCATGGACGCCGCCCTGGCTGCGGCGCTGCAGGGGCCGCGCGGCGCGAACCCGCTGGTTGGCGCGGTCGTGATTTCCGCCGCGGGAACCCCCATCGTCACCGGCTACCACCGCGGGGCGGGCACCGCGCACGCCGAAGCGGACGCCATTGACCAAGCCAAAGCCGCCGGCATCGACCTCAGTGGCACCACGATGGTGGTCACACTGGAACCGTGTGACCACCGCGGCCGCACCGGGCCGTGCACCCAGGCGATCATTGAAGCCGGTATTACCGACGTCGTCTACGCGGCAGATGACCCACACGACCCCGCGGCCGGCGGTGCGGCCACGCTGCGCGGCGCGGACGTCCGCGTCCGCTCCGGGCTCTGCGCCGAGGCCTCGCTGGACATGAACCGGCGCTGGTTCGACGCCGTTGCTGCCGCCCGGCCCTTTGTCACCCTGCACATCGCCCAGACCCTCGACAGCCGGATCGCCGCCAGCGACGGCACCAGCCAATGGATTTCGAGCCCGGAATCTCTGGCGGACAACCATGCCCTCCGTGGCCGGATCGACGCAATCCTGGTCGGCACACAAACGGTCCTTGTCGACAACCCACGGCTCACTGCCCGGGGACCGGACGGGAAACCCGCCGGCCGGCAACCGTTGCGCGCTGTGATGGGTTTGCGGGGGATCCCCGAAGACGCCGCCGTTCACGGCTCCGACGGCAAGGTGCTGCACTTGCCCACACGTGAGCCGTTGGAGGCCCTGGAGGCGTTGTTTTCCACCGGTGTCCGCCACCTTATGGTCGAAGGCGGCTCCCGGATCCTAAGTGCTTTCCTGGCCGCCGGGCTCGTGGATGAACTGATCGTCTACCTGGCCCCAACCCTGCTCGGTTCCGGAACGCCGGCCCTGGACGACCTGGGCATCTCCACTTTGGCGAACGCCCAGAGGTGGGACTGGGATCCGGCGTCCGGCGGTGCGGTTCAGCTGCTTGGCCGAGACCTGCGGCTGCACCTGAGCCCCACGCCAACCAGCGCCACGCCAACCGGCCCCATCCCAACCAGCCCGGCCGGGACCGGCAACGCGCCGGCTGCAGTGCCGGCCACCCACAACTCTTCAGCCGATTCAACCCCGTCCCGCGCAGGCGCGGACACCGCCGCAGGAGGCAACTGATGTTCACCGGAATTATTGCCGAGCAGGGGAAGGTGTTGTCCGTTGAACGCAATGGCGACATCAGCGCCACCGTCCGGCTGCACGCTCCCGCCAGCACCGAGGGGCTGGCCCTTGGCGGATCCATCGCCGTCAACGGCGTCTGCCTCACGGCCACGGCGATCGACGGCCGGGACTTCAGCGTTGACGTGATGGGCGAGACGCTCACCCGCAGCACAGTAGGCGAGCTTGCCCCCGGGGACCCCGTTAACCTCGAGCGCTGCGTGCCGGCCGGCGGCCGGCTCGACGGGCATGTTGTCCAAGGCCACGTCGACGGCGTCGGGAAACTGCTCGAACGCGAGGCGCTGGGCAATTGGGACCGGCTGCGCTTCGGTGTTCCGGGTGGGCTGGCCCGCTATATCGCGGAGAAGGGCTCGATTGCCGTCGACGGCGTGTCGCTGACCGTGACGGCGGTGAGCCCGGCCGCCGAACCGGCCCCGTGGTTCGAAGTGGGGCTGATCCCCACCACACTCTCCGACACCGGACTGGGCGCCAAAGCACTTGGCGGGCGCGTGAACCTCGAAGTTGACGTGCTGGCGAAGTACACTGAGCGCCTGCTCGCCTTTTCCGGCGCTGCAGCCGGGGGAGCAGCAGTACGCGCGGAGGGGGGCAACAGCGTGAACACCGTCAAGGACATCCCTGCCCGTCAGGCCATCCTTAGCCAGGCCGGCGACGCGGCCGAGCCTGCACCCGTTATCGCGCCGGCCGGGCTCGACCTGATTGAAGACGCCGTCCGCGCCATTGCCGCCGGCCGTCCCGTCCTGGTGGTGGACAACGAGGACCGCGAAAACGAAGGCGACATCATCTTCGCCGCGCAGCATGCCACCCCGGCGCTGATGGGGTGGACCATCAGGTACAGCTCCGGTGTGATCTGCGTGCCGCTCGAGGGCGGCCGGGCCGATGCCCTCGCGCTGCCTCCGATGGTAGACATCAACGAGGATGCCAAGGGCACCGCCTACACAGTGTCCTGCGACGCCGCGCTGGGCGTGAGCACCGGGATCTCCGCCACAGACCGCGCCCTGACAGCCCGGATCCTTGCCGATCCCGGGAGCCAGCCGGCGGCTCTGACCCGCCCCGGGCATGTTTTTCCGCTCCGGGCCGTTAACGGGGGAGTGCGGGAACGCGCCGGGCACACCGAAGCGGCTGTAGAACTGTGCAGGCTGGCCGGACTCGAGCCCGTGGGTGTGATTGCGGAAGTGGTGTACGACAACGGAGAGATGATGCGGCTGGACGGACTTCGCGGCTTCGCCCTTGAGCACGGCTGCCCGCTGATCTCGATTGCGGATCTGGTGGCCTACCTCGAGGCGGCGCAGCCCGCCGGTCATCCAACGGACCCCGTTTAATGGAGGAGAAACGATGACGACGTCTGAAGCACAAGAACAGCTGGCGGCCGAACACCTGCCGCATCCGGTCAGCGCAGGCCCGATCGTCCAGCTGCCCACGGCCTTCGGCAACTTTGTGGCGCGGGCCTGGACCGATCAGGCCACCGGCGCCGAGCACCTGGCCGTCAGCTCCCCGCTGCCACCGGTCGACGGGAAGGCTCCGCTGGTCCGCTTGCACTCTGAGTGCCTCACCGGAGATGTCTTCGGCTCCTACCGCTGCGACTGCGGCGAGCAACTCGCGTATGCCCTCGAGATGATCAACGAGTTCGGCGGAACCCTGCTGTACCTGCGCGGCCAGGAGGGCCGGGGAATCGGCTTGGCGAACAAAATGAAGGCCTACGCCCTGCAGGAGGCAGGCTTCGACACGGTCGAGGCCAACGAACAACTCGGACTGCCCGTGGATGCCCGCAGCTACCAGGCCGCGGCACAGATCCTCGCGGACATGGGCCTCCACGAGGTCCGCCTGCTGAGCAACAACCCGGACAAACAGGACCGGCTGGCGCAGGCCGGGGTCCGTGTTGTGGAGATGGTGCCCACCGAAGTTCCATCCCGCGAGCAGAACATCCGGTACCTGCAGACGAAAAAGGACCGGATGGACCACCGGCTGGTCCTGGACGTGCAGCCGGTGGCGCCGGCATCGGGTCCGGGCGCCTTCGAGAACAGCCACGACTGACTAACCGGCAGCAGCCCGCCACGGGCCGCTCCCACGTTTCGACACGCACACCAAACTGAGCAGAACAAGGATTCCCAGATGAGCGGACACGGCGCACCACAGATTGACCTCAGCACCTTTCAGCCGGAGGAGACCTCCCGGCTGAAACTGGCCATCGTGGCAGCGAGCTGGCACACCCGGATCATGGACGGGCTTCTGGAGGGCGCCCTGCGCGCAGCGAAAGACGCCGGCATCGACGAGCCGACAGTGCTTCGGGTCCCCGGCACCTTCGAACTCCCCGTCGCCGCCGCCCGGCTGGCACCGCACTTCGACGCGGTGGCCGCGCTCGGCGTCGTAATCCGCGGCGGCACCCCGCACTTCGAGTACGTCTGCGAAGCAGCCACGCTCGGATTGACGGAAGTCTCCGTGCGCACCGGCGTTCCGGTCGGCTTCGGTGTGCTGACCTGTGACACGGAACAGCAGGGTATTGACCGGGCGGGGCTGCCCGGCTCAACCGAGGACAAGGGCCACGAGGCCGTTACCGCCGCATTGGCGACAGCGGTGACGCTCAAACAATTCAGTTAGGCCGCGGCGGTTGGGGTCCGGCCGGACCCCGGGCAGCTCCGGCAGTACCCCGGGCAGCGCCGGCCGGACCTTGCGGACTGTGTCATCGCCCACATCCCGCCCGTCACGGAACGGCCCGGCAGGCACCCTCCCCCCTCGAGGAAGTAGGCTTGCGGGTGTGAAGAATTTCGAATCGCTGTTCGCAGAACTGAGTGAAAAGGCAGCCGTCCGTCCGGAGGGTTCCCGCACCGTCGCCGAACTGGATTCCGGAGTCCACGGCATTGGAAAAAAGGTCGTGGAGGAAGCAGCCGAGGTCTGGATGGCTGCCGAGTACGAATCCGATGAAGCCGCCGCTGAAGAAATCTCCCAGTTGCTCTATCACCTGCAGGTTCTGATGCTGGCCAAGGGACTCAGCCTGGAAGACGTCTACAAGCATCTCTAGCCACGTCCGCTCCGGAAACCGGCAGGCCGTGCCTGCGAACCCGGTGTACTGCGTGGCCCGCTGTGCCTGAACCGACAATTCCCGGACGGACTGTTTCTGAACGGACTTCGTCCCAACCAAGAGAGACCTTCCCCATGCTCAGAGTTGCCGTCCCGAACAAGGGATCCCTGTCCGAAGCTGCCTCCGCCATGCTCGCCGAGGCCGGTTATCGCCAGCGCCGCGACACCCGCGAACTGGTCATGGTTGACCCGGACAACGACATTGAATTCTTCTTCCTCCGCCCGCGTGACATTGCCGTCTACGTCGGCCAGGGAACGCTCGACGTCGGAATCACCGGCCGCGACCTGCTCCTGGACGCCGAAGTTGAAGCCGCGGAACTGCTTCCGCTCGGCTTCGCCGCCTCCACCTTCCGCTTCGCCGGCCCGGTCGGCGACTTCACCGCCGTCGAAGAGCTTGAAGGCAAACGCCTCGCCACCAGCTACGACGGACTGCTCCGCGGCTACCTTGCCGAGCGCGGCATCAACGCCCGGGTGGTCCGCCTTGACGGCGCCGTTGAGTCCTCCGTCCGGCTCGGCGTCGCGGACGCGATTGCCGACGTCGTTGAAACCGGCAACACCCTCAAAGCAGCAGGCATGGAGATTTTCGGCCAGCCGATCCTGCGCTCCGAAGCCGTGCTGATCGGCCGCGCCGGCGAGCGGAACGCCGCCGCCGAGGTACTGATCCGGCGCCTGCAGGGTGTTCTCGTGGCGCGGCAGTATGTTTTGATGGACTACGACATCCGCAAGGAGCTGGTGGAAGCAGCAGCAGCCCTGACGCCTGGCCTGGAATCACCCACAGTGTCGCCGCTGCGCGATTCGGACTGGGTTGCCGTCCGCTCGATGGTGCCGAAGAAACAGACAAACGCGATCATGGACGAGCTCTACGACCTGGGTGCCCGCGCCATTCTGGTGAGCACCATCCACGCCTGCCGCATCTGACCGGCGTCGGTAATTTTTTCGTGAGCCAATACCAGGAGAAGTCATGGCTGTAGCTGTCCGCGTTATCCCATGCCTGGACGTCGATGCCGGCCGCGTCGTCAAGGGTATCAACTTTGAAGGGCTTCGCGACGCCGGCGATCCTGTCGAACTCGCGCACCGGTATGACAACGGCAGCGCGGACGAGCTGACCTTCCTGGACGTCACGGCCTCATCGGGTAACCGGGAGACCACGTTCGACGTCGTCAGGCGGACCGCGGAGGAAGTCTTTATTCCACTAACCGTCGGCGGCGGCGTACGTGGTGTGGCAGAAGTGGACAGGCTCCTGCGCTGCGGCGCGGACAAGGCCGCCATCAACACCGCTGCCGTCGCGCGTCCCGGGGTGATCGACGAGATTACCCGGCACTTCGGCTCCCAGGTCCTCGTCCTGTCCCTCGACGCCCGGCGCACCCGCCCCGGCTCGCAGCCCACCCCCTCCGGCTTCGAGGTGACCACACACGGCGGCCGGCAAGGCACCGGGATCGACGCGATCGCCTGGGCCCGTGAAGCGGCCGACCGCGGGGTCGGCGAAATCCTGCTGAACTCGATCGACGCCGACGGCACCAAGGACGGCTTCGACCTTGAGCTCATCCGCTTGGCGCGGGCAGCGGTCAAGGTCCCGCTCATTGCCTCCGGCGGAGCCGGGAAACCCGAGCACTTCCCGCCGGCGGTGGCGGCCGGCGCCGACGCTGTCCTCGCCGCGTCCGTCTTCCACTTCGGACCGCTGGACATGATCGCCCAGGTCAAGGCAGCCATCCGGGCCGCAGGGTTCGACGTCCGCTAAGCGCAATTACGCAAAAAAGTAGCTTGGTTGCGCCTGGGCCACGCCCGCAGGGTCCGCTGGCCGAGCTTGCGGGGTGAGGGCGTTGGCGGGGCTTAGAGCCCGACTTCGGCTGACTGCAGGAGCGCGACGGCGTCCGGCTGGCCTTCGAAGGTTACGAGCGAATGGCGGGTGCGGCCGTGGGCGTGCATCAGGAGCTCGCCCGGCTCGCCAACGATCGCCACGGATACCGGTGCGCGCTTGGCGACGTGCCGGGGGCCCGAAGGGCGCACCAGAACAATTCCGAGGTCCACACCGCGGTACAGGATGGCGGCGCGCTTGACCAGTTCGTCCCAGAGGGCGTCGGAGTAGTCCTCGTCCAGGGCACGGGGCGCCCAGCGGTCGACGGCACGGCGGACGTCTTCCGTGTGGACGAAGTATTCGATCAGGTTGGCGCTTTCGTCCAGGGCCTTGATCTTCATTGGCGAGAACGCGGAGGGACCGGCACGGAATAACCTCACCAGCTTGGTGTACTCCTCCGGCGCCGTGAGCTTTGCCGCCAGTGCGGCCGTGGCCTGGTCAGATGCCTTGGCCAGCCGCTTCACCAGCAGCCCCAGACCGACGGCGGCCTTCCGCTCGCGCAGGTACAAGTGCGCGGCAAGGTCCCGGGTTTGCCACCCGGCACAGAGCGTGGGGAGTCAGGGCCGGCCGCCAGCAGGGTTTCGGCCAGGAATTCTCGGGAGGGATCGACGAAATGCATCACTTGTGAAACTAGCACGAGACAGCGGCTCGTGTGCACTTGAATTGCCGTCATTTTGGCATTAGCGGCCCCGATCTCATCGTGGTGACGCCGAACCTTGGCGGACCGCGCTGCAAGCGGACCGCGGGCCAACTGGGCGCCGGCCCGAGTGAAGGCACTAGACTTGAGCTGATGTCTGAGCAGCCCGCCCCCGCCCTTGGTAGTGCCCACCCGCTAGATGGATTCCCGGATAACGGGGACGCCGTCGCCGCGACTGTTCCTGCCGCGCCTGCGGGCCCGCTCCCCGCGGGGCTTGCCGAAGCCTTGAAACGGGACAGCGCCGGGCTGGTCGCAGCGATTGTGCAGCAGTTTGACACCCATGAAGTGCTGATGCTGGGCTGGATGGACGACGAGGCACTAAGCCGCACCATGACCAGCGGGCGGGTGACGTTCTTCTCCCGCTCCCGCCAGGAGTATTGGCGCAAGGGCGACACTTCCGGTCACGTGCAGTGGGTCAAGTCGCTCGCCATGGATTGCGACGGCGATGCGCTGCTGGTCCGGGTGGACCAGGTCGGTGCGGCCTGCCACACCGGGACCCGGACCTGTTTTGCGGGCCGCGACCTCGACGTTGTCACCGGCCACGCCGACTGACCCGGCAGTTGACCGCAGCGGACAACCACACCGCAGCCGCGCCGCTATACGGCCACAGCCAAGCAACCATCAGGACCACCACTGAAAGAACAGGCGGAAATCACAGCCATGCAGGACCTTGGAATCATCAGCCCAAGCCTGGAGGAGTTCCGTGAACTCGCAGGCCACAGCCGTGTTATCCCCGTCCGGCTTAAAGTCCTGGCTGACGCCGAGACACCGATCGGGCTGTACCGCAAACTCGCCCAGGGCCAGCCCGGAACGTTCCTGATGGAATCTGCGGCTGTTGGCGGCGCCTGGTCCCGCTACTCCTTCATCGGTGCCCGGTCCCGGGCCACCCTGACCACCAAGGACGGTCAGGCGTACTGGCTCGGCGAACCGCCGGTCGGAGTCCCGCTCGGCGGCAGCCCGGTGGACGCGATCCGCGACACGGTCGAGGCCCTCCGCACCGACCGGTTCGAAGGCCTGCCCCCGTTCACCTCCGGCCTGGTCGGATTCCTCGGCTGGGAAACGGTCCGGCACTGGGAAAAGCTGACCAGCCCGCCCGAGGACGACCTTCAGCTGCCCGAAATGGCGCTGAACCTCGTCACTGACATGGCCGTGCACGACAATATGGACGGCACCGTGCTGCTGATCGCCAACGCCATCAACTTCGACAACAGCACCGAACGGGTCAACGAGGCGTGGCACGACGCCGTCGCCCGGGTCAAGGCCCTGCTGGCCAAGGTCAGCGCCCCCGTCCGGCAGCCGGTCTCCGTGCTCGACACCGCCGCCCTCGACTTCGCCTCCAGCGTGCAGGAACGCTGGGACGAAACGGACTACCTCGCCGCCCTGGACCGCGGCAAGGAAGCGATCGTCGACGGCGAAGTGTTCCAGGTGGTCATCTCCCGGCGTTTCGAAATGGAATGCGGCGCGGATCCGCTGGACGTCTACCGGGTTCTGCGGAATACCAACCCCAGCCCGTACATGTACATCTTCAGCCTCGAGGATCCTGCCGGCAGGCAGTACTCCATCGTCGGGTCCTCCCCGGAAGCACTTGTGACCGTGACCGGCGAGGACGTCATCACCCATCCCATCGCCGGGTCCCGGCCGCGGGGCAAAACCGTTGAGGCGGACACGGCACTGGCTGAAGAACTCCTCGCCGACGAAAAGGAACGCGCCGAGCATTTGATGCTGGTGGATCTCTCCCGCAACGACCTGTCCAAGGTCTGCGTCGCCGGCTCCGTTGACGTGACCCAGTTTATGGAAGTCGAGCGGTTCAGCCACATCATGCATCTGGTTTCCACAGTGGTGGGCAAACTGGCCCCCAACGCCACCGCCTACGAAGTGCTGAAGGCGACATTCCCGGCCGGAACGCTCTCGGGCGCTCCCAAACCGAGAGCGTTGCGCTTGCTTGACGAACTTGAGCCGCACCGCCGCGGGATCTACGGGGGAGTGGTGGGCTACCTTGACTTCGCCGGCGACATGGACATGGCGATTGCCATCCGCTCTGCCCTGCTGCGGGAAGGACGCGCCTACGTGCAGGCCGGCGGCGGCATTGTGGCCGACTCCGTCAACGCCGCCGAGGCGCTGGAGACGGTCAACAAGGCCGCCGCCCCGATGCGGGCCGTCCACTCTGCCCGGTCGTTGCGCAACATCACGGCGGACTCGATTTCCATTACCGGGACGCAGCCATGAGCGGCACCATCGTGAAGAGCACCAGCCCGGTGGTTCCGCGCTGGGCACGTAAGTCCACCCTGGTCCTGGCCATTGCGGCGCTGGCACTTGCCGTCTTTGGCACCACAACGCAGGGCTGGCTGACCGTCCACCTCGATCCGGCCCAGCTCGGGGCGGCCGTCAGCAGCCAGGACGGCCTCCACGTGCAAGGCAGCAAAGCCGCCACCACCGTCACGGCACTGGCGCTGGTGGCACTGGCCGGCGGCCTGGCCGCGTCGATTGCCGGCCGAATCGCCCGCTGGATCATCACCGCGCTGATCCTGCTCGCCGCCGCCGGCATCGTCGGCGCCGCCGTGCTCGTCCTGGCGGATCCGGCGGCCGCAGCCCAGGGCTCCATCGCCGCCGCCACCGGAATCTCCGGCAGCGACGTCCAGGTGGACGTGACGGTGTTCCCGGTCCTCGCCGTCGTCGCCGGCGTCCTGCTGGGGCTCAGCGCGTTGCTGATCATCCCCGCAGGCCGCTTTTGGCGCTCGCGCACAAAATATGACACCGCGGCAACTGCCGCCGCCGGCGGTGCTGCGGCGCCGGCCGGCCCAACTGACGAGATCGACAGCTGGGACCGGTTGTCCCGCGGTGACGACCCCACTTGAGCCGATGCCGCGGGCGCGGCCAATAGCACGGACAATAAATGGCAGAATGTAAGCAGTATTTACCCTGAGGAGATTCCCATGAGCAATGCCCCTGTTTCCGCCCCCAAGCCGGCTGCCGGAACCGGCTACTCCTACGACGACGTGGACCACAGCGAACCGACGGGCCACGGCAACAGCCCGGCCGCCTGGACCACCGTCCTGGTGATGCTGGTCGGCGCGCTCATTATGTCGATCGCCTTTGTTATCGCCAACACCCCGATCTTCATCGCGGGCGGCGTGGTGATGGCGATCGGCCTGGTCATTGGTTTCGCCATGCGCAAAGCCGGATACGGTGTTGGCGGCAGCAAGCTGAAGAACGCCGGCCACTAAGGGTGAGCGTTCTCGATGACATCAATGCCGGTGTCAGGGAGGATATGGCTGGCCGCCAGCGCCTTGTGACGCTCGCAGAACTGAAGGAGCGCGCCGCGGCAGCCCCGCCTGCTCGCGACGCCTGGACCGCCCTTGGCGGCGCTTCGGCAAGCCGGGAGCAGCTGAAGGTCATCGCCGAAATCAAGCGCCGGAGTCCCTCCAAAGGCGACCTCGCCAGCATCGCTGACCCCGCATCGTTGGCGGTGCAGTACGCCGACGGCGGTGCCGCCGCGATCAGCGTCCTGACCGAACAGCGCCGCTTCAACGGCTCGCTGGCCGACTTCGACGCCGTTCGGGCAGCCGTGGACATTCCGCTGCTGCGCAAGGACTTTATGATCGACGAATACCAGATCTGGGAGGCCCGGGCACACGGGGCCGACCTGATCCTGTTGATCGTCGCGTCCCTGTCTGACGCGCAACTGCGCGAGTTCACGGCCCTCAGCCGCGAACTCGGGATGAACGTACTCGTTGAAACGCACACCGCCGGAGAAGTCGAACGGGCGGTTGCTGCCGATGCCCGGATCATCGGGGTTAATGTACGCAACCTCAAGACACTCGACGTCGACCGTGCCGTCTTCGCAGAACTCGCCGGAAACATCCCCGCCGGTGCGCTGGTCATCGCGGAATCGGGTGTTCGCGGCGTCGACGACGTCCGGCACTATGCCGCCAACGGCGCCAATGCCGTCCTCGTGGGCGAAACGCTGGTCAGCGACGCGACACCGCGGGAGCGGATCGCCGAATTTATGGCCGCAGGAGCAGAAGAAATCGCCGCACGTTCCTGATCCGTGGTCCGGCCGGGCAATGCCCGTCCGGAGACGGTCAGGGCTTCCGTGCGGCCCCCAGATCAAATAAGCAGTGGAACAGGATGGTGAGACTGATGGTCGATGCGCCAACAGCCAACTCAGGCGAAAGCACCGTGGACGCGTTCCTGCAGGGTGGAGAATCCCTGCGGCATGCCCCCGGACCCTACTTCGGCTCCTACGGCGGCCGATGGATGCCGGAATCACTCATCGCGGCCCTGGATGAGCTGGAAGACACCTTCGAGAAGGCCAAAGCCGATCCCGAGTTCACCGCAGAAATTGCGGAGCTGAACAAGAACTACTCCGGCAGGCCTTCGCTGCTGACCGAAGCCAAGCGCTTCGCCGAGCACGCCGGCGGGATCCGGCTTTTCCTCAAGCGCGAGGACTTGAACCACACCGGGTCGCACAAGATCAACAACGTCCTGGGCCAGGCACTCCTTGCCAAGCGGATGGGCAAGACCCGACTCATCGCCGAGACCGGCGCCGGGCAGCACGGCGTCGCCAGCGCCACTGCCGCCGCCCTGATGGGCCTGGAATGCGTTGTTTACATGGGCGCCGAAGACTGCCGCCGGCAGGCCCTGAACGTGGCCCGGATGGAACTGCTCGGGGCCACTGTCATTCCGGTGACCAACGGCTCCCAGACCCTCAAGGATGCCATCAACGAGGCGCTCCGCGACTGGGTGGCCAACGTGGACAACACGCATTACCTGCTGGGCACAGTTGCCGGGGCGCACCCGTTCCCGGCCATGGTCCGGTACTTCCACGAGGTCATCGGCGAGGAAGCCCGCGCCCAGATCCTGGCGCAGACCGGCCGCCTGCCCGACGCGGTGTGCGCCTGCATCGGCGGCGGCTCCAATGCCATTGGCCTCTTCCACGGCTTCCTGGATGATCCTTCGGTGAAGATCTACGGATTCGAGGCCGGCGGCGACGGCGTCGAAACCGGGCGCCATGCCGCCACCATCACGCTCGGCAAGCCCGGAGTGCTGCACGGCGCACGCTCCTACCTGATGCAGGACGACGACGGCCAGACCATCGAATCGCACTCTATTTCGGCAGGCCTGGACTATCCCGGCGTCGGACCGGAGCACTCTTACCTCGCGGACATTGGACGGGTGAGCTACGAACCGATCACGGACAGTGAAGCCATGGACGCCTTCCGCTTGCTCTGCCGCACCGAGGGGATTATCCCGGCGATCGAGTCCGCGCATGCGCTGGCCGGTGCCATCAAGGTGGGCCAGCGGCTCGCTGCCGAAGCCGGGCCCGGAAGGGCGGCCGAGAAGATCATGATCGTTAATCTCTCCGGCCGCGGCGATAAGGACGTGGCTACCGCCGCCGAATGGTTCGACCTGCTGGATAAGGATTCACCCGAACACGAGATCGCCGCCGAAGGGGAACAGCTGTGAATGACCTGACCGACGGCGGGGCAGCCCGGACCGCCAGCAAGTCCGCTGCGGCCATTGACCGCGCCAAGGCCGAGGGCCGTGCAGCTCTGATCGGCTACCTCCCGGCCGGTTTCCCCAGCGTGGAAGAAACCATAGCAGCCGGCATCGCCCTTGCGGAGAACGGCGCGGACCTGATCGAAATCGGCATCCCGTATTCGGACCCGGTGATGGATGGCCCCGTCATCCAGGCAGCGACGACGCAGGCCCTCGCCAAGGGCTTCCACGTTAAGGATGTCTTCGACGTCGTCCGCGGCATTACCAGCAAGACTGACGCTGCGGTGCTGGTCATGACCTACTGGAATCCCGTCGTCCGGATGGGTGTGGAGGACTTTTCCCGCCAGCTCGCCGAAGCCGGGGGTGCCGGTCTCATCACCCCGGACCTGATCCCGGACGAAGCCGCCGAATGGATGGCCGCTTCGGACAAATACGGCCTGGACCGGGTGTTCCTGGTGGCGCCGTCCTCCTCACCGGCGCGGATGAAGCGCACCGTTGACGCGAGCCGCGGCTTTGTCTACGCCGTCTCGATCATGGGCGTCACCGGGGCCCGGACGTCGGTCAGCTCGGCGGCCAAGGACGTCGTCGCGGCCGCGCGCGCTGCCGGCGCTGCACGGGTTTGCGTGGGACTGGGCGTCTCCAACGCGGACCAGGTCCGCGAGATTGCCGCCTACGCGGACGGCGTGATTGTTGGCACCGCGCTGGTCGTGGCCATCGGCGACGGCGGCGTCGATGCGGTAGCGTCCTTGACGAAAGACCTCAGTACCGGCCTCACCAGGGAAGAAGCTTAAACACATGCAGTCAGTCCTCCACGCGGCAGCGATGATCCCCGCGAGTATTCCGAGCCCGGAATGGTCCGGCTTCGACATCCCGCTGCCATGGGGGTCACTGCGCATTCATGCCTACGCCCTGTGCATCCTGCTGGGCATCGTCGTGGGGCTGTGGCTCACGTCCGTCCGCTGGGCCAAACGCGGCGCCCCGGAGGGCAGCGTCTGGGACATCGCCATTTGGGCCATCCCCTTTGGCATCATCGGAGGCCGGCTTTACCACGTGGTGTCCTCGCCGGATGCCTACTTCGGCCCCGGCTTCGACGGCACCGGCGACTTGTCCCTGATCCCGCAGCTCCAACGCGGCGGTCTGGGGATCTGGGGCGCCGTGCTGCTCGGCACCGTGGGCGCGTGGATCGGCTGCCGCAGGGCAGGTGTCAAACTGAGCGGGTTCCTCGACGCCGCCGCACCCGGACTGCTGCTGGCCCAGGCGATCGGCCGCTGGGGAAACTACTTCAACCAGGAACTCTTTGGCGGGCCCACCACGCTCCCGTGGGGGCTGCAGATCGACGCGGACAATCCGAACTTCCCGCCGGGTATGGCCGCGGGCACCCTCTTCCACCCGACCTTCCTCTACGAATCCCTGTGGAGCCTGGCCGGGGTGGGCATCCTGCTGCTGCTGGACCGCAAGTTCCGTTTCCGCCGCGGCCGGCTGTTCGCCCTGTATGCGGTCTACTACACGCTGGGCCGGGTCTGGATCGAGGCGATGCGGATCGACGACGCCGAGCAGATCACCTTCTTCGGCATTACCACCCGGCTGAACGTGTGGACCAGCATCGTCGTTTTGCTGGGCGCGCTGGCCATCTTTGTCATCCTGGGCCTGCGCAAGCGCACCGAGCCCGACACCGTGTACCTGGCGGGCCGTGCGCCGTCGGACGCCGATGCGGATACGGACGCCGACGCCGATGCCAATACGGACGCCGACGCCGGCGCCGATGCGGCGGCGATCAAGGTTCCGGACGACCATGACGCGGCCCATGCCGCAGATGACGCCCCCACCGCGGAGGGTAACGAGGCCGGGAACGGCGCGGAAAACAAGGTGCCGGCGACCGTTCCGGCGTCCTCTGGCGACGTCCACCATTCGGATTCTGCTGTCTCAGATAGTGAATTGCGTGATACTCTCCCTGAGAACCAAAGCGGTCCAGGTCACGTTTCCGCCCCAGCTGGGACGTCACAGGAACCCGGCGGCGGCACCAAGCCCGCCGCGGGAGCACCGGCAGCCGGAACACCCGGACGCCAGGGCACCGGGACCGCGCCGGAGGCTGAGGGCACCAAGTAGCTCAGTCCCCGAAAGCCGGGCTGCGGGGTCACCCCCGCAAGGCCCGTTCCACAGCGTTGTGGCGGCAGGGAAAGCAACGGACATTAAACAGTTGGTGTTTCGAGCAAGCCCGGGCCGGGGCCGCGTAACTGTTAGTGCAGGAAGCGGCGCTGGCCTACAATTCGAGTAAGAACATACTCTGTTGCACCCGTCACACCGGCGCACCGATTCGGGCCAATGTTGTCCCTCCCATACGCACGATCAGGAGGAAGGACGTCTCCCATGACCCAAACCCTGCACAGCCCCAGTTGGTCCGAGCCGAACCAGGCCGCCATGTCACCTTTCAAGCGGTTCGCGGCGCTTCCCGAAGCGGCCGGACTCTACAACCCGGAGCAGGAGAAGGACGCCTGCGGCCTCGCCATTATCGCCACGCTGCGGGGCGAGCCGGGCTACGACATTGTTGACGCGGCCCTGACAGCCCTGCGCAACCTCGAGCACCGCGGGGCCGTGGGCGCCGACGAGGGAACCGGGGACGGCGCCGGACTGCTGATGCAGGTCCCGGACGAATTCTTCCGCGCAGTGACCGACTTCGAGCTTCCCGCCCCCGGCCAGTTTGTGGTGGGGACGGCATTCCTTCCGGCCGAGCAGCGCGAATCCGACGCCGCGAAGGCGGGCATCGAAAGCCTTGCTGCGGACGAGGGCATGACGGTCCTCGGCTGGCGTGAGGTGCCGATCGTCGCTGACCTGGTCGGGGCGATGGCCCGGGCCTGCATGCCGTATTTCTCCCAGCCCTTCTTTGCCTCCAGCACCGGCGAAGTGCTGGAGCGCAACGAACTCGACTCGCGGGCCTGGCGGATCCGGAAGCGGGCACAGAACAAGTACGGCGTGTACTTCCCGTCGTTGTCCTCCCGGACCATCGTGTACAAGGGCATGCTCACAACGGCCCAGCTCGAGCCGTTCTATCCGGACCTTTCGGACAAACGTTTTAAGACCAAGCTCGCGATCGTCCACTCACGCTTCTCCACCAACACCTTCCCGTCCTGGCCGCTGGCCCAGCCTTTCAGGACCATCGCCCACAACGGCGAAATCAATACGGTCAAGGGAAACCGCAACTGGATGCGTGCCCGCCAGTCGCAGCTGGCCAACCCGCTGCTGGGGGATTCGCCGGAGGAGCTGTACCCGATCTGCACCCCGGGCGCTTCCGACTCGGCCTCCTTCGACGAGGTAGCGGAGCTGCTCTGGCTTTCGGGCCGGCCGATCACGCACTCGATCATGATGATGATCCCCGAGGCTTGGGAAAACCACGCCACGATGGACCCGGCCCGCCGTGCCTTCTACGAATACCACTCCATGCTGATGGAACCGTGGGACGGTCCCGCCGCCGTCTCCTTCACCGACGGCAACCTCGTCGGCGCCACCCTGGACCGGAACGGGCTGCGTCCGGGCCGGTTCTGGATCACCGAAGACGGCCTGATCATTTTCGCCTCCGAGGTCGGTGTGATCGACGTCGAACCCTCCAAGGTGGTGAAAAAGGGGCGCGTCTCACCCGGGAAGATGTTCCTGGTGGACACCGACGCCGGCCGGATCATCAGCGACGCCGAGGTCAAGGCCGAGGTGGCGGCGGCCAACCCCTGGGCGGACTGGGTCAAGGAAAACCTGATCGACCTTAAGGACCTGCCCGAACGCGAGCACGTGGTCCATACGGCGGCCTCGGTCAATATTCGCCAGCGCACCTTTGGCTACACCACCGAGGAACTGAAGATTCTCCTCGGCCCGATGGCCCGGACCGGCGCGGAGCCGCTCGGAGCCATGGGATCGGACACTCCCGTGGCCGTGCTCTCCAAGCGGCCCCGGTTGTTGTTCGACTATTTTGTGCAGTCCTTCGCGCAGGTCACCAACCCGCCGCTGGACGCCATCCGCGAGGAACTGGTCACGTCGCTGACCTGCGCCATCGGCCCAAACGGTAACCTGCTGGACACCAAGCAGGTCCGCCAGCCGCAGGTTTCGCTGCCGTTCCCCGTGATCAACAACGACCAGCTCGCCAAGATCGCGAACATCGAGAGCCCCGACGGGGACAGGGTCGCCATGAAGGTCCGAGGCCTGTACCGCCCCGAGGGCGGCGAGAACGCGCTGCGCGCCCGGTTGACCGAAATCTGCGAGCAGGTGTCCGGTGCCATCAACCGCGGAGTGCAGTACGTTGTACTCTCGGACCGCGACTCCAACGCCCAGTGGGCGCCGATCCCTTCGCTGCTGCTTGTCAGCGCCGTGCACCACCACCTGCTGCGCAGCGCCAACCGCACCAAGACTGCCCTTGTGGTCGAGGCCGGCGACGTCCGCGAAACGCACCACGTCGCCGTGCTGATCGGTTACGGTGCCTCCGCCGTGAACCCGTACCTGGCGATGGAATCAGTGGAACAGCTGATCTCCGCGGGCGACGTTGTTGGGGTCACCCAGCATGACGGTGTCTACAACCTGATCAAGGGCCTCGGCAAGGGTGTCCTGAAGATCATGTCAAAGATGGGCATCTCCACCGTGGCCTCCTATACAGGGGCCCAGACCTTCGAAGCCCTTGGCCTGGGCCAGGACCTGGTGGACGAGTATTTCTCCGGCACCCACTCCCAGCTCGGCGGGATCGGCCTGGACGTCATTGCCGCGGAGGTCGCCGCCCGCCACCGGATGGCGTACCCCGAAAACGGCATTGAGCAGCCCCACCAGCCGCTGCTCGGCGGCGGTGAGTACCAGTGGCGCCGCGATGGCGAGCCGCACCTGTTCAACCCGGAGACCGTGTTCCGGCTGCAGCACGCCACCCGTGAGCGCCGCTATGACATCTTCAAGGCCTATACCCGCGGCGTTGACGACCAGTCCGAGAACCTCATGACCCTTCGCGGGCTCCTGAAGTTCAAGGCCGGGCTGCGTCCCGCGGTCCCGCTGGAGGAAGTGGAATCTGTTTCCAGCATCGTCAAGCGGTTCTCCACCGGCGCGATGAGCTACGGCTCTATCTCCCAGGAGGCCCACGAAACACTTGCGATCGCCATGAACCGGCTGGGCGGAAAGTCCAACACCGGTGAAGGCGGCGAGGACGTGGACCGGCTGCTCGACCCGACGCGGCGCTCGGCGGTCAAACAGATTGCCTCCGGGCGTTTCGGTGTGACCAGCCTCTACCTGACCAACGCCGATGACATCCAGATCAAGATGGCGCAGGGTGCCAAGCCCGGCGAAGGCGGTCAGCTGATGGCACAGAAGGTTTACCCCTGGGTGGCCCGGACACGGCACTCGACGCCCGGCGTCGGGCTCATCTCCCCGCCCCCGCACCACGACATCTACTCGATCGAGGACCTCGCCCAGCTGATTTACGATGCGAAGCGGGCCAACCCCTCCGCGCGGGTGCACGTCAAGTTGGTCTCCGAGGTTGGAATCGGCACGGTAGCCGCCGGCGTTACGAAGGCCAAAGCCGACGTTGTGCTGGTCTCCGGGCACGACGGCGGAACCGGCGCCTCGCCGCTGAACTCGCTTAAGCACGCCGGTGTGCCGTGGGAACTCGGACTCGCCGAGACCCAGCAGACCCTGATGCTCAACGGGCTGCGCGACCGCGTGGTGGTGCAGGTGGACGGGCAGCTCAAGACCGGCCGCGACGTTGTGATCGCTGCGCTGCTCGGTGGTGAGGAGTTCGGTTTTGCCACTGCCCCGCTGGTGGTGTCCGGTTGCATTATGATGCGTGTCTGCCACCTGGACACCTGCCCGGTGGGCGTCGCAACGCAGAACCCGGAGCTGCGTTCCCGTTTCAGCGGCAAACCGGAATTCGTGGTGAACTTCTTCGAATTCCTCGCCGAGGAGGTCCGGGAGATCCTGGCCGAGCTTGGCTTCCGGAGCATTCAGGAAGCGATTGGCCACGCCGAGATGCTCGACACCCGCGAAGCGATCAATCATTGGAAGGCCGACGGGCTGGACCTGGACCCGATTCTGCATGGGCTCGAGTTCGACGACGAGGCCCCGCTGCGCAACCTCACCGGACAGAACCATGAGCTGGACAAGCACTTCGACCAGCGCCTGATTGCGATGGCTGCGGAAGCCCTGAGTGACCGGACCCCGGTCCGGATCGCCGTGGATGTTATCAACACCGACCGCTCTGTCGGCACGATGCTCGGTCATGTGGTCACCAAGACCTTCAGCACCGACGTGCTGGCGACGGACACCATCGACATCACCCTGACGGGCACCGCCGGGCAGTCACTCGGAGCCTTCCTGCCGGCCGGTATTACGCTGCGGATGTTCGGTGACTCCAACGACTATGTCGGCAAGGGGCTTTCCGGAGGCCGCATCATCGTCCGGCCGGACCGCACCAATGTCTTCCCGGCGGAACGCAATGTGATCGCCGGCAACGTGATCGGCTACGGTGCCACGAGCGGCGAGATGTATTTGCGGGGCCAGGTCGGCGAACGCTTTATGGTCCGCAATTCCGGCGCTACCGCGGTGGCTGAAGGAATCGGCGACCATGGCTGCGAGTACATGACCGGCGGCCAGACGCTCGTCCTCGGGCGTACCGGCCGTAACTTCGGTGCCGGCATGTCCGGCGGGACGGCCTACGTGCTTGACCTGAAGACCGAACGCGTCAACAAGCAGGCCCTGGAATCCGGCGAACTGCAGCTGCACGAGCTGGATGCCGAGGACCGGGATATCGTCCACGGACTGCTGCTCAAGCACACCGAGGAAACCGGGTCGTTGCTGGGGGCACGGCTGCTGGAGAACTTCGATGACACCGCGGCCCGTATCACCAAGGTGCTGCCGCGCGACTATGCAGCAGTCCTGCAAACCCGTCTTGATGCCATCGAAGAGGGGCTGGACCCCGACGGTGAAGAAGTTTGGTCTCGAATCCTGGAGGTGACCGGTGGCTGATCCACGCGGATTTTTGAAAGTACGTCAGCGCGAAACACAGCCGCGCCGCCCCGTCCCGGTCCGCATCATGGATTGGAAAGAGGTCTACGAGGCGCAGGAAAACGGTGTCCTGAAGGCCCAGGCCGGCCGCTGCATGGACTGCGGTGTGCCGTTCTGCCACCAGGGCTGCCCGCTGGGCAACCTCATTCCGGAGTGGAACGACCTCATCTGGCGGGATAAGGGCGAGGAAGCCATGGAACGGCTGCACGCCACCAACAACTTCCCCGAGTTCACCGGCCGGCTTTGCCCGGCGCCCTGCGAGGCGTCCTGCGTGCTGGGGATCAACCAGCCGGCAGTCACCATCAAACAGGTGGAGGTCTCGATCGTTGACCAGGCGTTCGAGAACGGTTGGGTCAACCCGCTGCCGCCGGCCCGCCTGTCCGGCAAGACGGTCGCCGTCGTCGGTTCCGGTCCCGCCGGACTCGCCGTCGCCCAGCAGCTGACCCGGGTAGGCCATACTGTCGCCGTCTACGAGCGCGATGACAAGATCGGCGGCCTCCTGCGGTACGGAATCCCTGATTTCAAGATGGAGAAAGAGCACGTTGACCGCCGCCTGGAGCAGATGAAGGCCGAAGGCACCCGCTTCCGGACCGGCGTCGCCGTCGGCAGCGACGTGACCTGGGAGCAGCTCCGGCGCCGGTACGACGCAGTTGTCGTCGCCACCGGCGCCACCGTACCGCGTGACCTGCCGATCCCGGGCCGCGAGTTCGAGGGAGTGCATTTCGCGATGGACTACCTTGTCCCGGCCAACCGTGTGGTGGCGGGGGAGAGCGTGGAGAACCAGATCAACGCGGCCGGCAAGCACGTGGTGATCCTCGGCGGCGGAGACACCGGCGCGGACTGCCTCGGCACCGCGCACCGGCACCAGGCTGCGTCGGTGACCACCTTGGCGATCGGTAAGCAGCCGCCGGCGGAGCGGGCCGGCCACCAGCCCTGGCCGACGTTCCCGACCCTGTTCGAAGTGGCCAGCGCGCACGAGGAAGGTGGCGAGCGCACCTATCTCGCCTCCACGGTGGAGTTCGTTGGCGAGAACGGCGTAGTGACCGGAGTCAAGGTCGCCGAAACTGAATTCGTCGACGGCAAGCGGCTCCCGAAGGCCGGCACCGAGCGGATCATCCCGGCCGATCTGGTCCTGCTGTCGCTCGGCTTCACCGGTCCGGAACCGGCAGGGATCACCGAGCAGGTCAGCGCCGAGTTCGACGGCCGCGGCAACGTGGCCCGCGACGGCTACTACATGACCAACACGGAGGGAATCTTCGTCGCCGGAGACGCTGGCCGCGGCCAGTCACTCATCGTCTGGGCCATCGCGGAGGGACGCGCCTGCGCCGCGGCGGTGGATAAGTTCCTGATGGGCAGCACCATCCTTCCGGCACCAGTATCCCCGAGCGACCGGGCCATGGCCGTCCTGTAGTCCGGCCCCTCCCGGTGCCGGGACGGACGCCAGCCGTTCGTCCCCGCGACAACTTAAAACAACCAAGAGACAACTAGGGTAGGTATATGAGACGCGCAAAAATTGTGGCCACCTTCGGACCGGCGATCGCGAGCTTTGACAACACGCTCGCCGTACTGGAGGCCGGGGTCGACGTGGCCCGGATGAACATGAGCCACGGAGACTACGCCGTGCACGACAACACATACGAGAACGTCCGCAAGGCGGCCGGTCAGCTGGGCAAGGCAGTTGCCATCATGGCCGACCTGCAGGGGCCGAAAATCCGCCTCGGCAGGTTTGTGGACGGGCCGCACCTGCTGGCTGTAGGCGACACCTTCACCATCACCACCGAGGATGTCCCGGGCACCAAGGACATTTGCTCCACGACCCTCAAGACCCTCACCGAGGACGTCAACCCCGGAGATGCGCTGCTGATCGACGACGGCAAGGTTGCCCTTCGGGCGATCGACGTCGACGCCGTCAAGGTGGTTGCCCAGGTGATCGTTGGCGGGTACGTCTCGAACAACAAGGGCATCAACCTGCCCGGCGTTGCCGTGAACGTCCCGGCTCTGAGCGAAAAGGACGAGGACGACCTGCGCTGGGCCATGCGCCGCGGCGTGGACATGGTGGCCCTCTCCTTCGTCCGCGATGCCTCGGACATCACCCGCGTCCACGAGATCATGGACGAAGAAGGCCGCCGCGTACCGGTGATCGCCAAGATCGAGAAGCCGCAGGCCGTTGAGCAGCTCCCGGAAATCATTGACGCGTTCGACGCCATTATGGTGGCCCGTGGCGACCTTGGTGTGGAGCTTCCCCTGGAGGAAGTGCCGATCGTCCAGAAGCGCGCCGTCGAACTTGCACGCCGCTGGGCAAAGCCGGTCATCGTGGCAACCCAAGTGCTCGAATCCATGATCGACAACCCGCGCCCGACCCGCGCTGAGGCTTCTGACTGCGCCAACGCCGTGCTCGACGGCGCCGACGCGGTGATGCTGTCGGGCGAGACCAGCGTGGGCAAGTTCCCGATCGAGACCGTCAAGACGATGGCGCGGATCATCGAATCAACCGAGGTCCACGGCCTGGAACGCGTCCCCCGCTGGGCACCAAGCCCAAGACCCGCGGCGGCGCCATCACCCGGGCCGCCGTCGAAATCGCCGATCAGCTGGATGCGAAGTACATCTGTACCTTCACCCAGTCCGGTGACTCGGCACGGCGTTTGTCGCGCCTGCGTCCGATCCGTCCGGTGTTCGCCTTCACCCCGGTGGAGCACGTCTGGAACCAGCTGGCGCTCACCTGGGGCATCCAGCCGGTGCTGGTCCCGATGGTGGGCCACACGGATGAGATGACTGCCCAGGTTGACCGCAGCCTGCTGAACATGGACCTCGTTGACGACGGCGACATGGTGGTTATTGCCGCCGGTTCGCCTCCCGGAAAGGCCGGTTCCACGAACATGCTGAAGGTCCACCGCGTCGGCGACCTCGCGGACGCCGGAAGCCACGGCAACGCCGAGGTCACCAAGGACAAGGTCGGCCCCTGGCCGGAACGGAAGAAGCGGAACAGCAAAATCTAGTTCTGTCACTTCCGACAAAAGGGAGGGTTCCCGCCACTGGCGGGGACCCTCCCTTTGTCGTGCGAATCAGGCTCTGGTGTTGCCGGCCTGGCTAGTTGACCTGGTTGATGATGGTCTCGGCCACCTCACGCATGCTCAGGCGGCGGTCCATCGAGGTTTTCTGGATCCAACGGAATGCCTCCGGCTCCGTCAGTCCCATCTTGGTGGTCAGGAGGCTCTTGGCGCGCTCCACAAGCTTGCGGGTGGCGAACTGCTCCTGGAGGTCGGTCACTTCGCTTTCGAGGGCCTTGATCTCCTCGTGGCGGGAGAGTGCGATCTCCAGGGCCGGGATGAGGTCCGCCGGAGTGAAGGGCTTGACCACGTATGCCATGGCGCCGGCGTCGCGGGCGCGCTCGACGAGTTCCTTCTGGCTGAATGCGGTGAGCAGGACCACGGGGGCGATCCGGGCCTTGACGATTTTCTCAGCAGCGGTGATGCCATCCATGATGGGCATCTTGACGTCCATGAGGACGAGGTCCGGCTTAAGTTCCTCGGCGAGCTGGACGGCCTTTTCGCCATTGTCCGCTTCACCGACGACGTCGTAGCCTTCACCCCGCAGGATCTCGATGATGTCGAGCCGGATGAGGGTCTCGTCCTCGGCGACAACCACGCGGCGCGCCGGCTTGGACGTGATGTTTGACTCCGTCTGTTCTGACACGGGAACTCCTTGGAAAGGTGCGGCGGGAACTAGACCATCTTAGGTTGTCACCGCTGCGCTGCTGGGACCGGATATGTTCGATGCGGCGTCACTGGCGCGATTCTGGAATTCAGCCTATCTGCATGTAGAGTAATTTCGCGCACTGGAAGCGATCGCGTTGCTCACAGCACTGTGTCTCTGCGATTATTTCCTGGTGTACTCCGCGCCCGAGTGGCGGAATTGGCAGACGCGCCGCACTCAAAATGCGGTATCGAAAGGTGTGTGGGTTCGAGTCCCACCTCGGGCACAGTTTTTCCGCATGTCAGAGGCTTTTTGGGGCTCTGAGTGTGGACAAAAGTTCTTAAAGTGTGGACAGCGGCGTAGCATTTTTCCTATGGCCAGCATTCGTAAGCGCACGAAAAAGGACGGTACGACGTCGTTCATGGTGTGTTGGCGGGACCCGGCCAACCGCCAGGAACAAGGCATCACGCTTCCAACGGAATCCGAAGCGATCACCCTGAAGCGCCTTCTTGACGCCAACAACCAATCTTTCGAAATCGCCCAGCATGCGATGCTTGCGAACCAGACCAAAGCGCCCACCGTCGCTGCCGTGATCCAAGAGCACATCGACCTTCTGGTCCGGCCTTCAGTTGGCACAGTGCACACGTATCAGACCATGCTGAAGCTGCACATCGCCGACGTCATCGGCCATATCCCCGTGGACAAGCTCGACTACCGGCATTTGACCTACTGGATGAAGACGATGCAGACCAAAGGCCGGTCTGCGAAAACCATCAAGAACAACCATGGCCTGATCTTCTCGGCGATGGAGACGGCCGTCCGGCTCGGCTACCGGAAAGATAATCCGTGCCGGGGCGTCCAGTTGCCGTCTGGCGAAAAGGCAGAGGATGAGGTCAGGTTCCTGACGCACGCTGAGTTCGGGCTGATCCTGGAATGCATGGGTGTGCGCTACAAGGCGTTTACGGAGTTCCTTGTTATGACCGGTACCCGTTTTGGCGAAGCGACTGCGGTGACTGTTGCGGACGTGGACCTGATGTCAAAGCCGGCGACAATGCGGATCAACAAGGCATGGAAACGCGGTACTGATTCCGAGTATTACGTCGGAGCGACCAAGACCGGTGCCGGCAAGAGGACGGTTTCGCTGAATCCTCACTTGGTGGACGTTTTGATTCCACTGGTGGCCAGCCGCCCTGGCTCAGAACTCCTGTTCACCACTCCCAAGGGCGAGCGAATTGTTCACAAGCTGTACTGGCATCACTACTGGACGCCCGCCGTGAAGGCTGCCCAGGCGGCCGGCCTGAAAAAGTCACCCCGGATCCACGATCTGCGCCATACCCATGCGTCCTGGCTGATCCAAGACGGTGTATCGCTTTTCACGATCTCCAGGCGACTCGGGCACGCATCTACGCGAACGACTGAACAGGTCTATGGCCACCTGATGCCGCAGGCGCTCCAGGATGCCGCCGACGCCGTCGAGCGTTCCGCCGTTGTGTGGCGTGGATAGCGTCTGGGTGGATGGTTTACCTATGAGAACTTCTGGCGAGCTTGTGCCCGCGTCCCGATCATGCGAACGGACTGTGGCGCAGGACTAGTGGTTCGGACTTCGCGTAGCTCAGCAATCTCCCTGAGGTGGACCGACGTGAAGACAATCTTCCCTTTGCCCCAGACGGCGTGCGGGAACTCACCCTTGGCAGCCCCGTCCCTAAGCCAGGCCTCTGAACACTTGAGGACGGTGGCAGCCTCGGATGGTTCGAAGAATTCAAGTTTCATGCCCCTGTCCGATCTCTTCGTCGTTATGTCGCGAGGACGGCTTGCGCGAGTCCTGTCCCCGTTCATGTGAGCCGGGAATCACGGCGGCATGACGGTGACCTGGAAACTCGCTTCGAGGGACGCAGCATTGAGCTGCACCTGCTCGGCGGAGGCACTGAACTGAGTAGCAGAGCGCTGCACCAGCCCGGCATCGGTGAGCAAGTCGAGTTGCCTTCGGATGGCCGAGGGCGAGACGCCAAGTTCGCTGCCTATCTGGCCACAGCTTGAGGGCCCGTTCCTGAGTAGGAATCGGATAATTCGGCTTCGTGTTCGGTTCATCAAAATGCTCGACATGGGGACCACAACCAGGGGAATGATGAAGGGCTGCTGTAGACGGGTCTACAGAAGCAGGTTACTCCGGTTGAGATCATGTTGGATAGACCAGAGTGCGTCATTGAATCCTCAACTGGTTGACGCGGTTGATTGCCGCGCCGGACAACTCGGGCAATACTGGGCCAAAGGGGGTCGTAGCGCCTGACCGGGCTCTCGGCCCCGCATCAGATCGAGGGGTGGGCAGCGCGGATGGACGAGGCAGGTCGCGATGACATGTTGTCTCCCCAGGCCCAGCTGGCTCGTCGTCTGAATCTGTTGCTCGACGTCGTGGTTGCCGAACGTGGGAAGCCCGTAACGTTCCGCGAGGTCCAGGCCGAACTCGAGGCCAGGGGCATCAAGTTGTCCCGCGCGCGCTGGTTCTACATGAAAGAGGGGACTGGTCGTCTGGTCAGCGATCCGGCGCTATTGGCCGAGCTGTGCAACATCTTCAACGTTGACCCCTCGTACCTGATCGGCGACAGCGCCGACTTGCCCGAGCGGATCGATTCGCAACTCGAGTTTGTGAAGTCGCTTCGTGCGGCCAGGGTGAAGACCTTCGCGGCGCGGACGCTGGGTGACGTTTCTCCGGAGACGCTGAGGGCCATCTCTGAGTACCTCAACAAGGACATTGATCGCCATCCTGGAGCGGAAGAGGCAGCAGCTAATCCTCCAGAAGATACTGAAGATGAGCCGCCAGCAACTCCTTGATCCGAGCGGGGTTGGCTGAATAGCGCGGAGAGCGGCCATGGCGTCGGCCCGGCTCAAGGTCCACCGCGATGGCACCGGTCTCCTCAAGTGCAAGCAGGTGCTTAGCTACGCTCGGCTCACCGGCGCTCACTGCTGCCACGATGTCACCGCGGGTCGCCGGACCGTGCGCGGAAAGGTAGCGGAGGATCTCATTCCGTGATCTGTTGCCAAATGTCGCGACAGCGGCCTCGACGTCGTTCGACCAGGCTTCGTCGTGAGGCTGCGTGATCCTGGGCATGGAACCATTCTCACCGAACGACGCCCGAAAAGTAAGACCCGCAGTCTTGACGATACTTTAATTATCTTTGAAAATAGTTTGTATAGCTTTCCTGTCGTAGTGGTCGGCATTGGCTTTCGCTGCCACTCTTAGGGCGTCGGTCGTGCCGGTGCCGGACTTATTGGAATCGTTTAGTCGAAGCGGTGAAGACCATGCGAGTCGAAGCCAGGTTGAATCAGGCCCCACAAGATCATCCAAATGTAGGAAGTATCGACATCTCCCTGCGCGGTGCGCCGGAGCCCGCCGCGGTTGCAGTCCCGGTAGATCAAATCATGATCGCCGTCGACGGTGTACAGCGGTACGTGGTTTCGCATCTCTCGCGGATCGGCCGGGCCTGCGACGTGGACGACGTTATGCAGGACATCCGGGTCGCGGTGTGGGATGCGGTGACCCGGGGGCATTACCGCCAGCTCCCCGGTATTCCCTTCGGTGCGTGGGTTCAAGGCGTCTGCGCGAACGTGTGCGCCGCATACGTCCGCCGGGAGCTGAGCCATCAGACGCTTCCGCTGACTGTGGAACCAGGGAATGCCGACGGGCCGACGGCGTTTGTTCCTCTGGCGGTGCTGGGCATGGACCGGGGTGGAGGTCAAAGTGCCGAGCAGATTATTGACCAACAATGGGCACGAATGATCATTGAGCTGACCCGGGCCAGCGTGCCGGCAGGAGTTTGGGATCTTGCCGTGGACAGTCTCACCGGGCCACGACATTACGGTCCGCCGTCGCCACAGGACCGCCGGCGCTGGCACGCGGTGACCGTGGTTCGTAAGACGGCGAAAACCGTTCAAAATGCCCTGGACGTTGAGCAGGCGGCCATTAGCAATATCGGCGACGTATGCCAGCGCGCAGCAGAGTGCCTGCCCACACCGGTACTCCGCAGAACAGCTGAAAGTATCGTTCGCCCCGGACTACGAGGACCCGAACGGAAGAGGGCTCTGGAAGCGTTGGCGGCCCAGTTGGGCGTCACCGAGCGCTATCTGGCTGTGCAGATTGGCTTAGCTCGCCGTCTCTATCAAACGGCCTGGAGGATTCTTCAGGCCGGGACGCCGACTGCCTTCTGAGTCATGTTGTGGGCCCGTCTTCCCGCCATGTACAGGCGAGAGGAGGCCCAAATGTCCGTATTGCGGAGAATCTCTTCGCCTGGCCCAATCAGCCGGCGGCGATGGTGGATCGCATCAATCGCGCTCTTGAGTGTGGTCGCGGCGCTCATCGCTCTCACCTGGTCGTCGCCCTCGCCCGCAGAGGCTCCGGTTGCACCGCCGCCGACGGTGGACATCCCTCAGAGCCCAGCGGACGCTTCTCCGAGGACGCTCGAACCAACTCCGACGGTGGCTCCTGACGTGGTGATTGGCGGTGCGGAGGACGCACCCCGCACTGCTGACTTCCGCAAGCTCGCCGCTGCGGCGGCGACGGCGATCTACACCTGGGACACGCGAACGTCTTCCTACTCAGAGGTTTACTCACGGCTCCGTGACTGGTGGGACGTGCTGCCGGACGGCTCCAATCCCTTGGCCGTCCTGGTGCAGGAGTTCGAAGCGACCGGGGTCAACGCGGGAAGCTACACGACTTTGGCTGATCAACAGGCGCACCGGTCGGCCGCGGTTGAATCCCTGCACTGCGACAGCGAGCTGGCCAAGGTCCGGGAGCGGCCAGCGCCTTGGGAGGGCCTGCATGTGTGCACAGTCTCCGTCAACGTGCAGGATCAATCAATTTCTGCCCGCAACACCTACACGGCATCTGTCAGCGTCATGGTGAACTGTCCGCCGGCTGTGACGGCCCCGACGGATCATTGCGTCATGGTCGGCTTTTACGCCGCACCGAGCAGGATCGTCTATTGATGCCGGCCGCCGTGGTGTTTGCTGGGCTGGTCAAGCGCCGGGCTCTGATGCGTGTTTCGCTGGCCGCGGCCTCAATCTTGATCTTGGTGGGTTCCCTTGCGTTTAGCGCAGCCGTGGCGGTGCTCGGAGCGAGCGCAGCCGAGACCCCGTCCGTCTGCGCGCAGAGTGGCGCTACTGGCCTCGCCGGCTCCAGCGAATCCGGCGCCCTGAGCATCCGCGCAAGCAGCCGGGCCCCGGTCAGTGTGACGGCCAGGCAAATGGCCGTCGCGGGGGACTACGTTTCCATCGGCCAGCAATTAGGGGTTCCCCAAGATGGCCAGATCATCGCAATCATGATGGCTCTGCAGGAATCCAGCCTCAGAGTCCTCGCCAACGTGAACGTACCAGCCTCGCTCGGGTACCCGCATGACGGCCTCGGCAGCGACCACGATTCCCTCGGCACCGCCCAACAACGTCCCGCGGCGGGCTGGGGGACCGTTGAACAGTTGATGGACCCCAAGTACAACGTGCGGGCCTTTTACGGCGGACCTGCCGGCCCCAACCGTGGCAGCCCGCCCGGATTGTTGGATATCCGGGGTTGGCAATCCATGAACAAAGGCCAAGCTGCGCAAGCCGTTCAGGTGTCGGCGTTCCCCGAACTGTATGTGCGGTGGGAGGCCGAAGCGACGGCTATTGTTGAGGCGCTCGACGGCGGGATGTCACCGGCCAGGTGCCCCGATACGGGTAATTCCTCGACGGACACGGTCGTGCCCGCAAATTTGAGCGAATTCCGCAAGGATATCCTGCGGTTCGCGCGGGAGGGAGTTGGGGCGCCTACGTGTGGGGTGGCACGGCGTACAAGGCGTGGGACTGTTCCGGATACGTCCAGTGGATCTACAGGCAGGCCGGGATCAACCTGCCGCGAGTGGATCAATGGAGGGTCGGTAAGCGGACCGATAATCCGCAGCCAGGGGACCTGGTGGTCCAGAACGCACAGGGGCCAGCCGACTGGGGACACGTTGGTATTTATGCGGGGGACGGGATGATGTACAGCGCGTTGAACCCTGCAGTGGGTACGCTTTTGCATCCAATAGCGTGGAATACGGATACGGCGTATTTTGATCTTTTGACGTGACGCGTAGTTACGCCGAACTTGGAGCCCGAAATAACATCCTGCGGTCGGGGACAGGAACGGAAAATTGTTGATTCAGGCTCTAAGGAGCTGTCCGTGACCGGACGAGCGCATGCAGTGCTAGCCAAGGATGGGGTGCGCTGGGGAGCCGTGGCCGGCGCTTTGAGACGCTGAGGAGGTTGATAGGGCGCAAAACGAGAGGGAGCGGGCTGTCATGCCAGCAATCGTTGTTCGGAAAATTCCGAAATCGCCGACAAGCGGCGCAACGGGTCTGCAGCTGTCAATGGCCAATAGTTTGTGCCCATGGACGGCCAGCGCTTCGAATCTCGGTCGGTGGACTTCTGTCGAGTCGAAACATGTGCGGAGCCGGTCAGGTTCGTCATTGGCTGCTCCGATGTGTCTTGTAACTAAACGATGGATACGCCGATTCCATCAAATGGTTTCGAGACATAGTTACGAGAATCGACAGCCGCGGACGAACCCACACCATCCCGCGGAAGCTAAAGCATTGCCGACGCACCGGTCGCCGGGTCGACGAGTCGCCTCGTATCCTATGGGTTTCGAGACGCAACAGTGTGTAGCGTTTCGGGGACGCGGGATTCTGTTGATCGAAGCAACACCTTCTTTCAAGGTGGTTCGACATGTATCTCAGCTCCTCGTCAGCAGCAGGCATCCGGTTTCTTGCTTCGATTAAGCACGGGCACGGTCTCAAACCGTCCGCCCGACATGCTGGCATTGATAAGGAAGTCGGCTACCGCTGGCTGCGCGAGGAATACTTGCGCCTGCGTCGCAACGGCAAGACTCCGAGCGAGACGACAGCGGAGCTCGGGTTCAGCACGTCCCGGCTGGCGGCGTGGGAAGCTGACGTCGGCCAGGTCAAAGACCGCCATCACCTTCGGGTGAATATTGACGAGGAGGCCAGCTTTTGGACGGCGTTTGGTCGCGGGGAAAGCCTTGGTGAGGCAGCCAAAAACGCGGGTGTGAGCCGTTCGACCGCCTATCGGTGGATGCACCGTCGTTTCGACCAGCTACGTCAGTCCAAGGTGACCGTTAGGCGGTGCCAAGACCAATTGCGCCTGACCGACCACCTCAGCCTGAACTTCGAACGCGACCGATTATCCCGACTATCGAACGAGCGGAATGCGGCCACGGCGGCGCAGCACGCCGCAGTCCTCTCCTCCGGTCGCTATGCAGACCAGATGCTCGGCGCGGTGCTCTCAGAGGCGCAGCAGCACCGTGCTGCGCGGACCGAGAAGTATTGGCAGCTGATGCGCAACGGGGTGAGCAACGCAGAAGCATGCAGACTTCTCGGTATGCACCGAAGAACAGGGACGCAGCTGCGTCGAGCCAGCAACTTCCAGATCCCGCCCATCACAGCGCCGGCCGTAACCGCGGGCCGCTACCTGGATGCGCGGGAGCGGTTGCAGATCGCGGACCTGCTGCGCCTGGGGCACTCAATGCGGCGAATCGCGGCGGAACTGGGCCGTCACGCCTCCACGGTCAAACGGGAACTCGACCGTCACCGGGATGCTCAGGGCCTCTACCTGCCCCGCACTGCCGATCATGACGCCCGGCTGCAACGGGCCCGACCGAAAGTGCATAAGCTCGCTGCCAACACCCGGCTGCGCACCCTTGTGCAACGTAAGCTCAACCGTTTCTGGTCCCCGGACGAAATCTGCGGGTGGATGAAGAAGACATACCCCGATGACCAGACGATGCGGTTGTGCCCGGAAACGATTTACCGGGCACTGCTGCTGCGCGAGGACCACGGCCTGCACCAGCGGTATGCCGCCAAGCTGCGCACCGGCCGTAGGATCCGCAAGACCCGTTGGCGCACCCGCACCGGGAAAGGCTCGCGGATCCGCAACATGACCATGATCGGTCAACGGCCGGCAGAGGTGGAAACCCGTCTGGAGGCCGGCCACTGGGAAGGGGACCTCATCGTCGGCGTCGGGTCAGTCTCGGCGATGATGACACTCAGGGAAAGGAAAACCCAGTACGGCATCATCATAAATCTGCCCCTGGATCACACCGCTGCGAGCGTCAACGCGGCCGCCATCAGCGCGTTCGCGAAGCTGCCAACACACCTGAAGCGAACACTCACGTGGGACCAGGGCGTGGAAATGGCCAGCCACGAGGAACTAACAAAGAAGACCGGGGTTCCGGTTTACTTTGCCGAACGCTCCAGCCCCTGGCAGCGCGGCGCCAACGAGAACTTCAACGGGCTCGCCCGCCAATACTTCCCCAAAGGCACCAACCTCGCCGTTCACAGCGTTGAGCACGTCTCCCACGTGATGCGCGAACTCAACGAACGGCCACGAAAAACCCTCGACTACGACACCCCGGCAGCACGCTTCAAAGCCGAACGCACCGCCCCGCCCGGTGCTTTGCGATAGCCTCAAAACACCGGGAAACGACCCGAAAATCACGCATCTGTTGCGTCGACCCCCAGAAACCGCCGGACCTTCACCGGGCAGTTTTGCGGGCGGGGTACACGGGGCACCTCGAACTGGGACTCCGCAATGCCGCACGTCAGAGCCCGGTTGTCGCAGTAGGGGACCGGCTAACGGGCGCTCACACGCCTCCCATAGGGATGATCGATGAAGCCGGACTAGGCAGCTTCCTTAGCTAGGCTTGGCTTAGTCTCAGACCGAGGAGTGTGCACGATGGAAGAGCTGGAACCTACCGAGGTGATCGCGCTCGAAGTTGCCAGGACCGACATGCATTATGTAGCGGCGACGTTGCTTCATGCGCCGCCGGAGTTAGCCGCTGCGGAGATCGCGTTGGTTCAGTACGGGGCTATGGCTGCCTACGAATCACAGCTCTACTTCGCGAGAACGCTGGGATGGAACCTAAAAGCCGAGTGGGCCCCGGATGCTGCGAAGGCTGCCCGGATGAGCGGCAAGTTCTTCGCCGACAACAAACGAAACCTCGACGGTGTCGTCTCGCACTTCGATGAGTTGCTTAAAGCGAATCATGGAGCGTTCTTCCCGCCGGACCGTGCCAAACAGTTCGACGCTCTTCGGGATGACCTCTCGGTCATCACGGTCGATGGTCGTCCGTATACGAGCCTGATCAGCGCCCACTACCTGACGGGCCTCGGACCGACGCAGATCGCCTCATTTCAGGAGGTAGGGCCCGCCGTCGGCCGTTTGAGTGTCGGCATCGGAAACATTGCCGGCGCTCTGCTGCAAAATTCGGGCATCGCGATGCATTCTCAGTCACCGATGCCTTCCGTTGAGTTCTGGGACGCGACGAGTACGGATGCGCTGCCTCGACTGTTTGGCGGCGAGCTCTCACCGTCACTTGCGGCTGCGTTGCTGACGGTGCAAAGCATCGCCGCGACAGCTGAGCGGGGCACTGCACGCGCTGTGTGTCAGCGGTGCGAAGCGGGTGCGCAGAAGCATCGCTTCGTCGCCCTGTTCCAGTCCCTAACCGCGGTAACCATCCTGCGAGACGCAACGCCCGAGGTCTTCAGTGAGGACATGCTTGCCCTTCTTGCGGACCCGGAGAGCGAATGGCTGCTCGCTCAGAGCAAGCTGCGGAACGGGCTCATCCACCTCGGCATGCAAGATATCGCATCGAAAATTGGGCCGGGTGAAACCATTGATGACGCAGTCGCTGCTTATACGGGCCTGGAAGCACACGAAGTCGCGACGCGAGTGAGCCAACACCTGAGCCGGTTCGTCACGATACTCACAAGTTGGATGCTTACTCCACGGGTCGGCGGGAAATCATTCATGGCTGCGCTGCACCGGCCGCCCGCGGACTGACCCCCAGCGGCGCACCCACGTAGCGATTCCTGCCGTAGGTGGGTGCGAGACAGCACCCTCACGCGGGCGCGCGCGCCATGCTCTCGGGCACATTCATGTCCGGACGCCGGTCATCGTCCCTAGAGACTTGCAGGATCAGTTGTAGCTGTGAGCCCGGTCTTGTCCCGCTGCGCACATGGCGGATTCCTGTGAATCGCAGCGGAAAGTAGCGCGGCCGCAGAAAGTCACAAGCTATCTCGGTGTGAACAACCTTTTGGTTACAAGATGCAGCCGGGACGATGGATTGGTGAAGCTTGAGCCTGTGTGGTTGGGATTGCGTGAGTGCGTGTTGCGAACTGTTCGTGCTTTATCGAAGACCTCGCAGGCATTATTGAGGGAAATCGCCATGGCCAGCTGATTGGAAGTGAGCTGTCCGCTAAGGGTTTTGGAAATTCCGTCGTCATCATGCGCTTCAAAAAGGGTAAGGAACTGCTTAGCCCACGGGCGTCCATGGGCTGCAGCTGAGCACATCTGCCAGGTCAAACGAGAAGCTGGCAGGGCGAAGACTGCGGCCGCAGTCGCTATTATTTCGCTGACGTGGAGTTGCTTCTTGACCACGGCGGTGGTCACATTGTTTCGATCGAGAACCTGTTTCAGGAGAGCTAGGCGTTCCTCGTCAAAATCGGCGTCTTTATCGACCAACCTTGTGGCGCGCCTTTGGTCCCATAAATTCTGGTACTCGAGATGCAGAGCCCGTCGTGTAATGAGTCGGGGGTCAGCGTCTTGGAGGATCCATAGAGCAGTTGAGGCTGCTTGAAGAGAGCCTCGAATCAGGGTATAGGGCGCGAACGTGTGTTGGGCTTCGGCATCAGCCAACAGAGTCTTTAGCGCATGCAGATGGTCCACTGCGGTATGTAGCAGGTAGCCGATCAGGTGCGAGACCTGGTGCGGCTCGGTCAGTCCGTCTGCAGCATCTAGGACTGATCCAGAGCCGACCTTCCAAGATTCCTGGCCGGATCGGTGCCACTCTTCGATTCGATTGAAATCGAACCTCATGCCCGTCCACGCCAGTTCGGATTCGCGCTGGGTTAGCTGCTGAAAGTATGTCTCCCGATCACTCATACATGTTCTCCGCGGCCGCTGTCGCTTTTTCGCACATCACCTGAATCTACCGGCTGCGTGCGACATCAGGGCCACGCACCCCTCACCCTCGAGTTGTGCTTAAACGATGCAATCGACCGGTGCTCGTAAGCTGATCAACTCACGGGACGGTCCGAGCGGGCGGTGTTCAAGGACTGTTTCGCGGTCTTTCGCGCCCAAGGCGCAGGGTCAGTCGCGGCGGAATGCGCTGTTAAGCGGAAGCCCATTCAATGCTTCCACGACCACTTGCCATTCCGGCCCCAGCCTCGTGGTTGATACAACTCGCCCGAGAACGGGCCAGCCAGCTTGGTCCCGGGCAAAGTGTCGCTGAAGTGATACGCGTCTGCCGTCCCTGGTTGCTGCCACGATCAAGAGGACTTCACCCCGGTCGGGTTTGACGTCATAGAACGTGCCCTCATGTTGGTGGACAGGGCGTTTGACGCCTGGGTGCCATGATGTCCAAGCCTCAGCTGTGAAGAGGAAACCATCGGCTCCGGTCGCGCGGACCCTTTCAGCCATACCGCTAAACATGGCGAGCAGAGTCGGTTTCGAGACCGCACTAATTTGGAACGCATCAACTACGTTGCTGCCCTTGTAGAGCAGCATCCAGGGCATTGAACCGTCCCGGGAATCATGCCGCCGTTTTGGTGGCGGCGTCGTCGGGTGACGAGCCGATTTCTTGAGCATCGTATGCCTGCTTGAATTCCTCGGGCGTCATATGCCCGAGGGAGGAGTGGAGGCGCTGGTTGTAACTGGAAGCCCGGGCAGAAGGTGCCGTTGTCGATGATCTGTTTACCGGACTAAGTCGATGGTTAACGCGCGTGTCGCCAAGCTGGGACGAGCCCTGTCAGCGTCATGCTTTTGGTCATGGATGTCTCGGATTGCAGTTGGGATGGGCATCGAGCGGAGGGACTGACTGTCGCGAACGTCGGGCGGGTGATTCCTCGCTCCGGTGTTCCGGGGTTCGTGGTCCTCGACGCGGTGGGAGAGGAGTTCGCTCCTGCCACGGAGTATCTGCTTGAGCTGGCAGCGTCGGACCGTTCGCCTCAGACGGTACGAACCTATGCCTTGTCGTTGCTTCGGTTCCTTCGATTTTTGTGGGCTGTCGGGGTCAGCTGGGAGCAGGCAACGTCCCTTGAAGCGCGTGACTTCGTGTTGTGGGCGCGCCAGGCCGAGAAGTTCGTCGGGAATCGTAACGTCCCGCAGCGGCGGGGGAGCCGGAACCTTGTCACGGGAAAGAGGCATCTTGGAATGCGTTACTCGCCCTCGACGATCAACCACACGACGACGGTGTGTAAGGAGTTTTACGCTTTCCAGCTTCGGATGGGTGACGGGCCTATCGTGAATCCTTTCGAGCTGCGTCGTGGGCGATCCCATGCGCATCATGATCCTCAGCGGGAGTTTGCCCTGGTGCGGCGCCAGCCCTTGCGTCAGCGCGAGGCGCACCGGGTGCCCAGATCAATCCCGGATGGGAAGTTCAACGATCTGTTCCGGCGTTTGCGGTCCAACAGGGACCGGGCGTTGGTGGCGTTTTATGTCAGCAGCGGTGCGCGGGCGAGCGAGCTGCTCGGGCTCACGGGGGACCGGGTCAACGTGGGTGACCAGCTGATCGGTGTTTACCGCAAAGGTGGCCAGCTGCAATGGTTGCCCGCGGCGCCTGATGCTTACGTATGGCTTCGGCTCTATCAGCTCGAAGGAGGCGTTGCCGGCCCGGATGAGCCGGTTTGGCTCACGCTGCGGGGCGAGCCCCGTCCTCTGTCCTACGAAGTCATGCGCGCCGTCCTGAGACGCTGCAATGACCTGCTCGGTTCGAACTGGACGCTGCACGATCTGCGGCACACGTTCGCGATCCGAGCGCTCGAGGGCGGGATGGGCCTTCACGAAGTCCAGGAGTTACTGGGGCACCAGTCACTGACTACGACCACGGTCTATGCGGTTCCACGTATGGAGGAAGTCATCGAGCATTACCGGGCCCATCTGAGCAGCAGGACTTCCCCTGCCGCTGACAGTTCCCCGGCCGGTCAGCCCTATAACCCCAATGAGTTGCGCGTGCTTTGGGGGAACCAGTGACAACTCCGCCCATCAATAAGATCCAGACCGCACGACGAAGCTGGAATGACCACACGCCGCCACCACAGGAACAACAACCGCCTGCACTGCCGCCCATCCCGCCTGGACCGCTGACCAGCGCCAGCATTGGGGACATCATCAACCGTCTTGAGGACTGCAGTCCGTACTGGCCACAGGTGCATGAGCACAGGGCGCGCATTCGGCGCTTACTCGGTCATCTGAGGCAGTTGCCGGGTGAAACCTGGCAGGACCGCTGGGCGCTGTTCGAGGGCCAGGTCGGGCATGACGCTCTGACGTGGCGGCTCAGAATAGCCGGCGGTTCAAGCAAGAACACGAAGAATCGCAACGAGGTCGAAGGACTCAATGCGGCGATGGGACCGCTGCTGGCTCTGGACGTCATGCGCCCGTCCCACCGGTGGATCGCGGGTCAGCGCTTTGCCTTCTGGAAAGCACTCAGCCGGTTCCGGGATCCCGCCCACACAGCTGAACTCGAAAACGCCCTCGTCCATGCGAAGGCTTCACCGGCCCAGGCCACTAGCGGGATCCTTACCTTAGGTCGCATTCAGGCCCATACAGGCAAATCGATCCGCCAGCTCACAGCCGAAGACATCCTCGACCTGACTACCCAGCTTCCCGGGAAGCTGATCGACGTCAGCCGCAGCGGGCTGACCGCCGTATGGCCCGTGCTGCACGGGCTGGGATGGATCAGACACGATTCCGGGACCATGCCCACACGGCTCCGCGTCGGACCGAAAACGGTGGATGAGATGGTCGACTACTACGGCATCACCGGCCCCTGCCGGGAACCACTCATCCGCTATCTGCAGGTCCGGTCGGCTGGCCTCGACTACGCCTCGCTCTGTGCTTTGGGCAGGTATCTGGCCGGCCTCTTCTTCGCCGACATCGTCAAGCACTACCCAGGCCAACGCAGCTTCGCACTGACCCCGAAGCAGGCTGCTGGCTGGAAAGCCAGAGTCAAAGTCAAAGCCGACGGCTCGCCGCGCCGGGAAGTTTACAGCGTCTTCTTCTCCGTCCGGGCGTTCTATCTCGACATCAGCCAATGGGCACTCGAAGATGCCTTCTGGGCGCAATGGGTCGCCCCAAGTCCAATAACCTTCGCGGAAACCCGTGGTTACGTGAAGCACCGGCGCGCCACCATCGCAACGATGCAACAGCGCACCCGTGAACTGGCTCCCGTGTTGCCCCGCCTAGTGGAGGCTGCCGAACAGGCCCTCCGCGCAGCAGAAGCAACCCTGGCGGATGCCACCACGGCCGGCGCCGGTCAAACCATCGACATGGACGGCGAGGCTTGGGAAGTCTTCCAGAGCAGTGAACATGCACATGTCCGGATTCGGCGCAATGGAAAGGACCGGGACCTGTCCTTCGAAGAGGACAACGCCTTCTGGACTTGGGCGCTTGTTGAGACACTTCGACACACCGGTGCACGGATCGAAGAAGTCCTCGAGTTGGTGCACATGAGCATCCAGCCCTACAAGGTTCCAGCGACCGGGGAGACCATACCGCTGCTGCACTTCGCTCCAAGCAAGACCGACACCGAGCGTCTGATGGTGGCAGGCCCCGAGCTCGTACACGTGCTCTACCGAGTGCTTTCTCGTATCACCAAGGACACGGGTGGTGCACCGCTGACACAGCGATGGGACTCAGCTGAGAAAGTGCTGAGCTCACCTCTTCCGCACCTGTTCGTCCGCCGCCGTGGCGCCGGACCCCCGAACGTGATGACGACGGCCACCGTCTCCACGCTGCTCAATGACTTGGCGGGACGAGCACAGATCAAGGTCAGCGGGGCCGAGGTGAGGTTCACCCCGCACGATTTCCGTCGCATCTTCGCGACCGAGGCACTTGCCAGCGGCCTGCCTCCACACATCGTGCAGGTGCTGATGGGGCACGCCAGTCTGGCGACGACCCAGGGATACGCGGCGATTTATCCCAGGGACATCATCCGGCACCACCGCACCTTCATCGAAAAGCGACGGGTCATTCGGCCCACCGAAGAATACCGCGAACCAACCGCCGCCGAATGGGACGAATTCGAAGCCCATTTCGTGCAACGCAAACTCAGCCTGGGCAGCTGCGGACGGGCCTACGGCACAGGCTGCCAACACGAACACGCCTGCCTCCGCTGCGCCCTTCTCCGCCCGGATCCCAGCCAGATCAACCGGCTCCAGGACATCATCGACAACCTCGAAGAACGCATCACCGAAGCCGAACAACACGGCTGGCTCGGCGACGCCGAAGGACTGCGCGTCACCCTCAACAGCGCCGAACTGAAGCTCGCACAGATGTATAAACTGCAGAGCCAACGAAGCGGAAAAATCGTCGACCTGGGAACTCCACAAGTGAGGAACTCAATGGCTGCCGGTCATCACCCTCACCCACCTGAATGTGTAAACGCGAACGGAGCCCACTAGGACGGCCCGAACGGTTTCCACCTAAGGATGCGTGTGAGGCACGCGGGATGTCGCGGGCAACTGCTGGTAACGAGTGGATTGCGGCGATGGACCCCCGTGTTTCCGGATGGTAGGTTCGCTATTTCGAGGTAGGTTATCGATTATTGGGGGAAACATGGCTAAAAACACGAAGCTCCTCGGCCTGACTATTGGCCTCGCGGCGACGCTCAGCCTCGGTGCAGCCGCTGCTTACGCTTCCGCGGAGCAGCCGTCGAAGGGCAATGCTCCGGTGGTGACCTCGGAGGTGGGGGCAGATCACCCTGAATGCTACAACCCGGCCAAGTTGAACGACCCGAATGACTTCTGCTTCAAGACCATCGGGCCGTGGAACAGCGTCCGCTCAAGTGACGATGAAGTACGGGCACTGATGCCCGTTGAGCGAATGGTCCAGGCCGGCAAGACGGTTGAGGAAATTCGACGCTACTATCCGAATTACTCGCCCGAGGGCAAGTAGAAGAGACGCTCGAGTAAAGAACTGATTCTAGGCATCAGCCCGCCAAATCAGCGGGCTGAAGGGTTGTGATCGGGAGAACCGTGGGCTGACCCCCGGGATTCCTGAGTGGACACCGTTCGACTCACTAGTCGAACAGCTGATTCTTTACCGGTATGACCCTCGTTGGATCAGCACAACCTATTTAGTCCGGATAAGAAGACGCGGACGAGCTGCCGTATCAAGGGTTCGGGGTCTTCCATGAGCTCGGAGAGTCGGCGCTGCACCTGCTGCAGGGTCGGCAGTGTGGACTCCCCACGGATCGCTGCCCACGTCTGATCGTTGATGGATTGGCCGTTCACTCTTCTTCGGTTGTTTCGTCGGCGTCGCTGATGCTGTCCAGCAGCCAGTGCGTGGAGAGCGGTTCCCGGCGGAGCATCACGGTTCGAAGAGCGGAGCTGGAATCGGTCCGTACCTGTACCTGCCAGTATTCGATGCTTACGAGGTCGCCGCTGCCGACGGCTGCTGTGCGGCCGGTGTCCCACCAAGCGTCGCGTCCGAACCAGTGCTGGGAGTCCGTGTCGGGATCAACAAGCCAGATCCGGCCGTTGTGGCGGATGGCGAGGGGTTTGCCTGCCGGGTCGGTCCGGACCTGAAGATCGTTGGTCTGGACGGGGGCTTCGATGGTGGTGGTCATAGGGGTTTTTTTCTTTCGTGGTGCGGTCGGGCGGGTGGTTTAGGCGGCTTTGACGAGGGGGAGTTCGTCCCAGTGGGTGGTGTAGCGGGGGGAGAGCATGTCCCGTTTCATGGTCCAGTCCGGTCCGCCGCGGATGCCGCCGTGGCCCAGGCCGATGGAGCCGCGCCCGTACCGGCGGGTGATGTCTTCCAGGAGGGTTCCGACGTGGCGTTCCTCGTGCGGGTTTTCAAACAGGGACAGGGGCGCCTGGTTGCCGCTGGGCCTCAGGTCGGTGACCATGATCCCGGCCCTGGCGTACCGGATGCCCTCGCAGATGCGGGGCAGGAGGGCGTGGGCGGCCTTGGTTAGGATCACTGGGTCCGCGGTGGGCATCGGCAACGGGACGCACACCGAGGGGTAGGAAGTATCTTTCGAGTTGAAGTGCGAGGTCCCGGCGAACGCGGTCAGGACCTTGGCCTGGAGTCCGTGTTTGGCCAGCCGCGCCGAGGCCTGCTGGCCGTAAACGCTCATGACCTGACGGATGCCGGCCGCGGTGGTGATGGGGGTGGCGAAGGAGCGGGAGAAGATGAGCTGGTCCCGGCCGATGCGTTCTTCCTCCATCGGGATGCAGGGGGTTCCCTGCAGTTCCAGGACGGTGCGCATCATGACCACGGAGAAGCGGTCCCGGATCATCACCGGATCGGCCCGGGACAGGTCAAGGATGGAGTGAATTCCTAGGGCGTTGAGGCGTTTGGTCAGCCGGGTGGCGACACCCCAGATCTCGATGACGGACAGGCGGCGCATCAGCCCTTCCCTGTCCGCGGCGGGGACGGAGTCCCAGTGGCAGACCCCGTCGAAGGCGGGGTTGTTCTTGGCCCATTTGTTCGCCAGCTTCGCCAGGGTCTTCGTGGGCGCGATCCCGACGCAAACCGGCACGCCGACGTTCCGCCGCACGGCGGCTTTCATGTCCTGGCCCAGGGCCAGGAGCTCGTCCGGGGTGCCTTTGACGCCGAGGAAGGCCTCGTCGATGCTGTAGACCTCCAGCCAGGCCGAGTACCGGCCCAGCAGTTCCATGACCCGGGTGCTGATATCGCCGTAGAGCTCGTAGTTGCTCGAGAGGGCAACGAGTCCCCATTCCTTGGCCCGCGGGGCGAGTTTGAACCACGGCTCACCCATGGCGATGCCGAGCGCCTTGGCCTCGGGGGAGCGGGTGACGGCGCAACCATCGTTGTTCGAGAGCACGATGACGGGCCGGCCCTCCAGGGACGGGTCGAACGCCCGCTCGGCCGAGGCATAAAAGCAGTTCACATCCACGTGCGCGATCTGCGGCAACTGCCGCATCACCGCCGGCTTAGACATTGCTTGCCCCCTGCCGGCAAAGTTCCCGTTTAGCGCAATAGCGCCCTTTACACATGGTGAAGGCATCTGGTGGCGACGCCCCAGATGACCAGATCTGACAACGAGGGAACCCGGATGTCCGGGTACGCCGGGTTCTCCGCCTGCAGCACCACCCCGGCGCCCGTGATCCGCAGCCGCTTAATGGTCAGCTCCCCGTCCAGGACCGCGACGACCACGGACCCGTCCACCGGTTCCATGGCCCTGTTCACGATCAGTTCATCACCGTCACTGATCCCGGCGCCCTCCATCGACTCCCCGGAAACCCGCACGACGTAAGTGCTGGTGATGTCCTTGATCAGGTGCTCGTTCAGGTCGATCCGGCCATCAAAGTAGTCCTGCGCCGGCGACGGATACCCGGCCGCGACGGGGACCGGAGAGATCAGCACCGACAACAACGATGCGCCCGCGTCTATCACATGGGGACCAACTACAACGCCCACAACACACCCTTTATTCGAATATATGTTCGATACATTCAGTGTAGCCCCGGGTGCTGACATTGAGCATTCCCCGCAGGATTGCATCTGATGCAGGATGCCAAGGGAGGTAAGAATCCGTCCCGAAAATCAACAACAGTCATGTCGTCCCATCCCTCAACTTCCATGAAGTCGTGAGCCCAAACCCCTCATTCCATTCGAAGACGACAGACGGAGCGCCCGATGTGGCTGGCAGCTGTGGATCCCGGAATCACCCCGAACGCCAACTTCCCCTTTCTTGAATCGCTGAAACAGATCGGTGGCGGCGTCCTCGTGGGCGCCTTCATAGTGATCGCCATTGTCGCGATTATGGGCGCCGCGATGCTGTTGGCCGGCAAGTTGAGCCAATCGTCGCGCCTGGCATCCGGAGGGGGCATGATCCTGCTCTGGACTGGACCCGTGGCTGCAATCCTTGGTGGCATTAACGGCTACATTCTTTGGTCCCAGTCGGCGTTCAATCTCGGATTCTAGGCCCGACTCATCATGCCGGTTCAGTGTGACCTCAATGGATGGTGGCCGCCCGGGTGCGGTCTCGTCTCCCAAGCGAACGATGGCATCCAGGGTTCAATCACATCGTTTTTCGCGAATATTCTCCAAAATATCGCCTCTTGGATCTGGTCCTTCATCACTGGCGCGTTCAGCTTCTCGGACGTGGATGATTCGCAGTGGACCGCCGTCGAGGGGCTCACGAGTTGGTGGGTCGTCGTCATGATGACACCCCTTGTTGTTGCCATGATCCTGCAGCTGCTGTCCGGGTTGATCAGCCAACAGCCCCGCCGTCTTGTGCGGGCCCTGGTAGGCGGGGCCGCCGCTGTCCCCATGGTGGCTGGTGCGGTGTACTTGGTCCGCCAGCTCACCAAAGTCAGTGATTCGGCGTCGACGGCGCTTCTTGCCTCCATGGGAACCGATCCCTACGTGCTCTTCATGCGGCTCTTCGGCTTCGAAAAGGCTCCGGCCGGCGCCGGCAGGGAGTGGAATGTCATCTCTTTGGCTCCCGGGTCCAGTGGAGGCGCGGCCGGGGCGGTAGTCGTCGCTGTCATGGCAGTCATCGTTGTCTGGGTTCTGGCGTTGATCCTGATGTGTTCGATGATTTTTCGATCCTTTGCCCTCATCGTGCTCGCCGCCGTCGCCCCGGTCGCCCTGATGCTCATGCCGTGGGAGAAGACGCAGACTTGGGCTCGGCGGTGGTGCGAGATCGTCATCGCGTTGCTTCTCGCCAAGCCGTTGGCCGCGACAGTGCTGGCCGTGGCCATCAAGCTCTTTGCCGAGTCGAAATCATTCGCCGGACTGGCAGCTGGCGTGGTAGGCATGGCCTTGGCTTGTGGTGCTCCGCTGATGGCGTTACGCCTGGTTAGTTTCGCCGGTGGTGAGCTTGCAGCAGCCGCGCAGACTGCGGGCGGCGGTCACGTACTTTCTCGAAGCTCTGGATTTGCCGCCCGTCAGATCAGCCGACAGGCGGGCAGCCGCTTCTCGCTAGCGGGCCTGGCATCGCACTCAACCACGACCCGTCCGATCCAGTCGAGCCGACCGCAGTTCCCCACTCGCGTGCTGCCACGCCGGGCACCACTCCCGCAAACGCAGACAGGCACGACCTCGCCCCAGACCCCCGAGGGTAATGGCACTGCCTTGATGCTCGACGCCGGCTCCAAGTCTGCCGAGCGGCTGTCACCGCGGGCGCGTGGAAGTCGGCGTGGGCCGTATTCCAGTCCGGGTGCATCGAGCGCTGGACCGGGTACGCGGGCAATCGGCAGGCAGCCCCCGCCGCCGAGGCGGCCGGCTCATCCGGAGGCGTCTCCATCGGCACCGCCGCCAGCCTCCCCGCCGCATGCCTCTCCGCCGGCGCCTCCGGTCGCAACACCGGGCCGCCCACCCATCCGACAGGAAGCAGTCGTCCCGAATGAAGGTGACACCCATGTCTGAAAATTCACGCGCCCTCGAGGCCGTCAAATTCCCCCGATACGAGCGTCGCGGCTTGTTTATGGGCCTGAAGTGGTACCAGTTGTTGCTGCTGGCGGCCGGGGTCCTTGTGGCCAGCACGGCATCGGCGCTTCGCGGACCAGTTGGCCTCTTCGCATCGGGACCACTCTGGCTGTCACTGATCCTGCTCGGGTTGCTGCAGTATTCGAGGATTCCCTACCCGGTGTGGGCCGGGCATGCAGCCCTGTTCTTCTACCGGTTGGCCGCCAAGCAGACACGCTTCCTGGTACGGCCGGAGCGCCCGGCCTTGGTGGGGCGCCTGGCGTTACCTGGCGGATTGGGGAACCTGGAATTCCGTCGGACCTCAACCGGTGAGTCGTTCATCGTGGACGCCCGAGGCAGGGAGGCGATCGCCGTGCTGCGCTGCAGCACCAGATCATTTGCTCTCCTGGACTCTGACGACAAGGCCTGGGCGGTTCAGGCCTGGTCCCGCGTGCAGGCGGGCATGGCCCAGCGCAGCAGTGTCGCCAGAATCGCCGTTCAGGACTACACCGTCCCGTATCCCTCGTCAGCCCTGCGCGACTTCTATGAACGCACCGCCCCACAGCATGCAAGCACCCCGAAAGAACTCACCTGGGGTCAGCGCGCCTACGAGGATCTGATCGCTGCGGCCGGATCGGCGATGAGCCACGACCTCTTGCTCGCCCTCGTGGTGGACACCGGCAAGGCCCGACGCCGAATCAAGGAGTCCGGCGGGGGACTGGTCGGCGTCGAACAGGTGCTGCGGCTGGAGGTTGAGGCCATGACCACCGCGTTGGGCACTCACAACGTCCGGGTCGAGGAATGGCTTCCGGAGACGGGCCTCCTCGACGTCGTCCGCGGCGCCTTCGATCCGGCCGCCCCGGCAACCCCGTTCCGGCAGCCCGCAGTCAGCACGACGGCGCCAGAGCCCGAAAACGATACAGATTCCAAGGCGCCCGGCGTTACTGCCGGGCCGATGGCGGTCGATGAGCACTGGACCTATGTGCGCACTGACTCAGGTTTTCATCAAACGTTCTGGATCGCCGAATGGCCGCGGCAGAAGGTCTTTCCGGGCTTCCTCCACCCCCTGATCTATCTCGGCGATTTCCGCCATACAGTGACCGAGGTGATCCGCGCCGTACCCACGACCGAGGCGCTGCGGGACATTCGCTCCGCTCAGGAAGCCCACGAAACCCGGCGAAGGATCAACACGCGCTTCGACAGGCCGCTCAGCCGCGAGCAACGGGCAGAGGAAGAGGAAGTGACCCAGCGGGAGGAAGAGATCGTCGCCGGTCACGGAGACGTGCGCCCGGCCGCGTACGTGACCATCACGGCGGACACCCTTCAGGACTTAGCTCGGCACAGGCAGGAGCTCGAGTCTGCGGCGGCGGGAGCCTTCGTCGAATTGCGGTTGCTGGCCGGTCAGCAATGGGCGGGTTTCGTTGCCGGTGCGCTCCCGTTTGGGCGGGGACTGCGGTGAAGGGGGCAGGCCAATCGGTGCACTACACACCGGCGGGTGGGAACCGCCAGGAGCGGAAGGAACGACGCCGACAGGACGCGCACGATCACAGCCAACCGTGGGAGCCCGCGCTCCGCAGCTTGGGAGAGACGGTCGGCGCTGGGCTCGACAGAAGGGAACACGGCGGCGACTGGGGGAGCCGTGAAGCGAATTCTCTGCGCGGCCCGCACCGCCTGCGCCCGGCACCGCACCGGGCGTCCACCATGACCTTCGCCGCTGCATACCCGTTTATCACCGAATCAGGGCTGGGCCACGAGGGAACCTACATTGGCACGGACGTGTTCGGCTCAGGTGCGTTCTCCTATGATCCATGGATTCTCTATGACAAGGGCGTCATCAGTGGCCCGTCGATCGTCGTTGTCGGCACCGTCGGGACAGGGAAGTCCATGTGCGGAAAATCCCTCGTGGCCAGGTCGATAACGCTCGGCCGGAAGGCCGCCGTCGCCTCTGACCCCAAGGGGAGGTGGGTCGCTGTCGCGAACGCCGTCGGCGGGAAGGTCATTTCTGTAGGCCCGGGCCGCACGGCCCGGGTCAATCCGCTCGACGCCGGTCCGCGGTCCAGCGCGCTAAGCGAGGCGCAGTGGCAGGCCGTGGTCCGTCAACGGCGACGCTACCTGCTGGTGGCGCTGGTGTCGCTCATGCGGCAGGGGATGCCGCTGCATCCGGTGGAACACACAGCCCTGGACATGGCGCTCATGGAAACCGTGGCCCAGAACTCGAATCCCACCCTGCCGATGGTCCTGGACCACCTGCTGAACCCGTCAAGGGAAACCATCGGGCTGGTCGGCAAGGACGGAGGGCAGGCCGTCAGCCACTCGCTGCGGCGCACAGTGTCCGGCGATTTGGAAGGCATGTTTGATGCACCCTCCACCGTCTCTTTCGATGCTGATGCGCCCATGATGGTGATGGACACGTCCGCGCTGATCGGTGCCTCGGAGCAGGCACTGTCCCTCGCTGCGGCGTGCGGCGCCACCTGGCTGGAAGCCGCCGTCACTAATCCCGACGGCGGCAAACGGTTGGTGGTCTACGACGAAGGCTGGCGCATGCTGGCGGACCCCTACATGCTCGCCAAAATGAGCGAACAATGGCGCCTGGCCCGTACCTACGGCATCGCGAATCTGCTCATCATGCACAAGGTCGCCGATCTCAATGAAATCGGAGACAGCACCAGCGGCCACCGCCAAAAGGCACTCGGACTGCTCACCGAAGCCGACACCAGGATCATCTACCGGCAAAAGCATGATGCCATGCGCCTGACCAAGGATGCGTTGGGTCTTTCTGAGGCGGAGTGCGAGCATGTGGAGAACCTCCCCAAGGGCGTCGGACTCTGGAAAGTCGGGAACCGGTCCTTCATCGTCGCCAACCGCGTCACCACCGATGAACTCGCGGTCTTCGGGACCGACGACCGGATGGTCTGAAAGCCACAATGAACCGGCGGGCAGGAGACAGCACTCCACTCGTCACGGCCGGGCTTATCGCAACAGCCGGCTACGTTTGCCTGTGCGTCCTGATCCAGAGCGCAGCCCACGTCCTGATGATGTGGCGCTGCGGCGGCAGTCCACCCCCGAAATTCAACCCGGCCGCCGCCGTCGGACTCCTCCTCGGCCGGACGGATTGGATTTATGGTCAATCACAGGGATGCGACGTCGGTGTCGCAGCGGTCTGGTGGGTGGTCGGCCCGGTGCTGCTTCTGGTGACGGCGCTCGCCGTCGGGGCGGTCCTGGCGTGGCGGAGATGGAAGCAATCTGGAGCGTGGCTGCGCCAGGACATCCTGAACCGTGAAGGTATCGCCCGGCGTGCCGAGATCCTTCACGATTTCGGAGCCAGAGCCGTCCGGAGGCGAGGAAAATTCACGCGGCCGGGCTTGGCCAAACCCCGGATCGAGGACGTGGCCTGGACGCTGGGCCGATCCCGCGGGGTCACGATCCACGTCTCCACCGAGGAATCCATGGTCATCCAAGGCGCGCCGCGATCCGGCAAGGGCCTCTACGTGGTCATCAATGCGATCCTCGACGCGCCGGGTGCCGTGGTCACCACGTCCACCCGCGCCGACAACCTGGTGGTGACCATGAAGGCCCGCGCCACCGGGAGCAGACCGGTAACAGTGTTCGATCCGCAGGGCATGTCCGGGCTACCTTCAACGCTTCGCTGGTCTCCCGTCCGCGGCTGCGAGAATCCGGACATCGCCACCCGCCGCGCGCTCGTCATCACCGCCGACACCGAAATGAAAGGCGAAAACGCGGCCTGGCAAAAGCGCTCGCTGATCATCCTGCAATGCCTCCTTCACGCCGCGGCACTGTCCGGGGAAGGCGTCCGCGCATTCCGCCGCTGGTCCTCCAGCCCTGTCCTGGCGCGTGAGGCCCTGGAGGTACTCAGCCGGCACGATGCGGCGCTGGGATGGCAGGCCGATCTCATGGGCATCCTCGAGGATGACCCCAGGAACACCTCCAACTCCTGGATCGGCGTCTCAGCCGCAGTTGCGCCGCTGTCATCACCGAAAGTACTTGCCGCCTTGGACCCGTTGGACGAATCCGAGGAATTCGATCCAAAGACATTCATCCGTGACTGCGGCACCCTATATCTGATCGGGACCCGCGCCGGAGCGGCAGCAGCTGGTCCGTACCTTTCGGCCTTGATCGACGACATCGACAATGCCGCCCGGGAGATGGCCTTCATCGCCCCCGGTGGCAGGTTGGATCACCCGCTGTCCCTCATCCTGGACGAGATTGCGAACCTGGCACCGTGGCCGGGCCTGCCCATCGCCCTCTCTGACGGCGGCGGCATCGGCATTTCCACCCTTGTGGTCCTGCAATCCCTGTCCCAGGCGCGGACAGGCTGGTCGATCGATGAGGCCGCAACCATTTGGGACTCGGCCATCATCAAGGTGATCTTCGGCGGCGGCTCCGACGAGCGTGACCTTCGTTCGCTCGCTGGGCTGCTGGGGGAGCGGAGCCTGATTTTGAACACCCGTTCCTGGTCCGCGCAGGGACGCCAGGACGGTGAGCAGATCAGGGAGAGCCCAGTCCTGGCGTTGCACGAGATCCGGCGTCTGCCCACCGGCACAGCCCTCATGCTCGGGCGGCGAACCCGTCCCATCCTGCTGGACCTGCGCGAATGGCACAAGCGTAAGGACGCGGCCGAACTTGGTCGATCGAAGCTGGAACTTGAACAAGCCCTGGCGGACGGGCACCGCCTGCGGCAGCAAACAACCGTGGAGGTGAGCGATGGCGAGCCAGGATGACACCGAACGCTTTGAGATCCCCTCAATGGGAGGGGAGGACGACGATCTGACGGCTGAGCTTTTCAGGTCCGCATTCCGACCGCCCGGGAGGGTGACCGGCGTGACGTACCGTTGGCGGGAAATGACGGCAGCGCAGGCCGGGACAGTGTGGGGCGACCTGGCGGTGTGGGTCAGATGGCTTGTCGCCACATACCAGCTGACGACGTCGGTGGTTCCAGATTGCTGGTGGCGACACACCGAGATCGTTGCCGAGCTCTATGCGCTGCACCGGGCAGAACTGGCCTCCTACGCCAGCGACGATCCCGGCTTCGGGCCGCTCGCGTTCCACGAGCGGCTGCCACACGCCGTCGAGCGCCTGCGCACTCATACCCGCACGGCCGGCTGCGTCGGCCTTCAGGCGCATAAGGAGCCCGCGGTGAGAATCTTGCGGTTGGACGCGCCGGGCTTCGTTGAGTTGCAGGCCGCATGCCACCAAGTCGCTGACGAGGTCTGAAGTCATGCTGTTTGTGTCTCTCAGGACATGAATGGGTATCCGCAGGGTGGTCCCGGCGGGAACCCGAGAAGCATGGAGGGCGGCTGTCATGGCCCCTGAACCTGAAGACCTATCCAGCGACGTGGCGCCACACGTTGCATTTGGCACTAGCGATACCGGTAGTTCGCGCATGACACCGGAACAACGTATCGCTGCCTTGACTGATGGACTCCACAAGATCCTCGAAAGGGCAGTTGAATCTCCGTCGCACTGGCAGGTGCTGCTGGACGTCTCAGCAACATTGTGGCGATATTCGGGCGGCAACGTTGCCCTGCTCATGATGCAGATGGCCCAGCGGGGCACCGAAGAACCCACCTTGGTGGCCGGCTACAAGGAATGGGCTCGCCACGGCCGCACCGTGTCGCGGGGTGAGCATGCACTCTGGGTGATCGCGCCCCGCACGGCCCGGGTCCAGCAGGTGACACTTCCTGACGGTACCCGGCAGCGCGTCCCGGCGGGGGAGCAGTTGCCGCGCGGCGCCGTCGACGATGGAAAGAAAACCGTTATCACTGGGTGGCGAGGCCAGGCAGTCTTTGACGTCTCGCAGACGCAGGGGACACCGCTGTTGGTGCCCCGCGGCGGTGTCCCCGCTGGCGTGGATGCGAGTGAGCTGTGGCGATCCCTTGCGGCCGTCGCCGGCAGACACGGGTTCGACGTCGATGAGACGGACGCCCAGTATGGGCTGACAAGCGGCTTTACGGACTTCGCCGGACACCGGGTCCAGGTTGGCGCTTGGCTGGGCATGGAAGAGCGCACAGCGGTTCTTGCCCACGAGCTTGGACATGTGCTGCTCCATGGTCCGGACGACGAGATAGGCCGGTTCTACGGAAGCAGCGCGGACCACCGGGGGCTGGCTGAAGTCGAGGCTGAATCCGTCGCCTTTACGGTACTCAGGGCCCACGGGATCGCCCGCGGCCCGCAATCCGCCACCTACCTGGCCGGATGGGCCGACGCCGTCATTAAGGCAGAGAACGATGCGATGACCCACGACGCCGGCAGCAAGCTGCCAGCGTCCCGTGCGGACATTGCCAAGTCGGTGTTGGGCCGCGTCACCGCTGCCAGCAAGGGAATTCTCGAAATCACCCATCCGCCGGGATTCGGCGGCAAGATCTCCGCAGCGGACGCGGACCCTCGCGCGAACCCCGCAGCGTCCTACATGGGCGTGGAACGGCCCGTGCGGTCTGTGGACGGGCCAGTAATGACCGGGCCGTAACGACGGCCGTACCAAATCTGTACGGCGGGAGAGTCCCGCCGGCAACTGAAAGGACAAGATCAATGAGCACCAAGATCCCGGTAAGCATCGCCGGCAACCTCGTCGCCGATCCCGAACTGAGCATCGGCGAAAGCGGCGTGGCCCACGCTAAACTTCGTGTCGCCGTCAACCAGCGAATCCAGGGGGCAGACGGCACGTGGCACGACGGAGAACCCGTCTTTCACAATGTCTCCGCCTTCCGCGCGTTGGCAGAAAACGCGGCGACCTCGCTGAAGAAGGGCGACCCGGTTACTGTCGCAGGGGAGCTGGAATTCCGCTCGTACGAAAAGGACGGTGAACGCCGCGAAGCCCGTCGCATCGTCGCCGACACGATCGGGCCGGACCTGCGCTTCGGCACCGCGGTCTCCCACCGCTCGTCTCATGTGGCAACCGGGGCGGACGCTGAGGTTCAGGCCGGTCTCGAGCCAGCCAGAGTAGAAAAGACTGCATCCCCAGCCTACAAATTAGCTTCTAAAGGCCCGGTGGCGGTGCCCGCTATCGGCGTCCCGGTGGGGAAAGGGATGAGCTATTGAACTTGGAAGGCCTTACCGAATGACGGGGGTCGGAAGTGGGACTGCCCCGGGTTTGCTTGACACCTGACTTGTGAGGATTCAGGCAAACCCGGGGCAGTCCCTTTCGACGCTGGGATCAGTGGGTTACTGGTGATTCCCTGCCCTTTGTTATGCCTTCGGCTGTGCCGCTGTATGGTCGAGCAATTCTGCGGTACGGATGTCTGGGCCGAGATGCGAGCTGAACCGTTCATAGCGGGAGAGTGCTTTATAACCTGGGTAACCCGCAGCAACGAGCACCACGGCACCAAGAAAGCTTGTTAGCCAAGCCACAGCAAACGGTAGCGGATCGTCTGTGCGGAATACGTGAATCACCATGCCGATCGAGAACGCAGTGAACCCGAGACCGAGCGCTAGCGCCGAAAGAGACACCTGTTGTGTCTTTGTGAGGGGAATGCGGGGCTCGTAAGGGGAAGCAGCCGTCAAATTCGGCAGGCCTTCCATGATTCCGTCGAGGTGTGTGCGTACCAGTCGCCGACGCTTCGCGAAAACTGTTGCAATGAGGTGAATTCCGACGCCGGTGACCAATGTTTGTATGACTAGAGCGAAGACTGCCCCGGACCAGTCCACTCGCTCAAATGACGTGCTGTGACCTGGCGTCCAGTAAGCGAGGGCGAAGATGTAGGCCAGGGGGAGCACGGTCAGGTTGATGGGCAACAAGAGCAGCCGGGCGGGAATCATGCGGAGGCTGATGATTCGTGCGATTGCTGTGCGGCGCAGGCTCTGCATCACCGCCTTCTCGTATTCCCCTGTTTCAGCCTGTTGGCCTTCCCTCCAAAAGGTCGCTTCACGACGCAGTCTGGACGCACTGGTGAGTTGCTCGACCCCAACAAGGAGTGTGACCAAAGCCGAGACTGTAGCGATCACTGCCGCCACTGCGGCCAAATCGGTATTCACACGACGATTATGGCCCTAACCCGCCATTGTGCCACGGACCGCCGGGCGGATTCGCGGCACAACTTGGACCTGAACCCGGGTTTCATCAGGATCCGGCGTGGTCAGATGCCCGGCTCGTCGGCGCTGTCCTGGCCGAACAGCACGATGAATGGATCGAAGCCCGCCGCTACCTCAGCCTCGAACTCATCCAACAATCACAGACCGTCGGGACCACGCCCGCGGCCACCACCGAACAGGAGGACACAAACCCCGAACTGCGCTCAGCGGCTAACCAAACCAAGAATCACGCGATAAACGCGATACACCACGCAAATGGACTTGACCGGCCAGGCTGCTGATCCATAGTCAGGGCTCAACTCGCCAATAGCTCGTGTACCGGGGCGTCCGTTTTCTTTTTCGGGCTGCGCTGAAGTCAGTGTCGGCCGCGTGGATCAGTTCCGGACGCTCCCAGCGGCGGATGTTTTCCGGGCTCTGCTGCATCGACCAAGCCCGAAGGCGCTCCCTGACCGGCTCTGTTGTCTGCTCCACAATGTCCTCGATCGCCAAGATGAGGTTGCGGAATTGCTCGGCAATGACGCGGGGCATCGGCTGGATGACGGACAGTCCAATGACGTCCACGGCGTGGCCTGCCTCGTCCAGGATCGCCATAGGTACCGGCACCGTCAGGTCGGATTGGGAGTGGGCAACTGTTGTGTTGCGGTATTTCCGTACGAGATCGTGGACTGGCTGCAACGCCGTCGGCACAGACGGAATTCCAGACATTTCATCGAGCCGGGCCCGGACGTTGGAGAGGATGAACGGACGGGTGTACGCCGTCACAGCGTGTGAAGTCAGCGGCACCCACAGTGGAGACTCTTCGCCGGCCTGGAAAGCCTGCGCCAAAGTATGTGAGGCCTCGGAGAGGTCGCTGGCATGGCTGGTAAGGTCCACCAGCAATCTGGTGTCCTCCATGTCGGGCAGTACTGCAACCCCCGGCTGTTCTGCGCTCATAGAAGTCTCCTTTGTTGGAATCCGATCCTTCGGGCGTGCAACCGCCCTACGCCGCGTCGCCGAAGATCTTCCTCTGGACGGCGAGATTGCGTCGCAATTCGACGACGGCCCCATCCCCTGCATCCTGGGGCTGGCTTGGCACCTGCGCATGTGCTGGCTCCTGAAGCTCACTCAGAACTACGCTGTTCGCGTCGGCGAGTTTGCTCGTGTAGTCGGCCACGAACTTTACGACCGATTTCCCCTGCCCCTGGCTGAAGTCCAGCGTCGTGCTGCCATGTTCCTCGGAGCACTGCCTCACTGCGTCAAAATCGGAGATGAGCTGGTCGATGATCTTCACATCGAGGCATTGATCCCGAATCGCCTCCCGGTATCTGTCCCATGAAGCGCCGAAAGTCTCGACACACTCAGGCATGAACATATTTCGCTCGGCGTGTTTCTTCACTTGTTGGAGAACCACCACCCCAGTCACAGCAACAGCGGTCGCAACAACAGCGGTGATGATGACGGGCTTCCTTGGCAACCCCCTAAAACGTGCTGTGGCGCTTGCTACGTTCTCAACCGTCTCGCGAGTGTCAGGGACTTCCTTCAGGTGCTTGACGATCTGCTTGGACACTGCGTCACGGACGACGCTACCTTCACGAATGAGTTTGCCTCCGAGAATACCGAGTTGAATGGCTGGGGGCACCTAAATGTTTGGCTGGATGATTGTCAATGGCGGTCCTCCACCGTAGGAGCATGGCGCCCCTGTTCGGCTAAATAGTAAGCGTGGTGTCTGTTCGCCCACGCCAGGGCTGAGTTCCCCACGACGAGCGTCCTGCGGTTAGGTTACACGCCCCCACGAATTATGGCGGCGTGGCTTCCAACAGAGTCTTTGTCAGAGCCTGTGGCTAGGGTGATTCAAATGCCCGCGCGCATTAAAAAAGGGGGGCAATGCCGCTGGTGGCGTTTCTCGACGGGGAAAGAATCGAATCGTACCTGGCGACGGATGAGCGCTGGGATCTGGTGAAGAGCGTCTACAAGAACCGGTCCTTGCTCATGCGGTGCGGAGTACCTGGAATCCCGCGCACATCCCGGCGCGGCCTCAAGCACTTTGCTCACAAGGCCGGAGTGGAGTGCGGCCTTGTCGAGTGTTGGAGCGAGTCCCCGCAGCATCGCATGATCAAAACCCTGATCGCACAGGCGGCCACAGACGCTGGCTGGCAGGTGAGTGTCGAGTGCAGTGCAGAGGGCCGGGCGTGGACGGCGGATGTCATGGCCGAGCTCGATGGCAGGCGCATGGCGTTGGAGGTTCAGTGGTCGCGACAGGATGCCGGTGAGTTCAGGCGCCGACAGGAGCGCTATGCCGCTGACGGCGTTGAGTGCTTCTGGTACGTCCACCGGCGAAACAGGGACGAAGCCAGGCGCTCCGGTGTGCCACATATTGTGTTCGAGGGTGACGATGCTTCGTTTGAGGTCCTGGCAGAAAAAGCGTTCCAGGAGGCCGCAGCGACCAGTCTCCACGCACATGTCACGGCCCTCCTGCTGGGGTTGTATCTGGACCGGGTTCAGGCGCGGATCACCTCGGTGACGGTTCAGTATCTGACCGACAACTGCTGGGCCTGCAAACGGCCATCGACAATCTGGAAGATCAGCGCAGCGTTCCTCCGGTCCCGCTGCCAGGAGACAGCCAAAGCCACCCGGACAGACTTTCCGGTTTGGCCAACCGAACGCCTCGAGACTCTGATTGCTGGCGACGTCGCAGCGTCTCTGGGGAAAAGGAGCATTCCGCCGCTGGCTCCGTTGCGGATGCACCACTCGAAGAAGGCAGCGACGACCTACTTGGCCTACGGTTGCGCGCATTGCAGTGCCGGCTTTTTCGGTGATGCGTTCCTGGAGATGGAGACCCGGTGGAAGTCCGTGACCATACCCGCGACTGCCCGCATTCCCCTAGCTGATGACATTCTCACCCAAGTCCACCTGTGTGCCGATAAAGGCTTCGGACCATGCAGCCAGGACCCGTCAGAGGGCCAGCAGTCAACCTTTGACGGGTACATTCCCAGCCAGCATCAGCGCCGCCAGCTGTTGCGCACAGACTCAGTAGACGTTGCCCTAGTGGGGACGGAAATCTCCGCAAGAGACGCCGTAGCCATCATGACCGGGCACCGGTATCCGGGCCACGGGGAACCGACGTCCAGTTCCGTGCCCTCAGCCAGGAAGAAGGAAAAGCCGCAGCCAGCCGAGATCGCCTCCTGCGATTGGTGCAGCAGAGAACCACACCCTCAGTACGAGTGCCTTTGGCGCCAGCTCAGGGCGAAAGCAAACGTAAGCCCTGGCTCCGTTCATTACTCGGATGGCCTCTACGACAGGATCTCCAAAGGCGCGACCCCTGAAGACGAGGGCACGGCGATGATGACAAGATTCCTTGAACGGTGCGTACCTATTCCACGCGGCCGGACCGGTGGCAGCAGATAGGGAACGGCAGGCAGCATGAAAGATAGATCCACAGTCATATGGAACAAGCATGCGTACAACGCAGGAACCTTGCTTAGCCGACATCACCTCCCCCACGTCCTCCAGCACCGGCAAGAGACCAGATACGAAGGCGTTGTTGGCCCCCTCAACAGGTGGGTCGACGACGTCCGGGTTTCCACAAAGGAAAGCGTCCCTTACTTCGACCCACGAGCTGCGACAGAGGGGGCCGATGTGCTGGTTCTGCTCCAGGACCCGTCCGGAGAAGCGCAACTCGGTTCAGGATTCATCAGCCGGGACAACAATGACCCAACGGCCCATAATTCCACGCTCGCTGCCGAAGCTGGCGGCCTCCTGTACTCCAGGTCGCTGCATTGGAATGTGGTCCCCTGGTGGGTTGCAAACCCAGCTTTTGCACCACGGAGTTTGGCTGGTGAAGCGCGCAGGGCCGCTCCACTTCTGGCCGAGCTGATGGACTTGTTAGAGTCCCGACCCAAGGTGGTTCTCCTTCTCGGCAAGCAGGCTCAAACTGCCTGGTCCCAGCTGCTGCTCGGGGTTTCTCCTGAGCTCAAGAGCCTGCCTGTTATCACCGCTCCCCACCCGAGTCCGCTCGCCTATAACAAGACCGATGCACTCACGGGCAAACCAAACAGGGAACTGTTACGGTCGGCGTTCGCTGGGGCGTCAGCGATGTCCGGGCCGAAGGCGGTCTGCGGTCAGGAGCTTAAGCCCGGCTCCGCGCTCAGTCCCGCCTAAAGATGAGCTGTTCGACCTGCTCGGGTTCAATGCCGAGTACGACTGCCCATTCCGCCACACATTCGGTGTACCGGCGGTAGCTGTCGGTGCTGTGCCAGGTTAGCCACAGGGGGCCGATCTCTTGGCAGTGTTCACTGAACCATGCAGCGACGATGCTGTCCATGATCGGGGTGGTAGCCACCTGGTCTGAAGCCTTGGTAGCGGAGCTGATGAACTTTGTCGCGAAGGCCGGTCCCCACTGAGCGAAGAACTTCCTGTCGGCTCGTCGTTTGTCTACGACGTGCTCAAACGCAGCAGTCCCGCCGTCGGCCATCGCGATCTGAGAGAGGGTGTGCAGTTCGGCCGCGAAGTTCTTTCCCTTTTCAGGGTCCGTGTTCAGACGGATCACCCGCTCAGCCCGGTACGGGCCAAAGCCGGCCTTGGCGTAGCCCCAGAGGTAGCTGGCGATAAAAGCGTTGAGGGCCGAGTCAGGATCATGGACTTGCTTGAACGTCTCCAGGACGCCATCGCGGTCAATGGGATTCGGAAGAGCTTCCAAAATGGCGCCGTGGCCGAGGTACTTTTGCCAGCTATTCTTCTTCCACTCGAAGGCCTCCTGCGGCGGCTGGCCCTTCGCGTCCCACGTCTGGAATCTTCTTCGCAGGTCATCGGGTACAGCTGGCATTGTCAATCTCCCCCAGGTAGATGGTCCACTTACCTTCGCATATGCCACCCGGGATCTGGCTGGATATTCTGCGGCGCCGGCCGGGTGCCTCTCTGGAATGATGATCGCAACGTGCAGGGAGGGGCGAGCCAATGTCTGCTGGTGTTGAGGAAACTAGGACCTCAAGGGAACAAACCATTCGACGGATACGGAGCGGAATCCGGGCGGCGCAATTGAGGGTTGCCCTGGACGAGTAGCGGGGTCGGCCGACTCCCGAAGCCGTGAAGCGACTAGCCCAGAGTCAGTTTCCGACATTGATGTAGGCCGTTTGCCCGCGGCGATCCATCCGTGTGCCTACGACACGCCGAATGGGGTCGAATCAAAGTTTCCAATGTTTGCACGTAGCCGTTTATTGCGGATTCCGCTCGTTGATCAAAAGAAAATCCTCAGCCTCAAAATCACCGCATGTATCGCATCGTTAGATCGACGATTCGACGCATCAATTGCCGACGACAAATCGCTAGGGTCTTCCCATGGAAAAGGCAGCCCAGACAGAAATACTCCTAATCCCTGTGAAGAGGATTTACGACGCCCATCACCGGGGGTGGCTCACATGGGAGGGCCTCGTTGCTTCCCTTAAGTGGCAGACGACCGTGGAGGACGGAGCAGTCACGATCTTTCTGTCCGATGTTCCGCAAAGCCAGCACCTAGCCGTGGCCATACGGCGGGCGGGAGACCTCGCAGGTAAGATCAACTTGCTCGTGGACGCCGCCGAATCTGATCGGGGACGTCCCCTTGGCTTCCAAGCAATATACGACGCCGTACAGCAAGGCGGCTTCTACATGAACCGCCACAAGTGGTCACTGTTCACGCGCGGCAAAGAGCAGGTTGTCCCCGACGAGGCCCTGCGGGCCATTGCCGAGGCCTTTGAAGTATCTCCGGACTACTTGCTCCGAGATGACGGGGAAGTGCCAGAGCAAGTGAAAATCAAGCTTGAACAAGTGCGTGCTAGAAGGCGCGCCAAGGTACGCGAATTTGCCACCCGGGCCTTGGAACAAGTGAACCCTTGCGCACTCAGAGCCATAGCCAAGATTCTGGACGAGGAGCAGCCAGTCTCGGGCGCAGGAATGAAGGGCCGCAAGGAGGGCGACGATGTCCGACCGCAGGACGTATGACCCGACGAACAAGGAGCAGGTTTTCGCCACGCTGCGCCGCGAGATCCTCGCTGCCCGGTTGAAAGTCACCCTCGACGAGCAGCTGGGCCGTGAGACTTCCCGGACGGTGAAGGCCCTAGCCCAGATGAAGCTGCCGCCGATAGTCAGGCCGAACTATCGCGGTGGTGATCCCCAGTCTGATGCTGGCGGGCCAGCCACTTCCTCGGATTAGAAGTAGGCGACGGTGGTTGTTTTGGCCGCGACAATCAGCGCGGAGTCACGTCGGTGGTCAGAGCCGGCTCTGCCCGGACACCTAGTCTCCACACCACACGGTCCGAGCTGAGCCGTGTCCGGTCACTGTCCTCAAAGCTTGTGCTCGGCGGGTCCGACGTCCCGGACGGATTCCAGAGCCGACATGAGGCGGTGCGCGTTCGTAGGTGAGCTCAGCAGGTAGCTTGTTTCCACCAACGCGTCGTACTCATCCTTCGACATCAGCACCGCGGAGCCCCGCTTGGACACGATCTCTACCTCGGTGCGGTCGAGATTGACCCGTTCGATGAGATGGACAAGGTCGCGGCGAGCCTCGCTTATGGTTATGGCCATCACTGCCTCCTGGTTGTACGAGACATGCTAATACTTGGCCTTTCGCGCCGGGGTTCTCTGGAGCAGGACTGTCCGTAGCTGCCCACAATCAACCCGATTTTTGTCGCATGCAACAGAGCGAACTGCGTATGAAGTCACTCGAAGACCTCATGTGGGAAGACCGGCATATAGGCGCGAAGTGTCAGCGCGTCCGAGGAACGTTGGCGCGAACGTCGGCGGCCTGGGCCTCATCTAGTACCCATCGCTGGTACTTCGGGTGGTCCGGGTATTTTCTTCGGAGATAATCCCGGACGACCTTCCCCGGGCGGTGTTCATTGGTATAGCCGAGTTCCCGAGCGAGTTCGGCAGGTTCATATGTAGCCACGACTCTGAGTGTAGGCCGTAGCCGGAGCACGTCAGAGGCGACGGTTGGTCTGGCTTCGCCGCATGACCTGGTGCAGACGCCTTCGGAAAATCACACCAGGTGCGGAACGAACGAGTCCGACAGGCTCGTGGCGGTTTCCCGGCTAGCGGTTACGTCAGGCACTGGCACGATGACTTTGATATCTAGCCGTATCCTTTGTGAATGGATCTAACTCCCTTGCCTCGAGAAATCGTTGGGTGGTGCCACGGTTGCGGTACGGTGCAACTCAAATCTGAGATGCCTCTGGAATACATCGAGTGGCAAGAAGACGCGGCCCCGGTCTGCATTGAATGCAAAACCGAACCTTGGTCAAGTGGTGTCTGGGACAAGGGAGAGCATGAGCCTTCCTGCTCCTGGGTCGAAGTTGCCAGCCAGCACATCATCGATTGGTCCCCCACGTTTGCCTGCAGCTGCTCCGAGACGTCGTGCAACGCCGATAGGACCCGGAGTTGAGTCTCGTGAGGTCGAAGAAGCGCGTGGTCGATCACGGTGAGGTGTTTACTCCGGCATGGCTGGTCGACGCCATGCTTGATTTGGTAAGGGAGGAAACCGAACGCATCGATTCACGCTTCCTTGAATCAGCCTGCGGGTCAGGCAACTTTCTCATACAGGTGCTGCGTCGAAAGTTAGCAGCCGTGGAGCTCAAGTACGGCAAGTCTGACTTCGAGAAGGGCCACTACGCCTTGTACGGCCTTATGTGCATCTACGGTATCGAGTTGCTCCCTGACAACGTGGCCGAATGCCGCGAGAACATGCTGGAAATCTTCGACGATTTCCTCGCGCTCAGCGACGAAGACGATCTCCACCGAGCCGGGGCCTATGTGCTGAGCCAGAACATCGTCCACGGGGACGCCATCACCATGCTCACCAACGACGGCGCGGCCATCAGTTTCCCCGAGTGGGGCTACCTCGGTAAGGGCAAGTTCCAACGTCGAGACTTCCGCTTCGACACCCTGACGCAGATGAGCTCTTTCGGTGGGGAAGACACCCTGTTTGCGGACCTGGGCAACCACGAGGTTTTTACCCCGACCAAGAACTACGCGGCCATGAGTGTTGGAGAGCTGGCGTCGTGACCACCCACACCAACTTCTCGCTCCGGGGTCGCAACCCTGATGTCTTGACTTGCATCGCCAACCTCTCTAACGACGAGGTCTTCACCCCGCCGGAGTTCGCCAACCGCATGCTCGAAAACCTTGCCACTACATGGGCGAGATCGAACGATGGAGAAAACCTCTGGTCGAACCCTGATGTGGCTTTCCTCGACCCATTCACCAAGTCAGGCGTATTCCTACGGGAGATTGCCAGCCGCCTGGTCAAGGGACTCGAACATGAGATCCCCGACCTCGATGAGCGGGTGGATCACATTCTCACCAAACAGGTCTTCGGTATCGGTGTCACGCACCTGACCAGCCTGCTTGCACGCCGAAGCCTTTACTGCTCCAAATGGGCGAACGGGCCTCACTCCATCGCCAGGTCATTCGACACCGCCCAAGGCAACATCTGGTTCGAACGAACTGAGCATACATGGGTCGGTGCCACGGAGTGGGTCTACACCGCAGACACAGACGGCAACCGCATCAAGAAGTTCACCAACGGCAAGTGTGATTACTGCGGCGCGAGTCAGAAGTCACTCGACCGGGGCAATGATCTGGAAACCCACGCCTACGCCTTCATTCACCATGACGACATCAATGCTCGCATCGCCGAGCTGTTCGGAGCAGACATGCAGTTCGACGTGATCATCGGCAACCCGCCCTACCAACTCAACGACGGCGGCTTCGGCACAAGCGCTGCTCCGATCTACGACAAGTTCGTGGAGCAAGCGAAGAAGCTCAACCCGCGCTTCCTCACCATGGTTATCCCGTCCCGTTGGTTCGCGGGTGGCAAGGGGCTTGATGAGTTTCGTGAGTCCATGCTTGGGGACGTCCACCTACGGAGCATCGATGACTTCCTGAGCGCGGCAGACGTGTTTCCGGGCGTGGGACTCAAGGGCGGCGTCTGCTACTTCCTGTGGGACCGTGACAACTCCGGCGACTGCGAAGTCCGGACCCATTTCAAGGACTGGCCAGTCACCACAGCCATCCGACCGCTGCTCGAAGAAGGTGCGGACGTGTTCATCCGCTTCAACGAGGGTCTCTCCATCCTCAAGAAGGTTGTTGCGGTCGAAACGGGACAATCGGACTCGATTGAGCTTCCCGAAGGCCTCCGGTTCGAGCGGCTGGTCAGCTCCCGTAAACCTTTCGGTCTGGATACAACCTTCAAGGGCAAGGCCGCCAAGTCGCCTGGTGACATCGTGATCTACCAGAACGGCGGTACCGGATACACGCCTCGCAGTTCGGTCAAGGCGAACGAGCACCTCATTGACAAGTGGAAGATTTTCACCGGGCGTGCGGCCCCAGGCACCGGCAACCGTGACACCTACCCGCACAAGATCATTAGCACGCCCTTCATGGGAGAGCCTGGGAGCATCTCCTCCGAGACCTATCTCGCCATCGGTCCGTTCGATACCCAAGATGAGGGCGAGAGTGCCTTGTCTTATCTCTCTTGTCGCCTCACTCGCCTGCTGATCCTGCTTCACAAGCCGTCTCAGGACACCACACGGAAGGTCTACACCTTCGTCCCCACGCAGAAGTGGACGCAGAAGTGGACTGACGAAGACCTCTACGCGAAGTACGACCTCACCGAAGATGAGATCACTTTCATCGAGAAGGTTGTCCGCCCGATGGTTCTGAGCGAGCTCGACGATGCCTAAGTCCATAGAGGAGCTTCTGCCACCGAAGCCTGATGCTCGACTGCGGATCTACGCCTACTCCATCGACAGTCCTGCCCACGTCGGCCAAATAAAGGTTGGGCAGACCACCCGTGACGTGAAGAAACGGATCGAGGAACAGACTAAGACCGCCGGCATCACTCCCACGATTCTCCTAGACGTACCGGCGGAGCGGGAAGATGGGAGTTCCTTCACCGACTTCGAAGTGCGGGCCCGCCTCGTGGCTAAGGGCTTCGAGAACGTCAAACTTGAGTGGATGCGCTGCTCGCTCGATGCCACGAAGACAGCCATCACCGAGCTGCGCACGGGCAAGAAGCTTACCGGCACCCACCACGAGACGTTCCGCCCTCGGCAAGAGCAGGAGGAAGCGGTCAAGAAGACCCGCGAGTACTTCCACTCCGTCTGGCAGGAGGACATGCATGCCGTTCCGCGGTTCCTCTGGAACGCCAAGATGCGCTTCGGCAAAACCTTCACCTCCTACTTGTTGGCCAAGAGCCTGGGGGCCACCCGCGTCCTCGTGGTGACCTTCAAGCCTGCTGTTGAGGATGCGTGGCAGACCGACCTTGAGAGCCATAGCGAATTTAACGGCTGGCAATACATGAGCAAGCAGTCCGGTGTCGATCCGCTCGCGATTGCCAGGGACAAACCGCTCGTCTACTTCGGCTCTTTCCAAGACCTGTTGGGCCGCGACAAGGTGGGCAACATTAAGGCCAAGAACCAGTGGCTCCATGAGATCAACTGGGATCTGGTGATCTTCGATGAGTACCACTTCGGCGCATGGCGAGAGACTGCCAAGGAGCTGTTCGAGGGTGAGGAAGACTCACAGATCAAGGCTGAGACCAAGCTCGCCTACAACCCCGAGCTGGATGCCTACAACGAAGACCTGGACGAGCTGAGCGAGCCCGAAACGGAGTTTCTCCCCATAACCACGCGGGCCTACCTGTACCTATCCGGAACGCCCTTCAAGGCCCTCGCCACGGGCGAGTTCATCGAGGAGCAGATCTTCAACTGGACCTACACGGATGAGCAGCGGGAGAAAGAGAACTTCGGAAGATCTCACCCGGACAAGCTCAACCCCTACGGGGCGCTCCCACAGATGCGGCTCATGACTTACCAGATGCCTGACGAACTGCTGGCTATCGCCAGCATGGGAGAGTTCGATGAGTTCGACCTCAACGCCTTCTTCTTCGCCACCGGCAGTGGGAAAAGTGCTGAGTTCAAACATAAGAACGATGTTCAGAAGTGGCTCGACATCATCCGGGGGCCTATGCGCCGACGCAGGTGGACAACCTCAAGCAAGGTTCGCAGCGTCCGCCCTTCCCGTACTCAGATGTACGCCTGCTTCCCCACGTTCAGCACTCCTTCTGGTTTCTCCCGAACGTGGCTTCCTGCCATGCCATGGCAAACCTACTTGCTGAGCCGCACAACGCCTTCTTCCACAAGTACAAGGTTTTGACAGTTGCCGGCACGAGCGCAGGCGTCGGCATGGAGGCGCTTCCGCCGGTGCGTCAGGCTATCGGCAGTGGCCATGAGACCGGCTCGATCACCTTGTCTTGCGGCAAGCTCACTACTGGCGTGACGGTTCCGCAGTGGTCGTCTATCCTCATGCTTCGCAACTTGAAATCGCCTGAGACCTACTTCCAAGCTGCCTTCCGTGTTCAGTCCCCTTGGAGCCAGAAGAATCCGAACGGCGACAACCCCAACGAAGAAGAGATCTACAAGCCCGTCTGCTTTGTCTTCGACTTCGCCCCGACCCGCGCACTGAGGCAGCTGTCGGACTACGGCCTGGGTCTCAGCCCCAGCGAGAATCCTGAGAAGGCAGTTGAGGAGCTAGTGTCGTTCCTTCCCGTGCTCGCCTATGACGGCTCACGGATGGTGCAGATAGATGCTGGCGGAATCCTCGACATGGCCATGGCTGGCACGAGCGCCACCTTGCTTGCACGCAAGTGGGAGTCGGCCCTCCTGGTCAACGTAGACAACGACACGCTGCGGCGCATCCTCAACAACGAGGACGCTGTCAAAGCGGTCATGAACATCGAGGGCTTCCGAGCACTCGGGGACAACGTTATCGAGACCGTCATCAACAAGAGCGAGAAGGTTAAGGAGACCAAAAGAACAAGGGCGAGGACCTCACCCCCAAGGAGAAGAAGGAACTCACTGCCGAAGAAAAAGAATACAAGTCCAAGCGCAAGCAGATCCAAGAGAAACTGATCAAGTTTGCGACTCGTATTCCTGTCTTCATGTACCTCACGGACTTCCGCGAGAACACACTCCAGGACGTAATCACCAAGCTGGAACCGGACCTCTTCAAAACCGTCACAGGTCTCTCTGTGGAGGACTTCCACCTGCTTGTGAGCCTCAAGGTCTTCAACACCGAACACATGAACCAAGCCGTGTTCGCGTTCAGGCGATATGAAGACGCATCACTGTCGTATACCGGTATCGAGAGCCACGAGGACCTGACCAGATACGGCCTCTACGACACAGTAGTTGCCAGAGACGCCATTGAGGTCGTGTCTACCTAGGATCCATAAAGGCTGCGGAAAGAGCATTGGAGCTGCGAACGACTGTGGCCAGCGCCCCCGCACGGCCCTATTGGGCCAGCCGGTCGTCTACCGTCGACTTGTCTGCCCGGAAGTCACGGTGATGCAGCCAGGCCGCGAAGGGCCGCGGATGCACGGCTAAACGGACACCTTCCCGTCCTGCGTGGTTGTCATGAGAACGGCGTTTATGGTTTCCGCTGCGCTCAGGCGCAGCGCTTCAACCGGCCGCTGCCCTGGCCAATTGTTGGGGTTGGTGCTGTTCTTGGAGACTGGGGCAATGTCAGCTCAGCGCTTGGTCCTCAAGCTGTTGGAAGGTTCGACCTGTAACTGTCTTCCATGCGATTCTGCCGTTGATGCTGCCGCCCAAAATTACTGCACCGGCGGTGCTGGGACTGTTGAAGAGCTGGTCCTTGAGGAAGACGTAATCATTGCCGCGAACTTCGACAACACCTTGCTCTATAAGGTCATCGCGGCGGCGCAGGAGAGATGCTGAAAGAGAAGGCCGGGCGATTGCGTTGCCGACAGATCCGGCAAGAACCAAGAGACCTTCGGTCGTCGGCCTTGCTCTGGCTTCGGTTCCGCCCTCTCTGAAGACCAAGGTCCCGGCACCGTCGCTGGTGCCCGGCAGCGGTACCGCCTTCAGAGGCTCCACGATTGGATAACCCAAAGTCGTCAGGAGGATTGAGATGGTTTCCAGGTATTCTCGGCAGTCGGATTCCAGGGGTGCCGGGGTGTGGGGATTCGAGGCATCGTTGCCGTTGTGCAATTCGTAACGGGCAGCCTCGGTTGCCCGCTTGATGGCCTGCCACTCCATGTATCCGGTGTGAGTATTGGTCCAGGCGTTTGTCAGGGACACTGCGACCAGTGCATGGTCCCAGAAGTCCTTTTTGTCGGAGTGTTGTTTTAGCCTGTCTCCGATGGCGCCACTCTGTCCGATGTAGCAGGACGGACGGCCTGATGGCGAGGAACCAAACAGGAAGTAGACACCGACCTGCTTGGATTCGGGCATGTCCCTGAATTCCCGAAGCAGCGGGCGGGGAACTTCGAAGACGCGAACGGTGCGTGTGGTGATTTCGGCCATTCGGATGCCGGCGGGGTCACCCTGCGGCAGGTATATCTGAATGGTTTGAGGGAGTGCCGTGTTCCTAAGCATGCGTCGATCCTTCCACAGTGGCGGTTGGGACGCTGGGCCAGGACGCGCACAATACTTGACGATCTTCGGTGATTTCACCGTAAAGCTTTTATCGTTGAGTAGCTGCGCTAACGTCAGCGGGATGGATTCCAGCGCGCGAAGCAAGCTAGCGGGGGCCGGCCTTCAGATGATCAACCGGGCGGGGCGTTGAGCGGGGCGGAGGCTCCGCCTACCACAGCGGGCACAATCCATCCGGTCACCGGCGGGGCGGGCGGCCCCGGGTTCTCCCGGACTGCCATCCGGAAACGGCGGCGTCCAAGAGCTTGAGCCTCACGGGGTCGAGTTCGCCGCGGCGGCGTCTATACCGCTGCTGGTGAATCCACACCCCGAGAGTGTGTTCCCGCTCTGAGTCATATTCGTGGTGACGGGGCCAATGGTTGCCTTCCTGCCGGAAATCGACGAGTTCGGCAAGGCGGTCATGCCACCTCGCTTCGTCCGCCGCTGCCCTGTAATTCCCGGCCCAGCCCGGAACGCGTGAGAGACCGTCACGAAAGGCCGGGTCAAGGTCACCTTCGGCTGCTTCGCGCCGGCGCTCCGAGAGCCACCGCGCCACCGACCGTTCAGCCCTGTCCTCCGAGTGGCCACGGGGGAGCCGGCCCTCGGCTGAGATCCAGGCGATGACCTCCTCCATGCGGGCAAGGCTCCTGGGGAAGGGTAAGGAACGGGTGCAGTGCCGGCGGCCGCCTGGTGTTCGGCTTCAAGTTCAGGATCCCGGCGGCGGGCGATGACCAAGTGGTACCCGACGGTGGCGGGCTCAGCGCGCACGAGCTCAGCGATGCGTTTTCGGCTCAGTCCGAGCCGGTACATCAACACCGATTCCGCGTCAGGAGCGCGCCGCAACTGCCTGTCCATATGGACCCCATCCTGCCACGGCAGTCGGCCAGAAGATAAGCGGACAGGGCGAGTCTATGGACACTGCTTTAGGGCGTCCGGTGGGCCCCGGGGCTCTTCTGTGCCCCCAGCTGTGGGCGTCCCTTAACTAGGCGGGCAGGAATCCTGGAAGGCGGTTTCCCCAGCGGATCCCACGCAGGTTTTCGGGACAACGGCGGAACTCTTCAATGTCCCACTCTGAGTCCGTGACGCGTTCCACGTTGCCGGCGGGGATCCAAGCCCAATGCGCGTGCCGTGCGTCGTCTGCCCAGCTCACAAGGATGTGTGAGGGATTCCAGCGTTCCGCGACGGCGTAAACCGTGACCGAGCCGCCGTCAGCGAGTGGTTGGGTCCCTGGGTAGGAGTCCAGTGGTTGTGTGAGTTTCGCATCCGATAATGGGTGCAGGAGGAGATTCACGAATCATGGCACGCAGACACACCCCCGAGCAGGTCATCGCCAAAGTCCGGCAGGGCCAGAAAATGCTCAATGACGGACGCCCGATGGTCGAGGTCATCAAGGAACTCCAAGTCACCGAGGCGACCTGGTACCGGTGGCTGAACCAGTACGGTTCCGAAAAGAACGCCGAGGCGTCCAAGCGGACCAGGGAGCTGGAGAAGGAAAACGCCCGGCTCAAGCGCCTGCTGGCGGAGAAGGAACTCGCCATCGACATCCTCAACGAGGTGGCGAAGGGAAAATTCTGAGCCCCGAACCCCGCCGCCGTGCCGTGCGCATGGCCGTGGAGAAATTCGGGGCATCCGAACGCTTCGCCTGCGCGGTGCTGGGGCAGAACCGGTCCGCGTTCCGCAAAAAGAAACCCGATATGAGCTTCGAGGAAGCCCGTCTGCGCGCCGAACTACGGACTATCGCCAGCAAGCACGTGGCGTGGGGCTGGCGGAAAGCCCGCTGGCACCTGCTGGCACAGCCCGAGTGGGACGGCGTGGCACTGAACAGGAAGCGAATACGCCGGCTCTGGCGCCTCGAGGGACTGATTTGCAAGCCCAAGGCACGGGAGAAGCGCCGCACCGGGCCCGGCGCCGGGGAGCAAAAACGCCTGACCGCCGAGTACCCGATGCATGTGATCAGCTTCGACTTCCAGTCCGACGTGACCTCCTGCGGCCGGCATATCCGTTTCTTCAACGTCATCGACGAATACACCCGCACCGCGCTGGCCATCATCCCGCGCCGGTCCTTCACCGCCAAGGACGTGGTCGCGGTGCTGGACGACATCATCGCCGAAACCGGCATCACTCCCACCTACGTGCGATGCGACAACGGACCCGAGTTCACGGCAGAAGCACTGATCAGCTGGTGTGACACCGCCGGGGTCGATACCGCGTTCATAGACCCGGGCTCGCCCTGGCAGAACGGCTTCATCGAATCCTTCAACGCCCAGTTCAGAAGGGAACAACTCTCCGGAGAGATGATGGACACCATGGCCGAAGCCAGGTACCTGGCCGACGAGTGGAAAGCTATCTACAATCATGAACGGCCCCATGGATCCCTGGGCGGCATGACGCCGAACCACTACTGGGAAAACTGGACGCAAGACAACCAACTAGCTATCGCATAGACGCTGGACTGCTAACGGGGGCCTGACCACCCGTCTTTGCGAGCTCCCTCACCCCGATCAGGACACCCGTGACGGCGCGCGGAGAACTGCCGACGCGCCGGACGCACTCGACGATGTCATGGCCCTCATCGACGGTACGCGTGATCTCGACAGTCTCGACGACGGTGCGTTCCACGTTGCGAACTTGGAATGCTTCCGGCTTGCGGGCCCGTCGGTCTTCGTAGGCTGCCTTACGGCACGCAGGCCCGCAGTAGACCCGCGGCCGACCGGTGGTCGCTGCGGTCGGTAGCGGCGTGCCGCAGCGACCGCACAGGGTCGGCGGGATCCGTCGAGTAGTGGTCTTCTGCCGGATGTTCAAACCTCGAGGTGCGCCGGATGTACCTGTTTCGTCGCCGACGAAATAGGTACATCCTCGATCTGCAAGAGGCGTGGCAATTCGAATTGTGGGTTTAGGTAGGGTTCGAGACAGTCACGCAGTTGGCGTTCGTAGGCAGGCTGACGTCGCGACGGGACGAGACTGAGGTCGGGTTCCGCGCACATCCCGAGTCTTCCCGGCGTACTGGAACACCCCATACCGCGTGTATGAGGTCGTCGCTTGCCGCGATGCGTACATCCCCCGCGGGATTCTGTTGATCGAAGCAACACCTTCTTTCAAGGTGGTTCGACATGTATCTCAGCTCCTCGTCAGCAGCAGGCATCCGGTTTCTTGCTTCGATTAAGCACGGGCACGGTCTCAAACCGTCCGCCCGACATGCTGGCATTGATAAGGAAGTCGGCTACCGCTGGCTGCGCGAGGAATACTTGCGCCTGCGTCGCAACGGCAAGACTCCGAGCGAGACGACAGCGGAGCTCGGGTTCAGCACGTCCCGGCTGGCGGCGTGGGAAGCTGACGTCGGCCAGGTCAAAGACCGCCATCACCTTCGGGTGAATATTGACGAGGAGGCCAGCTTTTGGACGGCGTTTGGTCGCGGGGAAAGCCTTGGTGAGGCAGCCAAAAACGCGGGTGTGAGCCGTTCGACCGCCTATCGGTGGATGCACCGTCGTTTCGACCAGCTACGTCAGTCCAAGGTGACCGTTAGGCGGTGCCAAGACCAATTGCGCCTGACCGACCACCTCAGCCTGAACTTCGAACGCGACCGATTATCCCGACTATCGAACGAGCGGAATGCGGCCACGGCGGCGCAGCACGCCGCAGTCCTCTCCTCCGGTCGCTATGCAGACCAGATGCTCGGCGCGGTGCTCTCAGAGGCGCAGCAGCACCGTGCTGCGCGGACCGAGAAGTATTGGCAGCTGATGCGCAACGGGGTGAGCAACGCAGAAGCATGCAGACTTCTCGGTATGCACCGAAGAACAGGGACGCAGCTGCGTCGAGCCAGCAACTTCCAGATCCCGCCCATCACAGCGCCGGCCGTAACCGCGGGCCGCTACCTGGATGCGCGGGAGCGGTTGCAGATCGCGGACCTGCTGCGCCTGGGGCACTCAATGCGGCGAATCGCGGCGGAACTGGGCCGTCACGCCTCCACGGTCAAACGGGAACTCGACCGTCACCGGGATGCTCAGGGCCTCTACCTGCCCCGCACTGCCGATCATGACGCCCGGCTGCAACGGGCCCGACCGAAAGTGCATAAGCTCGCTGCCAACACCCGGCTGCGCACCCTTGTGCAACGTAAGCTCAACCGTTTCTGGTCCCCGGACGAAATCTGCGGGTGGATGAAGAAGACATACCCCGATGACCAGACGATGCGGTTGTGCCCGGAAACGATTTACCGGGCACTGCTGCTGCGCGAGGACCACGGCCTGCACCAGCGGTATGCCGCCAAGCTGCGCACCGGCCGTAGGATCCGCAAGACCCGTTGGCGCACCCGCACCGGGAAAGGCTCGCGGATCCGCAACATGACCATGATCGGTCAACGGCCGGCAGAGGTGGAAACCCGTCTGGAGGCCGGCCACTGGGAAGGGGACCTCATCGTCGGCGTCGGGTCAGTCTCGGCGATGATGACACTCAGGGAAAGGAAAACCCAGTACGGCATCATCATAAATCTGCCCCTGGATCACACCGCTGCGAGCGTCAACGCGGCCGCCATCAGCGCGTTCGCGAAGCTGCCAACACACCTGAAGCGAACACTCACGTGGGACCAGGGCGTGGAAATGGCCAGCCACGAGGAACTAACAAAGAAGACCGGGGTTCCGGTTTACTTTGCCGAACGCTCCAGCCCCTGGCAGCGCGGCGCCAACGAGAACTTCAACGGGCTCGCCCGCCAATACTTCCCCAAAGGCACCAACCTCGCCGTTCACAGCGTTGAGCACGTCTCCCACGTGATGCGCGAACTCAACGAACGGCCACGAAAAACCCTCGACTACGACACCCCGGCAGCACGCTTCAAAGCCGAACGCACCGCCCCGCCCGGTGCTTTGCGATAGCCTCAAAACACCGGGAAACGACCCGAAAATCACGCATCTGTTGCGTCGACCCCCAGAAACCGCCCCCCGCTCAACGGGGATTTCACCGAACGGGTCTTGCGGGACAGAACTCTCCCTGCCCTTCTAAGAGTCAGTTGTGCGGCCTACCCTTTCATTGAAGGTTCCGTCAGCGGGACGCCGCACAGTAGAATCGAACATCGAAGCGGACCCAGCGCGCGCCCTCGCAGAGCGATGTTGGCAAGAAGTCGGTCGGTCGAATTGACGCAGTCAAGCCGACTACTTCCTAAAGGCCGTACGCGAAATATAGAACGCGAACGACCGAGAAGGCTCCCACGGCAGTGGCGGCCCCGAAGAGCCAGTATGCGAGGTGGATCCCTTTGACTTTTCGGACGTTGCGCGACTGAACCGCTCGCTGGATGTGCCAATACTCGCTCCACACGATCTGAGCGACGGCCTCTTCTGTCGCCAGGGTCGATGGCTCGTCAGTGATGGCGTTCTTGCCGAAGGCGGGGCGGCCCCTGGCAGCAACACTCGAACTATGACGACAACGACGCTGGCGACAAGCAGTGCGACCGTCAGCATCAGGAGCGGTGCAAGGTCCGAGCGAATCGGCGACAAGCTTTCTGACATGACGTCCTTGGCATAAACGCCAATGAAAGTTGTGACTAACGAACTGGCTGCCACCAGCGCTATCCCGCGGTTGTTGATGTTGTTGAACCGCAAATCCTCCGCAACGGAGGCTTCGTATAGAGCTTTTGCTGCTGGGGCAGCGGCTTTGCCCTCCGGTGGAGCCGGGGGTGTCTCGCTGTTGGACATGGAGCCCCTTTCCACGGCGTCCGTCTGGGGCGCGATGCAGTTGAGCATACTCCTGAGGCTTCCTCACGCCCCAACGATCCTCGGCAGCACACCGACCAGATGAAGCACCCTAGCGGAGGATGGCACCTGAGACGCATGCGTTGAGGACGGAAGCGTGCGCATACACAACCGCTTATACACCGACGACGATCATCCAGACGGCGACGGATCGGCGCCTCTTCCCTTCTGACGTCTGCGACGAAGATTGCTACAATCAGGGGCGCTCCGATAACGGGTCGAAGCGTCCTGCCGCCACCACCTCAATGCGAGAGTGCTAGATTCGAGCCAACGATAACGCGTCAAAAACGCATAGTGGGGCGAGATGACTGATCTGGCAACTAGCGGGAAGCCGGAGCAATTGGTGCCGGTCCGTCAGCGACGCGTCGTCGAGCATTTGGTGCAGCGCGGCCTTCTTACGTCTTCTGACGTTGTTGATCGCCTCATTCATGTGAGGGACGTCACGCGGAGAAACCGGAATTACGAGGTTCGGGCGGAGGGTATCTCGGGATGGTTTTTGAAGCAAGGGACTGATCCCTCGTCAGTTCGCACCGTTGCACGCGAGGCAGAGGTCACCGCGCATCTACGAAGCCGTGCCGGTGCCGCCGTTCTTGCCGCGCTGCCGGAGCGATTGGACTACGACCCGGCCTCTGGTATTCTCGCCGTCACTTTGTTTGACGATGTACTCTCGGGCGAGGACTACCATCGTCGCGTCGGAAAGTTCCCACTTTCGGTTGGTCGTTCGCTGGGTCGCATCCTCGCCGGACTACACGGGACCCCGCCGGGGAGCGATGCAGTCTGGGGAGACTCTTCATCGCCCTGGGTCTTAGGCATGCACGAGCCTTGGCTCGACTCTTTGCGAACAGCGAGTGGGGCAGGACTTGCCGTGCTCAGGCTCGTACAGAAGGATTTGGCCTGCTGCGAGACCCTTGACGCTCTCCGGCGGACATGGCGACCGACGTCGATCGTCCACAATGACCTCAAGTGGGACAACGTCCTGTTGTTCAAGAAGCCCGGCCAACGTGGCCGTTCAGTGAGGGTCATAGATTGGGAACTTGCTAGCCTCGGGGATCCAACCTGGGACGTAGGTGCCGTGCTGGCGGCGTACCTTGCGAGCTGGGTTAGGTCTGTTCCGGCAAACGGCGAGCGGTCGTCGGCTGGATACGCCGGTTCTGCGGGGGTCCCTCTTGCAACGATCCTTCCTGCTCAGGCGGCGTTCTGGCGTGAGTACACGCGTGCGGCCGGCCTAGACACCGTCGACCAGGGGCCCCTTGTCACGCGAGTGATGCAGATGGCCGCCGCACGACTCATCCTCTCGGCGGTCGAATCGAGCCAGCATGCTTACCGATTATCCGGGGACGTGGTGCTGTTATTACAGCTGGCGTCAAACATGGCCGACCGGCCGCTTGAAGCGGCGCGCCACTTGTGCGGGATCTCGGCATGAACTCGCCCGAAACCCTCGTGGCCGAGCTACTGGAGGCAGCGCAACTACATGATGACGGCACCTACTCGTGGTTTGGTAGTCGATCTGCACCGTTACCCGCTCGCGTGCGCCGCGAACTCGCACCAGAAGCCGCCCGAGAGTATCTGCTAACACAGGTGTCGAGTGTGCTTTACCAGTGGTTCTACGCCACCGGTGGGGCTGTTCGTGCACACGAATCAACGTGGGTCCTTCCTTCTGGCGACGAATCTTTCACGGCGGAGCTCCGCTCTGCCAATCGATCGATCGGTCCGTGGCAGTCTGGTTGGGTCGTCGTTCAGGACAGACCGCACGTGCTGATCGAACGCGACGGCCTTCGTTTTCGGGCACTGCCGTCACAAGTGCGCTCTGCCAACGGCGCGGTTATAGGAGCGAAGGTCGAGGCGCGACTACCGAGCGAGCACCTCAACATGTCGCCAGGCTTCTTCATGGTGCTTGGCGACCAGGACGACACCCCTATGGAAGCCGCTGGGCGCGTGCGGTATTACTTTCACCTGGCGCCGCGCTCTGCGAGCATGTTTCTCGAACTGGTCACGAGCGCGATGAACGGAATCGGCGTTCCCTTCCGGGTTAAGGTCTTGAATCACCCTGAGGCATACCGTCGATGCGACGCCGGTGTGCTCTATGTGCCGCGCATTCACCACGAGAGAGTGCTGCCAAGCCTGTTAGAGGTACATCGACGGCTCGCTCCGACGATCGGGCCGAGGGTGCCCGCCTTCACGAAGTTAGTGCGTCCCGGACTAGGCGTTGCAATGGATCCCGGGGACGGATCGAGCTTCGGTCAGCACCGATGCGGAATAGTCGCACGCGCCCTCGTGGACGCCCATGCCAGTCAAGTTCGAGGGACGAACGCGCGACTAGAGGCAGTCCGTCAGGCATTCAGGTATGCGCGACTCGATCTCAATCGTCCGCACCTGGCTAGCGATGGAGTGGACCTTGAATGGAACCAACGTGGCGATTGATAATCGTAGGCTAGCCGTCGATCAGATAGCGCTGTGGGTCACCGACACGGCCTTTCATGCAGGTGGCCGGTCCACGTGGCTCGGGGTGCAACCTCCGCCCGAAGCGCAAGGCCCGCCGATCTTTTCGAGCGTGGGTCCCGATCTGTACCACGGCGGGAGCGGTATCGCCTTGTTCCTACTCGAACATGCGGCGGACGGGGCCGATGAGAGCCACCGACTTGCACTTGGCGCCCTCCGCCACGCGGCGCAGAACCGCGCGCACATTCCTGCTGGCTCGCGCCTCGGTCTGCACGCCGGCCTATCTGGAATCTTGCTCGCGTTAGCTGCTGCGAAGGCCACCCCAGCCGGTCGCAACGACAACGAGGAGGACGACGTCTTCGTCGATGCGACGGCGGCGGAGATTCTTATCGCAATCGGTTCGGCTGCTGTCGCTCCGCTCACAGAGTTCGACATCGTGAATGGAGCCGCCGGCGCTGTCATAGGACTGCTCGCCTCGCGTGGCGCGTTCGGCGGTGAACTCATCGCGGTCGCCGAGCGGCTCGCTACAGGTCTAATTAACGCCGCCCTGGTCGTCGACGGCGCTATGCGATGGCCCGAGCCGCAGAATCCGCTGAGGCTTCCCCTTACCGGCCTCTCGCATGGCGCTTCCGGACCAGGGCTGGCGTTCGCCGAACTGTTCTCTGCCACCGGAGATGAGCGCTGGCGGGTTGCAGCGCGCGCAGCGTTCGCGTATGAGCGCGGCTGGTTCTCCGAATCGATGCAGAACTGGCCCGATCTGCGAAAGTTGCGTGCTGCGCCAAAGTCCGGCTCCTTGCCCTACCTTACGGTGTGGTGCCACGGCGCGGCAGGCATCGGATTAGCTAGGGCGATTGCCGGCGAGCTCCTCAATGATGAGCAACTCCGCGATGAAGCCCGGATTGCCATGAACACAACTATGCGTTGGGTCGACACAGCCTTGGACACCCCGTGGGCCGGCCCTACAATGTGCCACGGGCTGGCAGGTAACGCCGAAATCCTCCGGACTGGATCCGAGATCCTCTCGCAACCTCAGTGGGGACGAACCGCAGCCCTGGCCTCTGATTCGCTGTCCGAATCCGTGTTGCGAGCCGCATTCGACGAAGGGGAAATGGCCACGCCCGGGCTCATGCTGGGGTGGAGTGGAATCGGGCTTTTTCTTCTTGGCAGTCTCCGCTCCACAAAATTCTCGGCCCTACATCCGCGTTGGGTGCAGAATGAGTATCCCTCAACAAAAAACGGAGAGGTTGTCTAATGCTGGAGCCATTCGAAGAGCATCCGCTTGTAGCAGCTGGCGGCCAACAACCAGCCATGCCCGAGGAGGTCGAAACGAAATCAGACGGCGATGGCCTCTTGTTGCACGGCTTCCTCGGGCATGGCCCTGAGCCCGGGATCGCGCGCCTGTATATCGATCCGCAACTGACCAACTATGTTGCCTTTCCAACCGAGTCAATAATCTCGGCCGAGAATCCTTCGGCAGATCGGCCACGCGATCCGTCGGTGGTACGCGTTCGCAGCGACGCCACCTTGACTCTCGTTGAGACGTCGCGGCAACAGCTCCAAGCCGAATTTTTACAGGGCAGTATCGTCGATCAAGCTATGCCAAAGGCTGAGCGACAGATCATCGCCGGGACCGCTCGGTTGGGACCCATCACCACCATCTGGTCCGTCATTAAGGATGGGAGCAGAGGAGCGCTGTGCGGCGATACGATCGCGTGTACTCATTGCGGGAAGTGCGGCAAAACCGCTCCCGGTCCAGACGATGTAACCTACTGGTGCTGATTACAACCGCATAACCAGAATGTGCGCAGCGCCCCGCAATTGGCGCGAAAGCGGTTCCCGCAGAGGGTTCCGCTTTCGCGGATGGAGCGATTGCGACCCCCACGATCCTCGGCGCAAGATAGAAGGTAGTTCTGAGCAGGCCCGCACGTTGCATCGCGGACCTGTTTCGTGCTTTCGCACAACTTCAGAAGAGACGGTGGTGCCACCGTGGCACCACCGTGATCCGTGGTCGACGCTCGCCATCTTTTGGTCCACGTGCGTAGCCGCGACCCCAAACAGAAGTTCAATGCTGGCGGCAAAACCCCAGAAGACGCGGTGCCGCCACCGTTGCGGCACCGCGATAAATCGACATCCATCGCCAACAGCCGGTGAGGAAAGCAGCTGCGGTCGGGCCACTGCCTCTCTGAGAAGCGGCGAAACCCCTAGGTGAACGCGGTGCTGCTGGTTGGGTCCCTGGGCAGGGTAGCCAGCACCTTGGGAAATTGGCCGTAGGTCCAGGACTTGTTTTCCTCCGGTTGGTTCCCCGGATCCGGTTTCAGATACTCGAATGTTTCGCCGTCGAGAGTGAATGACGCCATGTCGTAAACATACCTGCCCTTGGTCAGCATCCGGCCTACTGCGTCTACGTCGATTTTCACCACGGAACGGACCCTAGTCCGGAGCTCTGACGAAGTAATGCCCCTCGCTATTCTGTTCCTCAAAGAAAAATCAAGGAGGGGGATCCTGTGACCGCGACATCTGACTGCAAGCCTGGTGTACTGACCATGACGGCCCGGACTGCTCCACCCGATTCACGATTTACGACGATGGCAACGGAGCCATTGAGAAAGTAGAGCCCGCAGGAGGATCTCTGGCTGCCCAATTGAACGCCTTTGGCGGGTTGCCCTCAGAAATCTCTTGGATCAATTTTGTCGCAATGCAGGATGAAGAAGATGAACTACCCGTAATGGCCCTCCACTTTTTCGAGGTTGGAGGAGACGAGCCAGTCTCCACGCTATCTGTGGACGCGAACGGGCTGAAGGAACTCCACTCAAACCTCGGCGGAATCCTCACGGACCTCTCTTAGGTGAGTTCCTCTGATGAGGCGTCGAAACGTCCTCGTTTCCTGACCATTGAGCAGGTTGCTGAGGAGCTGAATGTTGGGCTTCCGACCGTGCGGATGCTGTTGAAGTACGGCGAGCTGCGGGGAACCCAGATTGGCGGACGCGGTTATCTTGCCCACCTGTAGGGGTTGATGAGGATCTTTCTCGGAAGAGCGGGAGAAGAACGTCGAATCCCGTGCGAGGTTTCTGCGAGGTTCGTAAGTTTCGCTGGGCGCTGTTTTGCGAGCGGTGGGGCGTGATGTCTTGTGGCTAAGACGCGAATCTTGAAGTTGGCGTGTGTCTGTGAGGTCCTGAACATTTCCACTGAGCAGGCCTATGCTTAGGTGCGTTCGGCGGTGCCTGCGATCCAGATCGGGGGCAGGAGCCAGTGGCGGGTTAAGGCGCGCCTCTAGGAGGAGCACGTACCTCGGGATATGACCGGGGACTGAGTCTGCATGCTTAGGGGAGAGCGCCTCGGGCGCGTTCAGCCCTTGAATGGTTGCTCGGATTTCTTGACGCTGCTGCTCGCCTGCCTGTAGTCCATCTGTGTCAACAAGCCCTGAATCGTTCGAACCATGCCATCAGGGGCGACTGGAGAACACCGCACACCCCGTAGCGGTAGCAGTGCCTCCTCACCCTGGGACGCAGTTCTTACATGAAGGACAGGAACGATACTCCTGCGCCCATGCTCGTAATGGACTGGATCGAAGTTGGTGAAGTTGGTCGTAATCCACCGCACCTCCTTCTCGTCCTCGAAGGCATCATGCTTCATCACCGACGCCAGGATGACCGCCTGCTTCCGTAGTTCCTTGACCAATGCTTCGTGGTCACTTTCACCGGCACGGTCGATGTCCTCGATGGCGTTCTGGATGAATTCTGTTGCCAGTCGTTCCTTTTGGTTTTTCTTGTAAGTAACTCGATACCAGCCGCTGATGGGAGGTATGTCGTCCCGAAGGCTCTCGGCGTCCTCATCATCGTCCAAGGCGATACCGTCAGCGGACAGTTCTATTTTTGTGCTCAGACCGAGTGCGAAGCCGTCACCGTTCGCATAATTCCTCCACAACGTGAGGCTGTCGGGCTGACTGGAAGCGGATATGTAATAGACCTCGTTCAACATGGTGTCGAAGTAGGTTGCGTGCAGGACCTCGCTCATCAGCAACTCGACCGTCTCCCACTCATCGGGGTCGTAATCCTCCTCTTCCTTCGCCTCGCTCATCACTTTCTTGAAGGCGTCGCGAATGAGGGTCAGTCCATGGGTCATCTCGGAAGCGTCGTTGAGACTTTCCGGGCTTGATGCCCAAAGGTTTCCACTCTTGATAATGGACAGGCACGCATAGCCGTTGGTGTAGTGCCACACGTAGTTGTTGCTTCGATACCGCAGGGTTTCCGTTGTGGTTAGCCACTCCTGGGTTTTCTTGGCAAAATCCGCAAACGTGGCATGCCGCAGGGAAGTTTCGAGAAACCCCGTCAGAGCGTCCGAGATGGGCTTCAGCGACACGTTCTGCTGAAACTGCATCTGGCTGAGGGGCAATAAGGCATTCCCGAGCACCTTGTGCATCTGAGAAACATCGGGTGTCGCTACTTTGAGCATTCGATTGATGCTTTCCAGCATTTGGGTCGAAATATCCGGTTTAGGAAGGTCAAGGCTAGCCAAGAACCCCAGAGTATTCGTCATCTTGGTGATGGGCATATTGGAGGCTGCGTAGGACTGCAGCCAGGGCGCTGACACGATCCGTTGGAGGCGTTCCAGTTCCTTCGGTGGGAGGGCGACGGGGTCCGACGGGGAAGGTTTCTCAGCACCCCGTTCGCCGCTAGCTCTACCCTTCGCATCGGTGAGTATCTCATCTAGCGTAACTACGTGACTGCTCTGTTCAGCGTGAGGCTCCGTATCCTCAGCTTGCTCAGGATTGGCAGGCTCCGCTGCGTCGGCCTCATCGGTTTCAGCGTAATTAAGATTGTTCTCGTCGGGTCTTACGTTCCTGTCGCTCACAAAAACAATCCTTGCATCCGCAACTTCCCTATGCCGACACCCTCAGGGAGGGTGTCGGTTTCGAGGAGTGGCACGTGATCGAAGCGACGAGTAGCAGCCACGATCGCCATGGCCACGGTTGGCGGGCATGACTACCTCGTTCGGATGTCGTACAGAGGCTCTACCCTCACACCGACTGTGAAAAACTGTTAGCGACGGGAGGCAGTGTGTCCCAACAAACAATTCCTACACGCGAATCTGAGCAAGATAAACGCGGGCTTTGGCGCATTGCGGTCGTTGACCTGGAGAGCTACAGTGCCAACGCCTATCGGGTCACGGCGGAGAAGATCACCGCCGGGGACTTCCCGGCTGAGTAACCTGTCCCGTAAGGGGTGGGGCTAGTTCCATGTAGCCTTCGATCATCAGTTTCATTCAAGGGGGAACCATGCAGTACAAGCGCGCAGCAGGGCTTTACGTAGGCGGCATTTGCCTAATTCTCGGCGGCCCGCTCGTGACCTTCATCGGAACGACCTTCGGGACCCGGGCCGTGGTCAATAACCCGTCCAACAACCTGAGTGGACTGTTCATTGGCGTGGCTGCTTTCGGATGTTAACGCCAACCGAAAATAGGGCCAGAAGCGCCAACTGAAAACAGGGCCACCGACCATTATGGAAGGTGATCAATTTGGATGATTGGGCGGAGATACGCCACCTGTTTTCGACGGGCAAGCACTCGAAGCGTGAGATCGGCAGGATCGTGGGGGTTTCCCGCGGAACGGTGGAGCGTGCGCTGGAGTCGGACCGGACGCCGAAGTACCAGCGGGCAGCGGGAGTGTCGAGTTTTGATGCGTTTGCTCTCAGGGTCCGGGAGTTGCTGGTGAAGACGCCGACGATGCCGGCTGCGACGCTGGCGGAGCGGGTGGGTTGGTCCGGGTCAGCGTCATTGTTCCGGGCGAAGGTCGCTGCGATCCGGCCGGAATACGCGCCGCCGGACCCGGCTGACCGATTGGTCCACGAGCCGGGATTCCAGGTCCAGTGCGACCTGTGGTTCCCGCATGATCCGCTGCCCGTCGGTGAGGGCCAGACTGACACGCCCCCGGTGCTGGTGATGACCTCGGCGTTCTCGGGATTCATCCAGGCCCGGATGCTGCACTCGCGGACGACACCGGATCTGATCGGTGGGATGCGGGGGCTGCTGCAGGAGGCGCAGGCGGTCCCGTCCCGGCTGTTGTGGGACAACGAGTCCGGCATTGGCCGTCGCCGGCCGACGGAGCCGGTGGCCGCGTTCGCCGGGTCCCTGGGGCTGGAGGTCAAGCTGCTGCCGCCGCGGGATCCGGAGTCCAAGGGCATGGTCGAGCGGATGAACAGGTTCTTCCGCCAGCGCTTCATGCCGGGCCGGGATTTCCGCTCACCCGCGGATTTCAACGGCCAGCTGGAGGACTGGCTGCCCAAGGCCAACCACCGGTATTCCCGGTCCCGCCACGGCCGCCCCGACGAGCTGATCGTCCTGGACCGGCAGAAGATGCGTGAACTGCCGCTGGTGACCCCGGACACGGTATTCCGCAACGCGGTGCGGCTCCCGCGGGATTACTACGTGCGGGTGTTCTCCAACGACTATTCCGTGGACCCCTCGTTCATTGGGCGGATCGTGGATGTCACCGCCGACCTGGACACCATCACGGTCACCCATGACGGCGTCATCATCGCCACCCACGTCCGGGCCTGGGCCCGGCACCTGGTCGTGACCGATCCGGCCCACGTCGCCCGGGCCGCCGAGATGCGCCGGGATTTCCGGACCCAGCGGGTGCGCCGCCCCGAACCCGAGGAAGCCGTGCAAATCCGGGATCTCGCCGCCTACGACGAGATCTTCGGCATCGACCTCGGCCAGGACCCGGCCGGACTGCTGGAGGCGGCGTCATGACCGGGACACCCTCACAGATCGAGTACTACGCCCGTGCCCTGCGCGCACCGGATCAGCGACGGGTTCCGCCGCCTCGGGGACCAGGCTAGGGACGCCGGCTGGTCCCACGAGGAATACCTGGCCGCCGTGCTCTCCCGTGAAGTCTCCGAACGCGAAGCCTCCGGAGCGGCGACCCGGATGAAGGCAGCAAGGTTCCCCGCGCACAAGGACCTCGAGGAGTTCAACTTCGACCACCAGCCCTCCGCGGACCGGAACCTCATCGCCCATCTGGGCACCGGCGTGTTCCTCTCGGAGGCCAAGAACGTGGTCCTGCTCGGGCCTCCCGGCACCGGCAAAACCCACCTCGCGGTCGGGATCGGCATCAAGGCGGCCAAGGCCGGGCACAGGGTCCTCTTCGACTCCGCGACGGGCTGGGTCGCCAGGCTGCAAGAGGCTCATTCCCGCGGGAAACTCGCCCAGGAACTGGACAAGCTACGCCGCTACAGCCTCCTGGTGGGCGACGAAGTCGGCTACATCCCGTTGACCAGGACGCCGCAAACCTGTTCTTCCAGCTGGTCTCCAGCCGCTATGAACACGCGTCCATGATTCTGACGTCCAACCTGCCATTCGCCCGCTGGGGCGACGTCTTCGGGGACCTGACCATCGCCTCGGCCATGATCGACCGGATCGTCCACCATGCCGATGTCATCAGCCTCAAAGGCAACAGCTACCGGCTCAAAAAACACCAGCAAACGGCCAGTACGGCACAATAGAAGGAACAACCAGTGGCCCTGTTTTCAAATGGCACTAATGGTCCTGTTTTGGGCTGGCGTTAACATTCGGAGCACTATCAGGCATCATCGGATTCTTCATGCTCGTTGTCGCAACCCATCGGGCCCTGGTCAAGATAGATGCCCTGCCCGTGCGGATCCCATCTGTGAGCAAGGAAAGCTGGACTGCCAACCCTCGGCAGTGAAAATATCTCTCGTGAATACGTAATATAGCCACACCATAATGTCAGTTATGGTATGGCTCTAGAGTGTGCCGAGGATCCTGGCTATGCCGACCTTGGGCAGACGTTCCTCGTCGCGGAAGCAGAATGACGCATCAGCTCATTAGGATGTTCCTGAGAACGATGCCCTTGTCTTCCATGCTTGTGCGGGAGATCAGACCTGTCAGGAACTGGGCGGCCAACCTCTCATCTGTTCGTTCAGCAAGGTCGCCGTACAACAGATTCATGGCCTGAGGAAGGGGGTCCCCTACCCCCTCGAGTTTGCTTACGGCGCTTCTGACGCCTTCGATCGCGAAGACAAGCAGATCGGGAGTCATCCAGCTCTGGCCAGAAAGCTGCCATAGCCAACGTACGAGGGCTTCCGTAGCTCTACTTGGCTCGCCCGTGACTGAAACCAGCCATTGGGCACCTACACTAACCCAATCGCGGACGTCTTCGGGTGATGCAAGAACATGCTGGATGGCGCTGAGGACAAACTCCATCAATGCATCGGCATTTGCGGGGCCGTGCTTCATAACGGCCGCGGCAATTCCATGTGGTCTCCAGCTGCTTAGTTCGGCAGCGAGAGTATAAATTTTTGGATTGAAAGCCACACCAACATAACGGTTGTGGATTAGAACCGCCTCGGCCACGTCAACCAGTTCGGGGTCCAGGGCCCCAGTCGTCCTGGCCATTTCGAGCACTGCTAGGGTACTCGTGGCTTTCACGCCGCTGTGGGAGCCAAGACTCCGCATCACCCGATCGTCGCACCAAAAAACGACGTCGCGCCTTTCGGCCAGATCAAGGGCTGAGAGCCAAGGCAGCAGGCGATTGTCGTCTGGTGCGCGAAGCAGATTCGGGTTGCTGATGCGCTGCGTTCTTTTGAACAACTCGAGTAATGACTTGGCCCTTTGCTTGCGGGTTTCAAGCTCGTCTGCCGGAGTTTGGCGTAGTCTTGCGCGGCCCGTTTCAGGGTCTTTATAGACGGAGAGTTCGGAACGGAAGGTAGTCGGGTCCGCCGCGGCCATTGCGTCACGGTATTGCTCAATGGTGGTCATCGCCGATGAAAAGGTTCCCAGCAGGATCCTCGAGATGTCGTCGTCGAGGAGAACCAAACTGAACATAGCCGTTGTGTCCAGAACGACTGTGTTGGTCTGGTTAATATGTTCCAGTTCTGTTTCTAGGGTCGATGGATCTCCTCCGTAGATCACACCTGCGCCTCCGCTTAGGATGATCTCGGCATACGACCGGTTGTGCATGGCAGCAGCCATCCCAACGGGAAGTAGTCCCTCGTTGATCTGGCCTTCTTGTTCGCTGTAGTCCGGGAGCTTTTCCACGAGTTGGTCAAGCGAACCCATCAGGTCGTCCGCGTCGAACTGCTGGGGTTCAAAGAACTGGCTGCGGGGAAAGTCCTCGTTGAATTTGTTGAGCGCCGCTTCGAAGCGTTGTTGAGCAGAGACGGTCCGGCCTGGAGCGTCGGAAAGCATTATGGCCATAAGCACGTTTGCGAATACTTCTTCGTCTTCGTTCCATTTCCCGGCAAGATCCAAGGCGCGATCTACGTCGAATTGATTGGCACACTGCCGGTTCAAACGGAGCCAGGTGAGCGCTTCGCTTTTGGACCGGGGCAACGGCTCATTTGACCGGTTCTTGTATGTGTCCCACGCTCCTTCGACGTCTCCGGCTAAGTACTGGCATGTGATCAAGGCCCATTGCGTGTCAGGATCGTTCGGTCGCTGAGTAAAAAGCTGAGCGGCATACTCAGAAGCTTCCAAGACTTCACCCAGCCCGGATTTAGCTTCTATGAGAACCCTGTAGGCACCTGTCTGGCCCCTCCAAATGTTGCCGCCTGCGTGAAGACTGCCTTCTGCACATCGGGCTGCTTCGGCGTAGTCCTCCTGCCTGTGGTGAAATAGGGCTGCGCTCAGCCACAGTTCGGGGTCATGCCATCGCCTCGCGCCCCGCTCAGCGATTGCCGCTGCTTCGGCCAGGTTTCCCCGCTCTACGTGGAAGTCAACCAAGGACGTAAGTACATGCCTGCTTTCAAGTTGACGTGAGCGGGCGCGTTGCAGACTGCCGTCAACTTCTCGGAAGACTTCCGAGATGAGTCTCAGGTCGCCTATTTCAGAGCGGGCTTGGTCCTCCCATGCGGCCGCGGGTATTTGCAGTCCTCTTCTAGCCATGCGCTTGGCGATGGACAGCCCTAGTCCCGCGTCGGAGGCATGGTTAAAGGCCGTTGTCCAATAAGTGTTGGCCTCGACAGTATCGCCTTCGGAGTCGGCGATCAGTGCCTGTACTTGAGCTACCACGCCTTGATCCTTGACGTGTGTAAGTAGGTCCCGCGCGTGAGCTAGCTTGCCGAGCTCGGCAGCCAGTAGGCAAGACTCGGTCAGGATGTTCTCGTTTGAGGCTTCTTGTTCTGTGGCTGCCCCTTCAGGGGGAGGCAGCATCGTCTTCCAGGCGTTCACGTTGTCTCCGAGGAGGCTGTACGCGCGCATCGTGGTCAGTACGGCTTCCGTGCTGTCGGCGCGCCAGCCGCGGTAGACGTCCCTGGCGATGAGGGCATGGCTGAGTCCGTCCTGCAGATCCCCCAAATAGTTTGGTTGACTCCGACGGGAACCCCGTGCCAAGAGATTCTCCGCTGCTTTTAGATGAGCAGTGCCGGTCCCGTAAGCGTCGGCGGCCGCTATGGCTACGGTTATTGCTTCATCGTGACTTTTCAGAGCATTTAGTGCGTCGACCAGTAAGAGCCGACGCAGGCAGTCATCTTCCGGGATCTGCGGTTGCCATCCCTGCAGATGCTCACGCAAGCCCGCTGCGTCTCCTTCGGCGGCTGACATGAGCGCACTGGAAAGTGGGTGGGGTGCTTCGCCTGCCAGCACCTCGCGGAGGTCTTCCTGGTCTAGGGCACCGGTGGCCATGGCCCGTTTTGCTTTCCAATAAGTCTTGGGGACTGCTCCCTTAGAAATCGCTTCCTCATAAAAGCCTGCAGCGGCTACGCGTGCTCCGTAGTCCCTAGCGAGGTTCCCCAACCAGCATTCGGCTGATATTGGTAGGTCGTTCATCCATGCTGGTCGGCGGCTCTCCCATGCCTCAATGGTTTGCTTTCGGTCAGGCGAGATGACTATCTCAGCGACCGCCCTGGTGATGTTCGGCCAGGTCGACGTCAGGTTCTTGGCCTCCTCGGCTCTGAAACGGCTTAGCAGCCGGAGATTTGGCTCGAAACGCGCGTCGTCCGAGTTCCTAGCATCGATACGCTGGTTTGTTGATTCGTGTGTGGTCGTAACAAGGGTTTCGATCTTTTGCCCTTGGGCGACCGTGGCTTCCGACGGATTGAGACTGGCCATGTAGCTTTCGGCCAGTATCCTCAACAGCATTGTGACCTTTGCATCGTTGGGTTCGTTCTTGATGAGCTCGGCGAAGGCTGTCTCGTTCTCCTTCAGGTGATCCCAGTCGCCTTTGTGAAAGGCTTTGAGGACGTCCAGTTCCTTCAGCACGCGATGAAGCCGGAAGAAGCGAATCTTCACATCGTGCAGGCTGGCCCGGCGTGTAGTCCGCCATGACACTTGCCACGGGAGTGTGAGACTTCCAAGAGCCGACGAAGCGACTTTCCCAGCCAGCGGCAACCCAGCCTTCGCGAGCAAAGCCCATTCGATAGCCACGCGCTTCCCCTTTCAGGCAAATGGAATGAACCAATGCCAATCAATTAAATGTCGAATATTAGGTCGGCCGCGAAGGCAGACCCGGCATCAGACTACTGCTGGAATACGCTCGGCAGGGCTTCGACCGGCGGGCCCGGAAAGCACTCACCACCGCCGGGCAGCTGATCGCAACTGGCCTGCCTCGAAGACTCTGTTACTGCTGCGTTACCGCAGGACCCTTTCGTGGCAAAGCAAAAGGCCCTGCGTCCCTTTGTTTACAAGGGAAGCAGGGCCTTTCTCATTGGCGGTGACGGTGGGATTTGAACCCATTGTCGGTTCGGCGACGGAATCCGAAGAATAGGACGACCGCCGAGCAGCAACGCCCCGATGATCATGGCCCTGGGCTCGAAGCTCACGTTGAGAGATCCACGTCGAGTTTGTCGTGGAATATTCGAAAGAATCGAAATAAGCGCAGGAAGAGGTATCCGACGGAGGAAGACCTGGATCTGGACAATGTCGACCATGAACAGGGCGATCACTTTGCCGAGGATCAGGGTGGTCGGTTCAGGGTCGTGAGGATCATTTCGGGGACTGTCATAGCTCTTGGCCGGCCGCGAGCAATCTCAGAGCGGATTGCTCGGCCAAATGGGGCTTTGGCGCCCACCGGCTTAGTCGCGGATTGCAGCCCCGTTCAGTACCGCTGGATTGGCGCCCAGGCGAGACAATTCGAAGCCTGGATGTAATAGGTACTCGGCCAAGGGGCACCCGGCCTGACTTGGGCTGGATCCGGGGAAATCAGCAGAATTGAGCCTGGCCAGATTGGATCGGGCAGCGCTTCAATCCAGGCGCGCTGAACATGGTCGAAACGATTCCACCTGATCGTTATCCAGGACCCCGTGGGTTCGAGGAAATCGACGCTCAGAACTGTGACCTCTGCCGTGGTGCGGTGCGCCAGCTTTGCCTCGTCGAAGCGATTCCACTTTTTGTTTGCGGCCGCAGTCCAAAAACGAATCCGGCGCAGGCGCGCCCACCAGACGGCGCCGACAATCGTGGTGGCCAGCAGGGCTGCAAGCGCTGACGCTAGCCGTAGCAATGTAGGCGGCCAGCTGGCGGCCATAGTTCCCAGAAGGTATGCGACACAAATCGAGAGGGCCACGCTGGTCAGAACCAACGCAGGTGTCGCAAGTTTCGGCTTCAGGACTGGGTTTGCATCCATGGACTACCTTCTCGTCCAGTTTAGATTTGCCAGCCGACATTGATAAGCCGGTCTCCCCATGTAGTCGGGTCATCAAGCAACTTCGAGGCCTGCCCGTGACTGGCCGACGATGGTGCGGATTGGTCAACGAGGCGGGTGATCCTTGCGCGCTGCTCCAGTTGTTCCCAGCCGTAGGAGTCAGGAACTGGGCCCAGGGGGAGGGGCGAGTCATCGATACCCCATCGGTCCCTATGGATAGCGACTTGGCCAATGATGTCCGTCGCATGCTCCGGAAGCGTGTTTGGACGCAAGGTCGCCCTGAGCGCCCGTTTCCATTCGGTGTTACGCATCATGGCGTCGCGGGCGACATTGATGATCCGCTGCTGGACCCGGTCCTGAACCTGGTTGATCATGTCGGCCAGATCGGGACGAGAGGTGCGGACAAGTTCAGCCAGGGGATCAATTCCAATTGTGGAAACTCCGGACAGGAGTTGACGGAGTCGGGAGTGGACGACAGCCGCCATATCTCGAGCAGTCGCGTCTGTTTGCAGGGCAGCGACGACAACATGTTGCGTGCTTGGACGGCTAACGTCAGTGGCCTGGCGCCACGCTGCGACAGCCGCGCCCCACGCTGGTGATTGCTGGAATTCAGCGGCCCTTCCAGGCGAGTGAACATCGAGGAACTTTATCAGGTCCTCGGCGGCTGCGATTTGTGCGAGGTAGTCGTATTCAGCACTGAGCTGCTCCAGGCTGTCGGCCTTCGAATGCTCGGCGTCGCGGACTTCGTGGGCCGTACGTTCGGAACCCTCGGCGGTAAGGACCTCACCAAGGATCTGGCGCCACGAGGACGGCAATGCGGTATCCAGAGGCTCGTCGTCCGAAGGATCGTTTTCGCTGACATAGGCGTGGTTGCCCGCTCGTCCGCGGGTCATGCTCACGTACAGTAGCTCCCGCGTGAGCCGGCCCTGGGTGACGACGGTGTGTCCGGTGTCCACGGTGATGCCCTGCGAACGGTGGGCCGTCGTCGCATATCCCAGCTCCACCGAGGCCTCAACATACTCCCGGCCAAGATAAATCGTGGCGCCGGTGTCTCTGCGCACCGCAGTGAGCGAGCCGTCGCGCCTGCCGGGACGGACGACGTCGAGCATGGTTCCGTTCCGGATGAAGTCCCCGCTGCTGTCGGTGACGCTTCGGTCATTGCGGCGGGCAATGACGGTGTCGCCAGCGCCGGCCCTTGATCCGTCGCTGAGCGGCACCGCGTGTTCCACGTCCACGGTGCCTTGGATGACGCGGTCGGCCTGGGCGCGCTGGTTGAGCATGTTGACAGTGTCGTTGTCGGCCGCGATGAGGATTGACGACTTGCCTTTTTGGAGGTCCGATTGCCAACTCCGGTAGGCTTCGTCGACCATGTCGACGTACGAGCCGTGTTGGATGCGTTGGTGCCGGTCATAGTCGGCGATGGCCGCGAAGTCCCCGGCACGGAGCTGGAGCGATGCGTCCTGCTCCCACTTCTGTTCGAACCGCCAAATGGTGCTCAGCCGTAGCGTCTTGCCTTGCCGGTCGAGCCAGCCGAGCGCACCGCCGGCGTCAATGGCATCCAATTGCCCGGGGTCACCCACCAGCAGCACCTTGGCCCCGGCATCCCGGGCCTGCTGAGCCAGGGCAGACAGCTGAAGGGTGGAGACCATGGAGGCCTCGTCGACGACGACCAGCTGGTTGGGATGGAAACGCCACCTGTCCTGTTCGGCGGCGATCCGGGCGGCTCTCTGCGCGAGCTGAAGGGCCCGTGGTCCGGGAGTCGCGCCGACGGTGAGCTGTTGTTCCGTGTCGAAGAACTGTGCGGCCCGATGGCCAGCTGCTTGACCGACCGACTCATAGAGCCATTTGGCGACGTTTTCCGTGGCCATTGCCAGCTCCCGTCCCAGGACCTCGGCGCTCGCCGCTGCCGGTGCCAGGCCGACGACGGTAGAAGCCCCGAATTCTGCCTCCCAGGCAGCCTTGACCGCGCCGAGAGTGGTGGTCTTGCCCGTTCCAGCGGGACCGACGACGGCATCGAGCCGCTTGCCGCTGAGCAGGACATGGGCCGCCGCCGCGCGCTGGTCACTGTGGAGCTCTAGCCGACCACGGTGTTTGTAGCCGGCGAGTGATTCCATGGCGACGGCCGAGCTCACCGCCGGGCCGCCGTCGTCGTTCCGTGCCGTCATGACGACAGCCTCGTTGGCGAGCGTGGCCGTGTCTGTGTAGAGCCGGGCACCGTGGAAGTCGAAGATGCTGCGGTGTGCGAAGCGGAGGTCGGGCTGCGCGTTGGCGGGGACGGTGTAACGGTACTCGTTGAGTGGAACGGACTGGTTCTCTGCGGCGGTTGCAACGGCATCGATCATGGTGTTGCGGTCCGCCGGCATGTTGCAGCGGATGTCGGCGCAGACCCGTTCGGCTTCCGCGAGAAGGTTCCACCGGTTCCAGGTGGCGCGTTTCGTTGCGACGCGCTCGCGGGTCAGGGAGCCGACAGCATCGATCCAGTCGGCTGTGAAGTCACCGGTGCGGTACGGGGTGGTGTGGGAGCGTCGCACGGTGTTGGCGAGCACGACGCTGGGCTCGAAGCCTTTGGCCGCTGCGCGTGCCCGCCACTGTGCGGTGAGCTCATGGAGCGGCACGGGGGATTCCGTTTTGGTGGTGCGGGTGGAAAGGGTTGCCTGCTGGCGGAGCTTGATGGTGGTTGTGGCGGTTGGGGGAGTGCTGTGGCTGGCGGTCCATTCGGTGACGAGGCGGTCGGTTTCCAGGTCGATGAGGCGGGAGCGGTTGGAGAATTCGCGGATCAGTACTTGGTCGACGCCGGTGAGTTGCTGGCTGGGATTGTGTGTGTTCGCGGCTGGCTCGCGGATGTCTGCGTCGGTGCCGAAATTCCGGTGGAGTGCGTCGAAGAGGAGACCGTTGTAGTGCTCGCTGGCAGCGACCGCGGCCTTGTAGAGCGTCCGAGAATCCAGCGTGACCCACGCACCGTCGGTGACGCGCTGGACCCGGTTGACGATGACCAGGTGGGTGTGCAGCTGCGGATCCCCGGCGCGGGACTCCCAATGGTCGAAGGCGGCGGCAATGGCGCCGCGGGTGCCGAGGTGGGCGACGCCGTTGCGGCCGGCCCGCGTGTGGATGACCGCTTCTTCGAGCCACTCCAGGGTGGCGTCGACGGCGTCGTGATGGGTCTGAAGGATTTGGTCCTGTAGAGCGCGGGGGCTCAGGGCCCAGAGGACGGATACGGACTTGGGGACACTGAACGTAAGGTCGAAACCGACGACGGCGTGGCGCTTTTCGGTTCGGCCTTGGCTGTTCTGGACGACCGTGGGTTGGCCGTGCGGACGGCCCAGGGGAGAGCCGGTGTCCGGGTGGACGGCGTGATCGAAGATGGCTTTGGCCTCGGATTCCGTGACGACGTCTCCGCTGGTCCGGCTGATGCCTTGCAGGCCGGAACCAAACCAGCGGCCCTGCGGCGTGCCCGCTTTCATGTAGTACGTAGTGGCATCGGCGGGAGTGACCGTCAGGTCGTCCAATATGGTGGTCTTGAAAAGGTACTTCAGGCCCGACTGGGCGGACAGCCGGGCGATGGACATGGTCACTGCTTCTGCGCCTCCCGATGACGGCTGGTGGACGTCCACCCTCGCCGGCGGAATACGGCTTTCGTGGTGTCGTCTATTTCAAGCCCGGTGGCCTGGGTCAGAGCCAGCAGCCTGCCGGCCAGACGGACCAAGTCCTGGGCGTCAGATGTGTGGGTGGTTTGGTAACGGTCGAGGTCTACGCGGAGGCTCTTGATGACGGCTCGTTGGTCCGCGTTCTCTGCTGCCAAGTGGTCGATGTCGACGGCTTGGGACCGGAGCTGGGCGCGGAGTGAATCGAGGAGTTGGCTGCTCTTTGCGAGGGCGGCAGACAAACGGGCATCGGTGTTGCGCGGGGGTGCCATGGGGGCGGATGCTCTGGCGCGTGCATTGAGCGCAGCAGCCGAGCCGGGTGCCGGCGGCGCCCCTTTGCCCTGTGCCGCCGTCGACGATCACGCTGTCTGTTGGCGCAGCGCGTAGAGCAGAAGCGCTGCGACGTGCGCGACGGCTCGAAGCGCTCGCTGCATTCACCGCAAATCTTTCCGCTCACAGTCGTTCATCAACGCCGACGCACCCTGCGACATGACTTGCCGTGAGTACGCGCTCACGGCGACTGCCTTGGATGCCAGAGGTGTGAAGTGGTTGGGCAGTTGATGGGGGTGCCTGTCTGGGCAAGTGACAATGGGGCTCGAGGCGCTGGCTAGGGGTTTGTGCAATGTTGGGAGATTTGGTCGGTGTATGCGGCATCCCTTGGCTGTTGGGAGCTATTCAGGGTCTTCTCGGTTCATGGCAGTCAATGGTTCGGTCGGGTGACTGCGAGCTTGAGGTGGCCTATTGCGCGGACGCTAGCGGTCATTCGCTATGCCCGAGTCTTGGCAATGTCCATGATCGATACCGCAACGCCGACGGCGGCAGGGGGCCAGGCCCAATTGGCAAGGCTGAATGGCGACGAAGAAGCGCCGCTGGAAACTTTTCCCCGTTCATCAGCCAGTGCGGGGCCAACCGTGCTCAGGAAGTTGAGAGGCCCCGATCCCGGTACGCCGTGCCACAATCCATGCTCCAGCCGGCAACCATTCCTGCGCCGATCATCTGGTCACTGAGCCTCGCAAGATGGTAGTTGGGGTCAGCTTCGAGGGCAAGCTGCAGGAACTGGTGTGCCTTACTGCCCCTGCCTTCCCACCAGTTGATGAACGCGATGGCGGTCAAAGTTGGAGCCGAGTGCATCGTGGCGCTGTGTGTGTAGGCATGGACCAGCAGCTGTTCTGCCCATTCAACTCGGGACCACTGCGGCTTGCTATCCGTCTGGGCCATGAGCACTCGGTCCATGGGTTCATCGATTCCGGGGATGTCCGCCATGAGTTGGTCTCGGATCGCGGGGAACTGGAGGTTGGCGATCAGGCCGATGGTCTGCTCGTCGTCGGGGTATGTCTTCGCTTCGAGCATTTCAGTCCAGAGCGCCCGAGCCTGCTTCATCGCATCCCAGTTGCTCAGGCCGTGGATTGCTGCGAGACGTTTCTCAACGGCGTCCACGGTCTGGGAATCCTTGAGGGATGGTGGCAGGGTAATGCGGTTGGTTGGTTCTATGGAGCTGCCGCGGTAGACGAATTCGGCATTGATTTGGCTGGATTGGGTGGCACTCAAGGGGAGCCTCGTGGAGGCCTTGGGATCGCCGTCGTACGCTGAAACTGTTAGGTCCCCGACCAGAAGCCCGTCGCGTATGTACATTCCGCGCTCGGCAAGGGCCCCCGTCAGTGCAGCAATGGTTGAGTCGTGGGGCCTCGTCTCGCCCCTCCGGGTTTCCGAGGTGTAGACGGCGAAGAGCACACTCGCTGCTTTCGCATCGTGCGCCAAGTAGTTGGCGACCATGCGTGCGTAGCCGATTTCGGTACCCGGCTTCGGCAGATCGACCCGGAGTGTGGCCCCGACGTGGTTGTCGGCCAAGGTGATGCAGACCAGGCTTTCTCGGGGCCAGAAGCCCAGTGTGTGTCCGATGAAGCTGAGGACGTCAGCGGGGGTCTTTATGGTGAGCGGTTCCATATTCCTTCTCCTTCAGCTACTGGTCGATACCGAATGTGTCTGTCAGAATCTTGGGATGGGATCGACGCCGCGTCCTTGGTTGCACGGAGGACCCGCTGGGGCATGAGAATGACAAACCGCAAGGATTCTTCCAGTCATTCATGGGGCGGTTTGGGCCGCCCAGCATGACCTAGCCAGGTGCGAAGTCTGCGGGAAACTACTCCGCGCTGGAGTTCCTTTCGAGGGCGAGTTCAGCTCGTTCGACGACGGATCGGTCGCGGATGCTGAGGCGCATGGTGAGTTTTGGACTGGCCATTTGGCAGTCGCGGATTTCCACGAGGCGCCGGTGTAGCTGTGTTTCGGGGTGCCGGGCGAGGACCACGAGGCCGCTGGCCTGGCGCTTCTCGAGGATCAACTGGTCCTGGCCGGAAGTTGCGCGGGTCCAGACGGGCCCGATCTGCAGGAGAAGCAGTCGTACACGGATCTCGAAGGCGCCGTGCTTGAAATGAACGGCCACGCGGGGGAGGAGTAACCCCGCGCTGACCAGGAGAACTGCCAAAGTTTCGCCCACCCAATAGAACGTTGTAAGGGCGATGGCCGTAACGCTTTCCGGGCCATCGACGCTGATCAGGTATCCGTAGAGGAGCCGATCAAGCAGAACCATGGTGAAGAGCAAACAGCCCGCAGCAATCAGCGTGAAGGCGGATCTGAAGGCCGGTGTCTGCATATTGGGAACATTGTTGCGGCACACCCGAGCGATATCGATGCACACACCGATGATGAATCCCGAACCGATAACCAGGAAGACTGCCATGCCAGGCTGATCACCGTAACTCAGGGGCAAATTAGGATCGGTTGTGTCGACGCGGCTCGTCAGAAAACCTGCCGCAACAGCAACGCAGGCGATTCCCACAGCCGATCGGCCAAAGATGAGTTGCCGCCGTCGAACTTCAACATTCGCGACGGCGGCCAGCAAGATCGCTGTCCGAAACTGCCAAAATCCAAGGAGTAGGGACAGCAATGTCACCAAGCCGACTCTGTTTCGGCCACCGAGCAGCGGGTCAACGGCGAAATAGACAGCCGGGATGTAGAGGGTGCACGCGATGGCAGCCAGAATAGTTGCCCGAAACACGCTGCCGCGGTGGGGATCGAAGGCGGCCGGCAGCCGGAGGATGGTCAACATCCAGAGGGTGGCCGCGGGGACGAATTCCATCAGCCGAACACTTTGCGGAAGTCCAGAGGCTCGGGCCGGGTGCCGACGTTGCTGTTGATAATCCGTGTGGCAAGTCGGTCCGCGAGAGTTTCGGCGGTGAGCTCGGCGGCGTCGCTATAACTGCTACGGGCAAGGGCACGCTGTACGTGTTCAACCTCGAGATCAGGTACGAACTTGGTGAGCAGTTCGCCGTCCCGGCAGTCGAGATCATGGCCGAGGATCATATGGCTAAATTCGTGGAGAATGATCTGCTGGCGGTGCCAGGCAGACTGGGCTGGAGCATGGAGGATGACGTCGCGGTCATCGCAGATGAGCCACAGACCGCAGAGCTCTGAGCCGGACAGGCCCGGCACTTCGGCGATTGTGATGCTCCTGGCGCGTTGAACTTCAAGCTTCTCGTGAATGAATTCGAGCGTGGTGTCGCCCGGCAAGCCGAACCTCTGTTCGGCTTTACGCGCTAATCTGCGGGCTTCACGCGCGTTCATGGCTGGCGGCGGGGGACACGGGAACGTTGATCGGACCTATCTGGTCCAGGGAATACCCGTTGGGGTACAGGGTGGAACCCGCCTTGCCGGGCGTGAAATGAGGCTCTGTTTTCAGCGGCCGGCGGCGGTGGACGGCATTGCGGATCTTAAGTCCCATTTGGAGGGCGGCGCGGACGGTTCGGGGTGTGCGGGGGAGGCCGAGCGCGGCGGTGAGCCTGTCGTCGTCGAGCATTGTGCTGATGAGCTGCTTCGCGAGCGGGCGGAAGGGAGCTGGCAGGCGGCTCTGGAATACCTGCACCGTGGTCTCCATCAAATGCTGACCTTCGCTCGACGCGGCCACGCGCTTGGCCTCATAGGTGTCGAAGAATTGTTCGGCTTGAGCGTATGTGGCTGGCATAGCGGTGATGTGCATCCGTGCCCCGAGCTCAGAGAAGAAGCGCGAAGCTGCCTTCAGCTCGGCAGAGGTTGGCTGGCGCCAGGCGTTGGCCTGGATCCACCGGACGGGAACTACAAGCAGCGTGAGAAGAACGTAGAGGAAGTCGCTTCTGCTGCCGGGAACATTGCGGTGCACGCGGTTGAGGAGGGCCACCATTTCCTGCCCTCGACTGCTATCGAGCCCACTGGCGATGAGCTCATAGATGACGATGGCGGTGTCGTACGAGCGCTTCATGGGGCGTTGCGTGATTTCGCCGTTCCGGTAGAGCGTGGTGGCGATGCCGGGGATGGCGAAATTGCGGTAGTAGGAGAGGAAGAATCCGAGTTCAAGATCCGTGGCCAGGTCGAAGAGCGCCATCTGGCGGAAGGTGGCCTCCCAGTCGTTGGGGACGGCGTCCTGCTGGGTTCGCAGGCTTGCGGCGAGAGTGGGATGAATCTCCATGGTTCCCCCGTTCGCCGCGGATTCGAATTCTGCGACTGCAGGATCCGGTGCCCCGATGAGATGAATAAATCCATGCTAAGACGCTGCGCAGCTCGGTGACTACCCGATTCGTAGACGGGTCTACGATGTACCTTCTGGCATTTGCTCGGATAGCGCCCTGATCAGGCCTTTCTCTCCTTGGCGCATCAAAAGTTTATGAGCCGCCGCGAAGAGCGGCGCTGCTATTGGTGACATCAGGTTCATCCAGCGCTGGGTTGGCCGGACCCGCCAACTGATATCCATGCGGCTGCGACCGGCCGCTTCTGGGCTGACCGTGACACGGCCGATGCCTTCAAGATGGCCGCCGGCGTCAAAGTGGATGTCCGTGGGTGGGTCGACGCTTGTGGGGTGGATCGTAATGGTGAGGGTGTAGCGAAGGAATGCCTTGAAGTTGAGCTGAGCGGTGGTGGCCTTGAGGACGTCTTCTTGGGAACTGCTTCTTGATTCCGTGCGGGTAAGCGGTGCCGCGAAGCTGCAGCCCGGCCACCAATGAGGCCAGCTCATGTCGACGTCTGCGATGATCGCCCAAACTTGCTCCGGTGGTGCCGGGAGATGCCAAGTCGAGTTGAGATCGAAGAGGTGCGGGACCATGGGGCCATTGTGGCATTGATGATGGGTGCGGGGTACCTTAAATCGGCCGACACGCGTCCGTCTACACCAGGGCATTCATCTGTGCAGGGAAACACAGTTATCTGAATGCTCGAAGTCATCTGGAATAACAGGTGATCGAAGCCGTGTTTCACGCGAACGTACAACCAACATGGAACGATACCGATATGAAGCTAGAGAAGTTGCGAGCCCTTGCGCCGGCGGACCAGCAGATCTTTCTGCTTGGGCGAATTGCCCTAGAGACGTCGCGTCTGGATGCCAGTCTTAGATTCGTTCACGCGGCCCTGAGCGGTCAGAACAACGTCGACGCCTTCCTCGACGCGCCTGACAACTTCAGCGTCAATGTGAAGAAGTGTCGGCAGCTCATCGACACTCATCTGACACTGAACGACCAAGCGGGCGCAGCAGTACTTGACGCAGTAGTTGCAGCCCGCAACGTGTACCAGCGACGAAACCGGTACACTCATGACTTCTTGCGTAAAGACTTACTGAACCAGGGATGGGAACTCGCCCGACTATCGCGCCAATGTGCTGACGCGCCCGAAGTAATGGCGGTGTCGTTCGACGATATGGTGAATCTGGTAACCGACCTTATAGCAGCAACCTGGCGACTCCGCGGTTGTGCTATATACGTCCTAACGGGAGGGTGGGCAGGGACGGCGTTCGGCACGGTTGAGGGGCAATGGGACGGCAGCGCCACGTTAACACGCTAGACGGATCGCAGCTTTAATGGGTGTGGTTGGCTCCCCTGTACGACCCTTCTGTGTCTGTCAAGCGTTGTTCAAGGCGCCGCCCCGGAATTTTTCAAGCTGAGCGGTACCACCGGGAGTTTGGCGGCAGACTGTTCGGTGACTTCCTTGGGTTGGTTGATCGACGCTGGTCCTGGGAGCGCGAGAATCTTGGGTTCGGTGGTGGTGAAGCGTTCGGGGTGTCGCGCTCGGGCTGCCGCGAGGATTGCCGAGCGTTCTTTGGCCATGCCGGCGGCGTGGTCGTAGTGGACATTCGTGGGGGTGTGGAAGCCGATTCCTGAGTGCTGGTGGTGATGGTTGCACCAGGCAACAAGTCGACCTGGGTGCAACTGGTAGATGCTGAGGCACCTCCGCAGCGCCACGATCTCCTGTCGCTCATCAAAGCTCCGGAAGACATCGAGGTCACATCCGAATGGTATGAAATTGTTCGCCACCTGCGAGTCATAACCCGGCTCGTCGAGTTTGGAGAACTACATGAATCCCACTAACGGCACAACTAAAGCCGTCATCGGACCTATGTGCGGTTCACTGAATGTCAGTCTGAACGGAGCCCACTAGGACGGCCCGGTACCCACCCGAGCGACATACCTGACCTAGTGACGGCTTGAATGGTACCCACCTGTGAGCGTTGATCCCATCATTATCGGGGTCAAGTGCGAGAGGGCCGGGATAGGGTCAAAGGTGGAGTTGTTCGCGGCTATCCGTAGGGAAGCCAGAGTCGAGGGATCGTCGATCCGGGAACTTGCGCGCAGGCATCATGTGGCGAGAAAAACGGTGCGGAAGGCTTTGAACTCCGCGGTACCGCCGGAGCGAAAGACCCCGGAGCGGTCCTCGCACAGTCTCGATCCATTCTTTGGCGCACAGGTAGAGCTTGCGCTCATCGGTCCGGTGCTCGGTGATGTCGGTCAGCCACAGCTGATCAGGTCCCGTCGGACCAATCCCGGTCCGTGACCGGCATTGCCTTCCAGGCGTAGAAGGCCTGTTTGGAGAAACCCAGCCCACCAGCTAGTGGACAGATGAATACCTTCTGACATCCGCCATCAGCGGTGAAACCGTTGCAGCGATCTCCTAGGGCGACGGTGGCGTGCCCGCAGATTGGACTACAATTTCACTTCAATCGATCATTTCTCTCTCTACGTCTTGACTGCAGTCTGCAGTAAGAGGAAGTTGAATGCATGAATGACCGAAGGGTTCCAGGTCTCAATCGTCCACGCAAGAGGGCCTACCGATGCGTCGTCCCATCTTGCCCCAAGAGGCTAGAGGCGCCTGAGGGCAATCCGCCAGAATGCCCGGTTCACGGAAGCCGGATGGTGCCAGCCGATCATTAGGACACCGAACGTTGTGCGCTAAATCTTATCGATTTGCTTCAGAACCGTGCAGTAGCCGTTAGCGCTCGTAATCGCCGCGCTGTAGCAAACGCACGCTAGCGCCAGAAATCCTGTGGCGAGCAGTCCTATTTGCCAAAACTGAATTTTGCTGTCAAACAGTATGAGGATGGTTGCCACACTGAGAATTGCTGCCACAAAGACGAGGATGCAGTACATTTCCAGGCGATCCCGGAACTCATCGTGTTGCAAGCGAAGATGAATGGGCATAGCGGCCCATCTGCTTAGGACGAACCCTTCAAGGTCTCCGTTCGTATTCTCGAGGTTGTCTTCAGTAGCCCTGAGTCTGTTCCCGAGAGCGGTCGGCAGGATGCGAGAGGTTCGCGGGTAAGGAGGTGTGGCGCCTTGCAGTTGGTCAAGTTTTGAGATTTGCCATGGGGAGCAGTACTCTTCCCAGCTCATGGCTTCCATATCGAGTGCCTCAGCTTCGGTTAGAGGCACGCCGCGCGGCTGGCCATAGAGCTTTGCCTCAAGGGCACAGACGATAGTGGCAGGAATCCCTCGAGAGAGCATCTGTTCCCTGGAAGTCGCAAAGGCGCGACGTTCGTGCCTCGTCTTGGCGGCCTCCAGACGTAACTTCTTTCTTGCTTGACATTTCGTCATTATTGAAGAAAAAACGTTTGAGAGCCAACCTCTGTTCCAATAACCCTCAAGGGTGCGTATTGCAGAAAAAGAAAAAGCTTGGGTGATCATCGTTGCTATTACTAGAAGCGGAACCATCACCACCAGCAGCTGGAAGGGTTCAGCACCGATCTGTGCCACGGCTTGGGGTAGGTCAATTGCCTCCTTTGACCGAAACTGAAACAAGACCGCCAAGCCGGCCGTAAGCAGTGCGGCTGGCAGCCATGACGTCAAACTGAGCTGATCCAGTACTTTTGCCGCTAAGGCAGATAGGCCCTCTTTTGGAGGAGACGGCTCTTCGGCGTTCTCTGCAGGGGGAGGACCGGGCGCAGCCATGTAGCGAATTAACACAGGGCGGCGGTAACGACCCCGGCTCGCTGAGCGTGATGACATGTCTCAGCTTTACGTTCAAACACCCGGTTTTTGGCGAGGCGCGCCGAGTGGGGCTTGAGTGGCCGGGATCAGGCCCCTTGAACGACGCCGCGCAAGGCGCGTTAGTGCCTGGCCTAGAACGGCCTAATGGAGAGGCGATGCATGATTCATCGGATGCAATAACCAGAATCTAACTTTACATAGGGCATCGCTGCAGAGGCCTACAGTCCCTTGGGGCAGGGCGACTACCTCGGGGCAGCCACAGTGCAATCACTGGCGGCCCGGCACTGTGCCGCTCCCGCCCAGATCGTGTTGGCCCGGCATTTCGCTCAAGGCACGATCGTCATCCCCAAGTCTGCCGATAGCCTGCGCATGCGGGACAACCTGAACGCCGCGGCGCACACGCGGGGTTTGGAGCGCCTTTGGCCTGAATTAATCGTATACGGGAACTCGTGTCGCTGGTGGCCCCGTTGTGGATTGCGGAAGATGGAAGGGTCGCCGTTAGGCGGGCAGCTATCCACTATCCGGGAGAACATCATGAGCACCCTCCGTCGCGCCCTCATCCTTATCGACGTCCAGCAGCAGTACTTCACTGGCCCTCTTGAGATCCAGTACCCGCCGCACCAGGAGTCTTTAGCGATGATCGTGCGGGCTCTGGACGCTGCGGCCGCTGCGGGCATCCCCGTCGCGGCCGTACAACACAGTGCAGGTGAAGGCGCACCGGTCTTCGCTCCGGGCACACCGGACTTCACCCCGACGTCGAACGCCGCAGGACAATGTCGCCTTTACTGATAGGCGATGATTGACCTGTGCTAATCAACGGGTTCACCTTTCACGGATACAGAAGCTTCCCATCCAACCAGCAAGTAGTGCTCTATCCGCTTCGCAGAGTCAATCTCATCGCCGGCCAGAACAACACTGGCAAGTCCAACATTCTCCGGGTCATTGCCGACACATTCTCCGACGAGACAAGGCCTCTCTCGAAGTGGGACCGTCCACTGGGAGATGCGGAACACACTTTCGTCCGGATGGAGATACACGAGATTGCCGATGTTCTCATGTGGGGCGACATTGATACGCAGTCTGCCGACATTCGGGAGTATCTGGATCGCTTCCTTCGCCTCCCCGGGGTAGTTTTTCCAGGGAGTACCGCTGCGGTGAGCTTTGGAGTGTCTGGGCAGGGCGTCGTTGATCATGAGATCCTCAGGCGAATGGCCCGCGAGGTTGGAGACCATCACTTGGCACAGGCGTTATCCGGGCCCCTGACTCAGGCTCGAGGCGGAAGTGCAGGTGACGATGCCTACCGGGTTCTTGATTGGATCGTGAAGCAGCGCCCGATTCCTCCTTCTTCGTTCACAGTTGGCGGCGTAAGAACAATTTCTGACGACAGTAGCCAAGCTCCCGATTTAAACGGGCTAAGCATCAAGCGACGTCTCCTTGAGTTGCAGAACCCTTCGACAGATCGCCTGGGTGACAAGAAAGTGTTCTTGAAAGTGCAGGAGTTCGCCCGCGCTGTCCTCGACGACGCGACCATCACAATAGATGTGCCCCATGATTTATCTACAATTCACGTTACCCAAGGTGGTCGGACTCTCCCCATTGAGAACATGGGGACCGGTATTCATGAAGTAGTGATCATTGCGGCAGCTGCGACTGTTGTTCAGGATTCCATCATGTGCGTCGAGGAACCGGAAGTGCACCTCCATCCCATCCTGCAGCGCAAGCTACTTCGCTATCTTGCTCACAACACATCGAATCAGTACTTCATCGCGACTCATTCTGCCCACATGCTTGACTCGGAGATAGGCAGCATTTTTCACGTCACTCGTGAGGATGGGGCTTCGAGTGTTCGATTCGCGGGGGCAGCGCGGGAGAGAGCCGCGGTGTGCGCAGACCTCGGCTACCGCCCTTCGGACCTCGTACAGACAAATGCAGTCCTATGGGTGGAGGGGCCTTCCGACCGAATCTATCTGAAGCATTGGATCGAGAAGCTTGCTCCAGACAGATTCGTGGAAGGAACGCACTACTCCATCATGTTCTACGGAGGATCTCTGTTAAGCGCACTATCACCGCTCGATGCTGAGGAGGTTGAGGACTTCATCTCCCTCCGCAATCTCAATCGATACATGATGGTTCTAATTGACTCGGACAGGAAGAGCGCAGGCGGGCGTCTGAATGAAAGTAAGCGAAGGGTCATAGAAGATCTCAATAGCGACCCGACGACGGGAATGGCATGGGTAACGGCGGGCTATACGGTTGAGAACTACGTACCGGAACAGTTGCTTAAGAATGCAATACAGGCCGCACACCCCTCCACCCAAAAAAAGACCCTGTCAGCCCAGAGCAGGTGGGCAAACCCTCTAACGGCCGACAGGCTCGGTATCGTGCAACCAAGCAAGGTAGCGGTCTCTAAAGTTGCAACACAGAACTGGGGAAACGAGTGGCCCCTCGACTTGAAGAAGAAGGTTCAGGGCGTTATTTCGCTCATCGACGTGGCTAATAGCCATACGTAGCATGTACGCGATCCACAAGGTGTCCGCTCGAGGATCGGCTTACGGGCAGTCGATGGGCCTAGCCACTGGAGTAAGTCGGTCCGCGTTGGTAGCTTTCGACACATGGCCATCAAACTCAATAACGTCGGAATTGCCGTTCGCGACCTCGAAGCTGTAATCGCGTTCTTCACTGACCTGGGTCTCACCGTCCTCGGCCGCGACACCGTCAGCGGCGAGTGGGCCGACACCGCCGTCGGCCTCGACGGAAATCACGTCAAAATCGCGGTGCTGCAGACGCCGGACGGTCACGGGCGCCTCGAGTTTTTCGAATACATCCACCCGGACGCGATCGAGACCGAACCCACCCTGTCGAATGAGATCGGCATGCACCGAGTCGCCTTCTCCGTCGACGACATCGAAGATTCCCTGGCGATTGCGGCAAAACACGGCTATCACCCGCTTCGTGGCGTGGCCACCCACGAGGACATCTACAAGCTCACCTACCTGCGAGGTCCCAGCTAGGGGCTGCCCCCGGTTTCGTTGACTCCTTGACCTAGCGAACGAGTGCTCTTGAAAGGATGTTGACCATGCCGACGGCTTTTGGGGCGGAGTTCCGCAATGTGAGTTGTGGTTGCTGAGGGCGGCGGGCTCCGCTGCGCCGTTGGTGGTGCGTGCACACGTGGTGGAGGGCGGGGCTGTCGGGTGTGGTCATGCAGGTTGCAGTTCGCTTCTCCATGAGATGTTCGGAAAGGAGGAACCCGGTGCCATGATAGTCGTCGACTTCCAGCATAGGATCCGCCCCGTAGTGCGGTGGTTGTTTGCGGCCGGTCGGCTTCCGGAGGTCGGCTCTTCCTATCAGGACGACTTCGCGGGTACGGCACAACTGCGCCCGCCCGGGCGGCCGTTTCGGCAGCCCGGTTGGGGGCGCCGAAGTGGGCAAGAAAGAGGGTGTGCACAATGTGCACACCCGGGGCTTCGGATTGGTTCGTACTGGTGCCGGACTGGGCCGGATTGCGGAGGTTTTCGGGGAGCGGCGGAAATTCAGGGGCTGGAACCCGGTTCGAGTCCCACCTCGGGCACAGTGTTTCCGCATGTCAGGGGCTTTTGAGTGTTTTCTCGTGTGCACATTGTGCACACTCCAGCCTCTGATCTGATGTTCCGGGGTGTGCGGGTTCCGGAAACGAGTGGGAGGAGTCCCTGCGATCCCGGGACAAATACGACAGGCTGCGCTGCCCTGAGTGCCGCACCATCCTCGGATCCCTGGCGTGGCAGGACCCGGGACTGGCGGCAGAGTGGAGCCCTGCGAATCCGGTGTCGGCCTGGCACGTCGGGCCCTATGCGTCAACGCCCTTCGTTCCGGAGTGGATCTGCGCTACCAACCCCGCGCACGTCTGGACGGGTTCCCTCAGCGTCCGCTCGAATGGGGCCGCGTGCCCTGATTGTAGGGAGGTCGGCAAGTCCAAGGTCGAACTGGCTCACCACGCCGCAGCGGAGGAGTGCTTCCCCGGGGCACGCTCAGGTGCGGTTCTGCGGGACAAGGCGTTCACGACCCGCAAGTCCTGGTCGGCGGACATCAGTGTCGACGTCGGCGGCCGCCAACTCATAGTGGAATACGACGGCGAGTATTGGCACCGCGAGCCTGCCAAGGTGCTGACCGATGTGCGGAAGACTGCCGACCTGCTGGCCGCCGGCTACCTGGTGGTCCGGCTGAGAGAAGATGATGTGCCGCCGCTGGAGATCAACAGCACCCGCTACCTTGAGATTCGCGTGTACTCCGCTGCTCCCCAGCCACAGAAAGCCATGGAGGAAATCTCATCATGGCTGGGCGGGCTAGAATCCGCTGAGCGATAAGCTCCCCGGTGTCTCCGGAACCGTGAAGACGCGTTCCGAGATCCCGGGGCAAAATGACCGAAGCGAAGGCAGGACATGGATAACGGCAACTCGGGCGAACTGAGCCTTGGAGATCTCTTTCAGGCTTCTGGACTGGCGCCAGAGGATGTGCAGGTCATCCGGCACACGCTCAAGCCGGATGGGCTGAAAACCCGGGCGGACGCGATGGGGCCTGGCCTGCTGCCGTACGTGCGCGAACAGGGCATCCGCAACAGCAAGCTGCCAGCGACTCCTCCGAGGATCTGGCTGAACTTCCTCGCCACGACCGGCCGGCGGGCACGGTTCATCACCGCGCACGAGAACCATGGCGAAGTCCTTGCGGAGCGTACCGACATTCGCCGCTTCTTCGACCTGCGGCCCACCCCAGCAGTCAATCCGTCACGGCAGGGCCTTAGGGCGCGCGAAAACTGTGCGACGACTTGATCGATGCCGAGAGGTCCGAGCGGAAGAAGGCCAACACCTCCGCGGCACGAGCCGCGTTGTTGGAGAATGCCGCGACAGCACCCGCGAAGACCGTGATAATCGCGCAGTCGGCCGGGAGAACGCCGAGGACGCACACGCCGGGTTGCCCGACCAGTTCGCTGAGCTGCTGCAGGCCGAGATCGACCTCTCCCTCGGCGAGCAGGCGCGCCACGGGTACGCCTGGACGGGCCTGCACAAGCCGGTCGCTGACCTCATCGGTCATGCCCCAGCGGTCGATCATTCGCAATAGCTCGGTGCCGCTCGGTCCGGTGGAATATCCGATGCGGGATGCCGCGCGCAGGGCGCCGCGAAGCTCGTCGGCATTCGCAAAGGCCGTGCCTTCGGAACATGTGGCTACATCGGCGCTGCGTGCGGCCACGCCTACGGCGACCTCCGACAGTACGATCGGGGCGATGGATGCCGGATCGACGTGCCCCTCGGCAGCGAGGCGTTGCAGAGCGTCCTCAGCGAGGAACACAAGGTCGAACGGCTCGCCGGCGGCCACCCGCTGGGCGGCGTCCACTCCGCCTACGGATTCGATCTGCAGAAGCGGTAGCCCGGCCCCGGCGGCAGCTTCAGCGAGGTCGGCGAGAACGTGGCGGGTGGCCATCGACGAGATCGCCCTCATGCGGCATCCTCGAAAGTCTCGGCGTCTACTTCGGCAGCAGATGCTGGCGCATATCGCGCGCCAGAGACGGTGGCCGTGCCAATCAGCTCGCCGGCCCGCGTTAGCAGCGCTCCGTCGACAGAGATGTCGGCCGCCGACATGTTCTCACGCAGGTGCGCGACGCTCGTTGTTCCCGGGATCGGCAGAACGTGATCGCCGCGTGAGAGCAGCCAGACCAGCGCGAGCTGTGCTGGGGTGCAACCGGCGTCCGCAGCCAGCTCACGCCAAGAGGCCAGCAGCGTCGCATTCGCACCCCAGTGCTCGGGCTGGAAGCGCGGCATGCTGCGGCGGATGTCGTTTGGGGCCAGCTTACCTGGGTCCTTGACCGCATCGGCGAGGAAACCCCTTGCGACCGGCGAAAACGCAACCAGGGTCACGCCGTCCTCGTGAGTGGCGTCGAGCATGCCAAGCTCGGCATTGCGACTCCACAGCGAGTACTCGTTCTGCACGGCCGCGATAGGGGTGATTGACTGCGCCTCGCGCAGTCGCGCGACCGACACCTCGGACAGGCCGATTGCGCCGATCTTGCCCGCGGCGACCATCTCGGCCAGCGCGCCGACGCTGTCGCCGATCGGCACCTTCTTGTCCCACCGGTGAAGGTAGTACAGGTCGATGTAATCGACGCCAAGGCGGCTCAACGAAGCATCGACCTGTGCGCGCAGCGTATCGGGGCGTCCATCGATGACTTTCACGCCGTCAACGGACGCCATCCCGCACTTACTCGCCAGGAAGACCTCGTCGCGGCGCCCCGCGATCGCAGCACCTACAAGCTCTTCGTTGCGGCCGCCGCCGTACAGTGTTGCCGTGTCGAGCATCCCGATACCTTCATCGAGAGCTGCGCGCAGCAACGCCAGCCCCTCGTCACGCGACGGGGGGACGCCGTACGCGTGGCTCAGCGACATACAGCCCAGACCGGTGGGGGGTAGCCTCACGCCAGCTGCTTCTCAAGCGCGCCGAGCACGCGGTAGCAGTCGATGACCTGGCGGATCGACGAGTTCGGCTCGCGCCCCTCGCGGATCGCGCTGACGAACTCGCGGTCCTGCAGCTCGATGCCGTTCATGCTCACCGCCACCTTCGAGACGTCGATCTGCTCGTCGCGGCCGTTGAAGAGGTCATCGTAGCGCGCGATGTACGTCTCGGTGTCGCCGATGTAGCGGAAGAACGTGCCGAACGGGCCGTTGTTGTTGAACGAGAGGGACAGGGTGCAGATCGCCCCGGTCTCGCTCTTGAGCTGGATCGACATGTCCATCGCGATGCCCAGATCCGGGTTGATGGGGCCCTGGATCGCGTTCGCCTGCACGATCTTGCCCGCCTGGTAGGCGAACAGGTCGACAGTGTGCGCGGCGTGGTGCCACAGTAGGTGGTCGGTCCAGGAGCGCGGCTCGCCCTTGGCATTCGTGTTCGTGCGGCGGAAGAAGTACGTCTGCACGTCCATCTGCTGCACGTTGAACGAGCCCTCGGCGATCCGGTTGTGCACGAGCTGGTGCGAGGGGTTGAACCGCCGCGTGTGGCCCACCATGGCGACGCGGTCGGACGCCTCGGCCGCGGCGAGCGTCGCCTCGGCGTCGGCGAGCGAGTCGGCGAGCGGGATCTCGACCTGCACGTGCTTGCCGGCCTTGAGGACCTCCTGCATCTGCGAGGCGTGCAGACCCGTGGGCGTGGCGAGGATGACGGCATCGACGTCGTCGCGCTCGAGCACGGCGTCGAGCCCGACGACGGCGTTGGCGACGCCGTACTTCGCGGCGACTGCCTGGGTCGGTTCGAGCCGCGTGCCGCTAACGACTGTCACCTCGGCATCGGGGATGTTCATCAGGCCGTCGAGATGTTTCATGCCGAAGGCGCCTGCGGCGCCGACGACGGCCACACGGATCTTGTCAGTCATGGGGGCTCCTTTGTTGCGGATGCGGGATGCGGTCAGTCGGTCGGGTTCGTGAGAACAAGGTGGCCGACGGCGGTGTTCGACGCCGGCACGTGGTAGAACCGGTGGTCAACAGAAGGCGCCTCGCCGCCGAACTGGTCGTCCATCGCGCCGCGCGCGATCAGCCAGTCGACGAGCTCGATGCCTTCGGAGCCCGCCTCATCGACGTACTCCATATGATCCCACTCGGTCAGGCCCAGCGGGTCGGCGATGAGGTGCTCGAGGAACGCGTTGTCCCACTCCTCGTTGATGAGGCCGGCACGCGGACCCTGGAGCTGGTGGCTCATGCCGCCGGTGCCCCAGATCTGCACGTTGAGCTCCGGGCCGTCCCACTTGTCGAGGGCGCGGCGAAGGGCCTTGCCGAGCTCGTAGCAGCGGCGGCCGGAAGGCACCGGATACTGCACCACGTTGACGGCCAGCGGGATGACCTTGCATGGCCACTCCTCGACGTCGCCGAAGACGAGCGAGAGCGGCACGGTGAGCCCGTGGTCCACGACCATCTCGTTGACGAGGGTGAGGTCGAAGTCGTCCTGGATGACCGACTGCGCGATGTGCGCGGCGAACTCCGGGTAGCCCTTCACATCGGGCACAGGGCGGGGGCCGTAGCCCTCGTCCGCGACCGGGTACTCTGCCCCGGTGCCGAGCACGAAGGTGGGGATGATCGACGAGTCGAAGGCCGTGGCGTGGTCGTTGTAGACGAGGATGACGACGTCGGGCGTATTCTCCTTGGCCCACCTGCGGGTCCACTCGTACCCGGAGAACACCTTCTTCCAGTACGGCTCCTCGGTTTTGCCGAGGTCCATCGCGGCACCGATCGCCGGGACATGCGAGGTGAACAGCGCCGACGTGTACTTCGCCGGGGCGTTCTCGCGCATGGTCTCGGACTTCTCGCGCCCCGCCGGCGGGACCCAGCCGTCGAGGTCCTTGAGGCGGTTGCCCTCGGGGCGGCGTCCGCCGCCGATCATCATGTCGCGGTAGGCGGCCTCGGACATGCCAGTCATGGAGCCGGCCATCTGCTGGAAGCTCAGGCCGTGCGTGGCGCCGATCTTGCTCAGGAAGTAGATGTTGCCGCCCTCGGCCATCATGGCGTTGAGGTCCATATCCAGCACAGCCTGGCGCTGCTTGGGCGAAAGGGGCCACTCATCGAGGTACGCCTCGCGGTCGGCCAGGTAGCGCTTGCGGTTCTCGGGCTTCATCAGCGACATCGAGAACTGGTTGAGGTGGTATCCCTTGCGGGCCATCTCCGCGTCGAAGATGATCGTGCCGGGAACGTCCTTGTACGGCTTGTCGAGTGCCATGTCATGCTCCTTCGGGCCAGTAGAGGCGGCGCGGGTTGTCCACGAGCAGCTTCTGCTGGAGCTCGGGCGTCGTCGCGATCTGTGGGATGTAGTCGACCAGCAGCCCGTCGTCGGGCATGTGGTCCTTGAGGTTGGGGTGGGGCCAATCGGTTCCCCACAGCACGCGGTCGGGGAACTCCTCGACCACGCGTCGGGCGAACGGCACCACATCGGTGTAGGCGTGCTGTTCGCCGTCGAGAGCGTGCGGGCCGGTGACGGACAGGCGCTCTGGGCAGGAGACCTTGGTCCACACATTGGTGTTCTCGCGCATGAAGCGCAGGAACAGTGCGAACTCAGGGCCGTCCGGGTCCTTGGACACGTCGGGCCGGCCCATATGGTCGACGACGACGTCGGTCGGGATCGCGGAGAAGAAGTCGTAGAGCTCCGGCAGGTCCTCGGCCTCGAAGTAGATGACCACGTGCCAGCCGAGCGGCGCGATCTTCGCGACTATCTCCTCGAGCGAGTCGGTGGGCACCCGGTCGACGAGGCGCTTGACGAAGTTGAACCGGATCCCGCGGCCGCCGGCCGCGTGCAGCTCGGCCAGCTGCTCCTCGGTCACGTCGCGGCGGACCGTGGCGACGCCGCGAGCGCGGCCGCCGCTGCGCTGCAGCGCATCGACCAGTGCCCGGTTGTCGGCGCCGTGGCAGGTCGCCTGGACGATCACGTTGCGGTCGAAGCCGAGGTGGTCGCGCAGCGCGAAGAGCTGCTCCGCCGAGGCATCGCACGGGGTGTACTTCCGCTCGGGGGCGTAAGGGAACCGCTCGCCGGGCCCGAACACGTGGCAGTGCGCATCGACTGCGTCGGCCGGCAGGCGGAACGTGGGCTTGGTGGGGCCGTCGTACCAGTCGAGCCAGCCTGCGGACTTCTCGAAGCCTCCCGTGGTGTCTCCGTGCGCCATGGTCACTTCTCCACGTACTCGAGGCCGGCGGCGGCGAGCGGCTCTCGCATGCCGTAGACATCCAGGCCCAAGACGCCCTCACGGAACTTCACGCGTTTGGCTTCCTCGTTATCCTCGCGCTTCTGGCTGGCGTCTGCCACCGCTCCGACAAGCTCGCGCGGGACAACCACGACGCCGTCGACGTCGGCCACGACCACGTCGCCAGGGTTCACCACGGCGTTCGCGACCACTACGGGGATGTTCACCGATCCGAGGGTGGCCTTGACCGTGCCCTTGGCGTTGACAGCGCGGGAGAACACCGGGAAATCCATCTTCTCCAGATCGGCGACGTCGCGGACACCACCGTCGATCACCAAGCCCTTGCAGCCGCGGGCGGTCAGCGAGGTGGCGAGCAGCTCACCGAAGAAGCCGTCTTCGCTTTCGGTGGTGCAGCCGGCGACGATCACATCGCCTTCCTGCACCTGCTCGGCGGCGACGTGGAACATCCAGTTGTCACCAGGCTGTAGCAGCACGGTCACTGCCGGACCACAGAGCTTAGCGCCGGTGTAGGCCGGCCTGATGTAGGGGCGCAGGAGCCCGACTCGCCCCATCGCCTCGTGGATAGTGGCGACGCCGAACTGCGAAAGCCGTTTGACGTCCGTGGGATCCGGACGTTCGATGTTGGTGCGGACGATGCCGAGGTTGTTCAGTCGCATTTGATGGTCCTCTCAGAGACCGCGCGCACTAAGGGCGCGGTCAAGCCTTGGGTAGACACGGCGGGCGTTGGCTTCGAACACCTGCGCGCGCTGCGCGTCGTTCAGGTTCGTGGTGGCGTCGACGTACCGCTTGGTGTCGTCGAAGTAGTGTCCGCTGCGCGGGTCGACGTCGCGCACGGCGCCGATCATCTCGCTCGCGAAGAGGATGTTCTCGGTCGGGACGACCTTGGTGAGAAGGTCGATGCCCGGCTGGTGGTACACGCAGGTGTCGAAGAACACGTTGTTCAGCAGGTGCTCCTCGATTACAGGCTTGCCCAGCGCCATTGCGAGCCCACGGAAGCGCCCCCAGTGGTAGGGAACGGCGCCGCCGCCGTGAGGGATTACGAGCTTCAACTCGGGGAAGTCGCGGAACAGATCGCCCTGGAGTAATTGCATGAACGCGGTGGTGTCGGCGTTGAGGTAGTGCGCTCCGGTCGTGTGGAAGGCCGGGTTGCACGACGTGCTGACGTGCACCATCGCCGGGATCTCGTATTCGACGAGTTTCTCGTATATCGGGTACCACGAGCGATCGGTCAGCGGCGGGGACGTCCAGTTGCCGCCGGACGGGTCGGGGTTGAGGTTCACGGTGACGGCGCCGAGTTCCTCGACGGCACGAGTAAGCTCGGCAACGCTCGTCGCGGGATCCGTACCGGGGGACTGGGGGAGCATCGCCCCCATTAGGAAGCGTTCGGGGTAGAGCTCGCTGACGCGGGCGCACAGGTCGTTGCAGATCCGGGCCCAGGTCTCGCTCACAGCGAGGTCTCCGATGTGGTGCGCCATGAACGAGGCACGAGGGCTGAATACAGTGACGTCGCTGCCGCGCTCGTTCATGAGCTTGAGCTGGTTGGCCTCGATGGTCTCACGGATGTCGTCATCGCTGATGCGCAGGGTCGCAGGGTCAGGAGCGTCCGCGCGTCCTTCAGTGAATGCGATCTGCAGATCACGCCAGGCTCCGAGCTGTGTTGGAGCTGTGGTGTAGTGGCCGTGGATGTCGATAATCACGCGTGTCGTCCTTGTCACTGAGTGTAAGCGGTGCGAAGCAGCTGCACTTCGTTGGATCAGTGCTGCCCCAAACTGACTTTAGGGGTGTTTGCCACTGTGGTCCAATAGATATGCAGAGACAGATCCATAGATAAGATCTATGGCATGACGTTCACCGACCTCAACCAGCTCCGGACATTCGTCACGCTCTACGAGCTGCGCAGCGTCACGGGCGCCGCCAGGCGACTGCACGTGACACAGCCCACGGTCAGCTATTCCCTGAAGCGGCTCAGGGAGCGGTTCGGCGACGAGCTGTTCCGTCGCGAGGGGAACGACATGGTGCCGACCGCGAAGGCGACGCAACTGTTTGGGCCGCTACACAACGCCTTGGCACAAATAGACGCGACCGTCATGGGAGCGGACGTGTTCGAACCGACCGGATTCAGCGGCGAACTCGTCCTCGGACTCACCTCGATCGGCGAGCAGACGTTCCTCCCACCGATCATGACCGCCCTCGGGCGGGTCGGCGCCGACCCGCGAATACAGGTAGAACGGCTCGATTCGGACGAGGTCGAGAGCGGGCTAATCCGCGGCACCATCGATCTGGCATTGACCGTGTCGCGGATCGCCACACCGCGGCTGTGGAGGACGCACGTGCGTTCGGTCGAATACGTGGCTCTGTCGTCCGGGTCGCATCCACTGCCCGCGACCGGGCCTGACATGTTCGAGGGGAGGCGCTTTGTGCGGGTCTCCGCCCGTGGCGGGCACGTCTATCCTTTGCAGGCGCTGACCGAACACGACTTGATGTCCCAGGTCGTGCTGACCATGGAGGAATACGGCACCGTGCCCGCCGTGCTCGAGGCGACGGATCTGGTCGTCCTGCTGCCTCGACATGTAGCGGGGGTGTTCTGCGGCTGGTTCCCCCGCCTTCGCATCGCCGAGCTGCCCTGGCCCGGGCAGAGCACACCAGTGGAGTTGTACACGCGGCGCGAGGCCAGCCTCTCGCAGGCGCAGCGATGGTTCCGCTCGCTGGTGCTTGATGCGGTTGCGGCGGATGAATACAAGTCGTAGTCATGAGCGTCTGCGGGCGTCTCAAAATCGGACAGGCCGCTCACGCTGCACCGGCGTGACTGAAGAGGTCGGTGGGGACGGTGGGACCCGGCCCCGCCAGTCGACCTCGAGATTGTCTGGCAGCATGACGAGGTTCTTGTAATGAAGGCAGCCGTCATTCACGGCACTGGGAGAAGGCCCGACCACGTCCTGCAGGGTGCTACCACCCGCTCTTGAGAATCGGCTGGATCGTAGGCCACCTCACCGACGCGGCACAGGCAGGCTGCCCATCGCCGGCAGGCCCAAGCGGAGCGCTAGCGTTTCGTCCTGTTCCAGCTGGCCTTACCCGGAGCGAACGGGCTACGCACATGGATCGACCATGACGAGTGCGGGTGGATCGTCAGAATCGCGTGCTCCCACCAGGCGCGGGCTTCGTTAGAGAGCTCCGGTAGAACCGCATCCTTGTCGGCGTCGTCCTCCGGACGGGGACGCAGCGCCTTCCAGACCAGCTGCACCTCGGGCGCCCCGGTCGGAATGCCGTCGACGTCGATCACTGCACGATCCCACGGCAGCTGCAGTCGGGGATCTCGTCGATAAACCCAGACGCTATCCGTGCCGTCCTCGACGTTGACCTGCAGTACCCATGCGCCCGTTGCGTCATTATGGATACGGATCGGCTGCAGGTCGGCATCCATATCAGCCTCTGCCCAAGGGAGAACGCCGTCGCCTGACGGAGCCCACGCGCTAAACGGCGCCGGCAAGTCCTGCACCACTTGAGGCAGGTCGGCGATCGTCGTGCTGACATCGATATTGTCGTGCTCGCGAGTGTTAGTGCCGAGCCAGTGGTCGAGCGCCACCCCTCCGGACAACCACCAACGCGCCGATGACGGCCCGAGCAGCTCCCCACGACTCGCAGGGGCAGGGGTTCCCAGCGCGTCGCGAGGGTGGGTGTGGATGAGGCCATGGCTCAAGGTTACCCGTGGGCGGCGGTGGTTTGTCGACATCAGGAACGCCCGACGGCGGGAGTGTCCCGCCGTCGGGCGTTCCTGGGGCTAATAGGGAAACCAGGCGCTTGGTATCAGAGCGCGGGGAGGCTGCCCTCCAGACTAGCCACGGCCTGGGCTGTGGCGGCCGCGTGGCGGGCCGCCTGCCAGCCGAAGGTCATGCCGGCGCCGACCTGCACGCCTGCGCCGGGATATTCCGAGCCCATGACCGACGCGGCGTCGTTTCCAGCGGCATAGAGTCCGGCCACCGGTTTGCCCTGGGTATCAAGTGCCTGCCCGTTTCCGTCGGTGAGCACCCCGTAGGCGGTGGCCAGCGGTGTGGGCACGACGGCCATCGCATAAAAGGGCGCCTTCAGCAGCGGCCCGATGTTCGGGTTCGGCCCATGGTCCGGGTCCCCGGCCACCTGACCGAAGAGCAGCTCGCCCTTGTGGAAGTCCTCATCCACGCCGGTGGCGGCAAATCCGTTGTAGCGCTGCACGGTCGACTCCAAGCCCGCGGCGTCCACGCCGATCTGCGCCGCTAAGCCGGTGAGGGTCTCTGCCTCGTAGAGATATCCGTCCTTGATGTAGCGCCGCAGTGCCGCACGCGGCAGGTGGGGCATCGTGATCATGCCCAGCCCGTACTTTGCCAAGGTCCGCGAGTCCACGACCAGCCAGGCCGGCACCGCGGCGGCGTCCGGGGAAGCGAACATGGCCCGCACGAAACGGTGGTAGGAACAGGATTCGTCCACGAAGCGCAAGCCGTTAGAGTCCACGGCGATCACGCCGGGACGGGCACGGTCCCAGATGTGCGGGAAGACCACGCGAGAACCGTCCCTTCGTCGTCCGATGGAGCTGGGGAACCACAGTGCGTTTTCCCCGTTATCCCTGGCCAGCGTGGCACCGGCCTCCCTGGCCAGGGACAACGTGTCTCCGGTGGACCCTTCCCCGGCCCGCGAGTAGAGCGGCGTGGGGGAAGGCAGCAACTTCTTTCGCATTTCAGCGTTTTGGGCGAAGCCGCCGGCGGCGAGCACCACGCCTTGGCGGGAACGGACGCGCAGGCGCCTGCCGTTCTGCGCAACCACCGCACCGACAACACGGTCCCCGTCCTTAAGTAGTTCGGTGGTTTGCGCACCGAAAAGGAATTCCACCCCGCGCTTGCGCGATTCGAGGAACATTCGGGCCACAAGCCCGTTGCCCATCACCAGGCGCGTGCCTCGCGGACGGGTGAGCCGGTCAAGTGCCCACCGCAGGCCGAGTTGTGCAGCCAGAGCCACGGCCTTGCCACGCTCAGCCAGCGAGCCGTTGTAGAGCTTGAGCAAGGCGGACACCTCCGCGCGGCGCAACATCAGGGTCCCGCCCAGAAGAGCGAACTCGGGTACCGGCGGACGGACACGGCCGAAGTCGGCCTTGTCCAACAGGCGCCCGTCGAAGGGGTCAGGTTCCAATGCGCGTCCGGTCTTACCAGTCTCGGGAAGTTCGGAGTGGTAGTCGACCACGGCAGGGGAGCGACGGAAGGTGACGCCGAGGTCATGCATCGCGTCCAGCATCTTCGGCGCGGCGTCCAGATAGGCGAGCCAGCCTTCACGCGGGGCCTTGCCGCTCACCACGGCATCCAGATAGCGTGCGGCGCGGTCGTAATCGTCCAGGATTCCGTCTTCACGCTGGAATCGGTTGTTGGGCACCCAACAAGTCCCGGCCGAGTACGCGGTGGTTCCCCCGAGGAATTCGGTTTTTTCCAAGACCAGGACTTCCGAGCCCTGGGCCGCGGCGGTCAACGCCGCTGAAAGCCCCGCCGCTCCAGTACCGAGCACCAGAAGGTCCACTTCCTGATCCCATTTGTCCGACAGGGGCGTTTTCATGTTTCTCCTTCGCGCACATCTGTGTGCGTCACGTGCTGTATGTCCTCCTCATTATGGGCGCCATACAATGTAGCGTCTATGACTAATTAGGTTACTGATTATGTGCAAAACAAGAATAGTCCGGTTCTGACTCGCTGGACCGACATGCCGCCGTCATACCGGGACGAGGAACCTGGCGCCGAGGTTTTGCCAGCTTCTTGATGGTCTGGCTCAGCCGGGACTGTGCCATGCGCAGGCCGCTGGCGCCCCGCCGAAGTGGAGCTCCTCCGCGACGGCCAGAAATGCCTCGATTTACGCAAGCTCCCTGTGCTGGTCCGGTGGGGTAATCCCTGAAAACTAAGCCCCCTGTCGGTGCGATGTTCAGGTAAAGGGTACATTCTGAAGACATGACAGAGATCCGTTGGCTTGAAGCGTTCGTTGCGGTGGCCGAAGAACTGCACTTCGGCCGTGCTGCTCAGCGCCTTCACACTTCACAGTCCCCGCTGAGCCAGACGATCCGGAAGTTTGAGGCTGATTTGGGGACGCGCCTTTTTGAGCGCAACACCCGAAGCGTGGCCTTAACGCCGGCGGGGTATGCCCTCCTGCCGCGCGCGTACCGCGTGTTGCGCGAGATGCGGCTGGCCCGGGAGGCGGCCCAGGCCGAGGTTGAGGGCGTCCGGGGTAACATCAGAATCGGATTCTCCGGAGCTGTGAACCACCTGACCCTCCCGCCGCTGACCCGTGCCGTGCGCCAGCGTCACCCCGACATCAAAATGGACCTCACGAGCCGTGTGCGCACGGCGGACGGATTGGCCAGCGTCGCGAACGGCACCCTGGACGTTGCCTTCGTGGGCCTTCCCGATACTCCGGTTCCCTCGGTGAGGACGCGGTTGGTCGCAAGGGAGGAAATCGGGGCGGTGCTGCCGCTGGATCATCCGCTGGCGCAGGAAAAGTCCATCCCCTTGCAGGCTCTGGCGGCCGATGACTTCATCTCTCCGCCGCTGGACGGCTCGTCTTCCATGACCGAAGTGATGCTGGCATCCTGCATGGCGGCCGGCTTCCGCCCGCGCATCGTCCAGGAGTTGTCGGACCCGTACATGGTGCTGACCTTCGTGGCCGCCGGCGTTGGGGTCACCCTCATGAGCAGCGGGATAGCCGGGATCATCCCCTCCGGCGCAACCTATGTGGCACTGGATCCCCCGCAGCACTTCATGAACCACGCCATCGCGTGGTCCGAGGAAAACGACTCCGCTGTGCTGGCGGCTGTGCTCGCCGTCGTCGAGGAGATCTTTCCTGAGACCCCCAACTGACCGCTCCTTATATAGTCGAATTGCAGCATAGTGATAGATTATTTTAGTCGTGGACAAGCTAAGTGATGGCAGCCACACTGGATGGAGAAGCCGCATAGCGCGGCAAACCGTTTCGCAGTCGGCCCACCCGAGGAGCCCCCGAGACGGTGCCGTTACCTGAAGGGAACACCATGTCAGTGTCGACATCGGCGCCAGCACGCCCCAAGAACAATGCGAAGATCGCAGCCGTTTCGGGGTTCGTGGGCAGCGCACTTGAGTACTACGACTTCTTTATCTTTGGCTCAGCCGCAGCGCTGATCTTCAGCAAGCTGTTCTTCGCTCCCGGCCCCTCAGCAACGCTCCTGTCATTCGCAACAGTAGGCGTCGCATATATCGCACGCCCCCTTGGTGCAGTGATCTGTGGCCACCTCGGCGACAAGTTCGGCCGGAAGAAGGTTCTTCTGCTCACCCTCCTGCTGATGGGGTCCTCAACATTCCTGATCGGCTGCCTGCCCACCTACAACGACATTGGAATGGCAGCGCCGATCCTCATCGTGGCCCTCCGGCTTCTGCAGGGCCTCTCCGCAGGCGGCGAATCGCCGGGGTCAAGCTCCCTCACGCTCGAGCACGCACCTGACAGGAAACGCGCCTTCTACACGAGCTGGACGATGAGCGGCATCATGTTTGGCATCGTGCTCTCCACGCTGGTGTTCATTCCCGTGGCGTCCATGCCCGAGGACCAGCTGCTTGCCTGGGGTTGGCGCATCCCGTTCCTCGCCAGCGCGCTGGTGACCGTCATCGCCTTTGTGCTTCGGCGCCTCCTGGAAGAGCCCCCGGTGTTCGCGGAAGCCAAAGCGCAGGACGAAGTGGTCAAGGTTCCGATTGTCACCCTATTCCGGCACCACTGGGTCACCGTCATCCGTGTCACCGCCATGTCGCTGTTCACCATCATCAACACCATCATCAACGTCTTTGCGCTGTCCTACGCCACCTCCGTCGTCGGCGTTGAAAAAGGACTGATGCTGACCGTGATCGCAGTGGCCAACCTCGCCGCAGTGGCCATGGGCCCGCTGGCCGGCATCCTCTCCGACCGCATTGGCCGTAAGCCCGTCTTCGTCACCGGCCTGGTGCTGCAGATAGTGATGATCTTCGTGTTCTTCTCGGCCCTGTCAGCGGCAAATGTTCCGCTGATCTTCGTGACCGGCATCCTTCTGATCGGCGTTGCGTACACCGGGTCGAATTCCATCTACCCCGCTTACTTCCCGGAACAGTTCCCGGTCAAGGTCCGGTACTCCGGTATGGCCATCAGCCTCATGTTCGGCCTGCTCCTGGCAGGCTTCGCCCCGGTCATTTCCGAGCTGCTGATCGGTGGCGACAAAGCCAACTGGGTTCCTGTTGCAACGTTCGCGGCCGTGGCCTGCGCCATCTCGGCCGTCGCAGCACTGCTGGCACCCGAGACGTTCAAGACTCCGACCGCCCTGTTGGGACTGAAAAAATCCGACGTACGGCGCCACGCGGCGTCGTCCATCACCCCGGAAGACGCTTCCGGCGCAGTTGCCCAGAAGGTACGGGCATGAGCCAGCAAACCTTGGCGGGCACCCTGGCGTTCCGCCCCGGGGAAGCCGATGTCAGCCATCGCTTCGTGGTGGGCTTGCTCGGTTCCGGCATCCGCGGATCCCTCACCCCCGGCCTGCACGAAGGCGAGGCCGATAGGCTTGGTCTCGCCTACACGTATCGCGTCATCGATCTTGACGCTATCGGACAACCTGCCGAAAGGTCGGCGGCGCTTGTGCGGCATGCGGCCGATCTCGGCTTCGACGGCCTGAACGTCACCCACCCGAGCAAGCAACTGGTCCAGGACGGCGTGGACGAACTTTCGCCAGAAGCCCGGATCCTTGGTGCCGTCAACACCATCACCTTCCACGACGGCAAGGCCGTGGGCCACAACACGGACCACACCGGTTTCACCGAAGGCCTCAAGGCCGGCCTTCCGTCGGCCTCGACGGACTCCGTGGTGCAGATTGGTGCGGGCGGAGCCGGCGCAGCAGTGGCCTTTGGGCTACTCAGCACCGGAACCCGGCACCTGGTCATCGCCGACATCGAACCGGCCCGGGCGGAGGCCCTGGCCGCCCGGCTCGCCCCGCACTTTCCGGGCAGCCAGCTGTCAGTGACCCGGACCGATGCCGTCGCCGGACGCATCCGGGACGCCGACGGGTTGGTGAACTCAACGCCGATCGGCATGACGGGTCACCCCGGTATTCCCGTGGATCCCGACCTGCTCCACTCCGGGCTGTGGGTAGCGGACGTGATCTACCGGCCGCTCGAAACCGAACTGATCAAGGCAGCTCGCGGCAAGGGCTGCGCCGTCCTCGATGGCGGACGCATGGTGGTGGGTCAGGCCGCCGCCGCCTTCGAGCTCTTCACCGGAATCCCCGCAGATGCCGAGCGCATGCTGGCCGCGTTTCGACAGGCGGTCAGCTAGCTATGGATTCCCAGGCACCGAGCACCATCGCCGAGTCACGCTGCCTGGTGGTCGGGGCAGCCAGCGGCATCGGGTTTGCGACGGCGGCACGCCTCCGGGGGTCCGGCGCCGCGGTGGTAGGGGCGGACCTGCCCTCGGCCACCTGGCCCGCCGAACCGGGCACCTCATCACTCGCCATGGACGTCACCGATCCCGCATCGGTTGCGGCGGCCGTCTCCGCAGCGGCGTTGGAGATGGGAGGGCTCGACGCGGTGGTGAACTGCGCCGGCATCCTGGGACCGGTGGCCCCGGCAGCCGCCACGTCAGTCGAAGACTTCGAACGCATCATGAAGATCAACCTGACGGGAGCGTTCATTCTCTCGCAGGCTGTCCTGCCGCGGATGGCCGAAGCAGGCTACGGGCGGCTGCTCCATATCTCCTCGACGGCGGGCAAGGAAGGCGTTGTCAAAATGCCCGCCTACTCAGCCAGCAAGGCCGGGATCCTCGGCTTGGTCAAGTCACTCGCCAAGGAGTTCGCGCTTTCCGGCGTCACCGTCAACGCCATCGCCCCGGGCAACGTTGTGACCCCGCTCTTCGCTGAAGTGCCGAAAGAACAGCAGGCGGCCCAGGCCGCCAAGATCCCCATGGGCAGGTTCGGGACGCCCGCCGAAGCGGCCGCCCTCATCGAATTCATCGTTTCACCGGCGGCCTCCTACACCACCGGCTCCGTCTTCGACCTGTCGGGCGGCCGGGCCACCTACTAGCCCGGCACCGGCCTTCTGCCGGACCGCACCACACTTTCCTACCAGCACCAGAAAGATGGCACCCGTTGATGACCACCCCATCACCTGTCACCGCCCGCCCCTTTCGCATCGGAATCGCAGGCTGCGGGGCGATCTCCCGGAACCACCTCGAGGCTTTTCGCGCCCTTGACGACACCGTCATTGTGGGTGTCTGCGACATCGACCTCCAACGCGCCAAGGACACCGCCAAAGCGTGGGAAATCCCTGCAGCTGTCAATACAGTCCAGGAGCTCCTGGGGATGGACCTTGACATCATCTCGGTCTGCACCCCGCACCCCACCCACGAGGAGGTGGTGCTGCAGGCCGCTGCGGCAGGCGTGAACGTGCTCTGTGAGAAGCCCATCGCCACCGTCCTGGCATCCGCAGAGCGCATGGTCCATGCCTGCGACGACGCCGGCGTGAAACTCGGTGTTCTCTTCCAGCGCCGGTTCTGGCCGGCCGCCCAGCGCATCCGCATAGCGATCGACGACGGCACCCTGGGCCGGCCGATCATGGGCCAGTGCTCGGTGATGCTGCACCGCGAACCGGAGTACTACTCCCGCGACGCCTGGCGCGGGACCTGGGCCAACGACGGCGGCGGAGTGCTGATGACCCAGGCCATCCACTACATCGACCTACTGCAGTGGTTCATGGGAGACGTGGCCGAGGTCTACGGGAAAATCAACACCTACAAGCACGGCGAGCACATCGAAGTGGAAGACTCGGCGACCGCCGTCATCACGTTCACCTCCGGCGCCATGGCCACCCTCGAAGCGTCGACGGCGGTGTCCCCGAGTCTGGGTGTGCAGATCCGGGTCACGGGGGAATCCGGAGCCACCGCTTCCTTGACCGAATTCCCGGAAGGCAGCGACGGGCGCGTGGACCTGTGGGCCGCGGCCGGGACCATCAGCACCGAGCCCGTCTACCCCGAAGGAGTTGACCCGAACGTCAGCCTCACCACGATCAACGGCCAGCTCATCCCGCACCACACCGCCCAAGTCCGCGATTTTGTCCGGAGTATGCGCGGCGGCGGTGAACCGGCGGTCACCGGCCAGGACGCGACGAAAGCCCTACGCATATTGCTGGCGGTCTACGAGTCATCCCGAACAGGTCGACCAGTCCGCTTCGCCCCGCTGCCTGAAAGCACACGACCCCTCGCACAGATTGTCGGCTAAGGAACAGCCATGGAACAGAACACACGCTACGCCGCCCGCCCCCTGACACTGGGCCACGGCCGCACCCCACGAACCCTCCGCTACGACGCAGCACAGCCGATCGCCTCGCCCCTGACAGCAGGCGCCACCCCACACTACGAACTGTGCCTGAACGGAGCACAATCATGACCGGAACCGCACACAGGCCCATCGGCCTGGCCCAGCTGTCCCTGCTGAATACCGCCCCGCCTGAATTGGTGGGAATCGCCGCCCAGGCAGGCTTTGATTTCATCGGCGCCCGGGTGCGCCCAGTGACGCCCACGGAACGGCCCTACAACCTCCAGCCAGGCTCACCGATGCTCCGCGACACATTGTCCAGGATGCAGGACACCGGAGTGACCGTCCGGGATATCGAATTCCTGCTGCTCGACGGCAGCGACCAGCGCGAAGCATGGCTGCGCATGATGGAAGCGGGCCAGGCCCTGGGGGCAAGCTCCCTCACTGTGGCCGGTGCCGACCCCGACAGCGCCCGACTGATCGGCACGCTGGCCCGGATGACCGAGGACGGCCGCGGATTCGGGATCACCCCCACTCTGGAAGCGATCTCCTACCAGCCCGTCGCCTCGATCGCCCAGGCCGCGGACATCGCCCGCCAGGCCGGCTGCCGGATCGTGGTGGACACCCTGCACTTCAACCGCTATAACGGTCAGGCGCGCCGCTGCCCAGTGGGAGGAGCTGCGCGCCAACACAGACCTCGTGCCGCTCCTGCAGTTGTGCGACGGCCCGGCGGAACGGCCAGGCAGCCGCGAGGAGCTCGTCATTGAATCCCGCTCGGAGCGGGGCGTTCCCGGCGAGGGCGAGTTCGGCCTCGTGGCGGCGGTTGCCGCACTTCCGGCCAGCCTTCCGGTCAGTGCGGAGGCACCCTCGGACCGGCGGGTGGCGGAACTGGGCGAGCTCGGCTGGGCGCGCCTGCTCAAATCTGGGGTGGACGCCGTGCTGACTCAGGCCGACAGCACGCAGCTAGGCGGAAATCTTGACACGGCAGGGGCGAAATGAGCGGCACCACTGCAGATACCACTACGACGGTACTTGCGCCGGACGTGCGCATACCGCTCATCGGTCTGGGAACCTGGCCCCTGACGGGTGAGGACGCCGCCGCGACGGTGAACCAAGCCATAAACAACGGCTACCGGCACATCGATACGGCCGAGAACTACGCCAACGAGGCCGCCGTGGGGGAGGGCATCCGCCGCAGCGGCATCGACCGCGGGGACCTGTTCCTCACCACTAAGTTCAACACCCAGTGGCACAGCCGGAGCGGAGTGCGGGATGCCTTCGGCCAGGCGGTGCGGCGGCTCGGAACCGACTATCTGGACCTGTTCCTGGCTCACTGGCCCAACCCCGCCCAGGGGCGATTCGTTGAAGCCTGCGAAGGGCTGCAGGACCTCGTGGAGGACGGCTCTATCAGAGCCTGGGGCGTCTCAAACTTCAAACCGGCCCACCTGCGGGCCGTTCAGGACGCCGGCTTGGCCGTCCCGCTGAACCAGGTGCAGGTTGACCCAGAGCACGGCCAACCGGCCCAGCTGGCCCACCATCGCGAACACGGAATAGTCACTGCCGCCTACAGCCCTTTGGGCCGCAACGGGAGTTTCCTGGAGCGGGCGGCTGTCCGGGACCCTGCCAGGGAGCTCGGCAGGACGCCGGCGCAGATAGTCCTCCGCTGGCACGTGCAGCATGGCCGCGTGGCGGTGCCGAAGTCCGCTGACAACCAACGCCAACGCGAGAACCTGGACGTCTTCGGTTTCGCCCTGAACCAGCAGCAAATGGCTGCAATTGATGCACTCGAAACCGGTGCGCCGCCGCGCCTGGACTCCGACACCTACTTCCACTGAGAAAGCACTGAACATGACTGCACCATCAAATCCTTCATCTGCCCTCCCGAGCCTGGACTGCGATGTCCTGGTAGTCGGCTCCGGTGCGGGTGGTCTGTCCTCCGCCGTGACCGCCGCGTATCACGGACTGAAGGTAGTGGTTGTTGAAAAGGCCGACGTCTGCGGAGGTGCCACGTCTTGGTCGGGCGGGTGGGCCTGGACCCCTGGCAACCCGCTGGCCAAAGCCGATGGCGTCAACGAGGACCGCGAACTGTTCCGCACCTACCTTCGCCACCGGCTCGGCCCGAACTACCAAGTAGACAGGGTGGAGGCATTTCTTGAGGCGGTCCCGCATATGGTCGGCTTCTTCCAGGACAAGACCAGCCTCCAGTTTGTGCCGGGAACCAAGATCAAGGACATCTACGGCAGTACTCCCGGCGCGGGCACCGGCCATCGTTCAGTGGGTCCCAAGCCGTTCAACGCCCGCAAGATCAAGCCTGAGCTCCGTGCCAAGATGCGCCACCAGCTCTACGAAACCTCGTTCCTGGGGATGGGCATCATGGCAGGACCGGACCTGACCAAATTCCTCTCCGCTTCCCAAGGGAACATCAAGGGCATCTTCCACGCCGGCTGGCGGGTTGGATGCCATGTCTTGGACCTCATTACCCACAGGCGCAACATGCAGCTGGTCAACGGGACCGCCCTCACCGGCAGGTTGCTGAAGTCCGCCGATGATCTCGGGGTGGAGATCCGCGTCTCCACGCCTGCCAGGCACCTGTTGACCGACGAGTCCGGGAAGGTGACGGGCGCCGTCGTCAGTTCCCCGGACGGTGAGCTGCGGATCAACGCCTCCCGCGGCGTCGTCTTGGCCGCCGGAGGGTTCCCCAACGACGTGTCACGCCGTAAGGAGTTGTTTCCCAAAACCCCTACCGGCCGGGAGCACTGGTCCTTGGCACCGGCCGAGACCACGGGCGACGGGATCACAATGGCCCAAGCCGTAGGAGCCCGCTTCCAGACGGAGGTGGCCTCCCCGGCCGCTTGGTGCCCGGTCTCCCTGGTCCCGTACCGCAATGGACGCACCGGAATCTTCCCGCACATTATGGACCGGGCCAAGCCCGGCAGCATCGGAGTGCGCCGGGACGGCAGGCGGTTCGTCAACGAGGCCAATGGCTATTACGACTATGTCGAAGGCCTCCTGAACGCCACTCCAGAAGGGGAATCAGTGGAGGCATGGCAGATCGCCGACGCGGAGTTCGTCCGTAAGTTCCCCTTGGGGATGGCCAAGCCATGGCCGGTGCCGCTCTTCCCGTACCTGCGCTCGGGGTACCTCAAGAAGGGCAAGACCCTTGAGGAATTGGCGGTAGCCTGCGGGATTGATCCGCAGGGGCTCGCCGCGACGGTCGCTGACTTCAACCGCAACGCGCGGAAGGGCATCGACCCCGTCTTCGATCGGGGGCCAGCGAATTCAATCGCTACGGCGGCGACCCTAAGAACACCCCCAACCCCTCGCTGCGGCCCCTGCAAAAGGGACCGTTCTACGCCGTCAGGATTGTCCCGGGATCGTTCGGTACCTTCGCGGGGCTTGCGGCCGATTCACGCTCCCGTGTACTGGACAACGATGGCCAGCCCATCACTGGTCTTTACGTCGCGGGCAACGATCAGGCCTCAGTCATGGGTGGGCACTATCCCGCCGGCGGGATCAACCTCGGCCCGGCCTTGACGTTCGGCTACATCGCCGGCCGCGACATCGCAAACGCGACACACTACGAAGATGACGGCACCCGGGCCCCGGAAGAACGCGCCGAAAACAACGATGCGACGGTCAAGCAGCCGAGTTTGAATTAGCAGAGGTCGGCCCTGATCTGTCGACGATCCCAGGCCTGCAGTGAGTGTTCGAGGTTGCAGCCACACACCCTGGTCGTCGGATCGGGTGGTATTAGCGCCGGACGTTCGTGCACGTCAGCGTCGAATGGCACTGCAAGGCACGTTATCCGCGCCTGGATCCGGTGCGGTTGAGTCCGAAGCGGTCAGGCGGGCAACGGTGGTCTGCCTCTTGAAGATGACACCGGTAGGGACTATTTTCCGCTGCCGGATGCCGGAGTGCTGCAACGACCAGGCGGTCGGCTGATTCGCGTTTCGCGGCCGTCGGAATCCTTCACTATCACATCGGATCGAAGACGGAGAAGGCCGGGGACCGTCCGATGGTTCGGAACAGGTTACGGACTCCTTCTTGTCCGTTAACTATTGGTGGGGCACCAGCGCCGGGCCATTCGGGAGGTCTTAGGAGCGTGACAGTTCAGGGGACGCGTACTGAGTGGTCTTGGTGATGTTGAAGAATGCGCTCACGATGGCGAGGGTGCCGGAGGTCGCGGTCAGGACGTTCGTGCTCCCGGACAGAGGGCTCTGGTCATGCGGGGTCCTATTCATTCCGCCATGAGATGTACGAAGGAGGGGAACACCATGGCACTCGTTGATTCCCCGTCTTCCACTTGCTCGGATGTTGGGGCTCGGTCGAGGCCCAGCCCGGCCACGGCTCGGTCATTTGCGTGACACCGGGCGGAATGATGGCGCGGATCAGACTGGCTTCCTCCATGCCTACAGGGCTGCGGCCCTCAGGGAGGAAGCCCGACGCGCATCATATGGGCAAAGGATCGCGCACCGCGTATTACATCCTTGCGCCGGCGATCATCGTGGGATGCGTCTGGGCCAGTGGACTATGGGGGAATCGATCCTGACTGCAGGTAGACAGTTCACTGGGTAGTGCGCTTCTGGGCCTATCGGAGCCAGACGGGCAGCCAACCGCGAGCTCAAAACCCGGTCTAACCAGACGGAAGACCGGATCATAGACTCAGCGCTCAATGCGGATGCCTATCGCTTCTCCAGGATCGCTGTCCCTTGAAGCTCTAGAAACGCACTGATAGCGTTCACATCCTCGCCTAGGTCGTTGTGCTGGATGGTACGAAAGGCTTTGGTGCTCTGGCTTCCTGCAGGGTTTCTTGTCACCACTCCGAATCGGTCAGGGGCACGGTCTCGGGAGACAATAGTGAGACAGAAGGAGGAAGAATGTGGGCAATTAGTACGTGTTGACAATGTCAACATTTTTAGCTGCGGACTGGGTGGTAGAGCGTAGGGATTGCCTCGATTTCCGTATGTTTTCGCGAGTCCGCAGTGTTTTCAAGGGCTGGAATACAGTTCGAGTCCCACCTCGGGCACAGTGTTATCCCTGGTCAGGGGCCTGCGGGCCTCTGAGTGTGCACAAACTGTTCGCTTATGGGCCCCTTCGGGGGCCTTTTCTGGTGGCCGGTGGCTCCTGTCCTATGTGGTCGAGGACGACATGACGGAACGGTGGGATGCCGTGGTGTTTATGGGGCGTTCGGTGTCAGATCCGCGTGGCGGGCCAAAGCATCCGCGACCGGCCCGATGGCCTTCTTGAGCCGCTGAGAACCGTTTCGTCAACCGGTCATGGAGCGTGGATGGTTTGATTAGTCCGTGCTCCGTCTAAAACGCCTTGTGGTTTTCAGCCTGTTCGCGGTTTGTCTCATCACCGCATTCTCGTTCTGGGCAATCCGGCAGCCCGGCGCAGAGGCCCGCGGTGCCCTCTCCGCACCTCCGCGGGCGGGGGCGGAACTTGAAATGTTGTCGACCGGGATCACCACCGCCGTGAACGTGACCCCGAGCCCGGATGCCCAGTGGCTCATCCGGGCTGCCGAACAGACCGGGATCCCTGCCCGCGCGCTCAGGGCCTACGTTGCTGCCGCAGCCACGGCCAACGATTCCGCTCCGGTGTGCGGGATCGGCTGGAACACCGTGGCAGCCGTCGGCTTCGTCGAGTCAGCGCACGGAACTTACGGCGGCGGCAGCCTCAACACCGCAGGGCAGGCGAGCGGCCCAATTGTGGGCCCGAGTCTCGATGGCAACGGATTCGCCGCCATCGCCGACACGGACGCGGGTGTCCTGGACGGCGACGCCCGCTGGGACCACGCCGTCGGTCCCATGCAGTTCATTCCCTCCACCTGGCAGCTTGCAGGGCGGGACGGGAACGGCGACGGAACAGCGGACCCGTTCAATATCGACGACGCCGCCCTCAGCGCGGCGACCTATCTGTGCGCCCGCGGCCGTGACCTCTCAACCGCCCAAGGGTGGACCGACGCCATCTACTCCTACAACCAGTCCGATCCCTACATTCGCCAGGTGCGGACCCAAGCCACCGCCTACGCCGCGAAGACGGGCACCGCCGAATGAGTCCCCGGGCTGAAAGCCCAGGGCGGTGAATGCAAGAAAAGCCCGGTGGATCCACGAGCTGCCTCCAGCGTAGTCAATCGGCGGCCTTGAGCGGCAAGGGGACCATGTCCTGAAGTCCCCGGTGGCCGGTGGCAATCACGTCGCCCGGGGTTCAGCGTGATGCCGCGGTTAGCCAGCCAGGCGTAGCCCCCGCCTTCGGCTCGACCGCAGCCCCTCACTCACAAGCAGACCGCGACTTCAGCTCCCTTCGCCCGGATCCGGCCGAGATGGTTGGATGCCCAGCAGGGACTGCCCCGGGTTTTGTTGACTCCTTGACCTTGTGAGCGAGCGCTCGTGGAAGGAGGTTGACTATGCCCACGGCGTATCGGGTGGAGTTCGGCAACGTGAGTTGTGGTGCTGGCTGCGGCGGGCTGCACTGCGCGGTTGGTGGTGGGTGCTCGCTTCGTGGAGGACCGGGCTGTCGGTTTGTCATGCAGGTTGCTGTTCGCTTCTCCATGAGATGTTCGGAAGGGAAAACCGCCGCCATGATTGTCATCGATTTCAGCATGAGGCCGCTCCCTCGTGCGGTGCTTGTTCGGGGCCGGGCCAGGGGACCAACTCTTCCTATGGGAGCGAAATCGCGCAAGACATAACCGCCCCGCACGAACGGCCATATAAGCAGCCTGTTGGGGGCGAAAGCGGGCAAAGAGAGGTTGTGCACAATGTGCACACCTTGGGCTTCGGATCCAGTCGTACCGGTGCCGGATTGGGCCGGATTCCTTATGTTTGGGCGGGAGTCCCGTGTTTGCGAGGGCTGGACCCGGTTCGAGTCCCACCTCGGGCACAGTGTTTCCGCAGGTCAGAGGGGTTTTTGGTGTTTCTTCGTGTGGACAGTGTCCACACTCCCGCCCCTGATCTGATGTTCCGGGTGTGTGGGGTCCCGGAAACAGCCTATTCGATTGTGTGCGGGAGCAGCTCTCTACGGCGGCCCGGGTACCGCCCTGCGGGGTCCTTTCTGGGTGTTCATCCTCGTCCTTCCGTTGGGTTTCTCGCGTTCACCACTTCATCGTGGCCAGGGCCGCTTACAACATGACTTGCTGATTATTCTTCAGATCCACCTATGGGTTGCTGCCGGTCCAAAATTTCTGCTCTGATACCTGTTCATGCGGGACTGCGGGGGAACGGTATGACATGGCCACTGATCCGGAGCAGATCATGAGCTCGCTGAGCCTGGCCGCGTGGTAGCCGGGGTCTGGCTCGAGGGTGAGTGTGTAAGAACTGGTGGCCTTTGCTGCCATTGCCGTCCCACCGGACAACCCGCCGCCGCAGCCGTCATTCTTCCCGTCATCGTGGGTCCTGGATTCAGGAAATCCGGCGTCGCTGTCCTCGCTGTTTTGGCGGTGGGAGCTGGCCACGTTGCCCTCTGTCAACGCCAACCCAAAACAGGGCCATTAGTGCCATTTGAAAACAGGGCCACTAGCTGTTCGTTCTATTGTGCCGTCCCGGTGGCGGCCTGGTGTTTTCTGAGCCGGTAGCTGTTGCCTTGAGGCTGATGACATCGGCGTGGTGCACGATCCGGTCGATCATGGCCGAGGCGATGGTCTGGTCCCTGAAGACGTCGCCCCAGCGGGCGAAGGGCAGGTTGGACGTCAGGATCATCGAGGCGTGTTCATAACGGCTGGAGACCAGCTGGAAGAACACGTTCGCGGCATCCTGGTCAAACGGGATGTAGCCTACTTCGTCGACCTATGCGGACATCCGCATAGGTCGACGACATAGGCCTGTTGCCGGTCGGCACCGACGCGGCCGAGGGCCTCTACCGCCTCGTCGACGCCGCCTACGAAAAACGCTCCATCGCGGTTTCCTCAAACCTGCACCCCGCCGGCTTTGACGAGCTCATGCCCAAAACCCTCGCCACAGCAACCGTCGACAGGCTGCTGCACCACGCGCACGTCTGCCAAACCTCAGGAGAATCGATCCGCCTCAGCCAGGCCCTCGCCGGAAAAGGAGTCACCCCCATGAGCTAAACCCGTTACCCAACATGGCCAACGCCACCAAACGCCCGGTGGGCAGATCTTGTGGCCATGAGTGGGCAGTTTTCATGGCCACCAGCGGGCATTTTTGCTGGCCGCCCGTGGGCACAAACTATTGGCCATTGGCAACCGGGCGATGGCGCTCACCCGCACCACAGGTGGAGCCCACAGAAGCCAATATTCGGACAGAACGGCGACGGTCGCGAACAGCGCACGGGAACCGGCCCCAAACGAGCCAAACCCATCGTGCACGCGACCTCCCCGAACCTGCTCTGGAGCTGGGACATCACGAGGCTCCACGGCCCGGGGAAACACACCTACCGGCTCTAACGCGATCCTGGACGGCGTATCCGGAGTTGTATGCGCGGTGGGAGGCTGAAGCAACGGCCATTGTTGAGGCGCTCGACGGCGGGATGTCACCGGCTAGGTGCTCCGATACGCGTAATTCCTCGACGGATCCGGTCGTTCCCACAAATCTTAGCCAAATCCGCAAGGACATCCTGCGGTTTACCGAGGAAGGGGTCGGCGGCGCCTACGTATGGGGTGGCACCGCATACAAGGCGTGGGACTGTTCCGGATACGTCCAGTGGATCTACAGGCAGGTCGGGGTCAACCTGCCGCGAGTGGATCAATGGAGGGTCGGTACGCGGACGGAGAATCCGCAGCCAGGAGACCTGGTGGTCCAGAACGCACAGGGGCCAGCCGACTGGGGACACGTTGGCATTTATGCGGGGGACGGGATGATGTACAGCGCGCTAAATCCCGCGGTGGGTACGCTAATGCATCCCGTGGCTTGGAACACGAATACCGCGTATTTTGATCTTTTGATATGACCTGTAGCTACCTTGGCAGCCAGTGGGCTGCGCGGACTCACGAACCGCGGGAGGATTTTAGGGTTCGTCTAGGTGGCGGGCGGTGAGCTCCGTGTTGATCCTGTTCCGGGCCCTGTGTTTGATCAGAGTCGGGATATAGGTCCGGATGCGACTGGAAGCCAGTTGGTCGTACTCTTCAGCCACGACTCGGGCGACTAGGGAACGGGGAGCGTCGGGACGCGGGGCGATTATCCGGGCTGTGACGTTCTCGATGGTGTCTCGCTTTTCCGCATCGTCCATGAAATCAGTCTGACGCCCGGCGACGGAGGCGTCTATCAACTTGCTTACAACTATGTGCAGGACACGACGTGCCGCCCCGGTAGCGAACCGATCCTTCCTTGAAAAATATCCCCCGTCGTCAACGTCACCTCCTCCATTCTTTTGTGTATCGACGATTGTCGATATACTGAGAAGAGAGTCGCAATCACGCTGGCGACGTCCCTGCCGGGACGACCGCCTGAATGAGTGGCGCTCCGTGTTTCGGTATCGAGTCGAACCACCACGAAAGCCAAGGAGAACAACATGCCTGCTATCCGAATCTACGAATCCGCCCTCTGCTGTGACACCGGGGTCTGTGGCCCTGACGTGGACCAGTCCCTGGTGGATGTGACCGCCGACGTGCGTCATCTTCAGGGCCTCGGTGCCGACATTGCACGCCACAACCTCGCCAGCGAACCGACTGCCTTCGCGGAGGACGAAACGGTCCGTGGATTCATGCACCTGGTCGGATCCAAGGGCCTTCCGCTCACTATCGTCGACGGCGTTACGGTCGCCACCGGCACCTACCCCAGCCGGGGGCAGCTGCTGACTTTCGCCGGGCTGGACGAAGCCGCCATTGAACCGCAGTCCCGCCCGGAACTTGGCCTGAGTGAAAAGTCCGGCGGCTGCTGCGGCGGCTCAACGAGCTGCAGCTAGGTACCGGCGTGAAGTTTCTCGAGAACGCACCCCGTTTCCTGTTCTTCACCGGCAAGGGCGGTGTGGGCAAGACCTCCGTAGCGTGCGCAACAGCGCTCACCCTCGCCAAGTCCGGCAAGAAGGTCCTGCTGGTCAGCACCGACCCCGCGTCCAATGTCGGGCAGGTCTTCGGCATAACCATCGGGAACACCGTCACACCCCTTCAGGATGTGCCAGGCTTATCTGCGCTGGAAATTGACCCGGAGCAGGCCGCCGAGGCATACCGGGAGCGGATCATCGCGCCCGTCAGGGGCCTCCTGCCCGAGACGGAGCTGATCGGCATCGCCGAGAGCCTCTCGGGCTCCTGCACCACGGAGATCGCTTCCTTCGACGAGTTCACCAACCTGCTCGCCGATGACAGCTCCTACGGGGAGTATGACCACATCGTCTTCGACACCGCCCCGACGGGCCACACGATCCGGCTGCTGCAGCTGCCCGGTTCGTGGACCGATTTCCTGGCCGCCGGCAAGGGAGACCCCTCTTGCCTGGGCCCCCTGTCCGGGCTGGAGAAGCACAAGCAGGTCTACGCCAAGGCGGTCCAGGCACTCACGGACCCGGCCCGGACCCGGCTTGTCCTGGTCAGCCGAGCGCAGACCTCCTCACTGAGCGAAATTGAGCGGACTTATTTCGAACTCAACCAGATCGGGATCGGTGGAGGATACGTTGTCGTCAACGGCGTCCTGCCGGAAGCCGCAGGGGACGAGGATCTGGCGCAGGCCCTGCGCGCCCGGGAAGCGGCTGCCATCGCGGCCATGCCCGAGGTCGTCGCCGGTCTGCCCCGGGATGTTCTGGATCTGAAGCCGGGCAACATGGTCGGCATTCCGGCGCTTGAATCCTTGTTCGCGGCCACGTCCGGCGCCGATATCACTGATGACGCCGCGCTGGTCGCCGAGGTTGAGGACGCCCCGCTGGCTGCCCTGGTCAACGAAGTGGAGCTCGACGGCCACGGTCTCGTGATGTGCATGGGCAAGGGCGGGGTCGGGAAGACCACCGTCGCTGCGGCCATTGCGGTAGCTCTGGCCAAACGCGGACACGCGGTACACCTGACCACGACTGATCCGGCAGCGCACCTCACCGAAACCCTCCATGGTTCCATCCCGGGCCTCACGGTTTCGCGCATCGATCCGGAAGCGGCGATCCAGGAGTACAGAACCCATGTGATGGAGACCAAGGGCCGGAACCTGGACGATGACGGGCGCGCGGCTCTCGCTGAGGACCTGTTGTCGCCCTGCACGGACGAGGTGGCCGTGTTTCGGCAGTTCTCCAAGGTGGTTCAGGAATCCCGCCGGCACTTTGTGGTGATCGACACCGCACCGACTGGCCACACCCTGCTGCTGCTGGACGCCACCGGTTCGTATCACCGGGAGATCGCCCGACAGGTCGGCGACACCATGGGATTCGTGACGCCCCTTATGCGGCTCCAGGACCCGGCACAGACCAAGGTCGTTCTCGTCACGCTGGCCGAAACGACGCCCGTGCTCGAAGCCGAAGAACTGCAGGGTGACTTGGAGCGGGCCGGCATCCATCCGTGGGCCTGGGTCATCAATAACTCGATCGCCGCCGCGCACCCGCAGACGCCGTTCCTGCGGGCCCGCGCCGCGAGCGAAATGGAACAGATCACGAAGGTGCACACCTTGACGGACCGGGTGGCCCTCATTCCGTTGCTGCCCGAGGAACCCACCGGTGAAGAGAAGTTGTCGGCGCTGACCGCCCTCAGCTCCCTGCCTGCCTGACGTGGCTCCAGCCCCCGCCGGCGCTTGCGCGGCGGGGGCCGTGACCCGTCCGGCTAGCCGTCCAGACGCTGAGCCAGCGGTGCTTCGAGGTCCAGGGCGGTGGCGTCCAGCCTGCCGATCGTGTCCCGTTGGATCGACCGCAGGTATTCGGCATCGGACTCGCCGTCCTGCACCCAGCTCTCGTCGCCCGGTGAGTCCATCGCCTGGCGTGTGTTGGCGGTTGCCGTCTTGGCAGCACAAGAACTATAGGACCCGCGTGCGCCGTTCGATCAGCACGGTGTCCTTCCATTGGCCGGCGTCCGGGCCGTGGGCCATCCGGGCAATCTTTTCCCGCCGTCCCACGACCCTGAAGCCGAGGGCGAGGTGTAGCTTCAGGCTCGGCTCGTTCTCAGGAAAAATGCTTGCCTGGATGGTCCAGATGCCGCCGCTTTCCGTCGAGTCGACCAACGTCTGGAGCAGGAGTGTTCCTATCCGCCGGCCGCGGGCCGACTCGGAAATGTAGATGGAGTGTTCCACGACACCGGCGTACACCGGGCGGCCGGAAACGGCGGAAACAGCCGCCCAGCCGAGAATCCCGCCGGTGGGCGCCTGCGCCACAAGGCGGTGGGAAGCAAGCCGCGAAGCGTCGAAACGGTGCCAATCCGGTGCCTCGACCTCGAACGTGGCCTGACCCGTCGCGATTCCCTCAACGTAGATCCGATGGACCTCGGGCCAATCGGATTCCCGCAACGGCCGGACAATGACGTCAGGCGCCGGACTCTGACTCACAGGGAGGCGAGTAGGCCGGCCGTCTGCTCCAGGGCGCCGGGGACGAGGGAGTAGTAGGCCCACGTGCCGCGCTTCTCGCGATGCAGCAGACCGGCGTCAACCAGGATCTTCAAGTGATGGGAGACAGTGGGTTGGCCCAGGTCCAGCGGTCCGGTGAGATCGCAGACGCAGGATTCGCCGGACGCTTCGGCCTTGACTATGGAGAGCAGACGTAGCCGGTTTGGATCAGCGAGGGCCTTGAAGACCAGGGCCTTCTGCTTCGCCTCCTCAGCGCCCAGGGTCGGTGTTCCTGCCGGGGCGCAGCAAGATTCATCCGTGGCCGGTTCGAGGATAGACAGCAAGTTCATATACCCATTATGCCCCGATATTGACAATCATCAATATAAAGCAGTGCCGGCACTTGTTGGGTGGATGCGCATATGGTCAACCCTCCAACTGCCGGCGAAGGCTAGGAACTGGCCGGTTCGGAACTGTGCGCCAGGACGATGGCATCCGCGGTGCTGGCCGCGGAGGGGAACAAGGCGAGGAGGAGGCCCAGGCCTACTGCCGCGCCGACCAGTTGCGCTATCACGAAGCCGGGGACGGACGCCGGGGCGATGCCCGCGAACGTGTCACTGAAGATGCGACCGACCGTCACGGCCGGGTTCGCGAACGAGGTCGAGGACGTGAACCAGTACGCGGCGCCGATGTAGGCGCCCACCGCTGGCGCGGCGAGAGCGCCGCGTTTGGTGGCGGCCAGGGCGAAGATCAGCAGAACTAGACCTGCGGTGGCGACAACCTCGCCCAGCAGGTGGCCTGTGGTTGCGCGCTCCTTGGCCGAGATGGAGGTTCCCACCTCAAACATGGCGTTCGCGACCACGCTGCCACTGACCGCTCCCACCGTCTGCGCAACGATGTACGTGGCAAGTTCCGGCAGGGTCAGTCCGGTACCGCTGCGTCGGCCCAGGATCCAATCGGCGAGGGAAACCGCGGGATTAAAATGCGCGCCGCTCACGGGCCCGAGCACCAGGATCAGCACCGTCAGTCCCAAGACCGTGGCGGTGCTGTTCTGGAGCAGCTGCAGGCCAATGTCGTTGGGGGAGAGCTGCTGGGCCGCGATCCCGGAGCCGACGACGATCATTACGAGCAGGCTGGTGCCGAGCAGTTCGGCGACGGCACGACGCCATAGCGGCGGTTGTTGAGAAGTCATACCAACAGCTTGACTCAAGATATTTACTCAGTCAAAATTGAATCAATGAATACTGACCCAGTTGAAGTCTTTCGGGCGCGGGTCGCCAGGCACGCGGCCCTCGCGGATCCTGGGCGGCTGCGAATCGTGGACCTGTTGACCCTGGGGGACCTTTCCCCCACGGAGCTGCAGGCCGAACTCGGGATGCCGTCAAACCTGCTGTCCCACCATCTGCGCACGCTGGAAGGCGCTGGCCTGGTGACCCGCCACCGCTCGGAGGCGGATAAGCGCCGCAGCTACATCCGACTTGCTCCCGGCGCTCTGGAAGGTCTGGTGCCCGGGGCTGAACACGGAGCCCGCCGCGTCCTCTTCGTCTGCACCCGGAACAGCGCCCGGTCCCAGCTGGCCGTCGCACTCTGGAACCAGGTAAGCGAAATCCCCTCGACCTCCGCCGGCACGCACCCAGCGGACCGCATCGCCCCGGGCACCATTGACGTCGCCCGCCGCCACGGCGTCGCTCTCGCGGACCTTCCCCCGCGCCGGCTGGATGAGGTGGCGCACGATGAAGACTTCGTCGTGACCGTGTGCGACAACGCCCACGAAGAAATCCCCAACCTGGGAGGGGTCCACTGGTCCGTTCCGGATCCGCTCCGACTGAACACCGAGGACGCCTTCGAAGGCGCGTTCACTGACATCGCCCGCCGCATCAGCGACCTCGCACCGCGTCTTTACAAGGCCTAAAACCAAAATCCACCAATATTGACAAGTATCGATTTATTGTTCGATACTGAGTGCATCGACAATCATCAATGTCTTGTCAGTAAGGTGCGGGGGCAACGACCTCATCCCAACCGATCCACACCTAACTGATTTTCAGGAGAAACCCGTGAGCACCGAAACCGCCAAAAAGCCTTCCGTTCTGTTCGTCTGCGTCCACAATGCCGGCCGCTCCCAGATGGCCGCAGCCTTCCTCACCACCCTGTCCAAGGGCGGGATTGAAGTCCGTTCAGCCGGTTCCGCGCCCGCCGACAAGGTCAACCCGGCCGCTGTCGAGGCCATGGCCGAGCTCGGCATCGACATGTCCGCCGAGATCCCCAAGGTCCTCACCACCGAGGCCGTGAAGGAATCCGACGTCGTCATTACCATGGGCTGCGGCGACACCTGCCCGATTTTCCCGGGCAAGCGCTACGAGGACTGGGAACTCGAGGACCCGGCCGGCCAGGGCGTGGACTCGGTCCGTCCCATCCGCGACGACATCAAGGCCCGCATCGAGGCCCTGATTTCCGAACTCCTTCCCGCCGGAAAGTAGCAGGCAGCCATGACTGAACAGCTGATCATCATCGGGTCCGGCCCTGCCGGCTACACCGCCGCCATCTACGCCGCACGGGCCGGGCTGGCGCCGCTGGTCATCGCCGGGGCAGTCACGGCCGGAGGTGCGCTGATGAACACCACCGAGGTCGAGAACTTCCCCGGCTTCCCCGCCGGCGTCCAAGGCCCCGAGCTGATGGACGGACTCCAGCAGCAGGCCGAAAAGTTCGGCGCGCGGGTAGTGTTCGACGACGTCACCGAAGTGACGCTCACCGGCCACACTAAGCGTGTGGTCACCGGGGCCGGGGAGACCCACGAAGCCACCGCCGTCATCCTCGCCACCGGCTCGGCCTACAAGGAACTCGGCCTGCCCGAAGAAAAGAAGTTCAGCGGCCACGGGCTCTCCTGGTGCGCTACCTGCGACGGGTTCTTCTTCCGCGACCAGGACATCATCGTCGTCGGCGGCGGCGACTCGGCCATGGAGGAAGCGACCTTCCTGACCCGGTTCGGAAAGTCCGTGACAGTTGTGGTCCGCAAGGGCGAGCTCCGCGCCTCCCGGATCATGGCCCAGCGGGCCAAGGACAACCCCAAGATCCGCTTCGCCTGGAATTCCGCCATCACCGCCATCCACGGCGAGGCCAAAGTCACCGGCGTCACCCTGACCGACACCGGCACCGGCGAAACCCGGGAACATGCAGCCACCGGGATCTTCGTCGCGATCGGCCACGTCCCGCGCACCGAACTGCTCACCGGGCAGGTAGAGCTGGACGCCGAGGGCTACATCAGGGTCGATTCACCCACGACGGTCACCAACCTGACCGGGGTTTTCGCCTGCGGGGACGCGGTGGACCACCGCTACCGGCAGGCCATCACCGCCGCGGGTACCGGCTGCGCGGCCGCCCTGGACGCCGAACGCTACCTCGCCGCACTCGAGGACGCGGACAGCATCGCCACAGCGCTCGTCGAGGAACCCACCCACTCCTGACCTGAAAATGGAGAGGGGGTGAGCTGAATGGATAGCGACTGCCGCACCGATTCGACCTGCACCGGCACCAGCCAGAACTGCTGCGACGACGACCTGGACTGCTGCTAACACCCTCCCGCCTGCCGGCCCCACCAAGGACCGGCAGGTGCCTCCCAACAGAACCGCCACACCTACGGATGAAACAGAGGACACCATGGATTCAGCGAAGAACCTCCCCGTTGCCATCATCGGCGCCGGCCCCGTCGGCCTGGCCGCCGCGGCACACCTGCTCGAACGCGGCATCGAGCCGCTCATCCTCGAAGCCGGCCCGACGGCGGGCGCGGCCATCGAGCAGTGGCGCCACATCCGGTTGTTCTCCCCGTGGCAGTACAACACCGACGCAGCCGCAGTCCGCCTGCTCGCTGGGACAGGGTGGGAATCACCGGAGGCGGCTGCGCTGCCCACTGGCGGCGAACTCATCGACGGCTACCTCACCCCGCTCGCTGCGCTCCCCGCGATCGCGTCCCGCCTGTACACCGGCGCCCGCGTCGTGGCAGTGACCCGGCAGGGCATGGACAAAACCCACAGCCGCGGCCGCGACACCACACCCTTTGTGGTCCGGGTCGAACACGCCGACGGCGAAGTCCGCGACTACCAGGCCGCCGCCGTCATCGACGCCTCCGGCACCTGGAACACCCGCAACCCGCTCGGAACCTCCGGCCTGCCCGCCCTCGGCGAAGCCGCCGCAGCCGACAGGATCTCCTCACCACTGCCGGACGTCCTGGGCCGGGACCGCGAGACGTTCGCGGGCCGCACAGCGCTTGTGGTCGGCGCCGGCCACTCCGCCGCCAACACCCTGATCAACCTCGCCGAACTCTCAGCCCAAGTGCCCGGGACGAAGATCGTCTGGGCGATCCGCGGCGCCTCCGCCGCCAAGGTCTACGGGGGAGGTGACGCCGATGAACTGGCCGCCCGCGGCCAGCTCGGCAACAGGCTCCGCAGCCTCGTCGAGTCCGGCGCCGTCGAACTGCACACCGGCTTCGGGATCGCGTCCCTCGCAGCAGCCGAGGGCACCGTCACCCTGACCTCCACCGACGGCCGCACCCTCCAGGCCGACGTCGTCGTGCCCGCCACCGGATTCCGCCCCGACCTGGACATCCTCCGGGAACTCCGGCTGGGACTGGACCCCGGCGTCGAAGCCCCCCGTGAGCTCGGCCCGCTGATCGACCCCGAATTCCACTCTTGCGGCACCGTCGAACCCCACGGCGCCAGGGTGCTGGCCCACCCGGAACAGGACTTCTACATCGTCGGCATGAAGTCCTACGGCCGGGCCCCCACCTTCCTGCTCGCCACCGGCTACGAACAGGTCCGCTCCGTCGCGGCCGCCCTGGCCGGAGACCGTGAAGCCGCCGACACCGTACAGCTCGAGCTTCCCGAAACCGGCGTCTGCTCCTCGGACATCGGCACCAGCTGCGACGTCCCCGCGGCCGTACCCGCAGGGTTCGTCGCCGAAACCTCCGACGGCTGCTGTGGAGCGCCCGAACCTGTCCTTGTCGGATTCCCCACCGGCCTGGCCCACGGCCGCTCCGGCGAAAACTGACCGCTGTCCCTGCTTACGTCCATTGAACACATTGGAGAGCTGACATGACTGACCACCACGATCACGGCCTGGGCCTGCAGGACAACACCGAACTCCTGCACCGGATCAGCGCGCGCCTTACCGACCGGTTCGCCGGCGTGTTTGCCGCGGAGACGATCGAACGCTACGTCTTCGAGTCCTACGCCGCCCTGGCTCGGACCGCGAAGATCAAAACGTACCTGCCATCCACCACCGAACACTTCGCCAACGACCGACTCAGCGCCCTGGCCAAATCCAAAGGCGCCGTCGCCTCCGAGGTCCCGGAGGTGCTGTTTGTCTGCGTACAGAACGCCGGCCGGTCCCAGATGGCAGCAGCACTCCTGAATTTCGAGGCCAAGGGCAGGATCCGCGTCCGGTCCGCTGGCTCCTTGCCTGCTGCCGAACTGGACCCCGCGGTCGTCGCGGCGATGTCCGAAATGGGCCTGGACCTCACCAAGGACTATCCCAAACCCCTCACCGACGACGTCGTGCGCGCCTCCGATGTGGTGATAACGATGGGTTGCGGTGACTCTTGCCCGATCTACCCTGGCAAACGCTACGAGGACTGGGAGCTGGCAGACCCGGCCGGCCTGACCGTTGAGGCCGTGCGGATCATCCGCGATGAGATCCACGACCGGGTCAAGGCACTGGCACTATCACTGCTCACCACCCCCGACTCAGACAAGGAAGAATCACACGCATGACCCAGACCACGAAAAAGCCCAGCGTCCTGTTCGTCTGCAGCAAGAACGGCGGGAAGTCCCAGCTCGCCGCCGGGCTCATGAACCAGCTCGCCAGCGGGACCGTCACGGTGCACTCCGCCGGGACCAAACCCGGTAAATCGCTGAACCCCCAGTCCGTGGACTCCCTGGCAGAACTCGGCATCGATATCACCGGCGAACACCCCAAACCCGTCACCGACGACGTGCTGAACGCCGTCGACGTCGTCATCGTCTTGGGCAACGAGGCAAAAGTCGAAGCCCCCCAGGGCAAGCGGCTGGAGGTCTGGGATACGGACGAGCCTTCCGAACGCGGCATCGAAGGCATGGAACGCATGCGCCTGGTCCGGGATGACATCAAGGCCCGGGTCCGGAAGCTGTATGCGGAGCTCACCGGGAGCTGACCACGCCAGCGCCCGCTCCTACCCTGATCCTCGCCGCGGAGCGTGCCCCGCGCGGCGGCCTCGCCGCGCTGTGCATCATCCAGACCACCGGGTGGGGCGTGCTCTACTACGCCTTGGTCGCGGCAGTCAGGCCTATCAGTGAGGACACCGGCTGGGACCCGGCGGCTCGTGACGGGAGCCTTTTCCGCGGGCCTGCTGGTCGCCGCGGCGGCCGGCATCATCGTTGGCAGGATCCTCGACAGGACCGGGCCGCCGAAAGGCTTTCCGGGCCATCGACGCTGATCACGTATCCGTAGAGGAGCCGATCAAGCAGAACCAAGGTGAAGAGCAAACAGCCTGCAGCAATCTCTACAGCCGTCTCGGCTTTTCCCGCCGCCACAGGGCACGAGGTCGCAAAGAGCTCTTGTTCGTCCTCGATCGGCACTCGAAACGACTCGGCCGATCACTTGATCCGGACGACTTCACCGACGCCCAGGCAATCGCCGCGATCGAACGAATCACCCGCGGAAACTTCCGGTTCCTCGAGCAGCACTTCCCCGGGATCACCCGGGTACTGAAAATCAACCAACTCGAAACCATCACCGACGACGTCAACGAGGCAGTCGCCAGCACCCTCGTCATCGGCAACTAACGACACGGGGCGCCGACAGAACACCGCCAGAAAGCCCCGAAGTCCACAGCCCTAGGTCATTGCCAGACGTCCGTCGCACAAACGATCCATCACTGCGCCGTGGAACCGAAGTCGCACCGATAATCTGGAGTCATTTCGGGAACTACATGTACTGAGATCCCTGTCCGTTGTAGAAGTCCTCTGATAACAGCCCCGAAGCCCGCCCCGGCTAAGGACGGAAAGTTGAAGGGACTGCGTCCAATGAAATACCGGACGCAGTCCCTTGAGCCCCGACCCTCAGGAAGCGGTCAGAGCGGGGTAAATTAGTTCTTCCCGGGGAGGAACATTGCCCTTTCCAGTGGTGTCACGGTGAGTGATTTGAGCTGGGCGGTCCCGCCTTCTGCGAAGAGTGACATCGTACCGGCGCCGGCGTTGGGGAAGACCTGGTCGGTGATGGTCCGCAGACCGTCCTGAGCGAATACCTCCACGGAGGACCGGTCGAGGTAGATCCGCATGGTGATGTTGCCCTTCTTATCCAAAGTGACGGGGGCATACTCGACGGAGGCGAATGCCGGGTGGAAGGCAGTGTTGCCGGATTTTGTGCGGTCAACGAATATTTTTCCGGCCGTGGCGTCGTACCCGATGACGGTGGAAGAGTTCCCGTCGCCGAGTACCGTGATCCCGGATTTTTTTGCCGTGCCGGGTGCGAAGGTGATGTCCACCTGCTGGACCTGTCCCGAGGCGGCATCCGACAGCTGGTGTGTCCCCGCCGGAATCGGGCCGCCCTTCTTGTCGGTGTAGGAGACTTTTCCGGCCAGTTTGTCCACCTGCTTCGCTGCGCGTTGGGTGAGGCGGGGGCCGTCGGGGGTCTGGGTCAGGTTGACCTCGCGGGGGAGTGCCATGGCGCTGCGCCAGGGGCTGGTGGGGATGTCGTTGGCGTAGTCCCAGTTGTTCATCCAGCCCAGCATGACCCGCTTTTTATCGGGCATGTTGCCGAAAGACACGCTCGCGTAGAGGTCCCGACCGTAATCCAGCCAGTCATAGGACTGCAGGCGGCTTGTCGCTGCTGTGGTGCTCGCCACGAACTCGTCAGCAAGGATATGCCCCCAACCGAATCGGTTGTTGTCGATGACTTTGATCTGTGCCTGTTTGCCAACGAATTCTTTAACATTCCAGGATGCCCAATCCAGCGATTCACTGTCGTTGCCTGTGGCCGTGCGGACCACCTTTCCGTTGACCACCAGGTTCACGGTCTCTTCATCGGACCTGGGAATAGCGGCGGTGTCGGTGAGCATGACATGGTCCAGGGTCAGGTGTCCCCACCCGCCGGTCGCTTGGTCAACGACCCGCAACTGTGCATTTTGTCCCGCGAATTCTGAGACGTCCCAGCCTTTCCAGTTCATGACTCCGGAATTATCTCCGCCCAGGGAACGGACCACCTTGCCGTTGATGAGCAACTGGACAGCCAGGATCTGTCCGGAGTCCGCAGAGCGGTTGCCGCCGCCGACCAGCATGCTCATGAAATTCTTGGGGAGTGGGAATTCCGGTGATGTCAGGGTGCCTTGCCGGTCATCGCCCGGTGTGGTGCCCGTCTCGAAAGTGTTGATCCGCTTAGTCCCGATGTAGAAGTCCCCGCCACTACTAGCGGGCTGGAAGTTCGGTGTCAGATCGCCCGTTCCGGTCCAGGCGGAGTCCGCCAGCGTGGTACCTGCGGGAACCTCGAAGCCGTTGAATTTAAGCTCCCCCTCGGGTGGGGTGTTGTCCAGCTTGTCGGAAACTCGCGGGTGTTTTCCGCCGCCCACGAGGAAGTTCAAATAATCGTCGGAGACCGTAAACGTTGGCGACTGCATGGACCCGAGCGGCCAGTCACCGTCGTTGAACGAATTGATGAGGCCTGGGGCGCCGAATCCGGATACCGGGCTCTGGCCGGCAATGGCACCGGCGGCGGGGGCATTACCGAAGGGCCCGTTCTTCCAGTTGCCCGGCTCGTTGTTCACTGTCCAGCCGTTGTAGGTTCGGTCGTTGAATCCGGCCAGAACGTTGCCGGGAGGAAAGGCATCCACGGGTTTGGTCGTCTCGGAGGTGAAGGTGGTGCCGTCGAAGTTGCCCACGAAGTACTGGCCGGCGGAGCCGCCGGACACGCCGCCGGGGTTTATGTTGACGACCATGACCCACTTGATGTTGTTCGTGTCGCCGTCCACGGCAAGGGGGAACATGTCGGGGCATTCCCATTGGCCGCCGGTGGCGTTGGCGGGCCCGAATTCGCTCAGCGCTGTCCAGTCCTTAAGGTTGGCGGACTTGTAAAGGACGACCTTGTGGTCCTGGGCTTCGACCGCGGTCATCACCCAGTAGCCGCCGCCCCCGGGCTTGTCGTACCAGAAGACCTTGGGATCGCGGAAGTTGGCGGAGTTCCGGCTCAGCACCGGATTGCCGGAGTATTTGGTCCAGGTCTGGCCGTCATCCAGGCTGTAGGCCAGGGATTGCGCCTGCAGGCCTCGGTGCGGGGAGGGGTCCTTGTAGGCGCTGGTATAGATTGCGATCAGCGGGGGATTCTTTTCCGTGCCCAAACCGGAAGTGTTGTCCTTATCCACGACGACACTGCCGGAAAATACGTCCTCCTGTACATCGGTGGAGATGGCCAGCGGCTGCTCCTCCCAGTGGACGAGGTCCTTGGACGTAGCGTGGCCCCAGGACATGTTTCCCCAAGTGTTGCCGGAGGGATTGTGCTGGTAGTACAGGTGGTAGACGCCCTTGTAGAAGACGAGCCCGTTGGGGTCGTTCATCCAGTTCTTCTCTGGGGTGTAATGGATGGCCGGGCGGTAGGGCTCATCCCCGGGCCCTGTCGCGGCCGACGCCGGAAGGGAACCTGCCGTGGCCGCGGCCAGCGTCAGTCCCGCGAGCGTCAGTGCAGAAACGGTATACGTCCTGCGGGTGGTCGTTCTCTTCATCTGCTTGGTTCGCCCTTCGTTGCGCGTGTCTGCGTTAGACAACGTTGTCAGTGGGAAGGACGCTAAGTTATGTCCATCAGACAAGTCAACGGTTCTATGCGGCTCAAGTATGAGAACGCCGTACCCCTACTGAGTCAGGCGAAGCGAAGCGACGGGCAGCAGACAGTTCCCCGCCCACGGAGGAGTGGGCAGGGTCTATTCCCGGGGGCGTTACGTTCAGTCCACTCCAAGGGAGCCCGGACGCAGCTCCCACAAACGGGGGTTGGCGTAGACGTGGCTGAGGGCTATTCCAGCGGCAGCAGCCAGGTCAGCTCCGAGGCGTCGCCCTCGATGTGGCGGGCCAGTTCCCCGTTGAACCTGGCGCCGTAGTCGGCGCCGATGTGTTTCTGGAATGCGGCTTCGTCGCTGTAGACCTCGAAGACAAAGTACTCCCGGGGATTTTCTTCGCGGGTGTAGGGAAGGAACAGCTCGTTGCCCGGTTCCTGACGGACGTGCTGGGCCAGTTCAAGCATCATCTCCGCGACACGGGCTTCGCTGCCGGGCTTGACGGTGAACTCGGCGTACAGGGTTTTGGTCATTCTGATCCCTTTCAGGTAAACGTGGTTGGCGGCTGTTCGGAAAGTTCCCCGGCGTCAGGCCGGAGGGCGGAGTTCCCCGGTGCCTCTTTGTATCAGCTCGGACGGGACAACGTAGGTATGCGGTGCCTGCTGGTCGCCGTCAATCCTGGCCAGCAGCCGCTCTGCTGCCAGCTTCCCGATTCGCTCGGGGTGCTGGGCGATGACTGTTACGCCGGGATCCATCATGTCGGCAAGTGTGAAGTCATCGAACCCGATCAGGGCCACGTGTTTGCTGAGCCTGAGCTCTCTCAGAGCACGCATGGCGCCGAACGTGACGAGGTTCTGGCTCGAGAAGATCGCCGTCGGCGGGTCCCCGGCAGTGAGAAGCTCCAGCGTGGCGAGCCTCGCCGACTCCTCGTCGTGAAGGTTTTCACGGATGGGAACCGTCGAGGTGGGAATTCCCTGCCGGCCGATCTCCTCCATGAACCCCCGACGGCGTTCCCGTGCGGTCTGGATGTCTGTGCGGTCCCCCAGATAGGCGAGCCTGGTGTGGCCTTGGCTGATCAGGTGGGCTGCCGCCTTGGCGGCGCCTGCGGCGTTGTCGGTCACGACGGCATCGGCTTCCAGACCCACGGGCTCACGGTCGATGAAGACCATGGGCAGCTCACGGGAATGCTCCGGGATTACATACGCCTGGCTTCCCGCGATCGGCGTAAGGATGAGTCCGTCGACCCGCCGGCCAAGGAACGCGGCAACGATGGCCCGCTCCCGCTGTGGGTCGTCATCGAGGCTCGCCGCAAAAACCGCTATTCCCCTCGCCCCGAGGGCATCTTCTATAGCCCGGTTGATTTCGCTGCTGAATGGGTTTGAGACACTCGGCAGCAGGAGCCCGACAGAAAGCGTTTTCCGACCAGCGCGCCGAAGGCTCCCGGCCGCCACGTCCAGCTGGTAGTTGAGTTGCCGGGAAGCGCCGAGCACCTTTTGCCGGGTGGCTTCCGATACTCCAGGTTCATCGTTGATCACCCGGGAGACGGTCTTAATCCCGACGCCGGCGAGAGCAGCCACATGGCGCATTGTCGGAGGGTTGGCGGAAAGGGCAGGCTGGCTACGATTGGACATCGTTGTCAAGAAAATCGCTCCTTCTTATTGCATCCATTGACTCTTCCGTGTGATGCTGCTTACATCGTACATGACATCGTTGTCGAGGCCAGTGAGGGCCTCAAAGACCAGGAGATTCAATGTTGAGTTCCACAGCACCCCGTTCAATAGCGACCCGCCTCTTCGCTACAGGAGCCGTCCTGACCCTCGGTACGCTTAGCCTGGCTGCCTGTGGAGGCGGCTCCACGGCCCCCTCGTCGGCCGGAAGCTCGTCGTCGGAGAAGATCGGCGTCTCGCTGATCGTTAAAACCACCACCAACCCGTTCTTCGTGTCCATGCAGGACGGTGCGAAGAAGGCCGCCGCGGCGGACGGTGTCGACCTGAAGCTCGCGGCAGGAAAAGCCGACGGCGACGAGGACACCCAGATCCAGGCCATCGAGAATGCGATCTCCAAGGGTGACAAGGGCATTCTGATTACCCCTAACGGCCCGTCGGTAGTGGACGCTCTGAAGAAGGCCAAGGACGCCGGACTCTTCGTCATCGCCCTGGACACGCCCCCGGACCCGGCAGATGCTGCTGACATCACCTTCGCCACGGACAACTTCGCCGCCGGCGAGCTGATCGGCAAATGGACTGCCGCCCAACTGGATGGGAAAAAAGCCATCATCGCGCTCGTCGACCTCTTTGACGACAAAGTCGTCTCCGTGGACTACAACCGGGACCAGGGCTTCCTCACCGGACTCGGCATCGACACCGCGGACAAGAAGAAGAACGGCGACGAAGCCAAGACCGGCAAGTACACCGGTGGCAAGGGCGGCGACTACGAAATTGTCGGCAACCAGGCCTCCCAGGGCGCCGAAGACGGCGGCCGCACAGCCATGGAAACCCTCCTGTCCAAGAACCCGAACATCAACGTCGTCTACACCATCAACGAACCTGCCGCCGCAGGCGCCTTCGAGGCACTGAAGGCCGCCGGCAAGGAAAAGGACGTCCTCGTCGTCTCCGTGGACGGCGGCTGCGCGGGCGTGAACAACGTCAAGTCCGGCGTCATCGGCGCCACCGCCCAGCAGTACCCGGTCAAAATGGCCGAACTGGGCGTGAAAGCCATTGTCGACCTCGCCAAGACCGGCGAGAAACCAGCCAACTCCGAAGGCCTGGACTTCTTCAACACCGGCGTCGAACTCGTGACCGATAAGCCGGCCGACGGCATCAAGAGCATCAGCACCACCGCGGCATCCGAGATCTGCTGGGGAAAGTAACCACCCCAGTTTCACGGCGGGCGGGGAGGCCGGAGCCCGCCACCGGCTTCCCCGCCCTTGCCTACCGAGCTAGCTCCGATCTAGCACCCATCACCTAAGATCAGGACCAATCGTGACCCACCAACAGACCGCCGGCCCGCCCAGCGCCGGGCATGCCGACCTGGCGGAGGAATTCCTTGACCGCCAGACACCGCTCAGCCGGATACGCAACATCCTCCACCGCTACCCCGCCGTCAGCCCTGCCCTCGTTCTTCTCGTCGCGGTGGTGGTGTTCGGCCTCCTCAATGACCGGTTCCTGCGGGTTGAAAACCTCTCCCTGATTACCCAGCAGGTCTCCGTCGTTGGCACCCTGGCCATCGCCCAGACCCTCATCATCCTCACGGCAGGCATCGACCTTTCCGTCGGGGCCGTCATGATCCTCTCCTCCATGGTTGTGGCCCAACTCGCCGTCAACAACGGGCTGCCCGCTCCCATCGCGCTGCTCGCAGGACTGGTCATCGGACTCGCTGCCGGCGCCCTGAACGGGTTCCTGGTCACCAGATTCCGGCTCCCTCCGTTCATCGTCACCCTCGGCACACTGAACATTTTCATCGCCTTGACACTGCTCTACTCCAACGGAGCAACAGTCCGCGGGTCCGCCATGCCGGACCTGCTCACCTGGACAGGGAGCACCTTCCCGATCGGCCCGGTCAGGGTCTCCACCGGCGTCGTCGTGATGCTCCTGCTCTACATCGCCATCTCCTTCATCCTCGGCAAAACCGCTTGGGGCCGGCACGTTTACGCCGTGGGTGATGACAAGGAAGCCGCCCGCTTGGCCGGCATCGCCGTCAACAAGGTCCTCATGAGTGTCTACCTCGCCGCAGGAGCAGTCCTGGCCATCGGCGCCTGGATCCAGATCGGCCGCACCAACGCAGCCAGCCCCAACGCCGGCGCAGACCTGAACCTGGACTCCATCACGGCCGTGGTCATCGGCGGAACCAGCCTCTTCGGCGGCCGCGGCTCCGTCTGGGGAACCCTGCTCGGCGCCCTGATCGTCGGCGTTTTCCGCAACGGCCTCTCACTCGCAGGGTTGGACGTTCTCTACCAGACCCTCGCCGTGGGCGTCCTGATCATCCTCGCTGTGTCCATCGACCAGTGGATCCGAAAGGTCAAGTCATGACCATGACAGAATCTGCAACCCCCAACGTCACCACCCGCGAACCCATCCTGCAGGCCCGGAACCTCGTCAAGACCTTCGGCCGCGTCGTAGGCCTGGACGGAGTCAGCCTGGACCTGTACCCCGGCGAAGTCCTTGCGATCATCGGCGACAACGGCGCCGGCAAATCCACCCTCATCAAATGCCTCACCGGAGCCGAGATCCCAGACTCGGGCGAACTCCTTGTCTCCGGACAACCGGTGCACTTCAAACGCCCCCCAGGACGCCCGCGTCCACGGCATCGAAACCGTGTATCAGAACCTTGCCGTTTCCCCGGCCCTCGACGTCGCCTCCAACCTGTTTCTGGGCCGAGAGGAAAGGCGTGCGGGACTCCTCGGGAGCGTGTTCCGGATGCTTGACACGAAAGGCATGCGCCTGAAGGCCAAACACGAACTGACCCGGCTCGGCATCTCCACCCTCCAGGACGTGACAGTACCGGTAGAGAACCTGTCCGGCGGCCAGCGCCAAGCCGTCGCCGTGGCCCGTGCCGCAGCGTTCGGTTCAAAGGTTGTCGTTCTTGATGAGCCCACAGCGGCACTCGGCGTCCGGGAATCCAACCAGGTCCTGCAACTCGTTCGCGACCTCCGCGACCGTGGCCTGCCCGTCATCCTGATCAGTCACAACATGCCCCACGTGTTTGACGTCGCCGACCGCATCCACATCCAGCGCCTCGGCAAATGCGCTGCCACCATCACGCCGCAATCACACAACATGACCGACGCGGTGGCCATCATGACCGGTGCAGCCACCGCCTGAATTACTGCAGTCCCCACGTCAGTCCGCAGACCAGATCCCTGGTCCGCGGACTGACGTGGCCCGCACCACCCTCACCCTCAGCTTCCCACGAGAGACAGACCATGGATTACCTGAAAACAGCCCGGCATGACGCTCACCAGTCCCTGGATGTCATGGTCGTAGGCGAAGCGCTGATCGACGTGGTCACAACCTCACACGGCAAAGTGGAACACCCTGGCGGCTCGCCGGCCAATGTCGCATACGGACTTGGCCGCCTCGGTGTAACCACAGGTCTGCTCACCGCGATCGCCCCGGACCCCCGGGGAGTCTCCATAGAAAACCATCTCCTCAGCGCAGGAGTTGTACTCCTGCCCGGATCAAAATCCCTCACGCGGACGGCATCGGCGACAGCGACCCTCGCACCGGATGGTTCCGCAAGGTACGAATTCGACATCTCCTGGGACCTGGCCCCAATTGCACCCGCAGTCTTCCCGAAGATACTGCACACCGGATCCATCGCCACCTTTCTTAGCCCCGGCGCCAGTGCCGTAAAAACTCTGCTTGAACAGGCCCACAGACACTGCATGATCACCTATGACCCCAATGTCAGGCCAGCCCTGCTCGGCAGCCACACGGAAGCCACAGCCATCTTCGAAGAGCTCGCGGCCTTAACCGACGTCGTTAAACTCAGCGATGAGGACGCCCGCTGGCTGTACCCCCAAAAAAGCCTGGACGAAACCGCAGCCCACATCCTCGGATTGGGCACCGGACTGACCATCATCACCAGGGGCGCCAAAGGCTCCCAATTCACGACCACCGCTGCAAACGTCAGCATCCCCGCCGTGAAATCCAAAGTAGCCGACACTATCGGCGCCGGAGATTCGTACATGTCCGCCCTGATCCTGGGCTTTCTCACCCGAGGAACCGAAGGGTTCGCCCCGGCAGTCTTGGACCAGCTCGGACACACCGCATCTGCAGCCGCGGCCATTACCGTACAGCGCGCGGGAGCAAACCCCCCGACCCTGAAAGAACTCAACACGGCAATCGAAGCCCACTCCGTTGCCCAATACGCGGGTGCTTGAAAGTGCATCCAAGCGGATGGTTTGTCACCTACGACCGTTCATGAGACGGCTTTGATGTCATTTCACGAGTCGACTTGCACCCTTTGGGTTGGGCCAGACGGCGCGGTGCACGGGAGCGGAAGCCAGCCCAAACAGCACCAATCTCGTTCGACTCTCTGGAATCCCGAATACGATCGATTACTGAGACGGTTGAGTCGTGTTCAACGGGACGTAAGGATGCGTCCTTGAGCGATAAATGGCGGTTTTTTGCGTAGCTAATCGCCTGACGGGCACTCGACGGCCGCTGACGAGGCGGTGATTCTGGCTGCAGTGTTCGTCAAATCGCAGAAAGGCCCTTGGTTCGATGGATCGCTCATTACTGGCTCCACGATGCTCGGGTCTGCTACCTCTGCTACCTCAGCTGCCGTGGATCCCACCGGAGGGCACCTATCTGGCCTGGCTCAATTGCGGGCAGCTCGCCATTCCACGCATCACCGCGGCGAGCACGACGTTCGGGGTCGCCACCGACGTCGACGGGCCTGCGAAACTGTTCCACGACAAGGCGCGGGTCGCGCTCAACTCCGGGCACATCTTCGGTTCCGGAGGAGACGGGTATGTGCGTCTCAACTTAGCGACCTCAAGCGCCATCCTCACTCTCGCCCTGACCCGGATGGGGGAGGCAGCCACCGCGCAAGACTGACGATGGTCCAGTGCCGTGGACGCCTCGTACGGGTCAGCGTGTGCGCTACTTCCAAGCATCGGGCTCAAGAAGTCCGACGTGCCCAGCCAACGTCGACCCGTCGAGTTTTAGTCGGCTTCCATAGATGCCGCGACGACCTCGATCTCGACTCGGGCTCCAAGTGGGAGCCCGGCGACTGCGACGGTGGTTCGGGCCGGGTACGGCTCAGAAAAGACCCTCGCGTAGACACTGTTCATCGATGCAAAATCGGCCATGTCAATCAGGTAGACATTGACCTTCACCACGTCCGCGAAGCTGCGATTCGCGGCCGCGAGCACCGACGCTAGGTTGGCGAACACACGCTCGGTCTGGGCGTCGATTCCTCCATGGATGAGTGCCTCCGTCGCCGGATCAATGGGGGTCTGGCCAGAGACATAGAGCAAATCCCCCGGTCCGGACGCGGCGTGAGAATATGGCCCCACCGGCTTCGGTGCAGCAGGATCGGTGACAGTTGATCGAGGCATGGCACCAGAATATATGGCGCTCAACTGATGACAACTCTTATGAAACGCGGAACGGTCGCCGATCTTACGCCCAAGGGCGGCCACCCGCCGCGAGACTTCAAGGCTGACTACTCCTGGCCTTCGTCGGGATGAGCCCTTTGCGCGGTCCTGCGCATAGCTGCCTGCGTCCGATAGGGGTCTACCCGCGGCTGATTCAGTGAAAGATCGTCTACGCCTGGACGGAAAAATGGACCCGACGGCTGATGCTGGCGGGGCCTTTTGCTGTCTCCCCGTGCCCGGCCCCAACATCGAGGCAGACGCTGGACCTCGGCCCTGGCGCTGCCCGGACGGACAAACCGGGCCAGGACCGGCGGCGGGCAGGGCGCCGCCGGTGATGGACAGTGGCGCCGGATTGAAGGACGCTCATCTGCTGAGTTGAGTCCGCGCTGCGGAGACGGGGGCGATCAGGCACTGGCCATAGGTGCTGATCCGATGTGGAGGAAACAGCCGCTGGACGGAAGCCGCGGGCGATCATCCATAAGTGCGGCGGTGTGATCCGTCGCCCGCACCTTTGTCAGGCTTTGGCACCCTCTGACGCAGCACACAGTGGATTTCATCCCCAACCCTGACATTCCTAACTCAAAGCGTATCTAATCCGACTTACAGTAGGTGGAAAATTCCATAAATAGGTGCCGAGAGCGCCAAAGTCATGCGTTGACGGAAGCCTGCATGGCGGGGAGCGGCAAGCTGCGACACACGTCCTTGGGTAACGCCTTTGGGAGCATGCTGCGGGACTTTTCAGCCTGCGCTGCCGTCTGTTTGTGTGTATCTTCCGGTAAGCCCGGGACCGGAGACCTGGCCTAGGGGAGCATCATGTCCGCGTAGCTGCCCGTACGGACGATGTCGGACTTTGGGCGGGTGAGGGTATCCATGTCCGCGTAGCTGCCCGTACGGACGATGTCGGACTTTGGGCGGGTGAGGGTATCCACCTCGGTGTAGCTGCCCGGACGGACGATGCGGCGGGCGTCGCCCCGGACGAGCGTGTCAACGGCCGTGTAACGGCCGAATGCTGCGTATCGGCCTGTCAGTGGAATTTCAGCAGTCCCGGAAGTGGTGGAGTAACTCCCTGAAGTGGTTGGATTTCGGTTCTGGGTTATCACGGGATCTCCAATGGTAGGAAGGCTGGCGGGCCGAGACGGTAGCCGCCTGAGATCCACCTTCCGCCAATGCATCATAGGTATCAAACAAGGAAAAACGATCCCACAATAGGCGATGTCTATGGCGCCTGCTCGCGAGGGAGATGCTCCAGGAATGTGAGGTCCGTCACCCGACTGACGGCGGACATGGCGCGGGCCATAACGGAGCCCGGTTCCGAGGCGAGGGTGACAAGTCCGACGGGTATGGCGCGCTCCGGCTCCACCAGAGGTAACGCGCACATCCCGGCTGGGACGCCAAGGACGTGAAGCCAGGCGGACGGCACGACGGTTGCCCACGACCCCGTCGATACTTGCGCGAAGAGCGATGACACCGAGTCGGTTTCTACCCGGGGTGACGGCATAACACCCACCTCGGCAAACACGTCATCGAGACGCCGTCTGCCCTGCATCACCGGATCCAGCAGGCAGAGCGGAAGTGCAGCGGCAGCCGCCCAGGTTGCCGACTCGACCCCAGTCCCCGTGCCGGCGGCCATCAGCAGGACGTACTTCTCCATGTATAGGTGGGCCACCTGGAACTCGCCAGGGATGGAATCACGGATGTAGGTGATGCCGGCATCGATCTCGTAATTCTGCAGCCTCCGAAGAACATCCTCGGATTTCAGGTCAGACACAACCTGCACCCGCGCCAGCGGGTGCTTAGCGCAGAATGGAGCTGTGAGCAGGGACACCGCGATCGAAGCCGTTGGAACGGACCCAAAACGCAGCCGTCCGCTGAGCCCGGCGCGCATCGCGCCGATCTCCTCTTTCAGTCCGTCACGGTCCGCGAGGATCCTCCGGGCCCAGACTACAATCTGTTGCCCTTCGGCTGTCAGGCCCTCAAATTTGTTGCCCCGGTGGATCAAGGGAACGTCCAGCTCCTCCTCCAGCTTCCGGATCCCCTCCGACAATGCCGGCTGGGAAACCGAACAGGACTGGGCCGCCCGCAGGAAGTGACGCTCGCGGGCCAAGGCCACCATGTACTCAAGTTGACGGAAGAACATGAGATCGGTTTACAGCACCTGCCGGCCGGGCGCCAATCATTTGCGAATTCGCGGCGGGCCGGCCCGGGAGCTACGTCGGACGCGGCGTTCTTCTTCACGGAGTCGATACCGTTCAGGGCGCTGCCTTGGTTTTATCGGACTCCGAGGAGGCGATGGTTTCGCCGTTGCCGGACTTGAGCCGGATCCGGTATCCGCCGGACTTGTCCTTGTAGACCTCGAACTTGCCTGCCATGAGCACTCCTTTGGATCATCGGGCCGGACGGCCGCTGCGCCACACTTAGGGAACCGGCGCCACAAACTCCCAATTAGACCGGTCGCAATGACCCAGTTCGGAGACAAGTGCCTCCGCGGGATCCCGCCGGTTCCCTGTTGGACTTTCTTTCAAATTCATCTAGGTCTCAGAGTCTGGGGTGATGTGCTCAGTAGCCGGCGACAGCGTGTGGGACGTAGGGATTTTCCAGTTCGGCCTTTTCTTCGGGAGTGAGCGTCAGTTCCAGCGAGGCGATGGCGTCCTGGAGGTGGGCCGGCTTGCTTGCCCCGACAATAGGCGCACTGACCACGCTGTTGGAGCGGACCCAGGCCAAGGCGACCTGGGCGCGGGGCACTCCGCGGCGTTCGGCGATGAGGCGCACGGCTTCGGCGACCGCCCTGTCGCTTTCCTCGGTGGTGTAGAGCGTCTTGCCGAACTCATCCTTCTCCGAGCGGTTCGTTTTCTCGTCCCAGTCCCGGGTGAGCTTTCCGCGAGCCAGGGGACTCCAAGGCAGCACCCCGATCTTCTGGTCGGCACAGAGGGGGGAACATTTCCCGTTCCTCCTCCCGGTAGACCAGGTTGTAATGGTCCTGCATGGTGACGAAACGGGTCCATCCGTTGAGTTGCTGCAGGTATAGCGCTTTGCTGAACTGCCAGGCGGCCATCGAGGACGCGCCGATGTAGCGGACCTTGCCGGCTTTGACGACGTCGTGGAGGGCTTCCAGCGTCTCCTCTATCGGCGTGGTGGGGTCCCACCGGTGAATCTGGTACAGGTCCACGTAGTCCGTTGCAAGCCGGGTCAGGCTGGCATCAAGTTCCGCGAAGATGGCCTTGCGTGAGAGGCCCCGCCCGTTCGGGCCGTGCCGCATTACCCCGTGCACCTTTGTGGCGATGACGGTTTCCTCCCGGCGGGTGAAATCAGCTAGGGCCCGGCCCATGATTTCCTCGCTCGAGCCGTTGGAGTACACGTTGGCAGTGTCAAAGAAATTGATGCCCGCCTCCACGGCCTGGCGTATCAGCGGCCGGCTTTGGTCTTCCGGCAGCGTCCAGGGATGCGGGCCCCGGTCCGGGTCCCCGTACGTCATGCATCCCAGGGCCAGCGGCGAGATGTCCATGCCGGTATTGCCGAGTTTGATGTATTCCACGTTCGTCCTCCGTCAAATAGTCGCAGTCACAGTCCCGGGCCCGGCTGCGGACCCAGCCCCCACGCTATGTGAAAAACGGCCACCTGTGGCCGCACGCAAGGGGTCCCGGCCGATCCCACCGTCACAGCGTCGCCGGCAGAGGCAGATGCCGTCGCGTTTTGGAGAACCAGTAACTGCTGAAGGTTCAGTTGACAGCCTGACCTGTTCCGAGCTGTCAACGGAACCTTCAGCTGTCCCCTTCTGCTCATCCGGTCTCGAATTGAGCATGTTCATCAATTCCTCGAATGCCTGCTCCTTGCCGCTCCCGATGCGTGATTGATCGTATGAACGGGGTTTGGAGCGCCTTTGGCCTGAATTAATCGTATACGGGAACTCGTGTCGCTGGTGGCCCCGTTGTGGATTGCGGATTGTGGATTGCGGAAGATGGAAGGGTCGCCGTTAGGCGGCCAGCTATCCACTATCCGGGAGAACATCATGAGCACCCTCCGTCGCGCCCTCATCCTCATCGACGTCCAGCAGCAGTACTTCTCTGGACCTCTTGAGATCCAGTACCCGCCGCACCAGGAGTCTTTAGCGATGATCGTGCGGGCTCTGGACGCTGCGGCCGCTGCGGGCATACCCGTCGCGGCAGTACAACACAGTGCAGGTGAAGGCGCACCGGTCTTCGCTCCGGGCACACCGGAATTTGAACTTCACCCCGACGTCGAACGCCGCAGGACTGATACATGGAAGGGTGTCATCAAGCAGTACGGCTCCGTTTACGCTGACACAGACCTCGCCGGGTGGCTTCGCGGGCATGACATCGACACTGTCACCCTCGTGGGCTACATGACCAACAACTGCATCCTTGCCTCGGCTGTTGAAGCGGAGTTCCTCGGCTTCAATACCGAAGTTCTTTCAGATGCCACCGGGGCCATCAACCTCGCAAATGACGCCGGTTTCGCCGACGCGAAAACGGTGCACACCACGCTGCTCACGCTGTTGAACTCAAACTGGGCCGCCGTCAGCACGACCGATGCGTGGGCCGATGCCCTTGAAGCCCGGCAGGCTCTGAAGAAGAGCGATCTTGGAAGCTCGGCAATAGCCGGGGCTGCACGCCTGACCGGGGTATAACCGGCTTTTCGGCGGGTCATGGGGCTGTCGGCCGATCGGACCATAAAGGGGATGACGGGAGGTGGAATCGTTATGCGGACCCTGGAGACTCAGCGCGCCGTGCGCGCGTGCCCTGGAGTCAGTAACGGGCGCGGCCAGGACCAGGTTGCAGCTGCGGGTGATCTTCCCCGGCAGGATCAAGTTTTCAGGGCAAAGAAGCGCCGCGCCCTATCTGCGGACCGACCGGAGATTCCCACTCCCGGATCCGGTCGTTGGGCTCATCCAAGGATTCAGCGACAGGCATTGGGGAGAGCCGGTTGCGACGGAACCAGCCCACCTCGCCCTCGACGCCGCCTTTCTCGTGGGCCCCGGCGAGGCCGGGCTGGCAATAGAAAGCATCGAAGCCGTAGTACGAACGGAACAACACCCACCGGTCGTTCTCCTGGCGCGGCCGCGCCTGCTTGAACACCACGGCAGTGACCGCGCTGGTGAGATTGTCGTCCCGGATGTGCCTGACCGGAACGCCGTGGATCTCGTTGAACGCCTCGATGTGGCCTTCCAGGAATGCTTCCTGGGCCTGCGTCGGATAAATCCTTCTCTGCACTAAATTTCAGGCGCCTGAGTTTGTGAATCGCAGCGGCAAATGGCGTGGACATGTCAACGGGAATTGACCCGGTGACCGGTTGGGGAACCTTCAGGGAGCCGATTCCTCTGACGAGGTCTCGCTGGTGAGCTCGACGGTTTCGGCCGGGCCTTCCGGCGTCGCGTGATCCCAGTCAATCAAATGTGGCGGAGTCTCGAGCTTCCGAGCCATGTCTGGTTCGAGATCCGAGCGGAGCTATATTCGGAGGGAGTCGTTTCGGTACGAAACGCTACCTGGAGCGGCTGACTGGCTCTGGAGGGTCGGATTCTTGGGCCATGCGATCGAGCTAATTGGCGGCCCATCCGGGTCAGGATTCGCCAGAGTCAGGCCGGCAGCTTGCGCTACTTCCCGCGCATGCAGGAAGTGTTCCCCAACAACGTCGGGGACAACAACGAGATCGGCGGTTCGTTGTTCGTCCTGGGCCTTGTGTGGCATTTTTCCTCCTGCCGGTATTGTCTGCCCGACTGCAAGGTATGGGCAATGTCACGCCGTACGGGGACGACGCTAGTTCAACCCTGTCCGGGCTTGCCTTAGAGGTGTCGAAGGTATCTTTCAGGTGAGTCCAGGAATGATCGCCAGTTGGAAACCAGATCGAGGTCGGACCATTTCTGCTGCCGAAGTCCCCACGGGCCGACTTCGAGGATCTGCGCGCCGGGAAGTGCTGCAAGAACCGGGGAGTGCGTGGACATGATGACTTGCGAGGAGCCTTCGGCGAGGAGATCTTTCAAGACCGCGAGGAGGCTGAGGCATCCCGCGAAGGACAACGCCGATTCCGGCTCATCGAGGACCCATAATCCGCGTCCTCGGAAACGGTCCACCGCCAGTTCCAAGAACGATTCGCCGTGTGACATGTCGTGGAACGAGATGTCCGGACCTGAGGTGCTCGGGTTCTTCTCGAGGTAGGTGAAGAAGCCGTGCATGGTTTCCGCGCGCAGGAAGTAGCCGCGCCTTGTGGCGCCGGCGTTGCGGACAAGCTGCAGGTGATCGGCAAGTGTGGACTCCGTGGACCTGGTGCTGTGGCGGGCTCCTGTAGATCCGCCTTCGGGAGACAATCCATAGGCCAGCGCGATGGCTTCCACGAGAGTGGATTTTCCCGACCCATTTTCGCCGACGAAGATAGTCGCGGGCGTCAGATCGAGCCCGTGGTCTAGAACCTGGGCGACAGGGGGCAGGGTACCTGGCCACCGACGTCGGTCGAGAACGTGGGCCGGGTCTTCGGCTAACCGTCTGATCGGAAAGTTATGCGGGGGCATGCCTCATTCTTACAGGCACCCCTCGCTGTCTTGCCCCAACGCAGAGGCCGAACCCTGATCGGACACCTGGCTCTCAAGGCGTCTGCTCAGCTTGACTGGAGGATCAGCTCAGAGCGCCGGCGCCGCCATGGTCGACAGGATGACTGAGTCGTTCGGCTTGTCGTTTCTTGCTGCCGTCGACGCCGTCGAGCGTTCCGCGGTGGTGTGGCGCGGATAGCGCACGGGGCGGTTAGCCTTCCAAGGGATGTTCTTGCGTGCCTGTGCGCGTGTCCCGATCAGGCGGACGCACTGCGCCGTCGGGCCACCGGACCGGACTACGCGTAGCACTGCAATCTCTCCTAGGTGGAAAGAGCGCGGAAACCACCCTTGCCCGGGAAGGCGGGAGAGCCGCGTCGGCGGGCCGGCGCTGGGGAACAGAAGACGGGCCTGGCCAGTGAATCCGGAATCAGCCGCGAAGCTCTCTACCAGTACCTCAAGACAGACAGCCCTGCGTAGAAGCAATAGCCGCAGCCCGGTACAAGCCGAGGCAAGACCTTGAATAAGTTCTTGCCTCGGCCGTAATTCCCCTAGAACAGCGGCCAGGGCACCGCCGACATCTCACCGCTCGGAGCCGGAAACCGCCCTGCCAAGCGCAACCGTGCGCAACGCGCGGCGAGCGATGCGATTTCTTCGGCGCTGAGCAAGTCCGCCAGGTTTCGGCCCAGCCCACCTCGCAGTCCTTCGCTGACACGATCGATGCCGTCGCGTTCCTCGGCGGTCAAAGCGTCTCCCACCCATCCCCACAGCACCGTGCGCAGCTTGTGGTCACGGTGAAAGGTGAGCCCATGGTCCACGCCGTACCGGTGTCCTTCCGGCATGGCAAGAATGTGGTCGCCTTTGCGGTCGGCGTTGTTGACGACCACGTCGAACACCGCCATCCGTCTGAGTGCTGGCGAGTCTTCGTGAACGAGGGCGACCATTCGTCCGCTCTCATCCCGTCCCTCGAGAACGTGTTTCCAGCCACTCTCCGGCACCTGGTCCGTCGCGACCAGGTCCACGGCGCATTGGGCGGGGTCTTGCTCCTGCCAGAGCTGCACCATTCCTTCGCCCATCGGACCATCGCGCAGCCAGGTGTGCGGTACGAGGTCCCAACCGAAGGCCTGCGAGACCAGGTAGGCGGCCACCTCCCGGTGAGCCAGGGTGCGGTGGGGAAAATCCCACAGCGGACTTTCGCCTGCTATCGGCTTATAGACGACCACCACGTCGCCTATGCTGCCCAGAAATGTAGCGTTTGAAGCCGTCGTGATGCGGCCGGTGAGCGTAAGCTCGGCGGTTACCAGCTCCGGCGCTGGCATCAGACCTCGGGAAGGGTGCAGATGTGCCCGTCGGCGTCTATGGGGTAACCGCAAAGCGGGCACATCGGACGCCCGGCGCCCACGATCTCCCGGGTGCGCTTGGCGAATGCGCGGGCGGTGCCGACCGGCATTCGCACCAGCAGCATTTCGGGCTCGTTAGCGCCGTCCTCAACAAGCGATTCGTCGTTGTCATCAGCATCGACATCGGTGATGGGGTAGGCCTCTATTACGACCTGGGCCGTGGTTGGGTCCCAACCCAAGCTTATGGCGCCGGTGCGAAACTGCTCCTGAACTGCATCGAGCTGGTCATTGTCGACAAGTTCAATGGGAGTACTCGTGGGAACGCTGAAGGGGTTGCCCTCGACTGTGATGAGCTGGTCGAGAATTTCGTCGATCTTCTCTGCGAGCAGAGCCGACTGCTGCTTTTCCAGGGCAATACTCACAACCTGCCTCCCTGCGCGCACCTGCAGGTAGAACGTACGCGCCCCCGGAAGGCCGATGGTGCCAACGACGACCCGATCGGGCCAGGCAAATTCATGAACACGTGTAGGCATGTCAATATTCTAGGCACATGAGGTTCACGGCGCCTTCTGACCGGCACCGCCGCCCACCGGCGCATCGCCAGCGTTGATGCCGTTCGACAGCCACGACAGATCACCCGCGTCGGTGTTGGTCGCGTAGACGCTCGGCCGACTAGCGCCGTAGCGCACGATCGATACGGAGGCGGGGCCCACGTTAATACGCTGGAACAGGTCAAGGTGCATGCCGAGCGCGTCGGCGAGGATTGACTTGATGATGTCACCATGACTCACCGCCACCCACACGGCCCCCGGCCCGTACTCGGCTTCGAAGGCTGCATCGTGGCGTCGAATCGCTGCCACCGACCGGGCCTGCATCGCGGCCATGGATTCACCGCCGGGAAAGACGACGGCGGACGGTTGCGACTGCACAACCGGCCACAAATCCTCGGCCGCGAGATCACTGAGCAAGCGGCCCTGCCACTGGCCGTAATCGCACTCGGTGAGATCGGGATCGACCGGCGCGGACGGCGAGCCAGCCTGACGATCGAGGATGAGCTGGGCGGTCTGCCGACAACGCTCAAGAGGGCTCGACACCACCCCGACAACGGGCACGGCCGCGAGCCGGTCTCCGGTCAGAGCCGCCTGGTCGCGCCCGATCTGGTCCAGGCTGACGCCGACGGCACGACCGGCCAGCAGTCCAGTGGCATTGGCTGTGGTGCGGCCGTGCCGCACGAGAATAACTGTCGCCATCCACCCAGCCTAACCACCCGCTCGACGGCGGTGTGCACCGTCCCGGGTCGAGCGTCACACAGGCAGATAAAAGCACTGGCGGAACACTTCAAGCACGCCGACGCGCTCAAAGCCGCACGGACGGACTCGGCACGCCTGCACCAGCTCATGGCCGACGCAGCAAACGAGCGATCCTCAGTCCTCGACGATGGACATCGGCAAGACGCCCCCATGCACGGAAGGGGCGATGCTGTCCAGCTGCCATCCAACTGTGGATGCCCGGAACGTAGCGGTCTGCGGCACCGAGTAGCCGGACGGGACGTTGCTCGGCCCATTCGCCGCGGAGGTCTGGTGTTCTTCGGTCAATTCCTTGAAATGGACGCTCGCCGTCGACCCGGTCACCTCCACGGACTCCACCGTGATCGTCGTCGAAAAGTCCGTGTACCAGAAGCCCAGTGACTTGAATCCTGCCTTTGACCGGGCCACCACCGGAAGGTCCCGCGCGCGCTTGGCCAGGTAGGCCGCCGTCGCCTGTCCATCGGCGAGACGTGGAGCCGGGGGATTGTCGAGGACGGCGCCGTTGCGGTCCTCGACAGCAGTCTGGATGATGGCAGTGAGCTCGGAGGACGACGGGCTGGGCACAGCTGCTGCGGAGGATTCGGCCGTGAGCGGCCCGGCAGCAGGCTGGCACCCGGAAAGGGCCACCCCGAGCAGCACCGCTATGGCTGCCGACGTGCGGCTGTATGTCATCATGCTCCCCCTGGTCATCGATGTCCCCTCAGCCTGCCCTGCCGGCCCCACACGGTCAACGGGGCTCGCCATGTCCCGATCCAGGATCGCTCGGGATAACCCAACCCTGCGGTCACTAGCCCGGTCCTTCCCGCCGATGACCGGGCGGGGAAGCCGGAGCCTGGCCGTACATCATCTTCGCCGTCGCCGGAACCCGCGAGGGGAGCGGGGAACTGTTCGGCTACGGCACCTACGTGGTGGGCGACATCGCGGCCCACTGGTTCCGGTCCCAGGGCGCCTGCTTCGAAGCAATCCCGGCGGCGGTGTTCTTCCACGGGCATCCGGCTAGTCCGACGGCCCGGACAACCTCCCCGCCACGGCAGCCGGGCTGCCGGAGCAGGACCGAAGCCGACCCCGGTTGGACGGATTAACGGCTCCTTTTCTTCAAGTCGGGAATGCGGTTTGTTGAGTTATGCCCGGCATGCCGCTGGCGGCCGGTTATCCTGCCAATGGGTGGAACGGGGACGAGCTAATGAAAAGGCAGCATCGTGCCCTGTTTGAACGGTAAGACACCTTGGGTCGGCGTTATGGTGAACCATTCACTGTTCTGCTTGGTGGCGAAGATGAGTACTCTCTGGTTCGTGTCGAGCGGGTCGCCGTCCGGGTACGATGTGCCGCAGGTCTGGGGCATGGAGGCGACGCGGAGGGATCCCTGTCCCGGGTCACCTTTGAGGACCGTCTCAATTTCCACCTGATGCGACCGGGCCTTGTAGCCATAGATTCCGGTCTCGCCATTCTGTGCCAGGGGCTTTCCGACCACGACCAAGATGGCGTTGTCGAATTGGTCCTGAGGGGTTGCAAACCGGACCCAGTCCACGCAGGTATCGCCGGTACCTGGTCCAGGGCTGCAGCCGATTCCAAAAACAGACACGGCAATCGCTGCCGGCGCCATTCTCGCAAGTCTCCCCATGCCCTGAGGCTAGCCGCAGTTGGGGATCAGGGCTATGCCGTCACACCGTAGGGAAATTAAAGGATGATGCCAGCGTCGCAACCCTGGTCCGGTCCGCGTGTGGCGGGCGTTCCCGCGCGACAGTGAATATGGCCGTTAGACTCGTCGTCATGGCTGATGATTCCACGAAGTTGTCCCTGGCCGGTTCTGTCTCTCTAGGGACTGGTGTCATGGTGGGGGCTGGCATTTTTGCTTTGGTGGGCCAGGTGGCCGGACTCGCTGGAGGGTTGGTGCCGGCGGCGTTTCTCGCAGGGGCGGTCGTTGTCGCCTTCAGTTCCTATTCATATGTGAAGTATTCCGGGGCCCACCCCTCTTCCGGCGGGATCGCCATGCTGTTTAAGGGTGCGTACGGTCCGGGTGTGGTTGCGGGGTCGTTCTCGCTGTTTATGTATGTCTCCATGGTGGTCGCGGAAAGTCTCCTGGCGCGGACTTTCGGTACCTACATGCTTCGTCCGTTCGGCCTGCAGGGATCTCCGCTGCTGGTACCGGCTTTGGGCGTCGCGGCGATTGCGCTGGCCGCCGTGGTGAATATCTTGGGCAATACTTTCGTGGAGCGTTCCGCGACCGTTACGGCCGCGGCCAAGATCATTGGTATCGCAGCGCTGGCAATCGCCGGCCTCCTGGCCTCGGGGTGGTCCTCGCTGGGAACTGCGCTCACCGGCGGCTCGGGTGAACCGCCGCAGCATGGCATCATCGGGTTCCTGGCAGGTACGACGCTGTGCATCCTTGCCTATAAGGGCTTCACGACCATTACCAATCAGGGCGGTGATATCAAGGAGCCGAAGAAGAACATCGGCAGGTCCATCATCATCTCGTTGGCGTTGTGCACGGTCATTTACCTGCTGCTCACGGTGTCCGTGACCGCAAGCCTGAGTGTCCCGCAGATTATTGAGTCCAGGGACTATGCTCTGGCCCAGGCTGCCGAGCCGCTCTTCGGCGCATGGGGCGTGGGACTGACGATCGCCCTCGCCGTTGTGGCGACGCTATCGGGCCTCCTTGCCAGTATCTACTCCGTATCCAGGCTCTACGCGATGCTCCAGGAGATGAAGCAGGCGCCCGGACTTCCAGGGAAGGTCCACCACCAGCCGCTGCTGATCACCGCCGGTCTGGCGATCCTGGTCACCGTGTTCTTTGACTTGAGCCAGATAGCGTCCCTCGGGGCTCTGCTCTATATCAGCATGGACATCGCCGTCCACCTTGGTGTCATCCGGCATCTGTATCAGGACATCGGGGCCAGGAGGTGGGTACCCGCGGTCGCGATTACCCTCGACGGCGTGGTTCTGGCCGCTTTCATTGTTGTCAAAGCCGGACAGGATCTACTCACGCTGAGCGTGGCCGCAGCCTTGTCCCTGACCATCTTTGTTGCACAGTGGTGGGCCGTCCGACGACGCGATCAGAGTGCCGGGGCCCGGGCGGGCCAAAAGTCCCGCGGGTGAGATTCGGATTGGGTCGTACATCGGCCGGACTTGGCAGGAGTGGCGATATTTTCGGGGGAGTGGCGGAAATTCAGGGGCTGGAGCCCGGTTCGAGTCCCACCTCGGGCGCGTGTTTCCCTGTCCAGGGGCCTATTGGCGTCTTACCGCGGACAAATGTTCACACCTGGACCCCTTCAGCTGTAGGGGGCTGTTGGTGCGATCGGAAGCTTCAAGACAGGGACAACTTTGGGAACGGGCCCGCGGCTCCTTTAGTCTGTTCCGGGCCTTCACGCGATGGGCTCGCGTCGGTCCTTCTCTGTGCAGCCGGCTACTCAAGGAACCAGACCCGATCTCCGGGGCAGTCGGGAAGCTCGCAGCCCCCCCCGAGGCGCCCTGGCCCGGCTCCGTCACGGGATCGGATGCGACTAACCGGTAGGGCATCCGTTAGTGGGCGGTAGGGGTGGGGCTAGAGTGTGCCTGATTGTTCGGTGTCGGCCCAGTAGCGGCGCTTGCTGTTGCGGGAGTCCTCGTAGACGCCGCCGTTCTTTTCGATGGTCGCACGGGAGCCGAGGTTGTCCTCATCGCAGGTGATCAGAACCCTGGAGATACCAAGGTCCCGGGCCACCGGCAGGGCATCGGCCAGTGCCTTCGACGCGTAGCCGCGGCGCCGGGCCGAGGGCCTGACACTGTAGCCGATGTGCCCACCCTCGTTGAGGAGGAAGTCGTTCAACTCGTGCCTGATGGCCAGCGAGCCCAGGAACGCGTCGCCGTCCACGATCCACAAGTACGTGCAAGGTACGTACCCGGGTTTTCGGGGGTCTCCGGCAACGCTTCGTCGATCAGGGCATCAACGAAACGGCTGAATGAACGGAGGTTCCCGAGTTCTTCCAGCGGCCAGTCTTCACCGCCGCCGCCGTCCCTGTGGGCGCCGTCGAACTCTGCGACCCCCTCCAGCCAGGATGAGTGGTAACTTGCGTCCGGAGCGGTGAGGCGTGCCATCGCACGATCCTATTCGAACGGGCTGCTCCGGACGCTGTCGGTAGCTGTCCCTGCGTGCCGGGATCAGGCGGTCCGGTCCAGTCCAGGCACTCGACCCTTGCCGAGAACTGCGACGACGACGGTGTCCTGCCACTGCACGTGGATGGGCTTGTCCGGCTTCCTCAATGCACTGCGGTACCTGCCGATGTTTTCCAGGACCCGCGCGGGGCCATAACCCCCACCAGAAGCCCGAAGCAGGGCAAACACTGAGGCGCACCTGAGCAAACGCCATCCCCGCCACTCGCAGCCAGGCAACAGGCAGTCCTGCCCGCGGCAGTACTCGATTTCACAGTTCACCGCCGCCGGTACCGGATACTCCCCGTCTCAGGCCCGGGATGGAACAGATTCAGTAGACTGATGTTTTCGTTAGTGCAACGGTTTTGCTATTTTCCCCGGACCGCGGTGAAGCTGCACCAGCAGCTCAACCGGCCGGGAAACGGAGTATGTAAATGGAATCTTTTCCGTTGGTGTTGCTTATGCTGATTTTCGTGGCTGCGGCGGCCGTGATCTGGTTCGCCGGGATCCAACTGTCCCGACAAACCGATGTTCTTGACGTCCGCCTGCATCTCGGATCCGCGCTTGGCGGGCTGATTCTGCTGGCCGTCGCGACGAATCTGCCCGAGCTTGCGATCACCTTCAGTGCGGCGGCATCGGGGAACATCGGCGTGGCTGTCGGGAACATTCTGGGCGGCATCGCCATCCAGACGGTGGTGCTGGTCGTTCTGGATGTCTTTGGGACTAAGGGCAAAAAACCGCTCAGTTACCAGGCCGCATCCCTGACCCTGGTCATCGAGGCAATCACCGTGATCGGCGTACTCGGGGTGGTGATCGCCGGAAGCCAGATGCCTGCGGGCCTTGTCGCGTTCCGCCTCACTCCTGCGGCCGTGCTGATAGCTCTGATCTGGCTGCTCGGCCTTTTCCTCGTACAGCGGTCCCAGAAGTCCCTCCCGTGGCACGGGCAGGGCCACGCCCCCGCTAGCCAGGACAAGCCCCAAGGTCACAGCAAGACAGCTAGCGCGGGCGGTGCCAAGTCTTCGGGGACGGGCAGGTCGTTGCTGATCTTCCTTGTCGCGGCTGCGGCGACCCTCGGCGCAGGGGTGGTGCTTGAACGCAGTGGGGACGCCATCGCCGGACACATCGGGCTCTCCGGTGTCCTCTTCGGGGCGACATTCCTGGCGCTCGCGACATCGTTGCCGGAAATCTCCACCGGCCTGGCCTCGGTGAAGCAGGGCGACTACAGACTGGCCTTCAGCGACATTTTCGGCGGCAACGCATTCCTACCCGTCCTGTTCCTCGCCGCCGTCCTCATCTCCGGCAAACCCGTGCTGCCCCAGGCGCACGCCACCGACATCTACCTCACCGCCCTCGGCATCCTTCTGACCCTGGTCTACATGCTGGGACTGATTTTTCGGCCCGCACACAAAATCCTGGGAATGGGCGTTGACTCACTCGTCGTCCTCGTCCTGTACCTCATCGGGTTGGCAGGACTGTTCGCCGTGGCCTCAACTGGTTAGCCACCCTGTTCCGGCTCGATCTACCGCCAGAATGTCCGGAGCCGAAAAGGAGCCCGTTCGCTAAAGGCCTCGTCGCCGAAATGGAATTGGGCCACGCCGTCGGCGGCAGCGCTTCAGGCGTGAGCTGAATTAGCCCGGACCGTTTAACGGCCGGCTCCGGGCGGGGCCTGCGCTTCGCCGGCTCACCCCTCCTGCGGAAGGCGTTTACGGCGCTGGAGCTGCTGCAGGTACCGACTGGGCCAGCCAGAGCTGCCAGCCGGGGTCGGAGGCCGAGTCGTTCCGCGGGATGTGCGCAGAGTCAGGCCTGCCGTTAGTCCTAAGTCAAGCCGAGCCAAGCCGGGCCGGGCGCCGTCTGTGCTGGTGCGGAGGTCTGGGATTACCAGGGTGCCTGATAGCAGCAGGCCAAACCCTGTCCATCCAAGGAGAACGACGCGAAGAAGCTGGTCCCGTCCGGCGCTGTCGGTTGGCCACAAGAGCAGCGGTAGGGCGATTGAGGCCAAGACAAAAGGGGTGGCGGGAATAATGTGATCGCGATTGGCTGTGTGAGGGGCTGTAACTGACACACTCACTCCTTAGTGCGGGCCGCACCTGACGATGAGCTAGCAAGGAGCATGACCGAACGCAATCCCAGGTCTGCTCGTCGCACCTCCGGTACATGCAATCAGGGCAGCCATTTGCGGTAGTTGACAGTTGGTCGTCCAGAAGAGCAGCGAAACGCGGTCGCGGTTCTAGGGGTCACGGACATCGACATCGGCGGCCATTCCGACTGCGGAGCGATGACAGACACCTCCTCAGACGCAAACCTGGACCACCTGCCGGCCGTGGCCATGTCGCGTGCCCATGCCGGCCCGGCGAAGGACGTCAACGCCGCCCGCCCCACGGATCGGCCCAGGAGCAGCTGGAGGCAATGGTCCGCGGGAACGTCAGCGCCCAGCTGACCAACATCAGTGCCCATCCCTCCGTCTCCCTGGCTCTGGTTCAGGACCGGCTGAACCTTCACTAACCACCTGATAACACCCAAAGGAAAAGGAAAACACCATGATTCATGCCCAGAACACCCAGGCTCCGCGCGAGGAACTGACCGCTGTCATTATCGACGCCAAGATGCGCAAGGACCTTTCTGCTGCAGACCGTCCCGCTGCGCGGCAGCATTCCCGGCGGTATCCCAACTGACCCCACCATCTACCGCTTCTACGAAATGCTCCAGGTCTATGGCTCCACCCTAAAAGCCCTGGTGCACGAAAAGTTCGGCGACGGCATCATCAGCCGGCCGATCGCGGCGGTGCCACGCAGCGGCTCTTGGATGGAGGACCATCTCGTCGAACGCGCGTTTCTCTTTTCTCGGAGCCGCTCCGTGCTTAGACCTTGGCGTTGAACACGTCGAGCCCGAACCGGTTCAGTCCTGGCGTGCCAGCGTAGCCGAGGTAGGGCAGGCCGAACGTGTCTTCGATGCTGGCGAGCAGGCTGTAGTGGTTGTACGGGGTGGTGGACCAGGTGCCCCCCTTGGTGAATGGTGAGAGGACCAGTGCGCCGACCCGGCCGCCGCCCAAGCCGGTGATGCCCGGCAGTGGCGAATTCGGGCCTGGGCCCTCCCCACAGCATGCGCTGGCATCGGTCTGGGGCCCGTCCGATTCGTCGAAGGTGATGACGAGGACGCCGTCCTGCTTGAACGCGGGGGAGGAGGTGATGGCCGGGACCCACTGCTTGAGCCAGGCATCGGCGCTGGCCAGGCCGCCCGGCTGCCCGTCCACGCACGGGGAGTCGTGGCCGTCGTGGCAGAGGTTGGGCGTGATCATCGACAGGTTCGGGGTGGTGGCGGCCGAGCCGAGGTCCGTCTTCAGAGCGGTGAGGTCGACGTCGTTCTTGGCGCAGTCCGGCGAGCTGGTGATTCCGGCGAAGTACACAAAGGGGTTGTGGCGTGCCGCGTACTGGTCGCCTACCTTGGCCTTCTGCGTGTCATCGACAGCGCCAAGGGCGGGGTGCCGGCACGGAGTTCCCATGTCTTCCATGTAGCCCTTCCACGTCTTTCCGGCGTCCGTGAGTTGCCCGGCGACGGTGGGGACGGTGGCGGGGAAGACGCAGCCGTCTCCGACGGCTTGGCCGGGACTGGCTGTGCCACTTCCCAGGAACGGTGAGTAGTTCTGGCAGTCGGCCTGCATCTGCGGGTTCGGTCCCTGTCCCGAAATCTGGGCAACGTAGTTGGCCTGGGAGTTGTGTGCGGTTCCGAAGTATTGGTTCAGCAGCACCCCCTGGCTGCGCAGGGTTTGCGAGAGGTACGGCGCGTCCGACGCCGGTCCCCACGTCTTTTCGTAGCCCTTGTTTTCGAGGTTGATCACGAAGACGTGTTTGGCCCCGGGCAGGTAGCCTTGGCCCCCAGCGGTGGAGGCCGGGGCAGTGGCGGCGGCGGCCGTGCCCGCCGTGGCGGCCTGAGGGCCGTTGCTGAGTGCGGCGGCGGCAATTACCAGGAGTGCGGCGGAGGCAAGCCGCTTCAAGATGCGGCGGTTCGTGTGCCGTTCACCTGCAGCGCTTTCCGCCGGCGCGGTGGGGGTGGTGGGGTTCAAGGGAGCTTCCATCCGTTGGCGAGTGCTTTCTCTTTGAGTCCGGACCATTCCTCGGCCGGCGGCGGGCCCACGGGCGTGCAGGCAGGGCCTGCCACAAAGGGCGGGACGAGGTAGTGGGGGGCATTTAGGTTGGCCGGCTTGCCGAAGTCCAGGACTTCGGCAATGTTGCGGGCGGCCTTGTCACGGGGTGTCAGGGCCGGCAGGTTCCACCGCCATTCGATGGCCTTGAGCACCGACGTGTGGTCGTAGACGTCGTGGGCGACATACCGTCGTCGGGCCCTTGGGGACACAACCAGCGAGGGCACCCGAAATCCGCGCAGCGCCGTGTCCGGGTTCGTGTCCGGGGCGGCGGCGGGGGGGACATGGTCGTAAAAACCACCCCATTCGTCATAGTTGATCACCAGCATCGTGTTCGCCCAGCCTGGGCCGGCCGTGACCGCGTTGTAGACCTCGGCGAGGAACGACTCGCCGGAGCGGATATCGGCGTGCGGGTGGTCATCGCCGGACGTGCCGGAGCCCTCGTCGGTGAACCGCGGGTCCACAAAGGACACCGCGGGCAGGGTACCGGCGGAGCAGTCGGTGAGGAACTCGGAGTAGTGGTGCGAGATACCGAGGTACTTTGCACCCCAGAGCGCCGTGAAGGGAATGTCGCCGTAGTAGTACTTGCCGGACACGCTGGCGGCAGACAGTCGATCCCAGATGGTGGGCAGGGTGCTGGTTGCCGTGGAGTTATGGACCCGATCGGTGGCGGCGGAGTGCTGGTAGAACCGGTTGGGGTACGTTTCGGCCATGGTCGCCGCGAAGTACCGGTCGCAGACCGTCCAGTCCGGGCCAGCCTGGCGCCAGAAGTCAAGGTCGACGGCGTCGTAGTAGCCAACGGCGAATTCGTCGTTTTCCCCGGCCCGGAGCCAGCCGTTGTTCTTGCCGTTGTTGTACTGGATCCGGCCGCCCTCGTAGGAGTGGTCCGGATCGGGGTGGCCGCAGCCCTGGAAATCGGTCAGATGGTGGGTGGTGTGCGGGATGCCGTAGCGGTCGGTGTAGCTCAGCCCGCCTTGCTTCCCGTCGGCCCCGGGCATCCAGCCCAGGAAATGGTCGAAGGACCGGTTTTCCATCATCACCACGATGATGTGATCGATTCCGGACGCGCCGGGCGCCGGCAGCGGTGGCGGAACGGCGGCAGTGCCCGCCCGGAGCGTACCGCCGGCGGCTGTAGCCGTGGCGACAGCAGTACTCGCCACCCCAAAAAAACTGCGTCTGGAAAAGTTCACGTTGGTTTCCTTCATCGTCAGGGCCGGTTTGCCGCGCCACCAGGGGAGGCCGGGCCAGCCAGCCACGTAGGTAATCGGTTCCGGGGCCGGAAAAGTTACGGGTTGCCCGCCTTGCGGAGTCAGTAGTTGCAGACACTGGCCAGCTGCCGCTCGAATCCAACCAATGCAGAGGACGACGGCTCATGCCGGGTGGATGCCGGAGAAGAAGTTACTGGTAGGTAGAACTCACGTCTAGAAGTAGATCACGGAACGGTTACGGTACGGGCAGTATCGAGGTCCGTTCATGCAGTGTTCAGCGGCCGTTTCTGTGAAGGTCGGCGGCCTTGCGTGAACGCAAGCCGCTGCCCGGCTTGGGGCTTCCGTGACGCGTAGGTGCTCCGGGCAGAGGCCGGGGCTCTTGGTCCGGGCCTCGAAGGTCGCGCACCGGGCCGGAGGCCGGCGCCGCGCTGATTGGATGGGCCGATACGGGGGTTCAGGTGTTTCTGGTCCGGGGGAGCAGGAGAAAGGTATGCCGACCCATGCCCATGGATGCTCGGGTCTACGGCAGTCGAGCTCAAACCACCGGTCCTTGAGCTATTGGTCGCAGATCCGCCTGGGGAGGTTGGATATGCCGAGTGAGCCGGTCATGACTGGGCCTCCTCACTTGCAGCGATGGACTCGGCGATCCGCTTGATCGCGGCGAGCGTTTTCGGGATACCGTCGAGCGCCTGCTGGGTGCGGTCGATGATCTGGACGTTGGCGCCGTCACCGTACTTCTCCTCGAACATGGCGATCCCGCCGGGCAGGAAGTCCCAAGATTCGCTCAGGGTCGTCCCGGTGTCTGCTGGAGTCAGGGCGAAGCCCCAGCGGACCAAGCTGCCACCCACCACCCAGGCGAACTCGCGACCGCGCTCGGCAGCCACCACCTGCGACCGGGTCTCCCAGGACCGGTGCGGGAGCTCATTACGCCCGGTGAACCAGGCACCGAGCTGGCCGGCATTGACCGCATCGTCCCACCAACACGAGGTACAGACTGGGCTCCACTCGCCGGTGCGGGTGATGTCGGAGACCAAGTCGTAGAGTGTCTCGGCTGATGCCTGGACCGTTACGGACTCCTGGTGATGGCGGATGTTTGTCGGATTCATGGGTCCATCATTACAGAACGGTCACTTCTTCTGCCGCCGTGCCAGTCTTCTAAGGTGACCAGGCCCGGCCGGGCCCCGGGTTGGCCGCCGTTGGGCTGGTGGCCGCTCACGGGTTCCGCCGGCGCAGGGTCAGCGAGGCCAGGACCAACACAGCCAGGACGATCGCTGCCATGATGCCGGTGTCTTGCCACAGTAGTTCCGTGGCATCGCTGTGGCCGGCGATCTCCTTCAGGGCATCCACCGAGAATGTCAGCGGCAGCACGTTAGAGACTGCTTCCAGGAGCCCGTTCATCCGGTCCCGCGCGACGAACAGCCCGCACAGCAGGATCTGCGGTACCACCACGACCGGCATGAACTGCACAGCCTGGAACTCCGTCCGGGCGAAGGCGGAACACAGCAGGCCCAGCGCCACGCCCAGCACAGCGTTGACGACGGCGATCATTACCACGAGCCCCGCGCTGCCTTTGATCTCCAGGCCGAATACCCAGTAGGCGACGCCGGTGGCGACGAACGACTGGATGGCGGCCATGATGGAGAACGCCAGCCCATAGCCGAACAGCAGGTCGGCTTTGTGGATGGGGGTGGTCAGCAGCCGCTCCAGCGTGCCGGAGGTCCTTTCACGCAGCATCGTGATCGACGTGACGAGGAACATCACCACGAACGGGAAGATCGCCAGCATCATCAGACCTACCCGGTCGAAGGTCCTCGGCGCACCGGGCGGCACGGTCTCGTTTTCGTAGAGGAAATAGACAGCGGTTAGCAGCAGCGTAGGTACCACAAGCATCAGCGCCACGCTGCGTTGGTCGTGGCGCAGTTGGTCCAGAACGCGCGCCGTTGTGGCGAGCATCATGCGCGGATTCATTCCGTCACTCTCATTCCAGCTGCCGGAAGGCTGTTGGCTCCGGGACGCGGTTTAGTGCCCGGGCCGTTGGGAAGGCCGTCGTCGGCTTCGGCCTTCCTGATGATGTTCAGGAACGCCAACTCCAAGTCCGCGCTTCCGCCCCGGTTGCTGAGCTCATCCGGGGTGAGCGAAGCCAATAGCCGGCCTTGCCGCAGGAGCAGCAGCGATGCACAGTGACTGGCCTCTTCCATAACATGGCTCGAAATCAGCAGGCTGGTGCCGGACGAGGACATGGCGCCGAAGCGTTCCCAGAGGTCCGCGCGGAGGACGGGGTCCAGGCCGACGGTCGGTTCGTCCAGGATGAGCAGCTTCGGGCGCGCCACGAGGGCGCAGGCCAGCGACACGCGGCTGAGTTGGCCCCCGGAAAGGTCTGCAGTCTTGATCCTGGCGTGCCCTTCGAGCCCGACGGCGGCAATCGCCGCGGCGGCGTCGCGCCGGTGTCTGCCGTGCATGGCACCGAAATACCGCACGTTCGCTTCGACGCTGAGGTCTGGGTAAACGCTGGGGGACTGGGTGACGTAGCCAAGCTCATGGCGGAGGGCAGGATCGCCGGCAGGCCTCCCCAACACTGTCACGGAGCCGGAGGTAATGCGTTGGACCCCAACGATCGTGCGCATCAAGGTTGTCTTGCCGCTGCCGGAGGGACCCAGCAACCCGGTGATCCGGCCCGCCGGAATGCTGAAATTCAGCTCCTGGAGAATGACTTTGTGCGCCCTGACGATGGACAGGCCGCTCACCTGCACGGCTGCTGCTGACCGGGACATGGTTTCCTTTGCAGGTGCCTGATTCACCAAGTAATGAATTGAATCTAGACCCACGGAATCGTGCGGTCAACGGGACCAGCAAACTGCCATAACCACATCATCATGCGCTGGTCCTGCGCCTGAAAAGACAAACAAACCCCGTGCCGGGCGCTGCCGCGTCTTCTGCTTGGACGGCAACACGCTGTGCCCGCCGGTACCTTCGCCCGCCTGGCCGGAATCCTAGGAAACGGGCCCACGGGGAGCGAACATGATCACCGACACCCCCGCGACACAGATCAGGGACCCGACCACGTCCCAGCGGTCCGGGCGGAACCCATCGAAGACCACGCCCCATACCAGGGACCCGGCGACGAACACGCCACCATACGCGGCCAGGATCCGCCCGAAGTGCGCGTCGGGCTGCAGTGTCGCCACGAACCCATACAGGCCCAGGGCAATGACTCCGAGACCGGCCCACCACCACTCCCGGCCTTCCCTGACGGCCTGCCACACCATCCAGGCCCCGCCTATCTCGGCAACAGCAGCCAGGATGAACAGCAGCACAGACTTTGCAATGACCATGATGCCCATCCTGCCGCACGCTTGTGGACATCCCAGCACTGCGATCCACACGTCCGCGTGGCTGAGCGGTTTTCCCGGTGGGATCGCAGTGCCTAGTGATAATCCGACGCGGGCGCCGTCGGGACAAGGGGAGCAGTTGCCGGGTGGTGGATGAGCAGGATATGCGTCCACTGCCTGCGAACGGTTATTCGGCCGGGGCAGGTTCCTCGGGCCTGAACATCGTGCTGGTTGGGTATGAGGCCCGCCATGCATCGAATGTCGCTGCGGGCATAGGGCAGCAGATGTAGTACCCCTGGACGACGTCGCAGTCGAACGTCCTCAGATGCGTAAGCGTCTCGGCGGTCTCGACGCCCTCGGCCAGGACGGTCAGCCCAAGACTGTGGCCGAGGTCGATGATGCTGCGCGCAATCAGGGCATCGCTTGGCTCCGTTGCCATACTGGTGATGAATGATCTGTCAATCTTGATCTCGGTCACGGGCAAGTCCTTGAGCTGGCCCAGACTGGTATAGCCTGCGCCGAAGTCATCGATGGACAGTCGGACACCCATGGCTGCCAGGGCTTCCAGCAGGCGCTGGGCCCGGGCGGGATCGGCCATCAGTGCGCTTTCGGTGATCTCAAGCTCGAGCAGTTCGGCCGGCACCCCGTGGCGTGCGAGCAGATCGGCAATCTGCCGGGGCAGTCCGTCATCGAGCAGGCTGCGCGCGGACAAATTGACGGACATGGTCAAGGGGACTCCGGAGGCTAGCCAGGCCTTGGTCTGGGCGAGAGCGGCTTCCAGCACGTGGGTGGTCAAGGGGCCGATCAAGCCGGTGTGTTCGGCCAGCGGGATAAAGTCATCCGGGAAGATCAATCCCCTGTCGGGGTGTTCCCACCGGACAAGGGCCTCAGCTCCGAGGATTTCTCCACTGTCGAGGCTTACCTTGGGCTGGTAGTGGAGTACGAGTTGGTCCGCGGTCAGGGCCCGGCGGAGGTCTCCGAGAAGGGCGAGTTTGGCGGGGCTGTGCCCGTCCAGGTCCGAGTCGTAGGCGCAGACGCCGAGATTCCCGGCCTTGGCGACATACATGGCGACGTCCGCCCGCTGCAGCAGCACCGTGGCGTTGATGCCGTGCTGCCCGGAGAGCACCACCCCGACGCTGGCTTCCACATCGAGGGCGACCCCGTCGATCAGGAACGGGGCCTCGAGTGCGTCCCGCAACGTGGCGCCGACATCCTTGGCCGATTCGACGTCGGTGATGTCCGGGAGCAGGACGGCAAACTCGTCACCGCCGAGCCGGGCAATGGTGTGGGTCTTGTGCAACACCGAACGAAGCCTGGTGCCGACCTGTTTCAACAGCTCGTCACCGTAGTGGTGACCGAAGGTGTCGTTGATCTCCTTGAACCGGTCCAGATCGATGAGCAACAGTCCGACTGCCGCGCCGGTGCGCTCAGCCGCAGCGAGCTCCTTGCCGCAACGGTCAAAGAGCAACACGCGGTTCGGCAGACCGGTCAGGGCATCGTGAAGCGAGTCGCGCAACGCCTGACGCCGTTCACGGTCCAGTAGCCGGCGATGGCCCCGCGTGACGAAGGCCATCGCCGCGGCCAGGAGGAGCCCGAGTACAAAGACCCAGGGTGTCAGCCAGCCGGTGAGTTCCTCCATCGCCCGGAGCTTCGCCAGCTGAGAAACTGAATTTTCGCGGTGCCCCTGAGCGGCCGAACGGACGGTCTCTGCAATGGCGTCGAACTTGGGGTCGACTTCTTCGCCGTCGATTTTGAGGGCGAGTGGTGTGTTGCCAGTATCTACAGCGTCGAACATGCGGGCAATTGAACCGAGATAAGACTCGTGGGCGGCGTCGAGCCGAGACTCCGTCTCGCGGTCGCTCTGGTCACCGTTCTCTTCAACGAGGTCCAGTGCTGTCACCAGGTCAGCGGATGCAGCGTCGTACTTTGCCCGTACTTCGGGGCCAGGCTCAAGTCGGTATTTACGTTCCAGGGATTCCTCTGCCGTGACGGCACGATCGGCCCGGTCATAATAATCCGACAGCGTGCTCGCATCATCAGCCGATTGGGCCGCTGAGGAGGTGAGCTGCGAGGACCAGACCGCGAAGACGCTGACACTAAGCAGCACCAACACCAGCACTACGGTGGCCACCCGGCTGCGCAGGGCAGTTCGTTTGTCTGCACCGGACTGGGCAGCACTGGTGTCCAAGTCGTCTTCGGCAGGCGGCTCTGCCGCCGGGGCAGGGCGCCTCTGGTCTGCCAGCTGTCGCGCAGGTGTCTCAATCATTCGGTTCCCCCCGTGCATCACACGCGAGGGTTCGATAGCCGGCGCGGGACATATTCAATTGCCGCCAGCATACGGCACATGCTGCGCTCACAGTTTGCCGGCTAGAACCGGTCAGTGCCTCGCAGCCGGCGGGGGCGGCCGTCCGGATCCACGACGAGACGGCTGATTGGATTCGCCCAGAGGCGTTGGAGGGCCGAGACGGGTTCTGGCGTGTGGTGTCGCACGTTTCCCGTGGGCCGGGGTGGGCGCTGGCCGGTTTCGTGCCAGTGGTCAAGAGCATCGGCGGTGGTGTTCCAAAGCTCGAGTCCGGCCGCAGGGTCGTGGAGCCGTGGGTCGTTCTGGTCCAGGCCAAGGTGCTCGGCCCAGAGTTGGAGCCGGAGCCCGCGGGCCAACGGCCGGGAAGCGCCGTCGCCGGTGTCTGTGCCGGGCGTTCCCCGATTGTCGGCGGTGGTGTCGAAGACGGCGCAGGTGAGCTCGCTGTCGGTGGTCCAGGACCGGCGGTTGAAATTGTCTGAGCCGCAGGTAAACCAGGTGTCGTCAATGATGCAGATCTTGGCGTGGACGTAGATCGGTGTTCCCGAGCGGTTCTCCAGGTCGAACACGCCGACCCTGCCGGGTGCGACCCGGTGCAGCATTTTGAGGGCCCGCAGTTGCCCGATCCGGCTGGGCGGCCCGGCGACAGGCCCATCAGAGTCAGGGTAACGGGGCACGACGGCAATGACCCTCAGCTCGGGATTCCGTTCGAGAGCTTCAACGATGCCTGCTGCGACCTCTGCCGACCACAGGTATTGATCCTCGATGTAGATCAGCGAACGGGCGCGGGCAAAGGCTTTCGCGTATCCGCGCGCGACGCTGCGCTCCCCATTTGGTGCGAACGGAAACGGGGGATGTTTCACCCCGTAGGTGCGCAGCAGCTGCACGGCATGAGGGCCGGCCGGTGGTGGCGGGGGCGCAGTTGCCGGGAGCGGTTCGGGGTGCCGGGGCATCCGGGCGAGACGTTGCAGCAGCATCCGGTAGGGAGTGCGCCGGTCCAGAGGATGGGGGTCGTTCCAACGTTCTGCGAACACGGCCAGCACGTCTGCCACCACTGGGCCACGCAGTTCGAGGGCGGCATCGTGCCACGGCGGTTGTTTCCCGTATCGGGGATCCATGTCCACCGCTTGCGGATCTCCCGCGTGATCGGCATCGTCTCGACGGCTGTGGGAAAGGTCGAGCCCGCCAACGAAAGCAATGTCCCGCGACGGATTGTCCCGACGGCGGATGACGAACAGTTTTTGGTGATGGGAGCCGAACAGGCGGACACGCTGATCCAGCAGCACCTCTCCTCCGGCGTCGTTGATCTGACGACTTAAGAGCTCATTGGCCCGGCCGCTGATCGGGGCCGATACGCGCTCCCCGTGGGATCTCCAGACAAGGCCCCGCACTTCGACTCCCGTGCGGGCCAACCCCGCGAGCAGATCGCCAATCGACGGTCCGTCCGGCAGGAGCCGCTCGTCGGCATCGCCACGCCAATCGGTGAACCACACACGGTCTCCCGCCTGCAGGTCTGTTAGCTCCTCATGCAGGCGGGCGAAGTAGCTCGCTCCATGGATGAGGGGCCGCACCAGGTTGCCCTCCGACCACGACGGGGATCCGGCACCGCCGGCGTGTACGTCCGTGGCCAGATTCCCCCGCTCAGCGCGACTCAGGAACCACGTACCGGCATTACTGTCCACTCGATACTCCTTCGGGGCCCGAGGCCAGGCCGCTAGTGTCTGGTCTCCAAAATAGCCTACGACTGTGCGGGTAATGCCACCATCCGGGTTCTCAGCGCCCGGCAAAAGCGGGTCGGCGGTTCCGGCCCGTCCGGTCTTCCGGTCGATCTGCAAAATGCGGACCGCGGGGGTCCGGGGCCAAGCCAACCGTTCCCGGTGTTCGCGGGAAACCTCCGTGGCGGGAAAAACACCCCCCGGCCACCCATCCGTGACATGGATCACTGCGAACTGTAAGTGTCAACATCATGGGTTCTCCCACACGCAGGGGTTTTGCGCTGCGTCATCCGGCCGGGGGCCGGCGGGAGTACTCTCCGGATTGTCATGGTCTCAAAATCGAACTCATGACAGGAGCACACCAATGTTCGATCGCAAATTCGTCACCGATGCTATGAGCCGCAGCGCGGAAAACCCCATGGACCGGCGCATTTTGTTCCGCGCCGCCGGAATTGCAGGCATCGGCGGCGCAGCTGCTTTGATCGCCGCCTCACCGTCCCGTGCGGACGGCGACGCAGAGCATTCCGACAACAAGCCAAGCGACGGGGCGATCCTAAACTTCGCCCTCAACCTGGAATACCTCGAAGCGGAGTTCTACCTGCGGGCCGTTACAGGCCGGGGCCTGAGTGAGGGACTCACGGACGGCAAAGGACGAAAGGGCGGTGTGACCGGCGGGGCGAAGGTACCTTTCAAGGCCGGCAGCCTGATCGAAAAATACGCCAAGGAAATCGCCGCGGACGAAGAATCGCACGTCAAATTCCTCCGCACCGCGCTCGGCAAAGCCGCAGTTTCCCGGCCGCAAATTGATCTGGAGGCCAGCTTCACCGCCGCTGCCATGGCGGCGGGGCTGATCAAGGCAGGCCAGAGGTTCAACCCTTTTGCGGACGAAACAAGCTTCCTCCTGGGCGCGTTCATTTTCGAAGACGTCGGCGTCACCGCCTACAAGGGCGCGGCACCGCTGATCGATAACAAGACCTACATCGAAGCCGCCGCCGGTATCCTCGCTGTCGAGGCTTATCACGCCGGAATCATCAGAACCACCCTCTACGCTCGTGATCTGCAGGTACCCGCCCAAGCAATCTCCGACGCCCGGGACAGCCTCGATGGATCAACTGATCTCGATCAGGGTATTGGCACTAAAGACACCGCCAACCTTGTCCCGACCGACTCGAACGGCATCGCTTTCAGCCGCAGCCCGGGGCAGGTCCTGAACATCGCCTACCTCACCGCCAAAGCCGAAAGAGAAGGCGGGTTCTTCCCCAAGGGGGTAAACGGCGAGATCAACCGGAGCGCAGCCAGCGCCTGACACTCCACCCTTGGCAAAAGCCACTAGCTCTTCTGCTTCCCCGCCACAGCGCTCACGGCTCCATCCGTGGCGGGGGCGCAGGAAGGCGACATCCGTGGCCCGGTCGAGACCAAGTGGAAGTACACCGTGCGCTCAGCGCCCCGGCTGATCACGCTCCGCGAACCCTAATGCGCCCTGCCTGTAGTCTTCTTACGTTGGTCGGCACGTCTGCCCCCTTCGGGAACAAGGGAATGACATGCAGCTGGTTGGGCGTACCGGAGCAGCCCTGGTCGGCGCAGTAGGGCTCGCCGTCCTGTTCGGCTGGTACACCGGAGGTGCACTGCTGGCGAGCGGGCTACTCTCGATGAAGCCGACGGCGGCGCTGGGAATAGTGCTCCTCTCGATTTCGCTGATCGCAGTTGACCATCGGCGTCTCACCGCAGTCCTCGGTTCGGCTATATTCGTCATCGGCGGCCTGTCATTTGTCGAAAACATACTGGGAACCTCGCTTGGCATCGATACCTTGCTGCCGGGAATCGAGTGGCGCGGGAGCCTGCCGCGGATGGCGCCGTCCACGGCCTTCTCACTGTTGGTGTTGGGCGGCTCCGTCCTTTCCGGCAGACTTGTCCGAAGCGCGCTGGCCCTCGCAGCCATGGGCATCAGTCATATCGCGATCCTCGGCTATATCTATGGCGTTTCCTCTCTTTACACAGTTGCTGGGTACACCAGCATGGCCCTGCCCACGGCCCTCGGGATTGCAGTGCTGTCGGCGGCGATACTGCTTCAGCACCCTTCCACTGGTTTGGCCGGACTGTCGCGGGACGCAGGCAGCGCAGGAAAGCTGCTTCGCCCGGCGATACCGTTCTTCATCGGTGGTCCGTTCGCCCTCGGCTGGATGTGCCTGACGGCGCAGCGTATGGGCTGGTTCGACACCCCGTTCGCCGTCGCGATGCTCGTCTTGAGCATGACGTTCCTCGGCTGCGCGTTCACCTGGCTGGCGGCTCTAAGGCTTCGCGAACTCGATGGGCAACGTGAGGCCGCGCTGAGGAGGCTTGCCGAGACAAACCACATGCTCGAGACCATGGTTGTGGCTCGGACCGGGGAACTGGCAGAGACAGCGGACGCGCTCCAGGCGCTCGTCCGGCTTGCACCGGTCGGCATCGTGCAGCTCGACGCCGGGGGAGGGCTTCTCTCCGCTAACGACCAGTGGCTCAATATGAGCGGGCTGACCCTGGTCCAGTCCCTGGGCAGCGGCTGGTCCTCCGCGCTGCACCCCGACGACGTCGAACGGGTACTGGCCGCATGGGGAGAATGCGTCTCCGCCGGCACCTCCTATTCGAGCACGATTCGTTTTCGCATGCCGGACGGGCAGGTCAACTCGGTGCAGGTCACCACCACGCCGATCCGCGATGAGGGAACCGTGACCGGACACCTGGCCAGCATCACGGACGTGACTGCCCTGCGGGCCGCGGAGGAGTCGGCGACGGCCGCCCGGGCACGGTTCGAGGCGGCCTTTGCCTGGTCCCCGCTCGGAACCGCCATCGTGTCGCTCGATGGCCGGGTGCTGGAGGCCAATCGGCGCCTCTTCGATCTGACCGGCCGGTCGACAGGTGTGCTGGATGAGTCCATTGAGGCGGTTTTTATGCCGCTCGAAACAGTCGGCCAGGATGCCCTGCCGGCCGGGCTGCTGGAGGGCTCCCGGCAGCGTATGGATCGACGGATGCGGCGCAGCGATGCCGAGGAGACGTGGGTGAAGGTCAGTGTCGCTGAAATCCACGAAGGCAAACACGTGGGGGTCTCCTGTACCAGCTGGAGGACATCACTGCCCGCCGGCTGGCAGAGGCCCGTGTGGAGCACCTCGCTTTTCACGATCCGCTCACGAACCTGCCCAACCGGCTGCTGCTGCTGGACCGGCTTGCCCAGGCATTTCTCCAGGCGGGACGCCACGGCAAGGGTGTGGCCGTGTTGTTTATCGACCTGGACCGGTTCAAGGTCGTTAATGACAGCCTCGGGCACCACGCCGGCGACTTGGTCCTGACCGAAGTCGCCGACAGGCTGCGCCGCGGCACTCGGGCGTCGGACACGGTGGCTCGCCTCGGCGGCGACGAATTCGTCGTCGTCTGCCCAGATGTCGACAGCCGGCAAGACGTCGCCCGGCTCGCGGATGAGCTCCAGAAATCCATCGCCCTGCCGATCCTGATCGGCGAGCACATCGCATCCGTGGATGCCAGCATCGGCATCGCTTTCGGCGTCGGCGACGATGACCCTGAATCGCTTCTGCGTAACGCGGACCAGGCCATGTACTTGGCGAAGGACCACGGGCGCGCGCGATACGAAGTTTTCGACAACGAGCTGCGCGGCCGGGTCGCACAAACGCTGGACACCCAAATGTCCCTGCGCAGCGCGGTGGACCTGGGCCAGATCGAGACCTGGTACCAGCCGATAGTGGATCTGCGGAACCAAACGGTCGTGGCCACCGAAGCACTGGCTCGCTGGCGCCGACCCGAGCGCGGGCTCGTGCTGCCGGGTGACTTCATCGCTATCGCCGAAGAGACAGGCCTGATCAAGCAGATCGGAAGCACGGTCCTGAACCAGGCGTGCCGGGCCGCCGCGGCGCTGGACGGCGCCATGGCCGTCAGCGTCAACGTGTCTCCACGTCAGTTCGCGCGGGACGACTTCGGCGCCGTGGTCAAGCAGGCTCTCAGCATCTCCGGGTTGCCGCCGGAACGACTCTGGCTGGAGCTCACCGAGAGTGCGATGATCGAAGCGATCGGCTCCGCGGCCAAGATGTTCCACGAACTCCGCGACATCGGTGTGCGACTTGCCATCGACGACTTCGGCACGGGCTATTCATCCCTCTCCCACCTTCGGGCCTTCGACATCGACCTGCTGAAGGTGGACATAACGTTCGTGCGCGATATCGAAACGTCCGCACACGACCGGGCGGTTGTGGAAGGCGTCATTCGGTTGGCGGATTCGTTGAAGCTGGAGGTCGTCGCCGAGGGCATCGAAACGACCGGGCAACTGGACCTACTGCTGAAGATGGGTTGCCGATTCGGGCAGGGTTACCTTTTCTCGAGGCCGTCCCCCGACGTGTCACCGCTCGTGCATTTGGAGGGTTTCCTGGCTCCGGCAGCCCGCGCCCGGTGACTGTGGAATAAACGGTAATTCCGGCTCGACCTGCCGGACGGGGTGGAGCCCAAACCCGGACCCGGGGCCACAGCCGTCGATCAGGGCGAGGAATCACAGCCACCGCAGCAGGCGCACGATTCGTCCACCCCGGTGGTCTTTGCCGCCACCGCCGATAGATCAGCCGTGCCGCCGGGCACGGTGCAGCAGACGTCGCCCCGCCAGGCGTTGAGGCCTTCGCGGACGGCGATCACGGCGATCAGAAGTGCGGCGCCGGCGTCGGCCCACCACCAGCCCAGGGTGCTGTTCAACACCAGCCCGAGCAGCAGGACGGCAGAGAGGTAGGTGCACAGGAGGGTTTGTTTGGAGTCCGCCACCGCAGACCGGGAGCCGAGTTCCCGTCCGGCGCGGCGCTGCAGCCAGGACAACATTGGCATGATGGCCAGGCTGAGGGCGGCGATGATGATGCCGGGCGTGGAGTGCCGCGCTTCGCCGCCGCCGGCCAGCGAGCTGACAGAATCGACGGTGACGAAGGCTGCGAGGGCGAAAAAGGAGATCGCGATGAGCCGCAAGGTCAGGTGCTCCCGCCGTTCCGGATCCCGGGCGGCAAACTGCCAGGACAGGGCGACGGCGGATGCCACTTCGATTACGGAATCCAGGCCGAAGCCGATCAGGGCCGAGGACTCCGCGACGCCGCCGGCCCAGAGGGCGATGACCGCTTCGATGACGTTGTAGCTGATGGTGGCGGCAGCGAACAGCCGGATGCGCCGGCTTAGCACTGCCCGGCGGACGGGGTTCGGTCCCAGCGAGAGGGCCGTCATGCCAGGCACGTCCCGTCGGGGGCGCAGCAGGCCGGGTCCACGGCCAGGACGACGCCGAGCAGGTCGCCGATGGCGTGGCCCAACTTCTCGTCGGCGAGCTCGTACCGGCTCCGGCGGCCGTCGGGGACGGCCACCACCAGTCCGCAGCCGCGCAGGCACGTCAGATGGTTCGACATGCTCTGCCGTGAGACGCCGAGGGAATCGGCCAGGTCGGAGGGATAGGCTGGCGCCTCGGCCAGCGCCAGCAGGATCCGGGCCCGGGTCGGGTCGGAGACAGCGTAGCCGAACCGTGCCAGCACTGGAGCGCGGGTAAGGGATTCCATAACTCTAAAGTACACGCGGGGATGTATTCATACAATTCTGTATTGTTCTGTTGGGCTAGGCTAATATGTGCACATGTAAGCACTTGTTGATTGTTCGCCATTACCGTGAGGAGCCGCGTTGCTTCAAGTCTTGGCCGTTCCGGCCTATCGGAAGCTCTTTTCGGCCCAGATCGTCGCCCTGCTGGGCACGGGCCTGTTGACCGTGGCGCTGGGTCTGCTGGCGTTTGACCTCGCCGGCGGCCAGGCCGGGGCGGTGCTGGGTACTGCGCTGACCATCAAGATGCTCGCCTATGTTTTCGTGGCCCCGGTGATGGCGGCGTTGGTCGAGCGACTGCCTAAAAAAGCGGTGCTCGTCGGCGCGGACCTGATCCGGGCAGGCATTGCCCTGATGCTGCCGATGGTGGACCAGGCATGGCAGATCTACGTCTTGGTCTTTGTGCTGCAGAGCGCCTCGGCAACGTTCACCCCGGCGTTCCAGTCGCTGATCCCGGTGGTACTTCCCGAGGAACGCCACTACACCCGGGCGCTCTCGCTTTCCAGGCTTGCCTATGACCTGGAGTCCCTGCTCAGCCCGGCGCTTGCGGCGGCCCTGCTGACAGTGGTCTCTTTTCATGAGCTCTTCCTGGGGACCGTGGCCGGGTTCTTGTTCTCGGCGGCCCTGGTGGTCACGACGCGCCTTCCGGTCGCACCGGCGGTGCGGCAGGAAGGAACCCTCTGGCACCGGACCACCCTTGGCGCCCGGATCTTTGCGAAGACTCCGGAGCTGCGGGGACTGATGGCGCTGAACCTGGCCGTCGCGGCCGCGACCGCCCTGGTGCTGGTGAACACCGTCGTCTACGCCCGGGACCTGTTCGGCGGCTCCAACACCGACGTCGCCATCGCCCTTGCCTGCTACGGCGCCGGTTCCATGGCCGTGGCGCTGACGGCACCGGCGATCCTGGACAGGTTACCGGACCGGGCCTTTATGCGGGCCGGAGCGGTGCTGGTCTCGTTCGGACTCGCCGGGGCGTTCGCGCTGCTGGCCGTACCGGGAACGTGGCCGGTCTTGCTGGGACTGTGGGCCCTGCTCGGCGCCGGGACCTCGATGATCAACACACCCTCTGCCCGTCTGCTGCGCCGCGCCGCGACGGACAGAACCCGGTCGTATATCTTCACGGCCCAGTTCTCCCTCTCCCATGCCTGCTTTATCATCACCTACCCCGTGGCCGGCTGGGTCGGCGCCGTCGCGGGACAGCCAGCGGCCGCCGCCGTACTGGCAGCGGTGGCTGCCATAAGCACGGCAGCGGCCTTCAAGTTCTGGCCCGCGGCGTTCAGGACCGGTCCAGTGCCGGAGACGACGAAAGGCTGAGCCGGTGGACAACATTACAGGCGCCCCCGCCGCCAGCCTCCAACACCCGGACGCCCCCGACGCTCTCCGCCTGGACGCGGCCACCGCTACCTTTCGGATGCTCTCTGACCCCACCCGGCTGCATATTCTTTGGCTCCTGGCCCAGGAACCCTCGGACGTCAGCTTCCTGGTGGAACGCACCGGGGCGTCCCGGACCTCGGTGAGCCAGCACCTGGCCAAACTGCGCTTCAGCGGTCTGGTCACCACCCGCAAGGACAGCCGCCACATTATCTACAGCATCGCCGGCGGACACCTGGCCCGTCTCGTGATGGAAGGCCTGAACCACGCCGACCACAAAGTCACCGGTGAATCCGTCCATGACTGAGCTGCGGGCCAGACGCGAAGTGCGGCAAACCCCGGACGAAGTCAGGGCATGAACTTTGGGATGCGGCGGTCGCGGCCGCAGCTGGTGTCGTCCTGATCTATGCCGTACTGCTGGTTCTCTTGGCCGTGCCGGGTCCACAAGGTAACGGGTGTAGTCAGCGCGCTTGTTCCACACCCATGGCCGATGCACCCTTGTGCTTATCTGACGGACCGGATGTGCTCCAGTGCACACTGGCCGCTGCCGGGGTCAACGGATCTGGGCGGGGTTGAGTTTTAGCCGGCGCAGCAGCTGCGCGTTCAAGGCGACGACCACCGTGGAGATGGACATCAGCACGGCTCCCGTGGCAGGGGAGAGGACGACTCCGGCGAAGGCGAGTACGCCGGCGGCGAGCGGGACGGAGATGATGTTGTAGCCGGTGGCCCAGATGAGGTTCTGCCACATTTTCCGGTAGCTTGCCCGTGAGAGGTCCAGCATGGACAGGACGGCGCGGGGGTCGTTGCCGGCTAGGACCACACCGGCGGATTCCATCGCGACGTCGGTGCCGGTGCCGATTGCGATGCCCACTTCGGCCCGGGCCAGCGCGGGGGAGTCGTTGACGCCGTCGCCGACCATGGCGACTTTGAGTCCGCGGGCCTGCAGTTCGGCGACTTTCTTGTCTTTGTCTGCCGGGAGGACTTCGGCGAACACCTCGTCGATATTGAGTTCTTCGGCGACGGCGGATGCGACCTGTTGGGCGTCGCCGGTGATCATAGCGACCTTGATGCCGCGGTCCTGCAGGGCTTTGACGGCCTGGCGGGATTCGGAGCGGACGGCGTCCTCGAGGCTCACGGCCCCGAGGATCCTTTGCCCGTCAATGATGTGCAGGACGGCTGCGCCTCGGTCCATCCACGCCCCGGTGGCGGCGGCCAATGATTTCGGTTCGTTGGCTTCGAGGTCACGGAGCAGTGCCGGGCCGCCGACGTGGATGGTCCTGCCGTCGACCGTGGCGCGGACACCGCGGCCGGTCATGGACGAAAATCCGGACGCCGCTGGAATCGTCAGGTTCTGCTCCCGTGCGGCGCGGACGATGGCCCGTGCCACCGGGTGCTCACTGTCTGCTTCCACGGCTGCTGCCAGTGCCAGGAGATCGTTCCGGTCCACGCCTTGGGCGGTCGCGACGTCTTTGAGTGCCGGTTCGCCCTTGGTGAGGGTCCCGGTCTTGTCGAAGAGCACAACGTCGATGGTGCGCATGCGCTCCAGTGCCATCCGGTTCTTGATCAGGACACCGGCCCGTGCCGCCTGCTCGGTGGAGATGGCGATGACCAAGGGGATGGCCAGGCCAAGAGCGTGGGGGCAGGCGATTACGAGGACGGTGACGGTGCGGGTCACGGCGTCGGGGACGCTGCCCAGCAGTGACCAGACGATGAACGTGAGGACCCCGGGCGCCGGCGGCGAAGTAGAACAGGAAACCGGCGGCCCGGTCGGCCAGGGCCTGGGCTTTGGAGGAGGAGGCCTGCGCCTCGGCGACGAGGCGCTGGATTCCGGCCAGGGCGGTGTCGTCCCCGACAGCGGTGACCTGCACGCGGACGGTGTTGTCTGTGGCGATGGTTCCGGCGATGACCTTACTGCCGGATGAGCGAAGGACGGTCCTGGATTCCCCCGTGATCATCGATTCGTCGAACTCGGCCTGGCCGTCAACAATGGTGCCGTCGGCCGGCATTCGGGCTCCGGAGCGGACCAGGACGGTGTCCCCCGCCGCAAGCTCGCTGACTTTGATGGTTTCGGTGCCCTCAGCGGTAATCCGGTCTGCCTCGTCGGGCAACAGAGCCGCAAGAGCGTCCAGGGCACCCCGTGCGGAGCCGAGTGCGCGCATCTCGATCCAGTGCCCCAGCAGCATGATCGCCACCAACAGGGCCAGCTCCCACCAGAAGTCCAGGTCGAACCCGCCGATCCCGAGGCTGGTGATCCAGGAGGCGATGAATGCGACGCTGATCGCCATGGCGATCAGCAGCATCATGGCCGGTTTTCGGCTCTTCAGTTCCTCCAGGCCACCTTTGAGGAAGGGCTGCCCGCCGTAGAAGAAGATCACGGTGCCCAGCGCCGGCGGGATCCAGGCCGAGCCCAGGAAAACCGGGGGTGTATGGCCCAGCAGCCCGCCGAACATGGGGCTGAAGAACACGACAGGCACGGACATGGCCAGCGTCAGCCAGAACCTGTTCTTGAACATCGCGACGCTGTGTCCGGCGTGTTGGCCCTGGGTGTGCACCATGTGCTCATCATCCATGCCGCCGCCATGGCCGGGGTGGGAGTGAGGAGCGTTGCCGACGACGGACCTGCTGAGGGGAACGCCGGACGTGTCCTGCCGGGCGGCACGTCCGTGGTGGTGGTCGTGGTCCATGGGTGTACTCCTTATGTTGTTTCCCCGGCTGCGGGCGGCTCGGACAAAGCACTTCACTGACAACATCCCAAACATACCCCCAGGGGGTATAGCTGACAAGCAGGTCCGGATGTCTGTCCCCTTATCCGATGCGTCGACGATGGGCGAGAGAGTGGATTCTCGCCTGGGGTGGAACCTGCCGTGTTGAGTCGATGGCACGAGCCACGTCTTGCGAACCGAGCACTGGACAGACCGCCGCGTGGTCGCTGGCTGTGGTGCGGGAGCCTAGTTCACCGTAATTTGTGTGTACATCCCGGCGGCGTAATGGCCCGGCAGATTGCAGACCAGCTCATAGCGTCCGGGCGGGAGGGTGACGGTCACCCAGCCTGTGGTTCCGGGCAGGATCCCTTGACCGGTTCCTTCGGCGCAGGTATTGGATGCTTCCCCGAGGCTGTCGGCCTCGTCGATTTGTCCGTCAGCGCCGATCGGGCGGGTGCCGGGGATCTGGTCGGCGGCGAGGGGCAGGATGACCAGTTCGTGGCTGAGGGTGCCGGCATTGGCGGCCAGGAAGGACACCGCGCCGTGCGCAAGCGTGCTGCGGTCTGCCGTCATCCGCATGGCCCCGCCCATCCCGCCGTTGCGCGCGCCCATCATGGGACCGCCCATGTTGGTCAGTGACACGCTGATGACCGGCCCGGGAAGATCCGGGGCGACGCACCGGTTCCGGGCCGGAAAACCGGTGACCCCGGGATTCACCAGTCCGCCGAAGAGTCCAACAGCGACGAGGGACAGTGCCGTTAGAAGAATCGTGGCGGCGATCCCGAGGAACAGCTGCCCGCGGCGGGATATAGCCTTCATTCCTGGCGCCTGAGCGCCGCCCGCCGGGCAGTGAACTCCTGTTCGTCGATTTCCCCCGCGGGCAAAGCGCTCATGGAGAATACGCTCGGCGTTGTGGTGCGGCGGCAGGGGCGCGCCTGCACCATCGCCGCCATGGGGTCGCCGGACCAGCAGCACCACCACGGTCACCACGCCGCCCCAGAAAATCAGCATCAATGCGGCCATGGCCACCCATGCGCCGATGCCCCAGCCAGACCCGTACCAGCCATCCATCATGATCAAACCTCCTGCAACAACGCTATGGCCCCGCAGAGCCTTGGAACAGAGGCTTACGCCCCGAGCGCCGCGGGTGCAGACCGGGGGCGTTTGGTTCGTGGAAATGCCTTAAGGATCATTCCTTCCACGTCATTGAGACGGACGAGGGGTGACGGCTGAGCTGGACTTCGTTATGGTTGGTGCCGGCGTCGATGGGCTCGAGTCGGAACGATGTGCCGCCGCCGTGCGACGGCGTGGGTGAACCGGGAATTGTTGCAAGGTCTGGAACCCAAAGGCTTTGGCAGGTCCTATGCGTGGCGACATGTACTCCGGAGCGGCCCTGACGGCGGATTACCTGGCCGGGATGTTCAACGACTGACCGGTGTGTGCGGAGATCAGTCAGCGTGGAGTTCGACGCGGGCGCCCATCGCAGTGAGCGCTCCATAGAGGTCAGGCACGCCCCACCATTCGACAGCTAGTCCGCCTTCAAAGCGGAGGATGTGAATGGAGGCCACCGTCACGGGTTTATTGCTGGCCGCCAGGCCTAGAAACGGCCCTGTATGCGTCCCCCGCCATGTCATCCGGCCTGCAACTTTATCGCCCTCCGCGACGGTATCCTCGATCGTTCCCGTGAGGCCGGAGAGGCCGGCATGCATTCCCTGCATCCAGTGAATAATTCCAGCCGAGCCTGGAAGCTGGCCTGGATCGGCGCTATGGTCCACGATGTCGGCGCTGACGACCCGGGCCAGCGCATCCTCGTCATTCGCCGTGACGGCGGCGATGAGGCGCCCGTATGCCTGCCGCAGTTCGTCTTTGTTTCCCATCGTTTCTCCCCGGATCGGCTCCTGCAACTAAGTCTGGTCGCCGCGGCGGATGCAGGCAAGGGGGCGTGACCCCGCTGATAGCTCCGAGCGGGTGGCGTCTTGGAACTTCTCTCCCGGGAGCCGACGCGGGGATAGGAGCGGCGTGCGGTGGCTCTCGCGGCGTTAAGTTGCCGCGGCCGGTACACGGCAGTGAATAACTTACCGGAAGGCGGCGGTTCCGCATTCCGGCGGCCAGGCTTGAGGCCCCTAAACGCACATCCTGGTGGCGGGGGCCGGGCGCCGGTTCCGGCCACCCTGGATCAGCAGTGCATCGGCGCAGGGGTCAGAAATATCTTCGAGTCGTCGCAGGGGAACTGGACATTGGACGTCCCATCTCCTGTAGGCTGACTAATAAGAGTGGTCGATCACAGCCACGGCCAGAAGGAGCGACATGAGCATCGAATCCCAAGTAGTGTCCCCGGCCCGTTTCAGCGCTCAGATCAGGTCCCATGCGCTGCAGACGCGCATCATGGACCTCATCCTAGAACAGGGACTGGACGTTGGGGACGCATTGCCGACTGAAAGTGAGCTTTCGGCGGTGCTGGGTGTCGGGCGTAACACTGTCAGGGAGTCCCTGAAGGTGTTGCAGGCGCTTGGTGTGATAGAGATCCGGCACGGTTTTGGCATGTTCGTGGCACCTAACAACTTCAGTGCACTGACCGACGGGCTGGCGTTCCGCGGCCGTCTGTCGCTGCGGCACCGGGGTGAAGAGGCCATGGAGTTGATTGACGTGCGTCAGGCGCTGGAATCCGGACTCATCGGGTCCGCGATCGACCTCATGACCGAGGAGCACCTCGACGGTCTCCGCACCACCATGGAGCTGATGGACGCTGCCGCGGAAGCAGGCGAGCCGCTGGCCGAACTGGATGCGGAGTTCCACCGCAGGCTCTACGCGCCCCTGAACAACGAGCTTCTCATCAATCTCATGGATGTCTTCTGGAAGGTCTACCGGCAGATCCATCAGGCTTTGGGCTCAGGACCCGTGGATCTGGGCGATCAGGCCCGTGTCCATTGGGAGATCTTCCAGGCCGTGGTCCACAAGGACAAGCCGCTGGCCTCCGAGCGGCTCCAACGCCACTTCGACGGCATCCGCCGGAAGCTCAAGGACGTCGCGGCCAGCTAAAGGCCAAGGCGGGCCAGGCGCGTTCGCATCAATCCGAACCACTGGTCGGGGTCCCGGAGCCATGCCGGGTTTGGCGCGCCGCAGCGGGCGTGCGGGAGGAACGCCCTTCGGAGTTGATGCCCGCGATGAGTCCGTGCCATGGCGCCAGTCCTCAGCAGTGCAGCGCGGCAGTGAACCATCCGGTGATGGTGGCCGGGTGGGTAATGGCAGTGCCGACGACGACGGCGAACGCGCCGGCGCCGAGCGCCTGGCGGGCTTGCTCCGGTGTGTGGATTCGGCCTTCGGCGATGAGCGGTTTCCCGAAGGCTGCAGCGGCGATCCGTTCGAGGAGTTCAAGGTCAGGGCCTTGGGTCTTGGTGCGTTCACTGGTGTAGCCGGCGAGGGTGGTGCCGATCAGGTCGACCCCGGCGTCGACGGCCGCTGCAGCGTCGTCGTAGGAGCCGCAATCGGCCATAACGAGCGCGTGGGAGCCGCCACGGATGCCGGCGACTGTCGCTGCCAGGCTCAACCCGTCCGGGCGCTGCCGGCGGGTGCCGTCGATGGCCACGATATGCGCTCCGGCATTGGCGACTGCTAGGGCATGCCGCAGTGTCGGGGTGATCAGGACGCCGTCGTGGCCATCCTTCCAGAGCCCGATGACCGGGACCTCGACGGCGGCCCTGGTGTGCTGGATATCGGCCAGCCCCTGGACCCGGACGGCTGCGGCACCGCCGATGACGGCGGAGGCCGCGAGTTGCGCGGTGGTGCGGGGATCCCGCATCGGCTCGCCAGGGTAGGCCTGGCACGAAACGATAAGCCTGGAGCGGAGGGACTCGAGGCCGTCGGGGGTCAGGATCATAAGTGCCTTGTTTCTGTGTGGCCCGGTGTTGGCGGACAGGTTCGGTCAGTTGAAGACGAGCTTTGCGGCGCCAACGACTGCCGCGGAGTTTTGCAGTGTGGCGCGGAGGACGGGCATGCGGGCGAGCGGGGCCAGCAGTTCCCGGCGCAGGGCTGCCTCCATGGGCTCCCACCACAGCTCGCCGGCGTCGGCCAGCCCGCCGGAGACTACCAATACCTCGGGGTCCAGGATATTGAGAAGCCCGCCGGCCGCCTGGCCAGCCGCAGCGGCCGCGGTGCTGACGGCCTCTCCCGCCGCAGGATCGCCGTCGTGCGCCAGGGCAAAGACTGCTCGGGTGTCCGGGACTGCAGGGGAGCCGCCCAGCCGCAGGAACGCCGCGTGGATGGCCGGCCCGGAGGCCACGGCCTCCACATGGCCCGAGTTGCCGCAGGAACACGGCAGCGCCTCGCCGCCGGAGTACGCGTACGGGGATGCGAGGTGCCCCACGTGACCGCCCACGAAGCGGTGGCCGAGGACCGGCGTGCCGGCCAGGACCAGGCTTCCTCCCACGCCGGTTCCGAACGCGATCAGCAGCGAACTCGCCGTCCCAGCCGCGGCACCGCGCCACGCTTCGCCGAGTGCATGGGCGTGAACGTCGTTCACGGCACGGACCGCGGCCGCGGGAAGCCCCAGCCGCCCTGCAAGGCCCTTGGTCAGCGCCGTCCGCGCCCAACCCCGGATCGCGTCGGTCGCGGAAACCACAACGCCACGCCCTGCGTCGATCACGCCGGCGGAGCCCACCCCGACGCCAATGGTGGTGATGCCGTTGGCTTGGGCCCGGAGCCGTATCCTGGACACCAGCGCCGCGGTGGCGTCCAGGACAGCCTCGCCGCCGGCACGGCTGAGTGTTGGGGTGGTCTCCGAGAACAGCAGCTTGCCGTCTTCCGAGACCAGTCCTGCTGCAGTCTTGGTGCCGCCAAGGTCCACACCGATGGCGTGCGCCATGTTCCTCCTCAATCCAAGTTCCCTAGGTCCGTGAACACTGGAGCCTAGAGCAGGCCGTTGCGTTCAAGGATGACCTTGATGGCGGTGGTTTCGTCCTCGTTCAGGGAAGGCATGGGTGTGCTCATGGTGTTGGACTCGATGACGCCCATAAGCTGCAGGGCCGTCTTGAACGCGCCGAGGCCCGCCGCGCCGCCGGAGACCCGGCCGTTGGGGGTGTAAACGATCTCGAAGAGGTCGGCAATGCGGTCCTGCTCGGCAGCAGCCTTTGCCCACTCGCCGGCTGCTGCGGCGTCCATAAGGCTCCGGTAGCCGCGGGGGTCCACGTTGCCCAGGCCCGGGACGACACCTTGGGCGCCGCCGAGCAGGGCGCCGTCGACGACGACCTCGTGACCGGTGAAGATGTCGAAGTTGGGGATGTCCCGGGCGGCCAGCAGGAGCTGGCGGAAAGCGACGTCGTCGCCGGAGGAGTCCTTGACGCCGGCGATCACGCCGTCGCGGCCGAGCCGGACCAGCAGGTCAGTGGGCAGTTTGAAGTGGGTGCGGACGGGGACGTCATAGGCGAAGATCGGCGCGCTGACGGCGTCGTGTACGGCGCGGAAGTGGGTTTCCGTCTCCTCGGCGTTGCCGATCGCGTAGTACATCGAGGTCACAACGATCGCATCGGCGCCGAGGTCGATGACCTTCCGGGCCTCCTCGATGACGCGGTTGGTGGTTTGTTCGTTGGCGCCGACGATCAACGGCACGCTGCCGGAGTTCGCATCGGCGATGGTGCTGACAACGAGTTCGCGCTCGGCATTTGTCAGGTAGGGGACCTCGCCGGAGGATCCGAGGACGAAGAGGCCGGACACCCCGCCGTCGAGGAGGTGCCGGGTGAGGTTCTTCAGCGAGTCGGTATCGATGCTGCCGTCGGCGTGGCGGGGGGTGACGACCGGGGGAATGACGCCCTGGAATTGGGTAGACAAAGGTATCTCCAATGATGGTTTGGTGAGTTGGGAAAGGATGGGGGGATCAGGGGTGCAGCAGGCTGGGCGCGGCGCCGAGCAGTTTCTTGGTGTAGTCGTTGCCGGGATGGTCGAAGACCTCTCCGGCGGGACCTTGTTCCACGATTTCGCCGAAATACATAACGCAAATCCGGTCCGAGACGTAGCGGACCGTCTGGATATCGTGGGAGATGAAGACCATACCGAGGTTCAGCTGAGTCTTTAGGTCCGAGAGCAGGTTCAGCACCTGGGCCCGGACCGAGACGTCCAGCGCCGAGGTCGGCTCGTCCGCCACAATGATGTCCGGGTCCAGGGCCAGGGCGCGGGCGATGGCAACGCGCTGGCGCTGGCCGCCGGATACCTGCGAAGGCGTGACCTCGGCGGCGGAGTACGGCAGCCCGACTAGTGCGAGGAGTTCCTTGACTTTCGCTGCCCGCGTCGCCGCGGTGCCGATCCCGTGGATCTTGAGCGGGTCGGTGAGGATGTCCTGGATGGTCATCCGGGGGTTGAGCGCAGTGGACGGGTCCTGGAAGACCACCGATACTGCGCGGCCAAATTCCCTGCGCAGGGCGGCGTTCCGCTTGATGGCGGGCTTCCCGTGGAACAACACCGCACCTGAGGTGGGGGTCTGCAGTCCCACCAGCACGGAGGCAAGGGTGGATTTGCCGCAGCCGGATTCGCCGACGATCCCCACGGTCTCGCCGCGGCTGATGGTGAAGTCCACTCCGTTGACTGCCTTGACGATGTTGGGCCGGAAGAGGCCACCGGTTCGGGCCCGGTGGTGAACCTTGACGTTCTTCAGTTCAATCACGGGCTTGCCGGTTGGTGTGCTCACTTGGCATCCTCCTTGAGGTGGCTGGCCCAGTAGTGGTCGCTTTTTTGGTCAACTGGGGTCAGGACGAGCCGCTGGTCCGGGTCGGCGTCGGGCCGCAGCGAACGGGGAGCAAACCTGTCGCCGGTGGAGAACGCCCTCGGTGATGGTACTGTGCCGGGGATCTGGTGCAGGCGGGCGGCGTCGGCCTCAATGGAGAGCACGGCGCCGAGCAGGCCCCGGGTGTATTCGTGCCGCGGGTTCTGGAGCAGGGCGGATGCCTGCGCGGACTCCACGACCTGCCCGGCATACATCACGGTGATGCGGTGCGCGAGTGACGCCACCAGGGCGAGGTCATGGCTGACGAACACCATGGCGAAGCCCAGTTGCTCGCGCAGCTCGTTGAGCAGCTGCACCACCTGGTGCTGGACGGTCACGTCCAGTGCGGTGGTGGGCTCGTCAGCGACGACGATCCGGGGCGAGCGGGACAGTGCCATGGCGATCAGGACACGCTGCCGCTGGCCGCCGGAGAGCTCGTGCGGGTAGCTGGCCAGGGTGCGGACGGGATCCAGCTTGACCATTTCGAGAAGCTCGGCCGGGGTCTTGCGACCGCCGCGGCGGGTGAGTTGCTCCAGCTGGTCCTTGATTTTCATCGAGGGGTTGAGCGAGCTCAGCGCGTCCTGGTAGACCATGGCGATTTGCTGGCCCCGTAGACCTTGGTAGGCCTGGGTGCTGCCGTGGCCGGTTGAGGGGTCCAGCAGTTCCTTGCCGTTGAAGGTGATCGAGCCGGAGATCTTGGCAGTCTTGGGCAGCAGTCCCATGATGGCCAGGGACGTGATGGACTTGCCGCAGCCGGATTCGCCGACGAGCCCCATGGTTTCGCCCTCGCGGACGTTGAAGGAGACGTTGTCCACGATGTCGGTGTCGCCGAAGCGCCCCGGGAAGCGGATGGATAGGTTCTTGACCTCGAGGACCGTGCGCGCGGTGTCGGGGACCTGGGGGAGGCGGTCGGTCCGTCCGGCTTCGACGGTGGCGAGCAGTTTCAGCTCCTGGTCCAGCAGGGCGTGGGGATTGGCCGTTGGGACCTGCCTGTCCTGAGGGCATCCGGCCTCCGGGACAGCATCGGCCACAGCGGCGCGGACGACGTCGAGCTCATGCTGCTCCAGCACGGAGCCTTGGGCTACCGAGGTGCCGATCTCGGCGTCGACGGCCACAGCGGCGGGGATGACCCGTCGTCGTCCTTGACAACGGGTGCCCGGCGGAGCTTCGGATTGACCATGGCATCCGTGAGGCCCTCGGCCAGGATGTTCAGGGCGAGCACTGTGAGCAGTATGGTGAGGCCGGCGAACGTGGTGGCCCACCAGCCGCCGGACAGGACGAGGTTGCGGCCGTAGGAGATCACATTGCCCCAGGACGGCGCGGGGTCCTGGACGCCGGCGCCGAGGAAAGAGAGCGAAGCCTCCAGGATGATCGCGTCCGCGACCATCACTGTGGCGAACACCAGGACCGGGGCCGCGGTGTTGCGCACGACGTGCTTCAGCAGGAGGTAGAAGCGGCCGGCGCCAATTACCCGCGCGGCGCGGACATAGTCTTCGCCGTATTGGGAGAGGACGTTGGCGCGGACCACCCGGGCGAGCTGGGGCGTGTAGATCACCGCAATGGCCACGATGATGGTGGGCACTGTATTGCCGAATGCCGCCAGCAGCACAGCGGCCAGGGCGATGCCGGGGAACGCCATAAGAATGTCCATAAGCCGCATGATCAGTTCGTTGACCGGTTTGCTGGAGGTCGCGGCCAGGGAGCCGAGCAGCGCGCCGGCAGCCATGGCCAGCGACACGGCGCCCAGGCCGATCATCAGGGAGGACTGCGCGCCATAGAGCAGGCGCGAGAAGATGTCACGTCCCAGCCGGTCGGTGCCGAAGAGGTGCTCCCCGCCGGGCGCCGTCGCCGGGGTGAAGGATTCCAGGGGGTCGTGCGGGGCGATGAGGGGCGCCAAGATGGCGGAAACGGTGATGGCCATCAGGAAGAGGAGCGCGAGCCGGGAGGTCCATGGAAGGGCCTTGAACCGGATTCCGGGGGCGCTGAGGCGTTCAGCGAGTTTGCTGCGCATGGGTCAGACCGTCCTGATTCGGGGGTTGATGAGCAGGTAGAGAAGGTCGACGGCGATGTTCACGAGTACGAAGGTCACTGAGATGGTCAGGACCACCCCTTGGACGAGGTTGACGTCGAGGTTGGTGATTCCGTTGAGGATCAACTGGCCCATGCCGGGCAGGGCAAAGATCATTTCGATCACAACGGCGCCTCCGAGTAGATAGCCGATCCGCAGTCCCAGGACCGTCACCGGTGTGACAAGCGCGTTCCGGAGGACGTTTTTTGATACGACTTCCCGGTAGGGGACACCGTTGCCGATTGCTGTCCGGACGTAGTCGCGGTCAAGTTCCTCGACCATCGAGGTGCGGACCACACGGATCAGGGAGGCGGAGACCGGGATGGCGAGGGCAAGGGCCGGGAGCGTCATCGAGTTCAGCCACCCGCCGAAGCCGGATTCGGGTGTTGCGAGGCCGCCCGAGGGGAAGGACGGGCTGGCGCCAAGGGCGAACCACTGGATCAGCAGGATGCCCAGCCAAAATGACGGTGTTGCCACGGCGGCGATGGAGAACACCCGGACCAGTTGGTCCTGCCATTTGTCCCGGTAGAGTGCACCGATGATGCCGAAGGGAAGCGAGAGCAGAACGGCGATCAGCACCCCCAGGAAGGTCAGTTGCAGGGTCAGCGGAAACGCGGCAGCGATCATGTCGGCCACCGACTTTGCCGGCGGCGTGGTGACCCCGAGATCAAACTGGAGCAGCTTCCCGAGGAACCGGAAGTACTGCAGAACCAGGGAATCGTTGAGCCCGTTGTTCTGGCGGTACTGTTCCTTGGCTTCCTCACTGGCACCGTCGCCCAGGGCGCTGCTCGCCTGATCGCCTGGGGCGGCCTGAAGGACCAGGAACACCAGCAGGGTAATGCCAAGGATCATCAGGGGCAGCGCCGCAAGCCTGCGGCCCAGCAGGCGCAATATCGTGACCAAAATTGTCTCCGGAATTCGTGGAAGTTTGTCCCGGCCTCAGCCGGCACCGGGGGCAGGTCATCCAGGTCCGGGCGGGAGGGGGCCCGCCCGGACCTGGACCTATTCGGCCGGAATCAGGCCGTGCGCCCGACGCCGATGAAGCCGACACCGGTGGTGGGCAGCGGCTTGAAGCCGCTGAGCTTCTTGGCATCCCAGGCGCTCGGAAGCTGGCGGTGGAAGATCGGATACAGCGGGAGCTCTTCGGACACCAGATCCACGATGTCGCCGGTCACCTTTTTCGCTTCAGCCTTGGTGGACCGCCCGGCTTTCGCCATGAGGTCCACAAGTGTCGCGCGTTCCGGGGTGGCGGCCCAATACGCGCGGCCCTTCATCCAGGTGTCGCCGGCGTAGAACCAGCTCAGCAGCAGGTCGGCGTCGTTGCCGAAGACGGACGGGTCGCCCGGGGCGGCGACGACGGAGAAATCTCCCTTGCCCACCCGGTCCGTGTACAACGCACCGGATTGCAGGTTCTTTAGGGTGACCTTGACGCCCGGGATCTTGTTCCAGGATTCCAGCATCAGCGGGGCCACATCCTTGACCCAGGCTGTGTCCGTGGTGAGCAGTTCAAATTCGAGGTTTGTGACGCCGGCCTGCTTCAGCAGATCCTCGGCTTTCCCGGGGTCATAGCCGTAGACATTCTTGGCCTTGACGTAGTCCGGGTGCCCTTCCTGGAAGTAGGAGCTGGCGGCCTTGGCGTTCCCGAACAGTGCCTTCTTAATGATGGAGTCCTTGTCCAAGCCGTAGTGCAAGGCTTGGCGGACCAGCTTGTTGTCGAACGGGGCCCGGGCGCAATTAAACATCAGGAAGAGCAGCCCAAAAGACTGGACGGATTCCACCGTCGCCTTCGATTTCAGTCCGTCAATGTCAAGGTACGGGACATCCTCGATCGCCTGCACACGACCGGACTGCATCGCCGTGACGCGGGCGGCGGCGTCGGAGAGCAGGAGCCAGTTCATGCCCTTGGCCAGGGCTGGCATGGGGCCGTTGTAGTCCGGGTTTGCCTCGAAGACAATCTTGTCGTCCTTGACTGCGGAGACCAGCTTGTAGGGGCCGGTACCGACCGGCTTGGCGTCGAATGCTTTGAGCTGGTCCGAACCGAGCGGGAAATTCGCCACGGCCTTGGGAACGATCTTGACGACGGAAATACGGGGGGCGAAGCCCGGGAAGGCGTACTTCAGCGCGAACTCGACGGTCTTCGCGTCGACGGCCTTGACGTCCTGGATGAACGGGATGAACTGGGAGAAGAGCGACTTGTTCGCCGGGTCCATCACGCGGGTGAAGGAGAAGACCACGTCCTCGGCGGTGACCGGGGAACCGTTGTGGAACTTAGCGCCGTCGCGGAGTGTCACCTGGTAAGTAGTGTCGTTGATCTGCTTGGGATCGGCCGCAGCGAGGGCGTTGTACGGCTCGCGGGTGGCGGGATGCAGTTCGACCAGGCCCTCGTAGACGTGCAGGTTGGCGGCCAGCGGCGTGGCGCCCGAGGACGACAGCGGGTCGAACCCGGTAGACAGGGCGTAGGAGATGCCCGCTTCGATGATGAGGTCCTTGTTGATCGGTGCAGTGTTTGCCCCCGGTCCTGCCGTTGTGGTGGCGGCTCCGCCGCAGGCGGCGAGAGAAGTGGTGAAAGCCGCGGCCATGCCCAGGGCGCCTGACAACTTGAGGAAGCTCCGGCGGCTGGCGTCATTGACCAGCGGCAAGTTCATTGATGTCCTGCTCATAATTTGCCTCACCATTCGAGTATATTTATCGGATGTAGGACGTCCGATGCTTGTAGTGAAAACTGTAAGGGGCATCACACGGGCCCGTCAAGCGGGTGTAGAACCGCAAGTTGGCGAACCCCCGGGCGACGTACGCAGCATCCAGATCGAAGGAGAGAATGTGTCACTGATCGTCGGCGCCTATCCGGCCCAGCCCGAGGGGCTTCTGCAGAGTCAGTTCTTCGAGGAACTCGCAGCACTCGCCGCTATCCGCGGCCTCGAGCTTCCCTACCGCGCCTGGGGCGGCGACCCGTGGCCTGCCGGGGCGAACGCCGACTGGTCAGCGGTGGTCACCGCAATTCCCGGAACCATGCAGAGAGCCGGCGCAGACGCGCGGTTCGGACTCGCCTCCACGGACCGGGAAGGGCGTCGGGCCGCCGTTGACTTCACGGCAGGGATCTTGGGCTATGTCGCAGGCCTTCGGGACCAGGGGCACCGGGTGGAGGCCGTCGCGTTGCATTCTGCTCCGTCCGGGCATGGCACTCCAGCGGCCTTCGCGGAGTCGCTCTGGGAGATCCTAGGGTGGGACTGGCAGGGCACCTCCCTGGTGGTTGAACACTGCGATGCACCGCGTCCCGGACGGGTTCCTGAAAAGGGATTTCTTTCATTCAGCGACGAAACCAACCTCGTCCGGGCGTTTCGGGAGCAGGGCCAGGACATCGGAATGCTCGTGAACTGGGCCCGGACCGTCATCGAGACAGGTCAGCGGCGCACGGCAGCAGCCCATGTGGCCGAGGCGCACGAAGCGGGAGTTCTCAACGGCCTGATGTTTTCCGGGTGTTCCCCGAAGCCACCGAGTTCGGTTACCCGTGGATCGATGCCCATCTGCCTGCCGTCGAGGTCGAAGGAGCTCCGGCCAGTTCCCTGCTTACCACCCGCGAAATCGCCGGATGCCTTCGCGAAGCCGGCAGGCCGCCGATCATTGGTCTCAAGATCGGCCTGCCAGGGGCCGCGGCGTCACCCCTTGAGCGGGCCGCACGGGTGCGTCAAATGTGCGACCTCGTGATGGCCAACGTCGGGTAGATGGAGGTTCCTGAACATCAAAATGGAACACTCGCCCAAGATCCACGTCGGCACTGACGTATGCGGCCTCTTCGACGAAGGCTGCAAACGCCCGGCCCGGACCACGGCCATTAGGCGACCGCCAGCTCCAGCACGAACATCACATCCAACAGCTCGGTCCCATCCAGTGCCGATTGATCACCGGCCACCGGGGCAGCAGGCGCCAGCCCGCCAGCGGCAACAACCCGAACGACGTGTGCGTCCGCGAAACCGTTGGCGAAGGATCCGGTGACGTCCACGGACGGCAACCCGCCCAGCGTCGGATCCGCGGCAAACGCACCGTTGGTTGTCCCGTCCACCGAGAACTTCAGACCCGCCAACGCTGGCCCGCCCGGCTTGGTCCGCAGCGCCAGCTTCGCCGAGCTCACCGTGACGCCTCGGCCGTTGAGGAAGTACGGCAGGTGTGTGCTCATCAGCGTGAATCCGGCATCGGTAGCGGCAGGGGAGTGCAGCAACGCGTTGAACGTGTTGGAGAACTGGTTCCGCAGCGACACCACGTGCTGCAGCGGATTGTTAGCCAGAACGTTCAGGATGGTGCCCTCGGTGGCGGCCTGCAGCGCCTCGGTCTTGTCCCGCAGCACACCGTCGTACTTCGAGGTGTACGCCAGCCGGAGCACAACATCGTTGATGGTGCCGTAGTCGAACTGCCGGAAGCTCTTCGGTAACGTCAACTGCCAGCTGCTGATGGCGCCCGCCCCCTCGAACGGCATGTACCGCTCGTCCCGGAAGTTCAGTTCGAACACCCCCGGGTCGCTTTGTGCGGTACTGGTGGCGATCAGGGCGGCCCGCGCGTCGGGCATTTGCGTCACATTCGCGGCCCCCAACTTGGCCTCCTTCCGGATCCAGCTCTCATTCAGTTGCAACGTGGCGCTGACGTTCGCGAACGGTCCCGTGACACAGGGAATGGTGATCCGGGCGGACTTGATCCGGCGGAAGTAGTGCCCGGGGTAGACCACATCGAAGAGCACCTCGGGAATGTCGAAGGCACACTCGCCGGTGGTTTTGAGCTGCACCAACGCGGTGGGATCCAGTTGGCTCAGCGAGAATGATTGATCGATCTCAAGATCCCGGATATTGGTCTCCACGTAGCGCCGCTCCAGCTGCTGCAGGTCCACCACCAGCTGTGCCCCGGCAGACAGGCCCACATACTCGCTATCCCAATACGAGCCGCCCAGCCGATAGGAATCCTCGCCCCGCTCAAACCGGAACGCCTGCTCCGCCATCCGCGCCATGGAGAGCGCCGTATTAAACGCCTCGCGGTGGAGCCGCTGCAAGGTGGTGGCCAGGAAGGCATAGAGTCCCACACCGGTGAAGTGATTTTCGTACAGGTCCAGGACCTCTTCAGCCTGCTCGGCAGCCCTGGTATGGACGGTGATGTTCCGCTCCGCAATGTCCCGGCGCAGCTTCATCCCCGTCAGCTGCAGATCGATCTCGGCCAAGTCATCCGCTGCCGCATCCACCTGTTGCTTCCAGCCCTGCTCCCGCCGGTCGAAGCCAGCCTCGACGGCGGCGCTCGTGGCCAGCGCATCGGCGAAGTCGCCCGTGGCCCGGGTTCCGACCGCGAAGTTGTGGGCGCTCCAGCCGGCCTCCACGCCGCCGTACTTCATGGCGAACGGGGAGCCCAGTTGGGGATCAGGTGCAGCGCGCCGGACAGGAAGCCCAGCGTGGCTTCGGTCATCCGTGCGCCACTGGCAATGTGCTTGCTGATCCGCTCCGTCCGCTCGGACGCCGTGAGGCTGCCGTCCACCAGCCCATCGAAATAGGCCTTCCGGTTGGCCACAGTGGTTCGGTGCCGCTCCAGGCTGGCCACCGCGTTTGCCGCCGCGTCCCGTTCCTGTTCGCGCGTGCGGGTGGTGAGGTCCAGGATCTGCTGCTGATGCTGGGCCCGCAGCAGGTTCAGCTGTTCGCCGTCGCGCCTTTCCACCGCCGCTTGCAGTGCGTTCCCGAAGCCCTGCACCGCGGTGGCTTGGCTCTTGGCCTTCTCCAACAGGAACGAGAACCGATACTGCGGCACGTCACCGTTGAGGCTGGTCAGCGCGTCCTGCAAGGACATGCCCTCCGCCCGTGCCCGGACCAATGCCATCGGATCGATCTCCGCGGCGAACAGCGAGAGCTTGCGAACCGCGCCGCTGATGTCGCGGCAGTTGCGCAGCTTCCACAGCCTGTCCTCGAGCCGGTCCCAGTAGGCCAGCAGGTCCTTGTTCGGCGGGATGCAAAACACCGGGTTGACCTGGCGAATGAACGCCACCCCAAACCTTCCCGGCCGCCGCTTGTCCGGCCGCACCCGGGTGGGCCGGTCCTTCCCGTCCGGCCGCAGCCGGTTTTGCCCTCGTAGGCGCCCAGCCGCTTCCAATCCGGCCCGGCGCTGACGGCGGCTGTGTCCGGTTCGAATTCCAGCAGCCCCTTCCGAGGCGGCACGGCAAGTACCCGGGTCCCGGCATCGACCGATCCCACGGACTTCACAAACACCTTGTCGATGTCCGCCCGCTCGGTCTCGCGCTCCTTGATCGCCTCGGGGTACAGATCGTCCGTCCCGGTGCGGCCCAGCCCGGCCAGACCCGCGGGCGAGTCAATGTCGGCGGTCTCGAATCGTGGAATTCGGTTGGCCATCAGCCTGGCCCGGATCGCCAGCCCGGCCACCGGCAGTTCCGCGCGCCGTTCGAACAGCCGCCGCGGGTCCGCCGGCTGCCGGCCCGGCGGCGGCGGGGCGGGAGCGGCGACGGCGGCAGCGTCCTCCACCAGCATGGCCGCGGCATTGCTGGCGGCGAAGACAGCCTTGGTTGAGTCGGGTGCCACCCGGCCCGCGTCCTCGATACTGAACACACCAGCAGCCTTCAGCCGCTCCGACGAGAGCGCCCGCTTGGTGATCCGCTCAAAGGACACTGAATCCAGCACATACTTGTGCCGGCTGCCCATCTCCTTGGTGCGCTTTCCCTGGATCACCAGGTGCTCGGCTTCCACCAGGAACTCCGAGCCCCTACTGATCAGCGGCTGGATCTTCTCGTAGGTGCGGGGGTCCACCGCGTCTGGGCCGCACGAGCCCAACTGCGCCGGCCGGTCGCCCAGGATGTCCGCAACGGTGGCGTAGTGGATGAGTGCCTCGTTGACCGTCTCCATCTGGAACTGCTCGAACAGGGAATCGGCGAGGTCCAGCTTGTTGTCGATGTACCGCATCACTATCGACTTTTGGTACGCGCTCAGCCGGAGCCTGGCAATGGCATGCGGGTTGAACGGATCCTTGTGGTACGCCGCGATCGCCGAGGAATCCGTGAGGATGGCGCGCATGGTTGGCAACGTCAGGCCGCGGAATTCCAGGTAGCGCCAGTTCCGGTCCCGGCGCCGGGCTTCATTGGCCGATGCGGAGAGCACCGGGTCAGGCGTGACCACCTCAGAGGTGGTGGGGTCGAAGATGTGCTGGTACCAGCGCTCGGCCTGCGCGTACTTGCCCTGGCTGTTGCAGTGGTTGCCGATCAGCGACGGGATGTGATGGAAAATCTCCCGGTAGTACGTGCCAAACGGCCCGGTGAAGTCCAGCCGCCCGGACACCACCCGGTTGACGATCCGGTTCCCGGACAAACCAAATGCCAGCGGCGCTCGGCAAGCGCCCGCTGGGTGTCCAGGTCCAACAGGTGTTCCACGCCGCCGGTGAACAGTTCGCGGGCCACCCGCCGCGCCAGCGTGGTGCCCAACCTGCGCAGCGCCCAGCTGGCCGCGTTAGAGGCGGTGGCCTGCAGCAGGTACAGGTCCCCGCCGGCGTCGATGATCCCGTCCGACAGCGAACCGTTGATGGGCATCAGCCGGCCGGCGCCGATATTCGCCAGCGCACCGACGTACAGGTTCTTGGTGATGATGTTCTTCACCGGCGTGGACCAGTCCACCAACACGCGGTCCAGCCGGATCTTGTCGGCGGCAAGCCCGGCGAGGGCGTAGTTATCGAACAAGGAGGCTGACGGCGTCCCGTAGTACAGCGTCCCGTTCTTCTTGGTGAGAATGGGCGAGTGCGGGGTCAGGTTCCACGTCACTGCCTGCCGGCTCAGGTGCAGGCTGGCGGCCGTGGACGTGGACTTGTCGAACGTGTCGATGTAGGCGCGCATCTGGTAACCGGCACCGGCCACAAACAGCGAGTTGCCCTGCACCTCCGGGTACAGCTGGGTCCACTCCAGACCGCGCAGGGTGTACCCGTCGCGGGCCTTGACGTGGACGTCGTCGTCATATCTGGGCGTGATGAGGCGTTTTTGGGCGGCCGTCAAACTGGCCACCGACGAGGAACCACCGAACAGACCCCAGCCCAACAGCCCGCCAATGGCGCTCAGGAAGTCCTGCCACTCTTCGGGCTCGGCCAGCGGATCCTCGATGACGCCGTCGCTCTCGCCAAAGGGATCGGTGCCGTACAGACGCACCCGCTGTGGCGCGGTCCACCTGCCATCCAGGCGGAGGGTGGTGAACTTGATGATCAGCTTGTGGTTGTACCCGGCGAAGCGGGATCCGGCGTCGGCCACTTCATTGACCGGTGAAGTTGTGATCTCCGCCCACAGCAAGTGCAGCCGGCCGTTGTGAACCACCGGGGATACTTCCCGGACCGGGATGGCAACGTCCACCTTTTGCCACGGACCCCAGACGGTGCCACCGGACTTCCGGCCCTGCGGCGCAGCATTTTCGACGCGCCGGTAGTAGAAGGTAGCCGGGTCGCCGGGGGTGACCCCGAAGAGGTGCAGCACATCGGAATCGGCGCGGGGATCCACCTCTTGGTAGGACCCGGCGATGGTCAAGCTGGCCAGTTCCTGAAAACCGTCCAGGTACGTGCCGTAAGCATCCAGTACCGCCTGCTCGTCGATGTCGGTTTGCAGCAGTTCCTTCTCGAGGTCCTCGAACAAGGGGGTCTTGTCATCCCGCAGGTCCGGGAAGAGGTAGTTTTCCGGCCACAGGAACACCTTGCGATTGGCTTCCCAGACCCGGTAATGCATCCGCCATTCCCACTCGTCGCGCGGCACCTGGGTGGGCTGGACGTGCACGTTTCCGGCCCGGTCCTGCTCGAGGTTCATCAGCACCCGGTGGACATACATCTGCGCGCTTGAAATGGCGGACACCACGCGCGAGGTGAGGAAGCAGCCCTCCACCTCGGGATCGATCAGGAAGTACCGGAACAGGTCTTCCAGCCGTTCAAATTCGGGGTGCAGCGCGTGCACCAGGTAGTTCGCCAGCGCGTCCCGGCAGCGCTCCAGGAGCCGGGCCCGGAACGGTCCGTACGCCTTCTGCCACGCGGTTTCGTCCGCATACTTGGCGCGGAAAACGGCGAAGAGGGCATCGGCGCCTTGGCTGAGGAGGTCGTAGTCGTCCTCGGCTACCAGGGCGAACGCTTCGCCGCCGATGCCTACCGCGGTGGCCACAGCGGCGGCCTCGGCGAGTAGGTCCAGCGCGTCCAGCGCGTCGGCGGGCAACGCCAGGTTGGCTTGCAGGGAGACGGAAACAGCACGTTCGGCGGCGAGGAGTGCCGCGAGGGTGTCCTGATCGGCAGCGCCGAAGTGGGCGGCATTGGTGAACGCGCCGGCCACTGCCGTCAGTGCCGCGGTGCCCGCGGGATCCGTGCCAAGATGCCGCCGGAACTGGTCCACCTTGCGGGCCGCCTCGATGGTCAGCGCGTTGGGTGCCTGCAGCGCAAACATGGATGCATGGGCAGCAGCAAACTCCACCGCCTCCGCACCGAGGTCTTTGGCGTTGAACAGCGTCACCAGCGGCAGGATGGGCCCGACGGCGGCACTCAGGGCGGCGATGGAGCCGTTGCCCAGCGCTTCGGGAACGATCGCCGCTGCGTCCAGGTCGGCACCGGCAAGGGCGGCGATAGCCGCCAGCTTGGGCACCGGCACCTTGAGCAGGGCAGCCAAGGCCGGCTTCAGTAGCGTGCCCGCGTGGTGGGTGAGGAGGACCGCTCGAAGCTCCGGCTCCGCAACGGTGACGGCGGCTGGCACCGTGAGGACAGTAATCGGGGTGAAGGCGGCGCTCAACGCCAGCTGGCCAGCCGAGGCATCGAAGGCGGCGGGGTTGGCCGCCACCAGTGCGCGCGAGCCGGCCTCGGATACGCCGGCCAGCGTAAACACTGTGTCGGTGAAGGTCAGGCTGCGGTCGGCGGCGAGCCGGTCCAGGGCACCCTTGGCCAGCGCGTCGGCGGCGGGATAGGCTGCGGCGTTGGTTACCGCCGCGCCGGTGATGCTGGCAAGATCGTCAACTGAGCGCTTGGCGCCCCTGGCCCAGGCGGCAGTTGCCAGCAGCACACGAAGGTCGTTGAGGCCGCCCACGTGGGTCAGCGGTCCGCTGGGCAGCAGGGCCAAGAGCCGGAACAGGTCCGGCAGCCTCATCTTGAGGAGTTTCGCGAGCCGGGCGTGCCGGACCAAGAGCGCCAAGTTGCTGGCGGTCAGGGCAAAGCCACGGTCCGCCTCTGCTGCGGCGGCGGGGTTGGCGCCCAATGGAGCGGCTAGGCCCGCGATGAGTTCGAACAGTCCACTGGCATCGGTGCGGGTGGCGGCGAGCAGCCGGTGCAGCATGTGATCCGAGGCGGCCACTGTGGGATCATCCCGCAGTGCAGGGTGGACAAACCGGGTGCCCGGCAACGGCAGCGGGCCGTCCATGGCCACCAGGTCGGGAAGGTTGAACAGCCGGTCAAAGAGGCCAGGTGCCGAGCTGCTGACGGGGCTGGTGGGTACCTCGGTGAACAGCGGGAGCAGGTCCTCCACCGACCCGCCGAGGCTCTGTTGCAGGGCTTGGAGTTCGGCAATCACGCGCACGGCCGCGGCGTCGATCCCGGCAGCCAAGCCGGCATCCGTGAGCGCTCCCACCACGAGGTCGAGCTCGCGAATGGACCAGCCCGGGCAGGCCCGCCACAGCCGGGTGAACCGGTGCATCCTGTCCAGCGATTCAGGCTTCAGCCCGGTGACCCGTTCAATATCGTTCTGCACGCTGGCAGCGCTGAGCTTGCCGCCCACGATCGTGACCGGCTCGGCGCCGCTAGCCGAGACGAACCGGGTGGACACAAGTTGGGCCAGATCGGTCTGCGCGATGGACATTGGCCGGAGCAGGGTCTGTGCATCGAACGGTGTGACTCCTGCCGGTTTGTAGTCGAAACCCTGCCCGTACATGGTGTCCAGGAAGGCGTGGGCAGTGTTGGCCGTGGTGATCAGGGTGGCCTCTTCTAAGCTGAGCCCCAACCCGGCTATGGCCACTTGGTCGGGGGTGCCACCGCTGAGCCGGACAAACGTGGAGCGTGGCACGCCGAAGTGTTCCAGATACGTCTGCGTGCGGTAGAGCGGCCGAGAGAAGGGGAGCCCAAAGCAGACCTTGGCGGACGCCAGTTTGTCCCGGTATACGGCGCGCTCCACCGCGATCCGGTCCGCGGTGTCCCCGGCGAAGCCCGTCCGCTTGGCCAGGTACGTCTCCAGGATCTCGTTGACGATCACCAGCTGCGGTATCTCATTAGTGGTGTTATCGCAGGTCAGCGGCAGGGTCCACAGCTCTGGCCGGCGGGTCTTCAGGTTCAGGACATGATCCGCCAAGGCTCCGGTGAAGACGCGGCTGAGCAGGTGTTCCTCGATGAAGTGCATTAGGTCCACAAAGTAGGCAGCGGGTCCGGTGATGGACTTGCAGTTTTGGCAGGCGCAAAAGGCTTGGCTGCCAAACAGGTCCTCATAGCCATCGATCTGTTTGAAGTAGTCCTCGATGCTGGGATCGGCGTTGGCCACAGTCAAGAGCCCGAAGCCGCCGTGCTTCATATCGATGATCGAGCCCACCAAAGCCGAGGCCGTACCCACTGTCATGGTCACGGTGTCGTAGTAGCGGGAGGCTACGGCCTCGCTCAGCCCGGTCCGGGTGATCACATCGGCGAGCTGCGCCGACGCCAACGCGGTGGCCGAATCGAAGCCTGCGCTCATCAGTTTGGCCGCGTCAGTAGCGTCTCCGGTGATGGCGAAGACGCGCTGCATCACCTTGGCGTGCCGCAGCATCAACGGCCGCTCCGCTTGCGCAACCCCGCCAAAGTCCAACGCGGCGACGTCGGCGCTCTCGGGGGTGAGGTCGAGGTCGACAAGTTCCACGTCGGCGTTCTTCGCCAAGAAGCTGTCGAACTGTGAGACCCGCTGGCCCACCTTCTTGGCACGCTCGCCGGCGGAGAGGGTCGCGTCAGCCATGATGGCTTCGAGTCCCAGCCCGCGGTGCGCTCCCGCCAAGCCGGCCAGGCTGCCTAACGCCGCTTGGACGTTGGGCAGCGATTGGGCGGAGACCCCGGAAAGGTCAGGGGTACCCAAAACATCAGCGCCGACGTCGAGCACTGCTTTCGCCGTGGTGATCGCGGCGGAGACGTCGTTCGTTACCGGAGCCGCCAGCCGGGCCCGGACCGCGCCGGTGGGGTAGGTGGCCTCCACCCTTGCCGCGAGCAACAGCGCGTATTGATCTGCGTCCATGCCGCCCGGCGGGGTGATGCCCGCCGTCGCAATGGCCGCTTTCCAGCCCTCCGTGTTCAAATCGACGAGATCGCGCACTGCCGCCACGGCGCCGCCGGCCGCACCAGTCTTGAGGATGGTGTCGGCCAAGGCGGTGTCCTCGTCCACCAGCCGGTAAATGCTGGTGGCCAAACCAATTGACGTCGCCTCGGCAACGGTGAGCAGCCGGTGGCCCACCAGGTCATCGAGCTGGGTATCGTCGATGTTGCTCAGCCGCAGCCCGCCCTCCACCAGTTTGGTCGCACGGTCTGGATCAAACACGGCGATCTCGGCCAGGCGATGCATGCGGGCAGCGGCCACGTCGTCGCGGACCAGCGGCCCCGCACCCAACGGGAGGTTTGCCAGCGCCAAACCGGCGGACTCCACCGCGTCGATCTGCGCTTTGGCCTGGGCGATCAACTCAGGCGGGGCCTGCCGGGCCAGCAGTCCCTTCATTAGCGCCGCACCCGGGCCTTCCGCGCCGGAAAGATCGATATCCTTGGCCGTTTCCCACAAGCGCGGCGGCCCGGAATTCTGCATCTGGTCCGCCAAGGCGGCACCGAGCGCCGCCCGCTGGGCGTCCTGGACCGCAGCCACCACCTCGAGGTCCTTGGCGTCCACCACCTCGCCCGGGGCGAGACCCGCAATCCGGTCAAGGCGCAGCAATTCGTCTCGGTTCATAGCTCCTCCTAAGGGTGGAAAATGCTCATGGCGCGGCTGCAGGGGCTGGGGCCGGTGCGGTTCCGGGTGGATCTCGTAGGGGTTCCAGGGCGTAGTCCCACAACTTGTAGAGGCCGTAGCCGCCACCGGCATAGGTCCCGTAGTTGAAGACCGCCGAGACGGCTTTGTTGTTGTAGAGCCACGTGTTGAACCAGCCTTTGATGGGCACCACGTTCCAGCCAGCGTCGCCGAGGCCTTGCATGATCCGGTTCATTCGTGTGCCGTAGCGGAAGAAGGGCGGTTTCTTCCCGACGGTGCGGTACCAGCGCTGTTTGATGATCATGTGCTCCATGGACCAGCCGGAGCCCTTCGCGATGCTCCAGCGCTTCCGGAAGTCCTTCCACATCCCGAAGCTGCGCCGGTCCTCCCAGAAGAACCGCCCCAGGCGGCGCAGCAGCGGGGTGCGTTGTCCCGGAGCCGCGCGCCGGAACAGTCCCAGCAGCGCCGTCCCCATACCGCGGAGCCCGCGGCTCACCACACCCTTTAGCGAGGTCATCCCCGCCTTGAGCGCATTCTTGAGGCCCACCATGGCGGCCTTGAACTCGCCAAGTGTCAAGACTGTAAGCACAATGTCGACCACAGTCAGGGCCAGGAAGGCTACCTGCGCGCCCCAGCCGGACAGGAACCCCATGCCGCCGGGAATGCCGCCGGAGACGCCATCGGCGCTGCCGCTGAACTCGAGATGCCAGTAACCGGCGATCTTGGTGATCTTGTCCAGCGTGGTGGGTTCCTGATTGCTGCCTGCAGGGCCGCTGCCCGAGGTTCCCGTCCCGGTGCCCGTATCCGCGGGCTCGCTGGCCCCGGTCTTGGTGCCCGTGCCCGTCCCGCCGCCCGGACCGGACTTTTCCGTGCCGTGCTTAGTGGGGTCCTTCGAGGGGCCGTCCCCCTGGCCGGTGGCACCGCCGTCGGCCGTTCCATCTGCCGACCCGGTGGGGCTGCCGCCTTCGGCCGGGGTGGTGCCATCGCCCGTGGTGTTGCCATCGAGTTTTCCGTCAACGCTGCCGGTGGGGCTGCCATTGACGTTTCCGCCCACCTGGCCGCCAGGAGCGCCGCCTTCGGTGCCGCCGTCCACGCCACCCTGCGCGCCGCCGGGGCTGGTGCCCTTGCCGCCCGTGCCCGATCCGCCTGCCTTGCCGCCGCCGGTGCCCGGCGTGGTGCCACCGCCGGTGCCGCCCGGCTCGGTGGGGGTCTTGCCGTTGCCCGGTCCGGTGTCCGTCCCCGGCCCGGTGCCTGGGCCGTTGCCATTGCCCGGACCCGCGCTGGGGCCGGTGGCCGCCTCGCCCATGCCGCCGCCGCCGGGACCCGTGCCCTTGGTGCCGGAACCGCTGCCGGTGCTACCGGGCGCGCCGGGTTGGGTGGCCGTGCCCGAGCCGCCGTCCTTGCTGCTGTTTGAACCGTCGGCACTGTGCGCATTCCCCGTGGCCTGATCCCCGGTGGGCGCCGTCTGGGCACTCGTGGCGCCGCCGCCGTTGCCGGCACCAGTGGCGGGCGGGGCCGGCGTCGTGGGCGGATCTCCCGCCGGCGCGTCAGAAGCTGGCGCGTCAGAAGCTGGCACGGCTGGTTCGTCCAGTTTGAGCTCGTCAAACATCTTTTCGATGTCGTAGAGGGCCCCGGCCTTTTCCACGTTGCCGCCGTTTTCGGCGATCATTTGCTGCAACCGCGGCGTGTAGTTCTCCTGCCGGACAATCATCCAGTTGTTGCCGCTGCGCTTGACTTCCAGGGCCCGGATGCCCAGCTCCCTGCCGCGGCCATTGTTGAAATGGCGCATGGCTTGGGCGCCGGTGTAATTGGCGGGCACGCTGTCCAGTCGGCTCATGGTGCCGGTGGCCTGCAAGCCGTTCGGATCCACCAGGTTCACCGGGTTGTTCTGGACGAACTCGTAGAGGTTCAAGGATGCGGCATTGCCCAGCGGGTCCGGGCTGAGCCAGCCGCCAATCCAGGACGCGTAGTACCGGTAGCCGAAGTAGTAGAGGCCGGTAGCGTCGTCGCGCTCCTTGCCCGTGTAGCGCCGGTCCCGCAGTTTAGTGCGGCGCAACGCGGCCCCTGCGATGAAGCAGGAGCCGCCGTAGCTGAAGTGTTCCTCGTAGCTGAGGACCACGCCGTTGGAGTCCAGTTCCATGGCCGTGGATCCCAGGTCATCGGGGATGAGGAAGCGGACTTCGGCGGTGCCCACGGTGTCAGTTTCGGCGGCGCTGGTATCGGCACTCCAACGGTAGACGGTGGCCAGGCAGCGATCGTCGTCCTCGATCAGCGCCACGGTGCGTTGGATTGCGGTGATGCCGGCGCGGGTATGGAGGAACAGTTCGCAGCCTTCGAGGTAGATTTTCTCGGTGCGTTCCAGCCCACCTGCCGTGAGCCGTTCGGTGACTTTCCGGACGCGGCGGCCTTCGGCGTCGTAGGCGTAATGTTCGACGTCGTTCGGTTGGCCTTGGGCGCTCCGGTCAATGATGGTGGCGGAGCGGAGGCGGTTGCGGTGGTCCCAGACGATCGCGGCCAGGTGCGGCAGCGAGTTCGTATTTCCGGCGGCGTCGAACCGCCCTTCCGGTGCGGCGATGGGAACGCCGTTCGTGTCCAGGGCCGGGAGACGCCGGTTGGAGGTGGCCGAAACCCAGATGTCCTGTGTCCACGACCGGGTGGTCCCGGTGTGCTTGATCTGGTCCAGGTTCCCGGCGACGTCGTAGTGGAAGCGCTGCGTGAAGCGCTCCACCGCGGCGCCGTTGGCCAGGCTGAGGTGCCGGGTGCCCTGTACCACGCCTGCCGCGCCGGACCAGGCATCGGTGGGCAGCAGCGCCTGGTGCACGCGGCCGGTGGCCTCCACCACCTGGTAGTAGGGGTCGTAGCGGTACTCTCGGGCCGGCGTCACCGTGAGCCCCTGCAGGACCGGGGTGGGGTGCGCCGGTTCCTGGGCGTGATCCAGCAGCCAGGTGATGTTGCCTGCCGGGTCCCGGACCACCTCCACGTCCCGCAGTGTCTGCGCGGCGGCGCCAGCGGAGGCAGTTGTGGAGCGGGTGAGCTGTCCGGTGGCGCGGTCGTAGCCGTTGATCGTGGTGACGCCGTTGCCCAGCTCGACGCGTTCCTGCTGGCCGCGGGCGTTGGCGCTGCTGCCCGCCAAGATGGACCGGTTGCTGAGCTGACCGTCAGAAGTGGAGACGGTGATGGTGTCCATACCGCCGGCGCGGCGGTAATCGAACATGCGGGTGGTGCCGTCCGGGGAGGTTCGCCGCAACGGCCTGCTGAAGGCGTCATAGGCGGAGACGGCGGTGTAGGTGGTGGCGTCCAGGGGCTCGCCGCCGGGAGCGGCCCAGTCCGGTTCGCGGTCCACCAGTGTTCGCAGCCGATGCGAAACCTCCAGCGGGTTGCCGTCCGGGGTGAAGCGCAGGGCCTCATGCCGCCCGGCCGAGTCCTCGTGGACCACCAACAGCCCGCGCGCGTTGCGCGCCACGGCCGCCGGCACCGCAGGATCCTCGCCGTAGGTGAGCCGTTCCACCATGTGGTTCAGGCCGTTGCCGGACACGCGGATTTCCGTGGGCCGGCCCGCGGCGTCGTAACTGGATTGGATCCGGTACGCCCGCGGATCCCAGCGCTGCACCTCCCGGTCCAGCGCGTCGAGGAAGAAAACCGTCTCGCCAGCGTCCACGCTGCGTTGGCGCAGCAGCCGGCCAGCCATGTCCAGGTCCACCTGGGTGATCATCACCCCGCGGGCATCCACGACGGCGATGACGTTGCCGTCGTCGTCCAACGTCCGGCGGCAGCGGCGTTCCTCGGCCGCGGCACCGCGGCGCACCTCCAGGACGGTACGGCCCATCGGGTCCACGTGCACGGTGGTGGGAGTGCCAGCGTGGGCTCTCGCGCGCTCGAGCGCGCGGCGTTCGGGATCGCCGGCGGGCAGGGCTTTGCGTTGCAGTTCATAGTCCGAGCCGGTCACGGTGTCATTGGGGTCCGCGGAGGTGGTGGACCAGGCGTCGGTGGTGACTTGCGTGCGGGTGCCGTTGGGCAGGCTGACTCCAATTTCCCGGCCCAGCGCATCGTAGCGGTGGCGCACAGCGGTTCCGAACGACTGCAATTCGGGATCCGGCTCGTAGCGGGGCGTGGTGGTGTGGAAGGGCTCGAACTCGAGGACAGCCTGCTGCTTGGAATCGAACACCACGTGCCCGGATGCCCGCCAGCGTTGGGCGGCGGGGGCCTCCACCGGCACCCCCTGGGCATCCACGTCGATACTGCCGTCCGGGCGGCGGACCACCGCGGGGCCCGCGTCCACGCGCTGCTTACCTTGGATGGGCCGGCCGAACCCGTCGAAGTACTGCACGGCCACCTGCAACTCGCCGTTTTGGGCCGGGCCGCCCGCGCCGTCGTCCACCAGCGACTCGCGCGCCACGTCAACGCTGCAGATCGGCTCACCCCGGTCCCGGAAAGCGGCGAGGTCGCAGAAGGCGAAGGTGCTGGCCTGTACGACGGCGCCACCCGGGTTGGCGAGGGCCGCCGTCACGGTGCCGGGGAGCCCGCCCGGGTGGGCACTCAACGGCCGGGCCCCGTGTGCCTGGGAGGTGCCGCCGTCGTCCAATGCCGTGCCGTGCCCGGACGTGAGAACGGTGAACCCGAAGGCGTCATAGCGCGCCTCGAAGGTGGCCTGGTTGGCGTCGGTGATCCGCCACGGGGCCATGACCTGGTAGTCGAGGTCCGCGGTGGTGGTGTTGCCTACCTCGTCCGTGAAGCTGAGCCTTGACAGCGCGGCCGGGTCCCACACCCACGCGGTTTGTGCGCCGTCGGCTTCCAGGGAGCCTTCCGGCAGGCTGAAACGGGCGGCGGGGAGCAGCGCGGCCACGGGTCCGCGGGCCCACCAGTAGCCATCCGCCGCTACGTAGTGGGCGGCGGTGAGTGCCGCGGCGTTGACCCGGGCAGCATAGATGCGGGCCACCTCGGCGGCCGCGAAGCAGGCGTGCTCCTCGTGGTGGACCAAGCCCTCAGGCCCCGGATCGCCGAGCGGCCGGGTGCCGTTTCGGGCGGCGTCCCGGTACAGCGTGCGGTCCCAGGACACGCGGCGCAGCTCCATGCCGGCGGTGAAGGCCGCGCCGTTCTCAAGCGGGGCGGCCAGCGCGGTGGTGGTTGCGGCGCGCGCTGCGGTGAAGCTGAGCGGGCCGGCGTCGCCTAATCCTCTGCCCTCGAATGCTTCCTCCTCGACGGGGATCGCCAGCAGATAGCTGTCCTCGGTGTCCACGTGCGTGACCCGGCGGCGGGTGACCTGGGAGATGGGCACACCCTGGCTGGGATCGGCCGCAGGCTGGCCGGGGCGGCGCGGGCAGCCTAGGTCCAAGGTGAGCAGTTCGCAGCCCACCTCGTCCCGGGCCAGGACCACGCGCTGCTCCACCCGGGGATCTGCGGGCTGCTCCTCGTAGCTGGCTTCGAGGGTCTCTCGTTCGCGCACGGTATAGGCGGCAGGGCGCCCGCCCAGCGCGGGCTGGAGTTGGTGCACGGCGTAGCCCGTGGTGGAGACACTGAGGGGGTGCGGGTTGCGTTGGCCGGTGCGGTTTACGGCGAACAGTTCGTCCCGCAGCGGCCAACCGGCCAGGGCGCGGTGGGCGTCGGGGTCTTCGGTGGGCGCGTCAGGGCCGCTGGGCGGGGTGGGCGCATCCGGGTCTGCGGCCCAGCAGCGGGTGCGGAGCCGGGCGTCGACGTCGGGGTCCCCAGAGGCGTGCCAGAGCCGGTGGCAGGAGGCAGCGCCGAGGTCGTCAGGGGGCAGCTCATCGGGGCGGAGGGGCCGGATTTCGGCCACGCCGGGGCGCCCCAGCCGGGCCGGTGGAAGGAGCCTGAATCATGGATGTCCACGTGCAGGAAGCCGCGGAAGACGCGCTCGACGGAGTCGAAGTAGCCGCAGTGGTATTCGTAGCGTGCCACGGAGCGGGTGTTGGCTATGTGGTCAATGAGGAAAACACGGTCCACCACGGTCACGTGCTGGGGAGCCGGGTCAGCCAGGGTTCGTCCCCGGCTTCGTCGCGGCGGTAGTGCACGGCGGAGGAAGAATATTCGACGACGGTCTCCGCGCCGGCGTCGCTGGCGACGGACACGAGGCGGCGGGGTGGGCCGTCCGCCATCAACCGGACGTAGCGCAGGGGAGCGGAGCTGTCTCCGGCGAGGACGGAGGACCAGACAATGCTGAGGGTGCCGTCGCCCAGGAGGTCCAGGACCTGGGCGCTGCAGAGGTCATCCGCAGCGGGCAGGCCGAGCACCTGGCCGCCGGAGACAAAGCCGTTGCCGGCGGCGTTCCGCCACCACAGCAGGTAGTCCACGCCCACGTAGACCAGGTCCGCGGTGCCGGTGGAGTCCAGGTCCACAAAGCGGATCCGACGGATGTCCAGTGTGGTGCCGTCCGGAAGGCTGGGCGGGTTGAGCATACTGATGGGGTCGCCTAAATCGCCGCCGGGCAGTCCGGGCCAGTATTCGATCCGGCCTTCCTGGACCTGGACCAAGTCCAGGAGGCCGTCGCCGGTCATGTCCGCCATAAAAACGCCCACCTCCGGACGCTCGGCAAGGAGCGGGACGGAGGTCGCTGCGTGCTGGGGGAGATTGGTGGGGGCGCCGTAACCGATCTTGCCCAGGGCGGGAAAACACAGGGAATTTTCGCCCAAGGCGAGGATCGTCTCCGGCAGCCCGTCGCCGTCGACGTCGACCCAGTCCTGCCGGCCGGGCCCGGCGAAGACAGGGACCTGGCCAAAGGGCTGGAAGGCATGCCAGCTGCGTTCGTCCCTGTTGTATTCGCTGAAGCCGGCGTGGCGGCCGTCCAGGACGGCCACGTTGAAGTTGCCGTCGCGGTCGAAGTCCGCCAGCAACGACCCGGCGGTGCGGTCCGAGGGGGTTTCGGCGAGCCGTTCTTGCGGGCCGAAGATACCGCCGCCCAAGTTTGGTTTGTAGTACCAGGCGCCGTCCGCCACGGTGAGGACACCGGGCAGGCCCTCGCCGCGGACATCCGCGAATCGGTAGTCCGAGCCGTGAAGGCCCTGGGGTAGGTTTTCGAGACTGGCGGAGTCCAGGGTGCGGAGCCGCTGTTCCACCACGCTGTCGCTATAGCGGAAGGTAACGCCGGGGAGGGATTGGACGGTGACGGTGGCATCATGCCGGAAGCCCTGGACTTCGATCCGGTGCAGGAATGTTCCGGTGGGTGCCTGGTCGTGGATGAGGTTGACGGCGCGGGTGAGGACGGGGGCGGGGCCCAATGCGGCGAAACGGTGGAACACGAGGATGCGGCGACACAGCCGGTAGGTGCGGACCTCGAAGCCGGGGCGGCGGCTGGAATAGGGATCCTGCCGGACCAGCCAGTCTTGGTCTGGCGCCGGGGTGGCAGCCTGGCCGGGAGCGTGGTCGCCGTAGTCGAGGACCACCTCCAGATGCCAGTTGGCGGCAGCACCGTCGTCGTTCGCGTCCAGCGGATCCTGGTTGAGGTACCGGACGCGCTTGAGGAGGCGTTGGGCGTGACCCGCGGGGTTGAGGCGCGGGAATTCGGAGGGGGAGCTCCAGTCCACGGCGGCGCCGTCCTCGGCCGCGTAGTCATAGCGGATGGCGTTGCCGAAGCGGTCGTACTGGGCCTCGAGTAGCCACTCGTAGATCCGGGACGGACGTTCGGGGTCCCGGATCCGGCCGGATCCATCACTGCGGCGGCCGAAAATGGCCACGCTGCCGTCTGGTCGTCGCACCCGCCAGTGCACGTCGCCATCCGCTGTCGCGGTCCATTGTTCCACCCGGGTGAAGGTGGACTCGTGCCGGCTGCGGAAGCGTCGGACGTGGTGGGCGGGGGCGTCCCATTCCAGGGCCGTCTGCCCGCCAGGACCTGATGTGAGGGCGGGCACCAGCTCGTCCCCGGCGAGGGAGTAGCGGTCCGTGGCGTCGTAGCGGGGCACATCACGGCGGTCAAAGACGCTCACCGAGGCCATCCCGCCGAGCGCCCAGCCGAACCCGAACGGCGAATTCCCCGCCGCGTCCTGGTAGTTGAATGCCAGCCCGGGGCCGAAGCCCAAGCGCCCGGACGGCAACGGCAGCGGGTAGGAGTACGACGCGGAGCCGGTGGACGCATCCACGGCCACATCGAAGGGCGGCAGCAGGTCCGCCACCTCAACCAGGGCCGGGGTAATGGGGCCGTTCACGGCCGGTGATTCACCCCGCCAAGACGGTGTAAAAGCATAACCCCATACAGCACGGGTGCCCCCAATTTCTCGAGGTGAGAGTACTATGCCCTTGGTCTAGCACTTGGAAGTGGTTTCGTCGAGGGGAAAATCTTAGCGACAGGTCAGGTGGGCCCTGAGGCGGCGGGTATCAGCCGGATGTCCCTAAAAATGGCCTGGCTGTTCCGCAGGAAGATGAGCCTGGCCGCTATTCCCGGCGACGGAAGCTGCCAGGCTGCTGCGAGGTCAAATAGTTCGACGACCGAGGACTCCTGGGTCGTATCGACCTGCGGGACGAGGGCGCGTTGACCCGCCTGCCGCAAATGTTCGGAGATCTTTTCGGCAGCGTCCACGTCCCGAACGTAGGTGATGACGACGTCGTGTCCCTCCGTCGCCAGCCGGCGACTGATTGCAGCACCGATTCCACGGCTCCACCGGTGTCCACCGCTCGAAAACCGCCAATCCATTGGCCTTCCTGATCGACGCTGACAATGTGCCACACGCCGGAGGAGGTGCCGGACAAGGGAGCGCATGCACCCGAACTCGCCGGTGCGAGCCGAAACGATCGCAATAATTGGATGGCTGAACCATGGGATATCGCCGCCATGAGGACTAGCTTGAAGGCAGCCGCTTTCCCAGGCTGCCTGCTGAGCGTCAGGAAAAATCCAATGGCGAATGAGAAGCTTCCAACCCGCCCATACCGCCGGACCGCAATTGGTGCGTCCGTGCTTGGCATCCTGCTCGCAGGATGCAGTAGCCCAACGGCACCGCCGCCGACGAGCGACCCGCAGAAGGCGCCGGAGACAGCAACGCAACAGCAGCCACCGGCCTCCCCGCCCATTTCCACCCCACCCCCCATATCCCTGGGGTCCACTCCGTCAGCGTCACCTGCCCTTAAGACTTGGCCGGAAATGGTGGCCGAGGTTCAGTCCGGGGTGGGGCAACTCAGTGTCACCCGCTGTGACGGCAGCCCAACAGGCACCGGATTCCTGGTGGCGCCGGATTTGGTGGTGACGGCGGCGCACGTGGTTGACCGGGCTTCAGCCATTACGGTCTCCTTCGACGGAACTGCCGTCCGGGGTGTGGTCCTGGGCTTCAACAAATTGGCAGACCTGGCCTTGGTCCGGACAGATACCGCTGTCAGCGGGCACCAGTTCACCTTCCAGACGACGGAACCGCTCCTGGGCACCGATGTGGCCGCTTTAGGCTATCCGGACGGAAAAACTCTCACACTTACCCGAGGAGTCGTGAGCGGTCTGGATCGGGACATTGACTTCGGAATCGGTTTCATTGGCGACATGATTCAAACGGACGCAGCCATCAACCCGGGCAATAGCGGTGGTCCGCTTATGGGACAGGACGGACTGGTTTCAGGGGTAGTAAGCGCATACCGGGCCCGTGCCCAATCAACTGCCTATGCCGTCACCGCATCGCGGGTGGCAAAAGCAGTGGAGGAGTGGCGGGCCCGGGGCGTGCCACTGGCGCCGGTTGATTGCGGCGGGGCGCCTGCGCCGGATTCAGGGATCGTTTCCATGAAAGTCAGTTCCAACCATGATCAGGCGAACAACGTTGGCCAGGCCTTGCTGCTGCACGGCCAAGGCATCAACCGAGGCGCCTACGCTGCGGCCTTCAAGCAGTTCACCCCGGAGTTTGGAGCGAGTTTCGGAGGCGAAGCCGAGTGGAGCCACGGCCTTGGGTCGTCCTACTGGACCAAACTTGATGTCGTAAATGTGACAGGGACGGGCAATTCGCTGGAGGCCAGCGTCCTCCTGCAGACCCGCCAGGATGCCAGTCACGGGGTGGCGGGTCAGACCTGTTCCGATTGGCGGATCGCCTACACCATGGTGTGGGACGGAGCAGCCTGGCGCATAGCCGGGACAGCTCTGCCGCACGGCGACCCACAAGCCTGCACCTGAACTCTGGCGGCAGGCGGTCCGAATCACCGAACCGGGTGCCCCGGCCGCTGGGACTTGAGTTGCCGTGAGCAACAAACTGCTGACTGCCCCCGACCCTGGACACCGATCACAGGGCCGACGTCGGGGCGGGGTGAAATCCACGCTTCCTGTGCAGCTGCGGAAATCGGTGGGGTCGCCCGCTGGGCGGCCGCTATTGTGGCGACTCGTTCTTTGCCCTGTGGGCGAGCCGCCCTAGTTGCCATCGGTGCACGTCGGGCAGCCAATCCAACGGGGCTGACGGGCCGACCCGGGGATCCTCGGAAAACCCGCCGTCCCGCAGAGCCTCTACGTACACGCGATCCTGTTTTATTCGAGCTCGAAGCTGCTCAGCCCCGCAACCCGAGCCGTGACCGGGGATCACGGCAGCAACTTCGTCGGCCACACCCTCAAACAGCAGGAGCGCGGCGAGGTAGTCCTCGACCGGATTCACAGCCTCAAGATCGAGAAACGGCATCAGGATGTCGGAAAGCATGTCGCCGGCGACGAGGACGCCGTGCTCCTCGATCAGCAGCGCCGCATGGCCCGGCGCATGGGCCTGGTGCTCGATGATCCGGACTTTCGGTCCATCCCAGGGAATCTGCGCTGCTCCGGCGGGCAGACCGGTCATAAGACCGAGCAGATCCATCGGGATCTCCCCGGCGAGCTCCGGCGGTAGCGCCCCGGCCACGCGGGCCTTCCAGTCCGTGTGCGACAGCAGGTCTTGGATGGACGCCGCGCAGCGGCCCGTACCGTAACGGGGCACGTCGCCGAACATCGCGTGCCAGAGCACGTGGTCCCAATGCGGATGCGTCGAGAACCCCGCCACGACTTGCTGGCCCAACCCTCGAAGGTCGTTTGCTAGGTCGGCCATTTCCTCGCTCGTGATACCGGGATCGATGAGCAACACACCTGTCAGGCCCTGCACCGCAACGGAGTTACTTTGGATGAACTTGCTCTTATGGACGTAAACGCCCTTAGCCACTTGCTTCAGCATCAATCGCCTTCCGCTTGTGGTTTGCGACCGCTTGCCGCGACGGTACTACCTGGCGGTAAGAGTTTTCAAGCACTAGTGGCAGCAGGCTGAGCGGCGGTCGGGATGCCCGATCGAGGCAGCGGTCACCGCGTTAGGCGATCGCTGGCCCCTGGCCGTGATCCGTGCGGAATCCGCAGAGTTGCCCGGCAGCCGACTGCCACCTGCGTCGGGCGTGAATTAGGCTTGGCGTAGGCTGGAATTCGACGATAGGAGCATTTTATGAAGAAGATTCTTATGGTACTGACAAGCGTTTCGGAGATCCCCGGTACGGGCGAGAAGACCGGCTACAACGTGGCCGAGGCTGCACATCCCTGGAAGGTCTTCAAGGATTCCGGGCATTTCGTCGACTTCGCGTCCATCCAAGGCGGCCAGCCCCCACGTGACGAGGTGGACTCAGAAGATCCCATCCAGGTTGCCTTCACGGAGGACGAGGCAACGCGCGCCGGTCTCTACAACACCGCCCGAGTCGACGTCGTTGATCCCGAACAGTACGACGCCGTCTACCTCGTGGGCGGCCACGGCACCATGTGGGACTTCCCGGACAGCGAAGGCTTGCAGAACCTCGTCGCCAGCGTCTACAACGCCGGCGGCTTGGTGGGCGCGGTCTGCCACGGACCGGCCGGCCTGCTGAACGTGGAATTGGAGAACGGGCTTCGCCTCGTCGAGGGCCGGAAGGTGGCGGCCTTCACCAACGACGAGGAGGTTGCCGCGGGAAAAGACAAGGTCATCCCGTTCTTTTTGGCCGACCGGCTTGAGGAACAGGGCGCCACCCACGTCTCCGCTGATGTCTTTGAGGAGAAGGTTGTGGTTGACGACCGGCTGGTCACTGGCCAGAATCCGGCTTCAGCCGCCGGCGTGGCCAAGGAGATGGAGAAGCTCTTCGCAGAGGTCATCCACCGGGAAAAAGCCGAGGAACGGCACGAAACGGAGGCTCTGCGTGCCGAGAAGGACGCCGAGAAGGCTGCCGCAGAAGCGGAACACTAAGACCGCGCACTGAAACTGACGGCCGCCCCGGCAACGGGGCGGCCGTCAGTTGTCTTGGGGCGCTCTGCTCACCACCCGATGGGAGCGGGCGCTTGCCAGCGATGTTTAGGGCAGACTGGTGGCGTGAACGGAATCCGGTGGGTGCTGCACGTCGATCTCGACCAGTTCATCGCGGCGGTCGAAGTCCTGCGGCGGCCGGAGCTTGCGGGCAAACCGATCATTGTCGGCGGCCGGGGCGACCCCACGGAACGGGCCGTGGTGTCGACCGCATCCTACGAAGCCAGGGCGTTCGGTGTGGGTTCCGGAATGCCGCTACGCATTGCGGCCCGGAAAGTGCCCGACGCCGTGATCCTGCCCGTCGATCAGGAGGCCTACCTAGCGGCGTCTGAAACGGTGATGGCTACCTTGCGCGGGCAGCCCGGTGCCACCGTGCAGGTGCTGGGTTGGGACGAAGCCTTTGTTGGCATTGAGACTGACAGTCCGGAAGCTTATGCCCGGCACGTGCAGGCCGCTGTCCTGGAACGAACGCTGTTGCATTGCAGCGTGGGCATCGGCGACACCTTGGTCCGCGCCAAGGTCGCCACCGGTTTCGGCAAGCCGGCCGGCGTCTTCCGTCTCACTGCCGGGAACTGGCTCGACGTTATGGGCAGCCGGCCCACCAAGGACCTGTGGGGCGTCGGAACCAAAGTGTCGGGCAGGCTGGCGAAACTCGGCATCAAAACAGTCGCGGAGCTCGCCGCGGCCGACCCCCAGGACCTGGTCCCGGAGTTCGGCCCCAGGATGGGTCCCTGGTACGCGGAGCTCGGACGCGGGGACGGCGCCGGCGTTGTGGACGCCACCCCGTGGGTTGCCCGCGGTCATAGCCGGGAAACAACCTTCCAGCGGGATCTGACCGAGCCCGCCCAGGTGGACGCCGCCGTGCGGGAGCTGACAGCGCGCGTGCTTGAGGATGTTGGGGCGGAAGGACGGCCCGTGGTGGGGCTGACCCTGAAGGTTAGGTACGCGCCGTTCATCACCAAGACCCATGCGCGGAGGATTCCCGAAACTTCCGACCAGGATGAGATCCTCGCGCGGGCCTTGGACCTCGCAGCCGGAATCGAAGTTGGCCGTCCGGTCCGGCTCCTGGGCCTGCGGGCCGAAATGGCAATGCCCGACGACGCCCGACAGGGACATACGCCCACGCGCGGCGGCTGGTAACGACGCCTTTGCCCTCGTCTTCTGGCGGAAGCGATCACTTTTCGTCCGGCCGGGCCCGGTCAAGCCAATCACCGAGCAACGCGGCGAGGAGCTCGGGCCGTTCGTGCATGAGTGCATGGCCCGCGCCCTCTACTACTGCCAGGCTGGCATGCGGATAGCGCTCGAGCAGATCCATGGCGTCGGTGTAACCAACGATCGCATCGCTCCGTCCGGCCGCGATCAGGGTCGGCCCCGTGAAGGTGCCAGACCCGACGTCGACCGTCCATTCGGCGAAGATTCGGCCCAGTCCCTTGGCGTCGACGAGCGTTGTACCCGGCACGACATGGCTGCGGTAACGGCGTGCGGTGGCCGGTGTGCGCACGACGAAGTACTCATCGAACCCCTGCCGTTGCTCAGGTTCGAGTTCGTCGTAGGCGTCATCGTCCTGATAGATCACCCGATGGTCCGGCACATTTTGAGACCGCTCGGCGCCGGGGCATAGCAAGGCCAAAGCGCGCACGATGTCCGGCCGCTGTGCGGCCACTCCGCGCGCAAGATATGCGCCGTAGGAATGCCCCAGCAGCATCACCGGTCCGGCCTCCAGCCGATCAATGAAGTCAGCGAGGAGCGCGACTACATCGTCGTTGCAACCCAGGTCCCCGGTCGTGGAATGACCCATCCCCGGCAGATCCGGGTAGATCCGCTGGAATCCCGGGCCGGGGACGACGGCCTCTATCGCCGCCTCGATCTCGCGGTGATCCACACCGGCGCCATGAAGCGCAATAAGCGGCATGCCGACACCGTGCTCGACGTAATGAATCAGGACGTCGTTGATCCGTCGCTCCATGTCAACATCGTATTCATCGATTCGGGGCAGCAACACCACCCATATCCAGGTGGCCTCCTACGGCTCCGTGGGGCGCTGGCTGAATGCTACGAGGCGCGATTGCATCTCCCAGTACGGGGTGGCGACCGGCGTCTGCCGGCCGTCACGAAGGGCGGTGACCACCATCACCGCCGCGTCAACAGCTGCCCGGTACGGTAGGGAGCCGGAGCTTACGCGCCGGACCCCCAGCTCACCCAGCTCGGCAACAGTCAGCGAGGGATGTGCCAGCACGTTGACCGGCAGCCCGATGCCGGCGGTGATGGCCCGGATGTCCTCCGGAACCACAAGTCCGGGCACAAAGATGCCATCCGCCCCGGCATCGGCGTAGGCCGAGGCGCGGAGCAGGACGGCATCCACAGTGGCCTGTTCGCCGAACCAAATGTTGTCCACCCGGGCGTTGACAAACATTTCCGGGCTGCGTCGCTTGACGGCGGCAACCTTCTCGGCAAAGGCTGGGGGATCGACCAGGTGCCCGGCTGTGCTGTCCTCCAGGTTGATCCCGGCCACGCCCAGGGCAGCCAGTCGGGCCACAGTCTCCGCAACCTCGGCAGGATCATCGGAGTAGCCGTCTTCGATGTCCGCCGTGACGTGGACAGGCAGGCGGCACAGCTGCGCCGCCAGTGCGAAGGTTTCCGCCTTGCTGGACCGTCCTCCGTCGGGCAGGCCGGCACTTGCCGCAATACCAAAGCTGGTGGTGCCGACGGCCGGGAATCCTGCTGTCGCAAATGCCAAGGCAGACCCTATGTCCCAGGCATTGGGGAGCAGCAGCGGCGACGCAGTGTTGTGGAGATCCCGAAAAGCCGCCATTTTCATTCCCAACTTCGGCCAACCGCATATGTGAATACCTTTGCAGTCTACAAACATGGCTGGGCGGTGCAAGGGAGGGACGCCACTCGAGACAAGGCCCGTTATCGTTGGTCCAACACATCTAGCCAGGAGGGCGCATGCCATATGTTGTTGACTTCGCGAACGTTTCTACTGTCGGCCTGGAATCGTCGCCGGTCGCCGGGGCGCTCGCTGGGTTACGCGCCAACGAGGGACGCTACTACCGCAACAAATACGACCACGTCTTCACCGTTAGCCCCGCAAGCGAGGTTCCGGAAGTAGTCGATAGGGTGAGCCGCATCCTTAAGGACGAGCGCGACCTCGTCATCGGCTCCCGCCCGCTCGAGGCGACCGCGTTTGAAGTCGGCGGTTTACGGATGGATTACGTTTTCTACGAATCCGGGCTGTCGATCAACGTTATGTACAGCATCGAGGACGGCGGGAAACGGGCGGTTGGATTCAAACTGGCCGAAGGCATGGAGATTCCAGCGGAACTGGAGTCACGTTTCAAGTTCGCCCGCCAGAAGTCAAAACTGGCAGGCGTTATCCGCGGCTCCTACTTTGTGATCAAGGGCAAATACTGATCCGCTTGGCAGCTGATGTGAGGCCTGTTACGCCCGCGTTCGACGGTGCGTAGAGGCAACCCTCGCCGGGACGTCTTGGAGCTGAGGTTTAGTTCAACCGCTGGGTGAGTCTTACCTCGACGCTATCGCCATCAGCCTTCCCGATGGCTTTGCGCACGGGCGCAGCGACCGGTAACTTGTGTGTGCCATCGCCCAGCGCCATAAACGCTCCGGTAAACGGGTACCCGTCAATGGTGCCGGCTACTTTGACAAGCCCCCTGGTGCCAAAGATCTCAGCCGAATCCTGAAGCTGGACGCAGGTCCACGTGTCTCCCGGACGCACCCTGCCCAGAAGCGCGGTAAAGGTGATGTTCAGCGGTTGCTTAGCGGCCATGGTCGTTGTTCCTTAGTGCGGGTCGAGGAAACTGCGGCCGCACTCTGGGTGAAGGTGCTCCAGGGAACGCCCACTATTTCAGACCGGCCTTTAGATCAGTTACCACCTTGGCGACTCGGCGGGAGCGGGTTTCTGCAGTTTTTGCCTTCGCGATCGGCTCCACGTAGCGCCGCTGGCTACTGTAGTTCAGCGTCGCGTAGAAGGCCTTCGCCTCGGGTTCCGTCGCAAGGGCAGCGGCGAGGTCCTCAGGAACATCGATGATTCGCGGCTGGGTGTCCACCTCGACGTCCACCTCCACAGTGTCCCCTGCAGAGACCCCCGTCAGTTCACGGTTGACCGCGCTGACGCCAACCATGTTCTGGCCGCCCATCACTGCGATGCTGCTGCGATAGCTTTTGCCGTTGATTGTCACAACCACCGGGGGCCGCCTCCCGGCACCAAGCGCAACGACGATGTCCTCTGGGACCTCGATGCCGACTTTGTTTCCGCTGCCCAGGATGGTCGTGGTGAATTTCATCCTCACAGTATGCGCCGGAGCCCCCATCAGGTCCACGGCGGTGGAGGGCTGACTGTGTCGACCCTTTGTGGCCACGGTATGACAGCTACTTGCCCCCTCGTTCGACCGTGTCATAGCCGCAAAAATTCACCCCGGGTGTGGGCTTCCAGCCGGAAGCGAAGTGGCAGTCACAGAATGACCGGCAGCGGCAGCGGCAACGGGAGGTCAGGCATGGTTCACTTCACGGCCAACATGGCAGTCCTGAGCGGAACCCTCTACGTCCTTCCACGGGCAATAGCCGGCCAGGTCAAAGGTAAATATTTCTGGCCCAACCTTGGTCCATAAACAGTCAATAATGGAAGGCAAACCCGGGGACTGGCATAAAAAATATTAGCGGGTATGGTTGTCGATAGATAGCGTTTAGAAAGGCGTGATTCCATTGTCAGGAAAGTCCCCTAGAAATATCGGTACCAAAAAATTGGGAAAGTCGATTCTTGAAAAGAGGGCCGACAAAAGAGAAAAAGGCGCAACCAGCCCGAGTCTGTTCATAAAGCCTCGCAAGAACCAGCGTTGACGCATCGGTGGAAGACGGCGCCGGTCATACGATCTGCAGCGGCGCGCCGGGCTATACGACCCCACCACTGGCTTGCGGCCGCTGCCACGCGATGCAGGCTAAGTAATTCACCAACGAACCAATGGTTGCAAAGAAGGGAATTCCAATGCGCTCGGAACGTACCGCCCTGATTATCCCGGCTCGCCTCAGCCAGGCCGTTCGCATAGAAATGATCGACACAAACCCGGCCACACGCCAGGCTATGATTGACGGAAATTTTGAAGCGTTCACTTGCAGGGATTGGCACGTCTATTTGAACGACGAAGCAGACTTTATTCCCCTGCCCCAGAACGTCCGGGCCGAAGTGCTGATCCGCGAAGCAGGTTTACATTTCGAGGAGACAGTCAGCGGTACGGCCGTGTTTCTTGGACACGGCGACAACGGCGACGAAACAGATGCGCCCGCACACTTGCTCCGGTTGGCCGAACACCTGTTTGGCACCGCGTGGGCCGCCTAGCTGCAACGGAATGGTCCATCGCGTGCGTGGTTCGTTCTCTGCTTGTCCGGGACCTGGGCTAACCAGAGGATGTTGGAGTCTTCGGTGGCGTGACCAGCCCACCCCATACAGCCCAACTGACTCGCAGGTGGGGTCGTTTTGAGCCCTCAAAACGACCCCACCTGCGAGTCAGTTGGGTGTTGGTGCAGTTACCAGCCGGCGCAGGCTGGCGCGGCGTCGGGCGGACTTCTGGCGGATCCGGCCGCTATTTCAGTACGACTGTCCGGTTGCCTTGGAGGAAGACGCGTCCCTCGCAGTGCCAGCGCACCGCGTTGGAGAGTGCCTTGCGTTCGGTGTCCCGTCCGGCGGCCACAAGCTCGTCGGGGCCGAACGTGTGGTCCACCTCGACCACCTGCTGGGAGATGATCGGGCCTTCATCGAGTTCCGCGTTGACGTAGTGTGCTGTGGCACCGACAGTCTTCACGCCGCGGGCGTGCGCTTGGTGGTAGGGCTTCGCACCCTTAAAGGACGGCAGGAAGGAATGGTGGATGTTGATGGCACGGCCGTCCAGGCGGCGGGTGAGCTCGTCGCTGAGGACCTGCATGTATCGGGCTAAAACCACCAGGCCGACATCGAGCCGGTCGACGAGCTCCATCAGGCGCTCTTCGGCTGCTGGCTTGGTGGCGGCCGTGACGGGCACGTGGAAGAAGGGGATGCCGTGCCATTCCACGATTCCGCGGTGATCCGGGTGGTTCGAGACGACACCGACAATATCAATGGGCAGTTCACCGATGCGTGCCCGGAACAGCAGATCGTTGAGGCAGTGCTCAAATTTCGAGACCATGATCAGGACCCGTCGTTTGGTTCCGTGCCGGCGCAGGTCCCAGTGCATGCCGAACCGTTCAGCGACGGGCGCGAAGTTGCCCCTGAGCGAATCAATGCCGGCCGCATCGCCGCCGGGGTCGCCGGCCGATGCGAAGTGGAGCCGCATAAAGAAGTGGCTGTCCGGCTGTGAGTCGAACTGTTTGCTTTCCAGGATGTCGCAGCCCTGTTCCAGCAGGAACCCGGACACGGCGTGGACGATTCCCCGTGTTTCCGGGCAATCGAGGGTGAGAACGTATTCGGAGACGCTGCTATTTACGGTATCCACGCGTCAGCACTCGATCACGTTCACGGCGAGGCCTCCGCGGGAGGTTTCCTTGTACTTGGTCTTCATGTCCGCTCCTGTTTCGCGCATGGTCTTGATGGCTTTGTCCAGCGACACTTTGTGGCTGCCGTCCCCGTGGAGGCACAGACGGGCGGCGTTGATGGCCTTGACGCTGGCGATCGCGTTGCGTTCTATGCAGGGAATCTGCACCAGTCCGCCGACGGGGTCGCAGGTCAGCCCGAGGTTGTGTTCGATTCCGACTTCGGCGGCGTTTTCCACCTGCGCGGGAGTGCCGCCCAGGACTTCGCACAGACCGGCCGCCGCCATGGAGCAGGCCGATCCCACTTCGCCCTGGCAGCCGACCTCGGCTCCGGAGATGGAGGCATTGATCTTGAACAGGATCCCCACGGCGGCGGCCGTCAGGAGGAAGCGGATGACGCCGTCGTCGTTGGCTCCGGGGACGAACTTGACGTAGTAGTGCAGGACGGCCGGCACGACGCCGGCGGCCCCGTTGGTGGGGGCGGTGACGATCCGTCCGCCGGCGGCGTTTTCCTCGTTGACGGCGAGGGCGAACAGGTTCACCCATTCCATCGCGAGCAGCGGGTCCGCGGGCACCTGGACCGGGGACGGGTTCCTCGCTTCGGCTTCGGCGCTGACGGCGAATGCTGCCAGCGTCCGGAATAGAGCCGGGGCGCGTCGCTTGACGTTCAACCCGCCGGGCAGGATCCCCTCGGCGGCGCAGCCGTTCTCGACGCACTGGCGCATGACCGCCCAGAGGGCCAGGAGCTTGTCCCGGAGTTCGGCTTCGCTGCGCCAGACGAGTTCGTTGGCGAGCATAATGTCGGAGATGGACATGTTCTCGCGGGCACAGATTTCCAGGAGCTCGTCGGCTGTGGTGAAGGGGTAGGGAAGCACGGTGTCGTCTGCGACCACCTGGTCAGCGCCTTGCGCGTCCCCGTCGACAACGAAGCCGCCGCCGATTGAGTAGTAGCTGCGTTCCTTCAGGACTGTTCCGGTGTGGTCCAGTGCCCGGAAGGTCATGCCGTTCGGGTGGGCAGGGAGGGACTTGCGGCGGTGCAGGACCACGTCCTCGTCCCAGTTGAAGTCCACCCGGTGTACCCCGCCGATGCGGAGTTCTGCATCAAGGGCAGCGGCCGCGACCTGGTCATCGGCCGTTCCGGTGTCCACGCTCTCGGGGTCCTGGCCCTGGAGGCCCAGGACCACGGCTTTGTCGGAGCCGTGGCCGCGGCCGGTGGCCCCGAGGGAGCCGAACAGTTCCGCGTGCACCCTCGTGGTGGAGCTCAGCTGCCCGTCGCTTTTCAGTCCGTCGGCGAACCGTTTGGCTGCCCGCATCGGGCCGACCGTGTGGGAGGAGGACGGCCCGATTCCAACGGAGAATAGGTCCAGGACACTGAGAGCCATCAGGGCACCTCGGGCGACGCGTATTCGCGCATGGCGTCCAGGAGCCAGCGGCCCAGGAATTCCGCAAAGGAGGCCCGGGGAACATTCGGTACTCCTGGTCCAGAATTTTCCACAGGACGGCGGGGATGCCGCCGATTTCCGTGGACAGTGCCGTGCCGGTTTTGAAGACGCGGGGGTGCAGGTCCAGGGAGCAGCCCTTCTCCAGGACGGCCCGTGCCCGGGGACCGGAGAGTTCGAACGTGGTGCGGTTGGCGGAGAGATCCACCACCTGGCCGGCGCCGTCTCCCAGGGCTTCAACCAGTGCACGGGGAAATTCCCCGCCCAGGCTTTCGTGGGATTCCGCGGGGGCCACGAGCAGGAATTCGGCCGGACCGAGCCAGAGCACCGCGGTTTCACCGCTGCTGCGGACCTCCCCGGACGCGGACGGCAGGCCGCCCGCGAAAGTGCCCAGTCGTTCAGCTGCGTCGCTGCCGGGATCTACCCGGAGCCCGGCCATCGTCAGGAACGGGACCTCGCGCAGCTCCACGGTGCCCGCTACGGATCCGGCTTCGAAAGCCGGCTTCAGGAACGACGCCGGACTCTTCCGGAGCGTCTGGGTCTTCTTGGAATTGTTCAGTGCTGCTGTGTCAGCCATCTTTACGGGTCCCTTCAGAGTCAAAAAGTACTGTTTCTGCAATGACTACGTCCACCAGCTGGTCCCCGGCGGCAGCCACTAGGGTTTCGCCGATGCGGTTGCGGCCGTTCTTGATCAGGGCCAGCGCAAAGGACCTGCCCAATGCGGCGCTGTGGTAGCTCGAGGTCACGAATCCCTGCATAGGCACGGGTCCGTAGGCGGGGTTGACTGTGATGCCTTGTTCCACCAGTTGTGTGCCTTCGGGGAGCCGGATTGAGCCGTCCGCGGGGAGGACGCTGACCAGGTGCTTCCGGTCGGTGCGGCCGGCGCCTTTGCGCGCATAGGAGCGTTTCCCGATGAAGTCCTTGACCTTGGATACGACCCATTCCATGCCGGCGTCCTGCGGGGTCACCGTCCCGTCGGTGTCCTGGCCGACGATCGGGTAGCCCTTCTCGGCGCGCAGCACGTGCATGGTTTCGGTGCCGTACGGGGTGATGTTGAACTCCGCACCGGCGGCCGCCACGGCTTCCCAGGTGTTCAGTCCGTACCAGGAGGGGATGTTGATTTCGTAGGCCAGCTCGCCGGAAAAGGAGATCCGGCAGATCCGGGCCGCCACGCCGGAGGCGAGGGTGGTTTCTTTGAACGTCATGAACGGGAACGCCTCGGCGTCGAGGCCGCCATCAGCCGCCAGCGCCGGCGCGAGTTTCGCCACGACGGCGCGCGATTTCGGTCCGACGACTGCGATGGTGGACCACTGCTCCGTGACCGAGGTGCAGTGCACGTCCAGGTCCGGCCACTCGGTCTGCAGCCATTCCTCCAGCCAGTCCAGGACCTTGGCGGCGCCGCCGGTGGTGGTGGTCATAAAGAACCGGTCCGCGTCCAGGCGCAGCGTGACGCCGTCGTCAAAGATCATCCCGTCCGGGGTGCACATCACCCCGTAGCGGGCCGAACCCGGAGCCAGCTTTTTGAACGCGTTCGTGTAAATGCGGTTCAGGAACTCGCCGGCGTCCTTGCCCCGGATCTCGATCTTGCCCAGGGTGGTGGCGTCCATAAAGCCCACGGAGTCCCGGACGGCGGCGCATTCGCGCAAGACCGCGGCGTCCATGTCCTCGCCGTCCTGCGGGTAGTACCAGGGCCGCTTCCACTGGCCGACGTCTTCGAACAGGGCGCCGTGGGTGACATGCCAGGGGTGGATGGAGGTGAGGCGGGCGGGGTCGAAGAGTTCCCCGCGCTGGCGTCCGGCCAGGGCGGCGAACGCCACTGGGGTGAACGGTGCGCGGTACGCGGTGGTGCCTATCTCGCCGATGCCCCGGGATGCTTCGCCTGCCTGACGGAGTGCCGCGGCGATGACGCCGATCGCGTTCACCCCGGAGGTCTTGCCCTGATCGTTGGCGGTGCTGATTGAGGTGTAGCGCTTGACGTGTTCCACCGAGCGCATCCCGGCGCCGGTGGAACGGAGCACGTCGGCCACGGACTGGTCGCGCTGGAAGTCGACGAAGTGGTGGTGCCAGTCGTCCGGGCCGCCTGTCTGCCCGGGGACCAGCCAGAGCTGGCGGGTCGGGGAGGACGCTTTCGGCTCGGAAATGACCAGCTGATCGCCGGCTGCGCCGGATTTTTCAGGGTCGAAGCCGGCGGCGCCGACCGCGGCTGCCCCGGCGGCGATACCTTCGGCGAGGCAGTCTGCGAGCTCGAAGCTGCCGCGGCCGGAGCCGGCCACCTGCTGGTTGGGAACGATGCTGCTGGGCACGAACGCTGCCAGGTCATCGTCCCAGCGGATCTTGCCCTGCCGCTGGGAGTGCAGGTGCACTACGGGGGACCAGCCGCCGGAGACGGCGAGCAGGTCGCAGGCGAGGTGTTCGACGCCGGAGGTGAGTTCGCCGGCGTCGTTGATGCTCCGGACGGTGACGCCGAGCAGCCGGCCGTCGCCGGATTCAGCAGCGGTGGTGTTGGCAACGGCGCTGCCAACCAGCACGCGGGTGCCGGCCGCGGCCGCGGCAGCGGCTGTTTCGCTCAGTTGCGCACGGGCGTCCACGACGGCTTCGACGCGGATGCCTGCGGCGCGGAGGTCGGCGGCCAGGGTGTAGGCACTGTCGTTGGTGGTGCTGATGACCACCCGGGAACCTGCGGCGACGGCGTAGCGGTTGAGGTAGCTACGGACCGCGGAGGCGAGCATGATGCCGGGGCGGTCGTTGTTTTCGAAGACCAGCGGGCGTTCGTGGGCGCCCGGGGCAAGGATGACCTGGGCGGCGCGAATGTGCCAGATCCGCTGGCGGGACACGCCGGGCGCGGCGGGGGTCAGGAGGTGGTCCGTCCGGTTCTGGGCTGCGATGACGTAGTTGGAGTCGTAGGAACCGAAGGCACTGGTGCGGTTCAGCACCGTGCACTCGGTCGCGGAGATCAGTTCGGCTTCGACATTGGCTACCCAGTCCAGGGCTGGCTGCCTTTCGATGGTCTCTGCGAGGGCCGGATCGGTGGATCCGGACAGCAGCGAGCCGCCCAGTTCGGGCTGGTCGTCAATGAGTATGACCCGGGCGCCGGCGCGGACGGCTTCGCGTGCCGCGGCCAGGCCTGCCGGGCCGCCGCCGACGACGAGGACGTCTGTGTGGACGTACTTCTTGTCGTATTCGGCGTGGTCCTCGGCCGGGTCCAACTTGCCGAGTCCGTTGAGGAGCTCGGCGCTGAGGCCGTCTACGAGGGACACAGTCGTGGCGGGGAGCATGGACTCGGCCACGTGACCCGGGAATCGGGCGGCGATCTTGACCAGGGCGTTTGACTCCTCGACCCCGGCGGACATGATGCCGCGGGGCCGGTCCTCGTAGAGGGAGTTGCCCGCCCGCAGCCGACCGTTGGCCAGCAGGGCGGAGGCGAGGGTGTCGCCGGGGTGGCCGGTGTACTCCCGGCCGTCCAGGGTGAAGCGCCAGGTGACGCTGCGGTCGATGCGTCCGCCGGTGCTAAGACGGGCGGACTGCGGCTGAGCGGTCATTTGACTACTCCTTCCGGGGAAACGGGGCTGGTGACGGTGGGGGCTGTGGGTCCGGTGGCGGGGCGGAGTTGGCCCATCGGGTACACGGCCTGGATGTCGTATGTGAGCGTGTCGCGGAGCATGTTGAACCATTGCCGGCAGCTGGTGCTGTGCAGCCAGCGTTCGGCGAAGGCGCCCTTGGTGTTGTCGCGGTAGAACAGGTACTCGGCCCATTGCCGGTCGGTGAGTTCCGCCGGGTTTTCGGGGTAGGCGATGTGGGCCTGGCCGCCGTAGTGGAATTCGGTTTCGTCCCGGGGGCCGCAGTTGGGGCAGGGAATCAGGAGCATGTCCGTACCTCTTTCTAGTGGGCCACGGCGGCGGCGCCGTGTTCATCGATCAGGGCGCCGGTTTCGAAGCGCTCGAGGGCAAAGGGTTTGTTGAGCTTGTGCGGCGTTCCGGTGGCGATCGTGTGTGCGAACGTCAGCCCGGCGGCCGGGGTGCCCTTGAATCCGCCGGTTCCCCAGCCGCAGTTCACGAACATGTTCTCCACGGGGGTGGTGCCGACGATGGGGGAGGCGTCCAGGGTGGTGTCCACGATTCCGCCCCAGGTCCGGAGCACGTGGGCCCGGGCGAAGATGGGGAAGAGTTCGACGGCGGCGGCCATCTGGTGCTCGATCACATGGAAGGAGCCGCGCTGGCCATAGCCGTTGTAGGAGTCAACGCCGGCGCCCATAACAAGTTCGCCCTTGTGGGCCTGGGAGACGTAGACGTGGACGTGGTTGGACATGACCACCGTGGGGTGGACCGGTTCGTGCAGTTCGGACACCAGGGCCTGCAGCGGGTGGGACTGGATGGGCAGCCGGAAGCCGGCCATTTCCGCCAGGACGGAGCTGTGTCCGGCGGCGCAGAGACCGACCTTTTCGGTGTGGATCGTGCCGCGGCTGGTCTTGACCCCGACGACGCGGTTGCCGTCCTTGAGGAAGCCGGTGACTTCGCAGTTCTGGATGATGTCCACGCCGAGCTCGTCGCATTTGCGGGCAAAGGCCCAGGCGACGTGGTCGTGCTTGGCGATGCCGGCGCGGGGCTGGTAGGTGGCACCCATGACCGGGTAGCGGATGTTGTCGTTGATATTGAGAATCGGGCAGAGTTCCTTGACCTGGGCCGGGTCAAGCCACTCGGCGTCGACGCCGTTGAGCTTATTGGCCCCCACCCGGCGCATGCTTTCGCGGACGTCGCCCAGGGTGTGGGCGAGGTTCATCACGCCGCGCTGGCTGAACAAGAAGTCGTAGTCGAGTTCCTCCGGCAGGATCTCCCAGAGCTTCAGGGCGTGCTCGTAGATCGCCGCGCTCTCGTCCCAGAGGTAGTTGGAGCGGATGATCGTGGTGTTCCGGGCCATGTTGCCGCCGGCGAGCCAGCCCTTTTCCAGGATGGCGATGTTGGTCATGCCGTGATTCTTGGCCAGGTAATACGCCGTGGCCAAGCCGTGTCCGCCGCCGCCGACAATCACGGCGTCGTAGGAGGACTTCGGCTCCGGGTTGCGCCAAAGGAATTCCGGGTGCTCCGGCAGGTGTTCGGTGGTCATTGTGCTGCTCCAATCAGGTCTGCCTCAAGCGCGGGTGCCGCCGTCTTGGCGCCAAGGTGGGGGTAAAGGGGGAATCGTGCGGCCAGGGCGCTGACGCGTCCGCGGAGGCCGGCGGCAGTTTCGTCGGTGAGTTCGTTCTCTGGTGCCGGTGAGATAAGGGCGGAGGCGATGATGTCCGCCACCTCTGTGAATTCGGCCGGACCGAACCCGCGGGTGGCCAGGGCCGGGGTGCCGACCCGCAGCCCGGAGGAGACCATCGGCGGGCGGGGATCGAACGGTACCGCGTTGCGGTTCACCGTGATGCCGATCTGGTGCAATCTGTCTTCGGCCTGCTGGCCGTCCAGCTCCGAGTGCCGCAGGTCTACCAGGACCAGATGGACATCGGTGCCGCCGTTGACCACCGAGATACCGGCGGCGGCGACGTCATCCTGCAGCAGCCGGGCCGCGAGAAGCCGCGCGCCTTCGAGGGTGCGTTCCTGGCGTTCCTTGAATTCGGGGGACGCGGCGATCTTGAACGCGACGGCCTTGGCAGCGATCACGTGTTCCAGCGGGCCGCCCTGCTGGCCGGGGAACACGGCGCTGTTGATCTTGCGCGCATATTCCTCCTTGCTCAGGATCACACCGCCGCGCGGGCCGCCGAGGGTCTTGTGGGTGGTGGTGGTGACGACGTCGGCAAAAGGCACCGGATTCGGGTGCAACCCGGCGGCGACGAGGCCGGCGAAGTGTGCCATGTCCACCATGAGGTAGGCGCCCACGAGGTCTGCGATCCGGCGGAACTCGGCGAAGTCCAGCTGCCGGGAGTAGGCCGACCAACCGGCCACGATCATCTTGGGGCGGTGCTCGAGGGCCAGTGCCTCGACTTCGGCCATGTCCACCAGGTGGGTGTGCTCGCTCACGTGGTACGGGACCACGTTATAGAGCTTGCCGGAGAAGTTGATGCGCATGCCGTGGGTGAGGTGGCCGCCGTGCGCCAGCGAGAGTCCCATGATCGTGTCTCCCGGTTCCAGCAGGGCAAACATCGCGGCGGCGTTGGCCTGGGCACCCGAATGGGGCTGGACGTTCGCCGCTTCCGCGCCGAACAGGGCCTTGACCCGGTCGATGGCGAGCTGTTCGATCACGTCAACATGCTCGCAGCCGCCGTAGTAGCGCTTGCCCGGGTAGCCCTCGGCGTATTTGTTCGTCAGCACCGAGCCCTGCGCCTCCATGACCGAGGCAGGAGCGAAATTCTCGGACGCGATCATCTCCAGGGTGGACTGCTGGCGCTCCAGTTCATGGTCAATGGCCCGTGCGACGTCAGCGTCGACGCTGGCCAGGGTTTCATTCAGGGTGCCCGTCATGGCGGCCTCTTTCGGTTCAAGGAAACAGATTGAAGAATGCAACAGTGTTGCGTTGAATGCAACTCTAGGTCGCCAGCGGTGTTGCGTCAATCACTTTTCTTCAAAGTCTTTGTGTCGCCAGATTTCTATATCGGCAGAGATAAAACCCTTGACTGTGTTTCAGCTCACGCATAATCTGATGCAACAGCGTTGCGTTCAATGCAACCCCAAATTTTCATTGGTGGACATATGAGTAACGAACCAAATCAAGCGGCAACCATCCCGGACACCAGCTCACGGCGGGCTCCGGATTCCGCAGATTCACAGCCTCCGACGGCCAGTGGACCTGTTCATGCAGTCAGCAAGGAGACCCGACGCCGGGTGATTGCCGCGAGCTTCATCGGCAACTTCGTGGAGTGGTTTGACTACGCGGTCTACGGCTACCTGGCTGTCACCATCGCCGCAGTCTTCTTTCCCGAATCCAACCCCCAGACCGGGCTCCTGCTAACGTTCGCCCTGTTCGCCATCTCGTTCCTGGTACGGCCGCTGGGCGGCTTCGTCTGGGGCCACATCGGCGACCGCGTTGGGCGCCGGACAGCACTGTCCCTGTCCATCCTGATCATGTCCGGAGCGACATTCTGCATCGCCCTGATACCTGGCTACGCCACGATCGGCATCTGGGCTCCCATCCTGCTGCTGATCATCCGGGTTGCGCAGGGCTTCTCCGCCTCAGGGGAATACGCCGGCGCCTCCGCCTTCCTGGTGGAGTACGCCCCGGCCAACAAACGCGGCCTCTACGCCGCCGTCGTTCCCGCCAGTACGGCCGCCGGCCTGCTGCTCGGCTCTCTGCTCGCGGGGCTGCTGACCACCCTGCTTAGCTCCGAGGCCATGCAGAGCTGGGGGTGGCGCCTGCCATTCCTGCTCGCCGCCCCGATGGGCCTGATCGGACGCTACATCCGCACCAAGCTCGAAGACACCCCGGTGTTCCGCGAACTCGCAGCAGAGGACCAGACCATCAAGGCCCCGGTCTTTGGCCTCTTCCGCAACCATTGGCGGCTGCTGCTGAGGGCAGTCGGAGCAGTGCTGCTCAACGCCGTCGGCTTCTACGTAATTCTCAGCTACATGCCGACCTACCTTTCCTCGGAACTCGGCCTCGGCAAAACCGAGTCCTTCTTGGCCACGACCATCGCCCTAGTGACATACATAGGGTTCATCTTCCTGACCGGAATGCTCTCTGACCGCTTCGGCCGCAAGAAGGTGCTCATCGCAGCATCCCTCAGCTTCATCGTGCTGACCGTTCCAGCCTTCGCCCTGCTCGGCACCGGAAACTTCCTGGTGATCGTCCTCGTCCAGGTCCTGCTCGGCGCGATGCTCACCCTCAACGACGGCACGCTGCCGAGCTTCCTGGCGGAAATGTTCCCGACCCGTGTCCGCTACAGCGGATTCGCGGTCAGCTTCAATCTCTCCAACGCCCTCTTTGGCGGCACCGCACCCTTTATGGCGACGCTCCTGATCGCCGCGACGGCCAATGAACTGGCCCCGGCCTGGTACCTGGTGGGCGCCGCGGTCATCTCCCTGATCGCCGTAGTGCTCTCCCGTGAAACCAGCAAGGAACCGCTGAGCCATAAATAGCCGAGGCTGACGCCGCAATTTTCCGCTTCAAAGAACAGCACTGCAGAAAGGCACCACCACCATGACCAGCACCATCTCCGCAAACGCCTCGTCGATTTCCGAACTGGAACGGCTGAAAGTCCTGCACAACGGACAGAAGGAAAAACTGACCTTTTCAAACGCTGAGTTTGAGCGCCGGCTGTCCGGGCTGCGCCGCATCATGGAGGAGAAGAATCTGGACGCAGTCGTCCTGACCAGCTACCACTCCATCAAGTACTACTCCGACTTTCTGTTCACCTACTTCGGCCGCTCCTACGCCATGGTCGTTACCCAGGCGGACACCGTGACCGTCACCGCTAACATCGACGCCGGCATGCCGTGGCGCCGCAGCTACGGCGACAACGTGGTTTACACGGACTGGCGCCGGGACAACTACATCTTCGCCATCCAGGAGGCGCTGCGCACCCGCGGCATTAATCCGCGCCGGATCGGCGTCGAAGACGATTCGCTCCCCTTGGACAACCGCAACAAGATCCAGGCAGCCTTTGATTCAGCCACCCTGGTGGACGTCGCCCAGGCGGCCATGCGCCAGCGGATGATCAAATCCGCCGAAGAGATCGAGGTCATCAAGCACGGGGCCCGCATCGGTGACCTGGGCGGCGAAGCCATCCGCAACGCCATCACCGCGGGGATCACCGAATACGAGGTGGCCCTGATCGGCACCGAAGCCATGGTCCACGAAATCGCCCGTACCTTCCCGGCGTCGGAAATCCGGGACACCTGGGTGTGGTTCCAGTCCGGCATCAACACCGACGGCGCGCACAACTGGGCCACCACCCGCAAGATCCAGGAACACGACATCCTGTCCTTGAACTGCTTTCCCATGACCTCCGGCTACTACACGGCCCTGGAGCGTACCCTGTTTTATGGCGAACCCGACGCCCGGTCGCTGGAGCTGTGGAACATCAACGTGGAAGTCCACAAGCGCGGCCTGGAACTGATCAAGCCAGGAGCCGTCTGCAAGGACATCGCCGCCGAACTGAACGAGATCTACGTGGGCCACGGGCTGCTGGCCAACCGCACGTTCGGCTACGGGCACTCCTTCGGGGTCCTGAGCCACTACTACGGCCGGGAAGCCGGACTCGAACTCCGCGAGGACATCGACACCGTCCTAGAACCGGGCATGGTGGTCTCCATGGAACCCATGATCACGGTCCTTGACGGCCAGCCCAGCGCCGGCGGCTACCGTGAGCACGACATCCTGGTGGTCGGCGAGGAGGGGGCCGAGAACATCACCAAGTTCCCCTTCGGCCCGGAATACAACATCGTGGGCGCCTGAGCGTCCCCTGATCCGCAATGAGGCGGCGCCACGTCCCACGTGGCGCCGCTTTTGGCTTCCGTAAGGAATGATGGGAATCACCATGAGTCCAGAAGAATCTCCTGATACCAACGGAAACGGCGACGCCAAGGGCACCTCGGTCATCGTCAACGCCATCGCCGTGCTGCGAACCTTCACCGCCGATGAACCGCTGCTCGGCGTCACTGAGATCGCTAACCGCGTTGGCCTGCACAAGAGCACGGTTTCCCGGATCCTGTCCACCTTCGAACAGGAACACCTCGTGGAAAGGGATCCGGAAACCCGACGCTTCCGCCTTGGCCTGGGACTGATCGCAGTCGCCGGTCCGCTTCTGGCCGAGCTGGAAGAACGGCGCGTGGCCTACCCGGTCCTGCAGGAACTCACCGAACAGACCGGCGAAACCAGTGCACTGATGCTGTGGAACGGCACGGAGTCGATGTGTGTGGAACAGATCGCCAGCCACCAGCAGATCAAGCACACCACCCCGCTGGGAGCCCGGTACCAGGACGCCATGAGTGCCTCCGTGCAGGTCTTTCTGTCCGCCGAACCGGTCGAGCGTGTCCCTGCACTGCTCCGCAGCGGGACAATCACGTATCCGGGCCTCGACGACGCCGGCCTGGATGGATACCAGATCAAACTTAAGGATGTGACGGCCCGTGGCTGGGCCATCAACTACGGGGAATCCTCCATCGACGAAGTCGGCGTGGCCGCGCCTGTCTATGACCATCGTGGAGACATCGTGGCCGCCGTCCTCATTCCTGCCCCCCGGTTTCGGGTTTCCCGTGAGCGGCTGCAAAGTCTTGGCGAGGCTTGCGCGGCCGCCGCCCGGCAGGTCACCATCCGGCTCGGCGGACGGCCGCCGGGGAATTCACAACAGGCATAAAGCGCCGCTGCTCCGGCCCCGGCACTTTTGCGGACCGTGTACACAAATGTGGCGAATGGAAATGTGCTGTGGCTGCAGAATTGGTGGTCGTTATTTCAACGGGCTCGGACGCCGCCCATGTCCCGGACGTTTCAACGGATTCGATCCTGGTCATCCACTTGACGCTTTTTGACGCCGACCTCGTTCACATGGAGTCGGCCCCCTTACCGGTCCCGCGCCTGGTCAGCGCAGATTGGTGCCGATGGCTCCGGCCAGATACGGGACGAGCCATATGGCCCAGACGAGGAGGGAAAACTTGTGGAAGTGCTTCTTTTCAGCGTCGCGGTCGCGAAGAAGCACGATGGCCGCCCATGCCAGGTGGACCAGCATAAGCAGCAACGCCGCAGAACCGGTTATGGCCATGATGGTTCTGAGTCCTGCACCGATTCCACCTGCACGGGCGGCCCCGGATGCCGCGAGTTGGGTCATCAGGTAGGTTCCGGTGCCGTCGCAGATCAGCCCCAGGCAAAAGAACCCCGCATGCCACCACTTGAGAACGCGCTGGCGATGTTCAGCCCACACTCCAACAGAGTAGAAGGCCAGGGCGGCGGTGATAAGAATGATTGCAGCCGTGAGCATGCCCTGAGACTACAGGTCCTGCGCTCACCAATAGCTCGGACGAAACCGGACACGATCGACTGGGCATGCCCCGCGACGAGGTGGAAGCGCTGCTGGGGAATCTGGACCGGGCCCATCGCTCTGGCGGAGGTCCAGGGATATGCCTATGAGGAAGCCATCAGTGCAGCCGATATCCTCGATGCCTTTGGTCGCCCGGGCGGAGGGGAGTGGCGGGGCGATGCGGAACCCCTGGCCGGAAAGTTGCGGGCGTCCTTTTGGTGGGTCGGCGGCTGATGCATGCTTCTATGTGCTCGGGCTTCGGCATCCGCACCCTGGACACAGGCAACGAGGGATACTGGCCGCTGCGTGACGATGCCGGTTCCGTCTGGTCCCACGACACGGTCGTGATCCTGCAGGGCACGGCCAGGGCCGGCCACGGAGCGAAGCCGCGCAGGTCGCCGCAGCGTGGACGTGGACTCCGACGGTCGATTCACTGTGTACCCGGAACATCCTGCTCCCAGCCCCAACTGACCACCGGCTGTCGATACGTGCCCGGCGGAGTCGTGGGCAGCGAGTCCCATGGTGCCTTCCGGTTCTTGGTGTTGCGCGGGCACGAGAGCCGCTGTGTCAGCCGCAGGGAACGGCAGGCAATTGCGCCTAAATTCAACGGCGAGTCGGTTACGCGGGGCCTTTGGCTAGGACATTCAATGTGTCGTGTCGCGCTGACGGATTTGTTCCGTCAGAATGATGACGGCACGTGGATTCTTGGGGGAAGCAGTCTTTGACGGTGCTGCCGCCTGGACTGCCGTGACTGCATCATCACTCCATCGAAAGGCACCACCGTGACCCAGCCGAATTTTGACCCCAATGCTGTTCCGCCCGAAGGTTACGGGCCGCCCACTGTACCGCCCTCCCCGGGCCAGCAGTACCCGTCCGGCGCCCAGCCGCAGCCTCCCTACCAGGGCCAGCAGTACCCCTATGCCGGGCAGGCGCAGCCCCAGCCCCAGCCAGGCTATTCAGCCGGCCCGCAGCAGCCATATGCCGGGCAGCTGCAGCACCAGGGCCAGCAGTACCCATATGCGGGGCAGCCGCAGTACCCGGGCCACGCCCCGCAGCCGCAGTACCAGGGACAGGCGCCAATGCCGAACCCCGCTTACGGTTACGCGCAGCCCAAGTCCAAGGTCGTCGCCGGACTCCTGGGCATCTTCCTCGGCGGCTTGGGCATCCACCGCTTCTACCTCGGCTTCACCAAGATCGCGGTCATCCAGCTCGTCCTGACGCTGGTCCTGGGTGTTTTTACCTTTGGCATCGTCGGTCTGTGGGGCGTCGTTGAGGGCATCATGATCATCGCCGGCTCGGCCTACTTCCGCACCGATTCCAATGGTGTCCCGCTCCGCGACTGACCTTCGTGAACCGCATAATCCATCAGCGAACACCAGGGGGACGCCTTGACCCAGATCATCCACGCCAGGGCCGAACAGTTTGAACAGATCAAAGCCGATCGCAGTTCCAAACCACCAGGTTGTGTCCGCGGCGCGGGGATTTTCAGACTCGCATCTATCCGACGTCCACGGCAGTGACGGTCGGACCGGCACGGCGGTCTAAGGTCAGTTGGAAATGGCGGTGTTGTTCGTTTCAGGGGCATCCCGCAGGACCTGCAGCGGCGGGAGTTGCTGTACTGGTTCTACTGTGCCGCCAGAGACGAAGTCACGGACGGGTGTTGCCGGCGGGAAAGGCCGATGTGCTCACCAGCCGGCCGTACCGGGGCCGCCCTTGAACGGACCAACGATCTGCGTGGTGATCCAACCGCCGTAGAAGTCACCGTCCTGGAAGGTCACCTGCTCGCCGTTGACCTCGCAGGATTCCATGCGACCGGGGTAGAGCGCTACCCGGGTACTGAGCGCCTCGAAGCCCCGGGCGGGTTCCGGGTAAATCCACCCGGCCCTGGCAGCAGAGACTCCGCCGGCAACGACGTCGAAGTAGTGCGCTTCTCCCTTGAACTCGCAGAAGCTGGTGCCCTCGACCGGGACGAGTACACCGGCCGGGAATGATTCCAATGGCAAGTAGTAGACGGGCGGATGACTGGTCTCCAGGACGCGCACTGAATCGGTGGTGTCGGCAATCACCGCCCCGCCAAGCCGCACGATGACCCGGTCCGGTCGCGGTTCGATCCTTGGCGGCCGCGGGTAGTCCCACACCGATTCTTGACCGGCCCTGGGTTTGATGGGTTGGGGACGCCGGAAGAAGCCGGAAAAACCGTGAGCAGGAGTCATGCCCCCATGCTGCCATCTTCCGCTGGGAGGCTACCGTTAAACGCCGGGGGATCTCGATTGGCACAGTTGGCGGCTGGTTCCGGCAGTCATTTAGACTGCAGCGTTTTCAATCACGGCAAAGAGATTAGCTCGAAGCGGCTCATAGTCACGAGTGCAAGCACTAATGCCGAGGCAAAGTTGACAACGTCGAAGAGGTACATCCTCTGCCATTGTTGGTTTATGGTCTCGAATCCCGTCATCGACCGCGCTGTGCCGAATCTTCCGTCCCGAAACTTCGACCCCCGACCTTGACCCTCTAGTGAGCAGCTTTATGTGCTGCCTGCGCGTCATCGACGTCGACGAGCTGCACGAGGCAATCCGCCGATTCGGGGTGCCCGACGTCCCTACCGGGATGCCGCGACTGCGCCCTGTCCGTATGCAGGGGTGGGGTCTTCGGGCCGGGTTTCTCGTGGACCCCGACGGCACCCAGCTCACCCTCATCGAGCAGCGGGCCTAACGGACAAGGCCAGTGGTTTCGGCCGGGCTGCGGCCGCGAATGAAAAAGGGTACGGCGGCGAGTTCCAGTGCGAAAGCAAGATTCCCAGGCGCCGGGGGCGGACGTTGGGCTAGATCGATTGCCGGTAGCCAAAGAATTCGTGGTCGTTGTTGTATCCGCCAAGACCACCGCCGATAGCTGCGAAGGATTCGACGAACTCGATTCCTTCGATCCACTTGACCATTTTGAAGCCAAGCTCGGACTCGTTCCGGAGCCGCAGAGGTGCCCCATGGCCAAACGACAAGGGGGCGCCATTCATGTCATAGGCCAGCATGGTCAGGTGGTGGTCCATCTGTTCGATGGCGTGGGCATCGTAATACAGGCCGCCTTCGGGGCCGGGCGCAAAGGAGTAGAAGATCACCCACTTTGCTTCCGCGCTCGGCTTCACCATGTCCAGAATGGTACGCATGGAAACGCCGCCCCATTTGGCGACACCGGACCAGCCTTGGATGCAGAAGTGCTGAGTGATTTGCTCGTGATGCTCCAACGCCCGCAACTGTGCCAGGTCCAGCTCCAACGGGTTCTCAACGAGCCCGTTGACGCGGAGTTTGTAGTTGGTGAAGTGGCCGGCGGATAGTTGTTGGTATTGCTCGGTGTCCGGATAGTTGCCGTTGTGCCAGAAGTATGGGGAGATGTCCTTTTCCGTGTATTGGCCAGGCTTGGCGTCGAGGTGCTCGAACAGGCGTTCCACCGGTCCGGTCAAAGCGAATCCGACCTTCTGAACAACCCGTGGATGCCTATAGGTGAATGGGGTGGCTGCCACCCAGGCGGCGATCAGGACGATCATGGCGAGAGCAAAAATCCAGAACCCCATCCAGGATTCGTTGTTCTGGGCTGCGAACATGTGGTTGAGGTTTTGGAGGACTCCGGTGGTCATTACGAGGGCAATGTGAATGACGATGAACATCAGGAACCAGCACAGGACCAGGAAATGCAGCGACCGGGCAGCTTGGATGCTGAAAATGGAGCTGATGCGCCGGAACCGGGTGGAGAGTGCCGGCGACATTCCCAGCCCCGAAATAAGGGCGAACGGTGCAGCGACGAAAACCGTGATGAAGTAAGCGATCAGTTGAAGGCTGTTGTAATTGTTCCACCCGCTCTCTGTCGGCCAGTCCAGCGATAAATACTGGATCATCACGGAGAGCGCGTTGGGGATGACGTCCCAGTGCAGCGGGACCAGGCGCATCCACTGTCCGGTTGTGAAAAGCAGCACGAAGAAGACGGCGCCGTTGGCCAACCAGAGGGTGTTGATGCCCAGATGCCACCATCGGGCCAAGCCGATGGAGTGCCGGCGCCCCGGCAGGCCGACTCCGTCCGGCAGTGTGATCGAATCCTCCTTCGCCGTGTAGAGCGGGTTGGGCGGTACGGGTTTCTGGACCCGGAACCAGTCGCGGCCGGGGGTGGAGTGCCGGGTCCAGTAGAGCCGCGGGTGGTCGGCGATGATTGTGATCCCGGACCGGATGATGAAGATCATCAAGAACATATTCAGAAAATGCTGCCAGTCGACCCACACGGGGAACCCGACGGGCGCACTTCCGGGCAATGCCGAGATGCCCGGATAGCGGACGAGAAAGTCCTGCACCGACGGGAGCCCCCGGAGGCCCTTGGCGACCGCGACAGCTACCAGCAGCAGCAAGAGACCGATCGGGATCAGCCACAGCAGGTTGAACCATCTGTTTTGACCGATCCGCACCCGGGGAGCCACACCGTATTGGGCGGGCACGCCGCCGGCCCAATCCGCCTTAACTGCGGTGTATCTCTGACGGTCGAGCTCGGACCGGAAACTGCGGTGTTTCCCGCCCGCAGCAAGATCGGCAGCACGACTGGGAAGATCTTCCGAAGAAGGAGTCATGATCCGAAGCCTAGCTGTTGCTCCCGGGATTCGAGCCGGCCCGGGGTGATCGTCAGACACTTTAGCGATGCTGCCTGCCCGGGTGGGGTTTAGATGCCGCCGCGGCGCAGGAGGGTGCCGTGGGGGGTGTGGTTGTTGATGGGGTGGCCGCGGAGGTAGGTTTTGCGGACGACGCCGGAGAGTGCTTTGCCGTCGTAGGGGGTGATGGGGTTTTTGTGCTGGAGTTTGGTGACGTCTACGACGTAGGCCTCGTTGGGGGCGAAGATGGCGAAGTCTGCGTCGTAGCCGAGGGCGATGTGGCCTTTGGTGGTGAGGCGGGCGAGTTCGGCGGGTTTGGCGGCCATCCAGGAGATCACTTGTTCCAGGGCGATGCCGCGGTGGCGGGCTTCGGTCCAGATCAGGGACAGTCCGAGCTGCAGGGAGGAGACCCCGCCCCAGGCGACGGCGAAGTCGCCGTTTTCGAGGTCTTTCAGGTCCAGGGTCGAGGGTGAGTGGTCTGAGACGATGCAGTCGATGGTGCCTTCCTGGAGGCCTTTCCAGAGCAGTTCCCGGTTCGCGGCTTCCCGGATCGGCGGGCAGCATTTGTATGCGGTGGCGCCGTCGGGGATTTCCTCGGCCATCAGTGTCAAATAGTGCGGGCAGGTCTCCACGGTCAGGTGCACGCCGTCGCGTTTGGCCGAGGCGATCATCGGCAGCGCGTCCGAGGAGGACAGGTGCAGGATGTGGGCCCTGGCTCCGGTCCAGCGGGCGCGTTCGATGACTTCGGCGATGGCTTTGTTCTCGGCCCCGCGCGGGCGGGAGGAGAGGAAGTTCGCGTAGTGGTCCCCGCCCGGGTGCGGTGCGCGGTCGATCGCGTGGGAGTCTTCGGCGTGGACGATCATGAGTGAGTCGAAGGATTTCAGCTCGGCCATGTCCGTTTCCATGTCATCGGCCTCCAGGTGCGGGAATTCATCGACCCCGGAGTGGAGCAGGAAACACTTGAACCCGAAGACGCCCTCGTCGTGGAGGGCCCGGAGGTCTTTCAGGTTCCCCGGGACGGCCCCGCCCCAGAACCCGACGTCGACAAACGCCTGGTCCGCGGCGACTTCACGTTTGAGTTTCAACCCTTCGACAGTGGTGGTCGGCGGAATGGAGTTCAGTGGCATGTCGATGATCGTCGTGACGCCCCCGGCCGCGGCGGCCCGGGTCGCGGACGCGAACCCTTCCCACTCCGTGCGGCCCGGTTCGTTGACGTGGACATGGGTATCGACCAGGCCCGGGATCATCGTCTCCTCATCGGCGAGGTCAATGACCTGCGCCCCGGCCAGGGCATTACCCAACGGCTCGATCGCCACGATCCGCCCGCCCCGGATCCCGACCTCCCGCGCCGCGATCCCCGCCGTCGTCAACACACGCCGACCACGAACAACCAAGTCATATTCCGGTCTGGTCGTTTCACTCATTGATTTTGTTCCTCTGGTGATTGGGCTAACAGGTGTACGCGCGTCCCGGAACTGCTCCCGCTAGCGGGCGTGGACGTCAGAAGTTGTGCCGTCGGCGTTCTGGTTAATGGAAAACGGCCATCCGGTGACAACCTTGGGTCGGGGCGTGGCAAAGGTTCGGACCTTCGACGTACTCAGCCCAAGGCGCACCAGTGACTCGGCGATCGTTACTGCGGCTGCGACGCCGTCGACGACGGGCACGCCAAGGGATGCGCGGATTTGATCGTCGAGCCCGGACATGCCGCCGCAGCCGAGGACGATAACTTCCGCTTTGTCCTCTTCCACGGCCCGTCGCGCCTGGTCCAGAATGGCCTCCACGGCACGGTCCGGGAATTCCTCGAGTTCAAGGACGCCCAGGCCGCTTGCCCGCACGGAGGCGCATCGGGCATCGAGTCCGGCGAGTTTCAACCGGTCCTCAATGAGCGGAACCGTCCGGTCGAGGGTGGTGACGACTGAATATTTGTGGCCCAGGAACATCGCGGTGCTGGCGGCTGCCTCGGTGATGTCGATGACTGGCACGTCGAGCAGTTCCTGGAGCCCCTCCCGGCCGTGTTCGCCGTAGCCGGCCTGGATAACGGCGTCGAACGGTTCGGGATATGCAAGGACAACATCCATCACGGCAATGGCGGCCAGATAGCTTTCGAAGTTTCCCTCGCAGGAATCCGCGCCGAAGCGCGGGGTCAGACCGATAATCTCGGTCCCGGCAGTGGCGGCCGTGCGGGCCTGTGCGGCGATCGATTCCGTCATGGAAGCGGTGGTGTTGACGTTTGCGACGAGGATGCGCATGATGCCTTTCGGGTCGTCTGGGATGGGAAGCGGCCGGTCCGCTGGGCAAGAGCGGACCGGCCGGGATGCCGGGCGGTTCAGTGGAGGCTGGGTACGGCGATCGGCTCGCCGGAGACGTCATGGAATTCCCGATTGCGGTCGGCGACGATGAAGTACGCCAGGGCTCCGATTCCGGCGCCGATGAACCAGGAGAACGCCGCGACCGGCTGCAAAGCCGGGATGAAGGCGATCAGGAGCGAAATGATCGCCGCCGGAATGAACGCTCCGACCGCCCTCATGTTGACGCCCTTGCTGTAGAAGTAGGAACCCTTATCGACTTCGGTGTACAGCTCCGGGACGTTGATGCGGGTTTTGCGGATCAGCCAGTAGTCGGCCATGATGACGCCGAACAGCGGGCCGAGGAGCGCGCCGAGGCCGCCCAGGAAGTACACGATGACTGCCGGATTGTTGTAGAGGTTCCAGGGCAGGATCACCAGTCCGATGATTGCGCTGACCAGGCTGGCTTTGCGGAAGTCCAGCCGTTTAGGCATGAGGTTGGTCAGGGCGTAGATCGGCGCAACGAAGTTGGCCATCAGGTTCACAGCAATGGTCAGAATGAGTAGAGCCAGTGCCGCTGCCACCAGAAGGAAGGTGTTGGGGATCGACTGGACAATGTCGGAGGGGCTGCCGATCACTACGCCGTTGATCTTGAACTGGGCTCCCGTGATCACGATGACGATGAGGCCAAAGAAAAGCATGTTGATCGGGATGCCCCAGAAATTACCCTTGATGATGGATTTGCGGGTGGTGGACGATCGGGTGAAGTCGCAGAAGTTCAGCACAAACGTGGCATAGATGGAAACCCAGAGTGCGCCGCCAGCGAAGATCTCCCGCCACATGGCGCCTCCGGTCAGGGCGTCCGGTGTCGAGAGCGCAATGGAGCCTCCGGCCTGCATAAACATCCAGATGGCCAGTGCGGCCATGGTGATGAGGATAATCGGCCCGGCGAACGCCTCGTACTTACGGATCATGTCCATCCCGTACCGGACGATGATCACCTGCACGATCCACAGGGCGAGGAACGACGCCCAGCCCAGGGTCGAAAGGCCGAGAATGGAGTCCTTGTCGAGGTCCGCCAGGCCGGGCGCCAGCGCGATCAGGAGGACACGGAGGACCAGCGAAGCCAGGTAAGTCTGGATGCCGAACCAGGCGATTGCGACGCCGCCGCGGATCAGGGCCGGGATTTGTGCGCCGTGGATTCCGAAGGCGATGCGGCTCATGACGGGGAACGGGACACCGGTCTTATGGCCCATAAAGCCGGAAAACGTCAGAAGCAGGAACAGCAGGACGGCGCCGACGCCGAGGGCGAGCAGGATTTGCCACGCACCAAGGCCAAGAGCGAAAAGGCCGATCGCAAAACCATAGTTGCCCAGGCTGTGTACGTCATTGGCCCAGAGGGTGAAGATGCTGTAGGCGGTCCAGCGGCGGCCCTTCATCATTGTGGGCGCGAGGTCCTGGTTGTAGAGTCGGGCGCTCGTCGGGGACAAGCCGAGCTCCGCGGCGGAGGGTACGTCATCCAACGCAACGGCGGGACGGTCATGGTTCTCGTCGACGGGCGGAGCCGCGTTCGGCAGTTGTGACATGGAATTGCCTCTCGGAAACAAGAAATGTGTTCTATCGAAGGGTCGGCGTAACTGCCGACAGGCTGGAGGGGCGGCTTATGGCCGTGTTCTGCAGTCCTGAGATTCAGGAACGGAAAGCCGGGGGACCAGCGGGTCCAGACGGCGCCGCGGCATAGCTGGATTGTCGACGGGGTACGTCCCGGGGACAAGCAGGGGCTGCCGCATAAAGACGACCAATCGTTTGTTGCTGTCCTCCTCGTTGAGGAACAAATTAAAAGTAACCCAGATCACTTCATTCCACAAGGGAAGAGAAAACTTTCATATGGTGGAATCAAGGTGACCGGGGTAGCGGGGCTGCCGCGGCAGTGGGTGATGCCGAACGGCGCACGGTGCGCCGCCGTCGGATGCCTGGCGCCTCTTGTGGCCGCCGGCGCCTCGGACTGCGCGCCGGTATGGTCGGGTCAGCGGCACGGAAGCGATCGGCGTCCCGTGCAGTGCTGAGGCACTGGAAAAGTTGACACGCAAAATTGCGTACGCTTCACTGATGGATATTGGAATAAGACTTCCATGATGTGAAATAGAACTGGTGTTGTCCCACCGCATCGCGGACAGCGGCCCAAAGCAGAAGGACTAATTATGTTGCTCAAGGATTTCAACGGGGCCAGCCGCCCGGAAATTATCTCCGCGCTGCGTCCCTGCCTTGATATTCAAAGGTGGGTCGAGCAGATTGCCGACGAGCGGCCCTTCTCTTCAGTCGAAGACCTGTTGAACTTCGCCCGCAGTGCCGCCTCTCCCTTCGCTGCGGCTGAAGTGGAATCGGCATTGTCCCACCATCCCCGGATCGGCGAGGTCGCTGCGGGGGAGAGCTCTGAAGCCAAACTCTCGCGCGGTGAGCAGGATGCCCTTGGCGAGTCTTCGGATGCTGTCATTGCGGCGCTGGCCGAGGGGAACCGGAGCTACGAAGAGAAGTTCGGGCGGGTATTTCTGATCCGCGCCGCCGGCCGCAGCAAAGAGGAAATCCTGGAGGCGCTTCAGGTGCGGATTTCCCACACCGCCAATGAGGAAGAGCCTATAGTGCAGCAGCAGCTGCGCGAGATTTCCATCCATCGACTCAGAGGAATGATGAGCCAGTGACGAGTTCCCACATAACAACGCACATTCTGGACACGGCGACGGGCAAACCCGCTGCCGGCGTCCCTGTCAGCCTGCTGGCGCTGGACAACGGAGACTGGTCGGAGGTTGCGGCCGGGCATACCGATGGCGATGGGCGCGTCAAGGATCTCGGTCCCGAGGTGCTGGACTCCGGCACCTATCGCCTGCAGTTCTCGACGGCGGAGTATTTCACCGCCCTGAACACGCCCGCTTTCTTTCCGGAGGTCGTATTGACGTTTACTGTCGACAGGAACGAGGCGCACTATCACGTGCCGCTGCTCCTGAGCCCGTTTTCATTCTCAAGCTATCGCGGCAGCTGAACCCCAGGCGCCGTCCGGCTTCAGCCCGGACGGCGCCTTTCCGCAGTCACAATCCACGGACAGGCCCCTTAGGGGTGCAGCTGGTCGTTGGCGGCCGTCCCTGCTTGACTGCCCCCACCGGGGTCGGTAATCTCGAATAGCAAGAATGTTTTCTCACAATATGAAAATAACTAGCCCAGACATTCAAAGATGAAGAGAGGTTGGACGTGGCTGCAGGAGAAGAGACCTCCCATATCCTTAGCGGGTTGACTAACCAGCTGCCTGATCGTGATCCGGAAGAGACCGCCGAGTGGCTGGAGTCCCTGGATGACTTGATTCAGGAACAGGGTACCGAGCGTGCCCAGTACATAATGCGTAGTTTGCTTCAGCGGGCCGGTGCGCAGTCGGTGGGTGTTCCGATGGTGACGACCACGGATTATGTGAATACGATCCCGGTCGATCAGGAGCCGGCGTTCCCGGGGCATGAGGAGATCGAGCGGAAGTATCGGGCGTGGTTGCGGTGGAATGCGGCGATTATGGTGCATCGGGCGCAGCGGTCTGATATTGGTGTCGGCGGACACATTTCCACCTATGCCGGTGCCGCGACGCTGTATGAGGTTGGTTTTAATCATTTCTTCCGCGGCAAGGATCATCCCGGCGGCGGTGACCAGGTCTTTTTCCAGGGTCATGCGTCTCCGGGGATGTACGCCCGGGCGTTTATGGAAGGCCGCCTCTCCGAAGAGGACCTGGACGGTTTCCGGCAGGAGAAGTCCAAGGAGGGCCATGCGCTTTCCTCTTACCCGCATCCTCGGTTGATGCCGGAGTTCTGGGAATTCCCCACGGTCTCCATGGGCATAGGCCCGATGAACGCGATTTATCAGGCGCAGTCCAACCGGTATCTGGCCAACCGCGGTATCAAGGACACCTCGGACCAGCAGGTCTGGGCGTTCCTGGGTGATGGGGAAATGGACGAGCCGGAGTCCCGGGGCCTGCTCCAGCTCGCCGCGAACGACAAGCTCGATAACCTGAACTTCGTGATCAACTGCAACCTCCAGCGCCTCGACGGGCCCGTGCGAGGCAACGGCAAGATCATGCAGGAACTGGAGGCGTTCTTCCGCGGCGCGGGCTGGAATGTCATCAAGGTCGTTTGGGGCCGGGAGTGGGATGACCTCCTGTCCAAGGACGAGGACGGCTCGCTCGTGAAGATCATGAACGAAACCGTCGACGGGGACTACCAGACGTACAAGGCCGAGTCCGGTGCGTTCGTCCGGGAGCATTTCTTCGGCCAGACTCCGCAGACCAAGGAAATGGTCCAGGATCTCACCGATGACCAGATCTGGAACCTCAAGCGCGGCGGCCACGACTACAACAAGGTCTACGCCGCGTACAAGGCCGCGACCGAGTTCAAGGGCAAGCCCACCGTTATCCTGGCCCACACGGTGAAGGGTTACGGCCTGGGTACCCACTTCGAGGGCCGTAACGCCACGCACCAGATGAAGAAACTCACCCTCGCGGACCTGAAGGCTTTCCGGGACCACCTGCGCATCCCCATCACGGACGAACAGCTCGAAGGGGATCTCTACCGGCCCCCGTACTACCACCCCGGCATGGACTCCCCGGAGATCAAGTACCTGATGGAACGCCGGGCCGCGCTCGGCGGCTTCGTCCCCGAACGCCGGTCCAAGCACACCGAGGTCACCCTGCCGGAGGAGAAAGTCTACGAGGTCGCCAACCGCGGCTCCGGCAAGCAGCTGGCAGCCACGACCATGGCCTTCGTCCGGCTCCTGAAGGACCTGATGCGGGATAAGGAGTTCGGCAAGCGGATCGTTCCGATCATCCCGGACGAGGCCCGGACCTTCGGGATGGACGCGTTCTTCCCGACCGCGAAGATCTACAATCCGAACGGGCAGAACTACCTCTCCGTGGACCGTGAGCTGGTCCTGGCGTACAAGGAGTCCATCTCCGGGCAGATCGTGCACGCCGGCATCAACGAAGCCGGTTCCGTCGCGGCGTTCACCGCCGCGGGCACGTCCTACGCCACCCACGGGGAACCGCTGATCCCGATCTACGTCTTCTACTCGATGTTCGGTTTCCAGCGGACAGGGGATTCCTTCTGGGCCGCCGCGGACCAGATGACCCGCGGGTTCATCATCGGCGCCACGGCCGGCCGCACCACCCTCACCGGTGAAGGCCTGCAGCACGCCGATGGCCATTCCCCGGTCTTGGCCGCGACCAACCCCGCCGTGATGACCTACGACCCGGCCTACGGCTACGAGATCGGCGTGATCATCCGCGATGGCCTGAACCGGATGTACGGTCCGGGGCTGGCCGATAACGACCCGTCACGGAACGTGATGTACTACATCACCGTTTACAACGAGCCGATCTCCCAGCCGGCAGCGCCGGCGGAACTCGACGTCGAGGGCATCATCAAGGGCATCTACCTGCTTGCGCCGGCCAAGATCGATGGCCCGCGCACGCAAATCCTCGCCTCCGGCGTGTCCGTTCCGTGGGCCCTCGAAGCCCAGAAAGTCCTTGCCGAAGACTGGGGCGTCTCCGCCGACGTCTGGTCCGTGACGTCCTGGACCGAACTGCGCCGGGACGCGATGGCCGCCGAGGAAGAAGCCTTCCTGAACCCCGGCCAGCCCGCACGCGTTCCGTTCGTCACCGAACAACTCGCCGGCGCTACCGGACCGATCGTGGCCGTGACCGATTACATGAAGGCCGTGCCCGACCAGATCCGCCAGTTCATCCCGAACGAGTTCGCCTCCCTCGGCGCGGACGGCTTCGGCTTCTCCGACACCCGCGCCGCAGCACGACGCTTCTTCAAGAACGACATCCACTCAGTGGTCGTCCGTTCCCTGCAGATGCTCGCCCGCCGCGGCGAAGTAGACACCCAAGCACCCGCCCAGGCAATCGAAAAATACCGCCTGCTGGATGTCACGGCCGGGACTACGGGAGGGGCCGGCGGGGATTCCTGACGGTCCGCCACCGCGCGTACCTTCGCCGTGGCCGCGTATATCGCCGAGCCGACAGCGCGCCCGTTCGTGGACATGACCTCCACGGCCGGGCGCACGGGACTGCGGGCCGCGCCTGCTGGACTGTGACCCGTTGCGAAGCTGGAACCCGCAGTCCGGGACGGACTGGCACCAGTTTCCTTGAAAGCCCGGCGATGGCTTGGACGTATTGGTTTTAAACAACGTTGCCGCACACCACGCCAATAGCCGGTTCATCGGTGTCGCTTGTGCTCGGAGATGCCCGCCAGGGTCCGTCACCGCGGGCAGTTAAAGAAGCGTCCGGATGGGCCGCTTATTGTGGCGGAGGATGCGCCGCGGCGGGGTCCGGGGCCGTCGGCGCGGGGACCTGGCAACACGCGTTGACCCATCTTCGCCACGCCGCGAAGCCGCGGGATTGTGGCGCTTGACGTGGATCCGGTACCTGATTCCAGCCCTGGGGTTTATGTGGGGTTGCCGTGGGCCGCGGGTTTCAACCCAAGCCTGACGTGTACCATCCGGCTGATGCGCGATCGCCGTCGCGCTTTAATGAGCAGCCCAACAACCGGCGCTCCGGCGGACTTCGTAACTCGGCAGGGGAGTCCCTTCACCTGCCGGCGAGCAGCGAGTTGTGCAGCCACCGTGAGAACGGGCCCCGAACGTTCACCGTCTCTGCCCGCGGAGCGAAGTCAGGATCCGTACCGCCGCCGGCAGGAAAATAGAAGTCAGGAGCTGGCGCTGCTGACCCTGCTGAAGATTCCGATTGTGCGGGCACGTGCCCCTCATCATGCGACATGATGACCTCATTTCCATATAATGAAATTATTTTTTTACTGTATGAAAAAGCATACGGACGTGGGATCGGTCGGTCAAGGGGTCCGGCGGGTGCGCGGAACCGGCGCGGTGCGGAAAAGTTTCTTTTAGATCGTGATGTACAACACGGTCGATGTCCCTTAGTGTTGAAGTACTTCGTGGCGGACGTCACGTAACCTGGGAGCAGCAGGCAGGGTTGTAATGAGCTGACATCGTAGCGATGTCGGCTCATTTTTTGTTTGGGTCGATAGCAAACCATTGGGCCGCAGTAGAAAATGCGCCCGTTTTCAGTGTGGATTATTTATTTCACATAACGGAAGTTTGGAGCAGACCATGAGCAGCAACATCATCCTTGGCGAAAATCAGTTCGGCAAGGCGGAAGTCCGCGTCGTCAAGATCACGCGGGATTCGGACCGGCACGAAATTGAGGATCTCAACGTCTCCTCACAGCTCCGCGGCGATTTTTCCGCTGCGCATCTGGCGGGGGACAACGCCCACGTTGTGCCAACCGACACCCAGAAGAACACGGTGTACGCGTTTGCCCGCGAAGGCATCGGATCGCCCGAGGCTTTGCTGCTTCGGTTGGGTGATCATTTCACCTCCAGTTTCGACTGGGTCTCCGGCGGACGCTGGGAAGCCGAGGCCTACAGTTGGGACCGCATCCAGTCCCACGGCACCTCCCACGACCACTCATTCGTGCGCAACGGACAGGAAATCCGCACCGTCGTCCTCGTCCGTGACGGTGACACCAACCACCTCATTTCCGGGCTCCGGGACCTCACCGTCCTCAAAACCACCCAGTCAGGCTTCGTCGGCTACCCCAAAGACAGGTACACGACGCTTCCGGAGACCACGGACCGGATCCTGGCTACGGATGTGGCCGCGCGCTGGCGCTTCAAGACCGGGACGGACTTCAGCAGCTTCGATTTCAACAAGAGCTATGAAGATGTCAAGGGCCTGCTTCTTGAAGGGTTCACCGAGAACTACTCGCACGCCCTGCAACAGACACTCTTCGACATGGGCAAGAAGGTCCTGGAGGCCCACGCTGAGATCGACGAGATCAAGTTCTCCATGCCGAACAAGCACCACTTCCTGGTGGACCTCTCACCCTTCGGCCTTGACAACCCCAATGAGGTCTTCTTCGCCGCAGACCGGCCGTACGGCCTGATCGAGGCCACCGTCCAGCGCGAGGAATCCACTCCGGCGGCCATTGCATGGTCGGGAATCGCCGGCTTCTGCTGAGTTGAAAAACCTGGTGGTGGCGCGGGTACTCCGTGTGCCTGCGCCACCGCACCCCCGCACCACCGCACCCCCGACGTACCTGCAGCATCCTGTTAGCCAGACACCAGTTAGCCAGACGACGACGTCTGCCATGAACCAAGAAGGTCTGCCATGAACCTAAAAAATGCCAAGAATTCCGCCAAGGCGAGCGGCGGCCGCACGTCTTCGGCCCGCCCCGAAGACGAACGGCTTTCCATCGGAAGCAGCTTCGCCTACGGCTTCCAACACGTCCTGACGATGTACGGCGGAATCATTGCCGTGCCGCTGATTGTGGGTCAGGCAGCGGGACTGTCGCCCGCAGACGTTGGAATCCTCATCGCCGCCGCGCTCTTTATGGGCGGCCTTGCCACACTTCTGCAGACCCTCGGGTTGCCGTTCTTCGGTTCGCAGCTGCCGCTGGTGCAGGGTGTGTCGTTTGCCAGCGTCGCCACCATGGTCGCAGTCGTTACGGGCGGCGGCGGCCTGCCGGCAGTTTTCGGTGCTGTCATCGTCTCTGCCGCCATCGGCCTGGTCATTGCCCCGGTCTTCTCAAGATCGTCCGGTTCTTCCCGCCCGTGGTCACCGGCACCGTCATCACCACCATTGGGTTGACGCTGATGCCCGTCGCCGCCAACTGGGCCATGGGCGGAAACAGGAAGGCCGACAATTACGGCAGTATGGCCAACATCGGGCTGGCCGCCGTGACGCTTGCCCTGGTCCTGATTCTCAGCAAGGTCGGAAGTGCCACCATTTCCCGGCTCTCCATCCTGCTGGCAATCGTGATTGGGACTGTGGTTGCGGTTGTCACCGGCATGGCCGACTTTTCGAAGGTGGGTAGTGGGCCGATCGTTGCCTTTCCCACGCCCTTCCACTTCGGTGCCCCGACCTTCGAAGTCGCCGCGATCATTTCGATGGTGATCGTGGTCCTGGTCATCCTGACCGAGACCATGGCCGACATTCTGGCCGTCGGGGAAATCGTCGGCACCAAAACCGATTCCAAACGGATCGCTGCCGGCCTGCGCGCCGACATGGTCTCCAGCATGGTGGCGCCGGTCTTTGGCTCCTTCACCCAGAGTGCGTTTGCCCAGAATGTGGGGCTGGTAGCAGTCACCAAGATCAAGAGCCGCTACGTTGTCGCGGCAGGCGGCGTTATCCTGGTCCTTCTTGGCCTGCTGCCGGTGATGGGCCGGGTTGTTGCTGCGGTCCCGACGGCAGTCCTTGGCGGAGCCGGGATTGTACTTTTCGGAACGGTCGCCGCGAGCGGCATCAGGACTCTGGCAAAGGTGGAGTACCGCAATAACATGAACCTGATCATCGTGGCGGCATCGATCGGCTTCGGCATGATTCCGATTGCCGCTCCCACCTTCTACGACAAGTTCCCGTCCTGGTTCGGCACCATCTTCCACTCCGGGATCAGCTCCGCCGCCGTGATGGCCATTGCACTGAACCTGCTCTTCAACCACCTGAAGGCAGGAAACTCGGAGAACCAGTCGGTCTTTGTCGCCGGAACCGGGCGGGTCATCCGCGAGGAAGACCTCAAGTGCCTGGCCGACGGTGACCGCTACGAAAACGGCAAGCTGATTGACTGCGACGGCAAGGAAGTGCCGCTGGAGTCTACCGGCGGCCCGGCCGGACACTGACCGCCAACGCCCGCGGTTGGCACTGTCTTCGCGACGACCGCGAAGACAGTGCCAACAAGGCCTACTGGTGGTTCAGCTCAGCTGAAATTGCCAGTGCGGCTTCACGCAGCAAGGGCACGGCACGTTCCGCGAAGGACTGGTCCACCCGCGATACCGGACCGGACACCGAAATGGCTGCCGGGGTGGGTGAATCAGGAACCGCCATAGCGAAGCAACGAACACCAATTTCCTGTTCTTCCTCATCGATGGAGTAACCACGTTCACGGATCAGCTTCAGCTCAAGGAGCAGGCTCTCCACGTCGCCAATGCTTTTCGGCGTGGCAACGGGCATCCCGCTGCGGTGGACAATCCCGCGGACGGTTTCGTCGTCGAGCTGGGCCAGGATTGCCTTGCCGACGCCGGTGGCATGGGTATGGGCACGGCGGCCCACCTCGGTGAACATCCGCATGGAGTGCAGGGACGGCACCTGTGCCACGTAGATGACCATGTCCGAATCCAGTACCGCCATGTTGGCTGTCTCGCCCAGCCGGTCCACGAGGGACTTCAGTTGCGGCCGGGCGACGGCGCCCAGCTGCTGGTTCGCCGCTTCGCCGAGCCGGATCAGTCGGGGCCCCAATGCGTAGCGGCGGTTGGGCAGCTGCCGGATGTAACCCAGCGTTACGAGCGTGCGCAGCAGCCGGTGAATCGTCGGCAGCGGCAATTCGGTGGAGGACGAGAGCTCGCTCAACGTGACATTTCCGCCGGCGTCGGTAATGAGTTCCAAGAGTTCGAAGACGCGCTCAACGGACTGCACGCCTCCGGGGCTTTTTCGGCCATAACAGTGGTCTCCTGCTGGATCGGTCCGGCACGTTATATCCACATCGTGAAAATAATTGCTTGAAATCCCTAAGATACAGCACCGCGCTGAGGCCCACCACAACACCGCAGGGTTGTATTTCCACTCAGTAGATAATAATATCCATAATACGAAACTTTTTCATTTAGCACAGCAGCCCATCCCCGGGCCCGAACTGGAGGAACATTCAATGGCGAACCCGAGCCCCGGAAATTCGATCACCCTTCGCGTGGACGCGCCGTCCAGCTTCACCGCCACGAGCGAACTCGCGGCCGCTGTTGGCGCTGCCGGTGCCGCAATTACCGCGCTGGACGTCACCGAGTCCCACCACGAGACGCTCGTGGTCGATGTCACCTGCAACACCACCGACGACGAGCACGCCGGCCGCGTCAAAGACGCGCTGAACGCTCTCGCGGGCGTTACGGTCCGCAACGTCTCGGACCGTACCTTCCTGATGCACCTCGGCGGCAAGCTCGAGGTGGTGCCCAAGGTGGCCCTCCGCAACCGCGACGATCTCTCCCGTGCCTACACGCCGGGAGTGGCGCGCGTTTGCATGGCGATCGCCGAGAACCCCGACGCCGCACGGAACCTCACCGTCAAGCGCAACACAATCGCCGTCGTGACCGACGGGTCCGCCGTCTTGGGCCTGGGCAACATTGGCCCCGCAGCTGCCCTGCCCGTGATGGAAGGCAAAGCGGCGCTGTTCAAGCAGTTCGCCAATGTCGACGCCTGGCCGGTGTGCCTGGACACCCAGGACACCGAGGAAATCATCATGATCGTCAAGGCCCTAGCCCCCGTCTACGGTGGTGTGAACCTTGAAGACATCGCCGCACCGCGTTGCTTCGAGATCGAGAACCGCCTCCGCGAAGAGCTGGACATCCCTGTCTTCCACGACGATCAGCACGGCACCGCCATTGTCACCCTGGCTGCCCTGGTCAACGCGCTGCGGGTGGTGGACAAAAAGCTCGCCGACGTGCGGATCGTCGTCTCGGGGGTTGGTGCCGCCGGTTCGGCCATCATCCAGCTGCTCAAGGCCCAGGGTGCCCGGCACATCATCGCCGCCGGACGCTCCGGTGCCATCCACTCCGGCCAGGACTACGACGACGAACACCGCAGCTGGATCGCGGCGAACACCAACGAGGAAGGCTTCTCCGGGACACTGCACGAGGCGATTAAGGGCGCCGACGTCTTCATCGGCGTCAGCGCCCCCAACGTGATCGGCGAGGAGCAGGTCGCCTCCATGGCCAAGGATGCGATCGTCTTCGCCATGGCCAACCCGACCCCGGAAATCGACCCGGCCGTCGCGTCCCTTCACGCGGCAGTTGTGGCCACCGGCCGCAGCGACTTCCCGAACCAGATCAACAACGTGCTGGCCTTCCCCGGCTTCTTCCGTGGCCTGCTGGACGCCGGAGCATCGGACATCATCCCGGAGATGCTGGTGGCGGCCGCCGAGGCAATCGCCAACCGTGTGGCCGATGACGAGCTTAATGCCAGCTACATCATCCCCAGTGTCTTTGATCCGCATGTTGCCGCCGACGTAGCGTCCGCGGTCGCCCACGCAGCCCACGCAGCACGCGCAGCACGCGCAGCTGTCTTCGCAAAAGCCTGATTCACCTTCAAGGAAAGGACCCGGACCATGGCTCTCTCAGTCACTGACCCGCACCCGATTGCACGTGCCGAAGAAATTCTGACCCCGGAGGCGTTGGCCTTTGTGGAGGAACTCCACCTTCGCTTCGCCGGTACCCGTGCCGAACTCCTCGCGGCCCGCGTGGTTAGGCGCGAGCAGGTAGCCCGGACCGGCAAGCTCGACTTCCTGCCCGAGACCCAGGACGTCCGCGCGGGCGACTGGACGGTGGCCCCCGCTCCGGCCGCACTGCAGGACCGGCGTGTGGAAATGACCGGACCCGCCACGCCGGCCAAAATGGCCATCAACGCGCTGAACTCGGGCGCAAAGGTCTGGCTGGCAGATCTTGAGGATGCCAGCACACCCACCTGGGCCAACGTCATAGACGCGATCCTGAACCTGCGGGACGCCGCCGCTGGAACACTGAGCTACATCTCCCCGGAGGGAAAGGAGTACACCCTCCGGACGGATGAACCGCTCGCCGTCGTGGTCGCACGTCCGCGCGGCTGGCACATGGAGGAACGCCACCTTCTTGTTAACGGTCGGCCGGCGGTCGGCGCGCTGGTTGATTTCGGTCTGCACTTCTTCCACGTCGCCAAGCAACTCATCAGCAACGGACAGGGCCCGTACTACTATCTGCCCAAGATGGAGAGCCACCGTGAAGCGCGGCTCTGGAACGATGTGTTTGTCTTCGCCCAGGACCGGCTCGGCATCCCGCAGGGAACCGTCCGTGCCACGGTGCTGGTCGAGACGATTCCTGCTGCGTTTGAAATGGACGAGATCCTGTTCGAACTCCGCCACCACGCCTCCGGACTCAACGCCGGACGCTGGGACTACCTGTTCAGCATCATCAAGTATTTCCGCGACGCCGGCGAGGAGTTTGTTCTTCCGGACCGTGCCTCGGTGGCCATGACGGCACCGTTTATGCGCGCCTACACGGAACTGCTGGTCAAGACCTGCCACCACCGCGGCGCCTTTGCGATGGGAGGCATGGCTGCGGTGATCCCCAACCGCCGCCATCCTGAGGTTACGGAAGCCGCATTTGCCAAGGTCCGGGCGGACAAAACCCGGGAGGCCAACGATGGCTTCGACGGGTCCTGGGTGGCCCACCCAGATCTGGTGCCGACGTGCCGTGAAGTGTTCGATTCGGTCCTTGGCGACCGTCCCAACCAGCTGGACAAGCTGCGGCCAGAGGTCTCGGTCACTGCGGAACAACTCCTGGACATCGCTTCGGCGGACGGTCAGGTCACCGAGGCCGGCCTGCGCCTAAACCTGTACGTCGCCGTCGCCTACACCGCGGTCTGGATCTCCGGAAACGGTGCTGTGGCCATCCATAACCTTATGGAGGACGCCGCCACGGCGGAGATCTCCCGCTCGCAGGTCTGGCAGCAGATCCGCAACAAATCCGTCCTGGCAGATACCGGCAACACCGTCACACGGGAACTGGTGGAGCGCATCCTGGGCGAGGAAACGGAGCGGCTCCGTTCCGAGTTCGGCGACGAGGCGTTCCGCCGCTACTACCAGCCCGCCAGCGGGCTGATCGCGGACATCTGCCTCTCCGAGGAATACACGGACTTCCTCACCACCCCCGCCTACGAACTGGTCGGCTGAAAGGTGGCACAGCACCTTTCGCTGACCAGCAGGGACCTGGCCGAGATCGAAGCGCAACTGGTGGCAACGGACCGCCTGCTGGAGCAGAACTACCCGGGCGACGACGGTTCCCGCCAACCGGTGCACACGGTCTACGTTCCCGCAGACCGGTTCACGCCGTCGTTGCCGGCCGAGTGGGGAGCCCAAGCGCTGGCCGCAGCAGAGGCCCACGGCGGCTTGGCCCGCATCGGCGAACTGCTCGGCCAGGATGCCGAACTCGCCAACTCGGTGGCCGCCCGGGTGGAACCCAAACTGGCAGCCGAGCCGATCGAGGACCTGAGGCTGGACTTCGAGGACGGCTACGGGGACCGGGGAGACGACGCTGAGGATGCTGCGGCTGCGGCTGCGGCTTCGGCCGTGGCGGCCGCGGTTGCTGCGGGCACGGCACCGCCGTTCATTGGCATCCGCTTCAAGTGCTTTGAAGCTGCCACCCGAACCCGGGGACTTCGCACGCTGGATCTTTTCGTGGCATCACTTGCGGCCGCCGGCGAACTCCCGGAGGGCCTGATCCTCACGCTGCCCAAGGTCACCACAGTGGCCCAGGTGCAGGCCATGGACTATGCCGTCTGCCGGCTTGAGGAGATCCATTCGCTGCCGCACGGGCGGCTCAGGTTTGAAGTGCAGGTGGAAACACCCCAACTCATCCTCGGTCCCGAAGGAACCTCCCCGGTGGCGCAGCTGCCGCACATCGTCCCGGGCCGGATCAGTGCCCTGCACTACGGAACGTACGACTATTCCGCGTCCCTGCAGATCTCTGCCGAGTACCAGTCGATGGAACATCCCGTGGCCGACTTCGCCAAGGAGGTTATGCAGCTGGCTGTCGCCGGTACGGGCATCCGCCTCTCCGACGGCTCGACCAATATCATTCCCGTCGGAGATGGTGTTGAGAATGCCTGGGCGATCCATGGCCGGCTGGTCCGCCGCTCGCTGGAGCGCGGCTACTACCAGGGCTGGGACCTCCATCCCGCCCAGCTGCCCAGCCGTTTTTCAGCGAGCTACGCCTTCTACCGCCAAGGGCTTCCGGCCGCCGCGGCCCGGCTGCGAAACTACGTTGAGCAGACCGAAGGCGGCGTGATGGACGAGCCGGCCACCGCCCGGGCACTGGCGGCTTTTGTGCTGCGCGGCGTCCAGTGCGGCGCCGTAGGTGCCGACGAAGTCCAGGCGCTTGCCGGCGTCGGAGTTCCACGGCTGACAGCACTGGCCCACCCCCGGCTGGCCACAACTTCCACCTCCTAAGTAAGGATTCACCTGATGGGCAAGTACTACACACCTGAAGGCGGCTTGCCGCCGCAGACCCACCTCACCACCGAGCGCGCGATCGTCACGGAAGCCTATACGGTCATCCCGAAGGGCGTCCTGACAGACATCGTCACCAGCAACCTGCCGGGCTTTTCGAACACCCGCTCATGGATCATCGCCCGCCCAATCTCCGGGTTCGCTACTACTTTTTCCCAGCTGATCGTGGAGATTGGCCCGGGCGGCGGCGCGCCCAAGGCGGAATTCGAGGCTGGCGTTGAAGGCGTCATCTTCGTCACCAGGGGCAAGGTTAATCTGAGGCTTGACGGTGAACTGCACCAGCTCGAAGAAGGCGGGTACGCCTACATTGCTGCCGGCGCGCAGTGGGGCCTGGAGAACGTCTCGGACGAGATCGTCTCCTTCCACTGGATCCGCAAGGCCTACGAGCGGTTGGAAGGCTACGAGGCGAAATCCTTCGTCACCAGTGACCAGGAAGTCGAGCCGCGCGAAATGCCGGATGTTGACGGCGTCTGGAAGACCACACGTTTCGCGGACCCCGGCGATCTGGCACACGATATGCACGTGAACATCGTGACGTTCAAGCCCGGCGGAGTGATCCCATTCCCGGAAACACACGTGATGGAGCACGGCCTGTACGTCCTGGAGGGCAAGGCCATGTACTTGCTCAACAATGACTGGGTAGAGGTCGAGGCGGGCGACTTTATGTGGCTGCGTGCCTTCTGCCCGCAGGCATGCTACGCCGGCGGGCCCGGCAATTTCCGCTACCTGCTCTACAAGGATGTCAACCGCCAGATCCGCCTGACCTAGCCACCCGCGCGTGCGCCCCGGCCCTACCAGGCCGGGGCGTCGCGCTTTAACTGCCACCGGGGTGCTGCGCAGGTTGACGTCGTGGACAACGAAGCCTAAACTTTTCATAAAGCAGAATAAAGATTCCACAAAGCGGAATCTAGAAAATATCAAGACTGCCGGTTGTTGCCGGTTCAGAGGGCTAAGGACGAATCCAATGACGTATACCGTGAACTGCTCCATCCTGCTGACGGAACTGCCGCTCCTCGAGCGGCCCGCGGCCGCCAAGGCAGCAGGGTTTGACGCCGTCGAATTCTGGTGGCCGTTTGAGACCTCCGTACCCTCGGACAGCGAGGTAGCCAAGTTTGAGAAGGCCATTACCGACGCCGGTGTCCAGCTCTCGGGGCTGAACTTCAACGCAGGCAACATGCCGGAAGGCGACCGTGGCCTGGTGTCCTGGCCGGCCCGCTCGGCCGAGTTCCTGGACAACATCGACGTCGTCGCGGGCATCGGCGAGCGACTCGGGTGCACAGCGTTCAACGCCCTCTACGGCAACCGCACTGCGGGAGATTCCGCAGAAAAGCAGGACGCTGTGGCCGCCGAGAACCTCGCGACGGCCGCCGCCGGCGTCGCACGGATCGGTGGCACCGTCCTGCTGGAGCCGGTCAGCGGCGCACCGCGCTACCCGCTGCTCACGGCCGCCGACGCCCTGAAGGTGATCGCCAGGGTCAAGGACGAGTCCGGCGCCGATAACGTCAAGCTCCTTGCCGACTTCTACCACCTGGCCGTCAACGGGGACGACGTCGCCGCCGTGATTGAACAGCACGCCAAAGACTTCGGCCACATCCAAATCGCCGACAACCCCGGCCGCGGAGCCCCCGGAACCGGAAACCTTCCGCTCGGCGAATGGATCTCCCGGAGCCGCGAACTCGGCTACACGGGCTACATCGGCCTCGAATACAAAGAACCGGCCAAAGCCGCCTTTAACTGGGCCATCCGCCAGCCTGCTGCGCACTGACCGCGCACCGGCCACCCTACTTCAGCAAAGGAATACAACATGAGCAACGTCACAGTCATCGGTCTCGGCATCATGGGCCTTCCCATGGCCATCAACCTCGTCAAGGCAGGCCACAGCGTCACCGGCTTCAACCGCAGCCAGGACAAGATCGACACGCTGGTCTCCGAGGGCGGCCGGGGTGCAGCGAGCATCGCCGACGCTGTCAGGGACGCGGACGTCGTTATTACGATGGTTCCGGACTCACCTGACGTCGAAAGCGTCGTCTCCGGACCCGAAGGCCTGTTCGCGAACGCGAAGCAGGGCACCCTCTGGATTGATGCCAGCAGCATCCGCCCCGATGTGGCCAAGCGGCTGGCGGACGATGCCAAGGCCGCCGGTATCCGCGCCCTGGACGCCCCGGTGTCAGGCGGCGAGCAGGGCGCCATCACCGCCGCGCTTTCCATTATGGTCGGCGGCGACGCAGCAGACTTCGAAGCAGCACAGGACGTGCTCAACGCTGTGGGAAAGACCATCGTCCACGTAGGCCCGGCCGGCTCCGGGCAGACCGTCAAAGCGGCCAACCAGCTGATCGTCGCCGTCAACATCCAGGTACTGGGCGAAGCCGTAGCCTTCCTTGAGGCCTACGGCGTGGATACTGATGCCGCGCTCAAGGTCCTCGGTGGCGGCCTGGCCGGCTCCAAAGTGCTGGACCAGAAGGGCCAGAAGATGCTGGACCGCGACTTCGCGCCAGGCTTCCGCCTCGCGCTCCACCACAAGGACATGGGTATCGTCACTTCGGCCGCCCGCGAAGCCAACGTCTCGCTCCCGCTCGGCGCCCTCGCCGCTCAGCTCGTCGCAGCCACGGTCAACCAGGGCGACGGCGGCCTCGACCACTCGGGTCTGTTCAAGCAGACCCTCCAGCTCAGCGGCCGCAAGTAACACTGCCGCACCTGAGCCGGACCAGCACACCCAACAGACTTTCAAGGAGAACACCATGACGAAAATGCGCACCGTAGATGCAGCCGTCGCGATCCTGGCAAAGGAGGGCGCCATTGAGGCGTTCGGCCTGCCAGGTGCTGCGATCAACCCCTTTTACTCGGCGATGCGGGAGCACGGCGGCATCCGCCACACCCTTGCCCGGCACGTGGAAGGTGCCTCGCACATGGCCGACGGGTACTCCCGGGCCAAGGACGGGAACATCGGCATCTGCATCGGCACGTCCGGTCCCGCCGGCACCGACATGATCACCGGACTCTACGCGGCGTGGGCGGACTCCATCCCCATGCTCTGCATCACCGGGCAGGCCCCCGTTGCCAAGCTCCACAAGGAAGACTTCCAGGCCGTGGACATCGAATCCATCGCCAAACCCGTCACCAAAATGGCAATGACAGTTCTGGAGCCCGGCCAGATCCCCGGCGCCTTTCAGAAAGCCTTCCAGCTTATGCGCTCCGGCCGCCCCGGCCCGGTGCTGCTGGACCTCCCGTTCGATGTGCAGATGGCCGAGATTGAATTCGACATCGACACCTACGAGCCCCTCCCGGTGGAAAAGCCCAAAGCCAGCCGCAAGCAGTTGGACAAGGCCCTGGACATGCTCACCGCAGCGCAGCACCCCTTGATCGTCGCCGGCGGCGGCGTGATCAACGCGTCGGCCTCGGCACAGCTTGTCGAACTGGCCGAACTGCTCAACGTCCCGGTCATCCCCACCCTGATGGGCTGGGGCAGCATCCCGGACGACCACCGCCTGATGGCCGGCATGGTGGGCCTGCAGACCTCACACCGCTACGGAAACGAGACCATGCTGGCCTCGGACTTTGTGATCGGGATCGGCAACCGCTGGGCCAACCGCCACACCGGCGGACTGGACACCTACACGTCCGGCCGCAAGTTCGTGCACATCGACATCGAGCCGACCCAGATCGGCCGCGTCTTCTCCCCGGACCTGGGCATCGCCTCCGACGCCGGCGCGGCATTGGACGGGCTCCTGGAGCTGGCCCGGGAACGCAAAGCCGCCGGCACCTTGCCGGATTACAGCGACTGGGTCGCCGAATGCGTCCTGCGCAAGGGCTCACTGCAGCGCAAAACGCACTTTGAAAATGTCCCGATCAAGCCGCAGCGTGTCTACGAGGAAATGAACAAGTCCTTCGGCAAAGACACCACCTACGTAACCACGATTGGCCTCTCGCAGATCGCCGGTGCCCAGATGCTCCACGTGTTCGGGCCCCGCAAATGGATCAACGCTGGCCAGGCAGGCCCGCTGGGATGGACCGGACCTGCCGCACTCGGTGTGGTCCGCGGCAAGCCGGACGAGACAGTCGTTGCCTTGTCCGGCGACTACGATTTCCAGTTCATGATCGAAGAACTGGCCGTCGGCGCACAATTCAACCTCCCGTACGTGCACGTGGTGGTGAACAACTCGTACTTGGGCCTGATCCGACAGTCCCAGCGCGGTTTCAAGATGGAGCAGAACGTGTCCCTGGCGTTCGAAAACATCAACTCTCCGGAGACCAAGGGCTATGGCGTGGACCACTTGAAGGTTGCCGAAGGCCTGGGTTGCAAAGCCATCCGGGTGGAAGACCCGAGTGACCTTTCGGCAGCCTTCGACAAGGCCAAGGCGCTGATGAGCGAGTTCAACGTTCCCGTGGTGGTCGAGGTGATCCTGGAAAAGATCACCAACATCTCCATGGGCACCGAGATCAATGCGATCAACGAGTTCGAGGAGGTCGCTGCGCAGGGCGCCGACGCCCCCACGGCCATCATCGCAATGCTTGACTAACACCAGCCGTCTCCCGCGCGCCAACCCGGCGCGTCCGAATCATTGAAAGGAACCCCCGGCATGAGAGTGGTCATAGCACCGGACAAGTTCAAGGGCTCACTGACGGCCCCGGACATCGTTGCCCATCTCACGGCAGGTCTTCGCTCCGTAAAGCGGGCCGCCGGCCAGGTCCTGGACGTGGATGGCATTCCCGTGGCCGACGGCGGCGAAGGTACCCTCGATGCTGCTGTCGGCAGCGGTTTCACCCGCCGTACCGCTATCGTCAGCGGCCCGACGGGCGAGCCGCTGGAAGCCGAATTCGCCGTCCGCGGCCGCGAAGCGATTATCGAAATGGCGACGGCATCAGGACTTGCCGTGTTGCCCGGCGGCATCAGAGATGCGTTGGGATCAACCTCTCTGGGTACCGGGCAGCTGATCCGGGCGGCCTTGGACGCAGGCTGCCGCAAGATCATCCTCGGTGTTGGCGGAAGCGCCAACACCGACGGCGGCGCCGGGGTGCTGCAGGGGCTCGGTGCCCGCTTCATCGATTCGGACGGAAACGAAATTCCGGCCGGCGGGGCTGCCCTGGCCCGGCTGAAATGGATTGATTTCTCCGGGTTCGATACGCGGCTGGAGGAAACCCGGTTCGTTCTGGCGAGTGATGTGGACAATCCGCTGCTTGGCCCGGATGGTGCGGCGGCGGTGTTTGGCCCGCAAAAGGGGGCGTCCAGCGAAGACGTCAGAACGCTCGACTCCGCGCTGGGACACTTCGTGGACGTGCTCAGCCATGAGCTGGGGTTCCGGGCACAAAAGGCTGCCGAGGCACCGGGCGCCGGTGCCGCCGGCGGCGTCGGATATGCCGCCATCGCGGTCCTGGCGGCCTCCCGCCGGCCAGGCATCGATGTCGTCCTTGAATTTACCGACCTCGCCCATCGGCTGATCGGGGCTGACCTCGTTATCACCGGCGAAGGCAGCCTGGATGAACAAAGCCTGCTCGGCAAAACCCCCCATGGGAGTGGCGCGGGCAGCGGCGCTGGCCGGCGTACCGGTCATCGCCGTCTGCGGGCGCACTACATTGACGGCCGGTCAGTTGCGCGCCGCGGGATTCCAGTCCACGTTTGCCCTGACCTCGATTGAAGAGAACGTGGAAAAGTGCATCGCCGAAGCCGGGCGTCTGCTCGAAACGGTCGGCACCACCATCGGCGGCCAACTCGGTCCTGATTCACCCTGGTTCCGGCCCATGGAATCAACGCCCTCAAAGGAGTACCTCAATGCTTGAAGAACGCTATGACTTGGTTGTTCGTGGTCGGCGTGTGTTGACGACGGCGGGGATCGCGGCGCGGGAGGTCGGGATCCGGGGCGGGCGGATCGTGGCGATCGAGCCGTTGGGTAATGCCCTGGCCGGGGCGCAGGTCATAGACCTCGCCGATGACGAGACGATGATCCCGGGCCTGGTCGATACCCATGTCCACGTCAACGAACCGGGCCGCACGGAGTGGGAAGGGTTCGCGTCCGCGACCCGGGCCGCCGCGGCCGGGGGCGTCACGACGATCATCGACATGCCACTGAACTCCATTCCGCCGACCACCACTGTCGAAGGGCTGAAACTCAAACGTGAAGCCGCCGCGGACCAGGCGTTTGTCGACGTCGGGTTCTGGGGCGGGGCCGTCCCGGGGAACCTGAAAGACCTCCGGGGCCTCCACGACGAGGGCGTCTTCGGGTTCAAGTGTTTCCTGCTCCACTCCGGGGTCGATGAATTCCCGCACCTGGAGGCCGATGAAATGGAAACGGACATGGCCGAGCTGAAATCCTTCGACTCACTCATGATCGTCCACGCCGAAGACTCCCACGCGATCGACCGCGCACCGCACCCGGGCGGGGACCACTACGCGAACTTCCTCTCCTCCCGCCCGCGCGGGGCCGAGAACAAAGCCATCGCCGAAGTCATCGAACGCGCCCGCTGGACCGGAGCCAGGGCCCACATCCTGCACCTGTCCTCCTCGGACGCGCTGCCGATGATCGCCTCGGCCAAACGCGACGGCGTGCACCTGACCGTGGAGACCTGCCCGCACTATTTGACACTGATGGCCGAGGAAATCCCCGACGGCGCCACCGCATACAAATGCTGCCCGCCGATCCGGGAAGCCGCGAACCGGGAACTGCTCTGGAAAGGCCTCCAGGAAGGCACCATCGACTGCATCGTCTCAGACCACTCACCCTCGACCCTGGACCTGAAAGACCTCGAAAACGGCGACTTCGCCGTCGCCTGGGGCGGGGTCTCCTCCCTGCAGCTCGGACTGTCCCTGATCTGGACCGAAGCCCGCCACCGCGGCATCGCCCTGGAACAAGTGATCTCCTGGATGGCCGCCAAACCCGCCGAACTCGCCCGCCTCACCACCAAAGGCCACATCGCCCTCGGCTACGACGCAGACTTCGCCATCTTCGCCCCCAACGAGGCCTACGTCGTAGACGTCACCAAACTCCAGCACAAAAACCCCATCACCCCCTACGACGGCAAAGCACTCTCCGGCGTCGTCCGCAAAACCTACCTCCGCGGCCACCCCATCAACAACCACACCCCCCACGGCACCCTCCTGCGCCGCGGCGGCATCTAAACCCCACCGCCATGTCTGTCCACGCCCATAAAAGCGGTCCTGCGGCACCTGCGGACCGGGGGACCAGCGGGTTGCTGCACGGTCCTGGCCGGAAGAGCATGCCCAGGGGTCTGGCAATCTGGGTTGAATCGTCCCGCGCAGATGAGGCGGCCATGGTTCATGCGGCCGAAGTGCTCCTGGCCCGCGTGCTAAGAATTGTTCCGGAGGCGGAAGTACATCATTGGCCCGCCTCCGGAACAGCGCAACCTGAAGCGGTGCCCCCCGAAGGGAGCGACGACGTGGGCCCGGGAGAGGACGATACAGGGCCCCCGCTCCGGGCCGGTGCGCGCCCCCGCACGGTGGCAGTGGACCTCGCCACCGGAACAGTACACGTCGATAACTGGCCTGTGCAGCTGACCGGGGTCGAGTTTAGGCTCTTGCGCTACCTCGTGGAAAACTGCTCGAGGCCGATAGCGCGCAGTGAACTCCGGGAGTTTCTGGAGTCGCTGGATTTCCCGGGGTGCGCCTCGCGATCCATTGACGTCTATGTGGCCCGCGTGCGCCGAAAGCTTGGCGGGGCCCGGTCTACGATTGCCACGGTTCGCGGCGGGGGCTACCAGTTTGTCCCCGGTACTTACGCCAAAGTGCGCGGACCTGCCGAATACTCCATCTGAATTGTTTCGCCCGGGAAATCCGATTCCCACGACCTGTCAAGGAAGACCATGAACCTGAACCCGACATCCCAGCGAGTCCCCACGAAGCTTCAGCCCGGAACGCCGGCACCGGATTTCAGCTTGACCGACGCCGGCGGCAAGCGTGTCTCGTTGACGGACTACCGCGGCAAAAGTGCCATCGTGTACTTCTACCCGAAGGCAGCGACCCCGGGCTGCACGACCGAGGCGTGCGATTTCCGCGATAGCCTCGCCTCCCTCACGAGTTCCGGATATGCAGTCCTCGGTATCTCTCCGGATTCGCAGGCCGCCTTGGCCGCCTTCGCCGGCGACCAGGGGCTTACCTTCCCGCTGCTTGCCGACGAGGACCATGCTGTGGCCCTGGCCTACGGTGCGTGGGGCGAGAAGCTGGTCAACGGCGAGGTTACGGAGGGCCTGGTCCGCTCCACGGTGGTGGTGGACCCCGAGGGCATCGTCGAACTCGCGCAGTACCAGGTCACCGCCAAGGGCCACGTCGCGGAGCTGAAGGCGGCACTGGGCCTGTAGCCACCTGCCGGGCTATCGCTTCGGTATGGCCTCTCCGGTTCCATCAGGCGATCACGCATCGGTCCCGGCCGCCGTTATGATACTGACGATCTCAGCAAACCCCAGCCGGTGCGCGTTCTCCAAAGCCGTTCGCCCCTGAGGATCCGGGATGTTGGGGTTCGCTCCTGCGGCGAGGAGGTGCCTGACTACGTCCTGCTGCCTGGGGCCGCCGTCGTTGAGCAGGATGGCCTCCTGCAGGGCGGTCCAGCCCAGGTTGTTTACGTGGTTGACGGGAACCCCTGCTGCTGTGAGGATGCGGACGGTCTCCACATGTCCGTGTTCGCTGGCGGGAATCAGGGCTGTCCCGCCGAACCGGTTGGTGCTGGAAACGTCAGCACCGTTGGCGATCGTCAGCAGCAAGACCCCGTTGAATCCTTCTGCCCCGGAGTAGAGGAACGCTGAATCCTGGCGGGAGTCTTTGGCGTTGACGTTGCCCCCGGCCCGGATCAGCTCGGTCACTTGGGCGACGTCATTGGCCTTGGCCGCCAGGATAAGACGCTGGTCCAGTGATGCCTGCGCCTCGCGGGAACGGGCCGGCGGAGCGGAGGGAGCCATCGGCGGGGCCGCCAGTAGCGGCGGTCGTTGTCCGGGGCTCACCCCGCCCGTCGGTGACGCGGGACGGAGTGGCTCCCCGGTTCCCGGGCCGCAGGCCGCCAGCCCCAGCATCGCTGCGCAGATCAGGACAAGATTCCGGTTCCAGAACATCATGACTTCCTACTTGGCTGTGCCCGGTGCCACACCCGCGATGGCGTCCGCCCCGGCCGCGGCACAGGCCTCGTCGAGCTTGCCGTCGGGAGCACCGCCCACACCGATGCCCGCCACAGAGACCCCGTCGACCTTGAGCGGAACCCCGCCGGCCAAGAAGAGGGTGCCCGGGAGATCAGCGATGCTGGGCCCGTTCCCGTTGATCCGCTTGGACAGCTCGCTGGTGGGCGTTCCGAAAGCCGCTGCGGTATAGGCCTTTTGCCTGGCCGCTTCAATCGTGTGCTCTGCGGCGTTGTCGCCGCGGAGAAGGGCCTGCACGGTTCCGAAGCGGTCGACCAGTGCCACCGTCACGAACGGCAGCTTGTCAGCTTGGCATTTTGTGAGGGCAGCTTGTACAGCAGCAGCCGATGCGCCCACGCTGATGCGGTTCTGGGCAATGACTTTTCCAGGGGACGGCTGGATGTCGGCGGCGGCTACCGCAGCCGGAACCGGGTTGGGCCCGGCATTGGCGGCAGCCGTCAGCCCTGCGGTGAGGAGCAATGCAGCAGCAGCGGCGGCGGTGATCTTCTTGGACGTCTTCACGGGTTCTCCTCGGAGTACGGTAGGGGGTGGGCCCAAGCCAACGGCCCGGGCCCCAAATCCATACTTCGGCCTCGCACCGGTTGGGACATCGGGCGTTGGTCTGCCGATTCCTCCCCCATCGGGCCAGGAGTATCAGCCAAAAGGGTGAGGGAGGCCTAACGGCGCGGGACTTAGCATGGTGGGGTAGCACTTCATCCACCGGAACCGGACCCTATGCCTTCCTCACCAACCACTTTGCGGGAACACTCCCGGCACCAACGGGCCGCCGCCACCGGCAGCGGCCCGCTGGGCCGAATCGACGTCGTCGTTCATATCGGTTTTGCCGTGCTGGTGGTCGCGTCGGCGGTCCGGTATGCGATGCGGCACAGCCCCGCGGACAACGTGGGGGTCCTGGCACTCGCCACAGCGGTCTGTTCGCTGTACGCCGTGATCGCTGTGCTCTCGCAGCGGAGGCGGCCCTGGGCGGTGTGGATGTTTTTCCTGGCGGGGCTGTGGGCCGTGCTGGTGATCGCGGCGCCGAGCTTTGCCTGGTGCTCCTTCGCCCTGTTCTTCCTTTGCCGCACTGCCTTCACCGGCTGGGTCGCCAACCTCGCTGGCGGCGCGACGGCAGCAGTTACCGCCGTCGGACTCTTCCGGCTGGGCGGCGGAAACGATGTCGCCATGCTCTTGGGCCCGCTGGCCGTCGGGTTCATGCTGACACTGATCTATAACCGGATTGAACACGACACTGCGGAGCAACGCCGCCTGAATGAAGCGCTGACGCAGGCACAGGATCAGCTGGCGGCCACCGAGCGGCGGGCGGGCAGCATCGAAGAACGTGCGCGGGTTTCCCGGGAAATCCACGACACCGTGACGCAGGGCCTGGCGAGCAGTCTCCTTCTCCTGGAAGCCGCCAGCCGGTCCTGGCCCAGCCCGGCCGCGCGTGAGGACGTCCGTTCGGCCAGCGGTCTGCTGCGCCAGAACCTGGCCGAAACCCGCAGCCTGGTCCACGAATTAGCTTCCCCCGGGCTGGATACGGCGCCCCTGACGGATGCCGTGTCCAGGGCAGCGTCGCAGTACCTGCCGGGTGTTCGCCTCCTTGTCACCGGTGTGCCCCGTACCGTCACCGCCGCCACCCGGCACGCCCTGCTGCGGGTGGTCCAGAGCGCGACGGCCAACACGGCGCTGCATGCGGCTGCGGCCAACGCAACAGTAACGCTCGGCTTTCTACCGGGCGCTGTCACGCTGGATGTATACGACGACGGCGCGGGCTTCGATCCGTCGTCGCTGGCGCCGCCCTCGGACGCAGGAGGCTATGGCCTGCGCGCCATGCGGCAGCGGGTGGAACAACTCGGCGGCGTGTTCTCGGTGGAAAGCAGCCCCGGCGGCGGGACGGTTGTGGCCGCGGAACTGCCTACCGGGGAGAAACAGTGAACATCATTTCCGTGCTGCTGGTAGATGACCATCTGGTGGTCCGCAGCGGGCTCAAGGCGCTGTTGGGGACGCAGCCCGGCATTGAGGTGGTGGCCGAGGCAGCCTCCGGCGAGGAGGCACTGGTGCTGGTGGAGCGGCACGGTCCGGCCGTGGTGATGATGGATCTCGCCATGGGTGCCGGCATGGACGGCATCGAGGCCATCAAGGCATTGCGGCGCCGCAACAGTCGGCAGGCGATCCTCGTGTTCACCACCTACGACTCTGATGCCGACATCGTCCGCGCCGTGGATGCCGGGGCGATGGGCTACCTGTTTAAGGACGCTTCACCCGAGGAGATATTTGCAGCTGTCCGCGGCGCAGTCCAGGGCAAGAGCGTGATGAGCGCGCCGGTGGCTTCGCGGCTCTTCCAGCAGCTGCGCAACCCGGACGCAATCCTGACCCCGCGCGAGGCCGAACTGCTGAGCCTCCTGACCGAAGGACTCAGCAACCGGGAACTCGGCCAGCGGCTGTTCATCTCCGAGGCCACAGTCAAAACGCATTTGGCACATATCTACGCCAAACTCGGCGTCGAAACCCGGTCAGCGGCTATCGCCACCGCCATCCGCCGGGAGGGCATGCGCTAGGCCGTGCCGAAGCCGGGGCTGAAGCGTCCCGCGTTATGGTTTTGATGCGCTTGGAGTCGGTGCACTGGCATAGGGAAAAGTCGGAGGGAACAGTTGGTCGGGAGACCGGCGTTCGCTGTCACGCTCAGAGTATGCTTCGCGCATCTTTGCGAACAGTCGTTGGGCCTCCGCTTTCAGGCCCGGAATATCAATGCCCGGGATGTCGCCGTCCCGCATTACGATGCGCCCTGCGACGACGGAATGAGTGGCCTGCCGTGCTGTTCCGTTCAGCAGCAGGGTTCGAATCGGGTCGTCCAGGACTCCGTCCCGGAAGTCGTCGAGCGCGAACGCAACGAGGTCCGCTTGTGCTCCTTCTTCCAGCCTCCCCAGGTCAGGGCGGTCCAGGGCGCGGGCTCCGCCGAGTGTTGCTGCTTCAAAGTAGTGTTCCGCCGGAGCGGAGTCATGCCTGTGGTCAAGGAGTTTGGCGAGGTGTACGCCTGTGTCCATGCCGCGGATGAGATCCGGCGGGAAGGAGTCCGTTCCAAGACACAGGTTGATGCCGGCTGCCCGGAAGGCTGCGAACGAGTCCAGCGCCATGCCATATCTGAAGGAGGTGAGCGGACAGTGGACGATGGAGATATTTGCCGCCGCCAAGGCCTGAAGATCGCCCGTGTCTGTCCCATTCGGGAGGGGATTGCGGTCCACGAAGATCCCGTGCGGGATCAGAAGGCGCTGGTCCAGCAGCCCTGTTTGCTGCAGGAGCCCGAGCGGAGTCAGTCCGTGCCAACGCTGCAGCAGTTCCCGTTCCAGAGCCCCTTGAAGGCAGTGCAGCCGCACAATTGCCTCTCGTTCCCGAGCGACTTCAGCCGTGGCGCGCATTAGTTCCGCGGTGAGCGTTTCAATCCTGCAGGGCAGCAGGACCCCGGTGACCAGAGGGTCGGCAAGTACTTTGGCGTAGTCCAGGAAGCGAACGGCTTCGGCGAGCCCGGCGCGTCCGTGTTCCTCATCGAATGCGACGTCGCGTTGCCCATCGGCCTTGACAATATTTACCCCGGAGCGGAACGCCGGGCCCAGATATCCCCGGAGGCCAAGTTCGCGGGAGGTCTCGGCCATTCCGGCAAGCTCTGCAAAGCTTTCTGCCCAGGCGGAATGGATTTCCGAAGCGATGGGCATGTAGGTAGTGATGCCGTGCAGGGCCAACTGCACGAGGCCGTATTTCCGGATGGTCTGGCGCTCCTCTGCGGTGAAAACGTCCGCGCGGCGGCTCCGGAAGTAGTCTTCGGACCATTGCAGACCGGTGGCCCGGTCCGGAGATGCCCATGAGTCGATGAGCAGGTGATCGATGTCTGTCAGGGCGTCCAGATCGATGAGACCCGGCGTGATGAGGGAACGGCCAAGATCAAATGACTCATCCACCGTCCCGTCGTATCCCCGTCCGACGTACACGATACGGCTGTCTTCGTAAACAACGTCGCCGTTGCGGATGAGCACGTGCTGACCGGCCACATGTCCGAGCACAAATTCTGCGCTGAATCTGGTGCGCAAACCAACCTCCAATTAGGTGACAGGGCGGACCCTCGATAGACCGCGACCGACTCACCATAGCGACTTTGGTATACCGAAGCCAGTGCTCGACCGCATACCACCCGAGGGCGGTTTCCAAAAACCTTAGGATTTCAGACCCGTAAAGTGATGTACATCTCGCCCATGTTAATCTAACCTTATTTTGGTATACAAGAAGTTGACTTGAGATCCAGACACGTTATGTTCGCCCCACCCGGCACCTGCGCTGTACGCGCTACGGGTCTTTCCCAAAGGACAGTTACTCCCATGGCCTCAGAAGCCCAACAAATCAGTCAGACCTCCGCGTCCGTCGCGGACCAGCAGATCACGCGCCGGCACTGGTGGACGGTGGTGACCGTGTCCATGCTCGTCTCGACGGCGGCCGTCCTGATTGGCACGTACAAGTTTCAGCTGGGACCCGCGCCGGTGGTCCTCTTCCCCATCATTTGGGCCGTCGTCATCGGCGGCATCATCGGAACCCAGCGAATCCGGCGCGTCTCGGGGGCCAGCCGCGCCGTTGCGACGCTTCTGTTGGAGATCGGAATCATCCTTTTCCTCGCCCGGCTGGGCACGCAGATCGGGCCCTCGCTGGCGAAGGTCACTGAGATCGGTCCGGCCATCCTTCTTCAGGAGGTCGGGCACATCTTCGGCACAGTCATCCTCGCCTTGCCGATAGCTGTGGCCATGGGGCTGGGTCGGGTAGCGATCGGGGCTACCTGGTCAATTGACCGCGAGTCGTTTCTTGCCTTCGCCATCCAGCGTTTCGGGGTTCGCTCCGGGGAGTACCGGGGCGTTTTCTCTGTGTGGTTGCTCGGCAGCCTGTTTGGTGCTGTCTTTATCTCCCTGCTCGCAGGTTTCCTTGGCGGGCTGAATATCTTCGATCCGCGTGCGCTGGCCCTCGGGCTTGGGCTCGGCTCGGCGTCGATGATGCTCGGGGAGTGGGGGCGCTTTCGCTGCTCTACCCGGAACAGGCCGGTGAAATCATGGCGCTGGCCGCATTGTCCAACCTCGTTACGAACATCGTCGGCTTCTATGCAGGGGTCTTCCTGTCCCTGCCGCTGTGCCGGAGGCTGTATGCGTTCTGGAGCCGCCTTTTTGGAAAGGACGACGAAGGCAGGTCCACGCGGGGGACCCGAGGCAAGCCGGCACAGAGCGCAGCGGCGCAGCTTGCCCCTCCAGTGGCAGTGGAGGTGGATCCGGCACTGAAGCTGACTCCGCGGATTACGATTCTCGCCTTCGCCATCGCCGGGGCCTCCGCCCTTGCTATGAACGTCATCGGAACGAAGAGCTTCGCCTGGAACGATCTGGCGGGTGTGGTCGTCCTGTTGCTGCTGACGGGACTGTCCTTCCGTCTGGCCCGTCTGATGCCCTCGGTGCCGTCCAGTGTGTGGGTGCTGACTCTCACAACGGTACTGTCGGCGCCGTTCCTGCCCACTGCCGGTTTGCTTGCGGCGCTGACCGGACATCTTGACGTCATTCTCATCGGGCTGCCGGCTCTGACTTTGATCGGGCTTACGGTCGGGCGGGACATTAAGGCGCTGAAGTCCTTGAGCTGGAAGATCATCGTTGTCGCGCTGGTGACCTACAGTGCATCCTTCATTGCGGCGGCCGCCCTGGGGCAGATTGCCCTCGGCCGGTAACAGGCGCCCTGAGCTCACTTTAGGAATCTGGTATTCCAAAGGATCCTCCTTTACGAACGACGCACGTATGCGTTCTGCGCCTGAACCTAAGGTCCGTATATCAGGCTAGGCTTGGTATACCAGAATATTGTCAGGAGACGACTGTGAAAAAAATCCCCCGAGCGCCCTGGGAGCGGCCCCGGACACCTGCAGCTTCGAAGATCGCATTGACACTCGTCGCTTTGAGCCTCGTTTCCATTAACCTACGGCCGGCGATTACGACCATCGCCGGATCCATGGGCCAACTGGAACAGGGGCTGGGGATAGCTGCCCCGGCGCTGCCGCTCCTTGCGGCGCTGCCGGTCCTCGCCTTCGGATTGTCCGCCCCGTGCGGACCGTGGCTCGCCCGGCGCCTGGGTGCAGGGACAGCCATCGCCCTTGCGATGCTGTGCCTGGCCTTGGCCCTGGTCGCCCGGGTACTGGTGCCTGCCCTTCTGCTCCCCGGCACCTTTGTGGCCGGCATGGCCATCATGGCCGCCAGCGTGTTGCTGCCCCAGGTCGTCAAGGCCAACCAGGGCAACGGCTGGTGGACGGGGCTGTGCAGCATGGGCTTCGGACTCGGCGCGGCACTGGGGGCAGGGTTGATCCAACCGCTGCAGCACGCTCTGGACGGAAGCCTGAACGGGGCTCTGGCCATCTGGGCTGTACCAGCTGTGCTGGCGGCAATACTGATGCTCCAACACGGTGGGGTGGCCACCGGACCTGCCGGTACGTCGGCCGCCCTTTCACCTTCAAATGCTTTCAGCTCCGGCAGCTCAAGGGCCGGTGCGGAGCCGCTACTCCCTGCCGCCCGCGCACTGCGGAGCCAGGGAACTGCCTGGGCGGTGACAGCATTCTTTGGTCTCCAGGCGATGCTCTACTTCGCGGTCACTTCATGGCTGACAGTCTTCCTCGTGTCGAAGGGCCTCACCGACGTCGACGCTGCGGCGCATCTTGCGTGGTTCAGCGTGGCCGGCCTTCCCGCCAGCCTGCTGGCACCCGTGCTGGCCAGCCGGCCGGCTGTTCTCAAGATCATGGCGCCCGGTTTGGGGATGTTTGTGGCCGCCCCGCTGCTCGGGGTGCTGGCCGGCCCGGCTGAGTTTCAGTTCCTCTTGATAGGTGTCCTGGGAGTTGTCCAGAGCGCCGGACTCGGGCTTGGACTTGCGCTCGTGGTGCTCCGCTCCACGGGGCCCCAAACCGCGGGGAGTCTTTCGGCGATGAGCCAGGGGCTGGGGTTCGCCCTCGCCTCCCTTGGACCTGTGCTGGCCGCCCTGATTCATGATGTGACCGGCGGCTGGGAAGCTGCGTTCTGGGCCTTGGCGGGAGTGGCCATGCTGCTGTCCCTGGCGGGATACTTCTCGGTGAGCGGGCGAATCGTGTCTGCGGACGAAAGCACGGTGTTCACCGGCGAGACCCGGCCGGCCGGCGTCGGAAGCTGACCCCCAAACAAAAAAGTGGCAGGTCCCTTAGGAGGGAACCTGCCACTTTATTGCGGGCCTAGGGAAGTAATTGCAGTTGGTCCGCCACAACGCGGCCGCGGTGGATCACGGTTCGGTCAGTGCCCCGGTCCATGACCGCGGAGGCGACCGTCTCGCCGTCGACCAGCAGCAGCTCGGCCGGATCGCCGACGTCAAGGCAGGGCCGGTGCGCGGTGCCGTTGAGCCGGATGGCGGCCGGGTCCAGGACACTGGCGCCGCCCACCGTAGCGATGGCCAGGCAGTGTTCGATCAGCTCGTCCCTGCGGAAACCATGGGTGAACGCGAGCTGCCACGTGCGGTCCAGCATGTCTGTATTGCCGTAGGGGGACCAGTAATCGCGCTGCCCGTCCTCGCCCAGGCCCACGCGGACACCGGCCTCCGCCAGCAGCGGGAGCGGGAGCTGCCCGGATGCCGCCGGGGCCACGGATGCCATGGAGATGTCAAGCTCCGCGAACTCCTCGACGAGCCGGTGTGTGGTGGCCTCGGAGACGCTGCCCAGCTGGTAGGCATGGGACATGGTGACCTTGCCCTGCATCCCGAGGGCCCGGGTTCGCTCCATCACCAGGTCCGTGCTGAAGACGCCCAGCTCGCCCGGTTCGTGGAGGTGGATGTCGATGGGAACCTGGTACTTCTCGGCCAGGCCAAAGACGATGTCCAGGTGCCGGACGGGATCCCGGTCCAGGGTGCACGGATCAATGCCCCCCATCACATTGGCCCCGGCCCGGAGGGCTTGCTCCATCAGCGGCACGGTGCCGTCCTCGAGAAGGAGACCGGCCTGCGGGAAGGCGATGATGTCGACGTCGGCCTGGTCCTTGAAGTGTTCCTTGGCCGCCAGGACCGCTTCGAAGCGTTCCAGCCGGCAGTCCACGTCGACCTGGGCGTAGGACCGGACCCTGGTAGTGCCGCGCGCGATCATCCGGCCCAGCGTGTTGTTGACGCGTTCCTGGAGGGGGACCTCGGCGTCGCGCCAGTTATTCCGGTCGTTCATCATCATGGTCCAGACGCCGGGGCCTCCGGTGTGCTCGCGGAACGGCAGGCCGATGCGGGTCGAGTCCAGGTGGACATGGACGTCGGAGAAGGACGGGAGCAGCAGCCGGCCGCGGCCTTCGACGACGGTGGCCGCCTCTCGGAGGGTCCCTGGCGGGTCCGTCGGGGTGTGCGCGGGGTTATGCGGCTCGATGCCGGCGATTTTCCCATCTTTGAGCAGGATGTCGCTCAGCGCTTGCCCCCAGGGACGGGCGGCGCGGATCAGGGTAGTCAATGTAGTGCTCCTTATTGTTGGGTCTATTGCACACCGGCGGGGGTGGCGGCGGCCAGCCCCGCGTGGTGGCAGGCCGGGGCTGCCGGGCCGGCCGGTGAGGGAATGTCGCTGATGCACACCTGCTGCCGGCTTTCGTGCAGTGTGTCGAACAGCGGGCAGCGGGTGCGGAAGACGCAGCCGCTGGGCGGGTTTGACGGTGACGGAAGATCTCCGCGGAGCCTGATCTTCACTTGCTGCCGGGCTGCCCGTGGATCGGGCAACGGCACCGCTGAGAGCAGCGCCTGGGTGTAGGGGTGCCGGGTACGGATGCCGGGTGTCGTGGAAGGTCTCATCCACCGGTCCAGACTCGACGCATTGGCCCCCGTACAGCGACGGCGGGTTGGCCGCCGGGGGACAGGGGCCGCTGGCGCCGGCGCTGTCGCCAGGCAACGTCCTCGCAACAGCTGGTGTGGCACCGGACTGAAGCTGGGTCATTCTTGGGAACGCTCGATTCAGGTCCACGGAGCAGGCTCAATTGTTTTGTATACCAAACATAGATTAGAGCACCATTTGTGCGATGTAAATCACCTTTCGATATTATTTGGAATACCAGCCTTGATGCGGCCCACACTCCGCGGCACACCGGCATACGTGTCCATTCCCGGGGGAAGCCAAACCAGAACCGGCCGGATGGAAGCCGGTGGGTGTGCCCGGAGCCGGCAGTCGGGCACGTGTATGCTCAGGTGGAACGCTGAGCGGCACGGTCCGCAGGGCCAGAGGGTGAGTGATGAACGGCGGTGTGAATGTGGTTGAACCGAAAGGGGATGCGCTGAACGGGCGGGACGACGAGGTCCGGGCCGAACACGTGTATCAGCTTGTCCTAGAGGGGATTGTGACAGGCAAATACGAGCAGGGGACGCGGCTGCGCGAACGGGAACTCTCAGAACTTCACAGCGTGTCAAGGATCCCCGTCAGGGAGGCCATCCAGCGCCTGGAACAGGACGGCTTCGTCGAAACATCACCTCGCAGGGGTGCTGCGGTGCGGCGGCTGACGCTCACCGACGTCAACGAACTCTTCGACGTCCGCCTCTGCCTCGAAACTTTCGCCGCGCGTGCTGCGGCGGTCCGGGTTGCCGACGGTCAAGACGGTGCAAGATTGCAGGAACTCGTGGACGAAACACGAAGCGCTATCGACGACGGTCCTGAGGCGAATGTTGCAGGTCTCAGCGCGGAATTCCATGCCGAAATTGTGCGGCTCTCCGGCAACCGACTACTTGTCGATTCTGTGAAGCCCCTTTTTGGCCGGATGCGCTGGATCTTCGGCCTCGCCCACAACCGCAGCAATGAGCTTCAGCGTGACGAGCACGTGGAGCTCTGCAATGCCATCCTGCAGGGCCGCCCGGACTTGGCTTATTCCCTTGCGTACTCCCATATCGAGTTAGGCCGTGAACCAGTACTTGCCGGGCTCGCCCATACGCTCGCGCCGTAGCCGCCGGTGTAATCGACCCGGCAGCACCTTCGCGCCGGACCGGGAGGATCTGCCGGGCGCGTAGTCCGCGGCGGCTGATAGGCACCAGCCCACGCAGTTCGTGCGGCCTGATCACTTGTTGCGCGGACACCCCGACGCTCTTGGGGCATCGGGAATGGCAAAATGCGGAGCGCACAAGGCACGGTGGCTCCCTCAGGTTGAGCGGTAGGCCTGAGTTCTTCAGGAGATCTGCGCCGCGCATAGCGGCTTGTGGCACCGAACGGAGGAGGGCATCAGTGTACGGATGGGCGGGGGAGCCGAGCACAGCATCAGCGTCGCCCGCTTCCACAATTCGCCCGGCATACATAACAGCCAGGCGGTCGGCGACCTTCATTACAACGCCGAGGTCATGTGTAATCAGAAGAATTCCCATTCCCAGCTGTTCGCGCAACCGGTTTAGCAGCTCGAGGATCTGTGCTTGCATGGTGACGTCCAGGGCTGTCGTCGGTTCGTCCGCAACCAACAGAGGCGGCTCGAGGGCAATGGCCATCGCGATGAGGATCCGCTGGTGGATACCCCCGGAAAACTGATGCGGCACGCAGCCGGCCGGGGGTTGTTCCTACAAGGTATCTATCCCCGAGACGGGTCGCCGTGTCCAGCGGTGGGCGGTTCCGGGTCCCAATCCGGATTATAGTCCGGGTGGTCCCGGTGGGCACCTGCGAGCAGAACGAGCATGGTTCGCCTGGCGATAGCGATGGTGTCGGTTGCTTCATCCGGGTCGGTGATCCCTTCCGCGGCGGCTGATTCCTTCCAGCTCGCGATGAGGGCTCGCTGCTGGGCGCATTCTTCCAGCATGCGTTCCTGCACGGTGGCGTTGTCTTCGCTGCCATCAGCGGGATTCGTGGATGAGCCGAACGTGAAGGCCCCGGCTCGGAGCGCCGCCTCCTGCTCCGAGGTCCGGTCTTCCAGGAACTGGACAATATCCATGTCATTCATCATTTCAGTTCTCGTGGCGCGCATATCGGTTCGGGTCAGGACCGTTCGGCCTTGCAGCGTTAGTGGGCCAAGGCGAACTTATGGGGCGGGATCGGTTAAAGCAAGGGCCGTCCCCGAGAGGGTTTGCGCGTCAGAGGCGGCCGCACAGCCGAAGCGGCATCGTTGTTGACCAGTGCCTCGGTAGGCTGGTGTTATCTGCCGCACACTTTTCGGCCAACGAGGATCGCATGGCATTTCCGATAATTGCTACGAAGCTGTTCGTTCCGAAGCTGCGACGTGCCCTGGTGCCTCGCCCCAGGCTCAGCGATCGCCTGCGTGGCGGAGCTGAGCCAGGGCTTACGCTGATATCCGCTCCGGCTGGCTTCGGCAAGACCACGCTGCTCGCAGAGTGGCTGGCGGAAACGCCCGGCGAAGCCCGCTGTATTGCCTGGCTCGCGCTCGACCCCGCGGACAACGAGCCTGCGACGTTCTGGACCTACGTAGTGAATGCCCTCCAAATGGCGGTGCCGGGCATCGGCCCGGTTGCGCTGGAGCTCATCGCGTCCAGACCAATGCCCACCGAGCTTGTTATCGCCACGATCCTGAACGATCTGGCCGGGGCTGCCGCTGATGTTTGGCTTGTGCTCGATGACTACCATGTGGTCGACAGTGGCGATGTCAGCGCGGGAATGGTCTTCCTGCTAGAGCACCTTCCGCCCCTCGTGCACGTGGTGATCAGCACGCGGGCCGACCCGGATCTGCCACTGTCCCGGTGGCGGGTGCGTGGCGAGCTGATCGAGATCCGTGCCGCGGATCTGCGCTTCACCTCGGAGGAGGCCGCAGCCTATCTCAAAGAAGTGGCGGGACTGAACCTGGCCGCGGACGACGTGGCGACGCTGGAGGAACGGACCGAGGGGTGGATTGCCGCGCTCCAGCTCGCCGCGCTCTCGCTCCAGCGGCACGACGACGTCGCCGGCTTCATCGCCCGCTTCGCCGGGAACGACCGCTATGTGCTCGATTACCTCGTCGAGGAGGTGCTGCGGCATCAACCTGATGCGGTTCGCCGGTTCTTGCTGGACTCGGCTGTTCTCAACAGGCTCACCGGTCCGCTCTGTGATGCGGTCACCGGGCGCGGCGACGGGAGCCAAATGCTCATGGCCTTGGAGCGGGCGAACCTGTTCCTCGTCCCGCTGGATGATCGGCGTGAGTGGTACCGCTACCACAACCTCTTCGCCGACGTGCTGCGGGCCCGCCTGCTCAGCGAACACCCCGAACGGATTCCGTTACTGCACCAGCGCGCCAGCCGGTGGTATGAATCCCATGACCAGAGTGAGGACGCCGTCAGGCATGCCTTGGCCGCCTTCGACTTCGACCGTGCCGTGCACCTGATGGAGTTGGCAGTGCCGGTACTGCGGCGCAACCGCCAGGATGCCGTATTGCATAGTTGGCTGAGCGTCCTTCCCGAGGATGCCATTCGCCGCAGTCCGGTCCTGAGTGTCTTCTTTGCCGGGATGCTGATGGCCTCCGGGGACCTTGACGGGGTGGAGTCCTGGCTCGATGACGCGGGTAGCGCACTCGCTGCGGAAGCGAAACTCGGCGTGCCGGAATCAGCGTCACGCGGTGGAACGACGCCGTCCTGGGCCGGCGTAGAGGAGGTCCAGACACTGCCGTCGACCATCGCTGTTTACCGGGCTTCCCTCGCACAGGCACGGGGTGATATAGCGGCCACCTCGTCTTATGCCCGGCAGGCACTTGAGCTTGCCGGCCCGGATGACCATCTCGCGCGCGGCGGGGCCGCCGGGTTCCTGGGGCTCGCAGCCTGGGCTGCCGGAGACGTGCGGAGCGCGGCGCGGACGTTCTCGGAGGCTGTGGCGAGCCTGCGAGCAGGCGGAAACCTGGTCGACGAGCTCAGCAGCACGGTGGTGCTCGCGGACATGTGGCTCGCGACGGGGCGTCCCGGCGAGGCACGCCGGCTTTATCAGAAGTCGCTGAAACGGGCCCGGGCGCGCGGTGGATTCATGGCCCGGGCGAGCAGTGATCTGCATGTCGGGCTGAGCGAAATTGATCGTGAGGCCGGAGACCTCGGCAATGCCAAGCAGCACCTTGAGCTGGCCGCGGCGTTTGTTCACCGCGGACCGATGACGGAAAGCCGTTACCGGTGGTTCGTGGCGTCGGGACTGGTGGCCCGCGATGAAGGAAACCACGATCGTGCCATCGGTTTCCTTGACCAGGCGGAGGAGCTCTACCGGCCCGGGTTCTTCCCGGATGTGCGCCCGATAGCCGCCATCAAGGCGCGCGTCCGGATAGCCCAGGGCGCCTTGTCGGAGGCTGCTGGCTGGGCACGTGAACGGGGGCTTTCCGTCACGGACGAGGTCAGCTATCTCAGGGAATACAACCACCTGACGCTGGTGCGGCTGCTGATTGCCCAGGAGCGGGCCGACTCGGAAGGCGGCGCCGTCCGGGGCGTCCACCGCCTGTTGGCGGAGTTGCTGGCCCATGCCTCGTCATCCGGGCGCGCGGGCAGCGTGGTGGAGATCCGTATGCTCCAGGCTTTGGTGTACCACGTGCAGGGGCATCGACAGCAGGCGCTCGAAGCGCTTCGCTGCGCGTGGGAGGAAGCGTCTGAACCAGATGAGTACGTGCGGCTGTTCCTCGACGAGGGAGCGCCCATGGTGGAGTTGTTGCGTTCGGCAATGCACGACGGCGGCACCGTCGCCCACGCGTCACGGCTGCTCAACCTGGGCAAGGGGTCTGCGGCGCAAACCTCCCGGCCAGGGGAGCGCCCGGCGTCGGCCGTTGACTCCCTCAGCGAGCGGGAGATTCAGGTTCTCAAGCTCCTCGACAGCGCGCTGACCGGACCGGAGATCGCCCGCGAACTGTTCATCTCGCACAACACCTTGCGATCGCACACCAAACACGTCTTCTCCAAACTCGGCGTAACCAGCCGCCGAGCAGCGGTTCTTTGTGCCCGCGACCACGGGCTGATCTAGCCGCTCCCACGATCATGTTTCATCCTGTCAGTCACATCATGGGGTGACGCCGGGTCACACCATCCGTCCCTACCTTTGAGTTATCCGGCAGCGCCACGCGGCCGGGACTTACGATTAGGGAGCCAGACATGTCCATAACACCCGCCCGCCTCGCCCGCTCAGCCGGCCTGGCCGCCGTCGCAGCAGGCCTGCTGTTCATCGGTGTCCAGATCAGCCACCCTCCCTTGGATGCAGAGTTCGCCACCACCACCGAGTACACGGTCCGACAAAGCCTGAAGGTGCTGATGTCCGGCCTATCGCTGGTCGGCATCACCGGCATGTACCTGCGCCAGGTGAAGCAGGCCGGAGTGCTGGGCCTGATCGGGTACCTCGTGTTCGGCGCCGGCTACCTCTTGATGATGAGCGTCGAAGTCATCGGCGCTGTTGTCTTTCCAACGCTTGCCCGAATGGCGCCCGGATACGTCAACGACGTCTTTGCCGTAGTGACGGGCGGCCACGCCAGCGGCGACATCGGCCTGATGCAGCTCCTGAACCTGGCCTCGGCCGCCACCTTCCTCGGCGGCGGCCTGTTGTTCGGCATCGGACTCTTCCGCGCCAACATCCTCGCCCGATGGGCCACCGTGCTGCTCGCCGCCGGATCCGTGGCAACTCTCGCTATCCCGCTGCTTCCGCAGGTCAACGAACGGCTGTTCGCTATTCCTACCGGCGTAGCCATGATCGGCCTCGGCTACTCGCTGTGGCACGGCTTGCGCGCCCCTGCTGCCCGTCGCCTCAACGGCACGGTCAGTTCACCGCTCCACCAAGCTGGCGCCAAGTGAGCATTCAGGCGGCGCCCCGTCCCCACCGGCCGGCCCGCCAGGTGGGGTGGGTGCCGTTCGCGCTGGTAGCCCTCGTCCTGGTTCCGGCCGTTGCCGGTTGCCTGCGGCTGTTGGAACTGGCCGGCGGCCCGCCGCTTATCCCGGATAACGCCCGGATGACTGCCTCGCCGCTAGCTGTGACCGTGCATATAGTCTGCGCCGTGGGATACGCCGTCGTCGGCGCATTTCAATTCGCCCCCAGCTTCCGGCGCCGCCACCCGGTTTGGCACCGGACGGCGGGACGAGCCTTGTTGGGCCTCGGCCTGGCAGTGGCGGCATCTGCACTGTGGATGACGTTGTTCTACCCCCGCCAGCCGGGCACCGGGGAACTCGCTTTTGTGTTTCGACTGGCTTTCGGATCCGGCATGGCTGCCAGCATCATCCTGGGATTCGCGGCAGTCCGGCGAGGCGACATAGGCCTTCACCAGGCATGGATGACGAGGGCCTATGCCTTGGCCCTAGGGGCAGGCACCCAGGTATTCACCCAAGGCATAGGACACGCAGCGTTCGGCACCAGCACTCTGAGCACCGACCTTATGCTGGGCGCCGGGTGGGCCATCAATCTCACGGTCGCTGAGGTCGTTATCCACCGCTACGGCAGCCGGACCAGGCCGCCGGCGCTGGCGGCCTGGTCCTAATGGGGCAGCGACCCAGACGACAGGAGCCCGCTGGCTACCAGCTTCGGGTGGACGGGCACCTCGACGAGCGCTGGTCTGCCTGGTTCGGCGAGCTTACCCTGACCCACGAAAGCGATGGGACGACCAGCCTGCGCGGTTTCGTCCCTGATCAACCGGCGCTGCACGGGCTCCTGGTGAAAGTCCGAAATCTCGGCCTCATCTTGATCTCGGTGGAGGCCATCGACCCATCAGACACACAAGCGCCCACGGCGGAAGCAATCGACTCCGCATGATTTTCCTCATGATTCGGTCTCCTCGGTCGGAATCTTCGAGACGGCGTCGCCGAGTTCGCGCAGCGGGGTAAAGCCGTGGTTCGCGTCCGTCCCTCGCTCAGCGGGAGTCGGCGTCGTCCTCGTCCCGCTTCATTTCGATGAGCTGGATGAGGTTGCCGCAGGTGTCATCAAAAACGGCCACCACAGCGGTGCCGATGTCGGTTGGCGGCTGCGTGAACACCACGCCCCTGCCGGTGAGTCTGGAGTGCTCGGCTTCGATGTCAGCGACGGCGAATTGAGCGAGTGGAATGCCGTCCTCGACAAGGGCATCCCGATACGGCTTTACTGCCGGGTGGCTCGACGGTTCGAGAAGCAGCTCCGGACCATCCGGCGATTCGGGGGATACAACGGTGATCCAGAAGTCATCGCCGAGGGGGATGTCGTGGCGCTTCGAGAAACCGAGCACGTCTGTGTAAAAGGCAAGGGCAGCGCGCTGGTCGTCGACGAACAGGCTCGTCAGGGCAATTTTCATTCTTCGATCCTCTTTCTGGCGGTCCATCGTCCGGTAATCTCGGCGATTGGCTCAGGGTTAAAGTAGTGGAACTTGGAACGTCCGCGCCGCTCCGTCACTACGAGGCCGGCCGACTCAAGCACGCTGAGGTGCTGTGAGATCGCCTGGCGCGTGAGGCTGAGGCCATGCCGCACCGTCAGCATGGAACAGATCTCAAACAGGGTTTGACCGTCGCGCACTGACAACTCATCAAGGACTGTGCGCCGCGTCGCATCGTCGAGTGCTCGGAAGACATCAACCATGGCTACACTATAGGCAAGTCACAGCTTGCCTATCAAGGCTGCGGCCGTTCCGCAAACGTCCGCCGGAGTCACTGCTGGTATTCCACCAGGTGGCAGCCACCTCTATCCGCCCGACCGGAACGGGGCCGCAGTCGTTGCCCGGACTGACGGATGCACGGCAGGCGGGCCGGGATCAAGAATTCCGGCAGATCCTGCCACTGCCATTTGGGACACACCGTTGCCAACGCGGCGTTGTTTGGTCGATGATGGCCGTGTGCCCCAACGCCAGCAAAAAGTCTGAAAATCCAATCAACCGGACGGGCCGCCCCTAAGCCGCGGTCCGGCACAACACGTGGCGACAAGGGGACAGACGGAGGGATAGTTCGATGAACGCGGATCAAGCGGCGTCCAACGGTGAGACCCGCCTCGCCTACATCCTCGGTGTGCCTCTGGCCGAGAATGCCGTGCGGCAATGGCCTCAAATGGGCGAGATCGTGCGCACCAAAAAGCTGATCGGCAGCGTCGAGGGCAACTTCGCCGAACTTACGCTCGAGGTTGGAAGACGCCTCCACCTGAAAGACGTTGTGGTGGTGGAGTGGACGTGCAACTACGGCGACGGTCGGCTGTACCGCAACGTGACCATCGGCGAACTTGAGGATGGGAAAGCCGTGCGAGTCACCGACTACTGGGGAGAACCCACTGACACCCCGCAATGGCGCGAGCCGATGACCGCCCGGCTCGACATGCCCGGTGACGGCATCTGGAAAGACGACGTGCACCTCAACCACCACTAACGGGCGCTTTAGGGGTGTTCGGTCCAGCAGGCCAGGATGGTGGTTGCGATTTGGTATGCAAATGCCGCAGGTGTGACGTTGCTCGGTCCGACGGCTCCGGGCAGGTCAGTGGCGTCCACGGACAGGGTCATATTGTCCTTCAGGAAAACAACTGACCCCCGGGGTGTCTCGTAGGCCGGGAACCCGAGGTTGGCAAGCCCTTGGATCGGCGCCGCATCCCCGGCTTCACTTTGCAGCGCCTCAAAGTACTGGCGAGCCGCGGCAGGGTCAGCTGATTCCTTCACGGAGATCACGAAGCTTCCTTCGGCAAGGTGATAGGTACAGGTGAAGAGTTTGTCGGCCCAGCTGCTCACGCTGTGCGGGGCAGCGCTGAGGGCAAGGCTCGAAGAGATATTGTCCTGCGTCTCTTTCCCGCACACCATTTGGGCCGCTTCAGGTGGGCCTTCGGTGCCGGTATCGTGTTGCTCCCCGGCGTGCCCCGCCGCATGGGTCTCCGACGCCGCCGCGGCGCCGGGAGCGGCGGCTCCGGCGGCAGCGCAGCCGGACAGCAGCAGCGACGCCGCGGCCAGTGCTGCAAGCCAGGAATTTCGGTATTTCATGTCGCGTCCACTTCCTTGTGAATTATCGCTCGCGTCGTTTTGCAACGGTGCCGCCGTGGAAATGTTGCTCAGGCCGGGCGGTCAGGTTTGGAGCGTGGCGTAGACGACGTAGTTGTCGTCGAACAGTCCCGTGGCCGGATCGTATCCATCGCAGGTGATCAGCCGCAGTTCGGCCGCGGTGGTATTGCCGTAGACCTCAAGGGTGGGGAACGCGTCCTTGCCGTAGGCTGCAGCCCGGTCAACGGTGAACGTCGCGGTGGAGCCGTCGGTCCGTTGGATGCTGACAGGTGTTCCGGGGGTAAGGCTGCGGAGGTTGGCAAAAACTCCGGGTCCGCCGCCGACCGCGTTGACGTGGCCCAGCAGGACGGCCGGTCCGCGTTCACCGGGGGTAGGTGATCCGTTGTACCAGCCAGCCGGTGCGCCGGGGCCGTCCGGTGGTACCTGAAGAGACTTGTTCTCCCGCAGGCCCAAGCCGAGGAGTTCAGTTTGGACGCCGATCGCCGGGATGGACAGCGAGGCAGGAGTGGATTTCGGCAGCACCGTGGGAAGGGCCTGGGGGGACACCGTGGCCGGTGCCGGGCTGGTGGCCGTCGCCGAAGCCGTGGATGCGTTGGGTGTTGGCGACGCCGGCGACGCTGACCGTGCCGCGCCGGAGTCCGCACCGGAGGCGCCGGCGGACGTTTGTCCGTTGCCTGCCGAGCAGCCGGCAAGGAGCAGAAGTCCAACCGCCGCGGAGGCCAGCAGGCTTCCGCGGCGGCCGAAATTCGTTGTCGTCATAATGACAGTCCGGGCAGCTGTGCTTAAGCCGCTGAACCGGAATTGCGGCGGCGAACCAGGTAGACTCCGCCGGCGGCGGCTGCAAGAACAAGGCCACCACCCAGCGCGAGGGTTCCCGCGTCCGTTCCGCTGGTGCCCTGGGCGACGCCGGTGTCAGCGCCACCGACCGGCATTGACATTTGACCGACAGCCAGGGTTCCACACAGGGCCGGCGATGTTGCTGCCAGCGGCAGGGTAGGCGCCAGATCGCTCTTCGCCGCCTGGCCGGCAGCGCTCAGCGTGGCCGGGTCGAGACCATGGACAACCACAACCGCGGTTCCGGCTTCCAGGGCAGCCTTAGTTTCCGCGTTCAATTCGAACGTGCGGTCAACGGTGTAGCTGGAGCCCTGACCGGCGACCTTGAGGTCCAGCCCGGCGGCCGGGCTGGTATCGCCGGTGGTGGAGAGCGTGGTGACGATGCCGCCATAGGACGGAGCTCCCTCTGTTGTGCTGACCACACCGTCGCCGTCCATATCCGCACCCGGCGCCGGGCACTCGCCCTTGGCACCGCCGTGGATGTGCTGAACATGCGGGTAAGGCGCGTCCATAAAGGTCTGGGCCAGTCCTGCAACCTTCAGCACGACGTGCGCCTGGTTACCCGTGACGTCGACGGTGACCGTGCCGGACGCGGAGCTGCCGTTGATCTGTCCCAGGGTGGACTGGTATGACCCGTCGGCCGCCATCGCCGGGGCACCGGAAACGGCGAGTGCTCCCAGAGCAAGGGTGGGTATTGCCATGAATCGCAGTGTCTTCTTCATCGAAGCATTCTCCTCATGCAAGTGTTCGTGATGTCCCACGGTAGGGACAGCAGTAGTTCGGAGCCGATTGGGATCCGGATGTGTTTGGATGTGAGGCAAATAACACCGGTGGGCCCTGGGGCTCGCGCCCGCTGCTGCGGCGAACGCCGAGAGTGCCATCACTGCCGCCACACTAAAGGCCCGCCAGCCCCCTTGAGCAAGACAAACACCGCCGCCAGCAACGGCGCCGCAGCGTGGATTCGGAACAGGGTTCCCTGCCCGGCGCCTCCCAGCCGACGCGCTGCCTGGCCGGCGTCATTTGACGACCAGCGTTCCGGCCATCCGGGGATGGTACGTGCAAATGATGGCGTAATCGCCTGCCTCCTTGGGGGCCGTGAAGGTGACAGTTTGCCCGGCCGTCACCTGCGCATTAAACGCCCCACCGTCCTTCGCGGTGACGGTGTGCGGGGCGGTGTCCTCGTTGATCACGGTGATCGTCGCTCCAGGAGCGACGGACGCCGGCATCTCATAGGCGAAGTCCCGGATTTTGATCACGACTTCCCCTGCCGGTGCAGCCGGTCCGGCGGAAGCGCCGGATGATCCCGGAGTTGTTGCACCCGGCGATGCCTGCGCCGCGGATGAGGTGGAGGCAGGCGGATCCTGGCTCGGTGCCTGCCCGGCAGGGGCGGAGCATCCGGTGAGGCCCGCAAGTCCTGCGGCCGCGACAATGATCCACGCTCGGTTGCCAATTTTCATGAGGTCCCTTTCAACGGTGTGATCGTCCAAGAACGCAGGGCGGCGTTGCCAGCCCTGCCCCACGTATGATATTCGTCACGCCGCACCACAGGGACTGCCCGGGAAGCAGCCCGGTTTATCCGTTGCTGACGCTCCGCCGCCAGCGGGCAGGCTTCCCCAGCGAAACCTCGTTGCGTTCGCGCCCGACGCCGGAATCATATGACTGGCGTCATAGATATCGTCGGGCATCCTGTCGGGGACACCAGAAAACACCGCGGCGTCAATCTTCCATCGGCCGTTACCCGGCCGGACTTCGGCGCAAACCAGCTCCGGCACCAATCAGATCAGCCTGCCCAGCGGCACGGCCCGCGAGTGCGGAGGTCCGGCCTGGTTCATGGCGGCGGGTCAGGGCATGAACCTGTATCCGATGCCCGCCTCGGTCAGGAAGTGGCGGGGGTTGCCGGCTTCTTGTTCGAGCTTGCGGCGGAGCTGGGCCATATATACACGCAGGTAGTTGGCTTCCTTGGCATACGCAGGACCCCAGATTTCGGTGAGCAACTGCTGTTGCGTGATGAGCTTCTCGGGGTTCCGGACCAGCAGTTCCAGGATGCCCCATTCGGTGGGGGTCAGCCGAACATCCTCCCCGTTGCGGGTGATGCGTTTTTTAGCCAGGTCCACGGTGAAAGCGGGAGTGGACACGATTGGCGTTTCGTCGGCCTGGATGCTGCGGCGTTGGACGGCCCGCAGCCGGGCCAGCAGCTCGTCCAGTCCAAAGGGTTTGGTGACGTAATCGTCGGCTCCGGCATCCAGGGCCCGGACCTTGTCCTCGGAGCCGTGCCGTGCGGATAGGACCAGGATCGGGACGCGGCTCCATTGCCGGAGACGGTTGATGACAGTCGTTCCGTCCATGTCCGGCAGGCCCAGGTCCAGCACGATGACGGCGAAGCTGTGTTGGGCGGCGGCCCTAAGCGCGGAATCGCCGTCGGGGGCCGTCACAACGTTGTATCCGTGCGCATGCAGGGTGATCTTGAGGGCTTTGAGAATGTGGGGATCGTCGTCGACCACAAGCACGTCGTTCACTGCGTGGCCTCCGTCGCGGACGCGGGTTGGGTGTTCAGCCGGCGCGGGAGGGCAGGCTGCGCCTGACGCCGTGTTTGGCCACCAGTTTGGCCACCGGTGTGGTGGAATGCCGCCCCGGGAGAGAGGGGCAGCCGGATCACCATCGTCAGTCCGCCAGCCGGTGTCTCTTCCGCGGTCAGGGTTCCGCCCATCGCCTCGGTGAAGCCTTTGGCAACAGCCAGTCCCAGACCGACGCCAGTTGCCTGCGGGACGTCATCGAGGCGTTGGAACGGCTGGAACATCCGTACGACGCTTTCCGCCGGCACGCCCTGGCCGTGGTCGATGATGCGCAGTTCCCCCGCAGGCTGGCCACCCAGCGTTGCGTGGCTGAGCCCGCATGCTGCTCCTACAATCACAACGTCGGAGTCCGGTGCGTACTTGACGGCGTTCTCCACGATATTTGCGATGACGCGTTCCAGCATTCCGGCGTCAGCCTCGACTTCGGGCATATTCCCGGGCAGCTCGATTCGCACCCGGCCGGCTGGGATTCCCTGCAGGGCGGCAGGCATCACGTCGTACCAGCGTGCTGGCCTGATGAGCGGATTGACGGAATCGGAGGTGATCCGGGACATGTCCAGCAGGTTGCCGACCAGCGCATCCAGCCGGTCAGAGCATTCGTCTATGGTCGCCAGCAGCTCTTGTTCCTCCTCGTCGGTGTAGTGGACGTCCGGCTGCCTGAGGCCGCCGACGGCCAGTTTGATGCCCGCCAGCGGTGTCCGAAGGTCGTGGGAGACCGCACGGAGAATGGAGGTCCGCATCGTGTTGCCCTCGGCAAGCCGCACGACGTCGCGGCGGCTGGCCGCCAGCTGCTGGCGCTCCAGCTGCGCGGCCAGGTGCACTCCGAACGCACCGAGCAACCGTCTGTCACTGGCGGGCAGTGTCCGTCCGGAGAGGACGAGGCGGGTCGTGGAGTCGATCTCTTCGATGTTTTCCGCACCGTCAAGGCCAGCGGAAGGGACTGTGCCGGCCTGTGCCACGAGCCGCCAGCCGGCCTTCCCTGCCCCTCCAGTGCCGGGGTTTCCGGCGGAACTGTAGAGGACCGCGCCACTGACTTGGAACACGTCCAGGGCCTGATCGAGGAGTCCATTTAGGGTGTCCTCGGCACGGCCGGCGGTGCGGGTGAGGTCCCCCAGCGTGGCTGCCTCCGCCCGTGCGCGCGAGGCTTCCTTGGACCGGCGGGCGGAGAGGTCGACGACGACGGCAACGGCCGCGGAGACGCCCACAAAGACCAGCAGGGCGAGGAGATTCTGCGGGTCGCTGATGGTCAGGTTGCCCAGTGGGGGTGTGGAGAAATAGTTGACCAGGAGGCTGCTCCAGAGGGCGGCCAGGACGGCGGGCCAGAGTCCGCCGACCAGCGCGACGGCGACGGACCCGGCGAGCTGGATGAGTGCTGCGGTGGCAACATTCCGGTCCGGGTTCAGCGAGAGCAGCATCTGCAGCAGCACAGGAAGTACGACGGACAGGACAAAACCCGCGGCGACACGGATCCGCCCGAGGTCCCGTTGCCGCCGCGGACCGGCGCCGCGGCCGCCGAGGGGGTGGGAGACCATGTGGACGTCGATGTCACCGGAGTCGCGCACGACCCTGGTCCCGATGCCGCCGCCGAGCAGGCTTCCCAGGAGGCCCGCGAGCCGCTTATGGCGTGAGATGCCGACGACAATCTGGGTGGCGTTGACGCTGCGGGCGAAGTCCAGCAGCGCGTCAGCCGGATCCTCGCCGGTGACGACGTGGTAACTGCCGCCCAGGTCCAGGATCAAACGGCGCTGGGCTTCGAGAGCTTGGGGTGATTCGCCCGCCACGCCGTCTGCCGCCCGGACGTGCACGGCCAGCAGATCCCCGCCATTGACGCGGTTCAGGATCCGGGCCCCGCGGCGGATCAGGATCTCCCCTTCGGGACCGCCGGTCAGGCCCACAACAATTCGCTCCCGGGCGGGCCAGGTTGCCTCGATGCCCTGTTCAGCGCGGTATCTGGCCAGGCCTTCATCCACCCGGTCAGCCAGCCAGAGAAGTGCCAGTTCCCGCAGGGCGGTGAGGTTGCCCAGCCGGAAGTAGTTCGTCAGGGCCGCGTCAACCTTGTCGTCGCTGTAGATTTTGCCATCGCCCAGGCGCTGGCGCAGCAGCTCAGGGGAAATGTCAACCAAGTGGATCTGGTCTGCCCGGCGGACGATGTCGTCCGGCACGGTCTCGGCCTGGCGGACGTTGGTGATGGCGCTCACGACGTCGCCGAGGGATGCCAGATGCTGGATGTTGACCGTGGACAAAACGTTGATGCCGGCATCGAGGAGTTCGTCGATGTCCTCCCACCTTTTGGCATGGCGGCTGCCGGGAATATTGGAGTGGGCATATTCGTCCACTACCGAGGTGCCGGGAGCCCGTGCAAGAACGGCGTCCAGGTCCATTTCCACAAACTCCGTCCCGCGGTATGCCAGGTGCTTGGTCGGCACAGCTTCCAGCCCCTCAAGCAGGGCACTGGTGTCGCTGCGCCCATGGTCCAGGGCCCAGGCGACCACAACGTCCTCGCCGCGCTGGCTTAAGCGGTGCGCTTCCTCAAGCATCGCGTAGGTTTTACCGACCCCGGGCGCGGCTCCCAGGAAGATCCGCAGCGTGCCACGGGCCATGGACTTATCCTTTCGCTCTGACTCTCAGGGGGACTCTCACTTGGACTGTACCGTGGCAGCGAGATCAATGTTGAGGGCAGTCACGTTCACGGAAGGCTGGCCCAGGAAGGCCTCCAAGCCGCCGCTGGTGTGCTTGTTGACCAGGGACATCACCGCATCGGCGCTCAGGTGCTGCGCCCTGGCAACGCGGGGAACCTGCAGTCGGGCGTAGGCGGGGGAGATGTCCGGGTCCAGACCCGAGCCGCTGGCCGTTACCGCGTCTGCCGGCACCCGTTCCGCGTCGACGCCTTCGGCGCGGGCAACTGCTGACCGGTTGGCGGTGACGGCGTCCAAAAGCTTGGGATCATTGGGACCGAGGTTGCTGGCCGATGACGACGCCGGGTCCCCTTTCACCGCGGAAGACCGGGCATGGAACCACCGCGGATCCGGGACGCCGGCGTCGACGGCGGGGGCCTGGACGATCAAGGCAGACGCTGCCGGGGCTCCCGCGCTGTCTTTGATGATGGACCCGTTGGCCTGGTACGGGGCGATCAGCTGCCCGACGCCAAAGACGGCCAGCGGGTAGGCGGCGCCAAGGACGAGGGCGGCGAGGAGCAGGAACCGCAGCGCAGTTCCGGCCTGGCGTAGATAGCCGGTAAGAGTGTTCATAATGGTGTTCCTAGCCGATGCCGGGGATGAGGGAAATGATCAGGTCGATGATCTTGATGCCGACGAAGGGGGCGATGAGTCCACCGAGCCCGTAGATCAGCAGGTTCCGGGCCAGTGCCTGATTGGCCGAGACGGCGCGGTATTTCACACCCCGGAGCGCGAGCGGCACCAGGGCGATGATGATCAGGGCGTTGAAGATCACCGCGGAGAGGATGGCCGAAGAGGGGGTTGCCAGGCCCATGATGTTCAGCAGCCCGAGCCCCGGGAAGGCCGCGGTGAAGAGGGCGGGCACAATCGCGAAGTACTTGGCGACGTCGTTGGCGACCGAGAACGTGGTCAGCGCCCCGCGGGTGATTAGCAGCTGCTTGCCGATGCCGACGATATTGATGAGTTTGGTGGGATCGGAGTCGAGGTCCACCATGTTGGCAGCGTCCTTGGCGGCTGGGGTGCCGGAGTTCATGGCGACGCCTACGTCCGCCGCGGCCAGGGCAGGGGCGTCGTTGGTGCCATCCCCGGTCATGGCCACAAGCCGGCCGGCTGCCTGCTCCTTTTTGATGACCGCGAGTTTGTCCTCCGGGGTTGCTTCGGCCAGGAAATCATCGACGCCGGCCTCGGCAGCGATCGCCCGGGCGGTAACGGGGTTGTCCCCGGTGATCATCACGGTGCGGATGCCCATTTTGCGCAGTTCGTCGAATCGGGCGTGCATTCCGGGTTTGACGACGTCGGCGAGGTGAACGGTCCCCAAAATTTCCGCGCTGCCGTCCTGGCTCACCTGGGCGACCAGCAGGGGAGTGCCGCCCCCGGCGGAGATATCGTTGACGCGGTCCGTCACCTCCGCCGGGGTGTGGCCGCCGTATCCGGCAACGAACGCGGACACTGCAGAGGTGGCGCCCTTTCGGATCTGCCGGCCGTCAAGGTCCAGCCCGCTCATACGCGTGCTGGCGCTGAAAGGGACCACCGTGAAATCACCGGAACTGCGCTGCAGCGTTGCCAGATCCTGCCCGGCAGCACCCTCCGCGGCGGCGAGATCCACGATGGACCGTCCTTCCGGGGTTTCGTCGGCCAGGCTGCAGACCCGGGCAGCTTCCACAAGCCGGGCCGGTTCCACACCATGGGCGGGGAAGAAATTCACGGCGCGGCGGTTGCCGTAGGTGATGGTTCCGGTCTTGTCGAGCAGGAGGGTGGTGATGTCTCCGGCGGTCTCCACGGCGCGGCCGGAGGTCGCCAGCACGTTGTGCTGGACCAGCCGGTCCATCCCGGCGATGCCGATTGCCGGGACCAGGGCCCCGATAGTGGTCGGGATCAGGCAGACCAGCAGCGCAACCAGCACAATCGGCGACGGCGTTGCGCCGGCGAGGGCGGCGAAGGGCGCCAGTGACATGGTCACGGCCAGGAAGACGATGGTCAGTGATACCAGCAGCACGTGGAGAGCGATCTCGTTGGGCGTTTTCTGCCGCACGGCGCCCTCGACGAGCTTGATCATCCGGTCGACAAACGTCGCGCCGGGCTCTGCGGTGATGCGGATGACGATCCGGTCCGAGAGGACCTTTGTACCGCCGGTGACGGAACACCGGTCGCCGCCGGATTCGCGGATCACCGGCGCCGACTCGCCGGTGATCGTCGATTCGTCGACGCTGGCCAGGCCCTCGATGATTTCGCCGTCCGAGGGGATGACGTCTCCCGCTTCGCAAATGACGACGTCGTTGAGCCGAAGCTCGGTGCCGGGGACCTCCTTGATGGCTCCGTCGGGCTGCCGGAGCCGGGCCAAGATTCCCTGGCGGCTGGCGCGGAGGCTGTCCGCCTGGGCCTTGCCGCGGCCCTCCGCGATGGATTCGGACAGTGTGCCGAACAGTGCGGTGAGCCATAGCCAGGCGGTGACCGCAATGCCGAAGGCCGACGGCCGGTAGAAGGAGAGCGCAGTGCACAAGGCGGCGCCCACCAGCACTGTGAACATGACCGGGGAATGGATCATCTGCCCGGGCGCGAGTTTCCGGACTGCGAGAGGCAGGGCGGCCATAACGCTGGTGAACGTCAGTTTTGCCGGGGTTTTTGTGTGGTGTTTGTGTTCGCCGGGGGTGCCGAGGGGTTGCCGTCGGCGTAGGTTCGGGTGGCGGTGTCCGCGGCGGGTGCCGAGCTGGACCGGGTCATTTGAGGAGTCCTTCTGCGAGGGGCCCGAGGGCAAGGGCAGGGAAGTAGCTCACGGCGGTCATAATTACTGTCACGCCGAGCAGCAGGGCGCCGAACAGCAAGCCGTGGGTGGGGACGGTACCGGCGGAGGCGGGAACCTTGCCTTGCCGGGCCAGGGAGCCGGCCAGGGCGAGCACCAGGATAATCGGCAGGAAGCGGCCAAACAGCATTGCCAGGCCCATCATGACCGAGAGGTACGGCCCTGATGTGGTGATGCCGCCGAAAGCGGACCCGTTGTTGTTGGCCCCGGATGTGAAGGCGTAGAGCACCTCACTGAACTGGTGGGGACCGGTCGACGGGGCGTTGGCAACTGCATCCGGCAGCAGGACGGTGATACCGGACAGGGCCAGCACCAGCGTGGGAGTGATCAGGATGTACATGGCTGCGAGCTTCATTTCCGTTGGGCCGATCTTCTTGCCCAGGTACTCCGGGGTCCGCCCCACCATCAGGCCGGCGATGAAGACGGCGATGATCGACAGAATAAGCAGGCCGTAAAGCCCCGAGCCGGTTCCGCCGGGGGCTACTTCGCCGAGCATCATGTTGACCATGGCTACTGCGCCGGCCAGCGGCGGCAGGGAGTCATGGGCGACGTTGACCGCGCCGGTGGAGGTCAGCGAGGTGGCCGCGGCGAAGATCGCGCTCGGCGCGGGACCAAAGCGTTGTTCAAATCCTTCGCCCAGCCCGCCGGCCGCAGCGGTCGCAGCGCCCTGGCCCGAAGCCACGGCCCATCCCATCAGGGTGGTGGAAGCAAGCCACAGGGAGCCCATTACCGCAGCCACGGTGTAGCCCTGCTTCTGGTCGCCGACCATCCGGCCGAAGGCGTAGGGCAGGGCCGAAGGGATGAGCAGGATCAGGAACACCTCGAAGAAGCTGATGACGGCGTTGGGGTTCTCGAACGGGTGGGCGGAGTTGGCATTGAAGTAGCCGCCGCCGTTGGTCCCGAGGACCTTGATGGCTTCCTGGGACGCCACCGGGCCGCCGGGAATGGTCTGGCTGATTCCGGTGAACTGGTTCGTGACGTCGGTCGGCCAGAAGTTCTGCACCACGCCGCCGAGGACCATCACCACGGCCGCGATAAACGCGATCGGCAGCAGGATCCGGAACGACGTCCGGGCCAGATCCACCCAGAAGTTGCCCAGCCGTTGCGTCCTCGTTCGGGCGATGCCGCGGATGAGGGCGACTGCGACGACGATGCCGACCGCTGCGGAGAGGAAGTTCTGGACCGCAAGCAGGGCCATCTGAACGAAAATGCCCACGGTGGCCTCCGGCGCATACGTTTGCCAGTTCGTGTTGGTCACAAAGGAAACGGCGGTGTTCATGGCTATCCACGGGTCCACGCCGGGCAGGGAGCCGCTGCCAGGCAGGACGCCCTGGAGCCGTTGGAGGCCGTACACGGCCAGGATGGATACAGCAGAAAACGCCAGAACGCTGCGCAGGTAGACGGACCAGGTCTGCTCAGTGCCCGCGTCGATTCCGGCAAGCCGGTAGAAGAGGCGCTCAGGACGGCTGGATTTTGTGCCCTCGAATACCCGGGCCAGATAGATACCAAAGGGCTTGTGCAGGCCCGCCAGCACCATCAGGAGTCCGGCCACCTGGACGATGAAGGACGCAGCATTAAAAGTCATAGTCTGCTCACCACTTTTCCGGGTGGATCAGGACGGCCAGCAGGTAGCCGAAGAGGCACAGTCCGGCAATCAGCAGGACCAGCCACATGACCGCGTCGGCGCTCATTTGCCGCCCTCCGGCCGTTCGTCGGCGGTGCCGACCATCCCGGCCACAACATGGCCTATCCACATAACGAATCCCATTGACACCATGAGGATTCCGATAACAGCCAGGTCGGCCATCGCAGGTTCCTTTCATCCATTCCCCGTTTGCGGGGCTAGTGAAAGTCAACTCCCAGCGACGGCCGAATATCCGGTCCCTGATGGTTTCTTAACGCCCGGAGGATGAATCTTGACGCTGTCTTAACGCGCACGGAGGATTCGGGTCCGTGCTGCTTTAAGTGCTGCGCACGACGTCAGGCGTCCGGCTATCAGCCGACGTGGACCCAGGGCCGTTTGGTGACATCGGGTTCGGCCTCCCGGAGCACCTCACGGGTCACGGGGGCGATCTCGCCCTCACCGAACGCGAGGAAGCGCAGCAGGTTGGTGACCGGGTTTCCCTCGGTCCAGCGGAAGTAGATATGCGGCATCAATCCGGTCACGTCCCGGATGTGGAGCAACACTGAGGCGATGGTGTTCGGCACAACGGGTCCGTGGACTTCCAGGACCCTGTACCCGTGCCGGGTCACCCCTCGCACCTCCAAAGCCGTTTCAAAGTCAGAGGAATCGTCGACGACCACTTCCAGGAACAACGCCTGGTAGTCCACCGGCAGGTGGCTGACCTGGATCGCCGATGTCAGCTTGTCCCGGTAGGCCGTGGCGCTCAGGCGCAGCGGCTCGTGCGCGATGATGGCAATGGGCCCGTCCAAATCGGCAGACATAAATTCCAGTGCCTGCCGGTCCAGATGGACATGGGTGGCGTGAAGTTCGAAGGCCCTCCGGACGCGTGAGAGCAACGAGATCACGATGATGCCCACAATAAAGATCGCTGCAATCCGGATGCCTTCGGGGCGCTCAATGATGTTGGCCACCGTTGTGTAGATGAACACCGCTGCGATAAGGCCAAAACCCAGAGTCCGCTTGCGCTGCCTCGCGCGCCGGGCTGAAAGCGCCACGGCAACCGCTGCGGAGGTCATCAGCACCAGGACGCCGGTGGCGTAGGCACCGCCCTGCGCGTCGACGTCGGCATTAAACAGCCATGTGATCAGGAATCCGACCAATGTGAACACCAGGACCAACGGACGCACGGCACGCGCCCACCCCGGGGCCATCCCGTAGCGGGGAAGGTACCGCGGGACGAGGTTGAGCAGCCCGGCCATCGCGGACGCGCCGGCGAACCAGAGAATGGCGATCGTGCTCACGTCGTAGACAGTGCCGAACCCTGCCCCCAGGTATTCGTGGGCCAGGAAAGCCAGGGCTCGGCCGTTGGCCTGGCCGCCCGTTTGGAACTCCTGCTCCGGGATCAGGATCACTGTCGTGAAGCTGGTGGTGATCAGGAAGGTGCTCATAATGACGGCGGCGGTTGTCAGCAGCCGCCGGGCACCTTCGATCCTGCCGGCCGGATTCTCCTCGGTGTCACCCGGCTTTCCCTGGATCTGCGGCATCACGGCCACTCCGGTCTCGAAGCCGGACAGGCCCAGTGCGAGCTTGGGGAAGACCAGCAGGGCGATGCCGACCACCATAAACGGGTTGCCATGGGAGGTTGTCAGGGCGGTCCACCAGTCCCCGACGGCAACAGGGTGGGCCAGCACTTCAAGGACGGTGGTGATCACCACCACGACGTTGAGGCTGAGGTAAATGCCGACCAGGACGACCGCGACGCCCATGGCCTCCTTTAAACCCGCGGAGGAAGACCGCGCCGAGCATGGCCAGCAGGAAAAGAGTCACCGGCACGTTTTGGCCTTGCAGCCAGCCCGGAACGAACGGGTTCTGGATCGCGTGGGCTGTGGCGTCGGCCGCAGACAACGTCATGGTGATCATAAAGTCCGTCGCGGCGAAACCCAGCAGAACGAGCACAAAAAGCTTGCCGCCCCAACGGGGCAGCAGCCGCTCCAGCATGGCGATGGAACCCTCGCCGCGGTGGCTCTCCCCGGCAACCCGGCGGTAGACGGGAAGGGCGCCCAACAGTGTGACAGCCACCAGTACCATCGTCGCCAGCGGCGAGATCACACCGGCGGCGAGCGCTGCGATGGCCGGCTGGTAGCCCAGGGTTGAGAAGTAGTCGACGCCGGTCAGGCACATCACCTGCCACCATGGATGCTTCTTCAGATGCGATTCACTCACGGCACCGGGCCCTTGGTGGGTGCCCTTTGCGTCCTGTAGGCCGAACAGGAGCCAGCTCCTGAAGTTTTCACGGGCACCCGGCCGCGCCGCCGAGGGGTCCGCAGGCGGCCTGCTCATTGTGGTCATCCGTGCCTCTCCGCGCGATGCCCGGCATCGTGTGTCACTGCCGACCCTAACACCGGGCTCAGTCGACGCTGCCGGACCCGCAGAAGTCTTGACGGATCCTTAACACCCGCCCGCAGCTGCGGTGCCCATAGTGCGCCGCGAGCGTTGGTTTGCACCGTCCGGCGGGTGTGCGGCGCTATTTCCCGTGACAGCGGATGCCAGCCGTGCTATTCCTGAGGTGTGAGTGGCACGGGCCCTGGGGCCGCGGACTTTTCCAATGCCCCGCCGGCAACCCTGGCCGGCAGCTTGATGGTGGTCCCCGTGCACGTCCTGGAGCTTCGGGCCGATGTGTCCTTTGATGCAGTCCGGGGCACGTCAGTGGCCGCGGCGACGATGGATTATCGGGTGGGTCCCACCGGGGCAACCCGTTTTTCGATTTACGTCAGAGTGTGGACAGCTGCTGGCTGGACGGGGTGCCGCTCGATCCGGAAATGATCGGCGGGTGCGACGTCGGTGCTGGACCGGCCGGCTCCGTCCGGGTCCTGCGCCGGTTCCAAGACCGTGGGTCCGTCCACAGCCTTCGGTTCGTCTACCGGTTGGGGTTGCCGCAAGCTGAGCTGGGCGGGGCCTCGCCGCCGGTGCTGGAGTGGTCCGGCGGTCCCGCGCTGCGTTGGACGCTGGGCATGTCGGACCTCTTCGCGGGCCGCTACCTGGAAGCCTGGTTTCCCTCCAACCTTCCGTTCGACCAGTTCCCCGTCACCCTCAACATCACCCTGACAGGGACGGAGGTTGCGCACGTGCTGATCAGCAACGGGGACGTTGCCGTTGGCGGCCCGGGACGCTGGTCCGTTGCATTCCCGGCGTCGTTCACCACCCTTTCGCACCTTGTGGAGCTCCGCCCGGCGGCCACCGTCGAGGGCCAGAGGTCGACGGTGGTATTACCGGTCTCGGGCACCGCCGTCACTGTCGAGGCATGGAAATGCTCCGCCGGACCGGAGGACCTCGGCCATGAGCTGGGCAGGATCGAGTGTCTGCTGGCGCAGAACGAGGCGGACTACGGCAGGTTCCCGGGGAACCGGTTCGTCTGCTTCTTCAACGGCAACCGCGGTGGGATGGAATACCACCATGGGGCCACCACATCCCGGCGGGCGCTGGCCCACGAGGTTTTCCATTCCTGGTTTTCCCGCGGGGTCATGCCGGCCTCGCAGGCCGACGGGTGGTGGGACGAGGCCTTCACCTCCTACCATGAGCACGGTGCGGTCCAATTGGAGGCTTTCGACTTCAATGAATCCCCGGTGGAACTGTGTTCCCGGCGTCCCTTTGACCGCCGGACTGCCGTCAATGCCTATACGGACGGTAGCCGATTCTTTCGCGGGCTGGCCGACGCGCTGGGGGTGGAACTCCTGCGCGCCTGCATGCGGGCCGTGTACGCCCGGCATTGCAACGCTCCGCTTTCCACGATCGGGCTGGAGGCAGACATCCTGGTTGCTGGCGGTGAGACGTCTGTGGTCGATGCCTTCCACCGGTTTGTTTACGGGCTTCCCGACCCGGCGCCGGCTCCGAAGCTTCGGCTCCATGGGTTGGTGGCCCGGGGTGCAGGGGACCGGATTCGGGTCAGTGTGAGCAACGACTTCGGGGGCGGTGCTTGCAGGCACTTTATGGTGGTGTTTTCGTTGGCCGGTGCCGCTACGGGTGGGGAGCGGGCGGCGGGGGCCTGCCGGAACATCGCCGCCACCGGGGGCTTCGATCTCCAACCAGGGGAAGAACGAGAAGTCTGGACGACGGCATCGGAAGCCCTCAGGCAGAGGTCGTGGACCGGGACGATGCTGGTGGCCTCGGTGCATGCCCGCGGCTGCGACCCCTCGCCACGGACCAGGGTATCGGCGCTGTTGCTCCCGGCGTAGGCAACTAGTGCGTCGCAGTTCCCTGCACTGGCATGACCAAGCCGACCTTCCTGAATAACTCCGGCGAGGGGCGCAACCCCAGTTCGGTCCACAGCAGGCGGGCATATCCGTTGAGCTGCCGCCTGGCCTCGAATACGTTGCCTTCGCCCAGATGAGCATCGATCAGGAGCCGTTGCGCGGACTCACGCAGCGGCTCCTCGGCAACTACCGCCAGCAAGACGTCGATGGCTTCGATGTAGCGTTCCCGTTCACGAAGCCTGCGCGCGGTTACCTCGGACGCGTGCAGGCGCATCTGGCGCAGCTGCTCGCGGGCCAGCAACAGCCAGTCCTCGTCCCAACCCGGAAGAAGTTCCTCCGCATGTGCCAGAAACTGCGAATGTTCGGGTTCACCGCGCGCATCGGTCAGTATCCGTTCTGCCTGTCGGCGCAGGCGGTGCACATCCACCTCGACGTCGTCGGCTAGCCACACCCGGTCCGAGTCCCCATCGATCAGGCGCGAATCGGCGCTGCGGATCCGCCAGAGTGCCGTCCGGAGGCTTCCGCGGCAACGTTCGGACGTTGAGTCCGTCCACAGCCGTTCGGCCAGCACCGTCCGGTCGCAGTCGTGTGCCCCGAGCTTGTCCAGCGATAGGTAGGCGATGACGCGGCGGGCGTGCAGCGGCAACGATACCGGGGCGTTGGCGATGCGCAAGGAGAACCCTCCGAGTAGCGAAAGGCTGACCCGCCCGTCAGGGTGTGCCACGACGGGACGATGTGATGGGTGCATCAGGGCCCTCCCCGGATACGCGGCCGTGAATGGATCACTTTGATCATCAGACTCCGACGTCCACCCGGTGTCAACACTGTGTCAACGCGGACGGAACGTTGACGCCGCAAACGATGGCCGGGCGGGAAGCTGCAGAAGTGGAATATACCGACTACCAGATCATTGTTATCCGGGCCAGGCGGGACGGGGGGCAGCTGATCGTCCGCATCCTGACCGGGGGAACCCCGCCGACCCGGCACGCCAATGGGTCTTCGCCAGCGTCGACGAGGTGTGTGTGCTGGTCGAGCGACTGCTGGAAGAACTCGGCGGTCCCGGTCCCCGGAGCGCGGCGGTCCCGCCGCGGGGCGGCGGCTGACGCGGGAAGATACGCAGGATTGACGGCCGGGAAGACACCGGGCCCGATCATGGGAACAAGAGGAATAACGGAGGTGGGAAAATGAGCGTCGATTCCTATTCGGCTTCTTCCGGAGAAGCCGGGAGCTATACCTCCCCGTTCGCGGGGCTTTCGCATTTCACCGATCAGGCAGCCCCTGGGGCCGAAGCTCCTTTGGAGGAGCACGGTGACGCCTTGTTCGAAGCGATCTATTACACGGATTCCCCCTTTGGCGCCGAGGCTGACAGCGAAGTCGACGTCGAGCGGGAAACGGCTGAAGCACGCGATTTCCTCGAAACCCTCCATGACGAGGAATTTGAGGACGCCCTCGAACAACTGCTCAACGAGGGAGCCTCGCGTGTGCTGGCCGATGCCCAGGAATGGTCTGCAGGCGCCGACGGATGCCGGAACCCGCGAGGCGCTCGATGAGTGGATCGATCCGCTGACAAATGAATGGGAAAACTCGATCAACAGGATCGGCGGGGGCCTGGAAAATACCGATTTGACCAGACTGAGCGAGCAGGAACTGGACGAGCTCCTGGACTCCCTGGAGCCGGCGCCCACCCTCGGATCGGAGGTCTTCGACAACTTTCTGGGAAAGCTGCTGCGAAAGGCGAAGTCTTTCATCAAGGAGAGGGTCCGCCAGGCAGGGAACTTCATCAAGAACCCGGTGAAGGGCGTTATCGACCTGGCGAAGAGCGGGCTGCAGACGATTAAAAGCGGCATCCAGACCATCGGCAAGCACCTGATCGGACCTATCCTCAACAGACTCAAAGGAATCGGATTGGCCCTGCTCAAGGGCGTGGTCAAGAAGCTGGCCGCCCCGCTGACCCGCTTGCTGCCCTCCTATGTGCGGCCGGCCGTGAAGATCCTGATGACCAAGCTTGGTCTTGACGAGGCGGGGGAGTTCCCGGCGACCGAAACCGACGAAATTGCGGGGTCCGCGGGCGCGCTGGCACAGAATTTTGACACCGAACTTGTAAACCTGCTGTACCCGGTCGAATCCGCCGGTGAAGAATCCGGGGAATTCGACGAATCGGAATACATCGAGCCCGAGTTTGACGAGGCTGCCGGGCTGGATGATGCACGCGCCAGGTTGGCCAGCGCGCTGAGTGAGCACACCGGAACCGAGCCGCCAACGGCCGAAATTGAACAGTTCCTGCCGGTTGTACTTGCCATCCGGCCGCTGCTCAAGCTGGGACTGAAACTCACCGGCGCCCGGGGAAAGCTCATCAACCTGATTGCCACTCCGCTGGCGAATCTGATCAAGGGGATGGTGGGACCGGAGGCGGCACGGCTCATTGCCAAGGCCGGGGTCGACGTTGGATTCACCGCCCTGGGCCTGGAGACAAGCCCGCAGCAGGAACAGTCCCTGTCCGGGGAGGCCCTGGCCTCCACGGTAGAAGCGACGGCCATGGAAGTTCTTGACGAGATCACCGATGAAGCGCTCGAGGACCCCCTCCAGGTCAGTGCCGCGGTCCAGCGTGCGTTTTCGCGGGCCGCCGCGGCCTACCTGCCCGACCGGCTCTTGCGGGCAGATCTGCCGGAACGTGAATCTGCCGGCTCAGACGGCTACTGGATCCTGATGCCGCGCTCGCTGCGGCCGCGGTACCGGTTCCGCAAATACTCGCAGGTCTTCGCCGTCCCGATCACCCGGCAGCAGGCCCGGGCCTTGAGATGGTCCGACGGCGGGACGATGGAAACGTACCTGTTGGACCGGGGCGTTGACCGTTGGCCCGTGCAGGCGGAGATCGACCTTTACGAGACGCTGCCGGGCACGATACCGGGCCACTTCACTCGAGACGAAGGGTTGCCTGCCGGCGAGCACCCGGTCGACAACGAATTCCAGCCCCTGACAGCGGAAGCCGCGGGCCTGCTGTTGCGGGAACCCGGGCTTGGACGCGCGCCGCTGGCGCTGCATCGATTCCCCCTGGCACAGCAGCCGGTGCCGGGGCAGCGCTACTTCCGGATCCGCGCCGGGCAGCTGCCCGCACGCAAGAGCGCCCGGCCCAGACGGCTGCTCGTCATTGACTGGGATCCGGCCGGCAGGCAACTGAGGATAGCGATCAGGCTCTCGGAGCGCCGGGCCCGGGCGCTGCTGGCATCCATCCAACGCTCAGCCCCCTCGGGACAGCGGGATCTGCCTGCCGTGCTCTCGGAACTTCGTGCCATCTACCTTCCCGACCTGACAAGGAAAATCAGCCGACGGCTGCTGCGCTCCTCCCTGGTGAGCGATCCTGCTGCAGCGAACCGGATCGCCGCAGCCATGGCAGCGTCAACGGGTACCGCAATCTCCAAATACCTGGTCCAGCGGGGCGCGCAGCTGGCCGCCGCCGTCGCGGACCCGGCCTCCGGCGTCACCCTCACCGTGACCTTCACATCGGTTAGCGGACATCCGACAGCCGCCCTGCGGCCGCCAACCGTTTCGGCGAAGCCGGGATGGCACCATGTCTGATTCCAGTACCACCGCCGCGAGGGCGGCCCTCGGTGTCGAAATCCGGCACTGGCGCCGAGCGTGCGTCGATTTGGGCGACCTGGAGGTTTCGGCGTCACCGGCGGCGTGGAAGGAGCTCGAGTCTTATCTTGGCCTGAACCTCCGCCGGAGCCTGACCTCCGTCGTTGTTCGCCTCACCGCCCACGCCGATCGTGCCCTCTTTTCGCTCAAGGCCGCCGAGACCGTTGGCGAACTCGCCGCCGTTAGGTCGGAGTTGCTGATGCTGCGGCGCCGCTATAGCCGGGCCGAAGCGGTCATCGATTTCTACGGCGACGCAGTCAACACCCGGACAAATCCGGTCGTGGCTTCGGTGCTGCGGGGCCTTGACGCGCTTGCCGTTTACAGCATGGACCAGGTCCTCCGGCCGTTGAACATCGACACTCCGCCGGCGCTCTGCTATCTGGACAAGGGCTTGGGAGCCTCCATCCTGCGTGCCGGGGCGCGGCTGTGGGATTCCTCCCTCTCGCCGGCGGCTGCCATCAAGATCACCAGGCACAACCTCTGGCAGCCGACTTCCCTGGTCCACGAGACCGGTCACCAGGTGGCACACCTGACAGGGTGGACGACGGAACTGGGCACAGCCCTCTACAAGGCCTTGGCACCGCACAACACACTGCTGGCCGAAGTATGGCGGGCCTGGGCCGCGGAGGTGGCCGGCGACGTGTACGCCTTTGCCTTGCTGGGCTACGCGCCGGTACCAGCGCTGGCGACGGTCGTTGACGGCCCTGCCCAGCTCGTCTATCGCATGCTCCCGGGCGATCCGCACCCCATATCGGCGCTTCGGGTCCAGTTTAATGTGGCGCTCTGCCGCTCCTGGTACGGAGCCGGGCCCTGGGACGTGCTGGGTGCCGGGTGGCTGGCCCGGTACCCGCTGGGACAGGCTCCCCGCGAGGTTGCCGAGATCATGGCCGAGAGCATGCCCCTGCTGCCGACCATCGTGGATGTGTGCACGCGCCAACCGATGCAGGCATTCCATGGCGTTCCGCTTGCTGCGCTCGCAGACCCTCGGCGGCTGGCCCCTGCCGAACTCGACCGCTTGGCCCAGCGGTCAGGGGGCTCGCTGTACACCTCGAACCATCTGCAGCGGCTGGAGCCGCTGCGGATATTGGCCTTGAGCGTACTCCGCGGCCTCGAGTCCCAAAACACGCCAACCGAAATGCGAACGTGGCTGAGCCGCCTCGGCGGCGAGCGGCCCATCGCTGCATAAGCAGGAGAGATGACACCATGACCGAGCAATACACCCCGCAGGGATCTGCCGAGCAGTTCGCGCAGAACGTAGCCCAATTGGTCAGCGCCTTCGGACGCGGCCCGCAGCAGGACCTCCGGCCGGAGCAGCAGCAACTCATTTTGCAGTTCCGCGCCCTCCGCAACGGTCTGGGAAACTTCGGTCGACACGGGGAAACCCCGGACAAGGCGATCCTCGCATCCCCTGATATCAGTCCCGGCGATGCACGGAACGCACGCTACACCTTGACTTTCGTCGAGGCGCTGCCAAGCCGCGCGGCCAGCATCCTGCTGCGCTACCCGCATCCGCCGTTCGAGTCGTTCTATTCCGTAGGCGACGTCGACAACGAGTACTGGGAACTTGTCATCGCGGACCCGGAGGTGGCTTCCGTTGAAGTCTGGGATGCCCATGGCGAGCCGCTAGCCGTGGGAGTCCCGCACTTCCACGACAAGGGCAGGAACCGCAGCAAACAGAAGACCTCGGTCACCGGCCGCCCGGTCCCGTCCAGCCCAGTATCCGAGACTCCCTCCCGCCGCCAGACCGGCGGCTCAGCCACCGTGAAGGACTAGCCATGTTCCGGACATTAGTCGGACTAATCCCCGATCCAGTTTCACCCGCGCCCGCATGGAAACTTGAAGAAAAGGCCAACGCCGTGATGGCCGTCCACCCCTGCAGCTCAGCAGATGGCTGGAAGAAGTGTGGTCCCAAGGCGGAATTGCCAATCCTGCCTGGCAGGCGATCCTCGGCGGCGGAGGTTCGGTGCCGGTGCCGCTGGGAGATCCGGACGCCGTCACCAAGACCACGCTGCCCCAGTTGCTTCGCGACACCATGCTTTCCGGCATTGACCCGGCGCCAGGTTCGCCAACTCCGTTGCAGCCCTACAACCCAACATCCGCATTCCAGAAGTTGACGCCCCCGCCGGTGTGGGAGAACCTGCTCTACGCCTACTTGGTGGAAGCGACCGGCGTCTTCGAGATCCTGGGCGAAGTGGTGCGGCGCTACGCATGGGGTGAGAGCCTTCCGGCGCCCAGTGTGGATACCCTGGTTTGGGCGCGGAATACCGAGCAGCTGTTCTTCCGCGATCCACCGCTTTTCGGAATGGGCGGGCTGATGACCAGCCAGCTGCGGCCGGACGCCAGCATCAACCGGCGCAACATCTATTGGCGAATGTTTGGGCTGGACCTGCCGCACGCTCCAACGAAGGCCGTGGAAGGCCAGCCCTGGAAGCTCAACATCGGCACCGCCGGCAACACCAGATTCCTTGAACTATGGAACGAACTGCTCAGGCAGGTCTGGATGGGCATCGAAAATGACAGAAACTCCTCGGGCTCCAATTCCACGGATCCCACGTATATCGGCTACCTTTGCCAAACCATCGGCGAAATGCTGCAGCTCCGACGGCGCGGCGGCATGGTTTCGCAGGAGGAATTTGCCTACGTCACAATGCTCAGCTGGTTCCACCTGACCGTTGAATACGATACGTCCCTGGTCGTGGACCTGCATGCCAATGCCGGTGGGCTGGGGAATGCAGCCGATCGACTGTCGGCCATCGGCAAAGTGGTGGGGATCGCCCCCTCGAGGCAGGCGCGTGAGCTGTTCGAACTCGCAGACCTCGTGTCCACCCTGATGTGGCTCATCGAATTGGGCATGTTCAACGCCACGGACAAGGCGACACTGCTCTACAAGAAGGACGGCGTGGCCAACCCGAAGATTGCCGAAACCATGAACCGCATCATCGACCTCTGGCAATCGGGCACCGGCGAGCGGGTCAAGGACCTCGCGATCACCACCCGCCGCCCCCAACTTGACCTGCGTTCAGCGCAGCCCACCAGGCTCCCGGGCCCTGGGGCTTCCGTTCCAGTGACGGTCCCGTCTAGTAATGGAAACCGGGCCCCAGCGGGGCCCCGGCTCTGAGCGAAAGAACGACCATGGAAAAGCTTGAAATGTCCAGCATATTTGCGCCCCCGGCGCATCTGGTCCCGGACGTTGGCACCGAGTCATGGCCCACTCCAAGCGTGTTCTCCATCCCAGGCGGGGGCAGCGAAACGTCATGGGATGAGACAACCGACGAATATGCCGACGAATATGCCGGCCAGACAGAATGGAACGAGAGTACCGGCGAAGCGGCCTGGAATGAGCTTGGCTGGGACGAAACCGCCGACGAGGCATCGGACGAGAGCGCTGATGAATTCGCCGACGAGGCATCGGACGAGAGCGCTGATGAATTCGCCGGCGAGGCAACGGACGAGGCTGCTGAGGAATTCGCCGACGGCGCCGGGGAACTGGGCGGTCAGGCGCAGGAAAACGGCGAGGTTGAGGAATCCGAACTTGCTTCAATGCTCGCAGCAGAGCCGCTGCTGACAGGCCAGCATCATGAGGGATTCGAAACCGGACTTGTACTGGTCCCGAGCCCCGGCAATCAAGGGAAGGGGGAAGAGCATTGGGACCCGCACAACACCGGAGTCCCCATTTACGCGACCGGCGCCGGCGTCCGGAAGGAAAAGCTCTCCAGGAACTTCACCGTGGGCGAACTCGCCTCCAGCGGGGGCCGGGCCGATGACCGGGCGAGGATCTCCGCGGAGCTTGTGACAGCGCTCCAGGCCATCCGTGACCGGGCGGCCCGGCCAGTTAAGATCACTTCGGGATACCGTTCCTGGGCCCGGAACGTTGCGGTCTACCGCAGAGCGGGGAAGAGCCCAACGCTCAGCCGCCATTGCAGCGGCCAAGCGGCGGACATCAAGATCGCCGGCTTGAACGGAATGCAGATCGCGAAGCTGGCGCTCGACGCCTGCGGTGAAGGAATCGGCGTCGGCATCGGCGGGAACTTCGCGCACATTGACGTGCGCGGCTCCTGGGCCAAATGGACTTACTTCAGCGGCGACAAGAACCGCCAGGCGCTCGCCGAAATCGAAAGCTACAGGCGGCACCGGAAATCCGCACCGCCGCTGCCAATACCGCCAGCCCGTCCGGGGACCGCATCAGATGTGGTGGCCGGCAGGCTGGTCGTTAATGAGTTGCCCTTACTGGCATCACACGCGGGCACGCATCCCGATCTTGTGCTTAAGTGGAATGCCATGACCCGCCCGTCCGTCGTCGACGTGGTAGTGCACCTGCATGGACACACGCCCAGCGGATATGCCCTGAACATCGCCAAGGAGAAGGAGCCGTTCAGCGGGCTGGACATCGCAAACCCGGAGCAGCCGGGCGGACCTGCCCGGACCCGACCGACGCTCTTGGTGTTGCCGCGCGGCAACCATGCCCCCGGACCAAGGCCGGGCACAACAACCAGCGCTATACCTTTCCGGCGCTGACCCAAGCGGGTGGGCTCCAAGCCCTCATAGCGGCCGCCCTTGAGAGATTCACCGCGAGCACGGGCGCCACGGTGGCGGTGGACAGGCTGATCCTTACGGCGCATTCCGGCGGCGGGGCGGCGTTGATGTCAATCCTTGACCACAACAACCCGCACGAGATTTACACGTTCGATGCCCTCTACACCGACCCGGCACGGTTGATCGGCTGGGCCCAGCGCCGAATGGCGGCCGGAACGGGCGCCCTCCGTGTCATCTACCGGCCAGGGGAGCAAACGGCCCGACACAGCGAGGCCGTGCACGCAGCCCTTCGGAATACCGCCTCGCCCAGCTTCCGGGTCGAAGGCACCAGGGTCAGCCATGGCAACATTCCCCGCCATTTCGGCTGGAGATTCCTGGTGGATCCGTCCGCTGATGTACCGGACGTTGTGAAGCTGGCGGCGGGCAGCATCCTCCCGGAAGCGCCCGCAGCCGAATGGACAACCGTCGGGGAGACGGACGAAGCCGCGTTCACGGATGAATCAGCGTATTTGGACGAGGCGCTTTACGCGGACGAGGGCGCTGAAGTTGAAGAAATGCAGTCGCTGCCGGCGATGGAGGCAGCGGAGGGAGCCGAATCGCCGGAGGCATCGGAGTCCTTTGACGAAGCGGGTCCCTTCGCCCTGGAGGCTGCACCCTTCGCTTTAGTGGAGGCGCCCTCAACCCGGGCTCCAGTATGTGGCTCGCTGCGGGGCGACGAACCCAAGTTTCGGCTCGGCGGTGCATCAACGAAGGAGGGAGTGGCAGAACCCCGGACCACCCAGGACCCGCGCGTCTACGGAGTTCAACTCTGGGACTACAAGGTCAACGACTATGCCTTGCGCGCCCGGCACCTTCAGGCTCTGCAAATCCTGGTGGCAAAGATCGCCGCCGATGTTCGCTCGGGCCGCTTCTCCGACGCCGGGTGGAAAATCAGCGTCGATGGTTTTGCCTCGAGAACGGGCAACGTCGATCACAACCTGAGTCTTTCGTTTTGGCGGATGACAACGGTGGCGCGATGCCTGGAATGTCTGCTGGCCGCGGCCGGCATTCCGCCGGGACGAGTGACCATGGGGGATCAGCGCGGGTTGGGCTTCCAAGACGCGGTCCCCAATGTCGAGGACCCGCGCAGGCGTCTTGTGCAGGTATCAGTTCACCCGCCGGGGCTCAGGCCCCCGCCCGTGCGGCCATCGTCGGATCGTTTCGAGATCTGTTTCACCTCGCTGAAAAACCAGGTCCAGTCCCTGCCGATACCAGGAACGGCGGGTATGCTCGGTGTCGCTCGAACCACCGCAGGGTACCGGATACGTGATATCCAGACCCGCCAGGTACAGGCATACAGCTACACGGGACTGGGATTTATGCTGCAGGTTCCGGTGGACAAGATCATCCCCGCAGGGGTCAAAAAGCGCCTACCCAAACCGTTGCTGGATATGATCGGAAAGCTCCTGGCCAAGGTGGTGCCCGGCGGGGGCAAACCCGGGACGGGCACCTGTACGCCTTTTGGTGTGTTCGTCTTTCCGACGCCGGACCCGGTACGCATTCCTGGCCCCGTTATCGGCGTTCGTTCGTTCGCCGGCGACGCGGACCTGATGGTACCGGCACCGGGACTGGGGAACGTGCAGATCCGGTTCAACAATTCGATCTTTCGTCTGCACAGCAAGGCCCTCATCAATCCGGACCCGCTTGAGGTCAACGTATCGCGGGCGCTCTCCGCCAAGGCGATTATTGGCACACAGGGCACCGCCACGATGGTCGGCCCGGTCTCTCACGAGGACAGCAGCGAGATGGAGGCAGGGCTGGACGTTGCCGAAGGCGTCTTCGCGGAACACTAGATACTCCGCTCGTTCCGCAACGCCCGGCGGGCGGAACATTGGATCTGAAGCGCACGCGGCAGTGGTTCCGAGCGTGGGCTACCCGGCCAGGAGCTCCGCCAGGTAGTTGAGCTGGGCAACCCAGTGGTGTTCCTGCCCTCCCTCGTGGTTGTTGAACCGGTAGACCTCGATCGACTTTGCGGGATGGGCCTGCGGGGCGTCCGCCGGCCCGGTGCCATAAGCGTTGTATGCGGCGAAGACCGTGGATGGCGGGCACGTATCGTCCATTAGCGCAACGGAGAACAGGGCAGGTGCCGCGGCGCGCCGGCCCAGGTGTACACCGTCGAAGTAACCCAGGACCCTGATTGCGGGCTCGTAATGGTCACGATGGCGGGCCAGGAAATTCGCAATTTCCGGGTACGGGCCGCGCGGGGCGATGTCGATGGCGCGGGGAAAGTCCTGCAGGAACGGGACGTCGGCCATGGTGCACAGAATGCCGTCAAGACGTCCGGCCGCCAGCCCGGCCGTTGCGATGGCCAGGCCGCCGCCCTGGCTCAGGCCCGTCAGCACCACTTTGGTCGAATCCACCCAGGCATGGCTCCGCGCCGCCTCAACCGCCCTGAAGGCGTCAACGAAAACGCGGCGGTAGTAGTAGTCTTCCTTGGCTGAAATTCCACGCGTCATCAGCCCGGCGTAGGACACCCTCCCGGCGGAGGGATGCGGATCTGCTGTCGCACCGAGGGTGCCGCCGTACCCCTGGCCGCGGGTGTCCATAATGAAGTGCGCGTAGCCTGCCTGCGCCCATTTTGTGTCCTGCTGGACCAGGCCGCGCCCACCCGAATAGCCGACATACTGCACCACCACGGGCAGCTCCTGTCCGGCGTCGCGGTTGGCCGGCAGATGCAGCCAGCCTTTGATCCGATCCCCGCCATAGCCCGCGAACGTGACATCGAAACTGTCAATGACACTCAGCAGGTTCTCCACCGGGGTGAATTCGGCGTCGAGCGGGAACTCCCGGGCGTCGGCAATGGTCCGGTTCCAGAAATCGTCGAAGTCTTCCGGCTCGACTGCTGATGAGGTGTAGCTGCGCAGCTGGTCCAAGGGCAGGTCAAAGAGGGGCATCGGTTCTCCAGGTATCGGGCTGACGGTCCGCAAATGATCCTATGTCCCCGCAGCGGCGGCCGGGGGAGGCCACAAAGTTGGCGCTGTCCTGAAATCTACTTGTAGGCCAATCCATCTTCGCCCAGGGTGTACTTGAAGCGTCAGGTAAATCACCTGACGCTCCCGCGCTCACCGCCAAGGACCTGCCGGCCAGGGCAGGAACCGCGTCGTTCAGAACTCCCTGGCAGATGGGTCGATTCACTGTTTTCATCCCGGCGATAAGTAACGGGTTGGTGACGGTTCCCGGGTGACCCATCCGGGGTGGGGGGTGTTCCCGAAGTACTCCTGACAGACCAAGCCGGACCCGCTGGATTCATTGTCAGGACCGCACCGCTTACGGTGTGGCCGCGGGAACGGATACATCCACTGAACTACTTTCAAGGAGCATTCCCATGCGCACATCGATCAAGACTTTCGCCGGTATCGCAGCGGCCGGTTCGCTGATGTTCTCCCTGGCTGCCTGCAGCCCCTCGGACAACGCTTCCGCCGCCCCGGCGTCCTCCTCGGCCTCGATGTCCGCTGAGGCGCCCAAGGCGCTGGCCTCCATCCCGGCCCTGACCGGGACCTCCACTGCCGTGAAGCTCGATGCCTCCTTCGCCAAGGCCCTTGAGACCCTGAAGCTGACCCCGGGCACCGTCGGGACCGCGGCACTGACCGATGGTTCGCTGATCTTCCCGATCACCGGCGGCAAGGTCGATTACTACGACCCGGCCAAGGACTACCGCCCGTTCGTGCAGGGCCTGATCAGCCACGCCGGTTCCGGGTTCTCCCTGACCGCCGGAGACACCAAGGTCGACCTGACCAACTTCACCATCGACCCGGGCACCTCCAAGCTCTACGGCGACGTCGCGGTCAACGGCACCACCGCCGCGAAGCAGGCCTACATCTTCAACCTCGACGGCTCCACCCTCAAGCCCCTCGCCAAGGCCGGCGACACCGCCGTCCTGGAAGGGACCCGGGTGCTGATCTCCGACACCGCCGCCGGCCTGCTGAACAAAACCTTCAAGACCGACGCCGTGAAAGCCGACATGCTCGTCGGCATCGCCAAAATCACCGTCAACACCAAGTAACACCCACCGCAAAAGCCGGACGCCACGGACCCCCAGGGTCTGTGGCGTTTCGGTTCAAGGAAAGGGCGGCCCTGGCGGCCACGGACCGGTTAAAGGGATCAGATATGCAAAAGCCTGACGGGCAGAAGCTCACCGAGGCGCTGGCGGCAAAGTTTGCCTCGCCCACACGCAGCACACGCCTGACCGTTGTTCTGGGCCGCTGGCTCGGGATCACCTTCACCGTCTGCTTCCTCACCGGCCTCTTCAGCCACGGCCTCCAAAATCCGCCGGCGTGGATGTTCTTTCCTACCAGCCCGGTATGGATCTACCAGCTCACCCAGGGACTGCACGTAACGTCAGGGATCGCCGCGATTCCGCTGCTGCTGGCAAAACTGTGGTCGGTCTTCCCCGAGCTGCTTGCCTGGCCCCCGGTGAAGTCGGTGGTGCACGGCCTTGAACGGGCCTCGATTGCCCTATTTGTTGCGTCCTCGCTGGTGCAGCTGGCCACCGGGCTGATCAATACATACAAATGGTATCCGTGGCCGTTCCCGTTCCGGGAGACCCACTACTGGCTGGCTTGGGTCATCTGGGGCTCGCTCCTGCTGCACATTGCCCTCAAGCTCCCGGTCATCGCGGCCCACTGGCGCAGCAAGCGTGCGCAGGAGACCGCCGTCGTGGAATCGGCTGCACCCGCCGGCGGCGGAGTCGTGGAGGCAACTCCCGAGCCCGGCACATCCGGACCGGGCCGCTGGACCCGGCGTGCATTCCTCACTGCTGTTACCGGCGCGACCGGAGCCGTCGTGGTAACAACGGCGGGACAGTCCTTTTCCTGGCTGGCACCAGCGAATTTCTTTGCCCCTCGCAAAATGGGTACCGGCCCCCAAGGCGTGCCCGTGAATCGAACTGCCGGCGATGCCAAGGTCGCTGGCCTGGCGATGTCCCCGGAGTGGGCGCTGGTGGTCAAGTCCGCTGATTCCACACGCTCCTTCACCCTCGATGAGCTCAGGGCTATGCCCCAGCACACCCAAGAGTTGCCCATCGCATGTGTGGAGGGGTGGAGTCAGTTGGCCCAGTGGCGGGGCGTGCGCGTCCAGGACCTGGTAGCGGCCGTCGGCGCCCCCGCGGGATCCCGGCTTCGGTTCACCAGCCTGGAGCCGGAGGGCGCCTACCGCACCATGACCATGCCTGCCGAGTACACGCAAGACGAGAAGACCTTGGTGGCCCTGGAGCTGAATGGGTCCGTGCTTCACCTGGACCATGGCTATCCCGCCAGAATCATCGCCCCCGGCCGTCCCGGAGTCCTGCAGACCAAATGGCTGCAGAGTATGGAGATCCTGTGAAACGTGCAACTGCTTTCAAAACCGTCCGGGCCGGGCTGGGCATGGCGGGCTTGGGCATCATTGTCTACGGGCTGCTGGGGCTGCCAACCCAGTTGGGTCCGGCGCAGCTGGTCGGCCTGCTGACGTGGATGGCCGTTGCCGTGCTCATCCACGACGGCGTTATTGTGCCGCTCTCCACCCTTGCCGGGGCGGCTCTGACCCGGACCGGTTCGAAACTGCAGCCGGCGTCCGCCGCCGTCCTGCGCGGCGCCCTTCTCACCGGTGTCCTGGTGACCCTGGTGGCGGGGATCCTGCTCAAGGCGAAGTCGGTAGCGCAGTCCGTCACGGTACTCGAAGGCGACTACGCCATGAACCTGATATGGTTTTGGGCGCTACTTGCCCTGGCCTCCGCCGCCGGCATCCTGATCCTGGAACGCCGGGCCCGCTTCGCAAGGTCCAACCGGCACTAGCCGGGTGACACACACCCGCCGCCATCCGGCGTCGACGATTCGAGGCCGGCGAGTACCGCAAGCTGAAGTTCCCGACGGCGCCGACGCCAAACACCGGCTGCGACGGCCGAGGCTGCGAGCACAAGGACCGCTTGATGCACCGGAACCGTGAACGGGTCCTTGATCGGCAGCATGTAGATGGCGTCCAGGGCCAGGATGATGGCCACGTACTCCCAGCGCCGGCTCAAGACAATAAACGGCAACAGCATCAGGGCATACCAAGGATAGTTCGGGCTGACAATCAGCAGCGTCAACCCGATCATGACGGTCTGCTGCTCCCAGGCATTCCCGGGCCGGGTGCGCCGCAACACCCAAAGCGCGACGGCGGCCAGCGCTGCGGCACTCAGCACCTGCGGCCACGGACCAGCGGAGACCAGTTGGGCCAGCCCGAACCGGGTGCCGCCGCGCTGGCTGTAGCCCTCCTCCTTGAGGTAGCCGGGCAAGAATCCCAGCACTCCGGCCCCTGCAACTGCCAGATAGGGAACGTAGAGGAGGACGAAAGTCGTCAGCGCTGCGGCAATGAAGCGGACAGGACGCTTAAACAACAACGCGGGGGCGGCGATCACCGGAATCAGCTTCGTCGCGACCGCGGCACCAAACGCCACCCCGGAGCGCAGCGGCTTGCCTGCGGTCAACAGCAGTCCTGCAGTCAGGATCAAAGCGCCGCCGAGCAGGTCAACGTGGGCGTTGTTCACAGCCTCAAGCTGCACGAACGGGCTCCAGGCCCAGACGGCTGCCAGGTGCAGCGGAAGGCTGCGCCGGGCCAGGGCAATGATGAGCATCAGCGTCACCGCAATGCTGACAAGCAGGCCCCCACTTGGAATGGAAGATATCCGACCGAGTCAGGGACGGCGGCCCGCACGCCGAAAAAGTAGATTTCCGCGGTCGGCGGATAGATCGTGGGCACATGCGGGCGGTTAATGGCCGTACAAAGCGGAGCCCCCGAGGGGTAGCCGTTGGCCGGGACGGATTCGGTGCCGAACAGGTCACGGGCGCACTCGGGCCGGCCGTCGTCGTTGGTGGCTCCCGGGACGAACAGCCATTCCGGCCGCAGGGCCGCCAGCGTCTCATCGACCGGAACGAAGGAGTAGGGGGAGATGCCGGCCTTTTGGACGATACCGTCCCAGGCATACCTGGCGGAGTCGTTGCTGGTCCGCGGCGGCGCACTTACGGCCACCAGCCCCAGCAGTACCGTGCCCGCAATGATTACGGCGCCCACTCGGTGCCGTGGAACATGGCGCAGCAGGCCAACTGCCCCAATAAGCGCGCCCCAGGACAACAGGGTGCCGACAACCGGTGCTGATTCGAAGGGGTTGTGCGGGACCACCATCCACCACAACAAGCCCGCGAGCACGAGCAGCAGCGCTGCCAGCCGAGCCGCGGCTCCGGGGAGGATCCGCTGCGCTGGGTTGTTGGGTGAGGTCCGGGCCATGACGCTCACGCTGCCTTCCTGTCCGCCCCGGCGCCGGGGGAGAGCCGGCAAAGGACGCGGCCGGGCAGGCACTCTTTGGCGATGGCCGCCACGGTCAGATCCACGCTGTTGATCATCCTTTGGGCAGCCGGGACAGCACCCACGGCAGGGCACCGCGCTCGTTCAGACACGGAAGAACAACATCCACCAGGGCTGCGGTCATTTCAAACATCCTTATCAGGAGACGGATCAGGCAGCGCTGCTTCGCCCTGTAATCCTTACGGTATACGCACAGTGCCACGGACCTCCAACAGGAGGTACCGTGGCACGCCCCGCCGGTGCAGACCCTGCACCCGGCGGCTTTTGCGGTGGGTGTTACTTGGTGTTGACGGTGATTTTGGCGATGCCGACGAGCATGTCGGCTTTCACGGCGTCGGTCTTGAAGGTTTTGTTCAGCAGGCCGGCGGCGGTGTCGGAGATCAGCACCCGGGTCCCTTCCAGGACGGCGGTGTCGCCGGCCTTGGCGAGGGGCTTGAGGGTGGAGCCGTCGAGGTTGAAGATGTAGGCCTGCTTCGCGGCGGTGGTGCCGTTGACCGCGACGTCGCCGTAGAGCTTGGAGGTGCCCGGGTCGATGGTGAAGTTGGTCAGGTCGACCTTGGTGTCTCCGGCGGTCAGGGAGAACCCGGAACCGGCGTGGCTGATCAGGCCCTGCACGAACGGGCGGTAGTCCTTGGCCGGGTCGTAGTAATCGACCTTGCCGCCGGTGATCGGGAAGATCAGCGAACCATCGGTCAGTGCCGCGGTCCCGACGGTGCCCGGGGTCAGCTTCAGGGTCTCAAGGGCCTTGGCGAAGGAGGCATCGAGCTTCACGGCAGTGGAGGTCCCGGTCAGGGCCGGGATGGAGGCCAGCGCCTTGGGCGCCTCAGCGGACATCGAGGCCGAGGAGGACGCCGGGGCGGCGGAAGCGTTGTCCGAGGGGCTGCAGGCAGCCAGGGAGAACATCAGCGAACCGGCCGCTGCGATACCGGCGAAAGTCTTGATCGATGTGCGCATGGGAATGCTCCTTGAAAGTAGTTCAGTGGATGTATCCGTTCCCGCGGCCACACCGTAAGCGGTGCGGTCCTGACAATGAATCCAGCGGGTCCGGCTTGGTCTGTCAGGAGTACTTCGGGAACACCCCCACCCCGGATGGGTCACCCCAAACCCGTAACCAACCCGTTACATCCCACGGGCCCAAGGCCCGGGCCGCCGCTCCGATAACTGCCCCTTCAATTCGGCCGTAGCGGCAGGGCCAAAGGACCTTAGTGGGTGCCGCCCGGGAGGTCTAGCCTAGGGATAAATCCTGAGTTCAGGACATTATTTTGCTTCGGCTTTTTAGGCGGGCACAGTACTTGTCAAAGAACGCCGGGAGCGCCCGCAAAGTCTCTATTCACCTCGCGCTGGAGTTGACATGGGTAGTGTTGGTTTGCTTTACGTTGGAGCAGTTCTGTTTATCAACGGGCTGATGCTTTTGGGGGTCATCCCGGGGAAGTCTGCGGCAATCCTCAATTTTTTTGTTGGCACCATGCAGGTGGTGTTTCCGACGATCATCATCCTTCAGGCCAACAATGATCCCGCTGTTATCTTCGGTGCGGCCGGTCTGTATCTGTTCGGGTTTACCTACTTGTATGTAGGGATCCTGCAAATGACAGGAATCAGCGGCGAAGGCCTTGGCTGGTTCTCGCTGTTTGTGGCAGCCTGTGCCGTTGTGATCGGAGTCCTGCAATTTACCTTGGTGGCGGACCCGGTGTTCGGCATCATCTGGTTTGTCTGGGCCGTCCTCTGGTTCCTCTTCTTCCTGGTCCTCGGGTTGAAGAAGGATTCGCTCACCACCATGACCGGTTGGTTCACCGTCTTCATCAGCCACCTGACCGGCACCATCCCCGCGTTCTTCCTGCTTCTTGGCCGCTATGAGACCAACAACGGGTATGCGGCCCTGGTTGCGGCGATTGCCGCGGTGGCCCTGGCCGCGGCCTACTTCCTCGGCCGGAAGGCGATGCGCAACAGGGCCCTGGCGCCCCAACCCACCAATGTGGCCCGGACCGCCTAAATATCCCGTAGGGGGGAATAGTCTCCCACCCGGACAAGAGAGGACCCTGCCATGGCCACCTACGAATACCGTTGCCCTTCCCATGAGGTTTTGTTCGAATCGCATCACCCGATCGGGGAGGCGCCGGAGACCGCAGCTTGTCCGACATGCGGCGGCGTATCCCGCCGCGTCATCAGCCGTCCCTACCTTTCACAGTCCGGGTCAGCCGCGTTCAAACTAATCGACACCACCGTGCGCAGCGCCGCCGAACCCCAGGTGGTGAACTCCCGCATTCCGGGCGCCCCCAAGAGGGTCCAGCCATACACCTCTAACCCGTTACACCAGAAACTACCGCGGCCCTAGGAATCTAAGAAGCGGAACCTAGTCAAAGGAGACACAATGCCCGCTAAGATATTTAACCTTGACTCGTCAAAGAAGTTCGAGGACCAGGAAAAAATAGGCCACAACCGATGGCATCCGGAAATCCCGGCCATTGCCACGGTCAAACCTGGTGAGTCATTCCGGGTGGACTGCCGGGAATGGTTCGACGGCGCGATCGTCAATGACGACTCGGCAGACGATATCCTGAATGCTCCCCTGCTGACCGTCCATAAACTCAGCGGCCCCTTCGCCATCGAAGGCGCAAAACCAGGTGACCTGCTGGTGGTTGATATTCTCGACGTTGGTCCCATTCCGCAGGAAGATTCCGGTCCTCTCGCCGGGCAGGGCTGGGGCTACACCGGGATTTTCTCCAAAAACAATGGTGGCGGATTCCTGACCGATCAGTTCCCGGACGCCTATAAGGCCATTTGGGATTTCACCGGACAGATCGCAACATCGCGGCACGTTCCCGGCGTTTCCTTTACCGGACTAATCCACCCGGGACTGATGGGCACGGCGCCGTCGGCTCAACTGCTCGCGAAGTGGAACAAGCGCGAAGGTGACCTCATTGCCACCAACCCCAACCGCGTCCCACCCCTGGCGCTGCCGCCGGAGGCCGGGCACGCAGTACTCGGACACCTGCCCGAGGCGGATTTTAGCCGGGTCGCAGCGGAAGCGGCCAGGACCGCCCCGCCGCGTGAAAACGGTGGAAACCAGGACATCAAGAACCTGTCCAAGGGCAGCCGGATCTTCTATCCGGTCTTCGTTGACGGCGCCAACCTCTCGTTGGGTGATCTGCATTTCTCCCAGGGCGACGGCGAAATCACCTTCTGCGGCGCCATCGAAATGGGCGGTTTTATAGACCTCCGGGTGGACATCATCAAAGGCGGCATGGACACCTACGGCGTCAGCGAGAATGCCATCTTTATGCCCGGCAACGTTGACCCGCAGTTCTCACAGTGGCTGGCCTTCTCCGGAACGTCGGTGACACTGGACGGCGAACAGCGCTATCTGGACTCGCACCTGTCCTACCAGCGTGCTTGCCTCCACGCCATCGATTATCTGAAGAAGTTCGGCTACAGCGGAGAGCAGGCCTACATGATCCTGGGAGCCGTGCCCATTGAAGGCCGGCTCTCCGGTGTTGTGGATATCCCCAACTCCTGCTCGACGGTCTACATCCCCACAGCCATCTTCGACTTCGATGTCACACCGTCGGCTGCGGGCCCGCACAAGATAGATCCCGGCATGGGCGTGCCCATGTCCCGGAACGGCTGATCGCCAGGGCCGGGCGCCCGCGGGCGCCCCGGCCCACAGCACACCCAGCGTCAGCCGGCCCGCCGTCGGAGGAAGCCGGACCGCCATTTTGTGCACGCTGGGCTGAGGCCTGCGCAGGCGCCGGCTCGCCCGTCAGCCCAAGGACCGGGATCCGCCGGCCCCGCTACTCTGCTGACGGCCGTTGCCGCTGCCGTTTTGTCGCCGAGCGCTGTTCCTTTGCCGCGAGTCGCCGGCGGTTGGAACCCCGCGTCGGTTTGGTGGCGCGGCGCCGCGCAGCCTCGGGCGCAAGGCCGCCTGCTACGAGACCGGCGAGCTTTGCCAAGGCGATTTCGCGGTTGCGCAGCTGGGAACGCCGCTCGGAAGCGGTCACTGTGATGCTTCCGGCGATGAGGCGGGAATCCAGCCGGGTGACCAGCATCAGTCGTTGATCGTCCGAAAGCACCGCGGAGGCGACGACATTCCACGTGAGCTCGACGCGGCTGTCCGAGGTGTTGACGTGCTGACCTCCCGGGCCGGACGAACGCGAGAACCGCCAGCCCAGTTCCGCCGCGGGAATCGTGAGCGCGGCCGACACCTCCAGATCCATCCGATAAGCCTCGCACAATATCGGCGCAGTTGGAGCCTCGCCATGGGCGAATCCACGGTCCCGGCCACGGCGGGCGGTGTCCGGGCCTGTGCCAACCAGCGAGCGGGTGTGATGCCCGAAAAACACTTGCACAAAACGTTAGCCGAAGCTAACGTATTAATTGTGCCTGATCTTCTGGAAGTTGCCACGGAGCCAACCAGGCGGGCACTGCTTCGACTCTTGGCAGCGGGGGAGAAGACAGTAACGGAGCTCTCCGCAAACTTTCCCGTGAGCCGCTCTGCGATCTCGCAGCATCTGTTGCTTTTATCCGACGTCGGTCTCGTCTCGGCCCGAAAGGACGGCAGGAACCGGTACTACGGTTTGGACTCCTCGGGGATGGTCCGGCTGCGTGAACAATTCGACTCCTTCTGGACCAACGAACTGGATCTGCTGGTCGCTGACGCCGGCCGGCTCCGCCCACCTTCACGGCAAGGGAAGAACTGATGTCCTACACAAAAACTGTTTTCCTCCCGGTTGACCCGGATACCGCCTTCTTGCTCATCACGGAGCCTGAACGGCTTCGCCGTTGGAAGGCCGTCGCGGCCAGGGTCGAGCTCCGCGTCGGTGGAGGCTATCGCTGGACCGTTACGCCTGGACATGTGGCGCTGGGGACGTTTGTGGAAATCGAGCCGGGTAAACGTGTCATCTACACCTGGGGATGGGAGGGGGACACCCAGTTGCCGCCGGGTGCCTCGACTGTGACAGTGACCCTGGAAGCGGTCGACGGCGGAACGACTGTCCAGCTGATCCACGACGGGCTAACCGCGGAGCAGGAGATCGGCCACGCCCAAGGCTGGAACCACTTTATGGCGCGACTCGTACTTTTGGCCACGACCGGCGACGCCGGTGCCGATGACTGGGCGGCAGCCCCGGATCCGATCGATGAGCTTGCCAGCGCCGAAGCCACCCTCGCCGTAGTCCAACGCATTCTCCGCGGACTCAAGGACTCTGACATGGGAGCCCGCACGCCCTGCGCAGGCTTCACCGTGGAAGGCCTCCTCAACCATCTCTTCGGGTCGATTGCATCGATCGGCAGTGCACTCGGTGTTTCCGTTCCTGCCCAGCCGACGGCCCCGCCCGAGGTTGGAATCGCCGACGCAGCGCAAATCATCCTGGAAGCTTTCCGGGCCCGGGGCCTGGCGGGAAGCGTGGACATGGGCTTCGCGGAACTTCCCGCCACGATGGTGGCAAATATCCTGAATGTGGAATTCCTGGTCCACGCCTGGGACTTTGCGAAGGCCACAGGGCAGGAGCTCACCGTCTCGCCGGTACTCGCGGACTACGTGCTGGGCCTTGCCCGGAACACGATCAGTTCTCAGCAGCGCGGCGGCGACTTCGCCCCGGAGACGCTTGTCGATGAGTCGGCGGCGAGCATGGAGCGCCTCGTTGCGTTCACCGGCCGCGAGGTCGCCGGCATCTGATAAGCCAACTCACGGCAGGAGCACACAATGCCAGGGCGGCCGCATCTGCTGCATCCCTTGCACAATCCCGCCTCCTAATAGTTCGCACGGGCGGGGCGGTCTCAGCATCCATGCCGGGCCGTTCGAAAGGCGAACGCAGATGAAAGGACATGCTATGAGCAAGTTCATCTATCTCTACAAGGGTCCGGCCACACCGATGGACCAGTTCACCCCGGAGCAGTCAGCGGAGCAGACTGCCGCCTGGGGCGGCTGGGTGGAGAAAATCGGGCCGGCCCTGCTCGATATTGGCGCACCGTTCACGCCTTCCCGTACAGCGGTGGTGGACGACGGTGCCGTGGCGGACTCCTCGGACCTGAACGGCTATTCGATAGTGGAAGCCGAAAGCCTCGCGGCGGCTAGAGCCCTGGCGGACGGACACCCCTTCCTGTCCGAGCGGAAAGGGACGTTCACCTTGGAGATCTTCGAGCTCGGCGAGATGTAGTGCCGCAATGAGTGGTGCCCCGGCGAACCGAGCGAGCTGCGTGCGGGTTTCCTCCGCCCGCTTCTCTGGCTCTCATCGAGCAAGGAGACGAGAATGGCCTGGTGCCAGCCGCTCGCCCCGCCGGGGACGGCAACCCGATGAACGCCGCCGCCCTAACGATTCAGCGCATCTATCTGACGTTGACGCTGGGCAATACCCTTGCGGCCTCGTTCATATGGGGGATCAACACCCTCTTCCTGCTCGATGCCGGGCTGAGCAACCTTGAGGCTTTTGCCGCGAACGCCTTTTTCACCGCCGGGATGGTGCTGTTTGAAGTGCCCACCGGTGCGATTGCCGATGGCTGGGGACGCCGCGTTTCCTTCCTGCTCGGCACCGCCACGCTGGCGCTATCCACCTACCTCTATTACCTGCTGTGGCAGTTTTCCGCCCCATTCTGGTTGTGGGCAGTGGTCTCCGTTGTGCTCGGCTTGGGATTCACCTTTTTCTCCGGGGCGGTGGAAGCGTGGTTCGTCGACGCGCTGCGGTTTTCCGGATACGAAGGCGACCTGGAGACGGTACTCGGCCGGGGATTGATGGTCTCGGGCATCGCAATGCTTGCTGGCTCGGTGGCCGGCGGTGTCATCGCCCAGGCCACCAACCTCGGTGTGCCGTTTATGCTGCGGGTGGGAGTGCTGATGGTGATGTTCGTTGTGGCCTTTAGGCTCATGCGCGACGTCGGGTTCACTCCGGAACGGAAGGGGCGCCCGCTTCAGGCGACCCGTGCCGTACTCTCCGCCTCGATTGAGAACGGCTTGAAGAATCCGCCCGTCCGGTACGTGATGTTTGCCGCGCCGTTCAGTGCCGGCGTCGGGATCTATGTCTTCTACGCGCTCCAGCCGTACCTGCTGGAGCTTTTCGGCGACCCGCACGCGTACTCCGTGGCCGGGGTGGCGGCGGCAATCGTGGCAGCTGCCCAGGTGATTGGCGGTTGGTTGGCGCCACGGCTGCGGCGCCTTGTGCAGCGGCGGACGACCTTACTCATTCTGAGCAGCGTTATGGGGGCGGTAATCCTGATCACTCTTGGGTTTATCCAGGTGTTCTGGTTGGCCCTGGTGCTGCTGGCGCTCTGGGCCCTGGTAACGTCCGCGGGCACCCCGGTGCGGCAGGCATACCTCAACGACATGATCGCCTCGCGGCAACGGGCAACAGTGCTTAGCTTTGACTCGCTGATGGGATCAAGCGGCGGTGTGGTGGTGCAGCCGATGCTCGGCCGGGCAGCAGATGTGTACGGCTACTCCGCGTCGCTGGCGGTCGGCGGCATCATCGGGCTAGTCGCCGCGCCTTTCCTGCTGGCCAGCCGCCGCCAGCGCCACCGGGCCGATCAGGCCGCCGCGCCGACCGATTCCGCGCAGTAGTGATTCCGCGGCCCGCTCGTGCTCAACGTTGATCACCAGCAGGCAATAGTCATTTTGGAGCGGATCCAGGGACCGCCCGCTTTCTGGCAGGTCCCGGACACCTTACGTTGAGCAGCCCTTCGGGCCTAGAGTTGGGCTTCAATAACCACGGCGACAGGAGAGTCACATGATTACCCTGCAGATCGAACACCAGGTCCGGGACTTCGGCATGTGGAGGAGGGCTTTCGACAGTGACCCGCTGGACCGGGCCGCTTCGGGAGTGCGGTCGTTCCGGATTTCGCGGCCGCTGGACCAAGAGGACTACGTCATGCTGGAGATGGATTTTGATACCCAGGAAGAGGCTGTGGATTTTTTGGGCCGTCTTCAGAACGACACCTGGAAGACCGGTGTGACGGCTCCGGCGTTGGTTGGAGAGCCCTCGACCAGGATTATAGAGATGGTAGCCATTAAGAAGGTGGCAGCCCGCTGAGGCGCCACGGTTAGTCTTGGAGTATGACTGCCACAGCTTCCTCACCTGTCAGCTTTGACGGCCGTTTTGCCCGGGAGCTGGGGGAAATGTCCATCCCCTGGCAGGCGGACGAGGCCCCGGACCCCCGGCTCGTGGTCCTCAACAAGCCCTTGGCCGGAGAGCTTGGCCTTGATCCCGCCTACCTTCGCGGTTCCGATGGGCTGCGGCTGCTGATCGGCAATCTGGTCCCCGACGGTGCGACTCCTGTGGCACAGGCGTATACCGGCCACCAGTTCGGCTCGTTGGCCCCTCGACTGGGCGACGGGAGAGCGCTCCTGCTCGGCGAATTGATGGACGTGGAAGGCCGTCTCCGCGATGTCCATCTCAAGGGCTCCGGGCGCACCCCTTTTGCCCGCGGCGGCGACGGACGGGCAGTGCTGGGGCCGATGCTCCGCGAATACATCGTCAGTGAAGCGATGCATGCCCTGGGCATCCCCACCACACGGTCCCTGGCGGTAGTGGCCACCGGGCAGCAGGTGCAACGCGAAACGATGCAGCCAGGGGCCGTGCTGACGCGGGTGGCAAGCAGTCATCTGCGGGTGGGCAGCTTCCAGTACGCCAGGGGGACAGGGGACATCGGCCTGCTGCGGCGGCTCGCCGACCACGCCATCACCCGCCTCCATCCCGCCGCGGCCGCAGCCAGGCACCCCCATCTGGCCTTGTTCCAGGCAGTGATCAGCGCCCAGGCGTCGCTGGTTGCGCAATGGATGTTGGTGGGGTTTGTTCACGGCGTTATGAATACCGACAATATGACAATCTCCGGCGAGACGATCGACTATGGCCCCTGCGCCTTCCTGGACGCCTTTATTCCGGCGACGGTCTTCAGTTCGATTGACGAGACCGGACGTTATTCCTACCGCAACCAGCCCGCCATTGCGGAGTGGAACCTCACGCGGCTCGCAGAGTCCCTCTTGCCGCTCTTCCACGACGAGCAGGAGCAGGCGATCGCCCTGGCGCAGGAGTCGCTCGCCGGGTTCCGGCAGCAGTACGGCGCTGCCTGGTCGGCCGGGATGCGGGCGAAGCTTGGCTTGGCTGCCGGCGTCGAAGACGATGTGGCTGCCACGATGGTGGACGAGCTGCTCAGCATCCTGCAGGCCGGGCGTGCCGACTACACCGCCTTCTTCCGAAGCCTTGGTGCTGCCGCCCGCGGCAACACCGGGCCGGCGAGGTCTCTGCTTCCCGACCCGGCGGCTTTCGATGCATGGGTGGAGCGTTGGAGTGCCGAAGATCCGGACGCGGATGCAATGGACCGGGTCAACCCCGCCTATATCCCGCGCAACCACCTTGTAGAGGACGCCCTCGCGGCCGGTACCGGCGGCGACCTCGCACCGTTAGGGCAACTTCTGGCCGCGGTGACCAACCCCTTCGTCGAGCGCCCGGGCCTGGAACGCTTCGCTGCCGCGCCGCCGGTCGAGTTTGGCCCCTACCGGACCTTCTGCGGAACCTAGCACCTCGCCACCGGCCGGTCTGCGGGTTCCTTGCTGGCGTCCGGCGCCAGGTCCTCCGCGGCCCTGCCGGTTATTGGTGAGTCCGTTTCAGCGGCGACACCGAGGATACCCCCGTCAGTATTTTGACTACCCCCAGGGGTATCTGGGAGACTCGTGGCGTAGAACCGCCTCCGGCGGAAACGGCCGCTTGCAAGATACCCCCGGGGGGTATTAGTGTTGATACTAGTCCACGGGGACACCCCGACTCATGACGAAGGAGAGCACATGCTTCTGGAACGCATTTACGACGAGGACCTTGCCCAGGCCAGCTACCTGATCGGCTGCCAGGCCAAGGGCGAAGCGGTCGTGGTGGACGGCCGCCGCGACATCGCGGTGTACCAGGCGCTTGCTGCGAAAAACGGCATGAAGATCGTGGCCGTGACCGAGACCCATATCCACGCCGATTACCTCTCCGGCACCCGCGAGCTCGCCGCCGCTACCGGCGCGAAAATCTACGTTTCCGGGGAGGGTGGACCGGACTGGCAGTACGGATTCGACGGCGAACGGCTGTTCGATGGCGACAAGATTGTTCTTGGCAACATCAGCATCCAAGCGCTGCACACCCCGGGCCACACGCCGGAGCACCTGTCCTTCCTTGTAACGGACGGGGCGTTCAGTGACCATCCCGGGTATCTGCTCTCCGGCGACTTCGTCTTCTCCGGCGACCTGGGCCGGCCGGATCTGCTGGATGAGGCCGCCGGCGGGGTGGATACCCGATTCGCAGGAGCCAAGCAGCTCTTCACCAGCCTGCGGGAAAAGTTCGTAACCTTGCCTGACTACGTCCAGGTCCACCCTGCCCACGGGGCGGGCAGCGCCTGCGGAAAAGCCCTCGGCGCGATCCCGTCCAGCACTGTCGGTTACGAACGGCTCTTCGCCTGGTGGGCCCCGTACCTCGCCGCAAATGACGAGCAGGGCTTCATTGACGAGCTACTCGAGGGCCAGCCGGACGCGCATGCGTACTTTGGCCGGATGAAGCGCGAAAACCGGCAGGGACCGGCGCTACTGGGTTCCCGCGCACCGCTGCAGGAGCTCACCCTGGCCACGGTCGCCACCGATCTCGCCGCCGATACGGTGACCTTCGTTGACACCAGGCCCAACGATCAGGTTCATGAAGGTACCGTCATCGGTTCTGTGAACATCCCGGCCGGGAAGTCCGTGGCCAGCTTTGGAGCCTGGGTGGTGAACCCGGAAACCGACAAGAACCCGTTGGTGTTGCTGGCTCCGGACCAGACTTCCGCGCAGGAGATGTGGGACCATCTGGTCCGCGTCGGCATTGACTCGGTAGCCGGCTATGTCACAGGCTTCGAGGGTCTGCCCGTCAGCATTCCGAAACTCATCCAGCCGGAGGAACTCGCGGGCTTCGACGCGGCCATGGTCCTGGACGTCCGCAACCGCACCGAACACGCCGCCGGACACATCCCCGGCTCGCACCAGCTCAGCGGCGGCCGGGTGATGTGGAACCTCGACCAGCTCCCCGCCGAAGGAACCATCGTGAGCTACTGCCAGAGCGGCGTCCGGAACTCCGTCGCGGCCAGCGCCCTGCGCCGCGCGGGCTACGACGTCGTGGAACTGGACGGCAGTTACGCCGCCTGGGTATCGCGGCAGCCGCTGGATGCCGTCTCAGCGAGCTAGCTTCACACACTGACACCGCCGTCGGCGGCCCTGGCGACAGGGCCGCCGACGGTCTTCTGCTCAAACCACGTGAGGCATGCTGATGTCCGGCACCACCGATTCACGCCAGCAACGGCGCAGCCCCAGCGGCATCACGTTGGGGCTGCGGCAGAACCTTGCGCAGTTTATGCTCCTCGTCGCCGTTAATGCCCTCGTCGGAGGAACCCTGGGCCAGGAACGCACAGTGCTCCCGCTGCTGGCCGGGCAGGTCTTCCACCTCGGCCTCTACACCAGCGCGTTGACGTACATCCTGGCCTTTGGCCTCGCCAAGGCCGCCACCAACTATTTCGCGGGCACCCTCTCGGACCGCTACGGCCGCAAACCCATTCTGATAGCCGGGTGGATAGTTGCTCTGCCGGTTCCGCTGATGCTTATTCTTGGGCCGAGCTGGGGCTGGATCGTCGCCGGCAACGTGATCCTGGGCATCAGCCAGGGCCTCACGTGGTCCACCACCGTGGTGATGAAAATGGATCTTGTGGGACCATCCGGGCGCGGGCTGGCGATGGGCCTCAATGAAGCCGCCGGCTACCTCGGCGTCGCCGGCACCGCCCTCGCCACCGGCCACATCGCCGCCACCTACGGTCTGCGGCCCGGGCCTTTCCTGCTCGGCGCCGCCTACATCGCTCTCGGCCTCGGGCTGTCGGTCTTTGCCGTGAAGGAAACCCGGGACTACGCCGGGGTCGAAGCCGCCAATCACACGGCCCACCGCAAAGCGGCCGGCGCCGAGCTGAGCAACCGCCAGATCTTCGCGTTCACCAGCTTCCGGGACAAATCCCTGTCGTCGGTAAGCCAGGCCGGCATGGTCAACAACCTCAACGACGGCCTCGCCTGGGGACTCTTCCCCGTTATGTTTGCCGCCGCCGGACTGACGATCGAAAAGATCGGTCTTCTCGCTGCGGCCTATCCCGCCGTCTGGGGTGCGGCGCAACTCTTCACCGGTGCATTGTCGGACAAATACGGGCGCAAAGGGCTGATCGTCGGCGGCATGATGGTCCAGGCCGCCGCCCTGGCAGTGATCGCCGTCGGCCATGACTTCGCCACCTGGCTGACCGCCGCCGTTCTTCTCGGTCTCGGAACTGCCATGGTTTACCCGACCCTGCTTGCGGCTATCGGAGATGTCGCCCATCCCCGGTGGCGGGCCAGATCGGTCGGCGTCTACCGCCTTTGGCGCGACGGCGGCTTCGCTGTCGGCGCACTGCTCTCCGGCATCGTCGCGGACGCCATGGGCATCCCGGCCGCCGTCGGCGTCGTTGCAGGACTCACAGCGCTGTCCGGACTGTTTGTGGCTGTGCGTATGCGCGACGCCGACCATCACGGCGGCCGGGTGCCCGCACCAGTCCGCGGCCCGAACACGGCGTGACACAATCAACACAGCGCCAGCGACGGCCTCCCGTGGACTGCTGCGGACAGCGGGCCGTGCGGACCGGAGCGAAAGGAGCGCCGTGATCAGCCCGACCCACCCTCACTGCGGAAGCAACAAAGAGTCAACGGCCGGAACCGCCAGCAGCCCGGCGTATCCTCAACTGCGTCTCAATATCGAGGCCCTGGACAACAACATCCGAGTCATGGCGGCCTGGTGCCAGGAGCGGGGAGTTGAACTTGCTCCCCACGTTAAGACAACGATGTCCGCACCAATCATCAACCGCCAGGTGGCTGCCGGGGCCGTCGGCGTCACAGTTGCCACCCTGGATCAAGCGCGATTGGCCATTGGCTGGGGTCACCAGCGCGTCCTCGTTGCCAACGAGATTGTTGATCGGCACGCCCTCCTGCGCCTCCGTACCCTGCTGCAGGAGGATTCCGGTCGGCACATCAGCTGCTTCGTGGATTCTGCTGCCGGTGTTGCGGCGGCAGCCGAAGTCTTCGCCGGGGCCGCCGCAGGCCTTGAGGTGCTGATTGACGTCGGCACTCCCGGCGGGCGCACAGGCGTCCGGAACCTCCCGCAGGCTCTGCGCCTGGCCGAGTTGATCCATGGCACCGCGGGACTCCGGCTCGTCGGTGTTGCCGGCTACGAAGGGGTCGTACCCAACAGCCGGACCCAGTCGACGCTCGACGCCGTCGACCGGCACTGCGGGCTGGTGCGGGACGCGTATTATGCTGCCGCGAAATACTTCGAGACAGTGGCTCCCATCTACACCATGGGCGGCTCCGCCTTTCCGGACCGCGTCGTCGCTCACCTTCCCGACGACAGCCAAGTGCCCGGCACCCGAACGATCCTGCGTTCCGGCTGCTACGTCACCCACGACCACGGGACCTACGCAAGTGTCAGTCCGGTTCCGGGGCTGGTGCCGGCACTTTCGGTCCGGGCCGTCGTAGTGTCCGTTCCCGAGGCGGGAACCGCCGTCGTCGGCGCCGGCAAACGGGACCTTCCCTACGACGCCGGAAAGCCGGTCTTCCTGGCGGCCCTGACTGCGGACGGCGGCCCACGAGACGGCGCAACAGCCCTGGTCCGGACCCTTTTTGACCATCACACCGTCCTGGCCGAAGCGGAGGGCCTTTCCGTCACGGATGTGGTCGACTTGGGGATCTCCCATCCGTGCTCTGCTTTCGATCGATGGCCAGAGTATGTGGTCACCGACGGCAACGGACAACCCACCGGGGTATGGCACACCGACTTCAACAGATCGTCCCTGGCATCGCCCCCGGGCAGCTAGGGCGGTGTGCTGGTTCCCCGGCCCAGGGGCACAGCTAGCGGCCGAGTCCGCGGCCCAGCGCCCGGGACAGGAGGAGCCGGACGGACTGGGCTGCTGACTCGCGCCGGCACGGCCCGTTCCAGATGATGAAATTAGCGTGGCGCTGCGCTCCGGGGCGGTCATTGAGCAAGGTGGCGTCCCTGATCGCCTGGAGTGTCCCGGCTGCCAGCGGAAGCGGCGCTTCGTCTGGATGCCAGGTCGAACCGAGCGGGAAGTCCCGAAACGGGCGGGCTGGCATTTCGATGTGCGCACCAAGGACAGCAGCGACCGGATGACCCGCTGCGAAATCGCAGAGCGTACGCAGCGAATGCTGAAAGGCCGGAAAGTCCTGCACGTAGAGCCGTCCCGGGTAGACGGTGTCCCCGGTGAGCAGGATGCCGGTGTCCTCGTCATAGACGGCGATGGCGGACGGATGATGGCCGGGGACGGGGATCAGTTCAAGAATGCGTCCGCCGAGGTCAAACCGGGCCGTGCCGTGCGGCCAATCGTGGATTCCGAAAAACGCGGCGACGTGCTCGGCACTGTGTCCCACGAGCCTAGTCCGGTGCCGGCCGGTGAACTGCCCGTCTGCGGCAATGTGATCTCCGTGGGCGTGGGAGTGGGCAACAACGAGTTCGTAACCGTCGTGGGGGTGTTCGTGCAGCCAGCGGTCAATAAGGGTGTCCACCGTTGCACGCAGCGGAAACCTGGTGGGGTCCGCCGTCGCGCCCGTATCAAGAAGGAAGGCGCGCTCGTCGCCGAACAGCAGGTACAGGAACGGAGCTTCGAAATTGTCGGTGATGTTTTGCCGGAGCACGATGGTGTTCGGTGCGGCCCGGTGGACCTGGATTGGCGGCCCGGTGCGGCCGGGCCGCGATCGGGTTCCCTCGTACCAGCGCACGTCAAGATCGAGTTCGGTCATGGCGTTCCTCGGTGGGCATCGCTAGGTTTCATGTAGGTACATTACTGTCAGCTGGCTACCGGGCGGGGACGCACTCCCGCTGCCGGGTAGTGTGACGAGGTCGGAACAACCAGGGGGCCGACGACGGCTGGGGCAGAGAACCCCGGTCTCAGAGGGTTCTCAAGCGTCGCCGACCCCGTCTCGCACCGGGCCTCGCGGCTCCGGCAAGCAACTGGGGCCAGCCACCTTGAGTGATGTGGGAAGGGCGCCGCCCCTACTACTAATTGAACACCCTTCCGGTCGAATCGGGGAGACCCGCTGGTGTCCGGAAGTGCTTTTGCCGGCTGGCGGTCCGAGCGCGGACAGCAGGGCGGCCCGGACGGCGCCTTTCACGGCGACAACACGTCCGGGGTGGCGCAGAGCGCACACTCCTGGTCGCTGCATTGACGGGCGCGCACCCGCCAATCGGGCTGCTTGGAAGCCACGGACCGTTCATCTTTCCAAATCGGGATGACCCTTGAGCCGCATTCCGGACACGGCGGCTCCACGTGGGCACGCCTTTGCGCTTTGTTCATGATTTCCCCCAAAGAAACTTCCCCGAATCTAGCCTTAACGCCAACGAATGTACAAATCAATTGCTGTCCGTAATTCTTTGGCAACAGTCCCGCACTGGCTCGTGCCCGGGCCTTATCGGGGCTAATCTCTGGTGAGGGGGAATACCAGGGCACTCCTGTCTGTTGAACACCTATCCGACAAGCATTCCGTAGAAGAGAGAAACACCCCAGTGGCAACCGATTATGATGAAGTACGCTCCGACGTCAAGGAGTCGCAGGACAGGTCCCTGGAGGCGCTGCAATCTGAGAACGCTCCGGACGCCCGCAGTGTGGTGCGGGACCTGGATGAGGCGGATTCGCTTGACGGTTCGATTGCGCCGGGCGGAGAGTTCGTCGCCGAGGAACTAGTCGTCCAGGTCATACCCCAGGCGCAGGATGAATTCACCTGCTACTCCTGCTTCCTGGTCCGGCACCGCTCCCAGATCGCGCGCGAGAAGAACGGTCACCTGTACTGCGTTGATTGCGAGGGCTAGGCGCGGGCAGTAGTCTCTGGGCATGACCGTCCTGGACTGGCTGCGGGATTCCGATCCTGCCATTCGCTGGCAAGTGCTCCGAGATCTCGACGGCGCCACAACCGGCGTTGTAACAGCTGAGCGATCGCGGGTGGCCGCTGAGGGGTGGGGTGCCCGGTTGCTGGCACTGCGCGGGGCGGACGGCCAATGGGCCGGGGAGCCTATTTCCCGGCCGCCGTCGTTGGGACCGACGTTCCCGCCGCCGGCGGCCAGCCCTGGACCGCCACCACGTACAGCCTCCTGCAGTTGCGGGACTTCGGCGTCGACCCGAAAAACGACCAGATCCGCCGCACCGTCGAACTCGTGCGGGAAAACTGCCGCTGGGAGGAAGGCGCCCAGCCCTATTTCACCGGTGAGGTGGAGCCCTGCATCAATGGAATGGCAGTCGGGCTCGGCGCCTACTTCGGTGAGGACGTCGAGGGCGTCGTGGCCCGGCTATTAAGGGATCAGCTCAACGACGGTGGCTGGAATTGCTGGGCGGCCGACGGTGCCGTGGTTTCGTCGGTTGCAACGACGATCAATGTCCTCGAAGGCCTGCTCGCTCACGAGCAGGCAACCGGGGGTTCGGCTGAAACCAGCGAGGCCCGGTGGCGCGGCGAGGAGTATCTGCTGGACCGGCGGTTGTTCCGACGCAAGAGCACTGGCGAAGTAGTCGACCCGGCCTGGCTGAAGTTCAGCTTCCCGACGCGCTGGCACTACGACGTCCTTCGCGCCCTTGACTACTTCCGCTCCACCGGGAATCCGCCGGACCCGCGGCTGGCCGACGCAATCGAGTTGCTTGGCTCGAAGAGGCAGCCGGACGGCACCTGGCTCCTGGAAAACACGCATCCGGGGCAGGTCCATTTCCAGCTCGAAGACGGCGACGGGCGGCCCAGTCGGTGGAACACCCTGCGGGCCTTGCGCGTCCTTAAGTGGTGCGGAGACGGAGTGCCGGCACAGGCCCGCCTGCCGGTCTCATTCAGCGACGGTCCTATGCCGCCCCGCTCCACCTGGTAGCTGTTGCGATCCTGCGGATTGTCCGGGCGCGGGAATGGAATTTTTCGCTTCGTTTATGCCGTTCATGACGCTCCGCCAGCGCCGGGCCGGAAGGCGCTGGTTCCCGGACAGAGCTGTGCGCGCTTCCCCCGGCGCACAGGTCGGTGATCAGGCCCATGCCTGCGCATTCGCGCACTTCGGCGATGCCGGCGACGGCTGTGGACTTGTCGTTGAACGCCGTCGATACTGCCACAACGGTCCCGTCCGGTGCCCGCAGGCGGAATCGGAAGTGCGACTCTGCGTCGATGAATAATTCAAAGGAGGCGGCCATAACAATCCTTCCGGTCTGCGGTTCCTGCCCGGTCGTCCACACTGCAGAGGACTCACCGGCTCATCGCTGCGTTGATGTTCCACTGTCTTGGCCGTACAACCACTGAACAACCACTGACTCTCGTCATCTCGTGATCAACAGTCTCTTGCAGGCAATGGGACGCCGCAAGAGATGGCATGTAAACCCTGGGTAAAAGCTGTGCCACGACAGGCCGCCGTCACGCCCATCACTCAGGTGACAGGCGTTGGCAGCGTCCACTGCTGCGCATAACCGGACCAGCGGCCCACCAAGGTCTTATTTCGACATCTGAATGCCGCGCATTGACCAGCCGTCCGTAATATTGAAGAGTATTCAGTCCGCAACTTGCCAAGTTCACTGATAAGGACTAATGGATGACACTCGAATCATTGCCCGTCCTCGACTACTCCCTCTTGAGTGCCGGTCCCCGGGAGGCCACGCGTTTTCGCGATGAGCTGCGCAACGCCATGCACGAGGTTGGCTTCCTCTACCTGGCCGGACACGGCATCCCGCAGGAGCTGACGGACGCCATGCTCGACGTGTCCCGGCGCTTCTTCGAACTTCCCGACGAACAGAAGCTCGCCGTCGAAAATGTCCACAGTCCGCAGTTCCGCGGATACACCAGGGTCGGCGGCGAGCTAACCGACGGCGCTGTTGACTGGCGCGAGCAGATCGACATCGGCGTCGAGCGGGCGGCTGTGAGCCCGGGACCCGGCGTCGCCGACTATTGGCGCCTTGAGGGACCCAACTTGTGGCCGGACGCCATCCCGGAAATGCGGGACATCGTCCTGGCGTGGACCGAACGGCTCAGCGCCATTTCGCTGGACCTCCTGCGAGCGCTGGCGGTCTCCTGGGGCGCCGGAAAACACCTTTGATGCGGCCTTCGCGGCAAGAGCCTTTCCACTGCTCAAAGTGGTGCGGTACCCGGGGGAGTCCAACCCGGAACCCAAGCAAGGTGTGGGCTCCCACCGGGACGGCGGTGTCCTGACGTTGCTGCTGGTCGAGCCCGGCAAAGGTGGCCTGCAGGTCGAGTACCAGGGGCAATGGATCGATGCTCCGCAAGTGCCGGGCACGTTCGTCGTTAATATCGGTGAGATGCTCGAACTGGCGACAAACGGGTACCTCAAGGCCACGCTGCACCGGGTAATCTCGCCACTGCGCGGCACGGACCGGATATCCCTGCCCTTCTTCTTCAACCCCGCGCTGGACGCGACGATGCCACAACTCGCCGTGAGCCCCGAGTTCCAGGCTAAAGCCCGCGGCCTGTCGGTCGATCCGACGAACAGCCCGATTCTGGAAACGTACGGTGACAATGCCCTGCGCTACCGGGTGCGGGCCCACCCTAACGTGGTCGCTGCCCACCACTCTGATCTGACGAACGGCTGACCTGCCCGGACCTGGCCGCGATTGGAAGCCCGCTTCCCGCACCCGGGCAGCAACGAGCCCGCCCTGCCTCGGCTTAGGTATGACCGACATGGTGCGCTGGCTCACCGGGTCCCGGGGAACGTCCGGCTGCAGCCCGGCCCCGGCTTTGTGGGCACAATGGGAACGTGACTTCTCAAGCCGCTCCGCTGCCCGCTGCTCCCGGCCCCTTCAACCTGGGAGTCATCGGGGCCGGCTTGGCATTCGCACACTCGCTCGGTGAGCTGGCCCGGGCGCTGCAGGGCGGGGGCCTGGCGCCGCCGCTGTGGTGCAGGCGCCGCCGGGCACGGGCAAAACAACCCTGGTGCCGCCCTTGCTGGCCAACCTGGCGCTGGGCGCTGCCTGGCGGCCCGGCCCCGGGTCCGTGCCTGGCATTATCGTGACCCAACCCCGGCGCGTCGCCGCCCGGTCCGCGGCGAGGCGCCTGGCGGCTCTGGACGGCAGCCGGGTTGGGGACCGTATCGGCTACACAGTCCGCGGGGAACGGCAGACGAGTCCGGGTACCCTGATCGAATTTGTCACCCCGGGCATCCTGCTGAACCGGCTGCTCGCGGATCCTGGACTGGAAGGCGCCAGCGCCGTCATTCTGGACGAGGTGCATGAACGCGGCCTCGAAACCGACCTGCTGCTCGGTATGCTCACGGAAGTGCGCCAGCTCAGGGGCGACCTCGGACTCGTCGCGATGTCCGCCACCCTGGACGCACCCCGCTTCGCCGCCCTGATCGGTTCGGCGGGTCATTCCGGAAACCACGACGGCGGCTTGCCGTCACCGGTGGTCGATTGCCCGTCCGCACTGTATCCGCTCGAGGTGGACTGGGTGCCCGCCGCGGTGCCGCGTCTGGATGAACGCGGCGTCACGCGCGCGTTCCTTGACCACGTGGCGGACACCGCGGCGTCGTCACATGCCCACGCACTCGCGGCGGGCCAGGACATGGACGCACTGGTGTTCGTGCCGGGAGCGTGGGAAGTGTCCTATGTTGCCGGCCGGCTGCGTGGCAGGACCGGTGCTGACGTCCTGGAGTTGCACGGACAGATTGGACCGGCAGAACAGGACCGTGCCGTCTCCGGGCGGGAAACCGGCGGGCGCCCGCGGATCATCGTGTCGACGTCGCTCGCAGAATCCTCCTTGACCGTCCCGGGCGTCCGTCTGGTCATCGACTCAGGCCTGTCCCGCGAGCCCCGGCGGGATGCGGGCCGGGGAATGTCCGGCCTCGTGAACGTTTCCTGCTCCCGGGCCTCTGCCGAACAACGGGCCGGCCGGGCTGCGCGCCAAGGCCCCGGACGCGCGGTCCGTTGCTACGACCAAAAGAGCTACGGTGCAGCCCCGGCCCACCAGACGCCGGAGATCGCCGTCGCGGACCTCACCGGCTCCGCCCTGATCCTGGCCTGTTGGGGTTCGCCTGGCGGCCGCGGCCTGTCCCTGCCCGACGCTCCTCCGCAGGCTGCGATGGACGAGGCCGTCGAGGTGCTGCGCGAACTCGGCGCGGTGGCCCCGGACGGCCTCGCCACGAATCTCGGCAAGGAACTGGCAAGAGTTCCTGCCGATCCCCGGCTTGCCCGCGCCTTGCTGGACGGCGGGGCCGTCGTCGGAATCCGTGCCGCCGCGGAAGCCGTCGCCGTCGTCGCCGGGGACCAGCGTGCCCCCGGCGCCGACCTGCCGCGGCTTGTAGCCGCGCTGCGCGCGGGCCGGGAACCAGCATCCCGGCGCTGGCTGGAGGATGTGCGGCGGATGGAGTCGATCGCTCGCCAGAAGAAGCTCGGCGCCGCAACCCTGCCGCCGGCGGCGGTGAGCGCCACCGAATCAGTCGGCTTCGTCGTTGCCCTCGCGTTCCCGGACCGCGTCGCTCGGCGGGTCCCCGGTGACGGCCCGGAGCGCTACCTGCTCAGCTCCGGGACGCGGGCCGGTCTCCCCACCGGAAGTTCCCTGGCCGGTCACGAATGGCTAGCTGTCGCCGAAGTTTCCCGGGCCCAGGGACGCGATGCGGCCGGCACCGGAGCCGTTATCCGTTCCGCTGCGCCGCTGACGGCGGACACGGCAGAGGCCGCAGCCCGGCACCTCCTCACCGAGAGCGTGGAAGCACGGTTCAAGCAAGGCAGGGTCACCGCCCGCAGGGACCGCCGGCTGGGCGCGATCGTCCTGTCCTCCACTCCCGTGCGTCCCTCTGTTGCTGAAGGGCGCACAGCCGTGGCCCGGGAGCTGGGAAAGGAAGGACTTGGAACCATTGGATGGTCGACGGCGGCGGACGCACTCCGCCGCCGTCTAGCCCTGCTCCACCGGGAACTGGGTGAGCCGTGGCCGGATGTTTCCGAGCCGGCGCTGCTGGCCCGGCTCGAGGAGTGGCTGGCGCCGGAACTTGAGGCGCTGGCCGGCGGCGCCGCCACGAGCGGGATCGAGCTGACGGAGCCGCTGCGGCGCCTGCTGCCATGGCCCGAGGCCTCCCGCCTTGGGGAACTCGTTCCCGAACGCCTTGAGGTGCCGAGCGGTTCGTGGGTCAGGATCGACTACCCCGCCGAGGGGGACGGCAGTGGCCGCCCGGTCGTCGCCGTCAAACTCCAGGAGTGCTTCGGCTGGGACCGGACGCCGCGGCTGGTGGGCGGCCGGGTACCCGTGCTGTTCCATCTGCTGTCGCCCGCCCGGCGGCCGTTGGCTGTTACCGATGATCTCGCCTCGTTCTGGTCCGGGCCCTACGCACAGGTCCGTGCCGAGATGCGCGGACGCTACCCCCGGCATCCCTGGCCGGTGGATCCTTGGACGGCGCCGGCGACCTCAAGGACCAAAAACCGGAGCTGAGGAACGGGCTGTCCCAGACCGGGTCAGGAGTGGGTGGGTTCCTCGACGAGGGCTTCGGCGATCCGGGTGGGGCAGCCGGCACAGTGGACGCACGAACACCACAGCGGCGAGCGCTTGGGACCGAACCACATCGTCACCAGTTGGTTTTGGCCGGTAGTCCGCCCGTCCGTGGCACCCGATCCGGTGCTGACGGGGTCAACGGTTTCGGTAGTAGTCTCTCCAGATCAGGCGGTGCACGGGTAGCTGCCGCGGCAGCGACCTCAGGCCGGGAATGAACGGCAGTGCGGTCAGCAACGCGGTCAACACGAGCATTGTGACCACAACAAGGGCATCGGCATTAGGCGAGGACTTGAACGGTTCCACCTGATAGAGGAGCGAGAAAAGCCACAGCCAGGACTGCCCGGGCGTGTCGCCGGTCTCGTTCATGACGCCCCACTGGTCCCCGGTGAGGTGTTGGCTGGCCGCAAGGTCCGGGAAATAGGTGCCGTCACCGAGAAACAGCAGGCTGCGGGTGTAGTCCATGTTGTAGAAGTTGCCGCCACCTTCCAGCACTCCGTCCAGATTGCCGTTCCGTGCCATGTCCAGCAGCGCGCCGGTCAGCGCAGGAACCGGGCCGTAGTCGCCCGCGGCTACGCTGGCCGGGGCGTTGTCCGGGGCGGCGGCGAGGGCATCGGAATAGGCGGCTGTCCAGTCGGAGCGTTGCTGATCCGTGGCGGCAGTCCAATCGGCTACGGCGGCCGGCGGAGAGGGCAACGTCTCCAGCGGCGCAATCACGAAGTCATTCGCTGTATCCACCCGAATGCGGACGCCCGAGAGACTTTGCAGGTCGATGGGACCGATTTTCTGCGCGGCATCCGGAGTCGCGTTGTACGGCGGCCCGTACCCTGCGGTGTCGCTGGTGCTGCCAAGTTCCTTTGCGGCGGTGGCGACGAAATCGGCCGGCGCGGCAATCGCCCACCCCTTGAGACTGACACTGGGCTCATCAGGTGACCCGAAGATGGCGGACACCCCGAGTACAAGAAAGCCAACCACGACAACGCCGATGGTCAGTTCCTTGACGAGATCGTACTCGCGGACGCTGCCCGTCCAGGGCCGACTGGCGATGTTGTCCGCCTTACGCCAGGAGGTGCTGTTGTTCTTCCTCGTCACCGCGCGACGTCCTTAGTCTTGGTGGACTCCGGAGGTTCAGTGGGCTCCGGGCTGTTGTGCATCAATTGGGCGTCGCCCTCGCCTGCCTCCAGCGGGGGTGTTACACCGTGCACCCGGACCAGGAGAACGTGCAGAATAACGATGGCCCCGACGGCCAGGGGAAGCAGGGTGATGTGCCAGACGAAGATCTGCCCGAGGTTGGCCACATTAAACCAGGCGCCCACCCCGACGGCGTTCAACGCGTCCTTGGCTTCGAAAGCGATCCACTGGGAATCGAAGTTCGTCTGAAGCAGATACCCGGTAAAGGCAGCGACGATGGAAACGACAAAGGCGATTACTCCGGTAATCCAGGTCAGGACCCGGCCTCCGCGCCAGGCCGCCATCCAGAATTTCAGCCACAGGTGCACCACCATAAAGATGAAGAACAGTTCCACGCTCCACAGATGGGTGCTGTTGACGAAGCCGCCCAATGCGGACACGTGATACCAGTGGGGCCCGTTCAATCCCAGCACGACGCCGGAAATGATGATCCACAGCAGCGAAGCGATTGCCCCCATGCCGAACACATAGGCCCACGACATCACATAGCTGGGCTGGTCCTCGGGCAACAGCTTCTCCGGCGGAAGCTTCCCAAGCAGCCACCGGCGGGCCCGTCCGGTCCAGGTATGAGCCTCGCGTTCCTCCGGCAAACCGTGCGCCGGTGTGGCCCGGGGAGTCATTTCCGCCGATTCCCGCCAGGAAAGGGTAGGACGAGGGCAACGACGAACAAGATGATCATTACGATGATCACGACCAGGTTTCCTGACTGAATAGTAAAGCCATCCCAGCCAAAATAGGTTCCAACCCCTAGCGTGCCAACGCTTGCGGCCAGCCATGCGGTCATTGGATGCTCGATTCTCTATCTGTTTCGGATCCCGCCTTAACGCAACCACGGGCAAAAATCCGTAGCTAGAGTCTTTCGCCTCCAGTGATCCCGAATGTCCGCAGCACCAAGTGCCACCTGGAATCCGGCAACTACAGGCCACTGCGGCCATCCGTTCCCCTCTTCAGTTGTCCCGGGTCCGGGGGTAGGTTGTCCCCATGGCCAAGGAAGAAGCCACCATCACAGTCAGCCGCCCCGACGGCGATCGGGACATAAGGATTTCGAGTCCCGGCAGGGTGCTGTGGCCGCAGCTCGGGCTTACCAAACTGGACCTCGCCCGGTACATTGTCGACGTCGGGGAAGCTTTCCTGGCCGCAAACGGCGGCCGCCCCCTCACGCTCCAGCGGTTCGGCGGCACCATCGACGGCGAGCAGTTCTTCTCGAAGAACCCGCCCAGGGGCGCCCCGGACTTTGTCGGCTCCGTGACGGTGGTGTATCCGAGCGGACGATCACATCCCCAGCTTGTGCTCGATGAGGTTTCCGCTGCAGTCTGGGCCGTGCAGATGAATACTGTGGTCTTCCACCCCTGGGCTTCCCGGGCCGGCAATCCGGACAACCCGGACCAGCTCAGGATCGACCTCGACCCACAGCCGGGCACCGGATTCGATGACGCTATTCCCGCCGCGCAGAAACTGCGTACCGTGTTGTCCGAGGCCGGGCTGGATGCCTTCATCAAGACCTCCGGCAATCGGGGACTCCATGTCTTCTCGCCGATTGAACCCAGCCGGGAGTTCCTTGAGGTACGTCACGCCGTGATCGCCGCCGCCCGCGAACTGGAGCGGCGTATGCCGGAGAAGGTCACAACCGCGTGGTGGAAAGAGGAGCGCGGCGCTCGGATCTTCGTGGACTTCAACCAGGCGAACCGCGACCGCACCATGGCGGGGGCCTACAGCCCGCGGGCAATCCCCGGGGCGACCGTTTCCTGCCCGATCAGCTGGGCTGACCTCGAGCACGTCAGCGCCCAGGACTTCACCATCGCCACGGTGCCGGGACGGCTCAAGGCCACCGGAGACCCGTGGGCGGATATGCACGCGAAGCCGGGCACCATCGACGTTCTGCTCCAGTGGTGGGAACGTGACCTTGCGGCAGGGCTGGGGGAGCTGCCGTTCCCGCCGGATTTTCCCAAGATGCCCGGCGAACCGATGCGGGTACAGCCCAGCCGGGCCAGGAACAAGGAATAACGGCTCAGATACCCCGCAGCCCTCGGCCGGTCAACCCGCCAAGCTGACGCAACCAGTTGTCATCAAGGCCCCGCTTGCGGAGACGGTGCGGTCCCGCAGGACATTGGGTTGACGGGCAGCCGATATCGGGGCAGAACGCCGCGCCGGGAGCACACTTCGCCCCCGGAAGGACAAGACCGCCTCCACCGAGACGGCGTCAGGGCCATCCGGCCCCTGTCCGGCCTTGGCGCGCCGAATTAGATTGGAGGTGGAACGTCGTGCTGGAAGGGACCAAGATGATGGCGAAGCGAACCGGGGTAGCAGCGCGGCTGGCCGAAGTGCTGGCCATCGTCTTGGGCACGGCCGAGATCCCGTTGCGGCTTAAGGCATGGGACGGCTCGGAGGCGGGTCCGGCTGGCGCCCCGGTCGTCGAGTTCCGCACGCGGCGGGCCCTGCGACGAATGTTGTGGTCCCCAGGCCAGCTCGGCCTCAGCCGAGCGTATATTTCCGGTGACATCGACGCGCCGGGTAACGTCTTCGCCAGCTTCGGCGCCCTCAGCTCCGCCGGTAAGTTTGCGGAGCCCGGACCTTTCCGCCCGCTGACGGTCCGCGAGTTTGGGACGATTCTCAAAAACGCCGCCCTGCTTGGCGCCCTGGGGCCGAACCCGGCGCCGCCCCCGGAAGAGGCAAAGACCGTGCGCGCCGGCCGGCGGCACACCCGGAAGCGCGACGCCGCGGCGATCTCCCATCACTACGACGTCGGCAATGACTTTTACGCTCTGGTTCTGGGCCCGTCGTTGGTATATTCCTGCGCGGTGTGGCAGGACGAGAACACCGGGCTGGAAGCGGCGCAGGACGCCAAGCTGGGACTGGTCTGCCGGAAGCTGGGACTGCGCCCGGGTATGCGCGTGTTGGATGTCGGTTGCGGTTGGGGGAGCTTTGCCCTGCACGCGGCCGAGAACTACGGGGTCGAGGTAGTAGGCGTCACGCTCTCGCGTGAACAGGCGGCCCTGGCAGCCAAGCGGGTGGCAGACGCCGGTTTGACGGACCGGGTGGCCATCCGGGTCCAGGACTATCGCGACGTCGACGACGGGCCCTTTGGCGCGATCAGCTCCATCGGTATGTCTGAGCACGTGGGCCGCGAGCAGATGGCCGGCTATGTTGCCAAGCTGCACGGGCTGCTCCGGCCGGGCGGCCGGCTGCTCAACCACGCCATCTCCTGGAACGCCGGCCCCACGGCGCCGGATCCGAACTCGTTCATCCCACGCTACGTGTTCCCGGACGGTGAGATGCTCGGACTCGCGGAGATGGTTGGAGCCCTCGAGTCCGGCGGACTCGAGGTCCTCGACGTCGAAGTCCTGCGCCGGCACTATGCGCTGACACTCCGGGCCTGGGTGCAGAACCTCGAGGATCACTGGGGTCAGGCCACGCAACTCGCAGGCGAAGGCCGGTCCCGGGTGTGGCGGCTCTACATGGCCGCCAGCGCCCTGGGCTTCGAATCCGGAATCACCGGCGTTAACCAGGTTCTGGTGCAGCGGCCCGGCGGCGCCGAGCCGCCGCTTCGCCGGACCGCGTGGCTCTGAGCCTTCGCACGCCTCAGTTGGCCTGGTGGGCTGCGATGAAGTCCGCGGCGGGTCCGGCCAGTGATGCCCCGACCTCGTCCGGGCCGCGTTTGGTTCCCGCGACATCGAAACTGTGGCCGCCGCCATCGCGCCACTGAAGCACCGCCGACGGGCCAATCCCGGCCACCACCGCCGCCAGCAGCTCGGGCGTGGCAAACGGGTCACGGGTGCCCTGCAGGAAGAGCATCGGAAGGCCCAGCCCGTAGAGGTGTTCATCCCGGAGTTTTTCCGGCTTTCCCGGCGGATGGAGCGGGTAACCAAGGTAGACGAGTCCTGCTGCGGGCATTCCGTCGGCAACCGCCATGGAGGCCATCCGTCCACCGAAGGACTTGCCCGCTGCCCAGAGCGGCTCGCCCGCGGAGCGGGAAGCCGCCTCGGTCATGGCCGCGCGCCAGGCCGCCATGGCCGCCGGCGGCCGGTCGGGGAACGGCCGGCCAGCCTCCCGGGAGGGGAAGTTAAAACGAAGTGTGGCTATGGACAGCTGGTTCAGGGCGCGGGCAAAGCCGGTGAGGAACGGGTGCTCCATGCCGGCCCCGGCCCCGTGGGCGATAACCAGTGTGGCACTCGGATTCTCGGGGCGGGCATAAAGGCCCGAAACGGATGATCCTCCCACAGGGATGGCGACGGGGAACTCGGTGACGGTCATAACTCCATCATGACGGCTGCAACGCCGCGGACTACTTCGGCGGGCGCGGCTCGGTCGCTAGGCTGTTGTTATGAGCAATACCGAGGTGGCGCCGGAGGAGATTCATTGTGCTACGGACCTCAGCTGCGCCGGGGTGGAGATTCTCGTTCCGCGCCGGGTCCCGCTGGGCGGTCCGCGGGCCATGGACGTACGAAGGACACTGCCGCAACGGCGCAGGAGCCTCATCGGCGCGTGGTGCTTTCTGGACCACTACGGCCCGGACCGGGTTGGCGGGTCCGGGGGCATGCGCGTGCCGCGCCATCCGCATACCGGTTTGCAGACGGTCAGCTGGCTGTTTACCGGTGAGATTGAGCACCGCGACTCGGCCGGATTCCACGCGGCCGTGCGTCCCGGCGAGGTTAACCTTATGACTGCAGGTCGCGGTATCAGCCATTCCGAGTTCTCCACTCCCGCAACGGATGTCCTGCACGGCGCGCAGCTGTGGGTGGCGCTGCCGGACAGGGCACGCGGGATGGAGCCGACTTTTGAGCACTACCGCCCCGAACCACTGGCCGGACCCGGCTGGATGATGCGGGTCTTTCTGGGATCCATCGCGGGAGCAACATCGCCGGTCACCACCCACACCCCGCTGCTTGGTGCCGAGATCGTGCTGGACGCCGGAACCAGACTGAGCCTGGACACCGATCCAACCTTCGAATATGGCCTGTTGGTGGACGCTGGAACCCTCATCCTGGACGGGCGCCCGGTCCGGCAGGACCACCTCGCCTTCGTGCCGGTCGGACGGACGTCACTGACTCTGGTCGCCGGAGACGAACCGCTGCGTCTGCTCCTGATCGGCGGTGAACCGTTGGGCGAGCAGATCGTGATGTGGTGGAACTTCGTGGGCCGCAACCATGAAGAAATCGTCCAGTACCGCTCGCAGTGGCAGACGGAGATCGGCGCCGGGGATCCAGCTGCTGCCACGGGGACGGACCCGGCCGGACCACGGTTCGGCACGTTCCCCAACGGGGAACCGGCACCGCTGCCGGCCCCTGCGCTCCCGAACGCCAGACTCCGCCCCCGGGACTAAGCCTCGTCGGTGCACAGCGCAGCACAGGCGGGCCCCCGCCACAGCAGTGCGTAGCCGCGGCCTGCCGCGCACTGAACCGGGCCTGGACGACACCGGGCCTGGACGACACCGGGCCTGGACGGCCGGGTCAAAAACCGGGCTGCGGGCTGCCTCCTCACAAGCCTGGCGCTGGCGAACCGCCGGCCGGCTGGAGCCGGGCTTCGGCGGCGAGAAGGGACTCGATCATTGATGCGGGCACGGGCGGGGAGAGGAAGTAGCCCTGCCCCATTCGGCAGCCCAGGCGGCCGAGCAGGGCCAGTTGCGCGGCGTCCTGGATGCCTTCGGCGATCGCGTCAAGGTTGAGTTTGTGGGCCAGTCCCAGAATGCCTTCGAGCAGGGCCGCGGATGCTGTGTCGGAAGCACTGGCGGAGAGGAATGAGCGGTCGATCTTGAGGATGTCCGCCGGCAGCTCGGCGAGAGTGCTCAGCGAGGAGTAGCCGGTGCCGAAGTCGTCGATGGCGATCCGGACCCCGAAGGTCTTTAGCCGGTGGAGCGCCTGGACGCCGCCGTCGATGCTGCTGGCCAAAGCCGTTTCGGTGACCTCAAGCACAATTTTTTCTGCTTCCGCAGCGGGATCCTCGAGAACACTCTCTATCTCGCCGAGGTTCCGCGGACTGGACAATTGCAGGGAGGAGAGGTTGATCGACACCCAAAGGTCTTCGCAGTGGCTGATCGAGGCCCGCCAGCGGGCGCCCTGCCGGCTCGCCGTGCTGAGCACCCAACCGCCGATCGCCTCGATATCACCGGTTTCTTCGGCAAGGGCGATGAACTGGTCCGGTTCCAGCAGCCCCAGTGTGGGATGGTTCCAGCGCACCAGTGCCTCCACGCCGAGGATTCTCCCGGTGTCCAGGTCAGCGACCGGCTGATAGGCGAGTTGCAACTGCCGCTCGGGCACTGCCGCGGCCAGTGCGGCACGCAGTGCCGCACTGTGCGTCATCCGGTTATAGGCCTCGGCATCGAAGCTCTGGTACCGCCCCTTGCCTCCTTGTTTTGCCATGTACATCGCGAAGTCGGCCTGCCGCAGCAGATCCGCGGGCTCCCCGGTTTCGGGCCGGTGAAGGGTGGCTCCCATGCTGACTGAAACCTTCAACCGGACGTCTCCGACGGCGAATGGCGACCCGAGAACGTTGTGAATCCGCTCCGCGATCGCGGCCGTGGCGGACCCGTCGGCGTCGTCCGCCACGACGATCGCGAATTCATCGCCGCCGAGCCTGGCGGCGAGGTCGCCGGAGCGCACGCAGGCCCGCAGCCGGCCGGCGAGTTGGATAAGCAGCGCGTCGCCACCCTCGTGGCCCAGCGTGTCATTGACGTCTTTGAAGTCGTCAACATCGACGATCAGAAGTCCTTCGTGCCGGGGCTTGCCTTCGGTGGCGGGCTGGAAGGAGACCGCGAGACGCTCAGTCAGCGCCGCCCGGTTGGCCAGCCCCGTGAGTGGATCGTGGGTGGCCCGGTGCGTCAGGGCCAGATGGCTGTTGTGGACAGCAGCGGCCATGGAGTTGAAGGCTTCTGCCAGTTCACCCAGTTCGTCGCGCCGGACGACGTCGATGCGGTGGCTGTAGTCCCCGGCCTGCAGTTTGAGGACACCGACGTGCATGCCCTCGACGGGCCGGATCAGGAACTTGACCAATCTGCCGCGGAAGTAGATGACGGCAGCCGCGGCCAAGGCGAAGAGGGCGCTGCGCGCTGCGATCACTGTCTGCTCCAGCTCGGCACTGTAGGCCAGACCGGAGTCCATCGCTTCAAGGGCCGACTGCTGGATCTCATCCAGCAGGACGCGGACCCCGGAGCCGGACATGGCAAGCGCCGTTGCGCCGGTCAGGCGGCTTGCCGTGACGCCCTGTACCTGGTTGCCCCACAGCCCAAGTGCTGCGAGACCGTCCTGCCACTGCGCTTGGGCTGTGGCGGCGGTCCCGCGCATGTCCCTCTCGGGCGGCAGGACCTGGATCGCCTCGTCGAAGCGGCGGGACACGTCCAGTTGCTGGCGCAGGAACTCCGTGCGGTCAACCGGGGCATCGGACAGCAGCCGCTGCGCGGCTTGTTCGTGGGCATCAACTGCAGTGCGCAACTGCGCGACTGTCTCTAATACGCTGTGGAGTCCGGCGGAAGCGTTTTGAACCTGGTCACCGACAGCCCGAACTCCGGCAACCGTAGCCACGGCCCCCAGGAGGAGCGCCACAAGCATTACTGCGAACGCCCTGGACCATTCAGTCTTGAGGCTCCAGGTGCGCCGTGGGCGTCGGGTGGCGGTACCTACGGGAACAGCTTCGGTACCGGCATTGCCGGTGCCGAAGCTGTTGAAGACAACGTCCCCGTCCGGGGCAGCCCCAGCCGCTACTGCAGGCCTGTCTTCCGGCGTAGTGGTCCAGTTCCGCATGATTCCGCCTCCGGCTCCGCACCGGCACGCGCCGAATCGTCAAGGAAAAGCGTATCGGAACGGGCCGCGCAAGCCATGGCCTGCGTCGCTATCGGGAAAATGTGACGCGGACGGTCCGTCAGTTCATGCAGTCAGCGCAGTATGAGTGGCCGGATTTCTCGCGGGCCAGCTGCGAGCGGTGCCGGACCAGGAAGCACGAATAGCACATGAACTCGTCGTCTTTCTGCGGAATGACGGTGACCGTCAGTTCCTCGCCGGACAAGTCAGCGCCCGGCAATTCCACGCCTTCGGAGGTGTCCGCTTCGTCGAGCTCGCGGGTTACGCTGCGCGCGTCCGGTGCGTTCGCGGAGCGAAGAGCCTCCAGCGAAGCGTTGCGGGTCTCCGCAACGTCGGATCGGACTTCGTCATAATCGGTTGCCACCTGGTTGATTCTCGATTCCATAGTTCTGAGTTTCCCGGGATTGAACGGTACAGCATCCACGTGCGCAATAGCTGCGGGCGGGCGCCCCCGGGGCAGTGACCCTCACGACACCTGCGGCTGGTTGTCACCGGCATCCCAGGTATGCACGGATCTTCGCCCGGATGTCATCTGCCGTTTACGCCGGGGTCTTAGCCTGAGTACTTAGGCACCAGCCGCCGCAGAGGAGACGTTATGGCAGATATAGCCGCAGTTCTCGGAAGGCTCACGCCCGAGGAAGTTCAGGGCCTCCGGGCCTGCGGGCCGGCCGGTCACCTGCCCAGGGACCTTACGGATGCGCTTGACCGGGCAGCAGGCGGTCCTGGCTCCGGTCGGGGCTACTACGTTCCCAGCGGCAGTGTCAGCGACACGGGCAGGCCCCACCTGGTGCTGCGCAGCGACGTCTCCGATTGGCTGTTTGGAAACGCTGCCCTCCTGCCGCAGGGCAGCAAAGACGACTAGGCAACACAGCGTGCGTGCCGGCACGCCGCATCAGGGGTTTCCGTGGCTCCAGCCCGCAGGGTTCTCCTACTGCGAGACCCGGATGAAGAGTGGATCCATCGGCTGGCCGGCAGCGTACTGTCCGTCGAAGAGTTCGGATCCCTCCGGAGAAATGACGACGTCGACGTGATCCCACACCAGGTACCCGTCGGACTGGCGTGGTCTTGCAGGGCTGAGGAAACCAATAGTGGCGCGGTCCTGGCCGCCGCCGTCGCCGGTGCTGATGGAGAGCACTCCGCTGCCGCCCATGAAGGTGATCCAAGGATCAAGCAACCTGACCAAGAGCATTCCATGGTGGCCGGCGAGCCGGACGTCTCCGCGGAAGCGCAGCACTCCAGTTCCGCGCGCAACGTCGTAGTCACCGGAACCGGGGCCGAAGCAGAAGAGCGAGTCATCGGCTTTGGCAGCCCCGCTGGTTGCTGAAACGGACCCGTCAGGCAGGCTGGCGATGTAATCGATGAAGCTGCGCTTGACGCCCCAGCTGAGGCCCAGCGGGGGCAGTTGATCGGCTGGATCGGACGCTGGGTTCACGAAGGTTCTCCTGTGGGTGAAAGGCTGGTCTCCTCTGAGCCTATCGGCGGATTGCCCGGCAGCTGAACTGTGGCGCCGGGTTGCCCGGCTCCGGCGCGGTCTTGTGCCGGCGCAGCCCCACCGGTCCGGCGCTGCGGTACCTGCCCCACGTTGCGGGTACTCAGAATTCGCCCGCCTGATACTTGGGGCCACAAGGAGGTATACCCGACTTTCCACGGAACAAAGGATCGGGTAGTTGCACTTCTTGTTGCACCCGGATCCGCGTGCAACGGTTTACCTAGAAGGCCGGATGGAACTGAGTCCCAGGGGCGGATCCCAAGAGCTCCTTTCGGCGCTTCCAGGCGCGATTAGTTGATAGTTGGGGAGGGGATCAACGTGGAGAATCCGAGCGAACCCACGGTGGCAATTTCGGTCCGGCTGTTCGGATCGTTTGAGGTCCGGCGAAACGGCACCGTCCTCAAGGCGGCGGACCTGGGAGGCTGCAAGCCGCGGCACATCCTGGAGATTCTCCTACTGAACCTTGGCACACCGGTGTCAAAGGCCCGGCTTGTGGAGATCCTGTGGGGACCCCGGGCCAGCGGCGGCGCCGTCGCCACACTGGAGAGCTATGTCAGCAGCCTCCGGCGTGCGATCCAGCCCGGCAACACCAAGTCGGGCCCGCTTCGGACCGCAAACTCTGGCTACGTGCTGGACCCGCAGCTGGTGACACTGGACTTGTTTGAGTTCCGCGAACTGCTCCGCACGGCCCGGAACTCTCCGCCGGCCCAGGCGCATGCACTCTCGATGCGGGCCCTGGAACTGGCGACGGAACCGCTGCTGGGCTTTGAACTTGCGGCCGACTGGGCTGAGGAGGCCCGGACCCGCCACGAAGCCGACAAATTGGGGGCCCAGATTCTCGCGGCTGAAACGGCTGCATTCCTCGCTCGGCCCCAGCTCGCCATTTCACTGGCGCAGGCCGTTATCCGGTCCGAGCCGCTCAACGAACGTGCATGGACGGTCCTTGTCGCCGGATATGAGCAGGCGGGCCTGCCGGTTGAGGGCCTCTCAGCGTATGAGCGCTGCCGCCGGCTGTTCGACCGCGACCTGGGCTGCGCTCCGGGGCCAGCCTTGCAGACTGCCCACCTGAGGCTGCTGAGGCAACAAGCCGAGGGAAACGCGGAGCTCTCGGAAGTCCTGGCAGCGGTGCTCTATCTGGGGGAGCGGCTTCATGGCTCCAAATCGGTGCAGCCTGCCGCGGCGGGAATCCCGGCGCCTGCAGGAGAACGCCGGCCGGGTGCTCGGCTCTTTTATGCAACAGGCGCTGGCCATGGCCGTCTGAAGTCCGCTGCGGTGCCGCCGCTTCGGGAACGCACGCGAGTGAAAAGCCGCGTCGCACACCACCGATGAGCAGGAACCGGCGTTAGCTTCATCACGCGACGGGCATTCACCGAAAATCCGGGGGCTGCGGGCCCCATACTGGAAAAGGCCAAGCGGACCTCTTTCCTTTCCGCCCGCACGAGGACAGGTTATGAAAACGATGAGTATTGCGAAAAACGCCGTCACCAGCGAGTACTTCCCCGCGGCAGCAGTGCTCGCCGCCGTGGCGGTGTTCTGGATCCTCGGACTCTGCGGGGGCCTGTCGCTGTTGAGCGACCACCAGACGCCGTTGACCACGCTTAGCTGGCTGTTGTTCGTTTATGTCGCAGCCGTCCTCACGCCGCTCGCGGGACTTCTCGCGGCGCTGGACCTGTCACGCCGCTGGCTGCGCAACCGGGCGCCGGGCGTCGCGGGGAACGCCGAAACGGCGTCGGCTTAGCCCCCGGGCCGCGCTACTCGAAGCGTGCGGGGTCACCCATGCCGCGCCGGACGATTTCCGCAGTGCCGCTGGAATAGTCGATGACTGTGGTCGGCTCCGCGCCGCAGTCGCCGGAGTCGATGACGGCGTCGACCACGTGCTCAAGCCGTTCCTTGATTTCCCAGCCCTGGGTCAGAGGCTCTTCCTCGTCCGGCAGCAACAGCGTGCTGGAGAGCAACGGCTCGCCAAGTTCGGCGAGCAAAGCCTGGACAACCCGGTTGTCCGGGATACGCACCCCCACCGTCTTCTTTTTCGGGTGCAGCAGGCGCTTGGGAACCTCTTTGGTGGCGGGCAGGATAAAGGTGTAGCTTCCCGGCGTGACGGCCTTGATGCTCCGGAACACGTCGTTGTCGATCTGCACGAATTGGCCCAACTGGGCAAAGTCCTTGCAGACCAGCGTGAAGTGGTGTTTGTCATTGAGGTGGCGGATAGTCCTGATCCGGTCCAGCGCTTCCTTGTTGCCCAGCTGAGCACCGAGCGCGTAGCAGGAATCGGTGGGGTACGCGATCAGCCCGCCGGACCGGATCATTTCCACCGCCTGGCTGATGGAGCGCGCCTGGGGGTTTTCGGGGTGAACATCGAAGTATCTCGCCATGGCACGAGCTTACCGCCGCCGGTGGCTGGACCGCCTGCCGCAGGGCCCGTGAGTCAACTTCCGGTCCGCTGGCCGCAGGGGCGGATCGATCCCACGCGGGTGAATGCCAGCTCCGGGCTCTCATACGGCGAGAGCCGCGAACATAACTGCCATCGAAACCGCGGACACGAGTTCAAGGAACGGCGCGCCGCTGCCCGTCCGGTTGCCGCGTCGGGCCCGCCGGAGCAGGAGCACGCCCCACACGGCGCCGGCTGCCCCGGAAGGCAACCGCCAGGACGGGAGCTGACAGGCTTGTCCATTCCGGCAGCGCGGCCGGAAGGGACCCAGCCGGCGACGGCCGCGCAGTGGAGCCACCGTGGTGTGCCGCCAGGTCCGCAAGGCCGGCGGCCGTCGGAGCGGCCGGTGTCCCGTGGGTGCCACGTAAGTCCATGACCGCCAGCATGTAGGCCATGGCAGCCATGGTCAGCGCGTTGTACAGCAAACTGCCACGGCTGGCTTCGCCCTCGCGGCGGCCGTGCCATGGTCCGGCGGCGGTGATGTTCTGCACGGCGAGGGGCATGGGGCGCCGGGAGACGGCGCGGAGCACGAACCACCAGGCGGCAAGGCCAAAGACCATGATCTGGGGGAGCGCGGGCCACCGGACCCCGGGAACAAGCATGGCCGCCATGGCCGCCAGCATCGCGGCATGGAGGCCATATGCAACCCTGGTGGCCGGTGGCGACTTGCGGCTGGCCCGAAAAACCGCGAACAACGACGCTGCCAGCAGCAGGGCCGTCAGCCCCCAGCGCGCGACGTCGTTCGCAATCAACGGTGCCCGGTCAATGCTGCTCTTCGTGGTGAATGCGTTCCTCGAGTTGCCGAAGTGCTGCCCCGCTGCCGCCCCACTGCTTGGCGATGAACTCGGCAGCGATGGAAACCGCTGTCTCCTCGGGAGTCCGCGCGCCAAGGTCGAGTCCCACCGGGCTGTGCAGCCGCGCCAGCGCTTCCTCGTGCACTCCCGCCTCACGCAGCCTCGCGATCCGATGGTCATGGGTCCGGCGCGAACCCATGGCACCGATAAAAGCCACGGGGCGGCCGCGCAGGGCAACGCCCAACAGTGGAATATCGAACTTCGGATCGTGGGTAAGAACGCAGATCACGGTGCGCTCATCCACCAGGTCCTGTTCCAGCTGCTCGGCGAGGTAGCGGTGCGGCCAGGCATTGATGACCTCTGCGGCGTCGGGAAAGCGAGCGGGGGTAACGAAAACGGCCCTCGCATCGCACACCGTGACGCGGTAGCCGAGAAAGGTCCCCAACCGGGCCAGCGCGGAAGCGAAATCGATCGCGCCGAAGATGAGCATTCGCGGCGGCGGCGCGTAGCTCGCGAAGAAGACCCGCATCCCGGTGTCCAGCCGCTCGCCGTCGGGGCCGTAGCTCAGGATGCCGGAGCGCCCCGCGGCGAGCAGGCCCTGGGTGTCATCGCCCACGGCCTGATTTGCCCGCCCGGAACCGAGGTCGCCTTCGAAACCGTCGGACCGCACAATCAGGTGCCGGCCCAGCCAGCTGCTGTCCGGGTGTTCGATCACTGTCGCGACCCCGACGCGCCGCCCGTCCTCGATGTCCTGCCTGACGGCGTCGAGCTCGGCGAAGCGTTGCCGGGAAACCGGCTCCACGAAGATGTCGATAATCCCGCCGCAGCTCAGACCGACGGCGAACGCGTCGTCGTCACTGATCCCGTAGCGCACCAGGACGGGAGTGCCGTCCTGCCTGACCTGCATGGCCAGCTCGTACACAGCACCTTCGACGCAGCCGCCGGAGACCGAGCCGGCTGCCGTCCCCTCTGCCGTGACAAGCATGGACGCCCCCGGGAGGCGGGGGGCTGACTCGAACGTGCCCACCACCGTGGCGAGGCCGGCGGTGTCACCCCTCCGCCAGCCCGTCATCATGGCCGCCAGGACATCACGCACGGTCGGACTTCAGCCTTCCAATCGCCCGGATCAGGCGGAACGCCGAGAGCCGCCCGGCCACGTAGGAGATGCATGCCACCACGGCTACAAGTACCAGCACCTTGACAGGGCTGGAGAGCTGATCCGCTGCGATGCCCTTGGCGAGGCTGAGTGCGTCCAAACTGCCGGCGGGGGCAGATGCCGGGGCGGTTGTCGGGGCAGGCGCGCCCGCTGCTGGCACGGCGCCCGGCCGCAGTCCCGGAAGTTCCGACGACGGCGCCGGGGCCACGGCGGTGGCCCCGGCTTCCGGGGCGGCCACAGGCCCGGGGACCCCGCCTGCCGGAACGGTGCCGGGCGCGGCGGGCGCGGCGATCATGGCCTGCAGATTGCTGGCGAAAAGGGTCATCATCTGTTCGGTGACGCTGCCGATCACGCCCTTGCCCATCGCGGCGGCCTTGCCCGAAAGCGATAGCTCGGCCTTGACTGTCCCTCGGGTTGTGCCGCCTGCCTCTTCCGTCAGAAGCAGCGTCACCGTGGCTTCGGCGGTGCCTTGGCCGCGGGTTTCCTGGGCTTTGCCGCCGAGTACGGCACGGTGTTCGCCGGCATTGCGCTCGATAACGTTGAGCAGGCCTTTGTACTGCATGTTGACCGGGCCCAGTTTCACGCTCATGCCCACCTGGTAGGCGTCGTCGGAGAGTTTGTTCAGGATTTTGGCGCCGGGGACGCAGCCAGCCACACGTTCAAAGTCCATAATGGTGTCCCAGACGGTGTCGATCGGTGCTAGGACCGCAAAGGTGCTGTCTATTTGCATCAGTTCCCTCTTCCCTTGAGTGATGGCTGGCTGTCGCCGCGGATTGCGGCCGCCACCGCAGCCAAAGCCGTGTAGCTGTGTCCGCTGACGAAGGCGTCACAGTATGGCAGCGCCGCCGCCATGCCGCCCGCCAGGGGCTGGTATTCCGGGGCTGCCTTGCGCGGATTGACCCAGATGATCCGTTGGGCCAGGCGCCGCAGCCGCGCCATCTGCGCCGCGACGTTGTTGGGGTCCTCCTGCGCCCAGCCGTCCGAGAAAATCACCACCACCGCGCCCCGTGCCAGCCCGCGGCGGCCGTGTTCATCAACGAAGTGCCTGATGCTGTCGGCAATACGGGTGCCGCCGGCCCAATCCGGGGCGGCCTCCGCGGCACGGGCCAGGGCCTCGTCCGGGTCGCGAAGCGCCAGCTGCCGGGTCAGACGCGTCAGCCGGGTGGAAAACACGAAGGCCTCGGCGCCGGCCGTTGCCACGGCTCCCTGCAGCAGTGAGATGAAGATCCGCGCGTACGGTTCCATGGAACCGGAGACGTCGCACAGCATCACGAGCTTCCGGCGCTGCTCGCGGCGCCGGGCGTACAACAGCCCCGTCGTGTCGGTGCCGGAGCGCCGCGACGCGCGGACCGTGGCGCGGACGTCCAGCCGGGCGCTGCTGTGGGCGGACTTGCGGGTGCGGCGGCTCAATCTCGTGGGGGTGGCGAGCAGCAAACGGGACGCCAGCCGCCGGATTTCCAGGACTTCCGCGTCGGTCAGCTGAGCGAACGCCATCGCGTGCAACTGCTCATCGGTGGAGGCCATGGCCAGGACTGCTTCCCGTTCCGGGGCGTGGTTGTCCCCGTTGCTATCCGGTCCCGCGGCGGCAACCGGCGGCGTCGCCCGCGGGTCGGCCGGCGCGTTGCCCGGGGCCCGGTCCTCGGCCGGGGAGGGCCTGGTGCGTGCCTGCTCCGGGGGACCGGGCGGCGGGGCGGTGGCGCGCGGCGGTGCAGCGGGGTCGAATCCGGCGCGGAATACGGCAGCGAAGACGGCATCGAACGCGGGAAGCTGTCCGTGAGCTGACACCAAGACCACCCGGGATGCCCAGTAGAGGGTTTCGACGTCGGCCGGAGGGACCAGGCGGAGAGCCTCGGCCAGCCGGACTGCCCGGTCCGGAGAGCACGGTAGCCCGGCCCGGCGCAGGGCGGTGACAAACGCAGCGGACAAGGCGGCCGCCTCCACCGCGGGGGGCACGGGGGCCGTATCCTGGACTGTTCCGGCGTTCAACGCGCTCACCCGCCTGCGCCGCCCACAAGCCAGTTGGCCCCCGGGCGCCGACTAGTTCCAGGTCGTCGCGGTTCTTGACGATCGACCCGAGGGTTCGTTCCGCTGTCTTCGAGTCAATGTGCTCGATGCCAAGCACGGCGAGGGCAGACACCCAGTCGATGGCCTCGGAGATCCCCGGCGGTTTCGCGAGGTCCAGCGTGCGTAGCCTGGTGATCATGGCGGCGGCCTGCAAAGCGAGCGGGCCGCTGCTGGCAGGCACACGGCGGCGGACAATCTCAGCGATCCGCTCCGGACCGGGGTAATCGATCCAGTGGTACAGGCAGCGCCGGGTCAGGGCATCGTGCAGGTCCCGTGTCCGGTTGGAAGTCAGAATAACGATCGGGGGATGGGTGGCCCGGATGGTGCCCAGTTCCGGGATCGTGACGGCGGCCTCGGCTAGCAATTCGAAGGTGAAGGCCTCGAATTCGGCGTCGGCGCGATCGATCTCGTCCAGCAGCAACACCGCCGGGCGCGGTCCGGGATGTTCGATCGCCTGCAGCAGCGGCCGGCGCAGCAGGTACTCCGGGCCGAAGAGGTCGGTCTCGGTCACGGAGGCATCCCGCACTTCGGCAAGCCGGATTCCGAGGAGCTGCCGCTGGTGGTTCCACTCGTAGAGGGCCTCGCCGGCGTCGATCCCCTCGTAGCACTGCAGCCGGTACAGCGGCGTATCCAGCAGTCCGGCAAGGGTCTTCGCCACCTCGGTCTTGCCGACGCCCGCTTCGCCCTCCAGCAGAAGGGGCTGAGGCAGCCGGACGGCCAGGAACAGCGCGGTGGCCAGTCCGACGTCGGCCAGGTAATCGCTGCTGTCCAGCGCCGAGACCAGGGACGCAACGTCGGGGATCCGCCGCTGGATATCCTCCTCCGCGCCGGCGCGCGCAGCGGCGTTCACAGCTCGCCCTCCAGCCCGGCCAGGACCCGCCGGTAGTCCTCGTCGGTGTCAACGTCGAGCGGCACGGGTCCCGGAACGCGAAGTTCGACGGCGTCGTCGGACCGCTGCTCCAGCAGCTTCCAGACTGCCTTGTCGCCGTGCAGGGCGGCCAGAGCCGGGAGCATCCGACGGGTAAACGCCAGGGGGTGGCCAACGCCGTCGTCGTAGCGGCAGACGGCGATGCCGGGGGCATTTTTCCCGCCATGGTCCGTATCCGTGGCCAGGAGCCGCAGCAGGGCGCGGGCGTCGACGGAACGGACACCCGGCTGGTCACCAAGCAGCAGGAGCACGGCGCCCGTTTCCGGGTGGAGAGCGGCAATGCCGGCGGCGATCGAGGAGGAACAGCCCGCACCGAAGTCCGGGTTGAGCACAATCTCGCAGCCTGTGGTGTCGACCGTGCGCCGGACCTCCCCGGCAGAGCCTCCCAGGACCAGCACGATCTGCCCAAGGCCGCAGTCCCGGGCGACAGCCAGCACGGCGTCGAGGAGCACCCCCGTCCCGTAGGGAAGCAGCTGCTTGGCCCGGCCCAGGCGCCGCGACGCTCCGGCCGCCAGGATCAGCCCCGCCGTCCGGTGCCGCGCGGGTGGACGTTCAGGGGGTGAGGTCATAGTGCTCCGGATCTTTGCGGAAGGCGGCACGGCAGCCGGGTGAGCAGAAGTAGACGGTCACACCGTTGTGCTCAAGGTGGATGGAGGAGTCGGCCGCCGCAACGGACATGCCGCAGACCGGGTCGATCGCGGTGGGCTGAACTTCCGCTGCCGTCGCCGGGGCTGCCGTCGCCGGACGCCGTGATGTCGACCGCTCCTGGATGAGCTGGGCCAGGATCGAGAGCGCGATTTCGCCGGGAGTGCGGGCCCCCAGCTGCAAGCCGGCCGGGGTGAACACCCGCGAACGCTGCACCGGGTCGACGTCAAGGGATTCCAGTACCGCTGCGCCCCGGGTCCCGCTGGCCACAAGCGCGACATACGGCACCCCGGCACGCAGGGCGGACTCAAGCGCGGCCTCCTCCGCCTTGCCGTGGGAGGCCACAATCAGCGCCGCGTCGTCCACCCGCGGAGCTGCGGATTCGCCGTCGGTGAGTTCCACTGCCATTCCGACGCCGGAGCCGAGGCTCACGAGCGCCTGCGCCACGGGCGTTGTGCCGACCACCAGAACCCGGGGCGCCGGGATGCGCGGCTGAAGGAAGATCTCGATCGCCCCGCCGCTCAGGCAGGGGTTGGACACCTCAACAGCCCCCTCCTCAGCGCTGCGGGACGGCTCGCCGGGGATAACGCGCAGCAGCAGGGGTTCCTGCGAGGCCAGGACCTGGAGGCTGTACTCCCGCACCGAGGATTCGACGCAGCTCCCGCCGACGAAGCCCTGGATCTCGCCGCCGGGCAGGATGAGGGCTGTATCCCCGGCGTGGGCGCTGGTGGGGTGCTGGGCCCGGACCACCGTGGCGTGCACAAACGGCTCACGGCGGGAGGCGAGGTCATTCGCCCGGGCCGCGAGGGAATCTCCAGTCGGTGCCATGTCAGATCGGCGGCCTTGCCCGGCCCTGCATGGCGGCCCAGACCCGGGCCGGTGTGCAGGGCATGTCCATGTGAACCACCCCGTAGGGGGGCCAGTGCGTCGACGACGGCATTCACAATCGCCGGCGGTGAGCCGACGGTGGCGGACTCGCCGATGCCTTTCGCCCCGATGGGGTGGTGCGGGGACGGCGTGACCGTGAATCCGGTCTCCCAGTCCGGCACCTCCATCGCGGTGGGGATCAGGTAGTCCATAAACGATCCGCCCAGGCAGTTGCCGTCGGCGTCGAACTCGATGATCTCCATCAGCGCCATCCCGACGCCGTCGGTCAGCCCGCCGTGGACCTGGCCCTCGATAATCATCGGATTGATCCGGGTGCCGCAATCGTCGACCGCGATGAAGCGGCGGACCTTGACGTGCCCGGTGCCCGGGTCGATGTCGACCACGCAGATGTAGGCTCCGAACGGGAACGTGAGGTTCGGCGGGTCGTAGGTGACCTCGGCGTCGAGGTTGCCATCAACACCCTCGGGCAGCGTCATGGTGCCGTGGGCAGCCATGGCGATTTCAGAGATGGTCTTCCCGGCGCTGGGATCTCCTTTGACGAACCAGCGGCCTTTCTCCCACTCGAGGTCCTCTGGCCGGGTCTCCAGCATGGCTGCGGCGATCAGCTTCGCCTTCTCCCGCACCTTGCGGGCGACGAGGGCGACGGCGCCGCCGCTCACCGGCGTCGAGCGGCTCCCGTAGGTGCCGAGGCCGAACGGCGTCTGGTCGGTGTCACCGTGGACGACGTCGATGTCCTCCGGCGGGATGCCCAGTTCTTCGGCGACGATCTGCGCGAACGTCGTTTCGTGGCCTTGGCCCTGGCTTTGCACCGAGAGGCGGACCACGGCCTTGCCGGTCGGATGGACCCGCAGTTCGGCACCGTCGGCCATGCCGAGGCCCACAATGTCGAAGTGCTTGCGGGGGCCGGCACCAACGGTCTCGGTGAAGAAGGAGATGCCGATCCCCATCAGTTCGCCCCGGGCGCGCTTCTCCTGCTGCTCGCGGCGCAGCTCGTCGTAGCCGGCGAGCTGCATGGAGAGCCGCATCGCGGGCTCGTAGTTGCCGGAGTCGTACACCCAGCCGGTCTTATTGGCGTAAGGGAACTGTTCGGGCTTGATGAAGTTCTTCAGCCGCAGTTCCGCCGGGTCCATCTCCAGTTTGCGGGCCAGGATGTCCACCATCCGCTCTACGAGGTAAACGGCCTCCGTGACGCGGAACGAGCAGGCGTAGGCGACGCCGCCGGGTGCCTTGTTCGTATAGACGCCAGTGACGGAGCAGTACGCGGCTTTCAGGTCATAGCTTCCGGTGAAGATGGAGAAAAAGCCGGCCGGGTTCTTAGTGGGCTGCGCGGTGGCGTTGAACGCACCGTGGTCCGCCAGGACGTTGGTGCGCACCGCAAGGATCTTGCCCTCCTTGGTGGCCGCGATCTCGCCCTGCATGATGTAGTCGCGGGCAAAGGAGGTGGACATCAGGTTCTCGGAGCGGTCCTCCACCCATTTCACCGGGCGGCCGGTGACGATCGAGCCGACGACGGCGAGGATGTAGCCGGGGTAGATGCCGACCTTGTTGCCGAAGCCGCCGCCGATGTCCGGGGACACCACGCGGATCTTGTGCTCGGGGATTCCGGCGACGATCGCGAACAGGGTGCGGTGGGCATGCGGGGCCTGCGTGGTTTCGTACAGGGTCAGCTTGCCGTCGACGGCGTCGAAGTCGGCAATCGCGCCGCACGTCTCCATCGGGGCGGGGTGCACGCGCGGGTAGACGATCTCCTGGGCGACAACGACGTCGGCGCTCGCGAAGACGGCTTCGGTTTCGGCTTTGTCGCCCATTTCCCAGTCGAAAATGTGGTTGTCCGTCCGGCCCTCGATCTCGTCGCGGATCACGGGGGCGTCGGCGTCGAGCGCCTTCCGGGCGTCGATGACCGGGGGCAGGACGTCGTATTCGACGTCAATCAGCTCGAGCGCGTCGCGGGCTGCGTAGCGGTCCTCGGCCACGACGAAGGCGACCTCCTGGCCCTGGAAGCGGACCTTGTCAGTTACGAGGACTGCCTGGACATCCGCCGAGAGCGTGGGGGCCCACGCGAGCTTGAGGCCAAGCAGGTCCTTGCCGGTGATGACGGCGAGGACCTTGGGGTGGGCGAGGGCATTGGTGGTGTCGATGGAGACCAGCCGGGCGTGCGCGACGGGGGCGCGCAGGATGGCGCCGTGCAGCATGCCGGGCAGGACAATGTCGTCCAGGTAGTTGCCTTTGCCCCGCACAAAGCGCGGGTCCTCCTTGCGCTGGATCCGGCCGTAGCCGATCGGGCGGTCCGAGTCACCGGCCGCCGGATTGGACGGCCGTTCGTGGATGACTGTCATGCCTTCACCTCTGCGTCTTCCGTGTGCGCTGCGATGTCCTCAACCACGGTGTCGGTTCCGTCGATGACCTCGTCGACCGTGGCGTCACTGTCGCCGCCCGCCGGGTGGGAGGCTGCCCACTGCACGGACCGGACGATCGTGGCGTAGCCGGTGCACCGGCAGATCTGGCCCGAAATGGCCTGCCGGATCTCGGTGCTGTCCGGGTGCGGGTTCTTGTCCAGCAGGGCCCGGGCGGTCAGCATCATGCCGGGAGTGCAGAAGCCGCACTGCAGCCCGTGTTCCTCCATAAAGCCCTGCTGGACAGGGTCAAGGGTTGCGCCGCTTGCGAGCCCTTCGACGGTGCGGATGTCGTGTCCTGCCGCCATCGCCGCGAGGACCGTGCAGGACTTCACCGGCTGGCCGTCCATCAGGACCACGCAGGTGCCGCAGTTGCTGGTGTCGCATCCCCAATGGGTGCCGGTCAGGCCCAGGACCTCGCGGATGTAGTGGACCAGGAGCACACGGGGCTCAATGTCGTTGGTGACTTCGTTGCCGTTGACGGTCATGCTGATTTGCATCCGCTTCAGCCTTCCTGTGTCTGGGCGGCGCGGGCACAGGCCTGCCGCAGTACCCGCCGGGTGAGCTCGTCGGCGAGGTGCCGTTTGTAGTCGATGGGGCCGCGCTGGTCGGCCACCGGGTCGCAGGCTGCCGCGGCGAGCCGTCCGGTCTCCACGAACAGTTCCTCCCGGGGCTGCTGGCCGCGGAGCAGTTCAACGGCCCCGGCGACAGTGTGGTCCAGGCCGAGGGCGGTGAGCCCGACGGCGGCGTCAGTAATAGTGCCATCCGCTGCGAGCGTCACGGACGCGCCCGCGGCGCCGACAGCCCAGTCGCCCACTCGTCGTTCGACCTTTTCGTAGGCGCTGCCCGCGCGGGGGCGGATGGGGAAGCGGAGCTCGCACAGCAGTTCGTCCTGGCCCACCGCCGTCTCATAGGGCCCCCGGTGGAAGTCGGCCATGGCAAGGATGCGCTCGCCGGCGGGTCCCCGGATCACGGCTTCGGCACCCAGCACGTCGCAGACCGTGGACAGGTCCTCGGCCGGATCGGCCTGGCAGAGCGATCCGCCGATGGTTCCCCTGTTGCGCACGACCGGATCGGCGATCACGGCTTCGGCGTCGCGGACGATCGGGAAGAGCGCCGCGATCTCGTCCGATTCCAGCAGGGTCGAGTGGCGCGTCAGGGCACCGATACGAAGCGTGTCGCCGTCACGAAGGATGAAGTCGAGTTCGTAAAGGTCGTTGATGTCGATCAGCCATTCGGGCCGGGAGAGCCGGAGCTTCATCATCGGCAGGAGGCTGTGCCCCCGGCGATGATCCGTGACTCCGGCCCGTGGCGGGAGAGAAGCTCCAGGGCGTTGTCCACGGAAGTGGCCCGCACGTAGTCAAAAGGAGCCGGAATCTGCATTGTTCCCACCTCACCCCGGGGCGCTGGCAACGTCGCGCAGCACCGATTTGGGGCAAGTCTTGCCTCACCTGATACGCAGTGTCAATATCGTCATAAGCGAAAGGTTATGACGCTGTGGCCATGACATTAAGCCAGCTCCGCACGTTCGCCCTGGTCGCCCGCCTGGGGTCGCTGCACGCTGCCGCAGAAACCCTCGGAGTCAGTGAACCGGCAGTTTCCGCAGCCCTGGCGGCGCTCCGGCTGGACCTTGGTGACCCGCTCTTTGTGCGTGCCGGAGGCGGCATCGCGCTCACTCCGGGAGGCCGCGCCCTGGCGGACTACGCCCAGGACATAGTCGGCATGGCAGACCAAGCCCGCTGGCAGGTGGCGAACGCCAAGAACGACGCCGGACGGCTGAGGATTGCATCGACCGCTCCCTTTGCCGAACACGCTGCCGGTCGGTTGCTGGACCTCTTCACCCAGCGTGTCCCCGGCGCTGCGGTGGACGTAGTGGTCGAGTCCGCCGACGATCTGGCCTCGCTGCTGCAGGAGCGCGCGTACGACATCGCCCTCGGCGCCCGGCCGAGGTCTCCGGCCGGAACCGTCGGCATCGGAGCGGGAATGGAGTGCGTTGCGTTCCTGCGCTACCAGCGTGTTTTGGTAGCGGCGGCGGCGCATCCGCTGGCCCGGCTGCACGGACCGGTAACGGCGGCCCGGTTGCTGGACCGACCCTGGTTCACCGGTCCGGCGGGGATCCAAGACAGCTCGGAGGAGGGCCGTTGGCTGGCCTCGATGGGAGTGGCGCCGGAGATCATCCGGCTCAGCAGCGAGACGGAGGCCCTGGCAGCGGTGCGGGCGGGGGAGGGCATCATGCTGGCGCTCGGCAACAATGTCCGAACCGAACTCCAGGGCGGCTCACTCGCCCGGGTACCCGTCGTCGGGACACCGGTCACCGGCCTGTGGTGGGCGAGCACCCTGGACCACCGCCGGACCACCACCATGGCGCAGACGCTGCAGCGCTTCGCCGGAACTGCGGATGCGACCGCTGCGATGACGGCCCCCGGCGGTTCGAGGGGTCTGGAACGCCGGGGACCGAAGTTTCACGTCGCACTGTGGAGCTGAAGCTTCCCCGCCGGGTTTTGACTGTGTCGCGTTGCGAAACACCGGGGTCGGTGCTAACCCTAGTGGGGGTAGATAATCACCCACCTACCGCTACGACGAGGAGCCATACATGACTTTGACCCGGGACGAAGACAGCTCACTGCGGCATTGGAGTACCCGCCTGATTCAGGCGCTGCAGATTCTTGACCTGGAAGTAGACCACGAGAAAATCGTTCAGGTCGCAGACGAGTCACTGAAAGCCGTGGGGCCGCACGCCGATGCCGTCAGCGCATTCATCGTCGGATTCGCCGCGGGAACCGCTTCGACCGAGGGCCGCAAGGGGACCGAGGAGGCCGTCCACGCCGCCGCCAACAAGGTCCTTGAGCTCTGTGAGCATGGCGAGTCGGGCGGACCCGACGAAAAGGGCTGGGCGAAGCGGGCACAATAGCCGCAGCAGCCAGCAAGCCAACACGGGAGCGGCTGCAAACCCCGTGGAAGCTGCGGGCAAACCCGCGGGACATGCCCATCACTGGTTCCGGAGACTGGACTTGGTTCCATGATGTCCAGTGGGCCCGGTCAGGGCTGGGCATGTCCCGCGGGGAAGCTTTCTACCGCAGCTGCGCCGCGCCGGATGCCAGCGACCTCGAACTGTTCGCTGTCTGGTCCGGGCTGGGCTCAAGCCTGACGATCACGGCCTTGGACACTGGCGTGTTGCTGCCGTCGGCCGTATGGTCCAGGGGCACCAGCACGTTGGCCTCCGGGTAGTAGGCGGCAGCGCAGCCCCGTGCGGTCGGGTAGGACACCACACGGAACTTCCGGATGACACGCTCCACGCCATCCCGGTACTCGCCCCGGATGTCAACCAACATTCCGTCGGCAAGGCCCAGCTCCACGATGTCGTCCGGGTTCACGAAGACCACATCGCGGCCCTTCTTGATACCCCGGTAGCGGTCATTGTGCCCATAGATGGTGGTGTTGAACTGGTCATGGGAGCGCATGGTCTGCAGGATCAGGGTTCCCTCCGGCTTCTGCACGTGCTCCAGATCGTTGACAGTCAGCACAGCTTTGCCGGTCGGGGTGGGGAAGGTCCGGGAATCCCGCGGTCCGTTCTCGAGAATAAAGCCACCTTCCTGCCGGATCCGGGTGTTGTAGTCCTCGCAACCGCCCACGACCTGCGAAATGTGGTCACGGACCAGGTCGTAGTTCTTCTCGAAGCCGTCCCAGTCGGCCTTGATCCGGTCCCCAACCAGCGCTTTGCCGAGCCGGCTGACAATCGCCGTCTCGGACAGCAAGTGGTGCGAGACCGGTTCAACGCTTCCCCAAGACGGGTGCACAGCGCAGACAGTATCCTCCACGGAGACGAACTGCGGCCCGGACTCCTGGATGTCAATCTCCGTCCGGCCCATCGTGGGCAGGATCAGGGCCTCCGCGCCGGTCACTGCGTGGGAGCGGTTGAGTTTCGTGGATACCTGCACGGAAAGCTCAGTTCCCGACATTGCCGCTTCGGTGGCGTTGGTGTCTGCCATGGCGCCCACAAAGTTTCCGCCGAGAGCCATAAAAAACTTGATCCCGCCGTCGCGCATTTTGTTAATGGTTTCCACGGCGTCCACACCGTGATCCCGGGGCGGTTCGAAGCCGAACTCATCGCCGAGGGCGTCCATAAAGGACTGCGGCATCTGCTCCCAGATACCCATGGTGCGGTCGCCCTGGACGTTGCTGTGCCCCCGGATAGGGGAGGCCCCGGCGCCGGGCTTGCCCATGTTTCCACGCAACAGCAGCAGGTTGATGATCTCCTTGATGGTTGCCACGCCCTTCTTCTGCTGCGTGATGCCCATGGCCCAGGTGATAATGACTTTCTCGGCTTTCAGGTAACGCGACGCGAGTTCGTCAATTTCTTCGGTTCGCAGGCCGGTCGCAGCCAGGACCGCTTCCTCGTCCAGGTCGCTGAGGTGTTCCTTGAGCTCGTCGAGTCCTTCGCAGTGCGCGGCCAGGAACTCGTGGTCCAAAACGGTGCCGGGGTTTCGTGCCTCAGCGTCGAGCACACGTTTGGAGATTGCCTGCAGCAGCGCCATGTCACCGCCGATGCGGATGTGCAGGAACTGGTCCGCGATTTCCGTGCCGCGGCCAACGATGCCTTTGACCTTCTGCGGGTTCTTGTAGCGGCGCAGGCCGGCCTCCGGCAGGGGATTGACAGCAACGATTTCACCACCGTTTTCCTTGCATGCTTCCAGCTCGGTCAGCATCCGCGGGTGATTGGTGCCCGGGTTCTGGCCCATGATGATGATCAGGTCGGCATTGGCGTAGTCGTCGAAACTGACGGTTGCCTTGCCGATCCCGATGGTCTGGCCCATGGCCCAGCCCGAGGACTCGTGGCACATGTTGGAACAGTCCGGCAGGTTGTTCGTGCCATAGCCGCGGACCATCAACTGGTAGAGGAAGGCGGCTTCATTGGACGTGCGGCCGCTGGTGTAGAACGCTGCCTCGTCGGGTGAGTCCAGGCCCTTGAGCTTGTCCGCGACGATCCGGATCGCCTCCGGCCAGCTCACCGGCTTGTAGTGGTCCTCGCCGGCCGGTTTGTGGACGGGCTCGGTGAGCCGGCCCTGCATTCCCAGCCAGTATTCGGAGCGGGTCCGCAGTTCGCTGACGGAATGCTCCGCCCAGAACTCACGGCCAATGACCACCGGAGTCGCCTCCCAGGTGACCGCCTTTGCGCCGTTTTCGCAAAACTCGAAGGTCTTGCGGTGCTTCGGGTCCGGCCACGCGCAGCTCGGGCAGTCGAAACCCTTCTTCTGATTCATCGCCAGAACGGTTTTGCGCGTGCGGTTCACACCCATGTGCTCGATGGCGGGCACCATGGAGTGCATCACTCCGGGGATGCCGGCGGCCCAGTCCTTTGGACCGTCTCCGACCACGAGGTCCTTGTCGTCGTATTCCTCGACCTGGGGGTTTTTGCTGGTCACGTGAACTTCCCTTCTGCAACCACTGCCTGTTCAGGCTGGCACTTCACTGATACCAAGCAGACTACCTTTTTGTCCTGTGACGGGCCTAGTGGTTGGCCCGGAGCGCCGGAAGGAATTCACCGTCGACGCCGGCGCCGCGGTTCCGTAGCATGTGCGGTAGGCGGTGCGGCCGAAGCGAATCAGGGAGAGCCGGCCCGAATCCGAAAGGGTCCTAGATGCCCGAGCAAAACGTAACGCTGGTGGGCTTCACCGAGTCGACCTTCAGCCACGGCGGCATCCACCACCAGGTGTTCCGGGCGGGGGCGGGCCCGGCGGTGGTCCTGATCCATGAGGTCCCCGGGATCCACCCGGGAGTGTTGGACCTGGCCCGCCGGCTGATCGAGAGCGGATTCACGGTCTATCTCCCTTCCATGTTTGGGCGTCCCGGCGGAAAAGCGGGTGAGGGAATCGTGAAGTCAATAGCGAAAGTATGCATCTCGCGCGAATTCGCCGTCCTGGCAAACCGGAGCAGTCCCGCCACAGGTTGGCTGCGCGCCCTTGCTGCTACCGCCCATCAGGAGTGCGGCGGTCCCGGTGTCGGGGCGATCGGCATGTGCATGACCGGAAGCTTCGCGCTGGCCATGGCCCTGGAACCCGCAGTCCTCGCCCCTGTTATGAGCCAGCCAGCGCTGCCGGCGGGCCTGACGGCACGGCGGCGGGCCGCTGTCGGGTTGGACGACGCCGAACTTGCCCGGGTGAAGGACCGGACCAGCCAGGGGCTGCGGCTCCTCGGATTGCGGTTCAGCAACGACCGGGCGTGCCCGGCAGAGCGATTCGAAACCATGCGGCGCGAATTCGGCGGGAGCTTTGAAGGGATAGAAATCGACTCCTCGCCGGGCAACCCGCTCGGAATCGCCCAGTCCGCACATTGTGTGCTGACCGTGGACCTGGTGGACACCCCGGGCCACCCGACCAGGGCGGCCCTGGACCGGACCATCGAATTCATCAGCGAGCGCCTGCTCCCGGGCCGGGCCGGCATAACAACACCCAAGGAGGGGCCATGAAACTGCGCACAGCCGTGTGGACCGCAGCAGCGACCGCCGCCACAGCAGCGGCCGGGGGACTAGCCACCGATCCGGACAGCCGCTGGTACCGGGGGCTGCGGAAACCGGGCTGGCAACCGCCGGTTATAGCATTTCCGGTGGTCTGGACTGCCCTCTATGCGGATCTCGCGGTCAGTTCCGCCGCTGCCCTGGACAGCGGCGAGGCGGGGGACCCGCCAGGCGGCAGCGTCGCAGCGGCGGAGATCCGTGCCTACCGGGGCGCCCTGGCAGTCAACTTGGTTCTTAACGCGACATGGAGTTGGCTTTTCTGGCGCGCCCGCCGGCCGTGGCTGGCAGCGGCGGAATGCGCTGTGCTGACGGCCAGCAGCGCCGATCTGGTGCGGCGTACATATCAATTGAACCGCGGCGCCGGCGTGGCCCTGGCCCCCTACGCGTTGTGGTGCGGGTTCGCCGCCGTCCTCTCGGCGGCTATCGCGCGTCTCAATCCCGGGGCGGCCGGCGGCCGGCAGTAATCCTTCGCCTCAGCGCACTGCCCCGAGGGTGTCCCGGATCTCGCGGCGCAGGACCTTGCCGATCAGCGAGCGGGGGAGCGTCTCAAGGACCACCACCCGGCGGGGCACCTTGTAGGCGGTCAGGTGTTTCCGGGCAAAGGCCAGGAGCGAGTCGGTGTCGATGCTGGTGCCGGCGGCCGGCACGACTGCGGCGACCACGTCCTCGCCGCCGCCGGCGCGGGGCAGCCCGACGACGCAGACTTCGGCAACCCCCGGGAACGTGGCGATGACGTCTTCAACTTCGCTGGGTGAGACATTAAAGCCCCCGGTGATGATGAGTTCCTTGATCCGGTCACGAATGGTCACGAAGTAGTCCTCGTCCACGGAGACGATGTCTCCGGTACGGAACCAACCGCCGTCGAGCAGGGCCTCCTCGGTCTCCACCGGCCGGTTCCAATAGCCGGCGAAGACCTGCGGACCGCGGATCAGCAGTTCACCCTCCTCGCCCGCCGCACGGTCCAGCGCGACGTTCCTGGGATCCACCACCCGGATGTCGGTCAACGGGAAGGGTACACCGACGGTGCCCGGCTTTCGGCTGGCGCCGAAAGGGTTGCCGATTGCGATCGGAGACGTTTCGGTGAGTCCGTAGCCCTCGATCAGGTAGCCGCCGGTCGCTTTTTCCCAGGTCTCCACCGTCGCCGTAGGCAGGTTCATCGCGCCGGAGATGGCAAAGCGGATGCTTCCCAGCCCAACGCCGCGTTCCGCCGCGGCCGCAGCGATCCGGTCGTAGATCGGCGGCACGGCCGGCAGGAAAGTGGCAGGGGACTTCTTGAGCGCCTTGAGCACCAGATCGACGTCGAATTTAGGGAACAAGACCAGCTTCGCGCCGATACTCAAGGCAAAAGTCATGCAGAGCGTCAGCCCGTAGGCATGGAACATCGGCAGCACCGCGTACACGGTCTCCCGGCCGTCCTTGAGCCCCGGCACCCAGGCCCGGCCCTGGGCGGCATTGGCTTGCAGATTGGCGTGGCTGAGCATGGCCGCTTTGGGCAACCCCGTGGTGCCGGAGGTGTACTGAAGGACTGCGACGTCCCGGGGTGCGGGGCGCGGATGTTTCTTCTTGAGTCTGCCGGCGTCGAGGAGGTCCCGCCACGGCAGTACCGTTCGCGGAGCGGCTACGGGCCGCGCCTTCGGCTGCTTGCTGCCCACGGAGAGGGCGGCGCGGGCCTTACGGGCCGCCGGAACCGGAAGCCGCAGGGCCAGCCGCTGCAGCAGCGGCATCGCCGGAATGAGTTCCACCGAGACGATGCTGCGCAGCCCGACGTCGGCCGGCAACTGGCGGACCCGTTCCACCGCTTTATCCCAAACAATTGCGACGACTGCCCCGTGATCCTCGAATTGGTGGCGCAGCTCCCGGTCCGTGTACAGCGGATTGTGCTCGACCACAACGGCGCCCAGGCGCAGCACGGCATGGAAGGCAATGACGTGCTGCGGGCAGTTTGGCAACACGAGGGCGACCCGGTCGCCGGCCTTGACGCCGAGCTTCTCCAGACCGGCGGCGGCCCTGCTGATCAGCGTGCCGAGCTCGCGGTAGCTGGTGCGGGCGCCGAAAAACTCCAGCGCGGTCTTCGACCCATAACGCCGCACCGACTTGTCCAGGAGGTCGACGAGCGAGCCCTTCGGGAGCGCCAGGCGGGACGGTACGCCCGGCCCGTACGCGCGGGTCCAGGGGCGTTCGCTCCACGGCTGCCCATGTTCCCGGGCAGTATCCGCCGAAGCTGGGCCGGTGGACGAGCTCGACGTCAATGTCTTTTTCATGATCAGTCCTTGCCACTGCAATCCACAGGTGTTCGCGCGCCAGGAGGCCCGCCCAAAAAATCCTACCGGTGCCTGCGCGGTGCGGCTGCCGCGCCCGTGACTTTTGGCCCTATGGCCGGCCGCGGTGCGGGCGGAAGCTGGGGCTACATCGCTTGCGCGGGTCAGCGCCGCCCCGTCGTGTTGATGCCGGTCATTCAGGCGGGAACGGGAACACCATGACGCACCAGCAGTCAACCCTCCGCTTCCTCGGAGCCACGGATACCGTCACAGGTTCCCGCTACCTGCTGGAAGCCGGCGGTAAACGGGTTCTGGTGGACTGCGGACTCTTCCAGGGCTACAAACGCAGCCGAGAACGCAACCGGACACCGTTTCCGGTCCCGCCGGAATCAATCGACGCCGTCGTCCTGACCCATGCGCATCTGGACCACACCGGTTACGTTCCCGTCCTGGTGCGCAATGGATTCACCGGTCCGGTGATCGCCACTGAGGGCACCACCGACCTGTGCAAGCTGCTCCTTCCCGACAGCGGCTACCTGCAGGAGGAGGAAGCCCGGTACGCCACCCACAGGGGATCGGCCGGGCACAACCCGGCGCTGCCGCTCTACACCGCAGCTGACGCCGTCGCCTCGCTCAACAGTTTCACTGTCCGTGCTTTTGACGATCCACTGGACATCGGCGGCGGGATGGAGCTGACGCTCCTGCCGGCGGGCCATATTCTCGGCGCCGCCCAGGTCCACGTGCGGATGGGCTCCCGGTCGGTGCACTTCACCGGAGACCTGGGACGGTCTGATGACCCGCTGATGTTCCCGCCACGGCCCCTGCCGGCGACCGACGTACTGGTCACGGAATCGACCTACGGGAACCGGAAACACTCCACCGTGGCTCCGGAGAAGCAACTGGCGGACATTATCAACCGGGTCGCGAAGCGCGGCGGCGTGGTGCTGGTCGCGGCGTTCGCCGTCGGCCGGGCCGAGACGTTGATGCTGCACCTGTCCCGGCTCCGCAGCAAGAACCTGATCCCGGACATCCCCGTGTACCTGAACAGCCCAATGGCGATCGATGCCTCCGGGATGTATCAGCGCCACCCCGAAGAGCACCGGCTTGGCGAGCAGGAATACCGGAACATGTACAAAATCGCCCGGCTCACCCGCTCCGTTGATGAATCCAAGCTGCTGAACCTCCGCGGCGGCCCCATGATCATCATCTCCGCCAGCGGAATGCTCACCGGCGGAAGGATCCTGCACCATCTCGCCGCCTACGGGTCGGACCCGAAGAACGCTGTGATCCTGAGCGGATACCAAGCCGGGGGCACCCGTGGCGCCGCCCTCGCGGCCGGCGGGCGCGAGCTCCGCGTTTATGGTGAGGACATCGTGGTCCGGGCTGAAGTGATCCAAATGGAAAGCCTCTCTGCGCACGCGGACGCCGACGGCATCATCGCGTGGATGAAGGCCACCGAAAAAGCACCGCGGATGACGTACATCACCCACGGCGAGCCGGACGCCTCCGATGCCCTGCGCCTGCGGATCAAGCGTGAACTCGGGTGGCGGGCCCGGGTACCCGAGCACCTCGAAACGATCTCCGTTGAGGAGCCCCGGTGACCTCGGGCACCGCGAAGTCCGCGGTATTGGCCGAAATCCACTCGCTGGCCCGGCCCTTGACGACCGACCGGGACCTCAACGGGCTCGTCCGGCGGGCCGGGGACTGCCGGTTCGTCGCGATTGGCGAAGCGTCCCACGGAACACACGAGTTCTATACCTGGCGCGACACCCTCAGCAGGCGCCTGATCGAAGAGGAGGGCTATAACTGGATCGGCGTGGAGGGGGATTGGCCCGACTGCTGGCGGATCAACCGCTGGGTGCGCGGCGAGACCGGGCAGGACCAGGGGGTCCATGCCCTGCTCGCGGGATTTGGACGCTGGCCCACCTGGCTGTGGGCGAACGAGGAAGTTGCGGCCTTCCTGGACTGGCTCCGAAGCTGGAATATCCGCCGTCCGATGAACCGGCGGGTCGGTTTCTACGGGCTCGACGTGTACTCGCTCTGGGATTCGCTCCGCGAAATTATCAGCTGGCTTCGGGACAACGATCCCGGCGCGGTACCCGCGGCCCTGCGAGCCTGGCAGTGCTTCGCGCCCCACCACGAAGACCCGCAAAAGTACGCCTGGAGCACTCGGCTGGTCCCGCAGTCCTGCGAGGCTGACGTCATCGCACTCCTCACCGAGGTCAGAAGCAGGGTGTCCGGCCCGGGCGGGCACGACGAAGGAGCGTTTGACGCGGTGCAGAACGCCGAGGTGGCAGCCAACGCCGAGCACTATTACCGGATCATGGTCCGCGGAGACCGCCAGTCCTGGAACATCCGGGACCACCACATGGCCGATACCATCGACCGGCTCAGCAAACACCTGGGTGCCGGCTCGAAGGGGCTCATTTGGGCGCACAACACCCATGTGGGGGATGCCCGGGCTACTGATATGACGCAGGACGGGCTGGTGAACGTGGGGCAATTGCTGCGCGAACGGCACGCCGCCGAGGGCGTACTGCTGGTGGGCCTCGCCTGCCACCGGGGCGGGGTAATCGCGGCGGACGCCTGGGGCAGCCCCGAGCGGGTGCTGCCGGTTCCGACCGCGCGCCCGGGCAGCCACGAGGATTTCCTGCACGAGGCACTGGGGGCGGCAGCGGTGCTGGAGTTCAATGCCGACAGGAACGGGCCGTGGCTCTCGAGCTGGCTTGGCCACCGGGCGATAGGTGTCCTCTACCATCCTGAGCGGGAGCTGGGGAACTACGTTCCGACCCGGATGGGTGAGCGCTACGACGCGCTGGTCTGGTTCGAGCACACCCGCCCGCTGCGACCGATTCACCATGAGGCTCCGCCGCGGGAACCGGAATTCGCAACGGAGCCGACCGGCTTCTAGTCCGCGCCCGTTTCACTTGCCGGCGCGGATGAGGCACCGGCCCGCGGGGCTTAAGCCCCTAACCGGAGGTGCAGCCCCGGCGGAGAATAAGGTGTCGGCGGACTCCCGGTACTGCCGCCCGGATCACGCGAAGCAGGACAGACCCCGCTACGGAAAAGAGCACGATTCAGAATGAAAAAGCCAATCGTCGTCGGTATCAACGGATCAGCCGGAAGCAAGGCCGCGCTGGCATGGGCCCTCGAACGCGCGGCCCGCGACAAGCTTCCCGTCACAGTGATCCATGCCGTGGATGACCGCTGGATGACCCCGGATTTCCAGTACCACGAACTCATCAGGCAAGCCGGCACGGAACTGCTCCAGGAGGCGAAGGCCAGCGCCAGCGGACAGGCCCCCAGTGTCAAGGTCGACGTCGAACTCGGTCACGGCAGCGGCAGCTCGGTGCTGCGGGACGCCGCCAAGGAAGCATCGTTGGTGGTTGTGGGCGAGCACGACAAACATTGGTTGGACGGCGGCCCCATGTCGGATCGTGCCCTGCAGATCGTCTCGGCCTCCGAAGCTTCTGCAGCTGTCATTCCGCTCAAGGCCGGCGCGGGGAACCACGGCGTTGTGGTGGGAGTGGACGGTTCCGAAGAATCCCTCCAGGCCGTGAACTTCGCGGCCGCGGAGGCAGACCGCGGCCGTGACGAGTTGACTGTCGTCTTCGCCTTCCGCAGGCCGGCGCGCTGGATCGAAACCCAGCTGCCGGAGAGCGGGCTCGCGGAATCCATCCTTGAGGAGGACCGGGTCGTCCTGGCAGAATCCGTCGCAGGGCTGGGCGACAAGTATCCGGACCTGATTGTCCACCAGCGCCTGGAGACCGACACCGAACCCGCCAAAGCCCTGGTCGAAGCCGCCAGGGACGCACGGCTCCTTGTGGTTGGCAGCCGCGGCCACGGGGGCTTTTCCCGGATGCTGCTCGGCTCCACAGCCCACGCCGTCCTCCTCAGCTTGCCGTGCCCGACCATCGTTACCCGGGTCCACAAGGTTAAGCACAAGGACTGAGCGGCGCAGCGGACCTTTTAGCCTGCCCGCGCCGGGTGGGAGGATGCTCTGGTGCAGCCCGTCCTGGATTTTATTGGCCACTATTGGTGGTTGGTCTTCCCGCTCAGCGGAGTGTTCGGCGGTTGGGCACGTTCCTGGTCCCAAGCCAGTGAACGCCGGCACAAGCGGCGGATTGAGCTCTATACGCTTCGCAACCAGGCAACGGAGGCGGAGCAGGCCAGCCGGTCCGAGGCCCGGAACCTGGTGGAAAGCCACAACGCCGTCAACCGGCGGTGGCTCGACTATGAGCTCGACGTGGGCAAGCTCATCGACTTTCCGGCCATGACCGACGTCCGCGAACCGCTAACGGTAGCGTTCCTGCGCGCCAAACGGACGGCCGACGCCATGCGGCCCGAAGCCCCGGAGGACATCACAACGCTGTCGCGGTTAGCTGAGTACCGCGAAGCCGTGCACGGCTTCGCCCTCGCCTTCGACGTCGCCGAGCGGGAGGCCCTGCGGATCAAGGACAGCAACTTCACCGGACCCGAGCGGCAGCGCCTCGCAACGGCCCGGAAGCTGCTGCGGATCGCGTCGGATGCTGCTGCCACACCGGCGGAACGGCAAACCGCGTACCGGCGCGCGCGCCGCGAACTGGACGGACTGATTGTGCTGCCGGACGTAACGATTGCCGCGCTCGAGCAGAAGGCCGCCGCGATGATCGACGCCACGCCGGCACCCGATCTCCCGCAGAACTGAAAGAAGACGCTTGCGCCGCGCCCGCTAACCCGGCCAGGGCGGCGCCGGGGCCAGTTTTTGCCCTGCTACCGTTGCCCTTTACGCTTTAACGCGTCAAGCGAATTAACTGAACCCCGCACGCCTATCCGGTGAAATCCGGATGAATGATGCGGCGCCGGCGGATGAAACTGCTGACCGACGACTCTGCAGATTGGGCAATAGGTGCAAATCACCATCATGGTGGCGCTGGTGATATCGCTGGCACTTTTTTTTGACTTCACCAACGGATTTCATGACACCGCCAACGCGATGGCCACCCCCATTGCCACCGGCGCCATCAAACCCAAAACGGCAGTCGCCCTCGCGGCGGTCCTGAACCTCGTGGGAGCATTCCTGTCCACGGAAGTGGCCAGGACCGTGTCAGGCGGAATTATCAAGGAAGGTGCCGACGGTATCCAGATCACACCGGAGATCATCTTCGCCGGCCTGATGGGCGCCATCCTCTGGAACATGATCACCTGGCTCAAAGGCCTGCCGTCGAGTTCCTCGCACGCACTATTTGGCGGTCTGATCGGTGCGGCCATCGCCGGGATCGGGATCCATTCGGTGAACTTCTCGTCCCTGACGCAGAAGGTGATCCTGCCCGCCATCTTTGCGCCGATCATCGCCGGCGGTGTTGCGTACCTGTGCACCAAGCTTGCTTATGCTCTGACCTCCCGGCACGATCCGGATACCGGCAGCAAGCTCACCCAGAAGCGCGGCGGATTCCGGACCGGCCAGATTTTCACCTCCAGCCTCGTTGCCCTTGCCCACGGGACCAACGACGCACAAAAGACGATGGGCATCATCACGCTGGTGCTGATTGCTGCGGGCACCCAGCAGCCGGGCTCCGGACCTCAACTCTGGGTCATCGCCGCCTGCGCCCTCGCCATCGCGCTTGGTACCTACTCCGGTGGCTGGCGCATCATCCGCACGATGGGATCCGGGCTTACCGACGTCAAGCCGGCACAGGGCTTTGCCGCCGAAAGCAGCACGGCTTCCGCCATCCTGGCCTCCTCCCATCTGGGGTTTGCACTGTCCACCACGCAGGTAGCGTCCGGCTCCGTAATCGGTTCAGGCTTGGGCCGGCGCGGGACCACCGTACGATGGGGCACCGCTGGACGGATTGCACTGGGTTGGCTCTTCACCCTCCCGGCTGCCGGGTTGATGGGCGCGCTCACGGCACTGCTGGTGAATACCGGCGTCGGCGGCGTGGTTATTGCCGCCGTGGCCGGCACCGCTGCCGTGACCTACATGTTTGCGCACTCGAACAAGTCGCGGGTCGGACACCACAATGCCGTAGAAGTTGAGGAAGCCGGCACGGCCGTGCACTTCCGCAAGAAAAAGGCGCGCGCCGTCGCCGGCACCAACAACAAGCCGAAGGGCGAGCTCTGATGAAGTGGCTGGAACTGGTTCAAGTCGCCGGCGCAACGCTTGTCGCTGCGCTGACCGTTGTGGTCCTTTACTCCTTGGGAGTCCGCCTCACGGCCATCGCCGGCGACGTCGATGAGCGGAAACCGGCATGGGTCCGGCCGCTAGCGTACATCTGCTTCGGTCTGTGCGGGCTGGCCGTCTTGTTCGGGTTGTACCTGATCATTCCCTACTTCAGCAAATAGCCGGCAGGGTGGGCGTGCGGGGCGGGCCCGGCTACGCTGGGGCCATGCCTGGATTCCAGTATTTTGTTGCGTCCTCGCTGGACGGATTCATCGCCACCGCCGACGACGATCTGGGCTGGCTGCTCCAGTTCGACGGTTTCGCCGGGGGCAAGGAAAGCTATGAAGCCTTTATGGCGGAGGTGGGCTGCATCGTCATGGGCGGTGAGACCTACGCCTGGCTAAGGAAAAACGAACCCGGCCACTGGCCCTACCCGACGACGCCGTGCTGGGTCTTCACACGCCACGAAATCTCCGCCCCGCACGGTGCGGACGTGACGTTTGTCCGCGGTCCCGTGGCCGAGTTCGTTGCTGATCTCAAGGCCGAAGCGGGAGACCGGAATGTCTGGATCGTCGGGGGCGGCGTACTCGCAGCCCAATTCGCGGATGCCGGTGCCCTGGACGAGATCATTATTTCGATAATTCCCGTTGTCCTCGGCAGCGGCAAGCCGGTGCTGCCGATGTCGGGGCCGACGGCACCGATGGAGCTGCTTTCCGCGCACACCATGGGCCGGGGCATCATGGAACTGCGCTACCGTTTCGGGCGCGCCCAGGCATAGAACCGCTGCGGCGAAGCGCCGGGCTGCGGGGCGACTACTCGGCGATGTCGCGGATCAGGTTGGTGATGCGCGCCGTCGAGAGCCTGCGGCCCTGCTCGTCCGTCATCACGATCTCGTGCGTGGTGAGGGTGCGGCCAAGGTGGATGGCAGTGCACGTGCCGGTCACTGTGCCCGCGGTGATTGCCCGGTGATGCGTGGCGCTGATGTCGATTCCCAGCGCCTGCCGCTGCGGGCCGGCATGCATTCCGGCAGCAAAGGAACCAAGCGTCTCGGCAAGCACCACGTGGGCACCGCCATGCAGGATGCCGGCGACCTGGGTGTTGCCTTCCACCGGCATGGTGCCAACAGTGCGCTCGGGACTCATCTCCACGAAATGGATCCCCATCTTCACCACCAGGGCGCCCACACCGTAGTGCCCCAGCCAATCGTGCATTTCCTCGGGAATCCCTGCTGCCGCCAGCTCGGCCGTGTACGGGCCCGGCGTGAAATTGTCCGTCATGGGAACTAGGCTGGCACCTGTGAGCGAAACTACCAAACCGGCCCTTGCCCCCTCTGCCGCGGATACCCTTCCGGCAACGGAGACCGAATCAGCGACTGCGGCCAGGCCCGTGCCCTCCAGCCGGGCCGCGGAACCGGTTTCCGCCACTTCGGCGCCCGTGGTTCCGATCACCGGTCAGCCCCGGCTGATGGTCCTCGACGGCCACTCCATGGCATTTCGTGCGTTCTTCGCGCTGCCGGCTGACAAATTCTCCACCGCCACGGGACAGCACACAAACGCCGTACACGGTTTTACGTCCATGCTGATCAACCTCATCAAGGAGCAGAAGCCCACCCACGTTGCCGTCGCCTTCGACGTCTCCGATGACACCACCCATCGCAAGGCTGAATACAGCGACTACAAGGGCGGACGCAACGAAACCCCCCGGGAGATGAGCGGCCAGATCGACCTCATCGACAAGGTCATGGGAGCTTGGGGCATCAAGACCATCAAGATGCCCGGCTACGAAGCTGACGATATCCTGGCCACCCTCGCCACGATGGGAGACAAGGCCGGTTTCGAGGTGCTCCTGGTTTCGGGGGACCGGGATGCCTTCCAGCTGATCACGGACAACGTCTTTGTGCTGTACCCGAAAAAGGGTGTCAGTGACATTCCCCGCCTGGATGCCGAGGCCATCCAGGCGAAGTATTTCGTCACGCCAGCCCAGTATTCGGACCTCGCCGCGCTGGTGGGAGAGTCCGCGGACAACCTTCCCGGCGTTCCCGGTGTCGGCCCCAAGACGGCGGCGAAGTGGATTAACCTTTACGGCGGCCTGGAGGGGGTTCTGGCGAACATCGACTCCATCGGCGGGAAGGTGGGGGACTCCCTCCGCGAAAACGTTGAGGACGTCAAGCGCAACCGGAGGCTGAACAGGCTCCACACCGATCTGGAGCTCCCGGTGACGCTGGAAGAACTTTCGGAACCGCGGCCGGACCAGGCTGCCATTGAGGAGTTGTTCGACACCCTCGAATTCAAGACCATCCGCACCCGGCTCTTCGCCCTGTACGGCAGTGAGGTCGCGGAGCCGGAGCGCGAGCGCCTCGACACTCCGGATTTCGTGGTCCCTTCGGACGCTGCCGAGCTGGCTGCTTTCCTCGACTCGGGGGCCGGCAAGCGTTCAGCTGTCGCCGTCGACCTCGTGCCGGGCCGGATCGGCGAGGATGCCGCTGCCCTGGCCATCGTCCGTGTGGACGGGGCTGCCTACATCGACCTCGCCGGCCAGGACGCCGCCGCCGAGAACGTCCTGGCCTGCTGGCTCAGGGACGCGGCCGCGCCCAAGGTCATGCATGGCTACAAGGCGGCACTCAAAGCTCTCTCCAACCGTGGCCTGGGCCTGGACGGCGTGGTGGACGACACCGCAATTTCCGGGTACCTCATTCAGCCTGACCGCCGCAGCTATGAACTCGCCGAACTGGCCCAGCACCACCTGAACATCGGCGTCGCGACCGAGGCGGCCAAGGCCGGCCAGCTTGAGTTGGCGTTCGACGGCGATGCTGCCGCCGCCGGCGCGCTCGTCCAGGTGGCCGCCGTCGTCCAGGCACTGAGCCGCTACTTCGAAACGGAGCTGCAGGAACGCGGAGCCCAGGACCTGCTGACCACCCTCGAGCTGCCCGTCAGCCGGGTCCTTGCCGACATGGAACTCGCCGGAATTGCCATTGACATGGCGCGTATGGACGAGCAGTTGGCGGATCTGGCCAAGGTCATCGACAACGCCCAGGAACTTGCGTTCGCCGCGATTGGCCACGAAGTGAACCTGGGGTCGCCGAAGCAGCTCCAGACGGTCCTGTTTGAGGAGCTGGGACTGCCGAAAACCAAAAAGATCAAGTCCGGGTTCACCACCGACGCCGCGTCGCTTAAGAACCTGCTGGAAAAGACCGGGCACGAATTCCTCGTCCAGCTGATGGCGCACCGCGAGTCCTCGAAGCTGCGTCAGATGCTGGAGTCGCTGAAGAAGTCAGTCACTGACGACGGCCGGATCCACACCAGTTACGCGCAAAACGTCGCAGCCACCGGCCGGATCTCATCCAACAACCCCAACCTGCAGAACATCCCCATCCGCAGCGAGGAAGGCCGCCGTGTGCGCAGCATCTTTGTGGTCAGCGATGGCTACGACTGCCTGCTCTCGGCCGACTACTCGCAGATCGAAATGCGCATCATGGCGCACCTCTCGGGGATGCGGGCCTGATCCAGGCCTACAAGGACGGCGAAGACCTGCATCGGTTCGTAGGTTCCAACATCTTCCATGTACCCACAGACCAGGTGACAAGTGCGATGCGATCCAAGGTCAAGGCCATGTCCTATGGCCTTGCCTACGGACTGACCTCCTTCGGGCTCTCCAAGCAGCTCGAGGTTTCCGTCGATGAGGCGAGGACGCTGATGAAGGACTACTTCGACCGGTTCGGCGCCGTCCGCGACTATCTCCGCGGCGTCGTGGAGCAGGCCAGAATCGACGGGTACACCGCCACCATCGAGGGCCGACGCCGGTATCTTCCGGACCTCACGAGCACCGACCGCCAGCTGCGCGAGAACGCTGAGCGCATTGCGCTGAACTCTCCGATCCAGGGATCGGCAGCGGACATCATCAAGCGCGCGATGCTCGGGGTTTCCGGTGCGCTGGCCGACCAGGGACTGAAATCGCGGATGCTGCTGCAGGTCCATGACGAACTGGTTTTGGAAGTCGCGGCCGGTGAGCGGGACACCGTGGAAAGGCTCGTGACCGAGCAGATGGGGGCGGCTGCCAGGTTGACCGTTCCGCTGGAAGTCCAGATCGGCGTCGGTTCGAGCTGGTACGAGGCGGGGCATTGATGCCTGCGTGAATTGTGGATTTTGCAGGATACCCAGGGGGGAAGCACATGACTGAAAAGTATGAGATCAGGAGGTTCCGGGCGGCCCAAAAGGGCGAACCGGACTATGCGCTGGGCGTCTCTTGGCTGCGCGGCGTCGGCGTCGGCTTTTACGACGAGCGCCACAAGGACGAATTCGTGGACAAGGTCATGGCCACGTACCGCGCCGACAACCGCGAGCTGACGGGGGTCTACCAGTGCGGCACAGTGGCCGCGCATTCCCTGGCTGCCGACATCCCCGTGGCCACCTTCGGGACCCTGCGCAAAAACCTCAATGTCGGCTACGGCCGGCAGCTCGAAGCGCAGCTGATCACCGCCGTAACCGTCCGGGGAACCCACCGCCGGCAGGGGCTCCTGCGCCGGATGATGACCGAGGACCTGGCCGCGTCGAAAGCCGACGGCCTGGCCATTGCTGCCCTGACGGCGTCCGAGGCTTCCATCTACGGGCGGTTCGGCTTCGGCGTCGCGACGTTCGAGCGCAGCGTGAAGGTGGACACCGGCCCGCGCTTCCGGCTGCGGCACAGTGCGAGCGGCTCGGTGGAAGTCGCCGACCGGAAAGTCCTGCTGGAGCTGGCCCAGGGCGTGTTCGAACGCGTCCACCGGGTCACGCCCGGGTCTATCGATCGGCAGGCCTCCTACCGGCAGCGCAGCTCGGGGACACTTGGCCGGGACGGGGCGGAGGACGAATCGATCCGCTGTGCCCTGCACTACGACGCCGACGGTGCTGTTGACGGTTATGTCGCCTACAAATTCTCCGGCTGGGACACCACGCCAGCCACCATGGAAGTTGTTGACCTCGTCGCTGCCACCACGTCCGGCTACCTCGAGCTGTGGCAGTTCCTCGGCAGCATCGACCTCATTCAGCGTGTTGCGTGGGCCGAAGCCCCCGTGGACGATCCGCTGGCGTGGGCCCTTGAGGACCCGCGCTGCATCGAGTCCGCCGAGAACGCTGACATGCTCTGGCTCCGGATCCTGGACACGGCCAAAGCCCTCGGCGCACGACGCTACTCGACCGACGGCAGCCTGGTCCTGCACGTCACCGACACCCTGGGCTTCGCGGCGGGCACGTACACGCTGACCGTGACTGACGGTGAAGCCCGCGTGGAGTCCGCCCCGGACGGCACCGAACCGGACCTGAGCCTCGACGTCGCGGAACTCGGGTCCGTCTTTCTCGGCGCAGTCTGCCCGGTGACGCTGGCGGCTGCCGGGCGGATCCTGGAGCACGTTTCCGGGGCCGCACTGACCGCGCGGCTGATGTTCGCCGTTGACCGTGCACCGCACTGCCTTACGCACTTTTAGGCGAATTAGCGCCGACCCGTTGCACTTTGACCGGCGTTCCCGTATACGACTAGACTAAACGGGCGTGTACTACGTGCCCGCATCTTCAATCCACAATCAGGACGACCCGGCAAAATGCCGTGCCTGCTCCCGTGTCGCCGACGCGGGCGCAGCGGTTGGCCTGACCGACTAACTATCCACAACGGAGCCCCTACTACATGACCATCACCTCCACCGAGAAGCCCGGTACACCCGTAGTCGCAATTAACGACATCGGTACCGCTGAGGACTTCCTCGCAGCTGTCGACGCCACCATCAAGTACTTCAACGACGGGGACCTCGTCGAAGGTACCGTCGTGAAGGTCGACCGCGACGAAGTTCTGCTCGACATCGGTTACAAGACCGAAGGTGTCATTCCCTCCCGCGAGCTGTCCATCAAGCACGATGTTGATCCCGGAGACGTCGTCTCCGTTGGCGATCTCGTCGAAGCCCTGGTGCTCACCAAGGAAGACAAAGAAGGCCGCCTGATCCTCTCCAAGAAGCGTGCTCAGTACGAGCGCGCCTGGGGCGACATCGAGAAGGTCAAGGAAGAAGACGGCGTCGTCACCGGCACCGTCATCGAGGTTGTCAAGGGTGGTCTTATCCTCGACATCGGCCTGCGCGGCTTCCTGCCGGCATCCCTCGTCGAGATGCGCCGTGTGCGCGACCTTGCTCCGTACATCGGCCAGAAGATCGAAGCCAAAATCATCGAGCTGGACAAGAACCGCAACAACGTGGTGCTGTCCCGCCGTGCATGGCTCGAGCAGACCCAGTCCGAGGTCCGCTCCACGTTCCTCAACAAGCTGGAAAAGGGCCAGGTCCGTCCCGGCGTCGTTTCCTCCATCGTCAACTTCGGTGCCTTCGTGGACCTGGGCGGCGTAGACGGCCTCGTTCACGTTTCCGAGCTGTCCTGGAAGCACATCGACCACCCGTCCGAGGTTGTCGAGGTGGGCCAGGAAGTCACCGTCGAGGTTCTCGAGGTCGATCTGGACCGCGAGCGTGTTTCCCCTCTCGCTCAAGGCTACGCAGGAAGACCCGTGGCAGACCTTCGCCCGCACCCACGCCCTCGGGCAGGTTGTGCCGGGTAAGGTCACCAAGCTGGTTCCGTTCGGCGCGTTCGTTCGCGTTGAAGACGGCATCGAAGGCCTGGTCCACATCTCCGAGCTCGCAGTGCGCCACGTAGAGCTGGCCGAGCAGGTTGTCTCCGTCGGGGATGAGCTGTTCGTCAAGGTCATCGACATCGACCTCGAACGCCGCCGCATCTCGCTGTCCCTCAAGCAGGCCAACGAGGGCGTCGACGCCGACTCCACCGAATTCGATCCGGCTCTGTACGGCATGGCCGCAGAGTACGACGAAGAAGGCAACTACAAGTACCCGGAGGGCTTCGATCCGGAGTCCAACGAGTGGCTTGAAGGCTACGAGACGCAGCGCGCCGCCTGGGAGCAGCAGTACGCTGACGCCCAGACCCGCTGGGAAGCCCACAAGAAGCAGGTTGCCCAGCACGCTGCCGATGACGCTGCAGCTGCAACGTCCGGCGAGAGCGACTCCGGCACCACCAGCTACTCCTCCGAGCCGGCTGCAGCCGAGTCCAACACCGGTGGCGGCACGCTCGCTTCCGACGAGGCTCTGGCAGCACTGCGCGAGAAGCTGACCGGCAACTAATTGCCCGTGGTTCCCGGGGATCCATTCCCCGGGCCCTGGCAGTTTGTAGCCTAAATTAGCGACATAAAAGTGGCCGTCCCTCCGGGGGCGGCCATTTTTGTGTTGTTTTACAAGTGCCACTGTTTTCGGGCCGGCCCTGGCTGCTCCCCGTGGGGACATGCCCGCTGGTGGCTGCGGCCGCTGGACATAGCAGTATTATGCTCAGGCCTGAGCGCGAGGGCGGGGCATGTCCGGAAGTATCCCGCCGAGCCCGGCGGACATGTCCGTCGCAGACCGAGCCAGGCCGTGTCGTTGGTGGCGGGCGGAGTGGTTGACTTCGCGGCTGGTTAGCGCCGATGCTGTCCGGGTTAGGTCAACGGAACACAAGGGGGCGTCCACTATGGGTGGAACTGCAGGAAATTTCCAGGGAACCGAGCCAGCAGACAACCGGACTTGGCCAGGGGGAATCGGAGCCATCACCTTATTCGTCGAGGATCTGCCCGTGGCAAAACGCTTCTACCGGGAAGTGTTTGGCCTGCCGGTGGCATACGAAGACGAAGCCTCGGCTGTGTTTAGGTTCGAGAACACCCTGATCAATTTGTTGAACTCTTCCGAGGCACCGGAGCTCATCGGCCCTGCCACGGTGGCTTCTGCCGACGCCGGAGCCAGGATGCAATTCACCCTCGAGGTGGACGACGTTGATGCCATGTGCGCGGATTTGACCAGGCGCGGCGTCGAACTCCTGAATGGACCGGTGAACCGGCCGTGGGGTATCCGCACGGCCAGCTTTCGCGACCCCGGCGGCCACGTTTGGGAAATTGCGGCTGCTCTCGCCTGAATCCGGGTGGACCATGTCCAGCCGCGGACCCGGGCGATGGGCATATCAGGATTATGTCCAAGGGGTTGGGCTAACAGGGGCATGCTCAGCATCGGGGGTGGTGAGCGGTGGGCATGTCCACCGGGGGTGGTGAACGGCGGGCATGCTCCGGGTGGGGGAGTCAGCGCAACGCGATCCTGGCCTTGACCGGAACCGTTGCACCGGTGGCGGCTTCGCCTTCCTCGAGCTCGGCACCGGCTGACCTCAGGAGGGCCAGCGCCGCGGTGTTCCCTGCCGTTGTCTCGGCTTCCAGCACCGATGCCCCGGTCGCGGCGGCCCGGCCAATCACGAGACGAAGCGCTTCCCGTGCGATTCCGCGGCCGCGGAAGCTGCGCGCCAGCCAGATACCCGTTTCCAGCGCACCGGCTCCGGTCCGCCGCAGCCGGACCGCGCCCGCCAGTTCACCGCCGGAACTGACCGCCCAGCTTTTCTGCTGGCCTGGCCCGTCGAGTCCGGCGGCCGCTCGGTGGTATTCGCGGAACCAGCTGATCCGTTCCGAATTCCAGCCGGCGGCGCTGCCCAAGGGTGGGGTCACGTCGTCCGCATCCGCGTCCTGGATCGCCACTGACAGGAGCTGCTCGAGGACCGCCCCGGAGACATCGACGAGCAACACGGCGGGACGGGAAGGCTCAGCCGTGGGGGACATCGATCCACTCCGTTTCTCCGGGCACTAATTCGGCCGTTCCGGCAGACAGCGCAGCCAGCCGCTCGGCCGCCCGGGCCAGACCAGGCGGATCATCCGGCAGGGCAAGCCTCAGGATAGTAGCTTCCACCGCATAACTGGATTCTGCCATTACGTAACCCGCGGCGCGGAGGTCGTTTTCCAGCCGTCCGGCGGACGTGTGCGGAACCGCCACACTGCAGATCCGCAGCCGGCGGCGCTGCACGAGGGGCGCCCGGTCCAAGGCAGCGGTCACGGCTTCCGAGTAGGCTCTGACCAATCCGCCTGCCCCCAGCAGGATCCCGCCAAAGTACCGAACCACCACAGCTGTTACGTCACTGAGGTCCGTCACGCCCGGAGCGGTTTCGCGTTTGAGCAGCGCATCAAGCATCGGGGTGCCCGCGGTTCCGGACGGCTCGCCGTCGTCGTTTGAGCGTTGGACATCCCGGTCCGGACCGAGCACAAACGCGGAGCAGTGGTGCCGTGCGTCGTGGAATTCTTTGCGCAGGGCGGCAAGGACCGAACGGGCCCCATCCTCGTCTGCGGTCCGGTGCAGCACCGTAATGAAGCGGGAGCGTTTCACCTCAGTCTCGTGGCGGAACTCCCGGTCCGCCGCCAGCGAGGTGTACACGGTGGCCCTGCTCTCCGGGAAAACCGCATCTTCAGCCACCGGATCAGTTTAGTCTGGTGGAGTGCTGAAAATCGGGTTGACGGGCGGCATCGCCGCAGGCAAGTCAGTGGCCTCCTCGCGCCTGCGCGAACTGGGCGCCATAGTGATCGACGCAGACGCCCTGGCCCGGGAGGTCGTCGAACCCGGAACACCCGGACTCGCCAAGGTGGTGGAGGCCTTCAGCAAGTCGGTTTTGACCCCCGACGGCGGCCTGGACCGGGCCAAGCTCGGCGCCCTCGTGTTCGGCAACCCGGACCGCCTTGCCGTTTTGAACAACATCATCCATCCGCTGGTGCGGGAGCGGGCTGCCGCGCTGTCCGCCGCCGCCCCTATGGGCGCCGTGGTGGTCCAGGACATCCCGCTCCTCGTTGAGACCGGCCAGGGCTCCAATTTCCATCTGGTGGTGGTGGTTGACGCGCCGGATGAGGCCCGGCTGCAGCGGATGGTGCAACACCGGCGGATGAGCCCCGCTGACGCCCGCGCCAGGATGGCGGCGCAGGCGGGCAGGCAGGACCGGCTGGCAGCAGCCGACGTCGTCCTGGACAACTCCGGTTCCAAGCAGGAACTTCGGGACGCGGTGGACCGGCTCTGGAAATTCCGGCTGGCACCCTTCGCGGAGAACCTGGGCAGGCACCGCCCGGCACCCCGGACCGGCGCCCCGGTGCCGGCGCACGCCAACCCCGAGTGGCCGGTGCAAGCCGCGCGGCTTATGGCGCGCCTGCGGACGGCTGCGGGGGAGAACATCCTGGCCCTGCACCATGTTGGTTCCACTGCCGTGCCCGGCCTCGGCGCGAACGACGTGCTGGACCTCCAGCTCGGCGTCGAGGACATGGCCGCCGCGGACCGGATCTCGCTGCTGCTCGCCGAGGCGGGTTTCCCGGCCCGGCCCGTTGCGGTTTCCGGCAACCCCCAACCCCCGCACCCGGACCCGGCAAGCTGGCCGGAGCGCCTGCACGCCAACGCGGACCCCGGACGGGCGGTCAACCTCCACGTCCGGGCCGTGGGCTCGCCGGGCTGGCGGTTCGCGCTCTGCTTCCGGGACTGGCTGCGCGATGACCCGGCTGCCCGGGAGGAATACCTTGCCGAGAAGCGCCTGGCCGACAGGTTGCACGGCGCAGATCGGAGCACCGCGGGCTACGCCTCGGACACGGAGGACGGGATGGCCGGGCACGCCCCGGCGCAAATGGAAGCGTGGGCGCGGCGCACCGGCTGGCAGCCGCCGTTGTACCCGGGGCCCGAAGCCGGACCGGAACGTACCGCCCAAAGCTGAATCAGGGCGGAGCGTCGGGGCCCGGCGGTACATTAGGAACATGAGTCTTGCCCAGCAGATCAACCGTGTCGTGGCGCCTTTCGAGGTCATCAGCGAATTCCAGCCGGCAGGCGACCAGCCGGCCGCCATCGGGGAACTGACGGAGCGCATCAAAAACGGCGAGAAGGACGTGGTGCTGCTCGGTGCCACGGGTACCGGCAAGAGCGCGACGACGGCGTGGCTGATCGAACAGGTACAGCGGCCCACCCTGGTGATGGTGCAAAACAAGACCCTCGCAGCGCAGCTCGTCAACGAATTCCGCGAGCTGCTGCCCAACAACGCCGTCGAATACTTCGTCTCCTACTACGACTACTACCAGCCGGAAGCCTACGTGGCGCAGACGGACACCTTCATCGAAAAGGACTCGTCCGTCAACGAGGAAGTCGAACGGCTCCGGCACTCCGCGACCAACGCGCTGCTGACCCGCCGGGACGTGATCGTGGTCGCCACCGTGTCCTGCATCTATGGCCTCGGCACCCCGGAGGAATACATCGCCGGCATGGTGACACTGCGCAAGGGCGCCCAGATGAACCGCGATGACCTGCTGCGGAAATTCGTTTCCATGCAGTATGCCCGCAACGACATGGACTTCCACCGGGGCACGTTCCGGGTCCGTGGCGACACCGTCGAAATCATCCCGATGTACGAGGAGCTCGCGATCCGGATCGAGTTCTTCGGCGACGAGATCGAGAACATCTATACCCTGCACCCGCTCACCGGAGAAATCATCCGTGATGAGACCGAAATGTACGTCTTCCCGGCATCGCACTATGTCGCCGGTCCGGAACGTATGGGCCGGGCGATCAAGCGGATCGAAGACGAGCTCGCCGGACGGCTCCAGGTCCTGGAAAGCCAGTACAAACTTGTGGAAGCGCAGCGCCTCAGGATGCGCACCACCTACGACCTGGAAATGATGCAGCAGATGGGCTTCTGCAACGGCATCGAGAACTACTCCAGCCACATCGACGGCCGTGCCCGCGGAACGGCGCCGCACTGCCTCATCGATTACTTCCCGGACGACTTCCTCCTGGTCATCGACGAGTCGCACGTTACAGTGCCGCAGATCGGCGCGATGTACGAGGGCGACATGTCCCGGAAGCGGAACCTCGTAGACCACGGCTTCCGGTTGCCCTCCGCGATGGATAACCGGCCGTTGAAATGGGACGAATTCCAGGACCGCGTTGGGCAGACCGTCTACCTCTCCGCCACGCCGGGCAAGTACGAGCTCGGCAAAGCCGACGGCTACGTCCAGCAAATCATCCGGCCCACCGGCCTCATCGACCCCGAGGTGATCGTCAAGCCGACAAAGGGCCAGATCGATGACCTGCTCGGTGAGATCAAGACCCGCACCGCGAAGGATGAGCGCATCCTGGTCACCACACTGACCAAACGGATGGCGGAGGACCTTACCGATTATCTGCTCGGGCACGGCGTCAAGGTCGAATACCTGCACTCGGACGTTGACACCCTGCGCCGCGTCGAGCTGCTGCGGGAACTTCGGATGGGAGTCTTCGACGTCCTGGTCGGCATCAACTTGCTCCGGGAAGGCCTGGACCTGCCCGAGGTGTCGCTGGTGAGCATCCTGGATGCGGACAAGGAAGGCTTCCTGCGGTCGGCAACGTCGCTGATCCAGACCATCGGCCGGGCCGCCCGCAACGTCTCCGGCGAGGTCCACATGTACGCGGACCGGATCACCGACTCCATGGCGAAGGCCATTGACGAGACCAACCGGCGGCGCGAGATCCAAGTGGCGTACAACACCGCGAACGGCGTCGACCCGCAGCCGCTGCGGAAGAAGATCGCCGACATCACGGACCAGATCGCCAAGGAGGACGCCGACACCCGCGAACTCCTCGCCGCGGCCGGCAAGTCGCGCGGCAAGGGCAAGGGCTCGGCAAAGGTCCGGGCGGACGGCCTGGCCGCGGCACCCGCCGAGGATCTGGTGGGCCTGATCGAGCAGCTCACCGAACAAATGCATGCCGCCGCCGGGGAGCTGCACTTCGAGCTTGCCGCCCGGCTTCGTGACGAAGTAGGGGAGCTGAAGAAGGAACTGCGCCAGATGCAGTCCGCCGGGCACGCCTAAGGTAGGGTAGGGCGAACGTAGGGGAGTATCCCAAGCGCTACGATCGTCAACACGCATGGCACAGACGCCCTGCCGGGCGTAGCGGGCTGCAAGTCGGTACCTGGAGGCAATGGCCCGGGTGCGAGTGCTTGGCCGGAGAGACTTGCACCGCTTAGTTGTACCCTGCGAAAGGTATCTTCGTGCCTGAACTTCCCCTCTGGTTTGAGATCGGCTCCTTCGTTGTCCTCGGCACCATCCTCGCCGTCGATCTGCTTCTCGTCCTCAAGGGGCCGCATGAGCCCTCCATGAAGGAAGCAGGCCTCTGGGTCACCTTCTACATCGGGCTGGCGCTCGTTTTTGCCGCAGCGATGTTTGCCTTCACCGGTCCCGAGTACGGCGGGCAGTTCATCGCCGGCTGGGTCACGGAGTACAGCCTCAGCATCGACAACCTTTTCGTCTTTATCATCATCATGGCCCGCTTTTCGGTACCCCGTAAGTACCAGCAGGAAGTCCTGATGGTGGGCATCATCATCGCGCTGGTCCTGCGCGGCATCTTTATCCTGCTCGGCGCACTAGTGATCGAACAGTTCAGCTGGATCTTCTACCTCTTCGGCGCCTTCCTGCTTTGGACCGCGTGGAAGCAGCTCCAGGACGACGGCGGTGACGAGGAAGACCGGGAAAACCCGCTCATCGCCCGGATCCGCACAGTCCTGCCGATGTCCCAGACGTTCGACGGCGGCAAACTCCGCACCGTGGTGGACGGCAAAAGGGTCTTCACCCCCATGCTGGTCGTCTTTGTGACCATCGGCCTGACGGATCTGCTGTTCGCGGTGGACTCCATCCCCGCCATATTTGGCCTGACGCAAAGCCCGTTCATCGTCTTCACCGCCAACATCTTCGCCCTGATGGGCCTGCGTCAGCTGTACTTCCTGCTCGGCGGCCTGATGACCCGCCTGGTCTACCTGAAGCACGCCCTTTCCGTGATTCTCGCGTTCATTGGTGTAAAGCTGGTCCTGCACGCGATGCACGTAAACGAACTCCCCTTTGTCAACGGCGGCCGGCACATCGAATGGGCTCCCGAGATCCCGACTTTCCTCTCGCTCGCGGTGATCATCGGCACCATCATCGTGGCCGTTATTGCCAGCCTGGTCAGCTCCGGCACCACAACATCGAAGGTGGACCCCCGGCTCGAGGAAGACTCCCGCAAGAGCCTGATCGACGCCGAGTAGCTTCCACGGTTCGGCTAAGCTCGGACCGTGAAAACCATCGACTCCAGCCCGGCGCACGGTTCGGTCCTGGACCCGCAGCGGGTCCAGCGCCGAACCGTCTGGGTCCTGAGCACGGCTCAGCTGCTCAGCGGCGTCGGCAGCGGCGCCAGCCTGTCCGTCGGGTCCCTCCTGGCCGTCCAGCTCTCGGGCTCGAACGCCTGGGCCGGAGCAGTCACCACCACCATGACCCTCGGCGCGGCGGCGGCCGCACTGCCGCTGGCCGGCCTGGCCGGCCGGCGCGGCCGGCGCGGCTCGCTTGTTACGGGCCTGCTCGCTGCCATGGCCGGAGCCCTGCTGGTCATCGTTTCCACTGTGACGGGAAGCTTTCCCGTGCTGCTGCTGGCGGCGGCCCTGCTGGGACTGGGCACGGCAGCCAACCTGCAGGCCCGCTTCGCCGCCGTCGACCTCGCCGCTCCGGAACGCCGCGGCCGAGCCCTGGCGATCGTCGTGTGGGCTGTCACAATCGGCGCCGTGGCCGGACCCAACCTGATCCGTCCCGGCGCCCTGGTAGGGAGAGCGCTCGGCTTGCCGGAACTGGCGGGCCCCTTTGTATTTTCGACGGCGGGACTGGCCCTGGCCGCGCTGCTGCTGCTCATTGGCCTGCGGCCGGACCCGCTGCTGCTGGCTGCCAGGCTGCGGTCCGAAAGTCAGCCGACGCCCACCGCCGCCGCCCGGCGTCGGAACAGCCTCCGGCACGGCCTGGATGCCATCCGGGCCTCGCCGCGGGCACGCTTAGCACTGCTGGCGATTATTTCCGCGCACGGCTGTATGGCCGCCGTGATGTCAATGACGCCGCTGCACCTGCAACTGCTGACCGAGGGACCACTCACCGGCATGCCGGCCGGCCATGCGCACGCCGCCAGCACCGATGTCCTGGTCCTGATCGGCTTCACCATTTCGCTGCACATCGCCGGAATGTATGCACTTTCACCGGTCATGGGCTGGCTGACGGACAAAACGGGCCGGCTGCCGGTCATTTTGCTGGGGCACGGCCTGATCCTGCTCTCGGTCCTCGTGGCCGGCTTCGGCCAGGCCGAACCGGTGCTGGTCGCCGTGGGCCTGGTCCTGCTCGGATTGGGCTGGTCCGCTGCCACGATCGCGGGTTCAACCCTGCTGGCCGAAAGCGTCCACGCCGGTGACCGCGTCCTCGTCCAGGGCGTCTCGGACACGATGATGGGGGCCGCCGGCGCTGTCGGGGCCGGCTTCTCCGGGCTGGTGATGAGCGGCGTCGGCTATCAGGGCCTCAACCTGGCGGCGGCCGCCGTCGCCGCGGTGGTGTTCACCGTCGGCTCCCTCGCCGCCATGCGTGCCCGCCGCCTGACGGCGCCCTAACCCTGCGGTGCAGCACACCGCCGGGTTAGGGCCTGACGGAGCGGGTCAGGCCCAGGAGACGGCCGAAGATACCCTCGCCGTCGTCCGCAATACCGTCGTGGTGGAAGTCCGCGGACTCCCAAACCTGCAGTCCGCGGACAGCAGCCGCGGTCTCCAGCGAGAGCCCACGGTCAACATAGATATCGTCCGTGTAGACGGCGGCCGCCACTGGCACGCTGTTCAGAGCGAGACGTTCGGCATCATAGAGCGGGGGCCAGTCGTCCTTTTCGGCGAGCAGCCGGGCAATGTTTCGCAGCGGCCGGAGTGCGGGATCCTGCTCGAAGTACCAGGGGTAGACCATTTCACCGGTGAGCAACGGCTCGGCGGCCTCCGGGGAGAACTCCGGAAAATCCTGCAGGACCCGCCAGGCGGCCCAGTCGGTGGACTCACCCTGGCCATAAATTGATTCGTGCATCAGCGCGTACAGCGGGTTGGCGGACCGGGACACCAGCCCGCGGACCTGCTCCAGGAAGGCGTCCGAAAGCCGCTCGCCGGCCGGTGTGCCGACGAAAGCGTCCTCCAGCAGGTGGTGCAGGGCGTCCACCCTGGTGTTTCCGCCCAAAAATGACCCGACCATCTGGAAACGTTCCACGGTCAGGCGTTCGCCGTCGGGCAGCAACTCCGCCGTCTCACGAAGGTGCCGGGCAATCCGGCTGACCGCTGCCCGGTCCTCCGGATACCGGCCGAAATACTCGGCGTTGCGGGCCGCCACCCGCCCGAAGGTTTTTTGGTACACCCGGTCCGCGGGGCCGGAGAGCGGGGCCAGGCCGCCCGTAATCAAGGCCTCCCGCAGGCCCTCCGGAGCGAAGGAAAGATAGCTGAGGGCGCAGAAGCCACCGTAGCTCTGACCGTAGATCGTCCACGGTCCCGACCCCAGGGCATGCCGGATGGACTCGGCGTCGGCGACGATCGAGTCAGCCCGGAAATAGCTGAGGTATTGCGCCTGATCGGCGTCGCTGCCGCGCAGTGGAAGTGTCTTACGGTCTATCGCGGAGGACAGCCCGGTGCCACGCTGGTCCAGCATCAGGATACGGAAGTCCTTGGCGGCGGCCTTGCTCCAGCCGCCCAGCGCGGGAAGCCGGTTTCCGCGCCCGCCCGGCCCGCCCTGCAGATACAGCAGCCACGGGAGCTGGGCGGCGGCTTCCTCGCTGTGGTCCGCGGAGACGTACTCGCGGGCGAAGACGGTGATGGTCTCGCCGGCCGGGCCGCCAGCGCCGAAGTGGTCCAGCGGCACTTCGAAGTAGTGCTCCGCCGTGCGCATTCCGCGGTAGGTGTGCCGCGACTTGATGGTGTGCGGGACAGTCGGCCGTGCGGCCGCCAGCAGGTCCGCGGCACCGGAACCGGTCATAGGCAGGTCGGCCACCGGCCGGCCAACGACTGACCGGTCAGCCACGGGCCCGGGCCTTGCGGGCGCCGGCAAAGGCCTCCAGCGCTTCACCGGTGAGCCGGAACGTGGACCATTCCTCCATCGGGTGTGCGCCGAGTTTCTTGTAGAAGTTAATGGAGGGCTCGTTCCAGTCGAGGACGCTCCATTCGACGCGGGCGTAGCCGCGTGCGACGGCGGTCTCGGCCAGGTGCCGCAGGAGCGCCTTGCCGTGGCCCTCGCCGCGTGCCTCCGGGCGCACATACAGGTCCTCGAGATAGATGCCGTGGACACCTTCCCACGTGGAGTAATTCAGGAACCAGAGGGCGAACCCCCGCACCTGGCCGGTCTCGTTCTCAGCCATGGCGGCGAACACCCGCGGGTTCTCGCCAAACAAGGCCTCGCCCAGCATCTCCGGGGTGTTCCGGACGGCGTCCGGCTCCTTCTCGTAGAGAGCCAGGTCATGGATCATCTGCAGGATTGCGGGGACATCGTTTGCCGTCGCGGGCCGGATTAGACTCATTATCCGAGTTTACTAGGGCCGCCTAGAGCCTGTTGACGTCCGTCACGCGCACGACGGCGGTGCCGGTCTCATCCGAGGCGGCAAGGTCAACCTCGGCAGAGATGCCCCAGTCATGATTGCCGGCAGGGTCCTCGAAGATTTGCCGGACCTTCCACAGCGCGGGCTCTTCGGTGATCATTAGCAGGCCGGGGCCGCGGGCATCCGGGCCGGTGCCGATATCGTTATGTTCGTCGAAGTAGTCGTCCAGCGCGTCCTCCCAGCGTTCGAGGTCCCAACCGGAGCCGGAATCGAGCCCGGCCAGGGCGGTAGCGTCCTCATCTGCGAAGAGCTCCACCCGGCGGAACATCTCGTTGCGGACCATTACCCGGAAGGCCCGCACGTTGGAGGTCAGCGACGGCGGCGGGGGGCGGGGGAGCATCGTGCGGTGTTGGCGCCTTGCCGGAGGTGAGCTCCTCCCACTCGTCGAGCAGGCTGGAATCGACCTGCCGGACCAGCTCGCCGAGCCACGCGATGAGGTCCTCGAGGTCCTCACGGAGGGCGTCCTGGGGGACCGTCTGCCGTAACGCCTTGAATCCGTCGGCCAGGTAGCGCAGCACAATCCCCTCCGAGCGGGCCAGCCCGTAGAACTGGACAAACTCGCCAAAGTTCATGGCCCGCTGGTACATGTCCCGGACGATCGATTTGGGCGCCAATTCAAAGTCGCCGATCCACGGGGCGGCCCGGCGGTAAACGTCGAACGCCTCCCCGAGCAGCTCCCCGAGCGGCTGCGGGTAGCTGACCTCATCGAGCATCGCCATGCGCTGGTCGTAGTCGATTCCGTCGGCCTTCATCGCGGCGACGGCCTCGCCGCGCGCTTTCTTCAGTTGCGCTGAGAGGATTTGCCGGGGTTTCTCCAGCGTCGACTCAATGACGGACACCACGTCCAGGGCGTATGACGGCGACTCCGGATCCAACAGCTCCAGTGCCGCGAGGGCGAACGGGGACAGCGGCTGGTTCAGCGCGAAGTTGGCCTGCAGGTGGACGGTCAGCCGGACGGTGCGGCCATCGGGTCCCTGCTCCTGAACCGGGATCCGCTCCACCACTCCGGCAGCCAGGAGCTCCCGGTAGATGCCAAGGGCCTTTTTCATCAGCTGCAGCTGGGAGGACCGGGTCTCGTGGTTCTCGGTGAGCAGCCGGCGGGCGGCCTGGAACGGGTCCCCGGCCGCTCCATCAGGTTCATCAACATCGAGTGGGTCACGGAGAAACTGGATGTCAGCGGATCCGGGACGGATTCCACAAGTCGTTTGTAGGTCGGTTCGCCCCAGGAGACAAAGCCCTCCGGCGGCTTCTTCTTAACCACCTGCCGGAGCTTCTTTTGATCGTCCCCGAACTTTGCCGTGGCTTTGGCCATGGCCTTGACGTTCTCCGTGACGTGCTCGGGCGCCTGGACCACCACGGTCCCCGCCGTGTCGTAACCGGCCCGACCGGCGCGGCCGGCGATCTGGTGGAATTCCCGGGAATTCAGGAGCCGGGTCCGGACTCCGTCGTATTTGCTGAGCGCGGTCAGCAGCACGGTGCGGATGGGGACGTTGATGCCAACGCCGAGCGTGTCGGTGCCGCAGATGACCTTAAACAGCCCGGCCTGCGCGAGCTGCTCCACCAGCCGGCGGTACTTGGGCAGCATACCGGCGTGATGGACGCCGATCCCGTGCCGGACCAGCCGGTTGAGGGTCTTGCCGAAGCCGGCGGCAAAGCGGAAGCCCGCGATTAGCTCGGCGATTTTGTCCTTTTCCTCACGGCTGCAGACGTTGACGCTCATCAGGTTCTGGGCCCGGTCGATCGCCTCCACCTGGCTGAAGTGCACCACATAAACGGGCACCTGCTTAGTGGCAAGGAGTTCTTCGAGCGTCTCGTGTACAGGTGTCTGCTCGTAGTAATAGTGCAGCGGGATGGGCCGCTCCACCGAGCTGACGGTCGTCGTCGGGCGTCCGGTCAGCGCGGTGATTCCGGCTTCGAAGCGGCTAACATCGCCAAGCGTGGCGGACATCAACAGGAACTGCGCCTGGGGGAGTTCCAGCAGCGGGACCTGCCAGGCCCAGCCGCGCTGCGGGTCGGAGTAAAAATGGAACTCGTCCATGATCACGGCGCCGAGCTCGGCGTCGGCCCCTTCGCGGAGGGCGATGTTGGCCAGGATCTCCGCCGTGCAGCAAATAATGGGGGCGTCCTGGTTAACGCCGGAGTCGCCGGTGATCATACCGACATTCTCGGCGCCGAAAATATCGCACAGTGCGAAGAACTTCTCCGAGACCAGGGCCTTGATCGGGGCCGTGTAGTAGCTGCGCTGGCCGCGGGCCATGGCCTGGAAGTGAACCGCGATCGCGACGAGGGACTTTCCGGATCCGGTGGGGGTTGCCAGGATCACGTTGGCGCCGGAGGCAAGCTCCATCACGGCTTCGTCCTGAGCGGTGTACAGGGCCAGCCCGCGGGTTTCGGTCCACTCGACAAAGCGGGTGTAAAGCTCGTCCGGGTCAAGGCCGGTCCGGCCTGGGACCCGGGCGGCCGGGGCGGGGAGCTGATCAACAAGTTTCATTGCCTCCCAGCTTAGTGTCCGGCGCCGCGGAGCCGGGCCGCGCGCCTCTTGGGCTGCTTCCCGGGCCGGGGTTACGCTTCGCACGGCGCATCGTTGCCGGTGACTGGAGGAACGCAGTGAAATGGGATCCCGCCAAGTACGCGAAGTTCGGGGAGTACCGTGACCGGCCGTACTTTGACCTGACTGCCCGGATCCATGCGGATGCTCCCCGGAACGTCGTTGACCTCGGCTGCGGCTCCGGGGCCCTGACCGCCGCCCTCGCCCGGCGCTGGCCAACGGCGCAGGTGACAGGCCTGGACTCCTCTGCGGAGATGCTGGCCCGGTCCGATTCCGCTGCGGAGCCGCTGCCGAATCTCTCTTTCAGCCACGCGGACATTGCCGGCTGGATGCCCTCCGATGACACCGACGTGGTGGTAACCAACGCCGCGCTGCAATGGGTTCCGGACCACCGGGACCTGCTGGCCCAATGGCTCGCCGCACTCAAGCCCGGCGCCTGGTTCGCGCTGCAGGTGCCCGGGAATTTCGGCTCGCCTTCGCACACTCTGATGCGCGGCCTGGCGGAATCGGTGACGTGGTCGGGCCGGCTCGCCGGTGTGCTGCGCCACGCGGACGCAGTGGGCCGGCCGGACGAATACCTGAACATCATGCTCGACGCCGGCTGCGCGGCGGACGTGTGGGAGACCACTTACCTGCAGCTCCTTCCCGGCCCGGACCCGGTGCTCGAATGGGTGCGCGGGACCGGACTGCGGCCCGTCCTGGCCGCACTGTCCGCCGCCGATGCCCGTGCTTTCGAAGCCGACTACTCCGCACTGCTGGCCCGGGCATATCCTGCCGGCCCACACGGCACGGTGTTCGGGTTTCGCCGGATTTTCGCTGTGGCCCGCACCCCGGGATGACCGGCCCTGGCGGGCGGCCCATCGGGCAGCCGGGCACCGGTTTACACCCGAGCACAGTGTGAGCGTGGTTACAATGGCGGGGCGGCCAGGGGGCAGCTGCCTTGAAATATCCCGATCGGCGCCCCGAGCTAGCGATGGAGGTTCGGTGCTTATTGGCCTGACACGACGCATTCTAGGAGCCCATAAAGGTTCCGTTTTTGCCATTGTGGCCCTGCAGCTCGTGCAGACGACTGCCAGCCTCCTCCTTCCCACCCTGAACGCCGCCATTATCGACAACGGAATCGTCCGCGGAAATGTCCCGGAGATCCTGCGGTTAGGGTCCTGGATGGCGGCGATCGCCGGCGTCCAGGTGGTAGCTGCCATCGGCGCCGGCTACCTGGGCGCTGTCACGGCTATGGAACTTGGCCGGAAACTGCGGGAAGAACTGTTCGTAAAAGTGCAATCCCTGTCCTCGCAGGAAATCGGCGCGTTCGGGGCCGCCAGCCTCGTGACCCGGGCCACGAACGACGTCGCACAGGTGCAAAACCTCGTGGTTCTTGTGTTCACGATGCTGATCGCGGCACCGGCCATTTTCATCGGCGGCATCGTGCTCGCCGTCCACCAGGACATTGCGCTCTCCGGCATCGTCGTCGCGGTGATTCCGGTGCTTGCGGTCATTATGGTCCTGATCGTGCGCCGCCTCATTCCGCTCTACCGGCAGGGCCAGGAGCTCATCGACCGGATCGGCCGGGTGCTGCGCGAGCAGATCATCGGCGCCAGCGTTATCCGCGGATTCGTCAGGCAGGCGCATGAGATCCGGCGTTTCGAGGGGGCCAACAAGGAGTTGACCCGGAACAACCTGAGCTCCGCGTTGCTGGTCGCCGGGATGATGCCGCTGATAATGCTCGTGGTGAATCTCTCCTCCGTTGGTGTGGTTTGGTTCGGCGGGCACCGCATCCAGTCCGGCGAAATGCGGCTGGGCGCCCTGACGGCCTTCATCGCCTACATCCTGCAGATCCTGATCGCGATCATGATGGCGATGTACGTTGTAATGACTGCTCCCCGCGCGGCTGCCTGCGCCGAACGAATCCAAGCTGTCCTCGACACGGAGCCCGCGATCACGGACGGCCCGGCGGGAGCCGCGCCGGCGGGCAACACCGTGGAGTTCCGAAACGTCTCCTTCGCATACCCGGGGGCTGAGGTCCCCGTCCTCGACGGTGTCAGCTTCACAGCCCTTCCCGGAACCGTCACGGCGGTCATCGGCGCCACCGGAAGCGGTAAGAGCACCCTGCTGAACCTGCTGCCCAGGTTCCTGGATGCCACCGCCGGGACGATCAGCATCGGCGGATCCGAAGTCCGCGGGCTGTCCCTGGCGACGCTGCGGAGCCTGATAGCCTTCGTTCCCCAGCACTCCTACCTGTTCTCCGGGACGCTTGCCGAGAACCTGAGAATGGCCGCGCCGGCAGCCACGGACGAGGAACTCTGGCAGGTACTGGGGAATGCGCAGGCCGGTGCTTTTGTCCGGCGGCTGCCGCAGGGGCTGCAGGCACCGGTGACGGAGGGCGGAACGAACTTTTCCGGCGGCCAGCGGCAGCGGCTTTGCATCGCCCGGGCTCTGCTCCGGCGTTCGGCGGTGTACGTGTTTGATGACAGTTTCTCGGCATTGGACTACGGTACGGACACCCGGCTCCGCCAGGCGATGGCGCCGCTGCTGCATTCGGCCACTGTCCTGATCGTGGCCGAACGTGTTGCCACGATCGAGGACGCAGGGCTGATCCTTGTCCTCGAGGACGGCCGGTTCGTGGCACAGGGAACACATCAGCAGCTGATGGAGTCCTCGCCGAGCTACCAGGAGATCGCAGCCTCCCAGCTGGTGCTTGAGGAGACCCCGTGACGCCGGAGCCGCCCCCCGACGCCGGGACCGGCACTCCCGCCGCCGGCGGGACCACAGAGCAACCCCTGCTGGACACACAACCGGACGGCCGGCGCGCTGCCCTCCCGTCAGCGCCTCCCGGGAAGACCCCGGGCGCCAGTCGGCTTCGCTGGCGCACGGCAGGGCGGCTACTCGGGCTGCTGCGCCCGTCGAAGTTGCTGATCGCAGGCGTCCTCGCTGCCACCTGCGCATTTGTGGTGCTCAACGTACTGGCGCCCAAAGTCCTCGGCGACGCCACCGACGTCGTTGTTGCGGGCGTCACCGGCGGAACCTTCGACCAGGATCAGCTGGCTGCCCTGCTGGCGGGGGTCTCGCTGATGTATCTGGGGGCCTCTGCCTTCAGTTGGATCCAGGGCACCCTGACGGCCGTTGCCGCGCAGCGACTCAGCAGCGGGCTGCGTGCCTCGGTGGAGGACAAACTGCACGTCCTGCCGTCGGGCCACTTCGACGAGCAGCACCGTGGCGACGTTCTGAGCCGAGCCACCAACGACGTCGACAACATTGCCCAGGCGCTCAACCAGCTGCTCAACCAGCTCATTATGTCGCTGTTGATGCTCTCCGGGGCGCTGGCCATGATGCTGTGGATCTCCCCGGTGCTGGCAGTGATCGCGTTGGTGTCCGTCCCGGTGTCGACCCTCATCACCGTCCTGGTGGCCCGGAAATCACAGGGCCATTTCACCGAGCAATGGGGCAGCACCGGGGAGCTGCACGCACAACTCGAGGAGCTATTCACCGGACATGAGGTGATCAAGGCCTTTGGCCGGCAAGAGGCAGCTGCGTCCAGTTTCAAGGACGCCAACGACCGATTGTGCCGCGCGGGCGCACGCGCCCAGTACGTGTCCGGCGTCGTTCAGCCGCTGATGGTCCTGGTTTCCAACCTCAACTACATCGCCGTCGCCGTCGTCGGGGCGCTTCAGGTCCTGTCCGGGGCCATGACGATTGGCGGTCTTCAGGCTTTCATCCAATTCAGCAGGCTCTTCAGCCAACCGATGGGGCAGATCGGCGGCATGCTGACCCTGCTGCAGTCCTGCCTGGTCTCGGCCGGGCGGGTCTTTGACCTCCTGGATGCACCGGAGATCCCGCCTGACCCGGCCCCGGGCCGGCACGGGGCCGAAGTTGCGCCGCCCCATGCCGCGGGCCGGGTCACGTTTGAGCGTGTTACGTTCGGTTACCGGCCCGGTTCACCGGTGGTCCAGGATCTGAGTTTTACCGTGGAACCCGGCCAGACCGTGGCAATTGTTGGCCATACCGGAGCTGGCAAGACCACTGTGGTGAACCTGCTTATGCGCTTCAACGAACTCGATTCGGGCCGGATTACTGTCGACGGCACGGATATCGCGGAACTGACACGCGACGAACTCCGGGCCAGGTTCGGGACCGTGTTGCAGGACTCCTGGCTCTTCACCGGCAGCATCCGGGAGAACATCGAGTACGGCCGCCCGGGCGCGGGCGATGCCGCAGTGGTTGCCGCTGCTCAGGCCAGCCATGTTGACCAGTTCGTCCGGGCGCTGCCTGAGGGGTACGACACGATGCTCGGCAACGACGGAGACTCGCTCAGCCGCGGACAGCGCCAGCTGATTTCGATAGCCCGTGCGCAACTCGCCGGGCGCAGCATCCTGGTCCTGGACGAGGCGACCAGCTCGGTGGACAGCCGCACCGAAGTCCAGATCCGCCGGGCGATGCGCGGCCTCAGGCAGGGACGCACCAGCTTCGTGATTGCCCACCGCTTGTCCACCGTGCGCGACGCTGATCTAATTCTGGTCATGGATCAAGGACGGATCGTTGAACAAGGTACCCACCGCCAACTCATCTCCAGGGGTGGGATGTACCTGAAACTGTATAAGGCGCAGTTCGCCCGCCGCGAACAGGCCACCTCCGGCCGGGAGCCCGGACAGTGACCCCGACGGACGCATCGACGGTCCCGTTTCCCGGTGCCTGGCGGCCCAACCCCGGCAGCACGGTGCCGTTGTTTGATCAGCTCCGGCTCAACATTATTGAACGGGCCGACAACGGTGCGCTGGCGCCCGGGACCAAGCTCCCTGCCGTCCGCAGCCTGGCCGGCGAGCTGGGGGTCGCACCCCATACCGTGGCCCGTGCCTACAAGGAACTCGAGGCCGCCGGCGTTGTGGTCACCCGGGGCCGAAACGGCACTGTGGTGTGCGCACGGGACGAAGCCTGGAGCTCGCTCTCCGCTGTGGCTGCCGGGTTCGCCGCGGCCGCGAAAGCCCAGGGCGCCAGCTTCGCCGAGGCCGTGCAGCTGCTCGCCGCCGCGTACGACCGCTCCTAGGACCGGCGCTAAGTTACCGGGCGGGATTTCGCGGCACGGGGCGCCCCGGAAATGGATCTTCGAAGAAGTTTTCGATTAGCATTGGTAGCGTGCCTAAAGCCGTAGCTGACGATCCAGCCGTAGATTCCCAGTCCGCAGTCCTCCCGACGGAGTCCGCAAAACCGGGCCGCGCAGACGATGCGCGCCCCGCGGTGAAACGTCCGGACATGTCGCGGCTGGTGGTCAAAGGCGCGCGCGAGCACAATCTGCGCAACGTGGACCTGGACCTGCCCCGCGACTCCATGATCGTCTTCACCGGCCTCTCCGGCTCGGGCAAGTCTTCCCTGGCGTTCGACACTATTTTTGCCGAGGGCCAACGCCGCTACGTCGAATCCCTCTCCGCCTACGCCCGGCAGTTCCTGGGCCAGGTGGATAAGCCCGACGTCGACTTCATCGAGGGCCTCTCGCCTGCCGTGTCCATCGACCAGAAGTCCACCAGCAAGAACCCGCGCTCCACGGTGGGTACCATCACCGAAATTTACGACTACATGCGGCTCCTGTGGGCCCGCGTCGGCCGCCCGCACTGCCCCATCTGCGGGGAGCCCGTCGCTAAGCAAACCCCGCAGCAGATCGTGGACCAGCTCCTGGAGCTGCCGGAAGGCACCCGCTTCCAGGTCCTGGCACCGGTTGTCCGGGGCCGCAAGGGCGAATTCGTCGAATTGTTCAAGGAGCTCACGGCCAAGGGCTACTCGCGTGCCCGGGTCGATGACACGCTGATCCAACTCAGCGACCCGCCCAAGCTGGGTAAACAGTTCAAACACACCATCGAGGTGGTGGTGGATCGCCTTGTGGTCAAGGACGGCATCAGCCAGCGCCTGACGGACTCGGTGGAAACTGCCTTAGGCCTCGCCGAGGGCAGGATCCTCGCCGAGTTCGTCGACCTCGAAGCTGACGACCCGGAGCGGGTCCGGGCGTTCTCCGAACACCTTGCCTGCCCTAATGAGCACCCCCTGGCGATCGATGAGATCGAACCGCGCTCCTTTTCCTTTAATAACCCTTTCGGTGCGTGCTCGGCCTGCAGCGGCATCGGCACGAAGCTCGAGGTCGATGAGGAACTGATCATCCCGAACGGGGAGTTGTCCCTGGCGGAGGGTGCCATCGCTCCGTGGTCGCTCGGCACGGCAACCACGGAGTACTGGAACCGGCTGCTCGGCGGACTCGCCAAGGAACTGGGTTTCTCCATGAAAACCCCGTGGGACAAGCTCTCCGAGGACACCCGCCAGACCGTGCTGCACGGCAAGGACCACAAAGTCGTGGTGCAGTACCGCAACCGTTTCGGCCGGGAACGCAAATACAGCACCGGCTTCGAAGGCGTCATCCAGTACGTCCACCGCAAGCACCTCGAAACGGACTCGGACAAGGCCCGGGACCGTTACGAGGAGTACATGCGGCAGATTCCGTGCCCGGCCTGCAACGGTGCACGCCTGAACCCGGCCTCGCTCTCGGTGCTGATCAACGGCAAGTCCATTGCTGCGGTCGCCGCGTTGCCAATGCGCGACTGCGCCTATTTCCTGGACAACCTGGTGCTGACCGGACGGGAGGCCCAGATTGCCAACCAGGTCCTGAAGGAGATCCAGGCCCGGCTCACCTTCCTGCTCGACGTCGGCCTGGAGTATCTGAACCTGGAGCGGGCCTCCGGCACTCTCTCCGGCGGCGAAGCCCAGCGGATCCGGCTGGCCACCCAGATCGGTTCCGGCCTCGTGGGTGTCCTCTACGTCCTGGACGAGCCTTCCATCGGCCTGCACCAGCGGGACAACCGGCGCCTGATCGAGACACTCACCCGGCTGCGGGACCTCGGCAACACCCTGATTGTGGTCGAACACGACGAGGACACCATCCAGGAGGCCGACTGGGTGGTCGATATCGGACCCGGCGCCGGCGAGCACGGCGGCATGGTGGTGCACTCCGGTTCCTATCAGGGGCTGCTCGAGAACACCGAGTCACTCACCGGTGACTACCTCTCCGGCCGGAAGCGGATCGAAGTCCCGAAGAAGCGGCGAAAGTACGACAAGAAGCGTGAGCTTAAGGTCGTCGGCGCCAAGGAGCACAACCTCCTGAACGTTGACGCTACGTTCCCGCTGGGTCTGTTCACCGCGGTGACCGGCGTCAGCGGCTCCGGCAAGTCCACCCTGGTAAACGAGATCCTGTACAAGGTCCTGGCCAACAAGCTCAACGGCGCCAAACAGGTGGCCGGACGGCACAAGTCCATCCAGGGCCTCGAGCATCTCGACAAGGTGGTCCACGTCGATCAGAGCCCCATCGGACGCACACCGCGGTCCAACCCGGCCACCTACACGGGCGTTTTCGACAATATCCGCAAGCTTTTCGCGGACACCACTGAGGCCAAGGTGCGCGGCTACCTGCCGGGCCGGTTTTCCTTCAACGTCAAGGGCGGCCGCTGCGAGGCTTGCTCCGGTGACGGCACGCTGAAGATCGAAATGAACTTCCTGCCGGACGTCTACGTACCCTGCGAGGTGTGCCACGGCGCCCGGTACAACCGCGAAACCCTGGAAGTCCACTACAAGGGCAAAACGATCGCCGACGTACTGAACATGCCCATCGAGGAAGGCGCCGAATTCTTCGCGGCGTTCTCGCCGATTGCCCGCCACCTGAGCACCCTTGTCGACGTCGGGCTCGGCTATGTCCGGCTGGGGCAGCCCGCGACGACACTCTCCGGCGGTGAGGCCCAGCGGGTGAAGCTGGCAGCCGAACTGCAGAAGCGCTCCAACGGCCGCAGCATCTATGTCCTTGACGAACCCACCACGGGGCTGCACTTCGAGGACATCCGGAAACTGCTGCTGGTCCTGCAGGGCCTCGTGGACAAGGGCAACACCGTCATCACCATCGAGCACAACCTCGATGTCATTAAGAGCGCTGACTGGATCGTCGACCTGGGCCCAGACGGAGGGTCCGGCGGTGGCCGAATTGTGGCTTCCGGAACACCTGAACAGGTGGCAAAGTCCACCCAAAGCCATACCGCAGCCTTCCTGGCCGACATCCTGGCCTGAAGCCGGCCGGGGCCGGGGCTTCCACCGAAGCACCGGCCCTGCCACGCCGGATACATTCCTTTCGGGGCATACGGGTTTCTGGCATCGGTAGACTCGTGAGAAACTAAGCCGGTGACCCAAACAACAGTGCCCGTGATTTTCGACCTGGACGGCACTCTTGTCGATCCGGTGCACGGAATATCGGACGGAATCGCGGCGGCCCTCACAGAGCTCGGACTCCGCATTCCGGGTAAAGCCCGAATGGATGCCATGATTGGCCCCAAACTCAGCCATTCGCTCACCGAAATCGCCGGGGTGCCTGCCGGTCAACTCGGCGACGCCATCCGCATCTACCGTGCGCACTATCTGGCCACCGGCATCGCCCAAAGCCGGCTCTATCCCGGTATTCGCGCGCTGCTGGAAACCTTTGCCGGCGCGGGCCGGCCCATCGCCGTCGCCACCCAGAAACCCGAGGGCCTTGCCCGGACAGTGCTGGAGCACCACGGGATTGCCGGCCTGTTCCTCACCATCCGAGGCTCGGCCGCGGATGAGGCAGCGGCAGCCGGGACCCCGTCGGGGAAGAAATCCATCGTTGCCGCGGCGCTCTCGGATTTCTCCGGCCGTGGCCTGGACACCCGCGGTGCCGTGATGGTGGGGGACCGTGCCCAGGACGTTGCCGGCGCCGCTGCCAATGGCCTGGACTGTATCGGCGTAGGCTGGGGATTCGCTCCGGCTGGGGAACTGAACACTGCCGGCGCCGTGGAGGTTGTGCACAGCAGCGCCGAACTCTACGGGAGCATTACCCGGCGGGACACCGCCGGGAATCCGGAGCCACTGAACCCGGTTGCCGTGAACCCGAACCTGACGAACGACGCTGTAAACGAGGTGTGCACCGATGGCAATGTTTGATGCAATCCGCTGGACCACCCGGGGTTTGGTGACCTCAACCTGCCGGCCGACGGTCATCGGACTTGAGAACGTGCCCAAGCACGGCCCCTTCATCGTGGCCCCCAACCACCTCTCATTCCTGGACAGCGTGATCGTCCAGGCGCTGATGCCCCGCCCGGTCGCCTTCTTTGCCAAAGCCGAGTACTTCACCACCGGCGGAGTCAAAGGCAAGGTCATGAAATCCTTCTTCGAAGCCGTTGGCTCGATCCCGGTGGAACGGGGCGAGCAGGCAGCCAGCGTCCAGGCGCTCAAAACGCTGCTGGAAATCCTGAACTCCGGCAAGGGCATCGGTATTTACCCGGAGGGCACCCGCTCCCGCGATGGAATTCTGTACCGCGGCCGCACCGGCGTGGGGTGGCTTGCCTTGACCACCGGCGCCCCGGTGCTCCCGGTGGGGCTGATCGGCACCGAACACCTGCAGCCGGCGGACAGCAAGTCGGTCAAGCCGCAGCACTTCACCATGAGGGTCGGCGAACCGATGTATTTCGACAAGACCGGGCCGGACCACTCCCTGCCAGCCCGCCGGCAGGCCACCGACCGCATTATGGACGCGATCGCCGAACTCAGCGGCCAGGAACGTTCCACCAGCTACAACCAGAGCAAGTCAGTGGACTAGCGCAGCCGTCAAGGGCACTGCTGCAGGCTCAGTAGACTGGATGCGTGGCAGATCCAGCGGGTTACCGACCCCAGACAGGTGAGATTCCGACCAATCCGGGCGTGTACCGCTTCCGCGACCCGCACGGCCGGGTCATCTACGTCGGCAAGGCCAAGAACCTCCGCTCGCGGCTGAACTCCTACTTCGCCAACCCGGCCGGCCTGCTGCCTAAGACATATGCGATGGTGCATACCGCGAGCAGTGTCGAGTGGACAGTCGTCGGCAGCGAACTTGAATCCCTCCAGCTCGAGTACACCTGGATCAAGGAATTCAAACCCCGGTTCAATGTGATGTTCCGGGATGACAAGAGCTACCCGTATCTCGCCGTATCGATGGCGGAGAAATACCCCCGGGTGCAGGTCCTGCGTGGCGAGCGCCGCAAGGGGACCCGCTACTTCGGCCCCTACACCGCGGGCGCCATCCGGGACACCATGGACACCCTGCTGCGCGTTTTCCCGGTCCGCAGCTGCAGCCCCGGCGTCCTGAAACGGGCCGAAGCCAGCGGCAGGCCGTGCCTGCTGGGCTACATCGACAAGTGCGCGGCACCCTGTGTCGGGCGCATCTCAACCGAAGACCACCGCGCCCTGGCCGAGGACTTCTGCTCCTTTATGGGCGGCGAAGCCAAACCCTTCGTGACGCGGCTCGAGAAGGACATGGCTGCGGCGGTCGCGGAACTGGACTACGAGCGGGCTGCCCGGATCCGGGACGACATCGTTGCGCTGAAGAAGGTCTTTGAACGCAACGCCGTGGTCCTGGCCGAGGATACCGACGCCGACGTTTTTGCCCTGCACGAGGATGAGCTCGAAGCGGCAGTGCAGGTCTTCCACGTCCGGGGCGGCCGGATCCGCGGTCAGCGCGGCTGGGTGGTGGAAAAGGTCGAGGACACCACCACCCCGGACCTGGTGGAGCATTTGCTCCAGCAGGTCTACGGCGAGGAAGCAGGACTGCAGGGCAGGCTGCCGCGGGAGGTCCTCGTCGCGACGGAGCCCAGCAACGCCGCCGAACTGACACAGTGGCTCAGCGGGCTGCGCGGGGCCCGGGTGGACGTCCGTGTGCCGCAGCGCGGCGACAAGGCCGCGCTGCTGTCCACCGTCCGGGAGAACGCCGAGCATGCCCTCAAACTGCACAAATCACGGCGCGCGGGGGACCTGACGATGCGTTCCCAGGCCCTGCAGGAACTGCAGGAGGCGTTGGATCTGCCGATCGCGCTGCTGCGGATCGAATGCTACGACATCTCGCACGTCCAGGGCACCAACGTTGTTGGTTCCATGGTGGTGGTGGAAGACGGCCTGCCGAAGAAGTCCGAGTACCGGAAGTTCTCCGTCACCGGCGCCGCCGCAACTGACGACACTGCCGCCATGCATGACGTTCTCACCCGGCGCTTCCGGAACTATCTGCAGGAGAAAGCGGTCCAGGCAGACGCGGCCCGGCAACCCGGACACCAGGCGCTGCTGAACGCTGTGGCAGACGCCGCCGTCGCCCCGGCAGCCGAGACCGCAGTGGCGGATACCACCACTCCGGCGCCGCGGGCCAAATTTGCCTACCCGCCCAACCTCGTCGTCGTCGACGGCGGCAAGCCCCAGGTCAACGCGGCCGCCCGGGCCCTGGCCGAGCTGGGCATCGACGACGTGTACGTTGTCGGCCTAGCCAAACGGCTCGAGGAAGTCTGGTTGCCGGACAGTGACTTCCCGGTGATCCTGCCGCGGGCCTCTGCCGGACTGTATCTGCTGCAACGCATCAGGGACGAAGCGCACCGTTTCGCGATTTCCTTCCACCGTCAAAAGCGCGGCAAGGCGATGACCGTCTCCGCGCTCGACGGTGTGCCCGGCCTCGGTGACTCCAAACGCAAGGCGCTGCTCGCCCGGTTCGGCTCGTTGAAGAGCATCAAGGCGGCGAACATCGAGGAACTGACCGGGGCCAAGGGGATCGGTCCGTCCCTGGCTGAGGCGATCGTGCGGCACTTCTCCGCCGACGTCGAGGACGCCACAGTGCCCGCGGTCAACATGACTACCGGTGAAATCCTGGACACTTAGCTAGCGCCGGCAAACTTAGCTAGGGTTAGGACTTGGGATGAGGCGGGCCGCGACGGAACACTGCGCGGCCGCCACCCTTGAAGAGGCAGCGCACAACAGCACAGCAGAACGGGGCTTCACTGATGGCAGAGTCGACGGCAGGATCCGGTACAGAGCCGGACGGCATGACACCGGTCAAGCCCGTTGAGGCGGAACTTCTTGTCGTGACGGGTATGTCCGGAGCCGGCCGGAGCACTGCTGCGGACGCCCTGGAGGACCACGGCTGGTACGTCGTGGAGAACCTCCCCCGCAGATGCTCGGCACCCTCGCGGAAATTGTCTCCCACGCCCCGGGTTCCATTTCCAAGCTTGCTGTTGTGATGGATGTCCGGAGCAAGGAGCTGTTCGCCGACATCCGTTCGGCCCTGCGGAACCTGGAAGCCAGCGGCGTCGGGTTCCGGGTCCTGTTCCTCGATGCCAACGACGACGTCCTGGTCCGCCGCTTCGAGCAGGGCCGGCGTCCGCACCCGCTCCAGGCCGGCGGCAGGATCCTTGACGGCATCGCCGCGGAACGCGAACTGCTCCACGAACTGCGAACCTCGGCCGACATTGTGCTGGACACCTCTGCGCTGAACGTCCACGGGCTCGCGACGGCGATCACCGAACTGTTCAGCGAAACGGGACCGGTGGCCCTGCGCCTGAACGTGATGAGCTTCGGTTTTAAGTACGGGCTCCCCGTCGACGCCAACTTCGTGGCGGATGCCCGTTTTATTCCCAACCCGCATTGGGTGCCGGCCCTCCGCCCGCACACCGGGCTGGACGAGGACGTCAGCGACTATGTGCTCAAGGCGCAAGGCGTCAGCGATTTTGTGGAACGCTACGTGCTGGCTCTTGAGCCGGTCCTGGACGGCTACCGCCGGGAGAACAAGCACTACGCGACCATTGCCGTCGGCTGCACCGGCGGCAAGCACCGCTCCGTCGCCGTCGCCGTCGAACTGTCCCGCCGGCTCGCGCAGTACCCGCGCGTCACCGTGACCACCACCCACCGGGACCTGGGCCGCGAATAATGGCGTTGCTCACCGGGCCGTTGCCCCTCGTCCCGCCGGCCAGCGCCGCGTTCGGCAGCCAGCAGGATAAGGGCCCTTCCGTCGTCGCTCTCGGCGGCGGCCATGGCCTCGCCGCGTCGCTCTCAGCGCTGCGGCTGCTGACCTCTGAGCTGACCGCCATCGTGACTGTCGCTGATGACGGCGGCTCCTCCGGACGGCTGCGCGAGGAGTACGGCGTGCTGCCCCCGGGGACCTGCGGATGGCACTCTCGGCACTCTGCGACGACACCGACTGGGGCCGCACCTGGCGGGATGTGATGCAGCACCGCTTCGCACCCGGCAAGGGCCGTGGCGGCTCGCTCGACGAGCACGCGATGGGCAACCTGCTGATTGTGACCCTCTGGGAACTCCTGGGCGACACCGTGGCTGGCCTCAAATGGGCCGGTGCGCTGCTGGGCGCGCGCGGCGAGGTCCTGCCGATGTCCAGCCTCCCGCTGACCATCGAGGGCCAGGTCCGGGTCACCGCCCCGGACGGCGCCTCGGCGCTGCACACGGTGTCCGGGCAGGCCAAATGCGCCGTCGCGGGCTCACTGGAAAGCGTCCGGCTGTTGCCGGAGAACGCCCCGGCCTGCATCGAGGCACTCACCGCGATCGAATTGGCCGACTGGGTCATCCTCGGCCCGGGCTCCTGGTACACGTCCGTACTGCCGCACCTGCTGCTGCCGGAAATGCGTGAAGCGCTGTGCAACACGGCAGCCCGCCGGTGCCTGACCATGAACCTCGCCACGGACACCAAGGAAACCCTCGGGATGTCCGCCGCCGACCACCTGCGTGTGCTCCGGCAGTACGCGCCGGACTTTACGATCGACGTCGTCCTGGCCGATCCGGCGTCCGTGTCTGACCTCGCCGACTTCGAACAGGCCGCCGGGATGCTCGGCGCCGAGGTGGTGTTGGGTAAAGTGGGGGCGTCGCGCCGCCAGCCCATCCACGACCCCCTGCGGCTGGCAACGGCTTACCACGACATTTTCGGGAACAGGTAGGAAAGGTGCCATGGCACTGACAGCATCAGTCAAGGAAGAACTGTCCCGGCTGGACATCAAGAAATCCTCGGTCCGCAAGGCTGAAGTGTCCGCCATGCTCCGCTTCGCCGGCGGGCTGCACATCATCTCGGGCCGGATTGTGATCGAAGCCGAGGTGGATCTCGCCTCGACTGCGCGCCGGCTCCGGGCAGCCATCGCCGAAGTGTACGGACACCAGAGCGAGATCATCGTTGTGTCCGGCGGCGGGCTGCGGCGCGGCAGCCGCTACGTGGTGCGTGTGGTCCGCGACGGCGAAGCGTTGGCCCGGCAGACGGGTCTCCTGGACGCCCGCGGCCGCCCGGTCCGCGGCCTGCCATCGGTCGTGGTGAATGGATCCGCGGCCGACGCCGAGGCCGTCTGGCGCGGCGCCTTCCTTGCCCACGGATCCCTCACCGAACCCGGCCGCTCTTCTGCCATGGAGGTCACCTGCCCCGGCCCGGAGTCCGCCCTGGCCCTCGTCGGCGCCGCCCGTCGGCTCGGCATCCAGGCCAAGGCCCGCGAAGTCAGGGGAGTGGACCGAGTGGTCATCCGCGACGGCGACACGATCGCCGCGCTGCTGACCCGGATGGGCGCCCACGACGCGCTGATGGTCTGGGAAGAGCGCCGGATGCGCAAGGAAGTCCGTGCCACCGCGAACCGGCTGGCCAACTTCGACGACGCCAACCTGCGCCGTTCCGCGCAGGCCGCCGTCGCTGCCGGCGCCCGCGTGGACCGTGCCCTGGAAATCCTCGGCGACGACGTACCGGAGCACTTGAAGTACGCCGGTGAGCTGCGGGTCGCGCACAAGCAGGCCAGCCTGGACGAACTGGGCCGGCTCGCGGACCCGGTGATGACCAAGGACGCAATCGCGGGACGGATCCGCCGGCTGCTCGCCATGGCGGATAAACGGGCGCAGGACCTCGGCATCCCCGGTACGGAAGCGAATGTGACACCGGAAATGCTTGACGAGTAGCCTCTCCTCAGAAACAACTGCAGAATTCAGATGGGGCAGCGGGAATACCTCAGCAGGACCGGAGGCTATGCCCATTGGATCCCGATCCAGAAACTTCCGGGTGCAAACACATCCGGATGCACAATCCGAGACTTACCAAACGGACAACCAGTCCACGACATTGGAGGATTTTGTGACCGAGTACGTACTGCCCGACCTCAGCTATGACTACGCAGCGCTGGAGCCCCACATCTCCGCGCGGATCATGGAGCTGCACCACAGCAAGCACCACGCCGCCTACGTGGCTGGCGCCAACAATGCGCTGGCCCAGCTGGCCGAAGCACGCGAGAAGGGCGACTTCGCCAACATCAACCGCCTCTCCAAGGACCTTGCGTTCCATACCGGCGGACACATCAACCACTCCGTGTTCTGGAACAACCTTTCCCCTGATGGCGGGGACAAGCCCGAAGGCGAGCTGGCGGCCGCCATCGATGACGCCTTCGGCTCCTTTGACGCGTTCCGGGCGCACTTCACCGCCGCGGCCATGGGCCTGCAGGGCTCCGGCTGGGCGTTCCTGGCCTACGAGCCGATCGGCGGAAACCTCGTGATCGAGCAGCTCTACGATCAGCAGGGCAACGTCGCTGTCGGTACCACGCCGCTGCTGATGCTGGACATGTGGGAGCACGCCTTCTACCTGGACTACGTCAACGTCAAAGCAGACTACGTCAAGGCCTTCTGGAACATCGTGAACTGGGCCGACGTCGCCAAGCGCTTTGAGGGCGCCCGCAAGAACGCCACCGGCCTAATCACGCTGTAGCAGGTCATGCGGCTGTAACAAAGCTCACAATTGGGGCCGTTCGGCCCAAATCGTGGACGGTCCGCCCCCGCACTTGCGGGGGCGGGCCAAGCTAAACGTAAGATAGATCACGGAAGGCGGTTAGCCTTCAGCAATGTGGCTGGTCGCCCTCCGATCTGGTAATCATCTCTGCCCAATGGCGTGCGGGATCTGTTAGTTGGCTTGAGCGCCTTCTCAACTAGTCGTGCTTGTAAAAGCACCAAGGAGACTGAAAACGTGACCACCCGTATTGGTATTAACGGCTTTGGCCGTATTGGCCGCAACTACTTCCGCGCCGCACTCGCCCAGGGGCGGACCTCGAGATCGTTGCAGTCAACGACCTCACCAGCCCGGAGGCACTGGCGCACCTCTTCAAATACGATTCCGTCGGCGGCCGCCTGGCCCAGACCATCGAAGTCAAGGACGGCAACATCGTCGTCGACGGCAAGACCGTTAAGGTCCTCGCCGAGCGCGACCCCGCCAAGCTGCCCTGGGGCGAGCTCGGAGTCGACGTTGTGATCGAGTCCACCGGTTTCTTCACCAAGGCCGCCGATGCGCAGAAGCACATCGATGCCGGCGCCAAGAAGGTCCTGATTTCCGCCCCCGCCTCGGACGAGGACATCACGATCGTGATGGGCGTGAACGAAGGGCTTTACGACCCGGCCGCCCACCACATCATTTCCAACGCCTCCTGCACCACCAACTGCCTCGGCCCGCTCGCCAAGGTGCTCAACGACGCCTTTGGCATCGAGCGCGGCCTGATGACCACCATCCACGCATACACCGCTGACCAGAACCTGCAGGACGGCCCGCACAAGGACCTCCGCCGTGCCCGTGCCGCAGCCATCAACATGGTTCCCACCTCCACCGGCGCTGCCAAGGCGATCGGACTGGTCCTGCCCGAACTCAAGGGCAAGCTCGACGGCTACGCCATCCGCGTGCCGGTCCCGACCGGCTCCGCAACCGACCTGACCGTTATTGTGTCGCGAGAGACGACCGTCGAGGAAGTCAACGCCGCGCTTAAGGCCGCGTCCGAAACTCCCGAACTCAAGGGCCTGCTGACCTACACCGACGAGCCGATTGTCTCCTCCGACATCGTGGGCGACCCGGCATCCTCCATCTTCGACTCCGGGCTCACCAAAGTGATCGGCAACCAGGTCAAGGTTGTTTCCTGGTACGACAACGAGTGGGGCTACTCCAACCGCCTCGTGGACCTCACGGAGCTCGTCGCAGCCAAGCTGGGCTAGGGTAAGACTCATGACATTCCACACCCTCAACGAACTGATCGCTGATGGTGTCCGCGGGCGGTACGTTCTGGTCAGAAGTGACCTGAACGTACCGCTCGACGGCTCTTCAGTCACTGACGACGGCCGCATCAAGGCCTCCCTCCCAGTGCTGGCGAAGCTCACGGATGCCGGTGCCCGCGTGCTGGTTACAGCCCACCTCGGCCGCCCCAAGGGCGCCCCGAGGACAAGTTCTCACTCAAGCCAGCTGTCGCGCGGCTTGCCGAACTCGCTTCCTTCAAGGTGTCCCTTGCAGGGGACACCGTCGGCAGTTCCGCTGCGGCCGGAGCGGCGGCGCTGCAGGACGGCGAGGCCCTGGTCCTGGAGAACGTTCGTTTCGACGCCCGGGAGACGTCAAAGGACGACGTTGAGCGGGGCGCATTCGCCGATGAGCTGGTGGCCCTCACCGGATCCCACGGCGCGTTTGTGGACGATGCCTTCGGCGCCGTACACCGCAAGCACGCCAGTGTGTACGACGTCGCCACCCGCCTGCCGTCCTACCAGGGCGACTTGGTCCGCACCGAGGTCGAGGTGCTGCGCAAGCTCACCACCGACACGCAGCGGCCTTACGTCGTTGTGCTGGGCGGTTCCAAGGTCTCGGACAAGCTGGCCGTGATCAACAACCTCATCGGCAAGGCAGACACCATCCTGGTCGGCGGTGGCATGTTGTTCACCTTCCTCGCCGCCGCGGGCCACGAGGTGGCCGGCAGTTTGCTCGAAGAGGACCAGATTCCGGTCGTGCAGGACTATCTGGCGCGCGCAGCGGCCGCCGGGACCGAATTTGTGGTTCCCACCGACGTCGTGGTGGCAAATAAATTCGCCGCCGACGCCGCGCAGGAGACGGTGCGCGCGGACGCGATGGAAGGCAGCAGCTTCGGCGCGCAGGGCATTGGCCTGGACATCGGTCCGGAATCGGCTGCCGCGTTCGCGGAACGGATCCGAGGCGCCAGGACGGTGTTCTGGAACGGACCCATGGGGGTGTTCGAGTTCCCGGCGTTCGCCGCCGGGACACGGGCCGTGGCCGCGGCACTGACCGAAACTGGGGCGTTCACCGTCGTCGGTGGCGGCGACTCCGCCGCCGCGGTCCGGACCCTCGGTTTCGCCGATGATCAGTTCGGGCACATTTCCACCGGCGGCGGCGCCAGCCTGGAGTACCTTGAAGGCAAGGAACTTCCCGGCCTGAGCGTCCTGGACCGCTAAATCCTCCAGCCGGCAGGGCGCCTTCTCCAAGGACGGGCGCCCTGCCGGCTGTTTCACTGCTACGAACTTTTTGGAGACCACGTGACTACGTCAAGCAACGGAAAATTCGACCGGACGCCCTTCATCGCAGGCAACTGGAAGATGAACATGGACCACGTCCAGGGCATTACCCTGCTGCAGAAGCTGGCCTGGACCCTCTCGGACGCCAAGCACGACTACAGCCGGGCGGAGGTTGCCGTCTTCCCGCCGTTTACCGACCTTCGCGGTGTCCAGACGCTCGTCCAAGGCGATGAGCTGAAGGTTGTCTACGGTGGCCAGGATCTCTCGCCCGCCGACTCCGGTGCGTACACCGGCGACATTTCCGGGCAGTTCCTCGCCAAGCTTGGCTGCAGCTACGTCCTGGTCGGGCACAGCGAACGCCGCACCATCCACCACGAAGCTGACGAGGTCCTCAACGCGAAGACCAAGGCAGCCTTCCGGCACGGCATTACCCCCGTGCTGTGCGTCGGCGAAGGCCTGGAAATCCGGCAGCGCGGGACACACGTTGACCACACACTCGCGCAGCTCCGGGCTGGCGTCGAGGGCCTCACCCCCGAGCAGGCCGCGGAACTCGTCGTCGCCTACGAGCCCGTTTGGGCCATCGGAACGGGCGAAGTTGCCGGTCCGGACGACGCGCAGGAAATGTGTGCCGCGATCCGCAGCGAACTGTCCACCCTTTTTGGTGCCGACGTCGCCGCCAAGACCCGGCTGCTTTACGGCGGTTCGGTCAAGGCCAACAACGCTGCCGCCATCATGAAAGAACACGACGTGGACGGCTTGCTTGTTGGCGGCGCCAGCCTGGATGCCGCCGAGTTTGCTAATATTGTCAGGTTCGAGAGTCACCTGCTGACGGATTAGTCCGGACACCATCGTGGCCCCCGCAATCCAAATCTTCTGAAAGGCCGTCGTGGACGTTCTTCATGTCATTCTGCAGGTCCTCCTGGGCATCACCAGCCTCCTGCTGACCTTGCTCATCCTGCTGCATAAGGGTCGCGGTGGCGGCCTGTCCGACATGTTCGGCGGCGGCATGACCTCCGGCCTCAGCTCCTCCGGCGTCGCCGAACGGAACCTGAACCGCTTTACGATCATCCTTGGCATCACCTGGGGCGTTGTGATCATCGGGCTGGGTCTGCTGATGCGTTTCAGCGGTGCCGGCGACTCCTAACCCAACGGTCGAAAACTCAATAACGGGTCCTCTGGCCCTCCCGGCATCGGGAGCTCACCAACTACACTGTGGCTGATTGCATGCGCATTCCGTCCCTCGAGTAGCCAGGAGCTCCCGATGCTTCATTCTGCCTCCGGGTTCCGGGGAACCCGGGTAGGTGCCACAGAAGGGGCTCCAGCACGCCACGAGCCGCCTGCCGGCGCGGCCGCCCGGATTCCCCGCACCCGGGTCTCCTACCGTTGCGCCAAGGGCCACGAGACTGCACTGGTTTTCGCGCAGCTGCCCGACGAGCAGATCCCCGGTGTCTGGGACTGCCGGCACTGCGGCGGAACCGCAACCCGGGACGAAACGCAATTCTCACTCGATGACGTCCCGGCGGAAGGCTACAAGAGCCACCTCGAATACGTTAAAAGAACGGCGCTCCAGCCAAGACGCCGAGGACGTCCTGGCCGGAGCGCTGGAGCGGCTGCGCGCCCGCCGATCCTTCCCGCCAGGATAGATTGGCAGGCTAGTGCGGTGGAATAGAGCTGCCTAGGCCTTGCGCACCAACTGTTCCGGAACGTGCGAGGCCGCATTTTCGTCGATCAGCCACAGCGTCTCGTTCCGGCCCCTTGGACCTGCCGCCGGCACCTGTACCGGGTTGGCTCCGGCAAGGGCCAGTCCGACCGCACCGGCTTTGTCCTCGCCGGCAACGACCATCCAAATTTCCAGCGCGGTGTTAATCGCCGGCAGCGTCAGCGACACCCGCACCGGCGGCGGCTTGGGGGAGTTGCGGACCCCCACCACCGTCAGTTGCTTCTCCCTGATGCCGGCCTGTTCGGGGAACAGCGAGGCGACGTGCGCGTCCGGACCCACGCCGAGGAGCACGATGTCGAAGCGGGGGAGGACCCCGGGCCGCTCCGGCCGGTCGTCGGACATATCCGCGGCGTGTTCCGCGGCCGCGGCCGCGGCCAGGCGGCGGGAATAGTCCGCGGCAGCCTCTTCCGGAGTGTCAAAGTCCGCGGTGGAACCGGGGGTGTGGATTCGCTCCGGATCGGCGTTGATATGGGAGAGCAACGCATCGCGGGCCTGACGGGCGTTGCGTTCAGGGTCCTCGGCTGCGAGGAACCGCTCATCACCCCACCAGAAATTGACCTTCGACCAGTCCACGGCGGGCGCAGCGGGCGACTCGGCGACTGCCTTGAGCGACCCGATGCCCATCGAGCCACCGGTCAGCACCACCGTCGCTTCGCCGTGTTTGTCCTGAATGTCCACGAGCTTGGTGATCAGGCGGGCCGCGATGGCGGCCATCAGAACGGTCGAGTCGGGATGGATGCTTACTCTGGGCTCAGCGCTCACTGGGACGGACACTCCTTAAGTTGGTACGTGGCAGTCCAATAGTAATCACTTCACCAAACACTTCGTCCGGATCGAGCCGACGCAGCTCCTCGGCCAGGCAGTCCTTCAGGCTGCGGCGCGGAAGGGAGATGCGCTGCACCGGCTGGCCCGGCTGGCTCAGTTCCGCCACTGTCTGCCCGGGCCGGAACAGCTGCACGTCCCCGCTGGACCGGGTCAGCCGGACACGCCGGATTCCGGTGCCGGCCGGGTCAGCGACGATCGTCACCGGGGCATCCAGTGCCAGCGTGAGCCATGCGGCGAGCAGGATAGTACTGGGGGAGTCCGAGGCGCCTTCGACGGCGACGGCCGTGACCGGTGAGCTGTCCACCTGGTCCAGGACCGCCGCCAACTGGATTCGCCAGTTGGTGAGGCGCGTCCAGGCGAGGTCCGTATCGCCGGCTTTATAGGTGCGGCGGACGTTCTCGAGGGCCCGCTGCGGGTCCGCCTCGTTGCCCGAGTCCGTGATGCGCCGGTGCGCGATCCGGCCGATGGACGTCTCGCACGCATTCTTCGGGGCACCGTGCGGCCACCAGGCTACGATCGGCGCATCCGGCAGCAGCAGCGCCGCAACGAGCGATTCGCTTTCCTCCGCGAGTTCGCCGTACCCGCGGAGCAAAATAACCTCGGATGCGCCGGCGTCACCGCCCACCCGGATCTGCGCGTCGAGCCGGGTTGGAGCCTTGGCGCCCGCGTCGGCAAGGACGATGATCCGGCAGGGGTGCTCGCGGCTGGCCTCGTTGGCGGCCTCGATAGCCTCCTCCTCGAGCCCGGACTTGGTGACGACCACCAGGGTCAGTACCCGTCCCAGGGCGATCACGCCGCCCTGCTCACGCAGTGCCGTGATCTTCTTGGAGATCTTCGAGGTGGTGGTGTCGGGAAGATCTACGATCATGGCCTTCTCCAGGTTCGTCCGTCGCGGGCAAGCAGCTGGTCGGCGGAAGCCGGCCCCCAGCTTCCGGGGGCGTACGGTTCGGGTTGTTCAGGCAGGGACGCCCAGTATTCCTCGAACGGGTCCAGGATCTTCCAGGACAGCTCGACTTCCGCGTGGCGGGGAAAGAGCGGCGGTTCACCAAGCAGCACGTCAAGGATGAGCCGTTCGTAGGCCTCGGGGCTGGACTCGGTGAAGGAGTGGCCGTAGCCGAAGTCCATCGTGACGTCCCGGACCTCCATCTGCGTGCCCGGCACCTTGGAGCCGAACCGGATGGTGGCGCCCTCGTCGGGCTGGACCCGAATCACCACGGCGTTCTGGCCGAAGTCGTCCTCACCGTGGTCGGTGAAGAGCAGGTTCGGTGCGCGCTTGAGCACCACAGCGATCTCGGTCACCCGGCGGCCCAGCCGTTTGCCGGCGCGAAGGTAGAACGGCACTCCGGCCCAGCGCCGGGTGTTGATGTCGACCCGGATCGCGGCGAAGGTCTCCGTTTTGGAGTCCGCCGGGATGCCTTCTTCCTCCAGATAGCCAACAACTTGCTCGCCGCCCTGCCAGCCGCCGGTGAATTGCCCGCGGGCCGAGTGGGTGGACAGGTCTGCGGGGAGCCGGACCGCTGCAAGGACCTTCTCTTTTTCCGCGCGCAGGTCATCGGCGTTGAATGAAATCGGCTCTTCCATTGCGGTGAGTGCCAGGAGCTGCAGCAGGTGGTTCTGGAGGACGTCGCGGGCTGCGCCGACACCGTCGTAGTAGCCCGCCCGGCCACCGGTGCCGATGTCCTCGGCCATGGTGATCTGGACGTGGTCGACGTAGTTTGCGTTCCAGAGCGGTTCGAAGAGCTGGTTGGCGAAGCGCAGTGCCAGAATGTTCTGCACCGTCTCCTTGCCCAGATAGTGGTCGATGCGGAAAACGGAATCGGGAGGGAAGACGGATTCCACGATGTTGTTGAGCTGGCGTGCCGATTCCAGGTTGTGGCCGAAGGGCTTTTCGATCACAACGCGCCGCCACTTGTCTCCGGCGGCCTGCGCCAGGCCATGTTTGGACAGCTGCCGGCACACCAGTTCGAAGGCGTTCGGGGGGATGGAGAGGTAGAACGCGTGGTTGCCGCGGGTTCCGCGCTGTTCGTCGAGTTCGTCGATGGTTTCACTGAGGCGCTTAAACGCGTCGTCGTCGTCGAACTCGCCCTGCACAAAACGGATGCCCTCGGACAGTTGGGCCCACACGGTTTCATCAAACGGGGTGCGGGCGTAAGCCTTCACCGCCGTCTTCACCTCGGCGGCGAAGTCCTCATTCTCCCAGTTACGCCGCGCAAAACCGACGAGCGCGAAACTGGGCGGGAGCAGCCCGCGGTTGGCCAGGTCGTAGACGGCCGGCATGAGCTTTTTACGGGCGAGGTCCCCGTGACCCCAAACAGGACCAGCGACGCCGGTCCGGCAATACGGTTCAGGCGCCGGTCCCTCGGGTCCCGGAGCGGGTTCCGCCCCCGGCCCGTGGAATTGCGGTTGCCGTTGTGGTTTTCTGGCATGGTTGGGTGGGTGCCTTAGCTTTCGGTGGAGGGGACTGCCTGGCCGGCCAGCGTCGCAACGATGTCCCGCAACTGGCGGACGCCTGCGGCGCGGTCCGTGAGGTGCAGGCGCAGGACCGGGCGGCCGTGTTCCGAGAGTACTTGCGCATCGCCGGCGGCTTGGGCCGAGATCAACTCCCCGAAGCTGAATGGCCGATCCGGGATGGCCAGGTCGGTGGCTGCCGCGGCGCTCACCTGCAGGAAGACACCGATCGCGGGTCCGCCCTTATGGAACTGCCCGGTCGAGTGCAGGAACCGCGGGCCCCAGCCGAACGTCACGGGGCGGCCGCTGACGGCTGCCAGTTGGTCCCGGACGTCCTCAAGGGGTGCGTAGGCGAGTCGGTCGAAGTAGGCCTGGACACTGAGGTAGCTGTCCGGCTCCAGTTCGCCGAGCAGCGCGCTGAGAGCGCCGGCAGCGGTTCGGGCGCCGCCAAGCCAGGAACCGCCGCGGACCTCGATAGCACCGTCGGTAAAGGCCGCCGGCGTCGGCTCCGGCTGCGCGTCAAGGAGGCCGCGGGCGGCCACCTTGGCAGCTTCGACGTCAGGCTGGTCAAAAGGGTTGATCCCGAGGAGGCGTCCGGCGACAGCCGTGGCGAACTCCCACGTCATCATCTGGGTGGGCAGGCCGCCGGCAATCGCAACCTCGTTCTCGCCGAGGTCGACGTCGGCATCGGCCGCCACAAGGCGGATGACGAGGACGTCCGCGGCGCCGAGGGTCGCTTCCGGGGAAGACGGCCCGGCGACAACGGGCAACACGCCGGTGCCGAGCTTGCCGGTGGACTCGGCGATGAGCTGTTCGGCCCAGTCCGCGAAGCCCTTGATCCCCGAGCCGTCCTCGGCAATAACGATCTTGTTGCGCAGCGGGTTGGTGCCGCCCAGCGCGGCGCCGAGGGCAAGCCCGATGTTTTCCCCGCCGTCCTCGTTGAGGACCTCGGCGGCTTCCTCCGCTTCGTCCAGGAAAGCCTGGATGTCCACTCCGGCGAGGCCGGACGGAACCATCCCGAACGCAGTAAGCGCCGAGTAGCGGCCGCCGACGTTTGGGTCGGCGTTGAATACCGCGCGGTACCCGGCCTCGCGGGAGGCCTTGTCCAGCGGGGATCCCGGATCGGTGACGATGATGATCCGGCTCTTCGCGTCGAGTCCGGCCGCGGTGAAGGCATGCTCGAAAATCCGGCGCTGGGAATCCGTCTCCAGGGTGGAACCGGACTTCGAGGACACCACAACAGCGGTTTCGGCCAGCCGGTCCGCCAGCGCGGCGGAGACCTGTTCCGGATCGGTGCTGTCCAGCACGGTCAGCTCGACGCCGGCGGTTCCGGCGATGACCTCCGGGGCCAGCGAGGAACCGCCCATGCCGCAGAGCACGATCCGGCGGACACCTTCGGCGCGCAGTGCGTCACGCAGGGCCAGGATTTCCGCCACCAGGGACTGGGAGACCGTGGCCGCCTCGACCCAGCCGAGCCGGACGGAAGCCTCGGCCTCGGCCTCGGAACCCCACAGCGTGGGGTCCTTGGCGAAGATCCGGGTGGCTACCTTGTCCGCCAACAGGGCAGGCAGGTGCTGTTCGTGGGCGAGGCGGGCGGCGCCCGTGGCGTCGTAGCTGAGTGTGGTCATGGGACTAAGCGTCCTTCCGTGCAGCGGCGAGGGCGACCCCGACGTCGGCCAGCAGTTCCTTCCAGCTTGCCACGAACTTGTCGAGGCCTTCGGTTTCGAGGGTCGCGACGACTTCGTTATAGGAAATGCCGAGGGCATCGAGTGCATTCAGCGTGGCGTTGGCGTCGTCGTAGCCGCGGCTGATCGTGTCCCCCGTGACGGCGCCGTGGTCGAAGGTCGCGTCGAGGGTCTTCTCCGGCATGGTGTTCACAACGCCGGGGGCCACAAGCTCGGTGACATAAAGGGTGTCGGGGTAGGCAGGATCCTTGACTCCGGTGGAGGCCCACAGCGGGCGCTGCGGGCGGGCTCCGGCGTCGGCCAGGAGGCCCCAGCGTTCGGTGGAAAAGAGCTCTTCGTAAACCTGGTAGGCGAGGCGGGCGTTGGCCAGCCCGGCTTTGCCCTTTAGGGCCCGGGCCTCGTCGGTGCCGATTGCGTCGAGGCGCTTGTCAATCTCGGAGTCGACGCGGGAAACGAAGAACGACGCGACGGAGTGGATCGTGGCGAGGTCGTGGCCGTTGCCTTTGGCTTGTTCAAGGCCGGTCTGGAAGGCGTTGATGACGGCACGGTAGCGCTCCAGCGAGAAGATCAGTGTGACGTTGACGCTGATGCCGGCCGCCAGGGTGGCCGTGATTGCTTCGAGGCCTTCGAGGGTCGCGGGGATCTTGATCAGGACGTTGTCCTTGTTGACCCGGGCGTAGAGTTCCTTGGCTTCGGTGATCGTACCGGCGGTGTCCCAGGCCAGACGCGGGTCCACCTCGATGGACACACGCCCGTCGATGCCGTTGCTGGCAGCCGCCACGGGGGCGAAGAGCTCGCACGCGTCGGCGACGTCGGTTGTGGTGATGGCGAAGACGGTGTCCTCGACGCTGGCCCCGGCTGCGGCCTGGGCGGCGATGACGGCGTCGTAGTCGTGGCCGGTGGTGATCGCCGCGTGGAAGATCGACGGGTTGGTCGTGACCCCCACGACGTTTTTCTCTTCGATTAGTTTGCGCAGGGTACCGGTGTCGAGGCGCCCGCGGGAGAGGTCATCGAGCCAGATGGAGACGCCGGCGTCGGAAAGCTGCTGCGTGGGGGAAGAAGCGGGGGTGGTGGTCATGTTTCACTCCTGGAGTCTGGGGCCGCCGCCTGTTGGGGCGGCGGCCCGGAAGGTATGAAGTTCGGGTCAGGCCGTGAGGCCGGCGAGGGATTCCTTGGCTGCGGCGGTGACGGCTTCGGCGGTGATGCCGAATTCCTGGAACAGGCGCTTGTAGTCCGCGGAAGCGCCGAAGTGTTCAAGGCTGATGGAACGGCCGGCGTCGCCGACGAATTCCCGCCAGCCCAGGGCAAGCCCGGCCTCGACCGAGACACGTGCTTTCACCGCACTTGGCAGCACGGCTTCACGGTACGCGGGGTCCTGCTGGTTGAACCATTCCACGCACGGCATGGACACGACCCGGGTCGGGATGCCTTCGGCCTGCAGTGCTTCGCGGGCCTGGACGGCGAGTTGGACCTCGGAACCGGTGCCGATCAGGATGACCCGGGCCTGGGCGGTTTGGCCGTTGGCGGAGGCTTCGGCCAGAACGTATCCGCCCTTTGCGACACCGGCCGTTGACGCGAACGTGTCCGCGTCGGCGTCCCCTTCACCGCGGGCCCAGGTGGGGATGTTCTGACGGGTCAGCACAATCCCGGCCGGGTTCTGGTGGTTTTCGAGCATAACTTTCCAGGCAGCGGCGACCTCGTTCGCGTCGCCCGGGCGGACGACGTCCAGGCCCGGAACGGCACGCAGTGACGCAAGCTGCTCGACCGGCTGGTGGGTCGGTCCGTCTTCGCCGAGACCGATTGAGTCGTGCGTCCAGACATACAAGGACGGGACTCCCATCAGCGCACCGAGCCGGATGGCCGGACGCTGGTAGTCGGAGAAGATCAGGAACGTCCCGGAGAACGCCCGGGTCGCCCCGTGCAGGGTAATGCCGTTCACGATCGACGCGGCGGCGTGCTCACGGATCCCGAAGTGCAGGACGCGCCCGTACGGGTTGCCCTTCCACGCGTTTGTGGACCGGGACACCGGGATGAACGACGCGGAGCCTTCAATGGTGGTGTTGTTCGACTCCGCCAGGTCCGCCGAACCGCCCCACAGCTCGGGCATAACCGGGCCGATCGCGTTCAGGACCTTCCCGGATGCGGCCCGGGTCGAAACGTCCTTGCCGGCTTCAAAGACCGGCAGGGCGGCGTCGAAACCGGCCGGGAGTTTACGTGCCTCGACGCGTTCGAGCAGTGCCGCGCCCTCGGGGTTCCCGGCCTGCCACGCCTCGAAGGACGCCTGCCACTCGGAACGGGCCGCGGCGCCGCGGTCTTGCGCTTCCCGGGTGTGCGCCAGGACCTCGTCGTCGACCTGGAACGAGCGCTCCGGGTCGAATCCCAGGACTTTCTTCAGGCCCGCGACTTCCTCCGCGCCCAGCGCGGAACCGTGGATTTTACCGGTGTTCTGCTTTTTCGGTGCCGGGTACCCGATGATGGTGCGCAGCGAAATGATCGAGGGCTTGTCCGTCTGGGCCTTCGCGGCGAGGAGTGCGGCGTGGAGTTCCTGCACGTCCTCCTTGTATTCGCCGGTCCGGGTCCAGTCCACACGCTGGGTGTGCCAGCCGTAGGCCTCGTAGCGGGCCAGGACATCTTCGGTGAAGGCGACGTCGGTGTCGTCCTCGATGGAGATGTGGTTCTCGTCATAAATGACAACGAGGTTGCCGAGCTCCTGGTGGCCGGCGAGGGAGGACGCCTCACTGGTCACACCCTCCTGCAGGTCGCCGTCGGAGGCAATAACCCAGATGGTGTGATCAAACGGGCTGGCACCAGCGGGAGCGTCAGCATCGAACAACCCGCGCATCCGCCGCTGGGAATACGCAAAACCCACCGCGGACGCCAGACCCTGACCCAACGGCCCAGTGGTGATCTCCACCCCGGCCGTGTGCTGATATTCCGGGTGGCCCGGCGTCAACGAACCCCAGGTGCGCAGCGCCTGCAGATCCTCCAGCTCAAGGCCATACCCGGAAAGGAACAACTGGATATACAAGGTCAGTGAGGTATGCCCGGGGGAAAGCACAAAACGGTCCCGCCCCAACCAGTCAGGTCTCTTCGGATCGTGCCGCATCAACTTCTGGAAGAGAAGGTAGGCGGCGGGCGCCAAACTCATCGCCGTCCCCGGGTGGCCGTTACCGACCTTCTCCACGGCGTCGGCAGCGAGAACGCGGACAGTGTCCACGGCGCGCTGGTCCAAGCTGGTCCAAGACAGTTCTTGCTCTTCCAAATGTGGCACGAAAACCGGGCCCCTCTCTGTGCTGACGGCGGGTGGTTTGGTCAGTCCCGTCCGGGCACAGTTCGGTGCCCGCTGCGGTACGTACCAGCCGTTCACCATCGAAACGTTGATCTATCATTCAGTCGCGCGTGCGATCGGACATCCGCGGAAACTCCGGACAGGCACTTCAGTCACTGGAACGGACCTTGCAGGGCGTTCCGTGCGCGCTGATCTGCAGACAGCTTAGCCCCATTCCACCCTCGGACGGCCGCGAATCTCACTAAATGGACGGGATTTCCGGTTATATGAATCACGGGCTGCCGCGGCCGCCCGTGAGCCCGCGTTAACCTGTTCGAAGCACACGGGGCTGCCGGGGGCACCGTCGGGACCCGCGCGCCGTGCCGTCACGGTATGATGGATCGTGGCTACCCGTGGGGGTGCGGACGCGCCTGTACGTTGCGCGTGGGCCCCCGCCGATATGCAACCCGTGTTGCGGAAAAGCCGGATTGATCAGCCAGACAGAACAGAGTGACTGCCACCGTGAGCACAACAGATACGCCGCTGAACGCTTCTCCCGTCCGTGGGAGGATCGGCTTTGCCCGCAAAGCCAAGGCCTATTTGTCGCTCACAAAACCACGCGTCGTCGAGTTGCTGCTGGTCAGCACCCTGCCGACCATGATCTACGCCGAACGCGGCTTCCCGTCGATCGGCCTGATCCTGGCAACCCTCGTGGGCGGCGCATTCGCCGCGGGCAGCGCAGGTTCCTTCAACTGCTACATCGACCGCGACATCGATAAGCTCATGCACCGCACCGAGAACCGGCCTCTCGTCACGGGGGAGGTCACCCCCCGGGAGGCCTTGGTCTTCTCCTGGCTGTTGGGTGCCGCAGCGATCATCATCCTCTGGTTTGGCGCCAATCCGCTCGCGGCCTGGCTTGGGCTTGGTGCAATTGTCTTTTATGTCGTTATCTACACCATGATCCTCAAACGCCGCACGGCCCAGAACATCGTCTGGGGCGGCGCTGCCGGCTGCTTCCCCGTTCTGATTGCCTGGGCTGCGGTGACGAACACTGTGCAGTGGCCCGCCGTTGTGCTCTTTATGGTCATCTTCCTGTGGACGCCGCCGCATTATTGGCCGCTGTCCATGCGCTACGGCGAGGACTACCGGAACGCCAACGTTCCGATGCTCGGCGCGATCGCCGGCGCCAAGGTGGTCTCGGTGCAGGTGGTCCTGTACGCCTGGGCCATGGTGGCATGCTCGCTGCTGCTGGTGCCGGCAGGCGGCGCCGGCTGGGTCTACACGGTGACCGCGGTTCTCGCGGGGGCGTGGTTCCTCTACGAATCGCACTCACTGTACAACCGGGCGCAGGCCGGGGACGTGTCCAACAAGAGCGCCATGAAGGTCTTCCACGGTTCAATCAGCTACCTGACCCTGCTTTTTATCGCCGTCGCGGTGGATCCGTTCATCGGCCCGGCGATCATGGGCCGCTAGCCGCCACACATCCTGGCCTCCGCTTGACCTCCGTAACAACAACGCGGGGTCACCTGCCGCCCATCCCGGGCGGCAGGTGACCCCGCGTTGTTTGTGTGGTGAATTGTTACTTCAGCGGGCTGCTGCGGGCGAGGTCGGCGGCGTTGGTTGCCGCGCTCATCAGCAGGGCAGACCCGAGCATGTGTGCGGCGACCAGCAGCGCCGGGATGCCGTTGTAGTACTGGGTGAAGCCGATGGCGGCCTGCAGCACGGTGACGCCGAGGAGCATCACGACGGCGGTGCGGAAGGGTCCGGTGATCCGGTCACGAACGATGAGGTACAGCGCGACCAGGGCACCGGCGGTCACCAGGTAGGCCGGGACAGCATGAATGTGTGAGAACAGGTCCCAGTCCAGGTCGTTGCGCGGGGCGTCCGCGTCGCCCGCGTGCGGGCCCGCGCCGGTAACCACCACGCCCAGGCAGACTGCAACGGCGGATAGCAGTGCGACGGCAGTCATCAGCGGGCGGGTGGCCCCGGGAAGCGCCACCCGCACTGCCACCCGGAATTTTCCCGTCCGGCCGTAGGCGCGGTTAACCAATAGGGTTGCGAGGACCACGAGTGCCATGGAGACCAGGAAGTGCAGGCCAACCACCCAGGGGTTCAGCTGGGTCAGGACTGTGATGCCGCCGATGATGGCCTGTGCCGGGATGCTGGCGAGCAGCCCGAGGGCCAGCAGGAAGAGGTCGCGGCGTTCCTTGCGGAGCTTCCACAAGTACACCAGCATGGCGACCGCGACCGCAGCCAGGGCGAAGGTCAGGAGCCGGTTACCGAATTCAATGATGCCGTGGATGCCCATTTCCGGGGTGTTCACAAGCGAAGAATCCGTGCAGCGCGGCCACGTGGGGCAACCCAGTCCCGAAGCCGTGAGGCGGACCGCGCCGCCGGTCACGATCAGGAGGGTCTGGCCGATCAGGGACAGCACCGCCAGCCGCTTTACCGTCGCGTTAACGGTGTCGGGCAGCCAGGCGATAACCCGGGCGGCGGTTCGGGGCGGGCGGGAGTCCGTGCTCACAGTTTTCTCAATTCCATTTGAACCAACGGGTTGCTGCGCCGCCGGCGATCGCCGTCCAGAGCAGCAGGACAATTACGGGCGCGGGGCTGACACTGCCGGAAAGAAACGCATCCCTTAGGGCCTGTCCGAGGGCGCCGGAGGGCAGGTAGTGCACGATCGCCTGCGCCAGGACGGGCAGCCGTTCGGCCGGGATCACAATCCCCCGAGGGCACCGAGCAGGATCCAGAGCAGATTGGTGATTGCGAGGGTCGCCTCCGGCCGGACCGTCCCGGCGACCAGCAGGCCCAGGGCGCTAAAGGACGCGGCCCCGAGCACCAGCACAGCCAGACCCGGGGCCCAGCCCAGCAGATTCGGTTGCCAGCCCAGCATCAAGGCGACTGCGGTGACGACCAGGACCTGCAGGGTCAGGACCACAAGGACCGCGAGGACCTTGCCGGCTATCAAACCGGTTCGGCCCAGCGGAGTGGTGGAGAGGAATCGGAGTACACCGTAGCGGCGGTCAAACCCGGTCGAGATGCCCTGGCCGGTGAAGGCTGTGGACATGGCGCACAGCGCTAGGATGCCCGGCACTGCGACATTGATCCGGCTCGCGCCGAATCCGTCCAGCAGCGGTGTTACGGTCAGGCCCACCATGGCCAGCAACGGCAGCACTATCGCCAGGATCAGCTGTTCGCCGTTCCGGAGCATGGTGACGGTCTCGTACTGTCCCTGCAGGAGGATGCGGCGAAGCAGCGGTGCGGGGGCGCTCCCCAGCTGACCGGCCGGCGGGACGGTACCCGGCGGAACGCTCCCCAGTGACGTGCTGCCGGCGGCGGAACTGTCGCGGGTCATCGGATTTCCCTTCCGGAAATGTCGAGGAAAACGTCTTCGAGGCTGCGCGCTTCGAGGCTCAGCGAGCGCGGCATGAGTCCCCGGCCGGCCCACCATGCTGTGATCGCCGCGAGGTCCTCGGCGGTCAGCGCACCCGTCGCGGCATAGCTGCCGGCCCGCGTTTCGGTGACGCTGACGCCACCCCGCAGCACACCGGTGAAATCCAGTCCGGGCTCGGTCTCGAACAGCAGCGTGCGGATGTGCTGCTCGCCGGCGCCTGCCGGGAGGGGATGCTGCAGGAGTTCTGCAACCGTGCCCTCGGCCACGTTGCGGCCGGCGTCGATGATGTAGACGTAGTCGGCGAGCCGCTGGGCGTCGTCCATGAGGTGGGTGGTCAGGACGATCCCCATCCCGAGGTTCCGGAGTTCGGAGATGAGCTCGAACACCAGCTGGCGCGATTGCGGGTCCAGGCCGGCACTTGGCTCGTCCAGGAACAGGACTTCGGGATTGCCCACAAGGGCGGCGGCAAGAGCAAGCCGCTGCTTCTGCCCGCCCGAGAGCCGCCGCACCGACGTCCGGCTGAAAGCGTCAATGCCGAGGCGTTCAATAAGTTCCCCGACCGGGCGCGGGTTCTGGTACATACCGGCGATATGCCTGAGCAGCGGGATGGGCCGGGCCGAGGGCGGCAGGCCGCCGTCCTGCAGCATCACTCCGACGCGGGCGCGCAGGCGGGCCCCCGCCGTGTCCGGGTCCTCGCCCAGCAGGCTGATGTTTCCCTGGGTACGCTTCTGCAGCCCCTGGGCGCATTCGATCGTAGTGGTTTTACCGGCCCCGTTGGCCCCCAGCAGTGCCGTGACCTGTCCGCGTTCGGCGACAAGGGAGATCCCGCTGACCACCCGCAGCATTTTGCCGTCGAGGGTGGGGAGTGGGCCAACATCCTTGACGAGGCCGCTGATGGTCAGTACGGGGGATTGGGGGGATCGCACCAGAACATTCTACGGGATGTAGTAGCCCGCATTCCGGCCGTCAGCCGTGGTGCGGAGGCGGGCCGCTGGAGCCGGCCGGCGCCCAGCATCAGCGGGGATAGTCCTGCCTTACTGGATCGGGGGACTAAATTACGACATTATTGTGTTGTGTATTCCATGAGCCCACCCCAGTCTGTTAGCCCTGCCGGGCGAACAAGCCTCCCGCGCACGGTGCCAGTTGCATCGTCCGGGTCCGTGGCGGCCGATGCGTCAGTTGCTTTTCCGGCGGCCGATGCCGAAGAGCGCACCCGGGACCGGGTGCTGAATGCCGTGCTCGAACACGGCCCCATCAGCGCCACTGAACTCGGGGATCTGCTGGGGTTCACGTCCGCGGCGGTGCGACGGCACCTGGACCACCTCTCCAGCGGTGGCGTGATCGAAGTTAAGCGGGCGGCCCGCTCCGGAACGGGGGCAGGGCGTCCGGCGCGCCGTTACGTCCTCAGTTCACAGGGCCAGCAAAGACTCGGAAACGACTACCTCGACATCGCTTCCCTGGCGCTGCAGCGCCTGGGCGAAATGGCGGGCCCGGAGGCCGTGCGGCAGTTCGCCGTCGAGCGTTTCGGCGAAATGGAACGCCGCTACGCGCCCGAGATTGAGGCGGCCGGGCAGGACATCACTGCCCGGGCCCAGGCGCTTTCGGAGGCGCTGAGCCGCGACGGGTTCGTGGCCTCCACTGCGTCGATCGAGGCGCGGGCGCCCCTGCCGGCGGCGCTCTCCAGCGTGCAGCTGTGCCAGGGACATTGCCCCATCCAACAGCTCGCCGCGCAGTTCCCGGTGTTCTGCGACGTCGAGACCGACGTGTTTTCCCGGCTGGTGGGCGTTGATGTCCGCCGCTTGTCCACACTGGCCCGCGGCGGCCACGTCTGCACCACCCACATACCTACAGGCCGTCCGGCGGCCACGGTGCCTCACAGCACCGCAACCAACCCGGGCAGCCTGGACGAAGTATCCAACCATCTGCAAGAAAGGCCGTGATGACGGACCAACTATCAGAGAAGAAGGTTGCTGAATCCACTGTGATTTCGGAGATTCTGGAAAAGAATCCCGAGCTCCACGGAATCGGAACCTATGAGTACGGCTGGTCCGACAAGAACGACGTCGGCGCCAACGCCCGCCGGGGCATCAACGAGGACGTCGTCCGCGACATTTCAGCCAAGAAGAACGAGCCGGAATGGATGCTGGACCTGCGCCTCAAGGGTCTGAAGTACTTCGACCGCAAGCCCATGCCGACCTGGGGCGCGGACCTCTCCGGCATTGACTTCGACAACATCAAATACTTCGTGCGGTCCACGGAAAAGCAGGCCAACACTTGGGAAGACCTGCCTGAGGACATCCGGAACACCTACGAGAAGCTGGGTATTCCGGAAGCCGAGCGCAGCCGCCTGGTCTCCGGCGTGGCTGCACAGTACGAGTCCGAGGTTGTCTACCACCAGATCCGCGAGGACCTCGAAGCCCAGGGCGTGATCTTCCTGGACACTGACACCGCGCTGCGCGAGCACCCGGAGATCTTCCAGGAATACTTCGGCACCATCATCCCGGTGGGCGACAACAAGTTCGCGTCGCTGAACACCTCGGTGTGGTCCGGCGGCTCGTTTGTGTACGTACCCAAGGGCGTCCACGTGGACATCCCCCTGCAGGCCTACTTCCGCATCAACACGGAAAACATGGGCCAGTTTGAGCGCACGCTGATCATCGCGGATGAGGACTCCTACGTCCACTACATCGAAGGCTGCACGGCGCCGATCTACACCTCGGACTCGCTGCACTCCGCCGTAGTGGAAATCATCGTCAAGAAGGGCGCCCGCGTCCGCTACACGACCATCCAAAACTGGTCCACCAACGTGTACAACCTGGTCACCAAGCGCGCCATCTGCGAAGAGGGCGCCACGATGGAGTGGATTGACGGCAACATCGGCTCCAAGGTCACCATGAAGTACCCGGCGGTTTACCTTGTAGGGGAAGGCGCCAAGGGCGAGACCCTCTCGATCGCGTTTGCCGGCGAAGGCCAGCACCAGGACACCGGCTCCAAGATGGTCCACATCGCTCCGAACACAAAAAGCTCGATCGTGTCCAAGTCCGTGGCCCGCGGCGGCGGACGTGCCGCCTACCGCGGACTGGTCCAGGTCCGCGAGGGCGCGAAGCACTCGGCCAACACGGTCCGCTGCGACGCTCTCCTGGTGGACACCATCAGCCGTTCGGACACGTACCCCTACATCGACATCCGTGAGGATGATGTGACGATGGGGCACGAGGCCACCGTCTCGCGGGTCAGCGAGGAGCAGCTGTTCTACCTGATGTCACGCGGTATGCGCGAAGACGAGGCCATGGCGATGATCGTCCGCGGCTTCATCGAGCCGATTGCCCGTGAGCTGCCGATGGAATACGCCCTCGAGCTGAACCGCCTGATTGAACTGCAGATGGAAGGATCGGTCGGTTAATGACTGACATCACTACTGAAAAGGCCCGCATCGGCGCGCCCTCCGCCCAGCCGTTCATCAACGGTTTCACCGAGGAAGGCGAAAGCCTCTCCCCGCTGAACTCTGCGGAGTCCAAGTCGCCCCTGGCCGGCGAAGCCGTCAAGGCCCACTCGCACGGCGGCGGCGTTGGTATTCCGGACAGCTCGCGCGCCGGGCGCCTGACCTCCTACAAACTGGCGGACTTTAAGCCGCTGACCGGGATGGAAGAAGACTGGCGGTTCACCCCGCTCAAGCGGCTCCGCGGTCTGCACACCGACGTCCTCGACGGCGCTGCGCCGACCGTGAGCGTCACCGCCCCCGAAAGCGTTGTGGTCGAGACCGTCGGCCGTGAGGACCGCCGGATCGGCTCTGCCGCGATCCCCGAGGACCGTGTCTCCGCGAACGCCTGGGAGAATTTCACCGAAGCCACCGTCATTACGGTTCCGGCCGAGGTCCAGGTGGAGGGCGAAGTCAGCGTCCTGCTGACCGGCCAAGGTACCGAGGCTTCCGCGCAGCACCTGGTGATTGTTGCGGAACAGTTCTCCAAGTCCGTGATTGTCCTTGACCACCAGGGCACAGCTGTCGTCTCGGAAAACATCGAGATCCTCGTCGGGGACGGCGCGCAGCTGACGGTCATCTCGCTCCAGGAATGGAACGACGACGCCGTACACGCTTCCTCCCAGCAGGTGAAGCTTGGCCGTGACGCCAAGTTCAAGCACATCGTCGTCAGCCTGGGCGGGGATCTGGTGCGGGTGACGCCGTCGGCCCGCTTCACGGCTCCCGGCGCTGAAGTGGAATTGTTCGGCCTGTACTTCGCCGATGCCGGCCAGCACCTGGAGCAGCGCCTCTTTGTGGACCATGCAGTCGCCAACTGCAAGTCCAACGTGCTTTACAAGGGCGCCCTTCAGGGCCGCAATGCGCACGCTGTCTGGGTGGGTGACGTCCTGATCCGCAAGGAAGCAGAGGGCACCGACACGTACGAAGCCAACCGCAACCTGGTCCTCACCGACGGTGCCCGCGCCGATTCCGTGCCGAACCTGGAAATCGAGACCGGCCTGATTGCCGGGGCCGGACACGCCAGCGCGACCGGACGGTTCGATGACCAGCACCTGTTCTACCTGATGGCACGCGGCATTCCGGAAGAGGTGGCCCGCCGTCTGGTGGTCCGAGGCTTCCTGAACGAGATCATCCAGCAGATCCAGGTCCCGGCCATCGAGGAGCGCCTCACGGAAGCCGTCGAGCGCGAACTCGCGGCGACGGACAACTAAAGCGCAGCACGAGAGAACACGGAAACCAGCAATGACTGAACAGCCACAAGGTGAGCTCGTCTGCAAAGCCAGTGAGATCCAACTCAAGCAGGCGCTGCGGATCCTGGTCGACGACTTCCCGGTCGCGATCGTCAAGGACTCGATGGGGGAGATCCACGCCATCGGTGATACCTGCTCGCACGCGGACATTTCACTCTCCGAGGGTGAGGTGGAGGGCTGCAGGATCGAGTGCTGGGGCCACGGCTCACAATTCGACCTGCGCAGCGGCGAGCCGCTGCAGCTGCCGGCGTACGATCCTGTTCCTGTCTTTGCCGTCACCGTCCTGGACGACGAGGTCTATGTGGACTTCACCAACGTCCTGAACGGTGCCGAGGCCCCGAACTTCAGCTAGCTGCCTGCAGCCGGCCCCCGCACAAGAAACTTATCGACAAAGAACCGCACAGTGCCACAGGGCACCGTGCAGAGGAGAACAAGGCACATGTCTACTCTTGAGATCAAGGACCTGCACGTCAGCATTGACACCGAGCAGGGCACAAAGGAAATCCTGAAGGGCGTCAGCCTGACAATCCGCACGGGCGAGACCCACGCCATCATGGGCCCGAACGGTTCCGGCAAGTCGACCCTGGCGTCCACCATCGCCGGTCACCCGCGCTACAACGTCACTTCCGGCACCATCACGCTGGACGGCGAGGATGTCCTCACCATGAGCGTCGATGAGCGCGCCCGCGCCGGCGTATTCCTGGCCATGCAGTACCCCGTCGAGGTTCCCGGCGTCAGCATGACGAACTTCCTGCGCACCGCCAAGACCGCGATCGACGGCGAAGCACCCAAGCTGCGCACCTGGACCAAGGACGTCAAGGCTGCCATGGCGCAGCTGCGCATTGACGCCGACTTCACCCAGCGCAACGTCAATGAGGGTTTCTCCGGCGGCGAGAAGAAGCGCGTCGAGATCCTTCAGCTGGAGCTGTTCAAGCCGAAGTTCGCCATCCTGGACGAGACCGACTCCGGCCTCGACGTCGACGCACTGAAGGTTGTCTCCGAAGGCGTCAACCGCGCCCACTCAGAAGGCAAAATGGGCACCTTGCTGATCACGCACTACACCCGGATCCTGCGCTACATCAAGCCGGACTTCGTGCACGTGTTTGTTGACGGCCAGGTTGTCGAAGAGGGCGGCCCGGAGCTCGCCGACCGCCTCGAAGATGAAGGCTACGACCGCTACGCCACCGGCGCAGGGGCGGCCACCATCGCTGCCGCTTCCGCTGCAGCACAGGCCTAGTGAGGACTATACGATGACCGAACTCAATGTGGCCCGCACGGCCCTCGAGGATGTCGAAGAGGCGCTTATGGATGTGATCGACCCTGAACTGGGCGTGAACATCGTTGATCTGGGCCTCCTGTACGGACTGAAGTACTCGGACGACGATGGCGCCCTGCTGATTGACATGACGCTTACGACGGCCGCCTGCCCGCTCACCGATGTGATCGAGGAGCAGGTCGGCAAGGCCCTTGACGGGGTCGTCGACGAATGGCGGCTGAACTGGGTGTGGATGCCGCCGTGGGGTCCGGAACGGATCACCGAAGACGGCCGCGACCAGATGCGGGCCCTCGGCTTCAACATCTAAGTCTGCACCGCGTCCCGGACGTACAGACGACGGCGGGCCCACCCCTGGGGGTGGGCCCGCCGTCGGCGTTTCGCGGCCTGCGGGGTCTGCGGCTACGGGGTGGCGCCGGTGAAGGTGTCGCACTGCTTGATATCCCCGGACGTGTAGCCCCGGTAGAACCAGCTCTGGCGCTGGGCACTGGAACCGTGGGTCCAGGCCTCCGGAGTCACCTTGCCGGTCGCGGCCTTCTGGATCCGGTCATCACCGACCGCCGAGGCAGCGGACAGCGCGTCCTTGAGGTCTTGGTCCTTGAGCGGTTCCAGGAACGGCACCCCGGTCGCGGGATCCTTCGCGGTGGTGGCGTAGTGCACCCACAAGCCCGCGTAGCAGTCAGCCTGCAGTTCCACCCGGACGGCCCCGGATTCGGGTCCTTGGGGATCCTGCTGGGCCCGGTCCAGGTTCCCCAGGATGTTCTGGACATGGTGGCCGAACTCGTGGGCCACCACATACTCCTGCGCCAGCGGTCCGCCGGAAGAGCCAAACCGATCCACCAGTTCCTGGAAAAAGCCCGGGTCAAAGTACGCGGTGCTGTCGGCGGGGCAGTAGAACGGCCCGACCTCCGAGGTGGCGTTGCCACAGCCTGTGCCGGTGGCCGCAGCGAAGATAACAGTTTGCGGTTGCGGGTACCGGGTGCCGGTTTCCGCCAGGTAGGCGGGCCAGAACGCGTTCAGGCTGTTGACCGTTCCCGTGATCCGGCAGTCGAGGCGGGCGTCCGCATCGGCACCTGTCAGGCAGGCCGCGGCGGCGCCCTGCCCCTGCGGCCCGGGGTCCTGCGTGCTGCTTCCGCCAAGGCCATCCAGCAGGGCGGGATTTACGCCGAGCAGGACTGCGATCAGCAGGACGATGCCCCCGCCAATCCCGCCGCCGACCTTGACTCCGCGGCCCGCGCCGCGGCGGTCTTGTACCTGGGATGGGTCCAGTTGGACGTTGTCATTAAAACTCATGGAGTCACATTATCGTGGACCGGCTGCCCGGTACTCCCCGGCCGGTAAAGTTGATTCGATGCCGTTTATTAACAGACTCCTGCAGTGGGCCGATGACCGCCCCGACGGTACCGCCGTCGTGGTGGCCGGGCAGCGCCTGAGCTGGGAGGAACTGCGCGAGGCGGCCGCCGGCCTGGTGGACGGCTCGCCCGCGGTGACGGTGCTCTGTGAGGAGAACTCCCTGCATTTCGCCGCGGCGTTTACGGCCGCGGTGGCGGGGGAGCGGCAATGCGCAGTGCTGGACCCGGCCTGGCCGCCGCACCTGCAGGACGAAATCAGGAAACGGATTGGCGACGCAGTTCCGGCCGCGGATGCTCTGGTCGCCGGGTCCGGTCTGGTGGACGGGCCGGCCGGGTCCCCGTTCCTGATCGGTCTGACCTCGGGCACCACGTCGGTTCCCAAGGCATTCAGCCGTTCCCGCCGGTCCTGGCGGCTGTCCTTTGACGCCTCGGTGGAGTTCTTCGGCCTGGAACCGGGGGACAGGACCCTGGCGCCCGGCCCGCTGGCAGCCAGCCTGAACCTCTATGCCCTGTCCGAATGCCTGTATGCAGGCTCGGAGTTCCACACCCTGGCCAGGTTCGACGTCGGAGAGGCACACGCTGCCGTCAGCCACGACGGAATCACCCGGCTGGTCCTGGTCCCTACGATGCTCCGGCTCCTTAGCGAACGGGGACTAAGCGGTGGTGTCGACGCAGCCGGCATCCGGAGCGTCATCTGCGCCGGTTCGAAGCTGGACGCGCGAACCCTCGAGGCGGCACGCCGCTGGGCACCCAATGCCACCATCTTCGAGTACTACGGCGCCTCGGAGCTCAGCTTCGTCTCCGGCGCGGGCCTCCTGCCCGGGCAGCCCCCGGAACAGCTCGGAACCGGTATCGGCACGGCGTTTCCCGGCGTCGCAATCCGCATCCTCGACGACGCCGGAGACCCGTTGCCCGACCGAAGCGTTGGCAACATCTGCGTCCGCAGCGGGATGGTCAGTGACGGCTACCTCTGGGGCGACGACGGCCACGCCCTGCAGAACGTCAACGGATGGCACACCGTGGGAGACCAGGGCTACCTTGAGGGCGCCACGCTGCACATGCTGGGCCGACGCGCTGAGATGATCATCACCGCGGGCACCAACGTCTACCCGCATGAAGTGGAGCTGGCTTTGGCTTCCATTCCGGGCGTGGCCGCCGCTGTTGCCGCGGGCCCTGCGGATGATCTCCGCGGCCAGAAGGTCGTCGCCGGCATTGTCCCCTCCCACGGCGGCGTGACAGCGACCCAGCTGAAGGCGGGCGTTGAGGGCGTGCTGGCCCGCAGCAAACGGCCGCTGCAGTACTTCCTCCTGGCGGAGCTTCCCCTGACGGACCGCGGCAAACTCAGCCGGGAACTGATGCTCGACTGGATCGCCGGCAACGACCCCCCGGGTCCGGCGCCTTGACTAACCCCAGCCCACTGATTCTTCCCGAGGACCGGCAGCCGGTCATCATCGCCGCCAGGCGCACCCCGATTTGCCGGGCCAACGGAGTCCTAAAAGACGTGCGCGCCCATGAACTCCTCGCCCCCGTCCTCCAAAGCCTGCTGCGCGACGCGGCCGTGGCCCCGGAAGCGGTCGAGGACGTGCTGGTCGGCAACGCCGTGGGCGGCGGCGGAAACGTGGCCCGGCTAGCGGCCCTCGAAGCCGGGCTGCCCGTCAGCGTCCCCGGTCTCACAGTGGACCGCCAGTGCGGCTCCGGTCTCGACGCAATTGTGCTCGCTTCCCGCCTTGTGGCCGCAGGCGGCGGCGGACTGTATCTGGCCGGCGGCGTGGAGAGCATCAGCACGGCCCCGCTTCGCGCCCGCACAAATAGCGCTGGCGTCCCGGAGTTCTTCTCCCGGGCGCAGTTTGTGCCTCCCGGTTACGGTGACCCAGATATGGGGCAGGCCGCGGAAAACGTGGCCTCCCGCTTCGGGATCAGCCGGGAGCGCCAGGACGCCGGTGCGCTGCGCAGCCACCAGCGTGCCCTGGCTTCGGAAGCGGCAGGACTCTTCGACGCCGAGATAGTTGAACTCCCCGGGGTGTCCGGACCGGACGGTCCGCGCACCATCCGAAGCGACGACGGGCCGCGCCGCGGGTTGACAGCGGCTGTGCTGGCCCGGTTCCCGCCGGCGTTTGCCGCCGCCGGCACCGTCACCGCAGGGAACTCATGCTTCGACGCCGACGGGGCCGCCGCCGTCGTGATCACCTCGGTCGAACGGGCACGTTCGCTCGGCGCCCGCGACGGCCTTTTGGTCCGGGACACGCAGACGGCGGGCGTGGATCCGGAACTGCTGGGCATCGGTGCGGCGGTAGCGGCCGCGCGGGTGCTGGGCCGCAGCCGCGTTACGGCCGCGGAGCTGGGCCTGGTCGAGTTCAACGAGGCATTCGCAGCCCAGACGATTGCGTGCCTGGACCGGCTCGGCATCGACCCGGAACGCGCAAACCTCGATGGCGGCGCCCTGGCCCTCGGGCACGCCTACGGGGCGTCCGGCGCGGTGCTGGTCACCCGGCTGCTGGCCCAGGCCCGCCGCACCCCGGTGCAGGGACAGCTGGCGCTTGCCCTGATCAGCATCGCCGGCGGAATGGGAACCGCGGCGCTGCTGGAGTACCGGAGTCTTCGGTAGTTGCGTCCCTGCCTCCGGTGGACATGCCCAACCGCCGTCGGAGCATGGACATGCCCAACCCCTGGCTCACCCGGTGGACATAACAGGTCTGGGTCCAGTGGCACGGGCTAGGCGAGGACATGTCCAGCAGTGGGTGCGGCTAGGGGAGGACATGTCCAGCGGTGGGTGGGGCTGGCTCGCCATGCCCCTCGGCCCCGGTCCCGGTCTCGGCTTCGCCCAGGCCGCGCGCAGCCAGCGCCTCTCCGGTCTGCCGGGCAAAGGCCACTGTGGTGATAAAGACCGGGAGGATCAGGGCACGGGGGTTGCGTTCGAGCCCGCGGGCTCGGGCGGCATCGCGGACGTCGCCATAGGCGCCGGCGATGAACGGGATGCTGCGGAGCATAATGGCGATGGTCAGTGCGAAGCGCTCAGGATCCGCACCGAGGCGCCGGAAGGGCCGCGCCAGCGAAGCCACCCCGTCGAGCAGCCGCTGCACCGGGGTGGTGGCGGTAAGGATCGACGCCGCCACAATACAGACCAGCACATTCAAGACAATCCGTGCCGCGGTAGGACCGCCCAGCTGCCACCACTGGAACACCCCGATCACCAGCAGCACCGGAAGCACCGGCCGGACCGCCCGCATCAGCCGCGACAGGCCTGCGCCGCCCAGCAGGAACACTACGGACAGCACGGCCAGCGCTGCTGCCGAAGCGGCCCAGTCCACAATCAGGAACGACGCAAGGCCGCAGCCGACAACCAGCAGGAACTTCAGCCACAGCGGTGCGCGGTGCAGCAGGGTATCTCCGGGCACATAGTTGGCGAGCAGGAACGCGTGGTTGCTCATAGCTGTTCCGCCTGCGAATGCCCCCGCCTCGGCCGGACCGGACCGGGGGCCGTAGCTTGAGTGGATCCTGGCCAGGAGCCGGAGGGCCCGCCGGCGCAGAGCCCGCGGTAGTGCTCGACGGCGGCGGCAGGGCCGCCGTCGAACACCACAGTGCCGGCGTCGACCACAAGGACCCGGTCAAGGTCCAGCGCCAGCTCCAGATCGTGGGTGGAGAGGATGACCTGCTGGCTGAGCCCGGCCAGGGTGCGCCGCAGCAGTTCCCGGTTGCGCAGGTCCAGCAGGGTCGACGGCTCGTCCAGGACCAGCACGGCCGGATCCACTGCGAGGACCGCCGCAAGAGCCAGCAATTGGCGTTCCCCGCCGGACAGCTCGTAGATGCTCTGGTCCGCCAGGGGCAGCAGCCCAAAGCGCTCCAGCACCGCTTCGGCCTTGCTTCGCCGGTCCCGGGCATTGCGGACCGAACGCCGGAGGGAAAGTTCCACGTCCTCTCGGCCGGTCGGCATCACGAGTTGGGACAGCGGATCCGTAAAGACAAAACCAACGCGCCGGCGTACTTCCCGGACTGCGCGGACGGTGTCCTGCCCGTCTACAGTGACCGTCCCGCTGCTTGGTTGCACGAGCCCGTTCAACAGCCGCAACAGGGTGGACTTGCCGGAGCCGTTGGCACCAATCACGCCGATCCGCTGCTCCGTGAATCGCAGGGTGAGCCCCTTCAACAGGGTCTTCGGCTCGGCCCGGCCGTCGACGTCCACCCGCACCGCGGCCCGGTCCAGCACGATGGTGCTCATGGCCGCTGGGCCGCCTTGGCGTTGGAACTGCTGCCGGCCGCGGGGCCGGCCGGCCGAACGGTTTGGACCCGGCGGAGCAGCAGGTCCGGGAAGGCCTTGTGCAGGGTCAGCGCAATTGTCACGGCCAGCACGTTCTTGATCACATCTCCCGGGTAGAAGACCAGGTCACCGAGGAACGCTTTTGAGAAGTCAAGCTTTGCATTAACCATCACACCCAGGATGCCGAGGCCGTGGACAAAGATGATGCTGCTCACCATCGCAGCAGCAAAGAGAAGCGCCGGGCGGCCCCTGCCGGGACGGCCTGCGGTCCGCCGGAGCACCAGGGCGCTGAGCCAGCCCACCGCCGTCGCGGCAAACACGAAGCCGATGATGTAACCCGCCGAAGGGCCGGCCAGGACCCCGAGCCCGCTGCGTCCGCCGCTGAAGATCGGCAGCCCGGCGAGACCAAGGAGAACGTAGAGCCCGACGGCGGCAAACGCCCTGCCGGGGCCGAGCGCGAGGCCGGTCAGCATCACAGCGAGCGTCTGCACCGTGATGGGAACACCCAGCCCGGCCACCGGAACGGCGGCAATCAAGGCTGAGCCGGCCACCAGCGCGGCGAAAACCGCGATCAGTGCCAGGTCGGTGGCGTTCCAGCGGTTCCGTTGCCGGGCGCGGGTGGCGGCGTCGCTGCCAGTGGTCTCTGTCATGGGATTTCCTATCGCAAGTGACACGGGGACTGCTCCTGGATTTGACTCTACGGCCGCAGCGGCAAGGGTTTTTTGTAGATGCCCTACTAACCAGCGGACCGCCGGCTGGAGGCCCCCGCCAACAGCTGGCCACCGGAGATTCGGGCCGCCGGCGGCGTCCTTGTCAACGGCCGGAGGCTGGGCCGGTAGACTTGAAGCGGCCGTTCTCTCGGCCACACTGCCCCGGCCCCCACCAGATTCCACCGTTGTGCCGCGGCGTTCCCCGTTGTGAAAGGCCTTAGCTGCATTGATTACCGTCCAGGATCTCGAACTGCGCGCCGGCGCCCGCCTCCTTATGGACCAGGTGAGTTTCCGGATCGACAAAGGAGACAAGATCGGCCTTGTTGGTCGTAACGGTGCAGGCAAGACCACTCTGACCCGGGTACTTGCAGGCGAGGGCCAGCCGGCCGGCGGCAAGGTCACCCGCAGCGGCGAGATCGGCTACCTGCCGCAGGATCCCCGGACCCCGGACATGGAGCAGCTGGCCCGCGACCGGATCCTGTCCGCCCGCGGACTGGACATCGCAGTCGGCAAACTCCGGCAGACCCATGAGGACATGGCCAGCGAAGACGCTGAGGTCCAGCGCAAGGCCATGAACCGCTACGACCGGCTTGAATCGGAGTTCCTCGCCGCCGGCGGCTACGCGGCCGAAGCTGAGGCCGCGGCGATCTGCTCCAACCTCGCACTGCCGGACCGGCTGCTGAACCAGCCGCTCAAGACCCTCTCCGGCGGTCAGCGCCGCCGCGTCGAACTCGCCCGCATCCTCTACTCCGACGCCGAGACGATGCTCCTCGATGAACCCACCAACCACCTGGATGCGGACTCGATCGCCTGGCTCCGCGAGTTCCTCAAGAACCACCAGGGTGGTCTGATAGTTATCAGTCACGACACCGAGCTGCTTGAGGCCACCGTCAACAAGGTGTTCCTGCTCGATCCCAACCGCGCCCAAATCGACTTCTACAACATGGACTGGAAGCGTTACCTCACCCAGCGCGAGACGGACGAGCGTGCGCGCAAGCGGGAGCGCGCCAATGCCGAGAAGAAGGCCCAGGTCCTCTTCGACCAGGCCAACAAGATGCGCGCCAAGGCCACCAAAGCGGTGGCCGCGCAGAACATGGCCAAGCGTGCCGAGCGTCTGCTCGGCGGCCTGGAAGCCGTGCGTGCCACCGACCGCGTTGCGGCGCTGCGCTTCCCGGATCCGTCGCCTTGCGGCAAAACCCCGCTCACCGCCGACGGCCTCAGCAAGTCGTTTGGCTCGCTGGAAATCTTCACCGACGTCGACCTGGCCATCGACCGCGGTTCCAAGGTGGTCATTCTGGGCCTCAACGGCGCCGGGAAGACGACCCTGCTGCGGATGCTCGCGGGCGTCGACAAGCCGGATACCGGCGAAGTCGTGGCTGGCCACGGTCTGAAAGTTGGTTACTACGCCCAGGAGCACGAGACGCTCGACGTCGACCGCACGGTCCTGCAGAACATGCGTTCCTCAGCCCCGGACATGAACGACGCCGAAGTGCGCAACATCCTGGGTTCGTTCCTGTTCTCCGGTGACGACGTCGACAAACCCGCCGGTGTGCTCTCCGGCGGTGAGAAGACCCGGCTGGCCCTCGCCACCATCGTGGCCTCCAGCGCGAACGTACTGCTCCTCGATGAGCCCACGAACAACCTCGACCCGGCAAGCCGCGCCGAGATCCTCGGGGCCTTGAGCAACTACACCGGCGCTGTTGTACTGGTCAGCCACGATGAAGGCGCCGTGGCGGCGCTGAACCCGGAGCGGGTTGTGCTGCTGCCCGACGGCATCGAGGACCACTGGAACGAAGACTACCTGGACCTGATTACGCTGGCGTAGGGCAGGCCGCGCGTTACCGTACGGCCAGCACTGTGGCTTCGGTGATCCGCTGCAGCTCAACGTAGCTGATGGAGAACATCGAGTTGTGGTCTCCGGCACCGGCCCAAAGAACGGGGTGGGCCGCCAGTGACTGATCGAGCAGCGTCCTGATTTTTTTCGGATGCCCGACCGGTGCGACGCCGCCTACTTCCTGGCCCGTATGTTCGAGCACAAAGCCGGGCGAGGCCCGGCGGACCCTGCCGGCGCCAAGTTCGGCACTGACCTTCGGGAGATCAACCTTCGCCGCCCCGCTGGCCAGGATCAGCAGCGGCACCCCTTCGAGGTCGAAGACCAGGCTGTTGGCGATGGCGGCGACGTCGCAGCCCAAGGCGGCGGCCGCGGCGGCCGCCGTCGGGACAATCGAGTCGAAAACCGTAACGGTGTCCGCGGCACCGAGCGCGTGCAATGCCTGCTGCACCCTGGCCACGGGCCCCGGCAGCGGGCCGTCCACGTCTCAGAACCCCTGGGCGTCCAGGAGGGCGTCTTCCTCTTCCTCCGCGGTGGCTTGCTTCCGTTTGCGGGGGACCGGACGACGGCGCACGGCCGTGCCGCTGGAATGGGTCGGCCCGCCGTCGGCTTCGGCTTCCTCGGCGTCGATGGCAGCGTTTCGTGCCTGCTGCCTGGCGGCGTACCCGAAGCCAATGAACATCAGCACGCCAAACGCGAACCACTGCAGCGAGTACGAGAGGTGGGTTCCCTCGTCCGTGGAGGGCTTGGGGAAGGGGAAGGGCATATCCGCCGCCGCCGGGCTCTCTGACGCAAGCTGCCCGTAAGCGCCGCTGAGCAGGGGATACCCCAGCTGGGCGGAATAGGCGGCGAGGTCAATCGAGGCCAGCTGGCCGTCCGGGGCGCCGCGCTGGAGAGCGGGCTCGGCCGGTTTCAGGCGGGCGACGACTGTCACTGTGCCTTGCGGGGGGCAGGAACCGCGTCGGGGCGTCCCGGGGTGTTGTTGCCGATCGGCAACCAGCCCCGGTCGATCACCACCGTCTCACCGGTGTCCACCCGGAACGGGACAACAACTTCGTAGCCCGGCTGGCCGTTGAGCGGACGGTTGCGGACCACCCGCTGGCCGCCGACGTCGTAGCTGCCCTTCAGTTCCACCTGTGTCCACTCGCGTTCGGGCGCCAGCGCGCTGAACTGGCCCTTGACCTCAGCGAAAGGAACGGGCGCGGCGGAATAGTTCGACGTGACGCGGTTGATGCCGGCCAGGGTCTCCGCCCGGCGATCCATCTGCCAGCGGCCCAAGCCGACGCAGGCCGCGGCAAATATGGCGGCCAGCAACAGGTACCCCAGCCATTTGCTGGAGAACAGAAAACGGTACATTCAGCTTGCCCTGCCTGCCGGGTTCAGTGCCACTGTGTCCTTCCAGAGCCCGCGGGCCTGCAGGTATTCCTCGAACCAGGGCCGGTGTTCTCCGCAGGCCAGCCAGATCTTGCGCCGGTCCGGGGTGTGGATTTTGGGGTTGTTCCAGCGGAGCTGCCATTCAGCGCCGCGCCGGCAGCCCTTCCGGGAGCAGACAGCTTCGGCCGGACCGGCCTCACCGCTGTTTCCGGTCAGGTCAAAGAGGTTCATGATGCGGCCCTTCCGTGTTTACCGTCGCCGCCGGCGTTTCGCCCCGGAACCTCCGCTGACGCCTGCGTGAGGTCATCATCATCATCAACGATTTCGCCTTGCAGCAGCGTCATTGACGGGTCCTCCGGCGCCGGGGCAACCTGGCCGCCGGGGCCGGGAGGGTCAGTCGGGCCGGCCGCCTCGCCGGCACCGGCGGGCGCTTCAAGCTGAGCCAGCGGCGCATAGTCCAGCAGCGAATCGGAGTGGATCTCGGCCGCATCGCTGCCGTTGGCCACTATAACGGCAAACCAGGGCAGGAACACGGCGCCGACGATCGGGAGGATCTTGAGCCAGCCGTCCACCACAAAAATCAGGACCAGGCACACCATGCGGATACCCATGGCGACGGCGTACTTGATCATCCGCTGGCGCATCTCTTCAGAGTGTGCGGCGGCGGCGTCTGTAATGCTGTGAACCTCGGAGTCACCGGACGGTAGTTCCGGATTCCCGTCCGCAGGTCCACGGGGTCGGCTTTTGAGTGTCAAGGCTGTCAGATCACGCTCCCAGGGCTCAGTGCAATTCTCTCACCAACGACGGGGCCGCCCAAACGCGGGCCCGTCGGGCGCTAAGATCGAAGGCAGGAAAAATCCCGCCCACCAGCGCGGCGCCGGCCGCCGCAGAATTCCGGAGCCCACCATGCCTGAAACAGCCAGCACCGGCCGCAGTGTCCTGATCACCGGCGGAAACCGCGGAATTGGCCTCGCCATCGCCGAAGCGTTCCTCGCCAACGGGGATAAAGTGGCAGTCACGTACCGCAGCGAAGCGGATCTCCCGGCCGGCATTCTTGGCGTTAAGGCCGACGTTACGGACGAAGCGTCCGTGGACGCCGCGTTCGCGGACGTGGAGGCGGCCCACGGCGCGGTCGAGGTGCTGGTCGCCAACGCCGGCATCACCAAAGACACCCTCCTGATGCGCATGAGCGAGGACGACTTCACCTCTGTCATCGACACCAACCTCACGGGCGCTTTCCGCGTGATCAAGCGGGCCTCCAAGGGCATGATCCGGGCCCGCAAGGGCCGCGTGGTCCTGATCTCGTCCGTCTCGGGCCTCTACGGCGCACCGGGCCAGATCAACTACTCGGCCTCCAAGGCCGGCCTCGTCGGCATCGCCCGCTCACTGACGCGCGAGCTGGGCGCCCGCGGTATCACCGCCAACGTTGTGGCACCTGGCTTCATCAACACCGACATGACGGCGGAACTGCCCGAGGCAACCCGGAAGGACTACCTGTCCAAGGTTCCCGCTGCGCGCTTTGCCGAGGCCTCCGAGGTGGCCAACGTGGTCCGCTGGATCGCCAGTGACGAGGCCGCGTACATCTCAGGTGCCGTCATCCCGGTCGACGGCGGCCTCGGCATGGGCCACTAAGCCGGATCCGGACGCGCCGAAGACCCGGCGGGAGCCGCGGCGCCCCGGCGGTGGTGGCACCGGCCGGGTGGTTCCCGGACGGCACCATTGCGGCGGCGCAGACTAAAGTTCCGGGGAGTGATCCCCCGGGAGCGGCACCCGTACCGGCGGCCGCGGCCCTGATCGGCACTAGCCTGCCGCAGCTTCTTTGTTGACCCCAAACAACTGAAATCACCCGCGGCGCTGGCATGATGGACTGCAGACCCACCGTTTTTGGACGTTTGGAACAAAGGAGCTCGAATGGGACTGCTGGATAACAAGACCGCAATCGTGACCGGTTCGTCGCGGGGCATTGGCGCTGAGGTAGCCAAGTTCCTCGCCGCCGAAGGTGCCGCCGTCGTGGTGAACTACCGCCAGAAGGCGCCCCGCGCCAACAAGGTGGTTGCGGAAATCGAGGCGGCTGGCGGCCGCGCTGCCGCCGTCGGAGCGGACCTCACCACCCAGGAAGGCGTCCAGGCTCTCGCCAGTGCCGCGATGGAGAACTTCGGTTCCCTCGACATCCTGGTCCTCAACGCCTCAGGCGGGATGGAATCCGGCATGGAGGAGGACTACGCGCTCAAGCTCAACCGGGACGCCCAGGTGAATATGCTTAATGCCGCAGTGCCGTTGCTGCCCGAGGGTGCCCGCGTGGTCTTTGTCACGAGCCACCAGGCGCATTTCATCAACACGGTCCCCACCATGGAGAACTACGAGCCGGTGGCACGCAGCAAGCGCGCCGGTGAGGACGCACTCCGCGAACTCATTCCCAACCTGGCCGAAAAGGGCATCTCCCTTGTCGTCGTTTCCGGCGACATGATCGAGGGAACCGTCACGGCGACCTTGCTGGACCGCTCCAACCCGGGCGCCATCGAAGCCCGCCGCGCCGAGGCCGGACGGTTGTACTCGGTGAAGGAGTTCGCGGCAGAGGTCGCCAAGATGGCCACGGCCGACGTCGAAAGCGGGCACACCGAATACGTCGGCGGGGCCGACTACTTCGACAAGAGCAGCAACTGATTACTGGCTGCTTATGCGGCTAACGGCAAAGGCCGGGGCACCTGCCCCGGCCTTTGCCGTCGCTGCCGCCTTTCAGACGCCGGCGATAAACCGAACAGCGTCGAGATAGGGCAGGTTCACTGCAGCGTCCGCCACCGCGCGGACTGCAGGTTTGGCGTTGAACGCCACCCCGATCCCGGCCGCTTCGAGCATGTCCAGGTCGTTGGCGCCGTCGCCCACAGCAATTGTGTGCTCCATCGGGATGCCTTCTTTGGCGGCCCATTCACGCAGGTATTTCTCCTTCGCCGCCCGGTCGATGACCGCACCGAGGACTTTCCCGGTCAGCGCACCATCGGCGATTTCCAGTTCGTTGGCGATCCAGTAATCAAGGCCAAGGCCCTCCGCGATCGGTTCCAGGATCTGGTTAAAACCGCCGGAGACCACCGCCACCACATGGCCGGCGGCCCGGAAAGCTGCCACGAGCTCGGCCGCGCCGGGACTCAGCGCGACCTCGGCGCGGACGGCGTCGACGACGTCGGCTGGCAGCCCGGCAAGCACCGCTACCCGTGCGTGCAGGCTCTGGGCAAAATCCAGTTCTCCTCGCATGGCGGCCTCGGTCACCGCTGCCACTTCTTCGCGCTTGCCGGCGTGTGCCGCGAGCAGTTCAATCACTTCCTGCTGAATGAGGGTGGAGTCCACGTCCATGATGAGGAATTTCCGCTGCGCATTGCGGAGGGTGGCCGGCACGATCGCCGTGTCGATTCCGGCCGCGCCGTTCGCTGCAACTGCCCGGCGGAGGTCAGCGAGGGCCGCCCCGGACTGGCTTCCGGCAAAGCATAGGTCCGCGGTGTGAACATCAAAACGGCCGTCGCCGGTGCGGGTCTCCGCGTCCAGCGTCAGTCCCGCTGCCGCGAGCAGCGAACGGATCCGCTGCACCTCGGGGAGACTCAGTTTCGGGGCATAGCTCACGGCTGTCACGAACAGGTTCATGGCAGTAATCCTAGCGATCCGGCGGATACGGCTCCGAATTCGTTGCGTCCCGGTGACGCCTCGGCTGGCGGACAACGCGGCCCCGGGGTACCGGTTATCAGTCGCCCGGTTTTTTGTCCTAGTGTCTACTCCTATGAGTGATGTTCTTGGAAATGGCCGCCGTCAGCGTTGTACGTGGGGCAAAGACCCTCCTGGACAAGGTCGACTGGCAGGTCAAGGAAGGCGAACGTTGGGTGATCCTGGGTCCCAACGGTGCCGGCAAGACCACTCTGCTCCAGCTGGCCGCCGCGCGGATCCACCCCACGTCCGGGATGGCCGGCATCCTGGAGGAAGTTCTTGGCGCCGTCGACGTTTTTGAGCTCAGGCCCCGGATCGGGCTGTCCTCAGCGGCACTTGCCAACCAGATCCCGGGACACGAGAAGGTCCTCAACGTCGTTGTCACAGCAGCCTACGGCGTCACCGGAAGGTGGCGGGAGGGCTATGAGAAGGACGACGAACGCCGCGCTTTCGCGCTCCTGAACGAGTGGGGCATGGGCCCGCTGCTCAACCGGAGCTTCGCTTCCCTCTCCGAGGGGGAGCGCAAGCGAGTCCAGATCGCCCGGGCCCTGATGACCGATCCCGAGCTGCTGCTCCTCGATGAACCCGCCGCCGGGCTCGACCTGGCCGGCCGGGAGGACCTGGTCTACCGGCTCAGCAGCCTTGCCCGCGACGAGGCTGCGCCGGCCATGGTGCTGGTCACGCATCACCTGGAGGAAGTCCCGCCGGGCTTCACCCACGCCATGCTGCTCCGCGACGGTGCCGTTGTGGCCAAGGGCCCGATTGAAGGCGTCCTCACGGCCGCGAACCTGAGTAAAACGTTCGGGCTGCAGCTGGACCTCAGCGTCGTGGCAGGCCGTTACACGGCCACCGCACGCCGCTGAACCGGCGGCTGAGCGCGCGTGGATTTCTTCAATAGCGTCTTCATTTTTTTCGCCGGACTCTGGGCCGGCACCATCAACAGTGTGGTCGGTTCCGGCACCCTGGTGACGTTCCCGGTGCTGATCGCGCTCGGCTACGCGCCAGTGACGGCGTCCATCAGCAATGCGATGGGCTTGGTCGCCGGGAACGCCGCCGGCGCCTGGGGCTACCGGAAGGAATTGTCGGGGAGAGGCAAACAGCTGCTCCGGCTGTTGCCCGCCTCGCTGCTGGGCGGCATCACAGGGGCGTACCTGCTGCTGCACCTGCCGGAAAAGGTCTTCCATTACGCCGCGCCGGCCCTGATTGTGCTGGCTCTGCTGATGGTGGTGTTCCAGCCGCGGCTGCAGCAGTGGGTCAGGGTCCGGGAGCAAAACCCCGAACACGCCATCCGGGACCGCAGCCACGGTGTAATCCTCGTGGGCCTGGTCTACCTCGCCGGTGTCTACGGAGGCTACTTTGTTGCCGCCCAGGGCATCCTGCTGGTCGGGATTCTGGGAATCTTTATGACCGGGACCATCCAGAACGCCAATGCGATGAAAAACATCCTGGTCCTGGGCGTGAACGTCGTGGCAGCGGCCTCCTATTTGCTTTTTGCCTTCGGCCGGATCGAATGGGCCGTCGTCGGTTTGATCGCGGTCAGTTCACTGATCGGCGGTTTCGTCGGGTCCAAGGTCGGCCGACGGCTGTCCCCGGTGGTGCTGCGCGGCGTCATCTTCGTTTTGGGCCTTGTGGCCCTCGGTTTTATGATCGCCAACCTCTTCAAGTAGCCCGATGACCATTGATAGCTCCCGCTGAAATGACCCGCCAGTGACTTTCCACCGCCTCGACTCCGCCGATGACCCCCGGGTCTCGGACTACACCCAGCTCACGGACGTGCACCTGCGCAAGCTCCGCGAACCCGCAGAGGGTATGTATATCGCGGAGTCTTCCCGGGTACTGCGCCGGGCCCTCGCCGCGGGGCACCGCCCCCGTTCCTTCTTCCTGGCCGACAAATGGCGTGCGGACCTCGCGGATATTTTTGAGCAGTACCCGGAGGTGCCTGCGTACATCGGGTCCGCAGCGCTCCTCGAGGACATCACCGGCTTCCACCTGCACCGCGGCGCAATGGCGGCCATGCAGCGGCCCGAACCGGCGCCGCTGGCCGGACTGCTCGCCGGGGCCCGCCGGATTGCTGTGCTTGAGGACATTGTGGACCACACAAACGTGGGCGCGATTTTCCGTTCAGCGGCGGCCCTGGGGGTCGACGCCGTCCTGATCTCGCCGCGCTGCGGGGACCCGCTGTACCGCCGCAGCGTCAGGGTCAGCATGGGGGCGGTGTTCCAGGTGCCGTGGGCCCGGCTGGAGGACTGGCCGGGGACCTGCAGGTACTCCGCAGCCATGGCTTTACCGTGGCAGCCATGGAGCTCACGGACGACGCCGTGGACCTGGACGATCTGGCTGCGCGGCAGCCGGAGAAACTCGCCCTGGTCCTCGGTACCGAGGGCGCCGGGATGAGCGCGTCCACCCTCGCCGCCGTCGATCTCGCCGTCAAAATCCCGATGCGCGCCGGCGTTGACTCGCTCAACGTCGCTGCTGCCTCCGCCGTAGCCTTCTGGGAGCTTCGTCCGCGCGCTTGAACAGCACCACCGGCCAGGCGGCGAAGGCGCCGGCTTTCCGCTATGATTAGTAGCTGGCCGTCCGGTGCATTCCGCCGGCCATCCCATTCATACCTGGCAGCTGGCAAAATCCAGTTGTGCGAACAAAGGTCCAATTATGAAGTCTGATACTCACCCGAAGTACGAAGCTGTTGTTTTCAATGACCTGGCTTCCGGCGTCAAGTTCCTGACCAAGTCCACCGTGTCTTCCAAAAAGACCATCGAGTGGGAAGACGGAAACACCTACCCGGTTATCGACGTCGAAATCTCCTCCGAGTCCCACCCGTTCTACACGGGCAAGCAGCGCATTATGGACTCTGCAGGCCGCGTCGAGCGCTTCAACGCTCGCTTCAAGGGCTTCGGCGGCAAGAAGTAACTTCTTCCCCCAAGGTCTTTTGGAAAAGCCCGCACCGGTGACGGTGCGGGCTTTTTGCGTCCCGGGCGGTGCGGCGCTGCAGCGTGGTTGCGGTGCGGTCACCGCGTGGCAGGATTAAGGACATGACGTCCCCTTCCCCATCCCCGGCCCCCGGTTCCAGCTCCCCTGACGACGGCAACCGCCGGCACGGGGAGTACAAAGTTCCCGGCGGCAAACTGGTGGTGGCCGATTTCGACGTCGTTGACGGCATGCTCGCGAACGTCTCACTCAGCGGGGACTTCTTCCTGGAACCCGATGAGGCGCTGCTGGAGATCAACCGGGCACTCACCGGCCTCGCCGCGGACACCAGTGCTGCGGACCTCTCGGCCGCGGTGGCGGCGGCCCTGCCGCCGGACGCCGTCCTGTTCGGTTTTTCCGCCGACGCGATAGCGGTCACGGTCCGGCGCGCCCTCGCGAAGGCCACCGGCTGGGGGACCACCACTGGAACATCATCGCCCCGTCCGTGCTGCCTACCCGGATCAACGTTGCCTTGGACGAGGTGCTAACCGAAGAAGTTGGCGCGGGGCGCCGCAACCCCACCCTGCGCTTTTGGGACTGGGAGGAACCGTCAGTGGTGATCGGTAGTTTCCAATCGTTCCGCAACGAACTGGATCCCGCCGGCGTCGAACGCCACGGCATCAGTGTGGTCCGCCGGATCAGTGGAGGGGGAGCGATGTTTATGGAGGCAGGAAACTGCATCACGTACTCCCTGTACCTGCCGCAGAGCCTGGTGGACGGCATCAGCTTTGCCGATTCCTACGGCTTCCTCGACGCCTGGGTGATGTCAGCCCTTGAGAAGGTCGGGATCAGCGCCTTCTACGTACCGCTCAATGACATCGCCACCGAGCAAGGCAAGATTGGCGGTGCGGCGCAGAAGCGGCTCGCGAACGGCGGCATGCTGCACCACGTGACCATGAGCTACGACATCGATGCGGACAAGATGGTCGACGTCCTGCGGATCGGCAAGGAGAAGCTTTCCGACAAGGGCAGCCGGAGCGCCAAAAAGCGGGTCGACCCGCTCCGGCGGCAGACCGGGCTGACCCGCGCCGAAATCGTCGCGGCCATGATTGACGTCTTCGCCGAACGCTACGCCGCGACTCCCTCGGAAATCACCCACGCCGAGCTCGCCGCCGCGCACCAGCGGGTTGAGGACAAGTTCGGCACCGCGGAGTGGCTGCACCGGGTGCCCTGAGCCCAGCTGCGCCCCGCGGTCCCGGGTGAGCGGCGGTCCCGGGTGAGCCGCGGTCCCGGCCCGTGCTGGCCTATATGGTGCGGGCCTATATGGTGCGGGCCTGTGCGGTTAGTGACCGGTGCAGGTGGCTGCGCTGTTCGATGATGATCCGCCGCAGCGCCCGCGGCGCATCCGGGTGGCCGGCAAGCCACTGGTCCGTCCGGACAATAACGGCGTTCGTATCCGCAGTGCCGGCGTCCAGATCCTGACCTGCCGGGTAGAGCCCGCGGACAATCCGGCTGGCTATTTCGATGCTGCGCCCGGCCCAGACGTCCTCCAGGGCGTCGAAATAGCGGTCCGCGAACGGGTCCAGCAGCGGCGCCGGTGCCGTGGTGAAACCGGTGATCGTTGCGCTCAGCAGCTGGTTGGACAGCGAGGTGCCATGCACCGCCTCGTGCCAGGCTGCCTCTTTGACGGCCGACTCGGGGCGGGCTGCGAGGGCGGTGGCGTGCCCGGCCCTCCCGGCGGCGGTGTTGTCCCGTGCCAGCTCCGCGTCGAGCCGGGCGGGTGTGGCCTCGCCGTTGGCGGCCAGTGCGTGCCAGAAGTTCCAGCGGAGCTCCGCATCCACGGACAGGCCTTCAACGACGGTGCTGCCGTCCAGGATGCCGCGCAGCAGGTCAAGCCGGCCGCTGCTGTGGCGGCTGGTTGTGGCGACCGTGCGGGCCCACGCCAGCTGATGGTCGGATCCCGGCGCGGCCCGCAGCAGTTCGTCCACAGCGAGCGTCAGGAAGCCGTCGCGGACGGCGCCCCGCCCGGCAGCGGGGACGTAACGTTCGATCGCGGTGGCGGCGTTGGCCAGGACGGTCAGGAGCACGCCGATCCCGGATTCCGCGGGCCCGAAGCGTTTGACGGCGTCCACGTAGAGGGACGACGGGGTGACCGCATCTCGGGCCGAGTCCCACAGTGCCGTCCAGCACAGGGCACGGGCCATCGGGTCGTTGAGCGCGCCGAGGGAGGACCGCACGGTGGCTTCCGAGCGGGGGTCCAGGCGGACTTTGGCGTAGCTAAGGTCCTCGTCGTTGACCAGGAGCAGGGCCGGCCGTGGCATGCCGGTGAGGGACGTCACCTCGGTGCGTTCCCCGACGACGTCAATCTCGACGCTGTCGGTGCGGACCAGGGCACCGTCTTCGTCCGCGTTGTAGAGGCCGATCCTCAGCCGGTGCGGGCGCGGCTCCTGCCGGCCCGTGGCCGGGTCTTCGGCATCCTGGCGAAGCGTCACACTACCGATGACGCCGTCGCGCTCCTCGATCTCACTGCTGAGGGTGGAAATGCCGGAGGTTTGCAGCCACTGACGGGCCCAGCCCGCCAGGTCCCGGCCGGAGGCGGCGCCCAGCGCGGCGAGCAGCTCGGCCAGGGTCGTGTTGCCGTAGGCGTGATCCTTGAAGTACTGGCGCGAGCCGGCCACAAAGGCCTCGAAGCCCACGTACGCGACGAGCTGTTTAAGTACCGAGGCGCCCTTGGCGTAGGTGATCCCGTCAAAGTTCTGCTTGGCGGCCTCGAGGTCGGGGATGTCCGCGACGATCGGGTGTGTGGTCGGCAGCTGGTCCTGCATGTAGGCCCAGGCCTTGCGGTTGTTGGCGAAGTTCACCCAGGCCGTGGCCCAGTCCGTGGTCCGGTCCACGCCAAGGGTTCCCATGTAGTCGGCAAAGGACTCTTTGAGCCACAAATCGTTCCACCACTGCATGGTGACGAGGTCCCCGAACCACATGTGGGCCATTTCGTGCAGCAGGGTGTTGGCGCGGGCCTGGTACTGCGAATCGGCAGCCCGGGAGGTGAAGACGTAGCCTTCCGTAAAGGTCACCAGCCCCGGGTTCTCCATGGCGCCAAGGTTGTATTCGGGCACAAACGCCTGGTCGTATTTCCCCCACGGGTACGGAAAGTCGAAGAGCCGGTTGAAGAACTCCAGTCCGTTCCTCGTGAGCGTGAACAGCACCTCCGGGTCGAAGGACGCCGCCATGGACGCCCGGCAGTAGAGGGCAAGCGGGACAACCAGGCTGCTGCCGTTGGCCAGGGTACCCTCCCAGGAATCCTCGGCCTTGAAATATGGGCCGGCCAGCACCGTCGTGATGTACGTGGACATCGCTTTGGTCGGGGCAAAGTCCCAGCGGCTCACCTCCGGCTCGCCCGCCAGGGGCGTCCGCCGGGTCTCGATGCCGTTGGAGGACACCTGCCAGCGCGACGGCGCCAGAACGTGAAAGGTGAATTCGGCCTTGAGGTCGGGCTGTTCGAAGTTGGCGAACACGCGGCGGGCGTCGGCCGGCTCGTACTGGGTGTAGAGGTAACACTCGTCATCGGCCGGGTCGAAGAAACGGTGCATACCCTCCCCGGAGGTGCTGTACAGCGCGGTCCCGGTGACGGTGACCTGGTTCTCCGCCTGCAGGTTGTCCAGCCGGATCCGGGACCCGTCCACAACGTCGGAAACGGCGAGCCGGTTGCCGTTCAGGGAAATGCTCTGCACCTCGCCGATGAAGTCCAGGAACGTTGAGCGGCCCGGTTCACGGGCGGAGAAGGTGACGACGCTGCGGCTTGTGTAGCCGTCGACGTCCGCATCAGCGGCCGCCCGGACATCCAGGGTGACATCGTAGCTGTGGGTGGCAATCAGGGCGGATCGGTCGGCGGCTTCATCGCGGCGCAGGTTCTGGTTCGACACCCCGCTATCTAATCATGAGGAACGCGGCGCCAAGTCCCAGCGCCGCGATCAGCAGCCAGGACGCGAGGGCGGCCAACAGGGCCCGTGCACCGGTGTGCAGCAGCTGACCCACCCGCACCGCAGAGCCGAGGCCGAACAGCGCCATCCCCAGGACCACGTCCTGGAGCACCGCGGCGCCCTCGAGGATGCCGGGGGCCAGCCAGCCCGTGCTGCGCAGGGCTGCGAGCGCCACAAAACCGAGCACAAACAGCGGAACGATCGGCGGCCGCTTGAGTCCGTCCCCGGCGTCGGCGCGGCGGCGGTGGTGCAGCCCCGCGGCGGCGACGATGGGTGCCAGCAGGATCACCCTGGTGAGTTTTACGACGACGGCGATGGCCAGTGCGCCCGCTCCGGCGGTCTGCGCCGTGGCCACCACCTGTCCCACGTCATGCACGGAGGCTCCGGCCCAGGCCCCAAAGACCTCGGGGCTCAGTCCCAACGGCCGAATCAGCAGCGGCAGCACACCGATGGCCAGGGTGCCGCACAGGGTTACGAGGGCCACCGGCAACACGGTGTCCGGCTGCCGGATCCGGCGCACCGCAGCCATCGCCCCGATGGCCGAGGCGCCGCAGATGGCAAAACCGGTCGCAATCAGCAGGGAGACCTGGGGTGGCAGGCGAAAGAGCCTGCTGATGACATACGTCCCGGCGAAGGCGGCCAGCACAACGCCGGTAATCAGCAGCAGTGCGGCCCAGCCAAGACCGAGCACATCCACGAGGCTGACTTTCAGGCCCAGGACCACGATTCCGGCGCGCATCAGGTGTTTGCCGGCGAAATCCAGCCCCGGCCGCCCGGGCCCGGCGGACCAGGCGCCCAGGCCGGGGATATTTGCGGCCAGGAGCCCGAACACAACTGCCAGCGTCATGGCCGGGAGGGCCGGCACTTGGGTGTGGACCGCGAGGGCAAGGGCGACGGCGGCCGCGGCGGCCAGCAGCCCCGGCAGCAGCCTGCTCAGGTGACCGGCAGCCGGGAGCGATGGATGAGGGAAGTGAGGCACCTATCCACTGTCCCGCAACTGCCCGAAAAAGCCGTCACCGCCACGTCGGCAGCACAGCGGGCAGCCTGCAGCCCGAGCCAGAACTGCTCCCCGCGCCCGGACGCGCCGCGCTCAGCGGGCGAGGAAATGATTTCGCAACAAAAAGGTGGTTGTCTAGTGTCCATGTCTGACCTATTCCTGGATTACTCGGTGGCCGCCGAACGCACCGGCGCCTACGACGAGATGTTTACCCCCGGGCAACAGCCCCGGCAGTCGTACGGGCAGGTTGCCGGCGCCCTGCGGGAACTTTCGCTGGCCGATGTCACTGCCCGGGCAGATTCCATGGCGCGGACCTTCCTGGACCGCGGTGTTACGTTCGACTTTGCGGGGGAGGAACGGCCCTTTCCGCTGGACATCGTGCCGCGGGTTATCCCGGCCGATGAGTGGACCGTGCTGGAGAAGGGTGTGGCGCAGCGCGTCCGGGCCCTCGAAGCGTTCCTCAACGACGTCTACGACAAGATGACGGTAGTGGCCGACGGCGTCATCCCGCGCCAGCTCGTCACAACCAGCGCACACTTCCACCGCCAGGTGCACGGCTTTGAACCGGCCGGCGGTGTCCGTGTCCATGTCTCCGGCATCGACGTGGTCCGCGACGCCGCAGGAACTTTCCGGGTCCTGGAGGACAACGTCCGCGTCCCCTCGGGGGTCAGCTACGTCCTGGAGAACCGCCGCGCCATGGCCAAAGGCCTGCCGGAGGCCTTTGGCCAGCAGCTCATCCGGCCGGTCGAGGAGTACCCGCGGCGGCTGCTCTCCGCCCTGCGCAAGACGGCACCGTCCGGCGTCGACGACCCCACAGTCGTCGTCCTGACCCCTGGCGTCTTCAACAGCGCCTACTTCGAACACACCCTGCTCGCCGGCCTGATGGGCGTCGAACTCGTCGAAGGCCGGGACCTGATCTGCCGCGGCAACCGCGTCTACATGCGCACTACCGCCGGTGAGCAGCGCGTGGACGTGATCTACAAGCGCATCGATGACGAGTTCCTGGACCCGCTGCAGTTCCGCGCCGACTCGATGCTCGGCTGCCCGGGCCTGGTCAACGCCGCACGGGCCGGCGGCGTGACAATTGCCAACGCCGTGGGTAACGGCGTCGCCGACGACAAGCTGGTCTACAGCTACGTCCCGGACCTGATCCGCTATTACCTCAGCGAAGAACCCGTGATCGCCAATGTGGACACCTTCCGGCTGGAGGAAAAAGCGGCCCGCGAAGAGGTCCTTGACCGGCTGGCCGAACTCGTAGTCAAGCCCGTGGACGGCTCCGGCGGCAAGGGACTGGTGATCGGTCCGGATGCTTCCCGGGAGGAACTTGAGGCCCTGCGCAAACGCGTTATCGCGGACCCCCGGGGTTGGATCGCGCAGCCTGTCCTGCAGTTGTCCACCGTTCCCACGCTCAGCGGCGACAAGTTCGGCCCGCGGCACGTGGACCTGCGGCCCTTCGCCGTCAACGACGGCGACGACGTCTGGGTGCTGCCCGGCGGCCTGACCCGGGTGGCACTGAAGGAGGGCTCCCTGATTGTGAACTCCAGCCAGGGCGGCGGTTCCAAGGACACCTGGGTGCTGGCGGATTCCCCCGAAGTACCGGTGGAGACCCTCCCGCGTCCGGCCATCGAGGTCCGCGAGCGGGTCTCGGTCTGGCCTGTAGAGAGCAACTGGCGCGACAGCCAGAAGGAGCAGCAGCAATGACCAGAGGCACCATGTCGATCGCTTTTCCGCTGACCCGTCCTTTTTATGTTTCCGATGCGCCGGAGGTAACCGCCCATGCTTAGCCGTATCGCCGAGTCACTGTTTTGGATCGGCCGCTATGTGGAACGGGCCGACGGAACCGCGCGGATCCTGGACGTCCACCTGGAGCGCCTGAATCACCTGCCGATGGAGGAACAGCGCAGCGTCGCGCAGGAGCTCCTTGCCGTGATGGGAGCCCGGGCACAGAGTGAGGACTTCGGCCTCCCCGAACTGCTCAATGCCCTCGCGTATGACAAACAAAGTGCCACGTCGATTGCCGGTTCACTCGGCGCGGCGCGGGAAAACGCCCGTCGGGCCCGGGAAACGGTGTCCTCAGGGCTCTGGGAAAGCCTCAACACGACCTACTACGGGCTCAACCAGCACCGCAAGGACGTTGTGGGCACCTACCGCTTTTGCAACTGGGTGCTGGAGCGGACCGCCATGGTCAGCGGACTCGCGGACACCACGGTCAGCCACGACGAGAGCTGGCAGTTCCTGGTCCTGGGCCGCTCGCTGGAACGCGCGGACATGACAGCGCGGATGCTCTCCACCCGGGACGTCCTTTCCGCCGGCATGTCCTGGGTGAACATGCTCCGCTGCGCCGGTGCCTACGAATCCTTCCTGCGGACCCGCCGGGCGGCGTTCGGCGATCAGCATGCCGCCGAGTTCCTGCTCTTGGACCGGCTGTTCCCCCGGTCCATCGTCTATGCGCTGCGGGACGCGGATGAGTGCCTCGCCATGCTGGACCCCTCGGCCCAGCGCGTTGGCTTTATCAACGACGCCCGCCGGATCGTGGGGCAGGCCCGGACGTTCCTGGAGTTCCACCGTACCGACGACCTGATGTCCGAGCTTCCGGAGCACATGGAGCGCGTCCAGAAGGCCGTCTCGCAGGCCTCGGACGCCATTTCCCGTAAGTACTTCAATCAGGCAGACGAACTGGCCTGGGTGGGAGAAGTTTCATGACCCGGCTGAGCATCATCCACAAGACCGCGTACAAGTACAACAAGCGCGTTACGCTCTCATACAACGAGGCCCGCATGACCCCGCTGACGGACCCCCAACAGGTGGTGTTGGAGTCCTCGCTGAAGGTTTCACCCTCACAGGCGGCCCTGAGCAGTTACCGCGACTACTGGGGCACCCGGGTGACCGCCTTTGACATGCAGATGCCGCACGAGCATCTGGAGGTCCTGTCCACCACCACCGTGGAGGTACACCGGGCGGAGCGGGTCCCGGCGGAGGCGGACATTGTGGGCTGGGAGGTCCTGGGCGCCGCGGAAACGCTCAACAAGTTCAGCGACTGGATTCCGCAGTCCCAGCTCACCGGTCCGGGCGCCGAAGTGCTCGGGATCATCCCCGGCGTGGTGGGGGACCGCAATCCGCACGAGGCGGCGATGGCGGTCTTTGGCTGGATGCGCGGGGAAATGACCTACATGAAGGGCACCACCGGAGTCACCACAAACGCCGAGGAAGCCTGGGGCCAGCGCCAGGGCGTCTGCCAGGACCTGGCGCACCTTGCCATCGGCGCGCTGCGCAGCCGGGGGATCCCTGCCCGCTACGTGTCCGGTTACCTCCACCCGCGTTCGACGGCGGAACTCGGCGAGCCCGTGGCCGGGCAGTCGCACGCCTGGCTGGAGTGGTGGGACGGCGAATGGCGCAGTTGGGACCCCACCAACCACAAGCCGGCGGGCGACCTCCATGTCACCGTGGCGAGGGGCCGTGACTACCGCGATGTGGCACCGCTCAAGGGCATCCTGTCCGGCGGCGGAGGCTCAGCGCTCAATGTCAGCGTCGAAATCACCCGGCTGGCCTGATTCCCGGCACCCCACCCGGTTGCCCTCTCAGTTGCGGCTGCTCCGGTAGCCTCGGGGTCAGCGCAGCCGACGGGGCATCCCCTGGTGAGGGGTTATTCGAGTCCGGAGCGGGTGGCGTCATCCAGTGGTGTCCACCAGGTCAGCGGCGGGACAACTTTAAACCGGCGTCCCGTCACCGAGTCAGGGGTGATCCGGACAAAGTGTTCCTTTTTGCCCGCTTGCCAGGGGAACAGTAGCAGCCCCACGGTGTCCAGGACCTCCTCCACGTTCTGCACCGGGGCCGCCTGGCCCTTGATGACCACGCTCCACGCGATGCCGCTGTCGGCGTCCACCCCATCTGCCTCCACCGCCACCGGTGTGTCGCCGGTGGCAGCCTGCAGCTTGGTGCCGTCAGCCGTGCGGAAGACCAGGGTACCGTGGTCCACCTTGTAATTAATCGGGAATATGTCGGGATGGCCATCCACCCAGACGGCCAGCCTGCCAACGGTCACGCCGCGTAGCAGCCGCCAGCATTCGTGGTGGTCCAGGTTCTCAACTTCATGTGCCTGCTGGGTTTTTTCCGGCTTCGGGTCAGTACTCATGTCAGCGACCCTACGTCAGGTACCGGGCAGCCGATAGGGCAAAAGGTCACAATCCGAAGCTCCATCGTTGGGCTCCGAGGGCCGATGCGCCAGCATCAGGGTAGTCTGGCATCACCGTCGCCAGCGCGGACGACAGTTGTGTTCGTTGTATCGAATTGGGGCCATGAGCATGCATTCAGCAGGGAACCGTCCGGACCAGACCACCGCCGAGCCAGAGCCCATGATTGACGACACGTTCAAAGGGTTCGTTTCCCGGGCAGAGGAACTGCTCCAGTCCCAGGAACGGATGGCCGGCCTATTGGAGGCCGTGGTCGCTATTGCCGAGGACCTCAGCCTGGACGCCGTCCTGGAAAGGGTTGTCCAGTCCGCCTGCCGCTTGCTCCGGGCCCGCTTTGGGGCCCTGGGAGTCATTGGCGATGACCGGGCCCTCAGCCATTTCATCACTGTCGGCATCGACGAAGAACTGGCCCACCGGATCGGACCCCTTCCTACCGGGCACGGGGTCCTGGGCCTGCTGATTTCCGATCCCCGCCCGCTCCGCCTTCATGACCTGCGCAGCCATCCTGAATCCTATGGATTCCCGGCGGACCATCCACCCATGAACTCCTTCCTCGGCGTCCCGGTGCGGGTCCGGGACGTCGTTTTCGGCAACCTCTATCTGACCGAAAAGGAGGACGGCAGCGACTTCACTGCAGAAGACGAGGGTCTCGCCGTCGCTTTGGCGGCCGCCGCGGGGGTTGCCATTGAGAATGCCCGGCTCTACGACGACGCCCGGCGCCGGGCCCGCTGGCTGGAAGCCTGCATGGACGTCTCGGGGCTGATGCTCAGCAATGACCGCGACTACACCTTCGGCGGATTGGACCCCATCGCAAGCCGGGCCCTCCAGGAGTCCGGCTCGCAGCTCGCAATGCTGGTGGCACCCGCTGCCGGCGGCCGAGGCTATCTTGTCGCCGGGGTGGCAGGAGCGAAAAGTGCGCAGTTCTCCGGCCGGTCGCTCACACTGGATTTGCCCTTGCTGGAAAGTGTCCTCGACGGCGGCGAGCCTGTTGTACTCGATGACGCCTCCGCCCTGTTCGGCGGGATCGACGGCGGAATCACCGGCCCGCTGCTGGCCGTGGCGCTGAGCACCCAAGGCGCCCATCACGGACTCCTGATCCTGGTCCGGGACACGGATTCTTTGCAGTACGCCCGGACCGACATCGAGATGGGCGCCGTCTTCGGCTCCCACGTTGCCCTCGCCCTCGAACTGGCCCGCGTGCACCGGCTCCGGGAAGAACTGCTGGTATTCACGGACCGGGAACGCATCGCCCGGGACCTGCACGACCTGGTGATCCAGCGCTTGTTCGCGGCCGGACTGAGCGTCCAGAGCCTGACCCGCTTTACCAAGGACGAACTCGCGACCGATCGGATCCGCACCATCACCGGCGAACTTGACGAAGCGATCCGCAGCCTGCGGGACACGATCTATTCGCTCAAGAGCAGCAGCAGCGAAACCGAGTTGCTGAGCGGACGGATCCGCCGGGTGGCACGCAGCTCGGCGAAGTCCATGCCGTTCGCACCCAGCCTGACCATCACCGGACCGGTGGACGCCGTCACCCCTGACAAAGCGGACAATGTTGTGGCTGTGGTGTCGGAGGGCCTCAGCAACGCACTTCGGCATTCCGGCGCCGACGCCATCTCCGTGTCGGTAGGTGTGGTCAAAGGCAGGGTGACAGTTGTCATCACGGACAACGGAGCAGGCTTCACCGAACCCGGAAAACGCCGGGGTTTGGCCAACCTTGAGGACCGTGCCCGGATGCTGGACGGCAGCTGCACCATCACGAGCGCTCCGGACGCCGGTACCAGCCTTGAATGGTCCGTGCCGCTATAGCAGCAGGCGTCGCGGGCAGTAATCGCGGTTCGAGGCCCGCCGGCTAGCGGACACTGTGGGGTCGATGTGCTTCCGCGTGGCTTCCTTGCGTTGCCGGTGACGGGGGCTCGCGATAAACACCGCAGCCTGCGTCCGCCGTTCAAAGCCCAGCTTGGCCAGCAGTGATGAAACGTAGTTTTTGACGGTCTTCTCGGCGAGGAACATCTCCGCTGCAATCTGGCGGTTGGTGAGCCCACCGCCCACCAGCTCCAGTACCCGCCGCTCCTGCGGCGTCAGGGAGGCAGTCCTGGGGTCCACATCTTCGGCCGCCACCATACTGTCCACGATTCCTGCGGCGACGCCCTCTGCGAAGAGGGACTCGCCGGCAGCAGCCCGGCGCAGCGCCCCGATCAGGTCGGTGCCACCGATCTCCTTCAAGACATAGCCGCTGGCGCCCGCCAGAACCGCTCCGCGCAGCGCTTGCTCGTCGTCGTAGCTCGTCAGAATAATGCAGTTCAGCGACGGGTCAACCGAACGTACGTCCCGGCAGACCTCAATTCCGGTCCCGTCCGGCAAACGGGCGTCCAGGACGCAGACGTCAGGATGGAGGGCCGGAATGCGCCGGGTCGCCTCGACGGCGGAACCCGAGCTGCCCACCACCAGGAAACCCTCACCCTCGAGGAGCTCCTGGAGCCCGCGCCGGACGAGTTCGTGGTCATCAAGGATAAAAACCCGGATAACGGCCGGTGCCCCGTCGGCTGCAGTGAGACCTGCGTCTGCCCAGGCAATCATGATTCTCCTGTCCGGCCGCTTAAGCTGCCGTGTATGGTGCGGATACTCCGAGGCCCGCTCCGACGATTGTGCCGGCGTGGGATTCGCAGACTCTCCATTGTCCGCTCCGGCCGCCGGTTCCGTTCCCAACGACTGCCATTCTGCTCCGTGTCCCGGGACCGGACAAGGGTCCTAGGTCCCGCCGGGACAGTTCCGGCGTGTGTTGCCCATGCCTTTTGGCCCTAGGCGCTGCCGCGGCCAGCAGGTCATGGTAGGCAGGACGTGCCAGTTGTATACCGAAGGGATCTGCCATGACCGAAGCCCCCAAAGTCCGGACCATTGTGGTGGGAGTCGACGGTTCCGATGCATCGGTTGAAGCCCTCCGCCAGGCCCAGAGCCTCGCCGCAGCGCTCTCCGCGACGGTGGTGGCGCTGGCCTGCTGGGACGTCCCCCGGTCTACGACGGATATGTCGCCATGGGCATCGACGACTTCGATGTCCGCGCCGCTGAAATCCTGCAGGAAGCCGTGGAGAAGGCGTTCGGGGCGGACGTCCCCGCCAACCTCGAAACCCGACTCGTCCAGGGCCACCCCCGCCATACCCTGCTTGAGGCAAGCCGGAGCGCCGGACTGCTGGTGGTAGGGCGCCGGGGCCATGGCGGCTTCGGCGGACTGCTCATCGGTTCGGTCAGCTCCGCCCTGGTGGCACATGCCCACTGCCCGGTGCTGGTGGTCCATTCCCCGGAACCCAAAGCCGCGAGGTAGCGCCCGCAGGCCCCAGCCCTTTGGCCGCTACTCGAAAGCTACTCGAAAGAGGACCGGCGGGGATCGGAGAGGCGGGTGTTCCACAGGTCGGGGTTCCTCACGGTGAACCGGCGACCCGTCAAGGCCTTGGGGAGAGCCGCACATAGTAGTCCTTGTCGCCCGGCTGCCAGGGCTCAAGGAGGCGGGCGTCGACGGCGTCCTTTTCCTCTTGGCTTTCAATCAGCTGCGCCTCGCCGCGGGCAACAACACTCCACGCCTGCTGTTCGTGGGCGTCGTAGCCATCGATCTCAAAGGCGATCGGCTTCGCCGTCATCGCCGCCCAGAGTTTGGTGCCACCGGCGGTGCGAAAGACGATCGAGCGGCGGTCCAGCGCAAAGTTCACCGGAAATATCTCCGGGTGCCCATCCACAATCAGGGCGATCCTGCCGAGGACTTCGGTGTCCAGGAGGACCCAGCACTGGTCGATGGACAGCCCGAATTCGGGCGCGGGCGTCGTCTCTGTATTCATGTGCACCCACGTTACGGGCACTGCCGGGAACCCATTAGGGCCATAGGGCCCGGACCCTCCCGGCACCGGCGTGAAACCAGCCCGCCCTCACCACGGACTTGGCTTGTAGTCCTTCAGGAAGACGCCGAACTGGTCCTCGCCGGACTCGCCCACCACAATCGGGTCGTAGACCCGGGCGGCTCCGTCGACCAGATCCAGGGGAGCGTGGAAACCTTCCTCCATCAGGCGGACCTTGGTGTAGTGCGGGCGCTCATCGGTGATCCAGCCGGTATCGACGGCGGTCATCAGGATGCCGTCCGTGTCCAGCATCTCCTGGGCGCTGGTCCGTGTCATCATGTTCAGCGCCGCTTTGGCCATATTGGTGTGCGGGTGGCCGGGGCCCTTGTAGGCACGGGAGAACTGGCCCTCCATGGCACTGACATTGACGATGTACTTCCGCCGGGCGGTTGAGCGTTTCATCGCTTCTCGAAGCCGGCTGACCAGCAGGAACGGCGCGGTGACGTTGCACAACTGGACCTCCAGCATTTCCAGGGGATCCACCTCGTCCAGCACCTGGGTCCAGCTGTTGATACTGGCCAGGTCCGGGACCAGGCCGCCGGCGTCGATGGCGGTGCCGGAAGCGATGCGCTCCAAGGACGCGGAACCCGCGGACAACGCCAGCGAGGTGATGGCGTCTCCGGCCAGCACCGGGTGCTCCAGGACGGTGCTGGCGAGGGCCAGCGGGTGCTTGTCGTGGGCGTGGCCGAAGGTGACGAGTTCCGGGCCGCCATTGGCCGCCTGGAGCGCCTCCGGGAGGGGTTCGTCCTCGGCGTCGACCAGCGGCTGATAGGCATTGCCGGAGCGCCGGACGGTTTGGGCTGCGTTGTTGATAATGATGTCCAGCGGACCCGCCGCCTCGAGCGAATCGGTCAGTGCCATCACCTGGGAGGGGTCGCGGAGGTCAATCCCGACGATCCTGAGCCGGTGCAGCCATTCGCTGCTGTCTTCCATCGCGGCAAAGCGGCGGGCAGCGTCCTTGGGGAAGCGGGTGGTGATGGTGGTGTGGGCGCCGTCGCGGAGCAACCGCAGCGCAATGTACATACCAATCTTCGCCCGGCCGCCGGTCAGCAGGGCTGCGCGTCCGGTCAGGTCGGTCCGTGCGTCCCGCTTGCTGTGGCTGAAGGCGGCGCAATCGGGGCACAGCTGGTGGTAGAAAGCATCCACCTGGGTGTAATGCTGCTTGCAGATATAGCAGGGCCTGGATTTGATCAGGTGCCCGGCAATCTCGCCGGTTGCCGAGGGCGCGAGTTTGTTGCCGCGGGTTTCGTCGTCGATCCGGTCAGGGGCCGCCGTAGCGGTCTGTGCGATCACGGCACGGTCCGCTTCGGCGATCATGTCCCGCTTACTGACCCGGCGGTGCCGCTTCACGGCCTTGAACATCTTCCCGGTGGCGCGGCGCACCGAGACGTAGTCCGGGTGCTCCTCGTCGTAGACGTGGATGCTGTTCAGGACCTTTAGGCAGGCCCGGATTTCCTCGGGAGTCAGATCGGACGGCACATCGGGAGAGCTCATTGCCCCAATTTTACAGCCTGCCGGGAGCCCGGACCGACGCCGGTACCGGGCTCCCGGCGGAGCAGCGCCGGATCAGTGGGCTTCGGTCGGCTGCGGGGCGGCGACGCCCACCGCGGCAGCCTGCACTTCAGCTACCTTGTGCACGGAGTCACGAAGCGCGGGCCAGTTTTCCGTGGCAGCCTTGACTGCGTTCGGCACCAGGATCAGGTTGGCGGCGGCCAGGGCGCGTTCAGCTTCGCCGGGTTCGGGAACATGCTGGCCCTTCGACAGGACAGTGATGCCGGAGTCGGTGACCTTGAATCCGCGGGCCCGGTCCAGATCGTGGTCGAGGCCGATCGCGGCACCCGCCGGGACCTGGACGTTTTTGTCAATGATGGCGCGCTTGACGACGGCGCCCGAGCCAATGGTGACCTTATCCATCAGCACCGAGTCGAGGACCCGGCTGGACGTGCCGACGTACACGTCGTTGGAGAGAACTGAGCCCTCCACTATGCCGCCGGAAATCACGGTGCCGCTGGCAACGATGGAATCCATCGCTGTGCCGACAGTGTTTTTCTGGCCGCGGACGAACTTGGCCGGCGGGGAAATGCTTTGCCGCGTGTAGATCGGCCATTCGGAGTTGTACAGGTTGAATACCGGAACGGGAGAGATAAGGTCCATGTGCGCATCGTAAAACGAGTCGATGGTGCCCACGTCGCGCCAGTAGGTTCGGTCGCGTTCGGTGGAGCCCGGGATCTCATTCAGGGTGAAGTCGTAGACGCCGGCTTCGCCCTGGTCAACGAAGTAGGGAATGATGTCCCCGCCCATGTCGTGTTTGGTATCAAGTCGCTCGGCATCGAGGTGCAGGGCCTCGACCAGGGCGTCGGCGCTGAACACGTAGTTGCCCATGGAGGCGAGGAACTGGGTGGGGTCGGCGGCGAGCCCCGGGGTGGTGGCGGGCTTCTCGACGAACGCGGCAATCTTCTCCGGATTATCCGGGTCCACTTCGATCACACCGAACTGGTCGGCCATGTGCAGCGGCTGTCGGACGGCGGCCACCGTGGCCTTGGCGCCGCTGGCGACGTGCTGGTCGACCATTTGACCGAAGTCCATCCGGTATACGTGGTCTGCGCCGACGACGACGACGATGTCGGGATTGGCATCCTGAATGAGGTTCAACGACTGGTAGATGGCGTTCGCGCTGCCGAGGAACCAGCTTTTGCCCACTCGCTGCTGCGCCGGGACGGAGGCGATGTAGTTGCCCAGCTGGGTGGACATCCGCCAGGTTTCGGAAATGTGGCGGTCCAGGCTGTGCGACTTGTACTGCGTCAGCACAACGATCTGCAGATAGCGGGAATTGACCAGGTTGGATAACGCAAAGTCAATCAGGCGATAGCTCCCGGCAAAGGGCACGCCGGGTTTGGCCCGGTCCGCCGTCAATGGCATAAGCCGGTTACCCTCGCCACCGGCAAGGACAATGGCCAAAACTTTCTTATTCGGCATAGTGATCGCTCCTGAACGCCTTTGTACTTCCTCAAACAGTCCGGCTCGCCCGAACGTCTTCACACTAGATCAGTTCCACCGTAACGACTACCTTGGAGTTTGTGCGTATAGACATTGTGACCAAAGAATTCCCGCCCGAAATCTATGGCGGCGCCGGGGTCCACGTGGCCGAGCTCAGCCGTGTGCTGGCCCGGCACGTGGATCTGCAGGTTCGCGCCTTCGGCGCGGCCCGTGAACCCGACTATCACGGCGCGAGCGTCACGTCGTACGCCGTGCCCGGGGATCTGGGCACGGCGAACGCTGCGCTGCAGACCCTCGGAGTGGATTTGCGGATTGTGCCGGATATTGCCGGCGCCGACATCGTGCATTCACACACCTGGTATGCCAACATGGCCGGGCACATCGCCTCGTTGCTGCACGGCATTCCACACGTGCTCAGCGCCCACAGTTTGGAGCCGCTGCGCCCGTGGAAGGCCGAGCAGCTTGGCGGCGGGCTACGCCGTGTCCTCCTGGGTGGAAAAGACTGCCTACGAGGCCGCAGCCGCCATCATCGCAGTCTCCGAGGGCATGCGCCAGGACATTCTGCGCAGCTACCCGGAGGTGGACCCCGCCAAGGTCAAGGTAGTCCACAACGGCATCGATGTGAGCCTCTGGAACCGGGACGAAGGAGAGGACGTCGTCCGCGCCCTGGGGATTGACCCGGCACGGCCGAGCGTAGTCTTCGTCGGCCGCAATACCCGCCAGAAGGGCGTGCCCTACCTGCTTCGTGCGGCCGCCAAACTGCCGGCCGACGTGCAGCTGGTGCTGTGCCTCGGTGCCGCAGACACCCCCGAGCTTGCCGCCGAAACTTCCCGCCTGATCGGGCAGCTGCAGACCCAGCGCAGCGGTGTGATCCTGGTGGAGCGGATGCTGCCGCGCAACGAGCTGATCCAGGTGCTCAGCCACGCCACGGCTTTTGCCTGCCCGTCCATCTATGAGCCCCTTGGCATCGTAAACCTTGAGGCCATGGCTTGCGGTGCCGCCGTGGTGGCCAGTGCCACCGGCGGAATCCCGGAGGTGGTGCAGCACGGCGAGACCGGGCTGCTGGTGGACATCGAGCAAGTCACTGACGGGACCGGCACTCCGCTGGATCCGGAGAAGTTTGTCACCGAATTCGCTGCCGCGCTGACCGAAGTTGTCACCGATCCCGCCCGGGCCCGCGCCATGGGCCAGGCCGGCCGGCGCCGCGCCGAAGAACACTTCTCTTGGGAATCCATCACCGAAACCACTCTTGCGGTCTACCGCTCGGTGCTCCCAAAGAACTCCTGACCGCCGGCATCCGGCCACACACCACAACAGCGCCGCCCCCTTGCGGGGGCGGCGCTGTTGTGGTGTTCCGGCCCGGGCAGGGACCTTAGGATTTTTTCCCGTGGCCCTTGCGTGCCAAGAGGATCTTCTCGTCCACGGGGGCATCCCCGTTGGCGCGCAGCCTGCGGAAGTACTCGCGGGCCTCATCCTGGCGGACCTTCTCAGCGCCCGTTGCGATCTCAGCGCGGAGGTGTTCCGGCCCGAACCCGAAGGCATCGACCAGGTCCAGGGCATGCGGACGGATCTTCACCAGCAGGCGGTTGATGTAGCCGCCCACGGTCCGGGCGCGCTGCATGGAGAGCCTGCCGTTCATCAGGTACCAGGACAGGTTGTCCTCAATCAGGGCCAGGCCGAAGAGATCGCGCAGCCAGGTCAGCACCTTTCGGGTTCCCGGGTCCGTGACCGTGCCAAGCGCCTCGGTAAAGGCTTCCCACTGCAGCAGCTCGGCGTGCGCCTGGGCAGCTTCGATGAGTTCGTCCTGGTGGCTGTTGAACAGGGCGGCGCCCTGCTGCTGGGGCAGCTTGTTGGCGCCCTTGAGCGCCGCGCCCACTTCGGCAACCATGGTTTGCACCCGGTCGGTCAGCAGTGCGCGCTGGCTCGCTTCGTCTTTGATGGCGATGGCCGCCTTCTGAACCGACCCGGAATCAGCCATAAACTGGGCGACGCCGCGCAAGCCCGTCCGGTGGATGGCGGCCCCCGTGGCCTGGCCCACCACATAGCGGGCGAGCACACCGAAGTTCACAGTGCGGAACTCCTTGGCATAGTCGGCCAGCAGCCGCTTGGCGACCAGCTGCAGCAACACCGTGTTATCGCCTTCGAAGGTGGCGTAGACGTCGAGGTCCGCACGCAGCGAGGCAAAGCGGTTCTCGATCAGGAAACCTGCCCCGCCGCAGGCTTCGCGGCATTCCTGCAGGGTGTCGAGGGCGTGCCAGGTGCTGAGCGGCTTAAGCGCCGCCGCGAGGGTCTCCAGATCCTGGCGATCCTCGTCAGTGTCGGCACGGCCGGAGAAAACGTCGTCGAACTTCTGCAACAGCTGCTCACTGGCGAAACCGGCGGCATACGTGGTGGCCAGACGGGTGAACAGCCGGCGCTGGTGCCGCTGGTAATCGAGCAGTACTTCCTCATCGGTTGGCGAGGAAGCGTTGAACTGGCGGCGTTCCGTGGCGTACTGGATCGCCGTTTTCAAGGCAAGCTTCGACGCGGTCACGGCGGCACCGTCAAGGGAGACCCGGCCCTGGACCAGGGTGCCAAGCATGGTGAAGAAGCGGCGGCCCGGGCTGGCGATGGGCGAGCTGTAGCTGCCGTCGGCATCAACGTTGCCGTAGCGGTTCAGCAGGTGGGTGCGCGGGATCCGGACGCTCGTGAAGTGCAGCCTGCCGTTGTCAATGCCGTTGAGTCCACCCTTGACCCCGTCGTCCTCGCCCCCGATGCCGGGCAGGAATTCCCTGGTTTCGGGATCCCGGAGGTTCATGTAGAAGGCGTGCACACCGTGGTTGACGCCCTGCGTCACCAGCTGGGCGAAGACGACGGCGGCGAGTCCGTCGACGGCGGCATTCCCGATGTAGTCCTTCCACGCGGCCCGGAAGGGCGTGTGGACCACAAATTCCGCGGTGTCCGGGTCGTAGGTGGCGGTGGTGGCGATGCTGGCGACGTCCGATCCGTGGCCGGTCTCCGTCATGGCGAAGCAGCCCGGGATGTCCAGGTTCATAATGCCGGGCAGCCACTTCTTGTGGTGCTCCTCGGTGCCGAGGTGGTTGACGGCGGAGCCGAACAGACCCCACTGGACGCCGGCCTTGATCTGCAGCGAAGGGTCCGCGATAACAAGTTCCTGGAACCCGGCGACGTTGCCGCCGTGCTCGTCGGCGCCGCCGACGGCCGCCGGGAATGCACGGTGTACGGCGCCGTTCTCCACCAGGATCTTCAGCTGACCGAAAGCACGCCGGCGGTGTTCGGTATGGGTAAGCCCTTCCGTCTTGTGCAGTTCGGGGTGCCCTGCGAGCGCCCGTGCGGTCCGGCGGGTGTCGGCCCACTTTCCCAGCAGCAGCTCGCCGAGCAGTTCAACATCGACGACGGGAGCCGCCGTGCCGGTTGAGTTCGCCGGCTGGGCGGACTTGCGCTCCGGAGCGGGTCGGGGCGTGGCAGGGACCGCGTGGCGGTCGGCGAGTTCGGTCATGTCGATTCCTTCTTTGGTTCTGACACTTGGTTTCTAACGCTTGAATTCTGGAAAGGTCGGTACTGGGACTGGGGCCGGCACGCTCACGGTGATGCCGGAGCCGCGGGTTTCGTTGCCGGAGCCGCGCCGGCGGGCGCGGACACAGCGGTGGCCGGGCGGAGCTCCGGGGCTATGCCCAGGCACAGCCAGTCGGTGATCTGGCGTGCCATCGCTTCCTGGCCGGGCTTGGCAGGCGTAGCCGGGCTGGCAAGCCATTGCTCACCGGCGTTTCTGACCAGGCCGATCGCGGCGGTCGGCCAGTACCCGAGTACGGCTTCGCGCCCCGTCGAGTCGCCGAGGTGGCTGTGCATGGGCCGGGCGATCATACCGCTAATGGCCGCAAAAAAGTGGCCCAGGGCGCCGGCTGCGGGGATGCTGCCGCCCCCGGCATCCGCATCGCCGGGGGTGTAGCGCGTAACGAAGGTGTAGACGGCGGGGCTTGTCTCCGCCATCTGGAGGTAGGCGGAAACCATCGCAAGCAGTCCTTCGCGGGGCGTCTGGGCTCCCTGCGCGGCTTCCTGGATGCGGCGCTGCATCTGGCTCAGAACCACTTCGCCGACGGCCTGCTGCAACCCTGCCTTGTCCCCGAAGTATCGATAGAAGACTGACTTTGACGTACCGGCCGCTGCGGCAATGTCCTCCATGGAAGCGTCGCTGCCGAGCCTGTGCACTGCCTTGCGGGCAGCTTTGATCAGCTCCCGGCGCCGCTCCTCGCGATGGGGCTGCCAGCGCGAGGCCCGGCCATCCACGCTGCCGCTGCCGGCGGCGTGGGTGCCGGCGGTACTGCCGCCGGGAAGATCAGGCTGGGGAATGTTCACGATACCCAGCGTATCAGGTACGCTGGGTATCGGTAACCCGCTTTGATCAAAGGAGACAGCCCATGACCGTCGACGGACAGTCCACACCCGGACCACAGGAACCGACTCCCGCAGCCACGGTGCCGGCAGGAGGCACAGCGGGAATCGCCGCTGCCCCCGCCGCGCGCACGGCGGCGCCGCAGCTCCGCAAGGCGGTCATCGTGGGCGGAAACCGCATCCCCTTTGCCCGGACCGGTGGCGCGTACACCAAGTCCTCCAACCAGGACATGCTGACGGCGGCGCTGGACGGGCTGATCGCACGGTTCGGCCTCCAGGACGAGCGCATCGGCGAGGTAGCTGCCGGAGCCGTACTCAAGCACTCCCGTGATTTCAATCTGACCCGTGAGGCCGTGCTCGGCTCCGCACTGTCCGCAGAGACCCCCCGCCTATGACGTGCAGCAGGCCTGCGCCACCGGGCTGGAAACGGTCCTCGGCCTGGCCAACAAGATTAAGCTCGGCCAGATCGATTCGGCCATCGCCGGCGGCGTCGACTCCGCGTCTGACGCTCCGATTGCCGTCAGCGAGGGACTGCGCGAGGTGCTTCTTGACCTCAACCGTGCCAAGACGCTGCCCCAGCGCCTGCAGGTCCTGAGCCGGCTCCGGCCCAAGGACCTCACTCCGGACGCCCCCGGCACCGGCGAACCGCGCACCGGCCTGTCGATGGGCGAACACCAGGCGCTCACCACCGCGCAGTGGAAGGTTACCCGGGAAGCGCAGGACGAACTGGCTTTTAACAGCCACCGCAACCTGGCCGCTGCCTACGACGCGGGCTTCTTCGATGACCTGCTCACTCCGTACCGCGGCCTTACCCGCGACTCGAATCTGCGCGCCGACACCAGCCTGGCGAAGCTGGCCACACTCAAACCCGTTTTCGGCAAGAACCTTGGCGCAGCGGCAACCATGACGGCCGGCAACTCCACCCCGCTCACTGACGGCGCCTCGACCGTCCTGCTCGCCGCCGAGGAATGGGCCGACGCCCACGACCTGCCCAAGCTGGCCACCGTCGTTGACGGCGAAGCGGCGGCCGTCGACTTCGTGCACGGCAAGGACGGGCTCCTGATGGCGCCGGCCTTCGCCGTCCCCCGACTGCTGGCCCGTAACGGACTAAGCCTTGCGGATATTGACTTCTTCGAGATCCATGAGGCTTTCGCCGGCACCGTCCTGAGCACCCTGGCCGCGTGGGAAGACGAGGAATTCTGCCGTACCCGGCTGGGCCTGGACGGAGCCTTCGGCAGCATTGACCGGTCCAAGCTCAACGTTAACGGATCCTCCCTCGCCGCCGGCCACCCGTTCGCCGCCACCGGCGGACGAATCGTCGCCACGCTCGCGAAGATGCTCCACGCCAGGGGCCCGGTAAATGGCCGTCCCGCCCGCGGACTCATTTCCATCTGCGCCGCCGGCGGCCAGGGCGTCGTCGCTATTCTTGAATCTCACTAGGGGGATCCCATGCCTGATAAATACACCGCACTGGTGAGCCGGGGGCTCGGCCGGGACATCGCGCGCAAACTTGGCCTGCCACAGCCGGTGGTACTGCGGCGCTACACACCGGGTCAGCCGTTCGTGAGCGGCCCCGTTCTGGTCCAGGGTACCGGCAGCGGAGCAGACGATCTCGCGTCGATCCTGCTGTCCTGGGATCTCGATGTTCGCCGTCACGCGGTTCCCAAGGAGAAGCTTGGCGCCATCATCCTGGTCCTCGATGAGCTGACCCGGCCGGAGGACCTCGAGAAGCCGGTCCTCACGGCAGCCACCTCGCTCCGGGACCTGGCCGCTCACTCGCGCGTCATCACCGTTTCCCGTACCGCCGCTGACAGCGCGGACCCCGCCGCCGCGGCGGCCCGCCAAGGCGTCGACGGACTCCTGCGCTCGCTTGCGAAAGAGCTCCGTGCCGGTGCAACGGCCAACGGGATCCTGCTGTCCGGGGACGCCCGGACCACCAGCCCCAGCGCCCTCGGCGCGCTCCGGTTCTTCCTCTCCGGCCGTTCGGCGTTCATCGACGGACAGTTCCTGACCGTGAGCAGCACCGAAGGGCAACTGCCGGCCGACGCGGAGAAACCGCTGGCGGGCAAGGTCGCCGTCGTGACCGGAGCCGCGCGCGGAATCGGCGCTGCGATTGCGCGCACCCTCTACCGTGACGGTGCCACAGTCGTAGCCGTTGATATCCCGGCGGCCGGGGATCACCTCGCAGCAGTCGCCAACGAGGTGCACGGCACGGCGCTGCAGCTGGACATCAGCGGCGCGGACGCCGGTCAGCGCATCATTGACCACGCCGTGGAACGCCACGGGCGGTTGGACATTGTTATCCACAACGCCGGCATCACCCGGGACAAGCTGCTGGCCAACATGGACCAGGGCCGCTGGAATTCCGTTATCGGGGTCAACATCGCCGCGCAGCTGCGGATCAATGCGGCACTGCTCGCCTCCGAACACTTCCGGAGCGCACCGCGGATTGTCTCCGTCGCGTCCACCAGCGGGATTGCCGGCAACCGCGGCCAGACCAACTACGCCGCCTCGAAGGGTGGTGTGATGGGAATGGTCCGGGCGACGGCCCCGCTGATCGGCACGCACGGCGGCTCCATCAACGCCGTCGCTCCTGGTTTTATCGAAACGGAGATGACCGCCAGGATCCCGTTCGCCACCCGCGAGATCGCGCGCAGGCTTAACTCCCTCCAACAGGGCGGCCGGCCGGGCGACGTCGCCGAGGCTATCGCGTTCCTGGCCAGCGACGCGGCCGGCGGCATATCCGGTGAGGTACTGCGCGTCTGCGGGCAGAACTTGGTGGGGGCATGAACCCATCACGGCCGCTCATCCTGGGGGAGTTGCCGTCACTGTCCAAGCTGTACGTCAACGCTGCGGCCACCGCTGCCCGACGACGGGTGTTGGGCACCCATGCCGGCGCCGGACTCCCCGAGACACAGCACGAGGTTCGCGGCGTCACGGCGGCGGTGGAAAACCTCACGGCCTACCAGCACCTGATCGGTGAGACCGCCAGCGACATCCTGCCGGCCGGATTTGTCCACGCGCTGTCCTTCCCGCTGGCAATGAGCGTTATGAACCGGGATGATTTTCCGCTGCCGCTGCTGGGGATGATCCACCTGGAGAACCGGGTAGTGCAATCCGGGCCGTTGCGTTTCACCCAGGCCCTGGACATCCGTTCCTGGGCGGAGAACCTGAGGGGGCACCGCTCAGGGACCCAGCTGGATCTAGTCACCGAGGTGCGCAGCGCGGGGGAGGACGCAGTGAGCTGGCGCGGCGTTTCGACCTACCTGGCGAAAGGGGTGTTCCTGCCGGGAATCGACAAGCCCACGGCCGCTCCGGTTCCGGCCGTTTTTGCGGCACCGAATCCGACCGCGCTATGGCAGCTGGGCGTGGACACGGGACGCGCGTACGCTGCCGTGTCAGGCGACTTCAACCCGATCCACCTGAGCGTCCTCTCGGCCAAGGCCCTGGGGCTGCGCCGGTCGATAGCACACGGCATGTATCTGGCGTCGAGGGCGCTTGCGGACGTGGGCGCCGCGAAGGCCGATGGATTCAGCTGGGAGGTGTCGTTTGAAGCGCCGGTTTTCCTGCCGGCCCGCGTGGCCCTTGAGATCGGGACCGGCCACAACGCTGACGGGGCGTGGCGGCGCTCCGACTTCGTCGCCTGGAATCCGCGTACCGGACGCAAACACTTCAGCGGCTCGGTTGCCGCCCTGCCGTAGCGCCCAGGCAACCAGCGACGGCGGCCTTCGCCCCGGTCCGGGGCGAAGGCCGCCGTGCGGGACAAGAATGCCGGACGCTATGCCTGCTTCGCGAATGCCCTCGCCACACGCAGCATCCGGTGCAGGCTCAAAAGGATCGATTCGACGGCGCTGGGGGCGTCAGTTTCGACTTCCGCGGCACCGAGGCGCGCCATCAGGGACTTGACGGCGGTGACGGCTTCTTCACTTAGTTCCGACTGGCGTTCCGGCTCCTCCTCCTGGAGGGCGCGCAGCACGTCGCCGACGGCAAACATGGCGTCGGCGAGCGGTTCAACGTATTCATCCGGCACCACAAAGGGCGTATCCGTGGCCCAAATGACATCCGAGAGCACCTGCGTCACGTCCTGGACGTGGAAGGTCATCCGCTCCAGGTCCCTCAGGTTGCGGTAGTCCCGCTCGATATCCCGCGGATGGAGCCTGCGCCTCGGGTTGGCGCGCCGGCTTGCATCGGCCTTCTCCACGGCCAGCCGAACTGAGCGGACGGACGATTCAAGGGTGTCGGACTGCCGGGACCACTCTTTGTGCTCCGGCGGCCAACTCTCTTTCAAGGCCTTTGCCATGTCGCTGAGCTGACGGGCGAGTGCCAGTCGGAGTTCGGCAATACTAAGCTCAGCGGCGCGGAAGTGCAGCGGCGGGAAGACCAGCAGGTTCACCAGGATACCCACGCTGACCCCGGCTCCCATCTGGAGGAGATACCCGAAGGAGAACTGGTCCGGGTCGTGGCCGCCGACCAGCAGGACCAGCAGCGCCGCCGTCGGAATCCAGTCCCGGCCGGCGCCGAGTTTCGGCAGCCCCGCCAAAACTACGCCGAGCGCCATTACCAAAGCGACTGTCAGCGGCGTGGGACTGCCGCGGAGGAACAGCACAAAGGCCAGTCCAATGCCGATGGCAAGCCCCACCAGCGTCTGCACACCCTGCCGCATGGAGCCCGCAACGTTTTCATACATCACCACCAGAGCGCCAAGCGGCGCGTAATAGGGGTAATTGGCGGCGGAGCCCGGCATCAGGGGAGCTATGGCGAACGCGATGCCCGCGGCGAGTCCGGCTTTTACTGCCAGCTGCAATCGGGGCCACAGCAGCACAACGGAAGCGTTGCTGGCCACTACCCCCCAAGACCGCCGGAACAGCGAGGGGCGTCCGGCCTGGGTGGCCTCTTCTGCAGTTGTCATCAGAACCCACCCTAGGGCGGTGGGATTGCTGCTACAACTGGAAGAACGCTGAGCCGGCCGGGCAGCTCACCCCAGGGTTGACGGGAGCGTTGCTCTCCCGGAGCAACCCGTGCCCTCAGCCGGCCCCGTGGCCGGGCGCCACTTCTTCGCCCGCACGGACCGGGCCCGGAGGTGTTCCGTCCCCGAACGGCCGGCCGCCGAGGGCTTCGCGGCCGTGTTCGGTCAGCCAGTTGCCCAGCGCGGGACCCGTCGGCACGATCCCGGTGGGGTTAATGTCCTCATGGACGATGTAGTAGTGCTGCTTGATCTGCACGAAGTCGGTGGTGTCGCCAAAGCCGGGGGTCTGGAACAAGTCCCTTGCATATCCCCAGAGCGCCGGCATTTCGCTGAGTTTCTGCCGGTTGCACTTGAAGTGCCCGTGGTAGACGGCATCGAACCGCGCCAGTGTCGTGAAGAGCCGGACGTCGGCCTCGGTGATGGTGTCTCCAACGAGGTACCGCTGGCCCGTCAAGCGTTCCTCCAGCCAGTCCAGCGCCGTCCAGAGCCGGTCGTACGCAGCATCATAGGCCTGCTGGGAGCCGGCGAAGCCGCAGCGGTAGACGCCGTTATTGACCTCGGTGAAGACCCGCCTGTTGACCGCGTCGATTTCGCTGCGGAGGGCCTGCGGGTACAGCTCGGGGGCACCGGTGCGGTGGTAACCGGCCCACTCGGTGGAGAAGTCCAGGGTGATTTGCGGGAAGTCGTTTGTGACCACCTCGCCGCTGCCGACGTCGACAATCGCCGGGACGGTGATGCCCCGGGGGTACTCCGGAAACCGGCGGAAGTACGCCTCCTGGATCCGTTCCATGCCCAGGACCGGATCCTTGCCGCCGGGGTCAAGGTCAAAAGTCCACGAGCGCGCGTCGTGGGTTGGTCCGGGCTGGCCGAGGGAAATGACATCCTCAAGGCCCAGGAGCCGGCGCACGATCACGGTACGGTTGGCCCAGGGGCACGCTCGGGCCGCTATCAGCCGGTACCGTCCGGGTTCCACCGGCCAGCCTGGCTCCCCGTTCAGGCCCGGGGCGCCGTCGCGGGTAATCCGGTCCTCGATGTAGTTGGTGTCGCGGGTGAATTCCCCGCCGCCGGTGACGTAGGCACCCTTAGTGCTGAATGCCGGGTCATCAGTATGCTTCATATTCATGGTCCCAGCCTATGCCCCTAGGCCGGGAAACCGGCCGAGCCCTGCAGCATGGCGCCGACCAGCACGTCGAACACCTGTGACATCGGCTGCCAGGCCACCCACCAGGCGGCCCCGACGACGGTGGCGAAGAGTACGATCCACAGCCCCGCAGGAACACGCGTGGCCCGGGCCAGCAGGTACGCGTCCGAGGATGCGAGCCGATCCCGGTGCCGCAGGTGCACATTGGCCAGCTTCCCGAGGTCGCGGACGGCGGCGACCAGCAGTGCCAGGCCGAGCACGATCACCACGTGTCCGTTGAATTCGGGCGGGACGAAGAGCACCAGCAGCACGGCGGCCAGGACAGCGGCCGCGGTGATGAGCAGTCCGATCCCGTTGCGGATGAACAGGAATGAGGCCAGCAGCACAAGGGTTCCTACCGACATCGCCGCCGGACCCCAGCCGTTGAAACCGCACCAGACCATGGCTTGCACCGACGACGGCCGGCACCGGGTAGCCCCAGAACGTCGACCAGACGGCCGCCAGCGGGCGGCGGCTGTAGGTGGTGGTGGTGCCCGAGTGGTCCAGGCTCAGCCGGATTCCGCCGAGCCGCTGGCCGGTCATCAGCGCGGCGAAAGCATGGCCGAGTTCGTGGGTCACGGTGGCCAGCAAGCCGAAGTACCGCCAGGTCACCCGTGGCAGGGACAGCGCAACGGCGAGCAGGACCACCAGCACCAGTTCCATGCCGGTGACCTGGGGCAGGGGGGAGTGGGTGAACCCTGCCAGGATCCGGCTCCACCAGGTCTCGGCGGCGTTGGTCATGGCTTCGGTTGTCCTGTTCTTCCGGCCCGGCCCGCAGGACCGGCGCTGTGGCGGATGCAGAACGGTGTCCACGCCCTGGCCTCCAGCCGGGCCTCTGCGATCTGTTCACCGCACACCGCACAGACGCCGTACGTGCCGGCCTCGATCCGTTCCAGGGCCGCTTCGATGTGAGCGAGCCCCTGCCGGCTCTGTTCCAGCAGGGCCGACGCCTGCGAGAGCTCAAACGCGATCGTGGCACCTTCCGGATCGTGCTCGTCGTCGACGTTGGAGTCCTGACGGGCGGCATTGACCGAGCTGATGTCCTTGCTGAGTGCGGGGAGGAGGGCAAGTTTCCGGCGGCGCTCCTCCTGAAGAAGCACCCGGAATCGTTCGACGTCGATCATAGGACGCAACGCTAGCTTGGAGGTGAGCCCTGCACCTAAAGCCGGCGGGCCAGCACAGCCCGCCGGAACCGCCGGGCAGAACGCGCTTCCCTCGAGACGGGACGGGGCGGACGGCAAGCGTCTACAGTTGCCACATGGCGGACCGAACGCACCACAACAGCTCGACCGGCACAGCCGAACTGCTCAGGGAACTTGCAGCGGCCCATCGTGTCGGAACCTCCTACCGGGGCTGGGACGGCGTTGAACGCTCCGTCGCACACGAGACCCTGCGCAGCGTCCTGGGCGCCCTGGGTGTGTCGGCCGGGGACCCCGCGGAGCTGGAACGCGCACTGGCTGAGGCACAACTGGCACCGTGGCGGCGACTGTTGCCAGCGATCGCCGTGGCCCGTGAAGGTCAGCCGCTCGCCATCAATGTCCACGTACCCCATGGAACCGCCGTCCGGGTGTGGATTGTCGGCGAGGACGGAAGCAGGTACAAAACGACTCAACAAGACAATGGGGATGGCCCCGTCGAGGTCGACGGCATCCTCACCGGCCGGGCGACCTTCGTGATACCGGACGGGGTGCCCCTCGGCTGGCACACCCTGCTGGCAGACAACGAAGGCACCGCGGCGCACTGTCCGCTCATCGTCACGCCGCTGACGCTGAGCACCACCGAGGCGCTCGCCGGTCGGCGGAACTGGGGACTGACCGCCCAGCTGTATTCAGTCCGGTCCTCCCGGTCCTGGGGCATCGGCGACTTCGCGGACCTCGCGGACCTCGCCGCGATCACCGGGCAACAGGGGGCAGGCTTCCTGCTGGTCAACCCCATGCATGCCGCCGAACCCCGCCCCCCGGTCGAAGACTCGCCATACCTGCCGACAACCCGCCGCTTCTTCAACCCGCTCTACCTCCGGGTGGAGGAGATCCCCGAGTACGGCTACCTCGACTCCGCAGGCCGGGCAGAAGTGGAGAACCTGGCCGGTCAGCAGCACACCGCCAACCAGGCGACCGGACTGCTGGACCGGAACTCCAGTTTCGCCGGAAAACTGGCGGCCCTTGAACTGGTGTTCGGCGTCCCGCGGGGCCCGGCCCGCGCAGTGGCTTTTCAGGATTTCTGCGCAGGGCAGGGCCAAGGACTCGACGACTTCGCGCTTTGGTGCGCCCTGGCCGAGAAGCTGCCCCCGGAGGCACCGCAGTGGACTGCCGAGGCAGCCGCGCCCGACACCGCCTACTGCAACGAGCAACGCACACTGCTCGCCGGCCGGATCGAATTCCACCGCTGGCTGCAATGGCTCTGCGACCAGCAACTCGAAGCAGCCCAACGCTCGGCCCGGCGCGCCGGTATGGAAATCGGGGTCATCCATGATCTTGCGGTCGGGGTGAAGCAAGGCGGCTCGGACAACTGGTCGCTGGCCGGGGTACTCGCCAGCGATGTCACAGTCGGCGCGCCGCCGGACATGTTCAACCAGCAGGGACAAAACTGGACCCAACCCCCTGGCACCCGGGGCGGCTCGCGGAGACAGGCTATGCCGCGTACCGGGACATGCTCCGGACAGTGCTGCGCCATGCCGGCGGGATCCGGGTGGACCACATCCTGGGCCTTTTCCGGCTTTGGTGGATCCCGGCCGGTGCCGGTCCCGAACACGGCACCTATGTCTACTACGACCACGAGGCGCTGATCGGCATCCTCGCCCTGGAGGCGCAGCGGGCCGGCGCGATAGTGATCGGCGAGGACCTGGGGGTGTACGAGCCGTGGGTCCGGGACTACCTGGCCGAACGCGGGATCTTCGGCACCTCAATTCTCTGGTTCGAGCACAACGCAGAGGGCCCCATCCCGCCGGAACGGTACCGGCAGCAGTGCCTGACCAGCGTCAACACCCACGACTTGCCACCGACAGCAGGCTTCCTGGCCGGCGAGCACGTCACCCTCCGCGAATCCCTGGGGCTGCTGCAGCGTCCGGTGGATGAGGAACTGGCCGCGGCCGCCGCAGAGCAGGCTGCGGTGCTCGGCCTGGTCCGGGACCGTGGACTCCTGCCCGAGCAAAGCCGCCCCCAGGAGCCGGGGCATCCGGACGTGCAGGGCACGGTCGAGGCGCTGTACGCGTTCACCGCGCTGGCACCATCGTCGCTCCTGGGCGTCGCCCTGGTTGATGCGGTGGGCGAGACGCGCACCCAGAACCAGCCAGGAACCAGCACGCAGTATCCCAACTGGCGCATCCCGCTGGCTGGACCCCGGGGACCCGTGCTGCTGGACACGTTGCCGGAAGACCCCCGTTTCCGTTCGCTGCTCGCCGTCGTGCGCGCTGCCTTGGGAGAGCCTGCCGGGCTTCGGGGCAGACCCGCGGGGCCAGAGGAGACCGCCAGCGCTGGCGGGCAGTGGTCCTGATTCCGGCCACGCGCCCCCGACCAGGCGCCGGCCAGCTAGGGGCGGGCTCCCAGATGCGCACCGGATGTGCCCGGCTGCGACACGTAGGTTCGGGCAGCACGTCCGGGCCTTGGCCGGGATGGTAGGAAGGGCCCGTGGCTGGTTGCCGTAACGAGCACCCAGCACCCAGTCCTGACAGCCAAAAAGGCCCCGGAATCCATACGGATTCCAGGGCCTTTTCCTGTTGTGCGCGGAGGGGGACTTGAACCCCCACCCCCTTTCGAGGACTAGCACCTCAAGCTAGCGCGTCTGCCATTCCGCCACCCGCGCAGGTGGTATTCGGTGAACCTTTTCGCCTTTCAGCGTTTCGGTTTTCTCCGAAGCAGCGAGAAAGACTCTAGCATGAAGTTTCCGGAAACAAATAATCGGGGCCCCGGGGCGCAGGTGGGTAGGCTGAAGTGAGCACAACCACCCGACGCCACGAGGAGCGACCATGACTGAAATCAGGCCCGAGGACGAAGTCGTCAGGATCTGCCAGGAACTGATCCGGATCGACACGTCCAACTACGGCGACGGCTCCGGCCCGGGCGAACGGGCGGCCGCCGAATACACCGCGGGCCTGATGACCGAAGTGGGACTCGACGCCGAGATTTTCGAATCCGCTCCCGGCCGGGCCAGCGTGGTGACGAGGCTGGCAGGGGAGGACCCGTCCGCCAGCGCCCTCGTGGTGCACGGGCATTTGGATGTCGTCCCCGCCCTGCGTGACCAGTGGTCGGTGGATCCCTTCGGCGCCGAACTCAAGGACGGCATGATCTGGGGCCGCGGTGCCGTGGATATGAAGGACATGGACGCCATGATCCTCTCAGTCCTGCGGAATTTTGCCCGCACCGGCCGCAAACCGAAACGCGACCTGATCTTCGCGTTCTTCGCTGACGAAGAAGCCGGCGGCACCTACGGCGCCCGCTATGCGATCGAGAAGAGGCCCGAACTCTTTGACGGGGCCACCGAGGCCATCTCCGAGGTCGGCGGTTTCTCCGCCACCATCGGCGGCCAGCGCACCTACCTGCTGCAGACCGCGGAAAAGGGAATCTCCTGGCTCCGGCTTGTCGCCCACGGCCGCGCCGGACACGGTTCCCAAATCAACACGGACAACGCCGTCACCCGGCTGGCCAGCGCGGTGTCCCGGATCGGGGAGTACCGGTGGCCGCTGGAGCTGACTCCCACAACCCGGCAGTTCCTGGACGGCGTGACGGAACTCACGGGCGTCGAATTCGATCCCGACGATCCGGACAAGATCCTCAAGGAACTCGGTACCGTGGCCCGCTTTGTCGGTGCCACGCTGCAGAACACCACCAACCCCACCCTGCTTAAAGGCGGTTACAAGCACAATGTGATCCCCGAATCGGCGGAGGCCCTCATCGACTGCCGCACCCTGCCCGGCCAGGAGCAGCAGGTCCTTGAAATCGTCCGCGAACTCGCAGGCAAGGGCGTCGACGTCAGCTACGTCCACAACGATGTCTCCCTCGAAGTTCCGTTCGCCGGCAACCTCGTGGATGCCATGATCGACGCGCTGCACTCGGAGGACCCGGGCGCGAAGGTTTTGCCGTACACCCTCTCCGGCGGCACGGACAACAAGTCCCTGAGCCGGCTCGGCATCACCGGCTACGGCTTCGCCCCGCTCCAGCTCCCGGACGAACTGGACTTCACCGGAATGTTCCACGGCGTGGACGAACGCGTCCCCACCGAGTCCCTGAAGTTCGGCTCGCGGGTGCTGGACACCCTGCTCACCAACTACTAGACGCCCGAAAGGCACCGCCCATGCGCCCCGAAGACGTGCTGCCCGACGCCCTGCTGGACCGGATCCGCGGCCGCGCCGCCGGCTACGACCGGGACAACGCCTTTTTCCACGAGGATCTGGCGGACCTGGCCGCGGCCGGCTACCTGAAGATATTCGTGCCCGCGTCCGACGGCGGCCTCGGACTCGGGCTCGCGGCGGCAGCCGCGCTCCAGCGCCGGCTGGCGACGGCCGCGCCGGCCACCGCACTGGCAATCAACATGCACCTGGTGTGGACCGGCGTCGCGCATGTTTTGGCGGCCCGCGGTGATTCGTCGCTGGACTATGTCCTCCGGGAAGCCGGCCAGGGGGAGATCTTCGCGTTCGGAAACTCGGAGCCCGGCAACGACTCGGTGCTCTTTGATTCGCGCACCAAAGCTGTTCCGCAGGCCGGCGGCGGCTACGCCTTCACCGGCCGAAAAATCTTCACCAGCCTCTCACCGGTGTGGACCCGGCTCGGGATCTTTGGAAAGGACTCCGCCGCCGCGGACGGCGCGGGGCAATTGGTCCACGGTTTTATCACCAGGGAGACCCCGGGCTACGAAATCCTGCCCGACTGGGACACGCTGGGCATGCGGGCCAGCCAATCGAACACGACGGTCCTGGCGGAGGCAGTGGTGCCCCCGGAGCGGATCTTCCGGAAGTTGCCGGTAGGCCCGAACGCCGACCCGCTGATCTTCGCCATCTTCGCTTGCTTCGAGACGCTCCTTGCCGCGGTGTACACCGGCATCGGCGAACGCGCCCTGTCCCTGGGCGTCCAGGCCGTTAAGCGGCGGACGTCGTTCAAAAATGGCGGGCGAAGCTACGCCCAGGACCCTGACATCCGCTGGAAGGTGGCCGACGCAGCGATGGCGATGGACGCGCTATACCCGCAGCTGGCCAGCGTGGCGGCGGACGTCGACTCGCTTGCCGATCACGGCGGCCAGTGGTTCCCGAAACTGGTCGGGCTGAAGGTCAGTGCGACCGAGACGGCCCGTACCGTCGTGGACCTGGCCATCAGGGTATCCGGGGGATCGAGCTACTTTCGCGGTTCCGAACTGGAACGGCTGTACCGTGACGTACTTGCGGGCATGTTCCATCCCTCGGACGACGAATCGGCCCACAACACCGTCGCCAGCGCATGGCTGGGTCCGCTGGACCCCGACGCTTAGGCGGTCCGCTGGAGGCGCCCTAAACGGTTCGCTGGACCTGCGTCACCCGGCGGCGGAGCCAGAAGCGGCGGCCGCCGCCCAGATACAGCACACTGCGTTCCAGCTCCCATTTTCCGTACTCGGAATGTTCGACCAGACGGCGGTGCGCCTCGGGCAGGGAATCGTCAGGACTGACCGTCACCACGAGGTACTCGTACTGCTTGGCGTAGTCCCGTTCCCGCCGGACTGAGCTGTTGAGAAAATGTTCTTTCATTGCTCTCCATTTTCGTCCATTTCCGGCTAACGTGAAGTCATGAGCATCGATCCGCGTGTCGCGCTTGGAGCCCTCATGGCTGCCCTGGAAGAACACCTTGCCGCGGCGTCATCCCAGCGGCGGCCCGGGGACCCAGCAGTGGAGGCGGCGTTTTTCACCCTTGCCGATGCCTTTGAAGTCTACGACGATGCCCTCTATGAAGCGTACGGCGAAGTGACCGGGCTTGAGGTCATGGACGATGGCGGTGCTGAGGACGAAGACGAGACCGACGAAGAAGAAGACCTCGAAATCCTCCAGAACTGATCCGGCGGTGACGCCGGCTGGCGCCGCCGCCTAAACGGGGCGGGACACATCTTCGAGGGCCTGCGCGATCTGCGGCGGGAGGGGCGCCAGTGTCGCATCCAGGATCTCCTTGAGCTGCACCGGCGTCCGCGGTCCCACGACCGCCGTTGCCACACCGTGCTGGGACAACAGCCAGCTCAGGGCGACGTCCATGGCCGTCCGGCCCAGGCCCTTGGCCGCCATTGCAACAGCCTCCACCACGCTGGATGCCGAACCTTCAAGGTAGGGCTCGACATATCCTGCCAACCGCTCCTGGGCGGCCCGCGAATCCGCGGGAATCTGGCCGCGGTACTTCCCGCTCAACACCCCCCGCCCCATCGCGCCCCACGCCATCAGGCCCAATCCGGCGTCCTCGACGGCCGGTATAAGTTCGGCTTCGGGGGAGCGGCACAGCAGGGAGTATTCGGACTGGTTCGCGACCAGCGGGAAACCAGACACCGCTGCCGCCTTTGCCGTCTGCCAGCCGTTGAAGTTCGAGACGCCTGCATAGCGGGCACGGCCCGAGCGGACCGCGAATTCAAGTGCGGACAAGGTCTCCTCCAACGGGACGTTCGGATCCCAGGCCTGAGCGAACCAGAGGTCCACGTAGTCGGTCCCCAGCCGCGCCAGGCTCGCATCCAGGCCGGCGAGCATTCCGTTCCTCGAGGTGTCCACGCTGCGCCGGCCATCCGCCGTCGACAGCCCGGCTTTTGTGGAAATGACTACCTCCGAGCGCGCCACGACGTCGCCCAGCATGCCGCCCAGCATCGCCTCGGCCCGGCCTTCGCCGTAGGACGCTGCCGTGTCCAGCAAGGTCCCGCCTCCGTCCAGAAAAGTGCGGAGCAGGGCCGAGGCATCCTGCTCATCTGTTTCCCGGGACCAGGACATGGTGCCGAGGGAAAGGGAGGACACGCGCAACCCACTGTTGCCGACATAACGCTGCTGCATGTCAGCAAGCTTACGGGGATTAGGACGGCTTCATAACGTAGGGTCTATAAACGTGAACTGGTTTGAAGCGGCCTTTCTGGGCCTTGTACAGGGTCTGACTGAATTCCTTCCGATCTCCTCCAGCGCCCATCTGCGGATCGTTGGCTCGTTCCTGCCCACGGCCGCCGATCCCGGTGCCGCGTTTACCGCCATCACCCAGCTCGGCACGGAGACCGCTGTCATCGTGTATTTCCGCCGCGACATTGTGCGGATCGTGAGGGCATGGGCCGGATCCCTGACCGGCAGGGTGTCCCGGCAGCACCCGGACGCCAGGATGGGGTGGCTGGTGATCCTTGGCAGCCTGCCGATCATCGTCCTCGGGCTGCTGTTCCAGGACCAAATCGAATCCGTGCTCCGCAGCCTCTGGATCGTTGCCACCACGCTGATTGTTTTCGGCATGATCCTCGCAGTCGCCGATGCCGTCGGACGCCAGCAGCGCGACTTGACGCAGCTCAGCTACAAACACGGCATCCTCTACGGCCTGGCCCAGGCCATGGCCCTGATCCCCGGGGTCTCGCGCTCCGGCGGAACGATCACTGCCGGCCTGCTGATGGGCTACACCCGCGAGGCGGCGGCCCGCTATTCGTTTTTGCTGGCGATCCCTGCCGTCTTTGGCAGCGGCTTGTACCAGCTTTACAAGGTGGTCTCCAAGGACGGCATCAGCGGCCCGTACGGTCTCCCGGAAACGGCCCTCGCCACCGCCGTGGCGTTTGTGGTGGGTTACATCATCATCGGCTGGTTCCTGAAATACGTATCCACCCACAGCTACCGTCTTTTCGTCTGGTACCGGATCGGCCTGGGCCTGGCCCTGTACGTGCTGCTCGGTTTCAACGTCATCAGCGCCTAGCACTAGGCTGGGACTGTGAAGTCTTGGATCTCCCGCCCCGTCCCCCACCTGCCCGGCAACATGCCTGCCCTCCGCCTCTTCGACACTGCCCAGGGCAGCGTCGTCACCCTTGGGGCAGCGGGTGAACAATCGATGTACGTCTGCGGAATCACCCCCTACGACGCCACCCACATGGGCCACGCCGCCAGCTACGTCGCATTCGACCTGCTCAACCGAGCGTGGCGGGACGGCGGCCAGCAGGTCGCCTACGTGCAGAACGTCACCGACGTCGACGATCCCCTGCTGGAACGCGCTACGGCGACCGGCGTGGACTGGCGGGAGCTTGCCGCCAGCCAAATCGAGCTCTTCCAGACCGACATGGAGGCCCTCAACGTACTGGCACCGGACCGCTATGTGGGCGCCGTTGAATCCGTCCCGCTGATTGTGCCCGCCATTGAGCGGCTGCTGCATCGGGGTCTCGCCTACCGGGTCCCCGGCACAGCCGGCGAGCCGGACGGGGATGTCTATTACGACGTCGAAGCCGCCAGCAAGCACGCCGCCGGGGCCACCGATGCCTGGACCCTCGGTGCGCTCTCCGGACTCTCCGACGCCGAAATGCTGGGACTCTTCGCCGAACGCGGCGGGGACCCCGGGCGCGTCGGCAAGCATCAGGCCCTGGACCCGCTGCTCTGGCGGGTTGCGCGGGCGGGCGAACCCAGCTGGCCCGGCGGGGAACTGGGGGAGGGCCGGCCCGGATGGCACATCGAATGTACAGTCATCGCGCACGAGTACCTGCCGGCGCCCTTTACGGTGCAGGGCGGCGGCTCGGACCTGGTCTTCCCGCACCACGAAATGAGTGCCGGGCACGCACACTCCCTCTCCGGCGTCCCGCTGGCGCAGCACTTTGCGCACGCCGGGATGGTCGGGCTGGACGGCGAGAAAATGAGCAAGTCCAAGGGAAACCTGGTCCTGGTTTCGAAACTCCGCGCCGCCGGCGAGGAGCCGGCCGCCATCCGGCTGGCCATCTTGGCCCACCACTACCGCAGTGACTGGTCCTGGACCGGGGCCGGGTTCGCCGCTGCCAAGGACAGGCTCCGCACCTGGCGGGCCGCGGCCGCTGCGGCGCCGGAGGGCTCAGGTGCCGGGTTGCTGTCCCGTCTGCGGGCCGAACTCTCGAACGATTTGAACGCTCCCGGGGCGGTCGCGGCCGTGGACGATTGGGCGACGTCCGCCCTTGCGGCCGGCAGCCCGGGATCCCCGGCGGAGGGCGCGCTGGTCAGCGACGCCATCAATGCGCTGCTGGGCGTCGAACTCTAGGGTCCGGACCCGGCCTTGCGCTATGGCTTGTCCTTGCCGCGGCGCTTGAGGTAACGCTCAAATTCCCGGGCGATCGACTCGCCGCTGGCCTCCGGGAGGTCAGCGGTGTCCTTTGCCTCCTCCAGCTGGCGCACATAGGCCGCTATTTCGGGGTCCTCGGTGGCCAGCTCATCCACGCCGCGTTCCCAGGCGTCGGACTCCTCGACGAGGTCCTGGGTGTCCAGCGGAACCTGCAGCAACTCTTCGATCCGGTGGAGCAGGGCGAGCTGGGCCTTCGGCGACGGCGCCTGGGCCACGTAGTGCGGGACCGCGGCCCAGAGCGAGACCGTGGGCAGCCCGGCGAGCAGTGCAACTTCAGCGAGGACCCCGACGATTCCAACGGGACCCTCGTACTGCGATGCTTCAAGGTCCATCCGCTCCCGCAGCGCGGGGTCATCGGTGGACGTGCTTACCGGAATCGGCCTGCTGTGCGGCACGTCGGCGAGCAACGCGCCGACGAGGATCACGTAGTCGGCATTGAGCGCTTCGGCGTGGACCAACAGTTCGGCGGTGTAGGCGCGCCATTTGTAGGACGGCTCCGTGCCCTGGACAAAAATTACGTCCACGTTGGACCCGGGAGCACTCGCCTTGAAGATCCGGGTTGAGGGCCACTTGATCTTCCGCTCCCCCGGTCGCCGTGCGGCGGATGGTGGGCCGGGTGAACTGGAAGTCGTAGTATTCGTCGGCGTCGACCGATCCGACTTTTTTGCCGCCCCAGAGCTTGTTCAGGTAGCGCAAGGCATCACTGGCGGCCTCGCCGGCGTCGTTCCAGCCTTCGAAGGCGGCGAGCATTACGGTGATGCGCCGGCCCTCGGGAACGGGCTGCAGCAGCCGTTCCGGCTCGGGCACGCTGCCCGTTTCCGTGGGGTCTACCTCAAAGCTATTCATCTCTTCACCCTACGTCCAAGGACCCGGCCGCCGCATGGAATGAAGCGCCGGGAATCGCCGTCCCGCGGGGGGATATTCGCCACAGGCGTACTCTCGGGCCCCGCACAGGCCCGCACCGTAGACTGGAAAGTATGCAATCCACAGTTCCCCAGCCCCTCCTCAAAGCCGCGCTCTGGGATATGGATGGCACCATCGTCGACACTGAACCGTACTGGATTGAGGCCGAGCATGCCCTGGTCGAGGCGCACGGCGGGCAGTGGTCCCATCCGCAGGCGATGCAGCTGGTGGGCCAGTCCCTGGACTTCTCCGCGGGCATCCTGCAGGACGCCGGCGTCGCGCTGGAACGCCGTGAGATTATCAACATCCTCACGGCCCATGTCATCAGCCGGGTCCGTACCCTGGTGCCCTGGCGGCCCGGCGCCCGGGAGCTCCTGGACGAGCTCCACAGCGCGGGCATCCGCTGCGCCCTCGTGACCATGTCCGAGGCCCCGCTGGCACGCGAGATCGTGGCGAGCCTACCCAAGCCATACTTCGATTTCCTGGTAACCGGTGACACCGTCACACAGGGCAAGCCGCATCCCGAGGCCTATCTCAAGGCTGTCGAACTGCTCCAAGCGCAGGACCCCTCACTGGCCCTGCACCACTGCATCGCACTCGAGGACTCGGAACCGGGAGTGGCGGCCGCCGTCGCCTCCGGAGTCCTGACGGTCGCCATTGCGCATATTGTGCCGCTGCCGCCGGACCCCCGCCACGCCAGCTGGGACACCCTGGCGGGCCGTACAGTGGCCGACCTCGAAGAACTCGTGGCGCTGCGGCACGAGTTCCCGGGTGCGCCCCTCGAACTGGAACTCGACGCTGCGAAGGCGCCTGACCATGACTGACACCGATACCCGCGGACGCAGTGGGCGGAATCCCCGGAAACAAGCCCGCAAAGAAGGAATCGCGCTGGGACGCATCTTTGGTGTGCCGGTAATCCTCGCCTATTCGTGGTTCATCATTGCCGCCTTCACCGTGATCGCCTACGGCCCGGTGCTGCAGGCGAACAACCCCTTGCTGGGCATCGGCGCGTACCTTGTCGCCTTCGCCTACGCTGTCCTGCTGCTGATTTCAGTCCTGGTACACGAACTCGCGCACGCACTCACTGCCAGGATCTTCGGCTGGCCCAGCGAAAAGATCGTCTTGAACCTCTGGGGCGGGCACACCCAGTTCGAAAGCTTCACGGCTTCGCCCGGCCGGTCGGTCCTTGTGGCGATGGCAGGTCCTGCGGCGAACTTTGTCCTGGCCGCCGCGGGCTGGCTCCTGCTGACCGGCGCCGACCTGCGGGGAGTCGCGGGCATCCTGGCCAACATCTTCGTCTGGGCCAACCTGCTGATCGGCCTCTTCAACGTTCTGCCCGGCTTGCCGCTGGACGGCGGCCGGCTGGTGGAGTCCGCCGTGTGGAAACTGACGGGCAGCCAGGAGAAGGGCACCGTGGCGGCGGGCTGGGGCGGCAGGATCATTGTGATCGCCCTCGTGCTGTGGTTTGTGGCGCTGCCCTTGCTCAGCGGCGGCCGGCCGGATGTTTCACTGATGCTCATCACAGCCCTCGTTGGCAGCTTCCTCTGGATGGGCGCCGGCGCCTCGATTGTGCAGGCACGGCTGCGGGGCCGGCTACCCCTGGTGGAAGCCGGGGCGCTGGCCGAACCCGCGCTCGGCTTCCCGGAGTCGGCCACCGTGGCCGAGCTGCTGGCACTGGTCCCGGATCCGTCCACCGGCGCAGTTCCGGCTATTGTCCTCTACGGTCCGGACGGGCGTCCGGCGGGAGTGGTCGACGGCGCGGCCGTGGCCACCGTTCCTGCCGGCGCGGCTGCCACGACCGCCCTCACCGCCGTGTCCTACGCCCTTGGACCCGGCGCGTACGTGCCCGCTTGGTCAAAGGGGCAGGAACTGCTCCAGTACCTGGCCCAGCTCGACGGCGTGGAGTACGCCGTCGTGGACCGCGACGGCACCGTCACCGGACTGCTCCGACAATCAGTTGTGCTGGCAGCCCTCAAGGGCCGGCGTCCGGGGCCCGGCAAGCGGATGTTCGGCCAAAGCCGGTAGAGTTACCTGCCGGTCGTGTATTTCCGTGCCCGGGCCACGGCCCCGGGCACCCTGCGCCGGACCTCCGGCACCATCGGCGGCCACACAGCTTTCCAGGAGCGAGGAACATCTTCATGAGCAGCGACACCGCCGCCAGCATCAGCCCCGACGACGCCGGAACGGCCGACGGCGCTGCCGTCAGCAGCGCACCGGCAACGCAGACCGCACGAATGGCCGCCGCCCCCGTCGGGGCAGCGCGCCGACGCGGACCCTTCCGGGAGGGTGAGCGTGTCCAGCTCACCGACGAACGCGGCCGGATGAACACAATCAGCCTCGAAGCAGGCGGCGCTTTCCACACACACCGCGGCTTCCTGAACCATGACGAGATCATCGGCATGCCGGACGGATCCGTTGTGGTCAACAACGTTGGCCAGCAGTACCAGACGCTGCGGCCCCTACTCTCGGACTTTGTCCTGTCCATGCCGCGCGGCGCGGCCGTCGTCTACCCCAAAGACGCCGGCCAGATTGTCACCATGGCGGACATCTTCCCGGGCGCCCGCGTGGTCGAGGCAGGCGTCGGCTCCGGCGCCTTGTCCATCTCGCTGCTTCGCGCGGTGGGTGACAGCGGCTACCTGCACTCTTTTGAGCGCCGGGAGGAATTCGCCGACATCGCCCGCGGAAACGTCGAGACGATCTTCGGCGGCCCGCACCCTGCCTGGCAGATCAGCATTGGCGATTTCCAGGAGGAAGTGGTCCGCACCGAGGAGCCCGGTTCGGTGGACCGGGTGGTCCTGGACATGCTGGCCCCGTGGGAATGCCTTGACGCCGTAGCCACTGTCCTGGCACCGGGCGGCGTGTGGATCAACTACGTCGCCACCGTCACGCAGCTGTCCCGGACCGCGGAGGCCATTCGCGCCGACGGCCGTTTCACCGAACCCGACGCCTGGGAATCCATGGTCCGCGGCTGGCACCTCGAGGGCCTCGCCGTGCGTCCGGACCACAGGATGGTCGCGCACACCGGCTTCCTGCTCGTCACCCGGCGGCTCGCGGACGGCGTCACGGGCATCTCCCTGAAGCGCCGTCCGTCGAAGACCGGCTTCAACGAAGAGGATGTAAATGCCTGGACGCCCGGTGCCGTGGGGGAGCGCGCCGTGTCGGACAAGAAGCTGCGCCGGGCCGCCCGGGACGCCATCGCCGGAACCAACGTCAAGGACGATCCGGAGATCACGAAGTAGTCCGCATTTCGGAACTCTCCCGCGTCACCGGTCTTCTTGGGACTAGTGTCTAAGGAGAAGCGTACGAAGGGGCTGATGCACCATGGAGACTCCGAACACCGATCCGGGCCGGACGCCGGCGCAGGATGCGGCGGCAGCCGGGGAACAAACGCATACCACTGACGGTGGTGGCTCCCCGAATGGCGAACTGTCGATGGCCGAGCGCCAGCTCAATATCCTCCGGGACAAGCTCCGGCAGATTGACCGCCAGCTTGGCGCTGCGACGCAAAACAACTCCAAACTGGTCTCGATGCTGGAGACCGCAAAAGCGGAAATCATGCGGTTGAAGAACGCCCTCGACCAGGAGGGCCAGCCGCCGTACAGCTTCGGCACGGTGCTGCAGCTGAATCCAAAGCGCCAACCTGCCGCCGGGAACGGCGGTCAGGCCGCCACCGAGGAGTCCGTGGACATCTTCAACGCGGGCCGGAAGATGCGTGTGGGGATCAGCCCGCTGGTGAACATAAACCAGTTGGCGGCCGGCCAGGAAGTCCTGTTTAACGAGGCACTTCTGGTGGTCGCCGGGCTGGGATACGAACGGGCCGGCGACCTGGTCACCTTGAAGGAACTGCTGGGACCGGACCGGGCGCTGGTGGTTGGCCGGGCCGACGAGGAACGGGTCATCCGGCTCTCGGGCGCCCTGCTCGCGCAGAAACTCCGCGTCGGCGACGCACTCTCGATCGATTCCCGCACCGGCTACGCCCTCGAGAAGATCCCGCGCTCGGAGGTCGAGAACCTGGTCCTCGAGGAAGTGCCGGACATCACCTACCAGGACATCGGCGGCCTGGGGCCGCAGATCGAACAGATCCGCGACGCCGTGGAACTGCCGTTCCTGCACCCGGACCTGTACCGCGAACACGGCCTCAAGGCGCCCAAGGGGATCCTGCTCTACGGCCCGCCCGGCTGCGGCAAGACGCTCATCGCCAAGGCGGTAGCCAACTCCCTTGCCGCCCGCGCGGCCGAACGCACCGGCAAAACGGACATGAAAAGCTACTTCCTGAACATCAAGGGCCCGGAACTCCTGGACAAGTACGTCGGCGAGACCGAACGCCACATCCGGCTGATCTTTGCCCGGGCCCGTGAAAAAGCATCGGAAGGCAGCCCCGTGGTGGTGTTCTTCGACGAAATGGACTCCCTGTTCCGAACCCGCGGCACCGGCATCTCCTCCGACGTCGAAACCACCATTGTCCCGCAGCTGCTCAGCGAGATCGACGGCGTCGAACGCCTCGACAATGTAATCGTCATCGGCGCATCCAACCGCGAAGACATGATCGACCCCGCGATCCTGCGCCCGGGCCGGTTGGACGTCAAGGTCAAGATCAACCGCCCCGATGCCGAGGCCGCCGCGGACATCTTCAACAAGTACATCACCGCCGACCTGCCCTTCCACGAGTCGGACCTTGCCGAATACAGCGGGGACATCCAGGCCACCGTGGACGCCATGGTCCAGCGCACGGTCGAGGCCATGTACTCGACCGACAAGTCCAACGAATACCTCGAGGTCACCTATGCGAACGGCGACACCGAAATGCTCTACTTCAAGGACTTCAACTCCGGTGCCGTGGTGCAGAACGTGGTGGACAGGGCCAAAAAGTACGCCATCAAGGACCTGCTGACGGTAGGCCAAAGGGGCATCCGCATCGACCACCTGCTGCGCGCCGTCATCGACGAATTCCGTGAGCATGAGGACATGCCCAACACCACAAACCCGGATGACTGGGCGCGGATCTCGGGTAAAAAGGGCGAGCGCATCACGTATATCCGCACCATTGTCCAGGGGAAGGCCGGCCAGGAACCCGGCAAGTCCATCGAAACAATGCCGAGCACTGGCCAGTACCTGTGACATCCGCTGTGCCGGGGAAGCCCGCCGGCGGTCCCGGCGGGCTTCCCTTCGGCGGTGCCATGCGGGTGATGGGCTCTGAGACCGAATACGGCATCCACGCACCGTCAGCGCCGGGGGCGAACGCCACAATGATGTCGGCCCGGGTGATCCAGGCGTATGCCCAGGTGACACGGCAGCGCGCCGCCGGCGGGGCCGAAACGCGCTGGGACTACTCCGACGAGGAGCCGCTGCGCGATGCCCGCGGCTGGACGCTGGAACGAAGCCGGGCCGAACCGGACCAGCTGACCGATCAGCCGCCCGTGCTCGACGCCGAAGCCGTTGCCCTCGCCTATGGACGGCAGGAGCTGGAAGCCGACGGCGAGGACGAGTCCGGCAACTTGCTGATGAACATGGTGCTCGGCAACGGTGCCCGGCTCTACGTCGACCACGCCCACCCCGAATACTCCAGTCCGGAAGTGACCAGCCCGCTGGACGTCGTCGCCTGGGATGCCGCTGGAGACCTCGTTGCCCTGGCGGCGGTGCGGCGGCTCGCTGCCGACCCCGACCTGCCCCCGCTGAATCTGTACAAGAACAACACGGACAACAAATCGGTCTCCTATGGGTCCCACGAAAATTACCTGATGCCGCGCAGTGTGCCCTTCGGTGACATTGTCCGGGGCTGACCCCGTTCTTCGTCACCCGGCAGGTTCTTTGCGGCGCCGGCCGGGTCGGCATCAAGCAGGACGGCTCCCTCCCGGGTTACCAGATCAGCCAGCGTGCAGATTTTTCGAAACGGAGGTCGGCCTGGAAACCACCATCCGCCGGCCCATCATCAACACCCGGGATGAGCCCCACGCGACGGCGGACAAGTACCGGCGCCTGCACGTTATCATCGGCGACGCCAACCTCAGCCAGGCGTCCAACTACCTGAAATTCGGCACCACCGCGCTGGTGCTGAGCCTGATCGAGGCCGGGCTTGCCCCCCGCATTGAAGTCCACGAGCCGGTCGCCGCGCTGCAGGCTGTCAGCCATGACACCTCGCTCACGGCCACCATGCGGCTGCTCGACGGGCGGCGGATCACCGCCCTGGACCTGCAGTGGATCTACTTCGAGGCGGCCGCAAAACACGCCCAGGACACCGGCGTCGCCGATTCCGTGGACGGTGACGGCCACACACACGGGGTGCTGGAACGCTGGTCGGGGACGCTGTCCGAGCTGGGCAGCGACCGTGCCGCCGCCGCCTCCTCGGTGGAATGGCTTGCGAAGCTCTCGCTGCTGGAGGGCTACCGGGGCCGCGACGGACTGGATTGGGGCCACGCCCGGCTGGGCCTGGTGGACCTGCAATGGGCAGATATCCGGCCCGAAAAGGGACTCTACTACCGGCTGCTGGCCCGGGACCGAATGCGGCGGATGGTCGACGACGCCGCGATCCAGCGCGCGGTCACGGAACCGCCGTCGGATACCCGGGCGTACTTCAGGGGCCGCTGCGTCAGCCGTTTCGGGACCGGCGTCGTCGGTGCCAGCTGGGACTCCGTGATCTTCGATGTGCCCGGCCGCGGCAGGCTGCAGCGGGTCCCCACCCGGGAACCGCTGCGCGGAACAGAGGCCCTCACCGGGCCTCTGTTCGCCCGGCACCGGGAAGCCGGACCGTTCCTCGCCGAACTGCTCGGGCTCCCACCCGGTTCCTAGGGACAAAGGACCCCGCAGCGCCGCCGGGCGTGGCACTATGGCTTACAGGAAGTCCCTTGCGAAGGAGGGACGGACAGAAGGAGAAAATGATGGCAGGCCAGGAGCAGCAGCAGCCGCAGTCGCGGGACGCGGAAGTCGACGAAGACATTCCGGCCGCCCCGCCGGCCCCCGCGGAGGGCCAGGCCTCGGCCGCGACCCAGGGCGTCGACGACCTGCTTGATGAGATTGACGGCGTACTGGAATCCAACGCTGAGGAGTTTGTCCGCGCCTTTGTCCAAAAGGGCGGCCAGTAGCGCGGCTGGCACCGGGCTAAGTGCTCAGGACCGGAAGTCGTTGATTCACTACGTTGAGGGAGTGCACCAGTGCAGGAAACCACCGCCAACCAGGTAGCCGCCAACGCCACGTCTTCCTTCGCTGAACACCTTCAACGCCAACGCCCCGATTTGTTGCCGTTCGGCCTGCAAGGCTCCGGCCAACAACTGCCGGCCGGGCTGCCGGCGGCGCCGCTGCAAGCGCCGCACGGGACAACGATTGTGGCGCTGACATATGCGGGCGGCGTATTGATGGCGGGGGACCGCCGCGCCACCATGGGCAACGTCATCGCCAGCCGGAACATCGAAAAAGTGTTCCCGGCCGACCAGTATTCCGTGCTCGGCATCGCCGGAACCGCGGGAATCGCCCTTGACATCACCCGGCTCTTCCAGGTCGAACTTGAACACTACGAAAAGATCGAGGGGACGCTGCTGAGCTTGGACGGCAAAGCCAACCGGCTTGGGGCGATGATCCGCAGCAACCTTCCGATGGCGATGCAGGGCCTCGCCGTTGTGCCGCTGTTTGCGGGATTCGACCGCCCGGCGGGCTTGGGCCGGCTCTTCTCCTACGACGTCACCGGCGGACGGTATGAGGAGCAGGAACACCACACCGTCGGCTCGGGCTCGGTGTTCGCGCGCGGCTCGCTGAAGAAACTCTGGCGCCCCAACCTCACGGAGCCGGAAGCCGTGGCCGTCGCCGTCGAGGCCCTCTACGACGCCGCCGACGACGATTCCGCCACCGGCGGACCTGATCCGGTCCGGCAGCTCTGGCCCGTGGTCTACATCGTCAACCGCTCAGGTGCCTTCCGGGTTCCGGAGCGTGAGCTTGCGGCAGTGGCCGGCACCGTTATAGAGTCCCGGGCCGCAGCCCGGCGGGAGGCTTGAGATGACCCAGCAGTTCTACGTATCGCCCGAGCAGCTGATGAAGGACCGCGCGGATTTCGCGCGGAAAGGCATCGCACGGGGGCGTTCCGTGGTGGTCATCAGCTGCCGCGACGGGATCGCCCTGGTGGCCGAAAACCCGTCCCCGTCGCTGCACAAAATCGGTGAGATCTACGACAAGATCGCCTTTGCGGCCGTGGGGAAATACAACGAATTCGAAAGCCTCCGCCAGGCCGGGGTGCGCTACGCGGATGTGCGCGGCTACTCCTACGATCGGGAGGACGTCACAGCCCGGGGCCTCGCGAGTGTCTATGCACAAAGCCTGGGCGCAGTGTTTACGGCCGAACAAAAGCCCTTTGAAGTCGAGCTGGCCGTCGCAGAGGTCGGCACTTCCCCGGACGAAGACCACCTCTACCGGCTGACATTCGACGGTTCCATCGCGGACGAGAAGGGTTTTATCGTGATGGGCGGCCAGGCCGACAAGGTCTCCGAAGAGGTGGCCGCCGGCTGGCAGGGCGAACTCGACTTCGCCGCGGCCATCAGGCTGGCACTGGCGGGCCTGGTCGCGGACAAAGAGGCCAACACGCTGCCGGCCTCGGCCGTTGAGGTGGCGGTACTGGACCGGGGTTCGGAGAGCGGTCGCGGCACCCGCCGCGCCTTCCGCAGGCTGGACGACGCAGACATCACGGCAGTGCTGGTGGAGGAGAACTGAGATGGACAAGCGCATTTTCGGCATTGAGACCGAATTTGGAATTTCCTATTCAAGTCCGGAGTCCCGTCCGTTGGCGCCGGAAGAGGTGGCCCGCTACCTCTTCCGCAAGGTTGTCAGCTGGGGACGGTCCTCCAATGTGTTCCTGACCAACGGCTCCAGGCTGTACCTCGACGTCGGTTCGCACCCGGAGTATGCCACAGCGGAATGCGACGACCTCGCCCAGCTGATAGCGCATGACCGGGCCGGGGAACTGATCCTGGACGACCTCGTCGACGAGGCGCAGCAGCGGCTCGCAGCCGAGGGCTTCAACGGCACGGTGTACCTGTTCAAGAACAACACCGATTCGGCCGGAAATTCCTACGGCAGCCATGAGAACTACCTCATCCCGCGGCGGGGGAGTTCTCCCGGCTGGCCGAGATCCTGATTCCGTTCCTTGTGACCCGGCAGCTGATCGCAGGCGCCGGCAAGATCCTCAAGACCCCGCACGGGGCGACCTACGCGTTCTCGCAGCGCGCCGACCACATCTGGGAGGGTGTCTCCTCCGCCACCACCAGGTCCCGCCCGATCATCAACACCCGCGACGAACCGCATGCAGACGCCGAGTTCTACCGCCGGCTGCACGTGATTGTGGGCGACTCCAACATGTCCGAGACCACAGCCCTGCTGAAGGTCGGAACCGTTGACCTGATTCTGCGGATGATCGAAGCGGGCGTGATAATGCGCGATATGCGGATGGAAAACCCGATCCGTAGCATCCGGGAGATCTCCCACGACCTCAGCGGCCGCGCACTCGTCCGGCTCGCCAACGGCCGGCAGCTCACCGCGCTCGAGATCCAGCGCGAATACCTGGCAAAGGTCACGGCGTTCGTCGCCGAGCAGGGGGCCCACAACGCCCATGTTCCGGTGATCCTGGATCTCTGGGAACGCACCCTCGACGCGATCGAAAGCGGCGACACCAGCACGATCGACACCGAAGTGGACTGGGCGATTAAAAAGAAGCTGATGGACAGCTACCGCGCACGTCACAATCTGGGCCTCGACGCGCCCCGGATCGCGCAGCTGGACCTGACCTACCACGACATCTCCCGCACGCGCGGGCTGTACTACCTGCTCCAGGCCCGCGGTGCCGTCCGCCGCGTGGTCGATGACACCGCAGTGAAGGATGCTGTGGACGCTCCGCCGCAGACCACCCGCGCCAAGCTCCGCGGGGACTTCGTCCGGCGGGCGCAGGAACTGGGCCGCGACTACACCGTCGATTGGGTTCATTTGAAGCTCAACGACCGCGCCCATCAGACGCTTTTGTGCAAAGACCCGTTCCGCAGTGTGGACGAACGGGTCGATGCCCTGCTGGACTCTATGGGCTGATACCCAGCTTTCCGCGTTATTCTGGACGAGTGCCGTTCGCGGCCAACGCTTGCTTTGCCGCTGGCCTGTGCCCGGCGAGGCGTCCATCCTGCCCCGACGAAAGTTCTTAAGTGCGCCGACTACTAGCAATTCTTCTTCCCGGGCTGCTGCTCCTGACCGCCTGCGGCGGCGGCGAACCGGCCGCCCCGGAGCCCTCCAGCCAGTCCGCCGGCGAAACGGCCAAGCTGGACTCCCTCAAGCTCACGGAGAACGGCGACAAGAAGGCACCCGGTGTTGAATTCACCAAGCCGCTCGACGTCAAGGAACCGACCGTCAAGGTCGTCAGCGAGGGCGACGGCGACCGGGTCAAGGCGAACCAGATCGCTGCTATTTCCATCATTGCCCTCAACGGCACTGACGGCTCCACCCTGGAAGACACCTTCCCGAAGGACCCGGAGCAGCTCGAACTCAACGACGACCTCAAAACCAACAGCGCCGTGATCTACAACGCGTTCGTCGGTACGAAGATCGGCTCCCAGCTGGCCCTCGCTGTCCCCGGTGCCGCAGCCGCCGAAGGTGCCGCGGCCAAGCCCACCCAGCTCCTGATCGTCAAGGTCATCTCCGCCAAGGACGCACCCCCGTCCTCGACAAGCCCGAGGGCGAGACTGTCACCCCGCCGGCAGGCCTGCCCACCGTGAAGGAAAACGACAAGGGCATCCCGGAGATTTCTGTCGAAGGCGTCGCCGCCCCGACAGCGCTCGTCTCGCAGGACCTGATCAAGGGCACCGGACCCGCACTCACCGAAGCGGACACCATTACCGTGAACTATGTGGGCGTTGCCCTCGCCACCGGCAAGGTGTTCGACTCCAGCTTTGAGAGCGGCAAAAAGGCCACCTTCCCGCTGACCGGCGTTATCAAAGGCTGGACCCAGGGCCTGGCCGGCAAGACGGTCGGTTCCCGCGTCCTGCTGGTTGTCCCGAAGGACCTCGCCTACGGCGACGCAGGCCAGGGCGAGGCAAAGGGCGACCTCGTCTTCGTCGTTGACATCCTGGGCAAAAAGTAACTGCTGCACCCCCACCACCTAAGTCACGCTAAAAGGAGCAACCATGTCATTTGGACAGCGAAACATCGACCGCCAGAAGCCGGAAATTGATTTCCCGGAAGGCGCCGTTCCCACCGAACTGGTCATCACCGAACTGATTGAAGGCGACGGCGCCGAAGCCAAGGCCGGTGACACCGTCTCCACCCACTACGTCGGTGTGGCCTGGTCCACCGGCGAGGAGTTTGACGCTTCCTGGGGCCGCGGCGCCCCGCTCGACTTCCGGGTCGGCGTCGGCCAGGTCATCCAGGGCTGGGACCAGGGTCTGCTGGGCATGAAGGTCGGCGGCCGCCGCCGGCTTGAGATCCCCTCTGAGCTCGCTTACGGTGCCCGCGGCGCCGGCGGAGCGATCGGCCCGAACGAGGCGCTCATCTTCGTCGTCGACCTCGTCGCAGTCCGCTAAGCACCGGCACACTGTGACCGCGGCCGGCCCTGCCGGCTGCGGTCCTGAGCCACTGGGCGCGGCGCCATCCGGGAAGTTCTTCCGGCTGGTGCCGCGCTTTTGCCATTTTCGGGAGCAGACTTTAGTACCCTAGCGGGGTGTCAGCCTCACGTACCGAACGCCTCCTGAACCTCCTGATAGCTTTGCTCAACACCACGTACGGCCTGCGCCGCGGTGAGTTGCGGCAAAAGGTGTATCACGACACCACCAGCACCGACGTCGCTTTCGGCCGGATGTTCGAACGCGACAAGGGCGAGCTGCGCCGCTTCGGCTTCGAGGTCGAGACCGTGACGGACAAGGGCTGGGGCTCGGATGATCCGGCCACCACCCGATACCGGATCGGCAAGGATTCCAACCGGTTGCCCGATGTCAGCCTCACCCCGGAAGAGTGCACTGTGCTCATCCTGGCAGCCCAGCTCTGGGAGCATGCCGCCCTCGGTTCGGCGGCCGTCAACGCGGTCCGCAAGCTGCAGGCATCCGGCGGGCTGGTGGACGCCGAACTCCCCGCCGGGCTGCAGCCGCGGATCCGGCCCGCGGGCCAGGCATTCGAGGACCTCGTCGCCGCCGTACACGCCCAGCACCCCGTCAGCTTTCGCTACCTGGCCGGCAGCACCGGACGGGAGGAGGCCCGGCTCGTGGAGCCCTGGGGGCTGGGAAGCCGGTTTGGCCAGTGGTACCTCGTCGGCCATGACAGGACCCGGGGTGCCAAACGTTTCTTCCGCTTGTCCCGGCTCACCTCGGCCGTCGACGTCCTTGCGAAGGAGAACTTCACGGCTCCGCCGGACTTCAACGTACGCGCAGAACTTGCCACGCTGACGGAGCTGCCGGTACAGACCGCCGTCGTGGACGTCCGGGCCGGCAGCGTCCACGGCCTCCGCAGGCGGGCCACCGCCGTCCGCGGGCCGGAAGGCGCCGGGGTGACCGACGCCGGGCGGGACCGCCTCAGTGTCCCGTACCGGGACGCTGAGATGCTGGCGGAGGAACTCGCCTCCTACGGTCCCCGGGTACAGGTGGTATCCCCACCCGGCCTGGTGACGTCCGTGCGCCGGCGCCTGGCCGGCGCCGCCGACTTCGCGGCGGCGCCGGCCCCGCCGATTGCGTTCCCGGCAACGGGTTCGGCACGGCACGGCCGCAAGCGCACATCCGAAGACCAACTCACCCGGATGCTTCAGCTTGTGCCGTTCCTGGTGCACCACCAGGGACTGCACATCTCGGAGGTCGCGGCGAACTTCGGCATCACCCGGGAAGAGCTGGAAGCTGACCTGCGCATCCTGATCTGCTCGGGCCTTCCGGAGGGCTACCCTGATGACCTGCTAGATATCCAGTGGGAGGACGACCACGTCACCATCACCCAGGACCTCGACCTGAACCGGCCCGTCCGCTTCACCGTGGAAGAGGCCTGCGCCCTGCTGACCGGGCTGGAAACACTCAACAGCCTGCCCGAGCTTGCCGAGGGCGGGGCACTGGAATCCGTTACGCTCAAACTTTTGGCCGCGGCCGGGGAGGAAGGCCTGAAGGCGGCCGCCCTGTCCGGACCCGAGGTGGCCCCGGGGAATACTGCGGCCCTGGAAACGGCCCGCCAGGCCATCCGAAACGGCGCCCAGCTGCGGCTGCGCTATTTCTCACCGCTCCGCGATACCGCCTCTACCCGCAACATTGATCCGCTCAGGCTGTATTCGCTGGACAATACCTGGTACCTCGAGGCGTTCTGCCATTCCGCGGATGCCCTGCGGAACTTCCGGCTGGACCGGATCGACGCCTTGGAAACCACCGGCCAGCCCGTGTCCGGGAAGGCGGCTCCGGACGGGAGGTTGCCGGTCAAACTCTTCACCCCGAACGATGACGACGCGGTGGTGGTGGTCCAGCTGACCCGGCAAGGCACCGGCCTCGCCGACGAGTACTACGCCGATCGGACGGCACAGCTGCCCGACGGCGGTCTGCTGGCCGAAATCCGCTTCGGCAGCACCGGCTGGCTGCCGATGTTCGTGGCCCAGCACGGCGGGACTGCACGGATCCTGGAGCCCGAAGAACTTGCCGGCAGTTCCCGCGAATGGCTCGCAGCCGCCCTTGCCCAATATGATGACCAGCCACTCCGGCGGCTAGAGTAGTCAGCATGCCTTGGTGGTCCTGGATCGTTATCTGGATAGCGCTCGTCGCGCTGTCGCTCTTGCTCTTCGTCGCGCTCGGCGTCCGCCTGTTCCGGACCTTTATGGCCACGGTCAAGGAGCTCGGGGAAGCAGCCGAGAGGTTCGCCAGCTTCCCGTCGGCCGGCCCGGCGTCGGAAAACAACTCCGAAAACACCCGGTCGGACGGCGCGGGTGACGCCGCGGGCAAGGACCGATCCGTGCTCGCGGGGGAACCCGGATCGGCCGTATTTGCCTCTCCGGCCCAGCTGCGGCACGATTACCGGGCAGCCAAAACCGCGCGGCAGGAAGCCCGCCGGCGGCGGCGCGTCAGGCGCAAGATGGACCGCGGCCAGCCCCAACGGCTGAGCGACATCGAATTCACTAAGACGTAAGATGTAACCAAACGAAAGGACCTCCTGTCATGAGACTTGAAGGCTGGCATCTCATCATCATCGTTGTTTTGGCATTGGTGCTTTTCGCGGCACCCAAGCTGCCCGGCATGGCCCGGAGCCTGGGCCAGTCGATGCGCATCTTTAAGTCCGAAGTCCGGGAAATGAAAAAGGACGGCGCTACCGACGACAAAGAGGGCTCCGAGCCTGTCGAGGGCAAGGTCGTCAACCACCCGAAATCCGCCGGCACGGAATCCCGCGCCGAAAGCGGAACCGACGTTCCGCCGCCGAACCGCGCCTAACACCGAATGGCAGTAACAATGGGCCGCCGGTCCAACCCCGAGGGGAGGATGGCGCTCCTCGATCACCTCAAAGAGCTGCGCAACCGGCTCTTCCGGTCCGCGATCGCCGTGATCCTGGGCACCGTCGTGGGGTTCCTCGTCTATCAGCCGATGCTCGCGGCGCTGATCAAGCCGATCAGCGACCTCAACCAGCACTCCGGCCGGCAGGCATCGCTGAACTTCGACGGCGTGGCAAGCTCGTTTGACCTGATGATCCAGGTCTCGGTGTTCCTTGGCCTGATCGTCGCCAGCCCGGTCTGGCTTTACCAGCTGTGGGCGTTTATTGTGCCCGGACTGCACAAAAAGGAACGCCGGATGGCGCTGTCCTTCGTGGCAGTCGCGGTTCCACTCTTCATCGGCGGAGTCCTGCTGGCGTGGCTGGTGCTTCCGAACGCCGTCCGCGTGCTGACCGATTTCACACCCTCCGGCGGCTCCAACTTCATTAGCGCGCAGGTGTACCTTTCATTCGTGCTGCGGCTCCTGCTGGCTTTCGGCATCGCCTTCCTGCTGCCCGTTGTCCTTGTTGGGCTGAACCTGGCGGGAATCGTCAAGGGAAAGCAGCTCGTCAAAAGCTGGCGGATCACAGTTTTCCTGGTTTGCCTCTTCGCCGCCATGGCTGCACCCGGCGCCGATGCGATGAGCATGTTCTACCTTGCCGGACCCATGCTGGTGCTCTTCTTCAGCGCCATCGGGCTGTGTTTGCTGAACGACCGCCGGCGGGAACGGCGTGCCGTCAAACGGGCCGCCGAGACCGAAGCCACCGCAGACCAGGCGACTCCCGGCTCCGAGCTGGAGAATCTCTAGCTCCCGGCGCACTAGGCTGGAAGCATGTCCTCACTACCCGGTCCGGAATCGCCATCTGAACGCTACCGCGCCAGTGCCGAGCGGGCCGCAGAAGCCAAAACCTACCTGGGCGGATTTATCCGTTCGCTCGCCTTCGAACTCGATGACTTCCAGCGTGCAGCGTGCCTGTCACTGCAGTCCGGCCGCGGTGTCCTGGTGGCCGCCCCTACCGGTGCCGGCAAGACCATCGTGGGGGAGTTCGCCATCTACCTGGCGCTCCAGCGCGGCCTCAAGGCCTTCTACACCACCCCGATCAAGGCGCTGTCCAACCAGAAGTACGCTGAACTCGCGGACAAATACGGTGCGGACCAGGTGGGCCTCCTGACCGGCGACACCAACATCAACGGCGACGCCCCGGTGGTGGTGATGACCACCGAAGTGCTCCGCAACATGCTCTACGCCGATTCGAGCACCCTGGGCGACCTCGGCTACGTCGTAATGGATGAGGTCCACTACCTTGCGGACCGCTTCCGCGGCGCGGTCTGGGAGGAAGTCATCATCCATCTGCCCAGCGAAGTCCAGCTGGCCTCGCTGAGCGCAACGGTCTCCAATGCCGAAGAGTTCGGCGCCTGGCTGGATACTGTGCGCGGCCAGACCGACGTCATCGTCTCCGAGCATCGTCCCGTTCCGCTGTGGCAGCACGTGATGGTGGGCCGGAAGATCGTGGACCTCTTCGCCGGCGATACCAGCTTCGATGAGATCGCTCCGGCCGGCGAGGCCGCCGAGGCCGGCGAGGCTGCCGTGCCCGCCCGGCTGAAGGCCGCGGGCTCCGGCGCCGTCAGCACCGAACGGCCGGGCTTTGACGTCAATCCCGAGCTGCTCTCCATGGCCCGCGCCGAGAGCCAGATGAACTTCCGCGGACGTTTTGGCCACGGCGGCCGGAACGTCCGGCGCCAAAGCAGCCGGCGCGACGAGGCCCCGCAGGGCGACCCGCGCAGCCCCGTCCGGAAAGCCAGCCGCCCCCAGGTCATCACCAGCCTGGACCGACAGGACCTCTTGCCGGCCATCACCTTCATCTTTTCCCGGGCCGGCTGCGATGCCGCCGTGGCTCAGTGCGTCGCGGCAGGGTTGTGGCTGACCACCGAGCAGGAACAGCTCATCATTGCCCGGCGCGTCGATGAAGCGGCGCAAGACATCCCGCTCGACGACCTGGACGTGCTGGGCTTCTGGAGCTGGCGCGACGGCCTGCTCCGCGGCCTCGCGGCCCACCACGCCGGAATGCTGCCCACTTTCAAGGAAGTGGTGGAGAAGCTCTTCGTCGACGGACTAGTCAAAGCCGTGTTCGCGACCGAGACCCTGGCGCTCGGCGTCAACATGCCGGCACGCTCCGTGGTCCTGGAAAAGCTGGATAAGTTCAACGGTGAGGCGCACGTTAACATCACCGCGGGGGAGTACACCCAGCTGACCGGACGCGCCGGGCGCCGCGGGATCGACGTCGAGGGCCACGCCGTGGTGCTGTGGCAGCCCGGGACAGACCCGGCGGCAGTAGCCGGACTCGCCTCACGCCGCACCTATCCGCTGAATTCGAGCTTCCGGCCCACCTACAACATGTCCATCAACCTGCTGGCGCAGTTCGGCCGCCCCCGGGCCCGGGAAATCCTCGAGTCCTCGTTCGCCCAGTTCCAGGCCGACCGTTCCGTCGTCGGGCTGGCGAAACAGGTACGCGGACGCGAGGAGTCCCTGGCCGGCTTCAGTAAATCGATGAGCTGCCACCTGGGTGATTTCACCGACTACTCACGAATCCGCCGAGCCCTCTCCGACGCAGAGAAGAACGCTTCCAAGACCAGCTCCCGGGCCCGGAAATCCGTCACCGAGGACTCCCTGAGCCGGTTGCTTCCCGGGGACGTGGTGGACGTACCGACCGGGCGGGCACCCGGACTTGCAGTGGTCCTCAGCTCCGACCACCACTCCCGCGAGCCGCGGCCGGCGGTGATGACGCTCGACAACCAGCTGCGGCGGATCGGAACCCAAGACGTGGAAGGGCCGCTGGCTCCGATTACCCGGGTCCGGATCCCTAAGTCATTCAACGCCAAGGTGCCCAAGTCACGCCGGGACCTGGCGTCCTCGGTCCGCAACGCCCTCCGGGAAAACCGGCCGCCGGCGCCGCCGAGCAGGAACGATGACTTTGGCCGCGCCGCTGCGCAGCCGGATCAGGAAAAGCGGATCGCTGAACTGCGCCGCGAACTCCGCGCCCACCCGTGCCACGGGTGCAGCGAACGGGAGGACCACGCGCGCTGGTCGGAGCGCTATTGGAAGCTTCGGCAGGAGACGGACGGGCTGGTGCGCCAGATCCAGGGCCGGACCAACACCATCGCCAAAACCTTCGACCGGGTGTGCGGAGTCCTCTCCGGCTACGGGTACCTGGAGACGTCGGAGGACGGCGTGCTCACCATCGGAGCGGATGGTCAGCGGCTGCGCCGGATCTACGGCGAAAAGGACCTGCTCATTTCGCAGTCGCTTCGCCTCGGCGCCTTTAATGACCTGGACGCCGCCGAAGTGGCCGCCCTGGCCAGCGTTTTGGTCTACCAGGCCAAACGTGAGGAACGTGGCCTCCGGCCCAAGCTGCCGAGTGTTTCGCTGGAATCCGCCGTCGACATTGTGGTCCGCGAATGGTCAGCCCTGGAGGATGTTGAGGAAGCCAACAAGCTCCCGCTAACCGGCGAACCCGAGCTGGGCCTGGCCTGGCCGATGTTCAAGTGGGCCAAGGGCCGTCACCTGCAGGAGGTCCTCAGCGGGACGGACCTTGCCGCCGGCGACTTTGTCCGGTGGGTGAAACAGGTCATCGACCTGTTGGACCAGCTGGCGAAAATCCCGACGCTGGACCCGCGGGTCTCGCGGCTGTGCGCCGAGGCCATCAAACTCATCAAGCGCGGCGTCGTCGCGTACTCCTCAGTGGTCTGACCGCCGCTGCCGGCCGTCGGGCCGGCCCCCCACCGTCTTCGAACATGTCCGGCCACATCGGCCACCAGTTGCAAGGAGTCCAAGACCCATGACAGATACACCGGCCATCCCCGCGCCGCGCAAGGTAACTCTCTACCGCAACGGCTCCGTCTACACGGCCGCGGATCCCTTCGCGACGGCGCTGCTGGTCGACGGCGACACCGTCGCCTGGGTCGGGTCCGAGCAGGCTGCCAGCTCGATCGCGGACGCCTCGATGGAGGTCATCGACCTTAAGGGTGCGCTCCTTGCCCCTGGATTTGTCGATTCCCACGTCCATCTCACGGAAACCGGGATTGCCCTGGACTCGCTGCAGCTCGGCGACGTCCGCTCTGCCCGGGAACTGCTCGACGCCGTCGCCGGTTCCACGGCCAAGGGCACAGTGCTCGGCCACGGCTGGGACGACACCCAGTGGACGGACTCAGCACTGCCCTCCCGCGAGGAATTGGAACGTGCCGCCGGGGGACGGGACGTCTACCTGTCCCGTGTTGACGTGCACTCGGCAATCGTCTCCTCGTCGCTGGCGGCAACCGCCGGTCTGCACGGGAGGGACGGTTTTGGTGCGGGCAGCCAGGTCAAGCGCGCGGCCCACACCGCCGCCCGGCTCGCTGCCCGTCAACTGCCGGCCGCCGCCTTGCGCGGCTACCAGCGGCGGGCGCTCACCGAGGCAGCGGCCAACGGCTATGTCGCCGTGGCGGAAATGGCCGCGCCGCATATTGGCAGTGTCCAGGACCTGCAGCTTGCCGCGGCCTGGAACTCGGGCGCAGACGCCGTTCCGGAGGTCCTGCCCTACTGGGGTGAACTGGCAACCTCGGCAGACCAGGCCCGGTCTCTGCTCGACAGCCTGGGCGTGCCGGTACTCGGGCTGGCGGGGGACCTGAACATGGACGGCTCCATCGGTTCGAGGACCGCGGCACTGCGGGCGGACTACAGTGACGCCCCAGGCGAACGCGGGAGCCTTTATCTGTCGGTCGCGGAGGCCGCCGCCCACCTGTCCGTATGCTCGCTGCTGGGCATCCAAGCGGGCTTCCACGTCATTGGCGACGCCGGTCTGGATGCGGCGCTGGAGGCCCTGGACCTGGCGGCGGCAGACGTCGGTGAACAACGGGTCCGGGCAGCGAGCCACCGTCTCGAGCATGTCGAGCTCGCTGACGCCGACTCCATCCGCAGGCTGGCGGCCTACTCGGTGACGGTCAGCGTCCAGCCCGGCTTTGATGCTTCATGGGGCGGCGGGGACGGTCTCTACCAGCAGCGCCTCGGGTCCCGGCGGGACGGCATGAATCCCTTTGCATCCTTCTACGCCGCGGGTGTGCCGATCTGCTTTGGCAGTGACAGTCCGGTCACTGCGATGCGGCCCTGGGCAAGCGTCCGGGCCTGCCTGCAGCACAACAACCCCGCGGAGCAGATCTCGGCCCGCGCGGCGTTCCTCGGCCACACCCGGGCAGGCTGGCGCGCCGCCCGGTATCGCAACCCGATGGCCGGCCAGCTTGTACCCGGCGCCCCGGCCAGCTTCGCAGTCTGGGAAGTAGAGGAACTTATGGTGCAGGTCGCTGACGGCCGGGTCCAGTCCTGGAGCACGGACCCCCGCGCCAGGACCCCGCTGCTGCCTGCACTGGATACCGGCTCCGAGCCGGTCTGCCTGCAGACAGTCAAGGACGGCCGCGAACTATTTTCCAACGGCTCGCTGCGAGGCTGACCGACTGCGGATCCGGCCGCTGCCAGCGGAAAATTCGAGTCCCCACAGGCCCGCCTGACCTGCGGCAACGGATAAACCGGCAGGTCAGGAAGCGGTTGACAGATCGGGGCCGGCCCGTAGCATTGAGGGTCAACGGAGGGTTGCGTACGCCGCAGACTCCGGACGTCCCCCGGTCATTTCCAGGTTGCCGCAAGCCGGCAGCTGACTTGGTCATGGCCACGGGTACCACAGGGGCAGGTCCACTTCGCAGCAGAAAACGGTTTCGGCGGCCCTATCCGCTGGCCGCCGCAACTGGCCCGAAGCGGGTGGATCTGCCCCGGGACCTGCGGCGGACCCAGCGGGCCCGGTGACTGCCTATAATGGAGAGTTGCGCCTGGTGTCAGTTCTGAAGTGACTGGCCGGGCGTTTGACCGCTCCCTCCAAGGAAAGGCCTCGCTGTGCGTGTCCTCACGATCATCCCGACCTACAACGAGCTGGAATCGTTGCCCAAGACTCTCGGGCGCCTGCGCACGGCTGTGCCTGGCTCCGACGTCCTGGTTGTCGACGACAACAGCCCCGACGGCACCGGGCAGCTTGCGGACCGCTTTGCCGCCGAGGACAGCCAGGTCCATGTCCTGCACCGAGCGGGAAAGGCCGGACTGGGCGCAGCGTACATCGCCGGGTTCAAATGGGGCCTCGCCGCCGGTTACGATGTGCTCGTCGAAATGGATGCCGACGGTTCGCACCAGCCGGAGCAACTTCCGCAACTGCTCGAGGCCGTCGAACAGGGCGCCGACCTCGCCATGGGCTCGCGTTGGGTACCGGGCGGCAGCGTCGTCAACTGGCCGTTGTACCGGCAAGCCATCTCCCGGGTCGGCAGCACCTATGCCCGGCTCCTGCTGGGTTTGAAAATCAAGGATGTTACCGGCGGTTTCCGTGCGTTCCGGCGCAGCACCCTGGAGAAGCTGAACCTGGACGCGGTCGATTCCGTCGGCTACGGCTTCCAGGTGGACCTTGCCTGGCGCGTGGCCAAGCTGGGTCTGACAATTGTCGAACGGCCCATCACCTTCGTTGAACGCGAACTGGGCGCCTCGAAGATGAGCGGAAACATCGTGGTCGAAGCCATGATCAACGTCACCAAGTGGGGCCTTGCCGCACGCTGGAACACTTTGTCCGGCAAGCTTGGCAGCCACAAGCGCTAGCCCTCGCCCGTCCGGGGACAAAAAGGGGCCGGCCTGCATCGTCTGTGACGGTGCGGGCCGGCCCCTTTGCTGTGCCCGGACTGCGGGTTCCTTAGGCGGAGCGCCGTTCGCCCCGGCGTTCGCGCAGGATCGTCAGGCGGTCTTCGAGGATCTGCTCAAGTTCCGGCAGGGAGCGACGTTCCAGGAGCATGTCCCAGTGCGTTCGAACGGCCTTTTCGTTGAGGTTCACCGGGCGTTCGCCATCAACGAGCAGGGCTTCTTTGCCGGTTTTGGAGACCCACACCGGGGGGATCTCGGCTTCGGAGGAGAAGGTCACAAAAACCTGCTCGCCGTCCGCGCACCGGTACTCGACCCGCTGGCGCGGAGCCGGCTCGACACCGGACTCGGTCTCCATGCTCTGGGCGCCAAGGCGCATACCCCGCAGGCTGCGATCGCTCATCTTTTCTCCCTCTATTCGGTTCGCAGGGTCAGGCCCTGCGTGAGCCGGGGGCTGTGGGGCCGCGCCGGACTACGGTTTGCATTGCGCATTCTCACAGGACCCTTACCGGATACAACGTCACTAAAGAAAACGCTTTGCGAAGCTTAAATGTTCCGCCGGACTGAACCGGCCGGACAAATATTTAAGTATACGCGAACGGGCCGCCCCCGGTAAAGCTTAGGGAACGGGCTGCCCGCGCGGGATGCGGAAAAGGGGGAGGCACCCGCCAGCGGCGGATACCTCCCCTTGACCGGGAACGCTTAGGGCTCTTGCCGGCCCGTGAGATCCACTCCGCCGTCTGCGGGGCCTCCCGCGGACGCTGCCGGTCCGGCGGTTTCGGCCTTGGCCGCGTCAGAATCAGGCCCAAAAAGCCCATCGTTGGCCTGGCCGTCCTTGCTTCCGCCGAGGGCGCTGCCGATACCTTTGAGCGCCTCCCCGACTTCACTCGGAATGATCCACAGCTTGTTCGCCGAGCCTTCGGCGATCTTCGGCAGGGTCTGCAGGTACTGGTAGGCCAGGAGCTTCTGGTCGGGGTTGCCCTTGTGGATCGCGCCGAACACTTTTTGGATGGCCTGGGCTTCACCGTCGGCCCGAAGGATCGCCGCCTTGGCGTCGCCTTCGGCCTTCAGGATCGAGGACTGCCGCTGGCCCTCAGCGGTGAGGATGGCGGACTGCTTGGTACCCTCCGCGGTCAGGATGGCGGCACGCCGGTCCCGTTCGGCGCGCATCTGCTTCTCCATCGAATCCTGGATGGAGTGCGGCGGATCAATCGCCTTGAGCTCCACCCGCGAGACACGGATGCCCCAGCGGCCGGTCGCTTCGTCCAGCACACCGCGGAGTTGGCCATTGATCTGATCACGTGAGGTGAGGGCTTCTTCGAGGTTCAGGCCGCCCACAACGTTTCGGAGCGTCGTGGTGGTGAGCTGTTCGACGGCCTGGATGTAGTTCGCGATCTCGTAGGTGGCTGCCCGCGCATCGGTGACCTGGAAGTAGACCACCGTGTCGATCGAAACGACGAGGTTGTCCTCGGTGATCACCGGCTGCGGCGGGAAGGAGACCACCTGTTCACGCAGGTCAAGCAGCGGCAGCAGCCGGTCCACAAACGGGATCAGGATCGTAAGGCCGGGGTTCAGCGTCCGCTGGTACTTCCCCAGCCGTTCTACGACGCCCGCCCGTGCCTGCGGGACAATCCGAACCGACCGGACCAGCACTATTATTACGAACGCAACGAGCACCAGCAGCACGATTGCGACTGCGATATCCATACTTCACCTATTCCCCAGATTTGGTCTTGCCATGGTGTGCGGCGGAGTCCCGCCGCGTCCCCGGCGCCAGTGACGGCCGCCGGAATTCTTGCTTCGGCTACTGGACGGCAGTTTCCTGCTGCGGGGCGACGACGGCCGTGGCGCCGTCGATGGCTCTGACAATCACATGCTGGCCCGCGGCCAGCATGCCGGTCTCGGAGCGGGCGCTCCAGACGTCGCCGCCAATTTTAACCAGGCCGCCGCTGGCGCTGACCGGCTCCATGACCAGCGCGGATTCACCGATCAGCCGTTCGACGTTGCTCCGAAGGTCGTCCGGCCCCTTGCGGAGGTGCTTGAGCGCGACGGGCCGCACGAAGCCGATCATCAGCAGGGACACGACGCAGAATGCCACGATCTGCAGGCCCAGGTCGGCCCCGGCGAATGCTGCCACCAGTCCGGCCAAAGCGCCACCGCCCAGCATGATAAAAAAGAGGTCCAGAGTGAGCATCTCTACCACGGCAAAAACCAGGAACACCGTGAGCCACAGCGCCCACCAGTTTTCGGCTAGCCAGTCCAGCATCATTCCCCCTTCGCCCCCAGGGGCTGCAGGCGCAGACCCTCAGTAACTCTCATTCCATCCTAAGCCGATAGGCAAGCCGTGCGGAGGGCCGCAGAAATCAGTTTGCGAAAGTGGCCAAGTCGTTATCTGCGGGTTTGGCGCGCGGCTCGAAGACACTGATCCGGAACCGGGCAGAGACGGCGGTGCGCGGCGGCAGCCCGGCCGCGAAGGCCAGCAGGGCATCCCGGTTCAGATGGTGCCCGGCGGGGCCCATCAGGGCCAGCCGAAGGACGTCGTCCGGGGAGAGCAGCAGCGGCACATCCAGATCGTCGGTGGAGAGCGTCGAAAAGTGTTCTTCGAGTGAGGCCGCGAGCCGTTCGTCCTTTGTCGGCTCGATCCCAAGCATGCCGGACTGGCCTGCCACCTCTTGGAGATGTCCCGGCCGCGGAGTCACCACAATCAACCGGCCGCCAGGGCGCAGCACCCGGGCAAACTCTCTTGGGTTGCGCGGCGCGAAGACCACCGTGATGACATCGACGCTGCCGTCACCGAGCGGCAGCGGCTGCCACACGTCGCTGACGAGGTTTACCGCCTCGGGGTTCAGTTTCGCGGCCCTGCGGAGGGCGAACTTGGAGATGTCCAGGCCGATCGCCCGGGCGGGCCTCCGGTCCAGCACGGCCCGGTCCAGCACGGCCCGGAGATAGTGGCCGGTGCCCGTTCCTGCGTCCAGCACAACCGGAGGCATTTGCGGGTCAACGCCTGCGAGGAAGCGGGCGGACAGTTCCGCCACGGCATCCGCGAGTGGACGGTAGTGGCCGGCGCCGAGGAATTCGAAGCGCGCCGCCACCATGTCGGCCGCGTCGGCTTCGAATACGGTGCCTTTACCCACGAGGAAGTTGAAGTACCCCTGCTTCGCGGCGTCGAAGCTGTGCCCGGCAGGACACTGCAGGGCCGGCACGCCAGGTCCGCCGGGAGCCAGCCGGGCCCGGCAGACCGGGCAGAGCAGCAAGTCGGGGGAAACGGGGGCATACTGTCCATCCTAGGTGGCCGGTCCGCGGCGGCAGCGTTCCAGAACGGCACAGCGCCGCCGACGTGAGCTATTTCACTGCCGGGGAAACTGGGGCTAGGCTCGCACACGTGAAATCCGAACATCTGCCGCTGCTGAATTCCGTGTCCGCCCCTGCCATGCATCCAGACGGCGGGCACGCCGTGGTCTCCGTGATCCGGCCCGATTTCGATGCCGACGCCTACGTCGGGCAACTCTGGACGGTGCCGCTGGGACCGGGGCAGGCTCCGCGCCGCCTGACCCGCGGATTCCGCGACACCGCTCCGGACTTCTCACCGGACGGGCAGATGCTGGCCTTCCTGCGCGCCGCGGACGGCGGCAAACCTCAACTCCACATTGTCGAGGCCGGCGGCGGGGAACCGCTGCCCGTCACCGGCGCACCGCTGGGAGTGTCCGAGTTTGCCTGGTCGCCGGACTCCCGGCAAATTGTCTACGGGGCCAGAACCCCGGAGACCGGCCGCTACGGCAGCACCCCCGGGGTATCCGCCGGCAGCGAGGACGCCCGGCTGATCACCGACTACAAGTACCGCATGAACGGCGTCGGATACACCGCGGACCAGCCCGTGCAGCTCTTCCTGGTCGAAGTGCCCGATCTTGGCGCTGAACCCAAGGTGGTGCCAACGGGCCGGGCCTTGAAGTCCGGCACCGCAGTTGCCGACGGCGGCACACCCGGTGTTGGGCTCCCGCCCGCACGGCAACTAACCACGGCTGCCACAGACCACACCGGTGCGGGTTTCAGCGCCGACGGGCTGGCGATCTATTTTGTCGCGGCCCTCCATCGTGGCAGCGACGCCGACCTTGCGAGCGGCATCTACCGCCTGGCCATCGGCGACGGCACCGGGGAGCCGAGCCGTTGGCCGTGACACCGGAGAACACCGGCCGGCAGAGCGTGCACGCCGTCCGCGCGTCGCCGGACGGACAACGGCTGTTTTTCCTCGCCCAGGAATTGGGCGCCTCGGGCCTGGACTTCGTGGCACGCAACACCGCTCTTTACGTGCTGCCGGCCGGCGGCGGCGACGCCATCCGGCTGAGCGACGCCGAGACGATGGACCTGAGCTGCAGCGGCAGGATCGAACTGTCCGGCCCTGATGCGGTGCTGCTGCTCAATACTGTCCGCGGAACGGTCGAAGTGATCGAGTTCCACGCCTCCGGTAAGCACCAGGTGCTGGTTAGCGGGGAACGGGTGGCCACCGGCGCCGCGGCGTCGGGCGGCTCGCTGGTAGTCAGTTTCACGGACGCGGCGACGGCGGGGGACACTGCTGTGCTTGAGGGCGGACAGCTCCGGGTCCTGACCGATTTCTCCGCGGCGCTGCGTTCCGGCCCCGGAATCATCAAGCCCCTGGAGTTCACAGTCCCCTCAGCAGACGGCTACCCCGTCCACGGCTGGCTTGTGCAGCCGCCGGGGCGCGGACCGCACCCGGTGCTGCTGAACATCCACGGCGGCCCCTTCGCCCAGTTCACCGGCGCCCTGTTCGACGAAGCACAGGTCTATGCCGCGGCAGGCTACGCGGTCCTGATGTGCAACCCCCGCGGTTCCGCCGGCTACGGACAAGACCACGGACGGGCCATCAAGGAAAAGATGGGAACCCTTGACATGCAGGACGTCCTGGCCTTCCTCGACGGCGCGCTCAGCACGTTCGAGGAGCTCGACGCCGGGGCGCTCGGCATTATGGGAGGGTCCTACGGCGGCTACCTCACCGCGTGGACCATCAGCCACGACCACCGCTTCAAAGCAGCCATTGTGGAACGCGGTTTCCTCGATCCCGTGAGCTTCACCGGCTCCTCGGACATCGGCTGGTTCTTCGGCGGTGAGTACACCGGACGCGCGGCCGAACAGATGGCGGCGCAAAGCCCGATGTACCGGGTGGACCAGGTGCGCACTGCCTCGCTCGTGATCCACAGCGAGGAGGACCTCCGGTGTCCGGTGGAGCAGGGCCAGCGGTACTTCACGGCGCTCAAACAGCACGGTGTGGAGGCCGCCTTCCTCGTCTTCCCGGGGGAGAACCACGAGCTCTCACGCACCGGAACACCGCACCACCGCAAGCAGCGTTTCGACCAGATCCTGCGGTGGTGGGCCCGGTACCTTCCCACGGCGGACAATCCGGCACCGGCGGACGTCAACGCTGACGGCCCCGGCGGACGTCAACGCTGACGGCCCCTCGGCCAGTCGGCGTTCAGCCCGAGTTCAGTCGGCGCTATCGCCCGGAAGGAAGCCGAGTTCCCGGCGGGCGAGACTGATGTCGGGTTGCGCCCAGCGTGCGGAATACTCGGCGTTGCTGCTGATGGAGCGCAGTTCGGCACGGTCAAGGTAGAGGATGCCGTGCACGTGGTCGGTTTCGTGCTGGACGATCCGTGCCTGCCAGCCACTGAATTCCCGCTGCTGCCGGCTGCCGTCCGCTGCGTTGAAGTCGAGCCGAACCCGTTCGGGCCGGTTGACTGCGGCCTGAAGTCCGTGCAGCGACAGGCAGCCTTCGTAAAACGCCACTGTGGTGCCGCCAAGTGGCTGGTAGCTCGGGTTGAGCATGGCAAAAAAGGGCAGCGGCTCCCGTCCGCGGACGGCGGCGACGTCGGGATCGACGTCGAACTGGTCCTCGAGAACCGCGAGCTGCAGCGGGACGCCAAGCTGTGGTGCTGCCAGGCCCACGCCGGGTGCCTTATGCATAACGCTGCGCATCAGGTCGATCAACTGGCCCAGTTCGGTGTCACTCACCTGGCCGCTGAACGGCGCGGCGAGCTGCCTGAGCACCGGATGCCCGGCCTGGACAATGCCCGGAAGCACCCCGGCGGACAGTAGCTGCTGAACAGTTTCATGGATGCGGGCGGCGCTGAAGTCAGTGGGCTTGGCGTCGGAATACATGCCAACAGACTACTTGCGTCCGCAGGCGGCCGTAATAAAGTCGTAGATGCGTCCACGCAGCAGCGCGCCGGCGTCAACTTTCAAGACTCCCTCCCGTCCCCCCGAAGAGACACGGAGGGGGAGCAAAGTCCCCACTTTATCTTCAGCGACGGCGTGCGGATCGCAGCGTGCGGGTCGGATCACCAGCCGGAATTGCTGGCCGGCACCACCGGCGCTGATCGAGACAGAGCGCGGCCAGGGGTGGCTCGGGTCCTCGTCGAGCAGGGTTGTCCCGTCGATCCGGTCGATGGTCAGGCTTCCGAGCGAGCCGGGGTTCACGGCGCCCGGGACACTGCGCGGTGTGACGTCAAGGCGCAGGACGGCGCTCTTGGCGTCAGCGGAGACCTCAAGTTCCGTTTCCAACCGGAGGTCAGCGACCGCACCGGCGGCCTGGGCAAGACACATTTCCGCGTTGTTCCGGTCCATCACGCCGTACGGGTCGCCGGCGGTGACCGTCGAGGTGTGAACGGCTCCGCCGGCGCCGGCCAGGCCCAGTGAAACATCCGGTCCCGCGCCCGGCGGCAGGGTCCGGATTCCGCAGTCCGGGGCACGCAGTTGGGCCGGCAGGATCTTGGTCTGGCCCGGCGGAATTTCGATTCCGCCGGGGGCTGCCTGCCACGGGATCGTGCCGGAAAAGAGCGGGCTGGCAACCCAGGCGCTGAGCACGGTCACCGGACCGTCGGTGTTGTTCGTGAGTTGCACGGCAATGATCTGCCGGCTGTAGTTGTCGCGGAGCTGGTTGATCTCGACAGTGATGGGTAAGGCGGCAGCCGACGTTGATGGTGCGTTGGCGGGACCGACGGGGCCGGTGGCGCCCGCGCTGCATGAGGCCGTCAGCGCAAGGCACACCATGGCCGCGGCACGCCTGCACACCGGGATCCGATGGTTTTCGCCGGGAGGGCGCCGCACGAGCGGAAGAAGTCGGCCCATAGAATCAGTGTATTCCGGCCGCGGACCGGTGCGGCGGCGCCTCGCGGCCGTCATCGGCTAGTCTCGTTGCCATGACCTCACCGACCCCCCTGGAATCTGTCCTGAACTTCCTGCGGGCTATTGAGGCCGGCGGCGGCCCGGCGGAGATCGCCCCGCTTCTCGCCGAAGACTATACGCTGAGCGAGGCACCGCATCTGCTGGCACCGGCAGGTGCCACGAGGAACCGCGACGAGGCCTTGGCCGGGGCCGCGGCAGCCCATCAAGTCGTCTCGGGCCAGCGCTTCTTGGTTCGCCGCACAACCTGCGAAGGGACCCGGGTGGTGCTGGAAGCCGACTGGAGCGCCACCTTGCTGATGGACCTGCCGCACTGGAACAGCGGCGAGGTCATCCGGGCCAGGATCGCTGCCGTCTTTGAGGTCCGGGACGGCACGATTGTCAGCCAAGACAGTTACGACTGCTACTTCGCCCCGGCCTGAGTTACGATCTCCGTCGTCCTGCCGGGGTGGTCGCGGCGGGCGGGCCCTCACTGCATGGTGAACCGGCGGGCCACAAAGTTCTTTACGGCGGGCACGGCAGCGGCCGCCGCAATGGCGTGGTTCCGCGCAGACCATGGGGCCGCCGGCAGCGGCCGCCCCAGCGCCATGTTGACCTCGGCCTGGCGGGCTGCCCGGGCGGCCGCAGCCATACGTCCGGCCTCGAAGGACCGCAACTGCGCACCCACGTCCGCCCCCGCCAGCGCCGACAGCACAACGGGAGCCAGCGCCGCGGCGTCGAGCCAGCCCAGGTTCATGCCCTGACCGCCGATCGGACTGATCTCGTGGGCGGCGTCACCGATCAGGATTGTGCGGCCGGCCACCATGGTGCGGACCAGGCGGGTACGCACGCCAAATCGGCTCAGCATACTGTGGCCCGAGGGATCGACGTCGATCCCGGTCCGCTGCCTGACCAGCTGCACCAGCCCGGCGGCGTCCGCACCGCTCCCGGAGCCCGTCACGCGCACTACCCAGCGGCGTAACGACCCCGGCAGCGGGAAGGACTCCACGATTCCCGCGGATTCCAGGAACAGGGCGGCGTCCGCACCGAACCCTGTGCTGTCGGCGAAGTCGCCCATCAGGTAGCTGTCCGGATAGTCCCTCGCCCGGACAGCCGTGCCGAGCTGCGCACGGACTGTGGACCGGACGCCGTCGGCGGCAATAACAAAGGACGCCGAGTAGCGACGGACCGATCCCGCTGCGGTGGCGTCGGCTGCGACCAGGCCGCCGTCCTCGTGCAATCCCGTGAGCTGGACCCCGCGGTGGAGGGCTGCGGGGTCCAGTTGCCGGACGCGGTGTTCCAGGATGGCCTCCGTCCTGGCCTGCGGCAGCGAGAGGACAAACGGGTAGCGGTCCGAAACCCCGGCGAACGACATCCGTGCGAGTGTCCGGCCGCCGCCAAGGGCGATGCCGTTCCGTATCGGCACCCCTTCGGCTGCCAGGACTGCTGCCACACCGACCCCGTCGAGCGCGTCCAGCGAGGGGGGATGGATGCCGATTGCCCGGGAGTGCGGTTCCGGGACTGCCCGACGTTCCAGGATCCGGACGCTGACTCCCCGCTGGAGCAGCAGCGCGGCCATAAACAGGCCCACCGGGCCACCGCCGACCACAAGAACATCAACCACCGGCGGGAACCGCCTCACGGATCAGCAGGTTCCGGAAAGGGGCCCGGCTGAGGACAGTCCAGCCGGGCGGAACTGCCTTGCGCAGTTCTGCTGCGGTGTAGCTGCGGCGGATGGAGGTGAGGCCGTCGGGCCTGATGTACGAGCCGGCAAACGGCCAGGACCCCGCAAAAAAGAGCCCGTACGCGGCCGCGCTGCGCCGGAGGTCGTTGTGGATGACGGTGCCGTGGCTGAGCGCGGCGGACTCTGCGAGGAACACCGGAAGCTCATGCTCGGCCACGTGGTGGAGCACATGGTTGGACACGACCAGGTCGAAGCTGAGGCCTTCGAAGCCCAGCTCTGCAGCTGTGCAGCTGCGGAACTTCACGCCGGTGGACGAATGGCGTTCCGCGGCGAAGCGGCCGGCGCGGGGATCCGGATCAATAGCCGTGATCTCCAGGCGGAGGCCGTCTCTGGCCGCCCAGCGGGAAAGCATCACCGGAACGTCGCCGCCGCCGCAGCCAATGTCCAGCAGGGTGGCAGGGACGCCGGGGCGCAGGCGCGGCCGGAGCTGGCGAAGGTAGAGGCTGCGCCAGCCGGAGACGGCGCGGTTCACCAGCGCGAACTGGGCATAGGTGCGCTCCAGCCGGGCAGGGTCACAGCCGGGCAGGTCCATTTCCTCGACGGCGTGCGCCGCCCGTGCACGCAGGCTCAGCACCGAAACTCAGGCCAGGGCAGATTCCGGCTGCGGGGACTCGGCACCGGCCGATTCCTCGGCCCGTGCCGCTGCCTCGCCGCGCTTGGGAACACCGCGCTGGACACTGCCGAGCTTGGTGAAGAGTGCGGATTCAACCGTCAGCCCAGGGCCGAACGCCATCGAACAGATCCGTTCGCCGCCGCCCTCGCCCCCTTCCGCCGGCGGCAGGTCCAGGATGTGCCGGAGCACAAACAGCACTGTGGCGCTGCTCATGTTCCCGTAATTGCGCAACGTCTCACGGGCCGGGACCAGCTGCTCATCGCTGAGGTCCAGCCTGGACTGGACCTTGTCCAGGATGCTGCGGCCGCCGGGGTGGATAGCCCAATGCCGGATACCGCGGTAGGGCAGTCCCAGCAGGGCCCCTTCCCGGGCGAGCAGCGGTTCCAGGGCGCCGATAATGTGGTCATCAATAATGTGCGGGACGTAATTTCCCAAGACCATCTCGAAGCCCTCGTCGCCGATATTCCAGGCCATGGATTCCTCCCCGACCGGCGTCAGCACGGTCTCGAAATGGTCCAGCTGCAGCAGAGCGGGCTCCTCCGGGTCCTCAAGGGCGGTCACGATGGCGGCGGCGGCTCCGTCGGCGAACAACGCCGAACCCATGATGGTGTCCGGGTCGTTAGAGGTGCGCACGTGCAGCGAACAGAGTTCGGCGCAGACGACCAGGACGACGGCGTCCGGATCCGCCTCGCAGAAGGATTTGGCTGCCCGCAGTGCAGGGAACGCCGCGTAGCAGCCCATAAATCCCAGGTGGTAGCGCTGCACCGCAGGATTCAGGCCGAGGGCACGGACGATTTTGTAGTCCGGTCCTGGGTTGAAGAAGCCGGTGCAAGACACCGTGACGAGGTGTGTGATGCCGGCCGGAGAGATTCCGGGGCAGGCGTCCAGTGCCTTCCGGGCCGCCTCGATAAAGAGTTTGGTGGCCTCGGCGGCGAAAATGTCGTTGCGGACCTTAGTACTGGGGCTCAACAGCAGCCCTGTTCCGGCGTCGAAAAACCGTGGATTCTCCGCCTGGAAGTCCTTTGTCAGTTCATCAACAGCGGTGTGGCGGGTGTCGATTGCGGCCGAATCGAAGCACGTGCCGACCAGCCGGGTACCGAGTCTGGTCAGCCCCGGTTGGGCGGCAAAAACATCCCGAGCTTCCGTTTGGATCAAGACAGTTGGCGGGACAGCAGTTTCCAGGGACCTCAAGTAGACCGTCATGGTTCATTCTCAGGGAGGCCGGCGCAGAAGACAATGGATGTCAGCTGACGATGCGTTGGCGAAGCTGGTTAGATGGAGCCAGGTGACCCGGCGGAGACTGCGGCCGCGGCGCCCCCATGGGATGGAGTCACAATGAGCATGGCAACGACGCCGGATACCCAGTCGCCCGCGCTGCACGTTGCGGACCGCCACGATCTGATCCGGGTGGTCGGTGCACGCGAGAACAATCTCAAGGACATAAACCTGGAGATCCCGAAACGGCGGCTCACGGTGTTCACCGGGGTCTCCGGCTCCGGCAAAAGCTCGCTGGTGTTCGCGACTATCGCCGCGGAGTCGCAGCGGATGATCAATGAGACGTACAGCGCCTTTGTGCAGGGCTTTATGCCTTCACTGGCACGGCCGGACGTCGACATCCTGGAGGGCCTCACCACAGCGATCATCGTCGACCAGGAGCGGATGGGCGCCAACCCGCGCTCCACAGTGGGTACCGCCACCGACGCCAACGCGATGCTGCGCATCCTCTTTAGCCGGCTCGGACAGCCATACATCGGCTCGCCCACCGCGTTCGCGTTTAACGTCCCGACGCGCAAGGCGAGCGGCGTGATGAGTACCGAGAAGGGCGGCAGGGTCGAGCGGAACGTGGTGCGGGACGTGGTCTACCAGGGCGGCATGTGTCCGCGCTGCGAGGGCATGGGCTCGGTCACCGATTTTGATCTCTCGGCGCTGTACGACGACAGCAAGTCCCTCAGCGAAGGTGCGCTGACCATCCCCGGCTACAGCATGGACGGCTGGTTCGGCCGCATTTTCAGCGGCTCCGGGTTCTTCGACATGGACCGGCCGATCAGCAAGTTCACCAAGAAGCAGCTGCACGACCTGCTCTACAAAGAGCCGACCAAGATCAAGGTCGAAGGAATCAACCTGACCTACGAGGGGCTGATCCCCAAGATCCAGAAGTCCATGCTGGCCAAGGACCCGGAAGCCATGCAGCCGCACATCCGCGCCTTCGTCGAGCGGGCCATCACTTTCACGACCTGCCCGGAGTGTGACGGAACCCGGCTCAGCAAAGAGGCGCGTTCCTCGAAGATCAACGGCAAGAACATTGCTGACGTCTGCGCACTGCAGATTAGCGACCTCGCCGGCTGGGTCCGGGATCTGGACGAGCCGTCAGTGGCCCCGCTGCTCACCGGGCTGCAGCACCTTCTGGATGCATTCGCGGAGATCGGGCTCGGCTACCTCTCGCTGGACCGGCCGGCCGGAACCCTGTCCGGGGGAGAAGCGCAGCGCGCCAAGATGATCCGGCACCTCGGCTCCTCGCTCACGGATGTTACCTACGTGTTCGACGAACCGACGATCGGCCTGCACCCGCATGACATCGAACGGATGAACCGGCTGCTGCTGCAATTGCGGGACAAGGGCAACACCGTGCTTGTGGTGGAGCACAAGCCTGAAACCATCTCGATAGCGGACCACGTCGTCGACCTTGGTCCCGGCGCCGGCACGGGCGGCGGCGAGGTGGTGTTCGAAGGCAGCGTGGACGGGCTGCGGGGGAGCGACACCACAACCGGCCGCCATTTCGAGGACCGGGCCACGCTGAAGGAGTCCGTGCGTACATCGCCGGCTGCGATGGAAGTCCGCGGCGCGGCGACGCACAACCTCAAGGACGTGGACGTGGACATTCCGCTCGGCGTCCTGTGTGTGCTCACCGGCGTCGCCGGTTCCGGCAAAAGCTCGATGGTCCAGGGCTCGATTGCCGGCCGGGACGGCGTCGTGGTGATCGACCAGGGAGCCATCCGCGGTTCACGCCGGAGCAACCCGGCGACTTACACCGGGCTGCTCGAGCCGATCCGCAAAGCATTCGCCAAGGCCAACGGCGTTAAGCCGGCACTCTTCAGCGCCAACTCCGAGGGCGCCTGCCCCGCCTGCAACGGTGCCGGTGTGATCTACACCGAACTGGGCGTTATGGCGACTGTCGAGTCCGGCTGCGAGGAATGCCAGGGCAAGCGGTTCCTTGCGTCTGTGCTGGAGTTCACCCTGGGTGGCCGAAACATTGCCGAGGTGCTGGCCATGCCCGTGACCGAAGCTGCCGGGTTCTTCGAGTCCACGGAGGCGGCGGTCCCGGCGGCCCATAAGATCCTCACCCGGCTTTCCGACGTCGGACTGGGATACATCAGCCTCGGGCAGCCGCTCACCACCCTCTCAGGCGGGGAACGGCAGCGGCTCAAACTGGCCACCCAAATGGCCGAGCGGGGCAGCATCTACGTCCTCGACGAGCCGACCACCGGCCTCCACCTTGCCGACGTCGAGCAGCTGCTCGGTCTGCTGGACCGGCTTGTCGACTCCGGCAAGTCAGTCATCGTCATCGAGCATCACCAGGCCGTGATGGCGCACGCCGACTGGATTATCGACCTCGGACCCGGCGCCGGACACGACGGCGGCAGGATCGTGTTCGAGGGAACACCAGCGGACCTTATCGCGGCCCATTCCACCCTCACGGGCCAGCACCTCGCGGCCTACGTCAGCACCTAAAGCACTGCGTTCACCCGACCGGGTGAACGCAGTGGGCACCGGGTACCTCAAGTCAGTGCGGAATGCTCTCCTGGTCGCGGTGCGCGGCCGGCTCGATTTGGAACGTGGAGTGTTCGATACTGACGTCGAAGTGTTCGGCGACGCAGCGCTGCAGCTCCGCCAAAATGGTGCCCGCGTGGCCGTCCGTCATACACCCGTCCTCGACGGTGACGTGCGCCGAGAGGACGGGTGTGCCGGAGGCCACGAGTGAGGCGTGCAGATCGTGGACGTCGATGACGTGGGGGAGTGCGAGGATGTGTTCGCGGACCTGGGCCATATCCAGGCCCTGCGGGGCGTTTTCCATCAGCACATTAACGGTGTCGCGAAGCAGTTTCAGGGTTCGCGGGATGATAAGCGCCCCAATCAGCAGCGACACAACGGCGTCTGCCTGGACCCAGCCGGTGACGGCGATGATGATGGCAGCAACAATGACGGCAACGGAACCGAGGGCGTCGTTGAGTACTTCAAGGAACGCCGCCTTCATGTTGAAGTTGTGGTTCCGCCCGGACGCGAGGACAACCAGTCCGACGGCGTTCCCGGCCAGCCCGATGATGCCGAACCACAGCATGGTGCCGCCGCCGACTTCGGCAGGCACGATCAGCCGCCGGATACCTTCCACGATGACGAATCCTCCGACGCCGAGCAGCAGCGCCGCCTGACCGGCGGCGGCGATGATTTCGGCGCGCTTGTAGCCCCAGGTGCGTTTGAGGGTTGCCGGTTTTAACGCCAGGGAGGCCGCGATGAGGGCGATCAGCAGTCCGGTGGAGTCGGTGAACATGTGGCCCGCGTCAGCCAGAAGCGCCAGGCTTCCCGTCAGGACAGCCCCGATGATTTCAGCGACCATCACGGTGAAAGTGATGGCAAAGACCAGGATCAGCTTGGCGCGGTTCCCGGCAGCGATTGCACCGTGATCGTGATCATGCCCGCTCATACGGGTGTCCCTACGGTGCGCGCTGTGTTGCGGCCGGCGTCGAACTGGATCTGCGGGCGGCGTGGTTCAGCGCAGCTGTCGAGGGATTCAACGCCCAGGATCGTAGCCCTGCACGAACCCGCGAGGGACTTCCCGAAGCGGGCCGGGATGTCGGTGCTGATCGGAATACGCATGCTGAAAGGATACAGAAGGTCGTGGATCCGGCGGCTTTGGGTCGCGCAACGACCCGGCGAGGCAATGCCGCGCAACTTGCGCGAGTCGCGCTGGATCCAGGGCCACTTCCAGCATTGCAGAAAGCGCCGATAATCAACATTATGTCAAGTAGAACAGTGATTATTGCATCTGATGCAATATTGTCCGCTCCAGCCCCCCGCATGACGGAACCATTCCGACCAGCAAACCTGGCCCTGACCTGCATCAATGCTCCGACGCCGGGTGGCGCGAGGCATCCTGCGGGAGACATCCGGGCGGCCATTCGGGCACCTGTTCCCGTGGAACATGAGCCTTTTACTCACGGATTTGCAACGATCCTGCATTAATTGCATGATTCATGCATCCAATGCAATGTCAGGGAGGGTTGTTGTGGCGGTTGATTCTGCCGGCCGGGTGCTGGAGTTCGGTGATGTGCGGTTCCTGCACCCCGAGGACCACGTGTTCGCCCAGATGCTCACCGGGTGGCGCAATCAGCAGTTGAGCCGGAATCTCGCCCTGGGGACCATCGAATCCAGGGAACGGCTGGTGACGCGGTTCCAGGAATCCGCCAACGAATACCCCTGGCAGTGGACACCGGCCCACGTCGACGAGTTCTTCGGCGATCTTCGCGGTGTGAAGCATGCTGCACAGTCCACGATCCGGAGCTATCAAGCAGCCCTGCGCGCTTTCTGCTCCTACGTGGCTTCCCCTGACTACGGCTGGGACAGGATCTGCGAACAGTATTTCGGAGCGCATCCCTCGCAGGTCTGCTTCGACTGGAACACCGCCGCTCACGCCCAATCAACGGAATCGTCCCCAGGCCGGCGCCCGTTCACCCGCCGCGAGCTGCAGGCCTTCTTTGACCGCGCCGACGACGAAGTCGACCGGATCGCATCACTGGGCCGCAAGGGCTGGCTCCCGGCCTACCGCGACGCGGTCCTGTTCAAGGTCGCGTACTGCTGGGGGCTACGCCGCAACGAGGTCCGGCACCTGCAGACCGTCGATTTCGCCAGGAACCCGCACGCCCGCGAGTTCGGCAAATACGGAGTGCTGCAGGTCCGGTACGGGAAGGCCATGCGGGGGTCTCCCCGAAGCGCCGGAGCGTCCTGACGGTGTTCGACTGGTCGGGCGAGATCGTCGCCGACTGGCTGGAACGCGGCCACGCGCACATGACGGACGGGCTGGACCTGTTTCCCTCCGAACGCGGCACGCTCGTGTCCGAAACCGCGTTGAACCGCCGGTTCAACCGCTACTGCGACGACCTGGGCCTCTCCCCCGGCCTGGACATCCACTCGCTGCGCCGTTCCTACATCACCCACCTGATCGAGTCCGGCATGGACCCCCTGTTCGTCCAGCACCAGGCCGGTCACGAGCACGCCTCGACCACGGCGCTCTACACCTCGGTCTCCAGCGACTACCGGGTGAAGACGCTGCGCCGGGCCCTGGATTCCACGGTCCGGGACGCGCTGGCCGGAATGGGAGACTGATCCTCATGAAACGAGAGATCGACTACCGCTGGCGGCTTCCGGAACTGATGGCAGCCCGGGGACTGCACAACAGCACCGACCTCAGCCCCCTCCTTAAGGAACGCGGGATCGAACTGTCGGCCTCACAGGTCTACCGCTTGGTCACCCAGCGCCCGGAACGGATCTCGCTGATGATGGTCGCCGCCCTCTGCGACATCTTCGGCTGCGGACCCGAGGACCTGATCACCGTCACGGCCGCGGACGCGAAAGTCCGCAAGGTCGCCTCCGACGCGAACGTCGTGGAGCTGAACAAGACGATCCGTCCCAAACGCGCCCGCGTGATCCGCGATGACGGCTGAGATCACCCCGCGGCCCATCAGGCGGGGCCGTCCCCGCACCACAGGCGCGTTCATCTGTGACAGGTGCTCGAGGGCGGCCGGCCGGCACCGGGCCAGCTGGCCCGAAGGAAGGATCTGCGGGACCTGCTTCACCGCGGCCATGCGCACCCACGGCCCCTGCCCGGGTTGCGGCACGAACCGCATGCTCCCCGGACGATCCCCGGCCCACGGCAACGAGCCGGTTTGTGTTGAATGCGCAGGCATCACGCAGGACTACCACTGCGGGCGTTGCGGCGCGGAAACTGAGCACTACCGCCAGGACACCTGCGCCCGATGCTCGCTACGGGACGACCTGACCGTGCTGCTGCGCGTTGACGAATCAGTCCCTGGCGCCGAAACGGCACCGGCGAAACTGCTCACGGCCCTCTGCGGAGCCCAACGCCCCGAAAGCATCCTGACCTGGCTCCGCAGGGCCGGCGTCCGTGATCTGCTCGGGCGGCTTGCTGCCGGCGACATCCCACTCAGCCACGAGGCGCTGGATAAAGAAACACACAGCCTGCGGGTGGAGCACGTCCGCAGCCTGCTCATCCATCACCACCTGCTCCCGAATCGCGACCACTACCTCGCCCTTTTCGAACGATGGCTCACCAGCAAGATCGAGGCCGTCGAAGACCCTGACGTCCGACGGCCTCTTGAATCCTTTGCCCGCTGGCACCACCTGCGACGTATTCGGAGCCTCTCCGCAGAAGGGAAACCCACCCGCGGCCCCGTCCACAGCGCGAAGCAGGAAATCACCGAAACCATCAAATTCCTCACCTGGCTCAAAACCACCCACGGGCGGGCAGTTGAGTCCTGCGTCCAGACCGACGTCGACGCCTGGCTGGCCGACGGCCCGACCACCAGGCACGCCATCAGAACCTTCTTCATCTGGGCGGTCAAGAACCGGACCTGCACCAACATCACCATCGGCCATCGTCAAGCCAAAACCATGCCGTTGCTAGGTCAGGACCAGCGGCTCGCCATGCTCAAGGCCTGCCTCACCGAGGACGTCGACACCCTGCCCTACCGGGTGGCCGCCACGTTCCTGCTGCTCTACGCCCAGCCCGTCGTGAACATCGCCGCGATGAAAAGCACCGATGTGATCATCACGCCGGACGGCCCGCGCCTGTCCCTGAGCGAAGGCGACCCCGCACCCGTCCCGGACCCTTTGCGTCGTTGCTTCTAGAACATCTGGCGTCGCGTCCGAACATGCGCACGGGGAGCAGTTCCGGCAGCGAGTGGTTGTTCCCCGGCTACCGGCCCGGCCGGCATATCCACCCCAACACGCTCATGCAGCGTCTCCGGGAAGTGGGCATCAACCTTCTGGGCGCACGCAACGCATCCCTCCGTGGACTTGTCACCGAAGTTCCTGCCCCGTTAGTGGCCGAAATGCTCGGCTACAGCTACCAAGTCACTCAGAAACACGCCGCGGCCGCCGCCGAACCATGGTCAACATATGCGGGTCGTCGGATATGAATCTGCTGGACATCGTCTGGTAGTGATAGGTCGTCTCAATACTTTGGATACGGAGGCATAGTTTGAGGCCACACACCGCGGATGATGGTGCTCAGGTTGCTGGCCTCCTCGGTTCTCTGAGAGGAGAACGGCTAAGCCAACCTGGAAACCAAAGCTTCCAAGGACCTCTACACCTTCACCATCCCCGCCGGGGGCAGGACTCTTAGTATCATTTGGGTGACGTGTGCGAGCAACAATGCGAGCCAGTACCTGAACGGGCTCACCTGGCAGGTCATTTCCGTGGCGAACGGCGCTAAAGTCGCCGGGGACTACTGCTCCAAAGGGAACAAGACCGTGGCCCTGGCCGCCGGTGATTACCGGCTGGAGATGGCCACGGACATTGCCCGCAACTCCTATGGTACCTACAGCTTCAGAGGAGCACTCAATGGGTGATTACGCAGGCATCGCCATTGACGAGGTCAAGATACGCAGGGTCAACACCGACGCATCGTTCACCCAGGGATTCCTCTGTATGACTGACGGCGGATCGGACCAGCCATCAGCTGACGACATCGACAGCGCCATTGCCGGCATCAGAATGCCCGAGCATCCCGACCAGAGGTTCCACGCGGTCGAAGTGAGCAAGGGAGCGGCGATCTACGTCTACCCCGTCACGGCAAACGCCGTGGAGATTGCGCGCATGATTGCCGATGCGATCGCGCCCCTCGGCTTCACCGGTACCATCACGGCATGTGCCGACCGCCCCGGCCCCAGACCCCGCACAGATCGGTACGCCTACTGTGCCGCCATCTGCTCCGTCGACGCAGCCCTGGACAACGACGAGACCCCGCTCTCCTTCCGGTCCGTGAAGAAGAACCTGGACCGGTGGGCAGTTGGCAGCCCCGTGTTCAAGGAGATCGTGGACCGGATCGCCGGCTGGGCCGCGGCCAACGCGACCGCTCCGATCCTCGCCGGGCTCCACTTCACGATGACCCAGTGCGAACCGCACCAGGTCGCCGGTCTCCTGACCCGCTGCTGCGAAGACATCGGATGGGCGTACCTGCTATTCCCCACAGCCAACGGCGACTGGTACGTCCGGTTCACCGGTGAGGGGGGATCCTCGCCGGCACCGAGATCAAGAAGGGCAAGGACGACGCCGGGGAAGCCCTCATCCGGCTCCTCGCTGACCTGGCCCCGCTCTACGACTACGCCCAGATGTCCCGGGTCATCTTCGGACTTGTCACCCCAATGAGCGTGATGAAACAACGGGGAATCCCCGGTCCCGGAGACCGGGAGCTTAGCGCCGACCACGGATTCGTGAAGAATTCCATCCCCGGCATCTTCCCGGTGCAGGTTCTCGGACCCGGCCACCCAGACCTCCAGCCCACCGACCGCTGGCACGTTACGCCCCTCGACGCCGGCCTAAGAATGGTCACCGTCGACAACCCAAGCCAATGGTGGGCGGCCTCCGCGCTAACCCCACCACAGGAAGATCTACGCCTCCTGCGCGAAGCCAACAAGGCTCTCCTGTCCAAATGGGCCTGACCACGAGGTACTTCCGTCTGCGATTGGCCGAGCGCCTACACCACTCCCTACACCACTCCTGACCACAGCGTGTCGTTCTTGCGCAGTGGGGTCACGACGGGGTGAACCTCCATTGATTTCGACGGCGACGCTGGCGCTAGGCATTTCGCCGGCTAGGAATACTCCCGCCACGGCCTGAGTGAAATGGCCGTACTGACCGGAGGTAGGAGGAATAGTTCGAAAACGAATAATCACCGTCACCAGTAGTGGCAAATTGCCGGAGTAAGGGCGCCGGCGATATGTGCTGCCGGCTGAATCCTCCTGCGTTCCGTCCTTCAGCGCGGTTCGGGGACTTCGCCATTGCCGACGGCCTCGATCCAGTCCACACCCTCGTCGGAGAAATAGAAGTCACCGGCCCGGTACTCACCAGACCACCATGCTTCGGAATCGACGACCCCACCGGCCTGCGTAATCTCGGCAACCATCTCGGCCGGCACGGCACCGCCGTTGTTCTCAATCAGCCAGTCCCGCGTTGCGGGTGCCAGCTTCGGCCACCACTGCTCGATGCTCATAACCGGAGTCTGCCACTTCGGCAATCCTTTTACCCGACAGCTGGAGCGAAATCCAGCTACCCGGCAGTCGCGTTCGGCCTGCACGGCGAGCCGCAGTTGCGCCGCAACACCCAGGGTTCAGATATCGCCAAGGACGGCCGCTTCGAGCGCTACCGAAGGTGCGGGCCGCTCCCCGGCAGCCGGTACCCGGCCGTCCTATCCTTCGCACTCCGTGCAGTACGAGTGGCCGTTTTTCTTGCGTGCCAGCTGGGACCGGTGCCGGACCAAAAAACACGAGTAACAGGTGAACTCATCCTCGGCCTGGGGTATCACCTGCACAATGAGTTCCTCGGCGACAAACTCACCGCCGGGGGTAATGCCTTCATCCAGTGCATCGGATTCGTCCAGCTCGCGGACAACGCTGCGGGCATCCGGGGCGTTCGCGGACTGCAGCGCCTCCAACGAGCGGTCCTGTGATTCCTTAACGTCGGAACGTACTTCGTCGTAATCGGTTGCCACGGGAGTCCTTCTCTTTTCTGTCGTGCTTAACTAACGAAACTGCAACCTACACCATGGCCCTGATATTCCCTCCCTGCTTCGGGAGCCGGAAGCCGCTGTCCCCCCGCTTCGGTCCTAGCGGCCGGTGGACTCCCCTGCCGTTTGCGTGCGGCAGGCCGACCTGCCATGCGGCAAGATTTGCGCCCGGTTCTGCACTCCGCCAGCCAGCGGCCTCGTTCTCCACGCGCCAGCCAGCCCACCGGAGGCAGCCCCGCTGTGACGCATTGAACCGGCCGGTGCTGATAACCGGCTTCAACGACAGCGCCGCTAGGCTTGGCAGCATGTCTTCCACAACGTCCCCGCTCCCCCGGACCTCCGGTACCGGCCGCCCTCCACTGCCCCGGACACGGCGCTCAGCGGTGTTGGCCGCCGGTGCCGACGCCGTACTCATCCTGCTCTTCGCTGCCATCGGCCGGGACGCCCATCAGCGCGGGGACATTGTCACCGGCGTGTTCGCCACCGCCTGGCCTTTCCTCGCAGGAGCGGCCCTGGCCTGGCTGGTCTTGCGACTCTGGCGCTCGCCCTTGTCCATGGCACCCGCAGGCGTCGCCGTGTGGCTCGGCGCGGTGACGGTCGGTATGCTCCTGCGGGCGGTGACAGGGCAAACTGTAGTCCTGCCGTTTATCATCGTGGCCCTGCTCAGCCTGGGCCTTTTGCTCCTCGGATACCGGCTGATAGCTGCCGGCGTCCGGCGGTTCACCACACGCCGTCGCCGGGCGTAATGGACTAGGCTGGCAGTGCACGGCCGGGGCCCCGAAGCACCCAACAGGAGCGCTGAAGTTGGCCGGCAACGACGCAACAGATCCGGAAAGGCTCACACGTGGTCACCGCTTTCGTCCTGATAAAAACAGATGCTTCCCGCATCCCGGAAACCGCGGAAGAAATCTCCGCTATCCAGGGGATCAGCGAGGTCTACTCCGTGACCGGCGAATGGGATCTCATTGCGATCGCCCGGGTTCCGAAGCATGAAGATCTCGCGGACGTTATTGCGGACAGGCTCTCCAAGGTCTCCGGAGTGGTGCACACCACCACCCAGATCGCCTTCCGAGCCTATTCACAGCATGACCTGGACGCAGCCTTCGCACTCGGCTTCGAAGAGTAGGTTCCCGCCGGCTTGCCCGCTTACGGGCCGGCCCGCGGGCCAGTTACGCCTGCGGGTCAGTTGCGGGAGAGTGCGACCCAGCGGTCAAGCACGGCAGTAGCAGCACCGGACTGGACAGACTCTTCCGCGCGCTTGAGGGCCGCGGCCATCCGTTCGTTGAACGGGCCGGCCGCGTCCAAATCAAACGCCACGAGTCCGGCGGCAGCGTTCAGTATTGCAGCGTCCCGGGCCGGTCCCTGCGCACCGGAGAGAACGGACCGTACGACGGCGGCGTTGGCCGCGGCGTCCCCGCCGCGCAGCTCCTCAAGGGTTGCCTGGCGGATGCCCAGCCCGCGCGGGTCGAACATCTCCTCGGTCACCTCGCCGTTCCTGATTTCCCACACCCGCGACGGGCCGGTAGTGGTCAGCTCGTCCAGTCCATCGTTCCCGCGGAACACCAGGCCCCGGCTTCCGCGCTTGGCCAGCACCCCCGCCACCAGCGGAGCCATCCGCACGTTGGCGACGCCGACCGCTGAGGCCTGCACGTTAGCGGGGTTGGTCATCGGACCCAGGAAGTTGAACGCCGTGGGGACCCCGAGCTCACGGCGGGCGACGGCCGCGTGGCGCATGGACGGATGGAACACCTGGGCGAAGCAGAAGGTGATGCCTGCCTCCTCAGCGTTAAGGGCCACTCTAGGGATCGGCAGGTCCAGCCGCACACCCAGGGCTTCAAGCACGTCCGCCGACCCGGAGGTCGAGGAGGCAGCACGGTTACCGTGCTTGACCACCTTGGCACCGGCGCCGGCGGCAATCAGTGCGGCCATGGTGGAGATGTTGACGGTGTTCTGCTGGTCACCGCCGGTTCCGACGATGTCCAGCTTCTGCCCGGAGATGTCCATGGGACTCGCGTTCGCGATCATGGCCGCCACCAGGCCCACGAGTTCATCCACGGTCTCGCCCTTGGCACGCAGGGCCACGAGGAAGCCTGCAACCTGGACGGGCGTCGCTTCCCCGGACATGATCGAGTTCATCGCCCACTCGGTGCTGCCGGCCGTGAGATCGGTACCGTCGATGAGTGCCTTGATGAGCCGCGGCCACGAGTTGACTGCCGCCTGTGCAGATGCCTGAGAAGTCACGTTCCGATGCTATCGAGGTGCGCACCGCAATGACCAATGTGAACCGCTCCGGGAACTTTTCCGCCCGAATTCGCGTCTTTGTAGAAAAAGTCCTCCCAAAACGCGGTTTGCGTTGGGCAGCAGGGACTTTTATAGACATAATGTCTATGTGACATCTGCGACCCATGCCCCCAGTACCCCGGCGCACCCGACGCTGAATCGCCCGAACATGGTTTCTGTTGGAACCGTAGTCTGGCTGTCCAGTGAGTTGATGTTCTTCGCCGGTCTCTTCGCCATGTACTTCACACTCCGTTCGACTTCCGGACAAATGTGGGCCGAAGAGACAGCCAAGCTCAACTTTCCCTTTGCGCTCGTCAACACGATCGTCCTCGTGGCCAGTTCCTTTACTTGCCAGATGGGCGTCTTCGCCGCTGAGCGGCTTCAGCCGCGCCGAAGCGGCGGCCCCCTCAGCTTCACCCGCTGGGGAATGAACGAATGGTTCACCGTGACTTTCATCATGGGTTCCTTCTTCGTGGCCGGCCAGGCAACCGAGTACGCCATGCTCGTTTCCGAGCATGTTTCCCTCTCCTCCAACGCTTATGGCTCGGCGTTCTACATCACCACCGGGTTCCACGGCCTGCACGTTATCGGCGGCCTGGTTGCCTTCCTGCTCATTATGGGACGGTCCTTCGCGGCAAAGAAGTTCGGCCACTTCGAAGCGACCTCAGCGATCGTCACCTCGTATTACTGGCACTTCGTTGACGTCGTCTGGATCGGGCTCTTCCTGGTCATCTATGTCCTCAAGTAGCACCACTTGCCACTCTTTCTACAAGAGGTAGAATTTCAAGAAGCGGCTCCCGGAGCCAACGCACGATCGAATAAAGGAACCACCACGTGAAGGCACTCTCGCAGAAGCGACGTCACCCGCTGGCAGCAATTGCACTGCTGCTGATGGGCCTCCTGGTCACTGGTGGGCTGTACGCCGTTGCCACGACCGTCAACCAGGCCAAGGCCACCACCAGCTTCAGCGCCAACGATGCAGAGGAGGGCGGCAAGCTCTTCGCCGCCAACTGCGCCACCTGCCACGGCATGGGTGCTAGCGGATCCCAGTCCGGACCGTCCCTGGTAGGCGTCGGCGCCGCAGCCGTCGACTTCCAGGTCGGTACGGGCCGTATGCCCATGCAGATGAACGGCCCGCAGGCGTACAAGAAGCCGGCCCAGTTCAACGAAGAGCAGACCCACCAGCTTTCCGCATACGTTGCCTCGCTCGGCCCCGGCCCGTCCATTCCCGAGGCAGGTGTCCTCGATGAAAAGGGAGACGCCGCCAAGGGTGGCGAGCTGTTCCGCACAAACTGCGCCATGTGCCACAACGCCGCAGCTGCCGGAGGGGCCCTGACCCGTGGCAAGTTCGCCCCGGCCCTGGCCGACGTCACCGGTAAGCACATCTACGAAGCAATGGTCACCGGCCCGCAGAACATGCCGGTCTTCAGCGATGCCAACGTTTCCCCCGAAGGTAAGCGAGACATCATCACTTTCCTGAAGCAGATCGAATCCAACGGGTCTCCCGGCGGTGCTGATCTGGGCGCCCTGGGCCCGGTGTCGGAAGGTCTGTTTGTCTGGATCGCCGGCCTCGGCGTTATCATCGCCTTCACCATCTGGCTCACGTCCCGGACGTCCTAGCCACCTGTTGCACCTGTAAGAGTTTTGCTGCTGACCCGTCGGCAGTTTGAATTGAAAGCTAACTCGGCAATCGCCGAGACGAGAGAGGGATGAGGCGAATTATGGGCAACCATAGTGACGGCAGTCCGAACCACTCGGGCACCGTAGCTACGGCTGGTCAAAATGAGGTGGAGAAGTTCCAGGACCCTGGACTTCCTCCGCACCGTTTGCGCCTGGCCGACACGGACCCGAAGGCCGCAAAGCGAGCAGAACGGCAGGTAGCCCTTCTTTTCGGTATCTCGGTCGTTGGCACCCTGATATTTTTGGTGGCTTACTTCGCCATCGATCTGGGAGATGACACCGCGATCGCGACGATCAGGTTGCAGAACGCGCTACTCGGCATCGGCACTGCCTTTGCGATGCTCGGCATCGGCACCGGCATTGTGCACTGGGCCAAGGCCCTTATGCCGGACCATGAAGTGTCGGAAGAGCGCCACGCCATCCGCACCGAAGAAGACCGCCAGGCCGCCGTCCGCATCGTCGACGACATCGTTGAAGAAACAGGCATCAAGCGCCGGCCCCTGATCCGCAACACCCTGTTGGGCGCCGTCGCGCTGGCGCCTCTGCCTGCCCTTGCCGTCTTCGGCGACCTGGGTCCCCGTCCTGATAAGGCTCTGGCTCACACCATGTGGGCGCCCGAGGAGGGTAAGCTCAAGCGGCTTACCCGCGACCCCGACGGCACGCCCATCAAGGCCTCGGATGTCACCATCGGCTCGGCCTTCCACGTCATCCCTGAAGGGCTGAACGAGCTGAGCGAAGGCAAGCTGAACGAGAAGGCAAAGTCCGTCGTTCTGCTGATGCGTCTCAATCCTGAGTCGCTGAACCCGTCCGCCGGGCGTGAGGACTGGGGCTACAACGGCATTGTCGCGTACTCCAAGATCTGCACTCACGTTGGCTGCCCTGTTGCCCTGTACGAACAGCAGACGCACCACCTGCTGTGCCCGTGCCACCAGTCAACCTTCGACCTCACCCGGGAATGCAAGGTTATCTTTGGCCCGGCCAGCCGTCCTCTCCCCCAGCTGCCCATTGCAGTCGACGCCGAGGGCTACCTGGTCGCCACCAGCGACTTCCATGAACCTGTTGGACCTAGCTATTGGGAGCGTGATGAGCATGAGCGCAGCAACAACGCCTGAGGCCCCCGTCTTCGTCGCCACAACTAAAGGCGGCCGCATTACCGATTTCGTCGACCAGCGTGTTGGCGGCTCCGGTATGCTTCGCGAATTCGGCCGGAAGGTCTTCCCGGACCACTGGTCCTTTATGTTCGGCGAAGTGGCTCTTTATTCATTCGTCATCCTGCTTCTCTCGGGAACGTTCCTGACGTTCTTCTTCGACCCCTCCATGGCAGAGACCCACTATTCGGGTTCCTACACGCCGCTGAAGAACGTCGAAATGTCCGTCGCGTACAGCTCGTCGCTGGACATCTCCTTCGACGTTCGTGGCGGCCTGTTTATGCGCCAGGTCCACCACTGGTCCGCGCTGCTGTTTGTTGCTTCCGTCTCGGTGCATATGCTCCGTGTGTTCTTCACCGGCGCCTTCCGCAAACCGCGTGAAATGAACTGGGTGGTGGGCAGCGTGCTGCTCATCCTCGCAATGGCTGCCGGCTTCACGGGCTACTCCCTCCCCGATGATCTGCTGTCCGGAAACGGCCTGCGCATCATCGACGGTGTTATCAAGTCAATCCCGGTGATCGGCACGTACATCTCCTTCTTCCTCTTCGGCGGGGAATTTCCGGGCACGGCCATAATCGGCCGCTTGTACATGCTGCATATCCTGCTTGTTCCGGCGCTCATCCTCCTGATGATCGTGCTCCACCTGTTTATGGTTGTGGTGCACAAGCACACCCAGTACCCCGGCCCGGGACGCAACGACGGCAACGTCGTGGGCTACCCGCTTGGCCCGGTCTACGCTGCGAAGGCCGGCGGCTTCTTCTTCATCGTTTTCGGTGTCGTTGCGCTGATGGCTGGCTTCTTCACCATCAACCCGATCTGGAACTACGGCCCGTACGACCCCTCCCCCGTGTCTGCCGGCACCCAGCCCGACTGGTACATCGGTTTTGTTGACGGCGCCCTGCGCCTGATGCCGGGCACCTTCGGCGACTGGCATGTCGAGCAGATCTGGTTCGGTCACGTGTTTACGTTCAACGTGCTGCTGCCGGCGCTGGTCCCGGCCGGCATCTTGTTCACCCTTATGTTCACGTACCCGTGGATTGAACGCTGGATCACCAAGGACAATCGCGAGCACCACGTCCTGGACCGTCCCCGCAATGCGCCGACCCGGACGGCGATCGGCATGGCCGGCTTCGTCTGGTACTGCGTCATGTGGGCGGCCGCCGGTTCGGACCTCATTGCAACGCACTTCCACGTGTCGCTCAACGATGTCACCTACTGGCTGCGTGCGCTGTTCTTCATCGGCCCGATCCTCGCCTTTATTGTTACCAAGCGCGTTGCTCTGGCCCTGCAGCGCAAGGACCGCGAGATAGCCTTGCACGGCCGCGAGACCGGCCGCATCGTGCGGCTCCCGCACGGTGAGTTCATCGAGGTCCACGCCCCGCTGGATGAGTACAAGCGCTACAAGCTCGTCGGCTTCGAGTCACCGTCTCCGTTGCCCGCGGAGCCGAACGCACACGGAGTCGTCGACAAGACGGAAAAGCGCCGTGCCAAGCTGTCGCAGCTGTTCTTTGAGGACCGCGTCGCGCCGGCAACTCCTGCTGAGCTTGCAGCTGCCCACGGGGCCCACGGCGGGCACGAAGCGATTGAAACCGCGGATACCCAAAAGACACTCAGCCACTAACCTGCTGCAGTGATCCGCAGAAAGGCCCGGTCCTACAGGACCGGGCCTTTTTTGTGTATTGCCTTAGCCCCGCATCCACTTGATCGGCGCCTCGTTGTGGATCCCGAATTGATTTGTTCCTCGCGGGCCCGGGCCACCGTCCGGACGGCGACCATCGGCCCACGGGACATGCCCACTGGTCACACCAGGGACAGCGCACAAGGCCAATATGTTCACCGCCGGATCCCACCACAGGACATGCCCATCCTTCCCGGCTCCCACCACGGGACATGCCCACTGGTCACACCAGGGACAGCGCACAATGCCCCACACGAGGGGCGGTGAAGGAACAGCGTGCCCAAGGGCTGCTAGGGGCGGTAACCCGAGGCGTAGTTGCGTGTCGGGCGGACACCGGGCCGCTGCAGCGGCACCCAGAGCTTGTACCGGTCAGCCCGGTAATATGACACCGAGTAATCAACCATGGCCCGAGCCACAAAGGCATGACGCTGGATTTTCAGCAGCGGCGACCCAACCTCCACGTTGAGCAAACGAGACGTTGACGGCGAAGCAGCCGTCGCCTCGATCATGTCCTCTCCCCACTCCATCACCAGTCCGTACCGTTCGCTGAGGACGTTGTAGAGCGAAGTGGGCGGTTCCCCGTCGAGCAGGCCGGGTACCCGGTGGGCCGGAATAAAATTTTCGTCCACGCTCATGGGCTCGTTATCGGCCAGCAGCAGCCGCCGGAAGCGCACCAAGGGTGTCCCCTCCTCGAGCTGCAATTCTCGGGCCAGGAATGCGCTCGCACCGATCTGCTCAAAGCTAAGCACCTTAGCCGCGGGAACCATCCCGCGGCGCTGCATTTCTTCGCTGTAGGAAGTGAGCTTGACCTGAAGGTCCAGTTTGGGCTTTCGGACAAAGGTGCCCAGCCCCACAACACGTTCGATGACTTCCTCGCCGACGAGGGCATCAATGGCTTGGCGTACCGTCATCCGGGCCAGACCGAAACGCAATGCGAGATCCCGCTCCGAAGGAAGCGCCGAGCCCGGCGGGCAAACACTCACGATGTGCGCCCTGAGGATCTCCCTCAGCTGGACGTAGATGGGCGTTCCGTTGTGACGGTCGATTTCACCGTCCATGCGCGAAGCATCAGTGGGCGCCACTGTGCTGCCTTCCCGAATGAGCCATACCTCAAGATTAGGCCATGCCTGACTCCGGTCTAGACCACCAAGTAGTAAAGGTTCGCCCCCGGGGCCACCCGCCGATAGGCTTGAACGCGCTGGTCCCCCGCCGGCTGAAATTCCCGTTGCAAGAAGAAGGAAGACCATTGCCCGTTCGGACCGCTATCGTCAGGGCCCCTGTTGGACTCCATGCCAGGCCGGCCGCCCGGTTCGTCCGTGCAGTCCTTGCCACCGGACTGCCCGTCACCATCAGCAGGGACGGCAGGCCCGGCGTGGACGCCCGCTCACTGCTGGAAGTGATGACCGAGGACTTCCGCTTCGGGTGCACAGTAAAGCTCTCCATTGCCGATGAATCCCTCCCGTACCAACGCAGCGCCGCCGACGTCGAGCAGGCCCTGGACAGTCTCCGGGACCTGGTGGAGTCATCCCTGCCCGGCTAGGGCGCCGACCGCAGACTCGGGCCGCCGTCCCGGCCAACAGGAAGCGTTAACGGCAGCGGGCCCCACCTCGATGGTGGGGCCCGCTGCCGTTAAAACCATGTTTGTGTCCGTGCGGACCTTAGTGCGCGTGATCTCCGCGGCTGTACTCGTAGACCCAGCCTACGAGGGCTACGACGGCGAGGCCGGCACCGATGTAGACGATCCAGAAACCCACCGCCATCCCAAGGAAGCCGGTGGCGCACGCCGTACCGAGAACCAGGGGCCACCAGCTCCAGGGGCTGAAGTGACCCTGTTCACCGGCGCCTTCATGGATCTCGGCGTCGCTGCGATCCTCGGGACGCATCCCGACACGCTTGCCCGTGAACGAAAGGTAGGCACCGATCATGCCCGCCAGGCCGGCGACCAGCATAATTCCAAGGAAACCAACGTACTCAGTCCAGCCGGTCAGAAACCCGTAGACCACTGACACCGGGACGAAAAAGAAGACTCCGAGGCCAAAAACCCTTGATTCAATCTTCACTTGGCGTTGTCCTTCTGGTCGGCGTTACCCAGCACGGCTGCGGCCGGGGAATCGGAGGTGTCGACGGTGTAGGACTGGGAGAGCTCCGGGTGGTGGAGGTCCAGGGCGGGGCGCTCGGAGCGGATCCGCGGCAACGAGGTGAAGTTGTGCCGCGGCGGCGGGCAGGAGGTGGCCCACTCCAGAGAGGCGCCAAAGCCCCACGGATCGTCCACTTCGACGCGTTCGTTGCTGCGCCAGGTGATGTAGACGTTCCAGAAGAACGGGATCAGCGACGCGCCAAGCAGGAACGAGGAGTAGGTGGAGAACTGGTTCATCCAGGTGAAGTTATCCTGCGGCATGTAGTCCGCATAGCGGCGCGGCATACCCTCCACACCGAGCCAGTGCTGGATCAGGAAGGTGCCGTGAAAGCCCAGGAACAGCATCCAAAAATGGATCTTGCCGAGGCGTTCGTTGAGCATCTTCCCGGTGAACTTCGGCCACCAGAAATAGAACCCGGCGAACATCGCGAACACCACGGTGCCGAAGACCACGTAGTGGAAGTGAGCCACCACAAAGTAGGAATCGGAGACATGGAAGTCCAGCGGCGGCGAAGCCAGGATGATGCCGGTCAGGCCGCCGAACAGGAAGGTCGCCAGGAAGCCCAGGCTCCACAACATCGGCGTCTCAAAGGTAATCGATCCCCGCCACATGGTGCCGATCCAGTTGAAGAACTTCACCCCGGTCGGAACGGCAATCAACATGGTCATAAATGAGAAGAACGGCAGCAGCACCGAGCCGGTCACGTACATGTGGTGCGCCCACACGGTCACGGACAGCGCGGCAATGGAAATCGTTGCATAAACCAGGCCCTTGTAGCCGAAGATCGGCTTGCGGCTGAAGACCGGGAAAATCTCCGAAACGATGCCGAAGAACGGCAGGGCAATGATGTAAACCTCGGGGTGGCCGAAGAACCAGAACAGGTGCTGCCACAGGACCGCGCCGCCGTTCTCCGGATCAAAAATATGCGCCCCGAAACGGCGGTCAGCACCGAGCGCGAACAACGCCGCGGCCAGCGGCGGGAACGCCATCAGCACCAGGATCGCCGTCACCAGGATGTTCCAGGTGAAAATCGGCATCCGCCACATGGTCATACCCGGGGCACGCATGCAAATAACCGTGGTGATGAAGTTCACCGCACCAAGGATGGTACCGAACCCGGACAGCGCCAGGCCAAAGACCCACAAGTCCCCGCCCACACCGGGGCTGAAGGTCGTGTTGGACAACGGCGCATAAGCAAACCAGCCAAACGACGCCGCACCCTGCGGAGTGATGAACCCGGACACGGCGATAGTGGAGCCAAACAGGAAAAACCAGAAGGCCAGCGCGTTCAGCCGCGGGAACGCGACGTCGGGGGCACCGATCTGCAGCGGCATAATCACGTTCGCGAAGCCCGCGAACAGCGGCGTCGCGAACATCAGCAGCATCACCGTGCCGTGCATCGTGAACAGCTGGTTGTACTGCTCCTTGGTCTGCAGGATCTGCATACCCGGTTCGAACAGCTCGGCACGGATCAACAGCGCCATCACACCGCCGAAGCAAAAGAACACAAAAGAGGCAATCAGGTACATGTACCCGATGGTCTTATGGTCAGTCGAGGTGATCCAGTTGACGACGATGCGTCCCTTGGATTTCGGTACTACGGGAGCCCCAAGGATCCCGGTGGGCTGGGAATAGGTAGTTGCCACGTCGCTCCCCTTACTTGTTCTCGGCCGGGGCCGGGTTGCGGTCGTACTCTTCGCCGAGGAGACCCGTGTTGCCATCCTGGCGCAGCTGCTCCAAGTGCGACTGGAATTCGGCTTCGGAAACGACCTTCACGCGGAACAGCATTTCGGAGTGGTACTCGCCGCAGAGTTCGGCGCACTTGCCGTCGTAGGTTCCCTCTTTAGTGGGGGTGAACCTGATGTAGTTGGTCTTCCCGGGGATCATGTCGCGCTTCTGCAGGAAGGCGGGAACCCAGAAGGAGTGGATGACGTCGCGGGCGTTCAGTTCCAAGTCAACGGACTTGTCGACCGGCAGGTACAGGGTGGGCAGCTTTTCCTTGTCCACATCGTTGCCCGTCAGGTGGGCCTGGACTCCGGCTTCGTGGACATCCTCCTGGATGACGTCGCCCTTTTTGTAGTTGAAGTCCCAAGCCCACTGCTTGCCGCGGACGTCAACGACCACGTCGGCGGGTACGGACCGGTTGTCGATGGCCTGCTGGTCGTTGTCAGTGAAGTAAAAGAAGACCAGAACCATAAACAGCGGGATCGTCAGGTAGAAAACCTCAAGGGGCAGGTTGAAGCTGTTCTGCCGGGGGAACCCAACGGTGCCTTTACGGCGCCGGTAGGCGACGATGCACCAGATCATCAGGCCCCAGGTAATGACGCCTACGATCAGCGCGGCAATCCATGAGTTGACCCAGAGGTCCATGATGCGGTCAGTGTGGTTGGTGGTGCCACGCTCAGTGGGCAACCACCCTTTCTGTACCTCTGGTGAACATCCAGTCAAAGCCAACGCGCCGGCGAGTGCCAAGCCAGTGATCGTAGTGATCTGTTTGCGTCGGCTGCCGGTTCGGTTCTGCGAACTCACAGACGGCCCTTCCTACTTGTTGCTGTTGCCCCGGGCCGCAAAATCGCGGTCGGGGCAGCCGAAAAGTTTTACTACTCGGTGTAGAGCTTACCGCTCCCCGCGAGTTTTCGCCCACATGTCCGCGCCGTGCGTCGGGACCTTTTTAACGGCCCCGCTCGTTGTGGATCCTGCGGCACTAAGCCCGGGCGGATTCGCCGGCTTTAGTGGAAAGAATCGCCGCAGGCGCAGGACCCGCCGGCATTGGGGTTGTCGATCGTAAAGCCCTGCTTGGAGATGGTGTCTTCGAAGTCGATGCTGGCTCCACTGAGGTACGGCACACTCATTTTGTCGACCACAACTTCAACTCCGTCGTAGTCGCGGACGGCGTCGCCGTCGAGGAGCCGCTCATCGAAATAAAGCTGGTAGATCAGGCCGGAGCAACCGCCGGGCTGCACGGCCACACGGAGGCGCAGATCGGTACGGCCCTCCTGCTCCAGCAGGCTGCGGACCTTGCTGGCCGCCACGTCAGTCAGTTTGACCTCGTGCGCTGCCAGTTCCGTGCCCGCCTCGACGGTGGTGTCGGTGCTGTTTTCATTGGTTGTAGTGCTCATGGCCTACCTTCTAACGACGGTGGTGGCGGCGCCGCTCCCGCGGCACCCGCCCCTACTTATACGGTACGGGCTATAGCTACATGCTACGTCGATCAGCCGTGTAGCTCTAACTCCCGAGCCAACCGTCGAAGCCGGCCGGATGTTCCCTGGAGAGACACCCGGCCCGCCCGCCTAGGCCAGCCCCTCAGCGTTCAGCCGGGCCAGCATCAGTGCCTCCGCAACGATGGCGTTCCGGAAGTCGGCCAGGTGCAGGGATTCGTTCGCACTGTGCGCCCGGGAATCGGGATCCTCAACGCCGGTGACCAGGATCTGAACATCCGGGTAAAGCTCGGTCAGATCCGCGATAAAGGGGATCGAACCGCCGATGCCGGTCTCCACCGCAGGGAGTCCCCAGGCCTCGCCGAGCGCCCACATCGCGACGCTGGCTGCTTTGGAGGAGGTATCCGTGAGGAACGCGTTGCCGCTCTCCCCCGGCGTGAAGACCACGTGCGCGCCGAACGGCGCGTTGGCTTCGACATGCCGGCGGACGGCGTCCATCGCTTCGGCCGGGTCCTGTCCTGGGGCGAGCCGCAGGCTGAACTTGGCCCGCGCGTGCGGCAGCAGGGTGTTGGAAGCAACGTCGACCGCGGGGGCATCGAAGCCGATGATCGACAGTGCCGGTTTGGTCCACATCCGGGAGGCAATCGTGCCTGTGCCGGCAAGCCGGACGCCGTCGAGCACCGAAGCGTCTGCGCGGTATTCGGCTTCGGAAAGGTCCACAGCAACCTCGTCCCGGCTGACCAGCCCGTCGATGGCGACGTTCCCGTCGTCGTCGTGCAGGGTGGCAATCAGCCGCGACAGCAGCGTCGGAGCGTCCAGCACCGGGCCACCGAACATCCCCGAGTGGACGGCGTGGTCCAGGACCTTCACCTCGATAGTTCCGTCAACCAGGCCGCGGAGACTGGTGGTCAGGGCGGGAATGCCGACCTTCCAGTTGCTGGAGTCGGCCACAACAATCACGTCTGCGCGCAGCAGCTCCTGATGGGTTTCCAGGAAAGTCCGGAACGTTGGTGACCCGGCTTCCTCCTCGCCCTCGAAGAAGAAGGTCACGCCGAGGCCAAGTTCGTCGCCCAGCACGCGGGTCACGGCCGAGTAGGCAGCGATGTGGGCCATGATTCCGGCCTTGTCGTCGGCCGCGCCGCGTCCGTAGAGGCGCCCGTCGCGCTCGACGGCGGTGAACGGCTCGGTCGCCCACAGCGCCAGGTCGCCGGTGGGCTGCACATCGTGGTGGGCGTAGAGCAGGATTGTCGGTTTACCCGGGGCGGCCGGCCGGCGGGCGACGACGGCCGGCCCACCGGGCGTACCGTCCTCCTTGTCGCAACGCAAGGTCCGCACCTCTTCGAAGCCGCTGGCACGGACCAGCTGTGCGACGGCCTCGGCGCTGGCGTTCAACGGGGCAGGGTCAAAGCTGGGCCAGGCGATGCCCGGGATGGCGACGAGCTCCGTCAACTGGGCGATCGTCGTGTCGAACGTTTCGGTAACGGCTTGCCGGAGGGCTTCAGTGTCGACGTTTCCGACACGGCCAGGCACGGTTTTTGGGTTCCCCATGGGTGATGAAGTCATGGCCAAGACACTACCTGCGCCGTCGATCACTGCAAACCAGGCGGGGCCCATCGCATCGTGTGTGCGCTGGGTCTCGCGCCCTGCGCCCCGGGGTATTCTGTAGTGGTGTTTGGACGTAAAAAAGAAGCGCCATCGGCGCAGGACATTGTTGACCAGCAGGCGGCCGGGGCAAATGCCCGGGACGCCGCCCTCGGCAAGGGCGCGCCCACGCCCAAGCGCAGCGCGCAGGTGGCCGCCCGCAAGCGCCCGCTCGTGCCGGAGGACCGCAAGGCCTCCAAAGCCGCGGAACGTACGGCGGTCCAGGAGCAGCGTCTGAAGATGCGGCAGGCCATGGACACCGGCGACGAGAAGTACCTGCCGCTGCGGGACAAAGGCCCACAGAAGCGTTTCGCCCGCAATTACGTGGATGCCCGCTTCAGCCTTGGCGAGTACCTGATGTTCGGTGCGCTCCTCTTTGTGGTCATCTCGTTGCTGGTCCCTGCCTCCAGCGCCCAAATGATCTATGTTCTGGGCGGGTTCTGGGTGATGTTCCTGGCAGTCTTCGTCGACGTCTTTATCCTGTCCCGGAAGCTCAAGAAGCGCCTGGCGGAGAAGTTCGGCGACGTGGAGCGAGGGACCGTATGGTACGGCTCCATGCGCTCGCTGCAGTTCCGCCGCCTGCGCCTTCCCAAGCCCCTCGTCAAGCGCGGCGACTACCCGGCCTGATCCCCCAGCGCATCAGAGCCCCCGGCAGTTGGACTGCCGGGGGCTCTGTCGTCCCCGCCCCGGGACACCCAGGGCGGGGCTAGGCGGCCTAACGCCGGGAAGGGTGCTTGGCCAGTTGCCGGTTGATGCGGGCGGCCCAAAATGGTCCTTCGTAAAGGAACGCCGTGTATCCCTGCACAAGGGTGGCGCCCGCGTCGAGCCGCTGCTGCACGTCCTGCGCCGTTTCGACCCCGCCGACCGAGATGAGTGCCAGTCTGCCGCCGGTTGCCGCCTTGAGCCTGGCCAGCACTTCCAACGACCGTTGCTTCAGCGGTGCCCCGGACAGCCCGCCGGCGCCGCAGGCTGCAACCTTGTCCGGACCCGCGGACAGCCCGGTTCGGGCAACGGTGGTGTTGGTGGCGATAATTCCGTCAAGTTTCAGGTCCAGGGCCAGGCGCGCGACGTCGTCGATGTCCTCATCGCTGAGGTCCGGGGCAATCTTGACCAGCAAGGGAACATGGCGCCCTGCAGCGTGGTCCGCGGCTTCCCCAACTGCCGTCAGCAGCGGGCGCAGCGTCTGAACGTCCTGCAGCAACCGCAGACCCGGGGTGTTCGGGGAGCTGACGTTGACCACAAGGTAATCGGCGGCGGGCGCCAGGCTGCGGGCGCTGATGAGGTAGTCGGCGGCCGCGTCCGAAAGTTCCACCACCTTGCTCTTGCCGATGTTGACCCCAATGACGGGGCGGACCCCCGGGTACCGGCGCTGCAGGGCGGCCCGGGCCGACTTCAGGCGGGGCGCCACGGCGGCGGCCCCGTCATTGTTGAAGCCCATCCGGTTGATCACGGCCCGATCCTCGACCAAGCGGAAAGAGCCGCGGAGCGGGGTTCCCAGGCTGGGCCTGGCCGGTGATGGTGCCGACCTCAACATGGCCAAAGCCCAGCTCGGTCAGGGCTTCGATTCCGTGACCCTCTTTGTCGAAGCCCGCCGCCAGGCCGAACGGCGACGGGAAGGTCAGGCCAAATGCCTGGGTCTTTAGTGACGCTGCCGGCACTGTGAACCGCTGGAGCACACGCCCCGCGCCGCAGCTGTGGACAAGCCGGATGGCCCGGAAGCCAATCTTGTGGGCGCGTTCGGCGTCCATCCATAAAAAGGCCAGTCGGAAGAATGTCGGATATACGCGCATGGCTCTAGTTTTGCGGTTGCGGCGGTCCAGACCAAACCCGTGTACTCCCTGGCGCTAGCATGAAGCCATGAGCAGCGACAATGGCGCCCCGACCCCGGTCCCTGTGCGGGCGGCCGGATCGGTGATCGACGCCGACGTCATCGTGGTGGGCGCAGGCCTTGCGGGCCTCGTGGCCGCGGCCCAGGCCTACGCCGCCGGCCGCCGGGTTGCCGTGCTCGACCAGGAACCCGCGGCCTCCGCCGGCGGCCAGGCACACTGGTCATTCGGCGGGCTGTTCCTCGTGGACTCCCCGAACAGCGCCGTCTTGGCGTCAGGGACAGCGCCGGCCTTGCACTGGCCGACTGGATGTCCTCCGCCGCCTTCGACCGGAGCGAAGATGCCCTGGCCATGGACTGGGCCGCCGCGTACGTGGACTTCGCCGCAGGGGAAAAACGTGCCTGGCTCGCTTCGCTGGGGGTGAAGCTGTTCCCGCTCGTGCAATGGGCCGAACGCGGCGGGTACGGCCCCGACGGCCATGGCAACACGGTGCCGCGTTTCCACGTCGTTTGGGGCACCGGGCCGGCCCTGGTGGCGCCGTTCCTGGCAAAGCTGCGAGAAGGCGAGGCCTCGGGGCGGGTCACCTTCCACTTCCGCTACCGCGCCGCCGACCTGGTGACCGTGGCCGGACGAGTCACTGGCGTGCACGGCGAGATCCTGGAACCCAGCGGTGCGGCCCGCGGCGAAGCCTCCTCGCGCGTCGCCGTCGGCAGCTTTGAAGCATCAGGCGCCGCAGTAGTGGTGACCACCGGCGGGATCGGCGGCAACCACACCACCGTCCGGCGGCAGTGGCCGGGCGGCCGGGCACCCCGGACGATGTTGAGCGGCGTGCCGGCGTCCGTTGATGGCGAGTTCCTGGCTGCCGCTGCCCGCGCCGGAGGCCGCCTCATTAACGGGGACCGGATGTGGCACTACCCCGAAGGGATCCGGAATCATTCGCCGGTCTGGCCACAGCACGGAATCCGGATCCTGCCCGGACCCTCATCGCTGTGGCTTGACGCCAGCGGACGGATGCTCCCAGCTCCCCTGTTTCCGGGGTTCGACTCGCTGGGGGCTCTGCGCCACATCCTGGGAACGGGCCACGATCATTCCTGGTTCGTCCTGAACAGGACCATCGCCCGCAAGGAGTTTGCGCTCTCCGGCTCGGAACAAAATCCCGACCTCACCGGCAAGGACCTCCGCTTGCTGGCGTCCCGGCTCGGGCCCGGGAACGACAGCCCGCTGCAGCGCTTCCTGGACCGCGGGGTCGACTTCCTGCAGGCGGACACCCCCGCCGGGCTGGCGGCCGCCATGAACTCGCTCACCGGCCGGCCGCTGGTTGACCCCGCCGGGCTGGACCGGCTGATCCGGTCCCGGGACCGGCAGTTCGACAGCGGACTGGGCAAAGACCCGCAACTCGCTGCCATTCGCGCCGCCCGGCGATTCACCACCGACAAGGTCATGCGGGTGGCTCCGCCGCACCGGATGCTGGACCCCCGGCACGGGCCGCTGCTGGCGGTCCGGCTCTCGGTACTGACCCGCAAAAGTCTGGGCGGGCTCCACACCGATCTGCAGTCCCGGGTCCTCGATGGTGCCGGGCAGCCTGTTCCCGGACTTTTCGCCGCCGGGGAAGCTGCCGGCTTCGGCGGCGGCGGCATCCACGGCTACCGCTCCCTTGAGGGGACCTTCCTCGGCGGCTGCCTCTTTTCCGGCCGATCGGCCGGGCGCGCCGCGGCGTCGGCGGTATAGGTGCCGGCCGTGGAGTGGGTGGCCGATATTCTGGGCGGCGATTTCGAAGCCTGCACGTTCCCGGCGGCCGGTCCGGACGGCGTCGAACGGAACGCCACACTGGTCCGGCACGTTGCCGGGGCCGGAGCGGGTTCGACCGGAGGGGACACGGCCCGGGCCGTGCTCTTCCTGCATGGTTGGAGCGACTATTTTTTTAACGCCGAGCTCGCCCAATTCTGGTCCCGCCGGGGTTTCGCATTTTTGCCCTGGACATGCACAATCACGGACGGAGTCTGCGGGCGGGCGCGCCGGGCGGCTATGTGGCCGATCTGTCTGACTACGACGCCGAGATCACCGCGGCGATCGGGATCATCACCGCACTCCACCCCGGGGCGGACGGCCCGCCGGCGCTGGCGCTGATGGGCCATTCGACCGGCGGGCTGATAGCGGCGCTGTGGGCAAGCCGGCACCCGGGTGTGGTCTCACAGTTGGTCCTGGACAGCCCGTGGCTGGAAATGCACGGCAGCCCCGCCGTACGCCGTGCGGCCCGGGCCATGGTGGAGCCGCTCGCGCGGTTCCGGCCGGAGGCCGTCATCCGGCTTCCGGAACGCGCTTTTTACTGGCGCAGCATCAGCAGCGCGGCCGAGGGCGAATGGGCTCTCGATGACCGATACCGCCCGCCCCGGGCCTTCCCTGTCCGCGCCGGCTGGCTCAGTGCCGTCCTTGCCGGCCAAACGAGGGTGGCACGGGGACTGAACATCACCGCCCCCATCCTCGTGCTGATCTCCGCGGCCAGCGCCAACGGCATGTTCTGGAAGGAATCGATGCGCCGCACCGACGCCGTTCTGGACGTTAACACCATCGCCCTGCGTGCCCTGAGCCTGGGCCGGAGCATCACACTGGAAAGGATCGACGGTGCGCTGCATGATGTGTTCCTCTCCGCCCCGCCCGTCCGGTCCGACGCCTACGCCCGGCTGTCCCGCTGGCTCCGAGCCTTCGGCCCGGACAATGGCAGCACCGGATGAACCGTCCCCTGGTGACCCAGCTTTGGCGGCAGGACGTGCTGGGGGCCCGCTTCGAGTCCCTCGAGCTGCCGCTGGCTCACGACGACGAAGGCCCGGTGGTCGCGACTCTAGTTCGTTGTGTACCCGAGCCACCGGAGGTTGCAGCGTATCCGCCACCGCACGCCGGGGGTCGCGGCGCTGTGGGCGGACCGCAACCCGGGAGCAGTGGGTACCCTCATCCTGAACGCACCGTGGCTGGAGCTGCAGGGCAGCAGCCTGGTAGGAAATATCGCCATGCAATTGCTGGAACCGCTGGCCCGGACCGACCCGCGCCGGCCGTTGCTGCAGCCCAGCCTGCCCGGCTACTGGGACAGTGTGAGCGGCACGGCGCACGGCGAGTGGGCGCTGAACGCTGCGTGGCGACCCCGGGCGTCGTTCCCGATTCGGCTGGACAAAAGCGGTCCTGGCCGGTCACGCGGCGGTGCAGCTCCGTCTCGGCATCATGTCCCCGTGCTGGTGATGCTGTCCGGACACACCCGCCTCCAAGCCGACTGGTCACAGCAGCTGATGGAGGTGGACACCGTCATTGATGTCGAGGAGACGGCGCGCCGGGCGCTGGGGCGGGGCCGGCGGGCAGCCGTCTTCCGCTACCCCGGTGCGCCCGGCGGCCAGGGCTGGGCGAGCTGCCGTCATCCCCGGTGGGACGGGACGGTCAGGGGCCGCCGGGGGCCGCGTCGATTGCGCCGCCGTAGCGGCGGTCCCGCTGGGCATAGATTTCGACGGCGTCCCACAGGGTACGCCGGTCCACGTCCGGCCAGAGTGTGTCCATAAAGACGAACTCCGCGTAGGCCGACTGCCAGAGCATAAAGTTCGAGAGCCGCTGCTCCCCGGAGCTGCGCAGGAACAGGTCAACGTCGGGCAAATCGGGCTCGTCCAGGAATCTCTGGATCGTCTTTTCGGTGATGGCGCCCGGCTTGAGCCGCCCGGCCGCCACCTCTTCCGCGATGGCGGACACCGCATCGGCGATCTCGGCACGGCCGCCGTAGTTAACACACATGTTCAAGGTGCAGGTGCTGTTTCCACGGGTGAAGTCCTCGGCCTCCTCCAGCTCACGGATCACCGAGCCCCACAGCCTGGGCCGTCGGCCGGACCAGCGGATGCGGACACCCCAGTCGTCGAGCTGGTTGCGCTGGCGTCGTAGCACGTCCTTGTTAAATCCCATCAGGAAGCGCACTTCTTCGGGCGAGCGGCGCCAGTTCTCGGTGGAAAAGGCATACACGCTGACGTACTCAATTCCCAGCTCGATGGCCCCGGCCACCACATCCAGCAGGGCAGGCTCCCCCGCTTTGTGTCCTTCGATCCGGGGCAGGCCCCGCTGGTTGGCCCAGCGGCCGTTGCCGTCCATCACAATGGCGACGTGCCGCGGGATGAACTCCGCGGGGATGGCCGGGGCGACGGCCCCGGAGGCGTGCGGATAGGGGCTCACCACCGGGGTGCTCCGCTGCCGGACCGGACTCTTCTTTTTAGCCAATGCCGCGTTTTTACCCAAGGCCACAGTTACGTTCGCTCCACATGTTTGAGGGACTTAAGGACACGTTCCAGATGCCACTGCAGGTAGCCCGCCACCAGACCCGCAGCCTCGCGCCGGTGCACGGAGAACGAGGCGTCCGCCGTCGTCCAGTTCCCGGTCAGCAGGGCGCCGAGCAGCACAACGGTCTCCGCGGCGGGAGCCGGGGATCCCGGCGGCCGGCAATCCGCGCACACCATGCCGCCAAGCGGCGCCGAGAACGCATTGTGCGGACCGCGGGCCCCGCAGCGCGCGCAGTCCGTAAAACTCGGTGCCCAGCCTCCGGTGGCGAGGGCCCGCAACAGGTAGGAATCGAGAATGAGCTCCGGGGTGTGGTCGCCGCGGCTCAGCGATGCCAAGGCACCGACCAGGAGGTTGTATTGGGCCGTGCCCGCTTCGCCGTCGACGTCGGTGAGTTTCTCCGCCGTCTCGGTCATGGCTGCCGCGACGGTGTACCGCCCGTAGTCCGCGGCGATGTTTCCGCCGTAGACGCCCTTGGCCACGGCTTGGGTGACAATATCGAGGCTGCGACCGGAAATCAGCTGCAGGTCCGCGACCATAAAGGGTTCCAGCCGGGCGCCGAAGCGGCTGCTGGTGCGCCGGATTCCCTTGGCCACCGCGCGGACCTGGCCGTGGTGCTTGGTCAGGATGGTGATGATCCGGTCTGCTTCGCCCAGCTTGTGGGTACGCAGCACAACGCCGTCATCACGGTAGGCGCGGGAGGCAAAGGAGGATGGTTGGGCCACGGTTAATCTTCGCACTGTCGTTGACGGAATCGCTGCCATTGTGGAAAGCAGCACTGCGCCGCCGGAGGATCCGGCGGCGCAGTTGCCCGCCGTTTAGGCGCGGGCGTCCCGGATGGCCCGGTTCACGGCCGAGATCACGGCCTTGAGCGAGGAGGTGGACGTGTTGGCGTCGATCCCAACGCCCCACAGCACGCGTTCACCCACGGCGCATTCGACGTATGCCGCAGCGAGGGCGCTGCCGCCTTCGGAGAGGGCGTGTTCGCTGTAGTCCAGCACCCGGACGTCGACGCCGTCTTCGCGCAGGATGCTCAGCAACGCGGCGATCGGACCGTTTCCGGTACCGGTGCGGTGGACCGGGGTTCCGTCGACCTTGAGCGCGGCGTGCAGCGTCATGGAGCCGGCTTCGTCCGTCTCGGTGCTGAATGAGCCCAGAGCGTAGCGCCCCCACTGGGCGTCGGCCGCGCCGGAGGGCAGGTACTCGTCCTGGAAGACTTGCCAAAGCTGAGCGCCGCTGACTTCGCCGCCCACGGTATCCGTCTGTTTCTGGATGACACCGGAGAACTCGATCTGGGCACGCCGTGGCAGGTCCAGGTTGTGCTCGTTTTTCAGCAGGTACGCGACGCCGCCCTTACCGGACTGCGAATTGACCCGGATGACGGCCTCGTAACTGCGGCCCAGGTCCTTCGGGTCGACCGGCAGGTACGGGACCTGCCAGGGGTACTCGGCCACGTCCTTGCCGGCGGCAGCGGCGTCCTTTTCGAGCGCTTCGAGACCCTTTTTGATGGCGTCCTGGTGCGAGCCGGAGAACGCTGTGAAGACGAGGTCCCCGCCGTAAGGCGTCCGTTCCGCCACGGGCAGCTGGTTGCAGTACTCCACTGTGCGGCGCACCTCGTCGATGTCGGAGAAATCAATCATCGGGTCGACACCCTGGACGAACATGTTCAGGCCCAGGGTCACCAGATCCACGTTTCCGGTCCGTTCCCCGTTCCCGAACAGGCAGCCTTCGATCCGGTCCGCGCCGGCCAGGTAGCCCAGCTCCGCGGCGGCGACGCCGGTGCCGCGGTCATTGTGCGGGTGCAGGGACAAGATGATGCCTTCCCGCGGGTGCAGGTTGCGGCTCATCCACTCGATGGAGTCGGCGTAGACGTTGGGGGTGGCCATTTCCACCGTGGCCGGCAGGTTGATGATGACCTGGCTGTCGGCGGACGCCTCGAAGACGTCAGCGATGGCGTTGCACACCCGGACGGCGTATTCCAGCTCGGTTCCGGTGAACGATTCCGGCGAATACTCGTAGGTGATGTGGGTGTCCTGCAGGGTCTCTTCATACTTCTTGCACAGCCGCGCGCCCTGCAGGGCAATGTCCAGGATGCCGTCTTCGTCCTGATTAAAGACCACCCGGCGCTGCAGGACCGAGGTCGAGTTGTACAGGTGCACGATGGCCTGCCTGGCGCCGGCGAGGGATTCATACGTGCGCTCGATGAGGTGCTCCCGGGCCTGGGTCAGGACCTGGATTGTGACGTCCTCGGGGATGTGGTTGCCCTCGATGAGCTGCCGGACGAAGTCGAAGTCGGTCTGCGACGCGGACGGAAAGCCAACCTCGATTTCCTTGTAACCCATCCGGACCAGCAGTTGGAACATCTTCAGCTTGCGGGCGGGACTCATCGGGTCGATCAGGGCCTGGTTGCCGTCACGCAGGTCCACGGCGCACCAGCGCGGGGCCTTCGTGATGACCTTGTCCGGCCAGGTGCGGTCCGGCAGTTCTACCGTGATCAGGTCCTGGAACGGGACGTAGCGGTGAACGGGCATTCCTGAGGGCTTTTGTGCGTTTCGCATTACAATCGGGGCCTTTTCTGTGATTCCTGGTGAAAGGGTGGCCGGGCAACACAAACTCCGCAGCGAGGGTGGGCCTTGCGCTAGATCGCGTCTGAGGCCTCGCCGCGGCAGCTAAGAAGGAGCAGTTCTGCGCGCACCATGTCACAGTAACACGGGTGCGTAAGATGAAGGAGCCATACCTTCTCAACGTCCACCATGCAGACCGGCTTCCTTCGCAAGGCGGCGCCGGGCTGCCTCTCAGAGGAGCATCCGTGCCACTTTCGGGAATCAACCTGTCCACTATCGACGCCACTGTCCGGCCTCAGGATGACCTGTACCAGAACATTAACGGCACCTGGCTCAAGAGCATCCAGATCCCGGATGACCGGTCCCTGGAAGGGACGTTCACGGCCTTGCGGGACGGCTCGGAACTGGCGGTGCGGGAGATCATCGGGGACGCGGCCGCCCGTGGCGCGGAGTCGACCGGGATCGAGCAGAAGATCGGCGACCTCTACAACAGCTTTATGGACGAGGACGCGGTGGAGTCGAAGGGACTGGAGCCGATCCGCCAGCGGCTCGCCGACGTGTTCGCCACACCGTCGGTCGCCGAACTCGTAGCGCTTGCCGGGCGCCTGTTCCGGGCGGACGTGGACGGCCTGTTCTACATCTATCCCGCTCCCGACGCCGGAAACCCGGACCGGGTCCTGCTGTACACCGGCCAGGGCGGGCTGGGCCTGCCGGATGAGTCGTACTACCGCGACGACAAGTTCGCGCCGGTGGTCCAGGCATACAAGGACCATGTGGCAAACGTTTTCGCCCTGGCCGGTGTCGCCGGACCGGCGGACGCGGCCAGCCGGGTTGTGGCTCTGGAGACGGCCCTTGCTTCGCACCACTGGGACAAGGTCACGCTGCGGAATCCGCAGAAGACCTACAACCTGAAGTCAGCCGATGAGGCGTCGCAGCTCTTCCCGCTCCTGGCCACGTGGTTCGACGCCGCCGCAATCGCGCCGGAGAAACGCACTGAACTCGTTGTGAGCACCCCTGACTTCTTTGCCGGCGCAGCGACGCTGCTGGACTCGGAGCCGCTGTCCGTCTGGCAGGAGTGGCTCGCACTGCGGGTCATCAGCTCGGCCGCTCCCTACCTCTCCGCCGAGTTCGTCGATGCACACTTCTCCTTCTACGGCACCACCCTGAGCGGTACGCCCCGGAATAAGGACCGTTGGAAGCGGGGGGTCGCCGCCGTCGAGGCCGCATTGGGCGAGGCGGTCGGGCAGATCTACGTTGCCCGGCACTTCCCGGAAACCCACAAGGCGAGGATGGAGTCGCTGGTATCGAACCTGATCGAGGCGTACCGCGAATCCATTACCGGCCTGTCCTGGATGGGTGAGGAAACCAAACGGGAGGCGCTGAAGAAACTCGATTCGTTTCGGGCCAAAATCGGCTACCCGGACAAGTGGATAGATTATTCCGCAGTGCAGATCGATCCGTCGGATCTGCTGGGAAATGTGGAGCGCGCGCACAGTGCCGACGTCGACAGGCACCTCGATGAGGTGGGGCAGCCGGTGGACCGGGACAAGTGGCTGATGACGCCCCAGACCGTAAACGCCTATTACCACCCGCTGCTCAATGAGATCGTGTTCCCGGCAGCTATCCTGCAGCCGCCGTTCTTCACCGCTGACGCCGACGATGCGGTCAACTACGGCGGCATCGGTGCGGTCATCGGCCACGAGATCGGCCACGGCTTCGATGACCAGGGCTCGCAGTACGACGGAAGCGGCCTGCTGCGCAACTGGTGGACCGAAGACGACCGGACGGCGTTTGAATCGCTGACTTCCCGGCTGGTGGCCCAGTTCGATGCGCTCTCCCCCACTGCAGCGCCCGGGCACACCGTAAACGGGAAACTGACTCTCGGCGAAAATATCGGCGATCTGGGCGGGCTGACAATTGCTTACAAGGCGTACCTGATCAGCCTCGACGGCCAGGAGCCGCCGGTGCTGGACGGCCTGACCGGCGTGCAGCGCTTCTTTGCGTCCTGGGCTGCCGGCTGGCGCCAGGCCATCCGGACCGAGGAAGCGGTCCGCCGGCTCGCCACGGACCCGCACTCGCCCAACGAGTTCCGCACCAACCAGATCGCCATGAACCTCGACGCCTTCCATGAGGCCTTTGGCACGACGGAGCAGGACGGCATGTGGATGCCGGCCACCGAACGCGTCAGCATCTGGTAGGCGCCCGCCCCGGGACCAACAACGGGCCAACCGGGAAGGGCCGGCCGCGGAAGACATCCGCGGCCGGCCCTTCCCGGTTGCCCTAGCCCTGCTAGCGCGTGATCAGGAACGGGTTCGCCTGCTGGCAGACGACGTCCCCGGCTGTCTGATTCACAATGTCCGCGGGAAGTTGCACCGGGGCGTCAGCGCCCGCGGCGCCGCCCACAAGGTCGCTGCCCAGATACACCTGCACACCGTTAACACCGGCGGCCGGCAGCACCTGCGCCGCCGGGACACCCAGCAGCGTGGCCACGTCCGCGGCAACGTCTTCGAATCCCGCGCCGTAGTAGACCGCGGTCGTAACGACGGCCGGGGCGGCAAGCTGGGCAAGCTGGCTGAAACCGCCCGCTGTGAGGGACTTGATGATTTCCTGGCTCCGCGCCGGGACCCCTGAACCGTTGGCCACTGTAACGGGCTGGACCGCCTTGTCATAAGCAGGCGCAGGTGGGCTCGTGCTCGGCGCCGGGCTGGCGGTTGCACTCACATCCGGTGAACCCGACGGGGTGGGCGTCGCCGTCGGGTCGGTCAAATCGATGTCCTTGCGCATCGCTGCGAAGAGCTGCGAGGCTGCGGGTTCGGCCAGGTCCAGCCGGTTCGGGTCGCTGGCGGCCGGCATGGTGGGAACCGCGACAAAGGCGATCTTGCCAACGTCGATATTCTTCAGCCGGTTTGCGACCGTCAAGAGCGTCGGGACCGACGCCATGCCCTCATCGATTGTGAGGTTCTTGGTGACGACGTCTGCGATCTGAAGCATCTTGGCGGGGTTGGTGAGCGTGCCGTCGTCCTTGATTTTGCGGACCAGGGAGGACAAGAAGCCCTGCTGCCCCTTGATCCGGCCGAGGTCGCCGCCGTCGGCAAAGGCGTGGCGGGCCCGCAGGAACGCCAGCGCCTGTTCGCCCTGGACCTTGGAGGTGCCCTTGGGCAGCCGGAGTCCCGAATCGGGGTCGAAGACGGCGTCGCTGATGCAGACATCCACACCGCCGACGGTGTTGGAGAGTTCCTTGACCGAATCAAAGTCCGCCATCATAAAGTGGTCGATCTCCAGGCCGGTGAGCTTGTTGACGGTGTCGACGGCGCAACCGATGCCGGCCTCCGACATCGCCGAGTTGATCATAACGTTTTGCCGGGCCGGGAACTCCTGCTTCGTTTTCTGGTCGATGCATTTCGGCGTATCCACGAGCAAGTCGCGCGGAAAGCTCACGACGTTGACGCGCTTGTTGTCTGCGGAAATGTCCATCAGCATCATAACGTCCGAGTTACCGTAACCGGTCGAATCCTCGGGGCCACCGTACTGGGAGTTCTTGCCGTCGCGTGTGTCTGAGCCAAGGATGAGGATCTGCATCCGGTCCCGCGCGTCGTCCACCACCGGCTCGGTCTTATCACTGCCGGCCCCCAACGACGCCTTGCTGATGTTGCCCTGCAAACGAATCGCCCAGTAGGCGCCGAAGGCAATAACGCCGACCAGCAGGACGGAGACCACTGCAGTCCCGATTTTCAGCCAGCCGGGCAATCGCCGGGGCGCTCCCATATGCCGCGCCGGTCCCACTGCGGGATCGACCGTATGCCGGGCAGCAGACCCGGACGGGACCGGGGATCCGGTACCGTCCTGGCGGTCTTCTCGGGGTCGAGACACTATGGAGCCTACTTTCACAACAGGGATCAGGCCATTTTAGAGTCCGAATCTGGGAAATCCCCGATGGCGGGTTCTTTGGGAGCGGCGGAGTGCGGACGGGCGGCTAGAAGCCGAGCTTCACCAGCTGCTTCGGATCCCGCTGCCAGTCCTTAGCAACCTTCACGTGCAAATCGAGGTAGATCCGGGCGCCGAGCAGCGCCTCGATCGCCTTACGGGCTGTTGTGCCGACGTCACGAAGCCGCGCGCCGCCCTTGCCGATGATGATGGCCTTCTGCGAAGAACGCTCCACATAGAGGTTGACCCGGACATCAAGGAACGGCCTGTCCTCGGGGCGTCCTTCACGCGGGACAATCTCATCAACCACCACGGCAAGGGAGTGCGGCAGCTCGTCGCGGACGCCTTCGAGGGCAGCTTCGCGGATGAGTTCGGCAATCATTACGGCTTCAGGTTCGTCCGTCAGGTGCCCGTCGGGGTAAAGCGGCGGCGACGCCGGCATCTGGCTGATCAGGACGTCGGCAAGGGTCTCGACCTGGAAGCCGTCGGCGGCGGAAACCGGGACGATGTCCTTCCAGCCGTCCTCGCCGAGAACTTCCCGGCCCAGCGCAGCAACGGCAAGAAGTTGCTCGGTCAGAGCCTGGCGGTCCACCGTGTCGGCTTTCGTAACGACGGCGACGACGGGCTTATTGCCGATGGCCGAAAGCTGGGCCGCGATGAACTTGTCGCCCGGACCGATCTTCTCGTTGGCCGGCAGGCAGAAGCCGATCGCGTCGACCTCGGCGAGGGTGTCGGCGACGAGTTCGTTCAGCCTCTTCCCCAGCAGGGTGCGCGGCCGGTGCAGGCCCGGGGTGTCCACCAGGATCAGTTGCGCGTCATCCCGGTGCACGATGCCACGGATGGTGTGGCGCGTGGTCTGCGGCTTGGCCGAGGTGATCGCGACCTTCTGGCCGACCAACGCATTGGTGAGGGTCGATTTGCCGGTGTTGGGCCGGCCGACGAGCACCGCGAAACCGGCGCGGTAGCCGCCGTGGGCTGCTTCGCCGTCGGACTTATTCTGCTTGCTCACGTGAGACTCCCTGTTGGATTGGTGCGGCCTCGTCGAGAAGGTCTTCAAGGTCAGTTTCTACTTTTGGTACGGCGTCCGCAATGATGTGGCTGACGCGGTTCCGCCGCCCCTCGAGCCGGTCGGCACGCAGCCTCAGCCCGTGGACTTCGACGGTACTGCCGACGATCGGCACCCGCCCGAGGGCCTTGGCTAGCAGGCCGCCCACGGTGTCCACTTCGTCGTCCTCAAGCTCCAGGTCGAAAAGTTCGCCGAGATCTTCAATGCTCATCCGAGCACTAACCCGGTAGCTACCGTCGCCGAGTTCCACGGCTTCGGCGCTCTCGGTGTCGTATTCGTCAACGATTTCGCCGACAATTTCCTCGATCAGGTCCTCAAGCGTAACGAGCCCGGCGGTACCGCCGTACTCATCGATCACGATCGCGACGTGCGTCGATTCCTTCTGCAGTTCGCGCAGCAATTCGCTCACCGCTTTGGAGTCCGGCACGTAGCGCACTTCCCGGGCAAGTTCGTCAACAACGGGGGAACTTCGTCGGCCCCAAGATTGTGGATGACCGAGGCAACATCCTTCAGGTAGACGATGCCCAGCACCTGGTCGGTGTTCTCCCCGATGACGGGGATCCTGGAATAGCCCGAGAGCAGGAACAGTGACATGGCCCGGTGCAGGCTCGAGCCGGAGTCGATACTGAGGATGTCGGTGCGGGGCACCATCACTGAGCGGACCAGTGTGTCGCCGAAGTCGAACACCGACTGGATCAGCTCGGCTTCGTTGTCCTCGATCACGTCCGATTCCGTGGCACGGTCCACCAGCTCGCGGAATTCCTCTTCGCTGAAGAACGCCTCGTTGTCGGCGGGGGCGCCCGGGGCCACCGCACTGCCGAGGGTCACGAGCCAGCCGGGAATAGGTCCCAGCACCCAGCACAGCCAGCGGATCACCGGGGCGCTGAAGCGGACCAGACCCGCCGAATGCACCCGGCCGAGCTGGCGCGGGGACACACCAACAATCACGAAGCCCAGCAGGGCCATCACTCCCGTGGCGATAAGGCCGGACAGCCAGACGTTGTCGAGCAAACTGGTCAACAACACGGTGACGGCAACTGCAGAGGCAGTATCGAACCAGATACGCCAGAAACGCAGTGCCCGCATGTGCGCCACCGGCTGCGCCATGATCCGTTTCAACGCCGAACCGCGGCTGGTCAGGATCGCGGCTTCGGCGTCGTGCCGGGAAAGATAATTGAAAGCCGATTCGGCCGCGGTCAGGAAGGCGGCAAAACTCAGGAATACAAGAGCCATGCCGGCAACGATCAGTGGCGTCACTGAATCGTCTCTGACGGGGCGTCTTTACCCGTGAAGGCCGAAAGCAGTTCGCGCTGGAGGCCGAACATTTCTTCTTTCTCCTCCGGCTCGGCGTGGTCAAAGCCGAGCAGATGCAGGATGCCGTGGGTGGTCAACAGCAGCATTTCATCCTGGGTGGAGTGTCCGGCATTAACTGCCTGGACCTCGGCTACCTGCGGGCAGACCGCGATGTCCCCGAGCATGCCCTGGGGCGTGGGCTTGCCAGGTGTGCCCGGCGTCAACTCGTCCATGGGGACCGAGAGCACATCCGTGGAGCCCGGCTCGTCCATCAGTTCTATGTGCAGCTTCTCCATCGCCGGTTCATCCACCAGCAGGATCGACAGCTCGGCCTGCGGGTGGATAAACAGGCGTTCGAAGATGAATCTGGACAGCCGTACAAGTTCGGCCTCATCGACGGTGACGCCGGATTCGTTATTGACCTCGATGCTCACGAGTGTTCTCCCCGCTTGTCGCGGGCCACGGAATGCTTGACCCGGTTCCTCTGGATTTCATCCCACGCACTGTAGGCGTTGACGATGTCCCCCACCAGGCGGTGCCGGACGACGTCGGAGGCGTCCAGGACTGTGAAGTTGACGTCGTCGATGCCCTGCAGGATGTCCTCCACGATCCGGAGGCCGGACCGGGTCCCGAACGGCAGGTCCACCTGAGTAACATCACCGGTGACCACCATCTTGGAACCGAATCCCAGCCGCGTGAGGAACATCTTCATCTGCTCCGGCGTGGTGTTCTGCGCCTCGTCCAAGATAATAAAGGCGTCATTGAGCGTCCGTCCGCGCATGTACGCGAGCGGGGCAACCTCGATGGTGCCGGCCGCTATCAGCCGCGGAATGGATTCGGGGTCCATCATTTCGTGCAAGGCATCATAGAGCGGACGCAAGTAGGGGTCGATCTTGTCACTGAGTGTGCCCGGCAGGAAGCCCAGGCGCTCCCCCGCCTCGACGGCGGGCCGGGTCAGGATGATTCTCGTGACTTCCTTCTGCTGCAGCGCCTGGACGGCTTTGGCCATCGCCAGGTACGTTTTGCCGGTACCGGCCGGACCGATGCCGAAGATCACGGTGTTGGCGTCAATGGCGTCTACGTAGTTCTTCTGGTTCAGCGTTTTCGGCCGGATTGTTTTGCCGCGGCTGGAGAGAATGTTGTGCGTGAGTATCTCGACCGGGCTCTGCAGCGACTGGCTTCGGAGCATCGACACAAGCTGCTGCAGGACAGCCGGAGTGATGACTGTGCCGCGGGCGACAAGGCCACGGACCTCGTTGAGCAGACGCATGATCCGCGGCACGTCCGCCGCCGAACCGCTGATCGCAAGTTCGTTGCCGCGGACGTGGAAATCGACAGCCGGGAACTGCGTCTCGATGAAGCGAAGGGCTTCGTCATGGCTGCCGAGTGACTGGACCATCTGATCGGAATTATCGAACAGGACTACCTCCGTCCGCAGCCCTGGTAGGGAGTGGGGAAATTCACCTGCGGAGCGCTCTGCGTCGCTGATCCGGGACTTGCCGTTCGCTGCTTCAGTCATGGTCTTGGCCCACGGGCCCCTGGTCCCCCTCCAGTTCGGAAATGGTCTGTTCCGCGATCCGGTCCGACGGCGATGCTCGCCGTCCGCGGCCGGGGCAACGGGTAGCTCCATCTTACGCCAGCGCCGTGGACACGTCGCCCGGGGTGTCCACCTCTGCGCTGCCCCGCCCTGCCGGGAACGGGCTTTAGGTATCAGGTTTATATCGGCCGTATATCGTTCCCGTTGCAGTTCTGGCCCCCCTGCCCATTCCAGCTCTCCGCGCCGGACCTGTATGCAATGCTGGAAAATGCCTTCGCACGGCATTTTCAACCGGCCGGGCAGAGGCTTGGGCAAGAAGGAACCGAGCAGAAAGGGCATTGGCCATCAGGCAAGCCGGGATTGGGCAGACAACAGCAGGCAGGCGTACCCGCCGGGCCGCGCTGCTACTGATGCTGCCCGCCGCGCTCACCCTCTCCGGCTGCGTGGCAACCCCCAAGCCGGGATCACCGACTCAGCCTCGCCGTCGCAAGCCCTCGCGCCCCAGGCATCCTCGCCCACCACAAGTGCCCCGCTGGAAACGTCCCAAGCGTCCAACAAGGCGCCGGTGTACTGGATCGGCCGAAGCAACAACAGCACCTTCCTGTACCGGGAGTTCCGTGACGTTACGGAACAGGACAACCCGGTCACCCGGGCGCTGCGCGTTATGACCTCACAGAAGCCGCTCGACCCGGACTTCTTCACCCCGTGGCAGGACCCCAAAAAAACTCGCAAGCTCCATCTCGGGTAAAAACGTCATCACCGTGGACATGTCGGCCGACGCGTTTAACAGCAACCTGGACCCGGCCATGGCTGAGCGTGCCATCCAGCAGCTCGTCTACACAGCGACAGCAGCCGCGGCCAGCGCCGGACTGGTCGACTCCGGCCAGCAGATCCAGGTGGTGGTGCTGGTGGACGGGCACACCGATTACGTTGCCTTCAACCACGTCCGGTTGGGGTCCCCGACCTCGCGCAGCGTCGGAATGGTCGCTCCCGTCTGGATCATTGATCCCCAGGAAGGCACCACCGCCGCGGACGGCGCGGTAAAGATCTCCGGCCGCAGCACCGCCCCGGGCGGAAAGCTTCGGTGGGAGATTCTGCGCGTCAACGGCAGCGTCGAGACAACATACCTGAACGGGACCCTTACAGCCGCCGCCGAGGCCGACCAGTCGGGCGCCTTCAGCCTGTCGGTCAACTTGGGACCGGGCCGCTACGAGGTCCGGGTATCCCAGCTGGAAGACAGTAACCCGGCCGAGGACCTGAACGTTGATACCCGCGGGTTCACGGTCAAGTAGTCAAGACCGCACCGCCGGGCAGCAATCCGGAGCGTCGCCGCGCTACCAGCGGCCCAGAATATCGCTGGCCAGGACAGTCGCGGCGGGCCCGGCCGTGGACGAGCGCAGTACATGCCGGCCCAGCAGGGCTGTCACGGCACCGGCGTCGCAGAGCCGTGTCACTTCCCGCGGGCTGATGCCACCTTCCGGTCCCACAATCAAAAGTATCTCCCGGTAGCTGCCGGCGCTGCCACCGGTGGCCCTGGTACCTTCCCAGGCCTCCAGCACCTGCCGCAGCGGACGCACGGCGTCCTCATGCAAGATGATGGCGAGGTCGGCGGCCGCCACGGCCCCCTGCAGTGCGGCGCTGTCGACGGCGGGGCGGACTTCAGGAATCCAAGCACGGCGCGCCTGCTTGGCCGCGGCCGTGACCACCGATTGCCACTTGGCATGGGCCTTGGCCGCACGGTCCGCCTTCCACCGGACAATCGAGCGTTCAGCCTGCCAGGGCACCACGGCGTCAATCCCCAGCTCGGTGGCGGCCTCGGCGGCCAATTCATCCCGGTCGCCTTTCGCGAGGGCCTGGACCAGGACCAGCCGGGTCCCGGGCCGGGGTTCGTCGGCCAGCACGGCGCACTCCACCGTCAGCTCGGCGGCTGCGACAGCCGCCACGGCGCCGGTCAGCCGTTTTCCGGCACCGTCGGCGATGTCAACGGACTCCCCGACGCCGAGGCGCTTAACCGTCACCGCATGGCGTGCCTCCGGACCGTCGAGGACAAAGAGCGATCCCGGGGCCAGCCCGTCCAGGGTACCGGGGGCAGTAAAAAAGACCGGGTTACTCACGCCTACAGATTACCGAACCGGTCCCGCAGCTTGGCGAAGACCCCGCCGCTCGCGGCAAGCTTTCCTTCGGTGAACTGTTCGCCGCGCAACTTGGCCAGCTGCCGAAGCAAATCCTCCTGGGCGGCGTCGAGCCGGGCGGGGGTGTCGACCTGGAGATGGACTTTCAGGTCCCCGCGGCCGTAGCCGCGCAGGTGGGTGACGCCGAGGCCCCTAAGCGTCATGACTTCACCGGACTGGGTGCCGGCCTTGACGTCGATCTCCTGCTGGCCGTCGAAGGTGTCGAGGGTCAGTTCGGTGCCGAGTGCGGCCGCCGTCATCGGGATGCTCAGGCTCGCGTGCAGGTCGTCGCCGTCGCGAATGTAAGTGGCGTCCTCCTTGACCCGGATCTCCACGTAGAGGTCCCCGGCGGGACCGCCGGCAGGTCCGGCCTCACCCTGGCCGGAGAGCTGGATGCGGGTGCCGGTGGCGACGCCGGCGGGGACCTTCACGGTCAGGGACCGGCGGCTGCGAATCCGGCCCTGGCCGGCACATTCGTTGCAGGGATCCTTGATGACCGTACCGAAACCCTCGCAGGAACCGCAGGGTGCCGTGGTCATCACCTGGCCGAGGATGGAACGGACAGCGCGCTGCACCTGGCCGCTGCCGCCGCAGATGTCGCAGCGTTCCGGGTGGCTGCCTTCGCGGCAGCAGGAACCCTCACAGCTGGGGCAGGTGACGGCCGTGTCGACTTCGAGCTTCTTGTTGACGCCGAAAACGGCGTCGCGGAGCTCGATCCGGACGCTGATCAGGGCGTCCTGGCCGCGGCGGATCCTGGATGCCGGTCCGGCCTGGCCGCCGGCACCGAAGAACGTCTCGAAAATGTCCTGGAACGCGAAGCCCTGGCCGGAGTAGCTGCCGCCGCCGGAGCCGTTGGCGTTGCCGTTTTCGTTGCCGGTGGTGTCGTAGATCCGGCGCTTCTGCGGATCGGAGAGCACCTCGTAGGCGTGCGTGACCGCTTTAAACCGGTCAGAGGCGTCGTCCCCCGGGTTCACGTCCGGGTGGAGGGTCCGCGCCAGCTTGCGGTAAGCCTTCTTGATCTCTTCTCCCGTGGCTTCGCGGGAGACTCCAAGAACGTCGTAGTGGCTGCTCAAAGTTGTTATCTCTTCCTGGTAGTACTGCCCGTTAGGGGCACGAAGTCTGATGCCGGCCCCGCGGGCCGGTCGGTTGCGGGTGGACGCGGTCCGTCAAGGACCGAGAATCCGTGAAAGGTAGCGTGCGACCGCCCGGACGGCGGCCATGGTCGTCGGGTAATCCATCCGGGTGGGGCCCAGCACTCCGACTTTCGCCGTCGCGTCCGGGCCGTAACCGGTGGCCACCACCGAGGCCTCGGCGAGTCCGTCGTAAGGATTTTCCCTGCCGATGCTCACCGTCACGCCCCGGGGGTCCGCTGCCATGTCGCCGAGCAGGCGAAGCATCACCACCTGTTCCTCCAGGGCTTCCAGCACGGGGCCGATGCTCAGCGGGAAGTCCACGTTTGACCGGGCCAGGTTCGCGGTTCCGGCCATGACCATCCGGTCCTCGCGGCTGCTGGCGGCCAGAGCCTCAATGCCGCGGGCAAGCGCCTGGGCGGCGCTGCGACGCGCGGGCGGGCAGTTGCCGATCACCGAGTGCAGCGACTGCGGCAAGAGGTTCAGCGGGGTCCCGGAGATACCGCCGAGGAACCGCGTGCGCAGCTCCGACAGGGCCTCATCCGAAAGATCGTGCCCCACGTCAATGACGCGTTGCTCCACCTTCCCGGTGTCCGCGATGAGCACCGCAAGTACTTTACGGGGCGCCAGCAGGACAAATTCGACGTGCCGCACCTTGGCCCGGCTCAGATGGGGGTACTGCACAACGGCGACCTGGTTGGTCAGCTGCGAGAGCAGCCGCACGGTCCGGTCCAGGACGTCGTCGAGGTCCTCAGAGCCTTCCAGCAGGGCCTGGATGGCCCGGCGTTCGGCCGGCGAAAGCCGTTTGACCGCCGAAATCTGGTCCACAAAAAGCCGGTAGCCCTTGTCCGTCGGGATTCGCCCGGCACTGGTGTGCGGTGCCGTAATGAGCCCCTCGTCCTCCAGGGCCGCCATGTCGTTGCGGATCGTGGCACTGGACACGCCGAGGTGGTGCCGCTCCACGAGGGCTTTGGAGCCCACGGGTTCGCGTGAATGGACGTAGTCTTCCACGATGGCGCGCAGCACTTCGAGTTTGCGTGGTTCGCTCATGCTCCACCTCCTGTCGACCGTCCCGCATTCGATGCCACCGCCCGCCGCACGCGCCGGACACACAGTGGCCGGGCACACAGTGGCTAGCACTCGACATGCCTAAGTGCTAACCAGTCTAATATGAGTCGCCGCGTTGTTAGCATTGAATTCGCTTCGGGCGTTCTTCCCGGGGCAGGTGTTTTGGGGCACAGCCCACCGAGCGCAAAGCAGTGTGTAACCGATGTCGTACCAGAACTGGGGGCCCCAGGACCTGTCCGCGCCCGCCAAAACCCAACTACCCGAAGTGCCCGTCGAGCGCGGAATGGTGCTCGAAGATGTGCAGTCCGGCTGGGTCGGCGCCGTGACCCGGGTGGAGAAGTCCGGCGGGATGCACGTCGTCGCCCTGGAAGACCGCCGGGGAAGTCCCGGTCCTTTCGCCTCGGCTTCGGTTTTCTGCTGGAGGGCCAGCCGATCCGGCTGATGCCGCCGGCGCCCCGCGGGAGCGCGGCGGCCGCCGGGGCCCGCACCGCCTCCGGCTCCGTCCGCGTGGCGGGCCAGCGCGCCCAGATCGCCAAAGCCAGCCGGATCTGGGTGGAAGGCAAACACGACGCCGAACTCGTCGAAAAGGTCTGGGGTGACGATCTGCGGGTCGAGGGTATCGTCGTCGAGCCGTTGCATGGCATTGACGACCTCACCGGGGCGGTGGCCGCTTTCCGGCCCGGCCCCGGACGCCGCCTCGGGGTGCTGGTGGACCACCTGGTGCCCGATTCCAAGGAATCCAGGATCGCCGCGGCCGTGATGGCCTCCCCGGGGCGGCCGGAAACGTCCTGATCGTTGGCCACCCCTACGTCGATGTCTGGCAGGCCATCCGGCCCGCGGTCCTGGGGATCGAGAAGTGGCCGGTGATCCCCCGCGGGGTGGACTGGAAGACGGGTATCCTGACCGCGTTCGGCTGGCCGCACAGCACCAAGGAAGACATTGGCCTGGGCTGGCAGAAACTCCTCGGCACGGTCCACAACTACGCTGACCTCGAACCCTCCCTGCTGGGCCGGGTGGAGGAGGTCATCGACTTCCTCACCGTCCCGTGAACGCCGCCGCCGGACATTCCCGCCAGCGGGCCGATCCGTGATTCAGCGCACCAGCACGTATTCTTGGTATGGCGGTTGCGCTTCCGGCGCAGCAGCGGCATTTCCAGGCACCAACGCACCACCGCAATCCGAAGGACAACACCGTGGCAGATGAAGCACGCGAGCATAACGGCGACAATGCCGGCTATGGCCGGCACCCGTACCATGGCGTCCCCGCCAACGCGCTGCCGCTGACGGCTGGCGAGGACCGGCAATGGGCCACGCTGGCTCATTTCGGCGGCATCCTCGGTTGCGTGCCCTCGTTGCTGATCTACCTGATCTTCAAGGACCGCGGACCGTTCACGGCGCAGGAGTCCAAAGAAGCCCTCAATTTCACGCTGCCCCCGACAATTGCTGCCGTGGTGTGCAACCTGCTGGTCTTTATCCCGGTGGTGGGCAACATTTTCGCCGTGCTTGCCACTCTCATCTGGATCGCCGTGACCTGCTTTTCGGTCGCAGCCGGAATCCACGTCAACCGCGGCCAGCCGCACCGCTACGAGTTCAACTTCCGCTTTATCAAATAGGGCCCGCTCCCGGGCCCGCAGGTTTAGTCCGGCAGGATCCTGCGGACTACTGCGTCCGCCAGCAGGCGGCCTTTGAGCGTGAGGATGAGGCTGCCGCGGAAGGCCGCGACGGGCTCCACCAGGCCATCGGCGATGAGTCCGGCGACAGCATGCCGCCCGGTATCCCCCAGTCCGCCCAGACTGGCAATGTCCAGCCCTGAGTTCAGCCGCGCTTCGAGCATCACGCGCTCGACGTTGCGGGTCGCAGAATCAAGGGTCTCCCGGCCGGCTGCCGGGGAAAGCCCGGAACCCATCCGATTGGCGTAGGCAGTGGGGTGCTTCACGTTCCACCAGCGCACACCGCCCACGTGCGAGTGAGCGCCCGGGCCGACCCCCACCAGTCATCGCCCCGCCAATAGGCGAGATTGTGCCGGCATGCCTGGTCCGGGCTGCGGGACCAGTTGCTGACCTCGTACCAGGACAGTCCGGCGGCGGAGATCAGTTCGTCGGCCAGTTCGTACTTTGCCGCATGGTCGTCGTCGTCAATTCCCGCTACCTCGCCACGGCGGATTTGCGCGGCAAGCTTGGTGCCATCCTCGATGATCAGTGCGTAGGCGCTGATGTGGTCAGGCTGATAGGACAACGCGGTCTCCAGCGAGAAGCGCCAGTCTGCCAGCGACTCCCCCGGCGTTCCGTAGATCAGGTCCAGACTGACGGCGAGCCCGGCCTCCCGCGCCCATTGAACGGCCTGGGGAACCCGGCTGGGAGTGTGGGTGCGGTCCAGTACCTTAAGGACATGCGGCACCGCAGACTGCATGCCGAACGACACCCTGGTGAATCCGGCGTCGGCCAGCAGCTGCAGGGATTCGGGCGTGACCGAGTCCGGGTTCGCCTCGGTGGTGACCTCAGCCCCGGGCGCCAGGCCCCACGCCCCGATGGCGGAGGCTAGGATCCGGGCCAGGTCCCCGGCGGGGAGCAATGTCGGCGTTCCGCCGCCGAAGAAGACAGTGCTCAGCGGGCGGGCCGGCAGGCCGCTGGCCGCCAGGACCGCCGCCGCAAAGGCGACTTCTGCCACCGCCGTGCCGGCGTAGGCGTCCTGCGAGGCGCCGCCACCGAGCTCCGTGGCGGTATAGGTGTTGAAGTCGCAGTAACCGCAGCGCACGGCGCAGAACGGGATATGCACGTACAGCCCAAAATCCCGGGAAGCGGCACCCTCCAGTGCCTGGCCGGGCAGCAGCCCGTCCGGTGGCGCCGGATCGCCCAGCGGAAGGGCGCTAGGCACGGGCCGGGCCCGTCTGCCGTGGAACAGTCGTTGCTGGCACCGTTACTTCTTGGCCTTGTCCTTGGACTCATCCGTGGTGAGGGCGGCGATAAAGGCTTCCTGCGGGACCTCCACACGGCCCACCATCTTCATGCGTTTTTTGCCTTCCTTCTGCTTTTCCAGCAGTTTGCGCTTTCGGGTGATGTCACCGCCGTAACACTTGGCCAGCACGTCCTTGCGGATCGCGCGGATGCTTTCCCGGGCAATGATGCGGGAGCCGATGGCAGCCTGGATGGGAACCTCGAACTGCTGGCGCGGAATGAGTTCGCGCAGCTTGCCGGTCATCATCACGCCGTAGGCGTAGGCCTTGTCCCGGTGGGTGATGGCGCTGAAAGCATCCACCTGTTCGCCCTGGAGCATAATGTCGACCTTGACCAGGTCAGCAACCTGATCCCCGTCCGCTTTCCAGTCCAGCGACCCGTAGCCGCGGGTCTTGGACTTGAGGATGTCAAAGAAATCAAAGACGATCTCGGCCAACGGCAGACGGTACCGGATTTCCACCCGGTCCTCGGAGAGGTAGTCCATGCCGCCCATCACGCCGCGCCGGCTCTGGCACAGCTCCATGATGGCCCCGACAAACTCGTTCGGCGCCAGGATGGTTGCGGCGACCATGGGCTCACGGACCTCGGCGATCTTGCCGCTGGGGTATTCACTGGGGTTGGTGACGTGGACGACCTTCTTGTCCTCCAGCGTTACCTCGTACTCCACGTTCGGGGCGGTGGAGATCAGGTCGAGGTTGTATTCGCGTTCCAGGCGCTCCCTGGTGATTTCCAAGTGCAGCAGCCCCAGGAAGCCGACTCGGAACCCGAATCCCAGCGCCGCGGACGTCTCCGGCTCGTAGACCAGGGCGGCATCGTTGAGCATCAGCTTCTCCAACGCATCGCGGAGCACCGGGTAGTCCGTGCCGTCCAAGGGATACAGGCCGGAGAAGACCATCGGCTTGGCATCGGCATAGCCGGGGAGTGATTCGCTGGCCGGCTTGGCCAGGTTGGTGACGGTGTCGCCGACCTTGGACAGGCGGACGTCCTTAACACCGGTGATGAGGTAGCCCACCTCGCCGACGCCGAGGCCCTTGGAGGGGGTTGGCTCCGGGGAGCTGACACCAATCTCGAGGAGTTCATGGGTGGCACGGGTGGACATCATCTGGATGCGTTCGCGGGGGTGCAGCATGCCGTCAACCACACGGACGTAGGTAACTACGCCGCGGTAGGTGTCGTATACGGAGTCGAAGATCATGGCGCGGGCGGGAGCATTGGGATCGCCCACCGGAGCCGGCAGGTCACGGACGATCTTGTCCAGCAGAACCTCGACGCCCATACCCGTCTTGCCGGAAACCCGGAGCACATCGTCGGGCTCGCCGCCGATCAGGTTGGCGAGTTCCGCCGCGTACTTCTCGGGCTGGGCGGCGGGGAGGTCGATCTTGTTCAGGACCGGAATGATCGTAAGGTTGTTCTCCATCGCCAGGTAAAGATTGGCAAGGGTCTGGGCCTCGATGCCCTGCGCAGCGTCGACCAGAAGGATCGCGCCTTCACACGCCGCGAGCGAGCGGGAGACCTCGTAGGTGAAGTCGACGTGTCCCGGGGTGTCGATCATGTTCAGCGCGTAGCTGACGCCGTCGAGCTCCCAGGGCATGCGGACGGCCTGGGATTTGATGGTGATGCCGCGTTCGCGCTCAATGTCCATGCGGTCCAGGTACTGGGCCTTCATGTCACGGGACTGGACGACGCCGGTGTACTGGAGCATCCGGTCGGCCAGTGTGGACTTGCCGTGGTCAATGTGCGCAATGATGCAGAAGTTCCGGAGGATGGCCGGATCTGTTGCGGCGGGCACCGGGGCGGTGCGGGCCATGGGAGACACGCAGGGTCCTTACTGTTGGCATTACGGGTGGCTTTTCCACGGATCGGCGCTGGCTCTGGTTTCCCGGCCTGCGACGTGCCGCGTAGCTGAACCTATAGTCTCCCACGTCCGGGCCCGTGGGAGTGCATCCCTGCTCCGTAAAGCGGCGCAGATGTGCCGCCTGGATTCTTCGCCGCAGTTGTCCCCTGCGCCGGTACTGGGTGCCGGTAGGGTTTCCCCATGGCTTGGAACTTACGCTCGATCGGCAACGCTGTCCGCAGGACCTTGAGATTCCTGGAGGACCAGCCCCGCTCCGCGCCCGGCAGCTCCCCGCCGGGAAGAACGCCCGGCAGCCAGCCAACCCGGGGCTCGCTGACCGGTACCTACCCCGGAGATTTCCGCGGCACGGCCAAGGTGAGCTACGCCCCGTCTGCCAACGGACGCCCGGAGCCGGGCGAAGTTGTCTGGACCTGGGTGCCGTACGAGGAGGACTATTCGCAGGGCAAGGACCGCCCGGTGCTGCTGGTGGGCAGCAACGGCGCCTACCTGCTGGGGCTTATGCTCACCAGCAAGGACCACGACGGCGACCCCCGCCGGGCCGATGACTACGTCGACATCGGCACCGGCCCCTGGGACCGGCAGCGCCGTCCGAGTGAAGCGAAACTGGACCGTGTCCTGCAGATCAATCCCCGGGATGTCCGGCGCGAGGGCGCGATCCTCGACCACAAGAGCTTCAACGTCATTGCCGCCGCCCTGCGGACCCGCCAGGGGTGGCGCTGACCGGGCCGTCAATCGCCAGCCTGCCGGTCACTCTGCTATTATTGACAGCTGTGTGTCCGTGCAGGTCGACGGCCACAGATGGTTGGTCGCCATAGGTATCCCCACGCCGCTCAGTCAATGGCCAATCTGAAAGCCCTCTAGACCATTTTCCGCATTGAAAAAGAGAGTTCACACGTGGCTAATATTAAGTCCCAGAAGAAGCGCATCCTCACCAACGAGAAGGCCCGCCTGCGCAACAACGCAGTCAAGTCCGAGCTGAAGACGGCCATCCGCGCCGTCAACACCGCCGTTGAGTCAACCGACAAGGATGCGGCCGCTACCGCACTGCTTTCCGCCAGCCGCAAGCTGGACAAGGCTGTCAGCAAGGGCGTTCTCCACAAGAACAACGCCGCAAACCGCAAGTCGGCCATCTCCAAGAAGGTCAACGCGCTCTAAGGTTTCCAGTTCTTTCGAACTGACGATTGTGGCCGGCGCCCCAGGGTGCCGGCCACTTCCAGTTAAGAGCTAGAGCGGCCGTGCGCAGCACCTGCTGCGTGGGCACCGGTCCCTGTCCTGGCTCAGCGGCGGACGGAAGTAGCGATCACGGTAACGGCGTGTTCGACGGCGTAGACCGGGTCCCGGGACAGGCCCTTCACCTGGGCGTCGGCCTCGGCGGTCACCTGGATGGACCGGACAAGCCCTTCGGGGGTCCAGCGCCGGACCTCCCGCTGTGCCTGCTCGACCAGCCAGGGTTGCATGCCCAGTTGCTTGGCAATCTGCGACGAGGATCCCTGGGCGCCGGCCACCTTGGCGAGGCTCCGGAGCTTCGAGGCCAGCGCGGCCACCAGGGGAACCGGGTCCGCCCCGGTATCGAGGGCGTGGCGCAGGGTGGAGAGGGCCAGCGGCGCATTCCCTGCCATCGCCGCGTCGGCTACCTTGAACGCGGTGGCTTCCACCCGACCCCCGTAGTACCGGTCCACCATGGCGGAATCCACGCCGGTGGCCGCATCGGCGATCAATTGGCTGCAGGCGGCGGCCAGTTCGGCGAGCTGGGCGCCGACGGCGTTGACGAGGGCATGCACGGCATCGGGATCGATACGGCGGGAAGCTGCCCGAAACTCGGCTGCCACAAACGCGACCTTGTCCGCGTCCTTTTTCAGCGGCTGGCAGTCCACCACCGGCCACCCGCCGGATTTGATGGCGTCCAGGAGCTTCTTCCCGCGCACGCCGCCACTATGGCGCAGGACGAGGACAGCGTCGGGCTCCGGCCGGGCGAGGTATCTGAGACCGTCAGCGAGGAACGCGTCGTTCATGCCCTCCAGTCCTTCCACCTCGATCAGCTTCTGTTCGCCGAAAAGTGACGGACTGACATTCATGGCGAGGGAACCGGGCTCGTAGTTGCCGGCAGTGAGCCGGGTGACTTCGACATCAGGGGCGGCGGCGCGGACCTGCGCCCGGATCCGGTCCATGGCGCGGGAGCCCAGGTAGTCTTCCGGGCCTCCCACCAGCACAACGGCTGCCGGGCTCACATCGCGCCAGGTGGCGGTGTTCGAAGCCGCGGGCCGGGTGCGTGGGGTCTGGGCAGCAGCCACTGAGGTTTCCTCCCGGAAGATTGTGTGCAGACTCTAAGCCTGCCACGGCCGGGGCGGTGCACCAAGCCGGGCCAGGTCCCTTCCCGGGCCGTGTGCCGGCCGTCGCCGCGCATCGGTATCCGGTTCAGCAACGCCACCGTTCGCTGATGTGCCGTCAGGGCCAACCCGGCCGTCCGGAAGGGGTGGAAGGCCAGCCACCAGGCGGCGAGGGCCACGGCCGAGAAGAGCGTCATGGTCGCGGCGCCGTAGGCCCCGTCCGGCCATGGCAGGACGGCGCCGGGCAGGCCCGCGAAGAACCGGGCGATTCCTCCTACCCCGGCGGCGAAGGCGGCGGCGACGCCCAACGGAACAGCGGCGAAGCCCGGCGCCAGCGGGACCAGCGGCACGGCCGCGGTCCCCAGCAGCGTGACCGGGGCAACCAGGACAGCGGCGGCCATGTTGGCGGGCAGGGCGTAGGAAGTGAACTGGGGCTGGAGCAGAACGATGACGGGCCCGCAGAATGCCTGTGCGGAAAGCGGCACGGCCACTGCGGCGGCGGCCCAACGCGGTACGGCTGCCGGAAACCACTTCATGACCGGTCTGCCTGTGGTCACAATACCCAGGGTCGCCAGCACGGAGAGCAGGAATCCGAAGCTGGCGGCCAGCGCCGGTTGGAGCAGGACTAGGCCGGTGACGGCCACGCACAGGAGGCTTAGCCCGCGTCCGGACCGGCCGCCGGCAAGGGCCGCAAGACCGATGGCGCCCATCACGGCGGCCCGCAGGACACTCGCATCCGGGCCCACCACCAGGACGAACAGGCCCAAGCCCACCAGGCAGAGGACCGAAGCGAGTACCCGGCTGAATCGCAGGCTGCGCGCGGCCAGCAGGAGGGCGCCCAGGATGACGCTGCAGTTGGCGCCGCTCACTGCCGTCAGATGGGTCATGCCGACGGACTTCATCGCCACGTCCAGCTCTTCGTCCAGGAGGGTCGTGTCGCCGGTGACCATGCCCGGCAGGAGCCCCCGGGCGTCGCCGCCGAACTGCCCGGTGGCCGCAGTGAAACGGCTGCGCAGCTCCCCGGGGCGAGCTGCCAGGTCCCGGGCTCCCCGACCGTCGTGGGGATGGAACTTGCCAGGAGGACTGCCGCTTCGGCCAGACCCGGTGTGGGCGGCGTGAGTTTACCGGTCGTTCGGATCCGCTGGCCGGGGACGGCGTACTCCCAGCCGGCGCCGCCCAGGACAAGGATCCTGGCCGGTGCGCGTACCCGCTGCGCGTCCAAGGTCATGTCGATCAGCTTGACCGGTACGGCCCATCGATCCGCCGCCCCGGAATGCCCGGGCGACTTGAGCCGGCGCGGCGTCCCCGTTACCTCCACTTCCGCGGCAACGGCTGTTACCTCGGCTGCGGCGGAAGACACGGCACCCTCGTGCCTGAGCGAGGAATCAGCGGCGGCGTGCCCGCCGGCGGCAGCCGCGAGCAGCAGTGCCACGGCCATCGTCGCGCGGAAGCTTCGCCGGGCCGGCGGTCCTGGCTGCCCCCTGCCTGAACCGGCTGCCGCCATGGCCAGGAGCAGCCCGGACCCCGTCACGAAGCTCAGGCAGAGAGCCGCCAGGACCGCCGGGGGAGCTGCTGCGCCGCGGCGGCCGTCGCCCAGACCATTGCCGCCATCGGAACCAGGCGCACATCGGTCCTGCGCCATAAGTCCTCCCGCTCCGGCGCGGGCCCTCCCCGGGGCTCCCCACGACGCACACCAGGTACGGAGCCCCGGGCCAAGCACCCGGAGCCGGCCGGACCACTCCGGTGGCGGCGGTCCCTTCGCCTCCCGCGGCTGCTGGTTTGCGGCGGGCCGGCGGGCCGCGGCGTCCACGTACCGCTGCCAGCGGCTGCCGTGGTCCATGTCCGCCCCTCAGACCCTCACCAGAGGCAGCAGGGCTGCGAGCATCTTGGCCCCTACGCCATCCACGGCATCCAGCTCCTCGACCCGTTCAAAGCGGCCGTGCTGGGACCGCCACTCGACAATCCGCCGGGCCAGCACCGGGCCAACGCGCGGCAGGGTCTCCAGTTCGTCGACGCCGGCAGTGTTAAGGTTGATCTTTCCGCCCGGAGGAGGGGGCCCGCCGGCCGAGTCCGGCCCGTCCGCGGCGCCGGCCGCGCCAGCGGCAGCAGCTCCGGCCGGCCCGGTACTTTCACCCTGCCGCGGCACAACGACCTTTGTCCGTCTTCCACCACGGCCGCGAGATTGAGCTGGCCGGGGTCCGCGTCAGGCGCTCCGCCTCCCGCCGCCGAAATCGCCTCGTGCAGGCGGCTCCCCGATGCCAACTCCACGATTCCGGCATGGACCACCGCGCCGGCCACGTGCACCGTGATCCGGTCCGCTGCGACGGGTCCCGTCCCAAGTCCCGTCCCAAGTTCCGTCGCAGGTCCCGTCCCAACTTCCGGAGCGGGTTCCGTCCCAAGTTCCGGGGCGGGTTCCGCGCCGGGTTCCGCGGTGCTGACGGCGCCGAGCGGGCTGACCTGGGTTGCGGTGTTCGATGCCTGCCACCAGAAGCAGCCAAGGAGCGCCATCGCCACCAGACACAGCAATGTGGCTGCGCGGCGCCCGGTCCGCCACCGGAGCCGGGGTCCGCGGCTGGCCGGCGCATCCGCCTGGCCCGGAACGCGCTGGTCTGCGGCGCGCCCGGTCCCGGGTGGCCCGCTGAGCAGGCCGGAGACGGGGCTGTCCCCGGGGAGGCCGGTCCAAAGTCCTCGGCACCCCGGACGGCAGGAGTCACGGCGGCTGACAATCTGCGGCCGGCAGGGACGGCATCGCGGCTGGGCGGGCTTTCCGGATCGTGACGCGGCATGCGCCCATCCTACGAACCGCAGCGTCCGAGGTACCGGCCCCGAGTGTGCCATGTGGAAAACCCCCTGTGGAATACCGGGCCCCGGGCGTGGCTCCGGAAGCCGTCCCGGTCAGGAGGCGGCAGACGGCTCCCGTGCTGCCGGCGTGCCGCTCTCCCCCACAATTACCGCCAGCACTCCGAGCCCGGCATGGGCGGCGAGCACGGCGGGGAGTGCGCTGATCTGGACGGGCAGACATCCCGGGACGGCTGCGGCGAGTTCCGCGGCGAGCTGTTTCGCCTCCGCCGGGTTGCCAAAGTGGTGGACAGCGAGGAGCGCCCGCCCCGGGGGCCGGCTGACGGCGTCGGCCACTGCAATCTCCCGGAGCCGTGCGATGGCTTTCGCTGCGGACCTGACCTTCTCCAGCGGAACGACCCTGCCGTCCTCGACCGCAAGGATTGGCTTGATCGCGAACATGGTCCCCCAGAGAGAAGCCGCGGCGCCGATCCGTCCGCCGCGGCGGAGCTGCTCGAGGCTGGGTACGTAAAAGTAGACCTTGGAGCGGGCAAGCCCGTATTCAGCGCACTCACGCACGGCGGCGGCTGCCTTGCCGTGCGCGGCAGCGCTGACGGCGCATTGGACCGCCATTCCCTGAGCCATACCGACGGTGCGCGAGTCCAGGACATCCACCGGGATGCTTACCTTGGCGGCGGCCAGCCGGGCGGAGTCCACCGTGCCGGAGAGTTCCCCGGAAATGTGGAGCGACACAACGGACTCGAAGCCATTGCGCTGGGCGGCCACATAAGCCTGTTCAAACTGGCCGGGTGAGGGTCGGGAGGTCTTGACGGGTTTGCCGCTCGCCAGGGCCACGGCGATGGTGTCCGCGATGTCGTCCTCGCCCTCGCCGTAGATTTCAGTGCCGACCATCACAGGCATCGGGACGACCGTCAGCTCCCCGCCGGCGGAGACGGCGCGTACCCAGTCGGCCGGAAGTGCTGCGGCGGAGTCCGTGACCACGGCCGTCCGGACTCCAGCCGGGGCAGCCCCGGACCCGGGGTCCACTGCGGGGACCCTGGCCTGGCGCAACCCGTTGAGGCGCTCCTTCAGCCACGGCCACCCCGCTGGGTCGCGGTGGGGCACCAGGCACCTCCTGCCGTCTGCACTTGCTGTCGGGTCCCGCGGTGAGTGCCGGCCGCCGTTTCCCGCAGCGGCCGGCCTGTTCACTGACCTGCCCGGTTAGGCCGGGACGATGTTGACCAGTTTAGGCGCCCGCACGATTACCGTGCGGATAGCGCGGCCGTCGAGGGCCCGCTGGACGTTTTCCGAGGCCAGCGCCAATTCGCGCAGTTCGTCCTCGCCGATCACCGGTGAGACGTCAAGGCGGTCGCGAACCTTGCCCTGGACCTGGACGACGGCGGTTACCGTGTCCTGCACCAGGAGGGACTCGTCGTGTGCCGGCCAACCTGCGTTGGCCACCGAGGCGGGGTGTCCCAGCACGTTCCAGAGATCCTCGGCCGTGTAAGGCGCGAAGAGGCTCAGGATGACCGCGACGGTCTCAACGGCTTCGCGGACCGCCGGGTCGGAGCCGCCCGCCCCGGTGTCAATCGTCTTGCGGGTCGCGTTGACCAGTTCCATCAGCTTGGCGACCACCACATTAAACTTGTTGTGGTCAAGCAGGGCTTCGGCGTCGGCGATTGTGCGGTGCGTAACGGTACGCAGGGCCCGGTCCCCGGCGGCAAAGTCGACGCCGGGTGCGCTGGTGACGTCCTGTCCCAGCCGCCAGGCGCGGGCCAGGAACTTCGCGGAGCCCGACGGCGACACGTCGGCCCAGTCGACGTCGTCCTCCGGTGGGGAGGCGAAGATCATGGTGAGCCGGACGGCGTCGACGCCGAATTTGTCCAGCTGCTCGCCCAGGTCAACGCCGTTGCCCAGGGACTTGCTCATGGCCTTGCCGCCGTTGAGCACCTGGCCCTGGTTCAACAGGGCGCTGAACGGCTCGTCGGTGTCGATCATGCCCAGGTCATGGATGACCTTGGTGAAGAAACGGGCATAGAGCAGGTGCAAAATGGCGTGCTCGACGCCGCCGACGTACTGGCCCACCGGCATCCAGTCATTGATCTTGGCGGGATCGAAGGGCCCCCCGGTGTAGTCCGGGGAGACGAAGCGCAGGAAGTACCAGGACGAGTCCACAAAGGTGTCCATGGTGTCGGTGTCTCGCCTGGCCGGCCCGTGGCAAACGGGGCAGTCGACATTGACCCAGCTTTCGACGGCAGCCAGCGGGGAGGTGCCCTTCGGGGAGAGGTCCTCGCCCCGCAGGTCTGCCGGCAGGGTGACCGGGAGCTGTTCGTCCGGGACCGGGACTTCCCCGCAGGAGGGACAGTGGATGATCGGGATCGGGGTGCCCCAGAACCGCTGCCGGCTGAGCAACCAGTCGCGCAGGCGGAAGTTCACGAATTTTTCGCCCGTGCCCTGCTGCTGCAGGATCTCGATGGCGGCCGGAATGGCCTCTGCCTTGGGCAGTCCATCCAGGGCACCGGAGTTGATCAGGGTTCCCTCACCCGTGGTGGCTGTACCGCTGGATGCGGGATCTTCTTCCCCCGTATCCAGCACGGCCCGGACCGGCAGGTCGAAGGTGCGGGCAAAGTCGAGGTCGCGCTGGTCATGGGCAGGGACGGCCATAATGGCTCCGGTGCCGTAGTCGGCCAGCACGTAGTCGGCCGCCCAGACGGGCAGCTTCTCGCCGTTCAGCGGGTTGGTGGCATACCGGCCGGTGAAAACTCCGGTTTTTTCCCGCTCAGTGGACTGTCGCTCGATTTCGGAGAGCGCCTTGACCTGTTCCCGGTACGCGTCCAGGGCCGCGGCGTGTTCCCCGGTGACCAGCTCGACGGCGATCGGCGCGTCGGCGGCGACGACGAAGAACGTCGCGCCGTAGAGGGTGTCCGGGCGGGTCGTGAAGACCGTAACGTCCTGGGCGGCCTTGCCGCCCTCGGCCTCAATCACAAAGGTGACGTGGGCACCCTCGGACCGGCCGATCCAGTTCTTCTGCATGGCCAGGACACGCTCGGGCCAGTGGCCGCGCAGTTCATCCATGTCATCAAGGAGCCGGTCTGCGTAGTCGGTGATTTTGAAGTACCACTGGTTCAGCGACTTCTTTGTGACCGGAGTGCCGCACCGTTCACAGGCACCGTTGACGACCTGTTCGTTGGCCAGCACGGTCTGGTCCTTGGGGCACCAGTTGACCGGGGAATTCTTGCGGTAGGCCAGGCCGCGTTCGTAGAAGCGCTTAAAGAGCCACTGGGTCCAGCGGTAGTACTCCGGGTCGGAGGTGTGGATCCGACGGGACCAGTCCGCAGAGATGGCGTAGCGCTTGAACGAGGCCGCCTGGGTGTCGATGTTGGCGTAGGTCCACTCGCTGGGGTGCGCGTTGCGCTTGATGGCCGCGTTCTCGGCGGGCAGCCCGAACGAGTCCCAGCCAATCGGGTGCAGCACATCGAAGCCCTGCTGTCGGAGGTAACGGGCGACGACGTCGCCCATGGCGAAGGCCTCGGCGTGGCCCATGTGCAGATCCCCGGACGGGTACGGGAACATGTCCAGGACATACCGCCGTTCCTTTGACCCGTCATCGACGGGTGTGAAGACCTTGAGGTCCTCCCAGACCTGCGGCCATTTGGCCTCCATGGCGGCAAAGCTGTAGGCACCCTCGTCAGGCGTCTCCGCTGCGACTGCTGGTGTTCCGGTCTCTGTCTCCGGCTGAACGCTCACTGCTGGCCTCTTCTGTTCTTTCGATCTTGTCAGATCAGGACTGTCCCGCCTGATCCCCCGGTCCCCTGCTGCGGGCCGGTAAACATCCCGGACACACAAAAGCCCCTCGACACGGAGGGGCGGCCGCGCGGCAATCCGGGTTTTCGCCGGGATGCCGGGCGGCTAGCTAAGCAGGAGGATCGCGCGCATAGGACTACTTTAGCGCACCCACAAACTCCTGAACGGACGAAAAGGGGCCCGGCGACTCCCGCCATGGTGTGGTGGGCACCGCGCTGGCCCCCTGCTGCGACGGCCCCGACACGAGCTTGCGAGTGTCAGGGAGCAGCAGGGGGCGGGCGGGCGGGAGTCACCGGCCCCTTTTCGGGGCCCGGAAGGCTACTTCACGTCGGCGTCGACCCAGTCCATGGACTTGGTGACGGCCTTCTTCCAGAGGCGCATCTGGCGGTCCCGCTCGGCGTCATCCATCTGCGGCTCCCAGCGCTTGTCCTCGGCCCAGTTGGCCGAGCACTCGCCCAGATCCTTCCAGAACCCCACGGCAAGGCCGGCGGCGTAAGCCGCCCCCAGGGCAGTGGTCTCGACGACTTTGGGCCGGATCACCGGCACACCCAGGATGTCGGCCTGAAACTGCATCAGGGCGTCGTTGGCCACCATGCCGCCGTCGACCTTCAGCTCCGTCAGCGGCACGCCCGAATCGGCGTTGACCGCATCGAGGACCTCCCGTGTCTGGAACGCCGTGGCCTCCAGCGCAGCTCGGGCGATGTGGTTCTTGTTCACAAAACGGGTCAGGCCGACGATCGCGCCCCGGGCGTCGGAGCGCCAATAGGGAGCAAACAGTCCGGAGAATGCCGGCACGATGTACACCCCGCCGTTGTCCTTGACCGCGGCGGCAAGGGTTTCCACTTCCGGGGCGCTGCTGATCATGCCAAGGTTGTCACGCAGCCACTGGATCAGGGAACCGGTCACGGCGATCGAACCCTCCAGCGCGTAGTGCGGCGCCGCGTCGCCGAGCTTGTACCCGACAGTGGTCAGCAGTCCGTTCTTGGAGTGGACGATCTCTTCACCGGTGTTGAAGATCAGGAAGCAGCCGGTGCCATAGGTGTTCTTGGCTTCGCCGGCTTCGAACGCCGCCTGCCCGAACGTTGCGGCCTGCTGGTCGCCCAGGATTCCTGCGACCGGAACCTCACGCAGCAGCTGGGACGTGTGCACCGTCCCGTACACCTCGGAGGAAGACTTGATCTTCGGCATCATCGAGGCCGGGACACCGAAGGCGTCCAGAATGTCCTGGTCCCAGGACAAGGTCTCGAGATCCATAAACAGGGTCCGCGACGCGTTGGTCACATCGGTGACATGGACGCCGCCGTCGACGCCGCCGGTCAGGTTCCACAGCACCCAGCAGTCAGTGTTGCCGAACACGAGGTCGCCGGCTTCGGCCTTCTCGCGGGCGCCCTCAACGTTGTCCAGGATCCACTTGATCTTGGTACCGGAGAAGTAGGTGGCCAGCGGGAGCCCCACCTTTTCCTTGAAGCGATCCACACCGCCGTCCTTGGCCAGCTCGTCCACGATGGGCTGGGTGCGGGTGTCCTGCCAGACGATGGCGTTGTACACGGCCTTGCCGGTCGTTTTGTCCCAGACGACGGCGGTCTCACGCTGGTTGGTGATGCCTACGGCAGCGATGTCGTGCCGGGTGAGGTTTGCCTTGGACAGCGCGGTGCCGATGACCTCGCGGGTGTTGTTCCAGATCTCCGCGGGATCGTGTTCCACCCAGCCGGCCTGCGGGAAGATCTGTTCGTGTTCGAGCTGGCCGGACGAGACGATGCTGCCGCTGTGGTCGAAGATGATGGCTCGGCTGCTGGTGGTGCCCTGGTCGATTGCGATTACATACTGGTTCATGGTGACGTCCTTGTCTTGGGGTTGGCTGTTGGAGGTGTGCAGCGCGACGGTTAAGCCGCCGCGGTGGCAATGATCGGCACCACTGCGGCCACAATGCCGGCGAGGCCGCCGCCGACAAGCGGTCCGACGACGGGGATCCAGGAATAGCTCCAGTCCGAGGATCCCTTGCCCTTGATCGGCAGCAGGGCGTGGGCGATGCGCGGGCCCAGGTCACGGGCGGGGTTGATGGCGTAGCCGGTGGGGCCGCCGAGGGAGACGCCGATGCCGACGACCAGCAGGGCAACGGCCAGCGGGCCAAGCCCGGACGGTGTCCCGCCGAAGGTGAGGATGACGAAGACCAGGACAAAGGTGCCGATGATTTCGGTGACCAGGTTCCAGGTGGTGGAGCGGATGGCGGGGCCGGTGGAGAATACGCCAAGTTTGTTGGCGGGCTCGGGCTCGACATCGAAGTGCTGCTTGTGGGCCAGCCACATCACCACAGCACCCAGGAAGGCTCCCAGGAGTTCACCGCCGAAGTAGGTAAACGTCGAGGCAAAGTCGACCGGAACGCCGGGGGCGTAAGTGCCTTTGCCATTGATCAGCAGGCCGAATGTCACGGCGGGGTTCAGGTGCGCACCTGATTTCACGGCGACGAATACACCGGCGAAGACAGCGATGCCCCATCCCCAGGTGACCATCAGAAATCCGCCGTTATTTCCTTTTGTACCCTTCAGTGCAACGTTTGCCACAACGCCACAGCCCAGCAGGGTCAGCATTGCGGTACCGAAGACTTCGGACAGGAAAACTATTCCAAGAGACATCTTTGACTCCTCTATTTTCTGTTGTCAGCCCCTCGCGGGTTTGAAGGGCTGGTGTGCCGGCGGGGCCGTGGCTCCGCCGGCCGGCCGCTGCGCGGGTCTTCCATTGAACCCCGCAGCCGGTGCGCCCGGACGTCATCCGCCCGGGCGCCGATTTCTATCCGGAGACCACGCTGTGGACGTGGACCCCGTGGAATCGCTTGAGCACCTCCTGAGCGTGGCTGATCTCGGCGGCTTGGGTGGCCGCGTCCCAGCCGAGCGGGCCTGCAAGGATACCGGCAACCTCGTGCAGAAGTTCGCCGGTCACCAGGCCGCGGAAGGCGAGGGACGTGCGACGGATCAAGACGTCGATCAGGTGCCCGATCTGCTCGTTCCGGGCCATAAACTCCAGTTCACGGACGGAGAGTTCGCGGGTGGAGTGCAGGAGCGAATCCGGGCCGGCGTCCAGGAAGCTGATGATCTCCCCGGCGCGGGTGCCGTAGCGGGTGAGCAGCCCGGCGGTGCGGTCGGCATCACGGTTGTCCGTCATGTGTGCCTTGATCCAGCGCTGCACCCCATCCTCGCTCTCGGGGAAACCGGCACCGCCGCCGATGGCCAGTTTCGCCGTCGAGATTTTACGGTGCATTCCGAGTTCAGCAAGGACCTTGTCGCTCAGGTGTTCGGCGAGGGCGCGGAAGGTGGTCCATTTTCCGCCCACAAGGCTAAGCACGACTGCGCCGGCACTCCCCGTCCCGGCGGCGCCCCCGGCGCGGCGTTCGATCCGGTAGTCGCGGCTGACGAAGCCCGGCTGGGTGGCGTCGTGCCGGGGCAGCGGACGGACTCCGGAAAACGTGTAGACGATCTGATCCCGGCCCACGGTGATGTCAGGGAAGACATGGCCGATCAGGTCGAAGAAGTAGTCGATCTCTTCCTCGGTGCATACAGCGTCTTCCGCCATGTCCGCGTCGATGTCCGTGGTCCCGACCAGGACGCGGTCCCCCATCGGGTAGATCAATACGATCCGGCCGTCGGTGTGTTCGAAGAAGATCTCGCGTCCACTGCAGGCGGCGAGCAGTTCCGGGTGGTCCAGCACAATGTGCGAGCCCTTGGTGCCGCCCATAAAGGCAGACGCCTCGCCCATCGCCTGGTTTGTCTGGTCGACCCAGGCGCCGGTGGTGTTGACGATGACGTCGGCGGAGAACTCAAACCGTTCACCGGTGAGTTCGTCTCGAAGTTCCGCGATGCTTCCGGTGCGCCCGGTCCCTGCTGCGTCGCGGACCGCCACCAGCGAGAGGTAGTTGCTGGCGCGGGCATCGCTGGCCCCCGCGGCGCCGGCCTTCTCGCCGTCCTGCAGCACATCCAGCGTGAGTCGCTCCGGGTTGTGCACGGAGGCGTCGAAATACGTCGCCGCATATTTGATTCCCGGGTGCAGGCGGGGCAGCTCGGCAAGAGCCCGCCGGCGGCCGCGGAACTGGTGTCGGGGAACGGTGCCGCCGTCCCGGGAGAAGAAGTCGTACATGCTCAGGCCAAGCTTGATCAGGAAGGCCCCGCGTTCCTTGGGAGCCCCCTGCTGCTTGTGGGTCAGGAACCGCAGCGGCGCGGCGAGGATGCCGGAAAACGTGCTGAAGATGGGGATGGTCGTCTGGAGCGGCTTCACGTAGTGCGGGGCGATGCGCAGCAGCCGGTTGCGTTCCACAACCGATTCCTGGACGAGGCGGAACTCGCCGTTCTCAAGGTAACGGATACCACCATGGATCATGTGCGATGAGGCACCGCTGGCCCCCTGGCAGTAGTCACCGCGCTCCACAAGTGCCACGTCAACACCCTGCAGGGCGAGGTCCCGGAACGTGCCCACTCCATTTATGCCACCGCCGATGATAAGCACCTGCGCGTGCGGCCGCCTCTGCAGCTTCTGCACCGATGCGCGCTCGCCGGCCGACGCCTGGTTGCGGGCTGAATCCTTCTGTCCCAAGAACTACTCCTTTGGGTTTGGTCCTGTGCGGCGCGCCGTGGGGCGCGGCGCCGTTCATCACTATTCTTTGGAGTAATGGAAAATGGAGTCAAGCACTATGCACAAACGTGCAGAACGGAAGTGGGATGACACCCTCACGAAGCTCCGACGCCCTCCGCGCCGCCCAGTTGTATTACCTTCAGGACCTGACCATGGACGCGATTGCACGCGAGCTGCGCACGTCCCGGTCCACCGTGTCGCGGCTGCTTTCCTCAGCCCGGGAATCCGGGCTGGTGCAAATCCAGATCCGCAGCCCCCTCGACACCGGGCCCGAACTCGAAAGCATGATCCGCGCCGAATACAAGGTGGACGTGCACGTCGTTCCAGTAGTGGACACGCTCAATGAGGCGGAAACGCTGGACCGCGTGGCCATGCAGGCCGCCCGCACGATCGGGCCGCTGGTGGATTCCAACGCCATTATCGGCGTCGCGTGGGGCTCCACCTTGAGCGCTGTGAGCCGGCACTTGACCCGGAAGATCACCCACGACTGCGTGATCGTCCAGCTCAACGGGGCAGGCAACATGCAAACCACTGGTATCACCTATGCCTCCGACATCATGCGCCGCTTTGGCAGCGCCTACGGAGCGCGGGTGGAGCAGTTCCCGGTACCGGCGTTCTTCGACCACGCCGCGACCAAAACGGCCATGTGGAATGAACGAAGCGTGCAACGGATCCTCGAACTTCAGTCCCGCATGAGCATTGCCATTTTCGGCGTGGGCTCTGTCGACGCCGACTATCCCAGCCACGTGTACGCCGGCGGCTACCTCGACGAAGACGACCTGAACGTCCTGGCCACCTCAGACGTTGTGGGCGATGTTGCCACGGTGTTTTTCCGCGCAGACGGCTCCTCGGACGGGATCACGCTTAACGAGCGTTCCACCGGTCCGGACCTCGCACAGTTGCGCCAGGTCCGCCGGAGGATCTGCGTGGTCTCGGGGGCTTCCAAGATCAACGGCCTGCGCGGCGCCCTTGCCGCCGGTCTGGCGACAGACCTGATCCTGGACGAGGCCAGCGCCCGGCACCTGGTCAGGTTCGACGGTTTGGTCTGATCCTGCCGCTTCCCGGGCCGCCCGGACTCCCGTGCCCGGCCCGTCGTGGGCAGTGCAGGCGGCAGAGTCGGTAAAGTCGACAGTATGAAACCCTCACCCCGGCTCAGCCTCAACAACGGTGTACTGATCGACCAGGTGGGTTTTGGACTCTATAAGGTGCCCCCCGAGGACGCCCCCGGACTCGTGACGATGGCGCTCGAAGCCGGATACCGGCACTTTGATACCGCAGCCATGTACGGCAACGAGACCGGCGTTGGCCGGGGCGTTGGCGCCTTGTCCAGTTTTGTTAGCGGCGATGACGCCCGCGGCGGTTCCGGCGAAGCCTCCCCTTCGTTGTCCCGCGAGGACCTGTTTGTCACCACCAAGGTCTGGAACGACGACCACGGCTACGACGCGACGCTGCGTGCCTTCGACACGTCGATGGCCAACCTCGGGCTGGAATACGTTGACTTGTACTTGATCCACTGGCCGTGCGCGGAGCGGGGGCTGTATCCGGAGACCTACCGCGCCCTGGAGACGCTGTACCGGGAAGGCCGGGCCCGGGCCATCGGGGTCTCGAACTTTCAGCCGGCCCACCTGGACCGCCTCCTGCAGACGGCGGAAGTCGTCCCGGCCGTCAACCAGGTTGAGCTGCATCCCTGGCTCCAGCAGGAGGAACTGCGCAGCCTGCACCGCGAGCTTGGAATCACCACCGAAGCGTGGAGCCCGCTGGGCCGCGGCCAGGTCCTGCAGGATGCGGCGGTCCTTAACCTTGCGGCCCTCCACAGCAGGACCCCGGCGCAGATCATCCTCCGCTGGCACGTCCAGCTTGGCAATATCGCCATCCCGAAGGCGAGCTCTTACGCCCGGATCAAGGAAAACCTCAATGTCTTTGGCTTCAGCCTGGACGACGCCGCCATGGACGCCCTCGCCGGACTGGAACGCGGCTTCCGGACCGGCTCGCACCCGGACTCCGTCAATTAGGACTCATCGAATGGAACACGTGGCCACCGAGCCTTCCCCCGGCACTCCCTGTTCAGCGCCGGGCTTGAGGCGCGCACCCATCCCGCCGAAGTGGTATTAAACGGCACCAAAGTCGCGTACTGGAGCTACGAGCCGGTAAAGGTGACCCCGCAGACCCGCACCATCCTGGTGGTCCACGGCTTCCGCGGCGACCACCATGGACTCCTTAGGGTTGCCGACCAGCTCCCCGAGATGCGGCTTATTATGCCGGACCTCCCCGGATTCGGCAGCTCCGCCGCGTTCACCGATGCCAGGCACAGCGTGGAACGTTACTGCGGCTTCGTCGCCGATTTTATGGCGGCCCTGGGTCTGGGACCGGACACCGTCCTGCTGGGACATTCCTTTGGCTCCATCGTCGCGAGCCATTACGTGGCCGGCCACCCCGGCACCGTGGCGGAGCTGATCCTGATCAACCCGATCGCCGCCCCGGCCCTTGAGGGGCCCAAGGCCCTGATGACCAAACTCGCCGTCCTCTACTACGAAACCGCTGCGCGCCTGCCGCGCCGGCTGGGACAGGGCCTGCTGCGCAGCCAGCTGATTGTCCGGGTCATGAGCGAGACGATGGCGAAGACGCGCGAGAAACATCTCCGACGTTTTGTCCACGCCCAGCACAGCGCCTATTTCTCCGCATTCGCGGACCGTGAGAGCCTGCTGGAGGCTTTTAAGGCATCGGTTGGCAGCAATGTCGCCGAAGTGGCCGCCAGCCTGACGCTTCCCGTGCTGCTGATCGCCGGTGAAAAGGACGAAATTGCGGCGTTACCGGACCAGCACACCTTGCTGGCACGGCTGCCGGACGGGCGCCTGGACGTGATCGCCGGCGTCGGGCACCTGATCCACTACGAAACCCCGGAACCCGCCGCGGCATTCATCCGACGCTTCCTGAAGGACCATTCCGCGTGAAAATCATTATTGATGCCCGGTTCACCCGGCTGGACCACCACGACGGAATCAGCCGCTACGGCGCCAGCCTGATCGCCGCAACGGCAAAAATCGCCGAGGTCTCCATGCTCATCAGCGACGTTCGCCAGCTGGCCCTGCTCCCGAACGTGCCCTATACCCTGATCAACAGCCCGCTCTCCCCCGCCGAGTTGTTCGTCGCCCGAAAGGTGAACGCACTCGACGCCGACGTGGTGGTGTGCCCGATGCAAACGATGGGCAGTTGGGGCCGGAAGTACCCGCTGGTGCTGACCCTGCACGACCTGATCTACTACGAACACCCCGCGCCCCCGGGCTTCCTGCCCGCACCCGTCCGGGTCCTCTGGCGCCTTTACCACAGGGCCTTTTGGCCGCAGCGCTTCCTGCTGAATCGGGCCGACGTCGTTGCCACCATCAGCGCCACAACGGCGGCACTGATCTCCAAGTACCAGCTGACCCGGCGTCCGGTCCGGATCGTGGGAAACGCCCCGCAGCACGGCCACGCGCCGCGGGATCCCGGGTCGGGAGCAGACAAGACGATCCTGTACATGGGCTCCTTTATGCCGTACAAAAACGTGGAGACCATGATCAGGGGCATGGCGGAGTTGCCGGATATAAGCTTGCACCTGCTCAGCCGGATCACCCCGGAGCGCCGGGCGGAACTCGAGGCCCTGGCGCCTGCCGGCGCGAGCATCACCTTCCATAACGGCGTGACCGACGCCGAGTATGAGGCCATGCTGGGACGCACTACGGCTTTGGTCAGCCTCTCCAAAGCGGAGGGTTACGGGCTGCCCCTGGTGGAAGCAATGTCCCACGGCACACCGGTGATCGCCAGCGACATCCCGATCTTCCGCGAGGTCGGTGGTGACGCTGTCAGCTACGTCCACCCGGATTCACCGCAGGAATTTGCTGCCGCGGTGCGGCAACTGGAGGATGCGGAGCTGTGGAAGGCTCGTTCGCTCCGCTCGGTCGAGCGCGCCGCGGACTTCAGCTGGGACGAATCGGCGCGCCGACTCCTGGACGCGGCCGCAGAGGCCAAGGAGTTGCACGAACGGCGCAGGCCCTAGGACTTCAGCCGCCGGGTCCGTAAGGTCCCGGCATACACGGTGCTGCGGTGACTGCCCGGATCGGGCGTCAAAACGTGAGTGGACGTCCGCTAATTGAGGGACAAAACCAGAGTGATCCCAGCTCACCAGCAAAGCCATCGGAGTGAATCTGCACTCCTTGTCATCCCGGGAACACGCCGATGCCGGCAGCGTCAGAAGTCACGTCCTGGAGGCTGGCCGCGGTGTCATTTCCGCAAGTCCGCTGTAGAAGTGCCGAGACGGCCGGCGCCTCTTGGTTCTCCCCTAGAGCACGTCCACGCCGTCCAGCCGCAGCTGCACCGGGTCGTCCGTGCGTTTGGCCGCCGCGGCGGCCTTGACCGCCCGCAACGCCATGGTGACGTGGGCAGCCTGGCCGTAGGGGATGAACATCAGGGTCCGGACATCATCGCCCGCCGCGCCCCGAACGCCGCCGTGGGCGGGCGCGCCGGTGATCACAAGCGGCGCGGGGCCCGCTGTCCGCAGGGTAATCCCCTGCGCGGCCAGCTGTTGCCCGACGGCCTGGCTGAAGTGCCCGACGGCGGTCCGGCCGCCCGTCAGCGACGCGACCCGAACAGCAGGGGGCAGCTGCAGTTCCTGGCGCAGGGAAAGCTCACGCTCGGCGTGGCCGGCCGGGTCCCAGCGCAGCAGCGCCCCCACACCGGCGGCGTCGTCAGCGGTGATCACCACGAGCCCGCCCTCCCCGGCGGGGCGGACCAGCGCCGCAGCGTTGAACCAGCGCCGGACGGCGTCTTCCCCGGCCCGCAAGTTTTCTCGCCGCAGCAGTGAATCGCCGTCCAGCAGAAGTGCCGCCGCATAGCCTCCGGGCGCGACCGGTTCGGCGCCGACCGTGGCGACCACCAGCGCCTTGGAATCAGGAACGGTTGCCAGCACCCGGTCCCCGGATGAGGTGATCACCGGCTTCCCGGGGAAGGCCCGGCCCAGTTCTTCAGCCGTCCGCAGGGCCCCCGTGGAGCCGCGCCTCAGCCGTACCCCATTGCACGTGCCGCAGCGCCAGTCAGGCGCCGGCGTTGAACACCAGCGGCATTGCGGCACCGCGGAGCTCCCGCTGGCCCCGGCGATGGCCAGCGGCCCGCTGCAGGACGTACAGCGCGCCGGCTCCCGGCAGTTTTCACAGGCCAGCGACGGGGCGTAACCGGCCCTCGCGACCTGGACCAGGACCGGGCCGCGTTCGAGTCCGTCCTTGGCAGCACGCCAGGCCGCGCCGGGCAGCCGTGCGATCCGGGCCAGCGGATCGTGTTCGAGTTCGTAGCTGTCCGCCGTGTTCAGCACACGCGGGACGCTCCGGCGGACAACGGAGCGTTCGGCCTCCACCGACCGGGCCCATCCTGCCACGACGAGTCGCTGCGTTTCGGTACTCCGGGTATGCGCTGCGAGCAGGCACGCCGCGCCCTCCTGCTCGGCGCGCAGCAGCAGGACTTCGCGGGTATGGGCGTAGGGTGAGCGCTGCTCGATGTGCAGGTCGTCACCGTCGTCCCAGCAGACAACGAGACCCAGGTTGTGGACGGGGGCGTAGGCGGCGGACCGGGTGCCGACAGCAACCCCGGCGGCGCCGCTGAGGATCCGCAGGAAGCTGCGGTAGCGGGGCGTCTGGCCATCGTCCGCCGTGAGCCGGGCGACGTCCCCGGCCGGCAGCAGCTGCAGGAGCGCCGCTTCCGCCCGGTCCAGGTCACGGTAGTCGGGCACCACAACGATGGCGCCGCGGCCGGAGAGGCGGACGGCTGCAACGGCTTCGGCGATCAGCCGGGGCCAGCCGCCGGCACCGTAGCCCTGCAGTGCGCTGAGCACCGCACGCGGCGACTCGCCTGCGTTCAGGTGCTGCAGGAAGGCCGGACCGTTGCGGTACCCGGACCAGCGTGAACCTTCCAGACCGCCGGGAAGTGCCGCGCCCGTTCCGCGCCCGGAGGCCTCGTCGGCGAAGACTGAGGGGTCCAGGACCCCCCTCGGCGGCGAGCTCCTTCTCCAGTTTCGCCATCCGCGGCGGAACCGCCACGCGGAGTACGTCGCTGACATTGCCGGCGTAGCGGGCCGCAACACGTCCCGCGAGTTCTGCGACGGCGGCCGTTAGCACCGGCACCGGCGAGAGCACTTTATACAGCGGAACGAGGGGGTGGCCGGCGTCGGATTCGGCTGCCCGGTCCATCAGGTATCCGGCGAGCTCCTGACCGTTGAACTTAACTTTCACCCGGACGCCAGGTTGCGCCGCGGCGTCCAGGGCGGCGGGCACGCTGTAGTCGAAGGGCCGGTCAAGGTGCGGGAGGGAAGATTCCAGCCGCACCCGCGCCACCGGAAGCCGGGCGGCTAGTTCCGGACCCGGGGACGCCGCTGCCACGGTGGGAAAGCCCTGCAGCAATGAGGGTTGATCGGGTTCATCCGGGGTGGCGTGTCGAATCGGGCCCGTCATTCGTCTCCTCCCTTCAGCAGCGGTTCAGCGCCGGCCCAGCCAGCACCGGATCAAACAAAACAGCCAGGCCGCCGGATTCGGCGGCCTGGCTACAGCTCATCATGGGGCAGCGACATTAATTCACCGTAAACGATCAGCCGTTGCGGTGACCAGGCTGCACAAGCCGGGCGTCTTACGCGTTGAAGAACGCCTTCAGCGCGTCTACCCGGTCCAGCCGCTCCCACGTGAAGTCGGGATCCTCCCGGCCAAAGTGACCGTGGGCGGCGGTCTTGGCGTAGATCGGCCGCTTGAGGTCGAGGGCGTCGATGATGGCACGGGGGCGCAGGTCAAAGATTTCCGCGATCGCGGCACTGATCCTGGCCGGATCGACGGTCTCGGTGCCGAAGGTCTCGACATAGGTCCCTACCGGGCGGGCCTGCCCGATCGCGTAGGCGATCTGGATTTCGGCGCGCTTGGCAAGCCCGGCAGCCACCACGTTCTTGGCGACCCAGCGCATGGCGTACGCAGCTGAGCGGTCCACCTTGGACGGGTCCTTGCCGGAGAAGGCGCCGCCGCCGTGGCGTGCCATGCCGCCGTAGGTGTCAACGATGATCTTTCGTCCGGTGAGGCCGGCGTCGCCGACCGGCCCGCCAATAACGAAGGCACCGGCCGGGTTCAGGATGTTCCTGGCCCGGGAGATGTCCAGGTTGGACAGTGCCATGACCGGGTCAACGACGTGGGCGGCGAGATCGGCGCGGAGCTGGTCGAGGCTGGTGCCTTCAGCGTGCTGGCTGGAGATAACCACGGTCTCTACCGAAACCGGCCGGTCACCGTCGTAGCCAACGGTGACCTGGGTCTTGCCGTCCGGTCGCAGGTAGCCGAGCTCGCCGCTTTTGCGGACCTCGGTCAGCTTTTCGGAGAGCCGGTGCGCGAGCCAGATCGGGACCGGCATGTAGGAGGGGGTCTCGTCGCTGGCGTAGCCGAACATCAGGCCTTGGTCTCCCGCGCCCTGGAGGTCGTAGTCGTCCTCCTGGCGTCCTTCGCGCGATTCTAGCGAGTTGAAAACGCCACCGGCGATGTCATTGGACTGCTGCCCGATCGAGACGGACACACCGCAGCGGGCACCGTCGAAACCGTTGGCCGAGGAGTCGTAGCCGATGCCCAGGATGGTTTCCCGCACGATCTGCGGGATTTCGACGTAAGCGTCGGTGGTGACCTCGCCGGCGACGTGGACCAGCCCGGTAGTGGCCAGTGTTTCCACGGCAACCCGGGACTCGGGGTCCTTGGACAACAGGGCGTCGAGGATCGCATCGCTGATCTGGTCGCAGATCTTGTCGGGGTGCCCTTCGGTCACCGACTCGGAGGTGAAGAGCCGAAGTGATGCGGGCGTGGACCCGTGGAAATCAGGGATGTGCAGCGGTAAAGTCACTCAACTACCTTACTGGTTGGAAAACGGACGTCCGGCGGCGTGTGTCCCCGTACGACGGAGACGCAGCTGACACCGGGTTCAAGCGGGCGGAACAACCCGGCTGAGCTCGGCGCTGATGCGCTCAATTACGGCAGCCGCGACGTCGGACTTCGAACCCGACGCCTCTTGGTGTTCGGAGCCGGAGCGGGAAAGGATGACTACGGAGTTAGTGTCTTCGCCGAAGACTTTATCCTGGCCCACCTGGTTAACGACGAGCAGGTCGCATGCCTTGCGGCGCAGCTTGGCCGCGGCGTATTCCAGCACGCCCCCGTCCGCATCACCGGTCTCCGCCGCGAAGCCTACGATCAGTTGGCGGCGCAAGGCCGCGTCCCGGACCTCGACGAGTTCGCGCAGGATGTCCGGGTTGCGGACCAGCGAAATGACCGGATCGGCGACGTCGTCGCGCTTCTTGATTTTCGTGCCGGACACATCCGCCGGGCGGAAGTCCGCCACGGCGGCCGCCATGATGATGACATCGGAGTCAGCGGCCGCGTGCAGGGCCGCCTTGCGGAGCTCCAAGGCAGTCCCAACCCTGATCACGTCGACTCCGGCCGGAGCGGGGACATCCATATGCGCGGCCAGCAGCCGGACCTTGGCCCCGGCCTCACGGGCGGCGACGGCCAGTGCCGCACCTTGTTTGCCGGAGGACCGATTGCCGAGGAACCGGACGGGGTCCAGCGGTTCCCGTGTGCCGCCGGCGCTGACAGTAACAGTGAGTCCGGCCAGTGGCCGCAGCGGCGACGGAACGGCGTCCTCCGCCACTGGAACAGCTGCGGGAGCGGGCGCCCCTGCGAGGGCGAGTGCCGCCTCGAAAATAGCTTCGGGCTCAGGCAGCCGGCCGGGCCCGGAGTCCGATCCGGTGAGCCTTCCGGAGGCAGGCTCCAGCACGGTGATGCCCCGGCTGCGGAGTGTCTCGACATTCGCCTGGGTCGCCGGGTGCTGCCACATCTCAGTGTGCATGGCGGGCGCCATCAGCACCGGAGACCCGCCGGCCATCAGCAGCGTGTTGCTCAGCAGGTCGTTGGCCTGGCCGGCCGCGGCACGGGCCAGCAGGTCGGCGGTGGCGGGGGCCACCACGATCAGTTCGGCCTCGTGTCCGAGCCGGACATGGTTGACGGTGTGAACCTCGTCGAAAACGCTGTTGCTGACCGGATTCCCGGACAGCGCTTCCCACGTGGCGACACCAACAAAGCGGGTCGCGGCTTCCGTGGGGATCACTGTAACGTTATGGCCGGCTTCAGTAAAAAGCCGGAGGAGCGACGCCACCTTGTAGGCGGCTATCCCTCCCCCGACTCCGAGGACTATGCGCACGTGTGCTCCGCCTGCGTAATTACTCTGCAGGTTCGATCGGAGTGGAGACGAGCTTGCCTTCATTGATCTCGCGCAGCGCGATGGAAAGCGACTTCTCGTTCAGCTTGGTGTCGACCAGCGGGCCGACGTACTCGAACAGGCCCTCGTGCAGCTGCGCGTAGTACGCGTTGATCTGGCGTGCGCGCTTGGCGCCGAAAATTACCAGTCCATACTTCGAGTCGGCGGCCTTCAGCAGCTCGTCGATCGGCGGGTTGATGATGCCTTCAAGGTTCGTGGACACGAATTCTCCAAATTCTAACGGGCCGATACGTCCCGGCGCCTAGCGTGGGTTCGGGGTCAGCCCCATGAGTGAAACAAGCTCGTCCGCTGCCCGTCGAACGTCATCATTGATGACGGTGTGGTGAAACTCCGGTTCAGCGGCAAGTTCTAGTTTAGCGGTTTCAAGCCGTCGCTGCTGTTCCTCCGCCGTTTCCGTGCCGCGGCCGACCAGGCGGCGGACCATTTCATCCCAGCTAGGTGGCGCCAGGAAGACAAACTGGGCATCCGGCACGGCCTGTTTGACCTGGCGCGCACCCTGCAGGTCGATCTCCAGGAGCACTGAACGGCCATCGGCGATGGCGGCATCTACCGTGCTGCGCAGGGTGCCGTAGCGGTTCCGCCCATGGACCACCGCCCACTCAAGGAGGTCCCCGTTCTCGACCAGCACGTCAAATTCCTCGGCCGATTTGAAGAAGTAGTGGACGCCGTCGACTTCGCCGGGCCGCGCCGGACGTGTGGTCGCCGAAACGGAAAGCCAGACGCCGGGGTAGTTGTCCCGGATATAGGTGGACACGGTGCCTTTGCCAACAGCCGTCGGGCCAGCGAGGACTGTCAGTCCCGGTTTCTTGCTCACATATTCCTTTGATCCGGTTGGGAGTCAGCCCGGCGGTCCGGGCTGCTTGTTGTCTATAAAATCTACCAGCGCCCGGCGCTGGTGAGTTCCCAAACCGCGGACCCGGCGGGATGCCGCGATGCCCAGTTGTGCCATAATCGCCGCGGCACGCACCGGTCCGATGCCGGGGAGGGCTTCAAGCAGCTCGACGATCCGCATTCTGGCGATCGCGTCATTGCTCTCGCCTTCGCCCAGCAATTGCGCGATTGTCAGCTTTCCCGATTTCAGCCGGTCCTTGGCCGCGGCCCGGGTCGTCCTGGCCGCGGCGGCCTTCCCGAGGGCGTCGGCACGCTCCTGCGCAGTGAGAGGTCGCAAACCCAATGAATGCCTCCCTGCCTTGTCGGACGGACCGCTTCGACTGCCCGCCCGGACGGACCGCACGCACCACCGTGCGGTGCCGCGAACTTCCCCTGAACCTACCGTCTTGGCGAGGCAGAAATCAATGGACAAGTTTCGCAGCACTGCCCGGTGTCGCTGCCGCAGCGGACCGCGGCCGGCATGTGCCGCAGACGGCCCGCAGAGCGGTCCGCACAGCGGCCGGTTCCGTCCGCCGTGCACGCGGTCGCGCTCAGGCTGCGCGCAGCGCCCCGAGCGTGCGACGGACCGCTGCCTGGAGGTCTTTGATCCGCGGGCCGGCGGAGAGAATATCCCGGCTGGACGTAGCCAGGACCTGGCCGTAGGCGCCGCCGAAGGTCCGGCGCAAATCCGCGGCCGTCGCGCCTTGTGCCCCCAGCCCCGGGGCCAGGATCGGACCACGGACGACGGCGAGATCCATGTCCAGGTCCAGCAGCGCGGAGCCGACGGTCGCGCCCACAACGAGGCCTACCGAACCCAACTCCCCCGGATACCGACGGTTCTCCGCGGCAGCCGCCCGCACGATCCGGCGGGCAACGGAGTCGGCGCCCCCACGTGCTGGACCGAGGCACCCTCCGGATTGGACGTCAATGCCAGGACGAACACACCGCGCCCGGTGTGCGCCGCAAGCTCCAGGGCCGGACGGAGCGACTCGAAGCCCAGGTACGGGCTCAGCGTGACCGAATCGGCGGCCAGGGTGGAACCGTCCCGCAGCCAGGCGTCCGCGTACGCGGCCATCGTGGAGCCGATGTCGCCGCGTTTCGCGTCGGCAATTGTCAGCACCCCGGCCTGCGCCGCCGCGGCGAGAGTGCGTTCCAGCACGGCCATGCCGGCCGAGCCGTGCCGCTCGTACAGCGCCACTTGCGGTTTAACCGCGGCAGCGAGGGCAGACACGGCCTCCAGGACGGTGAGCGAGAAGCTTTCGAGCCCGGCGGCGTCGTCGTTCAGTCCCCACTGCTGCAGCAGCGCCGGGTGCGGATCGATCCCAACGCACAATGGCCCGCGCTCCGCCATGGCCCGGCCCAACCGGGAACCGAAGGACTCCCGGGCCGCCGGGTCAGCGGCGGTGGCCTCAGGCATGCGAGTTCGCTTCCTGGGACATACGCTCCTGTGAGAGCGCCAGTGCCGCGGCGTGCTCCTGCAGGCTCGTAACGGACCATTCGTAGGTACGAAGCGCCTCGATGGCCTGGACGGCGGCGTTGAACTCCGCCACCGTCGTGATGCACGGGATGCCGATCGACGTCGCGGCGGCGCGCAGTTCGTAGCCGTCGCTGCGGGCTTCGCCGCCGGAGGGGGTGTTGAAGACCATGTCGATCTCGCCGGCGATGATGAGGTCCGCGATGGTGCCTTCGCCGTCGGCACTGGAGCCCTCGGCGACCTTTCGGACCGGGGTGGCCTGGATACCGTTGCGGCGCAGCACATCAGCGGTACCGCCGGTGGAGACGATCTCGAAGCCAAGGTCGGAAAGCCGCTTGACACCCATGATGACGGAGCGCTTGTCCCGGTTCGCGACCGAGACGAAGATCTTGCCCTCGGTGGGCAGCGCATTGTTGGCGGCTGCCTGGCTCTTGGCGAAGGCGGTGTCAAAGTGCTTGTCGATGCCCATCACCTCACCGGTTGAGCGCATTTCCGGCCCGAGCAGGGAGTCCACTACCTTCCCCTCCGGGGTGCGGAAGCGGCTGAACGGCAGCACGGCTTCCTTGACCGACACCGGCGCGTCCAGCGGCAGTGTGGAGCCGTCCCCGGTTTCCGGCAGCATTTTGTAAGCGGTGCGGAGCTGGTTGATGGTGACGCCGGTGCCGATCAGGGCAGCCGCCTTCGCCATCTGCACACCGGTGGCCTTGGAGACGAACGGGACGGTGCGGGAAGCCCGAGGGTTGGCTTCCAGGACGTAGAGCACGTCGGAGGCAAGGGCGAACTGGATGTTGATCAGGCCGCGGACACCTACACCTTCGGCGATGGCCAGGGTGGCGGTGCGGACGCGTTCGAGCACGTTGTTGCCCAAGGTAATCGGCGGCAGCACGCAGGCCGAGTCGCCGGAGTGGATGCCGGCTTCCTCAATGTGCTCCATGATGCCGCCGAGGTACATCTCGGTGCCATCATAGAGGGCGTCGACGTCGATTTCGACGGCGTCCTCGAGGAACCTGTCGATCAGCACCGGGTGGTCCGGGGTGATCTCAGTGGCGTTGGCGATGTAGCGGGAGAGGTTGGGCTCGTCGTAGACGATCTCCATGCCGCGGCCACCGAGTACGTAGGACGGCCGGACCAGGACCGGGTAGCCGATCTCGTCAGCGATCTTTTTGGCGTCGTCGAAAGACACAGCGGTGCCGTTCTTGGGCGAGATGAGTCCGGCCTTGTCCAGCACGCGGGAGAAGGCGCCGCGGTGCTCGGCGAGGTCGATCGCTTCCGGGGAGGTACCCAGGATCGGCACGCCGGCATCGGCGAGCTGCTGGGCGAGCTTGAGCGGGGTCTGTCCGCCGAGCTGGACGAACACGCCCAGCACGCCGCCGGTGCGTTCCTCGGCCGCGATGACCTCCAGGACGTCCTCAAGCGTCAGCGGCTCGAAGTACAGCCGGGTGGAGACGTCGTAGTCGGTGGAGACGGTCTCGGGGTTGCAGTTGACCATCACTGTTTCGTAGCCGGCCTTGCGGAGCGCCATTGAGGCATGGACGCAGGAATAGTCAAACTCAATTCCCTGCCCGATCCGGTTCGGCCCGGAGCCGAGGATGATGATGGACGGCTTGGCGTGCAGCGCGATCTCGTCCTCCTCGTCGTAGGAGGAGTAATGGTAGGGGGTGTACGCGGCGAACTCGGCAGCGCAGGTGTCCACGGTCTTGTAGACGGGGCGGATGCCGAGGGCCTGGCGGACGCCGCGGACGACGTCCTCGGAGTTGTGCGTCAGGGCACCGATCTGTTCGTCGGAGAAGCCGTGGCGCTTGGCCCGGGTCAGCATCTCCGGGGTCAGTGCGGCGGCCTTGCGGATTTCAACCGAGATCTCATTCAGCAGCTGGAGCTGGTCCAGGTACCAGGGGTCGATCTTCGTCGCTTCGAAAAGCTGCTCCACGGTGGCCCCGCCGAGCATGGCACGCTGGACCTGGTGCAGGCGCTCGGTGGTGGGACGCTTGGATTTTTCGATCAGTTCCGGGACTTCCCATTCCGGAACGTGGCTGAAGTCCAGCTGCGAGCCCTTCTGCTCGAGGGAACGCAACGCCTTCTGCAGGGCCTCGGTGAAGTTGCGGCCCATCGCCATGGCCTCGCCCACCGATTTCATGGTGGTGGTCAGCGTGGGGTCAGCGGCCGGGAACTTCTCAAAAGCAAAGCGCGGGACCTTCACGACGACGTAGTCCAGCGTCGGTTCGAAGGACGCCGGGGTCTTCTGTGTGATGTCGTTCGGGATCTCGTCCAGGGTGTAACCGAGCGAGAGCTTGGTGGCAATCTTTGCGATCGCGAAGCCGGTGGCCTTGGAGGCCAGGGCGGAGGACCGGGAGACCCGCGGGTTCATTTCAATCACGACGACGCGGCCGGTGTCCGGCTCGACGGCGAACTGGATGTTGCAGCCGCCCGTGTCGACGCCGACTTCGCGGATGACGGCGATGGAAATGTCGCGCAGCCGCTGGTATTCGCGGTCCGTCAGTGTCAGCGCGGGGGCGACGGTGATCGAGTCCCCGGTGTGTACCCCGACCGGGTCGAAGTTCTCGATGGAGCAGACGACCACAACGTTGTCGTTCTTGTCGCGCATCATCTCAAGCTCGTACTCCTTCCAGCCCAGGATGCTCTCTTCGAGCAGCACCTCACTGGTGGGGCTGTACTGCAGTCCCTGGCCAACGATCCGGCGGAGGTCCTTCTCGTCATAGGCCAGGCCGGAGCCCAGGCCGCCCATGGTGAAGGAGGGCCGGACCACCATCGGGTAGCCGAGGTCCTCGGCGGCGGTCAGTGCCTCAGCAAGGGAGTGGATGATGTGGCTGCGGGCCGATTCGGCGCCGCAGCGTTCCACCACACCCTTGAACTTTTCGCGGTCCTCGCCGAGCTCGATCGCGGCGATGTTGGCGCCGATCAGTTCGACGTTGTATTTCTCCAAGACGCCGTTTTTGTCCAGCGCGATGGCGGTGTTCAGTGCGGTCTGGCCGCCCAGGGTGGGCAGGATCGCGTCAGGGCGTTCCTTGGCGATGATCTTCTCGACCACTTCGGGGGTGATCGGCTCGATGTACGTGGCGTCGGCAAACTCGGGGTCGGTCATGATGGTGGCCGGGTTGGAGTTGACGAGGATGACGCGGAGGCCCTCCTCCTTGAGGACGCGCAGGGCCTGGGTGCCGGAGTAGTCGAATTCGGCGGCCTGGCCGATCACGATCGGGCCGGAGCCGATGACCAGGACGCTCTTAAGGTCAGTTCTCTTAGGCATTACTTCGTGTCCTCAGTCTTGGAGTCGGTGGCAGTCTTTGTAGCGGAAGCAGTGTCCGCCATCAGCTCGATGAAGCGGTCAAAGAGGTAGGCGGCGTCGTGCGGTCCGGCGGCTGCCTCGGGGTGATACTGGACCGAGAAGGCCGGGATGTCGAGGCAGGACAGCCCCTCCACAACCTCATCATTCAAGCTGATGTGGCTGACTTCGACCCGGCCAAAGCGCTCCTCCGGGGCCTGCGTGGCCCCGTCGAGCGGGGCGTCGACGGCGAAGCCGTGGTTCTGCGAGGTGATTTCCACCTTGCCGGTGCGGCGGTCCAGGACCGGCTGGTTGATGCCGCGGTGGCCGTAACGCAACTTGTAGGTGCCGAATCCCAGGGCTCGGCCCAGGATCTGGTTGCCAAAGCAGATGCCGAAGTACGGGATCTTCTCGTCCAGGACGGAGCGGAGCAGCTTGACCTGGTTGTCGGCGGTAGCGGGATCGCCCGGTCCGTTGGACATAAAGAAGCCGTCGGGGTTGACCGCCTGGACATCGGCCAGGGTGGCGGTGGCCGGCAGCACATGCACCCGGACGCCGCGTTCGGCGAAGCGGACGGGAGTCATCCTTTTGATGCCGAGATCGATCGCGGCGATGCTGAAGACGGGTTCGCCGTCCCAGCCCCAGTCCTTGGGTTCCACGGTGTAGGCCTCATCAACGCTGACTTCCTCGGCCAGGCGTGAGCCCTCCATCGGGGCACTGGCCAGGACCGCCTCGACCAGCTCCCGGTCCGCCGCGCGGGCGGCGTCGCCGGAAAAGATTCCGGCCCGCATGGTCTTGTGTTCGCGGAGGTGGCGTGTGATGGCGCGGGTGTCCACGCCCTGGATGCCGACGATTCCCTGTTCGGCCAATTCAGCATCGAGGCTGCGTTCGGAGCGCCAGTTGGAGGGCCGCCGGGCGGCGTCGCGGACGATGTAGCCGGCCACCCAGATGCGCCGGGACTCTGCGTCTTCCTTGTTCACCCCGGTGTTGCCGATGTGCGGGGCGGTCTGGACTACCAGCTGGCGGGCGTAGGAGGGGTCCGTGATGGTCTCCTGGTAGCCGGTCATTCCGGTCGCGAAGACGGCTTCGCCGAGCGCGGTTCCGGTGGCGCCGTAGCTGGTACCGCGGAATATCCGGCCGTCCTCCAGGACGAACACGGCGGGGGCGGGTGCAGTTGTTGTCGCTGCAGTTGTTGTCACGTCTGAAACTTCGTTGGATTCCGTCACGTCGTTACTTTCCACTATCGGCATTGGCCTGGGGGGCCGCGGGGATCAAATCATGCAGTGCTTTGAGGAGGATGTTTTTGTCGTCGGCGCGTCGGGTGCGGAACCCGGAATCGAGTTCGCGGCTGCCGAGCATCCAGCTGATTATCAGCAGCCCGTCCTTTTCGACGAATTTTCCAGCCATACCGCTTTCCTGCCGCACGCCGGTGAGGCTGCCCGCGGGGATAAAGACCGGGCCGGCGCCGGCGCGGTCGAACAGCACCCCTTCGGGGTGGACGCTGAGTTCGGCGTTCGTCCGGATCCCCAGCTGATGCACGGCGATCCGGTCCAGCCAGTCGCCGGCGGTGGTGGTGGTCACGTACTGGCCGGCGGCGGCGGCCAGCGATGCGCCGAGAGCGGCGGGGACCGGCGGGAGGGGGTCGACGTCGGCCTGGCGGCGCAGTCGGTTCCGCCAGCCGAACCACATCAGCACCAGCACCGCTGCCGCGAGGGCGAGCATCAAAAGTCCGGGGAGCAACCTGTCCATCAGGGACGGCCCGCCGATGCGGTGCCAGCGGGCTCTGCCGGCCACAAGTAAGGGGTATTGAGCTGGCCGTCCAGGACTGTGGGGTGGCCCTTGAAGAACGTCGCCACCACTTTGCCGGGAAGCTCCCGGCCGGCAAACGGTGAGTTGCGGCCCATGGTGGCCATCTTAGAAGGGTCCACGGTCCAGCGCGCAGCCGGGTCCACGAGTGTGACGTTGGCGGGTTCGCCGGCCTCCAGCGGACGGCCCTGGTCGCCAAGGCGGCCAATTGCGGCCGGGGCGCTGGAGGTGACGCGCGCGAAGTCGGCCCAACCCATCAGCCCGGTTTCGATCATGGTGTGCTGGACAACGGACAGCGCGGTTTCCAGCCCGGTCATGCCCATGGCCGCCTGCGCCCACTCACACTCCTTGTGCTCGCTGGGGTGCGGGGCGTGGTCGGTGCCCACAACGTCGATCGTGCCGTCGGCGAGAGCGGCGCGCAGGGCCTGGACATCGGCGCCGGTGCGCAGCGGCGGGTTGACCTTGTAGACCGGGTCGTAGCTGCGCGCTAGCTCATCGGTGAGCCAGAGGTGGTGCGGGGTGACTTCGGCCGTGACGTTCACGCCGCGGGATTTGGCCCAGCGGATGATCTCTACGGAACCTGCGGTGGAGACGTGGCAGACGTGCAGCCTGGAGCCGACGTGCTGGGCCAGGAGGACGTCGCGGGCAATGATGCTTTCCTCGGCGACGGCGGGCCAGCCGGTGAGGCCGAGGACGGCGGAGACCTCCCCTTCGTTCATCTGGGCCCCGGCGGTGAGACGGGGTTCCTGTGCGTGCTGGGCCACGACGCCGTCGAACGCTTTGACGTATTCCAGCGCACGGCGCATCAGGACGGGGTCGTGGACACACACGCCGTCATCGGAGAAGACCCGGACGCGGGCCCGGGAGTCCGCCATCGCACCGAGCTCGGCCAGCTGCTCCCCCGCCAGGCCCACGGTGACGGCGCCCACCGGGCGGACGTCCACCCAGCCGGCGGTGCGGCCGAGGGTGAGGACCTGTTCGACGACGCCGGCAGTATCGGCCACCGGGGTGCTGTTGGCCATCGCGTGCACCGCCGTGTAGCCGCCCAGGGCCGCGGCGCGGGTGCCGGTTTCGACCGTTTCGGCGTCTTCGCGGCCGGGTTCACGCAAGTGCGTGTGAATATCCACCATGCCGGGCAGGGCCACCAGGCCGGCCGCGTTGATGACGGTCGCCCCGTCCGCTGGGAGGTTTTGCCCTCGGGCGGCAATGATTCCGTCCCGGATCAGCAGGTCTTCGGGGGCTCCGCCGAGGATGGCGGCGCCGCGGATCAGGTAGGCGCCCGCTCCGGGGTCCTGGGGTTGTGCTGCCATTAGTGGCTCTCCTTGGGGGCGGGTGTGGAAGTGTTCTCTGCGGGGCGGATGGTGCTGGTGTGGCCTGCCGGTTCGCGGTTGTCACCTGAGAGCAGCAGATAGAGGGCTGCCATGCGGATGGACACACCGTTGCGGACCTGCGCCAGCACCGTGGAGCGGGGCGAGTCGGCCGCGGCGGAGGAGATTTCCAGCCCGCGGTTCATCGGCCCGGGGTGCATGATGATGGTGTCTTTCAGGCCCAGATGGTCGAGGGCCTGGAGGCGGTTGTCATCAAAGCCCCAGCGCCGCGAGTATTCGCGGGTGCTCGGGAAGAACGACGCGTTCATCCGCTCGCCCTGGACCCGCAGCATCATCACGGCGTCAACGCCGCCCGCAAGCGTCTCGTCAAGGTCGTAGCTGACGCTGCAGGGCCATTTTTCGACGCCGATCGGCAGCAGCGTCGGCGGCGCAACCAGGGTGACCTCGGCGCCGAGGGTGCGCAGCAACCAGACGTTGGAGCGCGCCACCCGGGAGTGCAGCACGTCGCCGGCAATCGCTACCCGCATACCGGCGAGGTCCGCACCCGCGGACGGGGTTCCGGCCAGCCGTGACCAGTGCCGGCGCATGGTGAAGGCGTCCAGCAGCGCCTGGGTGGGGTGTTCGTGGGTGCCGTCGCCGGCGTTGATAACGGCGGCGTCGATCCAGTCCGTGGCGGCGAGGCGGTGCGGGGCACCGGAGGCCCAGTGCCGGATAACGACGGCGTCGGCGCCCATCGCAGCGAGTGTCTGGGCCGTGTCCTTGAGGGATTCGCCTTTGGAGACGGAGGAACCCTTCGCAGCGAAGTTGATGACGTCGGCGGAGAGCCGTTTGGCGGCGGCCTCGAAGGAGATCCGGGTGCGCGTTGAGTCCTCGAAGAACAGGTTCACGACGGTCCGGCCGCGCAGGGTGGGAAGCTTTTTCACCTCACGCTCCCCCACCGCGGCCATTTCCTCGGCGGTGTCGAGGATCCGGATCGCGTTGGACAGGCTCAGGTCCTCGGTGGAGAGCAGGTGCCTCATGCGGCGGCCTCGATAACCACTTCGTTGACCGGTACGCCGTCGACCGAGTCGGTCTCCGCCAGCCGGACCCGGACCTTTTCGGAAGAGGACGTGGGGAGGTTTTTGCCCACATGGTCCGCGCGGATGGGCAACTCCCGGTGGCCGCGGTCAATCAGCACTGCAAGGCGCACGATCCGCGGCCGGCCCAGGTCGATGATCGCGTCGAGGGCCGCCCGGATGGTCCGGCCGGAGTACAGGACATCGTCGATCAGGACAACTACCTTGTTGTCGATGCCGGTGCGGGGAAGCTGGGTGGGGTACGGCGGCCGCAGTCCCTGGTGGGAGAGATCGTCGCGGAACATTGTCACGTCCAGCTGGCCGACAATCGCCGCGGGGTCCACGGTCGGATCTGCGGCGGCAATCTTGGCGGCGAGCCGGACGGCGAGCGGGTAGCCCCGGCGCGGGATGCCCAGCAGGACCAGATCCTGGGAGCCTTTGTTGGACTCGAGAATTTCATGGGCGATACGAGTGAGTGCACGGTCTATATCCGCCTGGCTCAGCACTACGCGGGCGAGTGCAGCCTTGGCCGGAACCGGTGCTTCTGGAACAGAAGTCAACGCTCGTCTCCCCTTTCCCCGCCTCACGGGACGGAATTAAAAAAGGATGGTTTGCGCTCCTAAATTACCACAGCACCCCGACGGCGCCGACGCCGGAGGCCTGCGATTCAGCTCACACGCACATGGGCTCGAGTCCATAACAACAAACGATCCACCGCCGGAGCACCACCGCTCCGGCGGACTCCCGGGCGGTCCGCGGCCGCGGCCCCGGCAGGCCAATCCGACGTGGCTCGGACATGTCCGGCCGGAGTATTACCGGCCGGCCCCGGCTGGCTCCGGGGCTTTCCTCGACGGTCCAGGTCCCGATCTTCCTGCTGACGATTCTGGTCATCGTGACGCTGCGGGTCGCCGGGCGAAGCCCCTTGGCCGGGCGCCGCAGATGAAGGCCCTGATCCGGGCCGCGGGACGCTGCCGCCGGCCGCCTGGAGAACACCAAAAAACCCCGCCCGGGATGATCCGGACGGGGCTATTGTGAGCTTCGGGGTCAGGCGAGCAGCGAAGGCTTCAGCTGCTGCAGCCTGCCCAGCAGGCCGTTGATGAACGACGGCGACTCGTCGGTGGAGAGGGTCTTGGCCAAGGCCACGGCCTCGCTGACGGCAACGCCGTCGGGCACGTCGTCGTTGTACAGCAGCTCCCAGGTGCCGATCCGCAGGATGATGCGGTCCACGGACGGCATACGTTCCAGCGTCCACCCCTGCGAATAGGTTTCCAGGAATTCGTCGATCGCGACCTGGTGGGAGACCACACCCTCGACGATTTCGAGGGTGTACGGGTTAACGATCTGGTCCGTCTGCTCCCGCCGGGACTTCAGTACATCGAACGCTGACACGGAACGTTGTTCCGCCTCAAAGAGCACATCCAGGGCCCGGTTGCGGGCCTTACCGCGGGCACTCACTAGTCGTTAACCCGCCCGAGGTAGTTTCCGTCACGGGTATCAACTTTGACCTTGGTGTTGTTCTCGACAAACAACGGCACCTGGATCTCGTAGCCGGTCTCAAGGGTTGCGGGCTTGGTGCCGGCCGAGGAGCGGTCGCCCTGAAGGCCCGGTTCCGTGTAGGTGATTTCCAGTACAACGCTGGGCGGCAGCTCGATGTACAGCGGGTTGCCCTCATGGATGGCAATGCTGACCTTCTGGTTCTCGAGCATAAAGTTGGTGGCGTCCCCGACGGTTGCCCCCGAAACGGTGAGCTGGTCGAAATCGGCCGTGTCCATAAACACGAAGTCCGCGCCGTCCTGGTACAGGTACTGGTAGTCACGGCGGTCTACCGTTGCGGTCTCGATCTTCAGTCCGGCGTTGAAGGTCTTGTCCACGACCTTGCCGGACATCACGTTGCGCATCTTTGTGCGGACGAACGCGCCACCCTTACCGGGTTTGACGTGCTGGAACTCGATGATGTTCCAGAGCTGGCCCTCAAGTTTGAGGACGGTTCCGTTCTTGATGTCGTTAGTGGTTGCCACTGTATCCTCTGGTTTCTCTTCTGACGGCTTCTAGCTGCCAGCCGGTTATGCCAGGCAAGCATGCCAAATGGCCCGCCAGCGCGTATTTATCAAAAATCCAAAAGCCATTCTACCGGTTTTGTCTGCCCGCTGCCGGACGGGCGCGGCCGGAAGCTGCACGCAGGCCCGCGCGGACCCGCGTCAGGAGTCGAGATCAAGCACGTACCGGGCGCGTTGCAGAGCCACCGTGGAGGCGTAGATCAGTGCCGCGTCGGCAGACCCGGCCACACGCAGGTCCAGCGCTTTGGCGAAGCTTTCGACGGCGGCGCCAACGTTGCCGCTGGCAAAGTGGGACCGTCCGAGGTGCTGGCGGATGACCGCCTCGTCCGGCGTGCCGCGGGTCTCCGCCAGCAACTGATCAAACAGCTCAACGGCCCGGTCAAGCCGGTTGGAAACCCGCAGTACGTCGGCTTCGAAGATGCGCAGGCGCAACGAGCCAGGGTCACTGTAGCGGGCTTCGGCGAGCAACTCGGCAGCCTCGGCCGGGTGCCCTTCGACCAGACGCACAAAGATCAGGTCCCCCGGGTCCGTCGATGCTGCAAGCGCTTCGGCGACGGCATCCTCATTGACGATTTGCGGGACCAAGCTGTCCGGGTTGATCTTGATCCCGGGGAACCCTGCAGCGGGCCAGTCGCTGGTGCCGCCTGGGAGGAATGCCATCAGGAGGCAATCTCCTGGTACGCGGCGAACAGCAGCGAGGTGTCCGGGACGTCGAGGATACCGGGGCGTGCTACGCCGTCGAGCACCACAAAGCGCAGCAGGTCACCGCGGGACTTTTTGTCCCGCCGCATTCCGTCGAGCAGCGCCTGCCAGCGGTCGCGCCGGTAGGTCACGGGCAGACCGAGGCTTTCCAGGATGCTGCGGTGCCGGTCGGCGCTGGCGTCGCTGAGACGCCCCACGCTGCGGGCCAGTTCCGCAGCGAACATCATCCCGACCGAGACGGCGGCGCCGTGGCGCCAGGAGTAGCGTTCGGCGAGCTCGATCGCGTGGCCCAGGGTGTGGCCGTAGTTGAGGATTTCGCGCTGGCCGGTTTCTTTGAGGTCCGCGGAGACGACCGTGGCCTTCACCGTGACGGCGCGTTCAATCAGTTCCCGCAACGCGTCGCCGCGGGATTCGGTGACCGCCGCGGGGTCCTTCTCGATCAGTTCGAGGATGGCCGGGTCCGCGATGAAGCCGCATTTGATGACCTCGGCCAGGCCGGAAATGATCTCGTTTTTCGGCAGTGTGTCCAGCGTATCGAGATCAGCGAGGACAGCGGCCGGCGGGTGGAAGGCACCAACGAGGTTCTTGCCTTCGGCGGTGTTGATGCCGGTTTTGCCGCCGACGGCCGCGTCGACCATACCGAGCAGGCTCGTGGGCATGTGGATGACTTTGACACCGCGAAGCCAGGTCGCGGCGACAAAGCCGGCAAGGTCGGTCACGGCCCCGCCGCCAACAGCAACGACGGCATCCGATCGGGTGAAGTCGTTCTGGCCCAGCACCTGCCAGCAGAAAGAGGCCACCTCAATGTGTTTGCCTTCTTCAGCATCGGGAATTTCGGCGGTGAGTGCCGTGAAGCCCGCCGAGGAGAGCTCTTCCCTGACTGTGTCACCGGTGAGGCGCAGGGCGCGCGGGTGGATAACAAGGACCCGTTTGACCCGTTCCCCCAGCAGTCCGGGCAGGCTGGCCAGCAGGCCGCGGCCCACCACGACGTCGTAGTTCTCACCGGGCGTCTGCCCGGTGACCTTGATGACGGTTGATTCGGTGTTCACTTTTCAACTTCCTTTGTCGCCGCTGGTGCGGGTACACCAGCGGTTCCCGCCGCGCCATACGCGCGCAGCGCATCTTCAAGCCGGTGTGCGATGTCCGCAACGGTTCCGTTGCGCACATCGAAGACCAGGTCAGCCAGCCGCTCGTAGACCGGCCGGCGGGTGGCGAACAATGCCTTCCAGCGTTCCATGGCATCTCCAGCCAGTAAGGGCCGGCCGGAATTCCTGGCGATCCGGTCAACCACTGTGCCGGCGTCACACTCGAGGTAGACCACTGTGCAGTGGCCCAGCAGTTGCTGGGTACCGGAGTCCAGGACTGCCCCGCCGCCAAGCGAGACTACCGTATTCCTGCCTTGCGCGTCTTCCAGGGCCCGGGCGACGGCCCTGGCTTCCAGTTCGCGGAACGCATGCTCGCCGCGGCTGGCGAAGATCTCTGCGATGGAGCCGTGGTTGCCAACGATTGTGACGTCAGTGTCCACAAACGTGGCCCCCAACTGCTGGGCGAGCTGGTATCCGATGGCTGATTTGCCGACTGCCATCGGCCCGATCAAAACGATGGGCCGGGCAGCATTCCTGGCCGGCCCTGCCGGCATTTCGGCCGGCACTATCGGCCGATCGAGTCCAGGGACGCCGGAATGTTGTCCAGGTAACCCTTGATGTTTCGGGCGGTTTCCTGCACGGAGTCGCCGCCGAACTTTTCCACAACCGCCTCGGCCAGGACAAGCGCGACCATGGCTTCGGCGACGACGCCCGCTGCGGGAACCGCACAGACGTCGGAGCGCTGGTGATGGGCCCTGGCGGCCTCGCCGGTGCTCACATCGACGGTCCTGAGGGCTCGGGGCACCGTGGCGATGGGCTTCATAGCGGCGCGCACCCGCAGCACGTCGCCGATGCTCATTCCGCCTTCAATGCCGCCGGCGCGGTTTGAGGTGCGCACGATCCTGCCGTCGGCGTCCTTAACAATCTCGTCGTGGGCGGCCGAGCCGCGGCGTGACGCGGTGAGGAAGCCGTCACCGACTTCAACGCCCTTGATGGCCTGGATGCCCATCAGGGCTGCCGCCAGCCGTGAATCGAGGCGGCGGTCCCAGTGGACGTAGCTGCCAAGTCCCGGCGGAAGCCCGTAAGCGAGGACCTCGACGATACCGCCGAGCGTTTCGCCTTCCTTGTGCGCGATGTCGACCTCGGCGACCATGGCGTCGGAGGTTTCGCGGTCGAAGCAGCGCAGCGGATCGGCGTCGAGGGCCAGCACGTTCTCCGGGACCGGGAGCGGCCGCCCTTCCGGCACGGCCGTCGTGGCGATCGACACGGTGTGGGAGACAAGTTCGATGCCGAGCTGCTTGAGGAATCCGGAGGCGACGGCGCCCAGGGCGACGCGCGTTGCCGTTTCGCGGGCACTGGCGCGCTCCAGCACGGGCCGCGCCTCGTCAAAGCCGTACTTCTGCATACCGGTAAAGTCCGCGTGCCCGGGCCGCGGACGGGTCAGCGGCGCATTGCGGGCCTGGTCGGCCAGGATTTCCGGGTCCACGGGGTCAGCAGACATGATCTGCTCCCATTTGGGCCACTCGGTGTTGCCGATCTGGATGGCGACGGGACCACCTTGGGTGATGCCATGGCGGACGCCGCCGAGGATTGTCACAGCGTCCTGCTCGAACTTCATCCGCGCGCCGCGGCCGTAGCCCAGCCGGCGCCGGGCCAGCGAATCAGCGATCCGTTCGCTGGTGAGCTCCACACCGGCGGGTACGCCTTCAATAATTCCGACCAGGGCCGGCCCATGGGATTCTCCGGCAGTCAACCAACGCAACATAAAATCCATCCTGCCATGTAAGGCGGTTAGAACACCCGTCGGGGTGCCCCGACTGCGTCACACATCACATCTATGACTTCCGCCGGGACTGCCTCGTGCAGGCCGGTGAAATGCCGGACCTGTTCCACGGCCTGGTAGATCAGCATTTCCAGTCCGGGAACCACCACACCGCCGGCCTCCAGCCAGGCGGAAGCGATCCGGCTGGGCCAGGGATCATATGCGACGTCCAGCAACACACCCGGGCGGACCTCCCCGGCCGGCCCTCCGGCCCCTTGCGCAAACAACCGTGCCAACTCCTCGGCCAGCGGATCGGCGGCCCGCGGGGGCAGCGTGGAAATCACGACGTCGGCCCGGGCCAGGGCGGCAGACGCGCCCTCCAGGGGCCGGACCCGCACGGGCAGGCCAAGTGCCTCAGCTGCCGCGCGTGCCTCCCGCGCGCCGGTGATGTCGCGGACGAAAATGTCGGCTGCGGGCGCGTCCAGCTCCTTCAGCGCTGCGATGGCAGCGGCTGCGGTTCCACCGCCGCCCAGGACGGCGGCCGCGGGCGCCGAGACGGCACCTGCATGGCGGAGCGCGTTTACGATTCCGGCGACGTCGGTGTTGTAGCCGACCAGACGGATGGGAGCGGCGTCCGTTCCCGCGGCCGGCCGCTCGAACGCGACCGTGTTCACTACCCCGAGCTCGCGGGCCACGCCTCGAACCTCATCCACTTCGCCGACCATGGCTGACTTCAGCGGCATGGTGACGGACAGCCCGTGCCAGCTCGGCCCCAGCTGCACGTCCTTCCGGACCCGGGCCATAAAGGCCGGCAGCCCGGCTTCGGTCACGTCGATCGCCGAATAGTCCAGCTCCACACCCAGGCGGGCGTAGGCGGCCCGGTGCAGGGCCGGCGACTTCGAATGGCTGATCGGGTGCCCAAGCACGGCAGCCCTGCCGGTCATACGCAGCGTCCGGCGTTTGCCTCACACCAAGCGTTGTATTTGGCCACGTAGGTGTTGTGCTCCGCGAGCGTCTTGGAGAAGCGTGTCTCCTTGGTGTCCAGGTTGATGGTCACCCAGTAGAGGTAATCGTTGGCCTTGGGCTTTGCCGCAGCGTCAATCGCCGTTCGGCCCGGCGATCCGATGGGTCCTACCGGCAGGCCCTGGTTGGCGTAGGTGTTGTACGGGTTGGACTTGTCCGCCTTCTGGTCCTCGTCGATGTGGAAGCTTTTGATGCCGAGGCCGTAGGTTACGGTGGCATCGGATTGGATCAGCCCGTTCGTCTCCGTGTTATTGGGCTTGAGGCGGTTATAGATCGCGCCTGCCACATCGCCGTATTCGGCCTGGCCGCCCTCGGCCTGGACGATGCTGGCGACCGTCACAACGTCGTACTGCTTGGCCGGATCGGTGACGCCTTGGGACGTGAGCTCCTCCAAGGTGGTGGTCACGAGCTTTTGCACTACATCCTTGGCCGGGGTGCCGATCGGGAACCGGTATTCGCCCGGGGCGAGGAAACCCTCGAGGGTCTTAGCCCTGGCCGGCACACCGAACTGGGCTGGCGATGCATTGAGTGCCTTGAGCTCGGATACCGGCACTCCGGTACCTTCGGAGATGGCTTGGAGGGAGTCACCGATGCGGAGCCCGGCGCTGAGCGCAAAGTACATCACCTTGCTTTGGTCCTTGTTCAGCAGGACAGCGACGGCGTCCGAGTTCTTCATTTCGTTGCGCATGCTGAAGTCGCCCGGGGCCAGCGCACCGCCGGAGGCCACAAAGTCGCGCAGGAAACTGTCGGCGTTCGCCACGACCTTCTTGTCCTGCAGCTCGGTCGCTACGGACTTGGGTCCGGCGCCCGGCGGCACGGTGATCATGACCTCACCGGTTCCGGGCCCCGGGTAATCAGCCACTGTGTCGGCGCCCAGAAGCGGCTTCAGGAACTGCGCGCCCACAGCAACCGCCACCACAAAAACAGCCAGGGTCAGCAGCAAGGCAAGGAAGCGGCGCCGGCGGCGGACCTTCTTGGACGGACCCTTGGACGTGCGGATTGCGGCTCCTCCGGCCAACACAACGTGGCCGTCTTCCTCGTGGTGATGGTCGTCGTTGTGATGGTCGTCGTTGTACGTGTGCGCGTCGGGGTGGCCGTCCTGGGTCACTCCGTCAGGGTGCGGTTCGTCGCCGGGATGAAAGTCGGAATCATGGTAGACGGTGTCCGCATCGGCCACCGTCCCGGCGTACTCGTGTACAGGCTCCTCGGGATGGACATGCTCCACGAGAACCTCCGGATCCACGGGATGGACATGCTCCACGGGAACCTCCGGATCCACGGGATGGACATGCTCCACGGGAACCTCCGGCTCCTCGGGATGGACATGCTCCACGGGAACCTCCGGCTCCTCGGGATGGACGTGCTCCACGGGATCCATTGGAACCTCGGGATGGACATACTCCACGGGAACCTCTGGAACCTCCGGATCCACGGGCAGTTCGTGGACGGTTGGGGCTGCGGCCGGCGGCTCCGGCGCCTCGTCCGCCTGGCTCGGCCCGCGATTACCTACCGCGTCGTCGCCGGTTTCGGGGACGGATCGGTTGTCGGCGCCGGGTGCTGCCGCAGGGTTTCCTCGCCGGTTTCGAACGCCTGCGGCGGGACGACGTTGTGCCCCTCGGGCGCCTGGACCTTCTCCTGGGCCCTCAGCTCCCTGCGTGTCAGCGGTCGGCCGGTGCCGAAGGCAGCACCGGAGTAGTCGTCACTGTTGACCGGGCTCACTGTAGCCTTCCATTTTGGGCAGAATGCGTAGTGCAGAATGCTCGTCTTGTGCCGGACTGGCCTGTGGACCATCCCCGGTCGGCCCCGGCGCGGACTCCGCGTATACGCGGCTTCCGACCTCCGTCCCCCTGGCCTTTTGCATATCGATCGCGTGTTGCAGGATACCTGCGGCCGCAACCTGATCAACTACCTTACGGTGATCCCGGCTGCTCATGCCAGCTTCGTGCAGGTGCCGGTGTGCAGATACTGTGCTGAGCCGCTCGTCCACCAGCCGAACCGGCACCCCGGAACCTGACTCCCCCAGTTTACCCGCCAGTAGCTTTGCATAGTCAGTCGCCATCCGGGCGGAGGCGTGCTCCTCACCCTTCATGGTCCTCGGCAGGCCGACAAAGATCTCCACAACGCCGAGTTCCAGGGCCAGTTCCGCCAGGATCCGCACGTCCGTATTCTTCTTCGCGTTCCGTTCCAGGGTGCGCAACGGCGTGGCCAGGATGCCGTCACGGTCACAGAGAGCCACACCAACCCGGACGGTCCCGACGTCTACCCCGAGCTTTACGCCGATTGGGTAGCCGCCGGGCACAGCAGTTTCGTTCACGGCCTGTCCACTATCGTCCGGTGATGGCGTCCACGACGGCGGCGAGGGCCGCGCCGACCTTGCCGGCGTCCGTGCCGCCGCCCTGGGCGACGTCGTCCTTGCCGCCGCCGCCGCCGCCGAGGATTCCCGCGGCGAGCCGCACCAGGACCCCAGCCTTGACCCCTGCCGCCCGGGCGGCATCGTTGGTCGCGATCAGGATGACCGGACGGTCATTGCTGACACCGGCAACCGCGACGGCGGCCGGTTCGGAACCGAGCCTGGTCCGCAAATCCAGGGCCAGGCCGCGGAGGTCGTCCGCACCGCTGACCTGGCCGGCGTCGTGCGCGATGACCTTGATGCCGGCGGCATCCCTGGCGGTACCCACCAGCTGGCCGGCGGCAGCTGTGAGCTGCTCCTTGCGCAATCGCTCAAGTTCCTTTTCGGCGGTCTTAAGTTTGGCCAGGGTGGCCGCGATCCGGTCCGCGAGCAGTCCCGAAGGCACCTTAAGCATGTCGGTGAGTTCGGTGACCAGCGCGCGTTCGGCGGCGAGGTGCCGGAAGGCGTCCATTCCGACGAAGGCCTCGACGCGGCGGTTTCCCGAGCCGACAGACTGTTCCCCGAGCAGTGACAGGCTGCCGATCAGCGAGGTGTTCGCGACGTGGGTGCCGCCACAGAGTTCACGGGACCAGGCACCGTCGATCTCCACAACACGGACCTCGTTGCCGTAGTTCTCGCCGAAGAGTGCCATGGCGCCGAGGGCCTTGGCCTCGGCCAGTCCCATCACTTTGGTGTCCACCCGGTAGTTGTTGCGGATGGCGATGTTGGAAACTTCTTCAATTTCGGAGCGCGTGGCCGGGCTGAGGCCTTCGCCCCAGGCGAAGTCGAAGCGCAGGTAGCCTGCCTTGTTGAAGGAGCCGCGCTGGAGTGCTTCCGGGCCGAGGATCTGGTGGAGGGCGGCGTGCACGATGTGGGTTCCGGTGTGGGCCTGCTCGGCGGCATGCCGGCGTTCCCGGTCCACGGCCGCCTGGACGAGGGAGTCCGCTCCAATTTCGCCCTCGCGGACAATTGCCTTGTGCACACTCAGCCCCTTGATCGGGCGCTGGACGTCCAGGACCTCGACGACAAACCCGTCCCCGGTGATCAGTCCGGTGTCTGCGGCCTGGCCGCCGGCTTCGGCGTAGAACGGGGTCTGGGCGAGGACCAGCTCGATTTCCTCGCCGGTGGAGGCTTGGGAAACCTTGCGGCCGCCGGCAAGGATGCCGCGTACCTTCGATTCCCCCGCGAGTTCGGTGTAGCCGGTGAAAACAGTCTCTCCGGCGGACAGCAGCTCCTGGAAGGCGCTGAGGTCAGCGTGGGAACCCTTTTTGCCCTTCGCGTCGGCCTGCGCGCGCTGGCGCTGTTCGAGCATCAGCTTGCGGAACTCCGGCTCGTCTACCTTTAGCCCGGCCTCTTCGGCCATCTCAAGGGTCAGGTCGATCGGGAAACCGTACGTGTCATGCAGGGCGAAGGCGTCGGGGCCGGACAGCGGACGCCCGGCGGCTTGTGACTCCTTGACGGCGTCCTCCAGCCGGGCCGTGCCGGAGGCGATGGTGCGCAGGAACGCCTTCTCCTCGGCGTAGGCGATCCGGCTGATCCGGTCGAAGTCCGTCTCGACGATGGGGTAGACGCCCTTCATGGCGTCCCGGGAAGCGGGCAGCAGCTCCGGCAGGCACGCTTTTTCGACGCCGAGCAGGCGCATCGAGCGCACGGCCCGCCGGATCAGGCGGCGCAGCACGTAGCCGCGGCCCTCGTTGGAGGGGGTCACGCCGTCGGCGATCAACATCAGGGAGGATCGGATGTGGTCGGCGACGACACGCATCCGGACGTCGTCGGTGTGATGCGGGTCGGCCGCGGACTCGGCGGAGGTGTATTCCCGGCCGGAGAGGGCAGCGGCCCTGTCGATCACGGGGCGGACCTGGTCCGTCTCGTACATGTTTTCGACGTCCTGCAGGATCATCGCCAGCCGCTCCATGCCCAGGCCGGTGTCGATGTTCTTTTTCGGGAGTTCGCCGGTGATGTCGAAGTCCACCTTGGAGCGGACGTTGTCGATCTGGTACTGCATAAACACCAGGTTCCAGATTTCCACGTAGCGGTTCTCGTCCGCGATCGGGCCGCCCTCGACGCCGTAGGAGGGGCCACGGTCATAGTAGATCTCGGAGCAGGGGCCGGCGGGACCGGGCTGGCCGGTGGACCAGTAGTTGTCCGCTTTGCCCATCCGCTGGATCCGCGCGGCAGGCATGCCCGTGTTCCGGAGCCAGAGCTGCTCGGCCTCATCGTCCTCTTCGTAGACAGTGACCCACAGCCGCTCGGGCGGGAGCCCGTACCCGCCGTCGTCAACGCTCGAGGTGAGCAGTTCCCAGGCGAACTTGATGGCGTCTTCCTTGAAGTAGTCGCCGAAGGAGAAGTTCCCGCACATCTGGAAGAACGTTCCGTGGCGGGCGGTCTTGCCGACTTCCTCGATGTCGCCGGTCCGGATGCACTTTTGCACGCTCGTGGCACGCTCGTACGGCGCTTCCTCCCGGGCCGTCAGGTACGGGATAAACGGGACCATGCCGGCGACGGTGAACAGCAGGGACGGGTCGCTGGAGACCAGGGAAGCGGAGGGCACCGCGGTGTGGCCCTTTTTGACAAAAAAGTCGATCCAGCGCTTAGTGATCTCCTGCGACTTCATGAGCTGATTACGTACCCTTCACTGTTCACTGCGTTTGTGGTTCCCGCGTATGGTCCGCGGAACGGTCTGGTCCCGGCCATAGGCCGTGCCGGCGGTCCGTTTTCCGGATGCCGCTGTTCTGATATTCTCTCCCGGCTAGCGCCGGACTGCATCCCGGCCGGCTGCGCCGTGGGCAATGGTCTCGTCCAGGCCCGCGTCAATGCCGAGCGCTCGGCGCAGTTCGGTCTCACGCTCATTCATGCCCTCGCGGACGGCGTCGGCGAAGTCGTACAGACCGTCGGCGACGCGCCCCACGGCCCGGTTGAGTCCTTCGGGGCCCAGGTTGGATTGCGCTTCGGTGAGCTTGCGGAAGGCGATGACGCCAATGGCGACGCCGATTCCCATCCAGATGATTCTGTTCATGTCAGGTTCTCCAGCTGGGTTAGCGGCTGCGGCGGCCGGTGGCGGGCTTTTTGCGGGCGGTGAACGCCGCGCGCACACCATAGCTGAAGGAGGCGACCTTGATCAGCGGCGAACCGACGGTGGCGGCCACCAGCGAGGACAGCGCCGAGATGTTCGCCGATGCGTCGGAGACGTTGTTCGCGATACCGTCGACCTTTTTGAGCTGTTCGTTGGTGGTGGAAACAGTCGCCGTGACTTCGTCCATCAGCGGCGTGGCGCCGTCGCTGATCGAACGGATGGAGGTCCGCACCTCATCGAACACTCCCCCAAGCTTTAAAATCGGCACGGCAAGCAGCAGGACCAGCAGTGCAAACACTCCGGCCGCGATGAGGCCGGCAATATCGCCACCAGTCATAGTCGTTCATCTCCTTGTTGCGTAGTGTCTCTGCGGGCGCCTCCGGCCCAAACAGCCGGCAACCGCAGAACTCCCCCAAGTACCTTACATACAAAAAGCCCGTGGCGCTTGCCACGGGCTTCTTTGTAAGGTGTCGCGGTGAATCTAGCGTGCGTAGAATTCCACAACGAGCTGCTCTTCGCAGGTCACGGGGACCTCGGAGCGCTTGGGGCGACGGACCAGGCGTGCCTGCAGGGCGTCAAGCTTGACGTCCAGGTAGGCAGGAACCATGGGCAGAACATCGCGGTGCGCACCGGCTGCTGCAACCTGGAACGGAGCCATGGTCTCGCTGCGGCTGTGGACGTGGACCAGCTGGCCCTCGCCGACGCGGAACGACGGACGGTCAACGCGGATGCCGTCAACCATGATGTGGCGGTGCACAACAAGCTGGCGGGCCGAAGCGATGGTGCGGGCGAATCCTGCGCGCAGCACGAGGGCGTCAAGACGCATTTCGAGCAGTTCGATCAGGTTCTCGCCGGTCAGGCCCTTGGTCCGGCGGGCTTCTTCGAAGGCGCGGGTCATCTGGGCTTCGCGGATGCCGTACTGGGCGCGCAGACGCTGCTTTTCGCGCAGACGTACGGCGTAGTCGGAGTCCTGCTTCTTGCGGGCACGGCCATGCTCACCGGGGCCGTACGGGCGGCGCTCCATGTACTTGGCGGCCTTGGGGGTCAGAGCAATGCCGAGTGCACGCGAGAGGCGTGCTGTACGGCGAGCACGAGTGTTGTTAGCCACTTGTGTCCTTCCAATATCTGCGGTGTGTCAGTGTTACTGGCCTCCACGATGGAGAGCATCGGCCAACCGCTGCCTTTTGCTACTGGGCACGGGGCAAACCCGTTTGAACAGCATAAAATGCCGGTATCAAGTGGATTGTGCGTCTGTGCCTTGCCAGACAACGAACTACTTTACCATGCCGGGACCGGCGATCACTTGCCCCGGATGATCCTGCGGAGCCGCTCAAGCCGGGTGGAAATGTCCCGTTCGGCGCCGTTGCCGGTCGGTTCGTAGTAGTTACGGCCGACGAGGTCGTCCGGCGGGTACTGCTGGGTAGCGACGGAATGCGGGGCATCGTGGGCATATTTGTAGCCCTGGCCGTGTCCCAGTTGTTTGGATCCCGGGTAGTGGGCGTCGCGCAGATGCGCCGGGATGCCGTTGCCGAGACCGGCGCGGACGTCGGCGATCGCCTGGTTGATTCCCAGATAGGCGGCGTTGGATTTCGGTGCTGTGGCGAGGTGGACCACGGCTTCGGCGAGGATGATGCGGCCTTCGGGCATGCCGATCAGCTGCACGGCCTGGGCGGCGGCGACGGCGGTCTGCAGCGCCGTCGGGTCGGCCATGCCAACGTCTTCGGCTGCGGAGATGACAATGCGCCGGGCTACGAACCGCGGGTCCTCCCCCGCCTCGAGCATCCGGGCGAGGTAGTGCAGGGCGGCGTCGACGTCGGAACCCCGGATGGACTTGATGAATGCGCTCGCGACGTCGTAGTGCTGGTCGCCGGCCCGGTCATAGCGTACGGATGCGACGTCGAGGGCCCGTTCCGTGTGCTTTAGCTCGATCCGCACCGGGGCTGGCCCGGCCGTCCCGGCGATCGTGTCGGCGTCGTCCGCATCCCCGTATGCGACGCCGGCCGCCGCCTCCAGTGCGGTCAGTGCCCGGCGGGCGTCCCCGCCGGAGAGCCTCACGAGATGGTCCCGGGCCGCATCGGTGAGTTCCACTTTGCCGCCGAGTCCACGGGGGTCCGCCGCGGCCCGCAGCAGCAATCCCTCCACGTCGGCGTCGGTCAGCGGCTTAAGTGTCAGTAGCAGGGACCGCGACAGCAACGGGGAGACGACGGAAAAGGAAGGGTTTTCGGTGGTCGCGGCGACCAGGACTACCCAGCGGTTCTCGACGCCGGGCAGCAGGGCATCCTGCTGGGCCTTGTTGAAGCGGTGGATCTCGTCCAGGAACAGCACTGTGGTGGTCTTGAAAAGGTCCCGGGCGGTGAGGGCTTCCTCCATAACGCGGCGGACGTCCTTGACCCCGGCGGTGATGGCGGAGAGCTCAACGAACTTCCGGCCGGGACCTTTGGCGATAACGTGCGCGAGTGTGGTCTTCCCTGTGCCGGGCGGGCCCCAGAGAATCAGGGAACTGGGACCCGCGGGGCCGGTGGCATCCGTTCCGGCGGCCAGCTGGCGCAGCGGCGAACCCTGTCCCAGCAGGTGCTGCTGGCCCACCACATCATCGAGCGTCCGCGGACGCATCCGGACGGCCAGCGGGCTGCGCGGGGAGGCAGCGCGACGGGCCGGCCCTCCGTCGACGGCGTCCTCTGCGTCGTTATCATCCTCGACAGCGGCGCCGCCGTCCCGTCCTGCGCCAAAGAGATCTTCCACATAGATAGGCTACTTCTAGTTCCCGCCCGCACCGACACCCCACAACGGAGACCCGCGCCATGGCCAGCACCGAAACCCGCATGGCGTTTGTCTCCGGCGACCGGCTGCCGGGCTGGGTGGAGCGGTTCGCGGCCAGCCATGGCGTCCTCGCCGAGGAGGAGCTCGACGGCGGCCTGCAACTGCGCGCCGCTGACGGCGCCATAGCGTTGCTGCAGGCGCCATGGCCGGCGGACGGCCGCCCCGGCAGCGGCGGCGACGCCGTTGCCCGGCTCGCCTCCCTGGCATCGCAGCAGCGGAGCATCGGGGCGGTGCTGGTCCGCCGTGGCGGCTATTCCGTGGCAGTGGTCAGCGGCGCCGCCGTCCTCGCTTCCAAGACCGGCACCCGCCACGTCCAGTCCCGTACCGCTGCGGGAGGCTGGTCCCAGCAGCGTTTCGCCCGGCGGCGGGCGAACCAGGCCGACGCCCTGGTGGAGGCCGTGGCAATCCATGCCGCCCGGATTTTTGCGGATCACCGGATCGAATACGTGGCTCCCGGCGGGGACCGGACCCTGGCCGAGCAGGTCCTGGCCGAACCGGTACTAAAGCACTACGCCCAGCGGCCGAGGCTGGCATTCCTGGACGTCCCGGACCCGCGGGCTGCCGTCCTGAAGAAGGCAGCCGCCGAGCTGTGTTGCGTGCGGATCATCGTCACGGACCCGCCGCTGTAAACAGTCGCCGGTTACGGCTGGGTAATGCCGGCGCGGATGGTGCACGGAGACGCGCAGGTGCTGCTCCCGGGTTCCTCCGTGGGCACAGCGAAACCACCAGCGCGGCACGCCGCCAGCGGACCTATTCCAGGTCGTTGGGAAGCACCCGGTCGACAGGGTTTTTGCTGGATCCGCGCACGTACACGCGGGGCGAACCCGCGGCGGGAGCCTGAATCCACATCGGCACCCGTGCTATCCAACCGACGATCCAGAAGCCGCCGACCGCGAGGACCATCAGCGCACCGCCGCCCCAGACGGCCCATGGACCCCAGACCGGCCCGAGCAACTCCTGGCCCGCCTCAGTGGTTCCCACGGCTGCGGCGAGCATGCCCGCAATCAGGAAGAAACCGACGAATCCCGCGCCGGCGCGGATCGCTTCGCCTCCGAGAACGGCGGCCAGCAGGAGAGGCAGCACCAGTCCGCCGATGATAAGGGCGGCGGCCACGTTCCCAAGAACGTCCCCCGCCTCCCCGTCCACGTTGTCGCTCAGCGGTCCGAGGATGAATCCCGCGGCGATCGATACCAGCATGACGGTGATCAGGGCGGTGGTGACTACTTTAATGAATCGGTCGCTGAACCGGAATTTTCCGTTCGGCCGGCGCATCTGGTTGGCGGCCCGCCGGTTCGGTGCGGACGACCGCGGCTGCGTGGCGGGATTATTCTTACTCATGCCGTTTCCCCATGCCTTTAGATTTCGGTTGCGAATCCGGCCTCCGCCGGGCGGTGACCCTTGGGGGGCGTTTGCCCGTTCTCGTCAGTGCGGGACGCGGACGCAACTTTCCGAACCAGCAAAAATCCCAATTATCGATCGAGTAGATAAAAGGAGTCTACGGGGTTCCCCCCAGGCCGGCCCCGGCGCTGGCTCCGCTCGCGGGGTTCAGCTGATCCTGCGACGGTAGACGGCGATCGCTAAGGCGTAGGCGACGACTAGCATCCCGGCGAGCCAGGCGAGTGCCGTCCAGATAGCACTGCCGACGGGTTCCTGGGCGAGCAGGGCTCGAATGGTGTTCACGATGGAGGTTACCGGTTGGTGCTCGGCGAACCATGCGACCGGACCGGGCATCGAGTTGGTGGGCACAAACGCCGAGCTGATGAAGGGCAGGAAGATCAGCGGGTAGCTGAACGCGCTCGCGCCATCGACGGTCTTCGCCGAAAGCCCCGCGATGACGGCGAGCCAGGTCAGGGCGAGGGTGAACAGGATCAGGATGCCTGCGACGCCGAGCCAGACGGCAAGGGATGCACCGGTGCGGAACCCCATGATGAGCGCAACGCCGATGACGACCGCGACGGAGGCCAAGTTCGCGGCCAGGGAGGTCAGCACGTGCGCCCACAGCACGCTCGACCTTGCAATCGGCATGGACTGGAAACGTTCGAAAATGCCGCCCTGCAGGTCGAGGAACAGCCGGTAGGCGGTGTACGCGACGCCGGACGCGATGGTAATAAGCAGGATGCCAGGGAGCAGGTAGTTTACATACGACGCGTCGGATCCCGTTTTGATCGCGCCGCCGAACACGTACACGAACAGCAGCAACAGCGCGATTGGGGTGACCACTGTGGTGATGATCGTGTCAGGGCTGCGGAGGATGTGGCGCAGCGAGCGGGCGGTCAGGACGCCCGTGTCGCCGAGGACGTGGGTGGTCATCGGGATTCCTTTCGTTTCGGGACCGCACCGTCGGTGTGGCCCTCGACGGCGGTACCGATTGCACTGCCGTCACCGACGAGGGCGAGGAAGACGTCTTCGAGGGAGGGCTGCTTCTCGACGTACTCAACTTTGGCGGCCGGGAGCAGATTCTTGAGTTCGGCAAGTGTCCCGTTCCGGATGATCGTGCCTTTGTGCAGGATCGCGATGCGCTCGGCGAGCTGTTCGGCCTCGTCCAGGTGCTGCGTGGTGAGCAGCACCGTTGTGCCCTGACCGGCAAGGTTCCTGATTGTCTGCCACACCTCCAGACGCGATTGGGGGTCGAGCCCCGTGGTCGGTTCGTCGAGGAAGATGACCGGCGGGTTGCCGATCAGGCCCATCGCGATGTCGAGTCGGCGTCGCATGCCGCCCGAGTAGGTCGACGCCTTGCGGTTGCCTGCTTCCGTGAGCGAGAAGCGGGACAGGAGGCCGTCGGCAATCCCGCCCGGGTTGTTCAGGTGACGCAGCCTGGCGATCAGCACCAGGTTTTCCCGGCCCGAGAGTATGTCGTCGACCGCCGCGAACTGGCCGGTGAGGCTGATCGACTCGCGCACCCCGCCGGGGTTGGTGTTGACGTCGAAACCGTGCACCGTGGCGGTGCCCGCGTCCGCCTTCAGCAGCGTCGTAAGGATCCGCACCACGGTGGTCTTGCCCGCGCCATTGGATCCGAGCAATGCGAATATGCTTCCCGCCCGCACGTCGAAGTCGACGCCGCACAGCACCGCCACATCCTTAAACGACTTCGTGATGCCCCGCACCCGGATCGCGGGTTCGAGGGCCCGGCCGGTTGTCATGCGTCCGGGCCCGTTCCCTCGCCGCCGGCGGCAGCGTCGATCGCCTTCGTGAGTCGGGCGCGCTCCTTATCTATCCACCGGGTGGCGGAGTAGGCCTGGGCGAATGTCTCGGCAAACTCCACCGGGTCCTCACCTACGATGGCGCGCACCGGCGTCGCGTCGACAGCGGCGCGTTCCCAGAGATCGGCATGGTCAACGATCATCGTGGTGAGGGCGTCCCCGTCGGTGATCCCGCCGTAGTACATAAAGTACCGGTTGAACGCCTTCGCCGAACTGCGGTAGGGCTCCGGAAGTGCCTCGATGCGGGCCATGGACTGCTTGTACTGCTTCTTCTGTTCCAGCGACCCGGTGAGGGCCTCGATCCACTTTGCGGCCATGACTACTCTCCGTCTTCCTGGGGGTGATCCTGCGGGTTTTCGATCTGCTGGTGAAGTTGTCCGATCCGCTCTACGAGGAAGCTCCAGCTCCTCCAGAACTCGTCGAGGTTCTCGGCGCCTGCGGCGTTCAGCGAGTACACCTTGCGTGGCGGGCCCTTCTCCGACGGGACCTTCGCAACGTCGACGAAGCCACGCTGCTCGATCCTGATCAGGAGGGCGTAGACGGTGCCCTCAACAATGTCGGAGAAGCCCTGCTCGCGCAGCCGCGCGGTGATCTCGTAGCCGTAGGCCGGCTGAACGGCCAGGTTCGCGAGAACGATGCCCTCGAGGGTTCCCTTGAGCATCTCGGTCATTTGGTTGGCCACAAAGGCCTCCTCTTTACTACTCAGTGTTGCTGACTACCACTAGATAGTATCACTGAATAGCGAGGTGGTGACGGTCAGTTGCTGCATTTAATCCAGCACCGCCCGTGCGCTCTGAGAGTTTTGGCACACCTCAGATGATCGGCCGGGTGAACGGTGTGGTGTCATCGATGTCGCGATCGAAGACCGCCGTGCCACTGCTGCCGAACCGGGCGCTGTGCACATCGATTCGGTCGAGGGCGAAGGTCAGGTGCTCGCGGATCGCCAGCAGCAGTTCGACGTCGTGATCCGGTGAGATGACTTCCGGTTTGCAGTCGAAGACGAGCAACGACAGTTGGAGTTTGACCGCGCGAACTGGTGGATGCCGATCAGATAGTCCGCTACCGAGGATGCGGACGGTTCCCCTGTCCCGTGGCAGATGCACAGCTGCCCGGGGTGGTCCTCGTAGACTTGCACGTCCGGCTCGAGGCCGTTGGCACCGTGGTGGCTTTGACCTCTGAGGCCCTCCCGCGAAGCCATTGCCGGGCCGTCAGAAGATCACGCAGATGGAGCGGCCGGATCAGGGTGACGAGAGGACCTGGTGCAGCGCGTTCGCCACCAGGTCCTGGACCCTGCTGTCCACGTCGTAAGCATGCTGATAGACACCGGGGTCACCCGGGGTCAAACTGCGTATATGGACGACGCGGACAAGCAGGACACCATCAACAAGGTCACGGACCGGATAGTCGTCCGGCATCCCGAGGCTCCCCGTACGCTCATCGCCAGGATCGTCACGGAAGAGTACGAACAACTGGCTTCCGGCCGGATCCGGACATTCATCCCGACCCTGGTTGAGCACGGGGCGCGGAACAGAATCAGGCGGCAGTTCTCCTCCGGGACCGTGGACAGCAGCTGAAGCCGTTCAGTCCTGGCAGTCCCGCACCGACGGCCTTGTCCCAGCGTTGCCCCCGGCGAAGCAAAAGGTCCGACCAGTGTGGCCGGTCGGACCTTTCGCTTCAGCGCAGCGCCTGCTTCAAGCGGACTGCTATCCGGCCTTCCCGGACAGCGCTACAAGCACTCCGGCCGTGGCGAAGAATTTGTTGCTGCCGAGGTCGCGGATGGTCTTGATTCCCATGCCGGCAAGGAGTTCGTCGTGCTTTTCGGTGAGCCCGGCCAGCGCTGACGGCGGGGCGGCAAGAACTTCCTCAAGGGTCACGTTCTCATAGGCCTTATCGAGTGCCTTGCCAAGTTCAACGGATACAGCCATGGTTATGTCCTTTGATCGATTCGGAACAACAGCACACTCGCCGCAGACTGACTGCGAAAGCCGGAACGGGAATGCACCGACGCCGGGATACTCCCCGAGCCTCTGGCTACGCTATCGCAGCGGCCCTAACAAAACATCCATATCGGGATGTGAATCCTCATCGGGCCCGCGCCGCTGCTGCATTCTGGATCCGGGGTGAAATGGCCGCGCGCAGTCCCTCGATGGCGCGGCTGCCGTCATTCCTTTGGCACCTTCGGGAAACGCTTCCAGGCCTTGCTGAACCGGGATTCGGCGTCGGCCGCCATGGCTTGTTCAAGCGCGTGCAGCCTCCCGTAGGTGAAGGCATTTTCCCCGGCGAGGTGCGCCTGGGCGCCGAGGCGCCGGAGCAGGGCCCGGGTGACAACGCTGTCCTGGTGCTCGCCCAGTATTTTTTGCAGTCCGTGGGCGGCGCCGGCCAACCGGGCAGCGCGCTTGCCGATCACAGGAATTCCGGATTCGGCTGCGTAGCGGAGCCGTTTGGCGCTCTTACGCGCCTCGTGCAGGGCGGCGTCGTGATCCGGGCCGTCCGGCGTGGCCTCCGCAATCCGAACATTCCGGCGTAACCGCTTCCAGTCATTCCTGACCAGGGCGGCCACAGTCGCATGCGCCGGCCGCGGATCAGGAACAGCCACCGGCACGGCGGCAAGGAAGTCGTCGAGACTGTCGAGGAGGCGGAAATACCGTTTATCCTCGAGCACCTGCAATACCGCGGCGCGGGCGGCGCCGTATTCGGCGCCCAGCGCTTCCCGCATCCGGCGCGAGACGGGTCCGATCACCAGATCCGCCGGCTCGCAGGCAACCAGGTTCTCGAGCCGTTCGCGCATCACCTCCGCGTCCCGTGCCTCGCCCAGACAGCCGGCCAGCCATTTAAGCTCCGCCCGGAGCGTGTTTACCTGTTCCGGTTCCAGCAGCCGGCGGTAGGTGCCCAATACCGAACGCATCCGTCTGGTCGCCACCCGCATCTGATGGACGGCGTCCGGTGCGTCCCGGCGCACCCGCGGATCCAGTTCCGAAATGCCCTGCACCCGAGCGTGCACATAGGCCACGAGCACGGCAGTCGCCGGCCCCTTGCGGCGCACGGGCGGCGGAAGTGCAGCCGGACCGGCCAGCGGCTGATCCCCGAGCGTGCGTTCCAGCTTCGAGGCATGCGCGGCCGGGCGCCCGCCGGCCACGGCAAGCACCGCCTCCGCCGCGTCCAGCAGCTCACGGGACCCCTGGACGAGTTCTATCTCCCACTCCCGCCACGTCAGGCTGCGGGGTTCAGGTCCGAGCCTGTCGGCCTGCACCCGGTCATCGGCAACATCGGCAAGAATCCCGTTGTGATCGTCCCGGAGGCGGTGTAGCATCCGCCGGGTCCTCACGCGGGCGACGGCGGCAAGGGGACGGTCCCGTACGTGCACCCGGACGAGCTGGAGGAACCTCGGCGGAACCAATTCCGGGTCGTTTCCCGGTGGCTCGTGCATTTCGAGCCTTGTGTCCTGGCCGCCGGGGAGTTTGAGGTGCCATCCGGAATCGTCGCCGCCGGTCCGCCGGCGCAGGGTTATGCCGTGCGCCGCCAGGGCCAGGCCGGCCGTGTCGAAATACTCGGCCTCCAGCTGCTGCTCAACGGGCCGTTCTGCCCGGGCCACCCCTGGCAGCTCGTCAAGAGGCGGCAGCGCGGCCCTTTCGTCGACGTCGTACTTTCGCTCGATTTCAACGCTGTCCTCGGAGGCCATGACACAGTCTAGGACCGGCACCCCGGTCTCGCACCACAACCGACGGCCGAGCGTGTTCCTGCAGGAACGGCTCCGCGCAGGCCCCGGCACTTCTTAAGCGTTTCTTAAAGGCCCTGCGGGAAAGTTGGAGCGTGCGCCGGACAGCGCCCTCGACCCGACCGGAGGACCCCATGACTGGACCCGCCCATGCTGGCAGCGTTACGGCGCCCCGTGATTCTGCCGGACTAAAGGCAGTTGCCGGCCCGCAGCCCTGGGCCATCCCCCAGCCCCGTCATTGGCTGTTATGGGGCATCCTGCTGTCCGCGGCGGTCATCGCCCTGGGGGCAACGGCACAGCTGTTACCCGGTGGTACGGCGGCTGAACTGGGCGTTGACCAGGACCTCAGCCAACACCACGCCGCAATCCTGACCGGCCTCGCTATGACCCTGAACCTGGTGTTCGGCCCGGCGGCCGGAGTCGCATTCGTTGCCGCCGCTGCACTCTACCTTTGGGTGATCAGGCGTTCCCTGGTAAAAGCCATTGCGTTCGGCATCTTTGCATCCTCCGGTTGGGTGGCAAGTGGCTTGTTTAAGCTCATCATCGCCCGGCAACGTCCCAATCCGGCGCTGCTGGCCGATCCACTCTCCCCCGAAACCGGCTCCAACAGTTTCCCGAGCGGGCACGTGTCCTTTGCGGTGGCGCTGGGATTTGCCGTGTACTTCCTGGTCCGCGGAACCCGCTGGGCCAAGGCGACAGCCTTCGCCGCGGCGGCACTGGCCCTCGTGGTGGCGTGGTCGCGGCTGTATATCGGAGTCCACTACCCCACCGACGTGGTGGCGTCCTTCCTCGCGGCCAGTGCGGCTGTGGTGCTGCTGTCCGGAATGTGGAACTGTTTCGCCGTGCCCCTCCTGGACCGCGTGACGGCCCCCGCCGCACTCCGATCATCCCAAGCCTAAGGAACTGAGCATGTACGTCATATACGCCTCCGGGCTTGTCCACACAGTGGCCCCCTCGATTGATCTTCGCTCACTGCTGGACCCCGCCAGCCTCCTCCAGGGTCTGGGTCCGGCGGCGCTCGGCGTCATCTCGCTGCTGGTCTTCATCGAATCCGGGGTGCTTTTCCCGTTTTTGCCCGGAGATTCACTGCTGTTCACGGCCGGCCTCCTGCACCAGCAATTGCAGTTGTCGCTGCCGGTGCTGATCGGCGTTGTCACGGCCGCTGCCGTCGCCGGCGACCAGGTTGGCTACATGATCGGACGCACCTTCGGCCGCCGGTGGTTCAAGGACGATGCCCGGATCCTTAAGACAGCGCACCTGACCACCGCCGAGGATTTCTTCCGACGCCACGGCGGCGCCCGCAGTTGTGCTGGCCCGCTTTGTGCCCATGGTCCGGACGTTTGCACCCCTGAGCGCCGGCATCGCCCGTTACGGCTACAAGTCCTTTACGCTCTGGAACATCTCCGGGGCGCTGGCTTGGGCCGCTTCCGTCACGCTGCTGGGAACATGGCTGGGGCACTTTGAGGTCATCGCCAAGAACATCGACGTCATTGCAGTGCTGATGGTCCTCGTTTCGGTCCTGCCTTGGGTGGTCGAGTTCGTTAAGCGACGGCGCCGGAACCGCGGTCCCGCGGCCGAAACCCGGCCCGGTCCCGGCAGCCAGGAGACAGACCGGCCCCCGGCGCAGCGTATTTCGCAGGACAATAGCTGACATGAGAACCCCATTCGGTCCGCCGTCCCTGCTGCTGGTGGAGGATGACATTGTGCTGGGACCGCTCATCGCCGAACTGCTGGAACCGGACTACCATGTCAGGCTGGCCACCAACGGCCAGGAGGGTCTGCATCAGGGGCTGACCCAGGACTGGGACGTGATGGTGATCGACCGCGGCTTGCCGCTGATGGACGGTATCGCCCTGATCGGAGCGCTGCGGGCCAAGGGGGTATCGACGCCGATGCTGATCCTCACGGCTCTCGGGGCCGCCGAAGAAAAGGTCAGGGGCCTGGACGCGGGAGCCAATGACTACCTGACCAAACCGTTCGACGCCGGTGAACTCGGGGCGCGCCTGCGGGCCTTAACGCGCACTTTCGCGCCACCCCTGGCGCCGCTAAGCATCGGCAACTGGGAACTCGATCCGGCATCGCGTTCCGTGCGCTCGGTGTACGGGACACGTGTGTCCCTGACGGCAAAGGAAGCTGAGTTGCTGGCTGCCCTGGCAGTCGAGCCGGACAGGGTCTTCACGCGGGACGAACTGCTTTCCGGGCATTTCCAGCCCACCGACCAGCCGGGCGTGATCGACACCTATGTCCACCACCTCCGGCGAAAAGTCGCCAGGTCGATCGTCCGCACAGTCCACGGCGTCGGCTACCAGATCGGCGATGCCTTATGAACGGCCGCTCCGTCCCGGGCGAAGCGGACCGGGACACCCTTCGCCGGGCTTCGCTGAGGGTCGCCGTGCGGATCAGCGCCGCCTGCGGTGTGCTGGTCCTGTGCCTCCTCGCTGCCGCGACGGTATATCTGATGAATAAGCTGGCCAACCCGGATCTACCGGGCACCTCCCCCCGCGGGCAAGGCCTACACTTATCTCGATTCCAAGGACCTCATCGAGGCGATGATCATCGCGGGGGTGACCGGCGTTGTTCTGGCCGGCGTGGTCGGGTGGCTCAGTGCGCGCAGCGCCATCCGTCCCTTGGGGGAAGCACTGGCCCTCCAACGCCAATTCGTCCAGGATGCCAGCCACGAACTGCGTACGCCCTTGGCCATCCTGGACGCCCGGATACAGCTCGCCCAGCGTGATGCTGAGCCGGATTCCACAACGGGCCGGGCGCTGGGCCGGATCCGTGCCGACACGGGAACGCTGACGGGCATCGTCAACGAGCTCCTTGTGGCTGCAACCGGAACAGCACCGGATCCCACGGGTGAACCGACGGATCTGGCCGACGTCGCCGGATCCGTTGCTGAGAGCCTGCAGGACATTGCGGCCCAACAGGATATCCGGCTCACATTCTCCGACTCCGGGCGGCCGGAAGCGCGCATTGACCCGAGCCCGCTGCGCCGGGCCGTGCTTGCGCTCGCGGAAAATGCCCTCGCCCACACCCCGCCCGGCGGGAGCATCACCATCAGCACAGCCGTCGAGCGCAACCAGGCGGCAGTGTACGTGGCGGATACAGGGCCCGGAATCACGGGCGTGGACCAGGCCAGGATCTTTGACCGCTTCGTCAGGACCGCCGCCCCGGCTGCGCCCCAAGGCCGGCGAAGCTTCGGCATCGGCCTGGCATTGGTCCGCGAAATCGCCGCGGCGGCCGGCGGAACCGTCGAAGTTGCCCGGAGCGGACCGGCAGGTACCACGATGAAGCTTTTGCTTCCGCTGGTCCGGCAGTAAGTGCGGGTGGCCAGGCACTAAGTGCGGGAGCCGGCAGCTGAGCATTCCCGCCCGCGCAAAAGACTTCCGGTCAGCGGCCTTAGGCCCGTTCCGTAGCTGACGTGTGTGCCGGCCCTCCCACGCTCCGGCACCTAGTGCTTGCCTAAGGCAATTATCCGGGACACAATGGGATGCATGGAAGCCGGTGCCTCCGAGGCACCGCTTTATTGGGGGCTGCACAGCGCAGAAGCCGTTTTTCTGTGCTGTGCAGCGGGCCGGGGCTGCGTTTGCTGTGCCGGACCGGCAGGGGTGTTCCTAGCGGCCGGACGCTTCCGTCCGGGCCCTTCGTGAGAGTGTGGCCACCGCGGCAATATCCCGCGGGGTGGTTCGACAGCACCCGCCAATGAGCCGGGCACCAAGTTCACGCCAAATCGGTGTTCCCCCCGCAAGTCCAGCGGGTGGTTTGCTGCCGGGGCCGGCCGGACCGTCCGCTGCCGGCCCCCAGGTTTTGGAGACCGGGTCGTAGCGTTCGCCCGAATTCGGGTAGGCAATCAGCGGCATGTCGGTGACTTTACCCAGGGCACGCAGGGCCGGGGAGACCAGCTCAAGGGGCACACAGTTCACCCCGATCGCCGCTGCGAGCGGCTGCTCCGCAACCAGCGCCGCCATCTGCGCCAGCGGCGTACCGTCGCTGATGTGCCCACCGTCCCGCAGCGTAAAGGAGAGCCAGGCTTCGACGTCGTACTCTTTGATCAGTGTCAACAAGGCCGCCGCTTCCGGCAGGGACGGCAACGTCTCACACGCAAGAACGTCCGCTCCGGCGTCCACCAGCGCCGCGATTCGCGGCCGGTGAAACTCCAAAAACTCTTCTCCGCTGAGGCTGTAGTCGCCGCGGTATTCCGACCCGTCCGCGAGGTATGCGCCATAAGGTCCGACCGATCCGGCAACCAGCAGGGGCCGGGGGACGGAGCTTTCGGACAGGTACTCGCGGCGCGCTTCGTCAGCCAGGCGCACGCTCAAGGCAATCAGCTCCAGGGCGGTATCCGCGCTGATGCCGCGCTGCGCAAATCCCTGCGGGGTGGCCTGGTAACTCGCGGTGATCGCGACCGAGGCTCCGGAGCGAAAATAGTCAAGGTGTACGCGCCTGACAAGATCCGGTTCCTCCAGCAGGACTTTGGCGGACCACAGCGCATCGTGCAGCTGGCAGCCTCGAGCTTCAAGCTCGGTAGCGAGGGCGCCGTCCACTGTCAGATTTGCTCCGGCCGCGAGGATACCGGAGAGCTTTGTGATACTGGGCATCGGTGAGGGCTCCAAAAGGTTCGGTTCGCGCGCAAGTCAGCTCCGGCGTTTCTCCCGAACCGCCCCTCCAAGCTTGCCACACACAACCCCAGTCACGGCCGACTCGTGGACCGACTCAGCAGCCGGTCAAGTGCCGCCTTGGCCGTTCCTGCCGGTAGAGGTATCGGCCCGCCGGCCGGAAACCTTCGCGGGCGTAGAATTCGCGGGCCCCGGCGTTGGCCACCGTCACCAGCAGCCAGTATCCCGCCAGGGCCCGTGCGTCACCGGCGCGCAGCAGCGCCCGCAGGATCTTGGCCGCATAGCCGCGCCGCCGGACGTCCGGACGCGTCGCCATGCAATACAGCCCGCCCCGCGCGCCGGCACCACCGGGAAGTGCGAGACGTCCGACGGCGGCCGGTTGGCCGCCGTCGTCCCGGACAAGGGCGTACAGCGAGGGACAGCCCTCGAGGATCCCACGGGCGACAGCCAGGGCAGAGTCATCGCCGCGGCCGTCCACGCCCCACCACAGCCGCAGCCACTCCGCCGAAGGCACCGCAGAAATTTCGACGTCGCCGGCATCGTCCGGCGAATCGGTTGCACCGTCCCGGACCAGCACCAGGGTTTCGGACTGCCGGGTAAAGCCTTCGGCGTCCAGCAAGGCGCTCAGCCTTTCGAAGCGAGGGTCCTCGAAGACCTGAAAGATCAGCGGCAACCGGCGGTTTCGGTACCAGAGGCGTGCCGCCCGGAGGGGTGCGAGTTGATCCTCGCAGTCCCGGCCGGGCTCCCGGGGCCACACCGAGTTTGCCCGTTGCGTCACTCCGGCGGCCGCGCGGAGGACCCAGCCGCCGGACTCTTCCCGCTCAGCCGGCGGCCACGCGGCATCCATCAGCGCGTCAAGGCCGCTCATCTCTTCCGGTTCCATGGGCCTTGGCTGCTGCCGGCGTCAGATTACTTGGTGCCGTCGGCCTTCTTGGCCTCAGGCTTGAAATCCACGCCGGCTTCCTTGCGCTGCTGGGCCGTGATCGGGGCGGGCGCCTGGGTCAGCGGGTCATAGCCGCCCCCGGACTTGGGAAACGCGATGACGTCGCGGATGGACTCGACGCCTGCCAGCAGGGCAACCACACGGTCCCAGCCGAACGCAATGCCGCCGTGCGGAGGCGCGCCGAACTTAAAGCCTTCGAGCAGGAAACCGAATTTAGTCTGGGCATCCGCCTTGTCCAGGCCCATAAGCTCGAAGACCCGTTCCTGGACCTCGCTCTGGTGGATACGGATGGAGCCGCCGCCGATTTCGTTGCCGTTGCAGACAATGTCGTAGGCGTAAGAGAGCGCAGACTCTGGATCCTTGTCGAACGTGTCCATGTATTCGGGCTTGGGCGAGGTGAATGCGTGGTGCACGGCAGTCCACTGGCCGGCTCCGACGGCAACATCACCGGACGCGACGGCCGCCGCGGCCGGCTCGAACATCGGCGCGTCGACAACCCAGCAGAAGGCCCAGTCGCTCGGGTTGATGAGGCCGGTGCGGTGGCCGATCTCGACGCGGGCGGCGCCCAGCAGGGCACGGGAAGGCGTCTTCTCACCGGCGGCGAAGAAGATGCAGTCCCCGGGCGTGGCGCCGACGGCCGCGGCCAGGCCCGCACGCTCGGTGTCGGAGAGGTTCTTGGCCACGGGGCCGGCGAGTTCGCCGTCTTCCTTGAACAAGACGTAGGCCAGGCCCTTGGCGCCGCGCTGCTTGGCCCATTCCTGCCAGGCATCGAGGGCGCGGCGGGCCTGGGAGGCGCCGCCGGGCATAACGACGGCCCCGACATAGGGCGCCTTGAAGACGCCGAAGTTTGTGTCCTTGAAGAATTCGGTGAGCTCGGTAAGCTCCAGGCCAAAACGCAGATCCGGCTTGTCCGAACCGTAGCGGGCCATGGCGTCGTGGTAGGTGATGCGCTGGATCGGCGTCGGGATCTCGACGTCGATCAGCTTCCACAGCGCCTTAACGATGTTTTCGCCGAGGCCAATGATGTCGTCCTGGTCAACGAAGCTGGCTTCGATGTCCAGCTGGGTGAACTCCGGCTGGCGGTCCGCGCGGAAGTCCTCGTCCCGGTAGCAACGGGCGATCTGGTAATACTTCTCAAAACCGCCAACCTGCAGGAGCTGTTTGAAGAGCTGCGGAGACTGCGGCAGCGCGTACCAGGAGCCCGGTGCCAGGCGAGCGGGGACCACAAAGTCGCGGGCACCTTCCGGCGTCGAGCGTGTCAGCGTCGGGGTTTCGATCTCGACGTAGCCGTCCTGGTGGAGAAGTTCGCGGGCCACCCGGTTCGCCTCCGAGCGCAAGCGCATGTTGCGTGCGGGGCCGGGGCGGCGCAGATCCAGGTAGCGGTGCTTGAGGCGGGCTTCCTCGCCGACTTCAACATGCTCATCGATCTGGAACGGCAGCGGCTCGGAAGTGTTGAGGATGGTGACCTTCTCGGCCATCACCTCGATCTCGCCGGTGGCCAGCGCGGAGTTCTCGTTGCCCTCGGGGCGCCGGGCGACAGTGCCGGTAACCTGCAGCACGTATTCGTTGCGCAGGCCGTGGAAGACTTCCTCTTCACGAACAACCACCTGGGATACGCCCGAAGCGTCACGCAGGTCAACGAAGGCAACACCACCGTGGTCACGACGCCGGCCGACCCAGCCGGCGAGGGTTACGGTTTGTCCAATGTGCTCGGAGCGAAGGGATCCGAGGTCATGTGTGCGCAGCACAGCACGCCTTTCTGAAGAAGACAGAGGGAAATCAAAAATCATGTTCATTAGGATCGCTAACAGGAACGATCCCGTACGAGTTTACCCGTTGGAAAGGCCCCTCCCGCCATGGCAAGCCGCCGTCAGATGAAGCCGTCCCCGTACCGGCAGACGCCCCAGCCCCTACAGCGCCGGTTGGGTGTGCTCGATTCGACAGCGATCGGCCTCGGCTCGATGCTGGGCGCCGGCGTCTTTGTGGTTTTTGCGCCGGCGGCTGCGCTGGCCGGTCCACTGCTGGCGGCCGCTGTGGCGCTGGCCGGTGTGATCGCCTACTGCAACGCGGTGGCCTCGGCGCAATTGGCCGCCGTGTACCCGGCCAGCGGCGGAAGCTATGTCTACGGGCGGAACCGGCTGGGCGAATGGCCGGGCTTCATCGCGGGCTGGGGGTTTGTGACCGGCAAGTCGGCGTCCTGCGCGGCGATGGCGTTGACGTTCGGACACTATGCGGCGCCGGAGTTCGCGACGCCGCTGGCGGTGGCCGCGGTGGCGGTCCTGACGGGCGTGAACCTGCTGGGCATCACCCGCACGGCACTACTGACCCGGATCCTGCTGGGTGCTGTGCTCACCACACTGGCGTTTGTGGCCGCCGCTGCCCTCCTGGGACCGCATCCTGCAGCGGACGGTGCCGCTGGCGCTGCCACGGCAGGCGGCGGCTGGGGCGTGCTGCCGGCGTCCGGGCTGATGTTCTTTGCCTTCGCCGGCTATGCCCGGATTGCGACGCTGGGCGAGGAGGTCAAAGACCCGGCCCGCACCATTCCGCGGGCTATTTTTGCGGCGTTGGCCGCTGCCTTCATCATCTATCTTGGGCTGGCCCTGCTGCTGGCCCGGCACCTGCAGGACGGGCAACTTGCCGGCTCCACGGCGCCCTTGCTTGACGCTGTGGCCGGCTCCCGGCTCAGCGCCGGCGCCCCGCTCGTCCAGGCGGGCGCCGCCGCAGCGTGTCTCGGCGCGCTGCTGGCACTGATCACGGGGGTGGGCCGGACCACCATGGCCATGGCCCGGGAAGGTGACCTGCCGGCTCCGCTCGCCCGGGTGGGCGGCACGCACCCGGTCCCGTTCCTGGCCGAACTGGCCGTGGCTGCGGCCGTCATTTTGCTGCTGCTGACCACCAACGTGCTCACGGTGGTGGGGTTCTCGAGCTTCGGAGTGCTGGTCTACTATGCGGTGACGAACGCCGCAGCGTTCACCCTCGCCGAGCGCCCCGGGCACGCCCCGCGCTGGCTCAATGCCGTGGGCTTCCTCGGCTGCCTGCTGCTGGCCGTGACGCTCCCGCCGGCCTCGGTGCTGGGGATGGCGGCGGTGCTCGCCGCCGGTGCCGCCGGGCGCGTGCTGGCGCTGCGGCGGCGGCGGCTCCGGAAAGCCGCTGCCTAGGCCTTCAGGATCCGGACGTGCAGGTCCTCGGCTGCTGGAGCCCAGCTGGCCGGATCGGCGTCGAACTGCTCACCGGAGCGGATGTCCTTGACCTGGTGTTTGCCCTCGTCGTCGGTAAACCAGACGAAGGGGATACCGCGGCGGTCTGCAAATTTGATTTGCTTGCCGAACTTCTCCGCCTTGGCCGCCACTTCGGTGGCGATCCCCCGGCCGCGCAGCTCCGCGGCAACGTCCTGCGCCGCCCCCCAGCTGTCATCGCTGCTGAGCGCCACCAGCACGGCGGTGGGCACCGAACGGGTGGCTTTGGCGAGGTCCTGGCTGAGGATTCGGGATACCAGCCGGGTTACGCCGATGGAGAGTCCAACGCCGGGGAACGTCCGGTTGCCCTTGCTGGCGAGGGCGTCGTAGCGCCCGCCGGAGCAGATGGAGCCGAGCTGTTCGTGGCCCACCAGGACAGTTTCCACCACGGTGCCGGTGTAGTAGTCCAGGCCGCGGGCGATGCTGAGGTCCGCGACGACCTTGCCGGGGGCGCGCTGGACGGCGGCCGCGATGACCTGTTCCAGCTCGGCCAGGCCCTCTTCGAGGAGCTCATTGCTGACTCCGAGAGCGCGGACCTGCGCCACGAAGGACGTGTCCCCGGTGCGGATCGAAGCCAGCTTGAGCGCTAACTGGGCCTGCTCCGCGGTGGCTCCCAGCTCGGACCGGAGCAGCTCGGCGACCTTGGCGGCGCCGATCTTTTCGAGCTTATCGATGCTGCGCAGCACCCCGGCGGTGTCGGTGAGGCCGATGCCGTCGTAGAAGCCCTCGGCCAGCTTGCGGTTGTTGATCCGGAGCAGGAAATCCGGGATCGGCAGGGCACTGAGGGCCTCCGCGATCACCAGCGCAATCTCGACGTCGTACCGGAACGGCAAGTTACCGTCGCCCACGATGTCGATATCCGCCTGGGTAAATTCCCGGGCGCGGCCTTCCTGCGGTCGCTCGCCGCGCCAGACCTTCTGGATCTGGTACCGGCGGAACGGAAACGCAAGGTAGCCGGCGTTTTCGACGACGTACCGGGCGAACGGCACCGTGAGGTCAAAGTGCAGGGCCAGGGCGTGCGGATCGCTTCGGTGTGAAGTGGCACCGTCCGGCGCCGGAGCCCCCTCATCGTCCTGCAAACGGCTCAGCCCATAGACCTCTTTGTCGATCTCACCCTTTCGCAGCAGCTGCCCCACGGTTTCCACGGCCCGGGTTTCAATGGAGGAAAAACCGTGCAGTTCGAAAACCCTGCGCAGGGTGTCCAACACATGCAGCTCCACCATCCGCTCCTCGGGAAGCCACTCGGGGAATCCGGACAGGGAGGCGGTGCGTGCCATGGTGGATTTTCTCCTCAGGTAATAACCGGCCGAGGTATTCTGCGCCGCTGTGGGGCTGAAACGGGCGTCCGAAACGGGGATCAGATGGACGGCAGACAGACCGGTCATGCATAAACTGTGTGCGGCAGTCAGTTTATGCTTTCCGCGCCCGCATCTTCTAATGCGGCCGGAAACGGCGCGACTGCCTGCAGTTTTACCGTTGAACCCGCGCAGCGCCACGGCGCTTGGGCAGGTTCGGCCCTACCCCCAGGAGGACTTTTGGCGGCCAGTTCACGGAACGCCCGCGAAGCGAAGCGGCGCGTCCAGCAGATGGAGGCAAAGCGCGGGCTGCGCAAGGAGCAGGACAAACGGCGCAAGCGCGACAACGTACTTGCCGTCGGCGCCGGAGTCGCGGCGCTCGTCGTTGCACTGGTCCTGCAGCTGACAGTTTTCGCCGCCAATCCCAGTGAGGACGAATACGCCGCCGCCAAGGCCGGCCTGACCACCCCGTCCGCCACGCCGTCGGCCTCCGCCGGTAATGCCGGCAACATCCCCAAGCCTGAAACAGCGGCCGGCCAGACGTTCACCGGCGAACTGAAGCTCAACAGCGGCACCCTGGGCATCGAGCTGGACGGCACCAAGGCGCCCCAGGCAGCCGCCGTCTTCAAGTCCCTCGCGGACCAGAACTTCTATTCCGGGCTGAGCTGCCACCGGCTCACCACAGGCGAAACGTTCGGCGTCCTGCAGTGCGGGTCCAAAGCCGGCGACGGAAGCGGCGACGCCAACTACACGTGGGGCCCGCTGGAAAACACGCCGCAGGACAACACCTACCCCGCCGGAACCATTGCCGTGGCCAGGACCGGTGGAAACGCCTACGGCAACGGCACGCAGTTTTTCATCGTGTACAAGGACACCGTCATTCCCGCCGATGCCGCGGGCGGATACTCCGTGGTCGGGAAAGTGACCTCGGGCCTGGATGTTGTGACCACGATCGCGGCCGCCGGACTAAAACCAGGTGACAGCCCCACAGACGGCGCCCCGGCGGAACCAGTCACGATAGACTCGTTCTCTCTGAAGTAGCCAGCCGTCGCCCTCGTGGCATCGGCCCCGGTATTTCCCTCCAAGCGAAAGACTTCTAGCGGTGACAGACAGTCAGAAATCCGACGAAACAGTGTCAGCAGCAGCTGCCAACGAAACGCAGGCCGGAGCTGGGTTCGCAGAACCAGCCACAGGCCCGGGCACGGCGCAGGCAGAAGCCACAACCCCGGCTACGGTGACGGAGACGGCACCAGAGGCGGAGGCCGCCGCGGCTGTCGCCGCACCCGGGGCCCCCGCTTCCACCCACGCCGGCGAAGCCGCACCCGCCGCCGCCGAAGCCGCGGATACCGCGTCTGAGCCCGCGGCTCCCCGGCCCCGCGCCCCGCGCCGTCACCGGCAGCGTTTGCGGCACGGCCGAAGGCAAAACCCGCACCGGCAGCACCGGCAGCACCAGCTACCGTTTCCTCCGCTGCTTCACTGGCCGAGGCCGCACGATGGGGCCGGGTCGAAGGCGACGGCCACGTGTTCCTGACCCTCGACGGTGCCGAGCACCCTGTCGGGCAGTACCCGGACGTCAGCGACGACGAGGCGCTGGGTTACTTCGCCCGCAAGTACGATGACGTCGTCGCGCAGATTGTCCTGCTGGAACAGCGGGTCAGCTCCAAGGCACCCACCACGGACATGCACAAGACCGTGGCCCACCTGCGCGAGCAGCTCGCCGGGCGCAACATGGTGGGCGACCTTCGCTCCGCCGAGTCCCGCCTGGACGCCCTGGCCACGCAGATCTCCGAGCTCGAAAAGTCCGAGAAGGCAGAACACGATGCCGTCCGCGCTGCCGAGTTGGCCGCCCGCGAAGCCATCGTCGCCGAGGCTGAAGAGATTGCCGGCCACGACCCGGCCCAGATCCAGTGGAAGACATCCAGCGCCCGGATGAACGAACTGTTCGAGGGCTGGAAGACCGCGCAGAAGAGCGGCGTCCGTCTCGGCCGCAGCAATGAGGACACCCTCTGGAAGCGCTTCCGCGCCGCCCGTACAGTCTTTGACCGGCACCGCCGTGCGTATTTCTCCCAGCTGGACAGCACCAACTCGGCAGCCAAGGCCGCTAAGGAGAAGCTGATCACCGAGGCGGAAGCGCTCTCCTCCTCGACCGACTGGGGCTTTGCCGCCGGCGAATACCGCCGCCTGATGGATGATTGGAAGGCATCGCCGCGTGCCAGCCGCAAGGACGACGACGCGCTGTGGGCCCGGTTCCGTGCCGCCCAGGACGTCTTCTTTACGCACCGCCAGGCGGCCAACGATGAGATCGACCAGGAATACGGTGCAAACCTCGTGGTCAAGGAGGCGCTGCTGACGGAAGCCAACGAGCTCCTTCCCATCAAGGACCTCACCGCGGCCAAAAAAGGCGCTCCAGTCCATCCGTGACCGTTGGGAAGAGGCCGGCAAAGTCCCCCGCGCCGACATGGCACGCGTCGAAGCCGGGCTGCGGAAGATCGAAGATGCCGTCCGCCACGCCGAGGACGAGAACTGGAAGCGGTCCAACCCGGAGACGAAAGCACGCACCAACAGCGCGCTGACGCAACTTGAATCGGCCATTGCAGGGCTTCGTGAGGACCTGGCCAAGGCCGAGAAGGCCGGCGACGATCGCAAGATCAAGGCCGCCAAGGAAGCGCTCGAGGCCCGCGAGGCTTGGCTGGAACAGCTCGAAAAGTCAGCGAGCGAACTCTCCTAGCCCGCAGGCGCCGGACCCCAACCCCTACGACGCAGGCCCCGCACCGGTTATCCACATGACCGGTGCGGGGCCTGTTCGCTGATTCCGGGACGGGTCAGGATGGCTGAATGGTCATTCTTCACGGCCCGGCTGCCACGTCCACCCCAGGCTCACTTCTACCGTCACTGTCAACGTTGCGGTCAGGGTTAGCGCCGCTGTCGGCCGCCCTGTCGCCGCCGGCTGAATTGTATTCCCCCGGAGCGCTCTTCTCCTGGCCCGAACTTCAAGCGATGGCGTTGGATGGCGTGCTGACGCAGCTCTACCAGCGCGGCTACCTGCCGCCGGGGACCCGCCCCACGCCGCGGCTCAGGGCCCGTGCGGCCTCCCCCCCTGATAAGCCCGGCCATCCGCACCCGGGTTGTCGCGGGGCGGATGACGGCCGCCTGGATTTACGGCTGCGCCACCGAACCGGACCGTCTTGCCCTGCTCGTCGACACCAAGCGACGGATATCCAGCCTCAGGTCGGCCCGGGGGTGCACATTCCACGAGGTGCGCCTGGGCCCGTTCGACGTCGTGAGCCTGGGTGGCCTGCTGGTCTCCAGCCCGCTGCGGACCGCCGTGGACATCGCCCTGCATGTGGACGCGGAGCGGGCCGTCCCGGCGCTGCGGGCACTGCTGGCAAACCCAGATCTGGGTTTGCAGCCCCGGCTGCTGCTGCGGGCCGTGGAGGCATCGCCCCGGTTGCCGCACAAAAAGGAAGCACTGGTGAAACTCGAACAGCTGCAGCCCCGTCCGGCGCCATAACCCGGCGCCTCCTGGCGCCCGGTTACGGTGTCTCGCCAAACAAGATTCAGCCGCGCCGCCGGTTGCCGGTGGTCCGGTAGACGTCAAAGACCCCGTCGATGCGTCGGACGGCACTGAGCACATGGCTGAGGTATTTCGGGTCGCCCATCTCGAAAGCGAATTTCGAGATGGCCACCCTGTCCGTGGATGTGTGAACGCTCGCGGCCAGGATGTTGACGTGGTTCTCCGACAGGATGCGGGTCACGTCCGAGAGCAGCGACTTGCGGTCAAGGGCTTCAACCTGGATTTCGACCAGGAACACGCTCGACTGGGTGGGTGCCCAATCAACCTCCACTATCCGGTCGGGCTGTTCCAGCAGCCCACTAACGTTGGTGCAGTCCGTCCGGTGCACTGAAACGCCGGAACCGCGGGTGACAAAGCCCAGGATCGGGTCCGGCGGAACAGGTGTGCAGCAGCGGGCGAGCTTGACCCAGACATCGTCCACGCCGCGTACGACGACGCCTGAATCGGAGTACCGTCCCTTGCTGACCTGCGTGGGGATGGAAACCTCGGTGAGGGCGTCGTCGGGAGTGTCATTGCCGCCGACGCTTTCCACCAGGCGTTCCATAACGGACTGAGCCGAGGTGTGGCCGTCGCCGACCCCTGCGTACAGACCGGAGATGTCGACATACTTAAAGTCCTCCGCGATCGCGGCGAGGGCGTCATGGGTCATCAGGCGCTGCAACGGGAGGTTTTGCTTGCGCATCGCCTTGGTCAGCATTTCCTTGCCCCGGTCGATCGACTCTTCGCGGCGTTCCTTGCTGAACCACTGCCGGATCTTGTTGCGGGCCCGGGCGCTCTTGACGAAATGCTGCCAGTCCTGGCTGGGACCGGCGCCTTCGGCCTTGGACGTGAAGATTTCCACCCAGTCGCCGTGGTTCAGTTCACTGTTCAGCGGGACCAGTTTGCCGTTGACTCGGGCACCGATGGTCCGGTGGCCCACTTCGGTGTGGACGGCGTAGGCGAAGTCCACGGGTGTGGAACCGGCCGGGAGGGCCATAACCTCGCCCTTGGGGGGTAAAAACAAAAACCTCCCGGGCGTTGATTTCAAAACGCAGCGAGTCCAGGAACTCGCCGGGATCGGAGGTTTCCTGCTGCCAGTCCACGAGGGAGCGGAGCCAGCCCATCTCACCCTCGCGGGGGCTTCCCGGCCCGGCAGCGGTGCGGTTCGGCTGATCCTTGTACTTCCAGTGTGCCGCGACGCCGTATTCAGCGCGGCGGTGCATTTCGTGCGTGCGGATCTGGATCTCCACGGGTTTGCCGCCGGGGCCGATGACGGTGGTGTGCAGCGACTGGTACATGTTAAACTTGGGCATCGCGATGTAGTCCTTGAACCTCCCGGGGAGGGGGTTCCAGCGTGAGTGCATGGCGCCGAGGGCCGCGTAACAGTCCCGGACCGAGTCGACAAGCACCCGGACGCCCATCAGGTCGTTGATGTCGTCGAAATCTTTGTCCCGGACAATCATCTTCTGGTAAATCGAGTAGTAATGCTTGGGCCGGCCGCTGATGGTGGCCTTAATTTTCGCTTCGCGCAGGTCCTCGGTGATTTGGTTCCGGATCACCGACAGGTTCTTTTCGCGTTCGGGGGTCCGGTCCCCCACCATACGCACGATTTCCTCGTAGACCTTCGGATACAGCGCCGCAAAGGAGAGGTCTTCAAGTTCCCATTTGATGGTATTCATGCCCAGCCGGTGTGCCAGCGGAGCGAAGATCTCCAGTGTTTCCCGGGCCTTGCGCGCCGACGACTCGGCCGAGACGAAGCGCCAGGTCCTGGCGTTGTGCAGCCGGTCGGCCAGCTTGATCATCAGGACCCGGATGTCCTTGGCCATGGCGACGACCATTTTGCGCACGGTTTCAGACTGGGCGGCCTCGCCGAAGCTGACCTTGTCCAGCTTGGTGACCCCGTCGACCAGCATGGCCACTTCCGGCCCGAATTCGGCTTTCAGGTCCTCCAGGGAGTACGAGGTGTCCTCGACCGTGTCGTGCAGGAGAGCCGCCGCCAGTGTGGTTCCGCTGAGCCCCAGTTCGGCCAGGATGGTGGCCACCGCCACGGGGTGGGTAATGTACGGGTCGCCGCTCTTGCGCTTCTGCCCGCGGTGGCAGCTCTCCGCCACCACAAAGGCACGCTGAATCAGCTCAAAGTCCTCTTTGGGGTTGTTGGCCCGCACGGTGCGCAGGAGCGGCTCCAGGATGGGCGAATAGGCAGGTGCACCGCGACCGGTCAGGCGCGCCAGCCGGGAGCGGGTGCGCTCACGGCGGCCGGGGAAGGTCGGGCGGGCCCCCGAACTGTCGACCGGGACGGGCGGATCAGCGCGTCCCGGAGCCACCACGCCAGTCTGCGAACCCTGGCCTGCAGCCTCATCCGCCTGCGCTGTTGGCACCGGCGTCGAACGTTCTTCCAATGGAGCACCTCTCCGAACCCGTTAATTCTTCCAGTCTATTCCCGCAGCAGGATACTTCGATAACCGTCGACGATACGGCGACGGGCCGGAGAGCACCACGAATGGCGTTCTCCGGCCCGAAGGTCTGCGGAAGCAAATACCCCGGCGGACCGGGTCCGGCAGGACCGCTGCGGCTAGGCCGTCGCGGGAGCTTCTGCGGTCTCCGCCTTGGCGGCAGCCTGCGCCCGGCGCTGCTGCACCCGTGCGGCCTGCTTGACCAACTCCCGTTCGCCCTGGCGCAGCCAGGCGTAGAGGGGCGCGGCGATAAATATGGTGGCCGCCGTGCCGATCAGGATGCCGACAAAAAGAGCCAGTGAGAGATCCCGCAAGGTTCCGGCGCCGAGCAGGCCAGCGCCGATGAATAGGATCGCACCCACCGGAAGGATGGCAACCATCATGGTGTTGATGGAGCGCACCAAGGTCTGGTTGACGGCCAGGTTGACCTCCTCGCCGAACGTCCGGCGGGTGGACGCCTGCAGGTCCGCGGTGTTCTCGCGGATCTTGTCGAAGACCACCACTGTGTCGTACAGCGAGTAGCTCAGCACGGTGAGGAACCCAATGATGGCCGACGGCGTGACCTCGAAATCGCTGAGGGCATAGACGCCGGCGGTGATGAACATCGTCACCAGCATGCCCACGAGGGCCGAGAGCGACATCTTCCAGGTCCGGAAGTACAGCGCCATCAGCACCGCGGCGAGACCGACGAAGATCGCCAGGCCCAAAAGGGCCTGTTTTGTTACGTCGGCACCCCACGTCGGCCCGACAAAGGTCGAGGTGACCTCATTGTCGGTGACGCCGTAGGCCGTGGTGAGTCCGTCCTTGATCCGCAGTGTCTCGTCGTCGGTGAGCTTGTCCGTTTGGATCCGCATCGTGGTGCCGGCAACGTTGGCGACGCGCGGGACGCTTCCGGAGACAACGTCCTTCACGGCTTTCTCGCCGAGGGCAGGGTCCGTGGTCTTGACATTTGAGACGGTGAATTCCGAGCCGCCCCGGAACTCGATGCCGAGATTGAAGCCACCCTTGGCGACCGGCAGCAGGATCGAGAGCGCAACCAGGACGGCTGCAATCAGGAACCAGATTTTCTTGGAATCGACGAAGTCGTACGAGCGCTTGCCCGTGTAGAGCTCATTGCCGAAATTGGCGAAGCTGGTGGCCATTTAGTTGCCCTCCTTGGACGCGTTCTTGGAGGAACCGGCAAGCTGTTCCTGGCGTTCCGCGAGCCGTCGTTCCGCAATGGTCATCCGGCGTTCGGCCTCGGCCGCGGCGCCGGTGTTCTTGGCGCGAAGCGCAACGGCGGGCTTGTCATCCGGGGTGCGGATCCGGCCCGCCCCGCGGTACAGCGGGATGGCGCCGAGCCGCTTCGGGTCCAAGCCGGAGAACCGGTGGCCTTCGCCGAAGAACTTGGTGCCCGAGAGCAGCTGAAGCGTCGGGTGCGTGAACATAAATACAACGATGAGGTCAGCGATGGCAGTCAGGCCAAGCGTAAACGCGAAGCCGCGCACGTTGCCCACAGCCACGAAGTACAGCACCAGCGCGGCCAGCAGGTTGACCGCCTTGGATGCGAGCACTGTGCGCTTGGCGCGCTTCCAGCCGTTCTGGACTGCCGAAACGAGTCCGCGGCCTTCCCGGAGCTCGTCACGGATGCGTTCGAAGTAGACGATGAAGGAGTCAGCTGTCTGTCCGATTGCCACAATCAGACCGGCCACACCGGCAAGCGAGAGCCGGTAGTTTTCCGTCCAGCCAAGGATCGCTATGGCCAGGTAGGTCAGGGCACCGGCAACCACCAGGGACGCCACGGTGACCAGGCCCAAGGCCCGGTACTGGAACAGTGAGTAGACGACCACCAGCAACAGGCCGATCAGGCCCGCCAACATGCCCATCCGCAGCTGCTCACCACCCAGGGTGGCTGAGATCTGCTGTTCGCTCTGGATTTCGAAGCTGATCGGCAAGGCTCCAAAGCGGAGCTGGTCCGAGAGTGCCTTCGCGGACTGTTCGGTGAACCCGCCGGTGATCTGCGGACGTCCATCGGTGATGGTCGCATTCGCACGCGGCGCGGAGATGACCTGGTCATCGAGCACGATGGCAAACTGCGCCTTCGGATCCGAGCCGCCCTGGGCCTGGCTGGCGACGTTGAACTGATACAGCCGCTCGGTGACTGCCTTGAACTTGGTGGTGCCTTCATCGTTGAACTGGATGTTCACTGCCCACTCGTTGGTCACCGCACCCTGGGCGCCGCGCTGCAGCTGGAAGGAGGACCCGGCGATGTTTGAGCCTTTGACTTCAACCGGGCCAAGGATGTACTTGATCGCCGGGGAGTTGGCGGAGGCCGGCTCGCAGGTTACCAGCGGTTTGGTCGGGTCGGAGCGTTCCTGCTTGTCCTGCGACGGGTTGTCGCAGTTGAGCAACTCGAACTTCTTGTAGACCTCCGGGGTAACCCAGTTAATGTCGCTGCCGTTGGTGGGCTCGGCGGTGGGCTTGGGCAGCTGGTCTTCCGGAGTCAAGGACTCCGTGGGGACGGCTGCGCCCGGACCGGCTTGGAGGACGGGGCGGAAATTCATGTCGGCGGACGCCTGGATCAGGGCGCGGGTTTCCTTGGCGGGTGTGCCCGGCAGGCTGACGACGACGTTCCGGCCGGACTGCGTGCTGATTTCGGCTTCCGCGACACCGGAGCCGTCCACACGCTGGCGGATGATCGCCACGGCCTGATTGAGCTGCTCTTCATTGATGCCTGAACCGCCTTCAACCTTGGGCGCCAGGATCATCTGGGTGCCGCCTTCAAGGTCCAGGGCGAGCTTGGGTGCCCAGCTCGCCTGGCCGGCCATGGTGCCGCCGGCCAGGACGGCCGTCAGGACGGCGAGGATAACGCCGAGCCAGACCAGCACCCTGAGGGCTGTGTTTTTGGGGCCAGTTCGTGCCATTGTGGATCTTTCTATTGTTTACGGAGGAACCGCCGTGCGGCCCTCACGGGCGCGCTCCGGCGGTGGCCCGCAGCCGTTGTTTCGCGGGATAGCTCAAACAGGCAGACTAGCTGTCTTTTTTGCCTTCGTCGCTGAGGCGGCGCAGGGTTTCCTCAGGCGTCTCATCGCGCGGTGCATCGTTGACAGGAGCGATGCTTTCGGACTTCTCGATGGTCAGCGAAGATGCATCGTTGGGAACCACTGCAGGCTCCCCGGCGGCGAGGACCGGCTCGACGATCTTGGTAACTGCCTGGCGGTGCACCGTAGCGGTGTTCCCCGGGGAGAGTTCGAGCAGGACCTTGTTCTCTGCGTCGTCGATCTCGACGATCCGTCCGAAGAGGCCGAAACTGGTCATAACCTCGACACCCGGGGCGAACTGTGACTGCAGCGTGGCTGCCTGTTCCTTGGTCTTCTTGTTGCGTCGGAACATCATAAAGACGAAGAGTCCGAGCATAACGAAAAGCAGGATGTTCATTGGATCCAAGGGAAAAGTTCCATTCTGTACTTGCGTAGCTGGTTGTACAGCAACGTCCGTTTCGCTCCGGGATAGCTGGCAGGCAATTATGCCGAGCCGACGGCGGCCAGGAACTGGCCGCGCACGGAAACAAAGACCCGAACGTGCCGAGCGTCATACCAGTCTAGAGGGAAAGGCTACGCGCTGCTGCTATTGACGGTTACGGATCCATTCCGGATCGGCATCCTGGCCCGGCCCCGCCTCGAAGTCGGTGTCACCGTCCGCCGGGAAGAGTTCCAACGGGTCCTGCGCGAAAACGCCGGGCGGCACCGCGAAGCCAAGATGTGTCCAGGCCGGGGCGAGCGCGATCCTGCCCCGCGGGGTCCGGCCCAGCAGGCCCTCGCGGACGAGGTACGGCTCGGCGACGGTTTCCACCGTTTCCGTCTCCTCGCCGACGGCGATAGCCAGGGTGGACAGGCCCACGGGTCCGCCGCCAAACTTGGTGATCAAAGCCTCCAGGACGGCCCGGTCCAGCCGGTCAAGGCCGCGTTTGTCGACTTCGTACATGTCCAGCGCCGCTGACGCGGTCCGGGCATCGATCTGCTCGACCCCGTGCACCAGCGCCCAGTCACGGACCCGGCGCAGGAGCCGGTTTGCGATTCGGGGCGTACCGCGGGACCGCCCGGCAATTTCGCTGAACCCGGCGGAGTTGACCTTCAGGTCCAGCAGGCCTGCAGAGCGCCGGAGGACGAGTTCCAATTCCGCCACGGAGTAAAACTCGAGGTGTCCGGTGAAGCCGAACCGGTCCCGGAGCGGTCCGGGCAGCAGGCCCGCGCGGGTGGTTGCACCCACCAGGGTGAACGGCGGCAGTTCAATCGGGATGGCGGTAGCTCCGGCTCCCTTGCCGACGACGATGTCGACCCGGAAATCCTCCATGGCCATATAGAGCATTTCCTCGGCCGGCCGGGACATCCGGTGGATTTCATCAAGGAAAAGGACTTCACCTTCGGAGAGCGAGGACAGGATGGCAGCCAGGTCGCCTGCGTGCTGGATCGCCGGGCCGCTGCTGATTCGCAGCGGTGCGTTCATCTCGGCCGCAATGATCATGGACAGCGTGGTCTTACCCAGGCCGGGAGGACCGGAGAGCAGGACGTGGTCAGCGCTGCGGCCCCGCATGCGGGAGGCTTCCAGGACCAGTGACAGTTGTTTCCGGACCCGGTGCTGGCCCACGAAGTCATGCAGGTTTTTGGGCCTGAGGGCGGCTTCGATGACCCGCTCCTCCGGCTCCTCTCCCCCGGCGACGACGGATGGCTCAGCCACGGGCGCCTGCCCTGTTGCCGGCCCGGGCGCCGTCCTGGCCCAGCCAGCGGAGGGTGGCGCGCAGGATCTCGGCCACGTTGCCCCTGTCGGCCAGTTCGGGTGAATCGGCCAGGGACTTGTCGATGCTGGAGGTGGCATCCTTCTCGGACCAGCCCAGGCTCGTCATGGCCGCGACCACCTGGGGCTTCCAGACCGACTCGGAGCTTGCCGCGGGAGCAGGTGCATCGGCCGCGGTGCCGTGCGGCACCAGCTTGCCGGCCAGTTCCAGCACAATCCGCCCGGCGACCTTGGGGCCAATCCCGGGCACCTTGGTGAAGGCCTTGCCGTCTCCGGAGTGTGCGGCGACGCGGATCGTTTCCGGCTCATGCACGGCCAGGACTGCGAGAGCCAGCCGGGGCCCGACGCCGCTGACGCTGAGCAGGATGTCGAACACAGCTCGTTCCTCGTCGGAAGCGAATCCAAACAGGGTCAGGGAGTCCTCCCGCACGATCAGGGAGGTGAATAGCTTCCCTTCCTCGCCGGCTCGGAGCCTGCTGAGGGTCTGCGGCGTGGCGTTCACGCTCATGCCGGCGCCGTTGAGGTCGATCACGGCGGAGGACAGGCCAACGTGCGCTACGGTTCCGCGGAGAAAACTGATCAAAGCCGGGCTCCTGAAAATTCAGCCATACATGAACCGGGAGGACCCGGCTATCCGAACATATCTACGAATACCCTAGCAAGCGCACCGGACATTCAGCGGGTGCGGCGCGCTTTGGCCTCCGCGTCGGCCCAAGCCCGTTGCGCGGGAGTCAAGGAGCCGCTGCCGGGCCCGGTGGTGCTGACGGCCGCGCCGCTTCCGGCCCGCCAGGCGTGGGTGATGGCCAACGCCAGGGCGTCGGCGGCGTCGGCCGGCCGCGGCGGGGCGTCAAGGCGGAGGATCTTGGTAACCAGCTTGGTCACGGCATCCTTGTTGGACGTGCCGCTGCCGGTCACGGCGGCTTTGACCTCGGACGGTGTGTGCAGCGCTACCGGGATGCCGCGGCGCGCGGCAGCGGCGATCACCACGCCCGAGGCCTGGGCCACCCCCATCACGGTGCTGACGTTCAGCTGGGAAAAGACGCGCTCAACGGCCAGGACGTGCGGTGTGTACTTGTCCAGCCACTCGTCGATGGAGGTCGCGATGACCAGGAGGCGCTGGTCCAGGCTTTCCTCCGGCGAGGTCCCGACGACGCCGAACGCCACCATCGTGGCCCGGCGGTTTTCTCAACGTCCACGACGCCGATCCCGCAGCGGGTGAGGCCCGGGTCGACGCCGAGGACGCGCAGCGTCACTCCGCTTCCAGGGCGGCCTGCACTTCGTCGCTGAGGTCGGCGTTGCTGTAGACGTTCTGGACGTCATCGAGTTCTTCGAGGGCATCGACAAGCTTCATGAACTTTTTGGCGGCTTCGAGGTCCAGCGGAACCTGCATGGACGGGACAAACTCGGCCTCGTCGGAATCGTATTCGATCCCCGCGTCCTTGAGGGCATCGCGGATGGCCTGCAGGTCCGTCGGCTCGGAATGGATCTCGAAGCTGTCCGAGTGGTCCTTGACTTCCTCGGCGCCGGCGTCCAGGACGGCCATCAGGACATCGTCCTCGCTGAGGCCGTTCTTCGGCAGCGAAACGACACCCTTGCGGGAGAAGAGGTAGCTGACCGAACCGGGATCGGCGATGGTTCCGCCGTTGCGGGAAATGGCGAGCCGGACTTCGGAGGCGGCACGGTTTTTGTTGTCGGTCAGGCACTCGATCAGCAGCGCCGAGCCCTGCGGCCCGCGGCATTCGTACATGATCTCGGTGTAGTCAACCACTTCGCCGGTGAGGCCGGCGCCGCGCTTGATGGCACGGTCGATGTTGTCAGCGGGGACCGATGTCTTTTTTGCCTTGGTGACGGCGAGTTCCAGGCCCGGGTTGCCGGCGAGGTCCGGACCGCCCATCCGTGCGGCGACTTCGATGTTCTTGATCAGCTTGGCGAACGACTTGGCCCGGCGGCTGTCGAGGATGGCCTTCTTGTGCTTGGTCGTCGCCCATTTGGAGTGGCCTGACATGCTTTACGCTTCTCCTCTGATCATTCGAATAAACAATTTATGCACACGCTTCTCCCCCGTCACTTCCGGGTGGAAGGAGGTGGCCAGCAGCTTGCCGGAACGCACAGCAACAATTCTAGCCGCCCCGGCCAGCGCCTCGGGGTGGGAGGCGCCGGCCGGCTCCACTACGGCGAGGACCTCCACGCCGTCGCCGACGCGTTCCACCCACGGTCCGCGGATAAAAACAGCGTGCACGGGGGCGACGCCGTCGCCGGTGGCACTGAAGCCCAAGCCCTTGAAATCGAGATCCGTTTCGAAAGACTCACGCTGCCGGCCGAAGGCGTTCCGGCGCACCGTGATGTCAAGGCCCCCGAAGGTCTGCTGGGGGTTGCCGGCGAGGTCCTTTGCGGGGTCGGCGATTTCCTCGGCGAGGAGAATCATCCCGGCGCAGGAACCGTAGACCGGCAGCCCGGCCCGGATGCGGGTGCGCAGCGGATCACGCAGTCCGAAGGCCCGGGACAGCTTGTCGATGGTTGTCGATTCACCGCCGGGAATGATGAGGCCATCGAGGCCGTCGAGTTCGGACGCCCGGCGGACGCCGATGCCCGTGGCGCCGGCTTCTTCCACCGCGCGCAGGTGTTCGCGGAAGTCGCCCTGAAGGGCCAGGACGCCGATCCGCAGGCCCGAACCCGCGCGGGAAGAGGAGGCAGAAGAGGGGTTGGTCATCCGAACAGCATAGTGGCCTGAACGAACCCGCCGCCGCCGCCCGGCGGGCTTCCATGCCGTCGCTGGGATATATTACAGAGCATGTTTTACTTCAGCGTTCCGCTCGGCAAGCTCGTCCGCCGGGTGTCCCGGCTCAGGGGCGGAGGCTCTGCCCTGCCGGGGCTGGTCGTCGAAAAAATCGACCCCGGGTTTATGCGCAGGACGCTGTCCACGCTGCCGCACGGCGTCGCCGTCGTCAGCGGCACCAACGGCAAGACCACCACCACGAAGATGGTGGTCGAACTCCCTGGAGAGCCAGGGCCTGAAGGTCTTCACCAACCGCACCGGCAGCAACTTCACCCGCGGCGTGGCCGCTGCGCTGCTCGGCGAGGTGGACTGGCTGGGACGCCTCGACGCGGACGTCGCCGTGCTGGAACTGGACGAGGCGCACGCGGTGCACTTCGTGAACCAGGTGCCGCCGCGCTACTGCCTCCTGCTCAACGTCCTGCGGGATCAGCTGGACCGTTTTGGCGAGATCGACAAGACCGCCCAGCTGCTGCAGCACATCGCCGCCAAAACCACCGGAACCGTCGTGCTGAACCGCGAGGACCCCCGCGTCGCACGGATCGCGGAAACCCTCTCCGCGCAACCGCACGTAACGGGCACGGGAAAAACAGGCACGCACAGCGGCCCCGACGTCCTCTACTTCGGCTTGGATGATTCCCTGCTGAGCACCTTCCCAAACGACGACGAGATGCGGACCGCCCCCGGCAGCCCGGTGCCGCCGGCTCCCGCCAAGCCGCATGCCGACGTTGTGCTTCGCCGGGTCGGCGCGGCGGACGCGGACTTTGAGTACGACGGCGTCACGGCCACCACGGCGATGAAGCTCCGCGGTGTCTACAACATCTTTAACGCCGCGGCCGCGCTGACCTTGGCGCGGGCAATTGCGGTGGGGGACCCTGTCCCTGGAAAAACGGCCGTCGCGGACAACGAGAGCCTGCTGGCGGCCCTGTCCCGGGTGGCACCGGCCTTTGGCCGCGGAGAAAGCCTCGTCGTCGACGGCCTGCCGCTGGACCTGGTGCTGGTGAAGAACCCCAGCGGCTTCCGCCTCGGGCTGAAGTCGTTTCCTGCTGCGGGGTACGCCACGATGATCGCAATCAATGACAACTATGCCGACGGCCGGGACATGTCCTGGCTCTGGGATGTGGAGTTCGACACCCTGAGCGAAGGCGGCGTGGACCAGTTGAGCGGCTCCCGCGCTTACGACATGGCACTCCGGCTGCAGTATAACGACGTCTCGATCGGCGCCGTGAATACCGAGATTGCGCCCGCGCTGGCAGCCTTTATCCGCGGGGCCAAAAACAAGCCCAAACGAATCTTCTGCACCTACACGGCGATGCTGGCCATCCGCCGCGAGCTGGCCAAAATCACCACTGTGGAGGTGGTCTCATGAGCAAAGGAACCATCCGGGTCCTCCAGCTGTACCCGCGGGACATGAACATCTACGGCGACTGGGGAAACGCCCTGGTGTTGGCACAGCGGCTGCGCTGGCACGGCTACACGCCGGAATTGCTTGAGTACAACGTCGGCGACGCCTTTCCGGCAGACATCGACCTGGTAGTCGGAGGCGGCGGACAGGACAGCGGACAGCTTGTTATCCAGGACGACCTGCTCTCGCGCGAATCCGCGCTCAAGGAACTGGCCGAGGACGGCACCCCGATGCTGGTGATTTGCGGCCTCTACCAGCTGTTCGGGAAGTTCTTCAAAACCCGGACGGGTTCAATCATCCCGGGAATTGGCATCCTGGACGTGGAAACCCACGGCACCGATGAGCGGCTGATCGGCAACGTGTCGGTGACCTCCCCGAGTTCGGCACCGTGCTGGGGTATGAGAACCACAGCGGGCAGACCAGCCTGGGCCCGGGCGTCTCGCCGCTGGGAGTCACCGCCAAGGGCACGGGCAACAACAGCAGTTCCGGCCAGGAAGGGGCCCGCTACCGCAACATTGTGGCCAGCTACCTGCACGGCTCACTATTGCCCAAGAACCCGGTCCTGGCAGACTTCCTGATCCGGACCGCCGTCGAGCGCAAATACGGCAGCTTCTCGCCGGGTACCCCGGACGACTCGTACGCCGTCCTGGCCCGCGACCACGCCGCCCGCCGCCCGCGCTGACGGCCAAGGCGCCGTCCGGGCTATCCGGGTAGCATGGGTCTCGCGTGCCGTGACCTGCGGCCCGTCGCTCATCCGTCGCTCGAAATGGAGTCCGCCATGGTTGGAGATCCAGATCCCGGGCTGGTGTTCGCCATCCCGGGCGACCTTTCAGCGCCCACCGGCGGCTACGCCTATGACCGCAGCCTCCTGACGCACCTGCCCGGCTCCGGCATCCGGGTCCAGCACCTCCAACTCCCGGGCCAGTGGCCGTCTCCGACGGCCGCTGACGTTGAACAAACCAGGCGGGTGCTCGCCTCGCTGCGGCGCGGGACCCCGGTTATGGTGGACGGACTCGCGTTCGGTGCGTTCCCGGACACACTGCTTGAGATGCTGGGCGACGGGACCGGCCACCCGCTCCTGGCCCTCGTCCACCATCCACTGGCACTGGAAGCCGGGATCGCGGAAGACGAACGCCGGTTGCTCGCGGCAACCGAGCGCCATGCCCTGGCACGCGCCACGCACGTGATTGCCACCAGCGCGGTGACGGCCCGGACTCTGAGCCGCGACTACGGCGTCCAGGCCGGCAAAATCTCGATCGCCTGTCCGGGGACACCACCGGCACGCCGGGCCGAAGGCTCAGACGGCACACGCGGGGCGGAACTGCTCTGCGTCGGGTCGGTCTCCCCACGCAAGGCCTACGGCGTCCTGGCCCTGGCACTTTCGCAGCTGACTGACCTGGACTGGCATGTCACCATCGCCGGTGAGACTCACCGGGTGCCGGGCGAGCACGCCCGCGTGGCCGCCGCCATCGAGGCCCACGGCCTTGCCGGCCGGGTTACTTTTACCGGTGTCCTGACGGCGGATGAGCTGGCGGCCGCCTACCGCTCCAGCGACCTCTTTGTGATGCCTTCCCTCTATGAGGGCTACGGCATGGCGTTGGCGGAGGCGATGTCCTACGGCCTGCCGATTATCTGCACCACCGGCGGGGCCGCGGCCGAGACGGTGCCGGACGGCGCTGCCGTCAAGGTCCCGCCCGGCGACGCGCCCGCCCTCGGCAATGCCCTCCGACTACTTTTGACCAATCCGCAGCGCCTCGCCGACCTCGGGGAGCGCTCCTGGGCCGCCGGACGATCGCTGCCGTCCTGGTCTGAGACTGCCGGTCGGGTCGCTGGCGCGGTGCGGGCCGTGGCCCGGTTGCTCCCGGAGCACGCGGCATGAGCGGCTTCAGCCCGGAGTGGCTGGACCTGCGCGAACCGGCTGACCACCGGGCCCGGGATTCGGAGCTAGGCCAGCAGCTGTCCGCCTATTTCGCGGCACACACACAGTCAGCGTGGTGGATCTGGGCTGCGGTTCCGGGTCCAATCTGCGGGGCACCGCGAAGTTCCTGCCGGACCACCAGTCCTGGCGGCTGGTGGACTATGACGCGCAGCTGCTGACCTTGGCCCGGCACCGCCTGGTCGACTGGGCGGACGAGAGCCGGTCCGAGGCGCCCCTCCTTCGGCTGCGCAAGGAGAACAAGCGCATTGACGTCAGCTTCGCCGAGGCCGACCTCACCCGTGACCTGGCGCAGGTGCTGGCGCCGGCTCCGGATCTTGTCACGGCCGCAGCACTGTTCGACCTGGTTTCGGAGCCCTGGCTGGAGCTGTTCACGGCCGCCCTCAGCGCGGCCGGGCTGCCGCTCTACACGGTCCTGAGCTACGACGGCCGGCAGGAATGGCAGCCGGCCCACCCGCAGGACGGGCGTGTGCTTCGTGCGTTCAACAGCCATCAGCAGTGGGACAAGGGCTTCGGTCCGTCCACCGGTCCGCGGGCCACGGCTGCGCTGGCGGGACTGCTCGCGATGCACGGTTATGCCGTGCACACCGCCGACTCGCCCTGGCTGCTCGGACCGGAGGATTCGGATCTCCGGCGCGAACTCGCCACCGGCATCGGCGCTGCCGCGTTGGAGACGCGGGAGCTGACCCCGGGGGAAGTCGCCGACTGGCTGGCCGCCCGCCGGGATCCGGGCCAGGCCACGATCGGCCACAGCGATGTTTTCGCCACGCCCCGGCTGGACTGAGCCGGACACTCCAGTACGCCGCGCCGATGCGTTCCCGGACCGCGCCGTCGCTTAGCCAGGTCCTATATAGGCGAGGACGTCCCGGGCTATCCGGCTGCTTGAGGCTGCCCGGAGGTGACCCATGCCCTCGTACCAGATGAGGGTGCAGTCCGGGATAAGTCCGGCCGTCTCGCGCGCAACGTCCTGCGGGAAGAACTGGTCCGAGCCACCGCAAAGCAGCAGCACCGGCCGCCGGATGTGCGGGAGCACGGCCCTGGAATCAAAGCTCACTTCCGCCTCGACTTCGGTCAAGACGTCCGCCAGCGGATAGCCGGCCCCGGTGATGACCAGGCGGCTGATTACCGGTCCGAGCATCCGCCGAAGCCACCGCAGCCGCTCGTTCGGGATCAGATACTCGGCGAAGACCGTTCCGGCGCCGTCCGTGTCCCCGTCCGCAATGGCATGCGCCATCCGGGAGTCGACGTCCTTGCCCCAGTCACTCAGCTCCGCGGCGGTGACCACCATGGCCATGTGGTCGAAGGATTCGGGATGCCGCGCCGCCAGGTACTGGGCGATCATTCCGCCAAACGACTCAGCCACGACAATGTCCACGCGGCCGCCGAATTCCTCGGCTATCAGCCGCGCATAGTCGTCCGCCATGTCGGCTACCCGGTGTTCCGGCGGCATTCCCCGGCGCCGGGTGACAATCCAGACGGAGTACCCGGCCCGGAAAAGTGGGGCGAACTGCCGCCGAAGCATCTGGCGCAGCAGCCCCCGGGGGAACCGTGCTCCCCGGGCCACCCTGGATGAAAAGGAGTTTTTTCCCGCCATTGCCCAGGCTCAGGTAGTCCATGCCGTTGGGAAAGGTCCCGTTCCGGGTTTCCCGGTCCGCTATCGGTACTCTGCCCACGAAAGCCTCCTGCCCGGTGGTGAAAGGAACTGCCCCCAGCTCTCGCGTCACCACCACGGTATGCGCCGGTCGGAAGCACGGCAAGACCCCGCGGAGTGGGCGCGGCCGTTCCGCCCGGCGCTACGGCTCCCTCGTGATGAGCAGTTCGTGGGCGCCCGCGGCTGCGGCTCCCATCGACTCGACCACGGTCTGAGTGCGCAGGTGGGTGGCCGCGTCGGCCGCGGCACCGGCGCAGGGGCCCTGCGGTGCGTCGGAGGCAACGGAACACCAGCGGTAGGGGCTGCGGACAATTACCGACGGCGCCCAGGCCAGATCGGAGGCGGTCCACTTGCCGGCGGCGTCCTGGCTGAACTGTGCCCGCACCAGGAGACCTTCATTGTTGACCACGTAGCTCGGTGAGAGTTCGGTGATCCCGTTGCCCAGTCCGTACACAATCCACGTCCCCTTGTACTGCTCGATCGGGAGAACCGAGTGCGTGTGGTGACCGTAGATCATGGTGAACTGGCCGCTGTCCGCGAGAGCGTGGGCGACGCTTTGCTGCTCGGCGTTGGGCTCACTGGAGTACTCGTCGCCGGCGTGCATGGCAGCGAGGACGATGTCCGCTCCCAACGCGCGGGCCTTCTTGGCCTTGGCGATCATCACCCCGGGATCGAGCATGTCCACCTGCCAGTCGGCCTCCGGAACTTGCCCGTTCAACCCATAGCTGGCATCGATGACGGCGATTTTGGCCGCAGCGGTTTGCAGGACCATAATTCCCTGCGAGTCCGCTTCGCTCCGGTACGAGCCGGTGTGCTGGAGTCCGGCGGCGTCCATGGCGTCCAGCGTGCGGACCAGGCCGGCCGTGCCCTGGTCGATGGTGTGGTTACTCGCCGTCGTACAGGCCTGGTAGCCCACCCCTGGGCAGCCGTAATAATCTGCGGCGGGACGTTGAACGAGGGGTAGGCGGAGAAGGGGCCGGTGGGGCCGGCTACCGGTGTTTCCTGGTGGCAGATCGCCAGGTCACTCTTCTCGATGTATCGGCGCTGGCCTTCCAGCAGCGGTCCGAAGTCCAGGCCCTTCGCACCGGTGGCGAGGGCGTCGGCACGGGCCTGGTCCCACAGCTGGGCATGAACCAGCATGTCGCCGGTCACCAGCACCGAGGCGCAACGGACGGCCCGGCAGGCCGGGCCCTTCCCCGGCGTCGGGATCGGGGCCGGTGACGTCGACGGGCCCGGTACCGGGGTCCCCGCCGATGCAGCACCACTCTCGCTGCTCCCGGCGGCCGCGGAACGCGAGCCGCCGTTTTCCGGTTGGGCGCCGGACCCGCAGGAAGCCAAAGAGGCTACGAGGGACAGGGCTGCGGCAACGGTGATCAGGCGAGCACGCCGAGTCGGGGTAAGGGTACGCATGGCGCCATCCTACGATGACGCCGGGCAAAAAACGCCGGTCCGCCGTTGAGACTCCCTGCATTACATGAAAGAGTTATTTCATGATCAACCCATTGATGAGCCCCAGCCACCTGCCCTTCGGCCTGCCGCCCTTCGCGGACATCACCGATGAGCACTACTCCGAAGCGGTCGAGGCCGGCCTTGCCGCACATCTCACGGAGATCAAGGCGATCGTGGACACCGCGGAACCCGCCTCGTTTGAAAATACGGCGCTCGCCATGGAGCGGTCCGGACAGCTCCTGCAGCGCGCCGCCGCTTCCTTCTTCACCCTCGTCTCGGCCGACGCCTCGGACGCCATCCGCGAACTGGAGACCACCCTATCCCCGCGTTTGTCGGCCCATCAGGACGCCGTGTACCTCAACCGTGGCCTGTTCGAACGGTTCGCCGCGATTAACACCGACCAGCTCGACGCGGAGTCTTCGCGTCTGGTGGACGAATACCTCAAGGAATTCCGCCAGTCCGGCATCCAGCTCGACGGCGGGGGCCAGGATCGGCTCAAGGCCGTCAACGCCGAGCTCTCCCGGTTGGGCACGGAATTTGGCCAGCGGGTCAAGGAAGCAATGAAGTCCGCAGCTCTGCTGCTCGATGACGCCGCCGAACTTGCCGGACTTCCCGCGGACGATGTTGCCAGCGCTGCGGAGGCTGCCCGCACTGCCGGGCACGAAGGCAAGTACCTGCTGACCCTCATCCAGCCCAGCAACCAGCCCGCCCTCGCCGCACTGGAGCAACGGGGCGTCCGCCGGCGCCTGTACGAGGCGTCCGTTCGCCGCGGCAGCGCCGGCGGCAACCTTGATGTCTTGGATCTGGTCAAGGACACAGTCCGGCTCCGGGCCGAGAAGGCTGCGCTGCTGGGCTTCGACAACTACGCCGAACTGGTCGTGGATCAACAGACCGCCCCGGACTTCGCCGCCGTGCAGGCCATGATGAACCGGCTCGCGCCGGCCGCCGTCCGCAACGCCAATGCGGAGGCAGAAGCGCTGGCCAAGATCGCCGGGCACCCGCTCGAAGCCTGGGACTGGGCCTACTACTCCGCCAAGGTCAAACGCGAACGGTATGCAGTGGACGAACAGGCCCTGCGCCCTTACTTCGAGCTGGACCGCGTCCTGCACGAGGGCGTGTTCTTCGCCGCCAACGCGCTGTACGGTGTCACCTTCCACGAACGCGCAGACCTCTCCGGCTACCACCCGGACGTGCGGGTCTGGGAAGTCCGCAATCCGGACGGCACGGAGCTGGGGCTATTTTTGGGCGACTACTACACCCGCGAGTCCAAGCGCGGCGGAGCATGGATGAACTCTCTGGTGGAACAGTCCGGCCTGCTCAACACCCGGCCCGTGGTGATCAACAACCTCAACATCTCCAAGCCACCGGCCGGCGAACCCACCCTCCTGACCCTCGACGAACTCCGCACCGCGTTCCACGAGTTCGGCCACGCCCTGCACGGACTGTTCTCCTCCGTCACGTACCCGCATTTTTCCGGTACCTCCGTGCCGCGGGACTTTGTGGAGTACCCCTCGCAGGTCAACGAAATGTGGATCATGTGGCCCGAAGTTCTGTCGAACTATGCACGCCACCATGCCACCAACGAGAAGCTCCCGCAGGAGATCGTGGCCAAGCTTGATGCCGCGCAGCTGTGGGGCGAGGGCTTTGGCACGACCGAGTACCTGGGCGCTGCCCTGCTTGACCTGGCCTGGCATGTCCTGGACGGCACAGAGGTGCCCGAGGACGTTTTGGAGTTCGAGGCCGGGGCATTGGCAGCGGCCGGCGTGGCACACCACCTGATCCCCCGCGCTACCGCACGGGGTACTTCCAGCACATTTTTGCCGGTGCCGGCTACGCCGCGGGCTACTACTCCTACATTTGGAGCGAGGTGCTGGACGCCGAGACGGTGGAATGGTTTAAAGGAAAACGGCGGCCTCACCCGCGCAAATGGCGACTTCTTCCGGGCTGAACTGCTCTCCCGCGGCAACAGCCGGGATCCGCTGGATTCCTTCCGCGCCGTCCGAGGCCGCGACGCCGGACTCGAACCGCTGCTCAAGCGCCGCGGCCTCGAGTAGCCCACGGAATCCACCCCGCGCAGCCCAACTGACTCGCAGATAGGGTCGTTTTGAGCCCTCAAAACGACCGTATCTGCGAGTCAGTTGGGCGTTGGTGCAGTTACCAGCCGCGCTCGGCGAGGCGGTGCGGCTGCGGGATTTCGTCGACGTTGATTCCGACCATGGCCTCGCCCAGGCCGCGGGAGGCCTTGGCGATCTCGTCCGGGTCATCAAAGAAGGTAGTGGCCTTCACGACGGCGGCCGCCCGCTGCGCCGGGTTGCCGGACTTGAAGATACCGGAGCCAACGAAGACACCGTCGGCGCCGAGCTGCATCATCATCGCCGCATCCGCCGGGGTGGCGATGCCGCCGGCGGTGAACAGCACCACGGGGAGCTTGCCGGTGGCGGCCACTTCCTTTACCAGTTCATACGGGGCCTGCAGTTCCTTGGCCGCGACGTAGAGCTCGTCCTCGGCCATCCCGGCGAGCCGCTTGATCTCCGCACGGATCGAGCGCATGTGCGTGGTGGCGTTGGAGACATCCCCGGTGCCGGCCTCACCCTTGGACCGGATCATCGCCGCGCCCTCGTTGATCCGGCGCAGCGCCTCACCGAGGTTGGTGGCACCGCAGACGAAGGGAATCGTGAAATTCCACTTGTCGATGTGGTTCGCGTAGTCCGCCGGGGTCAGGACCTCGGACTCGTCGATGTAATCCACGCCCAGGGTCTGGATGACCTGGGCCTCGACAAAGTGGCCAATCCGGACCTTCGCCATGACCGGAATGGACACGGCGGCGATGATCGCCTCAATCATGTCCGGATCGGACATGCGGGAAACGCCGCCCTGGGCGCGGATGTCGGCCGGAACGCGTTCCAGCGCCATCACTGCCACGGCTCCGGCATCCTCGGCAATGAGGGCCTGCTCGACGTTAACGACGTCCATGATGACGCCGCCCTTGAGCATCTCCGCCATACCGCGCTTAACGCGGCTGCTGCCCGTAACGCTCTGGGCGGACGCGCCGGCTTCGCTGCTTACATCAGGTGTAGACACAAAAACCCCTATGGGTAGATAGTTGACCTCGCCGGAGCGCTGACGGCGCACAACAACCGCTTCGCACGCACCGGGTTACCGGATCCATTGGCCGGCACAGCTAATACTAGTCCCCCGTTGCGCGGCGCTGAATTTCGGTTACACCCCGGACCGCCGTCGAAGGCGCACGCTCAGGCCGCCTGTTCGGACGCGGTGCCTTCGGTCGATTCGATCCACTGGCGGTGCACTGCGATGATCCGCTGGACGATCGTGACGAGGCTCGCGGCGGCCAGCAGACTCAAGGTCACAAAAAGCACCACGCTCGGCAGGCCCAGGCCGGTGAAGCCAGTCACCACCAGCACGGACACCAGCCGCTCGGCGCGCTCTGCAATGCCCACGTTTGCCTCGAAGCCCAGCGCCTCGGCCTTGGCCCGGGCGTAAGACACCACCATGCCCAGGACCAGGCAGAGGATGGCGGCAATGGCAATGGCGATGTTCGCCCCGCCGGTGAAGAACCAGACCGCGACGCCGGCGAACAGTGCCCCGTCGGCCACCCGGTCCAGGGTGGAGTCCAGGAAATTGCCCCAGCGTCCCCCGCCCTTGTGCATCCGGGCCATAATGCCGTCGATGACGTCGGAAAAAATGAACGCAGTGATAAAAAGCGTCCCCCACCAAAGCTGGCCCAGCGGGTAGAAAACCAGCGCCCCGACCACCACGCCGAGGGTTCCGACGATGGTCACGGCGTCCGGGGAGACGCCTATCCGCAACAGCCACCGGGCGAGCGGGGAGAAAAGCGCGGTGAAGAATCCGCGCGCGTGCCTATTGAGCATCCGTGGCCCCGACAGTCGCCTGCCCCGCGCCGTTCTCCTGCGGCCACGCGTCAGCCACTTGCTGACGGACCTCGCCCAGGGTCTGCGTGATGGCCTTGGTCTGGGCGATGATCGGGAAGAAGTTTCCGTCCCCGCCCCAACGCGGAACGACGTGCTGGTGCAGGTGCCCGGCGATGCCGGCACCGCCGGTTACCCCCTGGTTCATGCCCAGGTTGAATCCCGTCGGATTGGCGACCTTGCGCAGCACACGCATGGCCGTCTGGGTCAGTTCGGCGAATTCCGCCGTTTCCGCCACGGTCAGGTCCGTATAGTCGGGAATGTGCCGGTACGGGCACACCAGCAGGTGGCCCGGGTTGTACGGAAAGAGATTGAGCACCACGTAGCTGGTCCGACCACGGTGGACGATCAACGAATCATCGTCATTGCGGTCCGGCGCCACGCAGAACGGGCAGTCGTCCACGTTCTTGAACTGGTTCTGGCCGCCCTTGATGTAGGCCATGCGGTGCGGAGTCCACAGACGCTGGAAGGCGTCCGGCACCCCCGCCAAAGCAAAGTCGTCCGTCACGCCAGCATCCCCGGATAGTCCGGGGCCGCCCCTGTGGATTCCCGCATCGCTGGTCCCTGTCCGCTAGCTGGTCCGGTTACGGACGGCGTCGACGATCCGCTGGACGGCTTCAGCGACCGGCACACCGTTGTCCTGGCTGCCGTCACGGAAGCGGAAGGACACGGCTCCGGCTTCGGCGTCGTCGCCCCCGGCGATCAGCACAAACGGGACCTTGTCCTTGCTGGCGGTGCGGATCTTCTTCGGAAAACGGTCCGAGGAAATGTCCACCTCCGCGCGGATGCCGGCGGCCTTGAGCCGGCCCACAACGTCGAACATGTAATCGTTGAACGCTTCGGCCACCGGAATGCCGACCACCTGGACGGGAGCCAGCCACGCCGGGAAGGCACCGGCGTAGTGCTCGGTCAGGACCCCCATAAAGCGTTCAATCGATCCGAACAGTGCGCGGTGGATCATCACGGGGCGCTGGCGGGTGCCGTCGGCGGCCTGGAACTCGAGTTCGAAGCGCTCGGGCAGGTTGAAGTCCAGCTGGATGGTGGACATCTGCCAGGTGCGGCCGATCGCGTCGCGGGCCTGCACGGAGATCTTGGGGCCGTAAAACGCTGCACCCCCGGATCGGGAACCAGGTCGAGTCCGGATTCCTCGGCCACCTCGGCGAGGGTCCGGGTGGCTTCCTCCCAGATCTCATCCGAACCCACGGACTTCTCCGGGTCCTTGGTGGAGAGTTCCAGGTAAAAGTCGTTCAGGCCGTAGTCCTTGAGCAGCGCAAGGACGAAGTTGAGGGTCTTGGTGAGCTCATCCTTCATCTGCTCGCGGGTGCAGTAGATGTGGGCGTCGTCCTGGGTCATGCCCCGGACCCGGGTGAGGCCATGCACAACGCCGGACTTCTCGTAGCGGTAGACGGAACCGAATTCGAACAGGCGCAGCGGCAGTTCGCGGTAGGACCGGCCGCGGGAACGGAAGATCAGGTTGTGCATCGGGCAGTTCATCGGCTTCAGGTAGTAGTCCTGGCCGGGCTTGCGGACGGTGCCGTCCTCGTTGAGTTCCGCGTCGATGTGCATCGGGGGGAACATGCCATCCCGGTACCAGTCCAAGTGGCCGGACACCTCGTAGAGGTGGCCCTTGGTGATGTGCGGGGTATAGACGAACTCGTAGCCGGCTTCGACATGGCGCTGACGGGAGTAGTCTTCCATCGCTTTGCGGATGATACCGCCCTTGGGGTGGAACACCGGCAGGCCGGAGCCCAGCTCGTCGGGGAAGGAAAACAGGTCCAGTTCCGCCCCGAGCTTGCGGTGGTCGCGACGCTCGGCCTCGGCCATCCGCTCCTGGTAAGCCTTGAGTGCTTCCTTGGTGGGCCACGCGGTGCCGTAAATGCGCTGCAGCTGCTTGTTCTTCTCGCTGCCACGCCAGTACGCCGCTGAGGAGCGGGTGAGCGCGTAGGCGTTGGAGATCAGTTTGGTGTTGGGCAGGTGCGGTCCGCGGCACAGGTCACACCAGACGGCTGTGCCTTCCTTGCGCTCGACGTTGTCGTAGATGCTCAGCTCGCCGCCGCCCACTTCAACACTGGAGCCGTCGGCGTCGGAGCCTGCGCCCTTGAGGCCGATCAGTTCAAGCTTGTAGGGCTCGTCCTTCATCGCCTCACGTGCTTCGTCCTCGGTAACCACACGGCGGACGAACTTCTGGTTCTGGTTGATGATCTTCTGCATCATCTTTTCCAGAGTCTTCAAGTCCTCCGGTGTAAACGGCTCCTCAACGTCGAAGTCGAAGTAGAAGCCGTCGGTGATGTACGGGCCGATGCCCAGCTTGGCGTCGGGGCGCAGCTGCTGGACGGCCTGGGCCATCACATGGGCGGCGGAGTGCCGCAGGACGTTGAGACCGTCGGGAGAATCGATGGTGACGCCCTCAACGGCTGCGCCCTCGGGCAGCGGCTGGTCCAGGTCCTTCAGCTCGCCGTTAATGCGGGCCACAACGACGTCGCGGCGCTCAAAAAAGAGTTCCGCGCCGGTGGTCCCGGTAGCCACCTTGGTCTCTTCGCCATCGACGAGAAGGGTGATCTGCTGGGCATCTGACACGGGTGTCTCCTATTCAAAGTTGAGGCTTCGTAGCTTGTGGCGTACGGGGGCCACAGCCAGCCCCGTCCATGCTATCGGTTTCTGCAGAGGCCAACCAACGCGCCCCTCAGCCTCCCAGCCCGGTAATGGCGAGGTGGCGGCTGATGCCCTCCAGCGGGCCCGGCGGCCCAGCTTCCCGGTAATCCGGGATCCCGGCCGCCGGGGCCGGGAACGGCAGGGTCTGCGTGCGGCTCAGGTCCCAGGCCATGCTGGCGCTGATACTGATCCCCCTCGGTCCGGTCCGCCGGGTTGTTCCCCTGATCAGCAACAACCGGGTGCCGAACAGCAGCGGGCCTGTAAGCTCCTGGGCTTCATGGAAGAATACCGAGTCCACACAGCCCGTGCCGTCGTCGATGCTGATGAACACCACGCGCCGGCCTCCCCGCATGGGAGGGGTCTGGGTGGCGACCCGGACCCCCGCGACCAGCACCTCGGTGCCGTTGCGCAACCCCAGCAGCTTGTCCGCGGTGGTGACGCCGAGCCGGTCCAGCATCGGCCGGTGGCTTGCCATCAAGTGGTCGCTGACATCCACGGCCATCAGGTCCAGTTCGGCCCTGACGGTGTCCACCAGGGTCGGCGCAGGCAGCCCGGCCTTGAGGTTTTTCAACTCGACATCACCCAGCGGCAGGGACAGCTGACCATCGATCACGTCGATGCCTTTGCGCTGCGGCCGGCTTTGCAGGGCCTGCAGGTGATGGACCAAGTCCGCCCGGTTCGCGGCCCCGCCGGCGGCCCGGTGCAGGGAATCGAAGGCACCGAGCTGCGCGAGCCGCTGGATGCTGGGCCTGCTCAGCCGGGACCTGGCCCGCAGGTCCGCGAGCGAATCATAGGGCTGTCCGGCCACGATCCGTTTCAGCTCGGACCCGGAGAGTCCATAGATGCCGTTCAGGCTCAGCCGGATACCCAGTTTGCCGCGGTCTTTACCGGTATCCACACGTTCCACCCGGTACTCGGCGTGACTCCGGTTGATGTCCAGGGGCAGGATCGGGATTCCCAGCCGCCGGGCCTCGGCCACCAGGAGCCGCTTGGGATACATGCCCGGATCGTGCTCCCACAGCCCGGCGAGGAACGCCTCCGGGTGGTGGGTCTTCAGCCAGGCCGACTGGTAGGTGGGCACGGCAAAGGCAGCGCCGTGGGCTTTGCAGAACCCGAAGCTTCCGAAGGCCTTGAGCGTTCCCCAGACCTTGTCCACCACTGCGGGGCTGTACCCCCTGGCGCGGGCTTCCTTCCGGAAGAACTCCTCCACCTTTCCTTCGAGTACATCGTTGCCGAGGGCGCGGCGGAATTCGTCGGCCCGCGCCAGCCCGCATCCGGTCATCACGTCGAAGGTCTTGAGGATCTGCTCATGGAACACCGTGACGCCGTGAGTCTCCTTGAGGACGGGTTTAAGGTCCGGGTGCGGGTAGACCTCGGGTGCAAATCCATGCCGGTACTCCAGGAAAGGCCGGACCATATCCGATTTCATCGGACCAGGCCGGAACAGGGAGATATCGATGATCAGGTCATTGAACTCCCTGGGCGCGAGCTTCCCGATCAGCTCCCGCTGACCGGGTGACTCGATCTGGAAACAGCCCAGGGTATGGGTACTGCGGATCAGTTCATAGGTGGGTTCGTCGTCGAGCGGCACGGCGTTGAGGTCGATCTGGCCGTCCTCGGCGATGTAGTCCGGCCCCGTCCCGTCAGGCCCTGCCGGATGTGCGCCTGCGGCGACCACCTCGGCTTTGGAGGGATGGAGCCGGATCACTTCGCGGACGGCGAAGGCCATGGCGCTTTGCATCCGGACACCCAGGACGTCGAGTTTGAGCATGCCCATCGGGTCCATGTCGTGCTTGTCGAACTGGCTCATCGGCAGACCCAGCCCGCTGGGTTGGACAGGCGTCCGGTCCAGCAGGGTCGCATCCCCCAGGATCACCCCGCAAGGGTGCATGGAGATATGGCGCGGCAGCCGGTCCAGCCGTTCGGTGAGGTCCACCAGCAGATCCAGCTGCTGGTTCCCGCTGAAGTCGCGCTGTCCCACCCGGCCGGCGAATTCCTTCAGCTCAGGCTTCTCCACGAGCGCTTCACGGAAGTTCCGGGCTGAAAATCGCCACAACTGCTTGGCGATGTCCCCAATCTCGCCTTCCTCCATGCCCAGTGCCAGGCCGGCGTCGCGCACGGCACCGCGAGCGCGGTAGCCGTTTTGCATACTCATCAGGGTGACGCGCTCGGACCCGAAGCGCTCAAAGATCTTCCGGTACACGTTGTGCCGTTCAGCGCTTTCGACGTCGATGTCGATATCCGGCAGGGTGGCTCGGTCCCGGGAGAGAAAGCGTTCGAAGATCAGGTCGTGCTGGAGCGGGTTTACCTGGCTGACGTCGATCAGATAATTGACCAGGCTGGAGGCCCCCGAGCCTCGGGCCGCTGCCCGTACCCCCATGTCCAGGATCATCCGGGACACCTCGGCCACGGTCAGGAAGTACGCGGCGAAGCCTAGGTTGTCGATGATTCCCAGCTCATGCTCCAGCCGCGAACGCAGCTCACCGGCAGCTTTGCCGGTGATCCCCGGGAACCGCCTGCCGATGCCGGCCTCGCAGCGCAGGATGAGTTCGGCGAGGGGATCCCCGGCGATTCCGATCACTGTGGCTTCCGGCACCACGGGCTGTTTCCATCCCATGTCCGTTACCGGGTCCATCCTGCAGCGGTCCGCGAGCGCCTCGGTCTGCGCCATCAGGCTTTTGAGGTCGGCAGCGCCGTATCCGGCGGCGTGCATGATCTCCTTGCCCAACTGCAGCATCTGGCCCGAGGATTTCAGCCAGCCCTGCCCGTTGGGCTGAAGCAACGGGGCGGCGGAAAGCTCGGGCAACGATTTCAGCGTGCGGGCGGAATCCAGCACGTCCGCGGTGGCCGCCCCGTCCTCGGCGACGTAACGCACGGCGTTGCTCAATACAGCGGGAACCCCGTGCTCAGCGGCAAGCTTGAGCATCCGTACAGCGTGGGCGGTGCTCAGCGGTTCCCGGGGCGGACTGAGCTGGCTGACCACCTCGGCGGCGATTGTTCCCGGGGGCATGGCATCGAGCCAGCGTTTGAACAGGGTGCGGGGGCGCAGGTAGCGCCTCCCGCCCATGGCACGTCCCACGTCGGAGTCCGGGCCGATCAGCACGGTCAACACCGGCTTGAGCGTTTCCGGGTGCAGGGTCCGGGAGGCCAGCTCGGACCTGGTCACCGCGACCGGCACCGCTCCCCCGGCCTTGCCCGTGGTGCGGGCATGCGCATCGGAGATCAGCCGGCACAGCGCACGGTAGCCCGCACCGCTGTTGTTCCCGTGGGCCAGCACAACCACACGTCCCGCTACCTCGGTGCGGAGGTCGCCGTCGTCGTCAAAAACCGCAAGTTCCACGCCGGCAATCGGATCAAGTCCCGCAGCCATGCAGGCCTTCAGGTGTTTGACTGTTCCGTAAAGGCCGTCACGGTCCGTGCAGGCGAGCGCCGTCGCGCCGTCCGCGGCAGCGGCGGCGGCCAGCTCATCCGGCCAGGAGACCCCGTAGTGGGCGCTGAAGGCGGTGGAAACATGGAGATGCGTAAAGCTCATGCTGATTCGGGCGCAAGGAACGGACGCAGGGCGTCGTGGATCCGCAGCAGGCGCCAGCGTCCGCTGCCCACATGCCGGGTGAGGTCAAGGGTGAGGCTGTCGGTGTCGGTGGAATCTGCCGGGCGCACCTGCACCCGCCAGATCTCGTGATCCACCAGCCCGGGACCGCTCCCCAGCGGTGCCCGCTGTTCCTCCGCCCACCATTGCCGCCGCTCGTACCAGCGGACCGGTTCCGCACAAAGGATGTAGTGGCGGCCGGCCCAACTGAGCGTCAAAGGCTCGCCCGAAGGGGTGCAGACGACGTCCACGGTCTCGCTGAACATACCCACTGCGCCTCCCGGACCACACCATGTGAAAAAACGACCGGTAGAAAAACGATCGGCAACTATTCGAACATATATTCGAACAACTCCAGTCTACGACGGTCCTTCGGCAAAACCTAGGTCAGGGGTGGACGGACGTACGCGCAGGTAGCAGGATTGAGCCATGAGCTCCCATAACGCACTTCTGAAACACGTCAGCATCGCCGCCGAGGACACGTCCCTGGTGGCGAAGTTCGATATAGACGGAAACATCCCCGGCCAGGGCGCTTATGTGGTGGGGCTCGTCGCGGCAACACCGGATCATTCCCACCAGCGAAGGATGGGGATCGAGTTTATGAACGGGGAGGCGGTGTCCTTCTACTGCTTCAGCCATGACGGCACGGAGGAGAACTTTGACCTTAAGGGTGTCGACCACTCCGGAAACACCATCACCGGGCATTTCCCGCTCAGCACAGTCATGGGCCTGGCCAAGGGCCACCTGATGACGGCATTCAGCGACTGTGACGGCCGGGAGTACCAGTCAAACGTTGCGGTAGAGGAAGCCCTCTAGGCCGCCCGTCAGGAGCTGGCTTTGTAAACTTCCAGCTCGAGCGTGATAAAAGCATCGACCATGGCCCGGTAGGTCTTTTCGATGAGGTCGACGTCGATGTCCTTCTGCTGGGCCGTGGCGCGGACGTGTTCGATTACCCGTTCCACGCGTCCGGGGGCCCGCACCTCGGCGCTGTCCGCTTTGAGGGTTCCGGCGATCCGGATCAGGCGCTCGCGGCGTCCGATCAGGGACACGATCTGTTCGTCCACCTCGTCAACCGCCACCCGGACAGCCGCGAGCTGTTCCCGGTCGGCTTTGGCAGCTTTATCGTTTTCGTGATTTGTGGACATGTCCATGACAGTATCGAAAGATGCAGCCACGAGTCGATTTAATTTCACTGGGTGTCCGCAACGTGGGCGCCTCCCGTAGTTTCTACGTCGATGGCCTGGGCTGGCCCGTCCACCGAGAAGTCCGCGGCGAGGTCCTGTTCATCCAGGCCAACCACGGGCTCATCCTCTCGCTCTGGGACGCCGGCCAGATGCAGGCAGAAGCCGGTACCGATCCACCCTCCGGCGTTCCCTGCATCACATTGAGCCATAACCTGGCCAGCGCCGCGGAAGTGGACTGGGTGATGGCGGAAGCCGAATCCGCCGGAGCGGCCGTTATCGCGGCGGCCAAGACCCAGCCCTGGGGCGGCTATACCGGCTACTTCGCCGACCCCGACGGCTACCGCTGGGAAGTTGCCTTCAATCCCAGCTGGGCTGTCGACGGCGGCGGGAAGGTGACACTCTGAACCGGACACCCCGCGTGCCCGCCGCATCACTGCAGCACGGCTGTGTGCGCATCCCTAGAACAGGCTTCCCACCGGCCGGATAAGCTCCGGGGAATCATTTTTGACGTTCCCGACGGCGGTACCCACGGCGTCGATGGTCCAGCCCTCCGCAACGTCGTGCGCGCCCGCCCGGACCAGATCGACCAGCCCTGCGGCGTCGTCGGCCTGCGGATCCAGCCACGCCTGCAGCGTCGTCCGGTCCATTGGCAGCGGAACCCGGTCGTGCAGGGCCGTGAGTTCGGCCAGCATCCCCCGGCATAGCCCTCCGGCGGCGCGTCGGTAGTCATGATCGACGTCGAGAGCAGCCAGCGTTCCGGGTCATCGTCGGCCTTGGCGGGGTCTTTCCACCATTCGTAGAGACCGGCAAAAACTATCGGATGGCCGTCCTTCGGGTGCACGTAGTAGGGCTGCTTGCCGCGGCCCTGGTCCTTCCATTCGTAGTATCCGTCAGCGGGAACGGCACACCGCCGGGCCCGGGTTGCCTTCCGGAACGCCGGCTTCTCCAGCACACTCTCGCTGCGGGCGTTAATCATCTTGGAGCCGATCCCCGGGTCCTTGGCCCAGGACGGCACCAAGCCCCAGCGCGCGATATGCAACTGCCGGACCGGCGTGCCATCCACCAGCCGTTCCAGCAGGATCGGCACCTCCGCGGTCGGGGCCACGTTCCACGACGGCGGAATCACGGTCTCCTCTTCGAGTCCCGCGTCGAACTCGGCCAGCAGGTCTCCGACGGCCCTTGCCATCACGTAGCGTCCACACATGGCACCAGCATGCCACTGCGCCCAAACGGTGTCATCCGGCGGTCTTCGAACACGGGCCCGCGGCGGCCGGCGTCCGGCCGCCGCTTCGCATCAGGGCGCGTCGTCGACGGTGAGGACTATCTTGCCGCGGGTGTGCCCTTCCATATTGAGCCGGAAGGCGTCTGCCGCCTGCGGCAACGGGAAAGTCCGGGCAATTTCGACCCGGATTTTGTGCTCGTCCACCAGGTCGGCAAGTTCCTGCAGCTCGGCGCCTACGGGGTTGACCCACATCCAGGTCCCGCCGTGCTGCTCCACTTCACTGTCGGCAATCGAGGCGTGCCGGCCCCCGTCGGCCAGGACAGCGAGGGTGGCTTCGAGATTCCCGCCGACGAAGTCTGCGACAACGTCGACGCCGTCCGGACGCAGGGCACGAACCCGCTCCGCGAGTCCTTCGCCATAGCTGACGGGCTCGGCTCCGAGCGAACGCAGGAAGTCGTGGTTCTTCTCGGAGGCGGTGGCGATTACACGGGCGCCGAGCGCCACTGCGATCTGGATTCCGAGGGACCCCACGCCGCCGGCGCCGCCGTGGATCAGCACCGTCTCGTCCGCCGTGAGACTCAGCCGGGTCAGTACCTGATAAGACGTCAAACCGGCCAGCGGAAGACCTGCGGAGGCATTCCACCCCAGGGATGCCGGCTTGCGCGCAAGTAGCCGCTCCGGCAGGGCGATGTACTCAGCAAAGCTACCGCCGTGGACGTAGTCCTTGCGGCCATAGGAAATGACTTCATCGCCGGGCCGGAAATGCGGCGCGTCGATCCCCACCGACTCGACAACGCCGGCCACATCCCAGCCGGGGACCGCCGGGAACTGCACGTCCATCGCCGCGTCCAAGTAGCCGGCCATTATTTTCCAGTCGACCGGGTTCACCGACGCCGCCTTGACCTTTACCAGGACCATGCCCGGCCCTACCTTCGGCAGCGGCAGCTCTGCCAACTCAAGGACGTCCGGATTGCCATATTCGCTATAAGTAATTGCCTTCATGCCAGCGTCAACGGCAGCCGCCGGGACCCTATTCCACAACGGGCCGAGGGGTGGCGGGCCTCACGTCCCAGGCGCTGAGCGCACACGGCGCGGGCATTACCCGGGAATAGCGCGCCGCGGGTTACGGTTATTGGCAGTGACATACGACTGCCGGCATGGGCGCTGCCATCCAGCGCCGGCACCCAGCTTTGAGGAGAACTTCGTGGACTTTACCCCCGAATCCGGCACCATCACCATGTTTTCGACCACGTGGTGCGGCTACTGCAACCGCTTGAAGAAGCAGCTGGATGCCCAGGGCATCGGCTACACCGAGATCAACATCGAAGAAGTTGAAGGCACCGCCGATCTCGTGGAAAAGCTCAACGGAGGTAACCGGACGGTCCCCACTGTGCTGTTCCCGGACGGCACTGCAGCCACCAACCCCTCCGCGGCTGAGGTCAAAAGCCGCCTTGCGGCTTAGAGCCCACCCTTGAACCGGTAACGAGCGACGGCAGGGTCTCCCCGGAGGCCGTGCCGTCGCTCGTTATGCGAAAGAACGTTGTGCGGCAAAAACCGCGATACAAGCAGAGGAGCTATTCCCATGGTCCATAAAGTCAAAGGCGTCATAGCCCGCTCCAAGGGCGCGCCCGTCACCCTGGAAACCATCCTGGTCCCGGATCCCGGACCCGGGGAGGCCCTCGTGGACATCCTCACCTGCGGTGTCTGCCACACCGACCTGCACTACAAGCAGGGCGCCATCAACGATGACTTCCCGTTCCTGCTCGGCCACGAGGCCACCGGCGTTGTCAGCGCCGTCGGACCCGACGTCACCGAGGTTGCCCCCGGCGACCGTGTGGTGCTGAACTGGCGCGCCGTCTGCGGCGAATGCCGGGCGTGCCGGCGCGGCCAGCCGCAGTACTGCTTCAATACCCACAACGCCACCCAGAAGATGACGCTCGAGGACGGCACCGAGCTCACCGCGGCGCTGGGCATCGGCGCGTTCGCCGAGAAGACACTCGTCGCCGCCGGGCAGTGCACCAAGGTCGACCCCGAGGCTGACCCGGCCGCGATCGGCTTGCTCGGCTGCGGAGTGATGGCAGGCATCGGCGCGGCCATCAACACCGGAAACGTCAAGCGCGGCGATACCGTCGCCGTCATCGGTTGCGGTGGTGTCGGCGTGGCAGCCGTTGCCGGTGCCGCGCTCGCCGGTGCCACCACGGTGATCGCCGTTGATATTGATCCCAAAAAGCTCGAACGCGCCAAGGACCTCGGCGCCACCCACACCGTGGACTCCTCCGCCGTGGACCCGGTGGAGGCAATCCGTGCACTGACCGGCGGCTTCGGCGCCGACGTGGTGATTGACGCCGTCGGACGTCCGGAGACCTACAAACAGGCGTTCTACGCCCGGGACCTGGCCGGCACCGTCGTCCTGGTGGGCGTGCCCAATCCCGAGATGACCCTGGAATTGCCGCTGCTGGATCTGTTCGGCCGGGGCGGCTCGCTTAAGTCCTCCTGGTACGGCGACTGCCTGCCTTCGCGCGACTTCCCCATGCTGATCGACCTCTACCAGCAGGGCAAGCTGGACCTGGATGCCTTTGTGACGGAACGGATCACGATCGACCAGATCGAGGAGGCCTTCGAGAAGATGCACGGCGGTTCCGTGCTCCGTTCGGTGGTTGAACTGTGAGCGGAGGTTCCGCGCAGGGCCTCCGGATCGACCGTCTGGTCACCTCGGGTACCTTCTCGCTCGACGGCGGCACCTGGGACGTTGACAACAACGTCTGGATCGTGGGCGACGAGTCGGAGTGCGTTGTGATCGACCCGGCGCATAACGCCGGTGCCGTGGCCGCAGCCGTTGCGGGCCGGAGAGTGAAGGCGATCCTGCTGACCCACGGACACGACGACCACATCGCCGCCGTCGGCGATTTCCGCGGCCGCGCCGGCGCGCCGGTATATCTGAACCGGGACGACTGGATGCTGTGGGAGCGGGTCTTCCCGGGAACCGAACCGGACCATGCGATCGAGGATGGCGACAGCTTCGAGGTCGCCGGCGCCCGGCTCGTGGCGCTGCACACGCCCGGACATTCGCCGGGTTCCATGTGCTTCCTGCTGGCGGAGGAGGGAACCGTTTTCAGCGGCGACACCCTGTTCCAGGGCGGTCCGGGGCCACCGGCCGGTCCTACAGCGATTTCCCCACCATCATCGAGTCCATCAAGGGCCGGCTGCTGACGCTGCCGGCGGACACCGTGGTCCGGACCGGGCACGGTGACCCGACCACTGTCGGTGCCGAAGCGCCGCAGCTGCAGGACTGGATCGCCCGGGGCCACTAGGGGCCAGGGACCACCACCGGCAACAAGCAGGCCGGGCACCGCTGGTGCCCGGCCTGCTTGGTCGAACGTTCACGCGGGCCGGAGGCCAAACCGCGGTGAGCTATCCTGCGGGGGCGAACTACGGGTCGGCATCCGGGACCGTCTCCCCGCCGGTGGCTCTTGCCCTCCGAGGCAGGTTCGCGTAAGAGGGAACCATGAGTTCACAACAAGATCTCCTCCGCGGGCGCGTGGCGGTCGTGACTGGCTCGACACGTGGTTTGGGGTTTGCCATGGCCAGGGTCCTGGGGCACAGGGGCGCCACTGTGGTGCTGGCGTCCAGGTCGGAGGTCGACGTCGCGGCCGCCGTCGAGCGGCTGCGCACGGAAGGGATAGCGGCGTCCGGACGTCCCTGCGACACCGGAGAACTGGCCGACGTCGAGGCCCTGCGCGAGGAGGCCCTCGGCCGCGGGATGCTCGACATCTGGGTAAACAACGCAGGTACCGCCGGCGTCTTTGGGCCGACGGCGTCTACCCCGGTCGACGACTTCACGCGGGTGGTGCGCACGAATATCCTCGGCACGTTCCACGGCTCCAGGGTCGCGTTGCCAGTGTTCCTCGCCCAGCGCCACGGCGACCTCGTTAACATCTACGGCCAAGGCGACCAGGGTCCGGTGGCGCTGCAGAACGCCTATACCTCGAGCAAGCGCTGGGTCCGCCAGTTCACCGAGACGCTGCGCCGGGAGACCAAAGGCAGCGGCGTCCGGGTACATGGCATGAACCCCGGACTGGTGATGACGGACATGCTGGGGCACATCACCTCCCAGCCCGGGTACGGGCACCGACTGGGCGGGCTGCAGATCGTCGTCGGACTCTGGGGGCAGACCGCCGACGACGCCGCGCGCCCCATCGTGGAACTCGTCACCTCGGATGCCGCCGAGTACCGCTATCTGAGCAGGACAACAATGGTGACCCGGGGGTGCGCAACGTGCTGGCCGGGCGCCTGCGCCGCGCCAACCGCATGCCCCTGGACGTCACAGTCCTTGGCGGGGCCGGCCGGGACTGACTGCGCCGCTACGGCCGCACTGAGGCGGTTGTCCAGCTGCCGTCCGCGCCGCGAAACACCGCGTGAACAGTCGGCAAAGGCCTTCCGAACTGGGGCCCGGGGGTGGCCGGAGCCGGTGGCGGGGAAGGTAGTTTCGAGCCATGACACCTCCCACTTTGCGAATAGGTGCGGCCGCAATTGCCGCCGTGGCCCTTGGACTTCCTGCAGCCTTCACTGCTCCAACAGGCGTGTCCTTCGCAGACACCGCGGTGCCTGCGTCCCAGGTAGACGGACGCCAGGACGGCGGCAAACTCGAACTCGGCGCCCCGGATCTTCCCGAGACGCGAACCGTCACCACCTTGGCCCCTGGCCTGACACGGACTTCCATCACCCGCGGCGCTCCGGACGCCGCGCTGTTCTGGACCGCCGAAGTCGCCATCCCGTCCACATCTGCCGATCCCGACGCTCCGGCTTCCGCATTGTCGGACGCAGCGACAGCCCAGGCAGTGGCCCTCAAACTCCGGGACGCCGGAGTCCAGGCGCGGGTTGAGCACGTCCAGTCACCCCAGCTCGCCGACGCCGGTGGAGACCTGGGATACCGTGTGCGCGCCGGCGCGTTTGAATCGAAGGACGCCGGCACGGCAACGATCAGCCAGCTCAAGGCAGCAGGCTACGCCGCCTCCGCCTTGTACACCGGCTGGGACGGTGATGCCGGGACCGCAGGGACAACCCGGGGCCCCTGGAAGCTGGAAGTCCTCACTCTTGATCCGAAGATTTTCCGGGGTGAGCTCACCTCCGGGTTCGGCCCGGACCTGCAGGACCGGGAAACCACAAGCCAGCTCGCGACAGCCGAAACTGCCCTGGCAGGGGTGAACGGCGGTTACTTCGTCCTGGACCCGAGGGCCGGTGCACCGGGCGACCCGGCCGGAACCGCAGTGGTCGGCGGCAAACTGCTCAGCGAACCCGTCGCGGACCGGCCGTCTCTGGTCATCGACGGCAAAAAGAACGAATCATCAATCAAACGGCTGACTTGGAGCGGTCGCATCTCGTCCCCCGGCCACGGCACGCCGTTGGCCCTTGACGGCCTGAACCGGGTACCTGGGCTGATCCGCAACTGCGGAGGTACCGGCGATCTTCCCACCAACCTGCCCCTGCACGACGCCACTTGCACGGACCCCGACGAGACCGTCGCCTTTAGCGGGGAGTTTGGTCCCTCCACACCGTCCGGTCCGGGACTCGAAGTAATCCTGGATCAACACGGCACCGTAACAGCGGTCAACAACGCCCGGGGTGCAGCCGTCCCGGCCGCCGGGAGCACAGTGCAAGCCACCGGAGCGGACGTGGCCAAGCTCAAGGAGGTGGCCATCCTCGGCAAACGCCTCGATGTCGAATCGGACCTGAGCAATGAAGCCGGCAAGGCGGAGAAGACCGGCGGGGCCACCTCCGTCGTCAACGGCGGGCCGATGCTCGTCTCCGGCGGCGTCGAGAACATCACCGCCCGAAGGGACGGTATGGTTCACGCCGACGACAACAACAGTTTCTATTACGGCTGGGTCCACAAGCGCAACCCGAGGACCATCGCGGGCGTCGACGCCCAAGGGCGCACCCTCCTGGTCACGGCCGACGGACGCCAAACCACATCGCTCGGGCTGAGCATCAAAGAAGCCGCCGACGTCGCCCGGTCCCTGGGAATGGTGGACGCCATCAACCTCGACGGCGGTGGCTCCACCACCATGGTCGTAGCCGGCCAGGTCGTCAACTCCCCCTCCGACGCAGCCGGGCAGCGGCCGGTGGGCGACGCACTGCTGGTCCTTCCGCGCCGCAAGAATTGATGCCACGGGCCCGGGAGCGGTTGGGCGGACACGGATGGTCAAGCTGGCTGCCCACCGGGGCCGCGGCGCGGGGCTAATGGCACTCCCGGAGAATCTCCCGGAGTGCCAAGATGGCCTCACTACAAAGCCAGGACCCATTGCTAAGCGAAGTGGAGGACTCATGGACGATAGCGGGAGTTTCAGGATTGTGGTGGGGGTGGACGGTTCGCCGCAGTCCAAGGCCGCCATGGACTGGGCAATCGAAGAAGCCAAGCTCCGCAACGGCCAGGTGCTGGCGCTTGCGGCGTGGAACTTCCCCTATGTTGGCGATGCCCTGGGCCAGGTCTGGGACTACGACGTCTTCCAGTCAGATGCCGAGGCCATCCTCAAGGCAGAGCTGGCCCGCGTCACGGACCAGGGAGTGAACATCACCGGACGCGCAGTGCAGGCTAATCCCGGCTCAGCGCTCGTGGAAGCCTCCCGGGCCGCCGACCTGGTAGTCGTCGGTTCACGCGGACACGGAGGATTCACCGGCATGATGCTCGGGTCCGTGTCGGCCGCTGCGGTTCACCATGCGCATTGCCCGGTGCTTGTACTTCGCGAACGCAGCACGGAGTAGGTCCCGATGGTGCGGTGCCCCTGGACCTCTCTTGGACTATCGTGGGGCCATGCCCAGTCAACTAGCTGCTGTTGCCATCGACGCGATCAAGCCAAAAGTGGTCGCCGATTTCTGGTGCGCCGTCCTGGGCTGGCACGTTGTTGAAGCGGACAGCGACGTCATCAGCATTGCGCCGCAGGATAAAACCCGGCCCTCCATCGATGTAATCGCGGTGCCCGAGGGCAAGACCATCAAGAACCGGCTGCACTTCGACCTGCGGGCCGACGGCATCTCCACTGCCGAGGAACTGGAGCGCCTGCTCGCCCTCGGCGCGCAGCGCACAGATGTGGGCCAGGGCCCGAATGCCAGTTGGGCGGTACTGGCTGATCCCGAGGGCAACGAGTTCTGCTTGCTGTCCCGAACGGTCCAGGACGTCGACCAGGACTAAGCGCTTGGGCCGCCGGCGGACTCAGTATTTGTAGAAGCCTTCGCCCGTCGCGACGCCAAGCTTGCCCTTGTCGATGTAGCTCTCCTTCAGGTGCCGGGCGAACGCCTGCGACCCGGCGTCGGCTGAGGACGAGGCGATGTTGTACGCGGTTCCCAGGCCCACAACGTCGTAGATCTGGAACGGGCCGCTCGGTGCTCCGGTGGCAATGCGCCAGGTTTTGTCGATCGTTTCGGGGCTGGCGACGCCCTGGAGCAGCAAGCCGGCGGCCGCATTCAGGAGCGGGACCAGCAGCGAGTTCAGGACGTACCCCGCTTTTTCCTTTTTTGATCTCGATCGGCTCCAGTCCGCTGTTTCGGGCGAACCCAACGACGGCGTCGAACACCGCCGGGTCCGTGTCGGCGGTGCCCATCACCTCGGCGATGTTCTGCGTCCAGATGTTGTTGGCATAGTGGATGGCAAGGAAGCGGTCGGGGCGGCCGGTGGAATCCTTGAGGTCGCTGGGCAGCAGCGTTGAGGAGTTGGTGGCGAAGATCGTCTTGGCAGGAGCAAGATCCGCGAGCTTGCGGTAAAGGCTCCGCTTGAGCTCAAGCAGTTCGGGAACAGCCTCGATCACCAGGTCTGCGCCGGCGACGGCCTCCCCGAGGTCGGCGGTGAGGCGGAGGTTATCGAGGGCCGCCGCGGCCTTGCCCGCCGCAGCGCCTGCGACCTTCGCTGCCCGGTAGACGTCGGCGAGATGCAAAAAGCGGGCACGGCCTTTTTCGAGGGCCTCGTCGTTAATGTCATAGGCGGTGACATCGAAGCCGTGGAACGCAGCCTGATACGCGATTTGCGATCCAAGCACTCCGGTACCGAGCACGGTCAGCGTCTTGATTTCGGGCATCTGGGTTCTTCCTTTCGAAGCCGGCCCTACGGGCGGCCGGGGGTGTCGGATCCGTAGATGCTGCGGATCCAGATGGTCGATAACACGTGCAGGGCGCTGGACTCAGCGACGGACGGACTCTCCTGGTTCAGGACCGCGGTGATCACCCGTTCATTCATCAGGTTCAGGCTTACTGCCAGGTCGTGTGCGTCGACCCCTTCTGGCGCAGCGCCTCTTGCCTGCTCGGACCTGATCACGTCGGTGGAGAAGTCGACCCAGGAGTGCATCGACTTGGACCAGAGCGCACGTACCTCCCCGTTGCGGGCGCGCGCTGCGATCGCCGCGGTGGAAACGCCGCGGTGGGCCACGAACACCTCGACGAACATGCCAATGGAACGACTCCAGGCTGCCGCCGAGTCGCTCTCGAAATCCCGCGGCAAGTCACCGACCCGGTGTTCCACCTCGGTGATGACTCGGTCCAGAAGGGCAAGCAGCACTTCGTCTTTGGATGAGAAGTAGAAGTAAAAGGTGGGGCGCGAGATGCCGGCGCCGCGGGCAAGCTCCTCGATCGAAATGTCGTCGAAGGCCCGCTCAGCAAGGAGCGCCTCGGCGGCAGCAAGGATTGCGTCCTGGCGCTCATCCCCCGAAACCCTCGCGGTACGTCGTCCTCGTTGAACCATGCCGCCCATCCTAATCCAATTTTTCGACGCGGTGTTGACTCTGTCAACGCTAAGTCGATAACTTGGCGACATGAGCGAACACGTGGATGTTTTGATTGTTGGAGCCGGGCTGAGCGGCATAGGTTTCGCCAGCCGGTTGAAACGCGAGGCACCCGGGAAGACGTTCGCGATCCTGGAGTCACGCAGCGCCGTGGGCGGCACCTGGGATCTCTTCCGCTACCCCGGCATCCGCTCAGACAGCGACATGTACACGCTCGGCTACTCCTTCCGGCCGTGGGAAGGCGCCAAAGCGATCGCCGACGGGGACTCGATTCGCGAGTACATCGAAGCGACTGTTGCGGACGAGGGTCTCGAATCGCGGATTCGGCTGAATTACCGTGCCGTCTCGGCCGGGTGGTCCAGCGAAACCGCGCTGTGGACGGTGACGGCAATCCGCACGCCCGAGGGCGAATACCGGCAGGACGATCCGGCCGCCCCAGCGGGCGAGCCGGTCACGTTGACCTGCTCGTTCCTGTCCGTTTGCTCGGGTTACTACCGCTACGACGAGGGATTCACCCCGGCCATCGAGGGTGCCGACACCTTCGCCGGATCGATAGTCCACCCGCAGCACTGGCCCGCTGACCTCGACTACGAAGGCAAACGGGTTGTGATCATCGGCAGCGGTGCCACCGCGGTCACGCTTGTGCCGTCGATGGCGGGTTCGGCCGCGAAGGTCACCATGCTGCAGCGCTCCCCCAGCTATATCGCCCCCGTGCCGTCCCGGGACCATCTGGCCGACCGCCTCCGCGGAAAGCTGCCCGCCCAACTGGCTTACGACGTCGTCCGGGCCAAGAACATCCTCTTTTCGATGTTCACCTACCAGCTCAGCCGGCGGCGGCCGGAGACGATGAAGGCGATCCTGCGCAAGTCGGCAGTCGCCAAACTGCCGGCCGGATTCGCCGTCGACACACACCTGGCCCCGTCCTACCAGCCCTGGGACCAGCGGGTCTGCGCCATCCCCAATGGGGACCTTTACCGGGCGATCAGCGCCGGTAACGCCGACATCGTGACCGATGAGATCTCCCGGATCACCCCGGACGGAATTGATCTGGCCTCGGGCAGGTCAATCCCGGCGGACGTGATTGTCACGGCAACGGGACTGAACCTGCTTGTGATTGGCGGCATAACGCTCACCGTCGACGGCGAGCCCGTGGACGTCGGCAAAACCTTGACCTACAAAGGCATGATGCTCGACGGCGTCCCGAACTTTGCGCTCACTATCGGCTACACCAACGCGTCATGGACCCTGAAAGCGGACCTCGTCGCAGGCTACATCTGCAGGCTGCTCAAGCACCTCGACCGCCGGAACCTGCAGTGGGTGGCTCCCAAAGCACCCGCCGGCGTCGCGACGTCGGCGCTGGGCTCCCTGATCGACCTGAAGGCCGGGTACATCCTTCGCAGCGCCGACAAGCTCCCCCGCCAGGGCGCCGGCTCGCCCTGGCGGCTGCACCAGAACTATTTCCGCGACTTCGTCCTGCTTAGGGCCGGCCGGGTCACGGACCACGTTAGTTTCGGCCGGCGCGGGCAGCCGGTGCGCGGGTCCGGACAGCCGACGGCGGCGCTCCCGGATCCGCTCGACCTCCCCGGCACCGGGCACGTCGACGTCGGCGGTGCGCGGTTTCGCTACCGGAAGACCGGCAGCGGGGATCCCGTGCTGCTCCTGCACGGCATCGGCCAGAGCCTGGAGGACTGGAACGAGCAGCACGAACGGCTCGCGGCGCGGCACACCCTCATCAGCGTGGACCTGCCCGGCTTCGCCTACTCCGACCGTCTCTCCGGACCTGCGACTTTGGCCAAGCTTGCCGGCTCTCTGCCTGCCTTCCTCGACGCCGTCGGGGTGCACGAGCCGCTGCCCGTGATCGGCAACTCGCTTGGCGGCGCCGTTGCCATGAAACTGGCGGCGGACCATCCGGACCGCGTCTCAGCCCTGGTACTTGCCAACAGCGCCGGGTTCGGCCAGGAGGTTGCGCTGGTCCTGCGCCTGCTCACGGTCGGGCCCCTCGCGGCTCTGCTCACGCGTCCTGCTGAGGCCGCTTCCCGCCGAACGGTCGAGTCGATCTTCTACAACAAGGCCCTGGTGACCGATGCCCGGGTCGGCCAGGCTTTCGCCCTGTCGCGACGGGCGACGCACCGCAAGACGCTGCTCGAGGTCGCCCGCGATCTCGGCACCGTCTCCGGCGTCAGGGCAGAATGGCGGGCGGACCTCATGGACGTCCTGGCGCAGTCGGACATTCCGATGCTCGTGGCCTGGGGCGACCACGACCACGTCCTCCCGTTCAGCCACCTCAAGGCGGCGACCGCGGCCTTGCCACGCGCCGAGTCCCACGTCTTCTCAAAGACGGGCCACATGCCCCAAATCGAAAGAGCGGACGAGTTCGCAGCGGTAGTGGAGGACTTCCTCGCACGGCGCGTCGCAGACCGCCGGACGGCACACCGCTGATCCGCCCTTCGGGGCCAGTCCCGGATTTTGGCCGCTTTCATCAGCAAGGAGACCAGCCCCTGGCGGGTGCCGCCAAGTTCACTCCCGGCCCGCGTCAGCTGAACAGGCTGCCGAAGTCGCCGTAGTCCAGGGCTGCGTAGCGGGCGTAGGTGTCGAGCACTGCCGCCTCGACGGCATCCACGTCCAGGTGCGGGACAAGGTCGTTGACGGCGCCCGCGGTGGCAGGGTCCCAGTCCAGGCCCAGGGCCGCGTAGCTTGCCTCCAGCACGGCGCGGATCGGCGCCGAGTTCTGCACGACGATGACCGAGCTGAACAGCCAGCCACCGGCCACCACGCGCTGCGCGGTACCAACGAGTTTGAGCTGGTGCCCGGGCAACCGCGGATCCTGCCCGTGGACACTGAACTCGCCCGGGCAGTATTCACCGGGAATCTCCCCCACCGCCGCGTCCACGCCGGCGGTCCGCAGGGCGCTCGCAAGCAGTTCGCCAAAGAAGGAGAAACGCCCTTTGGCCCCGGCGATCGCGTCTGTGGCCGGTTCCAGGTGATCGATCACCAGCGTGCCCTCGTGATAGGCGGCGGCGCGTCCGCCTGCTTTGCGGATCAGCGGCTCGAACCCCAGCTCGCGGCAGGCCAGCGCCGCGGCATCGAAGCCCGGCAGGTGGGTGTCCCGCTGCCCGAAGGCCACCGTGGGCGCCGGGCGGTAGAGCCGGAGCATGGCCCCCGCTTCGCCGGTTTTGACCTTCCGGAGCAGCTCCAGGGCGAGGTCCAAGTCCGCGGCTGCCCCCAGCGATTCTTCCTGCCGGAAAATCGTCAGCGTCCGTGCTGCGCCAGCGGCCTCCGGCATCTTGTTATGCTCCCTTATGCTCATCTTGCAATTCCTCGTCGTGGCCGCCGCATTCGCCGTCATCGATTCCATCTGGCTCAAGTCGATGAGCAAGTTCTATCGAAGCCATCTTGGGCACCTTATGGCGGACAAACCCAATCTAGGGTACGCCGTTGTGTTCTACGTGCTGTACATCGCGGGAATCGTCTTCTTCGCGCTCCAGCCCGCGCTCGACGACGGCAGCTGGCTCACCGCGCTCGGCTACGGCGCCGCGCTGGGAACCTTCGCCTACGCCACCTATGACCTCACGAACGCCGCGACCCTGAAGAACTGGCCGCTGGTCATCGTGGTGGCGGACATTGCCTGGGGCGCCGTGCTGACCGGCCTGGCCACCGTCGTCGGCTGGCTAGTGTTCCACTAGGCGGCGCTCCACCGGCGCCAGCGCGGATGGCGGCCGACGGGCCGGCCGCGCGCTAGGACTTCCGGAGCGTCAGGATCTGCTCGGCCCGGCCGAACGGGCCGTTGAGGTCGTGCAGCACGGTGGACGTCAGGCCAATTCCGTCCGTGCCGAACGAGACTTCGTTGTCCAGTCCCAGCCACTCCCCTTCGGGGCGCCGGTACATGTGGATCTGGAGGTCCAGGTTGGGAAAGGCGTAGCTGCCGGTGCCCGGCGGAACGCGGGCGGCAATGCCGTTGGCGGTATCCACCAGCCCGATCAGCCGGGCGAGGTCACTGCTGTCCGCCGTGTCCGTCAGCGGGTGGTCCGTGTGCAGCCAGACGGTGCCCGAACCGGCCCGGTGTCCGTCCGCGATCCGCATCTGCAGCGAGGCAATGTACCCGCCCGGCCAGACGGTGGCCGCGTCGTACGGTTCGCAGTCCTCCGGTGCAGGGATCTTCGGATCCTCAATGGCCGCGACGGCTGAAGTGTCGGAAGTGATCATCCGCCACGCCGTGGCCCGGATCGCGGTGCGGCCGCCGGCCACCAGTTCGGCCTGCAGCAGTTCGATGGTCCGGCCCGGCCGCAGGGTCGTGGTGACAACCTCGAATTCGCCGCCCGGAATCAGCCCGAGGATCTCATAGCTCAACCGTGCCATCCGCATATCGTTGCGCGGGTTATGCCGTGCCAGGCAGTCGGCCATAATGCCCGAAGCGGGTGCCATGTGCTGTTCGTGCACATTCCAGGCTCCCTGGGCGTGGATGGTGGAGCGAAAACGCCCGCCGCCCAGCGATTCGTAGTAGAAATTGCCCTCGGCAAGCACCGGTAGTTCAAAAGTCAACGTCTGCCCTTTCGCGTGGCTGGTATTCCCAGAACACACTATCGCCTCCGCTGCGCCGGCAGGCCGACCCTCAACCGGGCAGGTTTCAGTCTTCTACCCGGACACCGCGCCAGAAGGCAACATGGTCCTTGATCTGCCGGGCGTCCGCCTTTGGCTCGGCGTAATACCAGGCGGAATCATCGTTCCGCTGGCCGCCGACCACAAGGCTGTAATAGCTGGCCTTGCCTTTCCAGGGGCAGACGGTGCTGTAGTTGCTCTCCTGAAGGTAGTCAGAGTTCACCGAGGACAACGGGAAGTAGTGGTTTCCCTCCACCATGACAGTATTTTCGCTCTCCGCGATGACCGTGCCGTTCCAGATTGCCTTTGCCATGATGTTCTCTTCCGTTGGTGGACTGGCGCCTTTTCAGGCGGGCGCGCTCCGCTGCCCGCCGTTGGTTCAACGACGGGGGCCGCCCAAAGATTCCACTGGAACGGCCGGGAGCCGCGACGCAAAGTCCCCGCCGATTCACTCGACTGGGTAGACTCGGAAGTGAATTCCCGCGACTATCCGCTGAAGAGGTGCCCCCTGATTCGAGTCATCAGCTACAACCTGCGTAAGCACCATGCCAGCGGCGAGCTGGTTGATCTGGCGCACAATTTTGGCATAGATGCCTTGTGCCTGCAGGAATGCGACACTGACGATCTCCCGGACACCATCGGTGATCTGCACCTTGCCGACTCCACTAAAGGCAACCGGTTGGGCCTGGCGATCTACTACCGCAGGGACCGGTTCCGCGCCTATGAGACGAAGACGTTCGCGCTGAAGAAGTCCCTGCATGACCGGGTCCTGTCACCCGCCCACGAACGGCTCATCGGAACCCGGGTGGTGGACAACGAAACGGATCACAACCTCGTCATCGCTTCCTTCCACGCGGCTCCTTTGACCGCGTCGAACTCACTGCGGCGGAACCAGATCCACGCGGCGCATGCGGAATTGCTGAGCATGGGCGGTGGCCTCATGTCGCTGATGGTGGGCGACTTCAACTACCCGTTTTTCACGAAGTACCTCACGGAAGAAATGAAGGATGCCGGCTACGACCTGACCCTCAGCGACCGGCGCACCTACACGCGCTACAAGGTGTTCAAGGGACACTTTGATTTCGCCACCTCGCAGGGCCTCAATATCGAAAGCGTGGAAACCCTCCCCCGGGGCGCCTCAGACCACCTCCCCATCCTTATCTCGGCGGAGTACGGCCAGGACGCCACGGGCACCTCCTCGTCCCCAGCCGCGTAGGCAGTTGCACCGTGCGAGGAGCTTGGGTGCCCAAAGCCCCGCCCGGGCTCCTGACGGTGCGCAACTATAAGCGAATCTGGCTGAAATCGGATCTGATGGCCGGCGCGGCCCTCAGTGCTTTCCTCATCCCCACCGGAATGGCGTACGCCCAGGCCGCCGGGCTGCCGGCAGTCACAGGCCTCTACGCCTCGATCATCCCGCTGCTCGTCTACGCCGTCTTCGGACCGTCCAGGGTCTTGATTATCGGACCGGACTCCAGCCTGGCCCCGATGATCGCCGCCGCCCTCCTGCCGCTCGCCGGCGAGGATCCGGACCACGCCGTCGCCCTGGCCGGTCTCCTGGCGCTGATGATCGGCGGGCTGCTCCTGGCGGGCAGGATCCTCAGGCTCGGTTTTGTCACCAACCTGCTGTCCAAACCCATCCGTGTTGGCTACCTTAACGGAATCGCCGTGGCGATTATGCTCAGCCAGTTGCCTACACTGCTCGGCTTCCCGTCCCCCGGCGGCTCGCTTGTTGGCATCGCAACGGGCACCGTCACGGAAGTGGCACGGGGCGCCGTTCAACCGCTGGCGTTTTTGTTCGGCGCGGGCACCATTGCCGTCATCGTGGTGTGCCGTGTTCTGCCCTGGAAGCTCCCCGGCGTGCTGATCGCCGTCGTGGCGGCCACCTCGCTGACCGCGGCACTGAACCTGGCGCCAGCGCTCCCCACCGTCGGAGCCCTGCCCCGCGGCTTGCCGCTCCCGGCCCTCGGCGGAGTCAGCTTCGCTGACGTGCTGGCCTTGGTCGGCCCGGCGGCAGGCATCGCGCTGATTGCCTTTGCCGATACCTCGGTGCTCTCCAAAAGCCTGGCCGCCCGGAGCGGAGCGCACGTCAGCGGGAACCAGGAAATGGGTGCCCTCGGCGTGGCGAATGTGGCCAGCGGCCTCTTCGGCGGATTCCCAATCAGCGGCAGCACCTCGCGTACGCCAATCGCACTCGAAGCCGGTGCCAAGAGTCCGTTGGGCGGAGTCTTTGCCGCCGTTCTCGTGGCGCTGTTTATGGTCCTGGCGCCCGGCGTCACATCGTACCTGCCCGCACCCGTGCTGGCAGGTGTGGTTGTGGTCGCCGCGGCGTCGATCTTTGACGTCCGAACGCTGCTGCGATTGCTCAAAATGAGCCGGACCGAGGCCGCACTGCTGGTTGCCACGTTCCTGGGCGTCGCCTTTGTGGGGGTGCTGGAAGGGATTGTGGTCGCCATCGGCCTGTCCCTGATCGCCTTTGTCCTGCGCGCACTGGACCCCTACCGAACCGAACTGGGCAGCGTGCCGGACGTTCCCGGCTACCACGACCTGAGCCGGCACCCCGAGGGCCACCGGGTCCCCGGCCTGGTCATCGTCCGCTTCGATGCCCCGCTGTTCTTCGCCAATGGGGCCGTCTTCACCGATCACATCAGGATGCTTGTCGCCGGCACGACCCACCCCGTGCACTGGGTGATTGTCGCGTCGGAGGCCATCACAGGCCTGGACACCACAGCACTGGATGACCTTGTGGCGCTCGACGACGAGCTCGCGAGGGGCGGGATCAGCCTGGTCTTCGCCGAGATGAAGGGTCCCATCAAGGACCGCCTGATCCGGTTTGGGGCCAGCAGCCGGTTTGGCCCGGAACACTTCTACCCCACCGTCTCCAACGCGGTGCGAAGCTACAAGGCAGCCTTCGGCCTGGAGTAGGGCAGGGCCTCAGTCCTGCAACGGGATCACGTCGATCGTGCCGTCCGGCCTGACCGTCACGAGTACACGCCGTCCGCTCACGCCCTGGAGTTCACCGGCCAGCCGGGCCGCGTCGGCAGCGGACGCCGGAGCGGCAACGGCTGCCCCGGCGCCGGCCCGCCGCCAAACGGTAACGCCGGCCCCGGTGATGTCTTCAATCAGCCGGCGCAGCGGGGCCGGGTCACCGCCTGTGACCAGCACGACCTGCCCGATGGCGTGGGTGCGGGCGGGGCCCCCAGCCGTGGGCACGGCACGCTCGCGGCGCCACACCGCGAAGTGGTAGCCGGCAGCAAGGCAGGTGGCCGCGAGCAAGCCGAGCGGGGCCCGGATCCTGTCCACCAGGCTTCCGCCGGTGACCTCGCCCAAGTAGTACTCGAACAGCCGGAACCCGATGACCAGCAAGGTGATGACGGCTACCACGGCGCTGATCCCGAACACCACCATCAGGTAAAGCCGCCGGGCGTTTAGCCAACTCCCGGAATCCCCGGCGGCGCCGGATGTCACCCCGGATTCCCGGTCAAGCGGTTTCCACACGAACCACCAGACCGGGCCTCCCACCAGGAGCGAACTCACGCCGCCGAACAGGAGCGTCCGCGCCCCGGAACCAGCAAGCGGCGTGGCCGCGAGCGCGAGGGTGGCGTTGACGATCACGCCGGTTCCCGAGGCCGCGGCAAGCAGTGCGACGCCGGAGGTCACCAGCTGGCTGCCCTGCCGGATGGTGACCGGACTTTCGCGGGCCAGGCCGCGGTGGTATACCCAGATGAGTGAGCCGATGGCTGCGGCGGCGATGGCCGGAGCCAGCGGCTCCAGCAACAGCTCCGCCGCTTCGACGCGGTCGAAGAGGAGCCGGAGCAGGACAAAAACTGTGATGCCGGCACCGCTGAGGGTCAGCAGTCCGGGGCCCAGAACGCCGACTGCGATGAGGGCAACGCCGGCGAACCCGGTGCCCGCCAGGCGGCCGCCGTCGTGGTTCCAGTGCCACCACCAGACCAGGCCGCCACCCACGGCCCATACGAGGGACTGCAGCACGGACACCCACCAGGGTTTGCCCACTGCCGTTGCGGTGGCCTCCCGGAGCGCGGCGGCCAGCAAGGCCGAGAGGGCCCCGACTGCACCCCCGGTTCCGATCACCAGGCCGCTGTACGCGCCGAGCACCGCGGGCACGCCGGCCAGGTGCAGCGGCCGCTTGCGCAGGTCCCGCCACATCCACCGGTGCCAGGCCCAGACGGCGGCCCAGACCAGGCCGGTGGCCATCGACTGGCGCCACTGCAACGAGTGCCCGCCGATCAGCGTGGACAGTGCACCCAGCAGGCTGCTCGCCACGGTGATCAGCGAGATGAGATAGGCGCCGGTCACGTACAGGCCCCAGCTGACCGATCCCCGCTCGGCTCCATCGCCGAGCTGCCGCCACACAACCCGCCAGAGGAGCACGGCCAGGGGCCCGCCAACCAAGGTGAAGGCCAGCGAGCGCGCCAGGCCGGCCACATCCGCCGTCGCCGTCTCGGCGCCCTCTCCGAGGAGCCTGCCCAGCAGTCCGCTCAGTCCCACGGCGGCGATCACCACGAGTGCGAACAGGAGCAGGTAGCTGATGATGCTCCGGACAGTCCGCTGGGCCGCGCCCGCCTCTGCTTCGGCGCTCATTATGTGCCCTCGGTGTTCCGGCACAGCGTCAGTTGCCAGGGAGCCCCTCGAATCAGCCATTTGCCTCCGGTCTTGACCAGGTCAAAGGCGTCGTCGATCTGGTCCTCGGCGCTGCCGAACGGGCCGCCGCCCGTGGAGACGGTAATCAGCACCCTGACATCGGCGGAAGCCGGCCGTTCCGTCGTTGCGACCAAGGTGACGCGGAGGTTCCCCGTTTCCGCCGGCTCGAAGGGCCCGCTGCAGCGGGACCCGGCGGCATCAGTAAGATATGCGTCCGCGGCAGCCTCGTCCCCGTCGATCACCGCGGCGGAATACCGCTGGACCACGCCGGCGGGGGTATTCTCAGCCACCAGGGCAGGCCGGCCACGGGTGAACACCACAATGACGGAGACAACCACCAGCATGGCAATCACAGCAAGGATGGCGAGCAGGGTCCGGTCCGTGCGGCGCTGCTCCGGAGCCGGCGGTGCACTTGCCGGGACGGGCGGTTCCGGTACCTTCGACTCCGGTTCGTTCGGCGCTGGACTCATGCCGTCAGTATGCCGCAGGCCGGGCCCGCCGTCATGGTGCCTTTAGGCCCCACCCCGCCCTGACCTGCTGTTTCGCCGTCGGATTCCCTTGAGGATAAGCCAGCCGGCGACGGCAGCCAAGGCAGCGTAGACGGCAACGTTGAAAAAGCGGGAGTACTCGTCAATGAGCCGGTACTGCGCCCCGAGCAGTGCCCCCAGCCCGATCAGCAGCGCGTTCCAGATTCCGCTCCCCGCAACCGTGAACGCGCTGAACGTGCCGAGGTGCATCCGCCCGGCGCCGGCAGGCAACGAGATCAGGCTTCGAACGCCCGGCAGCAGCCTGCCGAAGAAGACCGCGGACTTTCCATGACGGCTGAACCAGTCTGCGGCTTTTTCACAGTCTTCCCGGTCCATTAGCGGGACCCTCGACAACCACCGGATGGACCGCTCCAGCCCCAGCCGCGCCCCCAGCCAATACAGCAGCAAGGAGCCAAGGTAGGCACCCAGGGTACTGGTGCCCAGCACGAGAGCCATGTTCATGCTCCCCTGCCGCGTGAGGAACCCCGCCAGCGGAAGGATGACCTCGCTGGGAATGGGCGGGAAGACCGTCTCCGCCAGGGTAAAGAGTCCCACACCCCATTCACCAAGGGCGTCAACTGCGCGCGCGGCTAGACCGGCCAGGCCACCCACCCCGTCGACGCCATCGACAGCAGGCACTACGCTCGGGAAATGGGAATCGTTCGGAAAATACGTGCTGTCCTCGCTCTCGTGTTGATCGGGCTGGCGGGGACCGGACCGGCGGCACAGGCCGTTACCGCTTCCGACATCGTTGTGGAGGACAAGGCGGGGGTACTTGACCAAAAAACCCTCCTGCCTGCAGTCCGGCAGATTGATTTCTATCAGCCCACCAAGGTGGCCGTCTACACCTACAGTGGTGTGGCGTCGGATAACCTCAACGAGGAAGTCCTGCGCTTCGCCCGGTCCGAACATCCGGAATGGATCAGCGAGGATGGGCAAAAATGGGCGAACGGGCTCTTTATCTTCGCCCTGGACCCGGTGGGCCGGCATGTTGGCACGTACATGGGCGAGGACCGGAAGGTCTCGCTGGATCAGCGCGAGGACATCCAGAACGCTACCAAGGACCTCTTTCGCGATGCCCAGTGGACAGCCGGCACCATCGCCGGCATCCAGCGCGGCGCCGAACTGATCAACCAGCCCTGGTACCGGTCCACAGCCTTCCTCGTGGCGGCCTGGGGTGCCGCGGCTGCCGCCGTGGCCGGCGCCGCGACCTGGCTGATCGTGCGGTGGCGGACCAGGCTCAGCAGCCGCAAGGAACAGGCTCGCGGCGACGCGAGCTACGCCAGCGTCAGCATGGACCTCCAAGTCACCGAGCTGAACGCCGGCACCATCCCGGAAGCGTCCCGCTACGGCAGTACAGTGCTGGAAAAGCACCGGACCTTTATGGCGAAGTACCGCACGGCCACCGGTCTCTCCAACCAGGTCCATTCCTTGTCCGCGAGGGACCTCAGCCGCCGGCCGAACCTGAAACTGATCCGCAGCTACGCCGACGCCGCCGCCGAATTGGATGCCCTCGACGACGTTATCGCCGACACCAATGCGCTGCTCAATCGTGGCTCCGTGTGGGCGCCTGCCTGGGACCGCCAGCTCGCTCCGTTCCGCGCCGACCTCGCGGCGATTGAACAGATGCTCAGCAAGCGCAACGCCGGGGGCAACTCGGCGACCGCAGCGGCCCTGCGTTCGTTCCGGGACACAAGCCACCGCGATATCGAAGGGTGGACGGCGGAACTCGCGGACGGAACCATCAGCCCGGAGACGGCCCTGGACCGGCTGCGGGACGCACGCACCCAGCTATCCGAGCTGCTCAAGGACCACGCGGATACCGTCATCGCCGGCTACGCCAAAAACGAAAAGGAAGCCAACCTGATGCGCAAGGAAATGGAAAGCGCCCAGGCCGGCAGCAAAGCCAAGTACGGGCGTACCTACGAGCCCAGCATCCTTGGCACCGTGTACCCGGCCTACTACTTCTTCTCCGTTCCCACTTTCAACTCCGGTTTCAACACCGGTGTCAGCAGCGTCGGAAGCGCCCGCGGCGGCGGCGGCACCACCGGCTACGGCGCTAGCGGCGGAAGCTTCTCCGGGTCCGGCAGTTCATCCAGCTTCTAACGGTTCGGCCGGAATTGACCCTACCGGGGAGCCGAACTGCGGCGTACGCTCGAACTCCCGGGGTGCCGGGCAGTGAAGGAGTGATGCAATGCACAAAGTCATTCTGATGTTTCAGGTATCCCTGGACGGATTCATCGAGGGGCCGGAGCAGGACCTGAGCTGGCATCGGGTCGATGAAGAACTGCACCAACATTTTAACGAAGAGCTCCGCGGCATGGGAGCGTTTCTAGACGGCCGCGTGACGTACGAGATGATGGCCGAGTACTGGCCCACGGCCGACCAGGACCCGTCCAGCACGGCCTCGGAGATCGAGTTCGCCGGGATCTGGCGGGACATGCCCAAGGTCGTCTACTCCAGGACCCTGTCGAAGGCCGGCTGGAATACGCAGGTGGTGCGCGAGGTCGTTCCCGGGGACGTGAGGCGGCTCAGGGAACACTCGGATGGCGACCTTGCGCTGGGCGGCGCAGAGCTCGCGGCGGCCTTCAGGCGGCTGGGGCTGATCGATGAGTACCGGATCTATGTGCACCCGGTCCTGCTTGGCCGGGGCAAGCCTTTGTTTCAGGCGGCCGATGACATCACGGCGCTCCGGCTGCTGGAGAGCCGTACCTTCGGCAGCGGGGTGGTGTTGCTGCGGTATTCCCCGGAGCCTGCCTCCGGGCAGACCGAAGGCCGGTGATCCGCTGCCCCCAAGGCAACCGATCGACCGGCCTTCAGTACAGTGCCTGCGGTTGTGCTAGCCGGCGCGGACGAACGTTACGGGCCCCGTGGCGGTCAGCCAGGACAGCGGGTGGGCCATGGTGGCGTTGACACCGTTCATGCCGCCGCTGACGGCCTGGCCGTTGCCGGCGTAGATGGCAACGTGGCCGGACTGGACAATGATGTCTCCGGGCTGGGGGTCGCCGACTACCTTCCCGTAGTTCATAAAGCCCATCGGACCAATGTCACCAACCGGGATGCCGGCAGCGTTCAGGGCCTTCTCAACCATCGCGGTGCAGTCCTGCGTGATGCCGACCTGGCCGTACGCCACGGCCAGGAGGGTGGCATTGACCCCGCCGGCAGCCGGGGCAGCAACAGGAGCCGCTGCCGGCGCAGGTGCAGCCTGGACGTTGACAGTAGCCTTCGCGGCGGCAGGGGCGGCCGCGCGGGCCGGTGCTGCGGGGGCCGCCGGAGCCGCGACGGGCTGGGGTGCCTCGACCACGGGCGCCGGGGCAGTCTCAACGACGGGGCGTTCGAAGGTGATCTGTACAGCGGAGTCCGCCATAACCGGGGCGGCGACCACGCCCTTGACATCGACGGAACTCGCGGGTGCGGAGTCGCGCTGGGCTGGCACGTCCGCTGCATTGGCGGCCATCGCGCCGCTGAAGACCATTCCGGAAGCGGCGGCGAAGACTGCGGCCTGACGGCCGATGGTTCGGCGGGTACTGCGAAGATCGTCGCGGTTGGGCGCGTGAGTGTTGCTGAAAGTCATTAGTTGAGCCTCTCCCAATGCCTGCGGGGTGAGCTGTCGGATTCGGATGGGAGGCACCCGGCCGCACGCGGACCCGATCATGTCGGGCCGTGCGGCTTCACCCCAAGACCCCTGGAGAACAGCGGGCCAAAAGTGGTTTCCCCGTCTCTGCCGGACGTTGCTGCGAGTTATCCCCGCGCCGCGGCAGAGTTAGGCAATCGGCTGGGGAGAGCCCGTCTCGGAGACAACAGGCACCTAACAAAGATAACGGAATGATCACAACATGTCACGTTGCGGTAACGGCGGACCGGGCTGCGGGGGCCCGCTGGCCCTTCCCGCACGCGGTCACAGGCATAGGATGTTGCCAACACCGTCCCCCGAAGCAGAGGCCCGAAAATGACCACTCCCCACGCTGCCCGGCCCGCTGTGGCAATCTGCCAGCTCAGCAACCAGCCGTTGGCGGACTTCAGTGTCAACACCGAACTGCTGGTCCTGGAAAACGGGGAAGTCCACGTTTCGACGTGGGACGCCGAGCCACGCGACGGCGGCTTCGATGTCCGCGTCCTGAATGACCGCGTGGATACCCTCGGCTACATGGTGATCACGGATTGGGAGTTCTTCGACGAAAAGGCCTACGCCGTTGTGGAGCGCCGACCGGGCCACACAGGGTAGTTTGCCGGCCGGGACGTCCGGGTCAGAACTCCAGCTCCGGCCGGTGCCGTTCCATCTCGGCGAGCATCAGGGCCACCGCGACGTCGGTGACCGCACTCTCGCCGTCCTGCCCCGACTCCGCTCGGGGTGGGCACGCCAGCGCCGATCGGGCGTGACGCACGAACCGGGGCCAGTCCCCTGCGCCGGTGCGGAGTGCGCGCAGCGGGGACAGCAGGGCCGCGCGGCGCAGCCAGCCGTCGGGATCCCGAATCCAACGGTCCAGGACACTGTCGGCGCGCACCCTGCCGACGACGTCGAGCCCGGCGATCAGGGGACCAACGACGTCGATGGCCAGCGGATCAACCAAGGCGCCCAGCCGCGCACTCCGCACAAATCCCTCGATCCGGGTCAGGTCCGTATTGGTCAGCACGCCCACTTTTGACTGCAGCAGCACAACGGCGGCGAGGCGGCGTTCAAAGACCGGCACGTCCCACAGCTCGGAGCCCAGGGCGGTGATGTCATCATGGGTCAGTTCTGGATGGCGGCGGAGGGCGTCACGGACGGCTCCGCGGACGGCTCCGACCGATGCACCGTAGTACCGGTGATTGCTGCCGTGCCTGGCCTCAGCGTCCTCGGCTCGGCTCCACGAGGACTCGCGCTGGAGGGCCGCGTCAATAGCATCACCCGCATAGCTCATGGGGATATTCTCCCGCAGACCCTGGGCTGTTGATGATCCGGACCGCAAGGGGCGAGCCAACGGGCCCCGCTGCTCAGGACTCCTTGGGCCGGACAACGAGCACAGGGCAGGGCGCGTGATTGATGATCTGTGTTGCCACCGATCCCAGGTGCAGCCCGGGGAATCCGCCGTGACCACGCGCCCCCACGACAACGAGGTCGGCAGCCTTGGCGGCGTCGAGCAATGCAGACGCCGCCGAATCGCCGTGAACGACCTCTCCACTGGCTGCCACGCCCTGGCTTTCAGCAGTCTCCAGGGCAGCAGCCTGCAACGTCTCGGCTGCGCGTCGGGGGAGTCCTCTGCCACAACTTCGCCGGCGGCCGTTTCCAACAGTGCGGGGTACCAGGCGAGCGGGGGCTTGCTCCAGGCGGTGATGAGGCGAATCCGGCCATTGCGGCGCTTTGCCTCATCCACGGCCCAGTTCAGTGCACTGTCCGAATTCTCTGAGCCGTCAAAACCAACCACAATGACAAACGGGCCTGTACTGGTCATGTCTTTTCCATTCTCTAGATTCAGTGGGCGAGGTGGGCGAGTCGGTCGTGGCGGGAGCGAAAACCGGTGCCAGCGGCCTAGACGTCGACGGCGGGTTTCAGCCCCTTCGCAAAAGCTGCCTGACCCACGTGCTGGAGGCAATCGGCAAGGGTGCTGACCAGCCGCGCCCCAAGGGTGACGGGCGGGTCCCAGCGGGTATCGACAATGCGGTCGAAGTCCTTGTCGCCGAGGGATTCCAGGAACTGCACGGTCTGCCGGTGAACCGCGTCATAGTATTCCGCCAGGAGCTCCGGGGAGGCTTTCACCGCGTCGACCTGGTCCGAAGTATGGCGGTATCCGGTGTCTTTGGCAGCCAGGGGCAGATCAAAACGATCCGCAAACCCCTCCGCAATCCAGACCTGTTCCAGTCCTGCTGCAGCGGCGAGTTGCGCGTCCTCCACCCGGCTGAGATGCCAGATCAGCCAAGCCATCGAGTTTCCGGTGCCCGCTGGCCGACGGAGGAGGGCCGTACCGTCACTCCCGTCAAGGGTGTCTGCCACGGTTTCACGGAGCCGGCCGAAGGCGTCCAGCAACAGTTCGTTGGATTTCATCGAGTCCCCTCATCGAGTAGCGTCGCTCCGCCCCATGCTTGCACGGAGACCACTCCCCCGGATAGGGCCGAATCGATCCTATGTCCAGCTTGATCTTCGATCCCGCGTCCCGCCTTCAGCCCACCGGCTTCAGCACACCGCCTTCAGCACACCGCCGCCGTGCGACCGTATTCAGGAGAGCAGCGCCTGCACCGTCACGTAGCTTGCGACCAGCAGAACCAGGACGCCGAAACTGCGCTTCAGGACTTTGTCCGGGATCCTGGTCCCGAGCCTGCCGGCAAGAAGGGACGTGACCATGGCCGCGCCGGCGAAGGCGGACGTCACGGCCCAGTCGATCTGCAGGTCCCCGAGGTGTGCAGCAAAGCCGGCCACCGAGTTGATCACGATGATCACCAGTGAGGTGCCAACGGTCACAGCCATCGGCAGGCCCAGGACAAGGGTCAGGGCGGGGACGATCAGGAAGCCGCCCCCCACGCCGAGGAGACCGGTCAGGAACCCCACGACGGCACCGGTGGCGATTGCCTTGGGCAGGCAGCTGCGCCAGTTGACGCCTCCGCCGGGCAAGGCGCAGGAACCGCCGGACGCTTTGGACGGAAGCATCATCCGGATCCCGGCGAGGACCATAATGGCGGCGAAGGCGAGCAGCAAAACCTTCGGGTCGAGGAGCCGGTTCACGAAAGCACCAAGATACGCGGTAGCCGTGCCGGCTGCGCCGATGATAAGAGCCAGCCGCCAGTTCACACCGCCCCGCAGCCGGGGCAACACCGCGACGGCGGAGGATGCTCCGACCACAACCAGCGACGTCGGGATTGCCGCACTCAGCGGCAGCCCCACCCCGTAGACGAGGGCGGGGACGGCCAGGATGGACCCGCCGCCGCCAACCAGGCCCAGCAGGCCGCCGACGATCAGTCCGAACGCCGCCGCGGTGATGATCACGCCTTGATGCCCAGGTTCTGCAGCGCCTGGTGTGCGGTGGGCTCATTGACCGAACGGTTCCAGGGCATCTTGGAAAGCATCTGGCCCATGGCGCAGCTGTTGGTCGCAGCCGAGAACGTCAGCCCGGCGCCAATGCCGCCGGCGAGCAGGCCCAGTTTCGGCGAGAGGAACCTGCTGCCCACCACACTGGCCAAGACCAGGGATCCGGCTGTCATCCGGACCTGGCGTTCCATGGCCCAGGTGCTTTTGCCCTTGACTACGTTGCCGCCGGCGGCAGCGAAGGCAGGAACCCCGCCGGCCAGCACGCTGGCGCTGCCCAGGCCCACGGCGTCGAGGTACTTCCGGGCCTGTTCGGCCCGGCTTCCGGACTGGCACACCAGGACCACGCGGGTGCCCATCTTGGCGGCAAACTCCTCAGTATGTTCACTGAGCATGGGCAGCGGAACATGGTAAGAGCCCTTGATATGCAAGGAATCAAACTCGGCGCCGCTGCGAACATCGATCACCATCAGGTCATCGTGGTTGTCCTCCCAGTCCTTCAGGGTGGACGCGTCAATGGTCTGCGGCGCGGGGCGGGCTGAGGCGGTATTGGGTGCGATAGTCATAATCTCTTTCGGTCTGGCTTGGGCGGTTCCGGCGGTTGGGCGCGGAAGCGGAGGGTGGCCTGGCAGCTCAAAACTGGGAACGATGCCCCGGCACACCCGTAAGGGGTCAGCCTGTGGGGAGTCCGGCCGCGGTCCAGTCCAGCATCCCGCCGGTCATCGTGAAGGAAGTAAAGCCGGCCGCTGCCAACTGCTCGGCGGCGGCTTCGCTACGCCGGCCACTGCGGCAGACGGCAACCACACGGCGGGATTTGTCCAACTCCCCCAGCCGGGCCGGCAATTCACCCAGTGGGATGTGCTTGGCTCCGGCGATCATGCCGGATGCAACTTCATCGGCCTCGCGAACATCCACAATCTGGATGTCGCTGTCCTTCTGGAGGTGGTCGCTAAGCTGCTGGGAGGTCATGTCCATGGGGTTGCACCTTTCGGGATGCTGGTATGGCTACGTGGCGAATCCGGCCCTATACAACATACCCCTCGGGGTATGTGGTTTCAAATTTCAGGCCCGGGTCCGGGCCGATCCCCTCGGCATCGACGCCCCGGGAGGCACCGGCACCTCAGGCCAGGCGCAGGAACAATCCTCGTATTTCCTCAAGTGTGAGTTGCTGGCCCGCCGCGCCGTCGGGAGTTGTTGCCTCAGGTTCAGGCGGCGCCCCGGCGAGACACTCGCCCATCGCTGCCGAAATGAGCTCGAAACCCGCCTTGTCCAAGGCGCCGCGGACAGCCGAGAGCTGGGTGACTACACTCCCGCAATCGGGCCCGGACTCGACGGCGGCAATCAGGGCTGCGAGCTGCCCGTGGGCCCGCTTGAGCCGGTTGACAGTCCGGCGCCGGCCGGCATTATTGCCCGGGGTTGGCGCCGGAACACTGGCTACCGAGGACATGCTCAATCACTTCCGCGGCGATATAGCACAGGGCCATATGAGACGGGGTGACCATTGCGGTACCACTCAGTAATGCCTCCCAGGACGTTTACCGCGTCGTAGCCCTGCTCCACCAGGTGCGCTGTGGCCCGCACACTGCGCCCGCCGGAGGCGCACATAACGTAGACCGCACGCCCGATCGGAATGTCGCCCAAGGAGTGGCTCAGCCGCGACAGCGGCAGGTTCCTGGTGCCCGGAACATTGGCCTCGTTATACTCCTCAGCCTCCCGGACATCGATAATGGGGACCTCGGGTGCGAGCGCTGCCAGATCATTAACAGAAATGCTTTTCATACTGCGTTCCTTCCGGCCTCCCGGAGCTCCGGGCACGTGCCTAATTCTTCCATTGTGATACCCCTGGGGGTATATAGGCAAGCGCAGCCTCCCGAGCGGACAATATCCGGAACCCAACAAAGGAGCGGTTGCGGTTATACCCCCGGGGGTATACAGTTGAGGCATGGCAACCCTCGACATCTCCGAAAAGACCTTCAACGACACCATTTCCGGCAACGACATTGTGCTGGTGGACTTCTGGGCATCATGGTGCGGCCCGTGCCGGATGTTTGCGCCCACCTTCAGCAAGGCTTCGGAGGTGCACGCCGACGTCGTGTTCGCCAAAGTCGACACCGAAGCCGAACAAGGCCTCTCCGCGGCCGCCAACATCACCTCCATCCCCACCCTGATGGTGTTCCGCGAGGGCATCCTGGTCTTCTCCCAGCCCGGCGCCATGAACGCCGCCGGCCTTGAGGAGCTCATCACCGCCGTGAAGGGGCTCGACATGGAGGACGTCCGCAGCAAGATGTCCACCGCAGCCGCGTCCTGACCACTCACTAGCGCCCTCAAGACAGGGCTCCCAGCCGAATCAGCTTCACCACCACAACCAAGGAGAAAACCAATGTGTAGTCCCGTCCGTTGCAACAGCTGTGGCAAGATCACCTGGGCCGGTTGCGGCGAGCATGTCGATTCCGTTATGGCCGACGTCGCCGCAGAACAGCGCTGCACCTGCAAGTAATCCGACGGCGGGCCGGGAAGCTTCTTCACCAACTGGTGGAAGGCTTTCCGGCCCGTCTTCGCAGCGCTCCGGGGACCGCTCTGGGCTAGCATAAGCAGACGGCGTAGCTTCGCTCCACTTCGCACCCGACGCCCTCTTGACCGCCTGCCCGAGGGGATCCACCGCCATGTCAGACACCGCCGCAACCCGCTCCGCTGAAGGTTCCGGCGGCTCCCCGGGCGGCTCGGGCAAACCTGTCCGGTGGGGAATCCTGGGCACCGGATTCATCGCGGGGCTGCAGACTTCGGATCTGGTCGGGCACGGTTTCAGTGTTCAGGCGGTGGGATCCCGCGAGCCGGCGAGAGCCAGGGAGTTTGCCGCTGGATTTCAGCTGCAGTCTTCCCATGGCAGCTATGCAGCGCTGGTAAACGACCCCGACGTCGATGTTGTGTACATTGCTTCGCCGCACCCCTTTCACTACGAGCACGCGTTGCTGGCCCTCAACGCCGGAAAGCACGTGCTGGTCGAAAAGCCGTTTGCCATGAATGCGTGGCAGGCCCGGGCCGTGATGGACCTGGCCGAGTCGAGCGGACTGGTTGCCCTTGAGGCCATGTGGACGCGCTATCTGCCGCACATGGTCCGTATTCGTGAGTTGATCCGTTCAGGGGCCCTCGGCGACGTCCGGACGCTGATTGCGGACCACAACCAGAACCTGCCCAAGAACCCGGAGCACCGGCTCAACGATCCCGCCCTCGGCGGTGGCGCCCTCCTTGACCTGGGTATTTACCCGGTGTCCTTCGCCTTCGATGTGTTCGGGAACCCCACCAGGATCCAGGGAGCCGCCAGCATGACAGCTACCGGCGTCGACCGCCAGAGCTCGATGATCTTCGACTATCCGGATGGCCAGCAGGCCGTCCTGCAGTGCGCGCTGGACACCGCGGGGCCCAACCGGGCCGCCGTCATCGGCACCGAAGGCCGCATCGAAATCGATCCGGTCTGGTACACCCCCACCGGCTTCACCCGGTACGACGACGGCGGCACCGTCGTCGAGCGGTTCGACGAACCGGTCACCGGCCGCGGCATGCAGTACCAGGCGTGGGAAATCGAGCGGCTCATTGCCGCCGGCGCAACGGCAAACGATATCCTTTCACCCCGCGAGAGTGTGCAGGTCATGCTGGCCCTGGACGCGGTCCGGAGCCAGATCGGGCTTTCTTACGCCAGCGACGAGCGGTAGCGGCCGCCAGTGCCACCGACTAAGGACGCGAAGCCCGTGCCGTGGCATGCGTTGGACTCGGCAGCCGTCTTTGCCAGGCTGACGTCCGGGCCCGCCGGACTCACCGCAGCGGAGGCGTCCCGTCGACTGGGCGATGCCGGGTCCAACGAACTGACCGTCGCAGCAGCCACGCCCTGGTGGCGGGTGCTGGTGCGGCAGTTCGTCAGCCCCCTGATTGGGATCCTGTTGACCGCCGCCGTGGTCACCCTCATTCAGCAGCACTGGGTGGATTCCGGCGCGATTTTCCTCATCCTGTGTATCAATGCCGCCCTCGGGTATGTCCAGGAGCGCAAGGCTGAGGCTGACGTCCGGGCGTTGCAATCGCTCTCCACGCCCTCATGCAGGGCCTTGCGGGACGGCACCGAACAGGTGGTTGCCGGGCCTGAGATTGTGCCCGGCGATGTGGTGCTGCTCGAAAGCGGTGAACGTGTCCCGGCCGATCTCCGGCTCTTCGAAACCACCGGCCTGCAGCTGGACGAGTCTATGCTCACCGGCGAGCCCTTCGCCGCCACCAAACGCACCGAACAGCTGCCGGCCGATGTTTCCGACGCGGATCGGGCAAATATTGCCTACAGCGGCACGTTCGTGGGCAGCGGGAGGGGCAAGGGAATTGTTGTTGCGACCGGGGCCGGAACTGCGCTGGGTGAAATCAATGCCCTCGTCCAGGGCCCACCGGGCAAATCACCGCTGCAGCTGCTCACCCGGAACCTGGAACGACGAATTGGCCTGATCATCCTTGCGGCACTTGTCTTCATCTTCATCGCCGGGCTGGTGCTGGGAAACGACGTCTCCACCATGTTCCGGATATCCGTGGGACTGGCGGTAGCCACCATCCCGGAGTCCCTTCCCATCGTGCTCACCGTGGCCCTCAGCCTCGGCGTGTCAAGGATGGCGAAGCGCAATGCCATCATCCGCACCCTGCCCGCCGTCGAGACCCTGGGCTCCACCACAGTCATCGGATCAGACAAAACAGGGACCCTGACCGAGAACCGGTTGACGGTGGAAAGGCTTTGGACCACTGCGGGCCCCTTGGAGATTTCGGCCGGAGACCACGACGGCGGCGCGGACACGGCCCTGGTCCGGGCTGTTCTGCGTGCCGGTGCCTTGACCAACGAGGCAACGCTCTCCTCCGAGGACGAGGACTTGGAGTACTCCGGCGACGCCGTTGATGCTGCCATGGCGAAAACCGCCGTGGCCCGGGGCGCCATCAGTGAACAGGACCGTACCGCCCAGGCCCTGCGCCACCAGCCCTATGAACCGCATCTGCGGTACTCGCAGACAATCCACGCCGACGCCCAAGGCGGGCGGACGCTGTACGTCAAAGGGTCCCCGGAAGCGGTCATGGACGCCGCCGGCACAATGGCCGGCCGGGCCGGCGAGGACCCGCTGGACAAGGCATTGATCCATGCGGCCAATGCGGAGATGGGCCGGGATGGCCTGCGCGTTATCGCCACCGGGTCCCGCAGCCTGGCCGCCGGCGAGGAAATCCCTGCCGTATTGCCGCCCCCGTCCGGGCTTATGTTCCTTGGCATGGAAGGAATGACCGACCCGCCCCGGGCCGGAGTGGCTGACGCGATCGCACGGTGCCGGCTGGCCGGAATCAAAGTCATGATGATCACCGGCGACCACCCGGTCACCGCGACGGCCATCGCCGGGCGGCTCGGGCTCTCGACGGACAAACCTGCCCTGACCGGTTCCGAAATGGCGGAGCTGGACGATCACATGCTCGCCGCCCGCCTGCAACAGACTTCCGTCGCGGCCCGGGTCTCCCCGGTGGAGAAACTCAGGATCGTCCACGCCCTCCAGAACGCCGGCAACGTGGTGGCCGTCACCGGCGACGGCGTCAATGACGCCCCGGCGCTCCGGGCCGCAACGATTGGCGTCGCGATGGGCCAATCCGGCACGGACGTGGCCCGGGAAGCAGCCGACGTCGTTTTGACCGATGACAACTTCGTCACCATTGTGCACGCGGTAGAAGAAGGCCGGGTCACTTTCGCCGCCATCCGCAAAACCACGTATTTCCTGCTCTCCACCGGGGCCGCAGCGTTGGTAGCTGTGACGTTGAGCGTCTTCGCCGGCACTCCCCTGCTGTTCCTTCCCGTGCAGATGCTGTGGATGAACGTGGTGACCAACGGGGTCCAGGACATTGCCCTGGCGTTCGAACCGGCGGAAGGTGATGAACTCAGCCGCCCTCCGCGGCCCCCCTCCGACGGAATCCTTTCACGCACCCTCTGGTTCCGGGCCGGAATCACCGGTGCCTGGATGGCGCTGGCAGTGCTTTTGAGCTTCATCGTGGAGCTGCATGCGGGTTACCCCGAAATCCATGCCAGGACCCTGGCGCTGACAGTGTTCGTGATGCTCAGTTTCTTCCAGGTCTTCAGTTCCCGGGCCGAGAACAAGTCGCTTTTCCAGCTCAGGCTGCTGGCCAACAAGCCGCTCCTTTTTACTTCCGTGGCCGCACTCGGCCTGCACTGGGCCGTCATGAGCTGGCCGCTCACCGCCGGACTGCTCGAGCTCACTGCGTTGAGCGCCGGGGAATGGCTCCTTTGCGCGGCCATCGGATCGACAGTGCTGATCATTGTCGAAGCAGAAAAGGCGGTCCGGCGCTGGGCCCACCGCCACGATGCCCCGGCCATGTAACGTCCGCCGGGTATCCTGCGGCACGATGCCGGCCATGTAACGTCCGCCGGGTATCCTGCGGCACGATGCCGGCCGTCATCAGCGCAACGGGTCTCCGCCGGACACGGCCGTCCTGACGTGCTCATACTTGTCCACCAGCATGCGTTTTTCCGCGCTTGTATAGCTGTGCAACTCCATACTTTCGCGCACCTCGCCCAGCCCGCTGTGCAGTGCCTCCAGCGCAGCCCCTCGCCGGTCACACCAGGCGACCTCTTCGAACAGTGCCAGGAGCCTGCTTCCAACCGCAGCGTCCTGAAGGCCGTAGTGGCGGATTTGCGATACGGCAATGGACAAAAACTCGTCAAACCGGGGCCGGGCCAGGATGACCCGGACCGTGCTGTCAGAGTCTCTAATCCGCTCGTCACTAAGGTCGCGCCCCACCAGTTCGCACAACAGGCTGGACAAGTGTCCGATGACGTGGACCGCCGTCGTCGGATCGTTGGTCCCGGGAGACAGTGCCCGGGCCGCGACATCGGCCAGCTGGCGGAAACCAAAGGCGGGATCCTGGTCGTCGGTGCGTTCAAAGCCGATCGTCACCTCGGCACCGATCTTCGCCGTGAGCTCCTCCAACTCCGCGGACGAAAACGCCCTACCGGCCGAAGCCCAGACCGTGGCGAACGGAACGCCGGCAATAAGGGAAGCCCCGGGCCGCTGATCGAGCCGGATGACTGCCCCGGACTTCCGGGCGGCCGCAGCCAGGCCTGCAGCGTCGACGGCGGACAGAAAACCCGAGGACGAGGACATAATCCGTTGACCCCGCGGGTTTTCCGCTACGCCAACGGCGGTGGCCGCGCCGACGCTGGGCGGTGCGTCCGTGGCTCCCGGTGCCTGGTACTGCGGAATGACGCGCCGAATGGTGGCCGAGGTTGCCGTGTGGACATTGCGCATCATCGACTCGACGCGGATCTCACGGGTCAGATGCGCGAGGAACAGCACTAGACCCACAACGCTCGCGATGGCCAGCAGGAAAGCCACCGTGACGGCGATATCCGGGACGAATTCGCTCCCGGTGGAGGTGCTGCTGCGGACAGTCCGCAGCACCGTCAGCGAATACGAGAACGTTCCCAGGAACAACGCCAGGGTCCCGTGCACAAAACTGTCACTGGTGAACGTGCGCAGCAGCCGGGGCGAAAACTGGCTGCTAGCCAACTGCAGCGTCACGACCGTGAGGGAAAAGGTCAAGGAGGTGACCGTGATGAGGGAGCCCGAAATCGACTGCAGGACTGCCCGGGCGGCTTCCGGCCCACCGCTGAAGAGGTACCTCTGCAGCACTTCGGGCAGCTGCTGATCCACCAGGTCATCGAGTATCGGCAGTCCGACGCCCAGCGTGACGGCCAGCGCTACCGCCACGACCGGCAGGGGCCAGAGCCGGGAACGAAAGGCTGCGCGGATCGTGTAGATCCGCGCTCGAAGGCTTGAAACGGCAGCTCTGCGGGGCCGTTTCTCCGTGGTGTCCATCATGATGCGAGTCTAATGGCCGTCCGCGCGCCTAGGATGAAAGCCCAAGGACAGCACAATATGCGATCAAGCCGAGCTGTGGCTGTCGCCGGAGGGAATGCCGTGGTTGCGACGCTGACGCTGGTTTTTGCGGTTCTCCTGCTCCTGGCGGTTCTCATCTCGGAACGGGCCAGCCGGACGATTCTTTCCACGGCGGTGTTGTTTCTTTTGGGCGGGTTCGCTTTGGGCGCGGGCATGCTGGGGGTCCTTCCGGTAGCGCCCGGGGATCCGGTCGTCGGAGTCCTTGCCCAGCTTGCCCTGTTTTCTGTGTTGTTTACCGACGGCATGAAGGTGGGGCTCTCGGACCTGCGGTCTGCGTGGCGTCTGCCGGGCCGGGCGCTGCTTCTGGGGCTTCCACTGACGCTCCTCATTACGGCCCTACTGGCCCATTTTGTGGCCGGGATCCCCTGGCTGGAAAGTTTCCTGCTGGGCGCGGTGCTGGCACCGACCGATCCGGTGTTTGCGGCCGCCATTGTGGGCCGCGCCGAAGTCCCTGGCCGCTTGCGCCACCTGCTCAATGTCGAGTCGGGCCTCAATGACGGCCTGGCCCTGCCGATCGTTCTGGTGCTCGTTGCGCTCGGCGGCGGCGGGGACCTTGAGCTGGGACTCCTGGCCGAGGAGATCGTCCTGGGACTGGTGGTCGGCGTCCTGGTGCCCCTGATTGTCATCCGGCTGGAACGGCTGCCCTTCCTCAAGGCGACAAAGGGTCTTCAGCCGCTGGTAGCGGTATCGATCGGACTGCTCGTACTCGCCATCTGCCTGGTGTCCGGGGCCAACCTCTTCCTGGCCGCCTTCTCCGCCGGTATCACCGTGGCAACCGCAGGACCTGGCTTCCGTGCAGAATTTGAGCAGTTCGGCGAGCTCGTCTCAGAGCTGCTGAAACTCGCCGCCATCCTGGTCTTCGGTGCGCTGATCACCCCAACATTCCTGTTCGGCGAAATTGCCTGGACCGGGTGGATCTTCGCGGTCCTGGCAATTGTCGTGGCGCGTCCTCTTGCCCTGCTGGTCTCGTTCCTGGGCACCGGGCTGCCGGCCAAGGAACAGCTCTCGGCAATGTGGTTTGGCCCGAAGGGCTTCGCCTCGGTGGTGTACGGGTTGCTGGTCCTCGAAGCCGGCGGGGAATACGCCGATGAGGTATTCCATCTGGTGGCGCTCGTCATTGTCCTGTCCATCCTGGCGCATTCCTCGACCGACGTCCTGGTCGCCAAGCAATTCGAACGGGTCACGCCGAACGCTCCCCCCACGCCAGGGTAGGTTCCCGGAAGATTAGGTTCCCCGGTGCAGCGGGACCACCAGCACCGGGACTCGGGAAAACTCAAGAAGCCGAAGGGTGTGGCTGCCGATATAGGGGGCTGCGCTTCCGGGACGGTCCACCAGGGCGACGACGATCAAGGCTGCGCCGATCTCCCGGGCCTCGGCCAGGATTTCCGCTGCTACCTTGCCGGAGCGCTGCTTGAAGGCCACCGCCACGTCTGCCGCAGCGGCCAGTGCGGCCACGTGGCTGAGCGCCGCTTCGGCTGCCAGGTCAGCGTGTTTGGCCAGGGCCGCCGGATCAATGCTCCCGGGGTGCCGGTCCAGCGCCCCAGGTTCCCGGACGGTGACCACGCTCAGGCCTGCGCCGAGCCGGCGCGCGTAGTCGACGGCGACTTCGGCCGCCCGGAAGGCAGCACGGGAATCATTCACTGCCACCAGGATCACATTGCTCATGGTTCCTCCTCCCTGGCCGAAGCCTGCGGTGCCCTGCCGCTGTTCCTTGAGGCCCGGTCAGCGGCCCAGCGCAGGCGGAGGCTTTCTTCCAGCTCCTGTGCGTCAAGCTGCCGCCGGATTTCCAGCAGCTCATTTTCCAGTCGGGGAATCCAGCGGTTCTCCACCGCCCGCTGCCGGGTCCGGGTACCGGCAAGTTCAGCGGCTAGAAGCAGTTCCGCCCGTTGGACCGCGGCGTAGCGCACGCCCGCTTCAAGGGCGCTGCGATGAACGGCGGCGGTGTAGGACAGTGCCGAGCTGCCGCCGGACCGGGCCGCCGCCGGGAGCGAACACTGGGGGTCTTCCGGATACATCACACCCATCGCACTGCCCCACCGCATCCGGACTTCGGCGGGATCCGACGGGACTGCAGCCTCGAGTTGACGGCTTCCGTCCAGGGCGGCGGCGCGGCGCAGCCAGGCCGCGGCTTCCGTTGCCAGCTGTTCCCATTCCCCGCGGGCCAGCTCCGCGCGGAGCTGGAGCCGTTCCAGCTCGTCGGAGAGGATGTGCTGCTTGCGGTCCAGCAGGCGCGCGCCGTGCCGGGCAGTCACCAACCGGCGCTCGATCCGGACCTTGCCGGCCCTCCCCATCCCGCTCACGCCTGTTCGTCTCCGCGGGGCAGGTAGCGGTCCAGGAACGTCGTCGAGACCATGGTCAGCTCTTGTTCCGGCAGCGCGGCGAGCGCCGTCCACGCCCGGCCGAGGGTGTCGTCCAGGGAGCGGATTTCGTCCCGCCCCTGGTTGAAGAGTCCCTCTTCCACGAGCGTGCGGTACTTGATGTAGCTTCGGTCGGTTTCACTCAGGGCCGCGGCGCCTACCAGCTCAGCCAGTTCGGTGGCCTGCCGGGCCCGGGCCATGGCTGCGAGCACCTGGGCCGCAACGTCGAGATGGTCCTCGCGCGTCCGGTCCTTGCCCGCCCCGCTGCGCATCAGACGCGACAAGGAGGACAGGACATCGACCGGCGGGTAGATGCCGCGCGCAGCGATATCGGCGGCAAGGACAATTTGCCCTTCCGTGATATAGCCCGTCAGGTCCGGCACGGGGTGGGTAATGTCCCCGGCCGGCATGGTCAGTACTGGCACGATCGTCACCGAACCGTCGTGGCCCTTGACCCGGCCGCAACGCTCATACAGGGTGGCGAGATCGCTGTAGAGGTAGCCGGGGTAGCCCCGGCGTGCCGGGATCTCCCGCCGGGCCGCAGACACTTCACGGACCGCTTCGGCGTAACTGGTCATGTCTGACATGATCACCAGGACGTCGTGGCCCTCGGTGTAGGCGAGATGTTCGGCAACGGTCAACGCGATCCGCGGAGTGAGGATGCGTTCGATCACCGGATCGTCAGCGGCGTTGAGCAAGAGCACCAGCTCTCCCCGGCCGAACGTTCTTCAAGGCGGTCCCGGACATAGGCGATGTCCGCATGGGTCAACCCCATGGCGGCGAACACCACCCGGAACGACTTCCCGCCGGAGGTCGCCTGCGCCGCGATCTGGGTCGCCAGCGTTAGGTGTGGCAGGCCCGGGACGGAGAAGATGGGGAGTTTCTGGCCCCTGACCAGCGTCGTGAGGCCATCGATGACCGATATGCCCGTCAACACCGGTTCCTGCGGGGGTTCACGATAGACCGGGTTCAGCGGCCACCCGCTGACCGGAAGGGTTGCGGTGCCCGTCACCGGCGGGCCGCCGTCGAGCGGCTCTCCGCGTCCGTTGCAGACCCGTCCGAGCCAGTCCGTTCCCACCTGGATATGCAGCGGACGGCCCTCAAAGCGGATCCGGATGCCGTCCAGTGCCATTCCGTCGGTGCTTTCGAGAACCTGCAAGGTGGCGAGGTCCTGATCCACTTCAAGGACCAGGCCATGCCGGCGCTCGCCGCCTTCCATGTCGACGGTAGCAAATTCGTCCCAGCCCACACCCTCGATCCCGCCCGCAACGAGCAGCGGCCCGCGGAGCTCCCGCACGTCCCCGTGGGAGATCCGGGCGGCGAAAGATAGCGGTAGCGGTACAGGTTCAGCACCTTCGGCCGTCCGGCGGTTGGCCATCGGACCGTCCTGGTCAGTCACTGCAGGGCCTCCAGTGCTTGTAGTACCTCGACGCTGCGGGCTTTGACAGCCGCCGCGTCCGAGGGCCCTGTTTCTTCACGCGCCCGCAGGACCGGACCCAGATCGGCCTCCTCAATGGTGGTGGCTGCGACGCCTTTTTCCACCAGTGCCTGGCAGGCGTCGACGACGTCGAGCACAAGGTCCAGCAAAGCGGCACCTTTTTCCGCCGAACAAAAGCCGTCGTTGGCGCTCAGCGCGTTCTGCATCAGGACGCCGTCGCGCAGCAGGCGGCCACCGAGCAGCACCATCCGTTCATGGCCAGGCAACGATGAGGCGCCGATGATTTCCGCGAGCTCGGCCAGTCGGTCCGCCTCTGCCAGCAGCGCTGCAGCCCGGGCCCGGCGGGCGGCCCATCCCGGGCTCCCGTTGGCAGCATGCCAGCGGCCGAGGGCTTCCGCGTCGCGGGCAAAAGAGCCGGTCCAGCTGACGGCTGGATAGTGCCGGGAATAGGCCAGATCACGGTCCAGCATCCACAGCGACCGGACGAACCGCTGCGAGTCCGTGGTCACCGGTTCCGTCATGTCGCCGCCCGGCGGCGAAACAGCGCCGATCACCGTCACGGATGCCGTGTTCCCGCCGAGAGTCGTCACCCGGCCCGCGCGCTCGTAGAAGGATGCTAATTCAGATGCGAGATTGGCCGGGTAACCCTCCTCGGCAGGAAGGTCACCGTTGCGGTTCGCGAATTCACGCAGCGCCTCTGCCCACCGGGAGGTCGAATCCGCGATCACTACAACGTCGTAGCCCATGTCGCGGTAATACTCCGCCACGGTGATCCCGGTGAAGATACTGGCCTCCCGCGCCATCATGGGCATATTGGAGGTGTTTGCAATGATGACTGTCCTGTCGATCAGTTTCCCCCGGTACGCCCGTCCTCAAGCTGCGAGAGCCCGTCGAGGACGTCTGCCATTTCGTTGCCGCGCTCCCCACAGCCCACGTAGACGATGACGTCGGCATCGCTCCATTTCGCGATCTGCTGCAACATCATGGTCTTGCCCGTGCCGAAACCCCCGGGAACGGCCGCAGCGGCTCCGCGTGCCACCGGAAACATCAGGTCGAGGACCCGTTGGCCGGTATGCAGCGGCACCGCAGCCGTGAGCCGGGACCGGAATGGCCGCGGCCGGCGCACCGCGCAGCGCTCGGACAGGGTTACCTCGCGTCCGGAAATCACGGCCACTTTATCCAGCACGTGGACCTGGCTTTCCGGTGCCAGCCAGGTGAGCTCCCCGGAGACTCCGGCCGGCACCAGCACACGGTGCACCACCGACCCGGACTCCGGCACGGTACCGAGGACATCGCCGGCAGAGACTTCCGACCCGGCAGCCGCCTCCGGCCGGAAGGTCCACTGGCGGGCCAGGACGGTGGGGTCTTCAGCGGATCCGGAGCGCTCGGGCGTGAGCCACATCGGCGCGGAGGACAGCGGGCGCATCAGCCCGTCAAACACCTGGCCGAGCAGGCCCGGACCCATCAGCCCCGAGAGCTCCCCGCCGGTGGGGACAGCGGCGTCGCCGGCTTTGAGTCCGCCAGTGTATTCGTAGGCCTGCAGCGTTGCCCGGCTCCCGGCTATCGCCACCGTCTCGGCGCTGATGCGCCGGGGCCCGACGGCGATCAGCTCAAGCATGGACAGGCCTTCGGCCCCCTCGATCTCCACCAGCGGACCGCTGACACGCTTCACCGTGCCCTCCGCACGGGCTGCTACCTGGTCCACAACTCACTCACCTCAGGCATGGCGTCGAGGGTCATCTCGGCGAGCAGGGGAAGCGAAAGGTCCAGTCGGCGCGAGCCCGCTTCGGCAACGACGCCCCCGTCGGGGCTGGTGGAGACGACGACGTCCGGGCCCAGCAGCTCCCTGCACCGGGCCGTCAGTCGATCCATCAGCCCGGTGTACCGGGGGTCGGACGTGAGGCCGCGGACTGCCTCACGCAGCCCGCGGTGGAGTTCCAGACGCAGGGAATTGCGCTGGGCGAGGACCAGTTCATGAGCCTGGCGGCGTACCCTCGCCGAACGCAGGACGGCTTCGGAACGGGCTGACTCCCCGCCCTCCTTGGCCGCCGCGCCGAGAATTTCCGCGGCTTCGGCCCGTGCGTTGGCCAGCAGCTCGTTTGCTTGCCTGCCGGCACTGTCCCGGAGCTCGGCTGCCTGCTTTTCGGCCGCCGCCCGGAGTGCGCGGCGCACGGGTTCCAACGCCTTCTGTGATTCCGTTGCGAGCCCGGTCATGAGGGCAGCACCACTGTCATGGGCGAATGGGGATCGGCCAGTAGAAGCTGCAGCGCCTGCGCTGAACGGGGCGTGAGGAAAACGATTGCCGTGTTCCCGGGCAGCTCCGTCCACGCGTGACGGATCTCCTGAGCAGTGGCTGCGGAGAAAACGCTCACGCCCGCGAGCCGGAATCCGTCCAGCAGCGTCGGCTCGCCGATCGCGGCAATAATGTCGGTCAAGGTTCCAGCTCCCCCTCAGGCCTTGCCGATAAGGATGATGGCGATGATGAGGCCGTAAATGGCGATCCCTTCCGCCAGCCCCACCACAACCATGGCCCGGCCGAAGATTTCCGGGCGTTCACTCATTGCAGCCAGGGCAGCGGATCCGGTGTAAGCGACAGCAAAAGCCGCCCCGATCGAGGATCCGGCCACGGCGATGGCGGCGGCGATCAGGGCTGATCCGCCGGCACCTGCCGGGGTGTCGGCGGCTGCTGCGGTGAGGGCCGGGACCGCTGCGCCTGCCGCGGCTGCGGGCGCAGCGCTCAGCGCGCCGGCCAGTAGTGCCAGGGATCCTCCCATCACCACGACATTGAGTGCGGCGAGGATCTTGAACGCGGACTTTCGCCAGCGCCTTACGCACAGGATGGCCCCAGTGGCCGCGAGGAGAAAAACAGGAACGGTTCCGAACCAGAGATTCACAGGAGTTGCCTTTCAGCCGGTATGCCGGACGGAGCACTGGACGAATCGTCGCCAGGACCGGAAGCGGCGGTGAGTTCCGGGGACCACGGCGTGAAGGGGCGCCCCTCGGATTGGAAGATGCGTGAAAACAGTTCGTAGTATTCAAGGCGGAGGGCTTGGATGCCTGCCACCAGGGCCTCAAGGGCAAAGGTGACCGCATTGCCCACAATGAACAGCACAATGGCGGCCGCAGCACGCCAGTCCGGGGCCCACAACGCCGTCGTCCCGTTCCAGACCACCATCAGCAGCGCAGCGTGCGTCAGTCCGAAGGCTGCCAGACGCGCGAAGGAGACAAGGTTCGAGCCGAGCCGGATGACGGTATCCACCAGTTCGATCACGGCCTGGAAGCCGGCAGTGGCTCCTCCCCCGGCCTCAACGAAGAGTCCGATGAAGATAAAGACCAGCGCAGCGAGCGAGACAACGACGGCGGCCGCCGTCAGGATCCCGGTGCCGGTGCCGACCCCCAGACGAGGAGTCCGACGGCAACGAACAACAGGGAACCCGCGATGCCGGAGCGGGAATAGAGGGCATAGCCCCAGCCACCCTCCCTGACCCGGTTGATGGTTCCGATGGCATAGGCGCCGGCAAGCAGGAAAGCCCCCACCCCGAGTCCGGCCACCAGGAGCGGCACCGGATTCGCCAGGGGTTCCAGCCACAGCACGGGTATCAATCCGGTGGGACCGAACGCCTCCCCGTAGAGTGCCCCGAAAACCATGGCGGCCAGGCCGGCGCCGGTCACGAACAGCCAGGTCCTTTGCAGCTTGGCCAGCTTCTTGATCCGGCCACTTCGCAACAGGAGTCCGACGGCGAGCAGGACCGCCCCGTGTCCCACATCGCCAAACATCATCCCGAACATAAGCACGTAGGCAATGCCGGCGAGGCGCGAAGGGTCCAGATCTGCGTAGGGAACCGTCCCGTAAGTGTCCACGAGGGTCCGGGACACTCGGCTCCGGTCCCCCGCCGGCGAGCATCGTGGGTGGCTGGATCCACCTCGGCCGGGGCAGCGGGACAACGGCGGCCCCAAGTGGCGCCAGCGTGGCTTCCAGTGCGGGAATCTCACGCCGCGGCGTCCAGCCTACGAGCGCCGCCGAAGGCCCGGAGACGATGAAGGCAGCCGCCGCCTTATCCAGTTCTTCGGCGTCGTTGCCCGATGTGTACGGGAGGTCAAGCTCGACGACGGCGCTGGCCGCCAGGTCCACGAGCATTTGGCGCCGGTTCTGCTCGGGCACCACCAGGGCCACCCGTTCCATCCGGACCGGGGCCAGCGATTCACGCTGCCTCATCGAGCACCTCGCTTGATCCGGCACCGGCGGCAGCGGCCGCCAGCGCCGCCCGAACACGCCAAGCATCCACGGACAGCACAGCGATGGCGCCCAGCACCACATCCGGGCCCGGCATGGAACCGCGCAACAACCGGAATCCGTCCTTCTCCACCCCCGCGCGTGCCCGGGCCTCCGCACGCCACAGCTCTTTCGGTGATGCAATACCTCCGAGGACCGTCCGCAGCGACGGCGGAAGCGCGGATGAAAGCTCGGCGATGGTCCTGGCGGTTTCCCACGAGCGGCCGAGCACGGGGTGCAGCAGGTGCAGCACCGGCGGCGCCGGGGATTCGGCGTCGACGGTGAGGATCCGGGCCGCGATGAGAACGCACGCCGCACCGCACCACGGCTGCGCCGGCGGTGCGGCAGCGGCCAGCCGCCGCAGCCAGGCGACGGTCAGGGCGTCCCGGAGCGGGCCCTGGCCGGCAGCGCCGACGTCGCCCCAGGCCGTCGCGCGCAGGGTGATGGCGAGGTCCTCCGGTGATCCCGCGGACCGCACACGGGGCCATGCGGTCGCAAGTGCACCAAGCCGATACGGCTCCGGCGCCTTTGCTCCACCGCCGAGCTGGTGGGCCAAAGCCGTGATGTTCTCGATCTCAAAAGCCCCCGCTGCCGCTCGGGCGAGTGCTGTGCCCGATGCCGGGAGCCACCCGGCAAGCACCCGCAACTGCCACAGGACGGTCTCCTGGACGGCCCGCTGGGCCGCGGCGAGTCCTGCGGCCGCACCGAGACGTTCCGCGTAGCTTGACTCCTGCAGCGCGGACAGCGCCCGGTCCAGGGTCGGCAGGGCCGCCGTCGTGCGGCTGGCGCCGGCACCTAAACGGCGCTGCGCCATGGACCGTGCCCGCACGGATGCCGCAACCCAGTCCGCTTTCATTGTTGCCCGGCGCGCTGCGGGGCCAGGAGCATGTTGATGACCTTGTCGACGGCGGCGGGGATGCGGGCCGCACCGGACTCTTCCAGGGCTGCGGCCTCGTGGTGTGCCTGCTCCAGCGCCTGCGAATCCCGGTCCGCTGCTTCCTTGGCCACCCGCGTGGCTGCATTTGCCCGCTCGGCCGCGGCGTCCAGCCGCGCCTGGGCGACGATGGCCGACGCCTGGACCCGCGCTTGGGAAACGTCGCATTCCGCGGCGGCCCGCGCGTCCTCAACCAGGGCCGCACACGTCACCACATCAGCGGCAAGTGCTGCGAATACCGGGGCCAGTTCAGCGGCGGGACCCTGGTTGTCCGCGGCAGGCACACCGGCCGGACCCGCCGGGCCAGGGGCGCCGACGGGCCGGAAACGGTCCAGGATACTTAACCGCGGCATATCCGGTAACCGGGGGCGTTGGCGGCACACGTGAGCATCTTTTCAGCATCCACGCAGATGCCTACGGCAACAAGGGCACAACGGCCCGCCCGGTGTTGGCCCCTAGTGGTTGGCGACTTCGTCCCGGTCGCCCTCGCGGTGGGCCTTGATGCTGTCGGCGACGGCCATGGCGACCAGCACCAGCACGCTTATGGCCGCCGCGCCGACTTTCGGCAGCGGCAGGGTCGCCGCGGCGAGGAGGGCAAGCGCCACGAACGCTAAGGGGCGGGACGCCGGCAAGTCCCCGTCGACCCGCCACAGGTACCACCCCTGGGCGAGGACAAACAGGGCCGGGCCGCCGAAGATCATCAGGTTGGTAAAAACGTCCGTCGTTTCCAGCGGGTGGGCAATAGCGATCTCGTCGCCGACGGATGCAAGGATCAGGCCCGCCACCATGCCCATCAGCGCGTAGATGGCCTTGCGGCTCAGCCGGGCCGGGTCCGGGCTATTCTTCAGCGTTTCCATCGTGACTCCCTCGGAGCGGCGGAAGTAGCTCCACCACAACGCGATCGTGCCGATGATCGCCACGCCGGTGACGAGGCCTGTAGGCACATCCAGTTTGACGCCGACCACGGTTGATCCGGTCACCAGGATGGTGTCGCCGAAGGCGATCAGCAGGAAGAGCCGGCACCGCTCGAACAGATGCTCGCCAACGAAGGGAAAATGCCGCGTATCCGTCCGCCGTCCCGGCAGCGGGTGCCCGGAGACAAATCCCAGGAGGTCGATCAACGCCGCAGCGCCCCAAAGGGCCAGCCGCAGCTCGCCTTCGGCCATGGCGCCCGGAATCCAGAGGAACGTGGTTCCGAGGATCCAGACCAGCATGCGGCCGTGATGATCGTGCATGGTCTTCTCAAGCCCCAGCCGGAGGGCCCAGATGTTTCGGCCGATCTGCAGCGGCAGGTAGAGGGCGACAAACAACCAGCCGCTCTCACCGAAGGCCTCACCGAGGGTGCTGTTCATAAAAAAGCCCAGGAACATGGTGGTCAGCAGCATCCAGCGGACCGGGTTCTTTTCCGTGTTGGTCAAGGACGTCAGCCAGGCGGTAAAGGACCACACACTGAACACGGCCAGGAAGAGGATGGCCGTCTGCCCGGCTCCCACCCAGTCACGGTGCTCGAGCAGGTGGTGGGAAATCTGGTTAAGGGCAAAGACGTAGACCAGGTCGAAGAAGAGTTCCAGCGGACGGACCTCAGCGTCGTCAGGATGCCGCGTCATGCCGGCCGCGACGCCTGCCTCAGTGGCGGGTCCGTCGTCGTCGTGCGCGTGGTGGTCCGGTTGCTGCACGGGGTGCCTTTCCTGGCCAGGCCGGATGAATACACCGGCACAAGAAATGGCTGCCTGCGGGTCACCCCCGGATCCGCTCGGCAACGCTGAGTACAGTGTGCCACGCACCGCCCGGGGATCGCCGTCCGACGCGGGAAGGGAAGTGCGAAAGCGTGCAGATTCCGACGCTAAGTTACCCGATAGTAGGAATATCGCGGCGAATGCGCTGCACGAGTGTGCAGAAGTGGCCAGGCCGGGGCTTCCCCTCCTAGCGTTGGGGGATGGAGGTGAGCCGGATCACAGTGGGGGTGGATCCGGTGGATGACCCTCCACCACCCCGACCCCTCACCGACGAGGGGTCCGACCGGTAAGGTAACCCATGTCCCACATTTCAAAAGCCAAACCCGCAGCGCTCGCCGTCATCGGCCTTTTGTGCGCCTCTATCCTTGCAGCACCGGCCGCCCAAGCCGACACTACGGACATCTCCCCCCCCGGGGCGAACGACTGGAGCTGCCAGCCCACGGCGGAACACCCCTACCCGGTGGTGCTCGTGCCCGGAACTTTTGAGAGTATGGCCAAAAACTGGTCCACGATGTCGCCCTACCTGAAGAACCAGGGTTACTGCGTGTACGCCTTGAATTACGGCAAGGCTACCGGCATCGATGCCAGCGGGCCGGTGGCTGATTCCGCCCGGCAGCTCGCCCCGTTCGTCGACGCGGTGCTGGGTGCGACAGGTGCGAAAAAAGTGAATCTCGTCGGCCACAGCCAGGGCGGCATGATGCCCCGGTACTATCTGGGCTTCCTGAACGGCGCCAAGAAGGTCAACCAGCTAGTCGGCATTGCCCCGTCCAATCACGGCACCCAGGGCGTTATCCTGCCGCCGCCGGACTTCGTGCCGCTGGCAACTTCCACTGGCGGCTGCCAGGCCTGCGCTGACCAGCAGGCCGGTTCGCCGTTCCTCACGGAGCTGAATTCGATTGGCGACACGGTTTCAGGGCCGGCCTACACGGTTCTATCCACGAAATACGACGAAGTCGTCACGCCATATCAGAGCCAGTTCCTCTCCGGCTCGGCCACGAAGATCACCAATATCACCATCCAGGACAAATGCCCGGCGGACGTCTTCGAACACGATCAGACGCCCAACGACCCCGTCGTTCATCAGTTGGTCGCCAACGCCCTTGGCCGTCCGGCAGGGACCCCGGCAGACGCCGCGTACCAGCCGAGCTGCCTCTAGCTGTAGGTGTAATTCCCACGGACCGGCTACTATCTCAGGAAGCGTCCGGCGGTCCGGTTCCAGAGCCGATCCTGCGACGGCTGCACCGAGCCCGCAAGCACGCCGGGCCGTCGGCAGGATACCCCGGTTGTTGAAGGCTGCACTCGCACCGGCCAACGGGCCGTACAAAGCCGGAATCCAGGAACCATCGCTCATCGGCGAGGTCGGCTTGGCCACCCGCAGCATGTCCAAAGAACCAGGGGCGGCTACTTGCCGAAGACTAAGTCCGCACGGGCGTTTTCCTGAGGGAGGGAGCAAGCAATAATTGTCGGTGCCCGACTATATTCTCTGAGTGTGGAGAGCGACGCAGCGTGGAGTGCGGGATGCAGGGAGGCCCTGGCGGCCGTCGCTTCGGCCACGGCTGTGTTTGCCGGCTTCACCGCTGCGGACTCTCCTGCTCCCTTCGGCGTCGGGCCGCTCATGGACGTCGATCCGCTGCGGGCCCCGGATGCTTCCGGCGGTGACCCGGTTCGGGATCTGGCCGATGCGTGCCTGGACGGCTTGGCTGAGGTGGCGCGGCTGGAGGCCCGGACCGCGGCGTTGAAGATCCGGCTCGCCGCGGAGTATGTGCAGGCGAGCCGGGCGCTGGTGCCGCCGGGGGCCTCGGCGCAGGTACGCGCCGTGTGGGAGATGGCCCTCGTTGCCGAGCTCGCGTGTGTCCTGACGGTCAGTGAACGGGCCGCCGGTGCGCTGTTATCCGAAGCCCAGGCCCTGACGAGCACGCTGCCGCTGACTTTATCCGCGCTGCAGGCCGGGACGGTGTCCTTCCAGCACGCCCGGATCATGGTCGATGAAACCGCGTCCCTGGACGCGGACGGCGCCGCGGGGCTCGAAGCGCACTTCCTGGACCCCAACACCCCGAACCCGGCCCGCGGCTGCCCGGCCGGGGACCTCGTTCCCGGCCGGTTCCGGGCCAAAGCCCGGGCGTGGCGTGAACGCCACCACCGGGACAGCATCGAGGTCCGCCACACCAGATCCGCCGCGGACCGCCGGGTCGAGTATGTTCCGGACCGGGACGGCATGGCCTGGCTTTCGGCATACCTCCCCGCCGGGACCGCCGCGGGAATCTGGGAACGGAGCACCGCCGCAGCCCGGGCCCTGCAAGGCCCGGCCGAGCCCCGGACCCTCACCCAGCTCCGCGCCGACCTCACCGCAACCTGGCTCCTCACCAACAACGGGACCAGCACCAGCATGGCCAGTACCTGCATGGGCGGGGGTGTCCCGTCCCCGCGGGCGCAGGTCCTGATCACCGTCCCGGTCCTGTCCCTGCTCGGCGCCACCAACGAACCAGCCACCCTCGACGGGTACGGGCCGATCCCGCCGTCGATGGCCCGCCACCTCATCGCCGACGGCGCCGGGTCCTTCTACCGGGTCCTGACCGACCCCCGGGACGGCGCGCCACTGGAAATCGGCCGGACCAGCTACCGCCTCACAAAATCCCAACGGCACTGGCTCCGGCTCAGGGACGGCAAATGCCCGTTCCCGGGCTGCAGCAACCACTCCCTGGACAACGAGGCGGACCACCTCCTGGCCTGGGCCGACGGCGGCACCACCGGGATCTCCAACCTCGGCCAGCCCTGCCCCAAACACCACCGCCTCAAACACTCCACCACCTGGACACCCACCGCAGCCAGCACACACCACCCACCCGGCTGGACCGCGCCGTCCGGCCGGCACTACCCCAGCGAACACCAGGACTGGGAACCACCCCACCTGCCACCCACAAACGCGGCCACGAACGAGAACCCCGGCTGGAACCCGCCACCGGGCGAGGACCCGGACCCGGATGACGGGTGGGGTCTGCGGGAGGCTCAGGACCAGGATCCGGAACCGGAACCGGACGAGGACCCGGAGCTGCCCCCAGCCCCCTTCCCCGACTGGCACAAATACTTGGGCGACCCAGATCTATTGCCCACGCCTGACGCGGACGTTCCAGCCTGGCCAGCGCCCCGCGGACCTTTTCCCGAAAAGCCTGCTGCACCCCAGCGACTGATCGACTTTTCGCACTCAACACGTTCCTGTCGACGGAGAATCAGCCTGTGACCGCGGGCTTGTTCAGCCCCTAACCCCGCCCCCGGCGCACACGGACTGCCCGGCGAGTCCCAGCACGTCCCTCGAACGCTGAGACGCTCCCTGCTGACCACGGGCAGTCGGAGGATCGATCTTTTGTTGAACAATTCCTTGCGTAGATTGTTCAACAGTCTGTAGAGTGGCGGAAGACAATAATTGTGACGCCAGTCACCCAATCGTTGGGAACTCCCATGGAAACCACCTCCGTCAAGGCCGGCCTCAAGCCAGCCGCCCGGCGTTCGGCCCTGCTTGGCGCCATGTTCCTGATGGCCACCAGCGCCATCGGCCCGGGCTTCATCACCCAGACGACGGCCTTTACCGTCCAGCTCGGCGCCGCCTTTGCCTTCGCGATCCTGGTCTCCATCCTGGTTGACATCGCCGTGCAGGCGAACGTCTGGCGGATCATTGGCGTCTCGGGCTTGCGGGCACAGGAGCTCGGCAACAAGGTTCTCCCCGGCGTCGGCTGGTTCCTCGCCGCGCTGGTCTTCCTGGGTGGCATCGTCTTCAACATTGGCAATATCGCGGGAACAGGGCTCGGGACCAACGCGATGATGGGTGTGGATCCCAAAATCGGCGGGGCGCTGTCCGCCGTCGTGGCCATTATGATCTTCCTCAGCAAAAGGGCCGGGGTGGCCTTGGACCGGATCGTGGTGATCCTCGGGGCCCTGATGATCCTGATGACGCTGTATGTTGCCGTGGTTTCCGCCCCGCCACTGGGTGAGGCGCTCAAGAACACCGTGATGCCGGAGAAGGTCGACTTCCTGGTCATCACCACCCTCATCGGCGGCACCATCGGCGGCTACATCACGTACGCGGGTGCCCACCGCATGCTGGACACAGGCATCACCGGCGTCGAAAACGTCAAACAAATCACGCAGAGCTCAATCGTCGGAATCCTGGTCACCTGCGTGATGCGCATCCTGCTGTTCCTGGCGATCTTCGGCGTCGTCGCCGGCGGCGTGGCGCTGACCGGCAGCAACCTGGCAGCCTCGGCATTCCAGGCAGCAGCCGGCGATATCGGCATGCGCGTCTTCGGCGTCATCCTGTGGGCAGCTTCCATCACCTCCGTGATCGGTGCGGCGTACACCTCGGTCTCCTTCGTGACGAAGTCCAGCACCAAGGCGCGGACCCGGAACCTGGTCACCGTCGGCTTCATCGCTTTCTGCAGCGTCGCATACCTGCTGATCGGCCAGGCCCCGCAGCAGCTCCTGATTTTCGCCGGTGCCTTCAACGGCCTTATCCTCCCGGTTGGTTTCGGTGTGCTGTTGTGGGTGGCGTGGCGGCGTCGGGACCTCCTTCACGGCTACGTCTACCCGAAGGGGCTGCTCATTATGGGAGTGGTGGCCTGGCTGCTGACCCTGTTCCTTGGTTATAGCTCGCTGACCAGCCTGGCGAAGCTGTGGGGCTAGAACCCATGATCTCTACTCCGGTCAATCCGCGGTCCGCCGTCGTCCCTCCTGAAAACCCGGCTGGCCTGCTCCCGGCGGCGGCACGGTCCCTGTTCCGCGCCGGCCTCGTGACTCCCACCTCCGGCTGGAGCAGCGGCTACGCGCAGGCCAATCTGATAATTGTTCCCAAGGCGCAGGCGTTCGACGTGCTGCTGTTTGCCCAACGCAACCCTAAGCCGTGCCCTATCCTGGGCGTCCTGGACGCCGGGACGACCTCCGGAGCGCTGCTCGCCGGCGGCGATATCCGCACCGATGTGCCCAAGTACGTGGTGTACAAGGACGGCGTGAAGGTCGACGAACCGACCGACATCACGGATCACTGGCGCGATGACCTCGTCACGTTCATTGTGGGGTGCAGCTTTACCTTCGAATCTGCCCTGCAGGACAACGGCATCCGGGTGGCGCATATCGACCAGGGCACGAACGTGCCCATGTACCGGACCTCGGTTCGCTGCGACCCGGCCGGCACCATGGCCGGGCCGCTGGTGGTCTCCATGCGCCCCATGCCGGCATCCCAGGTGGCCGACGCCGTTCGTATCACCTCCCGCTATCCGGCCGTGCACGGCGCCCCGGTCCATATCGGCAACCCCGCAGAACTTGGCATCGCTGATCTGGGCCGGCCGGACTTCGGAGACCCGGTCCGCATCCCGGACGGCCAGGTGCCGGTCTTCTGGGCGTGCGGGGTGACTCCGCAGGCAGCCGTGATGGAATCAAAACCTGCACTGGCCATTGGACATGCTCCGGGGCACATGCTCATCACGGACGCACGAGATACGTCGTACCAGGTCCCGTAGGCCAGCGGGCCCCGAGCTCCGAGCTCCGAGCTCAGAGCTGGCCTGTTGACGGCGGTTCGCCGGAACCCCAATACTCCCGAGGGCAGCTGGGCTCAGCGTCGAAACTCGCCCGGCCGCAACTCACGCTGATGAGCGCGTTGCTACGATTCGCCGAGGGCAATCTCATCGCCGGGTTCTGCTAGTCCAGAACTTGAAGTGATCGGAGGTTGTGGCCTGTTGGACCGGACATCCTGACGGCGTTCAGGCTGATGTCTGGTGCACCGTCCGGATTGCCGACGTCGGCGTTTACCGCCTAGCTGGTTTCGGCCCCTCCCATTGGGGTGCCGCCTTTGTGGTGGTCACGCCGTCCAAAGGTGGTGTCGAGCACGCTCACCATCTTTCGAAGGGCCCCGCTCAGCGCATCGGTCGCGGAGGACGCGTTGTCGGTGACGGTTTCCGGATTCAGGCCCTCCGGCCTCGCCTCAATCATGCACCGGATGTCATCGCCGGTGCTTCGTCCAGCGCTCTCATCGCTCAAGTGCACTTCCACCCGCGTCAGGTCCGAGTCAAACCGTCCGAGCGTGTGTTCCACCATGGCCGACATGTCACCACTGGAGTTCTCGGAGAGAGCAATGTTGTGGTCTGAGTTGATAATAACCTGCACGGGCGCCTCCAAAGGCTTTCCGGGCCACCGATTGGTTCCGGGATCTTGCGGCGATGCACCGGCGAGAAGCTAGTGGCTCCACCGGCCATGCTACGCCGCCAAACTGCCAGCGAGTAGTGACGGCGGCCGGTGTCTGCCGTGGTAGTTGTTCGTGCCGCTCTCCCAGCAGGCGGAGCGACGGCTGGCTGTCGGTTGCGGACACTGCTGAACGCGTGCCATCCATTGAACGCCGGCGTTGGACGCTCCGTCGGCGCTGCAGGCGAAACCCACCTGGGGACAGAAGATCCCCGCATCCATCCCGGCTGCAGGGCTCTCCTCCGGCGGTTGTCCGGATTACGCGTAAACAGTTTTCTCGACGTTCCACTGCATAAGGCGCGGGTAAACCCAAAAGGTGTAGATGCCGACGGTGATGATGATCAGCAGCAGCCATTTGAGCCACAGCCCGAAGATCCCCCATCCGGTACCGATGAACTGCAACTGCCGGCCGTGAAGGTCGGTGTTTTGCGCCCGCCAACGCTCTGTAAGGACGACGGCGAATGGATAGCAAATGCCCGCCGTGAGCAGGCCGAGGGTGCGACCGCCACTGCGGCGGCGGAGGGGGAGCCGACGACGGCGTCTCTGCCGCGATCACGTCGCTGGCTTCCTTGGTTCCACCGGAGCATGACCCCAGTGCGATGCCGAGCAGCAGCACGCCGGCGGGGATGAGGAAGCGCTTCTTCTTGAAGAACGGCTTAGCGTGCGGGCAGCAAGGTGGTTACACGCCTTTCTGCTGACGTCCGCGCAACGTTCCCCGACGCCACGGGCTTCTACCCGCGTCAACGTGATCCGTGAACGGGCCTTCTCGGAGCGGATTATTGCGCTGATGCGTAAGTACACCAACCAGCAGCGACCTCCGCCGAAGTTATTGCCGAGCTGGTGGAACTGGCACGTGAAGTCGCTGCCAAGGCCAAGCGTGGAGAGCAGTTCACTCCGCCGCTGAACTCCGATGAACTGGCATTCTATGCTGCGGTGGCTCAAGATGCGTCGGCTGGTGCTTTGCAGGGCGAAGGAAATCTTGGCTGACATAGCGCGTGAGCTCGCCGCGGTGATGCAGCGGGATATCTGGACGCACTGGAGTGTGCGCGGCGATGTCCGGGCCAAGCTGCGTTCCTCGATCAAGCGACTGCTGCTGCGCTTTGGCTACCCGCCGGACAAGCAGCCGGAGGCCATCAAGCTGGTTATGGAGCAGATGGAATCGATGGCGCCGCGGTTCGTTGAGGCGCGGGTCTGATTCATGCCCTTGCCTAAAGGGCGGTGGCTCTCTCCGTTCGCGGGCGCGGCCTTCGGTGGGTCGTGGAAAGCCATAACGCAGCGCCCGGGCTCCATTCGGACGGCGGCTTGCCTACTTCTTGTAGACATCCTGTCGGTGGCCCAGATTGATGACAACGACGAGAAGAACATCGTCGTGGACCGTATAGATGATCCTGAAGTTTCCAACGCGCACGCGAAAGCCTGGGCGTCCGCGCAGGGCGAGGGCTTTTGGGGGTTGTGGTTCGCGGGCAAGAAGTGCAATTGCCCCATGAATCCGGTCCCGATCCCCTGGATGAATATTCTTGAGCGCCCGCAGCGCTGCGGGCCGGACTTCAATCCGATAGGTCATGCCCAGCCCAAGTCAGCCTTTACCTGGGCCCACGGGATATTCTCGCCTTCCTCCGCAACTGCAGCGTCAAATGCAGCAATGTCCTCGACTTCCTCGAGGGCGTCCAGCATTTCTTCATACCGTTTGGGTGAAACCAGGACGGCGGCTCTTTGTCCACGCCGCTCAATGAAGACATCCTCTGATTCCGCAGCGGTAACGAGATCCGGCAACTGTGCACGGGCATCCGTGATGCTGAAGGTCGACATATTCCGAATGTACATTGACTAACGTTAGATGTACATATTGGGCCGCAAAGCTGCCGTACATTTCCGCCTCAGCGCGAGGTAGAACTTTGCACCAAAAAAGGGCCCGCATGCAGGTGCATGCGGGCCCATTGAGTCAGTGGTTATCAGACTAGAAGTCCCAGTCGTCATCCTCAGTGTTAACGGCCTTGCCAATCACATACGACGAACCCGAGCCCGAGAAGAAGTCGTGGTTCTCGTCGGCGTTCGGTGACAGCGCCGACAGGATGGCCGGGTTCACGTCGGTCACGGAGGCCGGGAACATGGCCTCGTAGCCCAGGTTCATCAGGGCCTTGTTGGCGTTGTAGTGCAGGAACTTCTTGACGTCCTCGGCCAGGCCGACGGAGTCGTAGAGGTCGTGCGTGTACTGGACCTCGTTCTCGTACAGCTCGAAGAGCAGCTCGAAGGTGTAGTCCTTGATTTCCTGCTTGCGCTCCTCGGAGGCGCCTTCGAGGCCCTTCTGGAACTTGTAGCCGATGTAGTAGCCGTGCACGGCCTCGTCGCGGATGATCAGGCGGATCAGGTCGGCCGTGTTCGTCAGCTTGGCCCGTGAGGACCAGTACATCGGCAGGTAGAAGCCGGAGTAGAACAGGAAGCTCTCCAGCAGCGTGGAGGCCACCTTGCGCTTGAGGGGATCGTCGCCCTGGTAGTAGTCCATAACGATCTGCGCCTTTTTCTGCAGGTTCACGTTTTCGGTGGACCAGCGGAACGCCTCATCGATCTCTTTGGTGGAGGCCAGCGTGGAGAAGATGGAGGAGTAGCTCTTGGCGTGCACGGACTCCATAAACGCGATGTTCGTGTAGACGGCTTCTTCATGCGGGGTGATCGCGTCCGGGATGAGGGAGACGGCGCCGACGGTGCCCTGGATGGTGTCCAGCAGGGTCAGGCCGGTGAACACGCGCATGGTGAGCTGCTGCTCGTCCGGGGTCAGCGTCGCCCATGACTGGATGTCGTTGGACAGCGGCACCTTCTCCGGCAGCCAGAAGTTGTTGACCAGGCGGTTCCAGACGTCAACGTCCTTGTCGTCCTGGATGCGGTTCCAGTTAATGGCTTCAACGTGGCTAAGCAGCTTGACCTTTTCGGTCATGTCATCCCCTAAGAGTTGGGTTCTTCGTTACGTTAAGCGTACGACGGCGGGCGCCCGCCCGCCGTCGTACGCAGCAAAATCAACCGAAATCGGTTACAGCATGCAGCTGACGCAACCGTCTACCTCAGTCCCTTCCAGCGCGAGCTGGCGGAGACGGATGTAGTAGATGGTCTTGATGCCCTTTTTCCAGGCGTAAATCTGGGCTTTGTTGATTTCCCGCGTGGTGGCGGTGTCCTTGAAGAACAGCGTCAGGGACAGGCCCTGGTCCACGTGCTGGGTTGCAGCGGCGTAGGTGTCGATGATCTTTTCGTAGCCGATCTCGTACGCGTCCTGGTAGTACTCCAGGTTGTCGTTCGTCAGGTACGGCGCCGGGTAGTACACGCGGCCCAGCTTGCCTTCCTTGCGGATCTCGATCTTGGACGCCACCGGGTGGATCGATGAGGTGGAGTTGTTGATGTAGGAGATCGAGCCGGTCGGCGGGACGGCCTGCAGGTTCTGGTTGTAGATGCCGTGCTCCATTACGGACGCCTTCAGCTCACGCCAGTCATCCTGGGTGGGGATGTGGATGTTCTTGAACAGCTCGGCAACCTTGGCCGTCTGCGGAACCCATTCCTGGTTCGTGTACTTGTCGAAGAACTCACCGGAGGCGTACTTGGACTTCTCGAAGCCGCCGAAGGTCTGGCCGGTCTGGATGGCCAGCCGGTTGGAGGCCCGGACGGCGTGGAACACCACCGAGTAGAAGTAGATGTTGGTGAAGTCGATGCCCTCTTCGGAGCCGTAGTGGACCCGCTCACGGGCCAGGTAGCCGTGCAGGTTCATCTGGCCCAGGCCAATTGCGTGGCTCTGGTCGTTGCCGCGGGCGATCGAGGGGACCGAGGTGATGTTGGACATGTCCGAAACGGCCGAGAGGGACCGGATGGCCGTCTCGATGGTCAGGCCGAAGTCCGGCGAGTCCATCGCCTTGGCGATGTTCAGCGAACCCAGGTTGCAGGAGATGTCCTTGCCGGTGGTCTCGTAGGACAGGTCGTCGTTGTACGTGGTGGGCTGGGAGACCTGGAGGATCTCGGAGCACAGGTTGGACATGATGATCTTGCCGTCGATCGGGTTTTCCCGGTTCACGGTGTCCTCGAACATGATGTACGGGTAACCGGATTCGAACTGGATCTCGGCGAGGGTCTGGAAGAACTCGCGCGCCTTGATCTTGGTCTTTTTGATCCGGGAATCGTCAACCATCTCGTAGTACTTCTCGGTGACCGAGACGTCGGAGAACGGCATGCCGTAGACCCTTTCGACGTCGTACGGCGAGAACAAGTACATGTCCTCGTCCTTCTTGGCCAGCTCGAAGGTGATGTCCGGGATCACGACGCCGAGCGAGAGGGTCTTGATGCGGATCTTCTCGTCCGCGTTCTCCCGCTTGGTGTCCAGGAAACGGTAGATGTCCGGGTGGTGGGCGTGCAGGTACACCGCTCCGGCACCCTGGCGGGCACCGAGCTGGTTGGCGTAGGAGAAGCTGTCCTCGAGGAGCTTCATCACGGGGATGACGCCGGAGGACTGGTTCTCGATCTGCTTGATCGGCGCGCCGACCTCACGGATGTTGGTCAGCGCGAACGCCACGCCGCCACCGCGCTTGGACAGCTGCAGGGCGGAGTTGATGGAACGGCCGATCGACTCCATGTTGTCTTCGATGCGGAGCAGGAAGCAGGAGACCAGCTCGCCGCGCTGGCGCTTGCCGGCGTTCAGGAACGTCGGGGTGGCCGGCTGGAAGCGGCCTTCGATGATCTCGTCGACCATCTGCAGCGCGAGCTGCTCGTCGCCGCGGGCCAGGTGCAGGGCCACCATGCAGACGCGGTCCTCGTAGCGCTCCAGGAAACGCTTTCCGTCGAACGTCTTGAGCGTGTAGGAGGTGTAGAACTTGAACGCGCCGAGGAAGGTCTCGAAGCGGAACTTCTTTTTGTACGCGCGGTTGTAGAGCTCGCGGATGAAGTTCATCGTGTACTGGTCGAGGGTTTCGCGCTCGTAGTACTCGTTCTTCACGAGGTAGTCGAGCTTTTCCTCAAGGTCGTGGAAGAAAACGGTGTTGTTGTTCACGTGCTGCAGGAAGTACTGGTGGGCGGCCTCGCGGTCGGCCTCGAACTGGATCTCCCCGTTCGGGCCGTAGAGGTTCAGCATCGCGTTGAGCTCGTGGTAGCCCAGGCCCTGGAAAGCGGCCGGCATGGCCGGCTTCTCGCCGGGAACGGTGTGCTTCTCGACGGCGGAGCTGGTCTTCTCGGCTGAGCCGAGGGAGCCCGGCCCGGTCACTTCGGTGTCTGCGACAGTCGTGTCCAAAATTCTTCCAATCCTTGGTGAACCCGGCTGACGTCTTCCGGCGTCCCCATAAGTTCAAATCGATATAAGTGCGGGACCTGGCATTTCGCGGCAATAATGTCGCCGGCCATGCAGTAGTTGTCCCCAAAGTTCGTATTGCCTGCCCCGATCACGCCCCGGATTTCTTCCCGGTTGCGCGGATCATTCAGGAAGCGGATGACCTGCTTCGGAACGGAACCTTCTCCCCCGGTGCCGCCGTAAGTCGGGAGCACCAATACAAAGGGTTCGGTGGCCACCAGCGCCGGTTCCCTCGCATGGAGCGGAATCCGGGCGGCGTCGATGCCCAGCTTCCCGACGAAGCGTGCGGTGTTTTCCGAACTGGAGGAGAAGTAGATGAGGTGACTGGCAGTGCTCCGGACCGTAGCCGGGTTCCGGTCGTCTGCCGCCGGCGAAGTGTGGGCCGTTGCCGTTGCCACTGGTGCCATGGGTGTCACCTCATCGAACGTGATTTCGTGTCAAGCGTTTTAGGCTACGGCGACGGCGTACGCCTGCGCCAGTTCCTCGATCTTGTCGGGGCGGAAACCGGACCAGTGGTCCTGGTCCGTGACGACAACCGGGGCTTGCATGTAGCCGAGGCCTTTCAGGCGCTCGAGGGCATCCGCATCCTGGGAGATGTCGACGCTCTGGTAGGTGATGCCCTTCTTATCCAGCGCGCGGTATGTCGCGTTGCACTGAACACAGGCCGGTTTCGTGTAAACCGTAACGGTCATGGTCCCTGTCCCCTTTGTTGAAGTCTTTGGTACTGCGTAATCCACGGCGAACTGCGTGCTGCGCAGAGGCTGTTGCTGGTGAGCTGAGGCTCTGGTGCCAGTGGTCCGGGCGGGCCGGTCCGGGACAGGAATCCTGATCCGTTACTGGTCTTGCCTGGCGAGCACTGCTGCTCCGCTGGAACTGTATGTCGATACTACATGTTGTGCAAGAGCCCGATGTGGACCCCAAGATGATGTATTACAAGTATGTCATTTAATGCACCATCAGTCCACAGGCAGGGTGGCTCAAAATGTCCGGAATTCCGCCGTTTTGACGGACGAAATCCACAGGCTGTGGAGTACCTTTGCACAATTAACTCCCTGCGTGTCGTGGGGTGGACGGCGTGTCGCGGGAGCCGGGAACCGGGTCCCGGCGTGGCGTTAAGCACCCGGCGTGGTGTCCGGAAACACGAAGAAGGCGGACACCCCCGGGTGCCCGCCTTCGCCGGCGTGCGGCGACTCAGAGTTGCTGTTACTTGCCGGTCTCCGGCCTGCTGCAGAGAATCTGCTCCACGCCCATCCGGCGTTCGGCAAAGCTGCGCAGCGCGCCGACCAGGTACAGCCGCCAGACCCGGGCGACTTCCGCCCCCATCATTTCGACGGCGGCCGCGTGGTTCTCCTCGAACCGCGCGTACCAGGCCTCGAGGGTCCGGACATAGTCACGGCGCATGCCCTGCACGCCCTCGACCTCCAGGCCAGCGTCTTCCAGGAAGCCCAGCGTGTCCCCGACCGGACGCATGTGCATGTCCGGGGCAATAAAGGACTCGATAAAGGGACCCCCGCCGGGATGCTTGCCCCGCCGCGACATTTGCTGGACCAGCAACCGGCCACCAGGGGCGAGGTTATTAAACAGGGCGGCGGCGTAGACGGGGTAATTCTGCTGGCCAACGTGTTCGCCCATTTCCAGGGAGGCGACGGCGTCGAACGGTCCGTCCGGGATTTCCCGGTAATCCTGGACCCGGATCTCAACGCGCCCCTCAAGGCCGCGTTCCTTGATCCGGGCGTCGATGAACGCCTTCTGCTGCACGGAGAGGGTGACGCCGACGACGTCGACGCCGTAGTACTGCGCCGCGTGCAGGCTCAACGAGCCCCAGCCGCAGCCGACGTCCAGCATCCGCATCCCCGCCTTGAGCCCGATCTTGCGGCAGACCAGGTCCAGCTTGTCCCGCTGGGCGTCTTCCAGCCCGTAGTTCGGGGACGAACTGCCGTCCGCTGCCCGATCCGTCCAGTAGCCGCTGGAGTAGGCCATCTGCGGGTCCAGGATCAGCGCATAGAAATCGTTGCTGAGGTCGTAGTGGTGGCTGATCGCGGCACGGTCCCGGAGGAGGCTGTGCAGCCGCCCCTTGACCCTGGCCTGGCTGGCCGGCGGCGGCGGGGGAGCGCCGAGAGCCCCGGCGGCGCGGGCAATCCGTGCGACGCCGGCCAGCACCGCCGGCGTGGGACGGATACCGGCGAGGCCCCGGTCCCGCACCACCTTCCAGAGGTGCTCGAGGGTGCTGTTCAGGTCGTCGTCGAGATCCAGCTCACCGGTGACGTATGCCTGCGCGGCTCCCAGCTCCCCCGGCGCCCAGAGCAGGCGCCGGATGGCGTCCGGGGGAGTTCAGCCGGACCACCGGGGCGCCGGCCGGACCGGCCTCGCTGCCGTCCCAGGCGACGAGCCGGACGGGGAGCTCCCCGCCGGCCAGCGGCCGCAGGACCTCCTCGACCATTGTGGCCAGCGGCGCCGTCATTCGGCGGATCCGTTGTTCGACTCGCCCACTGTCCGTCGGTCCAGCACGATCTGCTGCACGTCGAGGTAGCCGGTTTCGAAGCCGGCCCGGGAGTAGCAGAGGTAGAACAGCCACATACGCTGGAAGATCTCATCGAAGCCCAGCGCCCGGACCTCGGCGGAGCGGGCCATAAAGCGTTCTTCCCAAAGCCTGAGCGACTGGGCGTAGTGCTCCCCCAAGGCCAGGCGTTCGCGCACGCGCAGTCCCGTCTGCTTGGCTGTGGTGTCCTCGATGGCTCGCACCGAGGGAATGACGCCGCCGGGGAAGATGTACTTGTGCACCCAGGTGTAGCTGGTGCGGGTGGCCATCAGCCGGTCGTGGGCGATGGTGATGGCCTGGATGGCGACCTTTCCGCCCGGAGCCAGGAGACGCTCGATCGTCTGAAAATACGTTGCCCAGTATTCGAAGCCCACGGCTTCGATCATCTCCACGGAGACGATCGCGTCGTACTCGCCTTCAACCGCGCGGTAGTCCTTCAGTTCGATTGTGACGGCGTCGGTGTACCCCGCGTCGGCGACCCGCTTGCGGGCAAGTTCCTGCTGCTCGCTGGAGAGGGTGACGGAGTAAACGGTGGCCCCGCGCTGTGCTGCCCGGAGGGCGAGCTCGCCCCAGCCGGTGCCGATTTCCAGCACCCGGGTGCCCGCCCCGACGCCGGCCTTGTCCAGCAGGCGGTCGATCTTGGCCTGCTGCGCCGCGGCAAAACCGTCCCAGGCCACGCTCTTGAGGGCCTCGCCGGTCTCCGGGAACAGCGCACTGGAGTAGGTCATGGTCTCGTCCAGGAACGTGGAAAACAGTTCGTTGGAAAGGTCATAGTGCCGGGAGATGTTCGAGCGGGTGTTCTGCTCGGTGTTGCGTTCCTTGCGCGGCTGGCGCGGCAGGTAGAACGCACGCAGTTTCTGCAGCGGCTCCGGCACGAGGGTCCCGACGCGGGCGGCAAAAACCTCCATCACGGCTGTCAGATTGTCAGCGTCCCAATCGCCGGCCATAAAGGACTCGCCCAGGCCGATCAATCCGCCGTCGCCGAGCCGGGCCGCAAAGGCCTGGGGACGGTTCATGGTCATAACCGGGTAGCGGTGGCCCGGCGTGGCTGCCTTGCCCAGGACGGTACCGTCCGGGTAGCGGACCTCCAGCGGGAGCCGGCGGACCGCGGCTTTGAAGATGGCGTCAGCAGCGCGGCCGGCCAGCCGCGCCTTCAGGCTTGAAGGGACGGTGGCGATGCTGGGCCAGATGGCGGCGTCAACCACCGCCGGAGGCTGCGGAACGGTGTAAGGGGCTGCGGCCTCATTCTCGCGGCGCGCCGCGCCCGATCCGGTCGCTTCGGTCATTGTCACTGTACTGCCTCCTGGGAAGGGTGGTGCGGTCGTTTGATAAGGGGCAGCCGGCGTGCCCAAAGTTTGATTCCCTGCCAGCGGATCTGCGCCGAGACGCGCAGCGGCGCAAGCGGGACGGCGAGCGCCGTGGCGAGGATAGCCCGCACCGTGGCGTCGTGCCGTTCACCGTCCATGCTGGCGATAAAAGGCCGGTGCCCTTCGCGTTCCAGCACTATCGAGACGGCCAGCCGTGCGCCGGGTTCCGGCAGTTTCATCCGGTACTCGCCGTCGACGTCGTTGAACGGTGAAACGTAAAAGGCCTTCGGCACGCTGGCCCGGCCGGCGTCGTCCGTCTCCAGCAGGTAGCAGTGCCGTTCACCGTAGGTGTTGTGGACCTCCGCGACAACGCAGCGCAGTTCCCCTGCAGCGTCGTGGCACCAGAACAGGCTCAGCGGATTAAACACGTGCCCGAATACCCGGGCACTGGCAAGCATCGTAATCCGGCCGCCGCCCAGGGTGACCCCGCGGGTGGCCAGGAACGCCTCCACGTTCCCGCGCAGCGTGCCCTCCGGGTCACCCAGATGGTCCGCGACACGAAAATCGGCCAGCGGACGCAGCAGCCGGGGCACCATGGGCAGCCGGTCGACGTCGACATACCAGCTGTAGCTGCGGTACGTGAAAGCGTTCTTCAGCGGGGTGCGCCGCACATGCGCAATCGAGGTGCGGTAGATGGCCGCCGCGGCGCTCATGAGCCCTCCGCGGCGGCACTTTGCAGGTCCGGATCGATCGCGACGGCGCGGTATTCCACGTTCAGGGCAACGGCGGGGACGTCCCAGCTGCGACCGAGCCGTTCCGCGGCCCGGACCCCGGAAAGGGCGCCGTCTTCGTGGAATCCCCAGCCGTGGTAGGCGCCGGCGAAGGCCAGCCGGGCGTCCCCGAGGGCCAGGATCTGCTGCTGGGCCCGGAGCGATTCGGGCGTGTACTGCGGGTGCTCGTAGACCATCCGGTCAAGCACCGTATGGTCGGCAATCAGCTCGGACTCGCCGAGGCTGACGATGTAGCGTCCGCCGTCGGCGGTGTCCAGCCGCTGCAGCCGGGTCATGTCGTAGCTGACCAGGACCTTGTCCGGGCGGGCGTCACAGGCGGGCAGACGGTAGTTCCAGGAAGCCTTGGCATTGTCACTGGCGGGCAGCACGGCGGCGTCGCGGTGGAAGACGGTGTGGTTGACCGAGTACGGCATTCCGCCGAGCGCGGCCTGCTCCGCGGGCGAGGCGTCGGTGAGCATGCCCAGTGCCTGGGCCGGGTGGGTGGCGATCACCACGGCGTCGAAGTTTTCGGTCCGGAAGCCGGCGTCGGCGTTTCCGGTCGTCAGTTCCACGCCGTCCGCGTGCCGGCGCACCCCGGTGACCGGGCTGGCGAGCCGGATATCTTCCAGCGTGGCCGCAAGCTTGTCCACGTAGGAGCGTGAGCCGCCGGTGACGGTACGCCACTGCGGTGAACCGGATACTCCGAGCAGGCCGTGGTGGCCGAGGAAGGTAAAGAGGTAGCGGGCCGGGTACGCGAGCGCCGTGGCCGGGTCGCAGGACCAGACGGCGCTCACGATCGGGGTCATAAAGTGCGAGATGAAGTAGCGGCTGAACTTCTCCCGGGCCAGGAACTCCGCCAGCGTGATGTCGGTACCGGCCGGATCCGTCTCGGCGAGCAGGGCGCGGGCCTTCCGGTAGAAGCGCATCACTTCCAGCAGCATCAGCAGGTACCGTCCGCGCAGCAAGGTGGCAGGCCCTGGAAGGATCCCGCGGCCCTTGGCCCGGGCACCGGCGTATTCCAGCCCGCAGCCGTCGCAGCGGACGGACATGGACATTTCGGAGTCCTGGGTTTCAACGCCCAACTCCGCGAAGAGCCGCAGCAACGTGGGGTAGGTGCGTTCGTTGTGAACGATAAAGCCGGTGTCGATGCCCAGCACCGGCCCACCGTCCTGCGGTACGTCGTGGGTGTGGGCGTGGCCGCCCAGCCGGGAATCGGCTTCGAAGACGGTGACAGAGTCCTCACGGTTCAGGACGTACGCGGCGGTCAGCCCCGCCACGCCGCTGCCAATCACGGCGATCCGCCGGCCCTGCGGAATCCCTGCTGCATCTGACACTGATTTGCTCCTGTTGGCTGCTCTATCCATTGCCTGGATCGTCTTGATTAAACTTCTTACGGGCAATTCGTCGCCGAGGCGCCCGCGGATGTGTGCGGTTCCCCAGCTTTCTGCTTGAAACCAATGTGCCAGAATGAAGCGGGATTGCGGTCCCGCCTCACCGGAATCTGAGAAGGGCACCCCTTGATTAACCCCGTCCATCTGCGGACCCTGGTCGAAGTGACCCGGCTCGGGTCCTTCGCGGCCGCCGCCACGCGCCTCGGGTACACGGCGTCGGCCGTTTCCCAGCAGATGTCCGCCCTGGAGCGTGACACCGGCGTCGAACTGTTCCAGCGCTCGGCCCGCAGCATCCAGCCCACCGAGGCCGCCCAGGTTATGACCCGGCACGCGGCCAAGGTGCTCACCGACATCGAGGCGCTGATGGCGGCGGCCTCCCGCACCGGTGACACCACCCGGCAGGAACTCCGGCTGGGCATCTTCCCCAGCCTGGCCACCTATGTGCTGCCCCGGATCCTGGCGAACCCGGCCTGGAAGAAGCTTGGCATCGACCTGCGGGTCTCCGTCGCTGAGCCGGCCCAGACCATCCAGGGCCTGCGCACCGGCGGTGAACTCGACGTCGCCTTGGTGTACCAGGTGGGGCAGTCGGGCCTCGCCTGGCCGCACACCGTCAACCGGCAGTGGATCGGCGATGACAACTTCCGGGTGGTGCTGCCGGCCGCCTGGGGCATCGGCACGGATTCGAAGATCGCGGCCGACCACCTCTCGGACATGCCCTGGATCGTGCATCATCCCGGCACATCCGACGCCACAGTGATCGAGCGCCTCTTCGCCAGCTGCAACCTGCACCCCCGGGTGGTGGCGTACAGCGATGACTTCCATGCCAGCCTGGAAATGGCCGCGGCCGGGCTGGGGGCTGCGCTGGTTCCCGAACTGGCCCTGCTGCACCGCCCCGCCGGTGTGGTGGTGCTGGACGTTCCGGAGATCCGGCTGGCCCGCAACGTTTTTGCCCTGCTGATCAATGAAAAGCAAACAGCCCAGGTGCAGCTGTTTGTCGAGCTATTGGGCGAAACGTTCAATTCACCGTCCGTCCAGCGTGCCGTCACCCGCCCTGGGTGAGTCAGTTCTTCCGGAACCGCTTGCCAACGGGTGCCACCAGCGTGCTGACGACCCAGCGTTTGGTCTTGTTGTACGGCGGATAAATCAGTTCCAGCGTGTCCGGCCGCAGCGGCTTGGCCAGGGTTGCCCGCTCGTGTGAAAAGGTCCGCAGCGAATACTCCCCGTGATACGCGCCCATACCGCTGGCGCCGACGCCGCCGAACGGCAGCCCCGGAACCATCAGGTGCGCCGCGGGGACGTCGAAGCACAGCGCCCCCGACGACGTCTGGTCCGCGAATGCCCGGCGGGTGCCCTCGTCGCCGCTGAACACGTACAGCGCCAGCGGCTTGGCGCCGTCGTTGATTCTCCGGATGGCTTCCTCCCGCCCGGCGACGGGAACCAGCGGCAGCAGCGGACCGAAGATCTCCTCCCCCATCAGGGCATCCCCGGGAGCGGGCCGAAGCAGGGTCGGGGCGAAGTACCGGGTCGCGGCGTTCCGTTGGCCGCCGTAAACCACTGTGCTGCCGTCGGCGAGGGCCACGAGGCGCGCGAAGTGCTGATCGTTGACGATCCGGCCGTAGGAGTCGCTGCGGGAAGCATCCGGCCCGAAGAGCTCGCCGATTGCCTTAACCAGCTCTCGCTCCAGTGGCACCAGCACGTCCTCGGTGGCCAGGACATAGTCGGGCGCCACACAGGTCTGCCCGGCATTTATGAACTTCCCCCAGGCGATCCGCTTGGCTGCCCCGGCCAGGTCCGTGGAGGCGTCCACATAGGCCGGTGACTTGCCGCCGAGCTCCAGGGTTACCGGTGTCAGGTTCTCCGCCGCCGCGCGCAGCACCACTTTGGCGGCCGTTTCCCCGCCGGTGAAGAAAATATGGTCAACCTGCGCAGCCAACAGCGCAGTGGTTTCCGGGATTCCGCCTTCCACCACCTGCACGGCCCCGGCCAAATATTCGGGGATCCACCGGGCCAGGGCCGCCGAGGTCGCGGGCGCCTGCTCGCTGGGTTTCAGCACGGCTGTGTTGCCGGCGGCGAGCGCACCGGCCAGCGGCGCCAGCAGCAACTGCAGCGGGTAGTTCCACGGTCCGATCACCAGCACCACGCCGAGCGGGGTCAGCTCGGTCCAGGCTTTAGCGGGCCGGACAGCAAGCGGCACGGCGACGGCACGCGGCCGCAGCCATCCTTTGAGGTTTTTTTCCAGATGCGCGGCTTCTGCTGTGACAAATCCGACTTCCGCCAGCAGCGACTCGGTCGCGTGTTTGCCCAGATCGCTGCCCAGCGCTTCGGCAAAATCGTCGCTGTGATCGGCCAGCATCCGGCGCAATCCGGCGAGCCTTTCAAGCCGCCAGGCCAACGGACGCGTGGCTCCGCTGTCAAAAATTTCACGGGCGCGGGCGACGGCGGCGGCGGCGGGTTGCATGTCATAAATGTACCCGGACGTTGCCGACCGCACCGGTGTCCGCGCCCTAGCTGCCAGGAATCCCTGCTCCCAGCCGGCTCTCAGGCAGTTAGGCTATAAAGATGGCCGAAAATACTAGACCCCGAATCGTAGAACGGTGGGTCTTCTGGCCCGCGGCAGTGCTGGTGACCGTTTTCGCGGCATTTGCACTGCTGGCTCCCAAGACCGCCGAAGCAATGTTCAGCACCATCCAGTCAAACATCGTGAACTCCTTCAACTGGTATTACGTCCTGATTACCAGCTTCTTTGTTGCCTTTAGCCTCTTCCTGGGCTTCAGCCGTTTTGGCGACATCAAGCTCGGCCACGACGACGACGAACCCGAGTTTTCCCTGCTGGCCTGGTTTGCGCTTCTGTTCGCAGCCGGCATGGGCATCGGCCTGGTTTTTTATGGTGTCAGCGAGCCGCTGAGCCACTTCGCCAAGCCCCGGCCCGGGGTGAGCGGTACCCCCTCGGAACTGGCCCAGCAAGCGCTCAGCCAGACGTACCTGCATTGGGGGTACACGCCTGGTCCATCTACGTGGTGATCGGACTTGCCCTGGCCTACGCGATCCACCGCCGCAAGCGGCCCGTGTCCATCCGCTGGGCCCTCGAGCCGCTGCTGGGCAAGCGGGTGCAGGGTTCGTGGGGAAACGCCATCGACGTTGTCGCCTTGGTGGGCACCCTGTTCGGCGTGGCGACCTCCTTGGGCCTGGGTGTGCTGCAGATCAGCGCCGGGCTGGAAAGCATCAACCTGGTGGAAGCCAGCCGTGGCTCCGAAATCGTTATTATCATCATCATTTCCTTCTTCGTCCTGCTCTCCGTCCTCTCCGGACTGACCAAGGGCATGAAATGGCTCTCCAGCATCAACCTCGTGCTCGCCGGCCTGCTGGTGGTCTACCTGCTGGTCTTTGGCCCGTCGACCTTCCTGCTTCGCGAATTTGTCCAGTCCATGGGCGCCTACGTGCAGAACTTCGTTTCGCTTTCCTTTAACGTCAATGCCTTCACCGGTGCTGCCGGCGAAGCATGGCAAGCCTCCTGGACCTCGTTCTACTGGGGCTGGTGGATTTCCTGGGCCCCCTTTGTTGGTATTTTCATTGCCCGGATTTCCAAGGGCCGCACGGTCCGCCAGTTTGTTGCCGGCGTCATCCTGGTCCCGACCCTGATCGGCATCCTCTGGTTCAGCGTCCTTGGCGGCACTGCCCTCGCTGTCGAACTCGGCGGCAACGGCACACTCCTGGAGTCCGACGGCAGCGTCAATGTCTCCAGCGCCCTGTTCAGCATGCTCGACTTCATTCCCGGCACTCCGGTCCTGACTGTGGGCGTCATCCTGCTGATCGCCATTTTCTTTATCACCTCCTCGGACTCCGGGGCCTTGGTGATGGGCATGATCGCCACCGGCGGCCAGGTCAACCCGAAGAAACGCATCAGGACCTTCTTTGTCCTGATCACCGCGGTCCTGGCCATTTCCCTGCTGATCTCCGGCGGGCTGGTGGCCCTGCAGACCGCGGCGATTATCATCGCGCTGCCTTTCAGCGTGGTGATGCTGCTGATTTGCTGGTCCACGTTCATCGCCTTCAGCCGTGAGCGCCGGGCCTATGACCGGGCCCGCCGCGCCCAACTGGTAGACCACATCGGTGACTTCTACGGCCTGGAAGTGGAAGAACTCGCCGAGAACGGGATCCTCGGCAGTACACCGCGCTGGATGCAGCTGCTGCGCCGCCGCGGCGCCCGGCCGGGACGGCAGTCCCGGAGGAAATCATGCCAAGCCCCGAGCCCTCCACCGCGGCCGTCGACACCCTGATGGCCGAGGCGCCGCAGCCACGGCACGCCTCGGAACGGGCCCTGGCGATCGAAAACGCCGAGTCCCATGACGTCCTGATCTCCGACGTTGACAACGTTGTGGAGCACGATCCGTTTGTTTCCCGGGATGCCAAGGACATCCCGGACCGGGGCGATCAGGAACCCTCGCGCTGGTGATCCTGCGCTAAAAAGGCAGGGCGAACGCTGGAACGGAGCGGTATTCAGGGCTATGTTGAAAGTATGAGCAAGGTAGCCAGCCAGCATTTCGGAGAAGTCGAGCTCAACCACGGGAGAGACCATAATTTCTCCGCCAAGCATGATCTGGCGGGTCAAACCCTGGAGCTTGACTTAAATGTCCAAGCGCACGACCACTTCGATGAAGCGGCCCTGCGCAAGGTCGACTACCGCCTCCGGTTCCTGCCCGAGCTTGTGGACGAGGTCCGCGACATGATCGCCGAGGAACTCGATGAAGACGGAACCAGCCCGCAGGAATACCGCCATTTTCACTGCAACGCGATTAAGGCCGAACACCTGCAGAAGGTCTTTGGCATCACGGACAAGAGCCAGCTGACCAATGAGGTATTCCTCAAGGCCCTGAAACTGGGCCATGTGGGGATTTTCCCCGGCCAGCCGGAGCGCTACTTCGTCCTGGATTTCACTCTCGGAAACCATTTCACCGACGAAGTCCTGGTCGCTTCGGCGGACGAGGACGGCGTCGTGGATGATGAGATCCTCTGGGAGAGCTGACTTCACGGGCACAACTTCACAACGTACGACGCCGGCCGGTCACCTTTGCGGGGTGACCGGCCGGCGTCGTTCCTGGCGCTGGGCTAGTTGGCCGCCGCAAGCAGCCCGGCACGCACCGTGCGGGTGGCGGCGACGAGGTTGCGCAGGGATTCTTCGGTTTCGGCGTAGCCGCGGGTTTTCAGGCCGCAGTCCGGATTGACCCAGAGCTGGCGGGACGGGACGTGCCTGACGGCGGTGCTGAGCAGTTCGGTGACTTCCTGCTCGCCCGGGACGCGCGGTGAGTGGATGTCATACACACCCGGGCCGACGCCGCGGCTGAAGCCATGGGACTGAAGATCATGCACAACCTCCATCCGGGACCGGGCGGCCTCGATCGAGGTGACGTCGGCGTCGAGGCCGTCGATCGCGTCGATGATGGCGCCAAACTCGGAGTAGCACAGGTGCGTGTGGATCTGGGTGGCATCCGCGGCGCCCGCGGTGGCGAGGCGGAAGGAGTTCACCGACCAGTCCAGGTACGCGGCCTGGTCCGCCGTGCGCAGCGGCAGGAGTTCGCGCAGGGCTGGCTCGTCCACCTGGATGATCCTGATGCCGGCAGCTTCGAGGTCCGTGATCTCATCGCGCAGGGCCAGCGCCACCTGGTTGGCGGTCTCGCCGAGCGGCTGGTCGTCGCGGACGAAGGACCAGGCGAGGATGGTGACCGGTCCGGTGAGCATGCCCTTCATCGGCTTGCCGGTGAGCGACTGCGCATAGCTGGCCCAGTCCACTGTAATCGGTGCACCGCGGGTGACATCGCCCCACAGGATGGACGGGCGGGTGCAGCGGGAGCCGTAGGACTGGACCCAGCCGTGCACCGTGACGTCGAAGCCCTCGAGGTTTTCGGCGAAATACTGGACCATGTCGTTGCGCTCCGGCTCACCATGAACCAGGACGTCGAAACCGAGCTCTTCCTGCAGCTCCACAACACGCTTGATCTCATCCTTCATCAGCAGCCCGTACTGTTCGGCGCTGATCAAGCCCTTGTTGGCGCGGGCCCGGGCGGTGCGGATCTCACCGGTCTGCGGGAAGGAGCCGATGGTGGTGGTCGGCAGTGGGGGCAGGTGCAGCGCCGCAGACTGCGCGGCTTCGCGGACGGCGTAGGCTGAGCGGCTGAAGTCGGCCCCGGTCAGTGCGGCGGTGCGGTTCCGGACCTCGTCGCGGCGGACGCCCTTGGCTGCGGCACGGTCGGCGATGATGCGGGTGGCCGCCTCGATGGCGGGCCGGGCTGCTTCCGGCTCGGTCAGCCAACCGGCCAGGGTAACAACTTCGGTAGCCTTCTGGTCGGCGAAGGCGAGCCAGCTGCGCAGCTGCGCGGGGAGCTGGACTTCCTCCTCGACGTCGTGCGGAACGTGCGCGGTGGTGGTGGAGGTGCTGACGGCCAGCCGGGCGACGGACTTCCGGAGCTCGGTGAGCTTCCCGGCCGAGGCGGCAAGATCGTTGCGCCAAATGTTGTGCCCGTCCACTACGCCTGCGACGAGGGTCGTATTGCCCAGCGCGGCCAGGGCCGCCGCTGCGGGCACACCGCCCTTGTAGACGTCCAGGTGCAGGGCGTCGATGCCGGTGGCGGCGAGCGTGCCGAGCTGCCCGTCGAGCGCGCCGTAGGGGGTGGAGACGAACAGCCGGGGGCGGTTGGCGGCGGCGGCGAGCACCTCGTAGGAACGGGCGACGGCGGCCTGGATCTCTTCGGCGGGGGTGTCCTGGTCCACCACCAGGGCGGGCTCGTCGAGCTGGACCCAGCTGGCCCCGGCGGCGGCGAGCTTCTCCAGCAGGACGGTGTACACCGGTAGGACGTCCGCCAGGCGCGAGAGCGGGCTGAAGCCGGCGGGGGCGTCCTCGGAGGCCTTGCTCAGCAACAGGAAAGTGACCGGGCCGACGAGGTACGGCCGAGTCTCGACGCCGTTGGCCAAAGCGTAGGCGAATTCCTCAACGATGCGGCTGGAAGTCAGCGAGAAGTCGGTTTCCGGGCCGATTTCCGGGACGAGGTAGTGGTAGTTGGTGTCGAACCACTTGGTCATTTCCAGTGGCTGCTGGTCTTTGGTGCCGCGGGCCAGGGTGAAGTAGCCGTCGATGCCGAGCTGGCCCCCGGCATCCAGGAGGTTACCGAAGCGGGCGGGCAGCGCGCCGAGGTGGGCGGCGGCGTCGAGCACCTGGTCGTAGTAGGAGAAGGTGCCGGGCACTGCTGCCGCCTCGGTCAGGCCCAGGCCCTGGAGGCGCTTGGCGGTGCCGAGCTGGATCTCCTTGGCTGCGGCATCGAGGGCTGCGGCATCGATGCCGCCGGCCCAGTAAGCCTCGACGGCTTTCTTGAGTTCGCGGCGCCGGCCGATGCGTGGGTAGCCCAGGATCGAAGCGGACGGGAAGGGGGTGAGCGTGTCAGTCATGGGAAGTCCTAGAAGTTGGTGGTGTGGTGCGGAGGAGAGTTTTTGGTGAGCCGTCAGCCGGCGAGCTGACGGCGTCCGGCTGTGCGCTGGTGGCTCCTGTGCCGGTTGGCGCTCCGCGGGCGCGGCAGCGCGAGTTTGTCCAGCACGTCCAGTGCGGCGGCGTGTTCGTTGAAGGTGTAGAGGTGCAACCCGGGGGCTCCGGCGTCCAGCGCCGCGTTAGCCAAGTCCACTGTGGCGCTGACCCCGATCCGGGTCCGGTCGGTGTCGGTGCCCGCGGCGGCGAGCCGGTCGATGAGGACCGGGTCCGGTGCGACGCCGGTCAGCTCGCTGAGGCGGGTGAGCCGGCGGACGCTGGTGAGCGGCATAACCCCCGGAATAATCGGGATGGTGACGCCGGCCCGGCGTGCCCGTGCCAGCAGGTCCGCGTACTGCCCGGTGTGGAAAAAGACCTGGGTGATGGCAAAGTCCGCGCCGGAGCGCTGCTTGGCCAGGAGCACCTCCACATCATGCGCTTCGCTCGGGGATTCCGGGTGCCGGGTGGGGTAGGCGGCGACGCCGATGGCCACCTTACCGGCGCAGAGCAATGCTGACCGGCGCTGTTCGACCCGGCGGATGAGCTCAATCAGGTCCTGTGCGTAGCGCAGCGAGCCCGCGGGCGGCATAACGCCGTCTTTGGGCTGGTCGCCGCGCAGGGCCAGGATGCCGCGCACGCCGACGTCGAGCAGTTCGCCGATGATGTCGGCGAGCTCTTGGGGTGAGTTTCCAACGCAGGTCAGGTGGGCCAGCGGCCGCAGCGTGGTCTCCTGGACAAGCCGGTTGATCAGTTCGACGGCGGTGGTCCGGTTCGAGCCGCTGGCGCCGTAGGTCACGGACACGTAGTCCGGGTCCGTGCTTTCGAGTTCGCCGATGGTGGTCCAGAGCGATTCCGTGGCAGCGGGTGACCGCGGCGGGAATAGCTCGTAGGAGAGGGCGACAGGAGCCGTTCCGGCTAGATCAGGATGGGTGTCAATAAGGCTTGGTGGAGACATTTGCGTCCTTGGCTGTGACCACTGACGGCGTTGCCGTCGGTGAATTGAGTTTGGGGAACACGGAGGAGACTCCAGCAGGACGCAGCCGCGACTGTTACGCCTGATACGAAGTATTCCGTGAGCAAATGTCAGGCCCACATGGGGGCACCCACACCCTCCTGGGCCGCCGCGGGGCAGGCCTTCAGCGGAGGATCGCTGACACGTTACCGGGGTAACTTGGATAGAACTTTACGGCCCGCCCGGGCAGCGTTCAAGTCCGCCGCCGAATTAAGACGTGCTCTTACGGAATTTTCCGGCTGTTAACAGAATATTCTTCGCTTCACTGCGCCCGGGGCCGGTTTGCGGACGGTCTGCCAGGCGGAAGTGTTGGCGCCGGCATCTGCCTTTCACGCCCGCGCAGGACTATCCTTTTGCCATGATCCAGCTTCCAGCCAGCTACCAGGAGTACCTCGCCGGCAAGAGCGAGAGTTTCATCAACGCCGTGCGTCCCATTTTGATGCAGTCCGCGGCGGACAAGATGCACGGCGTCCGGGTTGTGGTGCACCCGCACGACCACCAGGCCCATCTGGACTCCACCATCCCGTTCGGTTCCGTCGTGGAGGACATCGACTGACGCCTGCCGGCAGGCTTTAGCCGTCCAGCAGGAGGCGCTGCGAGCGCGGTGCCAGCGCGTGTTCCAGCACGAGGCAGGCGGCGCCGACCGCGCCGACGTCCTCGCCGACGCCGGTGCCGACCACTTCGATCTCGTGGATCTTCCGGGTGGCGCTGCCGTCCCGGACGAGCTCCGGGATCCGTTCAAGGTAGCGCTGTGAGAGGCAGGTCCAGAACGGGCCGCCGAAAACAACACGGTCCACGTCCAACGCGTTGGTAACGATGGAAACGGCGCGGGCCACCAGCACGGCGGAATGGTCAATGATCGCCTCGGCCCGGGGCTCGCCTGCGCCCGCCGCGGCGCACAGCGCGGCGAAGCTCTCCTGGATGGCGGGACCGGTCTGGACCGCAAGGGGTCCCGCCAGGACCCCCGTTTCGACGGCGCGGGCCACCAGGACCTGAGGGATGCAGGAGGACAGGACGCAGCCGCGCGCCCCGCACACGCACGGCGGGCCGTCAGGATCCACGATGATGTGCCCGATCTCGCCGGCGTTGCCGGAGGTGCCGCGGACCACCTCGTCATTGAGCACGATCCCGCAGCCGATGCCGGTGCCCATGTACATAAACACGAAGCTGCCGGAGCCGCTCGGACCGCCCGCCCAGGTCTCCGCCACGGCGGCGCTTGTTACATCCTTATCCACGATGGTGGACAGCCCCGTCGCCGCTGCGAGCGCATCCCGGAGCGGCACGCGGTCCCAACCGAGCAGGAGCGGAGGGTCAACCACAGTGCCCTCCTCCAGGTCGATCGGTCCGGGAGAAGCGACGCCGAGGCCGGCGATCCGGGCGGGGTCGACGCCGGAATCCACGACCAGCTGCTTGATTTCGGCGGCGATGGTGTTGATAACGGCGCCGGGATCCGAGCCCATCGGGGTCTTGATCCGGGAATGCTTGACCACTGCTCCGACCAGGTCCAGCACGACGAACGTTGTGAGGGCGGGATCCAGATGGACACCGACGGCGTACATCCCGGAGGACTTGAGCCTGAGCATGGTCCGCGGCTTGCCCGGGCCGGTGCCTTCCTTGCCCGCCTCGTAGATCAGGTCCTGGTCCAGCAGCCGCCGGGAGATGTTGGAGATCGTCTGCGGGGACAGCCCGACAATCTGCGCCAGTTCCACCCGGCTAAGGCCCGCCGGGGAGCGACGGATGGCGTCGAGGATCACCGTGAGGTTGAAATCCCCCATCCGCGGCAAGTTGGTTCCGCGCCTCGGTGAGGGCTGGCGGATCTCAGGCACTGATACCCCTAAACGTCTTTGGCTGCGCACTGCTTATCTCAGAATCGTACGTTACGCTCCGGTGGCGGCCCATACACCCCGCTTCACACTGCAGCGGATTTCCGGAAGCTCGCTGTCACTGTGAATTTAGGGTTTCTTCCGACCTCGCGGGTGGGGCCAATAAGCCGCTCCAGCGCGGGCCGGTAGTGCAGGTGGCTGTTGAACACCGTCCAGAGCTCCCCGCCCGGAGCCAGCACCCGGCCCGCCGCCTCGATCAGTTTGATGCCAGCCCCGGAATGCACCGCCGCACCGACGTGGAAGGGCGGGTTGAGCAGGATTAGCTCCGCGCTGGCCTCCGGGAGTGAGGCCATCGCATCGTCCTGCAGGGCCGTGATCCGGTCACCGAGGCCGTTGGCCTGCGCCGTGGCTCGGGCGGACTCGACGGCGGCGGCGGACTGGTCCGTCGCCGTGACCCGGGAACCGGGGTGGCTGCGGGCATACATGGCGGCGAGGATGCCGGTCCCGCAGCCGAGGTCGACGGCGTGCCGTGCGGCCGGCATCTGGGGCAGGAACTCCAGCAGGAACCGGGTGCCAATGTCCAGCCCGGTGCCGGCAAAGACGGCGCCCCGGGCGCAGACAGCCAGTCCCAGGTCGGTATTGACCTCCGTGCTGGGGAACGGCGGGGCACCAGCGGCGGGGCGGGGACGCCGGGCCAGCAGGACCCGGGACTTTTGCCGGGCACGCTGCGGCTGGACTTCACCGAAGTGACGCTCCAGCACGGCGTTCATGCCCAGGCTCATGTGTTTGACCCGGCCGCCTGCCAGCAGCACAACGTCGGGCGCGGCGTAGCGGGCGACGGCGTCGGCAATCTCCTCGAGCTCAGCCAGCGACTTGGGCAGCTGGAGCAACACCAGGGTGGCACCGGACAGCAGCCCGGCGCCGAGCGGAAACTGCTCGAAACCGCCGTCGACGCCTAGCTTCTCCGCGTTGTTGCGGAGGGCACGTTCCCCGGTGATGAGGTCCTGGTGCACACGGACAGATCCATTCACCGCGGCCGGCCCCCCGGTGTTCCACCCGTTCAGCGCCAGGGCGCCGAGGGTCAACGCTCCGTACCGGTCCCCCACGATGGCCAGCCGTCCGCCCGGAGGCAGCAGCCCGTCCGCGAGCAGTCCGCCGGCGGTCTCGAGCAGGAGCGGGTCCGTGGCGTCCCAGGCCTGCAGGTTGGGCGCCTCCACATCCGGAGACCTGCCCAGCCGGGAGAAGAGGGATTCAAGAGTGTTGTCCGCCACGCGCGAGTTGCCGCCTTATGTGAGTCCGGTGAGTGAGTGTTCAGGCCGGGTAAACGAGGCCCCCTGCCAATTTATCCTGCCCGCCAAGTAAACGCAGGATGCCTGCCACCGCGGACCGGCCCGCCCGGTTGGCGCCGATGGTGGACGAGGACGGACCGTAGCCCACCAGGTGGACCCGTGGTTCCGCGGCCACCTGCGTGCCGTCCATGGCGATCCCGCCGCCCGGGCCACGCAGGTGCAGCGGGGCGAGGTGTTCAAGCTCCGCCCGGAAGCCGGTGGCCCAGAGGATCACGTCGGCGGCCAGGAAGCTGCCATCTGCCCGCCGCACTCCCCCGGGCTCGATGCCGGTGAACATGGGCTGGCGCTCCAGGACTCCGCGGGCGGCGGCCGCGCGCAGGGCCGGGGTCCAGAGCAACCCGGTCACCGCGACGATGCTTTGCGGCGGCAGTCCCTGCCGGACGCGTTCTTCCACCAGCGCGACGGCGTTGTGCCCGGCCCGGCGGTCAAAGCCCGTGTCCCGCCAGACCGGTTCCCGGCGGGTGAACCAGCTGGTCCCGGTGAGGTGGGAGATCTCGTCGAGCAAACCGACGGCGGAGATTCCCCCGCCCACCACGATCACATGCCGGCCGCGGAACTCTTCGGCGGAAACGTAGTCCGCAACGTGCAGCTGCCTACCCTGGAAGGTGGCCCGTCCAGGGTAGATCGGCCAAAACGGCCGGGTCCAGGAACCGGTGGCGTTAATGATGGCCCGGGCGGACCAGTCGCCGCCCGTGCTGGCGATCCGCAGCCGCCCGTTCGGCTCCGTGTCCTCCCGGGTGACCGACCGGACTTTGACGGGGCGCTCGACGGCGAGCGAGAGCTCGTGTTCGTAGCCGCCAAAGTACCTCGGCAGGAAGCTGGAGCTCGCTTCGTCCGGGTCGACGGCGGGCTGCGGCCGGCCGGGCAGGTCGCTGATGCCGTTGACGGTGGACATCCGCAGGCTCTTCCAGCGGTGCCGCCAGGCCCCGCCTGGACCGTCCTCGCCGTCGAGGACAAGGTAGCTGCCGGCCGGCCCGCCGGTTCCTCCGCCCTCGGCCGTTCCTCCGTTGTCGGGGCGGGCTGTGGCCGGGACCAGGCCGCGGCGGCGCAGGTGGTAGGCGGCGGAGAGCCCGGCTTGGCCACCGCCGATAACAACCACGTCGGCGGACCTGAGCGTCCCGTCACCCGCTGTGGACATTACGGCTCACATTTTCTTGACGACACTGGATTTCAGCTGCATGGGTCCGACGCCGTCGACCTTGCAGTCGATGTTGTGGCCGCCGACCCCGTTGACCAGCCGGATTCCGCGGACTTTGGTCCCGACTTTGATGACGGTGGAACTGCCCTTGATCTTCAGGTCCTTGATGACCGTCACCGTGTCCCCGTCTGAGAGGACGTTGCCAACGGCATCCTTGACCGGCGCTGGTTCCTGTCCGCCGGTCTCTGCTTCCGCTGCGGGCGACCATTCGTGGGCACACTCGGGGCAGACCAGGAGCGCACCCATCTCATAGCTGTATTCACTGGAGCATTCCGGGCACGGCGGCAGGGTCTCATTCACGACCCCAACAGTAGTCGAGGTGCCGGGCCGAACCGCGGGAAGGCCGGCATTGCTAAGCTGAGCTCCCCAGAGTGAAGGCGGCGCCCCATGGCCCAGAGCCCAGTTCGACCCCACCGCCCGGTCCCAACACCGGGTTCGCCTCCCGCGCCGGGGATTCCCGGCTGCGCTCCGGCGTCCGGACCGCAGGCAGGCTGCTGTTGGGAGGATTCCTGTTGCTGGCCGGTGTCAGCCATCTGAGCTGGGCGCGGGAGGCGTTCCATGCCCAGGTGCCGCCATGGTTGCCGTTGGACGTGGACTTTGTGGTGGTCGCGTCCGGACTGGTGGAAATCGGCTTGGGCGTTGGCCTGCTGCTGATCAGGCGGCGGCGGGTTGCCTTCGGTTGGCTGGTCGCTGCCTTTTTTGTCGCCGTTTTTCCCGGGAATATCTCCCAGTTCGCAACCGGCACCGATTCGTTTGGCCTCAACTCGGACACCAGCCGCGGGATCCGGCTGCTGTTCCAGCCGCTGCTTGTGCTCTGGGCCCTGTGGTCCACGGGCGCCTGGCGGGCCTGGCGGATGAATCGGCGCGCCGGCCGGTAGACCGGTACCGCTGCCTGCACCGGTCCCCGCTGGTTCGGGCACTGCAGCTGGCGGCAGCCCGTTCCGGGCTCAAAAATTCCCCGAAAGACAAAAGGTCCTGCTCACTGAGCAGGACCTTTTTCGGTGGAGCTGAGGGGACTCGAACCCCTGACCCCCTGCATGCCATGCAGGTGCGCTACCAGCTGCGCCACAGCCCCGAACGTGCCGGGAAATCCGTCCTGCGAAGGACCGTCTCTCCGGAAGCAACCTGTTTATCTTAAAACCACAATTCCGGTTCACGCGAATCGGCGGGCCGGCTCGGAGAAACCGGCCAGCTGCCCCGACGTTCCACGCCCGGGCCGGACAACCGCCACACGCAAAAATCCGCCGGAATCTTTCGATTCCGACGGATTATCCGGTGGAGCTGAGGGGACTCGAACCCCTGACCCCCTGCATGCCATGCAGGTGCGCTACCAGCTGCGCCACAGCCCCGAATTTTCGCTGCTCCGACCCCGCCGGCTTTCGCCTCCGGGCTCCGTACTTCGTCCGGATTTCTCCGAAGCAACTCAAATATCTTAGAACAGTCTTTCGGAAAATTCCAAATCGGGCATATTCCGCAGCTGCATGCCGGGTTACTCCGCTTCGGGGCCCGCCGCTGCCTGTGCGGAAACGTCGTCGCCAAGCTGCAGGTCCACAACGGGGCAGTCCTTCCAGAGGCGCTCCAGGGCGTAAAACACGCGGTCTTCCTCGTGCTGGACGTGAATAACGATGTTGCCGTAGTCCAAGAGGACCCAGCGGCCGCCGGAGCGGCCCTCACGGCGGATCGGCTTAAGCTCGAATTTGGAGAGTTCGTCTTCGATGCCGTCCACAATGGCATTGACCTGGCGTTCGGACGGCGCCGAAGCAATCAGGAAGATATCCGCCAGGGCCAGCCGTTCGCTGACGTCCATGGCGACGATGTCCTCAGCGAGTTTCTCGGCAGCAGCTCGGGCTGCGTGGCGGGCTGAGGCGATGGATGAATCTGTTGCAGTCACGGGACTCCTTATTGGGTACAAAAGTGTTGGGTAAAAAGCGTTATGGGTAAAAAAGCGTGTGTACTGAAACTGCGCTGGTGGCCACCGGGCGGAAGCGCGCGGCCCGCAGCGAAGGTGGCTAGCCGGAGATGGCAGTGACAATCAGCGTGATGCCGGCGATCAGTGCCAGCACCCCCAGGGCCAGTAACACCAGGCGCAGGCGCCGCGCCCTGCCCAAACCGGCCGTGACCGCGTCCAGGGGTTCAAGCCCGTAGGCTGCGCTTGCGGCCACCGGCGAGCCGCCGGCGAAGTCCTCCTCGGACCGGAGCGTTGCCGGCTCCCCCGCCGCCGGCTGGGATTCTGCCAGCGGCACGGACGAAGCACGGGCAGCGGCCTCGGCGCGGGCAAGCACCCCGGCACGACCGGTAGCAGGGCCCGGTTTGCGCTGGCGGGATGCACCGGGGCGGTGGCCGCCGGACTTGCGGTTGTCACCAACCCGGGGGCCCGGGTTGGTGACAACCGGAACGTGTGAGGTGGCAGGGCGCTTCAGGACCGGCCGCTCCACGCCCGGAACCTGGACGAACTCCAGGGGTGTGACCATTGCCAGGTTATTGGCCGTGGTCGGATCATTGCGCACCGGCTCCGGCACGCTGTTCTGCTCGGCCAGCTTCTGCTTCGCGGCGGCACGGCGTCCCAGTACTGCGGCCCGTTCGGCCACGGCGATCTGCTCCGCCAGTGCGCGCGGATCCACGGCATCGGCGTCCACGGCGTTGATGTGTTCCATCTTGGCCAGTTGGTTCTGCGCCTGCTGGGCGAGGAGTTCGCGTGCGGCGAGGGCCTGTTCCACTGTCATCCCCACGGCGCCCGGAGCTCCCGGGCCGGCAACGGCTTCCTCGTCCGCCGGGGCGGCGGTTTCCGCACCCGCGGCCGGCGCGTCGGCTTCCGCCCCCGGCAGGGGCGCGGAGGGGCTGACCCGGGTGCGGGGCGAGGCAGGGACGATCAGATTGGCGGACGTTGCCGGGGCTGTCTCGGCGGCCAGCTGCAGCAACCGCAGCTGGCGACGCGTCGGCGGTCCGCCGGCGGCGAGGTTGCCTTCCTTCTCGGCTAATTCCTTGATGGTTCGCAAGGTGGCGCGGTCCCGGGCCCGGATCTGCGAGGACCGTTCGGTTCCCGGGGAACTGCTGACCGAGTCGACCGGGCCGGGAATCCGACGTCGGCCGGTGGTTTCCGCTTCTGTCGGTTCACCGGGATCAACGGCGTCCGGCCGCGGGGCATCCTTGTTTGCTGAGGCCGGGCTATTCGAGGCAGGGGGAACCGCGCCGGAAGCGGGGGCACCGGGCTCCCGGCGTTCATCTCTGGCCTGTCGCAGTTCGCGACGGCTGCGGATTGGTGGCTGTTCCTGACTCATTGCAAACTCATTCGATGCTGGCGGGGTGGGCTAACTCGGTACTGCGGTCGTAGCGTGCGGCGCCATTTCCGGCGGAGGTGTCCCCGACGTCCGGGTGGCCGCCGTACAGTCCGTATTTGGCGATGTACTGCACTACACCGTCCGGCACTAAGTACCAGACAGGGTTTCCTGCAGCTACCCGGGCGCGGCAGTCGGTCGAGGAGATTGCCATCGCTGGCACCTCGAGCAGGCTGACGTCCTTGCGGCCCATTCCGTCCAGGACGTGGCCGGGCCTGGTGACGCCGACGAAGTGCGCAAGGGACCACAGCTCGTCAATGTCCTTCCAGGACAAGATCTGTGCCAGGGCGTCGGCGCCGGTAATAAAAAAACAGATCCGCATCCGGGCGCAGGGTTCGGAGGTCCCGAAGGGTGTCGATCGTGTACGTGGGACCGGGCCGGTCCACGTCCACCCTGCTGACGGTGAAGCGCGGGTTTGACGCCGTGGCGATGACTGTCATGAGGTAGCGGTGCTCGGCCTCGCTGACCTTTTTGCTCATCTTCTGCCACGGCTGCCCGGTCGGCACAAAAACCACTTCGTCCAAGTCGAACTTGGCTGCCACCTCGCTGGCGGCAACAAGGTGGCCGTGATGGATGGGATCGAAGGTACCGCCCATCACGCCCAAACGCAGACGGCGCCGGGCACCGCGCTGCGTCACGATGGCGGAAATATTAGTGTCCTTGGCTGTGATCGTGCTTGTTCGGGTGCTGGCGGTGCGGATCCGCGTGCTCCTCAACGGCTGCATGGCGCCTGCCCAGGTTGCCGTAGGACAGTGTGACCGAAAGCATGACCATCAGCAGCGCGAACATCACGGCGCCAATGACGATCGGCGGTGCGATGAGCGGCGCGAGTTCCTCATGGCCTGATCCGCCCACGGCGGCGACGATTGTGGCGATCTGCTGGGACAGCATGTTCTCCCCTAGTGAGTTCACAATTTAACGACGGCGGGTATCCCCGCCGTTCCGGACTTCTGTTCCATGTTACAGCGTTGCTAGGACCTGATCTGGCCCTCGCCCTGGACGATCCACTTGGTGGTGGTCAGTTCCGTCAGGCCCATGGGTCCGCGGGCGTGCAGCTTCTGGGTGGAAATACCCACCTCGGCGCCGAGGCCGAGTTCACCGCCGTCAGTGAAGCGGGTGGACGCGTTGACAATAACGGCGGCCGAGTCAATCTCGGCAATAAACCGCTCGGCGTTGCCAAGGTCATTGGTCAGGATGGCCTCGGTGTGGCCGGTGGACCAGGTTCGGATGTGCCTGACGGCGTCGTCGACGCTGTCGACCATGGCCACGGCAAGGTCCAGGTCCATGTACTCGGTGGCCCAGTCCTCGTCCGTGGCGGGGACCGAGTCTATCGAGGCGGGCAGTGCAGCGCGGATCCGATCGTCGGCATGCAGCGTAACGCCGGCGTCGCGCAGGGCCGCGGCGACGGCGGGCAGCACTGTCGAGCCGGAGTGGACCAGCAGGGTTTCCACGGTATTGCAGACGCTGGGCCGTTGGGTCTTGGAGTTCAGCAGGATCTCCACGGCCATCTCCTCGTTCGCGGAGGCGTCAAGGAAGATGTGCACATTGCCTTCGCCGGTCTCAATCACGGGAACCTTGGCGTTGGCCACAACGGACTGGATGAGCTCCCGGCCGCCGCGGGGAATCAGGACGTCCACCCGGCCGCGTGCACGCATCAGGGCGTTGGCTCCTTCGCGGCCGAACTGGTCAACACTTTGCACTGCGTCGGCGGGCAGGCCCACCGACTCCAGGGCGTCACGGAGCACGGTAACGAGCGCTGCGTTGGTGGCGGCGGCGGCGGTTCCGCCGCGCAGGATGACGGCGTTGCCACTCTTGAGGCCGAGCCCGGCGATGTCCACCGTGACGTTGGGACGCGCCTCGTAGATGGCGGCGACGACGCCCATCGGGACGTTGACCTGGCGCAGCCGCAGCCCGTTGGGCAGGGTCTGGCCGCGCACTACGTTACCGACCGGATCCGGCAGGTTGGCGAGGTTCTCCAGGGCGGCGGCGAGGCCCTGGATGCGGGCATCGGTGAGGGTAAGCCGGTCCAGCAGCGCCGCGGACGTGCCGTTGGCCTTCCCGGCGGCCACGTCCGTGGCGTTGGCGGCAAGGACCCCGGCCTGACGCTCCAACAGCGCTGCGGCGATCGCGCGCAGCCCCCGGTCCTTCCAGGCCCGGTTGGCGCGGGACATCCTGCGGCCTGCGGCACGGGAACGGTCGGCGATGGCGTGGACGGCGGCCTCGACGTCGGCCGGTGAAAGCGTGGACGGTTCAGGCACGGAAGAGCCCGTGGTTGAGTCGATGGAATTCGCTGCGGATTCGTGAATCAGTGCCTCAGTCATCATTCCAGTCTAGGCGAGGCTCCCGGTTAGACCAGAACCAGGTCATCTACGTGGATGACCTCCCGGTCGAAGCCCCTGCCCAGCGACTCTCCCAGTTCCACTGTGGAACGGCCCAACATTTGCGGGAGCTCATCGGATGAATAGTTGACCAGCCCGCGCGCAACGACTGTTCCATCCGCTGCAACCATCTCGACGGCGTCGCCGGATTCAAAGGTCCCTTCCACGGCAGTGACGCCGGCCGGAAGCAAGGAGGTGTGGTGGTCGCGGACGGCTGTGACGGCGCCGTCGTCGAGGATCAGCCGGCCCTGCACATGGGCGAGGTGGGCCAGCCACATCATCCGCACGGACTTGCGTCCGCTGTTGACAGTGAACAAGGTGCCGACGTCCTCCCCGGCCAGTGCGGCGGCGGCGTTTGCCGTGGAGGTGACCAGGGCGGGGATACCGGAATCCGCGGCCATCGTGGCGGCTTCGACTTTGGTCTGCATTCCGCCTGTTCCGACCCCCGCCTTGCCGGGCGAGCCGATGGTGACGTCCTCCAGGTCCGCGGGGCCGTCGACCCGGGGAATACGCTTGGCACCTTTGGCGGGCGGGCCGTCGTAGAGGGCATCGACGTCGGAGAGCAGCAGCAGGGCATCGGCCCGGACCAGGTGCGCCACCAGGGCGGACAAGCGGTCGTTGTCGCCGAAACGGATCTTGTGCGTGGCCACTGTGTCATTTTCGTTGACCACCGGCACAACGCCCAGGTTCAGCAAACGGTTCAGCGCCCGGAACGCATTCATGTGGTGACTGCGCCGCATCAGGTCATCTGCGGTCAGGAGCACCTGGCTGACGGTAATCCCGTGGGCACCAAAGGCGTGCGTGTAACGGGCCATCAGCAGCCCCTGGCCCACGCTGGCGGCGGCCTGCTGGGTGGCGAGGTCCCGGGGACGCTTCGTCAGGCCCAGCGGCGCGAGCCCCGCGGAGATCGCTCCCGAAGACACCAGGATGATTTCGATGCCGCTATTGCTTTTGGCCGCCAGCGCGTTCGACAGTTCGATCAGCGCGTCCTCGGAGATTCCGCCCTTGATACTGGTGAGCGACGAAGAGCCCACTTTGACCACAATGCGGCGAGCCCGGGCGAGCAGCCTGCGGTCGTTGGTTTTGGGTTCCTCGATGACAACTGCGGACTTGTCGCTCACGTGTTAGGGCTCACTCCTCATTCTCGGTGTCAAGGGCGCTTTCCTTAAGCGGCTTGGGCCGGCGGCCGCTGACGGATTCAGTCCAGATGCCGGCTTTGCGCTCGGCTTCGAGCTCGGCGCGGGCCGCAGCCTTGGCCTCGCGGCGCTCCACCTGTTCATCGCGCTTTTGGCCACGGGTGGGGCGGTCGCCGATGTCGGCAAAGCGCACGTCGGTTCCGCGGGGTGCTGCCAACAGTTCGGCGCCGGCCATCATGGTCGGCTCCCAGTCGAAGACGACGCCGTCGTCTTCACCGATGACGACCATGTCGCCCGGGGTGGCGCCCTGTTTGAACAGCTCGTTTTCGACGCCGAGCTTGGCCAGTCGGTCAGCAAGGTAGCCGATAGCCTCCTCGTTGGTGAAGTCGGTCTGCTTGACCCAGCGCACGGGCTTGTCGCCGAGGACGCGGAACAGCGGCTCCAGGTTCTTCTCCTCGCGGCGGATTTTGAAGCCGGACTCGTTGACGGCGCGAGGTTTGAGTACCGGGGCGTGGACCTTCGGCGGCGCGGCAGCAATGGCGTCACGGGCAGCCTGGACGATCTCGCCCATCGCGAAGCCAAGCTGGCGGAGACCTTCGTGGCTGGTCGCCGAAATTTCGAAGACCTTGAAGCCGCGGGATTCGAGTTCGGGGCGGACAAATTCTGCCATGTCCTTGCCGTCCGGGAGGTCGACCTTGTTCAGGGCGATCAGGCGCGGGCGCTGGTTCAGCGGAACAACTTCACCGTCGGAACCGGCATAGCTCATGTCCACCGCGTATTTGTCCAGCTCGGCTTCGATGACGGCGAGGTCCGAGAGCGGATCGCGGTCGGATTCGAGCGTGCCGCAGTCGAGCACATGCACCAGGGCGGCGCAGCGCTCAACGTGGCGCAGGAAGTGGTGGCCGAGGCCCTTGCCTTCGCTGGCGCCTTCGATCAGGCCGGGGACGTCGGCGATGGTGAAGCGCACCTCGCCGGCCTGGACCACACCGAGGTTCGGGATCAGGGTGGTGAACGGGTAGTCGGCGATTTTGGGCCGGGCGGCAGACATCGCGGCAATCAGGCTGGACTTGCCAGCGGAGGGGAACCCGACCAAGGCAATATCGGCGATGGACTTCAGTTCCAGGACAACGTCACTGGATTCGCCTTCGATGCCGAGCAGGGCGAATCCCGGGGCGCGGCGTTTCTGCGAGGAGAGCGAAGCGTTGCCCAGTCCACCGATGCCGCCGGCCGCGGCGATGTATTCGGATCCCTCACCGACCAGGTCGGCGAGGACCCTGCCGTCCTTGGACTTGACCACGGTGCCCTCGGGAACCGGGAGGATCAGGGTTTCGCCGTGCTTGCCGGCGCGCCAGTCGCCCATACCGGGTCCGCCGTTGGTGGCGTGGCGGTGCGGGGCGTGGTGGTAATCGAGCAGGGTCGTGGTCTGGGGGTCCACGCGCAGGATAACGTCGCCGCCGTTGCCGCCGTTGCCGCCGTCGGGACCGCCAAGCGGCTTGAACTTCTCGCGGTGAACGGAGACACAGCCGTGGCCGCCGGTACCGCCGGATACGTGCAGTACTACCCGGTCTACAAAGCTCGCCACGTGGATCTCCTCAGTGCTGTTCCCGTAAGCGTGCAAAGACGCTCAGGATGATTGTAATGCGGTTAAAACACCGGTGGAGCGGACCTAATGGCCCGCCCCACCGATTTGAAACGTAGGTACTACTCTGCAGCTGCTGCAGCCACAATGTTCACAACGCGACGACCGCGGCGGGTGCCGAACTCGACAGCTCCGGGAGCCAGGGCGAACAGGGTGTCGTCGCCGCCGCGGCCAACGCCGGCGCCCGGGTGGAAGTGGGTTCCACGCTGGCGGACGATGATCTCGCCTGCGGAAACTACCTGACCGCCGAAGCGCTTGACGCCGAGGTACTGGGCGTTCGAGTCACGACCGTTGCGAGTGGAACTCGCGCCTTTTTTATGTGCCATTTGGAAATGCCTGCCTTAAAATTCTGGGGAATCTGCTGAAAACCTGAACAGTAACGAGTAGTTACTTGATACCGGTGATCTTGACCTTGGTCAATTCCTGACGGTGACCCTGGCGCTTTTTGTAACCGGTCTTGTTCTTGAACTTCTGGATGACGATCTTGGGACCGCGAAGGTCCTCAAGGATCTCAGCCGTAACCTTTACCTTGGCCAGGTCCGAAGCAGCAGACATGACCTTGTCACCGTCTACCAGGAGCAGTGCGGGCAACTCAAAGGTGCTGCCGGCTCCACCGGGGACGCGGTTCAGGGTAACGAAGTCTCCAACGGAAACCTTCTCTTGCCGGCCGCCTGCGCGGACAATCGCGTACACCACTGGGGAACTCACTTCTCTCGACGTTTATTACTAGATTTGCGTGCGGAACCTGGGTCCAAAGTTGATGGTCCGGCTCACGCTGTGCCTCTACGCCGGTGGGTTCCCCGGGGGAACCCATGAGCTATCCCGTGGACATTCGCACCTGAAATCAAGTGGAGCGTCCTCAAGGTCATAACCCAAGTGTTGGCGTAAGCACCGAAGATCTAGACTACGCTAATTTTGCCTTCGGCCGCAAATGAGGCTGGTTCCGAAGGGAGGTACGTGATAGGTGACACCCTGTATGCACAGGACGTTGCCGCAACGACTTCCGGAACCGCGCCTCCCTATCGTACAGGCTCCCTGCTGTCCCGCGGCTCAGGCGTGCACGCGCGGCGCGTCGAAGAAGTCCACTTCGTAGCGGGCGGACTGCCGGAAGGCCACGGTCATGGCGTCCCGTTCGCCCGGTGAGGCCGCCCGGGCTGCGGTGTCGGTGTGGGCGATGGCCTGCCGGGTGGCGTCGGCGAACTCCGGATCGGCGTAGGTGCGCAGCCACGCGGCGTAGGGGTGCGATTCCGGCGCGCCCGCGGCGAGGAACCGGTTGTGCAGCGCCTGTCCCACCTCGGCATAGAGCCAGAAGCACGGCAGTACCGCAGCGATCAGCACTCCGTAGCTCCCGGTGACAGAGGCGGCCAGAAGGTGGTCCACGTAGGACTTGGTGACCGGTCCGAGCGTCCGCTCCGCCGTGCGTCCGCGCAGCCAGGTCCGGTGCAGTTCGGCTTCGACGCTGAGGCAATTCTGTGCGGAGCGGGTCCAGAAGAGCTGTTCGGCTTCCGTGGGTGCGATCGCGGCGGCCCGGGAGAGGACCCGCGAATAGCCGTTCAGGTACAGGGCGTCCTGTCCGAGGTAGTACGCGAAGTCCTTCTCCGGCAAGGACCCGTCAGCCAGGGCCGTGATGAAGTCCAGGCCGTAGATGGCCTCGAGGTCGGCAGCAGCGGTTTCCCGCAGCCCGCGGGCGAATTCACCCGCGGCAGGGACCCGGTGCAGTTCGCCGCCGCCGGCACCCGTACCGTGATGGGCGGTCTGCTGCTGGACATGGTGGAAGTGATGGACCGGGCCGTTGCCGCTGCCGACGTCGAGGTCCGCCGAGGTGCGCAGCGCCCCTTCCAGCCACGGCTTAACTTCCCGCAAGGCGGCCTCCCAGTCCCCGACCCGGGCCTGGACGGTCGCCATCGCCGCGGACAGTGAGCATCCCGTGCCGTGGCTGTTGCTGGTGCGGACCCGCTCCCCCGGTACTACTATGACGTCCCGGGCCAGGACCCCGCAGGTGTTGACGAGCGCGTCCGGGCAGCCGTCGCCGTGCTCGCCGGCTCCGCCTGCGGCGCCGTCGCCGTCGAGGTGGCCGCCCTTCACCAGGACGGTCGTGCCGGTACCGGCGGCAAGCCGCTTGCCCTGTTCCAGCGCCGCAGCCCAGTTGCCGGCGACGGGTTCGTTGAGCAGAATCGCGAGTTCGGCGAGGTTCGGCGTGATCAGGTCCGCGTAGGGCAGCAGTTCTTGCAGCGCCGATTCGGCGGGCGCCTGCAGGAGCCGGTCACCGCTAGTGGCTACCATCACCGGGTCCAGCACCACAATGGCGGGCCTGACCTTCGCCAGCCAGGTGCGGACGGCGTCGATCACGGCGGCGTCCCCCAGCATCCCGATCTTGACGGCGTCGATCCGGATGTCGGCGCTGACCGCGTCAAGCTGGGCGGTCAGGAAATCCGCCGGCGGGACGTGGATGGCGCTGACGCCGCGTGTGTTCTGTGCGGTCAGGGCGGTGATGGCGGCCATGCCGTAGCCGCCATGCGCGGCAATGCTCTTCAGGTCCGCCTGGATCCCGGCACCGCCGGAGGGGTCCGAGCCTGCGATCGTAAGCACCCGCGGGATCCGGGATGCCGGGGCTGCGGGGACAGCGGGAAGAAACGGGGAGGCGGCGGTCATGGGAGACATCCCTTCGCCGGTGCTAACCGGACAGGTTCAACGGGTCTGGATCTCAGCCGGCTCGATGCGCGGCACCCCGTGTCAGGGACCAAGCCTAGCCGCATCCCTTAACGAAGTCGCGGGCACGGCCCGAACCTGGCGTATTGCTACGCGGTCCGGACCGCACCCGCGGTCTTCCCGAACTTCCTTGGGGTTAGAGTTCCGAGGCCGGAACGCCGACGCCGAGGATGATCGGTTCGTTTGTGGCCGGTTTGGCCGCCGGCTTTGTTGCTGCCGGGGCCTTGGCCTCGTGCACCGAAACGGCAGCCTGCGGCGCTTCCCGGCGCTGCTCTACCGAGGTTTCGTTGGCTGCTCCCTGCGCGCGGCTGGCGCTGCGGTTGCGTCGTCCGCGGCGGGCACGGGAGGCGCCGGCCTCGGGGGCCGCCTCCGTCTGGGAGCCTGGCGCCTGGGCGCGGCCCGGGCCGGTTCCGCCGGTATGCGCCGGGGCCGCCGGTGCAGTCCGGGCTGCGGCCGCCTTCGCAGCCGGTGCAGCGGGGTCCGCCGCGGAGACTTCCCCGCTTTCACCCAGCTGGGCGAAAGCCTCGGTCAGCAGGTCCATGGTCAGCGGGGGCGCACCCGACTCATCGGCATGCTCCACAAACGGCAGTGCGACTTGTTCGCCGCCAAAGGTCAGCACGGCGCCGGGACGTCCGGCAGCCTCCTCCGTTGCGGCCAGCTCGACGGCTGCCTCAACAGCGGCCTGGCGGACCCCGGCGTCGACTGCCGTGGCCGCTTCATCGTCATGCAGATGGGCAGCGTGTGCCGCCGCAGCGATATTCGCCAGCGCGTGGCGGGTCGCCTCGGCCTTGGCGTGGCGTTCGGCGTCGGTGGGCTCGGGGTGCGCTGCGGCCGGGACCGACTGTTCGTCCGTGCCCTGGCCGCCCCGTCCGCGGCGGCGGCTCTTGCGTTCGGTCCGCGGGGCAGGCTGCTCCGCACGGGGAATGTGATGCTCGGCGGCAACGACGTTGGCGCGGCGGTGCTCCACCGGCTCGTCGTGGGTCACGATGCCGCGGCCGGCGCAGGCCTCGCACTGTTCGCCGAACACTTCCAGCAGCCCGGTACCCATCCGCTTCCGCGTCATCTGCACAAGGCCCAGCGAAGTCACCTCCGCGACCTGGTGTTTGGTCCGGTCCCGGCCCAGGCACTCCACCATGCGGCGCAGTACCAGGTCCCGGTTCGATTCAAGCACCATGTCGATGAAGTCGATCACGATGATGCCGCCGATGTCGCGGAGCCGGAGCTGCCGGACAACTTCTTCGGCCGCTTCGAGGTTGTTTTTGGTGACGGTTTCCTCAAGGTTGCCGCCGCTGCCGGTGAACTTGCCGGTGTTGACGTCCACCACTGTCATGGCTTCGGTGCGGTCGATTACGAGCGAGCCGCCGGAGGGCAGGAAAACCTTGCGGTCCAGTGCTTTGTGGATCTGCTCGTCGATGCGCCAGGCACCGAAGATGTCCGAGTCCTTGGTCCATTTCTCCAGCCGGCCGACAAGGTCGGGGGCTACGTAGGTGACGTAGGCCTCGATGGTGTCCCAGGCTTCCTCACCGGAGACGATCAGCTTGGAGAAGTCCTCGTTGAAGACATCACGGACTACCTTGATGGTCAGATCGGGTTCGCCGTAGAGCAGTTCGGGGGCAAGGATCTTCGTTGAGCTCGACTGCCCCTCGATTCCTTCCCACTGGGCACGGAGCCGGTTGATGTCGTGCGTGAGTTCTTCCTCGGACGCACCCTCGGCGGCGGTGCGCACAATAACGCCCGCATCCTCGGGCAGGCGGTCCTTGAGGATCCGCTTGAGGCGGTTGCGTTCGACGTCGGGCAGCTTGCGCGAGATTCCGGTCATGGAACCACCGGGTACGTAGACGAGGTAGCGGCCGGGCAGCGAGATCTGGCTTGTGAGGCGGGCGCCCTTGTGCCCGACGGGATCCTTGGTGACCTGGACCAGCACGGAGTCGCCGGACTTCAGCGCGTTCTCGATCCGGCGCTGCTTGCCCTCGAGGTTGACGGACTCCCAATTGACCTCGCCGGCGTAAAGCACGGCGTTGCGGCCGCGTCCGATGTCGACGAAGGCGGCTTCCATCGACGGCAGTACGTTCTGGACCTTGCCCAGGTACACGTTGCCGATCAGGGAATCCTGCTGGGTCTTCGAGACAAAGTGCTCGGCCAGCACGCCGTCCTCGAGGACGCCGATCTGGATTCTGTCATCGCGCTGGCGGACGATCATTTGGCGGTCCACCGATTCGCGCCGGGCCAGGAACTCGGCCTCGGTGATGACGGTGCGGCGGCGTCCGGTATCGCGGGATTCGCGGCGGCGCTGCTTTTTCGCCTCCAGGCGGGTGGAGCCCTTGAGCGAGGTGACACGGTTGTTCACCGGAGCCTCGCTGGCTGTGCGCGGCGCACGGACGCGCGTCACCGTGTTGGGCGGGTCGTCGTCCTCCCCGCCGGTCAGTTCCAGATCCTGCTCGCCGCGACGGCGGCGGCGACGGCGGCGGGAAGTCACGCCGTCTTCGAGCTGCTCGCCAGCGCCTTCTTCGGCGTCATCCGCGTCGTCGGATTCGTCCTCGGAGCCCGGTTCGCTCTCAGCTCCACGGCTGCTGCGGCCGCGGCGACCGCGGCTGCGGCGACGACGGCGGCTTCCGGCGTCCTCGCTCTCGCCTTCTTCGTCGTCGTCGTCGTCAGTTTCCGCTGCGGCGGCAGCCGGGGCCGGGACAGGGCGGGCCGCGGCGGCCAGGTCGGGTGCCTGGAAGATCATCGAGGTCACCGCTCCCGGCTCCAGGAACAACGAGGCGGCAGCCGAGGCTTCCGCCGGGGCTTCAGCTGCCGGGGCTTCAGCTGCCGGGGCGGCTGGGGCTGCTGCCGGGGCCTCGGCGGCAGTTTCATCCGCGACCGGGCTGGCGGCGGCGGTAACGCCTGCGGTTTCCGTAGCGGCGGCTTCCGGTTCCCCGCTGGCGGCCCCGTCAGCTGCGGCCCCTGCGGCCGGGGCCTTGGCCTTGGCGCGGCTGGCGCGGCGACGGACGGGCTTTTCGGCCGTGGCGTCGGCGGCCTCGGCTGCGGCTGTCATTCCGGCAGGGACATCAGAGGGAACGTCCGGGGTCTGTGCCGGGTCCGCAGCAGGAACGGATTCGGCCGGCTCGGCTACCTTGCGGGCACGTGAGCGGCGGGCGGGGGCCTTGGTTTCGGCGGCCGGAGCGTCCGGCACCTCCGCGGGGACCGCGGTGTCCGCGACGGTCTCCGCGGCGCCTGTACCGCTTTTGGGAAGGGTCTTGCGGCGGGTCCGGACGGGCCGTTTCGGCGGTGACGCGGCCGCTGATTCATCAGATGCCCCGGCACTTGCGGCCAGCACGTCTTCGTTGCCTGTTACAACCTGGTCATTATCCATATATGGCGACACTCCTGCCCCTGACATGCCGCCACATCCGGCACCCGTTGGGGCAAATATTTGTCAACACCCGCGGGCATTGACAGAAGTCAATTGAATACCCTCAGGTTCGCACCGGCAGTGGGGTGCGGCAGCCCTGGAGAGCCGGCGGAATTGCTCTGAAACCCGTTGATCTACACACCACAACCAGGTGCCGTCCAATGGCATTGCGGGACAGCCGGGATTAGAGGATCCGTGGCTCCCTGCTCATCATTGGCGGTCTTGGGAACAAAATCGCCGGACCGGGACCCGGATGTGGATCGGGTTCCAGCCACGATCATTGTCTCACAGGACACGTCCGAGCAGGCGTAAGCGGGGCATCCGGCCTGCACCGTGGACCGAATCCCCCATGAAGGCAACAGCGTCCGGACTCCCTCCAGGGTCCGGCGATACAATCGGACCAGTTGCATCCAAGCGAAGGACATCCATTCCATGCCCAGCATCTCCAGCGCCACCGACGAGGCAGCCGTGCGGCAGCAGCGCCGCGGCACCTCAGCCGACGCACTTCAGCTGCCGCCGATGACCCGCGACCGCCCGTTCGCGTGGCTCCTGCTGATCACCGGCGTCGTTGGCTGGCTGGCCTCCGGGGCCCTGGTGCTGGAAAAGCTCGAGGTACTCAAGGATCCGAACCATGTAACAGTCTGCGATGTGAACCCATGGATCTCCTGCGGGCAGGTCATGCAGACCTGGCAGGGTTCGGTGTTCGGCTTCCCCAACATGTTTATGGGAATCGTGGCCTTTGCGGTCATCATCACCACAGCCATGGGAATCCTTTCCGGAGCCGCGTTTGCCCGCTGGTACTGGCTGGGGTTGCAGGCCGGCGTGACCCTTGGCTTCGGGTTTGTGGTCTGGCTTTGGTCGCAGGCGCTGTACTCCATCCATATCCTCTGCCCGTTCTGCATGATCGTCTGGGCCGCCATGATTCCGCTCTTCGTCTGGGTCACTGTCCGCAACGTAACGCACGGCGTGATCAGGCTGCCGGCGGGCCCAACCAGGATCCTGGGCGACTCCGGCTGGGTCCTCACCGCGCTGCTTTACGTCGCCGTGGTTGCCACCATTTTCTTCGCGTTTATCCAGGTCTTCATCGGAACCTCCGGCTACTGAGCCGAAGTACCCCGGTTAACCGCCGCGAGGTGACAGCTAAGGCCAATGTTCGACTCGAACATTGGCCTTAGCTGCCACCTCGCGGCTGGGCGGTCAGGAACCTAGAACCAGATCTTGATTTCGCGCTCCGCGGACTCCGCCGAGTCCGAGCCGTGGACGAGGTTCTGCTGGACCTTCAGGCCCCAGTCGCGGCCGAAGTCGCCGCGGATGGTGCCCGGCGCCGCCGTCGTGGGGTCGGTGGTGCCGGCGAGCGAGCGGAAACCCTCGATCACGCGGTGTCCCTCGAAAATCGCGGCGACTACCGGACCGCTGAGCATAAACTCGACGAGCGGCTCGTAGAACGGCTTGCCCACGTGCTCCTCGTAGTGCTGCTCCAGCAGTTCGCGGCCCGCATCAACCTTCTTCAGCTCGGACAGGGTGTAGCCCTTGGCTTCAATCCTGGCGATGATGCTGCCTGTCAGGTTGCGGCTAACGCCGTCGGGCTTGATCAGGACGAGGGTGCGCTCAATGCTCACAGCTGCTCCAATGTGTAGGGGTGGGGTTCGGAAATAAGTCTAGTTGCTTTGGCCCTCGGGGTGGGATGCGTCCCAGGCGGCCTGGTCGTGGTCCCGCTGGGCGGCTTCCCGGTCAATCCGGATGCCGGTGCGGATGCCGTACCACCAGGCCAGCGCGAACAGGCCACCGACCAGGAACATCGCCGGTTCCAGGATCCCTGCCAGGACCAGCACGATTTGCAGGATCCAGCCAAGCGCCACACCCCACGGCCGGGAAAGCACCGCGCAGGTGAAGGCGTAGATGAGGCTCAACCCGATGCCAACGGAGAAGATCAGCACCGGCGGGAATTCGTCCCGCCGCAGCCCGAACACGGTAAGGGTGCCGAAAAGGATCACAAACGCTTCAAGGAGCAGCACCGTGGAGGCGAACATAACCTTGGTGGAGCGGCGTTTTTTGGGCATGCCGGGCCGCCACTCGCGCTGGGCCTTGGTGAGTTTCGCCATGGTCTACGCGTCCGCCTTTCCGAGCAGGATCCGGGCTTCCGCGACGAGCGTGATGGAGCCGGTGACCAGGACGCCGCCGGCGAGATCGTCATTGGCTTCGGCGCGTTCCACCGCCCATTCGAGGGCGTCGTCGAGCTTCTCGGCCACGTGGATGGTGTCCTCGCCGTACCCGAGGTCCACCGCGAGTTCCGCAAGGTCCTCGGCCGGCACGGCGCGGGGCGAATTGGACTGGGTGAAGCAGTACTCTGCGGAGAGCCCGCCCAGGGATTCCTTGAGTTGGCGCAGGATTTCCTCGGCGTCCTTTTCCCGCAGCACGCCGACCACCACCACAAGCTTTGTGAAGCTGAACGCTTCATGGATGGCTTCGGCCGAGACCCTGATTCCTTCGGGGTTGTGCGCGGCGTCCACGATGATGGTCGGTGCGGTCCGCACCACTTCGAGCCGGCCCGGCGAGGTGACCGAGGCGAAGGCCTCCTGCACCAGCCCGGCGTCGAGCGGCTTTTCAGCGCCGAAGAAGGCCTCCAGCGCAGCGATCGCGACGGCCGCATTCTCGGCCTGGTGGGCCCCGTGCAGGGGCACAAGAAGGTCCTCGTAGCGGCCCGCGATGCCCTGGATGGTGACCATCTGGCCGCCGACGGCGACGGTGCGGTTTTCGACGCCGAACTCAACACCCTCAAAGCGGAACGGGACGGCCGTTTCCTTGGCTTTCTCCAGCAGCACCTGGGCCGCGTCCCGGGGCTGCGCGGCGCTGACCAGGAAGCCGCCCGGCTTGATGATGCCGGCCTTTTCGTGGGCGATCTCCTCGGTTGTCTCGCCCAGCAGGTCCGTGTGGTCCAGCGAGATGGGCGTGACCACAAAGACCTCGCCGTCCCCGACGTTGGTCGCGTCGGTGATCCCGCCCAAGCCAACCTCAATGACGGCTACGTTGACCGGCTGGTCGGCGAAGACCGCGAAGCCCAGTATGGTGAGGCACTCGAAGTAGGTCAGCCGGGGCTGGCCCGCGGCCTCAAGTTCGCTGTCCACGATGGCAAGGTAGGGCCGGATCTCGTCCCAGATCCGAACGAACGTCTCATCCGGCACCGGAGCGCCGTCGATGCTGATCCGTTCGGTGACCTTGGACAGGTGCGGGCTCGTGTAGCGCCCGGTGCTCAGGCCGTGGGCGCGGAGCCCGGCCTCGATCATCCGGGCAGTCGAGGTCTTTCCGTTGGTGCCGGTGACGTGGATGATCGGGAAAGCCTTGTTCGGCTCACCCAGGATGTCCATCGCCCGGTGCAGCGGGGCCAGCCGCGGCTCCATCTTGTTTTCCGGGGCCCGCCCCAGCAGCTCGGCGTAGACACTTTCTACGGAGAATTCGTCGGTCATGGCTTAGGCCTCAATTTTCTCGACGGCGATGTGCAACTCGGTGCCGTCTCCGTGGGAGGACAGCCCGAGTTCCACGGTGAGCGTTTCGGTGGATACCAGGTTTTCGTGCACCCGGATGGCGTCGATGACGTCCATGGGCGCCGCGACGGTGGTCCTGATTCGGTCGCTGACATTGAGCCCGGCGTCCTTGCGGGCCTGCTGGATGCTACGGACCATGTCCCGGGCCAGGCCCTCGGCCTCGAGCTCGGGTGTGACCTCGGTGTTGAGCACCACAAACCCACCGCCCGGGAGCACGGCTGCCGCGCGGGAACCGGCGCCTTCAGCGGCTTCGGCGACGACGGTTTCCAAGGTGTATTCCTGCGGCTCGAGATCGAGCCCGCCGACGGTCACAACACCTGCCTCGCTGACTGACCAGTCGCCGGACTTGGCGCCCTTGATGGCCTGCTGGACGTTCTTGCCCAGCCGCGGCCCGGCGGCCCGGGCGTTGACTACGAGCTTCTGCTCGATCCCGAACTCCGCCGGCGAGGCGCTCCCGGCGTCGAGCAGGCGGACGGACCGCAGGTTCAGTTCGTCGGCGACAACACCTGCGAAGCCCGCCAGCGCGTCGGCGCCCGGTGCCACAACAGTGAGTTCCTGCAACGGCAGCCGGACCCGGAGGTTGGCGGCCTTGCGCAGTGAGGATCCGGTGGAGCAGATCTGCTGGATCTTATCCATCGCCTCGACGAGTCCCGGGCTGGCCGGGAAGAGCTCGGCGTCCGGCCAGTCGGCCAGGTGCACGGAGCGCCCGCCGGTGAGGCCGCGCCAGATCTCCTCGGAGACCAGTGGCAGCAGCGGGGCCGCGACCCGGCACACCGTCTCAAGCGCCGTGTAGAGCGCGTCGAAGGCATCGGGGTTTTCGTCGAAGAAGCGCTGCCGGCTGCGGCGGACGTACCAATTCGTGAGCATGTCCAGGTAGCTGCGCAGTTCATCGCAGGCGCCGGAGATGTCGTAGCTGTCCAACTGGGCGGTCATGTTCCGGACCAGGTCGCCGGTGTTGGCCATCAGGTACTGGTCCAGGGTGTCGGCGTAGCCGTCATGTCGCAGCTTCGCATCGTAGCCGGACGCCGTTCCATCCACTGCGTTCGATGCGTTCGTGTACAGCGTGAAGAAGCTGTAGACGTTCCACAGCGGCAGGATGACCTGGCGGACGCCCTCGCGGATGCCCTGCTCGGTGACTACGAGATTCCCGCCGCGCAGGATCGGGCTGGACATCAGGAACCAGCGCATCGCGTCCGAGCCGTCCCGGTCCAGGACCTCGGAAACGTCAGGGTAGTTCTGCAGGCTCTTGGACATCTTCTGCCCGTCCGAGCCCAGGACGATGCCGTGGCTGATGACGTTGCGGAAGGCGGGCCGGTCGAACAGCGCGGTGGAGAGGATGTGCAGCATGTAGAACCAGCCGCGGGTCTGGCCGATGTACTCGACGATGAAGTCCGCCGGGTTGTGGGTGTCGAACCATTCCTCGTTCTCGAACGGGTAGTGGACCTGACCGTAGGGCATGGACCCGGAGTCGAACCAGACGTCCAGAACATCCTCGACCCGGCGCATGACGGATTGGCCTTCCGCCGGGGTCCGCGGATCATCCGGGTTCGGGCGGGTCAGTTCGTCAATGAACGGCCGGTGCAGGTCGACCTGGCCGTCGTTGTTCAGCGGCAGGCGGCCGAAGTCGGCTTCGATCTCGGCGAGCGAGCCGTAGACGTCGGTGCGCGGGTAGTCCGGATCGCTGGACTGCCAGACCGGGATGGGGCTGCCCCAGTAACGGTTCCTGCTGATCGACCAGTCGCGGGCATTGGCGAGCCATTTGCCGAACTGGCCGTCCTTGACGTTGCCCGGGATCCAGTTGATCTCCTGGTTCAGCTCGGACATCCGGTCCTTGAACTTGGTGACCTCCACGTACCAGGAGGACACGGCACGGTAGATCAGCGGGTTGCGGCAGCGCCAGCAGTGCGGGTAGCTGTGCTCGTAGCTGGCCTGGCGGACCAGGCGGCCCTGGGCGCGGAGTACCTGGGTGATGGGCTTGTTGGCTTCGAAGACCTGCAGCCCGGCGATCCCGGCGAGGTCGCCCTGGCCGAACAGCGGCAGGAACTTCGCCCCCTCGTCGACCGAGAGGACCACGGGGATCCCGGCTTCTTCACAGACTTTCTGGTCGTCTTCACCGTAGGCGGGTGCCTGGTGGACGATGCCGGTGCCGTCGGTGGTGGTGACGTAGTCCGCCACAAGAAAGCGCCAGCCGTTCTCGGTGCCGTACTTCTCGGCGTCGGAGAAGTAGTCCCAGAGCGGTTCGTAGGTCAGCCCTTCGAGCTCGACGCCGGTGTGCCGGGAGGTGACGGCGGCTTCGGCAGCCGCCACACCGTCGGCGCCGTCGCCGTAGCCGAGGTCTTTGGCGTAGGCGCCAAGGAGGTCCCCGGCGAGCAGGAAACGCCCAGTGACCGGGGCGTCGGCGGATGCGGCTTTGATCCCCTGCGGTCCGGCCGGCAGCACAACGTAGGTGATGGCGGGCCCGACGGCGAGCGCCAGGTTCGTGGGGAGCGTCCAGGGTGTGGTGGTCCAGGCGAGCGCCTGGACCCCGGCGAGCTGCTTTGACAGTTCCGAGTCCCCCGCAGTGATGGGGAAGGTGACCGTGACGGTCTGGTCCTGGCGGTTTTTGTAGACGTCGTCGTCCATCCGCAGTTCATGGTTGGACAGCGGCGTCTCGTCCTTCCAGCAGTACGGCAGCACCCGGTAGCCGTTGTAGGTGAGGCCCTTTTCGTGCAGTTGTTTGAAGGCCCAGAGCACGGACTCCATGTACTCGACGTTGAGTGTCTTGTAGTCGTTCTCGAAGTCGACCCAGCGCGCCTGGCGGGTGACGTAGCTCTTCCATTCGTCGGCGTACTTCATCACCGAGGCGCGGCAGGCGTCGTTGAACTTGTCGATGCCCATCGCCTCGATCTGGGTCTTATCAGTCATGCCCAGCTGTTTCATGGCTTCCAGCTCGGCGGGCAGCCCGTGGGTGTCCCAGCCAAAGCGGCGTTCGACGCGGCGGCCGCGCTGGGTCTGGTAGCGGCCCACGAGGTCCTTGGCGTAACCCGTCAGCAGGTGTCCGTAGTGCGGCAGGCCGTTGGCGAAGGGCGGGCCGTCGTAGAAAACGAACTCGTTGCTGCCGGGCTTTCCGCCGGGAAGGTCGGAGTCGCGCTGATCGATGCTGGCCTGGAACGTGCCGTCCTCATCCCAGTACTTGAGGATGCGCTCTTCGATCTCCGGGAACTTCACGGAGGCCGGGACACCAGAGGTGCTCGCGGCAGAGGTGGTGGCGCCTGCGCCGGACGGAGCAGCGGAGGCCTTCGGGTAGTAAGTCATCTCGACATCCTGGGTTGAGCTAGTGAACAAGTGGGTTCATTCAGGATGCGAGGACGGCTCCTGCACTGTCTTTCGACAACACCGGCACCGCGGTACCACCTCACTTACCGTCACCGCGTGCGCCCCTGGAGGGACCAACGGCGGCGGCCGCTCATTACTGCTGTGACGGGCTTACCCGTCCGGTTCTACCGGTCCCGGTCCGCTGAATGCGGCATCGGGACGTTCTTCCGGAAGCTCACCGGTGATGGCCGGGTCGAAGCTGCTACGAGAAGTCTAACAACTGTCGCGGCTCCGTTGTGCCTGCACCGAGTCCCGCTGCGCCGGATCCTGGGCCGGGCCACCCCGCGGTCACTATCGACCACGGGGTAACCAAGACCGTCGGTACGCTACGGCCGCTCAGCGGCCGGTCTTGAGCTCGAAACTGCGCGGCAGCTTTATGCCGGATTCGGCCATAACGTCCCGCAGCCGGTCGGGGTAGTCCGTGATGAGGCCGTCTACCCCGAGGGCGATCAGGGCGCGCATGGTGGGCTTGTCGTCGACGGTCCACGGAATGACCTGCATGCCGGCGGCGTGTGCCCGGCTGACCATATCGGCGGTGACATACGGGACGTAGTCCTGATCGGTGACTGCGCCATCCTGGGGCGTGCCGTGTACCGGGGACACAGCATTGACCCCAAGGGAGGCCGCGGCCGCGACCAGATCCCCGCCAAAGTCGTCCGCGTCGATACCGCCGAGCCAAGGCGAACTGCCGGGCTGGCCGGCCTCAAGGAAGTCCTTGTTGGTCAGGGCAACGGTGGGGATCTGCGGCTGGCGTTCCCGGACCAGGCGCAGCGAGCCCCAGTCGAAGCTTTGGATGGAGACCCGGCTTTGCATGTGCGCCTTGTTGATTTCCTGCAGCGCAACGTCCACGAACTGCTCCCGCGGGGCGGTCTCCTCCGGCGCTCCGGCTTCGACCTTCGTTTCGATATTAAACCGGACCTGGCTGGCACGGTAGGACCGGGCCAGGGCAAAAACCTCCGCGAGGGTGGGCATTTTGGCGCCCGGGGACGCTGCCTGGCCCGGGAATTGAGGCTGGGTCAGCGAGCCGCAGTCCAGGCTCCGGACCTGTGCGAAGGTCAGGTCCTTGACGTATTTGCCGACGTAGGGAAACTGCGGGTCGCCCGCCGTCACCGGCGCAGTGTCCTGGCACTTTTTGTCGCTGATCTTGCGGTCGTGGGTGATCACCTCGCGGCCGTCTTTGGTGATCTGGAGGTCAAGTTCAAGCGTCGAGACACCGGTCTCGAGGCCCTTCGCGAACGATGCCAGCGTCGACTCGACGGTGAGACCGATGCCGCCGCGGTGCGCCTGAAGGTCAAAGTGGTGGTCGGCGCCTGGGCCCGAATCGCGGGAACGGGTATCGGCGGCGTCGGCCTGGGCCGTGGTGGCGAGGAGCAGGGCAGCGCTCAGTACTGCGGCGCCGAGCTTGGTCGTGGTGCGCATAGGGATGAGTCTCCACTCTGGTGGTGTGCAGTTGCACCCGCCACGGTCCCCGCCCGCGGCCAACAGCGCACCACCCCTGGCCCACGGCAGAGCCAAGTGCAGATGAACGCCGGGCGTCCGGTTTCCGGCCGGCCAGTCCGGACCCCGGCGGACCCCGGCGGACCCCGGCGGACCCCGGCGGACCCCGCCTAGTTTTTGCGGATCAGCTTGTGGTTGGCGGCCTGCGCGACCGGCCGGATCACAATCTGGTCGAGGTTCACGTGGTGCGGCGCCGTGACGGCGTAGCGGACGACGTCCGCGACATCCGCTGCGGTGAGCGGCTTCTCAACTCCCTGATAGACCTTGGCGGCAGAGGCCTGGTCCCCGAGGCGGTTCAGGGCGAACTCCTCCGTCTGCACCAGGCCGGGGGCCACCTCAATAACGCGGAGGTTGTGTTCGGCCTCTTCGAGGCGCAGGGCACCGGTCAGCGCGTGCTGGCCGAACTTTGCCGCGTTATAACCGCCGCCCCCCTCATAAGCGGACAGCCCGGCCGTTGACGTCAGATTCAGGACCGTACCCTCGCCAACCGCACGCAGCATCGGCAGGAAGGCCCGGATGAGCTTTAAGGTGCCGAGAACGTTGACCTCGAACATCCATTCCCAGTCCTCGGTCTTTGCCCCGGCCACCGTGTCCGCGCCGCGGCGCCGCCGGCAATGTTGATCAGGGTGTCGATCCCGCCGGCGCGGGTCACCTCGTCCACCAGCCGGGCGACGGCGGCGTCGTCGGTCACGTCCGCCGGAAGGGCGACGGCGCCGGTTTCCGCGGCGAGCGCCGCCAACCGGTCCGCGCGGCGGGCCACGGCGTACACCGTCCAGCCCGCGCTCCGGAGCGCCCGCACGGTGGCCTCGCCGATTCCGGTGCTGGCGCCGGTTACTACTGCCGCTTTGTGCTGGATTCCCTCAGTCATGGCACCACCCTAGTGGATCAGCGCACGGTGCTGGATTCAAGGTCCTCGTCCTCGAGGCCGAGGACCTTGAGCTTGCCGCTCTTCCGGTCGGCGAGGTACTCCTTCATTTCTCGCTTGATGACCGGCAGCAGCAGGTAGACCCCGAGCAGGTTCACGAAGGCGCAGACGAACAGTGCAGCGTCGGCGAAGTTCAGCACCTGGGTGAAGGTCAGCACGGTTCCCACGACGGTAAAGAAAAGGAAGACGCACTTGTAGCTGACCTCGGAGCCCTTGCTCCGGCCGAAGAGGTATTCCCAGGCTTTGAGCCCGTAATAGGACCAGGTGATCAGGGTGGAGAAGGCGAACAGCGAGACTGCCACGGCCAGCACTGCGGGAAACCACGGGAGCACGGTAGCAAAGGCATCAGAGGTCAGAATGACGCCGTCGGGGCGCCCTTCCCGGCCTGTACCTGATCCATGCCGGCCTGGAAGCTCGGTGCACCGCCGATGATGATGGCGAGTGCTGTCATGGTACAGATGACCACCGTGTCGATGAGGGGTTCGAACATGGCCACAAAGCCTTCGCTCACGGGCCGGGTGGTCTTGACGGCAGAGTGGGCAATGGCGGCTGACCCCAGGCCGGCTTCGTTGGAGAACGCGGCGCGCTGGAAGCCCACGATCATCACGCCGACGACGCCGCCGGTGAGGCCTTGCGGATTGAACGCACCGCCAATGATCGATCCCATTGCGGCGGGGACATGGTCCAGGTTGGCGAGGATGACGAACAGGCAGGCGAGTACGTAGATAATTCCCATGGCCGGGACGAGTTTGCTGGTGGTGGCCCCGATCGACTTGATGCCGCCTAGGATCACGGCGGCCACCAGGGCGGCCAGGACGACCCCAAAGATCAACGCGGCCCCGGCGCTGCCGAGCGGACCGTCCTCGCCGCCCGTGACGTTTTGTACCTGGGCGAACGTCTGGTTTGCCTGGAACATGTTGCCGCCGGCGATACCGAAGATCAGGATGGCGACGGCGAAGATGCCGGTTAGCGTCTTGGCCGGGATCCGTCCGAACTTCTTGAACGCGATGGGCAGGTACTTGAACGGCCCGCCCGTCACCGTCCCGTCAGCGTGGACTTCCCGGTACTTGACCCCGAGGGTGCACTCGGCAAACTTCGTGGCCATGCCAAGCAGACCGGCAAGGATCATCCAGAATGTCGCTCCGGGGCCACCGAGCGCCATGGCCGCGCCGACGCCGGCGATGTTGCCCAGCCCCACGGTGCCGGACAGTGCCGAAGTCAACGCGTGGAAGTGCGGAACCTCGCCGGGATCGGATTTTGACGAGTAGTGGCCGCGGATCACCTCGTGGGAGGTCTTGAGGCCGCGGAACTGGATAAAGCCGAAGTAGACCGTGAAGATCACACCGGCGGCGATGAGCCAAGCCACGACGGCCGGAAAGCTCACCTCACCGATAGTGATGGGGAAAAAGACAATATTTGAGAAAGTCTCGGTGACCGGCTGAAAGACCGTATCTGCCGCGCTTTCTACGGCCGACAGCCAGCCGATCTCGTCGGAGGCAGCTTGTGTTGGCAGCGCTTGGTAAATTGACATTCCTCCACTAGAACGTCAATCGAACGTGATCGCAATCACATTTCGAATACCCTACGGAATTTGCGTCTGTCTTTGGTAGGTATCTGACACGGTTCTCGGTGGCGGAATCGTGTATGGACACGCGTACAGACAATCGATCCGACTTCGGTGTTGATGCCCCGCCTTCCCGCCGTTGCCCTGCGGGGTCCTCCGGCCATGGAAGAATTGCCCCATGGCTGAAGACACGCAGGGTACAGACACGCCCACCACCGCCCCCATCAATGTTCCGGACAAGCCCGCCCTGGAAGGGCTGGAAACCGCGCTTACCCGGCGCTGGCTTGACGACGGGACCTACAAGTTCAACCCGGACACCACCCGGGAGCAGGTCTACTCGATCGATACTCCCCCGCCCACCGCGTCGGGTTCGCTGCACGTCGGCCACATGTTCTCGTACACCCAGACCGACGTCCTGGCCCGCTACCAGCGGATGACCGGCAAGAATGTCTTTTACCCGATGGGCTGGGACGACAACGGCCTGCCCACCGAGCGACGCGTGCAGAACTACTTCGGTGTGCGCTGCGACCCAACGACCGCATACGACGCCGGCTACCGCCCCCGGAGGAGCCGGCCAAGAACCAGCGCGACTTCGACGTCGTCTCGCGCCGGAACTTCATCGAACTCTGCGAGCAGCTCGCGGTCGAGGACGAAAAGGTCTTCGAGAACCTGTTCCAGACCCTCGGCCTGTCCGTGGACTGGGACCTGACGTACCGCACCATCGACGACAAGTCCCGTGCCATCTCCCAGCGTGCCTTCCTGGCGAACCTGGCTGCCGGCGATGCGTACATGGCCGAGGCGCCCACCCTGTGGGACGTGACCTTCCGCACCGCTGTGGCCCAGGCCGAGCTGGAGGACCGCGAAGTTGCCGGCGCGTACTACCGCTTCCCCTTCTTCACCGAAGACGGCGAGAAGATCTTCATCGAGACCACCCGCCCGGAACTGCTGGCCGCCTGTGCCGCGCTCGTGGCGAATCCCGACGACGAACGCTACAAGCCGCTGTTCGGCACAAAAGTCACCTCCCCGCTGTTCGGCGTCGAGGTGGAAATCAAAGCCCACCCGCTCGCCAAGGCGGACAAAGGCTCCGGCATCGCCATGGTCTGCACCTTCGGGGACCTCACCGACGTCACCTGGTGGCGCGAACTCCAGCTGCCCACCCGCGCGATCGTGGGCCGTGACGGGCGCATCCTGGGCGAGACGCCGGAGTGGATCACCACCGCCGCAGGCCGCGCGCACTTCGAGGCGATCGCCGGCAAGACCGTGTTCAGCGCCAAGGAAGGCGTGGTGGAGCTGCTGGCGGCAGCGGAACTGCTCGACGGCCAGCCGAAGAAAATCATGCACCCGGTGAACTTCTTCGAGAAGGGCGACAAGCCCCTTGAAGTTGTAACGTCCCGCCAGTGGTACATCCGCAACGGCGGCCGTGACGCCGAACGCCGTGAGCGGCTCATTGCCCGCGGCCACGAAATCGAATTCCACCCGGCATTTATGCGTTCCCGCTACGAGAACTGGATCTCCGGACTGAACGGCGACTGGCTCGTTTCCCGCCAGCGGTTCTTCGGTGTGCCCGTGCCCGTCTGGTACCCGCTGGACGCCGACGGGAACCCCGACTTCGCAGCTCCGATCGTCCCGTCCGACGCGCAGCTGCCGGTGGATCCGGCGGCTGATGCGGCACCGGGTTACGAGGAGTCCCGGCGCGACGTGCCGGGGGCTTCACCGGCGACGCCGATGTGCTCGACACCTGGGCCACCTCGTCGTTGACACCGCAGATCGTGGGTGGCTGGAGCACCGACGAGGCGCTCTTCGCCAAGGTCTTTCCGTTCGATGTCCGCCCGCAGGCCCACGACATCATCCGGACGTGGATGTTCTCCACCGCCGTCCGCGCGGATGCCCTGCAGGACGTCGCACCGTGGAAGCACGCGGCCATCTCCGGCTGGATCCTTGACCCGGACCGCAAGAAGATGTCCAAGTCCAAGGGCAACGTGATCGTCCCGACCGAGGTGCTCAACGAATACGGTTCGGACGCCGTCCGCTACTGGGCAGCCTCGGCCAAGCTCGGCGCGGACACCGCGTATGAGATCGCGCAGATGAAGATCGGCCGGCGCCTGGCCATCAAGCTCCTGAACGCCTCCAAGTTTGTGCTGAATCTCGGCGCCACCGAAGACTCCGTCGTTTCGGGTGACCTCGCGGTGCTCAGCAATCCCCTGGACCGGGCCGTGCTTGCCCAGCTCTCCGAGGTGGTCCGCCTGGCCACCAAGGCGTTCGAAAATTACGACTATGCCCGAGCCCTGCAGATTTCCGAGAGCTTCTTCTGGCACTTCACCGATGACTACGTGGAGCTCATCAAGGACCGCGCCTACGGTGCCGCAGGCGAGACTGAACAGGCTTCAGTCCTGGCAGCACTGGCGACGAGCCTGGACACCCTGCTGCGCCTCTTCGCCCCGTTCCTGCCGTTCGCCACGGAGGAAGTCTGGAGCTGGTGGCGGACGGGTTCGGTGCACCGTGCACAGTGGCCCTCCGCCGTCGAAATCGACGGTGACACCACGTTGCTGGCCACCGTAGGGACCGCGCTCAGCGGGATCCGGAAAGCCAAATCGGAGGCCAAGGTCAAGCAGCGCACCGAGGTCCTGTCGGCGACCATCACGGCTCCGGAGTCCCTCACAACGCAGCTGAAAGCCGGCCTGGCCGACCTGAAGGCCGCGGCCAACGCCCGGGAACTGATCCTCGTGGGCGGCGACGGCGAACTGACCGTCGGCAACGTTGTCCTGGCCCCGGCTGAGGAGACCGGGCAAGCCTGACGGCTGTCCGCCCGGGAGACCAAAGAGGGACCTCCGCCCGGCTCACGCCGGGCGGAGGTCCCTCTTTGGTCTGGCTGATCCTTGCTTTCCGGGGCCTCAGATCCCGGCTGCGGCCCCGAAGTGCGTCAGCACCGGCGGTGCGGCCAACAGCTCCCCAGTCCGCTTGCGCCGGCGCCTGCGCGCCACGCGCGGTAAGCGGAGTCGTGTTCAATCGACTCCCACCGTTCCACCACCAGAAAGTGCGCGGGGTCGTGGCTGTCAACAAGGACATCAACACCGAGGCAGCCGTCAAAGGCGCGCGTGTCGCTGAGGATACCGCGGAGCACCTCCGGCGCCGTGGGCAGGGCTTCTGCCTTTAGGGTCAAGTCAAGGTGGGCTGTGATGGGCATGGAGCTCCAATGGTCGCAGGTGTGTACAGGGACAGCCGGCCTGGATGCCGGCCAACACGGCACCCGGAGCGGTGCCCTGCCATTGGTGGCAACAGCGGTGCCGGGCCAGTTGTTCCTGCGGCTCTGCTGAACGGGCGCGATGTGAACCGGTCCGGTTTGGGGCAACCCGCATTTTGTCCTAATAACCCGGATTTTGGGCAAAGGGGAAGCCCCATCAGCGTTTTGCCGTTGGTGGGGCTTCGACTTTCGATTGCCACGTGACGTCTCAGGCAATCTGGCGGGATCCTTGGATTTCCAGGTCTTCCTACCTCGTCACTGGTAGCCATCATCTGACTGTGCCGTAGGCTGCGTCGGATAAGTGTCACTGAATCGTTGGTTCCCGCGTCCCGCTTCTTCCGAAGTGGGTAAGTTCAATTGTGATCCTGCCCTGCCGGATACGCAAGAGCCCCGAAGGAACTACACGCGGGTAGTTCCTTCGGGGCTCTGGTCGTCCCGCGGGATTCTAGCTGAACACGGGGCTTTCGGTCCGGCTGCGCTTGAGTTCAAAGAAGTACGGGAACGACGCCAGGGCCACTGCGGCGTCCCACAGCCGTCCGGCCTCCTCGCCGCGCGGAATGCGCGTCAGCACCGGGCCAAAGAAGGCGGTGCCGTTGAAGGCGACCACCGGTGTGCCGACGTCCTGCCCGACCAGCGAGATGCCTTCCTCGTGGCTGCTGCGCAGCTCGGCGTCGAACGCGTCGCTCTGGCCGGCGGCCGCCAGCTCCGCCGGGAGGCCGACCTCCGCGAGGGACTTCGAGATAACCTCGGCGATGTCAGCATTGCCCTCGTTGTGGATTTTGGTACCCATGGCGTCGTAGAGTGCCTTCACGTATTTTTCGCCGTGCTGCTGGGCCGCGGCCATGATAACCCGCACGGGGGCCCAAGCCTTGATGAGGAACGCCTTGTAGTCCTCCGGGAGCTCCTCACGGCCCTCGTTCAGCACGGCCAGGCTCATAACGTGCCACTGGACGCTGATATCGCGGACGTCCTGTACCTCGCCAATCCAGCGGGAGGTAACCCACGCGAAGGGGCACATCGGGTCGAACCAGAAGTCGGCTTGGTTAGTCGTTGCTTCTTGGGTCAGGGATTCAGACACGGTTGTTCTCCTTAAGGAAGTCTGCCGGGAAACGTGCGCTGCTGCGGATCCAGCACCCGGGTGCGCCATAGGTGACAGCGACCGGCGCACCATGTTTATTCCGGGTCAGGCCGACTTGCGGCGCTTGATGTCGTGGGCGATCAACGTGGGCGCTGCCTTCTTGGAGACGACGTCCTCCGTGATAACGACGGTGGCGATGTCCTCGCGGCTCGGCAGGTCAAACATCACAGGGAGCAGGACCTCCTCCATGATGGCGCGAAGCCCTCGGGCCCCGGTGCCGCGTTCCAGTGCCTGATCGGCGATCGTGTTAAGGGCTTCCTCGTCGAACACCAGCTCAACGCCGTCGATCTGGAACATCTTCTGGTACTGCTTCACCAGGGCGTTCTTGGGGGTGGACAGAATCTGGATGAGCGCCGCCCGGTCCAGGTTGGAGACCGTGGTGATGACGGGCAGGCGGCCGATGAACTCAGGGATGAGCCCGAACTTCAACAGGTCCTCAGGCATGACCTCGCCGTAGGAGTCGGTGTTGTTCTTGACCTCGTTGAGCGGGGCGCCGAATCCGATGCCCTTGCGGCCGGACCTGGAGCCGATGATCTCCTCGAGACCGGCGAACGCACCGGCCACGATAAAAAGCACATTGGTGGTATCGATCTGGATGAATTCCTGGTGCGGGTGCTTGCGGCCGCCTTGCGGCGGAACCGAGGCGACCGTGCCTTCCAGGATCTTCAGCAGGGCCTGCTGCACACCTTCGCCGGAAACGTCCCGGGTGATGGAGGGGTTCTCGCTCTTGCGCGAGATCTTGTCGATCTCGTCGATGTAGATGATGCCTTGCTCGGCCTTCTTGACGTCGTAGTCGGCGGCCTGAATGAGCTTTAGGAGGATGTTCTCCACGTCCTCGCCGACGTAACCGGCTTCGGTCAGTGCGGTGGCGTCGGCGACGGCGAAGGGTACGTTAAACCGTCGGGCAAGGGTCTGCGCAAGGTACGTCTTGCCGCAGCCGGTGGGCCCGATCAGCAGGATGTTCGACTTGGCGATCTCGACCTCATCGTGGTGTACCCCTTCGGCGAGGCTGCCGCTCTTAGGGGCGTGGCCCGCCTGGATGCGCTTGTAGTGGTTATAGACCGCCACGGCGAGTGAACGCTTGGCCGGCTCCTGGCCAATCACGTATTCCTGCAGGAAATCGAAGATTTCGCGGGGTTTTGGCAACTCAAAACTGCCCAGGTCGGCCACTTCGGCGAGTTCTTCCTCGATGATCTCGTTGCAGAGTTCAATGCACTCGTCGCAAATGTAGACACCGGGCCCGGCAATGAGCTTCCGAACCTGCTTTTGGCTCTTTCCGCAGAAAGAACACTTCAGCAGATCCGTGCTCTCGCCAATCCGAGCCATATGTGAACCCCTTTGTATTTTGCTGCCGGCTGTGTTCTTCGCCTGCGCAGCGCTGCACCCGTTACTGGAATCACGGACCTTCCCCAGGGAGGCCAACCGTGACATGTTCCACTCTAGGTCACTTTCGGCCTATTGAGTGGAAAGCAGACACCGGTGCGGCCACGTCAAGTGGCGCACCGGTGTCGGGAACTGCTGCTTAGCTACTTGGTGATTGCCTGGGGCTTCATCTTGCGTGAATCCAGCACCTGGTCGATCAGGCCGTACTCCATGGCCTCGGCAGCGGTGAGGATCTTGTCGCGCTCGATGTCGTTGTTGACCTGCTCGGGGGTCCGGCCGGAGTGCTTGGCCAGCGTGTCCTCAAGCCAGGACCGCATCCGCATAACCTCGGCTGCCTGGATCTCCAGGTCGGACGCCTGGCCGCCCTGGCCGCCGGACAGGGAGGGCTGGTGAATGAGGACGCGGGCGTTGGGAAGCGCGAGGCGCTTGCCCGGTGTGCCGGCTGCAAGGAGCACAGCCGCGGCACTGGCGGCCTGGCCGAGGCAGACGGTCTGGATCTCCGGGCGGATATACGTCATGGTGTCGTAGATCGCGGTCATAGCGGTGAAGGACCCGCCCGGGGAGTTGATGTAGAGGGTAATGTCGCGGTCCGGGTCAGTTGACTCCAGCACCAGCAGCTGGGCCATCACGTCGTCCGCCGACGCGTCGTCAACCTGGACGCCGAGGAAGATGATGCGGTCCTCGAACAGCTTGGTGTAGGGGTCCTGGCGTTTGAATCCGTAGGGGGTGCGCTCTTCGAACTGCGGCAGCACGTAGCGGCTGCTCGGCAGGTTACCGGCAGTCGAACCGAAGTTGTAGTTCATGTTCATTGCTCCTGAAGTCATTGCTGTCTGCGTGCCGGTCAGTTCTCGGTGGCTGTGTCTGTGCCGTCGTCACTGCCGCCGGCATTGGTTCCGCCGCCGCCGGCCACGGAGCCCGCGTGCGCCGCAATCTTGTCGAAGAAACCGTAGTCAAGGGCCTCCTTGGCCGTGAACCACTTGTCGCGGTCGTTGTCCTTGAGGATTGTCTCGACGCTCTGTCCGGTCTGGTCAGCGGTCAGCTCGGCCATAACCTTCTTCATGTGCAGGATGAGCTCGGCCTGGATTTTGATGTCCGATGCCGTGCCGCCGATGCCGCCCGAGGGCTGGTGCATCAGGATGCGTGCGTTCGGGGTGGCGTAGCGCTTGCCCTTGGTACCGGAGGAGAGCAGGAACTGTCCCATCGAGGCGGCGAGGCCGGTGGCGACGGTCACGACGTCGTTGGGGATGAACTGCATGGTGTCGTAGATGGCCATGCCGGCCGTCACGGACCCGCCCGGTGAATTGATGTAGAGGTAGATATCTTTCTCGGGGTTCTCGGCCGAGAGCAGCAGCAGCTGCGAGCAGATCGCGTTGGCGTTCTCGTCGCGGACCTCGGAGCCGAGCCAGATGATGCGCTCTTTCAGCAGGCGGTTGTAAATGTAGTTGTCCTGGGCTGCCGGATCGACAGTAGCCATCCGGGGTGCCCCTGCTTGCTGTGACATATGTACTTCCCTCTCGCTGGCGACGGTGATGCCACTGGACGACATCACTGAACTTTCCTACATGGACACTAACGGTTTTTCGGACCGCTTTGTGCGCAGGCGCGGGGCTGTTCGCTGACGGCGCACGACTGGCCGGGAGGGTTCGTCACAGGCTTAAAAAGCAGCACCCCCGGATCAAGGATCCGGGGGTGCTGCTGGACCGCGGGAGCGGAAGGTATTAGAACTTCACGGCTGCCGGATCATCATTTGTGCCGGTCTCGGTTGCCGCTTCCTCGGAAGCGCTTTCCTCGGCCTCGGCGGTTGCCTCAACGGTTGCCTCTTCGTCGCCGGGGCGGACGAAGTCGCTGAGGTCGACGGCGTTGCCCTCAGAGTCGGTGACCTCGGCCTGGCCGAGGACCACGGCCAGTGCCTTGCGGCGGCGGACCTCGGAAACCATCATGGGGACCTGGCCGCTCTGATCGATGATCTGGGCGAACTGGTTCGGGTCCATGCCGTACTGGCCGGCGGTGGTCACGATGTAGTCGATCAGCTCGTTCTGGCTGACGTTGACTTCTTCCTTTTCGGCGATGGCGTCCAGGATGATCTCGTTCTGGAAAGCCCGCTCGCTGTTGGCCTTGACCTCGGCGCGGTGCTCCTCGGTGTCGTGATCGCCTTCACCGTGCGCGTTTTCGGCGTTGAAGTGCTGCTCAAGCTGCTCTTCGACGACGGAGGCCGGTACGGGAACCGCAACGAGCTCAACGAGCTTGTCGAGGACCTTGTCACGGGCTTCAACGCCCTGCTCGACGACCTTGGACTCTGCGGCCTGCTTGGTGAGGTCCTCGCGGAGTTCGGCCAGGGTGTCGAACTCCGAGGCCAGCTGGGCGAAGTCGTCGTCAGCCTCGGGCAGCTCGCGCTCCTTGACGGACTTGACGACGACCTTGACCTGGGCGGACTCACCGGCGTGCTCGCCGCCCACCAGGGTGGTGTCGAAGATCGCGTCCTCGTCGGCGCTGAGGCCGGTGACAGCTTCATCAAGGCCCTCAAGCATGGTGCCGGCGCCTACCTGGTAGGACAGGCCCGCGGCGGAGTCGACTTCGGCGCCGTCGATGGTGGCGGTGATGTCGATGGTGAGGAAATCTTTGTCGGCGGCGGGGCGGTCCACGGACTTCAGCGTGCCGAAGCGGCCGCGCAGCTCATCCAGGGCCGTCTCGACGTCGGCGTCGGTGGAAGCAGCGGCTGCAACCTCAACCTTGATGCCGGCGTAGTCGGGCAGCTCGATCTCGGGGCGGACGTCAACCTCGGCGTGGAACTTCAGCTCACCGTCGGTGGCGGACGGATCCGGAACTTCGGTGATTTCGACCTCGGGGCGGCTCAGCGGCCGGATGCCGGTTTCCTGGACTGCCGCCTGGTACCAGCCGTTCAGGCCTTCGTTGATGGCAGTCTCCAGCACATAGCCACGGCCGACGCGCTGGTCAATAAGCTTGGAGGGGACCTTGCCCTTGCGGAAACCGGGGACCTGGATCTGCGAAGCAACAGTCTTATATGCCTCTGCGATGCTGGGTTTCAATTCCTCAAAGGGGACCTCAACATTGAGCTTGACCCGCGTGGGGGTGAGGTTCTCGACAGCGCTCTTCACAGTCTAAGTACTCCTGGTTTTTAGGGGGTGGGGTTCTGCACCGCCAAGGTCTGGCGGCAACTGCAGAGTCGGGGTGACAGGATTTGAACCTGCGACTTCCTGCTCCCAAAGCAGGCGCTCTAGCCAAGCTGAGCTACACCCCGTAAGTGCACAGAACAGTCTACGGTCATATCGTGCCGGTTTGCACATTTGACACTGGGGCCCTGAATTAGGTTTAGTTGTATCCGGCTTGAACAGCCACCCGGAAGTTTTGCTGGAAGTCTCCTGCAAAGTCCCGGGGACGTAGCTTAATGGTAAAGCCTCAGTCTTCCAAACTGATTACGCGGGTTCGATTCCCGTCGTCCCCTCGGAAATATGACGAGAAAGCCCCTCTGCGGAGGGGCTTTTTTGTACCCGTTTGGCCGGCCGCACGGGCCCGCCGCCACCAAGGAACTCGATGGCCCGCGGCCCGCAAAGAGTTCACTCACCGCTGGCAGGAAGGGCACCAATAAAGCTTGCGGGCCCCCAGGTCGGTCAGCGCCACCGGCGTTCCGCAGTTCCGGCAGTCGAGACCCTGCCTCCGGTAGACGAAGTGGGACTCGTCCGGGGCGGGCAGCTGGCCACGGTGCCCGCCCGCGGCGAGGCCGGCCCAGCAGTCCGGGGGTGTTGTGATGATCCTGCCGTCACGGACGCCGTCGGACATCACCGCGACGCTGTCGTCCCACAGCTCCCGGGCAGCAGCGGCGGAGAGCGAGCGGCCCGGCAGCCAGGGGTCCAGCCCCTGCCGGAACAGCAGTTCGGCGCGGTAGACATTGCCGACGCCGGCGATGACCTTTTGGTCCATCAGCAGGGCCGCGATCGGCGTGCGCCGGGCCCGGACAGCGGCAACAAAGGAGTCCCGGTCCCCGGGCAGGTTTCGCAGCGGATCGGGTCCGAGCCGGGCGAGCACGGCGGCGGCTTCGGCTTCGGTAACCACTTCGCACGTCGTTGCACCGCGCAGATCGGCCCAGCCGTGTACCCCGGCGAGACGGACCCGGACGGCACCGACCGGTGCCGGCGGGCCTGAATACGGTGCCGGCTCAGCCGACGCACCGTCGTCAAAAATCTCCCGTTCCCCGACTTTCCGGGGCGCTCCGATGCTCGACGCGCCCCGGAAGCCTGCGTCTCCGCCGAAATCCCACGCCCCGTAGAGGCCCAGGTGGACGTGCAGCGCCAGCCCGTGGCCGAACGCCAGGAAGAGGTGCTTCCCGTGCGCGGTGGAGCCGGTGAGCGTGTGGCCGTCCAACAGTGCCGCGCCCCGGACAAAACGCCCCTGCGGACTCGACACCGCTAGCTGCTCGCCCGTAAAGACGTCGCCGAACTGGCGGGCCAGCCGGTGGACGGAATGCCCCTCCGGCACTAGGCAAGGACCTCGCCGGTGCGCTCATAGGCGGCAATCTTGCCGATCCGGCGGACGTGGCGTACGTCGTTGCTGAATGGTTCCGCCAGGAACGCCTCGATGATTTCAGTGGCCTCCTTGACGCTGTGCTGCCGGCCGCCCACGGCGACCACGTTGGCGTCGTTGTGATCTCGCGCCAGCTTCGCCGTGGACAGGTTCCAGGCCAGCGCCGCCCGGACGCCCTTGACCTTGTTCGCTGCAATCTGCTCGCCGTTGCCGGAGCCGCCCAAGACGATGCCCAGGGCGTGTGTGCCGGCTTCCTGGTCCGCAACCACCGCAAGAGCGGCATTGATGCAGAAGGAGGGGTAGTCATCCAGGGCGTCGTAGGCCGCGGGTCCGTGGTCGACTACCTCGTACCCCTTGGCGCCAAGATGGGCGACGAGGTGGGCACTGAGTTCCATGCCGGCGTGGTCGGTGGCGATGTGCACGCGCGGGAGGTCAGGAAGGGTCACGGCGTATCCGTTCGGTGGGGCAGAGCAGTGGGGTCACCGGGTCTGCGGTGCGGTCTGGGAAGCTGCGTCCAGCTTACTAGGACACGCGACCGAGCCGGCCGTTCCGCCTGCCGGCAGTTCGTCACACACCGGCGGCTCCGCCGTCCCGGTGCGCGCGTGCGGCCACCCGTGAGATGACCTGCGCTACGTTTTCCGCAGTGGCGGCGCTCCCGCCGCTGACGGTAACGGTCCGCCCGTCGGAACGGCCCACAACGATTGCCGGTCCGCTGCTGACCAGCAGGGCAGTTGTGCTGCCATGGCTGCGGTAACCCCAGCCGCCAAAGTCGGCCGCCCGGATCTCCTGCTGTGTCGCCGACTCGATCGCGCCGGCCGGAACCTCCAGTACCCGGACGAAGCCGGCGGCGAAGACGCGCAGGCCGCCCCGGTCCACCCGGATGCGGGCGAACAGGCACGCCGCCGCCAGCAGGGCCAGGGCTACAAGCAGGGCCGCCAGCCAGGGCAAGGCGATGGTGAGGAGTGCGGCTGGAAGCACTGTGGCGACCCCGAGCATCACAAAGACGGAACTGCGGGCGTGGACCCACAGGCTCACTGCATCGCGGGCAAGCCCGGGATCGATTTCGCGGGCCAGGGCCGCCGCCACGGCCTTCTCATCGTCGGCGGACCAGCGTTCGTCGGCCTTGAAAACAAAGCCCATCACGAAGCCCAGGCCCAGTGCCGCGCCGCTTCCCATGGCGAGTACTGTGACATCCACCTGGGCCTGCCTCGCATTGTCGAGCCCGAGCTGACCGACCAGCACGGCTGCGAGGACGGCGGTGATGAACAGGCTGACGAACAGACCGGCGCCCATCATGATCCGGCGCATCACCGCCGGGCGGGACAGCGGTACCGCCTGCAGCAGCACGCCGCCGCCAAGCAGCACGATCAAGGCGGCGCCAACTCCGGTCACGGCCGGGAACGGTGCGAAGTCCGCCGCGCCGCCCTCAGCCCAGCGCACTGCCAGCGGCTCGGGCAGCTCCGTGCGGATCAGCAAGGCGCACACCACAAACGCCGTTGCCAGCATCAGCGGAAACCCCAAGGCGAAGCGCAATGCCCTGGCGTCGACGGAATCCCGGAATCTATCCATATCCACCACGCTACCCCCGGGTGATGAGGGCTTCGGTATCGTGGTGGGACCTAACGCAACTTGCCAAGCACCGCAGAAGTGAAAGAATGATTTCACAATACTTGTTCGCCCATCCGCACAGCATCCCTGGAGGCTCCCCTTGCCCGGAATGAACCTGACGCGCGCCGAAGCACGCGAGCGCGCCGAACTGATCGCCGTCGAATCCTACGAGGTCGAGCTCGACCTGACCCGCGGAGGGAAAGTCTTCGGCAGCACCACCGCTGTGAAGTTCACGGCCGTGCCGGGTTCCTCGACCTTCATCGACGCGGTGACCGACGCGGTGCACAGCGTGAAACTGAACGGCCGCGAGCTGGACCCTGCAGCGGTCTCCGACGGAGTCCGCATCCAGCTTCCGGATCTCGCAGCGGACAACGAACTGCTGGTGGTCGCAGAGGCCCCCTACATGAATACCGGCGAGGGCCTGCACCGGTTCGTGGATCCGGTGGACCAGGAGGTCTACCTCTACACCCAGTTCGAGGTTCCGGATTCCCGGCGGATGTTTGCCGTGTTTGAACAGCCCGACCTCAAGGCCAGCTTCACGTTCACGGTGACTGCGCCCTCGCACTGGGATCTCATCTCCAACTCCCCCCACCCCGGTGCCGGTGGAGACCATCCCCGGCCCCGACGGCGGCGCCCGCTCCGTCTGGGAATTCAGCCCCACCCCGCGCCTGTCCTCCTACGTCACGGCCCTGATCGCCGGGCCGTACGAATCGGTGCGCAGTGAAGTAGTGTCCGCCACCGGGAAAGTCACTCCGCTGGGCGTCTTCGCCCGCAAGTCGCTGATGCAGTACCTCGACGCGGACAACATCTTCGAACTCACCCGGCAGGGCTTCGAGTTTTTGAGGCGCAGTTCGGCTGCCCGTACCCGTTCGAGAAGTACGATCAGCTCTTTGTGCCCGAGTTCAACGCCGGTGCGATGGAAAACGCCGGCGCCGTGACCATCCTGGAAGGCTACGTCTTCCGCAGCAAGGTCACCGACGCCCAGGTGGAGCGCCGTGCCATCACCGTGCTGCACGAACTCGCCCACATGTGGTTCGGGGACCTTGTGACGATGCGCTGGTGGAACGACCTCTGGCTCAATGAGTCCTTTGCCGAGTACATGTCCCACCTTGCCGCCGTCGAGAACACGGCATTCGACCACGCCTGGACCACCTTTGCCTCGGTGGAGAAATCCTGGGCGTACCGCCAGGACCAGCTGCCGACCACCCACCCGATTTTCGCCGAGATCAACGACCTGGAAGACGTCGAAGTGAACTTCGACGGCATCACCTATGCCAAGGGCGCCTCGGTGCTCCGGCAACTGGTGGCCTGGGTGGGTCCGGAGGAATTTATGGCCGGCGTCCGCGAGTACTTCCGCAAGCACTCCTGGCAGAACACCAAGCTCAGCGACCTGATGGTCGAGCTTGAAAAGGCCAGCGGCCGGGACCTGGACCACTGGGGGAAACTCTGGCTGGAGACCGCCGGGGTCAACACCCTGACGTCGGAACTGTCCGTGGGTGCGGACGGAAGCATCTCGTCCTTCGCCATCCTGCAGACCGCCACCGAGACCCAGCCGACCATCCGCCCGCACCGGCTCGCCGTCGGCTTCTACAACCTCAATGGTGCCGGGAAGCTGGAGCGCGTGCACCGCGCGGAACTCGACGTCGACGGTCCGCGCACCGAGGTGCCCGCCCTGGCGGGGCGCGCGCAGCCGGACCTGATCCTGCTCAACGACGATGACCTCGCCTACGCCAAGGTCCGGCTGGACCCGAAGTCCCTCGCCACCGCCACGGCACACCTGAAGGACATCGGCCAGAGCCTGCCCCGCACCCTCGTCTGGGGTTCGGCCTGGGACGCGGCGCGCGACGGCGAGACTCCGGCCCGCGGCTACGTGGAGTTGATCCTGGCCAACATCGCGGAGGAATCCGACTCATCCGTGACCATGGTCCAGCTCCGCCAGCTGGCCACGACGCTGAACTTCTATGTGGCAGCGGACCACAAGGAAGCCACCGCGACCGCCGCGGCCGACCGGCTCTGGGAGCTTGCCGCCGGTGTCCGGGCCGGCTCCGACGCACAGCTTCAGTTCGTGAAGTCCTTTGCCCTGTTGGCCCGCAGCGCCGGTCAGTTCGATACCGTCGCCGGGCTGCTTGACGGCTCGCTGGAACTGGCCGGCCTGACCGTGGACCAGGACCTGCGCTGGGAACTGACCACCTCCCTCGTGGTCGGCGGCCGGGCCGGGCAGGAGGCGATCGACGCCGAGCTCGAGCACGACAACACCGCCACCGGACAAAACGCGGCGGCCCTGGCGAAGGCGGCCATCCCCACCGCCGCGGCCAAGGCTGCGGCCTGGGAATCGATTGTGGTCACCAACGAACTCTCCAACGCCCTGCAGGGTTCGGCGGTCGCCGGCTTCACCCGGGTGCTGGACACCTCACTGCTGGAGCCTTACGCGGAGAAGTACTTTGCGGCCGTCCCCGGCGTGGTCAAGGACCGCACCCACGCCCTGGCCCAGCAGATCGTCGTCGGGCTCTACCCGGCCCAGCTGACCACGCAGGCCACGGTGGACCGCACGGATGAGTTCCTGGCCTCGCTGCCGGCGGACAGCGCGGCGCTGCGCCGAATGATGTTGGAGAACCGCGACGGTGTGGCCCGCGCGCTGCGGGCCCGGCAGGCCGACGCCGGCTAGGGAGCCGCTTCGGGAGCCGTTTCCCGGAGTCCCGCCCAACTAGCTCGCAGCAAACGCCGTTTTGGACGCTCATAACGACCTCTGCTGCCAGCTAGTCGGGCAGGGATGTGTTTTAGGCTGGGGTGATGAGCCTCGACGAACACCGCTACGCGCTGACTGTCCGCTGGACCGGGAACCTTGGCGAGGGGACGGCGTCGTACCGCGGGTATGCACGGGACCACGACGTCGAGGTCCCCGGGCTGCCCGTCCTGCGGGGCTCCGCGGACCCGACCTTCCACGGCGACCGGACCCGTTTCAACCCGGAACAGCTCCTGCTGGCCGCACTCTCCCAGTGCCATATGCTGTCCTTCCTGCACGTTGCGGTGAAGCACGGTGTAGTGGTCACGGCTTATGAAGACCGGGCCGAGGGGCTGATGCGGACCAATCGGGACGGCAGTGGACAGTTCGAGTCGGTCACGCTCAGGCCGCGCGTGAGCACTGCCGAGCCGGTCCCGGAGGACGTGATGGCGGACCTGCATAGCGCCGCGAACAAGGTCTGCTTCATCGCCCGGAGCGTCAACTTCCCGGTGCTGCACGAGCCGGTCACGGCGCCGGCAGGCCGACGGGGCGTGGCTTCGCCGTAGTTTCCGGATCCAGGTCCCTGCCGGCCCCCTGGAACGCGGCCGGGTAGGCTCCGGCACCGCGCTCTGCGCCGCGGGCAGCCGCTGCGGCGCTACTGTTGAACCAGACCAGAGCTTTATGCGCCCGCCGGACGCCGCAACAAGGAGTGCTCCCCCACCGATGATCAGCCTGACCAGCGCCACGCCCATCACCACTCCGGACATCTCGGCAATCAACGTGCCAGGTGTCCTCATCAGTCTGGGGGTCGGCGTAGCCATCTGGCTGGTGGCGTCCGTCGTGATCGGCGGAATCACGAAACGGGTCGCCGCAGGCAGCACATTCTTCAAAAAACCTCGGTTCCGCTGGGTGGCTCCCGCGTTCCGCGCCCTGGACCATGAGCGCAGAGTCCAGCGGGCCAACACGATCGGGGCACTTCTCAGCAGCGTGGCAGGCGTCCTGGTAGCCGTACTCACCGGCGTATACGTGCTAAAGAACCTGAACGTGGACGTCGCGCCGATCCTGACCAGCGTCGGAATCCTCGGAATTGCCTTGGGCTTCGGCGCCCAGCAGCTGATCCGGGACTTCCTGTCCGGCATTTTCATCACCATCGAGGACCAGTACGGCATCGGCGACATCATCGAGACCTCCGAGGTGGTGGGCACTGTGGAATCGATGAACCTTCGGATCACCCGGGTGCGGGCCGAAGACGGCGCCATCTGGTACCTGCGCAACGGCGAAATCCTGCGGGTGGGCAACCGTTCCCAGGGCAATTATGTTCCGCCCGGAAGTCCAACGGCGGACACCGAAGACAGCACACCCCAGCAACAGGCCGGAGAGTAGAGCCATGACAATTCCCAGCGCCGGCGGACCCGGACAGCCCAAGCAACTGCTGCAGAACGATCCGTTCAGCAGGCCGGGCTACACCGACAACTTTTACGATGCAGTTGGCGGCCACAAGACGTTTGTGAAGCTCATTGATGTCTTCTACGACGGCGTCGCATCGGATCCATTGCTGCGGCCGATGTATCCGGAGGAGGATCTGGGCCCTGCCCGGCGCCGTTTCCTGATGTTCCTCGAGCAGTACTGGGGCGGCCCGACGACGTATGGCGAGGAACGCGGGCACCCCCGGCTCAGGATGCGGCACCAGCCCTTCCGGGTCACGCCGGAGGCCAAGGACCGCTGGCTGCATCACATGCGCTCCGCGGTGGATTCCCTGGACCTCCCGCCGCTGCACGAGGCGACGCTGTGGGACTACATGGAGCGGGCGGCCCTGTCCATGGTGAACAGCCCGTCCGAATCCTGAGCTGCCGCCCGGCGGACGCCGCAGAACGAGCCGTGGCTAACGAGCCGTGGCTACTGACGGTCCTAGAGTCCTGAACCGGAGCGGGCCAGGACATGCCCCCGGGCCCCGCTGAGCCGGAACCAGCGCCCGGACCGGTAGAGCTGCTGCCCGCCGTCGGCGAGGAAGCCGAGGGTGAGGGCCGCAAACGCGGCACCCAGCGGCAGTCCGCCGGCTCCCTCCAGCTCCCGGCCCCAGACAGTGGCGCGGGCGTTGTTGACGATCAAGGCGCCGGGCTGGTCCGGGATGATGGCTGCAATCTCACTGATACCGGCCTCGGCGGACCTGCGCAGGGCGGAATCAGACAGGGTGGCCACGGCCTCCCACCCGGTGCGGGGAGCCCCGACGCCGGCCCACGATTCGGTAACGGTGACCGGCGGCAGCGGGAGCTCGACGTCGTCCTGGCCCGCGCGCGCCAGCCGATCCAGCACCGCGGAAATCGGGACGGTGACGTCAGTGTCCGCTGGCTGCGCGAGGGCCATGGTCCGCAGGCCGAGGATCGTCGGTGTCGATTCGCCCAGCAGCCGTGGTCGCAGCACACACACGTAGGCGGCGAGCACCCGGCCGGAGGCCTGGAGGCGGATGGCACCGTCGTCAATGGACTTGGCGCGGGCCGCGAAGGTGCGCAGGTCAGCGAGATCGCGGGGATCGTTGAACTGCAGGGGCAGGGTGAGTACGTCAGACACAATATCGACTCTACCGGCTGTGCCTCTTTGGGACCGCGGCGGAGGGACGTCTAGAGTCAAACCATGACTGAAGCCGAAGCCGGATTGCAGGGACCACCGACGCAGGACCCCACCTCCTCGCTCCTCCAACTGCTGAACCTCGGAGAGCTGGAGGGTGCCCGGACGGATGAGGACATCTTTATGGGCCCCTCCCAGCAGCAGCCCAGGCACCGGGTGTTCGGCGGCCAAGTACTCGCACAGTCGCTGATCGCCGGAAGCAGGACGGTCCCCGACGGGCGCGGCGTGCATTCCATGCACGGCTACTTCCTGCGGCCGGGGGACGCTAACAAGCCGATTACCTTTGGGGTCCAGCGCCTCAGGGATGGACGATCGTTCTCAGCACGGCGGGTGCACGCGTACCAGGAGGGCATGCCCATCCTGTCGATGATCGCGTCGTTCCAGGACCCGGATGAAGGGATCGAACACCAGTCCGAGATGCCGTCCGGCATCCCCGCCCCGGAGTCGCTGCCGAGCACCGCTGACCTGTTGGGAAAGTTCGATCATCCGGTGGCGCGCCACTGGGCCTATGAGCGGCCTTTTGACATCCGTCACGTTGACCCTGCCCTCTACGTTTCGGCCAGGGGCGAAAAAGCACCGCGCAATGCCGTCTGGATGAAGACGTTCGGACCTATGCCGGATGATCCGGAGCTGCACCGCGCCGCGCTTGCCTACGCAAGTGACTACACGCTGTTGGAATCGATCCTCCGCAAGCACGGAATGAGCTGGATTACCCCCGGGATGTCCGTGGCCAGCCTGGACCACGCGATGTGGTGGCACCGGCCGGTCCGGGTGGACGAGTGGCTGCTCTACGTGCAGGAATCCCCCAGCGCCCAAAGCGCCCGCGGCCTGGCCACCGGCAAGATCTTCAGCCGTGACGGCCGCCACGTGGCAACCGTGGCGCAGGAAGGCATGATCAGGGTTCCCACGGACCTCAAAAGCAAGGTCAAGGGGGCCGTCCAGACCAAGGTCCTGGAGCACCAGATGCGCAAGGCTGAACGCGGCTGATGCAGGGACGACCAAGGCCGGCTCCCCGCGGGGAGCCGGCCTTGGTCGTCCGTGCAGTGCGGCGCTGGCCTAGTCGCGGGTGAGGCGACGGTGGGTCACGCGGTGCGGCTTGGCTGCGTCCGCGCCCAGGCGCTCGACTTTGTTCTCCTCGTAGGATTCGAAGTTGCCTTCGAACCAGTACCACTTGGAGGGGTTCTCCTCGTCACCTTCATAAGCCAGGATGTGGGTGGCCACCCGGTCCAGGAACCAGCGGTCGTGCGACACCACAACGGCGCAGCCCGGGAATTCGAGCAAAGCGTTTTCGAGGCTGCTGAGGGTCTCGACGTCGAGGTCGTTAGTGGGCTCGTCGAGCAGCAGCAGGTTTCCGCCCTGTTTGAGGGTCAGTGCCAGGTTCAGGCGGTTGCGCTCGCCACCGGAGAGCACCCCGGCCTTCTTCTGCTGGTCCGGGCCCTTGAAGCCGAAGGCGGCAACATAGGCGCGGGACGGCATTTCAACCTGGCCGACCTGGATGTAGTCGAGTCCGTCCGAGACAACCTCCCAAAGGGTCTTGTTCGGGTCGATACCGCCGCGGCTCTGGTCCGCGTAGGAGATCTTGACGGAGTCACCGATCTTCAGCTCGCCTCCGTCGAGGGGCTCGAGCCCGACGATGGTCTTGAACAGGGTGGTTTTTCCGACGCCGTTGGGGCCGATAACACCGACGATGCCGTTGCGCGGCAGGGTGAAGGACAGCCCGTCGATCAAGGTGCGGTCCTCGAAGCCCTTCTGAAGGTTCTTCGCTTCCAGGACGAGGCCACCCAGGCGCGGTCCCGGCGGAATCTGGATCTCTTCGAAGTCCAGCTTGCGGGTGCGGTCAGCCTCCGCAGCCATCTCCTCGTAGCGGGCCAGACGAGCCTTGGACTTCGTCTGGCGGCCCTTGGCATTGGAGCGTACCCACTCAAGTTCCTCGGTGAGCCGCTTAGCCTGCTTGGCGTCCTTTTTGCCCTGGACTTCCAGGCGGGCGCGTTTTTTCTCAAGGTACGTGGAGTAGTTGCCCTCGTACGGGTACAAGTGGCCGCGGTCCACTTCGGCGATCCACTGGGCCACATGGTCCAGGAAGTACCGGTCGTGGGTGACGGCGAGGACGGCGCCGGGGTAGGCCGAGAGATGCTGTTCAAGCCACAGCACGCTCTCCGCGTCAAGGTGGTTAGTGGGCTCGTCGAGGAGCAGCAGGTCTGGCTTCTGGAGCAGGAGCTTGCACAGGGCAACACGGCGACGCTCACCGCCGGAGAGCAGCGTGACGTCTGCGTCGGCCGGCGGGCAGCGGAGGGCGTCCATGGCCTGCTCGAGCTGGGAATCGAGGTCCCACGCATCGGCGTCGTCGATCGCTTCCTGCAACTGGCCCATTTCCTCCAGGAGGGCATCATAGTCGGCGTCGGGATTGGCCATCTCTTCGGAGATGTCATTAAAGCGCTGGATCTTCCCGTAGATCTCACCGACACCTTCCTGGACGTTGCCCAGGACGGTCTTGTCCTCGTTGAGCGGCGGCTCCTGCAGCAAGATGCCGACCGTGTAACCGGCGCTGAGCCGGGCCTCGCCGTTGGAGGGGGTGTCCAGCCCTGCCATGATCTTCAAAATGGTGGACTTGCCGGCACCATTCGGGCCGACGACGCCAATCTTGGCCCCCGGGAAGAAGGACATGCTCACGTCATCGAGGATAAGTTTTTCGCCAACGGCCTTTCGGGCCTTGGTCATTGTGTAGATAAATTCCGCCATGCCTACAAATCTAGTGGTTCGGCCGGGATAACTCACATCCTGTAGCCCTGGGGTACTCCGTGACGGCGGGCCGGACTCAACCCGGGGTACCAACGAAACAGCCGCCATCAGCGAGGACCGGCAGGACGGACGCCGTGACCGTGCCATTGCGAAGCTGGGCGATGATGCAGTTCCGGTCTACCTGCACGGCAACTTCAACCGCGTCCGTGTCCAGCCCGGTGGGGGTCTTGCTTGCCGTGACCTCTCCACTGTCGGCGGGGAACCCCGCGTCCGTCAGCGCGGTGCGGATCCTTTCCGTCCCGGGCTTCGCGTCGGCCGCGGCGAGCGGCCGAAGGGCTGCTTCGAGCCGGGCTTTTGCGTCCGACAGCGCAGCGTCCGGGGCGGGAATGGTAGTGCCGCCGTGCGCGACGGCCGCTACCCCGGCGGACGGAGTGGCTTCGTCTCCGCCGCCGGATTCCGACGGCGCCGAGCACCCGATCCCAGCCGTGAACACCAGGGCAAGAACCAGGGCGAGCGCACTGGCCCGCGCCGGGACGGATGCTGCGCCGCGGCTGCCGGTTCTGGATCGCTTCACCCGGTCATTCTGGCACGGCCCCGGGGCTGCCGCATTGAACCCGCCAGGGGTTGGCTGCAACACGGCCGTCGCCGCTGCGCCGATGGGTCAGCGGCCGGAGCGTCAGGCGGCGGCCCCTTTCAGCTCCCCCGTTTCCTCGTCGAGTTCCTCTACGTCGCCGCTGATTTCGTCGACAAAGACTGTGCGGGAAGCGGGTCCGTCATCCTCGTCCCGCCCTTCGTGGCCTTGGTCCTCCAGCGGCCCACCCTCGGGGCTGCCGTCCGGGAAAGCGGGCGGCGAACCGGAGGGACCCGGGGCCGTCGCCGAGCCATTGGCGGCCGTCCGGATGAAGTTGGCGGAACCCCACATAAGGTCGTGGCCTACTGACTCGGCATCGATCTCGACTGCGTGGTAGATCCGGCCGTCCTTTTCCCAGCTCCTTAACTTGAGCCGGCCAACCACGATGACTCGCTGGCCTTTCTTGATGCTGCAACCGATGTTTCCTGCCAGCTGCCGGTAGCCCTGGACCGTAAACCAGTTGGTGTTGCCGTCCACCCAGGCGTTCGTGGCGCGGTCGTACCGCCGTTCGGTGGACCCGATGCGGAATTTCGCCGTCGCCACCCCACCCGGCGTCGTCGAACTCGTGATCTCCGTGGCGACGAAGCCACGGACCGTGATGTTGTCACTCATGCTCATGTCCTGTCTCGAAATGTTGTGCCTAGCCGGCTCCTTCAGCATCGCGCCGGGAAGCGGACTCCGCGAGGAGCAAAAGGGGGCATGTGGAAAACCCGGATCCGGCCCCAGCGGGGTGTCTGCCGCACTGTCCGGGCTACCGGGTGTTCCTGACAGCGGACACTCTGAGGGCACGGTAAACTCGTGGAGGCATCTCCCGGCAACAGCCGGCAGTTATGCCGTCTTGCCCCAGTAGCTCAGGGGATAGAGCAGCGGCCTTCTAATCCGCCGGTCGGGGGTTCGATTCCCTCCTGGGGCACCAGAGTGCGGCTCTGGCCTGCCGGAACGTTCCGCAGGTCAGGGCCGCACTTTTCGGCAGCGGGCGCGGTTCCGGCACGTCCTCGGCCCGCACGTCGACCTTCTGCGATCAGCACACTTAGTATTAGTACACAAGCACGGCGCCGGGCATGACGGCGCGCCCGCACGCAACGAAAGGTACGCCGCCATGACGCAGACACCCCGGGAATTCGATCCCCACGATCCCAACGACGCCGGGACCCCCCGCTACCCGGAATCGGCCCCCGCCGCGTCCGGACCGGCGGGGAACCCTGCAGAGCCGCCGGCAACCGGCACCGAACGGGCCTCCGCCCCAGTCACGATTCCGGCCACCCCCGCGACGCCGCCGGAACACAAGGACACGCCGCTGCCGCACCAGCCCGAGGCATCGTCGCCCGCCGCGGAACCGCGCCGGGTTACCCGTGCGGGTATGGTCTGGGCAGCTGTCGCCGCAGCACTGGTCGTGCTGATCCTGCTCATCGCCTTTATCCTGCAGAACCAGGAATATGTCCTTGTGAAGTTCTTTGGCCTGGAGGGCTCGGTGCCGCTCGGCATTGCACTGTTCATCGCGGCAGTTGGCGGCGGCGTGCTGGTCGCCATCGCCGGAGCCGCCCGCATCATTCAGCTGCGGCTCGCCGCGCACCGCCAGCGCGTCGGCCGACGCGCCGGCACGGGGACGCATACCCGCTGATAACGTCCGGCCCCGGCGACGCAACGCCGGGACTCGCCGTCGTACGCCCCGCCGCCCCGGCTGGCCCGCCACCACCATCTAGGGCAGGGTCAGGATCAGCGGACCGTCTTTTGTGATCGCGACGGTGTGTTCGCTGTGTGCGGCACGGCGGCCGTTGGCCGAGCGAAGCGTCCATTCGTCGTCGTCGTGGAAGTACTCATCGTTGCCGCCCAGGATCAGCATCGGCTCGATGGCGATGACAAGACCTTCAGTCAGCTTGATGCCGCGGCCGGGCCGGCCGTCGTTGGGAACGTGCGGGTCCGCGTGCATGGTCGTGCCGATTCCGTGGCCGCCGTGGTCTGCCAGCATCCCGTAGCCTGCGCGGCGTGATGCACCGCCGACGGCGTAGCCCAGGTCCCCCATCTTGTTGCCGATCCTCGCGGCCTCGATGCCCCGGGCCAGTGCCGCGTCCGTTGCATCAATCAGCGCCTGGTCCGCCGGGTCGGCGGTGCCGACGATAAAGCTTATGGCAGCGTCGCCGCACCAGCCCTCAAGGAACGCGCCGCAGTCCACGCTGAGCAGGTCACCGTCCTGGAGCCGGTAGCCGTTCGGGATGCCGTGCACCACGGCGTCGTTGACGGACGTGCAGATCACGCCGGGAAACGGCACAGCGGCCCACCGTGGCTTGTAGTTCAGGAACGCCGGTGTTGCCCCGGCGGCGGCAATAGTCGCCGCGGCCACCTCGTCCAGTTCCTTCAGGGACACACCAACTGCGGCGGCCTCACGGACGCGCTGCAGCGTGATGGCCACTACCCGGCCGGCTTCGCGCATCAGGGCAATTTCGGCGGGCGTCTTGATCATTGACATGAGCTCCACTCTAGGGCCCGCCGGAGCGTAGCTAAAGTGTCCTTATGGCCACCGCTGAACTTCTGTCCGCGATCCGCTCCCGCCTGCAGGCGGCAGCAGATCCCGCGCGGGCAGCCAGGGCGCAGGCCTACCTGAAGTCCGGATTGCCCTCGCTGGGGGTCCGGGTTCCCGAGATCCGTCGGATCGTCAAGGCAGCCGCCGGCGAACTGCCTCCCGGCTCCCTTGAGGACTTGCTCTCCGGCGTCCTGGAACTGTGGCGCAGCGCAAACTGGCGTGAAGAACGCCACGCGGCCATCGATCTCACTGGCCTCAAGCTGGCCACCGGTGAGTTGGGCATGCTGCCGGTCTACGAGGAAATTATCCGCAGCGGAGCCTGGTGGGACCTGGTGGACGGAGTGCCGCACCGGCTGTGCGATCTGCTGCAGACACACCCGGGGCAGGTGTCCCCCGCGCTGCGCCGCTGGAGTACCGACCCGGACTTCTGGATCCGGCGCGCCGCCATCACGGCCCAGCTGGGCGCCAAATCCGCAACGGATCGTGCCCTGCTGGCAGCAGTTATCGAGCCCAATCTGGCCGACCGGGAATTCTTCATCCGGAAGGCAATTGGCTGGGCCCTGCGTGACTACGCCGGCACGGATCCGAAATGGGTCCGGGAGTTCGCGGCACGGCACCGCGAAGAGCTCAGCCCGCTCTCCCTGCGGGAAGCCCTCCGGAAGCTTAAATGATCGGGCGGCTGCTGACTGGGTCCTCGGTTTTGCTGAAGAGCAGCTTGGTCTTGGGGTCGAGGAAGATCAGGTACAGGGCAAACAGCAGGGCGATGATCGCCGCGGCGTTCCTGGCCAGGGCCAACGCCAGGCCCAGATCGGCTGTCTGCAGGTAGGGGAAGACTTCCAGCTGGTCCGAGATGGCGTACACCATAAAGAACGACACGATGAAGTAGAGCGCTTTGACCTGCCAGTCGTCCCGGATTCCGGTGAGGGCGAAGAGCGGGATCAGCCACACCACGTACCAGGACTGGATCATCGGGGCGAGGATGACGACGGCGGCGAACGCCAGGGCGAGCCGCCGAATCAGGCGGTCGTAGTCGCCGCGGAAGATCTGCCAGGCGATGATGCCGAGCGCGAGCAGCTTACCGGCGTCGTAGACCCATTTGGCCAGTCCCCAGCCGTCAAGTCCGAAGGCGTTGAAGATCGAGGCGACCACCAGGCCCAGCAGCCCGACCGGGGCGTACCAGATCCAGATGCTGCCCGGCGCGGAGAGGCCGTTAATCCAGCCGAAGCCGAAGCCGTTGACCAGGCTCATGGCGTACAACAGGGCGAGGCTGATGCCGGCGGTGAGCCCCCAGAAAACGAATTTGCGCGGCCAGCCGGCGTTCTTTCCGGCCCAGAGCAAACCAATGAAGGGCAGGAAAACGATGGTGATGGGCTTGACCGAGACGGACAGGGTCACCAGGACCAGGCCGCGGATGACGCGCCGGGTAGCGCAGTAGTACAGCCCGGCCAGGGCCAGACCGATCATCAGGGCGTCGTTGTGGACGCTGGCGATGAAGTTGGTGAGGAAAAGCGGATTGGCGGCGGTCAGCCACAGCGCGCGGTGCGGGTTAACACCGTGGAGTTCGGCGAGCTTGGGCACGTAGACGATACACAGCACGATCCCCGCCAGCGCGGCAAGGCGGAAGAGCATAATGCTGGCCTCGGGGTGCACGTTGGTGGACCAGACCACAAGCTGCTCGATCCAGAGGAAGAGCTGTCCGTAAGGCACCGGCGCCTCGGTCCACATTTTGTCGGCCCCAAGCTGGAAATAGTTCGACAGCGCGGAGATGCCGTTTTCGTAGGGGTTGAAGCCCTCCACCATCAGGCGGCCTTGCCCGATATAGGCGTAGACGTCGCGGCTGAACAGCGGAACCGAGAACATCATGGGCAGCCCCCACAGCGCCACCGCCTGCAGGGTCGCCCTGCGTGCCTGCGCACCCCACACCCGCACGCGCTGGCCAAGCCTGAGCCAGGACCGGACCAGGAGCATCCCGCCGACGGCGAGCAGCACAATGCACAGGCCAACCCCGATTGCTTCGGTGCGCATCCAAATGAACAGCGGGACGCGGCGGAGGTCCGAGGCGGGCGCCAGCCAGCCCACGCCGAGGGAACCGATCGCCATAAAAAGGGAGCCGATGAATCCCGCCAGCAGCGGCGAACGTGCATTGTCAACCTCAGCAACGGCTGCCGCCGGGGACGTGCCGGCAGCCGCTTTCCCCGCCGCAGGCACAGGCGCCGTCATCTCAGGATCGTCCAATCTGTTGTGGGGGCTCATTCCACCCGCTGCCGGCCGTTGGAACGGGCCCGGGGCACGCCGCGGAGACAAACAATTCCGTCGCCCCGCGTACCCGAAATCCTAGCACCGGACCGCCCGCGGGCGACGAAACGGTAGGCTGGGCGCGTGCCTATATCTAATGAACGCATTGTCTGGATCGACTGCGAAATGACCGGCCTGGACACCAAGGACGACGCCCTCATCGAGGTAGCCGCGCTGGTGACGGACTCTGAGCTGAATATCCTCGGTGACGGCGTCGACGTCGTTATCAAACCCGACGACGCGGCCCTCGCGCAGATGAACGACTTTGTCCGTGACATGCACACCCGTTCCGGGCTCCTGGCGGAGCTGCCCCACGGCAAGACGATGGCGGAAGCCCAGGGCATCGTCCTGGACTACATCAGGAAGTGGGTGCCGGATCCCAAGAAGGCGCCGCTGGGCGGCAACTCGGTCGGAACCGACCGCGTCTTCCTGGCCCGGGACATGCCGGAACTGGTGGAGCACCTGCACTACCGGGTCATCGACGTCAGCACCATCAAGGAACTCTCCCGACGCTGGTTCGCGCGGGCCTACTTCCAGTCCCCCGCCAAGCTCGGCGGCCACCGGGCGCTGGGCGACATCCAGGATTCCATTGATGAATTGCGCTACTACCGTGAGGCTGTCTTTGTGCCGGCACCGGGCCCGGACAGCGTCACCGCACGGCGGATCGCCAGCAGCATCACGGGAACGGCCGGGAATCCGCTGCCCAGACCCCGTCCGGGCAGCCGGCGACGTAGCCGCAGCGGAGTTATCTGCGCCACGTTTGCGGAAATTTTTGGCGAAAACCCAAAAAGTGGCACAAGCGGCCCCGAAGAACAGGTAAGCTATTTGTCGTTGCCTTTTCAGCCAGCCGGTCCGCCGGAAGGCATGGCGGGGCACATGGTGGGCGTAGCTCAGTTGGCAGAGCGCCTGGTTGTGGTCCAGGAGGTCGCGGGTTCAACCCCCGTCGCTCACCCGCATCAAGGACGGCAGTAAGTGTCCGACCTTAGACGAAGGCCGTACCGGATATCCGGTGCGGCCTTTGTTGTCTGTCCATGGAACCGTGAACGAAAGGAAACGCGATGAAGCGCACGATTTTTGAAGAAGACCACGAGATGTTCCGTGAGATGGCTGCCGAGTTCAACACCCGGGCCGTAGCGCCGCACTACGCCCAGTGGGACACGGACCACATGATGTCCCGGGCGCTGTGGACCGCCGCCGGTGAACAGGGCCTGTTGGGACTGGCCGTGCCGGAGGAGTTCGGCGGCCTGGGCATGAACGACTACCGCTTCCGCGCCGTGCTGGATGAGGAATTCGCCAAGAGCAACCACCTCGCCGTCGGCCTGGCGTTCCATATCCATGATGACATGGTCCTCCCCCACCTGCTGGCCTACGGCTCCGAGGAGCTGAAAGGCCGCTGGCTTCCCGGCATGGTCTCCGGCGAAACGGTCACCTCGGTTGCCTGGACGGAGCCAGGTGCCGGATCGGACCTGCGCGGCATCCGCACCAAAGCCGTGCGCGAGGGCGATGACTGGCTGATCAGCGGCCAGAAGACCTTCATTGGCAACGGCATCTCCGGTGATGCCGCCCTGGTCCTGGCCCGCAGCGACGGCAGCACCGGCCGCGGAAACCACAACTCCTTCTCCCTGTTTATGGTCCGGAAGGGCGAGGGCTACAACACCGGCAAGCAGCTGGACAAGATGGGGCTGAAGGCCTCGGACACAGCGGAACTGTTCTTCGACAACGTCCGCGTCCCGCACGCCGACCTCGTCGGTGAGGAAGGAAAGGGCCTGCAGTACTGCGCGGAGCAGCTCCCCCAGGGCCGGCTGGCCATCGCGGTGGCGAGCTCCGCCGTCGTGCGTGCCGTTTACGAGGCGACCGTGCAGTACACCAAAGACCGCAATGCCTTCGGCGAGCGGATCATCGATTTCCAGAACAGCCGCTTTGAATTGGCCGACATCCTCACCGAGGTCGAGGTCACCGAAACGTACGTTGACCGGGCCATTCAGGCCTTTAATGCCGGAGAGCTCGACGCCGCGACCGCCGCACGCGCGAAGCTCTGGGCGTCCGAGCGGGCAAAGTCCGTCACGGACCGTTGCCTGCAGCTGCACGGCGGGTACGGCTACATCCTGGAATACCCGGTGGCGCAGGCCTACCTCGCCGCCCGGCTGCTGACCATCTTCGGCGGCACCAACGAAATTATGCGCGACGTCGTCGGCCGCACCATCGCCGGCTGACCCGCCACCACTTAGCACAGAGGAACGTTTCTGACATGACAGTTCTGCCCATTACGATCTGGGGCGAGCCCGTACTGCACCGCCGGGCAGCTGAGGTTGCAGCCTTCGACGACGAGCTCCGGACACTCATCGCCGACATGTTCGAGACCAACGACGCCGCCAACGGCGTCGGTCTCGCCGCGCCCCAGGTAGGCGTCGGCAAACGGCTCTTTATCTACAAATACGACAACGACGACGGCGCCCCGCCGTCCGGCGCCGTCGTCAACCCGGTGCTGACCCTCTCGAAGATTTCCGGCGCGCTGCCGGATCCGGACGAGGAGGAGGAAGGCTGCCTGTCCTTCCCCGGCGGGCAGTACCCGCTGAAGCGGGCGGAGTGGGCCCGGGTGCAGGGCTTCGACGGCGACGGCAACCCCGTTGATTTCGAGGCGACCGGCTGGTTCGCGCGCGTGATCCAGCACGAATTCGACCACCTCGACGGGAAGTTGTACGTCAACAAGCTGATCGACCGGTATTCGCGCCAAGCCAAAAAACAAGCCAAAAAGAGCGGCTGGGGCGTCCCTGGTCTGACCTGGATGCCCGGTGTGGATCCGGACCCCTTCGGGCATTAGGGCGGCCTGCGCCAAGGTGTCCGCCGGTCCCCCCACCTTTGCGCCCGGGCCCGGTATCTCACCGGCGGTTCCCGGCCGACACGCCAGTGCGACCGGCCAATGTTGGGCAAACCCGGCGGCGTGGCCCCCTGGCAGCCCGAGCCGCAGCCCTAGGAAACGGGTTTGGCTGGTGTGCCCATGCGGCCGAACCGCGGCGGCAGGACCAGGAGGAACATGATAGCTGCGATCACCACGGCGGCGGCGTAGATCGTGACCAGATGCGTCGCAAGCGGGGCCCCGTTGTACATGGTGACTCCTACGGCCAGCAGGGCGACGGCGAGCACCACCACGGCAAAAAGCTGCTGCCGCCGAAGGCCGGCAAGAAGTAACGCCGCAGGCACCACATACCAGAGTATGCTCGCCGTGCCCATTGCGTTGATCTGGGCGATCACGGGTCCCGTGCCGGGTATTGCCGCGACGACTGACCCGAAAAACATCGCGCCGCAATGAAGGACCAGGCCCGCGACTCCGGCCACCGCGAGCACCAGCTCACCCGGAGTGACGCGCCGGGCCAACCGGGCGTGCGGGACAGCCGGGGCCAGAAGCCGGATCACCAGCAACACACCGGCGATCCCGGCAAGGCTCAACAGAAATTCATTCGACATCCTCCCAGCCTACCGAGCCGCCCCGGCCGGGCATCAGTCGCCGCGGCCCGCCGGCTGTGCCCCGTTAGCCGTGCCCGGACTTCAGCAGGATGGCCGCATGATCGGGAACGTAGCGGAACAATTCCCGTGGCGGCCGGGTGTAGTTGACCGCCCGCGGCCTTTCCGGCAGCGTCACGGGCTCCGTCCGAACCTCGGTGTAGTCGATCCCGGCGAGCAGATGGGCGATCATGTTGATCCGGGCCCGGCGCTTGTCCTCGGCCTCGACTACATACCAGGGCGAGTCGGCGGTGTCCGTCTGCATAAACATGTCGTCCTTGGCCCGTGAATAGTCTTCCCAACGGAGGATCGCTTCCCGGTCCATCGGCGAAAGCTTCCATTGCCGCATCGGATCATCCAGCCGCGATTTGAACCGGCGTTCCTGTTCCGCATGGCTGATCGAAAACCAGTACTTGAACATCAGAATGCCGTCCTGGATCAGCAGGCGTTCAAAGACGGGGCATTGGGCCATAAAACGCTTGTGTTCCGCTGGCGTGCAGAATCCCATCACATGTTCGACGCCGGCTCGGTTGTACCAGGATCGGTCCATCAGGACGATCTCCCCGGCCGCGGGAAGATGCTCCACATAACGCTGGAAATACCATTCGCCGCGCTGCCGGTCCGTCGGGGCGGGCAACGCCACAATCCGGGCAACCCGAGGATTCAGGTATTCGGTAACCCGCTTGATAGCGCTGCCCTTGCCGGCGGCGTCGCGTCCCTCGAAAATCACCAGGACGCGCGCTCCGGTGCTGCGGACCCATTCCTGCAATGAAACGAGTTCAGCCTGGAGCCGGGACAGCTCGGCCTCGTAGACGCCGAGGGGCAATCGCCCGGAGTGTCCGGCGGCATGTCCCTTGGCTCGCTTGCGATCATCCTGTGAGGTGCCGGAGCCAGCCTTGCCGCCGCCGGCCTTGCGATGTGCCATGGTCCCCGTTCCACCTTCCGCGGCGGGATATCTCCTGCCGTTTGCCCTGCCGTGCCCATTCTTGCCGAGCAATGGACCGCCCACAAGGGGCCGTCCGGCCGGGTACACCGGCGGCGCGCAGCCCTATGCTTAGGCCATGCCAGACCCCAGACCGACGCCGATGCAGCCGATCCTCACACTCACCGTAAATCCCGCGCTGGACCTCAGTACTGCCACGGAGCATGTCATCAGTGGCCACAAGATGCGGTGCGGCGCCAGCCGCCTGGACCCGGGCGGCGGCGGGGTCAATGTCTCGCGGGTGGTGCAGCGCTTGGGCGGCCGCACCCTGGCCATCTACACCGCCGGCGGACCCACCGGAGAGGCATACCGCAGGCTGATCGAGGCCGAACGCGTTCCCACCCTCGCCGTGCCGATCCACGGCAATACCCGGGAGGACTTCACGGTCGATGAGACCACCACCGGCAAGCAGTTCCGCTTTGTCCTCCAGGGCCCCGAATTGACTGAGGCCGAATGGCGTTTGTGCCTGGCACTGGTGGCGGATTCACTGCCCGCCGGCGGCTATATCGTGGCCAGCGGCAGCCTCCCGCCGGGGGTTCCGGACGACTTCTACGCCCGCGTGGCACGGCTGGCGAGGCGCCATGGTGCGCGCTGCATCGTGGACGCGTCCGGTCCGGCGCTGGCCGAAGCCCTCGCCGAGGGGGTATTCCTGGTGAAGCCAAGCCGCCGTGAACTGGGGTTGCACTTTGGCACAACTCTGGAGGGCGAAGAGAGCGAAGTCGAGGCTGCCGCGGCGTTGGTTGCTGACGGCGCCGCGGAACATGTCGCCTTAACGCTTGGCGGCGAAGGAGCCGTACTCGCCTCGGAGTCCGGGATCCTTCGGCTGGCCGTACCGCGGGTGCAGGTTCGCAGCACCGTCGGAGCCGGGGACAGCTTCCTCGCCGCATTTGTGCTTCGGCTGGCCCAAGGCCGCACCCTGGCGGAGTCGCTCCGGGCCGCGGTGGCTGCCGGGAGCGCTACAGTGACCACACCGGCCACCGAACTTTGCCGCCGCGATGAGGTCGAACGCCTGGAGGCCGAACTCAACATCCGGGCCGCCGACGGGATCCCCGCAGAGTGAAGCTGCGACCGGCTCCCCTAGCGCTCGGGCTGCTGTTTGCTGCGGGAACGGCCGGCTGCTCGGGCTCCGCGCCAACTGCCTGCCCTGCCCTTGCGTGGTTCAACTCCCTGAGTGTGAGCCTGGACGGCAATTCTCAATTGGTGAGCCTGGTCGAGTTCTGCGCGGAGGACGTCTGTTCGGTGCGCTCGGATGGACCCGTTCGTCTTCCGGTGACGTCCCTCAGCCCGGGCGTCCTGCCCGGGCCCGCCAGCACCTTGCCGCTTACACCCGCGTCCGCCTCATCCGCGCCAACTGCCAGCCCCTATACAACGTCCCGCGTGGACGACCGGACCTGGCATGTCAGCCTCATGATGCGGGCTCCGACGACTGTGACCATCAAGGCCTACGCCGCAGGCGGCGGCGTTCTGGCCCGTCGCGAAGTACAGCTGGACTGGACCAGGGTGGGCGGCAACGAAGCATGCGGCGGTCCGGTAACAGCCGGCCCCGTCAGGCTCACCATCTAAGCACGCTGCGGCCCGTGCCGGTTCCTCCCGGGAAGGGAGGGAGCCGCTTGGCCGGCCAGCTCAGGGTCAACAGCTCAAAGTCACTCCAGCTGCCTTTCCGGGGCGGACACCGCCGTGTCCTGAAGCTCGTCCGGAGGCACAGCAGGACCGCGCCGCTATCCGGCCGGGCGCCTGCAGCCGGGCCGGATTTCATCCGGCCGGGCGCCCGCAGCCTACCGGGCAGCCGGCACAACAGTCTGCTGTTCGGGACAGGAGGCGAGGATCCGTTTTATGGCCTCCTTTTCCGCCGGGGTGACCCACAACAGGTAGGCGGCTTTGACCGATATTTGCCGGGCCACGTAGTGGCAACGCAAGGCCTTGTTCGGTGGAAGCCAGGTCGCGGCGTCGGATGCGCTCTTGTCCTGGTTCGCAGCCCCGTCGACGGCGATCAGGTTCAGCGGATCGTTTGCCAGATGCTCCCGCTGCCCGGCGCTCAACTGCTGGGCACCTTTTTGCCAGGCGTCGCCCAGGGCCACAACATGGTCGATCTGTACGTCTTTGCTGCTGCCGCTTCCCCGCCGGAACCTGATCTGCTGGCCGGTGTATGGTTCCCGGAGCGTTCCGGCGGCCACCTGGCAGGTGGATCCCCCGCTGAACTCGAGGTCCGAAAGGTCGCGGCGAAGGATGTCGTTTCGGGTATCGCAGCCGTTGAGGTCCACGTCGAGCCATGCCTGGCCGAAAGCGCCGCGGTCGTAGTCGGCCCGGGCTGCCCGGCCCTTGACCGCCAGCGTTTCGAGCAGCACGGCAGCGGAGCCGGCCGGAACGGGACGTACGGAAGCGACCGCACTCATCCAGCGCGCCGCCAGCACCGGCGCCTCGCTGGGTCCCCCCTCCGGGGGTTCCACAGCCGCGAACTGCCCGGCGGTGAAAAACCAGCCGAGCCCCGCGGCTACGGCGAGGGCCACTGCGGCAAGCAGGGCCCACGCCTGGCGGGACCGCCGTCGTGACTGCCGGAATTCCGGCCAGGTCCGGGTCACACCCGCACCAGGGCACACTGCCGGGCGCCGGTCCGTTCCGGGTCGGGACGACTTCCTTCCACCCCTGAAGGCTAAATCCGGTCTCCGCCGCTGCCGTAGTTTTCCACAGTGTGGAGGACAGGTGCCCGGCTAGTTCTCCTTTGTCACCCGCACGAGGTCCTCGTTGGCGAGGGACATCAGGGATTCGAGTTGCTGGACCCGCGCCTCGTCGACCTCGCCGGCCGCATACTTGGTGCGTGCATCGTCGAGGAGCCGCTTGGCTTCCTTTAACGTTCCGGTGCGCGACGTCCAACGCGTGTTCAAGAGTGGTTTCGTGGTCTACTGCCGGGTTTTGTTCCATTGAACCATTGTGGTGCGCATTCCAGGTCGATTCCAGCGGACCGGCCGGGAATGCGCCACAGAGTTCAGAAATGTCCGGTCAGGCGGTGACCTCGACGGGAAGACCGGCTGCCTGCAGGGTGGCCGCCGCGTCCTTGGCGGGGAACGACGGCGGGTTCACGCCGGCCATTTCCTCCATAACGCGGACCACCTGGCAGCTGTAGCCGAACTCGTTGTCATACCAGACGTAGAGGATAACGTTCTTGTCGTTGGTGATGGTGGCAAGGCCGTCGATTATTCCTGCCCGGCGTGAGCCGACGAAGTCGGTGGAGACAACCTCCGGCGAATCGATGTAGTCGAGCTGCTTGCGCAGCTCCGAGTGCAGCGACATCTCCCGGAGGTAGTCGTTGACCTCATCCTTGGTGGTGCCGTTTTCCAGGCTCAGGTTCAGGATGGCCAGGGACACGTCCGGGGTGGGCACCCGGATGGAACTTCCCGTCAGCTTGCCGAGCAGCTCCGGGAGTGCCTTCGCCACTGCCGTGGCCGCCCCGGTCTCGGTGATCACCATATTCAGGGCGGCGGAGCGTCCGCGCCGGTCACCCTTGTGGAAGTTATCGATCAGGTTCTGGTCGTTGGTGAAGGAGTGGACGGTCTCCACATGGCCGTGAACGACGCCGTACCGGTCGTTGATCGCCTTCAGGACGGGAGTGATGGCATTCGTGGTGCAGGAAGCCGCGGAGACGATCCTGTCCGCATCGGTGATCGTTGCGTGGTTGATGCCGTGAACGATGTTCTTCAGCTCGCCCTTGCCCGGAGCCGTGAGCAGAACCCGGGATGCGCCCTTGCTCTTGAGGTGCTGGGAGAGGCTCTCGGCGTCGCGCCAGCGTCCCGTGTTGTCGACGACGAGTGCGTTGTGGATGCCGTAGGCGGTGTAGTCGATGGTGGCGGGGTTGTCCGAGTAGATGACCTGGATCTGGACGCCGTTCGCGGTGATGGTGTCGTTCTCGAGGTCCACCTTGATGGTGCCTTCGAAGGACCCGTGGACCGAGTCGCGGCGCAGCAGGCTGGCACGCTTGGCAAGGTCATTGTCCGAACCGCGGCGGACCACAATGGCGCGCAGCCGCAGCCCATGCCCGCCACCGGCCTTTTCGATCAGGAGCCGGGCCAGGAGCCGGCCGATGCGGCCGAATCCGTAGAGCACGACGTCGGTGCTGGTGCGGTCGTCGGCGCCGCGCTTGCCAACAACATCGGCCAGCTCCGCACGGAGGAACTCGTCCAAGGTGGCACCGTTGCCCTCGACGCGGTACTTCTCGGTGAGGCGGGCGACGTCGATGGCTGCGGCGCCGAGGTCCAACGTAGTCAGGGCGTCGAGCAGCGGGGCGGTCTCCTCCAGACGCAGTTCTTCCTTGCTCATCCGACGGGCGAAGCGGTGTGCCTTCAGGATGTTCATGGTGGACTTGTTGATCAGGCTGCGGCCGTGGATGGACGTCACCACGTTGTTCTCGCGGTACAGCCGGCCGATCACCGGGATCATGGCCTCGGCGAGCGCCTCCCGGCCCATCCACGTATCAAGACAAGAATCTGACGTCTGGCTCACAGAAATACCTTCCTAAAATCCACCACATACGGCGCCGTATGCGGAAGTCGGCTGCCGGAGGGTATCCGGAACCTGGGCTCCGGGGATTCGGTCCACCCCGGGCGCACGTGTCAAGCAAAACAAAAGCCGCCGGCTGCGAACGCAGACCCGACGGCAGAACATCTACGTTCATCGTCCATTCTACCGGCGGCCCGGAAGGGACCGGTGCCCCGTTACGCGTGAAATGACTCACACGCGGCCCGGGTTAGCCGGGCGTGCCCGCCGGCACACCCAACGCAGGCCAGCAGCGACGCCGGGCTCTGGCGCCCTCCGGCCCACGCAGCTGCCCGCTACCCTCTAGGATGTTCCTATGGGACTAATAATCACTCTACTTATCATCTGGCTCGTTTTGTCCGTCCTCGGCTTTGTCGTCAAGGGCCTTCTCTGGCTGGCCGTCGTTGGCCTGATCCTCTTTGTGGCAACCGGCGTCTGGGGCTGGGTGAAGCGGAAGGCCAAGGCCTAACACTGCCCTTGGTCCATACCGGCGGCGGCCGGCACCATTCGGTGCCGGCCGCCGCTTTTTCGTGCGCGGCAGGTGCGCTGCAGCGTGCGCGGCAGCGTGCGCCGCAGCGCGCCGCAGGGGTTTGTCGTCACGCGGCATAACCGGTGGTGTGAGTGGATGGGTTGACCGATACGCCGGGTTCTGTGTTCCCGCGCCGTTGCCAGCACAGGAATAGCGGCCATCCATCTACGAACGCCGTTGCCGGCGCCCTCCAGCAGCCTACCCGGACACTCGGGCGGGCAGCCCTCAAACGTGTCCTGTCTGGCCTTGCTCCGGGTGGGGTTTACCTAGCCTTCCCGGTCACCCGGGAAGCTGGTGGTCTCTTACACCACCGTTTCACCCTTACCTGCCTTGCCGGCTGTGCAAGCACACCCGGCAGGCAGGCGGTCTGTTCTCTGTGGCACTGGCCTGCGGGTTACCCCGAGTGGGTGTTACCCACCACCCTGCCCTGCGGAGCCCGGACGTTCCTCGAGCCACTTGCGTGACGCGCGGCCGCCTAGTCAACCCATCCGCCGTCTATTCTACGGTCACCGCGGGCCGGCCCGGCAACACCTCCGGCGGCCGGGCCTATGATCGGGGAATGGACGCGTCAGAACTGAGCCGGCGCCGTTTGCTGGAGCTGGCGGGAATCGGAGTAGGTGCGTCCGCCCTGGCAGCCTGCGCTCCCGGAAGCCCGTCCCCTGCCGCGCCACCGCCCGCGCCGCCTGCGGGTCCCGCGGGTGGGCCGGCGAACCCGACGTCGGGTTCGGCCCGGACGCCTGCTGTCCCGTTGACCGTCCGGACCAGGACGGGATCATTTGTTTCGGTGTTCCGCCCCGGAATCAGCACCGGCTGGTCACTGGCCGCCCCCGAAGCCCCGCCCGGCGCGGCGCAGCCCGATCTGCCGCTGGCGGTATTCCTGCACGGTCTCGGCGGCAGCCACAAAGTGCTGCTGGAGGAGCTGGCCGCCCACGAGGCGCTTCGGCGGCACCTCGACGCCGGCGGTCTGCCCTTCGGGATAGCCGCCGTGGACGGCGGAAACAGCTGGTGGCACCCACGCGCTGACGGCAGCGACACCCAGGCAATGCTGATCCAGGAGTTCATTCCGTTCCTCGGCGGCCAGGGGTACAACCTTGGCCGGATCGGCCTCTTTGGCCTCTCGATGGGCGGCTTCGGTTCGCTGCTGCTCGCCTCGCAAGGCCGCTTGCCCGGAGTCCGGGCCGTCGCAGCCATGAGTCCGGCTCTCTGGGACCACTACGACCCGCGCACCGACAGCGCCTTCGACGGTCCGGACGACTTTGCGGCCCATAACGTGTTCGCGCTACGCCCAAGACTCGCAGCGCTGCCCAAACGAATCGACTGCGGGACCGCGGACACCCTTGCCGGAACGGTGCGCCAGTACCGGGAGGGGCTCCCGGGCACCGTCGAGGGCGGCTTCCAGCCCGGCGGCCACGACTCCGGCTATTGGCGCTCCATCCTCCCCGAGGTCTTGTCCTTCCTGGGCCGAAACCTGGCCTGAACCTCGGCCGGACGCTGCCGGCGGCCGGCCGGCGCAGGACACGCCGCTAAGCTTGGACGGTGCTGATTCTGCTGCCGCCCTCCGAAGGCAAGACTCCCGCCACGGCCGGCGACGCCGTCGACTGGGCCACCTTGAGCTTCCCCGAATTGAACAGCTACCGTGCCAAGGTGCTGGCGGGCCTTGGTACAGTCAGCGCCCACGAGGACGCCCTGGCGCTTTTGGGCGTTGGCGCCTCCCTCTGGGCCGACGTCGAGCGGAACACCAGGCTGCACGCCGAACCGGCAGCCCCGGCCCACCAGGTCTACTCAGGGGTGCTCTACGACGCCTTGGACTACAACAGCCTCACGCCTTCGCAGCGGAGAAAAGCGGACGCTTCCGTGCTGGTCATTTCGGCACTCTGGGGTGCCATCCACTTCGGGGACCGGGTGCCGGCGTATCGGCTGTCAATGGCCGCTGCGTTGCCCGAGGTCGGACGCCTGGCATCTTTTTGGAAGCCGCACCTCAGCGCGGCCCTCGCGACCGTCACAGCTGGCGAACTGCTGGTGGACTGCCGTTCCAGCACGTACGCCGCCGCGTGGGCTCCGCCGCCGCCGCAGACCGTGGCCGTGAACGTGTTTACCGAGGTAAAGGGCGTCCGGAAGGTCGTCAGCCACTTCGCCAAGCACACCCGCGGCGAGCTCGCCCGGCACCTGCTGAGCCGGCGGGGTTCGGCACCGCAGACTCCCGCCCGGCTGCAGAAAGCGGCGGCCGAAAAGTGGACAGCGGAACTGGTCGAGGGCACGTCCCGGAAGCCGCACACCCTCAACCTGATCCTGCCCAACTGGCTCGCAGCAGGGGGCGTTTTGAGCGCTCAAAATGCCCCCTGCTGCTAGTCAGTTTGTGGTTACACCCATTCGGAAGAGCGGACCAGGATGCAGCCGGAATCCGGGCAGAACACCACTTCGTCCTCGGCCGCAGCCTTGATCTCGGCGAGGTCCCCGGGCTCAGCTGCATACCCGAACCCTCGGACGTTCCGTGGAAGAGCCGGGCCGCGCCCACGCCGCGCTTCGCCAGGGTCTTTTCGTAGACCGCCAGGAGGCCGGCATCCAGGCCTTCGGCGAACTGGGCGCGATTGCCCCGCACCACCGTTGCCTCGGCTGCGATCTCCGCGAGCCGCTCGTCAAGTTCGGAGCGGATGGAACCGAAAGAGCCCTGAATGTCGTCAACGATCTGCTGCTGGCCGGACTGGCGCAGGCGGAGGGAGTCCAGCCGTTCCAGGACTTCCAGCTCAATGTCCTCGAGGTCGGAGCGGCGCTTGTTCAATGACACAAGGTCACGCTGCAGGGCCACGAGGTCCTTCGACAGGCCGGTGCCGCTGTTGAGCCTGGCCTCGTCGCGTTCAATCCGGGAGGCGACCTGCTCCACGTCGGCTTCGGCCCGCTTGAGCTCAAGTTCGGCGTCGTGGACCGCCACCTTAGCGGCGCCAAGTTCCCCGTTGGCCACGCCGAGGGCAGCCTCAAGATCGGTGATCCGTGGGTCGCTTTCAAGGCTTCGGCGGCGGTTGGACAGCGATTTGAGCTTCGCATCAAGTCCCTGCAATTCGAGCAACTTCAACTGTTCCGCCGGTGCTGCCTTGGCCACTATTTACCTCCGCTAAATCCCTGCCGGCCGGAGCCGGGCGCCGTGTCGGCGCTCCCTAGACTCTAGCGCCTAGCGTACTCCCCGGCCTCGCTGCGCTCACCCGTGGCCCCTCGCACGCCAGGCTTAGCCCGGAGTCAGAATGAAGTCCCACGGGTCGCTGTTGGTGGTGCTGACCCGGATCTGCACGTTGTGGCCCTGGTCCCCCAGGACGTTGCCCAATGCCTCGGCGGCGGCAGGCAGCCACAGCCACTCGCTGGCGAAGTGCGAAACGTCGATGAGGTAGGGCCTGTTGTTGACGGCCTCCTCCCGGGCTTCCGACGCCGGATGGTGCCGCAGGTCGGCCGTCAGGTAAACATCGGCGTCGGAGGCCCGCACCGCGTCCAGGAGCGAATCTCCGGCCCCGCCGCAGACGGCGACGCGGCGCACCAGCCCGTCCCGGTCCCCGGACACCCGCACTCCCCCGGCGACCGCCGGGAGGATGCCGAAGACGCGGGCGGCGAACTCGCCCAGGGTGAGTGGTTCGGCCAGGTCGCCGACCCGCCCGATCCCCTCTTCGGGCAGCCCGTTGGACGCCGGAGACAGCGGGGCAACGTTCTGCAGGCCCAACGCATCGGCCAGGACATCCGAGACGCCGCCTACGGCGGAATCGCCGTTGGTATGGACCGTCAGCAGGGCGGTCCCGGTTTCGATCAGGCGGTGCACGGCCCGGCCCTTGGCGGTGGTCGCGGCTACCGAGGTGACACCTTTGAGCAGCAGCGGGTGGTGGGTGATGAGCAGCTCGGCGCCAAACTCGATCGCCTCCTCGATCACCTCGAGAGTGGGATCGACGGCGAAGAGGATCCTGCCCACCCCGGCGGCGGGGCGTCCGGCCACAAGCCCCACCTCATCCCAGTCCTCAGCCAGTGATTCTGGCCACAGCTCCTCGGCGGCCAGCAGGATCATGCCCAGGGTAGGCTGCCGCTCCGTTTCCCCGGATCCATGGCCGGCAGCGTCGGTTCCTTCGGGAGGGCCGGCTGAAACGTCGGTGTTTACAGGTTCCATACCCCCATTTTTACCCTACTGGCCGGCGCCCCCCGCAGGTGCCGGGAATCTTCGGGGCCCTTCAACCATTGAAGAGGACATGAGAACTTTTGTCCTCGGCGGAGGCTGCTTCTGGTGCCTCGACGCCGTCTACCAGAAAACCAAGGGTGTCAGCGCCGTCGTTTCGGGCTACTCCGGCGGCCATGACCGCAACCCCGACTACTACGCAGTCTGCTCCGGAACCACCGGCCACGCCGAGGTGGTGGCAGTGACGTTCGATGAGCAGATCGTCCCGGCGGAAATCATCCTGGACATGTTCTTCGCACTCCACGACCCCACAACCCTGAACCGTCAGGGCTACGACGTCGGCACTCAGTACCGCTCCTCAATGTTCTACGAAACGACTGAGGAAAAGATCCTCTTCGAGGAGGCGATCGAACGGAACCAGTCGCTGTGGGCGCATCCGATTGTCACGGAGGTCAGCCGGCTGCCGGTGTTCCACCGGGCGGAGGAAATTCACCAGGACTACTACGGCAAATTCCCGGAGCAAGGTTACTGCCAGGTGATCATCAACCCGAAGCTGGCCAAGGCCAGGAAATATTACTCTTCATGGCTTAATCTTAGCTAGGGCCTGTGGGCCCTCGTTAGGCTGACCTCAGCATTCCCCCTCAACAGACAGGTGCAGACACCCATGGCACGGATCTATGACGATGTTACCCAGCTGGTCGGCGGCACTCCGCTGGTCCGGCTGAACCGGCTGACCGAAGGCCTTGACGCCACGGTGGCGGTCAAGCTGGAGTTCTACAATCCGGCCAACAGCGTCAAGGACCGGATCGGTGTTGCGATTGTCGATGCTGCGGAAAAGTCCGGCGCCCTCAAGCCCGGCGGCACCATCGTCGAAGGCACCTCAGGCAACACCGGCATCGCCCTCGCCATGGTCGGCGCTGCCCGCGGCTACAAGGTCATCCTGACCATGCCGGAAACCATGTCCACCGAACGCCGCGTGATGCTCCGCGCCTACGGTGCCGAGATTGTGCTGACGCCCGGCTCCGAGGGCATGCGTGGCGCCGTCGAAAAGGCCCAGGAGATCGTCGCCAACACGGAGAATTCCATCTGGGCGCAGCAGTTCGCGAACGAGGCCAACCCCGAAGTCCACCGCCAGACGACAGCCGAGGAGATCTGGTCCGACACTGACGGCAAGGTGGACATTTTCGTCGCCGGCGTTGGCACCGGCGGAACCGTCACCGGCGTCGGACAGGTACTCAAGGAGCGCAAGCCCGACGTGCAGATCATCGCCGTCGAGCCGAAGGACTCCGCCATCCTCAATGGTGCCGCACCGGGACCGCATAAGATCCAGGGCCTCGGCGCCAACTTTGTGCCCGAAATCCTGGATACAAACGTCTACGACGAGGTTATGGACGCCACCCTTGAGGACTCGGTCCGCGTGGCCCGGGACCTCGGCGTCAGGGAAGGCATCCTCGGCGGAATCTCCTCCGGCGCGATCGTTTGGGCGGCCCTGGAGCTCGCCAAACGGCCGGAGAACGCCGGTAAGCTGATTGTTGCTATCGTCTGCGACTTTGGTGAGCGTTACATTTCCACGGTGCTGTACGACGACATCCGCGGCTGAGTCCGGCCACTGTCCACGATTTTTGTAGAAAGGTCTTTGTGAGCTTTTTCGCAAGGCTGAAGGAAGACCTCGACGCCGCCAGGTCCCACGACCCGGCGGCTCGAGGTTCCTTTGAGAACTTCTTTGCCTACTCCGGCCTGCACGCGATCTGGGCGCACCGCCTGACGCACCGGATGTGGCAGGACCCGGCGCTGCGCTTCCCGGCGCGGCTGATCTCCCAGCTGGCGAGGTTCTGCACCGGCATCGAGATCCACCCCGGCGCAACCATCGGCCGGCGCTTTTTCATCGACCACGGTATGGGTGTGGTCATTGGCGAGACCGCCGAAATCGGTGAGGACGTGATGCTTTACCACGGTGTGACCCTCGGCGGCCGGTCGCTGGCGAAGGTCAAACGCCATCCCACCATCGAGGACCGGGTCGTGGTCGGCGCCGGCGCCAAAATACTTGGCCCCATTACCATCGGCCGGGACAGCGCCGTGGGTGCCAACGCCGTGGTGGTCAAGGACGCCCCGGCAGAGTCGATCCTCACGGGAGTGCCTGCCACCTGGCGGCACCGGGACGCGCAGCGGGAGACCAAACCCGGCGTCGACCCGGCGGAATACCTGATCGAATACCGGATCTAAGCGGTACTCACCGATTCCCGGACCGGCCAGCTGGCCTGCCTTAAGCGGGAAACCGTTTGTAGATGTTCCAGATGACAACGTCGAAGGCCCGGTCCGGCAACAACCGGCGCAGCATCAGGATGGCCCGGGCACCCTTGCCTACCGGGTAGCGGGTCCTGGGCCTTGGTGACGTCGCGGCGTGGACTATTGCGTCGGCAATGACGTTCGCGGCGGTGGACATGGCGGAGCCCTCGGTCGATGCCAGCGCAGCAGCGACGACTTTCGCCTGGTCCATGTAGGGTCCGCGGCCGGAGGTGGCCAGCAGGCTGTCACCGGAAATGGCGCCCCATTCCGACTGCGTTCCCGCCGGCTCGATGATGGAGACGTTGATGCCGTGGGGTTTGAGTTCAACCCGCAGTGAATCGCTCAGGCCTTCGACGGCGAACTTCGTGGCGTGGTACCAGGCTCCCAGCGGCTCATACATTTTTCCGCCGATCGAGGACACGTTGATGATCCGCCCGCTCCCGGCGGCCCGCATTCCGGGGAGCACCAGCTGGGTCATCCGGGCCAGCCCGAAGAGGTTGACGTCAAATTGCCGCCGCCCCTCGGCCAGCTCCACTTCCTCGAGTGAGCCAAAGGAGCCGTAGCCGGCGTTGTTCACCAGGACATCAACCCGGCCGTGCACGGCGATCACCTGTTCGATGGCCGCCGTCATGGAGTCCTCGTTGGTGACGTCAAGCGCAACAACGTTTACACCGTGGGCTTTGAGGGGCTCCATCTTCTCCACCCGGCGGGCACCGGCATACACGGTAAAACCGCGGGCAGCGAGTTTCCATGCCGTCTCATAGCCGATTCCGGCGGAGGCTCCGGTGACGAATGCTACGGGCTGGCTCATTTGCTGCACTCCTGGGGCGGGTACTGGGGACCACGGCTGGCGGCCGCGCGGGTATCCGGGGAAAACTCGAACGGCCGGTGCTCCCAGAGTAGCGGGGAGCACCGGCCGTCGGTTAGAGGCGGAAGCTAGTGGGTATCCACTGCCTCAATTTCAGCCTTGTCCTCGCCCCAGAGGGTGTGGAAGGTACCCTCAGTGTCGACGCGGCCGTAGGTGTGCGCACCGAAGAGGTCGCGCTGGCCCTGGATCAGGGCGGCCGGGAGGCGCTTGCGACGCAGGCCGTCGTAGTAAGCCAGCGAGGAGGAGAACACCGGCACGGGGATGCCGAGCTGGACGGCGGTGGCGACGACCCGGCGCCAGGCCGGGAGGACGTCGGCGATCGCCGTGGTGAAGGCCGGGGCGAACAGCAGGTTGGCCGGCTTCTCGTTCGCGGCGTAGGCCTTTGTGATCTCCTTGAGCAGTTCGGCACGGATGATGCAGCCGCCGCGCCAGAGGGAGGCGATCTCGTCCAGTTTCAGGTCCCAGCCGTATTCCGCGGCAGCGGAGGTGAGCATGTCCAGCCCCTGGGCGTAGGAGACCAGCTTGGAGGCGTACAGCGCCTGGCGGACATCCTCGACAAAGCTCTCCGGGACCTCGACGTCGGCTTCGCCGCCGGCCAGCAGCTCCTGGGCCAGCTTCCGCTGTTCCGTCTGTGAGGACAGTGCCCGGGCGAAGACCGATTCGGCGATGCCCGAGACCGGGGAGCCCAGCTCGAGGGCGGAGATGACGGTCCAGCGGCCGGTGCCCTTCTGGCCCGCGGCGTCCACGACGACGTCGACAAACGGCTTGCCGGTCTTAGCGTCCACGTGGCCAAGGACCTCGGCGGAGATCTCGATCAGGAAGGAGGCGAGGTCGCCCTTGTTCCACTCTGCGAAGATCTTGGCCTGCTCGGCCGGTTCGATGCCGGCGCCGGAGCGCAGCAGGTCAAAGGCCTCGCCGATCACCTGCATGTCGGCGTATTCGATGCCGTTGTGGACCATCTTGACGAAGTGGCCGGCGCCGTCGGTGCCGATCCAGGCGCAGCACGGCTTGCCGTCGACGTGCGCGGCGATCTTTTCCAGCAGCGGGCCGAGGGCGTCATAGGACTCCTTGGAACCACCAGGCATGATCGAGGGGCCGTTGAGGGCCCCTCTTCACCGCCGGAGACACCGATGCCAACGAAGTGCAGGTCCTTCTTGGCGAGCGCTGCTTCGCGGCGGCGGGTGTCCTCGTAGTGGGAGTTGCCGGCATCGATGATGATGTCGCCGGCTTCCAGCAGCGGTTCGAGCTGTTCGATCACGGAGTCGACCGGCTTGCCGGCCTTGACCATGATCAGCACTCGGCGTGGCTTCTCCAGCGAGTCGACGAGCTCTTGCAGGGTCTCGGTGCGGATGAAGTCGCCGTCCTGGCCGTGCTTTTCGAGCAGGGCGTCGGTCTTCTCGACCGACCGGTTGTGCAGGGCCACGGTGAAGCCGTTCCGGGCCAGGTTACGGGCCAGGTTGGCCCCCATCACCGCAAGGCCGGTGACACCGATGTGTGCTGACATCAAAACTCCCATTCATTTCTGTGCAACGAGTGCACTTCGTCCCGCGCGAAGGGCGGAAACTTTCTTCTGAGGATCAGTGGTTGTCAATAAACCATATGTATTTCAAGGGGCTGCTGGAAAGCAGAGCCCACGTGGCTGAATATGGCGCGTCACAAACAGTCTATGATTCCCGCGGCCGGCTCCGCCGGTCCACGCCGTAACGACGGCTCGTTCAGCGTCCGCCGCACTATGCTTACGACTATGTCAACCAGCCTCCACCACCGCGCGATTGAGCACCTCGGCAGCCGGATCGTCGCGGGACAGCTCCCGGCCGGTCACATTATGCTGGCCGAACACCTCGAAGGTGAACTCAGTGTGTCCCGTTCGGTGGTCCGGGAAGCAGTGCGTGTGCTGCAGTCCCTCGGCCTGGTGGAAACAACCAAAAGGGTGGGGATCCGGGTCCTCCCATTCAGCCGCTGGAATCCGTTCGATCCGCAGGTGATCCGCTGGCGCCTTGCCGGCGAGGGCCGTGGAGCGCAGCTGCGCTCCCTCGCAGAGCTGCGCACCGCCGTCGAACCCGTTGCCGCCGAACTGGCCGCCACCAACGCCCCGGAGTCGATCCGGCGGGAGATCGTGGAAGTGTCGCATGCGATGCGTGACGCCGGCAAGGCCGGGGACGTGCCACGGTTCCTGGAGCTCGACATCCGCTTCCACTCCCTGCTGCTGACGGGCTCCGGGAACGAGATGTTCGCCAACATGGTGGGCCAGGTGGCCGAGACGCTGACCGGACGGACCGAACACGGCCTGATGCCGGACCACCCAAGCAGCACGGCGCTGCAGTGGCATGTGGACGTGGCTGAAGCGATTGCTGCCGGGCAACCGGCGGCGGCACGGGACGCCTCCGAGCGGATCATGCGGGAGACTATTTCGGCGATGCAACCCGAGTGGGAGCACCAGCCCAGGCTCTTTGTCCCCGTCCGGCGCCACTAGGCCGCCGCGCCGGACGGGCCGCGCGGCGCATCCGTGGCTGGCGGCCTGAAGTCCAGCAGTACCTTGCCTGAGACGGCGGCGTTGCGGGCGACCTCGAATGCTTCCAGTGCCTGGTCCAGGGTGAAGGTGTGGGTGATGACCGGGTCCACGGCGAGCGAGCGGTCGGATAGTGCTGCGATGACCTCGTCGATTTCGTCGTTGAAGCGGAAGGAGCCCAGCAGTTCCAGTTCGCGGGTGATCGCCAGCGAGATCGGGACCGGCTGCGGGCCGGCGGGCAGCAGCCCTACCATCACGACCTTGCCGCCGCGCACGGCCCCCGTGAGGGCGGAGGCGAGTCCGTGGTGGCTGCCGGAGGACTCGATCACAACATCGGCCTCCACGGCGGCGATCGCCGCGGCGTCATCTGCCATCAGGACCTCGTCCGCGCCGACGGCGCGGGCGATCTGCAGGGGCTTGTGATGCCGGTCGACGGCCACGATCCGGCGAGCACCGGCACGTTTGAGGACCGCTACCGCCAGTGCCCCGATAGGGCCGCTGCCAATGACCAACGCCGTTTTTGACGCCACGTCTCCAGCCCGTCCGACGGCGTGCCAGGCGACGGCCGCCGGTTCCACCAACGCGGCCCGCCGCAGGTCCAGGCCCGCCGGCAGGGCCCGGAGCATCCGGGCGGGCAACGCCGCGTACCGGCTGAAGGCCCCTTCGGTATGCGGGTAGCGTGCCGCGCTGCCCAGGTACGTACAGCCCGGGGAAAGGTTCGGACGCTCCGGCGGGTACGCGGCGTTGCCGGGACCGGGAGTGGCCGGATGCACAGCGACCGCCGTCCCGGCGCCGGGCCCGGTCCCGTCCGCGGCCGGCTGCAACACCGTTCCAACGATTTCGTGGCCCAGGACCATCGGCGCCTTCAAGACCGATTCGCCCGCGGCACCATGGAGCCAGTAGTGCAGGTCCGAGCCGCAAATACCACCGAAGGCAACCTCGATCACGGCCTCATCCGGTGCCGGAGCGGACACCGGGACCTGCACGATTCGCAGATCACCGGCGGCATAAGCGAGAACCGCAGCCGTTGACACCGGCAATGCACCCACCCCGTCCATCAGACCACCACCGTCATTCCGCCATCGATGAAGATGGTTTGGCCGTTGACGAAATTCGACCCGTCCGAGGCAAGCCACACCGCCGGACCGGCCAGGTCCTGCACGGTCCCCCACCGGTGCGCCGGGGTCCGGCCCAGGATCCAGGCGTTAAACGCCTCATCGTCCACCAGGTTCTGCGTCATTTCCGTGTGGATGTAGCCGGGGGCAATGCCGTTGATCTGCAGCCCGGACCCCGCCCACTCCGCCGTCATCGCCCGGGTCAGGTTCCGCAAACCCCCTTTGGCCGCCACATAAGGGGCAATCGTCGGCCGGGCCAAGTCCGTCTGCACCGAACAAATATTGATGATCTTGCCCCGGCCGCGGGCAATCATCTGCCGCGCGGCCGCCCGCCCGACAAGGAACGCACTGGTCAGGTCCGTGGAAATCACCCGATCCCAATCAGCTACGTCAAGCTCAAGCATGGGCACCCGGTGCTGGATACCGGCATTGTTCACCAGGATCTCCAGCGGACCCACGTTCTCCTCCACCCACGCCACCCCCTGGCCGCCTCGGAATCGACCCTCACATCGAAACCGCAACTATGCACCCGGCCGGGCGGATAATCGGCGGCCATCGCCGCCGCAGCCACCGCAAGCCGCCCCGGATCCATCCCATTCAGCACCACAGTGGCCCCCGCATCAGCCAACGCCCGCGCCAACGCATTACCAATCCCCCGGCTGGAACCTGTCACCAACGCAACCCGACCGGTCAAATCAAAAAGTCCACTCATAGTTCGCTGGTCCTCACTTGCTGGCTGCTGCCTGGTTTGTCGGTTGGATGGTCGCTGAGATTCGAGATGGTTTGCCGGACGACGGCGAGATCCCGCTCCCCCAGCCCCTGGCGTTTGAGCTCCGCATAGAGCCTCACGCCGGCGTCGGCCATCGGGACGGCAGCCTGGACGGCGGCGGCGCTTTCCAGGACAAAGGACAAGTCCTTGTGCATAAACTTGGCGGGGCCCGTGGGTTCGTAGTCTTTCGCGGCGATCCGGGGTCCCACGAGGTCCAGGACCCGGCTTCCGGCCAGGCCGCCGGAGAGGACGTCATAGAGGGCAGCGACGTCCATGCCGGAGCGTTCGGCGAGCTCCGCGGCTTCGGCGAGCGCCGCCGTCGTGGTTCCCACGATGAGCTGGTTGCAGGCTTTGGCGAGCGATCCGGACCCCAGTGGTCCCAGCCGCCGTACCGTGCTGCCCAAGGCGTCGAAGAGCGGCAGGAGCCGCTGGAAGTCCCCGTCCTCGGCACCGGCCATAATGGCGAGGGTTCCGTCCGCTGCACCTTGGGTGCCGCCGCTGACGGGGGCATCGACGACGACGGCGTTGCCGCCGCTCGCCGTGGCGACCCGGGCACCGAAGTCCTGCACCGCGGCCGGCGAGACGCTGCTCATAACCACCACGGCGGTGCCGGGGGCCGGCGGTGCCGCGGACCAGCTGGCCAGGAGTCCGGCCGCCGAGTCCTCGATCTGGGCAAGGTCCGGGAGCATAAAGATGATGACCGGCGTGTCGCGGAGCGCGTCCACGCTGGCGGCGCGGGTGCCGCCGAGGGCTACGAGTGTGTCCAGGGCCGCAGCGGAGCGGTTCCACCCGGTCACGGCCCACCCCGCGGTGAGGAGGTTTGCTGCCATTGGCGCACCCATCAGCCCCAGGCCGACGAACCCCGCTTCCTTGCGGTCCAGTTCCATGCTGCCTCATTCCGTCCGGTTTATCTTTCAAATCTGTTCAGTATCCTAACCTCCATTCAGTATGATGAACACTATGACGCCCCAAACCATCGTCGCGATCGCCGTCCCGCTCGAAGCTGAGCTAGTGGAGCGCATCCGCGCAGTAGATCCGTCCGTTACCGTCCTTTACGAACCAGAACTGTTGCCCCCGGAACGCTTCCCCGCTGACCACTCCGGAGATCCGGACTTCCGCCGGACGCCGGAGCAGGAGGAACGCTACTGGGACATGCTGAACCAGGCACAGGTCCTCTACGGTTTCCCCAACGAAAGCCCGGCGGGCCTGGCCCGGATCGCGGGCAGCAACCCCCACCTGGCCTGGATCCATGCCATGGCGGCGGGCGCCGGCGGTGCCGTCAAGGCATCGGGGCTGGATGCCGCATCCCTGCAGAAATTCACCGTGACCACTTCCGCGGGTGTTCACGCACTGCCGCTCGCCGAATTCGCCGCGCTCGGCATCCTCAACGGATTCAAGCGCAGCGCGGAGCTGGCGCGGGACCAGGCGGCCAGGAACTGGCCCGAACTCCGCACCCCCACCAGGCTCGTCAACGGCTCCAACCTGGTGGTCACCGGCCTGGGCGAGATCGGACTCGAAACCGCACGTATCGCCCGCGCCTTGGGCATGCGCGTCAGCGGCACCAAGCGGGTTGTGGAGCCCATCGACGGCATCGAAGAAGTCGCTGACAACAACGGCCTCTCCCGCCTGCTTGCCACCGCGGACGCCGTCGTTAATACCCTTCCGGGCACGCCGTACACCGAGAAACTCTTCAGCCGCGAAATATTCGCGGCCATGAAACTCGGGCACCGTCTTTGTGAACGTGGGCCGTGGCACCGTGGTGGACGAGGAAGCCCTGCTCGAAGCACTCGACAACGGCCAGGTCTCCTACGCCTGCCTTGACGTATTTGCGGTGGAGCCACTCCCGCAGGACAGCCGGCTGTGGAACCACCCCAAGGTGATGGTTTCCCCGCACACCTCGGCCCTCAGTGCGGCCGAAAACCGGCTGATCACGGAGCGTTTCTGCGGCAACCTGCGGACCTTCCTGGCCGGCGGCGAACTCCTCCACGTCGTGGACACCGTCCACTTCTACTAGGTCCACCCCGGCTCCTATTAGGTCCGCCCCGGCGCGACCCGGGACGGCCCGGCACAGCACGGGTTTCCACGTACCGTCCCGCAGCAGAGGCTGCGCCCCCTCCCGGGTGGAAGGTGGCGCAGCCTCTGCTTCTTTGGGCCCCCGCCTGACCGGCGGGGATGATTAGTGGGCGTCCTCCGTGAGGCGCAGGTCCCGGCCCACGGTCTCGGGGGTGAAGAACGTGGTGGCAAAGGAGATCAGGGCCAGCACCAGCGAGTAGATGGCGAGGACCAGCCAGGAGTGGTCCGTGGCGGCCAAAAGCGAGGCTCCCACCAGCGGGACCAGTCCGCCGGCCAAAACGGCTGAGAGTTCACGGCTCATGGCAACACCGGTGAACCGGTACTGGGAGCCGAAGAGTTCGGGCAGGAGCGGGCACTGCGGGCCGAGCATTGACTGCACACCCAGGGCGATTCCGACCACCATAACAATCCATACCAGCGTGACATTGCCCAGTGTGACCAGATAGAACGCCGGCAAGGCGATGGCCGCCTGGAACAGCGCACCGTAGCGGTAGACGGGGACCCGGCCGAAACGGTCCGACAAGGCACCGAACGTGACCACCATCACCGCGGCGAAGCCGGCGGCGATGAGCAGGCCGACGGGGCCGATGAACTTGTCGCCCGGGAAGACGCCGTCCTTGGCGGCGAGGAACGCAATAAGGAGGGCGGAGTAGATCGAGGAGTTCCCGTTCTCGCCCATCCGGAGGCCGATGCCGATCAGGACGTTCTTCTTGGAGTGCTTCCAGAGCTGGCCGATGGGGTTCTTGACCACATTTTTGTGCTTCTCCAGTTCCTGGAAGACCGGCGTCTCTTTCAGGCGGAGCCGAATGAAGATGGCCACCGCGATCAGGACGACACTCGCCAGGAAGGGTACCCGCCACAGCCAGCCTTCCAGGACGGCCTTGTCAGCCATGGCGATGAGGGCAAACGTGCCGGCGCCGAGCAGGGTCCCCAACTGGATGCCGACAAACGGGAGCGACGCGAAGAAGCCGCGGCGGCGGCGGGGTGCAACCTCGGAAATCAAGGTGGTGGCGCCGGCCTGTTCGGCGCCGGCACCCAGGCCCTGGAAGATACGCAGCGTCACCAGGAGAATGGCACCCAGCATGCCCGCCTGTTCGTAGGTCGGCAGCAGGCCGATGGCAAAGCTGGCAGTACCCATCAGGCCGATCGTGAGGATGAGGACCATTTTGCGGCCGAACCGGTCGCCGATGTAGCCGAAGACCATGCCGCCAAACGGCCGGGCCGCGAAGCCCACCCCATAGGTGGCGAACGATGCGATCAACGCTCCGTCTTCGCCGAGCGGCTTGAAGAACAGCGGGCCAAAGATCAGGGCCGAGGCCAGTCCGTAGATGTAGAAGTCGTAGTACTCCAGGGCGGAGCCCACGGAGCTGGCAAGAGTTGCCCTTCGCAGCTGATCCGGGTCGACGACCTCATCGTCCGAATCGGCAAGCGGAATATTGGTACTGGTTGTCACAAGCACTCCCTCAAGAACACTCCAGACCCCCGTTGGCCTGGTGGGATAGTGGCAACACCGCGAGACGTTGATCACTATGTTGAACAGCGTACAACATAGTGATCAGTTGGCAAGTCTTACAGCAGATTTAATTTCCGTAATGCCACGCCCGCTCGAGCCGGGCGGCCGTGCTATCCCATCGGGTTTCCCAGGGACCTGGCCAGCTCCTTGAGTTCCTTCACCATCAGCGCGCCCTGTTCCGGCGAGAATGTCGCTTTCAAAGCGGTGACCGAGAGCCCGAGGCTTGGTCCATGCGCACCGCGGGTGGGGACCGCAACGGCCAGGCACACCACCCCGGTGGTCGACTCCTCGTCCTCGAAGGCATAGCCCTCGTCCCGGATGCCGGCAAGCTGGGCCTTGAATTCGGCGCCGGTCCGCAGCGACTTCGGCGTCAGCACGGGAAGTTCGGCGTCGTCCGGGAACATTTCGGCAATGTCGTGGTCGTGCAGCCGGGCCACCAGGGCTTTGCCTACGGCACAGAGGGAGACCGGCATTTTGTCCCCGATATTCGAGGTCAGGCGGACCGCCGGGTGGCCTTCATAGCGGGCCAGATAGATAACATTCGTGCCGTCCAGCATCGCAATGCGGACGGTCTCGCCGGAGAGCGTCGGGGCCTGTTCGCAGAATCGGTAGAACTCCTGGACCTCATCAAGACGACTCAGGTAGGCGGCGCCAAGTTCAACCAACTTGCGGCCGAGGGTGAACTCGGCGCCTTGCCGGCTGATGAGTCGGGCCTCCTCAAGGGCCAGCAGGAGATTCGATGTGGACGACTTCGGAATTCCCAGCTCGCGGGCGAGATCACTCAGGGTCAGGCGCCCGGTCGCGGAGGCAGACAACGCCTCGAGAACTGCAGCGGCGCGGGTCACGGCCGGGGCAGGCGAGGCGCTTCCCAGGCCTTCGGAGGTTCGGGGAACTCGGGAATCGGCCATGATTCTCCTTCGGATTTAGCGCGTCCGTAGCCGGGGCCACTTTTTCGACTCGTTCAGTCAGTTGAACAGTACCCATCATAATGTCTGGCGCCGGAAACCGCGCCCATCCTGGAGCGGCACTCCCCCTGGCAACCGACCGGGCGGTTCCCGCCAGGTCCCCCGGTCAGTCGGTGCCCAGTACGGGATTCGTCAGCTCACCAATGCCCTCGATGCGGCACGTGACGGTGTCCCCGGGGACAAGTCGTGCACATTCGGCCGGGAAGCCCGTGAGCACCAGGTCGCCGGGGTGAAGTGTCATAAAGGACGTTAGATAGACCAGGATTTCGTCCACTCCCCATCCGAGATCGGCGGAGCTTGCCGCCTTGAGCTCCGTGCCGTTGTGCCTGATCCCGATGGCGAGGTCACCGTCCTCCAGCCCGGTGACCACCCAGGGCCCCACGGGGGTGAACGTATCCCGGCTCTTGGCACTCACCCACAATGAGTCCGTTTCCTGCAGCTCCCTGGCGGAGACGTCATTTCCGATCGTAAAACCCAAAACTGCAGACCGCGCGGTACCGGGCGTGAGCCGGCGGGATTCGCTGCCGATGACTATAGTCAGTTCCGCTTCAGGGTCCACCCTGCCAAGGTCGGGCCCTAGTTCAATTGCCGCTCCGGGGCCAACTACGCTCGTCGCTGCCTTGTGGAAAGCCTGCGGAGGCAGGTCCCGCCCGGGCTGGCCCGTGTTGTGCGCCATCCCCAGCACGTTCGCGGGGACACTTGGGGCCAGGAACACGAAAGTGCTTTCGTGCACACTGGCACCGGGCTCCCAGCCGTCCCGGGGCACACTGCCGGCGTTGGCCAGGGACCCCGGAAAGGGGGTGGCAACCACAGTCCACGCCCTTCCTGCTGCACTCTCGAAGTCCGGCGAATCGTTTTCGACAAAGAAGCTTTCGTCCGCCGAAACGCATGCCAGCGGGCGGACTCGGGCAATGCGGCGGGAAGGTGTGGCGGTCATCAAGCCATCCTAGGTCCCGGCCGGATACTGCTGAAGATGGTGAACCGCAGTGGCCGAAAAAACCCAGCCGACTTTCGCCATCGATTAGGGCAAATACCCGCTGCCCGGCCGTCCCGGGAAGTTTCACATTTCGCGGCATTCACGGTATATTCGATACAAGCCTTCCACCGCGGCATCCCCCAATAGTCGCGGTGGAAGGCTTTTCCATTGCCACCAGCTTTTCCAGTGCCACCGGCTTTTCAAGTGCCACTTGGCGATCGGGCCGCTACGCCGCGTCTGCCACGGCGCCACGCAGCCGCCAGCCGCCGCCGAGTCCGTCCCGGATGAGTTCCATGGTGGTCAGTGCCGAGCCGAGGTTGTGTCCCAGCCTCACCTGGATCTGCCAGACCTCGACGTCGACCCGGCTCAGTCCCCGAGGCATCCGGCGTTCCGCCTCCCACCAGCTCACGCGTTCAAACCAACGTACCGGCTCGGCTCCGACCGTCCATTCACGGCCGCTGTGCACCACCGCCACCGGCCTGCCGTCAGGGCAGGTCTTCACCATCACATGTTCCATCCAGCCAACGTAAGGGGAGGCTGTGACAATTTCTGCGGCACCAAAAACCGTTAAGCCAAAAACCCCGCCGCGCGGCCATGAGGCCTGCACTGACGGGGTTTTACTGGTGGGTCCTACCGGGATCGAACCGATGACATCCACGGTGTAAACGTGGCGCTCTACCAGCTGAGCTAAAGACCCAAACCGCTGATTCGGCGCTTGCGCGCTTGAACCAACGAACAGTTACTGTACCGGATGAACCCGGCAGAGCGCCAATCGAACCCTGAACGGTTCAGAGCGGCGGCAGTTCGGATGCGAGCCAGCTGAGTGCTTCACTGACCCCGGCATCGAGCTTTATGGTGGCGAGATCATCTCCTCGGGTCTGGCCCCGGTTGATGATCACAACGGGCTTGCCGTGCTTGGCGGCATGCCGGGCAAACCGCAACCCGCTCATCACAGTCAGCGAAGAACCGGCCACCAGTAGCGCCGCGGCGTCGTCCACCATGGAATAAGAACGCTCCACCCGGTCCTTGGGAACGTTTTCGCCGAAGTAGACAAAATCCGGCTTCAGCATGCCGCCGCAGGCCGGACAGTTGGCCACCACAAAAGTCCGGATCAGGGCGGCATCCTCGACTGTGGCATCGGCGTCGGGAGCCATTTCCACCGCCCCGGCGGCCAGCGCCCGGTCCAGGAAGCCGGGATTCAGTTCCGTCAGCACTCCCGCCAAGAGCGTCCTGCTGTAACGCCGGTGGCACGAAAGGCAGGCGACCTGGTCAAAACGGCCGTGCAGGTCAACCACGTTGATGCTCCCGGCGGCCTCGTGGAGCCGGTCAACGTTCTGGGTGATGAGCCCGGTGAGCAGCCCCCGGCGTTCCAGGCGGGCGACGGCGGCGTGGCCCTCATTGGGGTCGGCGCGGCGCAGGTGGGACCAGCCGATGTGGTTGCGCGCCCAATAGCGGCGCCTGTTGTCCGCTTCGCCGATAAATTCCTGGTACGTCATGGGCGCCCGTGGAGCGGCTCCCGGGCCGCGGTAATCCGGGATGCCCGAATCCGTGCTCAGCCCGGCGCCCGTCAGCAGGGCGAAGCGCTCCCCCGCAAGGACGCCGCGGATCTCCTGCAGGACCCCGAGTTCGTCCGATGCCGGCTCGGCGGCCGGGACCGGGACCGGGGAAGACTGGCAAATCCAGTCATGCCGATTCCGGGCCGCCGCGTCCGCACCGTCTCAGATCCCGACGAGTCCCGCCAGGGCGGCGCGGTAGTCAGCGAAGTCCCGGGCCCGGCCGCGGGGATTCACCACCACGTAGCGCACGATTCCGCTCGCGTCGAGGATGAAGGTTCCGCGTTTCGCCATGCCGCTGCCGGCATCAAACACGCCGAACTGCGCGGCGACGGCACCATGCGGCCAGAAATCCGCCAGCAGGTCGAAGCCGTAGCCTTCGCTTTCGGCGTAGGCCCGGAGCGCGAACTTGCTGTCCACGGAGATCCCCAACACGGCCGCATCGGCATGCGCGAACAGTGCCAGGTTATCCCTGATTTCGCACAGTTCCCCAGTGCAGATGCCGGAGAAGGCGAAGGGGAAAAACACCAGAACAACGTTGCGGCCGCGAAACTCCGAGAGCCGCACAGGTTCACCGAATTGGTTCAGCAGTTCGAAGTCCGGGGCTTCCTCACCGACAGCGGGAACGCTGCGGGACTCATACGCAAGGTCCCCGGCGCTGGCCGCGACGCCGGTTTGGGTCACTTGTTCTTCCGTGTGACCAGACGGGTGGCGCTCCAGTCCTTGGAGACGCCCGCGGAGGTGGTGTAGTGCAGCCCGGCGGTGGGCGCAGCATCCTGGATGTCGGCCGGCGAAACGTACCCCACCCGGCCGGACTTCGGTGTCAGCACCCAGACAACGCCGCCTTCGGTCAGCGTGGTCCTCGAGCCGACGAGGGTGTCAACGAGGTCGCCGTCACCGGATCTCCACCAGAGAATGACGGAATCAACGACTTCGTGGTCATCCTCATCAAAGAGTTCCGAGCCGGTGAGATCTTCGATGTCGTCGCGCAGATCGAAGTCGACATCATCGTCATAACCGAATTCCTGAATCAGGTCCCCGGTTTTGAATCCCAGTTTTTCCGCCACATTTACCGAAGTGGCGGCGTCGGCCTCGCTCACGTGTTGCTCCTATGTTTGGTGTTTTCAATAGCTCTAGTGATTTCCATTACTCCAAGCCAACACCCTTTGCGCCTGCGCTTCAAGCTGTTGGCCCCGCGATCCGCCATATTCTGCGTCACACAGGGCGATCCTAGCGCCGCGGTGCGGCACATCGTCACACAACCAGTATGCCGGTCAAATACGAACCGGCGCCCACCCGGCGGCTACGCATCCCCCAGCTGTCGGAGCTAGAGTGGCTGATGACGACTACGCCTGTAAGGGCGGACGACCCGCTGACCAAGGCGGGGAGAGTTGTGATTGGACCTTGTCCGGCGCACATGACCGGGCAGATGTAACCGATACGTCGCACACGTCGCGTTCACGCCAGGCAGTTATCCTGCCGGAGCTGAGGGCGCCGATGAATGCGCTCAAAGAGAGGTTGGACGTGGCTGCAGGAGAAGAGACCTCCCATATCCTTAGCGGGTTGACTAACCAGCTGCCTGATCGTGATCCGGAAGAGACCGCCGAGTGGCTGGAGTCCCTGGATGACTTGATTCAGGAACAGGGTACCGAGCGTGCCCAGTACATAATGCGTAGTTTGCTTCAGCGGGCCGGCGCGCAAAGCGTGGGTGTTCCGATGGTCACCACCACCGACTACGTCAACACCATCCCGGTGGACCAGGAGCCGGCGTTCCCGGGGCATGAGGAGATCGAGCGGAAGTATCGGGCGTGGCTGCGGTGGAATGCGGCGATTATGGTGCACCGGGCGCAGCGGTCTGATATTGGTGTCGGCGGACACATCTCCACCTACGCCGGAGCCGCGACCCTCTATGAGGTCGGGTTCAACCACTTCTTCCGCGGCAAGGACCACCCCGGCGGCGGTGACCAGGTCTTTTTCCAGGGTCATGCGTCTCCGGGGATGTATGCCCGGGCGTTTATGGAAGGCCGGTTGAGCGAGGAGGACCTGGACGGGTTCCGGCAGGAGAAATCCAAGGAGGGCCACGCGCTTTCCTCTTACCCGCACCCTCGGTTGATGCCGGAGTTCTGGGAATTCCCGACGGTTTCGATGGGCATAGGCCCGATGAACGCGATTTATCAGGCGCAGTCCAACCGGTATCTGGCCAACCGCGGTATCAAGGACACCTCCGACCAGCAGGTCTGGGCGTTCCTGGGTGATGGGGAAATGGACGAGCCGGAGTCCCGGGGCCTGCTCCAGCTCGCCGCGAACGACAAGCTCGATAACCTGAACTTCGTGATCAACTGCAACCTCCAGCGCCTCGACGGGCCCGTGCGAGGCAACGGCAAGATCATGCAGGAACTGGAGGCATTCTTCCGCGGCGCGGGCTGGAACGTCATCAAGGTCGTTTGGGGCCGGGAGTGGGATGACCTCCTGTCCAAGGACGAGGACGGTTCGCTGGTGAAGATCATGAACGAAACCGTCGACGGGGACTACCAGACGTACAAGGCCGAGTCCGGTGCGTTTGTCCGGGAGCACTTCTTCGGACAGACTCCGCAGACCAAGGAAATGGTCCAGGATCTCACCGATGACCAGATCTGGAACCTCAAGCGCGGCGGCCACGACTACAACAAGGTCTACGCCGCGTACAAGGCCGCGACCGAATTTAAGGGCAAGCCCACCGTTATCCTGGCCCACACGGTCAAGGGTTACGGCCTGGGTACCCACTTCGAGGGCCGCAACGCCACGCACCAGATGAAGAAGCTCACCCTCGCGGACCTGAAGGCTTTCCGGGACCACCTGCGCATCCCCATCACGGACGAACAGCTCGAAGGGGATCTCTACCGGCCCCCGTACTACCACCCCGGCATGGACTCCCCGGAGATCAAGTACCTGATGGAACGCCGGGCCGCGCTCGGCGGCTTCGTCCCCGAACGCCGGTCCAAGCACAGCGAGGTCACCCTGCCGGAGGAGAAGGTCTACGAGGTCGCCAACCGCGGCTCCGGCAAGCAGCTGGCAGCCACGACCATGGCCTTCGTCCGGCTCCTCAAGGACCTGATGCGGGACAAGGAGTTCGGCAAGCGGATCGTTCCGATCATCCCGGACGAGGCCCGGACCTTCGGGATGGACGCGTTCTTCCCGACCGCGAAGATCTACAACCCGAACGGGCAGAACTACCTCTCCGTGGACCGCGAGCTGGTCCTGGCGTACAAGGAGTCCATCTCCGGGCAGATCGTGCACGCCGGTATCAACGAGGCCGGTTCCGTCGCCGCGTTCACCGCTGCGGGGACCTCCTACGCCACCCACGGCGAGCCGCTGATCCCGATCTACGTGTTCTACTCGATGTTCGGTTTCCAGCGGACAGGGGATTCCTTCTGGGCCGCCGCGGACCAGATGACCCGCGGGTTCATCATCGGCGCCACCGCCGGCCGCACCACCCTCACCGGTGAAGGCCTGCAGCACGCCGATGGCCACTCCCCGATCCTGGCCGCGACCAACCCCGCCGTGATGACCTACGATCCGGCCTACGGCTACGAGATCGGCGTGATCATGCGCGATGGCCTGAACCGGATGTACGGTCCGGGGCTGGCCGATAACGACCCGTCACGGAACGTGATGTACTACATCACCGTTTACAACGAGCCGATCTCCCAGCCGGCAGCACCGGCGGAACTCGACGTCGAGGGCATCATCAAGGGCATCTACCTGCTCGCGCCGGCCAAGATCGATGGCCCGCGCACGCAAATCCTCGCCTCCGGCGTGTCCGTTCCCTGGGCCCTCGAAGCCCAGAAAGTCCTCGCCGAAGACTGGGGCGTCTCCGCCGACGTCTGGTCCGTGACGTCCTGGACCGAACTGCGCCGCGATGCGATGGCCGCCGAGGAAGAAACATTCCTGAACCCCGGCCAGCCCGCACGCGTTCCGTTCGTCACCGAACAACTCGCCGGCGCTACCGGACCGATCGTGGCCGTGACCGACTACATGAAAGCCGTGCCCGACCAGATCCGCCAGTTCATCCCGAACGAGTTCGCCTCCCTCGGCGCGGACGGCTTCGGCTTCTCCGACACCCGCGCCGCAGCACGACGCTTCTTCAAGAACGACATCCACTCAGTGGTCGTCCGTTCCCTGCAGATGCTCGCCCGCCGCGGCGAAGTAGACACCCAAGCACCCGCCCAGGCAATCGAAAAATACCGCCTGCACAACGTCAATGCCGGCACCACCGGCAACGCGGGCGGCGACTCCTAGAGTCAGCCCAGCACGGAACGACGGCGGTCCCCACCGGAAGGCGGGACCGCCGTCGTCGTTAATGCCCTAACGCCCGGGAACCCAGACACCCCCCGGCCGCGGACAATACTGTGATCCAGCGCAAAGGCCGTTGTAGCCTTTGAACAAATGGAGCTTGGGCGGCAGGCCCCGTATGCTCGATGCATGTCCGAGCCGATCACCACTGCCGCAAAACGCAAGCCTGCCTCAAGGGCGATGTCTCCGGAGAAGGTCGAGACGCTCAAGAAACTTCGGGCCAGTGTAGGCCAGCTCTCCACCACGACACTGCGCCAGCTGGAGAAGTCCTTGCCCTGGTACAGCCGGCTGAACTCGGACGAACGTTCGGCCCTGGGCATGGTGGCGCAGAACGGCATCGCCGCGTTCGTCACCTGGTTCGAACGTCCCAGCTCGCCGTCGTGGATTCTCTCCGACGTTTTCGGCACCGCGCCGACCGAGCTCACCCGCTCCATCAGCCTGCAAAAGGCCCTCCAGCTGATTCGGATTGTGGTCGAAGTGGTGGAGGACCAAGTGCCGGTGATCGCCCCGGAAGCGGACCAGGGCGCGCTGCGCGAGGCGGTCCTGCGGTACTCCCGCGAGGTCGCGTTCGCCGCAGCGGATGTCTACGCCCGGGCCGCCGAATCCCGCGGCTCATGGGATACCCGACTGGAAGCACTCATTGTGGACGCCATCCTGCGCGGTGAAAACACCGACGCCCTGCGGTCCCGGATTGCCGCCCTGGGCTGGAAAGCACAGGAGCGCTTCACCGTTATGGTCGGCAATACTCCGTCCGAACCCAATGCCAGCTATGTCAGCGAACTGCGCCGCACGGCCGGGCGTTTCGCCGAAGACGCCCTTGTCGGAATCCAGGGCGACCGTCTTATCCTGATCCTTGGCGGGGTCCACGACCGGGAGACCGCCTACCTGAAGCTGGCTGAACTCTTCGCGCCCGGGCCGGTCGTCTACGGCGCCGAAGCCGGCTCCCTGCTGGAGGCCAGCAGCTCGGCGCAGTCCGCTTTCGCGGGGCTGACCGCCGCCCGTGCCTGGCCAGCCGCGCCGCGCCCGGTTGCTGCAGATGACCTCCTGCCGGAAAGAGTCATCTCAGGCGACGACGCGGCGCGCCGCTCCCTCGTCAAGAACATCTACCGCCCCCTGCTCGCGGCGTCCAACGGCCTCGTCGAGACCCTCGGGACCTACCTCGAACTTGGGCATTCGCTCGAGGCCACAGCCCGCGAACTCTTCGTCCATGCCAACACCGTGCGTTACCGGCTCAAGCGCGTCTGTGACGTCACCGGCTGGGATCCGTTGCTGCCCCGGGAGGCTTTTGTGCTCCAGACGGCCCTGGTCGTTGGCCGGCTGGCGACCCCGCCGAAGCCCGCCGTCGAACGTCAGCCGTCGCGCAACAGCCCTTGAGCAGTTGTAGACTTCCTACAAAGTGACCCTGTGAGCTTGGTGCACGAATACACCGATAATCACGCCGTAGTTTGGAAAGCTGGATACGTGCTTGCAATCGTCTGCCCTGGACAGGGCTCCCAGACCCCCGGTTTTCTGGCCCCTTGGCTGGAACTGCCGCCCGTCGCAGGCCATCTGGCCTCGCTCAGCGAGATCGCGGGGATCGACCTCACCGCCCACGGCACCACGTCGGACGAGGAGACCATCAAGGACACGGCTGTTGCCCAGCCGTTGATCGTCGCCGCCGGGTTGGTGGCGGCCCGGTCGCTGTTCGACGTCGAACTGGCCACCCTCCCGGTTATCCTTGCCGGCCACTCTGTCGGCGAAATCACTGCCTCCGCCCTGGCTGGTGTGCTCACGGAGACCGAAGCCATGACGTTTGTCCGGGAACGCGCCAACAGCATGGCAGCTGCCGCCGCGGCAACCCCCACCGGCATGAGCGCGGTGGTGGGCGGCGACCCGGCCGAGGTCCTGGCCGCGATCGAGGCCTGCGGCGCCACGGCCGCCAACGTCAACGGCGCCGGCCAGACCGTCGCGGCCGGCACCCTGGACCAGCTCAAGGCCCTCGCGGAGAACCCGCCGGCCAAGGCCCGGGTGATCCCGTTGAAGGTGGCCGGTGCATTCCACACCTCGCACATGTCCCCCGCCGTAGCGGCGCTGCGGGCCCTTCGCCCCGCGCTGCACCCGCGGAACCCGCAGGTGCCGCTGCTGTCCAACTTCGACGGCGCGGAAATCACCGATGGTGGCGCCGCCGTCGAAAGCCTGATCGCCCAGGTTTCCCGCCCGGTCCGCTGGGACCTCTGCATGGAAACACTCGTGAAGCGCGGCGTGACCGGCGTGATTGAACTGGCTCCGGCCGGAACACTCGCCGGACTCGCTAAGCGGGGTATGCCGGGTGTGAAGACCGTGACCGTCAAGACCCCGGACGACCTGTCCGCCGCCCTGGCCCTATTCGCAGAACTGGAAGGACAGGCATGAGTGTGCCCACATTAAAGCAGGCCCCGCTGCACGAGAACACCCGCGTTATGGGAGTCGGAGCCTACCGTCCCGACGTGATCGTCACCAACGAGGACGTCTGCCAGTGGATCGATTCCTCCGATGAGTGGATCCGCCAGCGGACCGGCATCATCACCCGGCACCGCGCCTCCGCTGACATCAGCGTGATTGACATGGCTGAGGGCGCTTCCCGAGAAGCCCTGCAGAAGGCCGGCATTGAGGCCTCCCAGCTTGGCGCCGTCATCGTCTCCACCGTGACGCACCCCTACGCCACCCCGTCCGCTGCGGCGAGCCTCGCAGACCGTCTGGGTGCCACACCGGCCCCCGCCTTCGATATCTCCGCCGCGTGCGCCGGGTACTGCTACGGCATCGCCCAGGCCGATGCGCTGGTGCGGTCCGGCGCTGCCGACTACGTCCTTGTGGTCGGCGCGGAAAAGCTCTCTGACGTCATCGACAACACCGAGCGAACCATCTCCTTCCTGCTCGGCGACGGCGCCGGCGCCGTCGTGATCGGCCCGTCCGAGACCCCGGGCATCGGCCCGTCGGTGTGGGGCTCGGACGGCAGCAAGTGGGACGCAATCGGCATGACCGGTTCCATGCTGGATCTCCGCGGTCCGGCCTCGGCGGGAGCGCAGGGCGGTGCTCCCGGTACCGGGGAAGCCGCCGTCGCGGATCCGGCGCTTTGGCCGACGCTCCGCCAGGACGGCCAGACGGTGTTCCGCTGGGCAGTCTGGGAGATGGCCAAAGTCGCGCAGCAGGCGCTGGACGCCGCAGGCATCACCGCTGACGATCTCGCGGCCTTCATTCCGCACCAGGCGAACATGCGGATCATCGACGAGATGGCCAAAAAACTGAAGCTTCCCGGGACGGTCATCATCGCCCGGGACATCGCCGACGCCGGCAACACTTCCGCAGCGTCCATCCCCCTGGCCACCCATCGGCTGCTGCAGGAAAACCCGCAGCTCAGCGGTGGCCTGGCACTGCAGATCGGCTTCGGTGCCGGACTGGTCTTCGGTGCCCAAGTCATTGTGCTTCCCTGAGCCCCCGGGTTCCGCCACATTCCCCCGTCTTCACATCCCGCAACAAGCCGAACCCTCGGTTTGAGTCATTTCCGCCCGAAGCTGCCGGCACAACGGCAGCCCACGGCAATAACAAGAAAAGGAGCCATCATGGCTAGCAACGAAGAGATCCTGGCCGGCCTGGCTGAAATCGTCAACGAAGAGACCGGCCTCGCCACCGAGGCTGTCGAAATGGACAAGTCCTTCACCGAGGACCTGGACATCGACTCCATCTCGATGATGACGATCGTCGTCAACGCCGAAGAGAAGTTCGGCGTGCGCATCCCGGACGAAGAAGTCAAGAACCTCAAGACCGTCGGCGACGCAGTCAGCTTCATCGCGAACGCACAGGCCTAGTTCCGGCCCCGGCCGGTCCGGGGGCGCAACTGCACCCCCGGACCGCGCCATGTGCACCACCACCCGCTCCACCCCCAACGTTTTTCGCAACGCAGGCCCCGGCAGCCTTACCCAAGTCCCGGACACGGCAGGCGCACCGACAGAGAGTGATCCCATGGCACGCAAAGTAGTCATTACCGGTCTGGGTGCCACCACACCCATTGGCGGCGATGTCCCCACGATGTGGAAGAACGCGCTGAAGGGCGTCTCCGGCGCGCACACGCTCGAGGACGATTGGGTGGCCAAGTATGAACTGCCCGTCCACTTCGCCGCCCGCGCCTCCACCCCCGCCACGGAGGTCCTGAGCCGGGTCGAGGCCAAGCGCATGGACCCGTCCACGCAGTTCGCCGTTGTCGCCGCCCGCGAAGCGTGGGCCGACTCCGGCATTACCGAAATCGACCACGACCGCCTGGCCGTGGCCTTCGCCACCGGCATTGGCGGCGTCTGGACCCTCCTGGACGCCTGGGACACCCTGCGCGAAAAGGGCCCCCGCCGCGTCCTGCCCATGACCGTGCCGATGCTGATGCCCAACGGCCCGGCAGCCGCCGTCAGCCTTGACTTGGGTGCCCGCGCCGGTGCCCACACCCCGGTCTCCGCGTGTGCCTCCGGCACCGAAGCTGTTCACATGGGCCTTGACCTGATCCGCTCCGGCAAGGCCGACGTCGTTGTGTGCGGTGGCGCCGAAGCCGCCATCCACCCGATGCCGATTGCCGCATTTGCCTCCATGCAGGCCCTCTCGCGCCGCAACGACGATCCCGAGCACGCCTCACGCCCCTACGACCGTGACCGCGACGGCTTTGTCATGGGCGAGGGCGCCGGCGCCCTCGTGCTCGAAGCCGAGGAACACGCGCTGGCCCGCGGCGCCCGCATCTACGCAGAACTCGCGGGCACCTCGGTCACCGCAGACGCCTACCACATCACCGCCCCGGACCCCCAGGGCCTCGGCGCCACCCGCGCGCTGAAAGCTGCAATGTTCGATGGCCGTATCCAGCCCGAGGACGTGGTGCACGTCAACGCGCACGCCACCTCCACTCCGGTCGGCGACAAGCCCGAGTACGCTGCCCTGAAGGCGGCTTTGGGCCAGCACGTGGACAGTGTCGCGGTCTCGGCCACCAAGTCGCAGATGGGGCACCTGCTGGGCGCCTCCGGTGCGGTGGAGGCCGTGCTGACCGTGATGGCGGTTTATGACCGCAAAGCCCCGGTGACCATCAACCTGGAGAACCAGGATCCGGAAATCCCCCCTCGACGTGGTTACAACGGCCCGAGACCTGCCCTCCGGCAGTATCGCGGCCCTAAGCAACTCCTTTGGCTTCGGCGGCCACAACGCCGTGATCGCGGTGCGGAGCGTCTAGCTCCAACTGCCCGCAGCACGCCGAGATGACAGATGGCGGCAATGTTCTTGGTGAACACTGCCGCCATCTGTCATCTCGGCGTAGCTATGGTGTGTGGTGCGGTGGCTCCTGGCTGGCGGGTCTTAGCCGACTTGGTGCAGCCAGCGTACCGGTGCACCTTCGGCGGCATGCCGGAAGGGTTCGAGTTCTTCGTCCCAGGCTTCGCCGAGGGCCAGGGAGAGCTCATGGTAAACCGCAGAAGGGTCGCCGGCACCGGATTCGTAGGCGTAGCGGATTCGGTCTTCGGAGACCATGATGTTTCCGTGCACGTCGGTGACGGCGTGGAAGATGCCAAGTTCGGGTGTGTGTGACCAGCGGCCGCCATCAACGCCCTGGCTGGGTTCTTCGGTGACTTCGTAGCGCAGGTGCGCCCAGCCTCGAAGAGCTGACGCCAATTGCGCCCCCGTGCCCGGGTTTCCGGTCCACGACAGTTCAGCCCGGAACATTCCGGGCGCTGCTGGCTGAGCAGTCCACTCAAGATCCGTCCGCTTGTCCACAACAGAACCTATGGCCCACTCAACGTGGGGGCACAGGGCAGTTGGGGCAGAGTGAACAAACAACACACCACGGGTTAGTGCAACAGACATTCCATCCTCCATAGCTGTAGGTACGTCTTCCCCAACGACCTCTGCCTGGATGTGTGTCTCTTGCTCGGTTCCGCGCTGCGGATGGTCCTCGCCAGACTATTAAATTAGGGCCCGGTTCCTGGTGCTGCTGGAGGCTAAGAGCTTCAAGCGGCACTTGAAAGTTGCCGGGCGTGAGTCTCATTCTGCCGTACGCTACCGCATTACGCCAGTGCAGTGCGGCGCGTCTTTCCCGGCGCGCCGCACAGCGTAACCTCCGGGACCGGTCCCGCTCGCCGGGCCGACGCGCGGCGACGGGATCAGGCGCGCGGATGGGCCTGCTGATAGCTCTGCCGAAGCCGCTCGACGGAGACATGGGTGTAGATCTGGGTGGTGGCCAGGCTACTGTGGCCCAGGATTTCCTGCACGGCGCGGAGGTCGGCCCCGCCGTCGAGCAAGTGCGTGGCGGCAGAGTGCCGGAGGGCGTGCGGTCCGGTGGCTGCGGTGTCCCCCAGAGCTTCCAAGAGGTCGTGGACGACGCTGCGGACCTGCCGCTGGTCGACCCGTTTACCGCGCGCACCCAGGAACAGCGCGGGACCGGAGGTGTCAGTGGCTAGGACGCGCCGGCCGCGGCGGAGCCAGTCGTCGACGGCGAGCGCAGCGGGAAGCCCGTACGGCACCGTCCGTTCCTTGTTGCCTTTGCCCAGTACCCGCAGGGTCCTGCGGTCGGGATCGAGGTCGTCCACGTCTAGGCCTGCCAACTCACCGACCCGGATGCCGGTGGCGTAGAGCAGCTCAACCATGGCCCGGTTGCGCAGCGGGACGGGTCCACCCTCGGCTGCCGCGGATTCCGCGTTTCCAACCAGCCGAAGGACCTGCTGCTGGTGCAGCACCCCGGGCAGCGACTTCTCCCGCTTGGGCGCCTTCAACCGCAGCGCGGGGTCAGCGACGATGAGTTCTTCGCGGACAGCCCAGGCGGTGAAGGCGCGGGCGGTGGCGGAGCGGCGGGCCAAGGTGGCACGGGAGATGCCCGCTTCGCTTTGGGCGCCGAGCCAGCGCCGCAAAGTGCCAAGCTCCAATCCGGGCAGCTCCTCCACTCCTTCAGAGGCGGCAAACTCCAGAAGAGAACCGACGTCGGAGAGGTAGGCGCGCACCGTATGGGGAGATCGGCCGCGTTCGGCCTCCAGGTAACGGCCGAAGCGCTGGCCGGCGGTGGCCAGTGCGGCCGGGATCTGCTGTGTGGACACTCCCCTACTCTCGCAGGAATCGCCCCGTGGTCAGGGAGCCCGACGGCGAGCCGTTGGTCGGCTGCCCTCCGTGGCACTCCCGGCCATGCCCCCGGACCCTCAACCGGCCTTCCCGGACCGCTTCCAGCCGCCGCGGTGCGCTTCGGCCAGTCCCAGCAGCCCGAGCCGGCCCAGGCCCGCGCGGACGGAATCGAGGCTGAGTCCCGCGACGGTGGTGAGCTTGTCCACCGAGGTTGTGGTCCGCAGCGGCAGGGCGTCGAGCAGGATCAGGTCCTCCAGCGTCAGCCCATCCTGGACTGCTGCGGGGCCGGTTTTTTCCTCGGGCAACGATTCGCCGCTGGGAGAGGCAAGCTCCGCAATCTCCCCCGCGTCAGTGACGCAGACTGCACCGCCTTCCCGGAGCAGCCGATGGCAACCTGCGGAGTTGGCGCTGTGCACCGAGCCGGGAACTGCCCCGACGGCCCGGCCCAACGTTTCCGCGTGGTGGGCCGTGTTCAGCGCGCCCGACCTCCACCGGGCCTCCACCACAACCGTGACCGAGGCCAGCGCGGCGATCAGCCGGTTCCGTTGCAGGAATCTGTACCGCGTCGGGGCAGAACCGGGTGGAACCTCGGCCAGGACTGCCCCCTGGTTCGCGACGGTCCGCAGCAGGTCCTCATTGCCGGCGGGATAGAAGCGGTCCACTCCCCCTGCCATCACGGCGATGGTAGGCAGGCCGCCGTCGGTTCCGCCGGCGAGGGCGGCTCGGTGGGCGTGTGCATCGATCCCGTAGGCGCCGCCCGAGATAATGGTGAACCCCCGCTGCGCCAGTGAATACGCGAGATCGCCTGTTACGGAGGCGCCGTAGGAGGTGCTGTCCCTCGAGCCGACCAGTGCAACGGATGTGGCAGGCGGCGGCAGCTCCTGTTCATTTCCTCGCCACCACAGACAGATCGGCTCCTGCAGTCCGAGGTCTGCCAACTGGCGGGGCCATAGTTCGTCGGAGGGGATGACCAGGCGCCCGCCAAGCCTCAGGATGGTGGCAAGGTCGCGTTCCGGGGCCAAGTCCTGGACTCGCGGTGCCCAGCGCTTCCGGGCCGTCGCCAGCCCCGTCCAGCCGCCGGCGGACCCGGTCTCCTCCAGGAGGAGAAATATGTCACGCTCCAGTTCCGTGCCGGTGTGAATCTCACCGGTAGCAATCCTTAGCGCATCCGCAGCGCCGGCGATGCGCACCAGAGCCAGGCCGGTGCAGTCCTGCGGCTCAAAAAAGCCGCGACAACGCCGCCCGGGCAGTCCGTTCATTCTCTGTCATGGTGGCGTCCTTTTACACGATGGCTGGATAGGGGCTGCGGCTTGACCGTGCCGGCAGGGGGGGCACTCAGGCAGCAAGGGTTGCCTGCCGGAGGCTGAGAGCCAGCCCGATGTCGTCTGCAGCCCGGGATGTCGTGTTCGGCAAGATCCGCCACGGTCCAAGCCAGGCGCAACACCCGGTCGTAACCGCGGGCGGTCAGCATCCCGCGCTCCAGGGCGTGGTCCAGGATCCGGGTGGCGGGAGCACTGAGGCGGAGGGCTCCCCGGAGCACACGACCGGGCACCTGGGCGTTAGTCTCCAAGCCGAACGGCAGCAGCCGCTGAAGCTGCCGTGTCCGGGCGGCCCGGACACGGGACGCAATGGTGGCGGTATCCTCCTCCACCCCGGGCTGGCCGAAATCGGCCAACGACACCCGCTCCACCTGCAGCTGGATGTCGACCCTGTCCAGCAGCGGCCCGGACATTCGGGCCAGATACCGCCGGCGCATCGTCGGGGTACAAATGCAGTCAATTCCTTTGCCTGTGCCCTTGCCGCAGGGACACGGATTAGCCGCGAGAACAAGCTGGAAGCGGGCAGGGTACGCCGCCGTCCCAGCCGAGCGGTGCAGTACGAGTTCGCCGCTCTCCAGCGGCTGCCGGAGCGCATCCAGGACCCGGCGCTCGTATTCCGGCGCCTCATCGAGGAACAGCACACCGCGATGCGCCCGGGAAGCGGCCCCGGGCCGGGGCAGCCCGGAGCCACCGCCGATTATGGCCGCTGAGGTGGCGGTGTGGTGGGGGTTCTCATACGGCGGCCTGCGCACCAGTTGGAGGGAGGACGAGGCCAGTGAGCAGAGCGAATGGATGGCAGTGACTTCCATGGCCTCGGCGTCACCAAGGTCCGGCAGGAGGCCGGGAAGCCGCTCGGCCAGCATCGTTTTCCCGGCTCCCGGCGGACCGGTCAAAAGCAGATGGTGAGCGCCGGCGGCGGCGACTTCCAGCGCCCTGCGGGCATCCGCCTGGCCGGAAACGTCGCACATATCCGGTGGTGTGAGGTTCGGCCCCTCTGCTTCGGCCCGAGGTTCACCGGTCCCGGGATCGGGCTCGGGCTCGGGCTCGAAGTCGAGGGCCAAATCCTGCGGATCAGCACCGAAATCGAAGGCCAGCCGGGCCAGGGTGGCGTAACCATGCACCCGCGCGCCGGGCACGAGTTCTGCTTCGGCGGCGTTTGCCCGCGCCACAACAATGTCGCAGTAGCCTGCCCGCACAGCAGCCATCACGGCGGGAAGAACCCCGCGGACGGGCCGCAGCCGGCCATCCAGCCCCAGTTCCGCGATGAACACTGTCCGGCCGGTGGAGCGCACATCATTGGAGGCCAGCAGGACCGCCATGGCGATGGCTAGGTCGAAGCCGGAGCCGCGTTTTGGCAGCGACGCCGGGATGAGGTTGGCCGTGATTTTCCGTCGGCTCAGCGGAATGCCCGAGTTCTGGGCGGCGCTGCGGATCCGTTCCTTCGCTTCGTTCAGGGACGCGTCGGGCAGGCCCAAAATGATGAACGCCGGGAGGGTCTGGCCGATGTCGGCTTCGACTTCAACGATGTAGCCGTTGAGCCCCACAAGCGCCACGGAGTAGCTCCGTCCGAGAGCCACCTATCCCACCCCTTTGAGGTGTTCGACAGTGGGATCGCCGATGCCGTCGTCGAGGACAGCAATTACATCCAGTCGGCGCAGCGGTGCCCGCCGGCTGTGGTCGCGGCACCACGCGGAAGCGAGGCGGTGCAGCCGGGCCAGTTTGTCCACGCCGACGGCTTCGAAAGGATGCCCGTAGGCCAGGGAGCTGCGAGTCTTCACCTCTGCGATGACCAGGGTGTCGCCGTCGAGGGCAACTATGTCTACTTCGCCCTCGGAACACCGCCAGTTGCGGTCCAGGATCCGCATGCCGCGGGCTTCCAGGTATCCGGCCGCGAACTCCTCGCCCCGCCGGCCCAGCACGTCTTTAGCTCTCATGTAACCAGCGTGCGGCGGCGCCGCTGGGCAGCCTAGGGCGTCAGGACGCTATGTGGAAAACCACGGCGAAGAAAGCGGTGGACAGAGGAGTAGGCAGCCGCCCCGGCAGTACCGCGGTCATCGCCGGCAAACCGGGTCAGTTCCCCAGGTCGCCGACCTTGGGGAGGCCGAGCTCCTCGTTTCGCGGGAGCTCTTCGACGTTGACGTCCTTGAAGGTAATCACGCGGACGCTCTTGACGAAGCGGGCGGAGCGGTAGACGTCCCAGACCCAGGCGTCCTGGAGCGTCAGGTCGAAATAGACCTCGCCGTCGGCACTGCGGGCCTGCAGGTCAACATGGTTGGCCAAATAGAAGCGCCGTTCGGTCTCGACCACATAGCTGAACAGGCCGACAACGTCGCGGTATTCGCGGTAAAGCTGCAGCTCCATGTCGGTTTCATAGTTTTCAAGGTCCTCGGCACTCATACTTCCATCTTGCACCATCCGGCGTGGCCCGCGCGCCACGGTCCGTCCCGCGGCGGGCCCCGGCCCCTCCCCGGCGGTCCCGCAGTCGCCCCGGCGGCAGGTGTGCTAACCGGCGCCGGTGCGGTGACTAGAGCAGCTGCCAGCTCACCCGGTGGTACGGCGTGGGCCCGGCGGCTCGGAGCGCATCCTTGTGTATGGCCGTGCCGTAGCCCTTGTTGACGTCCCAGCCGAAGGCCGGGTATTCGCTGTGCAGCGCGCGCATGATGCCGTCGCGTTCGACTTTGGCCAGGATGGATGCAGCCGCGACACTCAGGCACTGCATGTCCGCCTTGACCAGTGTGTGCACCGGCGCGTCGCAGCCCGGTTCCACCGGGCCGTCGTCGAACAGGGATGGCTGGGCCACCGGCGAGAGCCAGTTGTGGCTGCCGTCCAGCAGCACAACGTCAGGGGTGACCCCGGTGGCGAGGACGGCGAGCCAGGCACGGGTGCCGGCGAGCCGCAGCGCCGCGACGATGCCGACGTCGTCGATCTCTTTCGCCGTGGCGTGCCCAACGGCGTTGGCCACACTCCAGCTCCGGACCAGCGGCACCAGCCGCTCACGGTCCGCCACCTTAAGCAGCTTGCTGTCCCTAACGTCGGCGAGCAGCACCTGCTGCTCGAGGTCCACCACCGTGATTCCCACGCTGACGGGTCCGGCGAGGGCGCCGCGGCCCACCTCGTCAACGCCCGCGACGAGTCGGGCGCCCGCATTTCGGAAGCGGCGCTCGTAGTCGAGGGTGGGGGCTTGGGACATCGCTGCTGCCGCTACTTTCCGGCCGGCGCAGGGACGTCGCGGAACACGTCGGGGTAGTTGTCGAGGCCGCCGATGCGGTTCAGCGGCCACGCAATGACGGCCGCCCTTCCTTCGATGTCGGCGATGTTGACGAAGCCTCCGTTGCTGTCCGGGTGGGCGCGCGAGTCCGCTGAATGATTCCTGTTATCGCCCATGACCCAAACCTTGCCTTCGGGAACCACAACATCGAAGTCGCGGGCCTGGGGCACCTCGGCGGGGTTGATGTAGGACTCGTCCAGCGGCGCGCCGTTAACCATCAGCCGGCCTCCGGCATCGCAGCAGACCACATGGTCGCCCGGAAGCCCCACCACGCGCTTCACCAGGTGCTGCTCCGAGTTGTCCGGCAGCAGACCGATAAATGTCAGACCGTCCTGCGCCCAGCTGAACGGGCCAGCCGCCTTCTGTGCCGCAGGAACCAGCCAGCCCTGGGTGTCCTTGAACACCACGACGTCGCCGCGCTCCAAGGCGAACGGTTCCGGGACCAGAAGGTTCACGAAGATGCGGTCGTTGACGTCCAGGGTGTTGACCATTGACTCGGACGGAATATAGAAGGCCCTGAAAAGGAAGGTCTTGATCAGGAAGGAGAGCACAATGGCGACGAGCACCACGGTGGCCACTTCCTTCACCCAAAGAAACAGCGGACTGTGCCGCTCCTGGGCTTCCGCCTTGCGTGCACGCTTCGACGCGCGACCCGCATGGGCGGGTCCGCCCGCGGCCGGAAGGTCCGCAGCGTGATCCCTGGCTGGGATTGCCGAGGAAACAACCCAAGGCTCGTCCTGGCCCTGCGGATCGGGATTCCGGGGTCCGGTCTCGGGCATCTACTGTCCGTTCTTCGCTGTCGTGGTGGTGGCCGCGGACGGCCGAGCTAGTGCTGCAAATCTATCAAGCGGCCAAATGATCTGAACCGGCCTGCCAATCACGCGCTCCAGCGGCACCATGCCCCCGCCTGGGGCGCCCAGAAGGCTGCGGGAATCGGCGGACAGGGAGCGGTGGTCCCCCATCAGCCAGAGGCGGCCGGGCGGAACGAGCACGGAGAATTTCAGTTCGCTTGGGACGTCCCCCCGTACAGATAGGGTTCCGCAACTTGCTGGCCGTTGACTGTGAGGTGGCCGCCGGCGTCGCAGCAGACCACCTGGTCACCGGGAAGCCCGATGACGCGTTTGACGTAGCTTTCATCTGCACCTGACACGCCGACCCAATGCCCCACGCCGCTGAGAAAGTCCAGCACCGGGCCGTTGCCGCTGTTGAGCGGGGCGAAAGAGCCGCGGCCGTCGAAGACAACGACGTCGCCGCGGCCCACCGGCTCGGCCCGGAAGTCCGTTCGGGACACCAGGATCCTGTCCCCCTCGCGGAGGAGCGGCTCCATCGACGCGGAGGGGATGTAGTAGACGTCGAGCCAGACCGAGCGGACCAGGCCGCTGATGAGCACGGCCAGCAACACGGCCAGCAACACAAAACGCCAGCCGAGTTTCCTGGGCTGGCGTTGTGTGTGTTCCATGATCCGTATCCTCCAGCGCATTTATGACGCAAACAGCGCTATCACGGATGTTCCGGCGCTGGCCGGACACGGTCGGTGGACCACTAGTAGTCCGGAAGGACTTACTTTGCGGGCTGGAAGTCGCGCTTTTCCTTGATCTTCGCGGCCTTGCCACGCAGGTTGCGCATGTAGTACAGCTTGGCGCGGCGCACGTCGCCCTTGGAGACGAGTTCGATCTTGTCGATGATCGGGGAGTGCACCGGGAAGGTACGCTCCACACCGACGCCGAAGGAGACCTTGCGGACGGTGAAGGTTTCGCGGAGACCGTCGCCGTGGCGGCCCAGGACAAAGCCCTGGAATACCTGGACACGGGAGTTCTTGCCTTCGATGATGTTCACGTGAACCTTGAGGGTGTCACCCGCGCGGAACGTCGGAACATCGGTGCGCAGCGAGGCTGCGTCTACGGAATCGAGGATATGCATTGATTCACTCCTGGTGAACGCCACAGGTCCTTCACGTTAGGTCACGGCGGCCAAGCCCGGGCGCAAGAGCGGCCCGGAAATTCCCGCCGAAAAAGTGTCGCTCCGGCCCTGTCAGGAATTGACCGAGCCGGGGTGCCGCGCTGTTGGTGACGCTCCCCCTGTGGCAGGTTCGCAACCCAGCAGGCACAAGGACTAATTTTGCCACACCCGGGGCCATCCAGCCAATCCGGTCAATCGGATTGGCCGCCGGCGTCGGCGCGGCGCAGCAGGCGGCCGTCGACGACGTTGTATCCCAGGTCCGCGAAAGCGGTACGGTCCGCGCGCGGCAGCTTGCCGGCGTCGAACTCCGCAAGCAGGTCCGGACGGCGTTCGGCGGTACGCCGGTACTGCTCGTGCCGGCGCCACTGGGCGATCTTGCCGTGGTTGCCGCTGAGCAGCACCGCCGGAACCTCACGATCCCGCCAGCTGGCGGGCTTGGTGTAGACGGGGTACTCGAGCAGCCCGTCCGAGTGCGATTCCTCGACGAGGGATTCGGGGTTGCCGACGACGCCGGGCAACAAGCGTCCGATGGCCTCCACCATCGCCAGGACCGCCACTTCGCCGCCGTTGAGCACGTAGTCGCCCAGGCTCATGGGGCGCACGTCGAAGTGTTCGACGGCCCATTCCATCACGCGCTCGTCGATGCCCTCGTAGCGTCCGCAGGCGAACACCAGCCGGTCTTCCTCAGCCAGCTTGTGGGCCGTGGCCTGGCTGAACCGCTCCCCCGCCGGCGACGGCACGATCAGGACCGGCTTCGCTGCGCCGACCGGCCGGTCCGCAGCGACGGCGGCCAAGGCCTGGGCCCAAGGTTCGGGCTTCATGACCATGCCGGCTCCGCCGCCGTACGGGGTGTCGTCAACGGTTCGGTGCCGGTCCGTGGTGAACCCGCGGAGGTCGTGGACGTTGAGCTCCAGCAGCCCGTCCTGGCGGGCCTTGCCAATCAATGACAGTTCCAACGGTGCCAGGTACTCGGGGAAGATGCTGACGACGTCGATCCTCATTTAGGCGACGTCTCCTGCGTCGCCGGACACTGCCGCAGCGGACGACGCGGGGGCGGTGGACGCGGGGGCGGACGCCGGCGTGTCGCCGGTCTTGGCCTCGTCCTCGGCATTGACCTCAAAGAGTCCCGGCGGCGGGGTGACCAGGACGTAGCCTTCCCCGACATTGACCTCGGGGACAATCTGCTCCACAAACGGGATCAGCACTTCTGTGCCGTCGGCAGCGGTGACAACGAGCAGGTCCTGGACCGGAAGGGTCCGGAGGCCGGAGACCTTGCCGACCACCGCGTCCCCGACGCGCACCTCCAGGCCTTCGAGCTCGTGCTCGTACCAGCCTTCATCATCGTCATCATCGTCGAGTTCTTCGGTTTCAACAAAGAGTTTGGCGCCGCGGAGGGTCTCCGCCTCATTGCGGGTCTCGATCTCTTCGAACGCAAGCAGCAAAATGTCCTTGTTCCAGCGGGCACTGAGGACGGTGAGCGTCCCTGTTGTGGCCGGCTCCACCACAAACTGGGTCCCGGGGATGAAGCGGTCGCCGGGCGCATCGGTGAGCACCTGGACAGTCACTTCGCCGCGGATGCCGTGGGGCTTGCCGATTCGTGCCACCTGAAGCTGCATCTGTTCCTCTGTTCGGGTAAATGGGTATGTGGATCTCGGGGAAAACAGTCCGGCCCCTCCACCATTATCTGGTGAAGGGGCCGGACTCAAGACAAATGCTGCTGAAAGCGTTACCGGCGGCGGTCGGTATCGACGACGTCGACCCTGACCGGTTCGCCGTCCGTCAGCGCCGCCACCACAGTGCGCAAGGCGCGTGCGGTGCGGCCCTGGCGGCCGATCACCCGTCCGAGGTCGTCCTGATGAACGCGCACTTCGAGGGTGTCCCCGCGGCGGTTGTTCTTCGCACTGACCTTGACATCCTCAGGACTGTCAACGATCCCGCGGACAAGGTGTTCGAGCGCTTCTGCCAGCAATTTACTCAGCCTCGGTGGTCTCTGCTGCTGCGTCGGCGGGGGCCTCGGCTGCGTCGTCCTTCTTGGCCTTCTTGGTGATGGCTTCCGGGATAATCACGGAACCCTTTTCCGGGGTAACGAAGGCAGCCTTGGGAGCCTTGGTCTTCAAGGTGCCCTCCTGGCCCGGGAGACCCTTGAACTTCTGCCAGTCACCGGTGATCTTGAGGATCGCGGCGACCTGCTCGGACGGCTGTGCGCCGACGCCGAGCCAGTACTGTGCACGGTCCGTGTCGACCTCGATGTACGAGGGCTCTTCGGTCGGGTGGTACTTGCCGATCTCCTCGATGGCACGGCCGTCACGCTTGGAGCGTGCGTCCATGACGACGATACGGTAGTACGGTGCGCGCATCTTGCCAAAGCGCTTAAGGCGAATCTTTACGGCCACTTTTGTGGTCACTCCTGTTTCTGAAACGGGGTCGAGCCCGGCGTTCTGCACCCGTGGGGCGGGCCGTACTAGGGGGTTCTAAAAGGACAAGATCCGGACGCGGAGAGAGGGGCCACGCAGATCAAGTACCTGTCCATTGTGCCAGATCAGCGCGGGGATTTCGACTTGACACCCGCAACCGGTCCGGCCAAAGGCCATCCGGCGCGTCAGGACGTCCAGACGTAGAGCCCGGACTTGCTGGCGGGGTCGACGGCGGCAGCAAGGTCGGCGAGCTGGCGGACATAGCGGACGGCTTGCTCCGCACCAAAGGGCATGTCCTCCTCGGCCGCCCAGCTTTCGGCGACGTCGTCGAGGATTTCGCCTTCTCCTTCGGTCTCATAGCTGAGCAGCTCGGCCAGCGCTCGGACCATCGCCGGCGGGACCCCGAGCAGGGAATCGCTGGCGACGTCCACCATGGCCAGCTCGTAGTCGGCGCCGGCTGCGTGGACGGCGGTTCCCGCCAGGTCGCCGAGGCGCTCTATTTCAAAGTCGGTAATCTCGGCAATCCGCACCGCCGCGGGAATGGCTGCAGCCCCGCCGTAGAGTGCGGTTGCACGCTTGAGGGCTTCATCGTGGGTGGAGACAAAGACTTCGGTGAATCCCATGGAGCTCGTCCTTAGTTGTCTGGCGGCGCCGGGCCGCATTTCTGGCGTCTCTTCAGCCTAACCGCTTCACTGCGGCCGCGCCCGGGATGGACATGCCCTCCGCCTCCCGCAGCCACTGGACATATCCCCGCTATGCCCACTTCCGGCCGCGACCAGTGGACATGTCCAACTCCCCTGCCAGCCACCAGTGGACATGTCCAGAGCCTTGCCCAACCCGCTTCCGCGCTCAGCGCACGGCGACGCGGATCCGGTTCCGCCACGGGTCCTCGAAGCGCAGTTCAGCCCCGGTGTGGTGGGACTGGACCCCTGCGGCCTTGAGACGGTCAGCGAGGGCCCCGACGTCGTCTCCGGCCGGTACTTCGATCAGCACCTCGCCGAGCCCCAGGGTGTCCCGGCGGGGTCCGGCGCCCTGGCTGTTCCAGACGTTCATGGCCATGTGGTGGTGGTAGCCGCCGGCCGAGACGAACAGTGCCTGGCCGTGCATGGCCAGGGTCTTTTCGAAACCGAGGGTGCCAACATAAAAATCCTCGGCGGACCGGACGTCGCCGACCTGCAGGTGGACATGCCCAACGCCGGCGCTGGCCTCGCGCTGCCCGGCCACGGACTCCTCGGTGAGGAACTCTTCCAGGTAGCGCTGTGGCGGGAGGGCCAGGCTGTCCATCATCACGTTTTTGCCGTCCCAGGACCAGGCGTCACGGAGCCGGTCCCAGTACAGCTCGATCCCGTTGCCCTCGGGATCCGTGAAGTAGAAGGCTTCGCTGACCAGATGGTCGGCGCTGCCGCTGAAGGACTGCGGCTGGTACTGCGCCGCGCTGGCGACGGTGGCGGCGAGGGACTGCTGGTCCTCGAACAACAACGCGGTGTGGAAGAGGCCGGCCTCGCCGCGGGACGCGGCCCTCAGTCCGGGCGCCGGCGCGAGGTGGACCAGCGGCTTCTGGCGGCGCCCGAGGTAGAGGCCGCCGTCCTGCTCGGCCACGATGTCCAGGCCGAGGGCGCGCTGGTAGTAGTCGGTCATAAGCTTCAGGTCGCCGACCTTAAGCATCACGGCGCCCATGGTCAGGGCGGCCGGAAGGAGATCCTGGGTGCTGGCTTCTGCGGTCATATGATCACTCCGGTGCTTCGCGGGCCACCGACGCTCGATGACCTTGATATATAGCTAAATTACTTGAAGCTTCAATTTATTCCAAGTGGGCCGGGTTTATCCCTAGCGGACCGGTTCGCCGCGCAGCACGATGTGCCTCAGCTCCTGCAGGGCGGCCAGGTTGCCGCGTGGATCCTCTGTGCAGACCAGGACGTCGGCGCTGGCGCCGTCGGTGATACCGGGCGCGCCCAGCCAGTCCCGGGCGGCCCAGGCGCCGGCGTCGAGCGCCGCCCGGGCCGGCAGCCCGGCTGCGTGCAGCGCCTGGATTTCATCAACGATGCGCCCATGTTTAATAACGCTTCCGGCGTCCGTGCCGGCATAGATAGTGACGCCGGCTTCGAAGGCCTCATGGACACGTTCTGCCCGGCGCTCCCATAAGGCGCGCATATGCGCCGCGTACCGGGGGAACTTTGCCTCGGCCTGGGCGGCGATGTCGGGGAAGGTGGCGATGTTAATGAGCGTGGGGACGATCGGCACACCCTGTTCGACGAATCTCGGAAGATGCCGCGGCAGCAGGCCCGTGGCGTGTTCGATGCAGTCGATTCCGGCGTCCAGCATGTCATCCAGGGTGCTTTCGGCGAAGCAATGGGCCGTGACCCGGGCGCCTTCATCGTGGGCGGCCCGGACGGCGTCCTTGAGCACCGCCGCGGGAAACGAGGGGGCGAGGTCGCCGTCGTCGCGGTTGATCCAGTCCCCCACCAGCTTGACCCAGCCGTCGCCGGCGCGCGCCTGCTTGCGCACGGCTTCCACCAGTTCCCGGGGCTCCACCTCGACGGCGAAGCCACGGAGGTACCTCCGGGTCCTGGCGATGTGCCGGCCGGAACGGATGATGCGCGGCAGCTCCGCCCGGTGCTGGAGCCAGCGGGTGTCGTGGACGGCTCCGGCGTCGCGGACCAGCAGGGTGCCGGCGTCACGGTCGGTCCTGGCCTGTTCCTCGGCCAGCTGTGCCGGCACGTCCCCGCCCGGACCCAGTCCGATGTGGCAGTGCGCGTCAACCAGCCCGGGGATGACCCAGCCATCGAGAACCAGGTCCGGGGCGAGTGCGGGACGGTCAAAGGTCAGCAGGCCGTCGACCGACCAGAGGCCCCGGCGTTCCCGGTCGGGGCCGGTAAGGATGGGTCCGGTGAACTCGATGATGCGGGTCATGGGATCAAGCCTATTCCGCAGGGCGCTTCCGGAAACGGCTAGGAGGCATGGGCGTGCTGTTGCCGGCCAACATCGGCGATAAACGCCCGGATCAGCCGGTTTCCCTCCGCCGAATCCTGGGGCCGGTGCCCGCCCGCCGCTGTGCGGTGCACGGCGCCGGTGTCACGCAAATAGCCTGCGATCTCTTCATACAGCGGTTCCCAGCCGCCGGTCAGCACCAAAGTGGGCACACCGGGGACGATCTGCAGCGGGGCTTCCCAGGCCGGAGCCTGGAGACGCAGGCGGCACGCCTCACGCCGGTCTTCCGGGTTCGGGTCACCAAGGCCGGACTGGGCCGGGCTCTGGGCCGCGAACACCCGGCGGACGAATTCGCGGTGGAAGTCCTCATCGCTTAGGTGCTGGCGGACCTCGAAGAGCGGCTGCATCAGGGCCCGGTGCGCTGCCGTCGCCGGCAGCTCCGCGGTGAGTGATAGACAGGCCGGCTCCACCAGGGTCAGCGAGTGCACCAGTTCAGGCCGTTCGACGGCGGCCATCATCGCGGCGATGGCCCCCTGGGAGTGTGCCACAACGTGCCCGCCGGCCTCGCCGCGGCCGTCGTCGGCCAGGGCCCGCAGCACAATGGCGGCATCGGCACAGAAGTCCGTTTCCAGCGGCTCCTCGACCGGGTCATACCCGTGCCGGCGCAGGAACAGGGCGTCGTAGCTCAGCGCCATACCATGCTGTTTCGGCCACGCGGCAGCGCCGAAGCTGCCCGCCCCGTGGACGAAGACTACGCGCTGCTTGAACATTGTCTAACCCTATGGCACCGGTCCGACAACGGGCCGCCGACATCGCTGCCGCCAGCGCCTATTTGCCGCCGCCGAGGAACTTGTCAAAGCCCTTGGGCAGGTTCAACTGGGAGGGGTCGAAGTCTCCGCCCTGCTGGCCGAACGAGGCACCGGTCGGCAGTGCCTTGGCACCCTCGGTCCGGCGGGCCTGGGCGTCCTTGAGCTCCTGGGCGGCCTTGGCCGGGTTGCCGGAACGGGCTTTTTCTTGGGCGCGCTCTTTCCGCCCTTGCGGGCCCCGCCGCCACCCATCCCCGGCATCCCCGGCATTCCGGGCATGCCGCCGCCGGCAGCCATCTTCTTCATCATCTTCTGCGCCTGCATAAAGCGTTCCAGCAGGCCGTTGACCTCGGACACGTGCACACCGGAACCGCGGGCAATCCTGGCCCGGCGGGAACCGTTAATGATTTTGGGTGCGACGCGTTCGTGCGGCGTCATGGAACGGACGATCGCCTCGACGCGGTCGATCTCGCGCTCGTCAAACTGCTCGAGCTGCTGCCGGATGTTCTGCGCTCCCGGCATCATCATGAGCATCTTCTTCATGGAACCCATATTGCGGATCTGCTGCATCTGGGCCAGGAAATCGTCCAGGGTGAAGTCTTCCTGGTCGGCGAACTTCTTCGCCATCCGGGCAGCTTCGTCCTTGTCCCAGGACTTCTCCGCCTGCTCAATCAGGGTCAGCACGTCACCGAGGTCAAGGATGCGTGAGGCCATCCGGTCCGGGTGGAAGAGCTCGAAGTCGTCCAAGCCTTCACCGGTGGACGCGAACATCACCGGCTTACCGGTGACGGAGGCGACCGAAAGCGCGGCACCGCCGCGGGCGTCGCCGTCGAGCTTGGAGAGCACGATGCCGGTGAAGTTGACGCCTTCGTCAAAGGCCATGGCCGTGTTGACGGCGTCCTGGCCGATCATGGCATCGACCACAAACAGCACTTCATTCGGAACGATGGCCCGGCGGATCTGGCGTGCCTGTTCCATCATCTCGGCGTCGACGCCGGTCCGGCCGGCGGTATCCACGATCACAACATCGTGCAGTGTCCGCTTTGCCTCTTCCACGCCGGCACGGGCGACGGCGACCGGGTCGCCGGCCGGGTGGTCCAGCTCGGTGGAGGTGGCGCCGGGGTGCGGGGCGAAGACCGGAACCCCGGCACGCTGGCCCACCACCTGGAGCTGTGTGACGGCATTGGGGCGCTGCAGGTCGCAGGCCACCAGCATGGGGCTGTGGCCCTGCGCCTTGAGGTGCTTGGAGAGCTTGCCTGCCAGCGTTGTTTTGCCGGCACCCTGGAGACCGGCCAGCATGATGATCGTGGGGCCGGTCTTCGCGAGGCGGATCCGGCGGGTTTCGCCGCCCAGGATCTCGACGAGCTCCTCGTTGACGATCTTGACGATCTGCTGGCCCGGGTTCAGCGCTGCGGAGACTTCCGCTCCGAGGGCCCGCTCGCGGACCCGTCCGGTGAATTCGCGGACCACCGGAACGGCGACGTCCGCGTCCAGGAGGGCGCGCCGGATTTCGCGGACCGTAGCGTCAACGTCCGCCTCGGTCAGGCGGCCCTTGCCACGGAGGTTCTTGAAGGTTGCTGTCAACCGGTCAGAGAGTGAATTGAACACGCGCCGTGCACTTCTTTCAGTGGATCTACAGTTGGCGGCCGGTCCGGCTCGCCAGTGTCGCGACTGAGGTTCGCCTGAACGAACCGCCTCGACAACGGGACTCGACTATCTAGGGTACCAAGACGCGCCTTCATGATGGCATGCTGACTTAGGTGACCAGTCAAAATTCAGTAAAGACCCTGCTCATCCTGGGCGCCTCGGGCGACCTCACCGGCAGGCTGCTGCTGCCGGGGCTCGCCCGGCTCGTCTCCCGGGGACGTGCCGGCGGACTGACCCTGGTGGGCGCCGGCTCGGATCCCTGGACCCCGGACCAATGGGCCGAACGCCTCGAAGAGTCCTTCGCCGACGCGAACTCCCAGGCCGGCGCAGATGGCCGGCGGGAGCTGAAGCGGATCCGCGGCACCACCAGCTACCGCCGGCTCGACGTCACCGCCGACGGGCAACTGGCCGGCCTCCTGGCGGAGCTGCAGGGGCCAGTGGCGGTCTACTTCGCCCTGCCGCCGCATATCAGCCAGCTGGCCTGCGAGGCGCTGGATCCCGGCCAGGTGCCCGCGGGGACCCGCCTGGTGATGGAAAAACCGTTCGGTTCCAGCGAGGAGTCGGCCCGGCACCTCAACGAAACCCTGGCCGCGCTGGTCCCGGAGGACCACATTCACCGGGTGGACCACTTCCTGGGCAAGGCGACGGTTCTAAATATCCTGGGGCTCCGCTTCGCCAACGCCTTCCTGGAGCCGGTGTGGAACCGCGAGCACATCGAACGGGTCGAGATTGTCTTCGACGAGGACCTCGCGCTGGAGGGCCGGGCCCGCTACTACGACGGCGCCGGCGCCCTGCGCGACATGATCCAAAGCCACCTGTTGCAGATCATGGCATTGATGGCGATCGAGCCCCCGGCCTCGGTGCATGAACGCGATCTCCGCGATGCCGTGGCGACGGTGCTGCGCGCCAGCAGCATCAAGGCGCCCTTCGCGAAAAGCACCCGCCGCGCCCGTTATACCGCGGGATCGATCGATGGCCGGAAGGTACCGGACTATGCCAAGGAGGACGGCGTCGACGCGTCCCGGGGCACGGAGACGCTGGCCGAGGTTGAGGTGCGGATCGAGAACTGGCGGTGGCAGGGTGTCCCCTTTATCCTGCGCTCCGGAAAGGCCCTGGGCACTGAACGCAAGGAAGCCGTGGTGACCTTCCGCCCCGTCCCGCAGCTGCCCAAGGGCTTCAGCGGGGTGGCTTCCCCCAACCAGCTCAGGATCGGCTTCGGACCGGACACACTGCAGTTCGACGTCGATGTAAACGGCCCCGGCGACGTCCTCAGCCTGGACCGCGCCACCCTCAAGGCTGAGCTCAGCGCCTCCGATCTGCTGCCCTACGGGGAGGTGCTCGAAGGGGTCCTGACCGGGGACCCCCTGCTCTCGGTCCGCGCCGATACCGCCGAAGACTGCTGGCGCATCCTGGGGCCGGTCTTGAAGGCCTGGGACCGGGACAGCGCACCGCTTGAAGAGTACGCAGCCGGAAGCGGCGGACCGGAGGGCTGGCTGGCCTGAGGGCCGCCGTCGCGCTTCCCGCCGGAGCCACCGGGACAGAGAAGAAGCGGGCCGGGTACCCTTTGAACTGGTCCCCGGCCCGCTTCTTGTTGAGCGCCCGGCTAGATGGCCGCCGCTCCGCGTTCCCCGGTGCGGACCCGCACCGCTTCGAACACATCCATCGTCCAGACCTTGCCGTCACCGGCGCGGCCGGTGTTCGAGCTGGCGATGATGACATCGAGGATGTCGTCTGCCTGTTCGTCGGTCGCCAGCACCTCTACCCTGATCTTGGGCAGCAGGTCCACGTTGTACTCGGCGCCGCGGTACACCTCGGTGTAGCCGCGCTGCCGGCCGTAGCCGCTTGCTGCGCTGACCGTGAGGCCCTGCACCCCATAGGCTTCAAGCCCTTCACGGATAGTGTCGAGTTTTTCCGGCCGGACAATTGCTGTGATCAGTTTCATGCCTCCACGCTTTCCTTACCCGCTGCTGCGGTCGTTTTGCCGTTGGATGCCGGGTCCACCGTCCGGGCGGCCGGGGCCGCTGCGGCCTGGGCCTTGCCGGTGATGAGTTCGTGCAGCGGCGTGAAGCTTCCGCCGTGGCCGCCGACTCCGAATTCGTAGGCCGTTTCGGCGTGCAGGCTCAGGTCCACGCCCACCACTTCCTGTTCCTGGGAAACCCGGAACCCCATGGTCTTGTGGATCGCGAAAGCAATGATCGACGTCATCACTGCGGAGTAGGTGATGGCGATGCCGGCCACTGCGAGCTGGGCCCAGAGCTGGGTGAAGCCGCCGCCGTAGAAGAGGCCGCCGCCGACACCATCAGCCGGGAGGGCGATGAAGCCCAGGGCCACGGTGCCGATGATGCCCGAGACAAGGTGGACACCAACAACGTCAAGCGAATCGTCGAAACCCCAGCGGAATTTGAGACCGACGGCGAGCGCGGAGGCCACACCGGCCACAACGCCGAGGCAGAGCGCGCCAACCGGGCTGACATTGGCGCAGGCCGGGGTGATGGCGACGAGGCCGGCGACCACACCGGAGGCTGCGCCGAGTGAGGTGGGGTGACCATCGCGGATCCGTTCCGTGACGAGCCAGCCGAGCATTGCCGCGGCGGGGGCCGCCAGGGTGTTGACCCAGATCAGGCCGCCCTGCTCCGCCGTCGTTGCTGCGCCGCCGTTGAAGCCGAACCAGCCGAACCACAGGATGGCGGCACCGAGCATCACAAAGGGGATGTTGTGCGGGCGGTGGTTGGGGTCCTTGCCGAAGCCCTTGCGGTTACCGATGATCAGCACGAGGATCAGTGCTGCTACACCGGCGTTGATGTGGACCACGGTGCCGCCGGCGAAGTCGATTGCCGGGCCGAGGGCCTTGCCGATGGCGCCGTCCGCGCTGAACAGCCCGCCGCCCCAGACCATGTAGGCCAGCGGGGCGTACACCAGGGTGACCCAGACGGGGACGAACACGGACCAGGCGCCGAACTTGGCGCGGTCAGCAATTGCGCCGCTGATCAGTGCGACGGTAATGATCGCGAAGGTGGCTGCGTAGCCGACCTTGATGAGTCCGTCAGGGGTGTTGATGCCCTCCAGACCGAAAGTGGCAAACGGATTTCCTACTATTTGCAGGAAGCCCTCGCCGGAGCTCATCGAGGAGCCCCAGAGCACCCAGACGACACCAACCATGCCGATGGAGATAAAACTCATCATCATCATGTTCAGGGCGGCCTTGGCGCGCGTCATGCCGCCATAGAAGAATGCGAGTCCGGGTGTCATGAACAGCACGAGTGCTGCTGCCACCATTAGCCATACGTGACCTGCGGTAAGTTCCATGGTGCACGTCCTCCTTGCTTGGATGCGGTCGGAAAGTTGATGTTGCGGAATTCTCCGCGTGCCTCAACGCGGTTTGCGTTCTAAGAAGATCTTGGCGGGGGCGTGTTTCGCCGGCAGAGGATTTAGATTGCCGGCGCGTTACAAGAACCTCCCGGAAGTAAATGGTGCAAATCCTTCTTGTTACGGTTATGTTTCACGCGTTCCACCGCGCACCCTCCCCCGCCCGAATCCCCAGGAAGCCACCACCATGAGTAAGTCCCCCCGCCCCGCGGGATCACCGCCCCGGGCCGACACCCTGAGCAGCGGCAAGGCGGTGCTGCCCAGGGACATCAAGGTGATGCTGGTGGCCGCCTTCCTGATCGCCCTGGGCTTCGGCCTGGTGGCGCCGGTACTCCCCCAGTTCGCCACCACGTTCGACGTCGGCGCGACGGCGGCCGCGGTGATCGTGAGTATTTTCGCCTTTATGCGGCTGGTCTTCGCACCTGCCGGCGGCGCGTTGATCGTGCGCCTCGGCGAACGGCCGGTCTATGTGGCCGGGCTGCTGATTGTTGCAACCTCGACGGCGGCGTGCGCCTTCGCGCAGGACTACTGGCAGTTGCTGGTTTTCCGGGGCCTCGGCGGCGCCGGTTCGGTGATGTTCACGGTGGCCTCGATGGCCCTGGTGGTCAGGCTGGCACCGCCGGAGAGCCGTGGCCGGGTCTCCGGCGCCTACGCCTCGGCGTTCCTGATCGGCAACGTGTGCGGCCCGGTGGTGGGCGGGCTGCTGGCCGGCTTTGGTCTGCGGGTACCGTTCCTGGTCTACGCGGCCGCCCTGATCCTGGCAGCCCTCGTGGTGCAGACCCAGCTGAGTCATGTGCCGGCCGCCGCACGCCGGGACGGGAACGCGCTGCCGGCGATGGAGCTCGGGGCGGCGCTGCGGGACAGCGCCTACCGGGCCGGGCTGTTCTCCAGCTTCGCGAACGGCTGGGCAACCTTTGGCGTCCGGATGGCCACGGTGCCGCTCTTCGCGGTCGCCGCCCTGAACGCCGGCCCGGAATCTGCGGGCTGGGCGCTGGCAATGTTCGCCGGCGCCAACGCGGTGGCGTTGACGTTCTCCGGCAGGCTCGCGGACAGCCTGGGCCGCAAACCGATGATGATCGCCGGTTTGCTGGTCACCGGGACCGCCACGGCGGCGATCGGGTTCACGCACGAGCTGCCGTGGTTCCTCGCCGCCACCGCAGCCGCCGGAATCGGGTCAGGGCTGCTGGGCCCGGCCCAGCAGGCCGCCATGGCCGATGTGATCGGCAACGAGCGCTCCGGCGGAAGGGTCCTGGCAATCTTCCAGATGACCTCCGACAGCGGCGCGATCATCGGCCCGGTCCTGGCCGGGCTCCTCGCGGACCGGTTGGGCTACGGCTGGGCGTTCGGGGTCACCGGCGGCGTCCTCATCGCGGCTGCCGCAGGCTGGCTGCTGGCCCGCGAAACGTTCCAGCGGCCGGCGGCGCGCGGCGCCTGATCCCAGGGAGGGCTTCCGGACCGCTGCCGGGCCCGCGTCAACCCTGACCGGCGGACTTCGTTAGGCTGGTGCCAGTCCCCACCCAGAAGCCGGAGAAGTTTGTTATGCCCCCCCAAGAACATTCGACCGAGAACGCCCCCGACGACAGACCTGAGGCCGGCCCCGGGAGCAAGCACAGGAAAATCCGGCCCGCTGCCGTGGTGTCGGTCATCGCGGTCCTGGCCGTGATCGCCTCGCTGGTGCTTTTCCTCAGGCCGGCTGGGGACGGCGACGCGGCGGCGGCACCCTCCCCGACAGCCAGTTCGGCGCCGACACCGTCGACTGGCTTGCCGCCGGCTCCGGCCGTCACCTACTACAAACAACCCGGCCCCGGCGCCGGGTCACCGCTGGAACCGGTGGAACCCCTGAAGGTGACGGTTGCCAAGGATCAGGTGGGCACGTCCCTGAGCAAGGGATTGGTCGGCATCTCGCTTGAGGCCACCGACCTCGGTGATCCTGTCCTCAGCGGCAGCAACGCCTCGATCGTCAAGCTGTTCAAAGAGGCCGACCAGCCGGTGCTGCGCTTTGGCGGCAACGCCGTCGACCGCCGGTTCTTCTGGACCTCCAGCAACGAGCCGGTTCCCGCCAGCTACCAGGGCGATGCCGCCCACCCGGTCCGTGCCGTCGGACCCGCGGACCTCAGCCGCCTGAACACGCTGCTGGTGGCCGCAGACGCAACGGTTAGCCTCACCGTCGATCTGGGCCACTACGACCCGAACCGTGCTGCGGATATGGCCAAGCACGCGGCGCAGATCTTCGGGCCCCGGCTGCTGAGCTTTACGGTCGGCAACGAACCCAACGGCTTCGGCTCCAACGGCGTCCGCCCCGGGGACTACAACGTTCAGAAGTACGTCACGGAGCTCAAGGCCTACGCCAACGCGATGAACGCCGTGGCGCCGAACGTTCCGATTTCCGGTCCGGGCGCTTACGACCAGAAGTGGTGGCAGCCCTTCATTGATGCAGACATTCCACAGAAGAAGATCCTGTCCTTCCACAACTATCCGATGTACAGCTGCGACGGAAAAGTGGATCCGTTGGCGTCGCCCACCATGGCCAACCTGATGAGCAAGCTGATGCACGACCGCGCGGCAGACTACCAGCAGGCCGCGCTGAAGGCCGGCCGCGATGCGGGCCTGGAAGTGTGGCTTCCGGAGACCGGTATTGCCGCCTGTCCCGGGTCCAACGAGACTTCCCGCACCCACGGCTCGGCCCTCTGGACCGCTGACTATGCACTGAACGCCGCACAACTGGGCATTACCCGGATCGGTTTCCACAGCTCGCTTCTGACGTGCAAGGGTGGTCCGCCCATGTCCGTCATCTGCAGCGGCGGGGCATACCTGAAGCCGGACGGCGTCATCACCGGCCGGGCCAACTTCTTTGGCCTGTCCATGGTTGCCGAGATGGAAGGCGGGAAGTTCCTGAAACTGGACTCGACGGGCGGTGGCCTGATGTTCAGCTATGCCCTGCAGAACGCTGACGGGAGCACCACAGTGGTCCTGGTCAACGAGAACAATCCGGAAAAGGCCGCCCAGGCAGCCGTCACCCTCAACCTGCCCGGGAAGGCGCTGACCGGAACCATGACCCAGCTCTCCGGGCCGAGCTTTGGGGCTGAGGACAGCACAGTGATCGACGGCACCAAGTCCGAGCCGGTTCCGATTGCAGAACGCGCCACTGTCGAAGGTTTCGCGTACGGCTCACCGACCCAGGAATTCAAGCTGACCGCGGGCACCGTCACGGTCCTGAACTTCACGTACTAGGTCCACAAACAACTGGCTCCCAGTTGGTGTCGTTGCCGGAACCCGGACGACACCAACTGGGAGCCAGTTGGATTTAAGCGGCGTTGTGGCTGCGGGACTAGTTCAGGATGGCGTCCACGAAGCTCTCGGCGTCGAACGGGGCGAGGTCATCCGCTCCCTCGCCGAGGCCGATGAGCTTAACCGGGACGCCCAGCGACTTCTGGATGGCGACCACAATTCCACCCTTCGCCGTTCCGTCCAGCTTCGTCAGGACGATGCCGGTGATGTTGACGACCTCGGCGAACACCCTGGCCTGGTTCAGGCCGTTTTGTCCGGTGGTGGCGTCAAGGACGAGCAGTACCTCATCGACTTCGGCAAGCTTCTCGATGACGCGTTTGACCTTCCCCAGTTCGTCCATCAGGCCGGTCTTGTTCTGCAGGCGCCCGGCGGTGTCGATCATCACGACGTCGACTTCCTGGTCGATGCCTGCCTTGACCGCCTCGTAGGCGACGGAGGCCGGATCGGCACCGTCGACGTCGGACTTTACCGTGGCCACGCCGACCCGCTGGCCCCAGGTGGCGAGCTGCTCGGCGGCGGCGGCGCGGAAGGTGTCCGCCGCGCCGAGGAGGACGTCCTTGTCTTCGGCCACGAGCACCCGGGCGAGTTTGCCCACCGTGGTGGTTTTGCCAACGCCGTTGACGCCCACGACCAGCACAATGGCGGGCTTGTCGGCGTGGCGTTCAACGCGGAGCGCCCGGTCCATCGTCGGGTCGACGAGCTTGATGAGTTCCTCGCGCAGCAGGGCCTTGACCTGTTCCGGCGAGCGGGTGCCGAGCACCTTGACGCGTTCGCGGAGCGCGTCCACGAGCTGCAGGGTCGGCTCGGTGCCAAGGTCCGCGAGCAGGAGGGTCTCCTCCACCTCGTCCCAGACGTTCTCATCGATCTTGTCGGCGGAGAGCAAAGCCAGCAGGCCCTTGCCGAGGATGTTGTTGGACTTCACGAGTCGTTCGCGCAGGCGGATAAGGCGGCCTGCCACCGGCAGCGGGGTGTCTACCGGAACGGTTTCCAGCCCGGCGACGTTGTCCGGGACGTCGACTGTCTCCAGGCCCGCCAGGTCCACGGAGTCCGGTGCGCTGCGCTCAGCCGGGGGTGCGGGACGGTCCTCAAGGAGGGTTCCACCGCCGGCACCGGGCTTCACGGGATCGTTCTCATCCCGCTTCCCGGGGTAGCTGGTGACGTTCTTCCGGGTCTTCATCAGGACCGGAATGAGCGCGCCGAGGACCACCAGGGCGGCGAGAATGGGCAACAGAATAGGGAGGATGTCGTTCACTCCCCTAGCTTCTCACAAACCCCACAGCCCTAGCGGGGACCGGAAACAGGGGCCGGCACCGTTCAGCTTCGGGCCGCTCAGACCTCGGCGCCGAGCCGCTGGCTGATCACTGTGGAGACTCCGTCGCCTCGCATGGTGACGCCGTACAGGGCGTCGGCAACTTCCATGGTGCGTTTCTGGTGCGTGATGATGATGAGCTGGCTGGATTCGCGCAGCTCCTCGAAGATGGTGATCAGCCGGCCCAGGTTGGTGTCGTCCAGGGCTGCCTCCACCTCGTCCATCACGTAGAACGGCGAGGGCCGGGCTTTGAAGATCGCGACGAGCAGGGCCACCGCGGTCAGCGAACGTTCGCCGCCGGAAAGCAGCGAGAGCCGCTTGATCTTTTGCCGGCCGGACGCGCCTCGACCTCGATGCCGGTGGTGAGCATGTCCGAGGGGTCGGTAAGGACCAGCCGGCCCTCGCCGCCGGGGAACAGCCGAGCGAAGATCCGGATGAACTGCGCCGAGGTGTCCTCGAAGGCTTCGGCAAAGACTTTCTGGACGCGCTCGTCGACTTCCTTGATGATGTCCAGCAGGTCCTTCCGGCTGGACTTAAGGTCTTCGAGCTGGGTGCTGAGGAATTGGTGGCGTTCCTCCAGTGCGGCGAATTCCTCCAGCGCGAGCGGATTGACCCGGCCCAGCGCGGAGAGGTCCCGCTCCGCGCGTTTGAGCCGTTTCTCCTGCTCCGCGCGGACGTAGGGCTTGCCGGCCACGATCTCACGGCCGTCCTCGTCCACCGGGGCGCGCAGGGCAGCCCATTTGTCCGTCGATTCCCCGGCGGGCGCGGGAACGGGCTGCCCGGGGCCGAAGTCCGCGACCAGCTGCTCGGCGGCGAGTCCGAGTTCCTCAACGCTTCTGAGTTCAAGGGCTTCAATCCGGAGGCGCTGCTGGGTGCGTGCCAGCTCGTCGCGGTGCACGGAGTCCGTCAGGTCGGCCAGTTCGCGGGCGAGGGCATCGTTGCCGGTGCGCACGGCAGCGAGTTCGCCGTCGAGCTGTTCCTTGCGTTCCTCCGCGGCGTCCTGCTCCTGCCGGGCAAGTTCCACGGACACGTCGATGAAGCCCATCACCTGGGCGACCGCGGCGCGGACGGCTGCGGCGCCTTTGGCCTGGATCCGGCGGCGGCGTGCCCGTTCGGCTGCCTCTTCACGGGCGCGGCGCTCGGTGGCGGCTGCGCGTTCGAGCGCCGTTGCCCGGTTGCCGGTGGCCGTGAGTTGTTCCTCTGCGCTGCGCAGGGCAAGCCGGGCCTCCATTTCGGTGCTGCGGGCCAGCGACGCTGCCAGGGCCAGGGCGTCCCTGTGCTCCGGAGAGGGTTCCTCCTCGGCCGGCGCCTCCTGGGCGGCGGCGAGGCGGGCCGCTACGGCTTCCAGCGCGAGTTGTTCGCTTTCGATGTTGGCCTCTGCCTTTGCGAGTGCGGCGGCGAGGCGTTCGCTTTCGCCGACGGCGCTGCGCAGCACGGAGTTCAGGTGTCCCAGCCGTTCGGCGACTGCCGCCAGCCGGGCGTCCGAATCGTGGAGTTTTTCCAGGGCGGCATCGGCGCGGTCCTGCGCCGCTGCCCGCCGGGCCTGCGCGGCGGCGAGGGCGAACCGTTGGCGCTCCAGCTCGGCGGTAACGCTCTCGAGGCGAGCGGCGGCGTCGTCGACGGCGGCCTGCACCTCAATCAGCGACGGTGCCGTTGCGGAGCCGCCGCTGACGGTCAGCGCGGTGAGGACGTCCCCGGCAAGGGTCACCGCGGTCAGTTCAGGGCGGCCGGCAATCAACTGCGCTGCATCCGCTAGGGACTCGACGACGGCGATGCCCGCCAGCAGCTCCGCCAGGGGCAGGCCGGTGGCGGCGTCCGCGGCGCCGGAGGCCGACACCATCCGGGACGCCCACCGGGCACCCTCGGGCAGCTTCCCGTCGGATTCGTTGCGTTCGGTGCGTTCCCCAACCAGCAGCAGGGTGGCCCGGCCCGCGTCGTCGTCCTTCAACAGCTGGACGGCGGTGGCCGCAGCAACGCTGTCCTGCACCACAACGGCGTCGGACGCGGCGCCCAGCGCGGCCGCGATGGCGGTCTCGAAGCCTGCTTCCACAGTGATCATGGACACCAGCGAGCCGATCACCCCGGAGGCTCCCGAACCGAGGACGTGGGCCGAGCCGTCTTTGCGGTTCAATCCGAGCTGCAGAGCCTCTCGACGGGCCAGCAGGGCACCGCGTTCGCGCTCGCCGTCGCGTTCGGCCGACGTCAAGGCGTTAATCTCCGCCGTGATGTTGTCCAGCACTGTGCTGGCATCCTCGTACTCGGCGTCGAGGCGCTCCTCCCCGTCCTCCACGCCGGCTACCTGGGATTCCAGGGCGGCGAATTCGCTGTGGGCCTGCCGGCGGCGTTCCTCCCCCTGCCGTGAGGGATTCGCGGAGCCTGCCGAGTTCGGCCTGGGCGGACTCGACCCGGGAGCGTGCCGCGCCGACCTGCCCGGCCAGCTTGGCCAGGCCCTCTCGGCGGTCAGCGGCGGCCCGGAGCAAGGTTGCGAGCCGTTTGTCCTCGACGGAGGCGGCACTTTCCGCGCCGATTTTGGCTGCGGTGGCGGCGTCCAGGGTGCTGCGGCGCTCCACGACCTGGTGCTCCAACCCGGTTTGTTCCGCACGGACGCGGGCGGCCTGGCGGTCGAGCTGATCCGGGTCCCGCCCGGTGTCAGGCACTGTGTCGGAATCGCCGAGCAGCCGGCGCCGTTCCTCGGCGAGTGAACCCAGCGAGCGCAGCCGTTCGCGCCCGGCGGAGAGCTGATACCAGGTGTCCCGGGCGGCGTTGAGCGCGGGTGTGGCTTCGGCTGCGCGCTGTTCGAGGCCGGCCTGCCGCTGCCTGCCGAGCTCGAGCTCCTGTTCGATGACGCCCCGGCGGGCCTTCAGTGCGCTCTCGTCCGCGACATCCCGGGCCAGGGCCGACTGCAGCTGGACGAGGTCGTCGGCGAGCAGCCGGGAGCGTGCGTCCCGGACCTCAAACTGGACGGTCTGGGCGCGCCGCGCCACCTCGGCTTGTTTGCCCAACGGCGTGAGCTGGCGCCGGATCTCGCCGGTGAGGTCGCTCAGGCGGGCCAGGTTGGCCTGCATCGCTTCGAGCTTGCGGACCGTTTTTTCCTTGCGGCGCCGGTGTTTGAGGATACCGGCAGCCTCTTCGATGAAACCTCGCCGGTCCTCCGGGGTGGCGTGCAGCACCTTGTCCAGCTGCCCTTGGCCCACGATCACATGCATTTCCCGGCCCAGTCCGGAGTCGGAGAGCAGCTCCTGGATGTCCAGGAGCCGGCAGCCGGCGCCGTTGATGGCGTACTCCGAGCCGCCGGTGCGGAAGAGCGTGCGGGAAATCGTGACTTCGCTGTATTCAATCGGCAGGGCGCCGTCGCTGTTGTCAATGGTGAGCGAGACGTGCGCGCGGCCCAACGGCGGGCGCCCGGACGTCCCCGCGAAGATCACGTCTTCCATCTTGCCGCCGCGGAGGGTCTTAGCGCCCTGCTCGCCCATCACCCAGGCCAGGGCGTCCACCACATTGGACTTGCCGGAGCCGTTGGGGCCAACCACGGCAGTGACGCCTGGCTCGAATTCGAAAGTCGTCGCCGAAGCGAAAGACTTGAATCCCCGGACGGTCAGGCTTTTCAGGTGCAAGGTGTTTCGGGTCTCCTGCTCGGCGGACGCGGATGGTGGGGACAGCCGCGGATACCTACAATCTACTGCGGGGCCGTGACATTTCCGTGCAGCGGCCCGCAACCACGGCGCAGATGCCTCTCAATCTGCAGATGCAGGAATGGATTGACACCGGACGTAGTTAAGCTCTTGGGCTTGCGCTTGAAGGTGCACTCACCCGCCTGAGCGCAGGACACACACGAACAGAGGCTTGAATTGATAGGGAATGCAACATTCCGGCACCGCAACACCGCCCTGCTTTCGGTGACCAGCGTCGAAGCTCCGAGGATCATCAGTTCCACGGATTTCGACCACAAACTGTCCGCCACACTGCGCCGGTTGAAATTCCCGCCAAAGCTGCTGGAACGCGTTGCCGGCGTCACCCACCGGCGGTGGTGGGCCCCCGGGACATCGTTCGACGACGCCGCCATCGAGGCGGGCGCAAAGGCCTTGGCCGAGTCCGGCATCGAAGCAACCGAGGTGGGCCTGCTGATCAATACCTCCGTGACGCGGCGGAACCTCGAACCGTCGGTCGCGGTGAAAATCCACCACGGGCTCGGCCTGCCGTCGTCCGCGATGAACTTCGACCTTGCCAACGCCTGCCTCGGCTTTGTCAACGGCATGACACTGGCGGCCAACATGATCGACTCCGGCCAGATCAAGTACGCGGTGATCGTCAACGGAGAGGACGCCCAGGCTACGCAGGAGGCCACCCTGGCCCGGCTGCAGCGGCCGGAGACCACCCGCGCGGACTTCAACCGCGAGTTTGCCACCCTGACCCTCGGTTCCGGCGCCGCTGCGGCCGTCCTGGGCCCGGCGGACGAGCACCCCGGGGCGCACCGGATCCTTGGCGGCGTGATGCGCGCCGGAACAGAGCACCACGAGCTGTGTGTGGGCGGCATCGACGGTATGACAACGGATACAAAGGGCCTGCTCGACGGCGGCCTGCAGCTGGTGGTCGACGCCTGGCATGAGGCGCAGCCGGAATGGGACTGGGGCTCGATGGACCGTTATGTCACGCACCAGGTGAGCACCGCCTACACCCAGGCCATCATCGACGCCATCGACCTGGATCCGGATAAGGTGCCCATCACGTTCCCGCACTGGGGCAACGTGGGACCGGCTTCCCTCCCGATGACCCTGGCCGCCGAGGCGCAGAACCTTGGATCCGGTGACCGTGTGCTGTGCATGGGCGTCGGTTCGGGCCTCAACACCGCGATGGTGGAAATCGTTTGGTAGCCGGCGGCTGGCCCGGCGTCGACCCGGAATGGTCGCGCGAAATCGAGGTGGCGTCCGGCTCAGCTGCCGGCGCGCCCGGAACGGTGCGCCGCTGGCACCTGCTCGACAACGGCGCGCAGCTCTCCCGCCGGGGGCTGACACCGGCCGGGACCGTGCTGTGTGTGCACGGCAACCCCACCTGGTCCTACGTCTGGCGGACCCTGCTGGCCGCCGGATCTGACCCCGCGCACCCCTGGCGGGTGGTCGCGGTGGACCAGCTGGACATGGGCTTCTCCGAGCGCACCGGCACGTTCCGGCGGCTGGCGGACCGGATCAGTGATCTCGGCGACCTCACGGCCGCGCTCGGCCTGGACGGTCCGGTGGTCACCGTCGGCCACGACTGGGGTGGTGTGATCAGCCTCGGCTGGGCCCTGGCCCATCCGCAGCAGCTCGCCGGCGTTGTCCTGACGAACACCGCCGTGCACCAGCCCGCAGACTCGCCCATCCCGCCGGCGCTGCGGCTTGCCCTGCACCCGGCCGTGCACCGCTGGGGAACCACAACGTCGGACGCCTTCCTGCGGGTGACGCACTCCCTGGCGCACCCGCCGCTGGCCGCGGACGTCCGCAGCACCTACCTGGCCCCCTATCGCGGCGCCGGCCGCCGCGACGGCGTGGGAAACTTCGTCGCGGACATTCCCGTCGATGCGTCCCATCCCAGCTTTCCCGCACTCAACCGGGTTGCCGAGGGCCTGCGCGGGCTGAGCGTGCCGGCACTGATGCTCTGGGGACCCCGGGACCCGATCTTCTCCGACCGGTACCTCAAAGACCTGCTGGGCCGGCTGCCGCACGCAAAAGTCCACCGCTTCGAGGGCGCCGGCCACCTGGTCGCCGAGGACCGGGACATCGCCACGCCCATCTTCGAGTGGCTCGCCGGGCACTGCGCCAACAGCGCTCCGGCAGACGCTGAGGCGACTGCCCCGATCGGGGCTGGCGCGGCGCAGGCTGCCCCGATCGGGGCTGGCACGGCGCAGGCTGCCCCGACGCCGGCCCACGGCATCCCGGCCCCCGCCCTGTGGGCGCCGCTCACGGAGCTCGCGGCGGGACCCGACGGCGCTGGCACCGCCGTCGCGGAGATGGCCGCGGACGGCACTGTGGCACGGGCATTGAACTGGCGGGACCTGGAACAGCGTGTTGCAGCCACCGCCGCAGGACTGGCAGACACCGGCGTCCGGGCCGGCAGCCGGGTCAGCCTGATGGTTCCGCCGGGCGTGGACCTGACGGTGGTCCTGTACGCCTGCCTACGGCTGGGCGCCGTGGTGGTGGTGGCCGACGCGGGCCTCGGCACCCGCGGCCTGAGCCGCGCCGTCAGGGGCGCTACCCCGGATTTCCTGATCGGCATCAACAAGGCCCTTGCCGCCGCCGCCGTGCTCGGCTGGCCGGGACGGCGGATCAGCGTGCGGGACCTGCCGGCGGCCCGCCGCCGGCTCCTCGCCGTGGAAACCTCCCTCCCCGCGCTCACCCGCCGGGGCAACGCACTGTCCGGGATGCCAGCACCGCAGGCACCGGATGCGGACGCGCCCGCGGCGGTGCTCTTCACCTCGGGATCCACCGGCCCCGCCAAGGGCGTGCTTTACACGCACCGGCGGCTGGCCGCGATGCGGGACACCGTGGCCCGGACGCTGGAGATCCGCCCGGGCGCGCGGTTGGTGGCGGGTTTTGCGCCGTTCGCACTGTTGGGACCAGCCTTGGGAGCCGTCTCCGTAACGCCCGCCATGGACGTCACGGCTCCGGGCACCCTGACCGCCCAGGCACTGGCACACGCCGCGGCGGCCATCGACGCGACAGTGGTCTTCGCTTCCCCCGGCGGCGCTGCGCAACGTCCTCGCCACCCGGGACGGCCTGGGCACCGCGGGGCTCCGGGCGCTGGAGCGTGTGGAGCTGCTGCTCTCCGCCGGCGCCCCCGTTCCCGAAGCCCTCCTCGCCGGCGCGCAGCGGCTGCTGCCGCACGCCTCGCTGCATACCCCTTACGGAATGACCGAAGCGCTGCCCGTCACGGACATCAGCTTCGAACAGATCCGCGACGCCGGGGCGGACGCGGCTGCCGGGACCATGGCCGGCGCCGGCAACGGCGTGTGTGTGGGACAGCCGGTTTACGGCGCCCGGGTGGCCCTGATCCCGCTCGCCGCCGACGGCACCGCCCCCGGAGACAACCCGGTCACGGAACCGGGAGTCACCGGCGAGATCCTGGTCAGCGCCCCGCACGTAAAAGAGAGCTACGACAGGCTCTGGCTGACCCAGCGCGAGAGTGCCCGCACCGCCGGGTGGCACCGCACCGGCGATGTGGGGCACTTCGACGCCGCGGGCCGGCTCTGGGTGGAAGGACGCCTCGCACACGTTGTGACGGGCCCGGATGCCGTTCTCACCCCCGTGGGCACCGAGCAGTCCCTTGAACGGCTGGACGGCGTCGGGCCTGCCGCCCTCGTCGGAGTGGGCCCGGCGGGAACGCAGGCTGTTGTGGCCGTCGTCGAGACCGTCCCGCCCGCGCGCCGGTCCGGCCCCGCGGCACCGGAACTGGCAGCGCGGGTCCGGGCGGCCGCCCGGGCAGACGGCGTGAACGTCGCTGCCGTGCTGGTGGTCCGGGCCCAGCCGACGGACATCCGCCACAATGCCAAGATCGACCGCACCCGCCTGGCCCGGTGGGCGTCCGGAGTCCTGGCCGGCGGCCGGGCAGGCACACCTTGAGGGTGCTCGTGACCGGCGCGAGCGGCCTGCTCGGCGGGGAAGTGGCCCGGCAGCTGGTGCGCCAGGGCCACGACGTCACCACCTTCCAGCGCCGCCCCTCGGGCATCGCCGGCGCGGCCGACCTGACCGGGTCCATCACGGACCCGAGCGCCGTCCGCTGCGCCGTCGCCGGCGCCGAGGGCGTCATCCACTTGGCCGCGAAGGTCTCCTTCACCGGACGGGCCGCGGAGTTCCATGCGGTGAATGTCGCGGCCACCGGCAGCTTGCTCGGTGCGGCCCGCGAGGCCGGGGTCCGGTCAGTGGTGTTCGTCTCCTCCCCCTCCGTGGCAAATTCCGGCGCTGCAATCGCCGGGCTGGGCGCCGATCCGGCCGACCCGGCCCGCGCGCAAGGCGACTACTCCCGCACCAAGGCCGCGGCCGAACTGCTGGCACTGGCCGCGGACTCAGCGGAATTCAGGGTCGCGGCGGTGCGCCCGCACATCGTTTGGGGTCCCGGGGATACACAGCTGGTGGAACGGGTCCTGGACCGCGCCGGCCGCGGCCGGCTTGCCGCTGCTCGACTCCGGGGCGGCCCTGATTGACACCACGTATGTGGACAATGCCGCCTCGGCGATCGTTGCTGCGCTGCATCGGATGGAGCACATTCACGGCCGGGCGCTGGTCATCAGCAACGGGGAACCCCGGCCGGTCGGTGAGCTGCTGGCGGGCATTTGCGCCGCGGGCGGCGTCCCGGCGCCGTCGTGGAAGGTCCCGGGCGGCCTCGCGCGGGCGGCCGGATCGCTGGTGGAAAAGCTCTGGACCCGGGCCGGCCGGACTGCGGAACCTCCCATGACCAGGTTCCTTGCCGAGCAGCTCTCCACTGCCCACTGGTTTGACCAGCGCGAGACCCGCAAACTCCTCGACTGGACCCCGGCCGTCACGCTGGACGAGGGCCTGGCGCGGCTGGCCCGGCACTACGGCCGGCACTAGACCGCGCGGTGTCCGGGTGCCGGTCCGTCCGCGGGCTCAGTTACCAGCGGGCTCAGCTACCAGCGGGCTCAGTTACCAGCGGGCTCAGTTACCAGCGGCCGTTCCGTGGCCGCGGTTGGCAGACGGGGCAGGTGTAGGAGGAACGGTTCATAAACTGTTCGCGCTTCATCAGGCTCACCAGGCCGACAGCGGCGCAGCGCTTGCACTCCTGGCCTTCGCGGCCGTAGGCGTTGAGCGCGCGGTCGAAGTAGCCCGAGGCCCCGTTGACGTTGACGTAGAGCGAATCAAAACTTGTCCCGCCGGCGGCCAGGGCATCCGTCATGACCTCGCGCGCGGCAGCCAGGACCCGCAAGGCGTCAGCCCGGCGCAGGGTGTCGGTGGGGCGGGCATAGTGCAGCTTCGCCCGCCAAAGAGACTCGTCCGCGTAGATATTGCCGATCCCGGAGACCAGCCCCTGATCCAGCAGTGCACGTTTGAGGCCTGTCTTCCGGGCCCGCAGACGCCGGTAGAACTCCTCGAAGGAGAACTCCGGGTCCAGCGGGTCCCGCGCGATGTGGGAGGCTTCCGCAGCAATCAGCGGCAGCGGCGTTTCGGCCAGGCCGCCGGGACCGCCGTCGGCCGTGGGGATCAGCGAGGTGAGGAACAGGCCGCCGAAGATCCGCTGGTCCACAAAGCGGAGCTGCTCGGGCATACCGTCGGCCGGGCTGAGCCGCAGCCGCACTTTCAGGTGCTTCTCGTCGGCACTGGAGGATTCCTGCATCAACAGTTGCCCGGACATCCCCAGATGCGCCATCAGCGCTACAGTGGGCCTGCCGCTCTCGGACCGGCCGCCGTCGGGCGGGGCCCCGGGCGTGTCCGCCAGCGGCAGCCAGAGGAACTTGCCCCGCCGGACGACGTCCAGGACGCGGGCGCCTTCAAGGTTTCCGGCGAAGTCCTCCGGACCGAGCGTGTGCCGGCGGATGGAGCGCGGGTCCACCACTTCGACGGCGGTGATGGTCCGGCCCCGGACCCAGGCCACCAGTCCGCGGCGGACCACTTCAACCTCGGGCAGTTCAGGCACGGTGCGTGCCTAGGCGCCGGGCTGGGACTGCAGTTGCTGCGCCTCGGGCGTCGCGGGTTCGACGGGCGCCGCTGCCGGTTCACCCGCCGGCGGTGCGGAGAGCCTGCGCCAGGCGTCCGCTGCAGCTTCCTGCTCGGCCTCTTTTTTGGAGTTTCCGGAGCCGTTGCCGTAGTCGTTGCCGCCGATCCGCAGGATGGCCTCGAACGTGCGGGCGTGGTCCGGCCCGGAACCCTCCACGGCATAGTTGATCGTCCCGAGCTGGCGGGCGGCCGCCAGCTCCTGGATGTTCGTTTTCCAGTCGGTCCCCGCGCCGAGCGCAGCGGCGTCCTTCAGCAACGGCCCGATCAGCCGCATGACCAGCTGGCGTGCGGTTTCAATGTCATTGGAGATATAGGTGGCGCCGATCAGCGCTTCCATGGTGTCCGCAAGGATGGACGCTTTGTTTTTACCCTCGGTGAGCTTTTCGCCCTGCCCCAGGTAGATGAACTCCCCGAGCCCGATGCTGCGGCCGATGCCCGCGAGGGCACGGGTGCTCACGACGGCGGACCGGCGCTTGGCCAGGTCCCCTTCGGGCAGGGTGGGGTTGTCACGGTACAGCGCGTCGGTGACCGAGAACCCCAAAATGGAGTCGCCCAGGAACTCCAGACGTTCGTTGGTGGGGATACCGCCGTTTTCGTAGGCGTAGGACCGGTGTGTGAGCGCAAGACGAAGCGTCCCGGCGTCAATAGAGACACCGAGACGCTTCAGAAGCTCTTCAGTTGAAGACATCTTAGTCAGCCAGTTGGCGGATTAGACGTCTGCGACCTTGCGGCCCTTGTATTCAAGGAACAGCGCGGTGCCAGCCGAGTCGGTAACGACCTTTGCCTGGTGCGGCAGGCTGTATGTAACCTGGCCGTTCTCGACAGTCTTCACCAGGTGGGGGGCGGTTGCCTTCCACTGGGAGCGGCGGGCGCGGGTATTCGAGCGAGACATTTTCCGCTTCGGGACAGCCACGGCTAACTCATTTCTCTCTAGTCCAACACTTACAAATCAGTTTTGCCGGTCAGGCTTAGCCAAGTCAGCTAGGGCAGCCCAGCGAGGATCTACCACCTCGTGGTGATGCCCCGGCTCGTCTTCCAGGCGAACTCCGCATTCGGAGCAAAGGCCCTGGCAGTCTTCCCGGCACACCGGCTGGAACGGCAGTATGGTAACAACTGCGTCCCGCAACACCGGTTCAAGATCGATCAGATCGTGCTCGACTCGACGTTGCTCTTCTTCGTCTTCTTCATCCGAGAACTCTGCGTCCTCGTAGAAGAAAAGTTCTTGCACATCGACCTCTTGGTCATACGCAAGGGGATCCAGGCATCGGCCGCATTCGCCAGTAACTTCTACGTGCGCGGTTCCAGATACCAAAATTCCTTCGTGTACGGCCTCCAGCCGCAGATCCAGCTCGACATCCGAGCCTTGCTGCACACCAATGAGCGCCACACCAAGATCTTCTGGTGCGGGTACATGTTCCTTCAGCGTCCGCATGCTTCCCGGACTGCGTCCGAGGTCCTTGACGTCGAACGCCAAGGGCGAACTAGCATCTCGTTTAATGAGAACTCCTGTTGAACATATGACCGACGTACTATCTTAGCCTGATCTTCCGGGCGGACTCAAACCGGGGGCACACCCGCGGTTCACACCGCAGGCCGCTTAGGTTTCGGCCGCGCAACCGGCAGCAGGCCGCCGAGTACCGATCAAGCTTACCCTCTGCGCGGCTGGTCCTGGACCGGATCGCCGCCGCGCAGCCGTTTCAGCACGGAGCGGGGCACAAACTCGGACACATTGCCGCCCAGGGAAAACACTTCCTTGATCAGCGTCGAAGACAAGTGCAGGTAGTGGCTTTCGGCGGGAAGGAAGACCGTCTCGACGCCGGTGAGTTGGCGGTTCATCGTCGCCATCGGCAGTTCGTAGTCGAAGTCGGAGGAGGAACGCAGGCCCTTGACTATGGCGGACACCCCCCGCTGGCGGCAGTACTCCGCGAGCAGTCCCTCCCCCACCGGTTCCACCACTATGCCGCGCAGGGAAGCCAGGGTTTCCCTAGCCATATCAAGGCGTTCCTCGAGGGTGAAGCGGTATTTCTTGGCGTAGTTTGTGGAGACGCCCACAATGACCTCGTCAAAGAGACCGGCGGCCCTGGCGATGACTTCCAGGTGGCCGTTGTGGATCGGATCAAAGGAGCCAGGGCATACGGCGCGTCTCATGCTCCGAACCTACCGTATTGCCGGCACCGGCCGGGATAGCATGGCTGAATGTCAGCATCAAGCATTCCCTTTACCGTCTCCGGCGGCGCGGTTCTCGTGACCGGGGCCGCCATGGGCATGGGCCGCCTGTACGCCCTGCGGGCGGCCCGCGAGGGCGCCGCCGTCGTAATTCTCTGGGACGTCGACGCCGACGGCCTCGCCAAGACCGCCGCCGAGGTGACCGCCCTCGGAGCGCGCGCCGTCGTCCGGGAGGTGGATCTCGCCGACCGCGCAGCGATTGCCGACGCCGCCGGGGCGTGCCGGGAGGAAGGTCCGCTGACCCTGCTGGTCAATAACGCCGGAATCGTTCGCGGCGCGCTCTTCTGGGACCACAACCCGGAGCGGGACATCGCGCTGACCATGGATATCAACGCGCTGGCACCGATGTACGTCACCCACGCGTTCCTGCCGGCCATGATGGCCGACGCCGGCCGGCCCCGCCGGATCCTCAACATCGCCTCGGCCGCCGGCACCGTCTCCAATCCGCGGATGAGCGTGTACGCCGCGTCCAAGTGGGCTGTCATCGGCTGGAGCGATTCGCTCCGGCTGGAGCTCGAACAGCAAGGCTTCGGCCACCTCGCCGTCACGACGTTCTGCCCCAGCTACATTTCCACCGGGATGTTCGAGGGCGCCCGCGGACCGCTGCTGACGCCGCTGATGACCCCGGACGACGCCGTTGACCGCGCCTGGCGGGCCGCTGCCGCCGGCCGGCCGCAACTAATCGCCCCGGCGGCTGCGCAATTGGGCAAGGTGCTGCGCGGCATACTGCCGGTGCGGGCCTGGGACTTCGTGGGCGGGAAGGTGTTCGGGATCTACGCCACGATGGACAAGTTCACCGGGCGCGGCCAGAAGACGGGCAGCTGATGAACTTCCCCCAACCGTCCCCCTGGCAGCGGACCGCCTCAGGAGCGAACCTGCTCTCCCCCGACGGCAGCCTCGGCGTGACCATCTTCGAGGAAATGACCACCCTCGCCCTGCAGACGGGTGCCATCAACCTCGGCCAGGGTTTCCCGGACGAAGACGGCCCGGTGGAAATCAAGGCTGCCGCGCAGGCCGCCATCGCTGCCGGCGCCAACCAGTACGCCCCCGGGAAGGGCATCCTGGAGCTGCGGGAGGCCATTTCCCTTCACCAGGAACGCTTCTACGGGCTGGCCCCGGATCCGCAAACCGAAATTATTGTCACCACCGGCGCCACCGAGGCCATCGCCGCCTCGCTGTTGGCGCTTGTGGGGCCGGGCGATGAGGTTCTCACCTTCGAGCCTTTCTACGACTCCTACGGTGCGATTATTGGCCTCTCCGGTGCCCGGCACGTCACCGCACCGCTGCTGGCCCCTGACTTTATGCCGGACCTGGACGCGCTCGAGGCAGCGTTCAGCAGCCGCACCAAGGTGGTGCTGGTGAACAACCCGCACAATCCCACCGGGGCGGTGTTCCCGCTCGAGGTGCTCGAACGCGTCGTCGAGCTCGCCACCAGGCACAACGCCGTGATCATCACCGACGAGGTGTACGAGCACCTCACCTTTGGTGCCCGGCACATCCCGGTGGCCACGCTGCCGGGCGCCGCGGAACGGACGCTGACCATTTCTTCCGCCGGGAAGACCTTTTCTTTTACCGGCTGGAAGATCGGATGGCTCAGCGGACCGGAGCATCTGGTCGCCGCCGCCCGCACGGTCAAGCAGTTCCTGAGCTACAGCTCCGGTACGCCGTTCCAGAGTGCCATTGCGGCCGGGCTGGGCCTGCCGGATGAGTTCTACACCGGAATCGCCGATACCCTCCAGCTCAAGCGGGACGTCCTCAGTGACGGTCTGCGGGCCGCGGGCTTCGACGTGCTGACACCGCAGGGAACGTACTTCGTCAACGTGGACACGGCTCCGCTCGGCATCTCCGACGCCGTGGAGCTGGCCCGCCGTCTGCCGTCCCTGGTGGGTGTCGCAGCCATTCCGGTCGCGGTCTTTTGCCACCCGGACGGCGCCGAACGCACCCGGAGCCTGCTGCGCTTCGCGTTCTGCAAGAAGATTAGCGTCCTGCAGGAAGCCGCCGAACGGCTTGCAACACTCCGCGACCGGCTCTGATGCGGGACACTCCCGCGGCCACCCGCTTCCTGCGGACCACCGGCCAACACGCCACGATCGAACCCGATGCCTTTACCGACGGCGGCTTTGTGCTCAGCATCGGCGGGGCGGAACAGTCGCACGTCAACCTGGCCGAGCCCGCGGACATTTTCTACGAGTACCTGCGCCGGATCGGCCACGTGGTGGACCTCGCGGCACCGTGGGGCGAACCCATCACAGCGCTCCATCTTGGGGCCGGGGCGCTGACGCTTGCCCGCTACATCCAGGCCACCCGGCCGGGCTCGGTGCAGTACGCGGTGGAGCTGGAGCGGGAGCTGTTGGACTTTGTGCTGCAGCAGCTCCCGCTGCCGGACGGCACGGAGCTGCACCCGCTGATCGGCGACGCCAGGGCGGCCCTGGCCGAGCTGCCGCCGGAACTGAGCTTCGACGTTGTGATCCTGGACATTTTCTCCGGGCCCGAGGCACCCGAACACCTCGCCTGCACCGAGTTTTACCGGGAGGCCGCGGCGAAGCTCACTGCCCGCGGCGTCCTGGTAGTCAACGTGGGCGACGAACCCGGGCTCACCCTGGTCCGAAGCCAGGTGGCCGCGCTGCGCCGGGCCATGACCGACGTCGCCGCTTGCGCTGAGACCGGCATGTTCAGCGGCCGCTATCCCGGCAACATCATCCTGGCCGGCACCCAGGGCCCGTGGCCGGAGGTGTGGACTGCAGCGCTTACCGCCCGCGGGCCGCACCCGGCGAAGGTATTGTCCGGGGTCGCGCTGGACGCCCTGAGCGACTAGGCGAAGGGACGGTTCGTGGCCGTCTGACCCAAAGCGTGTGACCGACTTCCTGCGCGTCGCTTCGGCAGGACGATTCATCCAAGCCGGCGGCCGGCCGGCACCAGCGGCGCCGTCCTTCGAACCATCACGCTCCGGCTCAAAGAAGGAGGGCCCACGCCCTAGTTGTATTCAGCCAGCAGGTTGGTTACATCTGCTGATGGGTGGTCGTCCTCCGAGGGCGCTGTGGTTGCGGCGGTGGTTGTAGAAGTCTAGCCAGCCCGTCAGGGCCTGTGTGCGGTGGTCGCTTGAATCGTAGGCGTTCTTGTAGGCCCAGCATTCCTGGAGGGTGCGGTTGAACCGTTCGGCTTTGCCGTTCTGCCACGGGCTGCGCGGTTTGGTGCGCCGGTGTTTGGCGCCGAGATCCGCGATGGCCTTGGCGAAGTCCGCGGACCGGATGTAGGCCAGGGCGTTGTCGGTCATGACTTCGCGCACGGGTGCCCCGTTCGCGGCCATGAACGCCGCTGCGTTGGTCAGGAACCGGGCGCAGGTCGGCCCTTTCTCATCGGGCAGGACCTCGACGTAGGCCAGGCGGGAGTGGTCATCTACGGCGACGTGGACGTAGTCGTATCCGATGCCGCGGCCTCGGACGGCTTCGCTGCGGCCATGGACCCGCCAGCCGCCGCCGTTCGCTATGCCGCCGAGTTTCTTGACGTCGATATGCAGCAGATCTCCGGCGGTGTCGCGTTCGTAACGGTGGTCGGTGGCCCGGCCGGCCCGGATGCGTTCGCCGCTGATCGGGTCCAGTTCCCACAACCGGGGCAGCCCGGCCCTGGCAATGATCCGAGAGACAGTGCGGGCCGGGACCTTGCAGCGTTCGGCCAGCTCGACCGGGCCTTCGCGGTGCTTCTTACGCGCCGCGAGCGCGTCCTCGGTCTTCGCCTCGGGGGTGGCATGCGGGCACGAATGCGGGCGTGAGGATCGGTCCTCCATCCCGTCCCAGCCGTGTTCGACATAGCGCTTAAGCCACCGGTGGGCGCAGGCACGGGAAACACCCATTTCCTTCGCCACATGCGCCACGGGACGGCCGCCCAGAACACGCTGGACAAGGATGCTTCTACCGGCAGGAGTCAGACGGGCATTACGGTGGACCATGAAGACCTCTTAGTCGTTTGGTGTGTGTGGTAACCACCAACCTAAGAGGTCTTCACCCTTTCAACATGTAACCAACGTCCTGGCTGATTACACCTAGTCGCCGTCGGGTTCGGCTTCTGCCTCCGGTGCGTTTGGTGCCCCCGACGCGTCCGCCGGGACTTCTTCTTCCACGCCCGGTTCGGCGAACCAGAGCTTCGTCTCCCCGTACTTGCGTTCCGCAAAACGTTCCATCCCCGCCGGCCAGGACGGCTCGGGGGTCCGCGATGAACGCTCCACCACGACGACGGCACCTTCGGCCAGCTGCGGGACCAGCTGCGCGAGCACCGCGGCCAGCCCCGGCTCGTCCAGCGGGTACGGCGGATCCAGGAAGACGAGGTCCCAGCGGGCACCCTCCCGGGTCCGTTCAAGGAACGAATCGACTTTCGAGCGGTGCACGGAAACCACTTTGCGCCCCACCACGGTATTAACGAGGTCGGCGTTGCGCTGGCAGACCGCGCTGGCCTTGCCGTCGAATTCCACCAGGTCCACACTGTGCGCGCCCCGGCTGGCACTTTCCACACCGAGGGAACCGGATCCCGCGTAGAGGTCCAGCACACGGGCGTCCGCTATCACCTCGAAGGCGTCCAGCCTCGAGAAGAGCGCTTCCTTGACCCGGTCGGTGGTGGGCCGGGTCAACGATCCCGGGACACTGACCAAGGTGCTTCCACCGGCGGCGCCGGCGATGATGCGGCTCATGCCCGTGCCGCCGGGGACGCCTGGATTTTCTTAGCCGCGTTCAAGGAACGCCTCCTTTTCCGGATTGAGGTATTCGTCGATTGCCGCTGCGAGGTCGGGGTGGGACTCCAGCGACGGGTCGGCGCCGACAATGCGCCACGCGTCCTGCCGCGCCCGGGCGATCACGTCCTCGTGTTCCAGGACCCGCAGGAGCTTCAGCGTGGAACGGCCGCCGGACTGGGAGGCGCCCAGGATGTCGCCCTCCCGGCGCAGCTTGAGGTCCTCCTGGGAAAGTTCAAAGCCGTCGGTGGTGGCGGCGACGGCGTCGAGGCGGCGCCGGCTCGGATGGCCCGGTTCCAGCGTGGTCACGAGCAGGCACATACCCGGGAGCCCGCCGCGGCCCACCCGGCCGCGGAGCTGGTGGAGCTGGGAGATACCGAAGCGGTCCGCGTCAAGAATGACCATAAGGGTGGCGTTGTGCACGTCCACACCCACCTCGATCACTGTTGTGGAGACCAGCAGCTTGGTTTCGTTGGCGGTGAAAGAGGCCATGGTGCCGGACTTGAGCACCGGGTCCTGCCGGCCGTGCAGCGGCGCCACGCTGACCCCGGCCAGGGCCGGTTCGTCGCGGAGCTGTTCGACGACGCCGGTGACGGATGCCAGTTCGCGTGCGCCGTTGTCGCCCGCGAGGTCAGCGTCGGACGGTTCGGCTTCGCCGGGGCTGAAATCGCCGTCGTCGTCCGAGCCGATTTTGGGACAGACGATGTAGACCTGGTGGCCGGCGTCGATCTCTTCCCGGGAGCGCGTCCAGATCCGCGTGGCCCAGGCCGGGTGCTCGGCGAGCCCGACGACGTGCGTGGTGATCGGCGCGCGGCCGGCCGGTAGTTCGTCGAGGACCGAGGTTTCCAGGTCACCGAACACTGTCATGGCCACTGTCCTCGGGATGGGCGTGGCGGTCATTACCAGCAGGTGCGGGGGTTTGCTGGCTTTGGACCGGAGCACGTCGCGTTGTTCGACGCCGAAGCGGTGCTGCTCATCGACCACGATCAGGCCCAGGTCGTAGAAGGAGACGTTATCGCTGAGCAGGGCATGGGTGCCGATGATGATCCCTGCGTTCCCGGAGGCGGCATCCAACATGGCTTGTTTCCGGGCGGCCGTGGGCATGGAGCCGGTGAGCAGTGTGACCTGGACGGCGTCCGTGCCACCCAGCAGCCCATCCCGGGACAGCGGGCCGAGTGTGCGGCGGATCGAATCGAAGTGCTGCGCGGCGAGGACCTCGGTGGGCGCCAGCAGGGCAGCCTGTCCCCCCGCATCAACCACCTGCAGCATGGCGCGCAGGGCCACAATCGTTTTTCCGGAGCCGACTTCGCCCTGCAGCAGGCGGTTCATCGGCGAGTCCTGGGCGAGCTCCGCGGCCAGCGTCTTGCCGACGGCGGCCTGGCCGGCGGTCAGCGTGAACGGCAGCTGCCGGTCGAAGGCTGTCAGCAGGCCGTCCGCGAGGGGCCGGCGGGCGGTGGCTTCCTCCGCGGCGAGCTGGGCGCGGCGCCGGGCGAGCGCGGACTGGAGCACTAGCGCTTCCTGGTAGCGGAACCGGTCCTGTGCGTGCTGCCAGTCCGCGTTCCCTTGCGGGGCATGGATGAGCCGGTAGGCCTCCGCGATCGGCAGAAAGTGCTCCCGGTCCGCGATCTCCGCCGGCAACGGGTCCGGGACTGCATCGAGGTCTGCGGTGTCCAGCAGCGTCTCGATGACTTTCTGGATGGACCAGCTGGTGAGCTTGGCGGTGGCCGGATACACCGGGATAGGCATGGCCGCGAGCTTTTCCGGATCCTTGCCCGGAGCTTCCGGGTCCTCGTCCAGCAGCAGGAAATCAGGGTTGGTCAGCCCCAGGGCACCGGCGTAGCGGGTGACCTTGCCGGAGAACAAGGCGCGCCGGCCCGGCAGCAGTGCGGCCTTGGCCCGGAAACCGTTGAAAAAACTTACCTTCAGGGTACCGGGGAGCCCGGTCCCGGCGTCGTCGGAAATCACGACGTCGGTCAGGGAACCACGGCGGGCGCGCATCGACCGGGTGCTGCTGGAGACGACCCGGGCGATGAGGGTGACGTCCTCGTCGAGCGGGACCTCACTGATCGGGGTGAGTTCGCCGCGGTCCAGGTAGCGGCGGGGGAAGTAATTCAGCAGACCGCCAACCGTGGTGATGCCGAGATGCTTTTCGATCACCGTCGCCGAACGCTTGCCTATCCGGCGTTCCAGGCCCAGCCCGAGTTCGGTGGTGCCCAGATCGGTGGTGCCCGGAGCGGTGGTGCCCGGTTCGGTGCCGGGTTTAGCGTTCATATCCGTCGGCGGCCTGTCCTGCGGGTTCCCGGGGACCGGCGTTGTGCGGTTCGGCCTCCAATTCGGCCTCCGGCAGGGCGAGTTCTGACACGCTGATATCCGAGGGTTCGCCGAGGGCCCGGATCAGGGCCATGGCAAGTGCTGCATCGGGCACATGGACGTGGACCCGCCAGCGGTATGCCCCGTTTGCGTCGGCGGTAGCGCCGGCCTGGCTCATGATGACGGACTCGCCGATTTCGTCGAGCCGCTGCCGCATCGTGGCAGCGTCGAGCGGCGAGAGCGTGATGGTGCACATAACTTCCACACCTTCGTCCCGCGGCATACCGGCATGGATGTGCGGGTCCTGCACGTCGTAGCCGTGCAGGCCGTCCAGGAGCTGGTCCTGGAGTTCCTCGCCGAGCACGGCGGAACGGAGGCAGTCGAGGATCAGCAGCATCCCCACGCCGCCGGCGTCCACCACGTGCGCTGTGTGCAGGGCCTCCAGCTGACCTTCGGTGCGCACCACAGCCGCCAGCGCCGCTTCGACTGCGGCATCCAGGGCCAGGCCCAGGGCGTGGTTGCTGTCGTCACCGTTATGCTCGGCGTCCACTGTCGCGGCCGCGCGGGCGGCGGCTTCCATCACGGACAGCATGGTTCCCGGAACCGGTTCACTTAGCGCGGACCAGGCCCGGAGCTGGGCGCGGTTCAACGCAGCGGCAAACAGCGGTGCGCTGAGCCGGTGGTGGCCGGCAAGCGGCTCGGCTGCGGCGCAGAGGAACACGGCGAACAGGGTGCCTGAGTTGCCGCGGGCCTGCTCCATGGCGGCCAGGCCGGCGCGGGACAAAACGGCCCCGACGTCGTTCTGCGCCGGGTCCGGCGGGCCGAAGGAGTGGATCGCCGGATCCGCGCTGATCACGGGCAGCGCGGAGGTGTCCAGGCAGTGCAGTGCCTGGGCCGCGGCCCGGACCGTGAGGTAGAGGTTCGTGCCGGTGTCGCCGTCGGCGACCGGAAAGATGTTGATGGCGTTCAGGCGGTCGCTGTGGTTTCCAAGCGTCGTTTCTGCCTTGCCCAACCACCGCTTCATCGCTTGCGCGTTGGCGGCAATTTTAGTCTGCAAAGTGATCCCATCCCACAGTGTCAGCGGGCCTGCCCGCTATTGTCACGCCCGTGCTGTCCGTTGGTGCAAGGGCCTCTACCGAGCCTAGCGCAGTGAAACCGTGAGGCAGCTGAACGCCCGGCGGGAATGTGGCAAGCAATCCGTGATCCTCTCCGCCGCCCAGCACCCAGTCCAGCGGATCTGTGCGGAGCAGTTCGGCGGCCGGCCGGAGCGGGCCGGTCAGGACCTTCAAAACGGACGCGTCCAGGTTCAGCATAACGTTGCTGGCAGCTGCCAGCCGGTTGCCGTCGCGGACCAGCCCATCGGAAATGTCCATCATGGCCGTGGCCCCGCAGTCCCTGGCCAGCGGTCCCGCCGCGAGCGGCGGCAGGGGCCGGCACTGCGCGTCCACCAAAGCGCGTTGGTCCCGGCTCAGGTCGCCGACCGGGACTGCCGATTCCAGCAGCGCAAGGCCCGCTGCGGCGCGTCCGAGGGTGCCAGCCAATGCCACGGTGTCCCCCGGTCGGGCGCCCGAGCGCAGCACCGGAGCATGTCCGTCGAGGGTGCCGAGGATGGCGACGCTGACGGCGAGTTCCCTGCCCCGGCCAAGATCTCCGCCCGCCACGGCGCAGTCCGGGGCGCCGAGCCCCGGATGCCGGCCGAGAGCCCGTCGGCGAAATCCTCCACCCAGGCAACGCGGGTTCCCGGGGGCATCGTGAGGCTGACGACGAGGGAGGTGGCCCGTGCCCCCATGGCGTTGATGTCGCTTAGGTTTTGTGCGGCGGCCTTCCAGCCGACGTCGTAGCCGGTGGTCCGGTAGCCGTTGTTCCACTCCAGGCGGAAGTCCTGGTCCACCACCTGTGTGTCGATGCTGAGGACCGTCCGGCCATCTGGCGCGGCCACAATCGCGGCGTCGTCGCCGGGGCCCAGGATCAGGGACGGGCTGTGCTCCTGGCCGTAGTGCAGGCGCGGGAAGATCCGCTCCAGGAGCTGGGACTCGGAGAGCTCCGCGACGGTCAGCGGGTCAGGGACGTGGTCAGGGAGGTGTTCAGGCACAGCACAACGCTACCGCGGGGGTCCGACGGCGGCGGGCGCGTGTCCGGGTCAGCGGGACGCGGCGTGCCAGCTGCCGCGAATCCCGGCGGCTGGAGTGCCATTCGCCGGCTGCACGATCTCCGCCCGTTTTCCCTGCCACACCGGCCGCATGGAAGACTCATACGCATGCCCCTGCCCTTGCCCGCCCTGAATCCCCTGGGCGCCCGGATTCTTGGGTGGATTTCAGGGGCTCTACTACTGTGGCTGGTCCTCGCCTTTCAACTCTTTGTGAACGTGGATCCCTTGACTGTCCACCGCACCGATGCCGTTATTATGCTCGGCGGAGCCGGGCCGAGCGCCTGCCGGTCGCGGAGCAGCTGCAACACGACTACGGCATCCCCGTCCTGGTCCTCTCCCACACGGACACCCCCGGCAATACGGCCGCCGATGCCGTCTGCAACACCGCCGCTTTTCCCAGCGCCCGGCTCCTGTGTTTCCGCCCCGATGAGTACGACACCCGCGGGGAGGCGCGTGCCATCGGCAAGATTGCCGCGGAGAACGGCTGGAAATCCATCACTGTCGTGTCCTCCAGCTACCACGTCGCCCGGGCGCAGCGGCTCCTGGAGCAATGCACGACGGCGGACGTCCAAGTGGTGAATTCACACCCTCACCTGAGCGTGGGACAGTGGCTGCGGCGGTTTGTCATTGAGACCGGGGGCCTTATTGATGTCTCGCTGCGGCCGGAATGTTCGGATCAGCGCTGAGGGGCTGGGGTTTCGCTCAGGAGTTCTGAGATGATCGCCATATATTTCGCAGCCAGCTGTGTATAGTCTGCGTGCTCCTTCACCCATTGGCGGCTGGCCTCGGAACGGACCAGCCGGGAGCGGTCGGCGGCCAGTTCACGCCATAGCGCGGCCACGGCCTCAGGGTTGCTGGGCACGATATCGCCGGCCTCAGCGTCCTCAATGATGCGGGCTGCCTCGCCTTTGACGACGGCCGTTACATGGCGACCGACGGCCAGAACCTCGTAGGTCTTGGACGGGATGGTGGTCTCGAATGACTTCCAGTCATCGCGCAGCGAGACGATGCAAGTGTCCGCCGAGGCATAGCGGTCCATCACGTCCTGGCCATGCAACGGCGGGTGGAATGTTACGGGCGCTCCAAGTTCTGCTGCCAGTTTTTCCAACGCCGGGCTCTGGGTTCCGTGTCCCACCAGGTGCAGGTGCATGGCATCACCCACCAGGGCGCTGGCCCGGATTGCCACGTCTAGCCGCTGGCTTTCGCCGTGGTTTCCGAGGTAGAGCGCTTCAAACACATCCCGCTCCGGCGCCGGGGGTCCCATCACAGGGATGGTGTCAACGTGAAGTCCGTTGCTCACTGTCGCGACGTTTTGCAACCCACGGGAGCGCAATGTGTGGGCGAATCCCTCTGTTACCGTCACCACCAGGTCGGCATGCTTTTGGACAAACTCCACCGCCGTTTCAACCACGCTCTTGACGCGACCGCGCACCATCCGGGAATCCCGAGCCAGGTCTGGCCAGGCGTCGCGCATTTCCACAATCAAGGGAACCCGCCGTAGCCGGGCCAGCAGATATCCCGCGGCAAGGATCGGCAGGCTCGGCGCAGTGACGATCACCACGTCGGGCCGCCGCGTCAGCAGACCCAAGGGCACTGACAGTGCGGCTGAAAAACACTGGTCCAATAGTCTAGCCAGGTGCGAGTTGCCGTGCGGCAAGTACGGTACCCGCCTGATCAGCTCGGTGAACTGACCTTTCTGCCTCCGGAAGGCCCGTCCGGCGAGTTCGGGGGAAGCTCGCGCCGGCCCGCCGGGAAATGCGCCACCGGGGTAACCACATCAAATTCCCAGCCGAAGGCGCAGAATTCCCTCAGCAGGGCCGTCCAGCGTCGCTGAGGGGGGCTGTTCTCCGGCCAGTACGAGTGGGCAAGCAGGGTTACGCGCGTCGCCTTAGGGCGCGCCCGATGTGATGTATTCAATAGCTCCCCCAAAGCAAATGCAGTTCGGTGCGTAGAGGTGTTCGTCAGCGAACCGACCTTAGGCGTCGCTGGGCCATAGCTACGCCAGCTTGTAATGATACCTGCTCGTCCAAGGGCTACTTGGTGATCCCGGCTCCCTGCTGGTAGGCGCGGAGTGCATCTACCGCCAGGGCCGTACTGATGCCGTCAATCGCCCCGTCGTCACGGAGGACAATCCGGCCGCGGCTTCGTCCAGTTAATTGTCCACGCTGGCAAAGGGCGAGACGGTGTCGACCAGGCTGCTGATCTTCCGGGGTTGGTCAGAGCCGGGAACGCCTGTTCAATTTTTTGGGATTTGGAGTTGAAGCTGCTGGCCAGGGCAAGAGCGTAAAACCCTGCCCGACGGCAACGACCAGAAAGAACGCCACGACGCCGAGGAGCACCTTGCGGGCGGTTCTCTTCTTCTTCATCCGGGGCCGCAGTTGCTCCTCGGAAGGAGCCAGATCCTCGGCGACAAAGACCATAAGTTGCGTTCCCAAACGTTTCCACTAGCGGACAAAAATGCTCGATCAATTATCTCGCGGCAAGTTAAAGGCCCCGGATGTATGTGTCCGGGCCTTCGGAATGGGCGGTCGCAGGCCAATGATGCAAGAATTGACGAGGACGCGGTGGACGGTTCGACAGCTTGGCTGACGCCGTACAACCGACTTAGCCCGATCAGATGAGGAGGAGCACACGGTGGACGAATCCCAAGACACGCCCCTGTTGGTCGCCGCTCCCCGCCATTTGCACCGGCGTTACTTTCACGAGGAGATTGCGGACGAACTCCTCGTCCCGGGCACCAAACCAATGGCCCTCCCCGCCAGCCCGCCGTCGAAGAAAGCCAATAGCCGCTCTCCCAAGCCACTGCAGTCCAGACACCAGCGGAAGCGTTTCGTGGCCTTAATCCTTGTGGTGCTGGTTGCACTGAGCATTCCGTCTCTGGTCCTCGCACTGGTCTTGGCAGGCTGAATCTGAAGGCCTTCGACCACCCAACCCGCGGCCAGATTATAGGGTGCGCCTTGCCGGAGGTAACTGCAGCAGCGAAAGGGATTTACCGTTCAGTCCGCGGGTCACGTAGGATTCATGGGTCCGCGGCCTAAATCTTTCGGGGGAACCTTCATGCCCATAGTCATGCCGATTTTCGGCACCCGACCCGAGGCAATTAAGATGGCACCCATCGTTGCCGCTTTGCAGGAATCCGACCTCTTTGATTGTGTCGTGACCGTCACAGGCCAGCACCGCGAGATGCTCGACCAGGTCAACGAGCTTTTCGGCATTGTCCCAGATTACGACCTTAATATCCTCAAGCAGCGGCAGTCGCTCTCGGCCATCATGACCCGCACAATTGACGGACTGGACAAGCTCTTCGCGGAGAACAAGCCGGACGCTGTGATCGTGCAGGGTGATACTACGACTTCTACCGCTGGTGCCATCGCTGCTTTTTACCATGGAATTCCGGTTGTGCATGTGGAGGCCGGACTTCGCAGCGGTGACCTATTCTCGCCGTTCCCGGAGGAAGCCAACCGAAAGATCACGAGCCAGATCGCCAGCCTTCACCTCGCTCCTACGAGCGTCAGCAAGGCGAATCTGCTCGCTGAAGGTGTGGACCCGGACAACGTCGTGGTCACCGGCAATTCGGTCATCGATGCCCTGCTGACCACAGTCGGCAAGCAGATCCCCTTCACCGATCCGCAGCTTGAGAAACTCGCGGCCAGCGGTCGGAAGATCCTGCTGGTGACCACTCACCGCCGTGAAAATCAGGGCGACGCCATGCGCGGAGTGGGCCGGGCCCTGGCGAGAATTGCCGGCGCCGAACCCGATATGGTTATTGTCCTGCCGGCGCACAAGAACCCGGTAGTGCGCGAAGCGGTACTGCCTGCCCTCGAAGGCAAGCCGAACGTCATCGTCACCGAACCCTTGGCCTACGGTGAATTCACCCGCATGCTCTCGCTGGCTCACATCGTCCTGACGGATTCAGGCGGAGTACAGGAAGAGGCCCCAAGCTTGGGCAAACCAGTCTTGGTGATGCGGGACAACACCGAGCGCCCGGAGGCAGTGGACGCCGGAACTGTGACCCTGATCGGTACCGACGAAGAGCGGATCGTGAAGGAAGTCGACCGCCTCCTGCATGACCAAGATCACTTCGATTCGATGGCCAACGCAGTCAATCCCTACGGAGACGGCAAGGCCGCGGTACGGACGGTGGCGGCCATCGCCCAGATGCTCGAGATCGGTAGCCGCCTGCCCGAATTCGGCGATGCCCAGCCGAGCGACCTGGCCCTGCACGTCTAATCCATGCGCCCTCTCAACGTCTTCGTCTACGGAGGCGGCCCCGCTGCGGCCCTGACAACCGACCAGTCGGATGGATCGATGCGGCGAAGCGGTTTCGTTTCACGCCAGTCCCTGATCAGTGCGATGAACGGACCCAGCGCGGCCACCATCGGACCCTCGAGTACGCCGCGGCCAGCGGACGTGAGGCTCCTGAACGCCGACATCCGAGGGTCACTTTGCACTGACATCGCGAGCAAAGCTGAAGGCACCGATGCTGTGCTCGTCGATCTCTTTGACGAGCGCTTTGGCGTGGAGCTTCTCGGGGACGGAACCTACATCACCCGTTCTCCTGAGCGTTTGAAGCACGTTGCCCTCACCGGCGGGCCGTCCAGTTTGGTCGCCTTCGGGACCGAGGAACACTTCGAGCTTTGGCGGGCGGCAGCCGACCGTTTTGTTTCGTTTCTTGCCGACAACGGCCTCCTTCCCCACACGTACTTGCTTGACATCGCTTGGGCACAGACCGATGAGAGCGGCCTCAACGCAGAATTGCCCTTTGGTCTGACATCTGCCGAAGCAAACGTGGCGTTCGCGCGCTACGTTGACCATTTGCGGAACGCTGGGGTTGACGTGGTCAGCCACACGAATACGTGGACAGCACGCGGGCACAAGTGGGGGCCCTCGCCCTATAACTTCCACGATGACGTTTATGCGGCCGTCGCTGTCAAACTCAACCTGGCGTTACGCGCCGCAAATCCCAGAGACCCTCGTGACGGCACCGTTCGTCGCACACCCGAGTGGGACGAGCGCCATCACGCAGTCGTGGCCAAGTGGGACACGATCGAACAATTCGACTCGCGCCACGAGGGCCGAGTACAGCACGTGGTGGCGCCCCGCTCGGATCAGCGCCATCCCCTGCGCTGCCTTATCCAGAACAACGGCTCCGACACGTTGCTGGTGATCAGCCATGGGGCCTTGCCACGGGCAAAATACAGCCTGCCGAGATTTGAGTGGCTCGCCAGTTTGGAGAATCGAGGCGAGAAATTAATGTTCCTCGCCGACACTGCTCTTGAACCCTACGACGACCTGGAACTTGCTTGGTTCACTGGCAGCGCGAAGGACGACCTCACTAGCCGATATGCCGAGCTAGTGGCTCAAGCTGCCCGGCAGTTGGGGGCAACGAAAATCCTCTTCTTGGGTGGTTCGGGTGGCGGGTTCGCCTCGCTTGCCCTCGCCGCCAAGACTCCTGGAAGCCGGGCCCTGGTATTTAATCCCCAGACAAATATTCGAAATTACTGGGCCAAGTCGGTTCGCCTCTATCTCAGCCGCATTTTCCCCGAGTTCGACTCCGCCAGTCAGCTCGGCACATTGGGCTCCAGGGCAGACCTCGCTACCCAAGGGGCAGCCGAGATCGCGGCCAACCATCAGATTTTCTATGTCCAGAACGACGACGACGCCCACCACGTGGAGAGGCATTTAGCACCCTTCGCCGCTTCTCGAGGCATGGAGCCACGCACTGGGATTTCAGCCGACGGAAATATCAGGCTGATTGTCGAGCACTTCGCCACAGGCCACAACATGCCCTACCGCGTGGTTCTGAATCCCTTTGTAGACCTTGCCTTGGCCAATTGGGGCTGCGCACTCGGGAAAGATCCCCATTCCCCGGAGAACGCTGCCGTTTCAAGGCTGTGGGACGATCCGGCCTCTGATCTCAAAGCATCAGCCGCAATCGCGGCGCGCCCGCAGAAGAAATTGGTCTGGCTGGACACGATCTTTTGTGACGCGGAAACCGACGTGGACATTCTCAATCGGTACATGGCGCGTTTCATGATGACGCTCCACACCATCGGTCAGCAGAGAGTTCCCAAGGACACGGACATTCGACTTGTTGTGCATTTGTCCCGTGACAAGTCGGAACTGGCACCGAAAATACAAGCTGCATTCGACAGCCTTACCAACGGAATGCGAGCGACCTCCACTATCCACTTCTATGAGCACCCCGCCCAAGGTTATGGTGTCCCGGAAGGCTCGCACATCGATCGTGTGAAGAACCCCAACAAACAACCTGGTAGGCGAGAGCGGCTTTTCGCAGATTCCAGTCAGGGTTTGGACTTTGGCGAGTATGCAGCAGTAGTCCGCATATCCATGGACGACGACGACCTCTTCTTGCCAGGCCACCTGGACCAGATCTCATCGCTCACCGACTTTGTTCTCCAGGACACGCCAAATACGCCGTCTGCCGTGGGGATGTACCAGTGCTATTTGGCCCATGTCGGTGATACTGACAGCCGGATGGAGCACGTGAGTTTCAACAGGGTGATACCAGGAAACAAGTTCTTTGTGGTGCCCCGCAACCAGTACTCCAGCTTGGCTGATTTCAGCCCGTGGTCAATACCCGAATACATTGACGATGAGGCTGCCGAGGCGTTCCTGGCCCGCGGGATCAAGCTCACGCTGGCGAGGAACAACCAGCCGACATTCGTCTACATGAGGCGTTCACTCAACCTTTCAGGCCAATCGAAGGCACCCTTCATTGATGCCGTGCACGGGTCGCGGACTTTTGCGAATGAAGTGGACCTCGTCTCGACGGTCGCGGGAGGGAATGCACCAAGGCCGACCACACAGTGGCAGCTCCAACCTTTGGACCGTATGCTGCGTCTCACCTGCAGCAGAATTGAGGGCGCTATTGTCCGCGCCGAGACCAATTTTTCCCGGATGTTCGGGCCGGGCCACCAGATTGCCTACTACCTGATGAAAGATGGATCGCGAATCGATACTAAATGGTATTCGACGGACGATGTAGTATTTTTCGACGCCCCGGCTGCACCGTGTTCCGTCCGGGTATTCGTGCGGAAGGACGGAAAGATTATCGACCGGACAGCCACACGCCACGCCGTCTGAGAGGTTGGTGGCGACCGACTCGGTCAGGTGCTCGCGAGTTTGTGGCTCTTGAGGAGGAACGTGTAGTTCACGTTTCGCCCCACCGAGCTGGGGGCGACGTCCGTGTACTTCACATTGCCCACGGCATCCAACCAAGCAATGCCGTTAAGGTCCGGCCGGTGCGCGACCACGGGGCTGAAGGCCGTCATCTCAGAGAACCCTCCCGAGCTGATTTGGACCGGGCTGGTTGTTACTTTTCCACCGGACGTCCTCGAGTATCGATACAGGGAACCAGCCTGGTTGACGATCAGGGCCGCCGAGCTTGACCGGGAGGGAACCATAAGCACCATTTTCCGTCCCTTCCAACCGGACCCGATTGTAGAGGGTACCCCCAGGGCACCTGTGCTGAGTACGGGCCACGCCTTGAGGAGTCCGCCGTTATCCGCAGCGATGACCGACAGTGCGGTGCCCCAGATCCCCACAGTGAGATTGACCGCGTCCCAGCCGGTGTTCGCCAGAACTGTGGGAGGCAAGAATCCGCCCTCCGGAAGGCCGCGGTGGAGTTGGAGGGACCCGTCAGTGCGGTTCGTTAGCACGTCCAGGGTGCCATCAGCGTTCCAGTCCACAACATGCGCGGATCGCACGAAGCCGCCAAATCCGGAGTCGGCCCGAATCGGGCCGCCGTATGTTCCAGTGCCTGAGGACCGGCAAACGTACAGCCATCCGTTCGGGCCGACAGAGACGAGGTCCGCGGCCGAACGTATCGTGGGCTTTTGCACCGCATCGATTTCCACGACGTTGGTGCCGTTCTCCGCAAAGAAAAGCCGGCTTTGCTTGTTGACGACCATTTCGGTGTAAGCGCCGCGGAGAATTTCCTTCCGGGTGTTCCGGTACGTACTGAGCAATGTCACCGTGCCGCCGCAGAGGTGGGCGATCCCATTCGCCTTCGGGAGGTAGGCTATGGTGCTCGTCTTGTAGCCGGGAGGCGCGGAGCGGTCGAGGAGCTGGTACGTCGCAACAACGGAACCGCTGCCCTTGTTCAGCCTTAGAACTCCGTTATTCGTGCTCACATAAAGTACGCCACGAACAAGTATTGGACTGTTGATCTCCACCTCGCCCGTCAGTGCCCGTTTCCAGAGAAGTCTCCCCTGCTTTAACGTCCCAGGCAAATACGTGGGCGGGTTTGGTGTCGTCCGGTGCGCCGTAGCCGCCCTTGATTCCGGTTGTTCCATAGACTATGTCCCCTTCGCCGACAAGGCCAAGCACGGATTGTCCAGGGACAGGTCCACTGACCACCTTGATGTCCGCGTCATTAGCAGGGTTAAGGAATGCAAGGGCGCCACCTGTATGCCCGTACTCGGGGATGGTCCCGGCTACCACCCGGTTTCCTGCATAGGCCCATGCGATCGGGCGGGACTGGTTATAGACGTCCCGCAGTTCAATGAGTTTCTTGGCACTTCTGGTTTGAGGATTGAACCTGAAGAGTACCCCGCCAGTGTAGGACCCCACGTAGGTAGTGCTGGCATCGTATTCGAACATGCCCTCAATTTGCCCGATGCCTGTCCCGGGGGACGATCTCCACGTTGTACGCGCGGAGACATCAACACTTCCGATTCCATCGCCGGTATACCCGCCGAAGTAAATCTTGTTCTCGGACGCCGAGGCCAGAAGGCCCTGCAGCTTGTACATCTGGGCCGCGAAATCCACTCTTACGTCACGCAGAATAGTTTGCCCACCGACGGAAACCCTAACGGATCGGTATTGGCCCTCCCCCCACAAAGAATGTTCACCAGCGTGTCTGCCCCCGGGCCCTCCACGTCCATGGCCCTGGCCGTGTCCGGAACCAGGCACACGAATGATGCCTCCAGGGTCCCCGCACTGATACGCATGAGCTTGTGTACGCCGACAGTGTTCCACACTGCATAGACATCCGGCCCATCGGGTGATGATGCGCTCGTCATTCCGGAGGGCATCCACGCCCACGGGACGGGCATCCAGGTGTCCGTTGATGTTTTGTAAACCCTGAACTTGACCTGGCCATCTCCCCCGTCGAAGTACACGAAGAGGAGGTCGCCGTGCGCCCGCAGTCGCTGCACAAACCCTTTCGCTGCCGCATCAGGTATCGGGATTTCGCGTACTTTGCCCGGACTGTCCGTGTGCCACGTGAAGATGGACGGTGCGTCTACACCGGTGCCTGCGAAGACGTTATCGGCGCCGTCGATGGCGAGGGAACGAACATACTGTGTGCCAGCGCGAAGACGGGTCGTATGCAGGGTTATCTGAGTGGCGGGATCGAATCGTGTGGCGTTTCCAGTTGGATAATTACCATTCCAGACCCGCCCCTTGGAATCGGTGGCAACGGCAAATGACGCATTTGTCGACTGCGGAGCCACGGCGTAGGCATTGACAACTGCCCCGGACAGCGTTAATCGCTTGACGGTGCTATCTGCTCCGAAAGCCAACAGCGCACCCGTGAGGGCTTCGTACGCTGCATTTCCGACGCCGCCGCCCTGGCCAGGAAAAGGCGTGAGCGATATATCCCGAACTCCAGTGGCCGCGTCAATAACCTGGAGCTGATCAGCAAGACCGGTGCACCCTCCGGCTATCTTGAGGACTCCTCCGCCCGTACGGAAGAAGATGGCCGTCGGGTCTGGATCGCTCGAGAATACATTGCGGAACCGCCGGAGGACAACCGATGGTTCCGTTCCGATGATGGTCAGTGGAATCGCGGGCCCATTGGCCGTGTCCAGGGACTGCAATTCGACGACGGCGCTCGCGGGGGCGGCCGTGCGGCCGAGGGCCGCGCCCGTACCTGCCGCCAACGCCAGGCTCAGTACCGTTCGTCGTCCGAGGACGGGGTACTTGAACCCAGACCAGCTCTGAGCCTCATTCATAGCTGTCGGATCCTTACTGGACTGAGAAGTGAAAGGTGCACCTCGCCGGTTTCACTACGCACCTGTTGGTAATGCCGAGTGAAGCTCTTCCCGTTAAGGCTCGTTCTTGAGACTAGTTGCCGTGGCTCCGATACGACGCCAAAACCCGGCGGCGGAAGCGCAATTTCAGCTCAAGATTAGCGACGGAATTTCAGGCCCAGTGCGTGGTGAAAGCCTGGATGGAGTTCGAGTCATCACGGCGGAATACCCTGGCACGCACGTGGCCTTCGTTCGGAGGCAACACAAACGAATACTCAACGTCATCCGAGTACGGACGCTTCTCCAGGACTGCCTTTTTTCCCACTAGATGAACGGCTACTTTCTCCCCCTCAGCCGGCCAGCAGCGCAGAGTCACAGTTTCACCACTGCGGGTCAGGGCATAGGGAAGTGGGTCCTGCCAGGAGCCCAGTTCGAGATCCATGGCCTCCGCCGCCAAGAGGTGCTTGAAGACCCACCCGATTTTGCTATGCGGTACGCCCGGGAGGATAAGGCTGGAGACGTTATAGCCTGCTGCCCAGGCGTCCTCACTCAGCGGTACCACGTGGGACACCAGGTGGTGATCTCCAGAGCCAACTGCCACCCGGATGACAGTCCGTCGCTGTCCCCGGAGCAATATCTCCTTGGCCCGGTCGTTCAGGGACCGACTCGATTCGTCGGAGGCTTCCCCCGCCATGAAGCTCAGGATCCGGGGTGCCGCGTTTAGCAGATAGTCACCGACACGGTACTGGGGAGCCCCGAGCAATACTCGCCCTACTCCGAGGGTGACGCCGTGCAACAGGGCAGCTGTCCCGCCTTTTGATGAGCCCGCGAACATGACGTCGCCCAAGTCGACGCCTAGTTCATTCACCAAATTGCTTAAGAACCGTTGCGTCTCGAGGAATATCGAATCATCACCATGATCCACCCAGTAATAAGATCCTTGGCGTCCAAAGTCATCCAAGACGAACGCCCTGGACAAATTGCCGCCTTCGAGAGTAGCCCGGTAGTTGAAGGTGAAATCATATTCTGCCCCGATGGCCGAAAAAACAACAAGGAGCTTTTTCGGCAACTGGTCGGAAAGGGGGCTGTCCAGGATGTAGTTGAAGGACCGTCCAGATTCATGCCGGCGCCAGCCCCCACCAGGCTTGCCCACTCCGCGATCCTTCAACAGGAACCGGTCAAACCTCAGGTCAATCCTGAGTTCGCCGCCATATCCGCCAAGTTGGACTCCCTGGTGCTGCGACGAAAGTTCAGAAACAGTGACGGCGGCAGGTGACGTCGATTCGACATGCAGTTCAGCCAACTGCAGGTCCCCAGCCAGAACGCGACACTATGACCATGTGCCACAACCCGGACCCCCGCAACTGGAGAAATTTCCATCCTCCAAACTGTTTCCGCAGGCACTTGACAATCGACAGAAAGGGCACCACTGTCCTCAGATGCCTGCACGAGGTGCTCACCAGGAAGTTCCCGACGGACGATCGGCCCCAATACTTCTTCTACCGCTGTCCTGAATGATCGAGCCAAGGACTGCTGAGCAGCGACGACCAAGTTAGCGTCCACGATCAGTTCCAGCGGCCACACCCAGTATCTGTTGGTAGAGAACAGCAAGCACATCGGTTTTGTTGAATCGCTCGGCTACAAAAGCTCTGGCCAGCGACGCTGCCTCACGCCAGCTGTTCGCAGAGTTGTTGGCAACCCTGATTTTCTGGACCATTTCCGGGACACTCGCAGCCAACCAGGAGGTGGGATATACCTGATCCGATCCCGGCCAAGCAAGGCTGACGGGCACGGCACCTGCAGCGGCACCATCCGCCAGCGTCAAATGGAACGACTCGAAGTCGCTCACTGAGAGCACGACTCCGATCTTCTGGTACCAGTCCGCCATGTCGTCACCGTGCGGATCGAAGGTGACAGCACCTGCCAGATAGGGGTCGGAGACGATCCGGGCGTATTGCTGTTCGTAGTATTGCATTTCCTCAGGCCGGCCAGCCATCCAGGCAAAATCCTCCGGCCGTTTGCCTTTTACGAACAGACGGTAACGCGGATCCACCGCCCGCAAAGCCTTTAGGACATCCAGAGCCCGGTCAAGATGTTTCTGCGCCGGTACTATCCCCACCAAACCAATACAGAAGCGGGCATCATCGGCCTTAGCGACGGGGCCGTTGTCAATGTCGACCGGGTTCGGTACGACGATCGACTTGTTTGCCGGCACGTTGTGGTCCCGCATCGCGATGTCGGCAATGTGCTGCCCGACAAACACCACGGAATTGATGTTCTGGAACCTTAGGTCCTTTAGGAACGGTCTGAAAAGTTCTTGCGAGTGCACACGTATCACCAGCCGTTGATGCGGCAGTTTGTTAGTGGAATACCACAGGGCATTACCGAGTGCCCACTCGCAGAAGACAATGTCAGCACCCTTAAGCAGCGCCTGGCTCTGCTCCACATCATGCTTGTTATGGTCGAGCCAGCGGTCGAGGCGAACTGTGTGTCCTAGCCGCCTTAGTTCATCGACTATTCCAGCTGCGAACTTCAAGTCATGTCCTGCGATGACAACGGTTTTGCTGGCGATGACGCTTTCAGTCGAAAGCTTCGGTACTTGGCTTCGGATCAGCGTACGGCGCATGGTGAGGTCCGACGCCGGATTGACCTGCTGGACGGCTTCGATCCGGGGCAGCCCATCGTCGGAGCATAACGGCTGCGCAAGTCCCAGACCGCTGACGTTCAAATCGGACTCGGTAAAGCCGATACTGTTCCAGGTCCCAAAGGTGGCGGCCGTGAGGAGGTCTTCGAAGACCGTCCGGTCGCCTAAGTCAAGGGGAAGGGTGCCGAGGAATTCCACCCCGGCTTTCACTGCCTGCTGTCGTGCTTGGGCGAGGTTCTCGGCCTTCCTGATGTCCCCTGTATCGCCCTGGACCGGACTGAAGATGAGGCGTGGCCGCACAGTCTGCAGTCGTAGTGTGGCGAGTCTCTCCGGACTGGCTTCGTCCAGGAACACGGCGTACGCCGGGGGTTCCGGCGCCCGAACAACCAGCCCTGCGGTTCGAAGCATATAGGCGAGCCGGTGGGCTGCCGTGTGTCCACGGTGGATGAACCGGTAGGCAAGCCACGCGTCGCGTGCCCGGATGTCCTCGTTGTCCATCCACTCGCTCATCAGCAGTTCGGCCTCGTCTTTTCCGCTGATGACGGGGACCAGACCGTTCAGGACTTCGTGCACTCCCCGACCGGTACCGCTGACAACAGCGCCCCCTGATGCCGCGATCTCCATGACTCTGCGCGAGAACATCGTCGGAGATGAATCCACGGAGTTCACGTTCACGTGGACCGGGTGAGCTTTGTAGGCGTCGACCATGTCCGGATAGCTCAGGCCACCTCTTACAAATCTGTCGAGTTCGGGAGGGAACCGATACGGGCTATCTGGATTTAGGTGCTGCCGGTCGTAGACCGCGAGGCCGAAGTTTCGGGCAGCGGTCAAAAGTTGGGAGAGTTCGGCCGAGCGCTTGGGGTATTTGTCTCCATAGTACGAACCTGCATAAGTGACAGCGTGCTCGTACGGACGTTTTGAGGGCAGGATGTTGTGAAGCTGAGGCTGGGCATAGAACGGCAGCGACGCGACTGTCTTGACTCTGGTGCCTGCGCCCGACAAATACTTTCGGATAGAGTCGGCATCCGTAGTGAATACGTGATCGAAGTGTTTGGCCGTAACCCTGAACCTGTTGAAGTGGACGGGGTCTTCCTTGTTCCAGAAAATCGTCGGCACACTCCGGGCGTTGCAGTGCGAGAGAAGTGACTTCAGGACAGCGAACGGCTCCTCTCCGTAGTAGCCCACTTTCTGGCGCCAAAGTCCCTCAACGCCTTCCCACGCTGACTCGACAAGCAAGGCATCAATCGGCTGGGACGCCAGCTGATTTCTCCAGCTGTCGGGCCGAAGAACGACAAAATTCGCTTCCGGGAGAAGGCCCTCAAGGGTGAACTGGTCAGCGATGATGCCGATGGTCTGTGTCTTGATTCCTTGTGCGGGGTCCGCGGCGGAGACAACCTGCACATCCTGGTGAGCCTTGGCGGCGGTTTGGGCTGTCTGCGTCCACGTCCGATTTTCAATCGTCCACAGCCGGGCGCGTCGACCTATTGACGTTCGGAGTTCGGGGTCGGCGACCAGCCGGTGGAGGGCTTCCGCCAAGGAGTCCGGATCGCCCGGTTGACACAGCAACGCCCGCTGCTGACCTTCCCCGGCGAGATCCCGTGAAGGACCCAGATCACTGAGGACGACTGCCTTGCCACTGGCCATTGCTTCGAGGGGCTTAAGCGGCGAGACCATTTCCGTTACAGGAAAACGGCGCCTCGGACAAGGCATGATATCGAAGAGGCTCATGTAGTCTGCGACAGACTTCGCGGGCACCCTTCCGGTGAAGGTTACTCGCTCGACAATTCCCAAGTCGCTGGCGGATTTCTTCAACTCGGGCAGCTGCTTGCCGTCCCCAACGACGACAAGCCGCACATCCAGCCTCCGGTCCACAAGGATTTTTGTGGCCGCCAAGAGATCGCCGAGGCCTTCATAGGCAACCAGACTTCCGGCATAGCCCAGCACGATCGATTCTTCCGGCAAGCAGAGCTTGTCGCGGAGTGAACGGACAGGCGGCATGGGCTTGAACTTGTCCGGGTCAACGGAGTTCGGTAGCAGCCCGATCTTTGCGCGGTCCGCGCCCCGGTGTACCAGTTCGTCTCGAACCTGCGTGGTGATCGCCAGTATCTGGTCAGCTTGTTCGACTACAAAGGATTCGAGCTGCACTGCCAACCGGTACCGGTCGCTCTGCGCCCACCACGGCTTGCTGGAAAGCTCCGTAATCTCCCAGATCCCTCTGACCTCGTAAACAAAGGGCAGCCCCAGTCGGCGGGCCGCGAGCAGCGCTGGAAGTGCCGTCACGTAGTTGGACGCGGCGTGAATGACGGCCACGCGGTTGCGCTGGGCTTCCCGGACAAAGACGTCGGCGGCGTCCATCAGGTAGTGGTCCAGACGGTCAGCGCTCAGATTCGGACCGGGGTTGAAGATGTGCGGCACGCCGGCGACGTCACGCTCAAACCGCTGCTGGCCCGGGGCCGGCACATCAGTCACCGAATCCCAGGGATAGCCGGGCCGTGCCACCACCACGAGGTCCTCGCCACTGGTGCGAAGCCCGGCCACGAGTCCTGCTGTCCGCGTCGAATAGCCGTTGCTGTTGAAGTGTCCTGTGCTGTGCGCGCAGTACATTATCCGGCCGCGCTCAACCAAGAACCCAGGGTTAGGCTGGCGGGGAGACAAGAATACTCCTGATTGCAGGAGGGCATGCTGGCCCAGAATGTTGTCCAGGATCCGCCGTTCGGTCGCCGAAACGTCGGCAAGGAGTTCGCCGTTGTCGAGAATTGTCGCCGCCGGAGAATCTATGGAGCCGCGGACAAAATATTCATGCGATACCAGCTTTAGAAGGGCCCCACGGGAAGGAGAGACCTTGAATGCACTTTGAAGTTGCTCTGATATGGTGCCCGCATCCGGTGCAGGCGTGGCAGAGGTTGGCGGGGACGCCTTCTCGGCCGGACCCGGCGCCGCCCCCGGAATCTTGACCTGTAAAGCCCTACCAGACGACTTCGCGCTGAGGCCAGGCATGGACCGAAACGACGAGGCCAGGCGGGAGAGAAGTCCTAGGAGCGCCCGCCCGGGACGGATAATACGCTTCCCGAGCCGAAGGCTTGCGGACGAACGCAGCCGCCGCAACGTCGACTTGAGCTCGACGTTCTCCTTGCTTGCCGCTGAAAACTTCCCCTTGAATTCGTCACGGGCACGCTGCATGGCGCGCAAGTGCTTTTCGAGATCGTCGATTTTTCGCGTCTGCCGGGCGGAACGTTTGACCAGCCGCTCGTAGTCTTGGATCAGGGAGTCAATATCCTGCGTGTACCGCCTGCGCTTAGCCAGATTAACCGCCGACGTCTGGGCCACTTCATCAGAATGTTTCATTCCCTACCCTGCCTGTACCTTTGTGGATGCTTCCCTACTGCCAGATGCCGCGAGTGTCGATAAGTGGCTTGCCGGCCAAGGCGGTGACGTCCATTTCCTTGAAGTCATCGTGGTCAACCAGGAGCAGCACGGCATCGGCAGCGGCAACGGCTGGCTCCAGGTCATGAAGGGAGACATTGGACAGGCCGGTGAGCTGACGGGGAAGTTTATCCACATGGGGCTCAACGACAAGAAGTTCCGCGCCGTCCATCTTGGCGCTCAATTGCTGCACTATAGCCACGGCAGGGGATTCCCGGAGATCGTCAATGTTGGCCTTGAACGCCAGACCAAGGACTGCGATCTTTGGTGACACGGTGTCGCCGGCGGCTTCCAGGACTTTCCGGACGACCCAGTCGGGCTTCGAGTCGTTGGTTTCCCGCGCCTGACGGATCAGCTGCGCTTCTTCCGGCGCAGCCGCAACGATGAACCAGGGATCGACGGCGATGCAGTGTCCGCCAACTCCCGGGCCCGGCTGCAGGATGTTGACGCGGGGGTGGTGGTTGGCAAGTTTAATGAGTTCCCAGACGTTGATGCCCAGCTTGTCACTGATGACGGAAAGTTCGTTCGCGAAAGCAATGTTGACGTCCCGGTAGGAGTTCTCTACCAATTTGGCCATCTCCGCAGTAGCGGCGTCGGTGACGAGGATCTCACCCTGACAGAAAACGGCGTACAGGGATTTGGCGAGCTCGGCCGCTTCGGGGGTTAGGCCTCCGACAATCCGGTCGTTGGTGACCAGTTCAATCATGATCCGGCCGGGCAACACACGCTCCGGGCAGTGGGCCACGTGGATCGACGGCTTGCCGTCGGCTCCGTCGAGGCTCAGGTCCGGCCGCAGGCTGACAAGGTAGTCCCCCAGGAGTTGCGTGGTTCCGGGAGGCGAGGTGGACTCGAGAATGACGAGCTCTCCGCCCACAAGCTGGGGGGCGATGCCACGCGCCGCGGCCTTGATGTAAGTTACATCTGCGGTGTGGTCGGCGTTGAAGGGCGTGGGGACGGCGACGATGTATGCCTGGGCGGCGGGAGTCTCAGTGGATGCGCTGAGCTTGTGCTGGCTCACGGCGCCGGCTACGTAGGACGCAAGATCGGGCTCGACGAAAGGGACCTCGCCGCGGCTAACGGATTCCACGGTGTCCGGGTTGACGTCGACACCAATGACCTGGATGCCGTTTCCGGCCAGAATCGCCGCGGTCGGCAGTCCGATGTAGCCCAGTCCGATGACAGCTACCGTTTCGATGGTATTCAAGGAGAACCCCCCACTCAGACAGAGACGTGGTCTCTGTAATTTCCAAAAAATTTCAAGACGCCGCTGCCCAACAATTCGTTCTCGCTGACTTTCCAGGTGTGTCCCTGGGCGGCCCGCTGCTGGCAGTAGTTGAACCTGTCGGACGCATAGACCACACCTCCGCCGGCAACGACGTCACGAAGGAAGCGTGTGTCTTCTCCGTTGCCCACGGCGGCAAACGGGTGGCTGCGGAAAACGTCGGCTGACCCCATGATGGTGGGCCCCATGACCGTCCGAGTATACCGGTGCTCCCACTCCGGGAAGCGAAGCAGTGTTGCGTTCCGGTCCACCAGGTGCATGTAGTGCGCCTGTTTGCCCACCACGTCCGCGGCGGAATACTCTAGGGCGTAAAGCTGATCACTGAGGTAACTGGCGGCGTAGAAGTCGTCGTCATCCATCTTGGTCAGGACCTGACCAGCCGCCGCCGCGACGCACAGATTCAGACACTCCCCCAATGAAACGTGGGCCTCAGCTGTAAGCAACGTCACAGCTGGAACACCGTATTGTTCCGCCAGGTGACGGATGGTGTCGCCGTCGGCTGTGAAGCCATGAGTCAGGAGCACCAATTCTGCGTCGACCTCGCACTGGCTCCCGACAGTCTGGAAAACGTGCTCAAGCTGCCAGGGTCGAATTGTCGACACCAGCACGGACACCGAGGGCATCCGGGAACGAAGGGGCAATTCCGGGGCGACGGCGGCCAGTATTTGGTTGCTCCGGGCCCGGTAGGTGTGTTCCCGCCAGATCCTCCGCTGGCCCCGGTGAAGTTGGCGCTCGCCCAACTCCGGGTTCCGATGCAAGGCGCGCAGGAGCTGCTCCGCCTCCGCCTCGGCGGCAACAGTGAAAATTTCATCCGGGCCAAAGTGCGAGCCGATTGCGGCGCTGGGTGTGGTCACGACGTTGGACCCGCTGGCGATGATCTCGAAAATGCGACGCGAGCACATGGTGGGGGAATCCACGACGGAATTCACGTTGAGAAATGTCTTGTAGGCCTTGTAGGCGGTCAGCATTTCCGGGTAGCCAAGGGAGCCCACGACCCTGTCAGCATAGGGTGGCGGGAACTGGTATTTCGGCTCGCCGCCCCTTTGCCGGGAAAAGATCTCGAGGCCAGTTCCCATGACCTCCGAAGCGGATTCGGCTGCCGCGAGCAGGAGGTCCAACTGCTGTCGGCGTTCGGGATATTTCTCGGCGAAATACATCCCGCCAAAGGCCACGTCCCTGTCATGCCAACCGTGTTTCGGGCGGACCGGGTTATGGATGACTGGCTGCGCAGCGAAGGGCAGCACGTCCACACGGTCGTGTCCGAGATCCTTCACGTAGGCTTCGAGCCGGTTGGCGTCGCTTGTGAACACGAACTCGAACAGCTTGGCAGCGGCCAGGAAGTCCTCGTAGTGGGGCGGATCCTCCTTGTTCCAAAAGACCGTTGGAACACCCTGCTCGTGGCACCAGGACGTCAGTTGCGCCAATGGTGATGGACCGGCGTGTTCCGGGCCGACAATTTTTCCACTCCACTGCCCCTTGTTGCCGTTCCAGGCGGATTCCACAAAAAGGAGATCAACCGGGTTTTCGGACAGCTCGTCCAACCAGGAACGGGGCGACAGAGCTATACAGGTCCATTCGGCGCCGAAGGCCAGCGCTGAAAAGTCATCGAGGATTACGGCGGCGCGGACATCAGACCCGACGCTGGCGCGGGAAGCCTGCACGGTCGACGGCCGGAAGCTGAGGCGTCTGTTCTTCCCGCGGCCGACCCAGACGCCCTCCGCACCCCGGACAGTGTCGAGCTTGCGGTGGCCAGCCTCGAAGGCCTCTCGAGCCAGCCAGGTACGGACCTGCTGTGGCCCACCGGACCTGAAATGCCAAAGGGCTTTCCGCAGCGTTGGGATGTCGGCCCTCACGCTTTAGACCGCCGCGCTGAGTTGCGGTCGGTGACGTCGGCAACTTCCAGGTCATGGATCATGCGCCGCCGAAGCTTCATGGCCCCGAAGCGGTCGCCGGCCGCAAGCTTCTGGGTGAACATCCGGTACCACTTGATGACTTCGGCCGGCTCACCGTCCGAGACCAACTCCCCTTGGTCAATCCAGATGGCCCGATTGCAGAGATCGGTGATGGTCGGCATGCTGTGGCTGACCAAAAAGACCGTTCCCGCCTGACCGAGGAGTGCCAACATACGTTTGCGGGTTCTGTTCTTAAACTGCGCGTCGCCTGTGTTTAATGCTTCGTCAATGATGAGGATTTCGGGATCGATGCTGGCCGCGATGGCGAACCGGAGCCGGGACCCCATTCCTGCCGAATAGGACTTCATCGGCATGTGAACGGCTTCGCCGAGCCCGGACAGCTCCACAATTTCGTCGTATTTATGCTCGATCTGCCGGTGCGTCATCCCCATGGCCAGGCAACCGAGCACGATGTTCTGGTCGCCGGAGAGGCCCGGCAACAAGGCCGCGTTAACTCCGAGCATCACCGGCGTTGATGTGGCATAGACGGCGCCTGATGTCGGGGGACTTGGCCACCGACAAGTTTCAGAAGCGTACTCTTGCCGGAACCATTCCTGCCGATGATCCCCACGGATTCACCGTGTTCGACAACCAGGGACAGCTCCTTGACGGCGGTGACTTCAACTGTTTTGGTTCGATTCCCCATTTTGCGGAGCCCACGCCATTGCATCGAAGCTGATGATGACACGTCCCGGCTGCGGCTCTTTGTCCAGTACGTCATGCTGACCTTATCGATGACGACAGCCGGCGTGCCCTGGATGAAGTTCAGATCAGAGTTCTCGCCCATAGGTTTCCTCTCCCTTCCAGAAGAAGACCGACCCGACGGCCAGGGCGGCAATAGCCCAGAGGGCAAGAATGGTCCAGGCTTGCCACGAGCCGACGCTTCCGTACAGGAGGCACTCCCGCGCCAGGTGCAGGACGTTATACATGGGGTTGTACTCCATTAGTGCCTTGATGGCCGGCATGGAGTCGAACCTGTCGATGGAGAAGAACATGCAGGAGGCGTACATCCAGAGCCGCATTGCATAGGTAATGAGCTGGCTGATGTCGTTGAACATGGAGACGAGCCGGGCAAGGAGGAGCCCGATTCCCAAGTTGAAAACAAATTGAAGTGCCACTATAGGAATTATCATTAGCCATCGCCACGATATCTCTTCGGACGGCGGGAGCATGATCACGAGGATGAGCATCGTGATAAGGACCGGAATGTTCGACAGTAACTCTCGGACGTTAGCCGCCACGACCAGGCTGGCGCGCGGGAACTGGAACGCGTGAATGACGTTTTTATTGGCCGCGATGATCCTGGAGGACGACGAAATCGAACGGGTCGACATCTGGAAAAGAAACACGCCGATGATGAGGAAAGCGACAAAGTTGTCAATCCCGCCCCCGGATTTCAGCAGCACGCCCATGATCAGGTAGAACATCAGCCCGTTCAGGAGCGGTCCCAGCACCAGCCAGGCGCGGCCCAGCCTGTCCTGGTCATTGCCGGTCTGCACACGTGACTGAGCGTCGTAGTAGATAAAGTGTCGGTAGTCCCAGAGGGATACCAGGTAGTCGAGGAAAGGTGGCCTGGCACCGACCCGGCGCAAGTCGCGCAGGTTGACTGAAGTGGCGACCGCCGTAGGCGTGGGCCCCTGTGGGACTGCCGAAGTATCAGTGCTCAAAGTCGAGCCTCCATTAAATGCTCATAGGCGCCAGCCGAGGGATTGCGCGTTCGCTCTCCACGTGCGGCTTTCCAGCACGCCTTGCCTCCCCGCCTGTCCCAAGAGGGCTCGTAGCTCCTCGGAGTCGAGGAGCCGTTCCAGTTTAGCCGCCAAGTCCCGGGGGTTTCCCGCCGCTGCCAGCAGGCCATTCGTGCCGTCCGCCACAATTTCCTGCAGGGCTGCAAGCCGGCTGGCCACAACCGGCCGTGCGCACGCCAAAGCTTCAATCGGTTTGAGTGGTGTTACCGAGCGGGTGACATCCAGGTCCCTGCGCGGGACCACAAAGACATCCAATGCCTGATGGAACAAGCGGGCCTTGTCGCGTGGAACGCGCCCAGTGAAGATGATGCGGTCGTCGAACCCGCTTCGCCGGGCCAACTGTTTCAGGGAGGGCAGCGACGCGCCGTCGCCTACGATCAGCAGGCTAAGGTCCAGATTCGAGGGAGCCAACAGCCCGAAGGCGGCGATTAGATCATCGATGCCTTCATAGGGGACCAGGCTGCTGACAGTGCCGATGTATTGTCCTTGTTCAGGCAGGCCCAGTTCTCGCCGCGCCGTGGAGGGGTCCACTGGTTCTTCCAGAAATTGTCCGCCGATGGCATTTGGCGTGATGATTATTCTCTCGTTCGGAATGCCGGCGGCAACAATGTTGTCCCTCATGACATCCCCCAGCGTCACCACCAGGTCCGCCGCCGCCATCAGCTCAGCCTCGCGTTGCTGGAACAACCGGTATTTTTCGCTCTCACGGGCTGACGGCCCGCGGGTGGACGCCCAGGTGTCGGCCAGCTGGCCGCGGACTTCGTACACCCACGGAATGTCCAGTGCTTCCGCGACTGCCCGGACCACCATGCCGTTGACGAAGTGTGTGGTGGTATGGAGCACGCTGGGCCGGAACTCCAAAGCTACGCGCAGCAGCTCCTCGGCCTGTTGCTGAAGGCGGGCGTCCAGTTTCGCCGCCAGTCGCGCCGGGAGGAGCCTGCGGTAGCGCACACCGTCCATAATGTCGCTGGAGCCGGCGCTCAGCTTTCCGACCTGCACGGGGTAGCCGAGCCTTGTGACCGCGAGGACGTCCCACCCGGCCTGCTGCTGGGCCAGCATGATGGAGTGTGAACGCTGGGCATAGCCGCTCGCCGTGTGCGGCAGGGAGTTGGTGAGGAAGTGAAGCACCCTGCGGGGAACGGGATTGAATTTGTGCCGAACCAGCGAGGGCGCAGCACCTTGGAGTACTGCCAGTTCACCCGCAAGGCGCACCTGCTGGCGCCGACCGGATGCACCGGAGCCTCTGAGTACCGACACGGCGTCGCTCACGGCCCCGTCATGCCAGAGCCTCCGCGCTTGTGCAGACTTGAAGTCCCGGGAATTCCGCGCACCGGCCAATAGAACATCCGAAAGCTCCGGCAGGTTGGCCACGATCGCGATGTCGGCCAGTTTCCTGGCGTGCTCGCTCGAAATGTGCCGGTCTGCGGCGCACTGGAGGCGGCTGCTGACGTCGGCGCCGTCGCCTCGTGTGATCGACGCGAGCACCACGGGAACGGCGAACGAGTTCTTCGGCGCCATTGCGCACACAAGACGTGCTATCGGCTGGACAAGCGACGCCGGCAGGCGCCGGGTCAACTGCAGGAACAGCACTATCGGATCGTCCGTGAAGTGCTGCCGGGCCGTGTTCGCCGCGAGCCGCACATTCCTCAGGAATTGAATCATCGACGGGCTGCGCAGGTCAGACGTTCCGGCCTCGGTTGGCGCGCCGAGGTGTTCGCGGTCAATTACTTTCCTGCCTTGGCACCACGGCCGCGGCTCTTCCCACTAAGAAACCTGAAATATACAAACCCGAGTCCGAGCAGGATCAGCACAGTAACCACCCGCACCGAGAGAGGGCTTCCAGTCGCTGCCACTACGGCGGCCTGGATTTTTGCAGGAACCGTCGCGGGAGGCGAGGCTGCGGGGAGACCCTCGGCAGGTGCAGCCGACGGAGGGGTGTCCGGCATCGAGCTAGGGGACGGCGAAGCCGCAGGTGTCGTCACGGCATCCATGGGAGCCGATTCTTCGGGGCCCGGCTTCCTCGCAGGGACCTGGTCCGGCGCCCGGCGGACGGGTGGTGCAACAACCGCAGCTCCGGGCGCTTCCAGAACTGCCGCCGGAAGAGGTTCCTCGGGCAACTCTGGGGCCGGAGGGGACGTCTCGCCAGGCGGCGTTGTGTCCGTCGGGGCAGCTGCATCAGTTGGCTGCCCAGGTGCGGTATCAACGGGTGGTGGATCTACCGGCGCCGGTTCGCCCGGCAGCGTGTCCGCAGGGGCCGGCGGTGTTGGGGCCAGGGTGACGGTCAAGGGGTCTGGAAGAACGGCGTCGTCAGCGTAGGCAGCGGAAGTAGTTGCGCAGATGCAAACTGCGAGCAAAACTGCGCTCAACCCACCGCGTACTGATTTAAATTTTCGGCTGCGCGACGTCATCGAAAGGCCCTCCCCCGCGTGCGGAATTGAATTTAGGCTGCCCGGCTCTGGCCATCCAAACGTCATTGTCGGCAGCGCCCCAGACTTGCACAATTCCACCAAGTCTACGTGACCGAGGGGAAAACGCTCGTCACTGTCAATTGGCACTGCAGGTTTCCTGGCCGAGACGGCTCTTAGGCAGGGATAGGCTTAACGAATGCAGCACTTCCGTTTCCCGGCCCCGGCACGTCCGCTCCGAATTCTTGCCGCGGCGGCCATCGCCGGGGTCCTGCTGAGCGCATGCTCCCCGGTAGTGGACGTCGCGCCCGCCAAGGATGCTGCCAACGCCGCGTGCGCCCCCATGATGGTGGCGCTGCCGGATGCGATTGGTGACGCCAAGCTGCGCAAGACCAACAGCCAGGCCACCGCCGCCTGGGGTGACCCGTCCCTGCTGGTCCTGCGCTGCGGGGTTAACGTTCCCGGGCCAACGACGGACCGCTGCGTCAGCGTGAACGGCGTCGATTGGGTGATCAAGGAAGGCGACCCGGTATGGACCCTGACCACCTTCGGTCGGGAACCAGCCACCGAAATTCTGCTGGATCCGAACAAGATCAGTTCCGCCACCGTGCTCGCGGACCTCGCGTCCTCCGCATCGAAACTGCCAGCGACGCGGAACTGCGTGGGCCAGGCGGACCTGCAAAACGCAGAGAACCTGCCGCCAAGCCCGTAGCTAGCGCAGGCCGGTGGTGCGGTGCAGCGCGAGGTAGATCAGTTCGTCGATCAGCTCCGCGTAGCCCAGGCCTGAGGCTTTCCACATCTGCGGGTACATGCTCTTCGGTGTGAACCCGGGCATGGTGTTGATTTCGTTGATGATGAGCTCGCCCTCAGGCGTGTAGAAGAAATCGACCCGGCTCAGTCCCTCGGCTCCAACGGCGTCGAACGCAACGGCGGCCAGCTCGCGGACCCGGGCGATGGCCTCGTCCGGGAGGTCTGCCGGGCAGCTGAGTTCGGCGGCGTCGTCGACGTATTTAGCATTGAAGTCGTAGAATTCATGCCCGCCGCCGGCCACGGCAATCTCCCCCGGCATGGACGTCCGGGGAGCGTCAGTCCCCCGGCCTTCCAGCACTGCGCATTCGATTTCGCGGCCCACGATGCCCGCTTCGATGACGAGTTTCGGGTCGTGCTCGCGGGCGGCCTCGATTGCGGCGTCCAGGCCGTCCAGGGAATCCACCTTGGAGATGCCCATGGATGAGCCGGCCCGTGCCGGCTTCACGAAGACCGGGAAGCCGAGCTGGTCCACACGCTTGCGGACGGTCTCCGGATCATTGCGCCACTGCCGGTCCGTGACCGCGATGTAGGGACCCACATGGAGCCCGGCGGATTCAAACACCACTTTCATAAAGTGCTTGTCCATCCCGACGGCGGACGCCAGCACACCGGCGCCGACGTACCGGGTGTCGGAAAGCTCCAGCAAACCCTGAATGGTACCGTCCTCGCCGAACGGGCCGTGCAGCAGGGGAAACACCACATCCACCGCACCGAGCTCCTGCGGGACAGTGTTCGGTGCGGCCACGATCAGTTGGTGTTCGCCGCCGATCTCGGCCAGTGCCACCGTCCGGGCCGACGGTGCGACTTCCGGCAGGGAGGACGCCGAAAGTGACCAGTCGCGGGTGTCCCCGGAGGCCAGCACCCACTGGCCGGACTTGGCAATCCCGATGGGGATGACCTCGTACTTCGCCTGGTCGATGGCGCCGAGCACGCCGGCAGCGGTCACGCAGCTGACCGCGTGTTCGCTGGACCGGCCGCCGAACAGCACCGCCACTCGGGGCCGGGCGCCCGGGCCCGCTGTGTTCACTTCTTCTTCAGTCACGCTCAGTAATCGCCTTCAGGTTTCAGATCACGGGACAGCAGCAGCGGCCCCAGTTCATCAACGGACAGTTTTCCGGCCAGGACGGCAACTACTGCCGCGGTGATTGGCATCTCGACGCCGAGTTTACCCGCCAGCTCGTGAACGGCCTGCGCCGACTTGATCCCCTCGGCGGTTTGCGTCATTTCAGCTGCCACCTCATCCAGGGTCAGGCCTCTGCCCAGCAGCCGTCCGGCCGTGTGGTTCCGTGACAACGGCGAGGAACAGGTAGCCACGAGGTCGCCAAGACCGGCCAGTCCGGCCATCGTCTGCGCCTCGCCGCCCAGCGCCAGGGACAGCCTGGAGGTCTCCGCGAGGCCGCGGGTGATCACCGACGCCTTGGTGTTGTCCCCCATTTGCTTGCCCTCGCAGATTCCGACGGCCAGGGCGATGATGTTCTTGACGATCCCGCCGATTTCGACGCCGACGACGTCGGCCGTGGTGTACGGGCGGAAATACGGCGCCGTGCAGCTGCGCGCGATCCAGCCGGCCGCCGCCGCGTCCGAGCAGGCCACCACCGAGGCGGTGGGCTCTTCCCGGGCGATCTCCATTGCCAGGTTGGGGCCGGAGACCACAGCGATCCGGTCCGCGGGAATGCCGAGTTCAGCAGAGATTACTTCGCTCATCCGGGCATCGGAGTGCAGCTCAAGTCCCTTCATCAGGGACACCACCAGGGCGCCCGGCGGTATCAGGGCCGCCCATTCGCGCAGCTGCGGCCGCAGGGTCTGCGCGGGTACGGCCAGGACCACCAGCTCTGCGCCAGCGAGGACCTCTGCTACGTCGGTAAACGCGGTGATGCTGGAGGGAAGCGCAATTTCCTTGAGGTACTGCTCATTGCGATGCTTCAGGTTAATTTGTTCCACCACCGCACTGCGGCGGCCCCACAGCCGGATTTCCCGCTCAACGCCGGAGGCCGAGGCGGCATCTGCGAGGATCTTGGCGAACGTGGTCCCCCAGGATCCGGCTCCGAGGACAGCCACCCGGCTAGCGGAAGACAGTGCGCGGGCATCCGCCGTCATGCGGCGCCGTCCGCGTCGGTGGACGTCCCGGCGTCGGGTCGGCTGCCTGCCGCGCCACCGTCGACGAAGCGGCCGTGCGCGCTCTGGTTATGCGCCGAAGGATCCCAGCGGACCAGCGGGGGCTGCCCGCCGCGGAGGGTGGCCAAGAGTTCCGTGACGGAGTCCATGATCACGTTTGTCGCCTCCGCGAGGGTGGCCTTGTCCAGCGGCCGCCCCGCAAAGGCGCTGAGGTCCACGGGATCGCCCACCACCAGGCGGGAGGTCTTCCGCGGAAAGACATGGAACCGCTTGGCGTAGCGGGGAAGGACCTCGTGGGCTCCCCAATGAGCCATGGGCACCACGGGTATCCCGCCTTCCAGCGCCATACGCGCCGCGCCGGTGTGTCCCTTCATCGGCCACAACTCAGGATCCCGGGTCAGGGTTCCTTCGGGATAGATCACAATGGCTCCGCCCTCGTTCACAACGTCCCGGGCAATCTGCAGCGAGCGGTTGGCACCAGCCGAGGACCGTTCCACCGGGATTTGTTTAGTGGCGCGCAGCACGAATCCCAGCACCGGCACCTTAAAAAGGCCCGCCTTGGCCAGGAAGTGCGGCATCCGCTTCTGGTTGTAGAGCATGTGCCCCACCACCAGCGGATCGATTTCAGTGCAGTGGTTGGGAGCCGCAATGAAGCCGCCGGCGGGGAGCTTCTCCAGCCCGATCCATTGCTTGCGCATCAACAGGTTCATGACGGGCCGGACAATTCCGGCAACAAGGACAAAGGTGGTGTGGCTCTTGGCGGTTTCCTTCACGTGGTCCCCGCTACCCGGCTGAAGTGATGTCGAAGTCCGCGCCCAGGCCGGCGAGCTTTTCGGTGAAGCGCTCGTAGCCGCGGTTAATAATGTCAATTCCGGTGACCCGCGAAGTGCCATTCGCAGCCAGCGCCGCGATCAGGTGGCTGAATCCGCCCCGCAGGTCCGGGACGTCAATGTCGGCACCGGTCAGCTGGGTGGGGCCGGAAATGACGGCCGAGTGCAGGAAGTTGCGCTGGCCAAACCGGCACGGCACACTGCCGAGGCATTCGCGGTGGACCTGGATGTTGGCGCCCATCCGGATCAGCGCGTCGGTGAAGCCGAAACGGTTCTCGTACACGGTTTCGTGCACGATTGACACGCCCTCGGCCTGGGTCAGCGCAACGATCAGAGGCTGCTGCCAGTCGGTCATAAACCCGGGGTGCACGTCCGTCTCCAGGACCAGCGGGTTGAGCTTGCCGCCTTTGTGATAGAACCGGATGCCGTCGTCGCCGATGTCCATCCCGCCGCCGACCTTGCGGTAGGTGTTCAGGAACGTCATCATGTCCCGCTGGGTGGCGCCCTCGACGAAGATGTCCCCCTTCGTCACCAGCGCCGCTGAGGCCCAGGAGGCCGACTCGTTGCGGTCCGAGAGGGCGCGGTGGTTGTAGCCGCCAAGGTCCGGGACGCCTTCGATCCGGATGGTGCGGTCGGTCTGGACGCTGATGATGGCGCCCATCTTCTGCAGCACGGCGATGAGGTCCACTACCTCCGGCTCGGTGGCAGCACCGGAAAGCTCCGTGATGCCCTCGGCCCTTGTGGCGCTCAGCAGGACCTGCTCGGTGGCTCCAACGGAGGGGTACGGCAGGGAAATCTTGGCGCCCTTGAGACCGTCCGGCGCTGAAATGTGGATGCCGCCGGGACGCTTTTCCACCACGGCGCCGAACTGCCGGAGCACGTTCAGGTGGTAGTCGATGGGTCGGTCGCCGATCTTGCAGCCGCCCAGGTCCGGGATAAAGGCCTCGCCGATCGCGTGGATCAAGGGCCCGCAGAGCAGGATCGGGATGCGTGAATCGCCGGCATGGGCGTCGATGGCGGTGCTCGAGGCGGTTTTGGCGCCCTTCGGGTCGAGGGTCAGGTCCCCGGTGATGGGGTCCTTCTCAACCGTGACGCCGTGGAGTTGGAGCAGGCTGGTGACAACCTCAACGTCCTTGATCTCGGGGACGTTGCGCAGCACGGATGGCTCATTGCCCAGCAGGGCAGCCACCATTGCTTTGGGGACAAGATTCTTGGCCCCGCGCACGGTGACGCGGCCAGTCAGCGGGACGCCTCCGCGGATTGTCAGAACACTACTCATATACGGCTTTCCTCACGACTACTCGCCCCCAAAACCTTCCAAAGGCACCTGCTAAGCATAGGAGCTTGCGTTACCGATCTGAAATACGGGATTCCTGCGCTCCACCAAAAACCTCAATCCGATCGAGCTCTAGACTGCCTCTGAGTCTCTCAGCACGGCCGAGGCAGCGACTGCCGCCGTTTCCTGGATCTGATCCGCGATCCAGGCTATCGCTGAGTCTTCAAAGTGGTACGGGGCCGCTCCCCACTTATGGTCGGCTGCGGCGTAACGGAGATCCTCCGGCAAGTCCACAACCTTGAACCCAAGACTTCGCATGTGAGCGCAGCATTCGCTGAAGTAGGCGTTGACTTCGGGCGTATCGAAGTTCCAGAACGGAGGCGCAGGTTCGCCCCCATGTGTAGTTTCTGCCCACGGAGTGTTCAGGATGACCGTCTTTTCCCGCAATCCCATCTGCGACAAGGCGCCCAGTAGCCGGGTGGCCGCGGATTCCCACAAGGTCCAGTGACGCTCGGTCAGAATCCGGATATCCTGTGTCCTGCCCTGAACGGCCTTAAGACGCTCGGAGCTAACAAGTTCGTGCGACCGCGTGACGTGGCTTCCGTCCGGGAGCCGGACGACGCCGAGCCGCTCGTCGGTCAGGTCAATTACCAGAACGTCAAGATCACCCGCGAACCGCCGAACGAGCTGCAAGAGGTTCGACCGGATGTCCCCGACGAGCGACCGGTCCTGGAAGGCCGAGCTCAGCGCGTCGCCCGGTAGCAGATCAGTGGGCTTGGACATCGCACTGATCATGGACTGCCGGGCGACATAGCTCACCAGCCTGAATTCGGGATCCAGGAGCGGGAAGGCATCACGGGAGACGCAACTTCCATAGATCATGAGGTTCTTTTGCATTGTATGAACCTTAACAGAGACACCCCCAGTTCCCGCTGCTGCCACGTACAAGCTGACCGACGCCGACACCGACCAGACGATCTGACTCGAGTCTCCGAATACGATCCGGTCGGCAGGATTCTGCCGACCGGAGTGTAACTGCAGGGATCCAGCGAGACGATGCGCCCAGGCGGCGTGTCAGGACATCTTGGCCGGAAGGGTCTTGGGCATAAACGCGGGCCGGGTGGCCTCGAAAGCGGTGATGTCCTCCTCGTGCTTGAGCGTCAGCCCGATGTCGTCCAGGCCCTCCAGCAGGCGCCACCGGGTGTAGTCGTCGATCTCAAACGGGGCCACAATATTGCCGCAGATCACCGTCTTCGAGACAAGGTCCACGGTAACTTCGGTGCCGGGCGCGTTCTCCAGTTCCTTCCAGATCAATTCAATGTCGTCCTGGGCGAGTTCGGCGGCGAGCAGGCCCTGCTTGCCGGAGTTCCCGCGGAAGATGTCGGCGAAGCGTGAGGAAAGTACGGTCTTGAAGCCGTAGTCCTTAAGTGCCCAGACGGCGTGCTCCCGGGAGGACCCGGTACCGAAGTCAGGCCCGGCCACCAGCACCGAACCGGCATTAAAAGGTTCCTGGTTGAGGATGAACGCCGGGTCCTTGCGCCAGCCGGCAAAGAGGGCATCTTCGAAACCGGTGCGCGTGATGCGTTTGAGGTAGACGGCGGGGATGATCTGGTCCGTGTCGACGTTGCTTTGGCGCAGCGGGACGCCGATGCCGGTGTGGGTGGTGAACTTTTCCATGGCGGATCCTTCTAGGCTGTGTGGATCAGTGACTGTCGGAAGCTACGCGGCATCGGCGCTCAGGGCGGCGGGCTCGGGCGCAGGTTCCAGGTCCGACGGCGAGCTCAGGGTGCCGCGCACAGCAGTCGCGGCCGCCACCACCGGGGAGACCAAGTGGGTGCGTCCGCCTTTGCCCTGCCGGCCCTCGAAGTTGCGGTTCGAGGTGGAGGCGCAGCGCTCCCCCGGTTCCAGCTGGTCTGGGTTCATGCCCAGGCACATCGAGCAACCGGCGAAGCGCCATTCGGCGCCGAAGTCCTTAAAGACCTTGTCCAGGCCCTCTGCCTCGGCCTCGAGGCGGACGCGGGCGGAGCCGGGCACCACAAGCATCCGGATATTGGGGTCCTTGGTGCGGCCGCGGATGATGTCCGCGGCCGCACGGAGGTCCTCCATCCGGGAGTTGGTGCAGGATCCCAAAAACACCGTGTCGACGCGGATGTCCTTCATCGGGGTGCCGGCTTCCAGGCCCATGTACTGCAGCGCACGTTCCGCCGCAGCCTTGGCATTCTCGTCGCCGAAGTCCTCGGGCGAGGGCACCTTCGCGGACAAGGACACACCCTGGCCCGGGTTGGTCCCCCAGGTCACAAACGGTTCCAGGGTGTCGGCGTCGAGGTCCACTTCGAGGTCGAAGCTCGCGTCATCCTCCGTGCGCAGGGTGTTCCAGTAGTCGACGGCGGCATCCCACTCGGCGCCCTGGGGTGCGTGCGGACGGCCGAACATGTAGTCGTAAGTCGTCTGGTCCGGGGCGACGAGTCCGGCGCGGGCGCCGGCTTCGATGGACATGTTGCAGATGGTCATCCGGGCTTCCATGGACAGTGCCCGGATTGCGGAGCCGCGGTATTCCAGCACGTAGCCCTGGCCGCCGCCGGTGCCGATCTTGGCGATGACGGCCAGGATGATGTCCTTGGCGGACACTCCGGGGCGCAGTGTGCCCTCGACGTTGATGGCCATGGTCTTGAACGGCTTCAGGGACAGCGTCTGGGTCGCCATCACATGTTCCACCTCGGAGGTGCCGATGCCCATCGCCAGGGCGCCGAAGGCCCCGTGGGTGGAGGTGTGCGAGTCGCCGCAGACCACTGTCATGCCGGGCTGGGTGAGGCCCAGTTGCGGGCCCACCACATGCACGATGCCTTGTTCGGCGTCCCCCAGGGAGTGCAGCCGGACACCAAATTCCTTGCAGTTGTTGCGCAGGGTCTGGATCTGCGTGCGGCTGGTGAGATCGGCAATTGGCTTGTCGATGTCCAGCGTCGGCGTGTTGTGGTCTTCGGTGGCGATGGTGAGATCGGGCCGGCGAAGCGGACGCCCGGCCAGCCGGAGCCCTTCGAAGGCCTGCGGGGAGGTCACTTCGTGCACCAGGTGGAGGTCAATGAAGAGAAGGTCGGGCTGGGCGTTGACTCCTTCGCCGTCGCCTTTGCGCACCACGTGCGCGCCCCAGACTTTCTCGGCCAGTGTCTTTGCCACGGCCTGCTCCCTTCACTGCGGTATTTTCGTACGTAACTGCTTGTTCCCACCACTGAATCAGCCCGCCCGCGTCCTGCGCCAGCGCGTTGACTTGCATCTCAGATAATGAGACGGCAATATCATTACATGGACAATTCTAGTGGAGTCGGTGTCATCGATAAAGCCGCCCATGTGCTTGACGCACTTGAGGCAGGCCCAACCACCCTGGCGCAGCTTGTTGCCGCCACGGGACTGGCTCGGCCCACCGTGCACCGGCTGGCGCTGGCGCTGGTCCATCACCGGCTGGTGAGCCGCGACATCCAGGGCCGCTTTGTGCTCGGCAGCCGCCTTGTGGAGCTGGCCTCCGCGGCCGGTGAGGACCGCCTGATCGCCTCCGCCGGGCCCGTCCTGATGCAGTTGCGCGACGCCACCGGTGAGAGCGCCCAGATTTTCCGCAGGCAAGGTGAGTGGCGCGTCTGCGTGGCCTCCGCCGAACGGCCCATCGGCCTGCGCGACACCATTCCCGTCGGCACCCAGCTGTCCATGAAGGCCGGTTCCGCCGCCCAGGTACTCCTCGCCTGGGAGGACCACGACCGGCTCCTTGAAGGTCTGCAGGCCGCCCGTTTCACCCCCACCGTCCTGGCCGGGGTTCGGCGCCGCGGCTGGGGCCAGAGCCTCGGCGAACGCGAGCCGGGCGTGGCCTCCGTTTCGGCCCCTGTCCGTGGCCCGTCCGGCCGGGTGATCGCGGCAGTGTCGATCTCCGGCCCGATTGAACGCCTGACCCGCCAGCCCGGCCGGCTGCACGCCGAGGTGGTCTGCAACGCCGCCCGGGTGCTGACCGAGGCGCTGCGCAAAACCAGCGACTAGCGGCATAGGCTGTGCGCATGAGCAGTTATGCGGTGTTCCTGCGCGGGGTCAACGTCGGCGGCATCACCATCAAAATGGCCGAGCTGAAGCAGGCCCTCGCGTCCCGTCCGTTTTCGGACGTGAAGACGCTCCTGGCCAGCGGAAATGTTGTGCTCTCGAGCGAGCTGCCCGCCGCCGGCGTCAAAACGGAATTCGAGGCCTGCCTCCGGGAGGCCTTCGGTTATGACGCCTGGGTGGTGGTTTTGCCGGCGGACCGCGTGGGCGAGCTGGTGGCGGCATGCCCCTACCCCGCGGACGACGCAACCACCCATACCTACCTCACGCTGGGCTCGGACCTCGGGGTGCTTGCCGAGCTGCATGCGGCCGGCAAGGCCCTGGACGGCGCACAGCTAACCGCACTGGGACCGGAAGCCTTGGCGTGGTTGGCACCCGCCGGCGGCACCCTGGACAGTCCGTTCAGCAAGCTGTCCGCGAAGCCGAAGTACAAGGCCTCCACCACCACGCGCAACCTGCGCACCATGATCAAGGTCCGCGACGCCGCGGCGGCGGTTTGATCCAGAGGATTCTGTCAATGGCGTCCTGTCAGCTGTTGGCGAACTTGTGGCCCTTCATCAGAAAGGCATAACTGATGGGCTTCCCCACGGCACCGCCCGCCACGTCGCTGTAAGCGACGGAGCCCGCAGCATCTACCCCCACGATTCCATTGTGATCGGTTTTGTGGCCGACGACCGGCGAGAACGCTGCCATACCCGAGTAGCCGCCCGTACTGATACGAACCGGTGACGAAGAGATCCCTCCGCCTGCGGTCCTTGCGTAGCGGTACAGAGACCCTCCATCATTCACTATCAAGGCGGACGCCGTCGTCCGGGACGGCACCAGCATCACCATTGGTTTGTTACTCCAGCCCCAGCCCATTACCGTGGGCTGGCCCAACGCGCCAGACGTCAGGCTCGGCCAGGAAAGCAGATGCCCACTGATTTTGTCCGCCGACACAACGGTCAACTGGGATCCCCACACACCGACCGCAATTCTTCTGTTCTGCCAGCCACTGGCGCCAAGCGTCGCCGGGGCTGCAAAACCGCCTCCGCGGAGACCCCTGAAGAGTTGAAGCCTGCCGTCAGCGCAGGTAGCCAAGACGTCAAGTGTGCCATCCCCATTCCAATCCACCACGTGGCACGAGCGGATATCTGCACCAAACGCGGAATCCGCGCGGATCGGCGACGCAAACTTGCCCTCCCCGAGTGACCGCGCCACATAAAGCCAGCCATCGGACCCAACGGTGACAAGATCGGCGGCCGACCTAATAGTCGGATTCAAGGACGCATCGATCTCTACGACATTGGTGCCATTCTCTGCGAAGTACAGCCGGAACCGACTCGTGACCACCATATCCGTGTACTGCCCCCGAAGGATTTCTTTCCTGGTCCGGGCTTCAGTATCCAGAACAGTCGCCGTCCCGCCGCAGAGATGCACGATCGAATTCGCTTGGGGGAGGTAGGAAATACTGCTGGTCCTGTAACCTGCAACCGCGCTCCGGTTGAACAGCCTGTACGTGGACAACGGATCCCCACTCGCCCTGTCAAGGCTGATGACGCCGTTATTGGTGCTTACATACAAAACACCCTTGACAAGGATGGGGCTGTTGATTTCCACCTCGCCAGCCACCGGCCGCTTCCAAACGAGTCGATTTTCCCGCACATTCCAGGCAAAGACGTGGGCCGGTTGAGTGTCATCCACTGATCCGTAGCCACCTTTGATCCCTGTGGTTCCGTAGACCAGGTCGCCGTCGCCGGCAAGGCCTAAGACGGATTGGTTTGGAACGGGACCGCTGACGACCGTTATATCTGCATCGTTCAGGGGGTTGAGAATTGCCAGTGCGCCCGTATTAAGTCCGTACTCGGCGACAGTGCCCGCCACTACTCTGTTGGCGGCACGTGCCCACGCAAAGGGACGGGACTGCGAGTGTTTCTCCCTTAGTTCGATGACCCTCGTGATGCTCTTGGTCTGGGGATTAAACCTGAAGAGGCGCCCGGCGCCGTAGGACCCAACATAAATGGTTGTTTCGTCGTACTGGAACATTCCCTCGATTTGGGCAATGCCTGTATCGGTAGCAGAACGCCAAAGTTCCCGTGAGACCAGGTCCACTGATCCGATCCCGTCCCCCAGGGACCCTCCGAAATACATAGTGGTACCGGACAATGACGCTACGAGTGCCTGGACTTTGAGGGGCGTGTCAGTCAGCCCAGTCTTCACAGTTTGGATTACATTTTTCCCTGAGACTGAGACCTTGACGTAATGGTGCTGCTGGCCCGAGGAACAGAGGATGTTAACGATTGTGAATCCGTTCGAACTTTCGACACCCAGAGCGCTTGGCGCGCCGGGAACCGTGCATACGCTCTCGGCCGCCGTGGTGCTGGCGTCAATTTTCATAAGTTCGTGGGTGCCAGCTGTGGACCGCACTGCATAGACGTGACCACCGGCAGGCAATGCCGCTGAGGTGCGCAGCACGGGAATCCAGGTCCACGGTGGCGACTTCCATGCCGCGGTTGCCAGGTCGTACACCCGGAACAATTCCTTGCCGAGAGCGCCTTGATAATACACGAACAGCATTCCGGAGTGGGCTGCAACGTTTAGGACGAAACCTTCCGCCGCCGCACCGGGCAGCGAGATTTCCCGCAATTCGGCAGGACGGTCCGTGTGCCAGGTCACGATACGAGGATTCAGCGCGCCCGTCCCCGCATAAACATTGTCGTTGGCGTCGATAGCTAAGCTTCGGACGTATTGCGCGCCGGCATGCACTCGCGGCGTATGGATGGTACCGCCCGTGCTTGGATCGAAGCGGGTAGCGTTGCCCGTCGGGTAGTTTCCGCTCCAAATCCTGCCTTTTGAATCTACTGCCCGGGCAAAAGCAACATTGGTTGTACCCGGCGCGGCGCTATAAGAATCAGTCACGCGTCCTGAGAGGCTCACGCTCTTGACCGTCGCCGTAGCACCAAAAGCAAGAAACGCGTCGGCCAATGGCTCGTAGGCGACCCGGCCAGCACCGCCTCCCACTCCTGGGAAGGGAGTGGCCGAAAGTTCCAGCTGTCCCGTGGCTGCATCGACGACTTGAACCTGACCTGCAAGCCCGCGGCAGGCGGCGGCGATCTTCAGGACTCCGGCACGGTTCCGGAAGAAGACGGCGCTCGGATTGGGGCTACTCTTGAAGACATTGGCGTATCTGCGCAAGACCGCGGAAGGCTCAGTCCCGATTGTGGACAGCGGCACTTCGGTGCCGTTGATTGCGTCCAGGAGCCAGCCGGAAGGCTCGCGACGGCGGTGTTGTTTCCTGCGTAGAGTGCCGCGCCTGCCCCCAAGCTCACGGCCAGTGACAGAAAGCTGCGACGCCCTACTTCTACTGCTGGATCCATCACGGAAAGGCCCCCGCTCTCGTTAAAGAACCACCGGTTGTTCCTTGGAAGCTATCGGGAGGGCCTTGGGAAAACCCTTGGGAGGCAAGTTGCTGCCGCATCGCTGGCAGGGCAGCAGGCAGGCATGGCGAAGGATCTCAGCCACTGAACGGGATGCGCCCCGGACGAACTGGCATCCGGGGCTAAGAGGTGCCGGCAGCTTTCAGCGCGGTATTGAAGGATGCGAGCCGGCTAACCTCAAGTTCCACGGGCTCAACAACCAGATCCGCCGCCACGGCAGCGACGGCAGCTTCGAGTCGTTTCCGCGCCGCTGAGCCCCGCGCCCGTGCGGCAGCGCCGGCGATGAACTTCGCCAGGATGGCAAAAACAATCCCGAGCAGCGCCCCGCCGGCGATCATCACTGTCGGCACCGGCCAGCCCTGCACCAGCGGAACCTCCGGCACGGGAAGCTGCAAGTAGCCCAGCGCAGCGAGCACGCCGAGCCAGGCGAAACCGCCGAGCGCCGTCAGCAAGGCCAGCCACTGCAGGATGTTAAACGGCACCCACCACCAGGCCTTGCGTCCGGCCTTCAGCTCGGTGCCCGCGATGGCCTGGTCCAGCGCGTCCGGAAGCCGGTCCCGGCCCTCACGGGCAGCGCCGCGGATGACGGCCCGCCAGGGGCCGGGGGCGCCGTCGGATGCTGCATCGGCAAATTCGCGGACCGCGGCATCAGTGCGGGCCCGCTCCGGTGCGCCCGCCGGCGGCAGCGAGGTGCGGTTCACGTCCTGCCTGGCGCCCTCCCGGCGCAGGTTCAGCCGCCTGAGCGGATCGGGCCGGAACCTGACCAGCCAGCGGGTGACGGGCCAGCCCGTGCGGCGGGTTGACTCCAGCCGGTAGGACCGGATGACGGCGTCCACGACGACCAAGACGTTAGCGGCAACTGCCAGTTCCGCCGCCAGCCGGGACGTCGACGCAGCCTTGACCCCGGCCGCCCCGCCTTGCCCGGATGCTTCGGCAAGCACCGCTGCGGCCCGGGTAACGTCCGCGGCGAGGCGCTGCGACTGGGCCTGCCGCTGCGTGGCCACCTGCCGAATGGCGGCCCGGACTGCGTCCACACCGGTGCCCACGACGGCGGAGGCGCCAAGGACCTGCACCTTCGCCAGCCCGTCCCGCGCCAGGATGCCTTTGAGTGATTCCAGCACCGGGGAAATGTCCCGGTCCGGGAGCCGGTCGATCTGGTTGAGCACCACGAGGGTGACGGCGCCGTGGGAGGCCAAGGGGCTGAGGAAGTCGTTATGCACCGCGGCGTCCGCGTACTTTTGCGGATCGAGCACCCAAACGAGGACGTCGACGAGTCCCACCATCCGCTCCACGATCTGACGGTTGGCAGCGCGGGTGGAGTCGAAGTCCGGAAGGTCCAGCAGGATCAGGCCCGTGCCCTCGTCGGCGAAACCGGGGACCGGGCTGGCGTGGTGCCGATTCCGGACCTCCAGCCAGTCCAAGAGCTCTTCGCTGCCCTCGGCTCCCCAGATGCCGGCGAGCGGTTCGGAGGTCGTAGGCCGCCGGGCGGCTGCCGTCGCAATTTCCTCCCCGCTGACAGCGTTGAAAAGGGAGGACTTACCGCTGCCCGTCGCTCCGAAGAATCCGACCACTGTGTGCTCCGCAGAAAGGGAGCGCCGGGAGCTCGCCCGCTCCAGCACCTGCAGCACACTGTCCAGGACATCCTCGGGGAGCGCCCCGGCTGCCAGTTCGCGCGCTTCGTTCAATGCCATAAGCCTGCGGTCCAGCCGGGTGGCCTCGGCGGCCGCGCCGTGGCGGCTCATGCGGAGGCCGCCAGCCGGCGGAGCGCCGCGGCCTGGCCGGCGAGCACCGCGGGATCGATTCCGCCGGAGAGGTCAAGCCGGTCCAGGAATCGCTGCTGTTCGTCCCGGAGCAAGACCTGGCAGCGTGCGTGGAGGTCCTCCCGGGCCGTCTTGGCCAGCCGGCGGACGGCGTCTTCGCCAAACACCGCTTCGAGCAGCCGCTGCCCGGCTATGGCAGTACCGCCTGCGACGCCGACCTCCAGCCCGGTCAGCCCTGCAGTCATGGAGAACACCACAATCATGAGGGCGGCGCCGAGCCCGTTGATGCCAAAGGACAACCAGCGGGCCTGCGTGCGTTTGCCTTGGCCCTCGGTCCGGATCAGTTCCATAAGGCTCCCCTGCCAGGCCCGGATTTCGGCAGCAGCCATTTCGGCGAAGCCGTCCGAGGTGCCGGAGAGGTCATCGCTGCCCAGCAGCTGGCGGCCGGCAGGATCGGAGCGCCAGCGCCCGTCCGCGTCATCGCCGGCGTTGGCGGCCTCATCGATAATAACGGCCTGTAAGCCGGTCTCGATCGCCGTCTCCACTCGAACTGCCGGTGCCGGTTCGCCCCGGAAGAACGCGGCGGCCCGGTCACGGAACCGGCCAATGTTCTGCTCCATCGCCCGGAAAAACTCGCCGGTGCCGACAAAGTCCTGCCAGCGGGCCAGGACCTCGCCGCGCAGCAGGGCGCCGTCACGGGTGGCCTCCAGGACCTTGGCCGCGGCGTCCCGGTAGGCGTCACGGGCGTCACCTGCCAGGACGTCAGCGGCATGTTCCTGATCTTCGGCTGCCTGCGCCGCCGCCTCGACGCGGTCCGCCAGGGCCTTGACAGTCCCGTTGAGGGTCCGCCGGGCGATGCCGGCGCGCCCGGCGGCGTCCGCGGCGATTTCCTGCAGCCAGCGCCGCAATGGCTCGACGGCGGCGGCCGGAAGCATCCCCATCCCGTCCAGTTCCGCTTCGGGTACAACGAAGAGGCGGGCCCCGCCGAGGCCTTCCCGGCTGAGCATGGACTGCAGGTCCGCGCTGACCTCGGCTTCGGCGGCGGCCGGGACCCGGTCCAGGACCACGGCCACCATAATGTCCCGCGAGGCCGCGTCCAGCAGCAGGCGCCACGGGACGGCGTCGGCATAGCGGTTGGCGGTGGTGACAAAGACCCACAGGTCGGCGGCCGCCAGCAACTGGCCGGCCAGCTTGCGGTTGTCAGCGGAAATCGAGTCGACGTCGGGCGCGTCCAGCAGCGCGATTCCCTGCGGCACCGCCGTGTCGGCGAGCAGGACGAGGGAGCTGACCGTTGCGGCGTCCGGGGTGGGACCGGCCTGACTGGCGGGCAGCGGCGCAGGGTTGAGCGTGCCGCGGATCCGGCTCAGGCTCGGCAGCACCCGCTGGTCCTCGAACCAGCGCCCGTCCGCGGGGTGGTGCAGCAGGATGGGCTGGCGGGTGGTGGGCCGGATGGCGCCGGCGCGGGTGACGGCATGGCCCACGAGCCCGTTGACGAGTGTCGATTTCCCGGCACCGGTAGACCCGCCGACGACGGCGAGGAGCGGCGCGTCCAGGCTGCGGTAGCGCGGCAGGATGTAGTCCTCGAGCTGGGCGAGGGCGTTGCGGATGTCGCGCCGGGCGTCATCGGCGCCGGGCAGGGCCAGCGGCAGCTCCGTCGCGGCCAGGCCGCGACGGACGGCTTCCAGCAGTTCAATGGCCGGGCCGGAGGTATTGTCGGAGCTCACGGTTTAATCATGCCAGTCCGGCTACCCGACGTCGGAGTATCCGAGAGGGTTACTTCGCTGCCAGCGCCAGTGATCCTCACACATCTGAGCCAAGGTTCTCTCTGCCAACCAGTCGAGCTCATCCTGGGCCGCAGCCGGGTCTGCGTAACTGATGGCCACATCGCCCGGGCGCCGGTCAGCGAATTCGTACTTGATCTTCTTTCCAGCCGCTTCGCTGAACGCTTCTATAACCTCCAGCACCGAGGATCCACGGCCAGTACCGAGGTTCCAGCGGAAGACACCGTTACGGCTGGTCAGAAATCCCAGCGCAGCAATGTGGCCCATGGCAAGATCCACGACGTGGATGTAGTCGCGGATTCCGGTGCCGTCTGGCGTCGCGTAGTCAGCGCCGAAGACTGTGACCTTCTCTCGGCGATCGACGGCGACTTGGGCGACGAACGGCAGGAGATTGTTCGGCACGCCCCGCGGGTCTTCGCCGATGCGGCCGGATGCGTGGGCGCCAGCCGGATTAAAGTAACGGAGCAAGGCAACCCGCCAGCGCGGGTCGGCGGCACCCAGATCGGTGAGTATGTCTTCAATCTGTTCTTTCGTGCGGCCATACGGATTGGTGGCGTTCAGCGGCTCGTCTTCGTGCAAGGGGACTTGCTCCGAAGCTCCATAGACTGTGGCCGACGAGCTGAATACCAAGGTCCGGACGCCGGCGCGATCCATTGCGTGGAGAAGATTCAGCGTTCCTACGACATTGTTCTGGTAGTACGCGAGGGGGTTCTCTACGGACTCGCCCACAGCCTTCAGCCCAGCAAAATGAATAACAGCGTCGAATTGGAACTCTGCGAGCACCTCGTTCAACGCTTCGACGTCCAGCAAGTCAACCTGCCGGAACTCGACGGTCCTTCCCGAGATCTCTTGGACCCGTCGCAGTGACTCTGCGCTGGAATTGCACAGATTGTCCACAACCACCACGTCGTGGTCACGCTCCAGCAGCGAAAGCGTGGTGTGCGACCCAATGTAACCGGCTCCGCCGGTAACCAAAACCTTCATTTGGTTTAGTCTAGGGGCACGAAACTTCCCGGGGAGAATCGAGCACGAATCCGGCGCAGACTCGGGATGCCTCGCTACGCCCAATGAATACGTAAGCCACGGCCCGGCCCGCCGCCCACCTGACAACGAAAAACGGCCCCGGGCTGTTGCCCGGGACCGTTCTATCTGTGACCCCAGCGGGATTCGAACCCGCGTTACCGCCGTGAGAGGGCAGCGTACTAGGCCGCTATACGATGGGGCCGCGTACTCACCAGAACGGCATTGCTGCCGTCCGCGCTAAGCAATTATTTCATACACTCAGCAAGTGTTTCAAACCGGCCGAACCGGTTCAAAACCCCTGATAATCCGCGGATTTCCGAGGAGTTTTCAGAGCTGGGATACCAGGACTCGAACCTAGAATGACGGTACCAGAAACCGTAGTGTTGCCAATTACACCATATCCCAATGGAACTTTCGGGCCGGATCCGTGGGTCTAAACCCGCGCTCCCAGCGCCTCAGCACGAGAAATAACTTTACATGAGAGTTTCCGTCTGTACAAATCGAGCCGGCTCATGCCTGGACGTCCGCCCTGCAGTCAGACCAGCAGCTCAAGCAGGGAACCGATCTCGCGGCCGGCAAAACCCGGGGCGGGCTCCCTACCGCGGTTCAGCCAGACTCCCAGGAGACCGGCTGCCGTCGAGCCGTCAGCATCGAGGAGCCGGTTGTCCCCCACGTAGAGCGTTTCTGCGGCGCCAGTTCCAAGGCGGCGGACGCCCTCCAGGTAGATGGCCGGATCGGGCTTCGCGACACCCACCGTGTCCGTTCCCACCAGCACGCTGATGCGGGCCAGGCCGGCGGCGTCCAGCTTGACCCGCTGGTAGTCGTGGACGTTGTTGCTCACGGCGCCGTACGGGATGCCGGCGGCATCGAGCGCGTCCAGGATCGGGGTGACGTCGTCGAAGGCGCGGATGTAGCTGTGCTGCCGGCTGGCGTAGGAACTGACCCAGTGGTGGGCCTGCTCCCCCTCATCCAGCTCCACCCCGAAATGCCCCAGGGCGGCCCGGCCGCGGAGCAGGCGCTGCTCGTTGAAGGTCAACTCCCCGGCGAGGTAGCGGTCATAGAAGTGGTTGGTCTCGCGGGTAAAGATCCGCCCGAACTTCTCCCACCCGGCCTGGTCCAGACCGGGCAGGAGGTGTTCGCTGACGTCGCGCAGGGCCGCCGTCATGGAGAACTCGAGGTCCACCAAGGTGTCGTCGATGTCGAACAGCACACCGCCAATACCGCCCAGGCCCGCATTTAATGCCATCCGATTTGTCCCTACGTTAGTTGACGCTCAGCAGATCCCGCGCAGGAACGGCTGAAGGTCGGAGTCCGAGCGCCCTGAAAGTCCAACCGGCGCCCTCCCACTCATTTTTGTCGAGGACGTTTCGTCCATCAACAATTTGTTGGGTGTTTACCAGGGCTTGAATCTCCTGAGGGCGCATGTCGCAGAATTCCCGCCATTCCGTCAGCACCAGGACAACATCCGCCCCTGACACAGCCGCCGAAAGTGTCGAGCAATAGTTCAAGCGGGGGAACCGCTTGGCCGAATTATCGTTCGCTTTAGGGTCGTAGACGCTCACCTCGGCTCCTCCGTTGAACAACCGAGCCGCCACGTCCAGCGCAGGTGAATCCCGGACATCGTCGCTGTTCGGTTTGAAGGCAGTTCCCAACACAGCCACGCGCTTACCTTCGAGACCGTCCAGAAGTTCCTCAGCAAGATAGACCACGCGGTCTCGCCTCCGGAGATTGATCTCATCGATTTCGCCCAGGAAACGCATGGTTCGGTCAAGGCCCAGCTCGCTCACCCTTGCTTGTAGGGCCCGGATATCCTTCGGCAGGCAGCCGCCTCCGAAACCTACGCCGGAGTTCAGGAACCGCCGTCCGATCCGATTGTCGAGACCGATGGCATCCGCCAAAGTCCGGATGTCGCCACCGACAGCTTCCGTCACTTCTGCGAATGCGTTGATAAAGGAAATTTTCGTGGCGAGAAAGGCGTTGGCCGCCACCTTGACCAGTTCAGCGGTCTCAAAATCCGTTGCTATGTAGGGGGTCTCCCGAGCGAGCGCGTCGGCATAGACTTCCCGGAGCACCGCATGAGCCCTGGACGAGTCGGTGCCGACCACAAGACGGTCCGGCCGCAAGGTATCTTGAACAGCAAATCCTTCGCGCAAAAACTCCGGATTCCACGCAAAATCAATCTTGACATCTTCACGCTTCGCCTCGGCGATGACGGATTTGAGTCTACGGGCTGAGCCCACCGGAACGGTGGATTTGCCAACTATCAGAGCGTCCCGGGTTATGGCCCCCGCCAGTGACGAAATCGCACCATCGACGTATGTCATGTCCGCCGCATCCTCGCCGGCGCGTTGCGGTGTCCCGACCGCGACGAAGTGGACGTCGCCGAAGGCGCCGGCCTCCTCAATCGATGTCGTGAAGCGCAACCTTCCGGAATCTATGTGCTTGAGCAAGAGCTCCGGCAAACCAGGTTCATGGAACGGCAATTCGCCCCGACTCAGCGAGTCGATCTTCTTGGGATCGACGTCAACGCCCAGAACTTCGAAACCCAGTTCGGCCATAGCGGCCGCATGAGTCGCACCGAGATATCCGGTGCCAATAACGGTAAGCCGCTTCCCCATAGTGAATCTCTTCCTTGTCGTGGACTCATGGCCCGTTGGGGGTACAAATTGTTCCGCAAGCCGCCCAATCCCGAGTTATCGTCGGCTAAGTTGTGTTTCGTCGCGTGTTATGGCCTTGTCGGCACGTTTTCGACCTCGCTAGGGCTCTAAAATCGGGCAACTTCCAGACCCAAGCGTGCCGTGCCCAGAAGATATACCAAGTCTTTCCACTCACGGCTGTCTTGATCAAATTCGCCGGGGACCCTGATCGAATCGGCATCAAGATCCTCCGCAAACAGAACTGCAGCTGCCAGATACGGCCGAATGCTGGAAACACAATCTTCTCGGCCATCGGAGTGCAGCCAGGCGTTCGACGACACAGTCAATCCACGAAGTGTCCGTAGAGAACCTGCGGCTTCATCGGATCGTTCAAGTCGAAGGTACGTCGTGTCAGCTCCAGAAATGTCGGCACTGGGGGCTGCGTCAATGCCCGACCACGACAGGTCTAGTGGGCGCGATCCGCTGGGCAGTGCTTTCGGATAGTACTCCACTGGAGAAAAGACGACGGGCACAGGGATCAATAGCGCCCGCATGGCAGAGTCCACAGCAGGCGAAAACTTGTGTGGCATATGCACCAGTCCACCCATAGCCGAGTTGAATACTAAGAAGGCAGCGACTGCCTCCCGATCTGGGTGTCGAGTCTTAGGACCAGCATCGAACCAAAACGAACTAAACCGTGGTTCGCCGTCGTAGTCGTCGGCCGCCACATTGAACCCCGTGTGTCCAACGTACTCACCGTTCCATTTGATTATCACTAAGACGCTCCCTGAAGTTGGCGCGAAATGTTGAGCGCATTCAGAAGGGAATCAGGTTCCATGGTGTCACCCAGCAGTTCCATCTCTGTCCAGCCACTTTCCATCTGCGCCCTGAAGGCCTCCGTGGTGTTAGTGAAACGCAAAAACAAGACCGACTCTTCCAGGTCCCCGCAAGCGAAACTGCGAGTCCAACCGAGGTCAGAGACCTTCGGGACAGGTGCGACTCTCCTGACTAGGCCGAACGAAGAGTAGTCCCCGTCGCCTTCTTGCTCGACAAAATCGTGGAAGGCTCGACGAATCGCGGCTTCCATAATCGCCGCAGGATCGGTGGAAACAAGCTCTTCCACCGCAGCGGCAGACCCAATAAGTTTGCCCGAGACGTCAACTGCCGCCCCTGCACCACGAAGCAGAGCCAGCTCTCTCATCGAGGCACCAACTATGGCGCCTGAATAGCGCACAAGCTTCTCGCGATCATCGCGTTCCACGACAAAGTGCGAGCTACGTTCAAGCAGATGCTGCTGAGTCGAATCTTGCAGGCAGTCCAAAGACCCTCGAAATACTGCGATTCTCTTCACTAGCGAATCAGGCAGGAAGGGTACCAACTCTTCCAAGTTTTTCCCGTGCGTGACTGGGACGTAGTCCTTGGGTCCCCGCTCGGCGGCCAACTTGTCCGCACCCCACTTTGTAGTGACATATGAGAACAGTTGCCGGGTCTGACGAGCGGAGGTTTTCTGAACCGATTCATCGCTCACCGTGATCTGGCCGTCGTGAACCCGACGCAGCATCATAATTTCGCCTGAGTGCTTCATAGCCACGCCCGAGCGGACCATCCGAAGCGCCAGGTTGTTATCCACGCCGCTGGACAAAGACTCGTCGTACCTCAGTCTGCGAAGTATGTCGGTTTCGACAAGCCAGGTACCGTGACCAGGCGCGCCACCCGTGTCCATTATGGTCCCGTCGTTGAGAATTTTTGAGGCAAAGAGCTTCATCTCACCGGTTGAATCGTCAAAATTCACGAAAGACCCGAAGGATCCGTGCGTACCCGCGGCAATGTGTTCAAAGTGCTTCTCGAGGCGCCACGGAGTCATGAGGTCATCATCGTCATGGACCGCAGTGTAATACCCGCGTGCTTCGTCCGCAGCGCGGTTGCGCGCTGCGGCTATGCCGGAATTCTCTTGGAAGAAGTATCTAATACGATGATCATCGAAACTCTCAACAATTTGCCTGGTGTTATCTGTTGAGCCATCGTCGACCACAACGATCTCAAAATCTTGCAACGTCTGGCAGAGTACTGAACTGATACTCTCGGCCAAGAAGTTCGCCCGGTTGAAAGTCGAAATAGCGACTGTCACTAGGGGCCCAGCATCCGAGGGTCGGTGCACCCAGACAGGAGTATTCCGGACAAATGTTTTGTCGGTGTAGACAATGTTCTTGTTGAATGCTATAGCGTTCGTAGCAGGCGTGGACTTTGAGTGAGTCTCCCGAGTCGGTGCATGCCACATGTGGTACATGCGGACACGCTCATCGTCTACCCATAAGAGTCGCTGTCCAGCACGTTTCGCCCGCGTTGCGAAGTCGATGTCCTCTCCACCATAGGTATGCATACGTTCGTCTAAACCGCGGATGCGCATGAACACTTCGCGAGGCACGGCCATCATGCCTCCCATGCCCCACCGGGGTCGCAGCCTAGAAACGCATTCGAAATCGTCCCACTGGTAACCGAGACGATCTATCTCGGCATCCGTCCATTGCTCGGGCAGATCTCGACATTGAAGCAACAGGCACAGGGAGGGGTCACCTAGGATCCAAGATCCGATGGTTTCCATTGATTTCGGGCTGAAAACCATGTCCGCATCGGTTGAAACGAGCACCGCGCCCGAGGAGACAGCAAAGCCTGCGTTGAGAGCTCGTGAACGAGACCATGTCCCGTCGGTCGTCGTGTAGACGTAGCGGGCGCCCAAGGACTCCATAAGCTCGCGTGTGTCTTCATAACCGTCGGAGCCGTAGTCGGACACGATGACTTCTCCGCGTAAGGCACCAAAAGATGCCTGGATAGAACGAACTGCAAGCTCCAGTCGCGTTAGACCCCAATTGCTGAATCCGATCACGACCGACACGTCGATAGTCTCTTTGATCATCTGAACTTGTGTCCCCCACTATTAAAAATTCTGCTGCGCGTCACGGTGCCCTTAGATGCAGCGTCGTAAGATTCTACGAACAGGGTGCTGCCGCCGAACATGTCATTCCCCACTGGCTCGCGCCCCGGCCAAGTCAGTAATTCGAACGACACCTCTGTCGGCGCCTCTGCAAATTCCAAGGTCACGGGTGAGCTGTACGTGTCGCGGCCAGTTTCTGGATAGTAAGCAAACATTTCCCCGAGCGCAGTGGAAAAATAGGCACCTTTGCAAGAATCCGTGACGCTGATGCCTTCCGCGTTCCAAGCCTTGACAACGATGGCGACGGACTTCTCCTCCACGCCCGTTACGCTCTTCAGCGACAGGCTAACTTGCCTGATGCGTTCCAAGCTTGGTAACGAGATGTTCACCCTGTTTTTTTCGATGTCCAAAATTCGACCCATACCCATCCACTCTCCCCGAGCCCTCTGGGCGTCCTACGGCAAACCAGCTAACAGCTTAGCCGACGCAGCAGCAGCCCCCGACGTCCGCGTTCGTCACAATGCCTACGCCTTTTTCTGTATCGTGAGATTCGCCCGCGGCTGCAGCTAATCTCTTGCAAGGCGTCGCCGAACTGTCTTCTCCGTCACGCTTGAGCGATAAAAACGCCCTCGATTGGCGCCCTATCAACTACTCACAAGATGTAAGACCACCGGACGGCCCGGGTTTGACGGCCGTCGATGACTCAAGGTCGGTCTGCCGGGGAAGCCTCGGCATCTGACCTAGTGGGACATCGGGTGTTGACGCTTCGACTGAGGACAGATCGGCGGATGGATGATCCCCTTAGGGGTCGGCCCTAACTCGAGGCTGGCTTAGGCCTCGCGTGCACCTCAAGGCGTCCGGTAAGCATTGTGGACCTCGCCGCGGCCCGAGCTCGGGCTGGGAACTTGCATCCCCGGGTCTGAGCGACTAAAAATGCCATGTCTCAGGAACGTGTGCGGACTCCTTACAGATGCGGTTTCTTTTCGAAAGGGAACTCTAAAGCTCCGCGCACGAGTGCATATAGCGATTACGAGTGCAGCGAGGCCCGGAATAACCTAAGCCAACGAGTCTGGCTGGAAGGTGTGACGGTGGCACTCGGGCGAAGTCGTGGAAGGTTCCTACGACACCAGCTGCCGCTTCTAAACATTCGATTGGGAGACCTTGGCGACTTCATATACTACTTCATCGCGCCAAAAGTCGACCATCGGTTCCAAGTTCGAAATCATCGCCGCAGCACACTGTTCCGGCGCCAAGCTCAAGTTGTATAACTGCCCGGCAACAATAATTTATGGTGCAAACATCTCGATCAGATCCGAATCTCGTCAACCTCTCGAGGGCTCCAATTCCGGTACGCTTACCACCAGACCACCCCGTCTGTCCACGAAAGGTATCCGTGACCTCCTTAAGTTCTGTCAGCTTCGACCACCTGTCAGACCTTGACCTGCTCCTAGCGAGTGGCTTGTTCAGTCGATACTGGTATTCAGCACAGAGCGATCGATACTTTGTCTCTGAACAGGCGGCCGGCCGGGACTTTCTCGAAATCGGCATGTCCAAGGAAATGTCACCTCACCCCTTATGGACTCCCGGTCCTGGCCCGATGAACTCCGTCAATTGTGGAAGCAGGGCAAGCTGAAGCCCGTGTTGTCAGCTTTCCGGGGACCGCTTGAATCCCAACCGGCCATCGGGCCTTTGCTCAACCCGTCTCTTATCAATGCTAGGACCCAAGTCATCACGTCGGGCGATGTGGCCGGTCACCCAGGAGGGACTTTGGGGTGGCTGCTAGAGCATGCATCTGACGATAGCGAACTGGAGTCACCTTACGGAACCTGGGTATGGGGGGACGTCCGTGAATCATGGAAGAGCGTGGTGGACACTATCAAGGTTCAGAAGTTCAAGTCCCGTCCTCGGGAACGAAATGAGTGGGATAGTGCCGCCGAGGATGTGTGGCGTCGGAGCCTCAGAGGCGTGGACCTCCAACTGGCTGCCGGGACACCACTGGTTAGCATCATTTTGGCCGTCCGGAACCTGTCGGACGACATTGAGCAAACGATTCGCTCTGTTCAAAGTCAGTCACTCCATGATTGGGAGCTGATTGTCTTGGAAAGAAATGGAACGGAGTCCACCCCGGAAGTTATACGTGGCCTGGCTGAAGCCGATACTCGCATCAAACTGGTAGATGCGGGCGACCTCGATGATTGGGCTGCGAGAAATTCGGGGATAGACAAGGCCAGAGGCCAGTGGCTCTCGTTCTTGGATACACCCAATCGTTGGTCATTCGACTACCTTGAGCTGTCCCTAAAGGGGGCGGTCAGTTCCGGGTCGCCCGCTGTCTACGCGGGAGCGGAGATATGCAGCGGCGAAAAGACTCGGTATTGGGCGCATAAAGGTGGGCTTGAAGATCTGATGATTGTCAACCACATCGACCTCAACGTATTCATCGTGGAGCGCGAGGTGGCCCTCCGAGCAGGCGGTTTCGATGAGAGCCTGAAACACTTGGCCGACTACGATTTCGCCATACGTGTAGCCAAAATTTTCGAGCCTCGCTACCTGCCCTTCATCGGGTGCCGATATCTCCACGACGGTGCTAAAGAGAAGCCTATCCCTACAACCGAGTCCGACCAATGGCGTTGGATGGTACTGGGCAAGAACCTGGTTGATTGGGCGGCCATGGAAAGCCGAGATTCCGTTAAGGACAGGGTGACCATCTCCATGCCGGTCTATCAGGACTGGAAGATGACCGCCCGCGCGGTGAAGAGCGTTCTCGAACGATCCGGGGACGTCGACGTTGAGGTTATCGTGGTTGATAACGGGTCGGCGTACTACTACAGCGCGCCGCTCGCGCAACTGTTCCACGGGAATCCGCGCGTACGCTACGTACGAATGCCCGAGAACTTGAATTTCAGCATTGGCTCCAACTACGGCGCTTTCTTGGGAACCGGCGAGTTCACATGCTTCCTCAACAACGACACTGTTGTGCGCGAAGGCTGGTTGCAGCCGCTGATTGATCGTTTGAAAGATCCCGGTGTGGTGGCCGCTCAACCGCTCCTTCAGTATCCCGACGACTCCATCCAAACCGCCGGCACAGTATTTCTGGCTGAAAATACCCTGCCAGGGCATTTTCTTTCCAGTCATCCGCCGGAGGATGCCAGGAACACCTCTCAAGAAAAGTTCTCAGCCATCACGGGGGCCTGCATGCTTTGGAGAAGTAGCGACTTTTCCCGGATGAAAGGCTTCGATCCTTGTTTTGTCAATGGAATGGAAGATATCGACCTGTGTCTTAGGGCCGGAAAGAAGTTTGGTGGACATTTCGCGGTGGAACCCAGCTCCCGCGTTATGCATTTTGAGGGCAAAACACCCGGACGCGGGCGGAACATCGATTCGAACCGTCGCACCTTCATGACGAAATGGAATGGGCGACTTCCGGCGCCCGAGACCGACAAGTACGCTCATGCGGGTTTCCAAGTCGCGCATTTGGGCGGTGACAATAATCTAATTCCCATTCCTAGGCCAATCGTCATTCGCTCACCCGACACACTCGATCAGCGATGGGGCATTCGATACGCTTCGACTGGCGGTCACGATGGCGATCGATGGGGAGACACATATTACGTTGCGTCCTTAGCGGAGTCTTTGCGTCGACTTGATCGCGAAGTCGTCGGGTACCGGCACGGACACAACGCCGACAGACAACAAGTATTCGATGACGTGAATCTGGTGGTGCGTGGTCTCGACAGGATCAACCCAATTCCGGGGTCGGTGAACGTCCTGTGGGTCATCAGCCACCCGGAAGACGTTGCCATTGACGAGTTGCTCGCATTCGATCTTGTGTACGCCTCATCGAGTTTCTGGGCAGCGAAGATGTCCGCGCTTAGCGGCCGGCAGGTGAAGCCGTTGCTTCAAGCGACGGACACTACACGGTTTCATCTGCCACTGGAATCCCTGGAAGATCGTTGGCGACCAACGACTTTCGTCGGGGGAAACACCCCGAACAGAAGCCGGCAAGTCGTCCAAGATGCGCTCGAATCAGGCATTGACCTGCGAGTAGTTGGACACGGATGGGAAGACGTAGTGGAATCCCGCATGCATGAGGCTGCGAACATCAGAAACCACGACCTAGGAAGTTTTTATCGGACTTCTAGGCGTGTCCTAGCTGATCACTGGTCAGACATGGCGGAAATGGGATTCATTCAGAACCGAATATTCGATGCGGTTGCCTGCGGGACACCGGTCGTCAGCGACCCGGTGACCGGACTCGGTGAGGTGTTCGGGAGTATGGTCCAGGTTTACGAATCGGTCAGTGAGCTTGCCTGGCTGTGCAGCCCGGAGGGGCTTTCAGCGTTTGGTACCGCTGAGGAACGTGCCCGCCAGGCTCAAGAAGTGACGGAGAAACACTCGTTCGACGCCAGGGCGGCCACTCTGGTGCAAGACGTCGAGAAGTGGCGGACGTTGCAGTCATTAACCAGGCTCTCCAGCAACTAGTTGTTGATCAGGACGCGGTCGATTTCCATCGACCGGGACTGTGCGGGCGACGTACCTGTCCCGGACACGCTTTATGGTTACGTCCTCAACTGGCTGACGAGGCGGGTGCTGCTGTTGCGTGTCGACGTCCAGTCTCAAAATCAGGCGCTGTCGCCGCAGATCAAACGTCCGTCATCTCGAGGCCAGACGTCCTGTTAATATGTAGGTATGGATCAAACATGCCGATTTTCTCTGGTCGCGTCGAATTTGAGCCACGCCGGTCTGGGGAACAGGATGCGATTCACACTTAGCGCCCTGAGCCTGGCGGAGGCGAAGGGGAGAGATTTCGCGTATGCATGGCCGCAAACTGATTCGTTTCGGCCTGCACTGACTGACCTCTGGGAATTCGATCACACAGAGCTGCCATGGAGCGAGTCAATCAAACTCGCAGAAGCTGCTCCGTTCGTTTCCCGGGCCGAGGACCTCGACCCGGCGTCCACTGTGTGGCATCTACGGGGGGTAACGCTCTCACGCTCCCGGCTGGCGCTCCGCTCTGGGCGGAGCGGTTCCGGGAGCTCGTCCCGACAGCAAGTGTCCAGGAGCGCGTCACCGCCTTGCATAGGCAACACCTGAAGGACCAACCCTACGTAGGCGTGATGGTCCGTGCGCACGAGAAGTCCCATGCGAAGACATTGGACGCGTCGCCCGTTCAATGGTATCTAAATCGAATGACCGAACTCCGAGAAGCCCACAATGACATCAAGTTCTTCATCTCCTGTGATGTACCGGAAGTGCAAGCTCAAATTCACAAGGCTTTTCCAAACAGCATCGGGCAGGACGGCAAGGGAACATATAACTCATCTCAGGGCGTGGTGTCCGGGGTCGTGGATCTCTACCTCCTCGCCTCCTCAAACTACATGCTGGTCCCGTATTGGTCGAGTTTCCCGGCAATGGCTTGGGAGCTTGCCGAGAGGAAGGTAGTCATGGAAGACAGCCGGACCATGTGGCAAAACGTGGACATCACGGACGTGCGGTTGGCTGACGATCCCCTACGCCCGTCCTACCGTTAGGGAAGCCCAAAAACGGGGTAATCGCGGGCCTCGAATGGCGAAAGTTCAAGAATAGTCGAGCTACCTGTAATCCATTCAGACTGACATTGCCAGTGTCGGGGCAGGGTGTGGCGCAAGGAAACGCCCACCTACGCGCCGCTCCAGCAATGATGGCAAGGAACCGTCTCATGGTGGTGACCTAAAAATGAAGGGACTCGGAGCCCTGCGAGCATAGGTGCCGCCGAGTCACCTATTGTTTAGGACCGCGGGCCCTGCTAAAGATTAAGCAGACGTGCCATGCCTCGTCGATTCTGTTCAATTTGGCAGGCCACGTTTTACTTTCCGCTGAGCCGGCCGGACGGTGCTTGTTGAGCGGCTGGAGTGGGACGGGCCCGCCCTGACTGCGGGGTGTTCGTCCCGAATCCGGACCAAGGTCAGTCCGTAAAGGTCTTCCACTACGGGAACAGCCAAGCCACACCGGTCATCATCGTGACAGGCACCTCCCCCAACGGCTACACAATCTCGGGCCCGGACGGGAAGACCTACGTCGTGATGGCGGCACTCGCCCCCGGGACGACCCACACGATCGACATGGCGCACGGGCTGCTGCGCACCAACCAGTACTACTTCACCGGCGGCGTCGGTGACGCGGACGTGTGGACCATCCCGCCAGGAAACCCGGTCACGATGGGGCTTACTGTGGATGGGTCCCCGCGTAGAAGTCCAGTGTTTGTGGGGCAGACCTCGCCTTGGTGGCAACCACGCCTTGGGTCCGCCTCGAAGCTGAATACTTGGGCAAGTAGATCAAGGGCCCCTTTGGGCGGCGGGTTCATTAGCCGACCAAGGGGGCCTTGTTCAGCGCCCGCGCCGCAGCAATGAAGTCCTCGGTGCTGCCCCGCAGCATCAGCGGGAGGTTTGCGTCAATCGTCTCGTCAGGCCAGTCCCACCACGCTACGTCAAGTAGCTGTTCGACTATGCCCGGCTCGAAACGGTACTTAATGACCTTGGCCGGGTTGCCACCGACCACAGCATATGGCGGCACATCCTTAGTCACAACCGCGTGGGCGGCGATCACTGCGCCGTGCCCTACGGTCACGCCGGAGGATATGAACGCCGACGCCCCAATCCACACGTCGTTGCCGATGATAACCGCCCCGCGGGAAGTGTGATCTGAAATGCCGGTCGCTGAGGGCCACCACTTCCCCAACGTGCCGAACGGGTAGGACGAAACTGAGTCCGTCCGGTGGTTTCCGAGAGCAATCTCCACCCCTGCGGCGATGGAACAGAACTTGCCGATCCGAAGTGGCGCGGTCCTCTCAAAGATCGCCGGCTTGCCATAGGTGTGGTCGCCAACATCCCAGCCGAACTTAGCGATGTTCTCGGCCAGCGTTATTCGGGTGAGCTGCGACCAGCGCCCACGGTCCTCCCACCCTGTTGACTGGGCGGCGGCTTGCTCTCTTTCTTCTGCTTCGTTTCGCACGGGTCGGAGTCTACCAACAAAAACGTGTGCCCAATGGAGTCATCACAGGTTCGGGGCCGCGCCCAACTCGCGTAGTACTAAAGTCGCGTTTAACTTTGGCTGTATCGGCGGTTTAAACGGACTTTCCGCTCGCGGCCTGTTAATCGTTGGTGGTGAGTGATGATATTTGTGTGGCGGACGTAGAAGAGTGGGCCGAAGGTCTGGAAGAAATCGGCGATCTGATTGGGCGGCGGTTTGTCCGGTCCGAACTACGCCGGAACGCTGTGGGGTATGTGCGGGGGCTGCTTTCGGATGAGGAACGCAAGAACTCCTGGACCCTGTCTGAACGCGCCGGGCATGGCACCCCGGATGGTATGCAGCGCCTGCTCTCGACCACTGACTGGGATCCTGACCCTGTGCGGGATGACTTGTTCACCTACGTCAACCGCCACCTGGGCGATCCTGACGGGATCCTGATCATTGACGAAACGGGATTCCTCAAGAAGGGCGCCGCCTCAGCCGGGGTCGCACGGCAGTATTCGGGCACCGCCCTGCGCGTGCAGAACTGCCAGATCAGGGTGTTCCTGACGTACTCCGCCCCGGCTGGGCGCACCCTGCTGGACCGGGAACTCTACCTGCCTAAAGCCTGGGCCGATGACCGGGAAAGATGCGCCCGGGCCGGGATCCCCAGCGCCAGGGAATTCGCCACGAAACCCGGTACTGGCAGCGGACATGATCGACCGCGCCCTGGATGCCGGGATCCCTGCCCGCTGGGCCACCGGGGACGCGGTCTACGGCCAGCACACGGGGCTGCGCCGCCGTCTGGAAGCCGGGGGTTGCACTACGTGCTGGCCGTTCCCATGAACCGATGCCCCGAACTTCTCCACCGCCATGCGCACGGCGGCGGGGTTCGGGGCTCAGAATTTTCCCTTGGCCACCTCATTGAGGATGTCGATGGCCAGTTCCTTCTCCGCCAGCAGGCGCTTGAGCCGGGCGTTCTCCTTCTCCAGCTCCTTGGTCCGTTTGGACGCCTCGGCGTTCTTCTCGGACCCGTACTGGTTCAGCCAGCGGTACCAGGTCGCCTCGGTGACCTGGAGCTCCTTGATGACCTCGACCATCGGGCGTCCGTCGTTGAGCAATTTCTGGCCCTGCCGGACTTTGGCGATGACCTGCTCGGGGGTGTGTCTGCGTGCCATGATTCGTGAAATTCCTCCTGTGTCCATTCTCGGACACGAAACTCACACAAACACTGGACTTCTACGCGGGGACCCATCCACAGTAAGCCCCACCCTGCCGTCGTACGGGTGCATGTCCACCGCCTCTTGGAGTTCAGTATCAACGGTGATTGAGTACTCAGCGTTAGGTGGTGTGAGTTGAACACTGACCGGTACGGGCCCGTAGTCCTGAGGGACACGTATTCTCCCGGCAACCGTCAAGAGGTGGACGGCCGGCAGCTCATCCGTGAAGAGGTACGTGTAGCTCGCCCCAACAACGGTCAGCTTATTGCTTTCGACTTTGGCGTACTCGGCCAAGAACGCGTAGTCCAATTCGGCATTATTCACCCTGACAGGCTACAGGGAGTCCGCTCACCCCAGGCTTGGCTATCCGAGAGCGTCGGCGGCCGCAGCGTCTGAGGCCTTGGCGAGGCGGGCATAGACGCGCAGGGTGGTCTGCGGGTCCTCGTGCCCCAGCCGGGCTTGCACGACATGCACAGGCACGTTGGCATCTAGCAGGTGCGTGGTGTGCGCGTGCCGGATCTCGTGAATCCACGGCTTGCGGTCCAGCTCCTTGCCGTCCAGCTCCCCCATGAGGGGCTGCCCGGGTCCTCCCGGCCTGACGCTGGATCAGGCGAATGGGTCATCCCCTTTGACCCGAAAGCCGAATGCGTCATACTTGCCATCTTCTTTCGGCGGATTCTTGATTTTGTCGATTAGGGCCTCCACGTCGTCTGGCGCGAACATCACGCGAACACCAGCTCTTGTGAATGTCTTGTACTGGCGGGCGAGCCGGCGGACTGTGGGCTCCTTCAGGCCAAGCTCCTCAGCAACCTGGGAGGGAGTCTTGAAGTACGGCATGCACTCAATCCTCATGCGACCCTGGCGTGGAGGCAAGTAGCTGTTTAACCTTCTCACGCTGGGTGCGTGGGCTATGCGGCGCGACAACAGGCGGTGCAATGATCGCCTGATAGTGCTCTTCGGTGAAGTGGTATAGCCGGCCGATCTTGCCGTGGGGCCACTCATGTTTCCTACACATGCCGTAGACCAGCTCGGTGGACACGTTGAGCCGGGCGGCAACGTGGCGGTCATTAGCGGGCTATCGCTCATCCAACGAGCATACTCACCGCTAGGGCCATCTGGCCCGGTTCATTGCCGAACTCGTTGACGGGGAACTGGATCTGACCCGGCTTTATGCCTCCTACGCCAGGGCCAAGGGCCAGCCGCTGTGAGATCCGCGGCTGATGCTGCGGATCGTGCTGTACGGGTATTGAGTGGGGGCGCGTTCTTCGCGGGAACTGGAGCGGGCCTGCACAGATGTCGTCGCGTTCCGTTGGTTGTGTGCCCAGCAGGTCCCGGATTTCCGATCGATCGGACGGTTCCGCGAAGGCCACCTCGCGGCGCTGGCCAACGTGTTCCTCCAGGCCCTGGAGTTGTGCCGGGCCGCGGGAATGGTCTCGCTGGGCCATGTCGCACTGGACGGCACGAAGATTCGGGCCAACGCCTCGCGGCACAAGGCCATGAGCTATGCCCGGCTGACGGAGAAGCAGAAGGTCCTGGCCGATGAGATCAGCGACCTGATGGCGGAGGCGAAGACCGTGGACGCGGCCGAGGACGCCCGGTTCGGTCCGGGCAAGCGCGGCGATGAGCTGACGGCCGAGCTGGCCAACCGGGCCCAGCGCGCCGCCGCGATGAATACGGCCCGGGCGTCCATCGAGGCCGCGGACAAGGCCCGCTGTGAGGCCCAGGAGAAGGCCCGGGCCCGCGGGGACGATGATGTCTCCGGCAAAGGTGATGCCGCCGCTGCCGCGGCGGTCCCAGGCCCACGGCCCACGGCCCACGGCCCAACGCAACTTCACCGACCCGGATGCGAGGATCATGAAGACAGCGGACGGTTCCTACCACTACTGCTACAACGGCCAGGGCGTCGTTGGCTCCGGCCACCAGGTCATCGTTACCACCGAACTGAACAACACCGCGGTGGACGTGCAGCAACTAATCCCAATGGTTCAGAACGCGCAGGAGACCCTGAAGGCCATGCCCGGGAAGTGGAGCGCCGATGCCGGGTACTGCTCGGCCGCGAACCTGGAACACGTCAGGGACCTCGAAACCGGTGGAGCCACCGAATTCTTCATCTCCACACGGCGGATGAAACACGGTCGCCCTGTCCCTGAATCGCCCAGAGGCAGGATCCCGGCGGACGCGACCCTGGTCGAGCGGATGGCCCGGAGACTGAAAACGAAGCAGGCCAAGACCCGACGCAAAGCCATCGTGGAACCGGTCTTCGGACAGATCAGCACCCGGCAAGGCAAACATGTCCTGTTGCGCGGGCCGGAGAAGGCTGGCGGGGATTGGAAGTTGATGGCCGGCTGCCACAACCTGCTCAAACTCCTCGGTTACCGCACCGCCACTGCTTGAACACCGCGGCAGGATGCCCCAGGATCAAAGCTGCAGCACCCGCGCTACACCAGACCACGGGGCTTCCAGGCTTACCTCCGCGAAAATGCCCCGAGGCCGGGTCTCCTTTCCAGAAAAGGAGACCCGGCCCCGGAGGCTGTCACGGCTCAAACCCGTGGAACCGTCAAACCACTACCGACCCACGCACCTAGCGATTGCATCCGCAGGCGTGCAGCGAAGCGTGGGGATGTCGGAGCACCCCCGAAGTTGACGGACCCAGCGGTGATGAAACGTCGTACCTGCTATCGGCCAGGCACATCATCTCTTGGGTATCAGCCGCGGAACGCTCGGAGCCGGGCGAGAGACGAGTCCTTGCCCAGGATCACCATGGATTCGAAGAGCGGCGGCGAAATCCGGCGGCCGGAGACGGCCGTGCGGACCGGGCCGAACGCCAGCCGCGGCTTGACGCCGAGACCCTCCACGAGGGCCTCCTTGAGCGCGGCCTGGATGCTCTCGGCATGCCACTCGGCCAGGGGCTCCAGGGCGGCCAGGGCAGCGTCGAGCACCTCGGTGAGGTTCTCCGGCAGTCCCTTGCGGGCGTCGTCGGCGACGTCGATGGCGTCGTCGTTCTTGAACAGGAAGGCGAGCATCTCGGGGCCTCGCCCAGCAGCGAGATGCGCTCCTGGATCAGCGGGGCCGCCTCGGCGAGGATCTCCCCCTGGCGCGCGGTGAGGGTCTCGCCGACGAAGCCGGCCGTGCGCAGGTACGGGACGAGCCGGGAGCGGAAGTCCTCGGCCTCGAGCATCCGGATGTGTGTGCCGTTGATGGCCTCGGCCTTTTTGATGTCAAAACGGGCCGGGTTGGCCAGGACGTCGTTGACGTCGAAGTGCTCGATCAGCTGCTCCACCGTGAAGATGTCCTCATCGGCGGAGAGGCTCCAGCCGAGCAGGGAGAGGTAATTGAGCAGGCCCTCGGGGATAAAGCCGCGGTCCCGGAGCAGGAACAGGTTGGACTGCGGATCACGCTTGGAGAGCTTCTTGTTGCCCTCGCCCATCACGTAGGGCAGGTGGCCGAAGACCGGCAGGTAGCTGGCGACGCCGATGTCCATCAGCGCGCGGATCAGCACCACCTGGCGGGGTGTGGACGAAAGCAGGTCCTCGCCGCGGAGCACGTGGGTGATGCCCATCAGCGCGTCGTCGACGGGGTTGACCAGGGTGTACAGCGGTGAGCCGTCGGCGCGGACGATCACGTAGTCCGGGATGCTGCCGGCCTTGAACGTGATCTCGCCGCGGACCATGTCGTTGAAGGTGACGTCCTCGTCCGGCATCCGGACACGGAGCACGGGCTGGCGGCCCGCAGCCTTGAACGCGGCCAGCTGCTCCGCGGAGAGCTCGCGGTCGAAGTTGTCGTAGCCGAGTTTGGGGTCGCGGCCGGCGGCGCGGTGGCGGGCCTCGACTTCGTCCGGTGAGGAGTAGCACTCATAGGCGTAGCCGGCCTCGACGAGCTTGGCGACGACGTCCTTGTACAGCTCAAGGCGCTGGGACTGGCGGTACGGCTCGTGCGGTCCGCCGACTTCCACGCCCTCCTCCCAGGTGATGCCGAGCCATTTGAGGGCCTCTAGCAGCTGCTGGTAGCTCTCCTCGGAGTCGCGCGCCGCGTCCGTGTCCTCGATGCGGAACACGAAGGTGCCCTTGGTGTGCCGGGCGTGGGCCCAGTTGAAGAGGGCGGTGCGGATCAGGCCGACGTGCGGGGTGCCGGTGGGTGACGGGCAGAACCGGACACGGACCGGAGTGTCTGCGGTGACTTCGCTGGTCACGCTGGGGGCGGAGCTGGAGACTGTGTCAGGCGCGGAGGGAGTAGTCATAGTGTTATCAACATTACTGGTTGAGATTGGCTCGGGACCAACCCAACGCTGGTGCTGCCGGCACCACCGGGTGTGATTCTTAGGCAGGCAAGCGCAGCACGTCCAGGGCGGAGAGCAGATACGGGACGGGATCGGGGTCAGTTCCTGCCGCCCACTGCATCCACGCTTCAAAGGTCGCACCAAGGTAGGCGGCGCTCAGATAGTTCGCCGTGTCCGCGCGGACGCCGCGTGCAACGAGGTAGAGCCGTGCCCGCTCGCGTTGGGGTTTCAGGCAGTCATAGCTCCGGCTTGCCAGTTCGGTGTGCTCGGCGATCAGGCGCAGGCGCCCGCGCGAGACGGAGAGATCCGGAATCACCGCCACCCCGGCGACCGCGGCCGCCCGGAGCCCGGCCAGGGTGTCGCCGTCGGACGGGGACAGTGCCCCGGCCTGTTCCAATACCCGGCCGGACGCCGCGACCACCGGCTCCATTCCGCCCCAGATGAGATCGGCCTTGGAGGAAAAGTACCGGTACAGGCTCTTCCGGCCCACTCCCGCCTCGCGGGCGATGTCTTCCATGGAAGTCCGCTCATAGCCCCGCCCGGCGAACAGCCGCAGGGCGATCGCCGCGACGGCCTCCGGGTCGATCCTCACGGGACGCCCGCTGGAACGCGGCACGGCAGGCTGCGCTTTTTCCCCCGACATCACACCAGTATTCACCCTTTTATAATGACACAGCGTGTCATAAAGTGGGTGGTATTGCGATCCATCGACGTCCGGGAGGACAGCATGAGCAACGACGCATCATGGCAGGAAACCATTACGGCAGGCCGCTTCGAGGGCAAGACGGTGATCGTTACCGGGGCAGGATCCGGGATCGGCCAGGCTACCGCCCTGCGCATCGGCAGGGAGGGCGGCAGGGTTGTCGCCGCGGATATCAGCACCGAGCGCCTGGATGCCCTGGTGGCCGGGAACCCGGGCCTGGACCTGGTCCCGGTGGCCGGTGACATCTCGACGAACGAAGCCGTGGCCGCCGTCGTCGCTGCCGCGGGCGGCCGGGTGGATGCCCTCGCCAACGTCGCGGGCATCATGGACAACTTCGCCCCGATCCACGAGGTGGACGACGTCATCTGGGAGCGCGTCTTCCGGATCAACGTCACCGCCACCATGCGCCTGACCCGGGCCGTAGTGCCCCTGATGCTGGACGCAGGCTCCGGTTCCGTGGTCAACGTCGCCTCCGAGGCAGGCCTGCGCGGCTCCGCCGCCGGAGCCGCCTACACCGCGTCCAAACACGCCGTCATTGGCCTGACGAAGAACTCCGCCGTGATGTACGGGCCAAAGGGACTGCGCTTCAACGCCGTCGCGCCCGGCGCCACCCTCACCAACATAGAAGCCATCTGGGGTTCCCAGCTGGCTGCCGAGCGCCTCGGGCCGCTGATGGGTGCGAACATTCCCGCGCCCGCCACCGCAGCCCAGCTGGCCGCATCCATCACCTTCCTGCTGAGCGAGGACGGCACCAACCTCAACGGCGCCGTCCTGGCCTCCGACGGCGGCTGGTCAGCCATCTAGGAGCGCGGCGTATCAGCTCCGGCTAGCGGCGGACCACAGGGTTGGAGAGGCGGCCGATGCCCTCGATTTCGACCTCGAAGCGGTCGCCTGCCTCCACGAGCCCGACGCCTGCAGGGGTGCCGGTCATAATAACGTCGCCCGGCAGCAGGGTGAAGGCCTGCGAGACGATGGAGACGAGCTCGCGGACGCCGCGGATCATCTGGCTGGTGCTGCCGTCCTGGCGCAATTCACCGTTGAGGCGGCCCTGGATCTGCAGATCCTCGGTGTTCAGCTCGGTCTCGATCCACGGCCCCAGCGGTGCGGAAGTGTCGAAGCCCTTGGCCCGGGCCCACTGCAGGTCCGTCTTTTGGACGTCGCGGGCGGTGAGGTCGTTGCCGCAGGTGTAGCCGAAGATCACATCGTCGACGCGTTCCTCCGGGACGTCCTTGCAGATCCGGCCGATGACAACGCAGAGCTCGGCCTCAAAGGAGACTTCTTCGGAGAACTCCGGCAGCACGATCGGGTCGTTGGGCCCGACGACGGACGTGTTGGGCTTCAGGAAGAGCAGCGGCTGCTTAGGGACCTCGTTGCCGAGTTCCTTGGCGTGTTCGGCATAGTTGCGGCCGACGCCGATGACCTTGCTGCGCGGGATGATCGGGGCCAGCAGGCGCACATCCTCCAGTTTGTGCCGGACGGCGGTTCGTTCCACGCCGTTGAAGAACGGGTCACCGTTAATAACAGTGACTTCCTCACTGCCGGGCTCACCTTCAACAATGCCGTAGAGGGGATCAGAATCGACTACAAACCGGGCGATACGCATGGCTCCAAGCGTACCGTCTCCGGCAGGCCGGGTCATGCGCCCTTCGTCACGGTGCCGCACGTGCCAACACCCAACTGACTCGCAGCACGGGTCGTTTTGGGGGCTGAAAACGGCCTTAGCTGCGAGCTAGTTGGGTGAGCTGCGCAGGTAGTGGAGTTGGGCGGCCACGGAGAGTTCCGCGGCGGACCGCACGGCGGGATCGACGTCGGCGTACACGGCGTCTGCCACCTCGCCCACGCCGGCGTGCGGGCCCAGGTTCTCGAGGGCCGAGCGGATTTGCCCGAGCCGGTCTTCGCGGTGGTCCCGGTAGGCGCGGACGATCGTGTCCAGGGCAGGCAGCGTGGGTCCGTGGGCCGGCAGGACGGTCGCGGGGCCCAGGCGTTCGAGCCGGTCCAGTGACGCCAGGTAGTCCCCCAAGGTGCCGTCGGGATAGTCCAGGACTGTGGTTCCGAGGCCCAGGATCGTGTCGCCGGTGAGGACCGAGCCCCGGGCGCCGTCGTGCGGCAAGTGGAAGCAGACCGAGTCCGAGGTGTGGCCCGGCGTCGCCAGCACCCTGACCTCCGCCCCGGCAGAGTGAATGACTTCGCCGTCCACCAGCGCGCTTCCGCCGTGGCAGTGGGCCGGATCCATGGCACGCACGGGGGCTCCGGTCAGTTCGGCGAACCGGGCGGCGGCTGCCGTGTGGTCCGCGTGCCGGTGCGTAATCAGGATGAGCTCGACGGCGCCGGCCCGGGCCAGGTCCTGCAGGTGCGGTTCGTCCAGCGGACCGGGATCCACCACGACGGTGCTGGCCGCTCCGGGGCCGGCGATCACGTAGGAGTTGGTCCCGTGCAGGCTCATCGGCCCCGGGTTGGGGGCCAGCCTGAAGCGGGTCAGCTCTGAGCTGCGCACGATGGCGCGCGGGTTGTCCGGGATCACCGCACCATCTTGCCACCGAACCGTGCCAGATGCAGTACTGTCCGCTCAGTGGAGCACTGACGATTATGCTGCGAGCAAACGGGGTTCCTGGACGTGGAGTTCGCCGCCGGAGAGGGGCGTTATACGGACCCGGACCAGCGGTGTCCCGGTGAGCGGCAGGACGACGTACTGATGCGCCTGTTGGAAGCCCGCCGCCGGCGGTAGCGTGACGGTCTTTGCGGCAGTAAAGGATCCCGGGTTGGCCGGGTCGAGGACCTCTACCTTGACCCGCACCCCGGTGGTCGAACGCATGAGGATGCGAAGCTGCCGGGCCGAGCCTGCGGAGGCACCGACCGGAACGTCCTTGAACAAGGGCAAGGACAGCGCGCCGCGTCGCGCGTAGGTGACTCCCGAGTCGGTGCGTCGGGCCCAATTGGCGGCTGACCCGTTCCACCCATTCCAGCCGAAAACGAAACTTTTAGTGGCGGACAAAAGGTCGTGGCGGGATGACGTTGAAAAGCTCGACATCATCAGCCCGGTGGTCGTGAGAATTTCCAGTCGGCCAGCGTCTCGTTCGCGGGAGCACCAGGCGAAGAAGCCGTCGATCGCTTCGAGATCGATGTCGTCAACCAGACTTGGGTGGTACATAAAACACACCCCGCGACCCTGCCTCCTGGCGGCAGCGATGAAGTCCGGACCGCGGCGGGCGTAGTCGGCGTTCTCGATGCCGACGTGCACGTTTCCCATGCTGTCCAGCGGATTTCCCGTCATGGGCCAGTAGCCCGGAACATAGCCGGTCGACATTGCATGTTGCTGGGTGATGAGTCTCCCCGCGAGGTACTTCTGGAACGAATCCTGGGTTTTCCCGCCCGCAAAGCCAAGGTACTGCGTCCCGCCAACTCCTGGGGGAATGAACAGCTCAAGCGGAAGTTTGGGCAATGATGCTGTCAGCGCATTGCGTGAATACACGATTTCTTCCCGGAGCCGCTGCGACGTGTCCGCGTCAGTATGAGTGGCACCGTGGTTGGCGATTTCCAGGCCGTTGGCCAGAGCCAGGGCCTGCAGTCGGGGGAAGGAGAGGTTGGTGCTGCCGTTGGTCCCGGTCTCAACCCTGAACATCTGCGACATGGCGGCAATGGTGACGGGAATGCCGTACTTCTGGTGGAGTGGAAGGAGCCGGGACTCAAATTGGTTGAGGTGGTGGTCGCAGCGGAAAGCGATGGCCGTCTTGCCGCCTGTCCCGATGACGCCGCCGCGTCGGGCCACAAAGGCATCAACCAGCGCAGTGTTTGGCGTAAAGGGATAAATGGTGGCGGCGGTGGCAGCACTCGCAGGCATAGAGGCGGCCGCGGCACCGAAAGCACCCGCATAGAGAAAGCTCCGGCGACTTACGGTCTTCGAGCCGATCGACATTTCAATTCCCCCAAAGTTGTGTCCGTTGCGCCGGTGCCGCCCTGAATGCACTCAGCATAGATCACTTACGCCCAGCCGGCACTGGATCCTAAGATGTCCTTCGCACTGGATCCCATGCGACGCAATGACCGCCGTAAAGGGCGCCTCGGCGATGGCGCCCTCCCGCAGCCCCTGTGTGGACTTCCGGCCGGCCGAATCGGACGTTGAACGCCGACGGCGGCCCGCACCGGAAGGTGGGGGCCGCCGTCGAACGCTGCGTGTTGCCTGACAGCTACCGCTTAGGCGAGGCGGGTCAGCCAGCCGTGGGTGTCTTCGATGGTGCCCGTTTGGATGCCGAGGAGCTGCTCGCGGATGGCCATGGTGGTCTCACCCGCCGAGGCGTCCTCGGATCCAATGAACTCCGTCTCGTCCTTGAGCACACCGATCGGGGTGATCACGGCAGCGGTCCCACAGGCGAAGACCTCGGCGATGTCCCCGGAGGCTACGCCGTCGCGCCACTCGTCCAGGGTGATCTTGCGTTCGGTGACCTCGCGGCCCATGTCCTTGGCCACCTGGATGACGGACATACGGGTGATGCCTTCGAGGATGGTTCCGCTCAGCGCCGGGGTGACCAGCGAGCCGTCCTTCATCACAAAGAACACGTTCATGCCGCCGAGCTCTTCGACGGCGTTGTCATTGAACTGGTCCAGGAACAATACCTGCTTGCAGCCGTGGGACTCGGCTTCCTGCTGCGCGATCAGCGACGCGGCGTAGTTGCCGCCGCACTTCGCGGCTCCCGTTCCGCCGCGGCCCGCCCGGGCGTATTCGCGGGAGATCCAGATGGAGACCGGCTTGAGGCTCGCCGCCAAAGTAATTGCCGGCCGGGGACGCGATGACGCGGAAGGAGACCTCACGGGCGGCGCGGACACCGAGGAAGGCCTCCGTGGCGATCATAAACGGTCGCAGGTAGAGGGCTTCGCCGTCGCCGGAGGGAACCCATTCCTTGTCCGCGGAGACGAGTTCGCGGATGGCGCCAAGGAAGTACTCTTCCGGAAGCTCCGGCAGTGCCAGGCGCCGGGCCGACTTGTTCAGCCGGGCGGCGTTGGCCTCGGGACGGAAGGTCCAGACGGAGCCGTCGGCGTGCCGGTAGGCCTTGAGTCCTTCGAAAATTTCCTGGCCGTAGTGGAGCACCGCCGCGGAGGGGTCCAGGGAGATGGGACCGTAAGCCTCAACCCGGGCATTGTGCCAGCCGCCCTGGCCCTGGGCGTCGACGCTGTAGTCAACGATCGCGGTGTGGTCGGTGAAATAGTCGCCGAATCCCGGGTTCGCCAGGACGGCAGCACGTTCTTCAGCGGACTTCGGGGTTGCCGAGAGCTGCTGGGTGAATTCGACGCCATGGGCAGTCTGAGTCATGGTTCCTCCACGGTCGGCTGCCTGGCGTGTGAACGTGGTTCAGCGTCGGACCACGGCAGCATATGGGTGATTCGAAACAAGCTTACGCCCGTTGGCGGAGCCTCCCGGCCGGGCCGGGAGCGCATCCGAGCCGGGCCGGGGGCGCGTCCCAGCCCGGCCGGGGGCGCCTACAGGGAGGCGGCGATGGCGTCACCGACCGCACTGGTGCTGCGCGCTGCGGTGCCGCGGCCTGCGATGTCGGAAACAACTGCCGCCTCGATTTTGCGGGCAGCAGTGCCGTAGCCGAGGTGGTCCAGCAGGAGTGCGGCGGAGAGGATGGCCGCCGTCGGATCAGCTTTCTGCTGGCCGGCGATATCCGGCGCCGAGCCGTGGACGGGTTCGAACATGGACGGGCTGGTGCGCTCCATGTTGATGTTTCCGGAGGCGGCGAGCCCGATGCCTCCGGTGACCGCGGCGGCAAGGTCGGTGATGATGTCGCCAAAGAGGTTGTCAGTGACGATCACGTCGAAGCGCGCAGGGTCCGTGACCATAAAGATCGTGGCGGCATCAATGTGCAGGTAGTCGTGGGTCACGTCGGGGAACTCCTGGGCCACTGCCTCGACAGTGCGCTTCCACAGGTGCCCGGAGAACACCAGAACGTTGTGCTTGTGCACCAGGGTGAGCTTCTTGCGGGGGCGATCGTTGGCCCGGCGGAAGGCATCCCGTACCACTCGCTCCACGCCGTGGGCAGTGTTGAGTGAGACCTCGGTGGCGACTTCGTGCGGGGAGCCGGCGCGCAGGGTCCCGCCGTTGCCCACGTACGGGCCCTCGGTGCCCTCACGGACCACAATAAAGTCGATATCGCCGGGGCTCGCGAGCGGGCTGCCGACACCCGGGTACAGCCGGGACGGACGCAGGTTCACAAAGTGGTCCAGGCTGAAGCGCAGCTTGAGCAGCAGTTCACGTTCAATCAGGCCCGAAGGGATCCGGGTATCGCCCGGGGCCGCCCCCACCGCACCAAAGAGGATGGCGTCGCGGGTCTGCAGATCGGCAAGGATCTCCGCCGGCAGGGTCTCCCCCGTTTCCAGCCAGTGCTGCGCTCCGAGCCGGTACTGCGTCTGCCGCAGGACAATGCCCTCGGCCGCGGCAACCTTCCCCAGCACCTTCACGGCCTCGGCAGTGACCTCGGGGCCGATGCCGTCGCCGGGAATAATGGCCAAGTCAATCGTGGATGCACTCATAGTGCCAGCGTAGCCAAGTCATCCACATGCTGGTCAAGTTGTCTCATTATCCGAACGGCCTTCTTCTGACGCTCCCGCACTTCCGACAGGAAAAAGCGCAACGCTCCCGCACTTCCGGGTCAGAAGGTGCGGGAGCGTTTCTCTAACCACCGCAGGATCTGCGGGAGCGTCGGCCCAATTACCGCAGGACCTGCGGGAGCGTCGGCCCAATTACTGCAGGATCTGCGGGAGCGTCGGCCCAATTACTGCAGGATCTGCGGGAGGATCGGGAGGGGGTCAGACTTGCGCCTCGGCGGGCTCCTCGTACTTCGGGAAGACCGGAGCCGGGGCGGGCAGTGCTGTGCCGGCTTCGATCGGGGTGCCCAGCGCTGCAAATTCCCGAGCTTCCCCTTCGGGCTGGCCGAGGGTGTCCAGGATGGCCCCGGCTGCTGCCGGCATCACCGGCTGGGCGAGGATGGCGACAATCCGCAGCACCTCGAGCGTCACGTACAGGACGGTGTTCATACGTTCGACGTCGGTCTTGCGCAGCACCCACGGCGCCTGCTCGGCGAAGTAGGCGTTAGTGTCGCCCAGGACAGCCCACACCGCCTCCAGTGCGCGGCTGAACTCCTGCTTTTCGAACGCGGCGCGGCAGATCTCCAGCAAGCCGTTGGCCTGCTCCAGCAGCGCTGCGTCCGCAGCGGTGAGATCCCCGGGAACGGGAACGGCGCCGTCGCAGTTCTTTGCCACCATCGACAGCGATCGCTGGGCCAGGTTCCCGAAGTTGTTGGCAAGGTCGGCATTCATCCGGCCCACGATCGCGTCGTGGCTGTAGGAGCCGTCCGCGCCGAAGGGCACCTCGCGGAGCAGGAAAAAGCGCACCTGGTCCAGACCGTACTGGGCCACCCAGTCCGCGGGCGCCACAACGTTGCCCAGCGACTTGGACATCTTAACGCCCTGGTTGTGCAGGAAGCCGTGGATCATCACACGCTTGGGCAGTGCCAGCCCGGCGGACATCAGGAACGCCGGCCAGTAGACGGCGTGGAAGCGGGAAATGTCCTTGCCGATGACGTGCACGTCGGCCGGCCAGTATTTCCGGAACGCCTCCGACTCGGTGTCGGGGAAGCCCACGCCGGTGAGGTAGTTGGTCAGCGCATCCACCCAGACATACATCACGTGCTCCGGGTTGCCCGGCACAGGTACACCCCAGTCGAAGGACGTGCGGCTGATCGACAGATCCTCGAGTCCGCCCTTAACGAAGCTGACCACCTCGTTGAAGCGGTTGTGCGGGGCACCAAAGGAGGGGTGGTCCGCGTACAGGGCCAGCAGCCGGTCCTGGTAGGCGGAAAGCTTAAAGAAGTAGCTTTCCTCCTCGGTCCAGGTCACCTCGGTTCCGGTCTCGGCGGCGTAGCGGACGCCGTCGGCCTTCACCTCGGTCTCATCCGCCACAAAGTACCGCTCGTCCCGGACGGAGTACCAGCCGGCGTACTTGGAGAGATAGATGTCCCCGTTGGCTTCCATCCGCTGCCACAGCGCCGTGGCGGCGGCGTAGTGATCCGAGTCCGTGGTGCGGATAAAGCGGCTCAGCGAAATGCCGAGGTCATCGCTCATCTGCCGGAAGGCGGAGGAGTTGCGGTCGGCCAGCTCCTTGACCGGGATGCCTTCCTTCTCGGCCGTCTGCTGCATCTTGAGGCCGTGCTCGTCCGTGCCGGTCATAAAAAACACGTCAAAGCCGTCCAGGCGCTTGAATCGCGCCATCGCATCCGTGGCAATGACCTCATAGGCGTGTCCGATGTGCGGCACGCCGTTGGGATAGCTGATGGCAGTGGTGATGTAGAAGGGAGTCTTCCCGGAAGTTGTCACAGTTTTCAGCCTAGATCAGTTCGGTGAGTGAATCGCTCTGGCGGACAAGCTCGTGGTCGTGCGAAGCAACCAGGACGGCGATTCCGTCAGAGGTGGTGTCCTTGAGGATGCTGATGATGCGGTTGGCCGAGGACCGGTCCAGGCTGGCCGTCGGTTCGTCGACCACCAGCACGCGGGTGCCCAGGATCAGGGCCCGGGCGATCGCCACGCGCTGGCGCTCACCGCCGGAGAGCTGGGCGGGGCGGTGCCGCATCCGCCGGCCCAGGCCAACGAGGTCGAGGAGGTCCTTGGCCATGTCGCGGCGCTTGTCCACTTCGCCGTCGGGCACGGCGGGCAGCAGCACGTTCTCCAGTGCGCTCATGCCGTCGATCAAGGCACCGCCCTGGTCGACGTAGCCAATCAGGGCACGGCGGCGGTCGGCGATTTCGTCGTCGCCCATGGTCTCGAGGGAGTCCCCTTCCCAGAACACCCGGCCCGACGTCGGCAGGGTCAGGCCCGCGCCGACGGTCAGGATGCTGGTCTTGCCCGAACCGCTGCGGCCGGCAACGCAGTGCATTTCGCCGGCGTGCAGGGTCAGGTTGAAGTCGTCCACCACGTTCACAGCGTCGGCGCCGCTTTTGCCGCCGCCATAGTGGATGGTGATGTTGCTGAGCTCCAGCGGGGTGGCGTGGTCCGCGGCCTTCACGATCGTGTTGGCGCGCGTCTGGTGGGCACCGCGGCGGGTGCTCGCCGTCATCCGCTCGTGAGCCTCACGGTCAAGGTTCAGGTCGTTGTTCATCGGACCACTTTCGTTGCAATTGGAATCCAGCAAAGTACAGCCACAAAGCCGGCGACAGCGGCCCACAGCGCGGCATAGGGGGCCAGGAGGAGGCCCACGCCCAGGGCACCCAGGACACCCAGCGGCAGCGCGACAGTTCCCACCATGGCATTTTCAAAGAAACGGACCTGCCCCAGCATGTCCGGGTTCCAGCCCATGGCCTGCAGGGTGCCGAGGTACTGGCGCTTGGCCTGCAGTTCGAACCGGCCGGTCACCATGGTCAGGAGCAAGCCCACGGCCACCCCGGAGAGCCCGAGGATGATGCTCGGGGTAGCGATGCTGGCGGCGGCCAGGCCGCTGAGCGCACTCGCCCCCGCGGCCCGGGGAATGTCGATCAGCAGCGCGGCCATTCCGCCGACCGCGGCACCGAAGACGCCCACGGCGACGGCCAGCGAAATGGTATTGAACTTGTTGGTGCTCAGCTGCCGGTTGGCGAAGGTCAGCGGCGAGTCCACGGCGATCAGGCGTTCATCGTGCTGCGGTTCCTGGTCCACCACCTCGCGGTGCCGCAACTGCTGGGCGGCGAAGAAAGCCGCACCTACATAGAGCACCAGCACGGAGCCGGAGACGATCGCGGTGGCCGCATTCCAGCTGAGCAGGCTCAGGACGATTCCGGCGACGGCCAAGAGGGCGGCTCCGACGCCGAACTCGGCCAGCACCCAGGTCCGGATCCGGCGCTGGGTCCAGCCCATGGCACGCAGGGTTCCGGCCTCGCTGCGGCGTTTGCGCACGTAGCTGACCGTGGAGGCACCGGTCAGCAGTGCGGCACCGCAGAGGGTCAGGAAGAGCAGCGTCAGGTTGGTGGCGGTGAGGGAGCCGGAGACGGCGTCCGCGGCGTTCTGGCGCACCCACGACTGCTCTACGGTGCCGAGCGGGGACTCCTTGCCGGCGTCGTCCTTGGAGTAGCCGGGGACGAAGATGCTGGCGTCCTCGCGGGCCGAGCCGGCCACAACTGTTGCCTGCAGGCCCATGTCCCGGATCTCGTTGGCCAGCTTCTCCACCTCCGGCTGCGCCTCTTTCCAGCTGCCGGGGGCCTTGGCCTTGATGCGCACGGCGTCGATGACGGAGGCGTTATCTTCGTAGCCGCGTGCGGCGGCGAGGCCGTAGTAGTCGGTGATGGCGCCGGCGGACTGGCTCGCCAGGCCCGTGGCACTCAGTGAAGGCTTAAGCTCGGTGTTCCCGGCGTCCTTGCCGGCGGCATCCTTGGTGAGCGTGAACGGCGTGGGATCGTAGCCGCCCAGCGGCAGGCGGTTGACGTCGCCGGCGGCCTCCTTGACCTGCTCGGCGTCGAACGTGCCGTAGACCATCGCCAGCGGAGTGGCGAGCTTCTTGCCGGTCTCCAGGTTCTCGCGGTAGGAGCGCTCATCGACGGGCTTGCGCTGCGTCTGGTCCACCGCTGTACCGTCGGCGGCCTTTTCGGGGAGCCGGTTCACGGTGACCCAGTCGCCGGGGATCGCGGTCTTGTCCACGGCGCCGTTGCCGGCGGTGGCACCGTCCTTGTACTTAGGGGCCGCGGCGAAGTCGGTGCTCCAGGTGGCGGGGTTGTACAGGCCCTGGCTGAAGCTTCCGGTGTCACCGAGCAGCTGGGACAGGTCCTTGGAGCCGGGCCAGTCAAGCGCGAACGGCGACTTGGAGACGAACGGGAGATAGTCCTTGTCCAGGGAACGGGTCGCAGTCCCCACGTCCTTGGTGACGTTGCCGGCGGCGTCGATTTCTTCGATCTTGACGGAGTATTTGAGGTCCAGGGAGGTACCGGAGCGGACAATCAGCGGGATCGCCTGCGAGTCCGCGGTCAGCAGTCCGTTGCGCTTGGCCTGCTGGTACTGGCTCATCAGCGGGGCCCAGTACTTGAGCTTGACGCCGAGGAAGTCCGGGCCTTCCTTGAGTTCGTCCATGCCGATACCGGTGGTGAAGAGGCTCTCGAAGTGGCGGCCGATGGCGCCGGCATTGCGGGCGTCGGCGGGCGGGGCCTTCTCCAGGGGAGCAAGGAAGTCGCCGGCGCTGCCCAGCAGGGCACGTTCGGCGACGGGGTCAACGGCGACGACGGACTCCGTCACCTGGGGCGCGGCGGGCAGCGAGACGGAAAGATCGAAGAGGCTGTGCTCGGAACCGCCGGCCGGAGCCGGGAACTTGATGCCGGTCTCGCCCGCGGGGCCCGCGATGCGGACGTTCTTGCCGCCGGCGACTACCTCTTCGACGAGCTTCGCCTTGCCGAGGGATCCCTCGGCAGTGGTCTTGAACAGGGTCTCCTCGGAGTGCCCGTCGGAGCTGACGGCGCTGGCGGTGAGCCGGTATTTTTTCGGCGTGCCGGGCAGGACCGATTCCGCGGCCGGCCACTTGCTCGGATCGGTGGCGCTGGGGTCTCCCGCCGTGCCGGCGAGCCCGGCGTTGTAGCCCAGGTAGTCGGTGGCATCCAGGCGCGGGGCCTCAAGGTTTTGGGTGACCCGTGAGACGAGGCTGATCGGGGCCGCTACCGAGGTTCCGGTGAGCTTGCGGAGCGCGTCCAGTTGCTCGAAGCTGATGCCGCCCTGGCCGGTGGCGATATCCGGCTGCATCAGCCCGCCGTTATCGTCAGCCTTGGCCTGGACGAGTACGTCATAGAGCCCGCGCGAGTTCTGGTCAACGGTGCGGTTCAAGGCAGCCTGCGACTGTCCTTGCACGAGGACCGAAAGGCACATGGCCACGATCAAAATGGACGCGGTCAGCAGAAGCACACGGCTTCTGATGAACCTCTGGACGGCGTTCATTGGGCTCCTGAAAGCTGGATTGCGTGCGCACACCGAAGTTCATTCCCTGCGGAAGTGAAGGCGTCCCCTGCCGGGTGTGCAAAAAGTAAGGGCCGGGCTGCCGGCCGGATCCGAAAGTCGGACCTAGCCATTGTACGCAGACCAGCCATGTGTTTGTGGCCACGGCGGCGGCCGGAACCGCCACCGTGAGCACCCTCAGGTCATCAATCCTCGAGGTCGACCTCGCGTACCACGTCAGCGCCGATTCCGGCCTTGATGGCGTCCAGCACCTGCTGCGGAACGGAGCTGTCGATGGTCAGCAGGGCCAGCACCTGGCCGCCCTCATCCTGCCGCGCAACCTGCATTCCTGCGATGTTGATGTTGTTCATGCCAAGGATGTGGCCGATGGTTCCGATCACGCCGGGGCGGTCCGAGTAGGCAACCACCACGAGGTGTTCGCTGATCGGGATCTCCACCTCGAAGCCGTTGATCCCCACCAGCTTTTGGATCTGCTTGGGCCCGGTCAGGGTTCCGGCGACGGAGATCTGGCTGCCGTCGCTCAGGGGCGCCGCGCAGGGTCAGGACGTTGCGGTACGACTCGGTTTCCGGCGTGGTGATCAGCCGGACGTTGATGCCGCGCTGCTCGGCGATAACGGGGGCGTTGACGTAGGAGACCTGTTCGGTCACAACGTCGGCGAAGATGCCCTTGAGGGCCGCGAGTTCAAGGACCTTGACGTCGAGGGAAGAGATTTCCCCGGCGACCTCGACGTCGAACTGGGTGAGGGAGGCGTGTGTCATCGCGGTGAAGATCCGGCCCAGTTTTTCGATCAGGGCGATGCCCGGGCGGACGTCGGGGGCGATCACGCCGCCGGCGACGTTGACCGCGTCGGGAACCAGTTCGCCGGCCAGGGCCAGGCGGACCGATCTGGCGACCGACACGCCGGCCTTTTCCTGCGCCTCGTCGGTGGACGCGCCCAGGTGCGGGGTGACCACCACGTTGTCGAGTTTGAAGAACGGCAGGCCGGTGCTGGGTTCGGTGACAAAAACGTCGACGCCGGCGCCGGCGATTTCGCCGGACTCCAGTGCTGCGTAGAGCTCTTCCTCGTCGACAAGGCCGCCGCGGGCGACGTTGACGACGTACGCGGTGCTCTTCATCTTCTTGAAGGCCTCGGCGCCGAGCATACCGACCGTTTCCGGGGTCTTGGGCATGTGGATGGTGATGAAGTCCGACTGCGCAAGGAGCTCGTCCAGGGTCACCAGCTGCACACCAAGCTGGGCGGCGCGGGCCGAGGTCACGTACGGATCGTAGGCGAGGATCTTGGTGTCGAAGCCCTTGAGGCGGGCGGCGACCAAGGCGCCGATCCGGCCCAGGCCGATGATGCCGATCTTCTTCTCAAAGAGTTCGATGCCGGTGTACTTGGAGCGCTTCCACTCCCCGGCCTTGAGTGCAGCACTGGCCTGCGGGATGTGCCGGGCGAGGCTCAGGATGTGCCCGACGGTGAGCTCCGCGGCGGAGACGATGTTTGAGGTGGGTGCGTTCACCACCATCACGCCGGCCCGGGTGGCGGCTTTGATGTCGACGTTGTCGAGTCCCACACCGGCGCGGGCGATCACCTTGAGGTTCTTCGCGGCGGTGATGGCTTCGGCGTCCAGCCGGGTGGCCGAGCGGACCAGGATCGCGTCGACGTCGACGATCGCAGAGAGCAGCTGGGAACGGTCGGCGCCGTCGGTCTGCCGGATCTCGAAGTCCGGGCCCAGGGCCTCGATCGTGGCGGGCGAAAGTTCCTCAGCGAGGAGTACTACAGGTTTGGTGCTTGTCACCGGTGACCTCTTTAGCTCTCTTGTATTCAGGTGGGGATTTTGGTGAATCGGGTGGATCTGTACAGCAAGGAAGCCGGACCCCAGAAATGGTGTCCGGCTCCCCTGCCGGTCAGTGCCTAGCGGGCCACTGAGCCTTCGGTGTAGTCGTCCTCGTTCTTGATCCAGGAGAACAGCTTGCGCAGTTCGCGGCCGGTGGCCTCGATCGGGTGGTCCTCGCCCTTCTTGCGCAACGCCTTGAACTCCGGGGCTCCGGCGTCCTGGTCGTCGATGAACCGCTTGGCGAAGGTGCCGTCCTGGATGTCCGCCAGGACAGCCTTCATGTTTTCCTTCACATCCGGGGTGATCACCCGCGGGCCGGAAACGTAGTCCCCGTACTCAGCGGTGTCGGAGACGCTCCAGCGCTGCTTGGCGATGCCGCCTTCAACCATCAGGTCCACGATCAGCTTGAGCTCGTGCAGCACCTCGAAGTAGGCGACCTCCGGCTTGTAGCCTGCCTCGGTGAGGACCTCGAAGCCGTACTGGACCAGCTGCGAGGCCCCGCCGCAGAGAACGGCCTGCTCGCCGAAGAGGTCCGTTTCGGTCTCTTCGGTGAAGGTCGTCTCGATGACGCCGGCACGGGTGCCGCCAATGGCCTTCGCGTAGGAGAGTGCCAGTTCCTTGGCTTTGCCGGACGGGTTCTGCTCGACGGCGATCAGGTCCGGCACGCCGCGGCCGGCTTCGAACTCGCGGCGGACGATGTGGCCCGGTCCCTTGGGGGCAACGAGGGCGACGTCGACGTCGGCCGGGGGCTTGATGTAGCCGTAGCGGATGTTGAAGCCGTGGCCGAAGAACAGTGCGTCCCCGGGCTGCAGGTTCGGAGCGATGTCCTCGGCGTAGACGTGGCGCTGGACCTGGTCCGGGGTGAGGACCATAATGAGGTCGGCTTCGGCAACGGCCTCGGCGACGTTCAGTACACGCAGGCCCTCGGCCTCGGCCTTGGCGCGGGACGCCGAGCCTTCCTTGAGGCCGACGCGGACGTCAACACCGGAATCGCGCAGGCTGAGGGCGTGGGCGTGGCCCTGGGAGCCGTAACCGATCACGGCGACGGTGCGGCCCTGGATGATCGACAGGTCGGCGTCGTCGTCGTAGAACATTTCAGTCACTGGGGTGTCTCCTTTTGAGTGGAATCTAGGGTGGTGCTTGTCGGTGGAACATCTTGAAAGCTGGTGGTGCTGCGGCAAAGCCTGTCCGCGGCCCGGGGCGGGCTGCGGGGTGTGTTTTGCGCTGGCCTTACGCGCTGCGCAGGGCCCTGTCGCTCATGGAGCGGGATCCCCGCCCCACGGCGAGGGTGCCGGACTGCACGATTTCCCGGATGCCAAATGGCTCAAGCACCGAAAGCAGTGCGGCGAGCTTTTCGGGGTGGCCCGTAGCCTCAATGACTACCGACTCCGTAGAGACGTCGACCACTGATGCGCGGAACAGGTCGGCCGCCTGGGTGACCTGCAGCCGGTTTGCGGCATCCGCCCGTACCTTGACCAGGATGTGGTCGCGCTGTACGGAGGATTCGGCGGTGAGCTCAACGATCTTGATCACGTTGACCAGCTTGTTGAGCTGTTTGGTGATCTGTTCGATCAGCTCGCCGTCGGCATCGACGACGACGGTCATCCGGGACATCCCCGGACTTCCGTCGGCCCGACAGCCAGGGAGTTGATGTTGAAGGCCCGTCGGGCGAAGAGGCTGGCGACGCGGGTTAGCACACCCGGCTTGTCTTCGACCAGAACGGACAGTGTGTGGCGGGTCATGTTCAGTCCTCCTCTTCCCATTCCGGGGTCATGTTGCGGGCTACCTGGATCTGGTCATTGCTGACTCCGGCAGGGACCATCGGCCACACCATGGAGTTGGGGCTCACAACGAAGTCAATGACCACCGGGCGGTCGTTGATCGCCAGGGCCTTCTGGATGGTGGCATCGATGTCCTCGTCGCGGTCGCAGCGGAAGGACGCGCAGCCGTACGCATCCGCCAGCTTGACAAAGTCCGGGATCCGGATAGTGCCGTGGCCGGTATTAAGGTCGGTGTTCGAGTAGCGCCCCTCGTAGAACAGGGTCTGCCACTGCCGCACCATGCCCAGCGAGGAGTTGTTGATGATGGCCACCTTGATCGGGATGTTGTTGATCGCGCAGGTGGCCAGTTCCTGGTTCGTCATCTGGAAGCAGCCATCCCCGTCGATGGCCCACACCACACGGTCCGGATTGCCCACTTTCGCGCCCATGGCGGCCGGTACGGCGTAGCCCATGGTGCCGGCACCGCCGGAGTTCAGCCAGGCGTGCGGACGCTCGTATTTGATGAACTGCGAGGCCCACATCTGGTGCTGGCCGACGCCGGCCACGTAGACGCCTTCGGGCCCGGTCAGGGCACCGATCCGTTCGATCACGCGCTGGGGTGCGCTGAGGCCGTCGTCGGGTTCGGTCCAGCCCAGCGGGTAGGTTTCCTTGAGGTTGTTCAGGAAAGCCCACCAGTTGGTGTAGTCCGGGGCTCCGGAGGCGGCGAACACGGCGCGCAGGGCATCGCTGAGTTCGGGGATGATCTCCTTGACCGACCCCACGATCGGCACATCCGCCGTGCGGTTTTTGGAGATTTCGGCCGGATCGATGTCCGCGTGGATGACCTTGGCGTTTGGCGCGAACGACTTCAACACACCGGTGACCCGGTCGTCGAAGCGTGCCCCCAGCGTGATCAGCAGGTCCGACTGCTGCAGGGCGGTCACAGCGGAGACCGTTCCGTGCATACCCGGCATACCGACATGCTGCGGGTGCGAGTCCGGGAAAACGCCGCGTGCCATCAGGGTGGTAACCACGGGGGCGCCGGAGAGTTCGGCGAGCTCCAGCAGTTCCGCCGAGGCGTGCGCCTTGACCACACCGCCGCCTACATAGAGCACTGGCTTGCTGGCCGCCGCGATCAGCCGGGCGGCTTCGCGGACCTGTTTGCTGTGGCCCCGGAGCACCGGGTGGTAGCCAGGCAGGTCGATCTTGGGCGGCCAGGAGAAGGTCATCTGCCCCTGCTGGGCGTCCTTGGCAACGTCGACCAGCACGGGACCGGGGCGGCCGGTCGAAGCCAGGTGGAAGGCTTCGGCCATCACGTGCGGGATGTCGTTGGGGTCGGTCACCAGGAAGGAGTGCTTGGTGATCGGCATGGTGATGCCAACGATGTCAGCTTCCTGGAAGGCATCGGTGCCGATCACCCCGCTGGAAACCTGGCCGGTGATGGCCACCATCGGCACGGAGTCCATGTGGGCATCCATGATGGCGGTAACGAGGTTGGTGGCACCCGGACCCGAGGTGGCGATGCAAACGCCAACCCGTCCGGTAACCATGGCGTAGCCTTGCGCGGCGTGGCCGGCTCCCTGTTCGTGACGGACCAGAATGTGGTTCATTCTTGAAGCCATCAAGGGGTCATAGGTGGGCAGGATCGCGCCACCGGGCAAACCAAAAATATCGTCCACGCCGAGTTCTTCGAGCGAGCGGACAATTGCTTGTGAACCGGTCATCACCGTCGGGGGTACGACGTTGTTCGGTCCAAGGACAGGAGAGACAGCAGCAGTGTCGACGCCGGCGTCGGCCGGGCGTTCGACGCGTTCCGGAGCCTTGGGGGCTCCAGCGGACTTAGCGGCCATCAGCGAGGGGCTGATCGGCGATCCTTTGCTCATCGGACTCTTCCTTAGTGGATCTTCGGTTGGATCTTCGGTGATCTGGTGGTGCGGAAATAAAAAAACCCCTCAGCCGGATGGCTCTTCGAGGGGTTCGCGCGTGACGGTTCGTTACCAGTGAAGGCTATGGAGCCACGCGCTTGGTAAGGACGACGACACCTGCAGCGGCGCCAGCGGTAACGAATGCGATCATGCACTCAGTTTTCCCTCTGAGTGAGACACGTGTCAACGAGTCCGGACACTGTCTCACTATGTGGACATCTTTGTCCACCTGCTGAACACCCTCCCAACTGACTCGCAGCTAAGTACCGTTTTGAGCGTCCAAAACGACCTCAGCTGCGAGCTAGTTGGGTTCAGGTGTTCAACGTGCTGTTACCCGCAGTACGCGCCCGTGGAGGCGCTGTGCACGAGCTTGGCGTACTTGGCCAGCACACCCTTGGTGAACTTGGCCGGGAGGGGCTCCCAGCCCACCTTGCGGGCTTCGAGCTCGGCTTCGTCCACCAGCAGGTCGAAGCTGCGGGCCGCAATGTCAACGCGGATCCGGTCGCCGTCCCGGACGAAAGCGATGGGGCCGCCGTCGGCGGCCTCCGGGGCGACGTGGCCAATGCAGAGTCCCGTTGTTCCGCCGGAGAAGCGGCCGTCGGTCAGGAGCAATACGTCCTTGCCAAGGCCCGCGCCCTTGATGGCACCGGTGATCGCGAGCATTTCGCGCATGCCCGGTCCGCCCTTGGGGCCCTCGTAGCGGATAACAACGACGTCGCCGGCCTGGATCTGGCCCTTGTCGAGCGCGTCCAGGGCCCCCTGTTCGCGTTCGAAAACGCGGGCGGTGCCCTCGAAGACGTCGGCGTCGAAGCCCGCGCTTTTCACGACGGCACCTTCGGGAGCCATCGTGCCGTGCAGGATCGTAATGCCGCCGGTCTTGTGGATGGGGTTGTCCATGGCCCGGAGGATCTTCCCGTCCAGGTCCGGCGGGTTGATCTCGGCAAGGTTCTCCGCGACGGTCTTGCCCGTGACGGTAAGGCAGTCCCCGTGGAGCAGGCCGGCGTCGAGCAGCGCGCGCATGATGACCGGCACACCACCGATCTTGTCGACGTCGGTCATCACGTAGCGGCCGAACGGCTTCAGGTCACCCAGGTGCGGGATCTTGTCGCCGATGCGGTTGAAGTCCTCCAGCGAGAGCTCCACTTCGGCCTCGCGGGCGATCGCGAGCAGGTGCAGCACGGCGTTGGTGGATCCACCGAAGGCCATGGTGACGGCGATGGCGTTCTCGAAAGCCTTTTTGGTCAAGATGTCCCGCGCGGTGATGCCCAACCGGAGGAGCTCGACGACGGCCTCGCCGGACTTGCGCGCGAAGGCGTCGCGGCGGCGGTCGGCCGAGGGCGGCGCTGCCGAGCCGGGCAGGGACATGCCCAGCGCTTCGCCGATGCAGGCCATGGTGTTGGCGGTGTACATCCCGCCGCAGGCACCTTCGCCCGGGCAGATGGCCTTTTCGATGCGGGTCAGGTCTTCCATGCTCATCTTGCCGGCGGCGCAGGCGCCGACGGCTTCGAACGCGTCGATCAGGGTGACTTCCTTTTCGGAGCCGTCCTCGAGCTTGACCCAGCCGGGCATGATGGAGCCTGCGTAGAGGAAGACGGCGGCGAGGTCCAGGCGGGCGGCAGCCATCAGCATGCCGGGCAGGGACTTGTCGCAGCCGGCCAGCAGGACTGAGCCGTCGATGCGCTCGGCCTGCATCACGGTTTCCACGGAGTCGGCGATGACTTCGCGGGACACCAGCGAGAAGTGCATCCCTTCGTGCCCCATCGAGATGCCGTCCGAGACGGAGATGGTGCCGAACTGCATCGGGAATCCGCCACCGGCGTGAACACCCTCCTTGACGGCTGAGGCGAGCCTGTTCAGCGACAGGTTGCAGGGAGTGATTTCGTTCCAGGAGCTCGCGACGCCGATCTGGGGCTTGGCGAAGTCGTCGTCGCCCATCCCGACCGCCCGGAACATACCGCGCGCAGGGGCGGCGTGAATCCCGTCGGTGACGACCCGGCTGCGGGGTTTGATATCCGGCTTGGTGGCTGTTGCTGTTTGGGTGTCCTCACTCATGGGTCAAAGTCTAGGGCTCAGCCGCCGCGCCCAACGACCCGAAAGAGCGCATTAAGCCTAAAAACAGGAATATTGCGACCAAATAATGGACCGCCGTCTCATTATGCGGATACTCGGGACATGGCGCATCAGTTGAGGTGAGCAGCGTCACGCAGCTCCGGGGCCTCGGCGACTGACTGCGCCTCGGCCTGGAGCATGGTGAGCACCTGCCGGATGGTGGTCCGGACAGCAACGTCGGGACGCGCGAGGGCAACGATGCTGCGGCTGGCTTTGACCCCCCTCCAGCGGACGCAGAACGAAGCCCCTGCCCTGGTTCTTCAGCGCCGTGTAACGCGGCAGCAGGCTCAGCCCGTGCCCGGCGCTGACCAGGGCCTCAAGGACCCGCAGGTCGGGGAAGAGCTGGGCGCGGTCGGCGGGGGAATCGGCCTGCACTTCGATCTGGCGGAGGACAGTATCAAAAGGGAACCCCTCCGGCACTCCCATCCAGGGGAAGCCGATAACGTCTTCCGCCCGCAGCGTCGCCTTGCCTGCGAGCGCATGGCCCTCGGGGATGGCAACGTCGAGGGGTTCCTCCAGCAGCGGCACCACTGTCAGGCCCAGCCGGGCAAAAACATCCGGACCATCGACGCTGTGCGCCAGCACAATGTCATAGTCGGCTGTCAGCCCCGCAAACCCGGCCACGTTGGGATCCTCGAAATGGGCCTGGAAGCGGAGCCCGTCGATGGCTTTTACCCGGTGCAGGAGGCCCGGGAGGAACATCTCGGCGGCGCTTGGAAAGAATGCTGCCTTGACGTGCGTTTGCCAGCCGCGCCGGTAGGTGTCGATGGTGGCTTCGGCCCGGGCGAGGGCCGTTGATACCTCTGCAGCTGCCCCCGCCATCGCGAGGCCGGCCTCCGTGAGGCGCACTCCGCGGCCCGACTTCTCGACCAGGACCACGCCCAGCTCCTCCTGCAGGGTCTTGAGCTGCTGCGAGACGGCAGAGGGTGTCACCTTCATCGCCTCGGCCGTGGCTCCGACAGTGCCGCGGTCGGCGAGCTCACGGAGAATACGCAGTCTCTTGAAATCCATGAAAAGAGGCTACAGGCCAGCGGCTTGGCGGGTGGACAGCCGCCTCGGGGCCGACGTACCGTCAAGCAACGGCAACCTTGCCTTATGGACAGAAAGGCTCTGCTATGGATTGGATTATCTGGCTTGTTGTCATTGTAGTTATTGTCGCGATCGTCTGGTGGCTGCTTGGCCGCAACAGCTCGCGCGGCAAGTCCGGCGCCAACGTCAATGCGCCCGCCACCGCAGCGCCGGCCACCGCAGCGCCCGCCAGCGCAGCGCCGGCTGCAGCCTCCAACGAGGGCGACGCAGCCGCCGGGTCGAAAGCAGCGGAGCCCGCTCCGGCTTCCCCCGAGCCGGCGCCGCAGGACCTGCCCGCAGCTTCCGCCGAAACAGTCCCGGCCGAGCAGGGCGCGGATTGGGAAACCCAGTGGTCAGAGACACCGCCGGCCGAGCCGCACAGCATCGTGCACCCGGACGCAGCCGGAGGTGTCAGGTCCGAGCACCTGGCCGCGCAGGCTTCGACTGTCGCCGAGAGCCTGCCCGTGCACCACCCGGAATACACCCAACCCCACGCTCCCACCCTCCCCGGCGCCGAGTCGGCCGCGGCGGAAGCGACTGAAGCGACGGAACCGGCGGAGGCAAGCGTCGAGGCAGCCGTGGCAAGCGTCGAGGCAGACACCGCGCCGGCGCCAGCGGCAGTGCCGCCTGCGCAGACAACAGCCGGTTCCCCTGCTGCCGAGGCCAGCACCCTAACTGCCGCGGCCAGCACCGGAATTTCTGCGGCCGACACCCGCCAGGCGGCAGCATCTTCGGCCGCCTCGGAAACCGCTGCCGGCCATGGCGCCGAACCAGCCGGCCATCTCGCCGTCGATCAGCCCTATGGCGAGGGATCGGCAGCGCCGGCTCCGGACGGCAGCGGCCCGGAGGGCTTCATGGTTAAAGGGCAACGCCTCGTCGATGGTGTATCACGACGAGACCAGCCCGTCCTTCGAGGAGACCGTCGCCGAGGTCTGGTTCCTGTCCCCGGCGCACGCCGAAGCGGCCGGTTTCCGAGCTCCGCGACGGACTCGGCACTAGCGAGCTCCGGGCAAGTGAGAAGCAGGGAACCGGCCCAGGGGAACAGATGACGGCGATCGGCGCGTGGCGGGACGCGCTCTTGCACGCTCACCCCGCTCCGCCGGCCGCCCGCCCACGGCATGGATGGCATCGGGCGGCCCTGGCTGCCGGCGTCGCGATCCTGCTGAGCGGCTGCACCCCCGGCGACGGTGATCCTCCCGCTCCCGCGGGCACGGCTCCACTGTCCAGCCTGCCGGCCGGCAGCGGCCCGGCAGGGCTCCGTCCCACAACGGACCAGCCGACAGTTGCCGGACAGCTCAACGCCGAGCTCCGGCTGCCGTGGTCCACGGTCTTCCTGCCGGACGGAACTGCCGTCATCTCCGAACGGGACACGGCCCTGCTGCGGACCATCGCACCCGGGGCCGGAAACGGGCCGGCCGGCACGCTGGGTAAAGTGCCCGACGTCGTACCCGGCGGCGAAGGCGGGCTGCTGGGCCTGGCTGTGTCACCGGACTTCGCGAGGGACCGGTACCTCTACGCCTACTTCACCGCCGAAAGTGACAACCGGATCGCCAGGCTGCAAATTGAGGGCAGCACCGGTGCCCTGCGGCTGGGTGTCCCGGAAGTCATCTTCACCGGAATTCCCAAGGCCAGCACACACAACGGTGGCCGGATCCGGTTCGGACCGGACGGCCAGCTGTACGTCGGCACCGGCGATTCGCAGCGCCGCGGCCAGCCGCAGGACCCGAAGGCCCTCGGAGGCAAGATTCTGCGCATCACGCCCGACGGACGACCGACCCCGGGCAATCCCTTCGACGGCAACCCGGTGTACAGCCTCGGCCACCGCAACGTCCAGGGACTCGACTGGGACAGCTCCGGCCGGCTGTGGGCGAGCGAATTCGGCCCGGATGTCGACGACGAACTTAACCTGATCGTGCCCGGCGGCAACTACGGCTGGCCGGAGGTCACCGGCTCCCCGCACCGTGCCGGTTTCCTGGACGCGAAGGTGGTGTGGCCCTCGACGGCGGATTCGTCTCCCAGCGGGCTCGAAATCGTCGGCGACACGGCTTATCTGGGCGCCTTGCGGGGGCAACGGGTGTGGGCGGTGCCGCTGAACGGTGAGTTCGCCGGTGACCCTGTGAGCTATTTCACGGGGAAGTACGGGAGGATCAGGGACGTCGCCCTGGCTCCGGACGGCCGCCTCTGGGTGCTCAGCAACAATAAAAACCCCGACTTTGTGCTGGTTTTGGCGCTGCCAGTGTAGCCCGGGACGCACCACACCAGCCGATTTCACACCCTGCCCAAAGTCGTGTAGAGTTTCATGTCGTTGCGGAGAACAACGCGGGAACAAAAACCCCGCAATGAACACCAACAACAGCTGCACCTCTAGCTCAACTGGCAGAGCAATTGACTCTTAATCAATGGGTTCCGGGTTCGAGTCCCGGGGGTGCACCACCGAGAAAAACCCCGTTCTTACTGGCCATAAGCCGTAAGGACGGGGTTTTCTTTGCCCGACTTGGGCCCCGGGGATCAGCTCAGGGGCAAAACCCGGCAATACTGGGAACCTGGCCCTAAACGTTGTCCCAACGACGCCGTTTCCGGCCCGCGCAGACCGCCGTGATGTTCGTCCGACCCGCCCGGGCCGGGACGATCACGGGGCGTCCGTCCTTGGTCCCGACCGAAAGCAGTCCCGTGCAGAACTTCCGCCCGCTCGCAGTGACCCTGGCCGGCATCGCCTTCGCCGTCTCCGGCTGTTCAACCGCGGCTCCCCCACCCGGAACTGCGGTATCCACTACCGGCGCCGCAGCCACACCAGGGTCCCCCGCCGCCGCGGCAGCAGCCACCGGCTGGGAGCTGGAGAGCAAGGGCAGCGCCGATCGGATCAAAGCATCGGGCTTGGAAGTGCTGAGCGCCGAAGGTGCGGCCGAGCATTTCCACGCCCATCTGGACGTCTATGTGGACGGCAAGCCCGTTACGATCCCCGCGGACATCGGCTTCAGCTTCAGCGTTGACGGCAAACCGGACGGCATCTCGTCCCTGCACACCCATGACGAGTCCGGCATCATCCACATTGAGGCACCGGTCGCCGGCGAAACCTACCGGCTCGGCCAGCTGCTTGCCGAATGGGGCGTTTTGGACGGCACCGACCAGACCCCGGGGTCCGCCCATTCGGCTATTGACGACTGGTCAGTCACCGTAAACGGCACCAAGCAGGAAGCCCCCGTCCAAGCCGTCATCCTGAAAGCCCACGACGAAATCGTCCTCCACCACGGTGTGGCGCCGTCACCTTTGCCGGCGGCGTTCACCTTCCCGGACGGGGTCTGAAGCAGGCTGCCGGCGGACCGCTGCCGGACCGCCGCCCGCGTTTGTGGATTTGACCGCTCTTGGCGGCGTTCCGGGATCGTGCGGTGTCGCCTTAGCCGCGTTCGGCGATCGCCTTCACGGCCTGCACGAGGCTATCCCACATGCCTTGGGAATGGGCTGCTGCTTCAGGACTGTCGTTGTTGTCCTGGGTGAGCGTGAGCCGGGTTGAGCCAGCGGCTCCCTCAAGCGTCCACGTGAGCGTGTGGTAGTTCGCCGGAACGTCGGCTTGGCCGGTCAGCGGGCTGAAATGCGTTGTGACCAAACTGCGGCCGGGCTTCAGTTCGAGAATCTCGCCCTTGTCTTCGTAGTCTTTGCCCTGCCAGGTTCCGCGCCATCGAATCGGGCCGCCCACCGTCCATCCGGTTACAACATCCGTGCCGAACATAAATTCTTTGATCGCCGCGGGATCTGTGATCACGGACCAGACCCGCTCCGGCGTGGCACCGATCGTGATCGTCGACGTGGCGACGTAGCTCTCGTCCATAACACGCAGTCTATGCGCGTGCCGCAGCCGCCCATCGGACCGAGCAGGGTTCCTTAACTGCGAGCGCCGGAACATTCCGGCTGGATTGCGGGCATTTGAAAGTGGATTGGCAGCGTCAACTGGACCGGCGACGCGCCCACGGGCTCGTCAAGCAGCTCGTTGATCGAGGTCTGCCCGTCCAGCTCCGCCATCGGGTGTGCGTCCATCCCTTGAGCCTACGGGCGGCGGGCGCCAACTCCGCCGGGAGACACGGCGCACTGCGAGACACGGTCCCGTAAAACACGGGCCCGTAAAACACGGTCCCTGGTTAGCGGGCGGGTTCGCTCTTTGTGACCGGCGCGCCGGAGCGTTGGCGGGCGGACGTAGCCTCAAGGGGCACGTGCGGATCGCAGTCCTCGCAAAACACCGCTGCGGCAAAGTCACCGCAGCATTGGCAGCGATGTTCCAAGGACCTGGCTTCGAGGACGTAGCTTCTCATGGGCCCATGCTCCCCTAAAGCTGCCCCTTGGAACCCAGTAGTGTGTACTCGTTTCCAGTCTGGACTACCCGGTCGGCGGCATGGCGGTGCGGCCGCGGAGAGTGCCGCCGGGGCCCCGGTTCCCTAGTTGGCTTCGACCGGCAGGCTCGGGTCCGCTGCGGTGACGATTGCCTTCGCGTCGGTGGAGGAAATCTTGGTCGCCAGTTCGGTGACGACGGCCCGGAGCTCCTGGCGCAACACGTCGGGGTCGATGGAGGCGGAAGCGAGCACTGAACGTTCCATGTCCGCGGCCTCGAAAACGGCCTGGCGCCCTCGGTCCGTCAACGACACGACGTGGCTGCGGCGGTCTGAGGCACTGCGCTCCCGCGAGATGTGGCCGTGAGCTTCCAGCCGGCTGAGTGTCTTTCCCATGGTCTGCGCCTGGACACGCACCAATTGGGCAAGTTGGGCCTGCGTCATGGGTCCGTTGACAGCGAGCACTTCCATGGCGATGACCCCGGCGTGGGTCAAGCCAATGGCCCCCAGTTTCTCGTTCCAAGAGTGTTCGACAAGGCGTGCTGCCGTGGACAATAGGCGGCCCGTGGGCCAGCGATCCATATCAGGCATACCCAAGAGTATAGCGATCGCAGGATTCGGTGCCCGCACCAACGCTCACTAGGCTGGAATTTCGCCACCCGGCGACCACCCTGAGAAGGAGCACAACATGCCTGAACGACTCGTCCCCGGTGACCCGGCACCAAACTTCACTTTGACGAATTCGGCAGGGGTGGACGTCTCGCTTGCAGACTTCCGCGGCCGCAGCACCGTCGTCTACTTCTACCCGGCCGCCGCCACCCCCGGATGCACAAAGCAGGCGTGCGATTTCCGGGATTCCCTGGCTTCCCTGCAGCAGGCCGGCTACGAGGTGGTGGGTATTTCCCCGGACCCCGTGGCCAAGCTCGCCACGTTCGCAGCCGCGGAAGGACTGAGCTTCCCTTTGCTGTCTGACCCGGGCCACAGCGTTGCCGAGGCCTACGCGGCCTGGGGCGAGAAAAAGAACTACGGGAAGACGTACCAAGGACTCATCCGGTCCACGGTCGTCATCGATCCCGACGGAAAGGTCATTCTCGCCCAGTACAACGTCCGGGCCACCGGGCATGTGGCAAAGCTCCGCCGGGACCTCAACGTCAACGACTAATCAGGCTTAATAGGGCAGAAAGTGTGTCCGGCCGAAGACCGGTCGCCGCACGGCACGGCGCGAAATGTACAATGGAGCCTGGCATCCGCCACCGACTTGCCTCTGGCATGACGGGCGACGGAGCCGAGCGCGAGTGGTGAAATTGGCAGACACGCAGGATTTAGGTTCCTGTGCCTTCGGGCGTGGGGGTTCAAATCCCCCCTTGCGCACACACTGCAAAAGAGCCCCGGTCCGCGGACCGGGGCTCTTTTTTTGTCACCCATCCCGGCCCGCCGGTACCGCGGACGCCCCGGCCGGCGCCGCCCGAATCCGCTCAAACAGTGCCCTTCCGGCGAGCCAAAAAGAATTGTGATTCCGCACCCATCCACCTCCTCCGACCCCGCGAATACCCATTGAGACACCAACCAAGGGGCGGTGCCCACGACCTCGGAGAAGGACCAGCACGGCAAAGTCCGCCGCTGGCAAGGATCGGTACAACACAGGAGAATCCGAAATGCAGACCATCAAGCGCACAACACTTTCCGTGGCAGGCATCGCGGCTGCAGCCCTGCTCAGCCTCACTGCCTGCGGCGGCACCACCACCGCCGCACCCAGCTCCTCGGCCCCGGAGTCCAGCCCGTCGAAATCGAGCATGGCACCGTCGCCATCCGCCAGCTCGGCAGCAGCCATGGATCCGGCAGCCGACCTCGTCGGAAGCGGCTGTGCCGCCTACGCCGCCCAGGTTCCCGACGGCGCCGGCTCCGTGTCCGGAATGGCCCTGGACCCGGTAGCGGTCGCAGCGTCGAACAACCCGATCCTGACCACCCTGACCGCTGCGGTATCCGGCAAGCTCAACCCGAAGGTCGATCTGGTCGATACCCTCAACGGCGGCGAATTCACCGTCTTCGCACCGACTGATGATGCCTTCAAGAAGATCGACGCCGCCACGATCGAAACCCTTAAGACGGATGATGCCTTGCTCAGCAAGATCCTGACCTACCACGTCGTCCAGGGCAAGATCAGCCCGGACAAGATCGTCGGCACGCACAAGACGGTCCAGGGCGGTTCCGTCACGGTCACCGGCGCCAAGGACGCCCTCAAGGTTGACGAGGCCAACGTCGTCTGCGGCGGCGTTATGACCGCCAACGCCACGGTCTACATGATCGACTCGGTCCTGATGCCCAAGTAGGCACCACTGAACGCTCCTGCTGCGGCTCCAGCCTGACTCCCTGGACCAACTAGGAGAAATAGAGGCCCGCACCGAACGGTGCGGGCCTCTATTTGTGGACCCAGTGCAGCCGGCCGGCCCCGCCTGCACGTTTCAGAGGGATCGTCCGGGCCGGTCAACTAGAATGGGCCTGTTCCGCAGCCGGCGGTCCATCCAGTCTCCAGAGGTGATCTCCGAGTGCCCAGAAGTACAGCGCCCCGCCGTACCCCGCGACCCAGCAATGCCAGCGGAACGCGGGCCGGTGACGCACGGACCAAAGCAGTGCGACGCCTTGCAGCAGGCTTCGGCGCCGTGCTCCTGATGCTGCCCGTGGCCGCCTGCACGGCGGTTCCCGGACCGGGACCGGGCACCGCTTCGGCGAGTTCGGCCGAGCCCGGCCCCAGTGCCGTATTCACTTTCGGCACCGGGTCGCAGCCGCTTGGCCTTGACCCTGCCGTTGTTTCCGACATTGAGTCGTACAGGATTACGCGCCAGGTCCTGGAGGGGCTCGTGGGAGTGGACCAGACCACGGGAGCGCCAACGCCGCTGCTCGCCACCGAATGGAAGGCGAGCGATGACGGCCGCGCCTACACGTTTAAGCTTCGCGAGCAGGTGTCCTTCCAGGACGGGACCGCGTTCGACGCCGCAGCCGTGTGCAAGAACTTCGACCGCTGGTTCAACTTTTTCCGCCCCGCTGCGCGCACTGGCCCCGGGGACGACGTTCAAGGGCGTCTTTAAAGCCCACGCCGATCAGGCGTCACTCTCGATCTACAAGGGCTGCACCGCGCTGGCCCCGGACAACGTGCGGATCGATCTGACCCAAGCGTTCACCGGGTTCCTGCAGGCCCTCACGCTGCCCGCCTTCGCCATGTCCTCGCCGCAGGCGCTGACGGCCCAACAGGCCGATGAGCTGAACCGGAGCCAGGAGGGCCAGCCGGTTTCCGCCTACGGGCTCCATCCGGTGGGTACCGGCCCCTACGTTTTTAGGTCCTGGGACCAAAACAGCATCACCCTGACCAGCAATAAGGACTACTGGGGGGACAAGGGCCAGATCGCCACCATCAACTTCGTCACTTACGACCACGCCCAGGCCCGGATGCAGGCCCTGTTCGATGGCAAGATCGACGCCTATGACGCCGTCACCGTCGGCAACTTCGATCAGCTCGTGAAACGCGGCGAACAGATCATCCAGCGGGATCCTTTCTCCGTTATGTACCTGGGCATGAACCAGGAAGTGCCCATCCTGCAGAACCTGAAGGTCCGCCAGGCCATCGAAATGGCGCTGGACAAGGACACCCTGATCCGCCGGTTCTTCATTGACAACACCGCGCAGGCGACGCAGTTTGTCCCGCCGAAGCTCAGCGGCTTCAACAACAATGCTCCGGCGCTGGGCCACAATCCGGAAAAAGCCAAGGAGCTGCTCAAGGAGGCCGGCTACCAGGGCGAGGAACTGAAGTTCTACTATCCGCTGAACGTCACCCGGCCCTACCTGCCGACGCCGGAGAAGGTCTACGCCGAAATCAGCAAGCAGCTGACCGCCGTCGGGCTGAACATCAAGCCGGTGCCGGTCGAGTGGTCGGAGGGATACCTGCAAAAGGTCACCTCCCCCGGCGACCATGCCCTCCACCTGCTGGGCTGGAACGGCTCCTACTCCGATCCGGACAACTTCGTGGGGCCGCTCTTTGGCGAAAACACCGGCGAGTTCGGCTACCAGGACCCGCAGGTCTTTTCCAAGATCGCCCGGGCGCGCGGCCTGCCCGACGGCAAGGAACGGACCGAGCAATACCAGACCATCAACGCGCAGATCGCCGCCTCGGTCCCAGCAGTACCGATTGCCTTCCCGATCTCTGCGCTGGCCCTTTCCGACCGTGTGCTGAAGTACCCGGCGTCTCCGGTCCTCAATGAAGTTTTCACAAAGGTGGAGCTAAAGCCTTGACGGGTGGGGCCAATTTCAGTATGAGACGGGTGCGGGGATATTCTGTGACAGCCAGACCCGCTGCTATCGGAGACTGATTGTGACTTTCATTTCCAAGACCCAACATGCCGACGTCGTCCTGATTGGCGGCGGCATCATGAGCGCCACGCTCGGTGCTTTCCTGAAGCAGCTCGAGCCGAACTGGACCATATCCCTGTTCGAGAAGCTGGACGAGCCGGGCCTGGAAAGCTCCGACCCGTGGAACAACGCCGGCACCGGACACGCCGCACTGTGTGAGCTCAACTACTCACCGGCAGCCAAAGACGGCTCGGTGAACCCGGCAAAGGCCCTGCTTATCAACGAGCAGTTCCAGCTGTCCCGCCAGTTCTGGTCCCACCTCGTCACAGAGGGCTTGATCGGCTCCCCCAAAGGGTTCATCAACACCGTTCCGCACATGAGCTTTGTGATCGGTGAGGAGAACACGAAGTTTCTGCGCACCCGCTATGAAGCCCTCAAACCGAACCCGCTGTTCCGCTCCATGGAGTACTCCGAGGACCACGCCCAGATCGCCAAATGGGCGCCGCTGATCGTCAAGGGCCGCGACCCGCAGCAGCGGATCGCCGCGACCCGCGCCGCGGAAGGGACCGACGTCGACTTCGGTGCCCTGACCCGGGAGCTGACGGGCTACCTCGGGAACAACGGCGTCGAGGTCAACTACGGCCACAACGTCACCGGCATCCAGCGCGCCTCCGGCGGCGGCTGGGACCTCGCGCTTAAGCACCCCAAGTCCGGCGAACACGGTTCCATCCACGCCAAGTTCGTCTTCGTGGGCGCCGGCGGCGGGGCCCTGCATCTGCTGCAGGCCTCCGGCATCCCGGAGAGCAAGGGGTACGGCGGCTTCCCGGTTTCCGGACAGTTCTTCCGCTGCACCGACGAGACGCTGGCAGCCCAGCACAGCGCCAAGGTCTACGGCCAGGCATCCGTCGGTGCTCCGCCCATGTCCGTTCCACACCTGGATACCCGCTACGTTGCCGGCAAGCGCTCCCTGCTCTTCGGCCCCTACGCCGGATTCTCCACGAACTTCCTGAAGAACGGCTCGTACCTGGATTTGCCGCTGTCGATCCGGCCTTCGAACATCATTCCGATGCTGGCCGTGGCCAAGGACAACATGGACCTCACCGCGTACCTGGTCAAGGAAGTCGCCAAGCGCCACGGCGCCAAGGTCGAGGCCCTGCGTGAGTACTACCCTGCCGCGCAGGACGGTGACTGGGAACTCATTACCGCCGGCCAGCGTGTACAGATCATCAAGAAGGACCCGAAGAAGGGCGGGGTGCTGCAGTTCGGCACCGAAGTCATCGCGGGCCGCGACGGTTCCATCGGGGCCCTGCTCGGCGCCTCCCCGGGCGCGTCGACGGCGGTCCCGATCATGATCGAACTGCTGCAGAAGTCCTTCCCGAAGCAGTTCAAGGGCTGGCAGCCCAGGTTCAAGGAGATGATGCCCGGCTATGGCGTCAAGCTCAACGAGAACCCGGACCTCGCCGCCCAGCTCGAGGCAGCTACGGCCAAGACACTGCAGCTGGATCAGGTCGACGCGCGCAACTGACACCCGCTCCGGGTTGCGGCAGCTTTGATCACCGTGAAGTACGTCCGTCGACCCACCAGGAGACCATAAGATGTTTCGGCTCGCAAAGCTGTCGCTGGCCAACCGGGCCCTGATCGCGCTGATCACCGTGTTCGCGTCCGTCTTCGGCGTGATCACGATGTCCTCGCTCAAGCAGGAACTCATCCCGTCCATCGAGTTCCCGCAGATCACGGTCATCACCTCGATGCCGGGCGCCTCGCCCGAAGTCGTTGACAAACAGGTCAGCAGCCCGCTGGAGACGGCGCTGAACGGCGTCGAAGGCCTGGAATCGACGTCGTCCACCTCGCGCAACGGCTTCTCCCAGATCAGCATGGTTTTCACCTATGGTTCGAACCTGGACCGGGCCCGGAACCAGATCGACCGTGCGATCTCCAACGCCAAGCGGGCGCTGCCTGCCGACGTTCAGCCGCAGGCAATCGCCGGCAGCATCAGCGATTTCCCGATTGTGTTCCTGGCGGTCTCCTCCGACAAGCCGCTCAGCGAGCTGAACTCCGATCTGGCCCGGCTCACCGTCCCGCGGCTGCAGAAGCTCGACGGCGTCCGCGGCGCCGAGGTGACCGGGGCGCCACGGAGCACATTAAGATCCTCCCCCCGCCCGGACGCCATGGCGGCCTCCGGGGCAAGCATCCAATCCATCAGTGCGGCGCTGAAGAACAACGGGGCCCTCGTCCCGGCCGGGAGTATCGAGGAACAAGGGAAAACCTTGGCCCTGCAGATCGGCAGCCCGGTCGACTCGATTGAGGCAATCAAGGCACTGCCCCTGGGCGGCACCAAGAACGCCGCGACCATCGGCAGCGTCGCGGACGTCAGCATCGCTGAGGACGCCCGCACCTCGATCACGCGGACCAACGGCAAGGAGACTCTTGCGCTGTCGGTCACCAAAACACCAGAAGGCGACACCGTCGCAATCTCGCATGCGGTGAAGGACGCTATCCCCCAGCTCGAGGCCGAGCTCGGCTCCGGCGCCCGGTTCACCCCGATCTTCGACCAGGCGCCGTTCATCGAAAAGTCGATCAAGGACCTGACCACGGAAGGCCTGCTGGGCTTGGGCTTCGCCGTTGCGGTGATCCTGCTGTTCCTGATGTCCGTCCGGGCCACTTTGGTCACGGCCGTATCCATCCCGCTGTCCCTGCTGATCACCTTCATCGGACTGTCGGCTACCGGGTACTCGCTGAACATCCTGACCCTTGGTGCGCTCACCATCGCGATCGGCCGTGTTGTGGACGACTCCATTGTGGTGATCGAGAACATCAAACGACACCTCAGCTACGGCGAAGCGAAGATCACGGCAATCCAGACCTCCATCCGTGAAGTGGCCGGCGCCATTACGGCGTCAACGCTCACCACCGTGGCCGTCTTCCTGCCGATTGCCTTTGTGGCCGGCCTGGCCGGCGAGCTGTTCCGGCCCTTCGCGCTGACGGTGACCATCGCACTGCTGTCCTCCCTGCTGGTCTCGTTGACGATCGTTCCGGTCCTGGCCTACTGGTTCCTGCGTAATCCCGCGAACAGCCCGGGCGGCGCCCGGGACGCCAGCGCCCGTGAGATCGCGGCGAAAGCCCATCAAGCGGAACAGCGGTCCGTACTGCAGCGCGGCTACCTCCCGGTCCTGGGCAAAACCCAAAAGCACCCGGTGGTGACCGTGATCGCGGCGCTGCTGGTCCTCGGCGGCACCGCTGCGATGACCCCGCTGCTGGCAACCGACCTGCTGGGAAACTCGGGCGAAAACAGCATGACCGTCCGGCAGGCGCTGCCTGCCGGCACCAGCCTGTCCGAGGCCAACGCCGCGGCCGTCAAGGTCGAGGAAGTGCTGCGCGGAATCGACGGGGTCAAGGATGTCCAGGTGACCACCGGCAACGCCCAAACGGGTTTCTCCGCGCTGCTCTCCGCCGGCGCCTCGAACTCCAGCTTCACCGTGGTGACCGAGGACAAGGCCAACCAGGGCAAGCTCCAGGAAACCGTCCGTAACGATCTGGCCGGGATACCGAATTCCGGCAAGATCACCGTGGGCTCACAGCAAGGCGGTTTTGGTACGTCCTCCACCGTCGACATCACGCTGAAGGCGGCGACGACCGCCGACCTTCGGACCGCGAGCCAGGCCATGGTCACGGCGATGGAAGGCGTTCCGGGCTCCTCCGAGGTGGCCACCAACCTGGCCGCCAGCCAGCCGGTCGTCCAGGTGAAGGTGGACCGTGCCAAAACCGTCGCCGCAGGGTTGACCGAAGAACAGGTAGCCGGGGTCCTGGCCTCCACGATCAGCCCCATTCCGGCCGGAACCGTCCGCATCGATACCAACGACTTCCCGGTCCGCATCGGTGAAGGCACTCGCTTCACCAGCATCGAGGCCGTCCGGCAAACCCTGCTCCCGACGGCGGCAGGTCCCGTACCGCTGGCCAGCATCGCCAACGTGGAGCAGGTGGACGTCCCCGTCTCCATTACCGCCAGCAACGGCCAGCGGACCGCGCGCGTGTCCGTCACGCCGTCGGGGGCCAACCTCGGAGCTGTCAGCACGGAGGTGCAGGCGCGGCTCAAGACCGTGCAGCTGCCGCCCGGCGTCACAGCGGAGATCGGCGGAGCCACGACCCAGCAGGCGGAGTCCTTCGGTCAGCTTGGCCTCGCCCTGCTGGCGGCCATCGCCATTGTCTACGTCATTATGGTCGCCGCGTTCAAGTCGCTGATCCAGCCGCTGATCCTGCTCGTCTCCGTTCCCTTCGCGGCCACCGGAGCCATCGGCCTGCTGCTCATCACCGGCGTGCCGCTGGGCCTGCCGGCGCTGATCGGTATGTTGATGCTGGTTGGAATCGTCGTGACGAACGCGATTGTCCTGATCGACCTCATCAACCAGTACCGCGAGCCAAAAAACGGTGAGCCGGGGATGAGCGTGGCGGAAGCCATCACACACGGCGCCCGCCAGCGCCTGCGTCCGATCCTGATGACCGCCCTCGCCACCGTGTTCGCGTTGACGCCGATGGCTTTGGGCCTGACCGGCGGCGGCGGCTTTATCTCGCAGCCGCTCGCCATTGTGGTGATCGGCGGCCTGGTCTCCTCCACCGCCCTGACCCTGGTCCTGGTACCGGTGCTGTACCGCCTCGTGGAGGGCCGGCGTGAGCGCAAGGCCCTGGCCCGGACAACCCCCGGCACGGACACCGGACCCGGACCCGGTGCCGGCCCGGCACATGGCCGCCGGGCCGCTCCCGGGGCCGGCCCCGACGAGTCCCCGGCTGACACAGCCGGCGGCCCGCGGCTCCCCTCGGCCGCCCACTAGCTGGTCCTCGGCCGCCTGCTGCTAACTGCGTGCCGGGTCCGAGAACGCCAGCCTCGGCACCAGGACCAGGGCCGCGGCCGCGGCCAGTCCCGTCACGCCGCAGACCGTCCACACCGTGAGATAGCCGGCCAGGGGTGCCGCCGTTGCTGCCGCGGCGGACCCGGTCTCGCCCAGGACGTGGCTGAGCAGGGCGATGCCAAAGACCGCCGAGGCGAAGGCACCGCCAATTGTTTTGGTGGTGTTGGTCAGGCCGGTCGCCATGGCGGTGCGATTGAGCGGAGCGGCTGCGGCCGCGGCCGAAGGCAGTGCCGCCACAAGCGCTCCGGACCCGACGCCGGCAATGGCCATGTTGACCAGGGTCTCGGCCAGGCTGGCATGAAACGGCAGGAACAGCAGATATCCCCCGCCGACCAGGGCAGCCGCCCAGACAAGCGTCCAGCGCGGAGTCAGGCGGCGGGTCACCAGCGGATAGAGCAGCGCACCGAGCAGCAGGGCGAGGACATAGACGCCGATGATGATGGAGACCTGGCCCGCCCGCAGCCCCAGCCCGTAGCCGTGGACGGCCGGGTCGGTCCGGGCGAAAGTGGACAACGGCGCTTGCGCACCCAGCACCGAGACGCCGAACAGGCCCGCGGTCAGCTGGACCGGCCACATGGACTTGGCACGCAGCATCCGGATGTCCACCAGCGGGTCCTCCCGGCCCAGCTCGAAGCGCGTGAACGGGATAAAAACGAAAATCCCCGCCGCGACGAGCGCCCACGGCCACCACGCGCCGGGGCCGTTCAGGCGCATAAAGGTCAGCCCGGACATGATCAGCAGGAGCCCGACGGCCAGAAAGGCGAAGCCGTGCGTGTCTACGCTGCCACCGCTGCGTGCAGCCGACTCGGGTACACCGAAGCGGATAGCGAACCAGCATGCGGACACCGCCACAGCTGGCAACATCAGCACAAGTTGCAGCTGGCCGGCGAAGGCCTCCACCAGCGCACCAGCGGCGAGGGCGCCGGCGATCACACCGAATTCCAGCGCGCCGACCAGGAGCCCGGCCGCGCGCCGGGTGCGGGCGGCGCCGTCGGGCAGCCGGTGCACCCGGCTGAAGATCAACGCGATCTCCAGCGGCAGCCACACCACGTAGAAGCCCTGCAGGGACCAGGCCGCCAGGAAGGTCCAGAAGTCCGGGGCGAACGCCACACCCCAGGACGCCGCGGCCGTCAGCACTGTGGCGACGAGCAGGACTTTCCGGTGCCCGGCCAGGTCACCAAGCTTGGCCAGCACCGGGACCGCCAGCGCGCTGACGATCAGCTGCGCGGCCTCGAACCAGTTGACGTCTCCGTCGCGGATGTTCAGGTGCCGGGCGATGTCGGTGAGGATGGGGGTGTAGTAGCCCTGCAGGATTCCGCTGGTGAGCTCCACCAGGCACAGAAACGCAATGACACGGCGCATGGCTGCCTTCCGTCCGGGCTGAACCCCTGTTGCCCAGCTGGTTGCTTGCATCCTAGGCCCGTGGTGTGGCCGCGGGCGGCAAACCCGGCGGGCGCCGGCGGGGAATATTCGGACACGGCGGGTGTTGTACCCTGCGATAGATGCAAATGCATGTAAATCGGCTATAGTGGAACCAGCTCCCGGAAGACCCCGGCCAAGGAAAGGCACATCATGCAGATCGGCGTATTCAGCGTTAGCGATATCACCACCGACCCCACCACGGGGCGCACCCCCACGGAGCACGAACGCATCAAAGCGTCCGTCGCGATCGCCCGCAAGGTCGAGGAAATCGGCATGGATGTCTTCGCCCTGGGCGAGCACCACAACCGGCCCTTCTTCTCCTCCTCCCCCACCACGACCCTGGCCTACATCGCCGCCCAGACGGAGCGCATTATCCTCTCGACGGCCACCACGCTGATCACCACCAACGATCCGGTGAAGATTGCCGAGGACTTCGCGATGCTCCAGCACCTCGCCGACGGCCGGGTGGACCTGGTCCTGGGCCGGGGCAACACCGCCCCCGTTTATCCCTGGTTCGGCAAGAACATCCAGGACGGCGTCGAACTCGCCATCGAGAACTACAGCCTGCTGCGCCGGCTGTGGGACGAGGACACCGTCAACTGGTCCGGCAAGCACCGCACGCCGCTGCAGAACTTCACTTCCACCCCCCGGCCGCTCGACGGCGTCGCCCCTTCGTCTGGCATGGATCGATCCGCACACCGCAGATCGCCGAGGTGGCTGCGTACTACGGCGACGGCTTCTTTGCGAACAACATTTTCTGGCCCAAAGAGCACTACCAGCAGCTGATCGGCCTCTACCGCGAACGCTACGAGCACTACGGCCACGGCGCGGCGGACCAGGCGATCGTGGGACTGGGCGGCCAGTTCTTTATGCGCAAGAACTCGCAGGACGCCGTCAAGGAGTTCCGGCCCTACTTCGACAACGCGCCGGTCTACGGACACGGGCCTTCGCTGGAGGACTTCACCTCGCAAACACCCCTCACGGTCGGCAGCCCGCAGGAAGTCATCGAGAAGACCCTGACCTTCCGTGAGTACTTCGGCGACTACCAGCGCCAGCTCTTCCTGATCGATCACGCGGGCCTGCCGCTGAAGACTGTTCTGGAGCAGCTGGACCTGTTCGGCGAAGAGGTCCTGCCGGTCCTGCGCAAGGAATACGCCGCGAAGACCCCGGCCCACGTGCCCGAACCGCCCACCCATGCCGGTCGCGTCGCGGCCTCCGTGGCCGCAGCCGGAGAAGCCGCCGGCGAGACTGCCGGCGAGAGTGCCAGCCCCGCCGGCAGCCGGACCGTATAGTGTCCGCAACAACAGGCATGTCGCCGGTGCGCCTGGCCGCGGAGACCTGGGAATCCCTGTTCCGCGCCCAGGTGGCGGTGATGCGCCGGCTGCAGGCCGGACCCGCCTTCAAGGCCCTGGCCCTGAACGAGTACGACGTGCTGTTTACGCTCTCCCGCTGTCCGTCCGGATGGCTCCGCCAGAACGAGCCCAACGACCACGTGCTGCTAAGCCAGTCCAGCCTCAGCAGGCTCGTGGAGCGCCTCGAAAAGCGCGGCCTCGTCGAGCGGATGCCGGCCCCGGACGACGGCCGCGGTGTCCTGGTCAAGCTCAGCACCGCCGGCTGGGAGCTGCAGAAGCAGATCGGCCGGGAACACGTCCGTGACATCGCCGCGCTGGTGGTCCCGGCACTGACCGCGGCCGAGCAACACGAGCTGCTGCGTCTGACCGAAAAGCTGCGGGACTCGGTAACCGCCCGCTGAGTGTGGCGGCCGGGTTGCGGGACCTAGTGAAGGGTGACGAGCTTCGCCGGGTCCTCGGCCGGGAGGTCGCCGTCGACGACGGCGGTGACGCTGAGCTGCGTCAGGGACAGGCTGCCTCCCACTGTGGAGAGGAATGCCGTATCCGAGGAATCCCGGCCGGCCGTGATCCGCAGCATGCTCTCCCGGGGGCCAGCCCCGTGGGGTCGATGACGCGCCAGGCGCCGTCGAGATGGGCCTCGGCCACCGCATGGAAGTCCATCGGGCTCAGGCCCGGGGCATACACAGCGGCGAGCCGGGCCGGGACATCCTTGGCGCGCAGCAGCGCGACCGCCAGATGGGCAAAATCCCGGCAGACCCCGCGGCGGTGCAACAGCGTCTCGACGGCGCCGTCGGTCCCCCGTGAGGATCCGCTGATGTAGCGCAGCTCGCTGAAGACCCAATTGCGCACCGCATGGACCAGTTCGGCCCCCTGCTGGCCGCCGAATTCGGCGTAGGCGGTCGGCAGTAGCCGATCGGACTCCGCGTAACGGCTGGGCCTGACGTAGCGGATGAGTTCCATCAGCCGGGGTTCTTCCGGCAGCGCAAAGCCCGTCACCGTAGCCGAATACTCCACCAGCACCCCGGCGGGCTGCGCAAATTCCATGTAGTGGAAGCGCCCACCGTGGTGGTCCGGGATTTCGGTGAGCGGAACTTCAGCGCCGTCGGAGGTCACGGACAGCGACTCCTCAAAGCCCTCGAAGCCGGCATTGCGTGCCACGGCGACCGCTAGGGCGACCTTTGTGCCGGCCACTGTGTTGAAGGCCATGCGGGTGGCTACAGAGCGTTTCATCGATCTCCGGGGTGTGAGGTTACGGCGCGGGAAGTGGCCGCTCCCGGCCCGGTTGACGTGCGGGCTGCGGGACTAATTCTTGATCTTCAGAGACATTAGCATCCGCTGGACGTTCGCGTATTCGGAGCCTTCGTTGACGTAGTTGGCGGCCTGGCCGAGCGTGTCGAAGGCCTTGGCCGGAGCCACCTTCTGGTCCGGGGTGAACGCCTTCAGCTCCGTCAGGTCACCGAACGAGTAGTCCCCCTTCCCTGCCGGGCCGCGGACCACGTTCTGCAGCACACAGGACTTTCCGTCGAGGCCACCGACCAGGTTGGTGATGCCGTAGGAGCCAAAATACTTGTAGCCCTGGATCACCCGGAACACCACTCGAGGGTCGATGGTGCCGTCCCCGCCGCGGTGCGGAAGCTCCACCGGGACGCTGTTGACAACAACATACGGCCTCGAGGCGTCGGCGGCACAGGACGCGGCAGGCAGTGGCTGGAGTCCGGTCTGCAGGGTGGCGAGGTAGCCGCCGGCTGCGTCTTTCACCTCGATTTTGAGGGCTCCCGGCATTGCGCCCTGCTCCGGTGCCACAGATTGGGCAATCCAGTCCTGCGGCAGCTCGAAGCTGACGGTCTTCGCCGGGTCGGTGAAGACCTTCCAAGCCGGCGCCGTTGCGCCGGGTTCCGCCGCACCGGAGCCGGTGGGCCCGGGCGAGGTGGCCGGCGGAGGGCTGCCCGCAGGGGACCCGGACGGCGAAGCCGCCGCGGCGGTGCCTGCGTCGCCGCCTGCCGTCCACGCCGGGGTGCCCTTGCCTTCGCTGCTGCACCCGGAGAGCGCAGCGGCGGAGAGCGCCAAGGCAGCGGCGATCCGGAGGCCGCGGGCCGGCGCCCGCCGGAAGGTGTCCGTCCCAGTCATGGTGCCAGCCTAACCGGACATGGCGCCGCTCAGAGTTCCCGGATCAGGGTTTCGTAGAAGCCAACCCCGCGCTCCAGCGTCTCCAGCGTGATCTTCTCGTCGACGGCGTGGATGGATCCCCGGGCCGCGGCATCCATGGAAAACGGCGCAAAGCGGTACACGGCGTCGCAGATCCCGGTGAAGCGGCGGGAATCCGTGCCGCCCATCAGGATGTACGGGGTAACAAGCGCCTCCGGGAATGCCCGCGCAATGCACCCGGCCAGCAGCTCCCACTGCTCCCCGGTATGGGCCGAGACCGGGGACGGGTCGTTGCCTGCCACAATACGCAGCTCAACTTTCGGGTCCCGGATGATCTTCCGCAGCCGCGCCATGGTCCCCGCCACGGTTTCCCCACGGCCACCCTGATGTTGGCGTTTGCCCGGGCCGTTGGGGCCAGGACATTGGCCGCGGGACTGCCCTGCAGGGTGGTGATGGCGACGGTGGTTCGGGTCATCGCATTGGTTTCATTTCCCATCCGCCCAAAAATCAGGGTCAGCGGCGCCCGGAACAAGGACAGCCTGGCGAACACGGCCCGCAGGGGTGCCGGGGCATAGGGTCCGAAGCGCCGGAGCATCTCCGCGGTAACATCCGGCAGCGACTGCGGGAACGGGCTTCTTTCGATCCGGGTGATGGCCCGGGCCAGCCGCGCCGTCGCACCCATCCGGGGCGGGGTGGAGGCGTGCCCGCCGGAATCCCGGGTCAACAGCTCAACGTCGAGGATCCCCTTTTCGGCCACTCCGACGACGGCGGCCGGCCGGGTCACGCCGGGGAACACCCCGGCGGCGACAGCGCCGCCCTCATCGAGCACCAGCCAAGGTCTAACGCCCCGGCCGGCCAGCAGCTTGGCTGCGGCCGCGGCACTGTCCCCGGCGGTCTCCTCATTATTGCCGAAGGAGAAGTAGAGGTCATGGACAGGTCCGAAGCCTGCTTCGAGCAGGGATTCCGCAGCTTCCATCACAGCGACCAGCTGACCCTTGTCATCGAGGGTTCCGCGGCCCCACAGGTAGGTCCCGTCGTTGTGCCCGGAAAACGGCGGCCGGGTCCAGGCCTCCGGGTCGCCGGCCGGGACGACGTCGTAGTGGGCCATCAGGACGGCCGGACGCTCAGCGGCCTCCGCGCCCGTGCCGGGCCAGCGGTACAGCAGCGCGTGGCCGTTAACACGTTCGTGCTCCAGCGCGGTGTGGACGCCGGGATACAACCTGGCCAGTGCGGCGATAAAGCCGTCGAACTCGGCAGTGTCCACTTGCTGGCCCGGCACGGCGGAGACAGTGCGAAACCGGACGAGTTCGGCCAAGGCTGCGGCGGCACGGCTGACGGGAGGAGCGGAGGTCGTCTGCATTCGCGAAAGTCTACGGCCCCGGAAGCGCCCGTGCCCGCTGCCGGGGCTGGGATGTGCGGCCGGGAAAGCGGGATACGCTGGGAACATGGCGGATCACGATTTTGGCTCCCGCGAGTTCGGAGCCCAGGACGGAGTGGCGGACATCTCCGCCGTCGACATTGCGGACTGGAGGCTCCGGACCTTTGCGTTGTACGCCAGCGTGCGGAAAATCGCGGCGCAGGATCCGGCCGAGGCGCATTCGTACTGGCGCCAGGAGCGGGACCGGATGTTCGGCACGCACCCTGCCTCGCCGCTGACGGCGGCCGCAAAGTCCACCTTCGGCGGCCTGAAAACGGCGGACTACGACCCGATCTACCGCTTCCATATCCCGCTGACGGGCGAGGGCGCCGGGCGGGAAATGAATGTTGAGACCGGAACCGACGGCCAGGTCCGTTTTGTCCGGCTGGGGACCTTCGATCTGCCGGAACTGGGCCAGCTCGCCGTGTGGAAGATCCACGGCTACGGCGGCGGCATCTTTGTGCCGTTCCGCGACGCCACGGCCGGCCAGCCCGGCGGAAGTTACGGTGCGGGCCGGTACCTGCTGGACACCATCAAGGGTGCCTTCCACGGTGTGCAGGGTTCGGGCCCGGGAGCGGAATTTGTTGTTGATTTCAACTTTGCCTACAACCCGTCCTGCGCCTACAACGAGGCCTGGGCATGCCCGCTCGCCGGGCCATCGAACCGACTGGCGGTAGAGATCCCGGCCGGCGAGTTGCACTGAGCCGATGGATTCCCAGCTTGAGCAGCACTCCGCCGCGCCTGCACCCGCCGGAGTCCGTCCGGCGGACCGCCGGCGGCACCGCGGGATTCTTCGGTACCCCCTGGTCCGGCAGTTGCTGCGATTCACCGCCGTCGGAATTGTCTGTACCGTCACGTCGCTGGCGCTCTATGCCTTCCTCCGCCCGTATCTCGGCCCGCAACCGGCCAACGCGACGGCTCTTATCCTCACCTCGCTGATGAACACGGCGCTGAACCGGCGGCTGACGTTCAAAATCACCGAACGCCACCGGATGAAGCGCGACCACCTCAACGGCCTGATCGTCATCCTCGTGGCGCTTCTGATTACCGGCGGCAGCCTCGGCGTGCTGCACTGGATCAACCCCGACGCCACAGTTTCTGCCGAGCTGTGGACCACAACACTCTCCGGCTTTGCCGCCACGGCCGTCCGCTTCACCATGCTGCGGCACTGGATCTTCCGCCGGGCCCGGCACCGTTAGGCCACCCACCGCCCCGCCCAGTCCCACCCAACTCAGTCCCACCCAACTGACTCGCAGCAGGTGTCGTTTTGGGCGGTCAAAACGACCCGTGCTGCTAGCTAGTTGGGTCGAGGGACTGGACGCTGACGACGGCGGTGCGGACCGCGGCCGCCGCCTCCCGCAGTTCCGCCGCCGTGATGGTGGCGTCAAAGCTGAAACGGACAGCGGTCTGGGCGGTTGTGGCGTCGAAGCCCATCGCCAGCAGCACCGGGGAGGGCTCATCGGACCCCGCGGCGCAGGCCGAACCGCTGGAGCAGATGACTCCATGGCGTTCGAGCTCCAGCAGCACGGATTCACCGCTGGTCCCCGGGAAACAGAACGAGGCCACGGAGGGCAGCCGCTCGGCCGGGTCGCCGGTCAGGACCGCGCCCGGAACCCCCGCCCTCACCGCGCCGATGAAGTCATCACGGAGTTCCGCCACCAGGGCCGCACGGGCCTGCTGACCGTCCTGTGAGAGGGTGAGCGCCGTCGCGAGGGCTACCGCTCCGGCCACGTTTTCGGTCCCCGACCGGCGCCCGCGTTCCTGCCCGCCGCCATGGATCAAGGGTTCCAGCCGGATCCTGCCGCGGACGAACAGCGCGCCCTGTCCTTTCGGCGCCCCCAATTTGTGGCCGGAGATACTCAAGGCATCAACACCGAGTGCTGCCGTGTCGAGCGGCAACCAGCCGGCAGCCTGGACCGCGTCGGTGTGGAACGGAATTCGCTGTGTGCGGGCGAGTGCGGCCAGCCGGGCAATCGGCTGCACCGTTCCCACTTCGTTGTTGGCGTACATAATGCTGACCAGGGCCGTTTCCGGCCGGAGCACGGCGGCGAGGGCAGCTTCGGTGACCCGGCCGAGGGAATCCACCGGAACAACGTCGACGCTGAAGCCGTGGACGCGCTCCAGGAAGCGGGCGGATTCTTCCACCGCAGGATGCTCGACGGCGCTGATCACCACCCGGTCCAGCCGGGGGTCTGCGGTGCGGCGGGCAAGGGCGATGCCTTGGACGGCCAGGTTGTCCGCCTCCGTGCCACCGGAGGTGAAGACGATCTCACCCGGGCGGCAGCCCAGCGCCCCAGCCGTCACTGCACGGGCATCGGCGAGCGCCCGAGCTGCGGAGTCTCCGAAGGAATGCCGGCTCGAGGGGTTGCCGAACTCCCCCGTGAGGAACGGCCACATGGCGTCCAGTACCTCGCGGCGGACCGGTGTGGTGGCCGCGGCATCGAGGAAGATCATGGCCTTCCCTGATCCGCCGTCCGCCGGCTGCCAGGTTCCATACCGGGGCCACGGTCCATGTCGACGCCGAGTTCAATATCGAGTCCCAAGTCCAGGGCGGCGACGCTGTGGGTGAGCCCGCCGATCGAGATCACATCCACCCCGGCAGCGGCGATCCCTGCCACGGTGGCCAGGTTGACGTTGCCACTGGCCTCGACCCGGGCCCGGCCGGCCACCAGGGCCACTCCCGCGGCAAGATCCGCCAAGGTGAAATTGTCCAGCATGATGGTGTCCACCCCGGCGGCCAGCACGGGTTCGATCTGGTCCATCCTGTCCACCTCCACTTCGAAGTGTGTGGTGTGCCCCAGGCGCGCTTTGGCCGCCCGCAGCACTTCCGTAAGCCTCGACGGGTCTCCCCCGGTCAGGACGGCCAGGTGGTTGTCCTTGGCCAGCACCGCGTCCGAGAGGCCAAAGCGGTGGTTGGCTCCGCCGCCGCAACGGACGGCGTACCGCTCCAGCACCCGCAAGCCCGGCGTCGTTTTGCGGGTGTCCGTGATGCGCGCCCCGGTACCGTCGACACGGGCGGCAAATTCCGCTGTTTTGCTGGCAATGGCGCTCATCCGCTGGACCAGGTTCAGGGCGACACGTTCGGCGAGCAGCACGGCGCGGGCGTTCCCGCTGACCCTTGCGAGCGCCGTGCCGGCGGCAAAGGCGGTTCCGTCAGCGACCAAGAGTTCAACGTCGGCCCCGGAATCTGTGAGCTTCATCGCGGCGGCAAAGACCTCACCGCCGCTGAACACACCGGACACGCGGGCGGACAGGACCGCCGTCGCCCGCGTGTCCGCGGGGATCAGCGTCTGGGAGGTGATGTCGCCATAGGGCGCATCCTCAAGCAGGGCGGCGCGCAGCACGGCGTCGACGGCGGCCGCGGGCAGGGTTCCGGCGAGCGCTGGCACCGGGACGGCGGCCTGGCGGGGTGCGGCGGGTGCTGTCATAACGAAATCCTTTGTTTCGGGCGGGGTGCGGCTGGCTGCCGGCGGCCGGGTGCGGTGGCCGCCGGGATGGAGCAGGTGGGGGCAGCGGGCACCGAGGAGGGTCCGGCGTCGCCGTCGGCGTCCGCCATAAAGTGGGCGCCCGCCGGGGCCGTTCGCTGCCGGGCGGCTGCCACCAGCAGCCCGGCGGCCAGCAGCAGGTTCCGGTCCTCGTGCGCCGCCGGGCCGGAGCCGGGTCCCTGTTGCGGGAGCCCGTCGGCCGCGCCGGCAACGGCAGACCACTGCGACAGCCGCGCGGCGGCGTCCTCGAGTCCGGCTCGGGTGCGCAGCACTCCGGCGGCACCGGTCATCAGGCGACGCAGGGCGTCCCGGCTGAACGGCTCACCGCCCGGGCCGGGCTCCGGGGTGGGCTCCGGGCCGGGCTCCGAGGCGGGCTCCGGGGTGGGGCGTTCAGCACCGGCACCGGCGGGCGAAACTGCCGGAGCAGGGTCCGTGCCGGCTCGGCCCAGGAAAGCCTCCACGGCCCGGCGGCCGAAGACGAGACCCTCCAGCAGCGAATTGCTGGCCAGCCGGTTGGCTCCGTGTGCGCCCGTGCAGGCGACTTCCCCGGCCGCGTACAGTCCCGGCACGGACGTGCGGCCCCACAGGTCGGTGGCTACCCCGCCCATCCAGTAGTGCGCTGCCGGGGACACCGGAAGCACTTCGGTGGCCCAGTCGTAGCCCGCGGCGCGGGTGGCGGCGGTGATGGTGGGGAACCGCCGGGCCAGGAACCCGGGTCCGCGGGCGGCCTCCAGCCCCCGGGCGTCCAGGTACACGGGGCTGTCCGCGGGCGCGCCTGTCGCGGCCAGGTGCAGGGCAATACTGCGGGATACAACGTCGCGCGGGGCCAGTTCGGCGTCGGGGTGGTAGTCCGGCATAAAGCGGTAGCCGGCGGCGTCGAGCAGCACGGCGCCTTCCCCGCGGACCGCCTCGGAAATAAGCAGCGCCGGCGGGCCCCCGGGGACCTCCTCGGCCGCCAGGGTGGTGGGGTGGAACTGGAAGAACTCCAGGTCCCGGACGGCAGCCCCCGCCCGCCAGGCGAGGGCCAGGCCGTCGGCCGTGGCGACGGAGGGGTTACTGGTCCGGCTGAAAAGCCGTCCGGCGCCGCCCGTGGCCAGGAGGACCGCGCCGGTGTCCAGCTGCCGCGGCCGGCCACCGGACAAGTACTCGACGCCGGTAATCCGGGCGCTGCCCGCCGCCGGTCCGGTGTCGGCGCATTCGGTGCGCAGCCCGGTGACGAAGGCGCCGGTCTCGATCCGCAGCCGTCCCCGGAGGGCACGCTCGAGGACAGCTGCGACGAGGGCGCGGGCGATGCGGGAACCCGTCGCGTCGCCGCCGGCGTGCAGGATGCGGGCCGCGGAATGCGCCGCTTCGAGGCCGAGGGCCGGGCCGCCGCCGGGTCCGGCGTCGAAGTGAACACCAAAGCGCCGCAGCCCCGCGATGTCCCGCGCTGCCTCGGTACACAACACCCGGACGGCCTCGGGGTCATCGAGCCCGGCTCCGGCGGCGAGGGTGTCGGCAATGTGGGCCGCCACGGAGTCTCCGGGCGCTGATTCCCCCGGCACAAGCACTGCCGAAATGCCGCCCTGGGCGTAGAAGGTGTTGCTCTGCTCCAGCGTTCCCTTGCTCAGGAGCACCACCTCACATGCCGGCACGGCGTCGGAGGCCAGCAGTGCTCCGTACAGACCCGCGATGCCGCTGCCCACCACCACCAGGCGCCTGGTCACGGCCGGGCCGCCAGCATCCGCTCAAGGGCGATCCGTGCCGGGGCGGCGACGTCGCCCGCCACCGTGATGCGGTTGACGACCTCGCCCCGGACCAGCGCTTCCAGGACCCAGGCGAGGTAGCCGGGGTGGATGCGGTACATCGTGGAGCAGGGGCAGATCACCGGATCCAGGCAGAAGATGGTGTGCTGCGGGTTTTCCGCCGCCAGCCGGTTGACAAGGTTGATCTCGGTGCCGACGGCGAAGGTCGCCGGCTCCGTCGCAGCCGCAATGGCCTTGCGGATGAAGTCCGTGGAACCGGCCGAATCGGCGGCGTCGACCACTTCCATCGGGCACTCCGGGTGCACAATGACCTGCACGCCCGGGAAATCGGCGCGGGCTTTCTCGATCTGGCCGACATTAAGCGCTTGTGCACCGAACAGAAGCCGTGCCAGAGGATCACCCGGGAGTCCTGCAGGGCCTGTTCGACGTTGCCGCCGAGCTCCTTGCGCGGATTCCACATTGGCATCTGCTCCAGCGGCACCCCCATGGCCTTGGCGGTGTTGCGGCCCAGATGCTGGTCCGGGAAGAACAACACCCGCTGGCCGCGCTCGAACGCCCATTCCAGCACCGTGGCGGCGTTCGAGGAGGTACACACGATCCCGCCGCGCTCGCCGCAGAATCCCTTCAGCGCCGCGGAGGAATTCATGTACGTGACCGGGATGACCGGAACCCGGCCGTCGGCGTCGGGCTCGGTGCCGAACAGTTCCTCGAGCTGTTCCCAGCATTCGGTCACCGAATCGATGTCCGCCATATCCGCCATGGAGCAGCCGGCGGCCAGGTTGGGCAAGATGACTGCCTGGTCCGGGCGGGAGAGGATATCCGCGGTTTCGGCCATAAAGTGCACCCCGCAGAAGATGATCGCCTCGGCGTCGGGCCGGGTAAGTGCGGCGTTGGCCAGCTGGAACGAGTCGCCCACGAAGTCGGCGTAGGCCACCACCTCGTCGCGCTGGTAAAAGTGGCCCAGGACCACGGCGCGGTCCCCGAGCGTTGCCTTGGCGGCCCGGATCCGGGCGTCAAGTTCGGCGTCGCTAGCCGTCTTGTATTCCTCCGGGAGCTGCCCTTGCCGGGGGTCGCCGCCGGGGCCACATCCGCGGCGGAGGCGCCGGGGCCGTAGGCGGGCACACCGGCGAGGGCTTCGGCGACGTCGAAGTCCCAGGGCCCGCGGGCGAGCGCCGGACTGCACGTGGCGGCCGTTGCCATGCCTTTGGCGTTGCTGGTGGCCTGTTCGCGTGTGATCAGCTGGATGGCCGTATTGACGCTGCTCATGGTGTGCTCCTGTTGTCTGGTTCAAGGCCCGGGCTGCCGGTAAAGCGGTAGAGGCGGGGCGGACGGTGTTTGCCGCCCTGCAGGTACTGGTCGGTTTCTTCGATTTCGGGTGTGGACTTGACCTGCCGGCGGAAATTGGCCGGGTCCAGTTCGCGGTCCAGGACAGCCTCGTAGACCTCCCGGACCTGGGCCAGGGTGAAGTATTCGCCCAGCAGGTGGTAGGCGATGGAGCCGTAAGCCATCTTGTTGCGCAACCGCCAGAGCCCGTAGTCGATGATCGCGTGGTGATCGAAGGCCAGTTCGCCGAGCCGGTCCGCGCGGAACCACTTGACGTTCTCGGACTCGTCGGCGAGCGCAGCCTCGGTGGGCTGGACCAGCGCCCAGTAGACGATGGAGACGACGCGCTGGGTGGGTGAGCGGTGCAGGCCGCCGAAGGCGTAGAGCTGTTCAAGGTAGCGGGGTGCCAGCCCGGTGGTTTCCCGCAGATTCCGCGAGGCTGCGTCCGGCAGTGACTCTGAATGGGTGAGCGGGCCGCCGGGCAACGCCCACATCCCCTTAAACGGTTCGCGGATCCGGCGCACCAGCGGGATCCACAAGGTTGGCCGCCCGGAGCGCTCGCTGGGGCGAAGGGCAAAGATCACCGTGGAGATGGCCAGCGTCGGCGGCGCCAGCTGGCGCTCGGAGACGTTGGCAGCTGTCGTGTAGATGGTGGTTCACCCCGCGTCCTGGCCGTCCGGCCGGTCCCGGGACCGCCCGGACGGTTCCGGTCCGACCGCCGGAATAGTTATAGTCAGATTGACTAGAACTAATTCTACGACGCCACCCGCCGGATGCAAAATGTTTCGGCCCGCCCGCGGGCTGCCGGGCAGGGACGGAGGGGCGCGGCTCAGCGCCCCTCCGCGGCCGCCTCCAGCAGCGGAAGTGTGCGGCCCTGGAAGTGAGTGTTGAGCACGATGACCGAGGATGAGCGCAGCACGGTCCGGGTCGCGATCATGGCGTCCAGCACACGCTGCAGGTCCGGGTTGGAGCGTGCCGCGATCCGGGCCATCAGGTCGGAACTGCCGGACACGGTGTGGATCTCGATCAGCTCCGGAATCGCCGCGAGGGCCTCGACCACCGCATCGTGCCCCAGGTCCTGGTTGATGGTCAGGGAGCAGAAGGCCACCACCGGAAACCCGAAGCGGGCCGGATCCGGCTGCGGCACCCACGAGCCGATGACACCACTGTCCTGCATCCGGTCCAGCCGGGACTGCACGGTGGCGCGGGCAACCTTAAGCACACGGGAGGCTTCCAGCACCGAGGCCCTAGGCGAATCGGTGAAGAATCGGACAATCTTGGCGTCCAGGGGATCAACGTCCATCGAACATTCCTCCAGAATGAGTCTTTTGAAGCACAAATCGTTGCAGTAAATCCGATTCAGGCGAGCAAACTGTCACTATGCTCTCACGGCTGGCGGACTCCGGCCCTGCCCCGCCGCGGTAAATTCAATAGGTCCCACAAGGACGTTCAGATCCACACCACACAAAGGTTCGCCAGCATGACAATGAAGTCCACCGCAGAGCGCCCCGGCCTGAAACTCGGCCACAGCATGAAGCCACGCCAACTGACCATGATGGGACTCGGCAGCGCCATTGGCGCCGGCCTTTTCCTTGGCTCGGGGGCCGGCGTCCAGGCCGCCGGACCCGCCGTCCTGATTTCCTACCTGGTCGCTGGAACCCTGATCATCCTGGTGATGTGGGCCCTCGGGGAAATGGCCGCCGCCAACCCCAACAGCGGTGCTTTTTCCGTCTACGCCGCCAAGGCCATGGGCCGGACCGCCGGAGCCACCGTGGGCTGGCTCTGGTGGCTGCAACTGGTGGTCGTCATCGCCGCCGAGGCCCTCGGCGCCGCCGCCCTGCTGTTCACGGTGTGGCCGGTAATCCCGGTCTGGGCCCTGTCGCTGGTCTTTATGCTGATGTTCACGGCGATCAATCTCGCCGGGGTGAAGAACTTCGGCGAGTTTGAGTTCTGGTTCGCCATTCTCAAGGTGACCGCCATCCTGCTGTTCCTGGGCATCGGCGCCGCCCTGCTGCTAGGCCTGCTGCCCGACGTCCCCTCCCCGGACTGACCAACTTCACCGCCAATTTCGCCCCCACGGGCTTCGGCGGCATTGCCACCGCGCTCTTTGTTGTGATCTTCGCTTTCGGCGGTACCGAGATTGTCAGTGTGGCCGCCGCCGAGACCGAGAACCCGCGGCACAGCGTGGCCCAGGCAATCCGCACCGTCGTCTGGCGGATCCTGGTTTTTTACATCGGCTCCGTGTTCGTCATCGCGGCGGTCCTGCCCTACACCTCGGATGCCCTGGCGTCGCCGTTCGCCGGCGTCCTGGACACCGCGGGCATTCCCGGCGCCGGCGCCGCGATTACCCTGGTGGCCGTCGTCGCCCTGCTATCGGCGCTGAACGCGAACCTCTATGGCGCCTCCCGGATGGTCTTCTCACTCTCCGAACGCGGCGAGGCTCCCCGGTTCCTGTCGAAGGTCAATAAGGCGCGGGTTCCCGTGCTCGCCGTCGGCGTCTCCGTGGCTTTCGGCTTCCTGGCCACCGTGCTGGAGCTGCTCTTTCCGGAGCAGATCCTGCCGGCGCTCTTCCAGCTGGTCGGCTCTACCTGCCTGATGGTCTGGGGCTCCGCTCTTGTGTCCCAGCTGATCCTGCGCCGCCGGGCCGACCGCGAGGGCACCGAGCTGCCGCTGCGGATGAGGGGCTTCCCGGGGCTGACCATCTTCGGCCTGGTGCTGCTGGCCCTGATCTTCGCTGTCGGCTTCAGCAGCCCGGAGAGCAGCAGGCAACTCGTCAGCACCATCGCCCTGGTCGCCGGCATTGCCGCGGCCTGCTGGATCGGTGCCCGGCTGACCCGCAACCGTCAGAACGTGCCCAAGTAGCTCGCAGCTGAGGCCGTTTTGGCGGCTCAGAACGACCTCAGCTGCGAGTCAGTTGGGCTGGGAGGCCGGCGCCGTGAGATGTACAAACTGACAGGCTCGACGGCGGCTTAGCCGGCATTCCTGTGCAGTCTGGCTAGTGATTCGGCGGCTGATTGCCTAGTGACGACGCGGTGACTAGGGTCACAGCCATGGACACTCTTCCCGTGGCTGCCGGCGATGCCGCCGACCCGCTCACTCCCGCCCAGCTCCGCGAGCTCTATTCGCTGATGGTGGCCGTCCGCCACCTCGACGCGTCGGCGATCGCCTGGCAGCGCCAGGGCATCATCCCCGGCTACGCGCCCGAGCTCGGCCAGGAGGCCGCCCAGGTGGGCAGCGGCTACGCCGTTGACACCACCCGGGACTTCGTGTTCCCCACCTACCGCGAGATGGGGGTGGCCCGCACCATGGGCGTGGACATGGTGGCGTATATGGCGACCCACAAAGCCAGCTGGCACGGTGGTCTTTACGACCCCGTCAAGTCCCGGCTCGCACCGATCCAGGCTGTCGTGGCCGGCTCGGTGCTGCACGCGGTGGGCTGGGCCCACGGCCAGACGCTGGCCGGCTCCGCCGACGGCAAGCTCGGCGTCGCCCTGACGTACTTCGGTGACGGCGCATCCTCCCAGGGCGACGTCCATGAGGCTTTGAACTTCGCCGCAGTCATGAAGGCCCCAGTGGTGTTCTTCGTCCAGAACAACGGCTGGGCGATCTCGGTCCCCACCGAACGCCAGGTGGCCGGCGGCTCCGTCGCCGCCCGCGCCGCCGGCTACGGAATGCCAGCGCTGCAGATCGACGGCGATGATGTGGTCGCCGTCGTCGAGGCAACCCGGCGCGCGTTCGCGCACGCCCGGGCCGGCAATGGTCCGGTGCTCATCGAGGCAATGACCTACCGGCGCGGACCGCACTCGACCTCCGACGATCCGGGACGCTACCGCTCCCTCGACGAGGAGCGCGACGGCGCCGGCGCCGATCCGCTGGAGCGTTTCCGGCAGCGGCTGCTCGCCGAGGGCATCGCCGACGAAGCCTTCTTCGCCGAAGCCCTCGCGGCAGCCAAAGCCGAAGAAGAACTCATCCGCACCGGAATCCAGGGACTCGACTCCCGCCCCGGCACCGAAATGTTTGACCTGGTTTTCCAGGAAACCACCCCTGTCCTGCAGGGTCAGGCCACCAACTGGCGCGAGGAGTCCGAACATGTCTAACTCGATGCTCACAACCGAAGCTGCCGTGAATGGTCCGGTAACCACCACCGTGATGTCCATGCAGCAGGCCCTGAACCGCGCCCTCGATGAGGTTCTCGCGGAAAACCCGAAGGCCCTGATCTTCGGCGAGGACTGCGGCCGGCTCGGCGGCGTCTTCCGGATCACGGACGGACTGCAGGCCAAACACGGCGAGCAGCGCGTTTTTGACACCCCACTGGCGGAATCCGGCATTCTTGGTATGTCCGTGGGCCTGGCGATGGCGGGGTTCCATCCCATCCCCGAAGTCCAGTTCGACGGCTTTGCCTACCCTGCGATCAACCAGATCGTCTGCCAGATGGCCAGGATGAACTACCGCAGCCGCGGCACCATGCCGATGCCCATTACCCTGCGGGTGCCCAGCTTCGGCGGCATCCGGGCCCCCGAACACCACGGCGAAAGCCTGGAGGCTCTTTTCGCCCATGTACCGGGCCTGAAAGTGGTCTCGCCCTCAAACCCACACGAGGCCTACCACCTGCTCAAATACGCCGCCACGCGGCCGGACCCGGTGATCTTTATGGAACCGAAGTCCCGCTACTGGCAAAAGGGCGAGGTGGACACCGCCAGCCACGATCCGGCCGGGGGCTCCCCCACCGGGGCCAAGGTCATGCGCGAGGGCCGCCACCTCACCCTCGTCGCCTGGGGCGCCATGGTGGCCCGCTGCCTGCAGGTGGCCGAACTTGCCGCCGAGGACGGGATCGACGTCGAAGTCCTGGACCTCCGCTGGCTCAAACCGATCGACGCCGCCGCACTGGCCGTCTCAGTGCGCAAGACCCGCCGCGCCGTCGTCGTCCACGAAGCGCCGCTGACCTCCGGGCTGGGTGCCGAGGTGGCGCAGCTGATCACACAGGGCTGCTTCGACACGCTGAAGGCGCCGGTGGAGCGTGTCACCGGCTTTGATGTCCCTTACCCCTCCGGCGACCTGGAGGATGAATACATCCCGAACATTGACCGGATCCTCTTTGGGATCCAACGAGTATTGGAGTACAAACGTGGCTGAAATTTCCTTCCCGCTGCCTGATCTCGGCGAAGGCCTGATCGAGGCCACCGTGCTGGAATGGCTCGTCTCCCCGGGCGATCAGGTGGAGCGGAACCAGCCCCTCGTGGAGGTCGAAACCACCAAGTCGGCCGTTGAATTGCCCAGCCCGCAGGCGGGTAAGGTAGTGCGTATCCACGGCGGGCCGGGCGACAAAATCAACGTCGGCGAGCCGCTGATCGTATTCGAGGTGCCGGACAACACCGCCGGCATCGTGGGCACGGTTCCGAAGGACGAGGCACCGAAGCGCCGGGTACGCCTGAGCGCCGTACTTGATGAGGACTGAGACCATGAGCGGCAGGCACACCGGCGAGCAGCATTCCCACACCGTGGAGGGCACCGACCCCCAGCTCTATGTTGGGGTGCACGAGCCGGACTCCGACGCCGGGCTGCGGCCGGTGCTGCTGCTGCACGGCTTCTCCTCCTCGGGCAAGCTCAACTGGGAGGACACCGGCTGGCTGACCGCATTGCTGGCGGCCGGCCGCCGCGTGATCGTTGTGGACCTGCCCGGCCACGGCCGCAGCGGCGCCCCCGAGGACAGGGACTCGTATGCGCCCAGCAGGATCCGGGCGGACCTGTTGCAGATCGCGTTCGACGCCGGCGCCCGGCCGCTGCGCGACGGGGACCCGAGCAGCGGACTGGACGTGATTGGCTACTCCCTCGGCTCCCGGTTCGCCTGGGAATTCGGCGCCACCCAGCACGAACTGGTGCACCGGCTGGTCCTGGGCGGACCCAATGTTTCTGATCCGCTGGCCGACTTTGACCTGGCAGCCGCCCAGCGCTACCTGGCCGACGGCACTCCGATCGCCGATCCGTCCACCGCCGGGCTGCTGAAGATGGCCCAGATGCTCCCGGGCAACAACATCTTTTCGTTGCTGTCCCTGGTAGAAGCCATCAAGGCCGAGCCGTTCAATCCCGCCGAGGCGGTCCCGCACATGCCGATGCTGCTGGTGGCCGGGGAAAAGGACGAGCGCGCCGCCTCCATGCCGGAACTCGCCACCCTCGGCGCGGCGGCCGGCGCCATGGTCGAACAGCTGGTCCTGCCGGGCCGGAACCACACCAACGCCATCACCAGCCGCGCCTTCAAGCAGGGCGCCGTGAGCTTCCTGGGCGTCTGAGTGCACGGCGGGGTCACATCCGGGCCCGCCGAACGCCTGGGAGGGGCGCGAACCGACTCCGCGGTGGCTCCGGCGGGCCAGTAGTCGATACCCGGCTTGGGCTTTTCATCCAGCTGGAAGCACGCTGAGGAGGCCAGCTCGTTGAGCGCGTTCCACGCCGGCTTGCACTCGATCGAGTGCCGGAAACATTCCCGGCTGAGGATCACGAGTTCAGGATTACGAATTCAGGATCACGAATTCAGGATCTCCGTTGACGCTGGTCCTCACACTGACGCTCCGGCCGCTTTTTTGGCGGACCAGCCGGCCTTGATCTGCCGCGGCAGGGCCGCACCGTCGGCATCCGCGCTGGGCACAACATCCATCCTGCCGGGCCAGGAGTAACCGCTGGTACCGCAGTCAAAAAAGGCTGGGGACGTCTAGGTCTGCTTTGTCGTCGGCATGGCTGGCGGGGGACCTCCGACATCGGCTCCGCCTGCCGGCTTTGGGCGGATTCTTTCGCGGTCGCAAGGTCCATGCTGGAACCCGGGGTTGCGGCGGCCAGGCGGTTCGCTTTGATCCGGGCCGGAACGGGCAGCGCGTCAGCGTTGGCCAAAAGCTCGCGCTGCAGCCTTTCCAGCAGCCGGCCTGCCCGGCGCACGGACCAAGGCGCACGGACCACGGAGCGCGAATGGACGCTCTCCCGCCGAGTCACGTCCGCACCCTACAAGGCTCCGGCCACAGGATCCCCCATCCGTCCCCCGCGTACACCGCGCAGTCTGCCCGCCCCTCGGCCCGGCTGCAGCGGTTTGACCATCAACGGATGGATGGAACTGCCGCCGGAGCAGATGGGCGCCGGGCCTCGGTCTTGTCCGGACGTGGCCGGGCTTTCCCGATGGGCGCTGAGTGAACGCGCCCTGGGTTAAAGTCAAAGGACACGGGGCCGTGAACTGCCCCTGGCCGTCGGAACCGACGCCTCGGTCCAACGTTCAGGGAGCAGCGCACAGGCGACCCGTGTCCCTCCGGTGCTGCGTTGCCTGCTAGTGCCGGACCGATTCGGCCGGCACATGGGGGCAACGCCGAGCGGACGGCCCTTCGTCTCCCCGGCAAGAATGACGCCCACCGCGGAAATCACGCAGAGAACCATGATGTAGATACCAATGGAACCGGTCCACTTGGTGCCCTGCAACAGCGCCTCCGCAATGGTGGCCGCGAATGCACCGCCCAGGATGGCACCGAAGGCGTAACCGATCGAGATACCCGAGTAGCGCACGTTCGCCGGGAACATTTCGGCGTACATGGCCGACATCGGACCGTAGGACAGACCCAGGCCGATGGTCAGGACAAACAGCGCCACGCCGTAGAGCACGATGTTCTTGGTGTCGATGAGCGCAAACATCGGGATCATCCAGGCGAAGACGATTGCGTAGCCGGTCAGGAAGGTCTTGACCCGGCCGATCTTGTCCGACAGCCAGCCGCCAACCAGGGTGAAAATCAGCCAGCCAAAGGAAGCCAGCGTGGTGGCAAGCAGAATCTGCGGAGTGGGCATCTTCAGGGACTTGGTGGCGTAGGAGATAAAGAATGCGATCAGCAGGTAGCCGGCGGCATTGTTGCCGATGAAGATCATCGTCGAGTAGAGGACGGCCTTTTTATGCTTACGGATAAGCTCTCCCAGCGGGGCCTTGCTCTCTTCCTTGCGGGCCGACATTTCCTTGAATACGGGGCTCTCGGCGACGGCGCGACGGATCAGGTAGCCGACCACGATCAGGACGATGGAGAGCAGGAACGGAACACGCCAACCCCAGGACGCGAAATCCTCCTTGGACATGGACGTATTGAGGAAGTACAGCAGCCCGGTGGCCAGGATCATGCCGACCGGGACGCCGATCTGCGGGTAGGCGCCAAAGAGGCCGCGCTTGCTCATCGGTGCATGCTCGACGGCCATCAGTGCGGCACCGCCCCATTCTCCGCCGGCGGAGAAGCCCTGGATGACGCGCAGCAGGATCAGCAGGATCGGAGCCCAGACGCCGATCTGGGCGTAGGTGGGAAGCATGCCGATCAGCGCCGTCGCCGCACCCATCATCACGAGCGTGAAGACCAGCATGGCCTTGCGGCCGAGCCGGTCTCCCAGATGACCGGCGACAATGGCGCCGAGCGGTCGGAACAGGAAACTGATGCCAATGAGGGCAAAGGACAGGATCTGGGCCAGTCCCGGGTTCGAGGCGTTCAACGGTGCCAGGAACAGCGGCGACAGCAGCGTTGCTGTCAGCTGGGCGAAGATGAAAAAGTCATACCACTCGATGGTGGTCCCGACCAGCGTGCCCGCGAGGACTTTACGTTCCTCATGCTTGCTGCTGGGGCCCGCCTCTGAATCGACACTTGAAGTTGCGGTCATTGAAACTCCGTAGTTGGGGGCAGGGATGCTGCCCGGGTGGGTGCGATAAAAACAAGTCAATGCCTCGAGATTTACTGATCGAACGGTCAGTAAGTATTTAGATCTTACTATGAAACATGTGATAGAGCGCACGTTTGTGCAAAAAAGCTTTGCCGGCCCCAATATTGACGTCTGGCCGGTGCCGGTGCGTTACGGCACAGAGCGCCTTCATCGTGATTCCGCCTAAGTTGTTCTATAATGGAACACGTAATTCACATATGGAACGCTAGCCTACCGTGATTCAGAGCACAAGGGCCACACGTCGCTTCCCTGCTTCACCCGCGCCCGCGCCTAGGATGGATATATGACCCCGACCGCCGGCAGCGCCCAGGCATCCCCGTCCCAAACGCTGTCCCGCGGCATCCGCGCCCTGGAAATCCTGGCTGATGCCCAGCACCCGCTGACCATCGCCGAACTCGCCGGCGAGATGGGAGTGCACCGCTCCGTCGCGTACCGCATCCTGCGCACCCTGGAGGACCACTCGCTGCTGGTGCGCGACGACGGCGGACGGGTCCAGCCGGGACCGGGCCTCGCCGTTCTGGCCCGGGGCGTGTCACGGAACCTGCAGACGGCGGCCCTGCCCGAGCTGACCCACCTCGCGAATGCGCTGACGATGAGCGCTTTCGTCGCCGTCTGGGACCGCGAGGAATGCGTCACCTTGGTCACCGTCGATCCCCGGCATACCGGGGCAACTGTCGTACAGCATCCGGGCACCCGGCATCCGATCAGCGCCGGGGCCCCCGGAATCGCAATCCAGTCGGCCTTATCGGAAGAGGAGTGGGCCGCCGCCGCGCCCGGCATCCCGTACCGGGCCGAAGCGGCCGAGGCGCGCGGCCGAGGCTATTCTGCAAGCCACGACGAGGTCCTCGCCGGCGTCTCCTCCATGGCCGTCCCCGTTCGGGTTCCGGGCGGCCGGCCCGCGGCTCTCGCCGTCGTCTACATCCGAGCGGCCCAGGACCCTGCGGAAGTCGCCGCGGCCCTGGCCGCCAGCGCCGGGCGCATCGAGGCCCAGCTGGGCGGGTGAGGATCGTCCTCCCGCCGTTGCGCTAGCACCAACGGTTCTTCCGGAGTGTTAGGGGTGCCCGGAGCGGGGACCGGCGCCAGTGTAACTTCAGGGAGCCGGTGTGCTTGGCTTCCGTCGTTGCAGCACAACGGCGGCTGCCGCTCCCAGCAGGAACAGCGCCGCGGCCGCGCAGACGGGCACCACAAATGCTGTGGCGTAGCCCTGGTGCTGCGCCAACTGCCCCGCGATGGACGAACCGATCGCGGTGCCGGCAACAATACCGCTGGCCAGGGCGGTCATGACCGTTCCCAGCTTTCCGGCCGGGGCGACGATTCCGCCGATCGCGAAGACTGTGACCATCAGCGGGCCCACCGGCAGCCCCAGGACCAGCAGCACCACGATCATGGGAAAAAGGGCCGTAGGCAGCAACAGCAGCAGCGCCAGTGAAGCCATCAGGGCTGCGCAGACCAGCCACCGGGCGTTGGCTGTGAACCGCTGGGACCAGTACGCCACCGACAACGCCGCCGCTGCCGAACTCAGACCCATCACCGCATACAGCAGGCCCGCCAGCTCTGCGGTGGCGAAGCTGGCGGAGAACGAACTCAGCGCCGTCTGGGTGGATCCGAAGAACGTGCCCATACAGACCATGGCCAGCACGGGGAGCGCGACGGCGCCAACGGCGCCTGCCCGCTCGCCGGCGGTAAGCGACGCCCGCAACTGCTTTGCAAGGGCGGTCGATGCCGTGGTGCGCGCCGGTGTCCGGGCCACCGCACGGTGCGTATCGTGGACCGCAAAGGCCGGGACGAGCGTAATGGTCAGGGCAGCGGCGAGGGCCAACGGCAGCCAGGGTGCGATCAGGCTCGCCAGGATACCCACAAGCGCCGGGCCCAGGACAAATGTAAGTTCGTCAGCGGTGCCTTCGTAGGACAGCGCGGTGTCCAGATCCGCCGGATTGGCGTCGCGTCCGCCGCGGGAGGTCAATGCCATCCAGCGGACCCGGGCCAGCGGCCCCACTTGGGGCTGCTGATGCCGGCCACAAATGCGGCCACCAGGACGGGGGCGGCGGCGCCCAGGTCCTGTCCGCCGGGGATCAGGTAGGCGGAAATGATCAAGGCGATGACCGCGACGGTGTTGAAGACCGCGGCGAAGAGCAACACCGGCCGTTGGCCCCGCCGGTCCGCCAGCGCGCCGAGGACCGGGGCCCCGAGAGCCGAGCCGATGCCTACAGCGCCGGCCGACACGCCGCCGACGGCGTAGGAGCCGGTGACGGCGGTGACCAGGGTGAGGGTTCCGACAGTGAGCATCGCAAGCGGGAGCCTGGCGAAGAGTCCGACCGGGATGAAGCTCCGCCCTGCCAACAGCGGCAACCGGGCGTATCGTCCGGCGGTGCGCGGTGCAGGCGCCGAGGAGCCGGGCCCCGGCGGGGCGGGCGGGCGGGAAAGGGCGGCCGGGCCCGAAAGGGAGGCCGCCGTGGTGTCAGGGAGGTGCGGCGCCGTCGAAGCGGGCGCTTGGGAGGGCGGGAAGTGGGTCATGATTCCGGGTTCGTTCAATGGTGCGCATCGTCCCTCCTCCCGATGCGCGCGACCCGGTAACAGTACGATTCTAGCCGCATCGTTCGACGCCTGCACAGGGCCGGCAGCCGCGGCGGCTCCAGGGTGTCAGATGCGTGTCAGGGCTGGCCGTCATCGGAGATGTGCACGGTGGAACCGCTGCGCCCCTTGACTACCTGCAGCTGGGTGCTGATGCGCTGCTTCATTTCGGCCACGTGGCTCACCAGACCGACCACCCGGCCGCCGTCCCGGAGCCCCTCCAGCGCGTCCATAACCTGCTCGAGAGCTTGTTCGTCGAGGCTGCCGAAGCCTTCGTCCACAAAAAGCGTCTCGATGTCGACACCGCCGGATTCCTGCTGCACCACGTCCGCGAGGCCGAGGGCCAGGGCCAGCGAGGCCATAAAGGATTCCCCTCCCGAGAGCGTTGCCGTGTCGCGGCGCTGCCCGGTCCACTGGTCCACCACTTCCAGGCCGAGCCCGGATTTCTGCCCCCGGGCCGCCTTCGCGTCGGTGTGCTGCAGGGTGTAGCGGCCATCGCTCATTGCGACAAGTCGTTCTGAGGCGGCGAGAGCCACCTGTTCGAGCCGGGCCGCGAGGACATAGCTGTTCAGGCTCATCCGGTAGTTGTTGTCTCCCCCGCCGCGTGCCGCGTCCGCGACCGCCGTCAGCAGTGCTGCCCGTTCCCGCGGTTCCTGACCTGCCGCCGCGAGTTGCACATAGGTGTCGGCGATAGTGTCGAGGGTGCGTACGGATTTTTCCGCGAGGCCGGCCTCGAGTTCCGCGTCCCTGGCGGCGCGCTCAGCCGTGGTGGCTTCTGCGCTGAGCCGTTCCACCAGCTCCGCGGCAAGCGGGCCCTCCGTTGCCAGCTCGTGCGCCGCCAGCACCAGGTCCTCGCTGGCAAAAAGTTCCTCAATCCGGACAGCTTCATCTAGTCCGGCACGGACGTCCGCTTCCAGGGCTGCCGCAGCCGCGGCCGGCAGCAGGGCGCCGCGGGCCGCCTCAGCGGATGCGAAACCGGTGCCGGGAAGGGCCAGCTCCAACTGCCGACGGGCCTCCGCGGACCGGCCGCTGGCCTGTTCCAGCAGGTTCCGCGCTTCCTCGGCGCGTTCCAGCACGGCCGTTGCACCGTCCACGGCTGTGATGCGGGCTGCCAGGTCCGGGTGTCCTGCCCTGAGTTTGTCGAGCGCCAGTTCCAGGGCATCGGACTGTTCCTGGACTTCGGCCAGGGTGGAGCCGATCCGGGCAATGCTGGAGTCCACAGCCGTTCGGGCCTGCTGGCCTGCGGCGCTCTCCTCCTCGAGTTCGGCGTGCCGGGTGCGGTTGGCGGCAAGCTCCGCCGCAGCGCGCTGCGCTTCCGCGGCACGTTCCCTGGCCAGGGCGGCGTCGAGGGCGGCGACGTCAGGGGCGGTATTGCCGCCCTGCACCGCCAGCACGGCAACGTCCTGCTGGGCCTCCGCGAGTTCGCGTTCGAGGCTCGCGAGTGCGCCTTCCGCGACCTCGCAGGCGCGCTGGGCGGTCTCTTCGGCCTCGGCCACCGTCAGGGCCGAAGCCACTGCCGGGGCGGGGGCCGGGTGCTCGGGGCTGCCGCACACCAGGCACGGGAGACCGGGCAGCAGCTGGGAGGCCAGTTCCGCGGCAGCATTGGCCAGCCGTTCCTCACGCAGATCGAGCCAGCCCTGGCGCAGGTCCTGGTAGCTTTCCCGGGCCACGCCGTGGCGTTGCGCGACGGCTTCGCAGCTGGTCTCCGCCCGGGCGTACCGCCGGACCAGGACCAGCAGTTCTTCGGCCGCCGCTGCTTCTTTGGACCGCAACTGCACCTCGGCGGCGAGTTCTTCGAGCGGATGCATTGCAGCGACAAGGGCAATGGATTCCGCCTCCAGGGCGGCCAGGGCAGCATCACCTGATGCCCGCTTGTCTTCCAGCCCGGCCAACTCCAGGCCAAGCCGCGCGGCGCGGCTCCGGAGCCCGGCGAGGCTCGATTCCTCGGGCAGCCGCTCCTCGAGCACGGCGCGCAGGGTACGCAATCCGGCCAGCGCAGGCCGCAGCGCAGCGCCATCGAAGGCAGCGCTATCGAAGGCGGAACTCTCAGCATTAGCGGCGCTGTCCGCGGCCGCAGTCTGTAACGCGGCAAGTTCGGCGTCGGTAAGCGCCGCGGTCCGCAGATCGTGTCCTGCCGCCGCCATCGCTGCCGTTGCATCTTCCTCGGCCCTGGCGGCACCGTCGACCGCCTGCAGTTGCCCGCCGAGTACTTCGGCCAGCCGATGCAGGTCCAGCTGTCTGCTCTTGGCTGCGATGGCGGGGGCCGCGGCCTCAGCCGCGGATTGCCGGCGGCGGGCAACGGCCAGCCTGGACTGGCGGGCATCCCGTGTTGCCGCGGCGTCCCTGGCGGCCAGTCGCTCAGCACGCTGCCGGTCGGCCGCCAGGGCCGCCGCACGGTGTTGTTCCGCGGCACCGGCTGCACAAGCCTGGAGCCAGGGCAGGAACGAGTCCGTGTCAGCGCGGTCCGGAGCAGCCTCCCCGTCGCGTTCCAGCGTTGCCGTTTCAGCCTCCGCCTGCGCGAGCAGGAGCTCAAGCCGGCCATTGAGACCGGCGACCTCGCTGCGGGCTGCCTGCGCGTTCCGGCCCAGCTCCTGTTCAACAGCCTCAAAACGCTGGGTACCAAAGAGGCTCTGCAGCAGCTCCAGGCGGTCGGCAGCCTTGGACCGCAGGAAGGCCGCGAAGTCGCCCTGCGGCAGCATTACAACACGGGTGAACTGCTCCCGGTTCATGCCGAGGACCGCTGCGATCTCGGCGCCGGCTTCGTCGTTCCGGCCGGATTTTTCAAGCCATACACCGTCAACGCGTTCCCGGAGCAGCGTATTGGCCTGCTGCACCGTGAAGCCGCTCCTACCCCGGGCGCTGGGCTTCTGCCAGGCCGGCGAGCGGGAGACCTCGAAGTGCCTGCCGCTGGCGGAGAACTCACAGGTGACCCGGGGCTCCGCGGTGGCCTCGGCATGGTCGCTCCGCAGCCGCTTGCCGTCCTGCCGCGCCCCGGGCACTGACCCATAAAGGGCAAAGCAGATGGCGTCCAGAACGCTTGTCTTCCCCGCTCCGGTGGGACCGTTGAGCAGGAACAGGCCATGGGCGCTCAGGCGGTCGAAATCGATGTGTTCGGTGCCGGCGAAGGGTCCGAAGGCGGAGATCTCAAGGCGATGGATTCTCACCGTGAAATTCCTTCCAGGCGCACGGCTTCCAGGGCTTGGGCCAGGACAGCTGCCTCGCCGTCGTCGGCGCCACGGCCCCGGACATGCTCCAGGAAACTGCAGCAGACGGCAAGGTCGTCAGTAGCGCCGGCGAGCCGGCTGCTGTAACTGCTCTTGGTGGCGGCACCGGCACCCTCCGGGTCGAACCCCAGCACCAGTGTGTCCGGGAAGCGCGTGCGCAGCCTTTCCATGGCCTGCGCCGGGCGCTGTGCGTCGGTCAGGGTGATCTGGCAATAGGCAGACTCGGCCCAGGCGTGTTCCTCCGACACGAGCAGCTCCGCCAATTTCCCGCGCAGCACGGCCAGCGTACGCGGAGCTGTCCAGAGCACCTCGCGGACCGCGCCGATGCCGTCAGCGTCGACGTCCACAAGCCAGCTGCCTTTGCGATGCTTTGCTTCGGAGAACGAATAGGCGAGCGGGGAGCCGGAGTAGCGGACGGTGGGCGAGAGCTCCTGCCGCCCGTGCAGGTGGCCGAGCGCTGTGTAGCCAAAACCGTCGAAGAGGTCCAGCGGCACAGCACCCACACCACCAATGCTCAGGTCCCGTTCACTCTCGGAACTGATCCCGCCGCTGGCGAAGGTGTGAGCCAGCACCACGGAGTGGACCGTTCGGCCGGCGCTCCGGGCGGCGAGATCGGCACGGATCAGGTCCGTGGCCGCCCGGGTTACCTCGAAGTGGCTCGCGGTCCCGACGCCGAGCTGTTCGGCTACGAGCCGTGGCTCCAGCCAGGGGATACCGTAGATGGCGAGCACGGCGCCGTCAACGGCATCGGCTTCGTCATCGAGCGCGAACAGCACTGGCTGCTCCAACTCGGAGAGCCTGGTGCGCAGGTGCACTCCCCCGCGTTCCAGCAGCCGGGACGCGAAGCCGAGCCGGATGGCCGAGTCGTGGTTGCCGCTGGTCAGGACCACCTGGGCGCCGGCACCGGTCAGGGCCACCAGGGCGTCGTCGAGCAGGCGGACGACGTCGACCCCCGGCAGGGCACGGTCATAGACGTCGCCGGCGATGAGGACGACGTCGACCGCCTCATCACGGACGCAGCTGACCAGCTGATCGATGAACGCGCGCTGGGCATCCAGCATCCCGACGCCGTGGAATGACCGGCCCAAATGCCAGTCCGAGGTGTGCAATAACCGCATACTCCTACGGTATCGGCTCCCACCGACAGGATTGCGCCACCGCTCCGGCACCGATTACTTGCCGCGTTCGCCGTCGAAGAAGGCACGCGCTTCGTCGCTGCCGGCGGCCGCGCCACCGGCGGTCAGCCGGACCTGTGCCTCCGCCGGGTCCGGTGCGTCCAAGTCGTCGGCTTCGCCCAGGTCGTCGGCTTCCTCGGCTTCGTCGGCCTCGCCCAGGTCCTCAGCTTCGTCAGCTTCGTCGGCTTCCTCGGCTTTGCCAGCCGAAACCGGCAACGCGCCCAACGTCAGCTGCGCGAAGCCGCGGACCGCGAGCCCCGCCACGGCCGCACCTACCAGCGGGGCAACCCAGAACAGCCACAGCTGTCCGAGCGCATCCGGGCTGCTGAACAGCGCGGAAGCGGTGGCACGTGCCGGGTTAAAGGGGGCGTTACCGGGCGCCTGGCCAAACTGCAGGAGCACCGCAGTGGTCAGGCCGACGGCGAAGGGCGCCGCCAGCCGGGAGGGGTTCCGCCGCGAGGTGGTGCCTAGGTAGACGGCGACCAGCAGCGCGGCGCCGATCACCTCAATGAGCAGCACTCCCGCCATCGGGACCTGGATGACGGACCGATCACCGAAGCCGGCGTTCACCGTGTCGAAAGCCGTTCTGGCGTCGGCGATGTTCGGGACGGTGCGCAGGAGGCCAAAGAGGGTCACCCCGGCCAGCAGTGCGCCCACCAATTGCGCGCCGATGTAGGCCGCCGCGTCAGCGGGCCGCAGCCGGCCGGCAAAGGCGTTCCCCGCCGTCACGGCAGGATTAAAATGACCGCCGGAGAGGTATCCAAACGCGAGCATCGCTGCGGTGACTGCCAGTCCCGCGGCGAGCGGGGCCGACAGCGGGTTCGACTGCGGGATCGTGAACAAGGGAACGCCCAGGCCGGCGATCACCACAAAAAACGTCCCGAGAGCCTCGCCGGACAGTCGGCCCAGCAACCGGGGCTGCGGCGAAGTGTCCGTCGTGGCGGCTGTCCGGTCAGTCGACTCGCGGGCTGGGGCAGGCGTGATCATGGTGGGGAATTCCTTTGTTTGGGGTCAGCGAGCAGTCTGTCAGCGGAGTCTGGATGTTCGCTGGACCCGGCGCTGCCAAAGCCCGCGCCCCCAACCGGGAATGTGCAGCGGGTTCAGACTTCAGTCGCTGGGATCAGGGGACCGCGGGTCCCTTTCGCCCAGGTCTGCTGCCCCCAGCGTGGCAGCGGCCGGACTACGCGAAGCGTCGTGCACGCGGGCGCTCACCTCCGGGTGGTGGAGGTCCAGGGCCGGGCGCTCGGAGCGGATCCGCGGCAACGAGGTGAAGTTGTGCCGCGGCGGCGGGCAGGAGGTGGCCCACTCGAGAGAGGCGCCAAAGCCCCACGGATCGTCCACTTCGACGCGTTCGTTGCTGCGCCAGGTGATGTAGACGTTCCAGAAGAACGGGATCAGCGACGCGCCAAGCAGGAACGAGGAGTAGGTGGAGAACTGGTTCATCCAGGTGAAGTTATCCTGCGGCATGTAGTCCGCATAGCGGCGCGGCATACCCTCCACACCGAGCCAGTGCTGGATCAGGAAGGTGCCGTGAAAGCCCAGGAACAGCATCCAAAAATGGATCTTGCCGAGGCGTTCGTTGAGCATCTTCCCGGTGAACTTCGGCCACCAGAAATAGAACCCGGCGAACATCGCGAACACCACGGTGCCGAAGACCACGTAGTGGAAGTGAGCCACCACAAAGTAGGAATCGGAGACATGGAAGTCCAGCGGCGGCGAAGCCAGGATGATGCCGGTCAGGCCGCCGAACAGGAAGGTCGCCAGGAAGCCCAGGCTCCACAACATCGGCGTCTCAAAGGTAATCGATCCCCGCCACATGGTGCCGATCCAGTTGAAGAACTTCACCCCGGTCGGAACGGCAATCAACATGGTCATAAATGAGAAGAACGGCAGCAGCACCGAGCCGGTCACGTACATGTGGTGCGCCCACACGGTCACGGACAGCGCGGCAATGGAAATCGTTGCATAAACCAGGCCCTTGTAGCCGAAGATCGGCTTGCGGCTGAAGACCGGGAAAATCTCCGTGACGATACCGAAGAACGGCAGGGCAATGATGTACACCTCGGGGTGGCCGAAGAACCAGAACAGGTGCTGCCAGAGGACCGCGCCGCCGTTCTCCGGATCAAAAATATGCGCCCCGAAACGGCGGTCAGCACCGAGCGCGAACAACGCCGCAGCCAGCGGCGGGAACGCCATCAGCACCAGGATCGCCGTCACCAGGATGTTCCAGGTGAAAATCGGCATCCGCCACATGGTCATACCCGGGGCACGCATGCAAATAACCGTGGTGATGAAGTTCACCGCACCAAGGATGGTACCGAACCCGGACAGCGCCAGGCCAAAGACCCACAAGTCCCCGCCCACACCGGGGCTGAAGGTCGTGTTGGACAACGGCGCATAAGCAAACCAGCCAAACGACGCCGCACCCTGCGGAGTGATGAACCCGGACACGGCGATAGTGGAGCCAAACAGGAAAAACCAGAAGGCCAGCGCATTCAGCCGCGGGAACGCGACGTCCGGGGCACCGATCTGCAGCGGCATAATCACGTTCGCGAACCCCGCGAACAGCGGCGTCGCGAACATCAGCAGCATCACCGTGCCGTGCATCGTGAACAGCTGGTTGTACTGCTCCTTGGTCTGCAGGATCTGCATACCCGGTTCGAACAGCTCGGCACGGATCAACAGCGCCATCACACCGCCGAAGCAAAAGAACACAAAAGAGGCAATCAGGTACATGTACCCGATGGTCTTATGGTCAGTCGAGGTGATCCAGTTGACGACAATGCGTCCCTTGCCGCTGGGCACCGGCGGCGTGCCAACCGCAACGGCGCCCATCTGGTCTAGAGCCATTTCGGCCTCCCGTAGCTGCAACCGTCCGTGCTGGCACGCCGGCACGGATACCGATAAAGCGTCTATCCCGACCGTAGCCACCCGCGGTTCTCCCCGCAAGGGCGCAGCCGCTCTGTTGGCGGGATAGGTATGGCAGCGCCGCGGCCCGGGCCCGCAACCGGGTAAAATTCTTGCCCATGAGCACCGAGCCCGCCACGACCCCAGCACCAGGACCCGCCACGTCGCACGCATCCCGGATTCACGGCTGCCTGCTGGGCGGCGCGCTGGGTGATTCACTCGGGTACGCCGTCGAATCCGACGACATCTCCACCATCCGCGGGAAGTTCGGGCCGGAGGGGCTGCGCACGTTTGCGGCACTCGACGGGGTCAGCCACTTTTCCGACGACACGCAACTCACGCTGTACACCGTGGACGGGCTGCTGGAAGCGCTGGAGTGGGCCAACTCCGGTGTGGGCGCGGACACAAACGCCTGCCTGTGGCTCGCCTACCTGCGCTGGCTCGCCAGCCAGGGAGTGCCGGTTCCGGAAGCCGCCCCGTTCCAGCCGCCGCGATGGATCGATACCCACGCCGTCCTCAAGCAGCGGCGCTCCCCAACGATGCCTGCCTGAGCGGACTCGCGACGGGAGAAATGGGAACGTACTTCCGTCCCGTCAACCCGGAGTCCAAGGGCTGCGGCACGGTGATGCGCTCGGCCCCGTTCGGTTTGATCCCCTACATTGCCGCCGGCGACGTCTACAAGCTCAGCGCCGACGCAGCCTCGCTGACCCATGGGCACCCCGCGGCGCGGCAGAGCGCCGGCATCTTCAGCCTTGTTATCCATGCGCTGGTCTCCGGCCGGAGCCTGCGCGAGGCAGCCGAATACGCCCTCGGACTCTTTGCGAACGGCCCGCTGCGCAAGGACGAAAAGGTTGATCCCGACGTTATGGCCCGGCTTGGCACCGCACTGCGGCTTGGCACCGCCCGTGCACGGCTGGAGCCGGAGGAGCTGGTCCGGACTCTTGGTGCGGGCCGGGTGGCAGAGGAAGCACTTGCCATTGCGCTGTACGCGGTGCTCGCCACCGAACCGGATCCGACGTCGCCTGCCGGAAGCCCGGAGGAGCACTTCCGCACGGCAATCGCCGTCGCGGTTAACCACAGCGGGGACAGCGACTCCACCGCATCGATTGCCGGCAATATCCTGGGGGCGTTCTACGGCGAGGATTGCCTTCCCGCGCAGTGGCTTGAGGCACTGGAGGCTCCGGAGGTCATCCGCGGCATGGCGACCAGGCTGGCCGCTGTCACCGGCCCCTGACCGTGCCCCGGCTGCGGTCCGGCACGGACCACCTGAGTTAGGCCCGGCGGAGCGAAATGTTGTTGCAGGCCTCGCACACGTCCTCGGGAATCAGGCCGCGGCGCTGCAGGAAGCCGAAAACGGCGCAGCCCAGGCAGTAACCGGCAAACGCTTCCAGGGACGCCGCAATAATCAGGAGCGCCAGCAGGATCCACGCCGCCGGTGCAAGTCCGGCGGCGAGCAGGAGTGCCGCAGCCGTGGACAGGACAGCACCGATGCCCTGGGCGAAACGCTTCGGCGGGCCGGGGACCAATCGGCTTTTCCCCAGCCGGGGCGTCAGGACCCGGACGGAAAGTTGGGCGAGTGGTGAAATCCGCGGACCGAACAGGACACGCAGCCAGAACCCGGCGGCAATCACGGCCAGACCCCAGCCGAAGCCGGTCAGCAGGGTAACCAGCGAAAGCAACACCACCAGTGCGGCAGTGACCCGTGCGGCGTATTCATTCACCGGGTTCGGAAACGCAAAAACCGTGCGCCAGTCGACGGAGCCGCGCGACGCCCGGGCGGGTGCCGGCGGCGCGGCCGGTGCCGAGGTTAGTTTGCTCATCGTCCAAGGCTAGGAGCGCACCCGCTCCGGACGAAAAGTTTGTTGCGCAGTATGACCGCCAGGGCCCTGTCCCGGCGGGTCTCAGGCACTCGCGGCGGAGGCCACGTGCCCGCCCACCATCTGCAGGAATTCGCCCTCGGACAGGACCTCGATCCGTTGCCCGCGTGCGTGCAGCTCCAGCACCCGCCTGGCCTTTCCGGTCAGCCGGCCGGAGCGAAGGTCGGCGGCGACAAAACCGTCTCCGACCACCAGCAAGGTGGTGCGGGCAGTGACCCGGCTTTCGGGCCGGGCGCCCAGCTCGGCGGAACGGACCTTCGCCTCGGGCCGGGGAATGGCCAGTTCGCCGGTGAAGACCACGGTCTGGCCGAACAGCGGGTGGCCGGCCGCGGCGGATGCGTTCGGCGGTGGATTGGCGCCTTCCTCCGGCCAGCCAGGCTGGTAGGGCCGCGCGGGCGCCAGGGCTGCCGGTCCCGCGGCGAGGGCATCGAGGGCTGACTGGCTGGCCTTGGAGAGCGGATCGCACAGCGGGTCGAAAGCCTCCTGGCGGGACACCGCCAGGCCCAGGGACAGGTACAGCTCCGCGACACTGCCGGCCCCGTTGCGCGCGGCGATGTCAATCAGGATCCCGGCGCACGCCCGCGCGTCCTCAGCGGCGTCGTGGTGGTTGAGCAGCGGAACACCGGCCTCCTCGGCCGCGTACGGCAGCGAATTGGACACCAGGGAATAGCAGCGGCGGGAAAGCATCACGGTGCAGACGTAATCATAGGCGGGCCCCGCCAAGCCGGAGACCTCCAGGCCGGAGCGGATCACGCCCAGGTCAAACGCGGCATTGTGGGCGGCCAGGACGTCGCCGCCGATGAACGCGCCGATTTCCGGGAAGAGTTCACCGAAACGCGGCAACCCTGCGACCTGCTCAGGCCGGATGCCGTGGATCCGCACGTTGTGGTGGTCGAAGCGGTCATGATTTTCCGGCGGCCGCATCAGCCACGAGGCCTCCTCGACCACCACACCGCCGCGGACCTTGCTCAGGCCAACAGCGCACGGTGAACCTCGGAAGCCGTTCGCGGTCTCAAAGTCGATCGCCGTAAAGTCCAAACCCACGCTCCCAACTTTACCGCCGCAAAACCAGCCGGCGGCCCAGCTGCGGCGGCCGCGCCGCCGCCGGACCGCGGCCGGGCCAGCTGGCCGACCGTCCGTCGGCGCACCACGGCGCACGACGGCGGCGGTCAAGTATCCTTGACTGGTGAACCCTTTAGCTTTGAGTGACTTTGCCGTGTCCACGTTCGGCGGCGCGGGCCCGGTGCAGCCGCGGCTTGCCTCCTTCCTGCCCGACTGGCTGAACCCCCAGGTCTTCCTGGCCGACCCCGCCCTTGCGCCGTGGGTGGTCCTGCTGGTGTGTGGCATCATCTTCGCCGAAACCGGCCTGCTGATCGGCTTCTTCCTGCCGGGAGACTCGATGCTCTTCACGGCCGGACTCCTGGTGGCCACCGGGACCATCAAGTTCAACATCGTTGCCTTCGCTGCGCTGATCATCGTTGCGGCGATCATCGGCAACCAGGCCGGTTACCTGATCGGCTCCAAGGCGGGCCCGGCGATCTTCAACCGGGAAAACTCGAAGCTCTTTAAGCGCGAGAATGTCGAAAGCGCACACGCCTTTTTCGAGAAGCACGGCGGCAAGGCCTTGATCCTGGCCCGATTTGTGCCGATCATCAGGACCTTCGTCCCCGTGATTGTTGGGGTGGCCCAGATGAACAAGCGCCAGTTCTTTGTCTTCAACGTCATCGGCGCCGTGCTGTGGGGCGGCGGCGTGACGCTCCTGGGCTACCTGCTGGGCGACACCGTCCCGTGGGTCCGGGAAAACCTGGACATCATCTTCATCGCGATTGTCCTTGTCTCCGTGATCCCGATCGGCATTGAGGTTATCCGCGGGCTCACCGCCAGGCGCCAGGCCGAAAAATACGGCACCGGCGTCGTTGCGGAGTTCATCGAAGAACACGAGCCCGAAGAGGAACGCAAGACCCCCTAATTCCCGTTCGGCAGGAAGTTCGGACACTCGCCGTTCCGGAAACCCCGGCCGCAGAGGATGGCGCCCCGCAGTGCGGGGCGCCATCCTCTTTTAACTGCCTGTTTCCGCGGACCGCACTACCGCCCGGCCAGCGCCTCCACGATGGCCGGGAGCAGGGCCCTGAACGCGTGCCCCCGGTGGCTGATAGCGTTCTTCTCCTGCGAACTCAGTTCCGCACAGCTGCGGTCCAGGCCATGCGGCCGGAGCACCGGGTCGTAGCCGAAGCCGCCGGTTCCGCGGGGTTCACGCAGCAGTGTGCCCTCCAACTGCCCGAACTCCACGACTTCCCGGCCGTCCCCGGGGGCCAGGCCGGGAACGGCCAGTGCCGCGGCGCAGACAAAAGCGGCACCGCGGTGTTCGTCGGGAACGTCGGCAAGCTGGCCGAGCAGCAGCCGCAGGTTCGCGGCGTCGTCGCCGTGCCGGCCGGCCCAGCGGGCCGAGAAGATCCCGGGAGCACCGCCGAGGACGTCGACGGCGAGGCCGGAGTCGTCGGCGATTGCCACCAGCCCGGTCGCCTGCGCCACCGCGCGTGCCTTGAGCAGCGAATTTTCCGCAAACGTTACGCCGGTCTCGGCGACGTCGGGGGCACCGACGGCACCCGCGTCCACCACCTGGGTGTCGACGTCGAGCCCCGGCACCTGCCCGCGCAGGAGGTCACGCAGTTCCCGGAGCTTGCCCTGGTTATGTGTTGCGAGGACCAGCAACGGTGCGACGTGATGTTCTTCCGGAGCCGCTGTCACGGGGCCTCCGCCAGGGTGTCGCGCTGGATAGCGGCAAGCTGCTCGGTACCCATCAGGGCCAGGTCGAGCAGTTTGTTCAGCTCATCGCGGTCGAACGGGGCACCTTCGGCGGTGCCCTGGACTTCTACGAACTTTCCGGATCCGGTCACTACAACGTTCATGTCGGTCTCGGCACGGACGTCCTCAACGTAAGGCAGATCCAGCATTGGAACGCCGTCGATGATCCCGACGGATACCGCGGCGATTGTGTCGATCAGCGGCTGGGCAGTGCGGGGGATCATTTTGTTCTCGCGGGCGAAGCGGATGGCCTCCGCCAGGGCCACGTAGGCGCCGGTGATAGCCGCGGTGCGGGTTCCGCCGTCGGCCTGCAGGACGTCACAGTCCAGCACGATCGTGATCTCCCCCAGCGCCTTGGTGTCGATGATGGAGCGCAGCGAGCGGCCGATCAGCCGGGAAATCTCGTGGGTGCGTCCGCCGATCTTGCCCTTGACGGACTCGCGGTCGGATCGGGTGTTGGTGGCGCGCGGCAGCATGGCGTACTCCGCGGTGACCCAGCCGCGGCCTTCTCCCTTGAGCCAGCGCGGAACACCCTGGGTAAGGGACGCAGTGCACAGCACCCTGGTGTTGCCGAACTCGATCAGGGCCGATCCCTCGGCCTGCTTGGACCAGCCGCGGGTGATGCTGATCGGGCGCAGCTGGTCGGGGGTACGGCCATCGGCGCGGATAACGGGGGCAGTTAAGGCTTCGGAAGTCATGGTTCCAGCTTATCGACCTGTGCGGGGCCCGCCGGGCACACCCGGCGCCCGCCACGGCGGGTCCCGCTCAGATGGTGTAGTGCACGCCCGCCACGGCAACGGCAACGTGCTGTCCGAAGACCTGCTTGGCTTCCGCCATCACTGTGGTCGGGGACGTCCAGACCGGGATATGGGTCAGCAGCAGCCGCCGGGCACCGGCGGCAACAGCGGCCTCCCCGGCGCGTCGGCCGGTCAGGTGCACGTCCTTGATGGCGTCGTCGCGGCCTTCCTCGAACGCCGCCTCGCACAGGAACAGATCGGCATCCCGGGCCGCGTCCTCGAGCCCGCTGCAGGCGTCGGTGTCACCGGAATAGCTGAGCACACGGGCAACCGGATTGCCGTCCTTGTCCGGTTCCGTGACCTCGACGCGGAGGGCGTAGCCTTCATCGACCGGGTGGTTGACGGTGTACGGGGTGACAGTGAACGGCCCCATGGTCACCGGCTTGCGCTCGGCCCAGTGGCTAAAATCGAATTCCTCATGCATTCCGGGGTCAAGATCCAGGCCGTAGGCGGTGGCCATCCGGTCGGCGGTGGCGGCGGGCCCCCACACCGGAATCCTGCCGCGTCCCCAGCCGCCTGGCTTCCACCGCACCGCGACGTGCAGTCCGCACAGGTCCATGCAGTGGTCCGGGTGCAGGTGGGTGAGGAAAATCCCGTCAATGTCCTCCAGGTCGGTGTACCGCTGGATGGCTCCGAGCGCGCCACTGCCGAGGTCCAGGACGATCTTCCAGCTCCGTTCGCCGTCGTTGGCGGTCAACAGGTAGCACGATGCCGGCGATCCCGGCCCCGGAAAGGAACCGGTGCAGCCCACGATGGTCAGCTTCACAGACCCGGCCCCCAACGAAATTGGAGATTCGGCGACGGTTCGTGCCGGCCTGCGCCGCGGCAATCATCTCCGGTGTGATTCGGGCCAGGCTGCCTGTGGGGTATTGCGCAGCGACGTGGTCCACGTGGCGGACGCTGAGCACTTCGGGTCCGAGGAAGCGGCGGGCGAGGTGTTCGAACTGTGCGGCGTCCCCGGTCGCAATAAAGCTGTGCACCGGATCCGTGCTGTCGGTCCGTTCCAGTCCGCGGGAGGCCAGGGCCCGGTAGACGTCCTTGGCGGTCTCCTCGGCACTTGAGACGAGGGTGACGTCCTCCCCCATCACGTAGGAAATGACGCCGGTAAGCAGCGGGTAGTGCGTGCAGCCCAGCACAACGGTGTCCACGCCCGCGGTCCTGAGCGGTTCCAGATACTCGCGGGCGACGGCGAGCAGCTCCGGGCCGGTGGTGATTCCGGCTTCGACGTAGGACACAAAGGCCGGGCAGGCCACCGAGGTGATGTGCAGGTCCGGGGCGGCAGCGAAGGTGTCCTCATACGCGCGGGAGCCGATGGTTGCCGAAGTACCAATGACTCCGACGCGGCCGCTGCGGGTGGCGGCCACGGCACGGCGCACGGCCGGCTGGATGACCTCGATGACGGGGATTCCGTAACGGGCGGTGTAGCGTTCGCGGGCATCGCGCAACACCGCAGCCGACGCCGAGTTGCACGCGATGGTCAGCAGCTTCACACCGGAATCGACCAGTTCATCCATTACCCCCAGGGCGTTGGCCCGGACCTCGGCGATGGGAAGCGGCCCGTAGGGGCCGTTGGCGGTGTCGCCGACGTACAGAATGGATTCGTTGGGCAGCTGGTCGATGATGGACCGGGCCACGGTGAGTCCGCCGACGCCGGAATCGAACACCCCGATGGGGCGCGAACCGATCCGGCTGGCGGTCTGGCTGGCGGCGCTGTTGCCCGCTGGGGAGTCCGCAACAGCTGGCGCTGCCGGATCCATGCTCGATGCTGAAGTCATGATTATTCGAGGATAGGGCTTAGCCAAGGTCGCGGCCATCACATTGTGTCGTCCGACTCATGTCTAATTTGTCACACGCGGCGTCGGCCCGCGCCGCCTGCCGGTGCCCCGCGCCGCTGGTCAGCGGCGCGTCTCCAGCGACTGCAGCATGGCCTGGACCAGGGATTCCTGCAGCCAGGTGGTGAAGTTGTAGACCAGGGCCAGGTAGCTTTCGACGTCCTCGGCCTGGGACCAGTCCTGCATCAGGTGCACGTGCCCGGCGTCCTCGTCGTCGCGGATGTCCAGGCGTTCGGCGAGCACCAGGCGGACATCGTTGAGCGCCATGGACCAGTGCCGTGCATCGGCGGGGGCCAGGACCAGTTCCTCCTTGTCCAGTCCCAGGGACGCGGCCTTCAGCGCGCCGATTTTGCTCTCGCGCAGCGACCGTTCGGTATACCGGCGGAACTCCAGCGAGGCGGCGTCGTCGTCCTTCGAAACGTTCGGGAGCAGCCGGCGCAGGGCGCGGTCGGACGGTTCGCGGGCCTCGGTGTCCAGTCCGACAAGGGCAGCAAGGGGGTCCTGGTCGGCACGTTCCCCGGCTCCAGCATGGACACCACGTCGTCGAAGAGGCTGCGCAGAAGCTCCCGTTCGGCCGGTTCCAGATAGCCGGTGACGCCTTTGACGCCGAATTTAAATGCCTTAGCCACGTTTTCCCTTCCCCTTTCCTGATCCCCCGCCTGATCCGGAGCCGCCGGTGGCCTTTTCCACGGTGGCCCAGAGACCGTAGCCGTGCATCGCGACGGCGTGTTGCTCCACCTGCTCCTTGCTGCCGTGGGCCACGATGGAGCGTCCTTTTTTGTGGACTTCGAGCATCAGCTTGTTCGCTTTGGCCTCCGAATAGCCAAAGTAGCTGCGGAAGACATAGCTCACGTAGCTCATCAGGTTCACCGGATCATTCCAGATCACCAGATTCCACGGGATATCCGGGGCGGTAAGGACGTCCGTGGACGTCACTGTTCCGGTGTGGGTGCTCTCCTGGGTGTCAGGTCCGAGCGCAACGCTAAGGGTCATCTGTCCATTCTATGGGGAGCACGGGCCCACGCCGGCGAGGGCCCCGCGGCGAAGCGAAGCGAGACGCGGGAGCCGGTGGGTGGGCCCACGCCGGCGAGGGCCCCGCGGCGAAGCGAAGCGAGACGCGGGAGCCGGTGGGTGGGCCCACGCCGGCGAGGGCCCCGCGGCGAAGCGAAGCGAGACGCGGGAGCCGGTGGGTGGGCCCACGCCGGCGAGGGCCCCGCGGCGAAGCGAAGCGAGACGCGGGAGCCGGTGGGTGGGCCCACGCCGGCGAGGGCCCCGCGGCGAAGCGAAGCGAGACGCGGGAGCCGGTGGGTGGGCCCACGCCGGCGAGGGCCCCGCGGCGAAGCGAAGCGAGACGCGGGAGCCGGTGGGGACTAGAGTGAATTCGTGAGTTCATCAGCTGGCTGGGGCCGTCCCCGCACGTCCCTGTACACCGACCATTACGAACTGACCATGCTCCAGGCCGCTTTGCATTCCGGCGCCGCCCACCGCAAGTCAGTGTTCGAGGCCTTTGCCCGGCGCCTGCCGGACGGACGCCGCTACGGCATTGTGGGCGGCACCGGCAGGCTGTTGGAGGGCATCGCCGACTTCCGCTTCGGCGGCGCCGAGATCGACTTCCTGCGCCGGACGAAGGTGGTCAACGAGGAGACGCTGGACTACCTGGCGGGATTTTCGTTCTCGGGTGATATCTGGGGCTACGCGGAGGGCGACGCCTACTTCCCCAGCTCCCCCATCCTGATTGTGGAATCCACGTTCGCCGAAGCCTGCATCCTGGAAACCTACATCCTCTCGATCCTCAACCACGACAGCGCGATCGCTTCGGCGGCCTCGCGGATGATCACCGCGGCCGGCGGCCGGCCCTGCGTGGAGATGGGCTCGCGCCGGACCCAGGAGGAATCCGCAGTTGCCGCCGCCCGCGCCGCGATTATCGCCGGCTTCGACAGCACCTCGAACCTGGCCGCCGGCCTGCGCTACGGGCTCAAGACCGTCGGCACCGCCGCGCATTCCTTTACCCTCCTGCACGACACCGAACGCGAGGCCTTTGAGGCGCAGATCGCCTCCATGGGCGAAGGCACTGCGCTCCTGGTGGACACCTACGATGTCGAGGCGGCCGTGCGCACCGCCGTCGAACTGGCCAGCGACAAACTCGGGGCGGTGCGCCTGGACTCCGGCGACCTCGTGGCGCAGGCCCAATGGGTGCGGCAGTTCCTGGACGACCTGGGCAATGAGCGGACCCGCATCATCGTCACCTCCGACCTGGACGAGTTCGCCATCGCCGCCCTGCAGTCCGCCCCGGTGGACTCCTATGGTGTCGGTACCTCGCTCGTTACCGGGTCCGGTGCTCCGACGGCCAGCATGGTTTACAAGCTGGTGAGCCGCACGGACGACGCCGGCAGCTTCGTCGCCGTCGCGAAGGCGGCAAAAACACAAAACCAGCAAGGGCGGGCGCAAGTACGCCCTGCGCAAGCTCAACGAGCGCGGCACCGCCACGCAGGAAATTATCGGGGTCGGCCACCGCCCGGACGACGACGGCAATGACCGGCCCCTGCTCCAACAGTTCATCAAAAACGGCGAACTTGTGCCTGGCTGGACCGGCCCGGAAGGTGTGCTCCGTGCCCGCCGGCGCCACGCGGACACCATGAAGGAGCTTCCCTCTGTCGTCAACCGCCTGCAGCGCGGCGAAGCGGCCATCCCGACCATTTACGAGGAGAACTGATGTCCCGCGCCCTGATCATCGTCGACGTCCAGAACGATTTTTGCGAAGGAGGCTCCCTGGCCGTTGCCGGCGGGGCGGAGCTCGCCGGTGCCATCAGCGAATACGTTGACGCCCACCACGGACAGTTTGACCACATCCTGGCAACCCAGGACTGGCATGTGGACCCGGGTGGGCACTTCTCCGATGACCCGGACTTCGTCGACAGCTGGCCGAGGCACTGCGTGGCCGGAACCCGCGGTGCCGAACTGCATCCGGACCTGGATCCGGAATACATCCAGGCCTATTTCCGCAAGGGCCAGTTCACCGCCGCCTACTCGGGGTTCGAAGGACTCCTGGCCCCGGACGATGCCGTGCCCACCGGAGACCGGAAGCCCGGAGCCATGCCCCTTTCGGTGGACGCTGCCGGTGCTGCCGACGTCGCCGGGTCCTTTTCGAGCAGCGATTCCGCCCCCGGCGAGGACGCGATCGGGCTGGACGACTGGCTGCAAAGCCACGACGTCGAAGATCTTGTTGTCGTCGGAATCGCCACCGACCATTGCGTTAAGGCGACTGCACTTGACGGCGTCCAGGCCGGATACTCAGTGACGGTCCTGCGGGACCTCACCGTGGGCATTGCCGAGGATCTTGAGGACTCGTTCGCGGAAATGGAACTCGGCGGCGTGGACATCGCCTGAACCCTTGCGTCACACCGGCCGGAGCGCTGACAGAAAATCCTGTGCCCTCGAAGTAGACTCGAAATCCCTGCCAATATCGCCTGACCCGTAAAAAATCCGGAGTAGAACATGAAAAAGACCCTGACCGTCCTGATCGCTGCCGGTGCACTGCTCGGCGCTGCCGGCTGCTCGGCACCCCAAGACACCACCCAGGAGTCCTGCGCCCGGGTCCAGTCCGTCGGCGCCGGACCAACCTCCGCCGAGGACAAGGCAGGGATGATCCGCCTGGCCAACCGGCTCCGGCCCATCGAGGCCACCGCGGGCGGGGAGATCAAGGCCCCGCTGCAATCCATCGTCGAATACCTGGACGAGACGGCGAAGGAAAACCCGGATTCCGCCAAACTGCAGGACATGCAGGCCGGCTACACGGCTGCGGGCCAGACGCTCGGCGGGCTCTGCGCCGGCGGCGGCCAGTAGCGGCAGGACTGCGGCCGGCCAAGGCCACCAAAAAAGGACCGGGTCACCCGGTCCTTTTTTGTGCCGTCAGCGGCTACTTCCGGCCGACGAACCAGTCCTGGAGTTTCCGCAACCGGGTCTGCAGTTGCTCCTCGTTTGCCTGCGCCACAGCCGGACCCCCGCACACCGTCCGGAGCTTGGTGTGGACGACGCCGTGCGGGGTGCCGGTGCGCGCGGACCAGGCCGCGACGTTCTTGGCCAGTTCGGTGCGCAGGTCCATCAGCATGCGGTGGTCCGGCATGGCGGGCGCCGCCGCGGCGGACGCCGCACCTTGCGCAGACCGTGAGTTTTTGCGGTTGAGCTGATCGTGCTGGCGTTGGCGCAGCAGCGTGCCGACCTGCTCGGCGTCGAGCAGGCCCGGAATCCCCAGAAAGTCCAGTTCGTCCTCCGAGCCCACCTCGCCGCCGGTGCCGAACTCGCCGCCGTCGAAAAGTACGCGGTCAAAGGAGGCCTGCGAATCCAGGGCCTCAAACTTGCCCTTGGTCAACGAATCGGAGGCTTTCTCCTCGCGGTTCGCCTCGTCCATCAGCGAGTCCTCCGGGTTGAAGAGGCCCTCGCCGTCCTCCTTCTCCGGACGGTCCAGGGCGTGGTCCCGCTCGGCCTCCATAGAGTTCGCCAGTGCCATCAGTTGCGGCACGGAAGGCAGGAAGACCGACGCCGTCTCGCCGCGTTTCCGGGCGCGGACAAAACGTCCCACAGCCTGGGCGAAGAAGAGCGGGGTGGCGGTGGATGTCGCATACACACCGACGGAGAGCCGGGGGACGTCCACACCTTCGGAGACCATCCGCACGGCCACCATCCAGCGCTTCTCGCTCGCCGTGAACTCCTCGATCTTGCTGGAGGCCTTGGTGTCGTCGGAGAGGATGACCGTGGGCGATTCGCCGGTGATCCTCTTCAGCTGCCCGGCGTAGGCGCGCGCGTCGTCGTGGTCGGTCGCGATTACCAGCCCGCCGGCGTCGGGAACGGTCCGGCGTACCTCACTGAGGCGTTTGTCCGCCCCGGCCAGAACCGCCGGAATCCATTCACCTGTTGGGTTCAGTGCCGTCCGCCAGGCCTGGGAGGTAACGTCCTTGGTGACTGCCGATTCGCCGAGGGAAGCCGCCATTTCCTCGCCGCCGCTTGTGCGCCAGCGCATCTGCCCGGAGTAGGCCATAAACATCACGGGACGGACCACGTGGTCCCGGAGCGCCTTGCCGTAGCCGTAGGTGTAGTCGGCTTTGGAGCGGCGGATCCCGTCCCGGTCCTCGGCGTATTCCACAAAGGGGATCGGCGAGGTGTCTGACCGGAACGGCGTACCCGTCAGGGAGAGCCGGCGTGCCGCGGGCTCGAAGGCTTCGCGGAGCCCGTCCCCCCACGACAACGCCTCGCCGCCGTGGTGGATTTCGTCCAGGATCACCAGCGTGCGTGCGGCCTCGGTCTTCGCGCGGTGCAGCATCGGCTTGCTCGCCACCTGGGCGTAGGTGACGGCGACGCCGATGAAGCCCCGGCCGTGCTGGCCGTCGGCGTTCTTAAAATTCGGATCAATGGCGATGCCCACCTTGGCGGCGGCGTCCGCCCACTGCCGCTTCAAGTGGTCCGTGGGCGCAACAATCGTGACTCGGTTGACGATATTGGCCTCGATCAGCATGGACGCCACCCGCAGCGCGAAGGTCGTTTTGCCGGCGCCGGGCGTAGCAACCGCAAGGAAGTCCCGGGGATGAGAGGCGAAGTAGCTGTCGAGGGCTTCCTGCTGCCAGGCGCGGAGCTTCGGCGCGGTTCCCCAGGCTGCCCGCTCAGGATACGCGGGGGGCAGCACTGGTCCGCCAAAGAGTGTCTCCGTCACCTGGGACCCGCCATTTCGCGCACTGCCGCTGCCGGGAAAACCCAATAAAACACAAAAACACCAATCTTTTCGGATGAACCGTCAGTACTCACCGGCCAGCGGGGACCGGGCAGCATGCGCCGGACGGACAGGGCCCCCGACGCGCGGCCGGACTCCCGGACGCGGTACGTGCTGCCGCGTCCCGCGCTGCCCGGCCGGGCTACTTGCCGCCGTCGCCCTTGCCGCCGCCGTCGCCGCCGGGACGGAGGCCTTCGTAGACCTCTTTGCATTCGGGGCAGACGGGGAACTTCTTCGGATCGCGGCCCGGTGTCCACACTTTGCCGCACAAGGCGATCACGGGGTCGCCGGACAGCGCGGACTCCATGATTTTTTCCTTGCGCACGTAGTGCGAAAATCGTTCCCGGTCCCCGGGCTCAACGTCCTGGCGCAGTTCCTCGCGCTCGATCGTGGCCGTCGACGTCCCGGTTCCGGAGAGCTCGCGCATCGGGTCGTTTTCGAGAGGATCGGTCATGCTGTTCATAACATCCATCTTAGCCGCTGGATGTGACGGCAGTGCGACGGGACGGCATCGGCACTGCTGTTCGGGTCCCGGCTGCGGTTCCCGCCTCACCGGTTGACGGCGAGCTGGGCCAGCAGTTCAGGCCCGCGCGCGTCGAGCCATCTGCCACCGAGCCGCACTCCTGCGGCGAACAACGCCGCGCCCAGGACCGGGCCCAGGACCAGGTTGATCCAGCCGGGCACTGTGCTGCCGGTGACGAATTGCGCCACTACCAGTGCGACTTCGGGGAGCATCAGCACCAGGAGCACCCCCATGCCGCCGAACTGCACGGCCATCGCCTGCGCCATATTGCCCGGCGGCTTCTTGAACGGGCTGTCGCCGGGGAGCGGCACCGCGACGGTGTAGCGTGCCGAGACCACCGAGGACAGGCCCAGCCCGCTGAACAGCACCCCAAGGGAGAGCCCGAGCACGCCGGGCAGCAGCGTCCAGTCGGCGCCGAAGAGGAAGGGCAGGACGCTGAGCGCCAGCACCGCCGGCAGGGCGAAGACCAGGCATGCCAAGGCGCGGCCGAGCCGGTCGTGGCTCCCCTGACTCCGGTCGAAAGGTGCAGGGCGAAGGCGGTGCTGTCATAAGAGACGTCCGTTGAGATGGACCAGGCGAGCAGGAACGCAATCAGTGGGCCGATAAAGAGCAGCAGTCCGTAGGACCCGGTCTGGGTCGCCTGGAACAGGAGCAGCACCGGCAGCAGCGGGACGACCACGAGGGTGCCGGCGTACCTTGGGTCGCGGAGCCAATAGCTCAGGCACCGCGCCGCGACTGCTCCCGTCGGGGTTCCCGGGAACAGGGCGAAGAAGCCCAGCCCTGCGGCGCGCTTTTTGGCGGTGCCGGCATACGGGGGCGTCACGAGGGCCCGCTGCAGCAGGAGTTTCCAGCACAGCGCCAGTCCGGCGAGTGTGGTCAGCGCGATCAGGAACTTCAGCGCCGCGGCACCATAGCTCCCCGCGGCGAGTTCCCCGCCAAGGGACCACGCCGCACCTGCCGGGGTCCACGAGAGCGTTCCGGCGAGTCCGGTCAGGAATTGCCCGGAACCGGCGATGCCCCCGGCGACACTGGCCACAATCGGGCCCATCAGGACCAGCGGGATCAGGAAGACGACGGCGCTGGCGTCCTTGAAACGGCGGGAACCCGCCAGCCCGGCCGTGGCCGTGGTGGCCACCTTGGAAAGCACAATGCAACTGAGCACGCCGAGCACCGCACCGATGAGGGCGCCCACCGCGCCGGGGAGGCTCCGTGACCAGGTCCCGACGGTGCCAAGCGCCAACAGTGTGGTCGCAATTCCCGGGATTCCGATCAGCCCGCCCAGGGCGAGCCCGGTCAGCAACGCCGGCATCGGCACGGCGAAGGTGGTGAACCGTGCCGGGTCCAGGGTCATGTCGGCGGCTGAGACGGCAACCGGGATGAGCGCCCAGCCCAGCAGCGCCGCGGAGCCGCCCAGCACAATAACAGTCTGCGCCAGGGGCGCGTCCTCGCCGCGGAGCAGCAGCAGGGCAGTGACGCCGAGGGCCGCCAGCCCCAGCGCATAAAGGGCACCGATGCCAAGGCCCACCAGCTGCCAGGGACTGCGCCGGACGCTGTTGCGCAGCAGGGTCAGCTTGAGCCTTAGAAGGTGCGCAACCATTCCAGCCCCTCCGTGTGGTTGCGGCCGCCGACCAGTTGGACGAATCGGTCCTCGAGGGATCCGCCGCCGCGGACCGCGTCCACCGTCCCGGCTGCAGGACCCGCCCGGCGGCGACGACGGCCACGTGGTCGCACATCCGCTGGACCAGGTCCATCACGTGGCTGGAAATAATCACTGTGCCCCCGGACGCCACGTACCGGTCCAGGATGTCGCGGATGTTGGCGGCCGACACGGGATCCACCGACTCAAACGGCTCGTCGAGGACCAGTAGCCGGGGCGCGTGGATCAGCGCGGAGGCGAGGGCAATCTTTTTGGTCATCCCGGCGGAGTAGTCAACCACCAGCGTTCCCGCATCGGCCCCCAGGTCCAGGGCAGCCAGCAGTTCCGTGACCCGTGCGGACACCACATCCTTGGCCATGCCGCGCAGCAGCCCGGCATAGCTCACCAGCTGTTCGCCGGTCAGCCGGTCAAAGAGCCGGACACCGTCAGGGAGGATTCCCATGAGTTTTTTGGCCGCCAGCGGCCGTTGCCAGACATCCACTCCGTGCACCAGCGCCGTGCCGAAGTCCGGCCGCAGCAGCCCGGTAGCCATGGACAGCGTGGTGGTCTTACCGGCTCCGTTCGGGCCGACGATACCGTAAAAGGAGCCTGCCGGAATATCCAGGCTGATACCGTCGACGGCGATTTTATCGCCAAAGCGCTTGGCGAGCCCGCGCAGCGAAAGCGCCGGAACCTCCTGCCCGGGCTGGTGTCCAGTGCCGTGCGGATGTGGTTCAGGAAGACTCATAACGCTACGCTAGCTGCCCCGGCACCCGGAAGGGATCCTCCGAAAGGCGTAACCTTGGCTGCCAGCGGGTCCCTAGAAGGAATGACGGGGAATGGCACGTTCGTATTGCGGGGGCCACGCCAGGCTATCGCCAAGTTCGAACGCGGCCCGCAACCACCAGTGCGGATCACGCAATGCTGCCCTGGCAATGAACACGCCGTCAGCCTGTCCGGTGGCCACGGCATGTTCGGCTTGGCCGGCGGAGGTCAGCAGGCCAACGGTGCCGGTCCGGACTCCGGTTTCGCGCCGGATGCGCGCGGCGAAACCGGTCTGGTAGCCGGGCCCCGCCTTGATCTGCTGGTGTGCCACGGCGCCACCGCTGGAAACATCCACGAGATCCACACCATGCTCCGCGGCTGCCTTGGCCAGCCGGACCGAATCCGCAACGTCGATGCCGCCTTCGGCCCAATCGGAGGCAGAGATCCGGAGCAGCAGGGGCATGGAGTCGGGAATGACCGCGCGGACGGCATCTATCACGGCGAGGGTCAGCCGGTTTCGTCCAGCCTCGTCGCCGCCCCAGCGATCGGTGCGGTCGTTGATGAGCGGACTCTGGAACTGGTGCAGCAGATAACCGTGGGCGCCATGGATTTCGATGGTGTCGAAGCCGGCTCCGACGGCCCGGACGGCGGCCGCGGCGAAGTCCGCGATGACGGCGTCGATCTCGGTCTCAGTCATCGCCGATGGTGCCTCGTAGCCGTCAAAAGCCCCGGTGCCCGGTCCCACGGTGGGCCAGCCGCCGTCGTCCGCCGGCACAGTTCCCGTGTGGCCGGAGAACGGCCAGTAGGAGGATGCTTTCCGGCCGGCGTGCGCAAGCTGGGTGCCGATTTTCGCCTCCGCGGTGCCGTGCCGGTGCACAAAGGAGGTGATCCGTTCCCAGGCCGCTGCCTGGTCGTCGTTGTAGAGGCCGGCGTCACGCGGGCTGATCCGGCCGGCGGCATTCACGGCCGCCGCTTCGGTGAGGATCAGGGCTGCCCCGCCGGTGGCGAACGCGCCCAGATGCATCAGGTGCCAGTCGTTGGGGACACCTTCCCCGGTTTCCGGCTCGCAGCTGTACTGGCACATCGGAGATACCCAGCCGCGGTGCTGCAGGGTCAGGGAGCGGAGTTCCAGCGGAGTGAAAAGCGCCGACGCCATCAGAACAGCACCCGAGCGAGGTTTTGGCGCGCCTTCGCGACGCGGTCGTCGGCCGGGCCCACAACATCGAACAGTTCCAGCAGCCTGATCCGCGCAGTTTCCCGCTCCGGACCGAAATTCCTGCCGATGAACGCCACGATCCTACCGAGGCCGTCCTCGATATGACCGCCTGCGACGTCCAGGTCCGCCACCTCAAGCTGGGCCTCAAGGTTATCCGGCCCGGCGGCGGCTTTCTGGCGCAGCGCCTCGGTGTCCGCTGACGAAAGCACCTGGAGCCGGTCCATCAGTCCCACCTGTGCCAGTCCGGTCTTGGCCTCAGAGTCGGCCGGCATCTCCAGCAGTGCCTGGCGGTACGCGTCGGCGGCCGCAGCGAAGTCCCCGGCTTCGATCGCCTCGTACGCCTTCTGGTGCAGCGGAGGCAGCGGCGCAGCTTCGGGTTCGGCAGCTCCTGCGCCCCCAGCGCCGACACGTCCGGCCACGCCGTTCGCACCGGCGACCTTAAGCAGCTCATCCAGCAGGCTGCGGACCTGTGGTTCCTCTGCACCGCCCTGGAAAAGGGGCACCGGCTGGCCCTTGACCAGCGCCACGGCGGTCGGCACCGCCTGCACCTGGAACGCCTGGGCGAGCTGCGGGAATGCTTCGACGTCCGCGGCGCCGAGCACCAGCTGGCCCTCGTAGCTGTCCACGATCCGTTCCAGCGTGTCCACCACGTCAGCGGAACCTGGCGAATAGGAAGCCCAGAGTGCAACGACAACCGGGACCTGGGCCGAAAGCTCAACGAGTTCCTGGAAGTTTGCTTCGGTGATGTCCACCCGGAGCGGACGGACCGGGGGCTCCGCCTCGCCGCCGGCGGCGGCCCCGGGCAACTGTGGTGATCCGGCGGCAGGCGGCGCGGGGCGCTGTTTCAGGGCGGAAAGGTCGACGGCGCCCCGCAGGCTGAGCGGGTTGGCGGCAGCTGGCGGGACCGGGCGGGAAACTGGCGAAGTCATGGTTCCACTCTAGCCACATTGGCCCCGGACGGTGCGACGCGGGTCGCACCGTCCGGGCGAAAGGACCCGGCCCCGGCCAGGCACGGACTACTTGAAGGAGGCTCCCACAAGTCCACGGGTGGCGGCCACGAGTTTCATCGGGTCCTGGGATCCTGCCGGCGGAATGAAAACAGCCACAGACTCGGCAAAGTTCAACACCATTCCGGTGCTGGTCTCCTTGCCGCCCGCCAGCGCCGCTGCGTCATCTCCGATTGTCAGTTTGTCCCCGGCGGCCTTGGGTGTGCCATCAAAAGCGAAGTTCAGCCGGCCCAGCGCCAAGGCACCGCCGTCGGCAGTCCGGAACACCACAACGCTCTCGGGCACCACTTTGTGGGTGAAAGCGAAAGTGCCGTTGACGCCGGAGTTCACGACGTCGCCCTGATATGCCAGCGTGTCAGCAATGTACGGCGAGGAGGCACCCTCGGTGAGCTTGTCCTTGAACGAAGAATCGGCGGAGTTCAGCCGGTCGCCCAGCCCTGCCAGGGCTTCCTCGCCGCTGTACAGCAGACCCGATTTATCCGTGGGCGCAAGCGTCTCGGTGCCCCCGCGGGCAATTCCCGGGAAGGTCGTTCCCGGCTGCAGCGGCGTGCTGAGGACCAGCTTGTAGTTCTCCCGCGGGGAGGCCTGGGTCAGGGTGAGCAGCTGCGGCACAACGTTGCCCTCGCCCTGGGTGACCGCCATCACAGAGCGCGGCCAGGCGCGCTGCTCGGTGACAACAGTGGTCAGGAGCTTGGTCGCACGGACCGGCATCCGGGCCTCGTACGAACCAACCTGGGACCGGATCTTGTAGTTCTGGGTGCGCACCTCGAGCTCGGGTCCGGCCACCCGCGCCGCCAGCTGGCTGGCGTCCCGGGCTGCGTCTCCTGCGTCGACGGCGCTGGAGACCTGTTCAAGGATGCGGCGGAACTGCACATCGAGCAGGACCGGCAGACCCGAAGCCTGCCCGCCGGCGGCCGAACTGCTCGGCGACGGGGACGGCATCTGGCTCGCCTGGGCGGCCATGCCGCTGCCTGCGACGGCGGTGGCGGTCAGCAGCGCGACGGCGGCTGCGCTGCGCCTGAGCCGCTGCGCCACCGGGACCGGCCGGGCGGTGAACTGCTCGGCGCCGCCCTTCGGATCGGTGCGCTCCGGATCACCCGCGGACGGACCGATCACGGGGACGCCCCCGGTGGCACCGGCGGATTCCGCTGCGTCTTTGCGTGCATTGGCTTTGCGTGCCGCGGCTTTGGCCCTGGCGCCGCGGGGGCCCGTGCTGTCGCCGGAACCGTCGGCGGAACCGTCGCTGCCGGTGCGCCCGCCGGTCCTGGGCCTGAGTACCAGCAGCGCGGCGCCGGCCAGAATGAGCAGTCCCCCGAGAACCATAAAGGGAACGGCCCAAGGGGTGGACGTGTCATTCGGGAAAGTGATGGTGATCGAGCTGGGGGCCGGTTTGGTGCCATCGGCCGCCAGCAGCAAGGACCAGTCACCGTCCGCCGGCGCGGTCCAGTTGTACTTCAGCTCGCCGCTGGCGTTTTCGCTGCTGGCCCACAGGTCCGAGCCGGCCGGCGAAGGCGCGGTGGACTCTCCGTCGGCATGCGTCAACTGCAGGGCCTTTCCGTCCTCCGAAACGCCGGAGACGGTGTTGTGGGCAGTGTTGCCCACCCAGGCCGCGACATCGTCGGGCCGGCCGGCCGCGAGGATGAAGCTGCCTTCGCCCTTGACATTGATCGTCACCGTGCCCGCGTGCAGGGTGCGGAGCTTTTCGTCAAAGACGGTCAGCGGCGCGGCGGTGGCACCGGCGGGTGCTGCGGCGGTCACGGTCTCGGCCGGAGCCCAGAAGGTCTTCTGCCCGATGCCGGCCAGTAGTGTCAGGAGGCCCAGCAGCACTAGTGCAACTGCAGTCTTGAAACGCAAAATATTACCCATCATCAGCGGACGCTTTGCCTCAATAGTAACCGTTTTGTTACCACGGAGTCAGATCGGGCTGTTTGTCAACCCCCGGGAGGCGCCGGCGGCGGCCGCCAGCGCACGCTTAACAAGCCTGCTGATAGTGTTTGCGGTGATCATCACACGGGGCCGGCACCGCCTCTCCGCCGGGGAAATACAGACAATAAAGGGCTTCAACGCAGTGACTGGACACACGGACTCGTCCCCCTCAGGACCGGAAGAAAAACAGGAATCCGGCAGCACGGCGGGGCCCGCGCAGGAACTGGTTTCCCCCGCCGCAGCGCCCTCGCTGGGGTGCTGAATTCCTTGGCCCACCGCCTGCGCCAGCCCATTCCGGGAGCACAGCCGCGGCTCCGTTTCGAGATGCCCCCGGAGCAGGACCAGATCATGGCCGAGACAGAGGCGAGCACACGCTTCGGTGATCCCGGGCCGCGAATGTCCTCCCAGCACCCGCTGTACGTCGGCTTTCTGGGCACTGTCGGCGTCGGCATGGCACTGCTTGTGTACTGGATCGGTTCCAACACAACACAGCTGCTCCTGTGGATCGTGGCGGCGCTTTTTATCGCCTTGGGACTGGATCCGGTGGTGCGCTGGCTTGAGACGAAAAGGGTCCCCCGCGCCGCCGGGATCGTGATCGCCGTGGCCAGCCTGGCCCTTGCCATTGCGGGCTTTTTTTGCCACGCTCATCCCGACCATCGTCCAGCAGGTCACCCAAATCGTCGAGGAAGCACCGCGCTGGGTCACGGACTTCATTAACTCCGACTTCTTCCGCAGCATCGACAACCAGTACGGGGTGCGGGAACGCATCACCCAGGAGCTGGAGAAGTTCGTCAACAACCCGGAGGCGATGGGTGGAATCTTTGGCGGCGTCGTCGGATTCGGCACCACTGTGGCAAACGGCCTCTTCGGGACGCTGATCGTCCTGGTACTCAGCCTTTACTTCCTCGCTGCCCTGCCGGCGATGAAAAAATGGGGCTATCGCCTGGCTCCGCGGTCCCGCCGGGCCAGGGTGGAGGCCCTGTCCGAGGAAATCACCGCATCGGTGGGCAACTATGTGATCGGGCAGGCGGTCGTCGCCCTCCTGAACGCCGCCTACTCATTCATCGTGATGTCCATCGTTGGCGTCCCGTTCGCCGTGCTGCTGGCCTTTGTGGTGGCGCTGCTGGCGTTCATTCCCCTGGTCGGAGGCCTGATTGCCGGGCTGATCGTCACGCTGATTGCGCTCACCGCGGGCTGGCAGACTGCGGTGGTCTACGCCATCTGCTACTTCGCCTACCTGCAGTTCGAGGCCTACTTTATCTCCCCTCGCATTATGCAGAAGGCCGTGGCAGTGCCCGGTGCCGTGGCAGTCATCTCGGTGATCGCCGGCGGCAGCCTCCTCGGTGTGCTCGGTGCACTGATAGCGATCCCCACCGCCGCGGCCATCATGCTCCTGGTCAAGGAAATCTTTATCGTCCGTCAGGACAAGCACTAACCCTCAGGTGCGCGACCCTCAACCTGCCCGGCGGGCTCCGGTGTGCACTTAGGCGTGCGCCGTGGCCAACGGGCCGTCCCATTCCTCCGGCAGCCGGGTGGCAGTTGCCCCCGGCAACACCTCGTCGACAATTTCGTTAAGCACCCGGCCGGCGTATTTCTCCCCCACCCACAGGTGCTTGGCACCGTCCACGCCGATAACGCGGGCCTGCGGCACCACTGCGAAACGCTCCGCGGCCTCGACCGGCTGGAGATAATCGTCAAGCGCGGGGACCAGCACCTTAAGCGGTTTGCCGGCTGCCGCCCATTCCTTCAGGTGAACCTCCGTGGCCCGGTGCAGGGGCGGCGAGAGCAGGATGGCGCCGGCCACCCCGGAGGCCACCGGTTCGGATGCCCCGTACATCAGCGCGAGCTCCGTGCCGAAGGACCAGCCCACGAGCCAGCGGTTCGGCAGGCCACGGTCCACGGCGAACTTCACCGCGGCTTCGACGTCCAGGCGTTCGCCGATGCCCTCCTCGAATTGGCCCTCGCTGGTTCCCCTCGGCGAGCCGGTGCCGCGGGTGTTGAACCGGAGCACTGCAATTCCGGCCAGGGCGGGAAGGCGGTAGGAGGCTTTCCGGTAGATGTGCGAGTCCATAAACCCGCCGTGCGTCGGCAACGGATGCAGGGTGATCAGGGTGGCCTTCACCTCACCGGACTCCGGGAGCGCGAGTTCGCCGACGAGCCGGTGTCCGTCGCCGGTGATCAGCTCCACGTTCTCCCGGTGGGCGGGAAGCACTGTGGAGGCACGGATCGCTGTCGGTTCGGAAGGCTGGCTGAAGACGTACGACGCCGGGTCAAAACTCATGCGTCCAGCTTAGCGACACCAACCGGTGGCCGCGTCAGCGGTAGCGGTAGCTGCGTGAGGTCCAGCAGTTGGTGTGCCAGTGCCGCCGCTCTGCGAGTCCCGCGGCCGCCCCGAAGAGGTGGTCCTCGGACCACACCACGAGGTGTGCCACACCGGGCAGCACCGCCGTGGAGCAGCCCGGACAAATGTAGGTCTTCTCGGCGCGGCCGGCGGTGATGGACCGGACCGACCACTCTCCGTCGGGTGCACTCTCCCGGCGCGCGACGCCGGTGCGCGCACGCTCCAGGTCCAGTTCCGGCACGGGACCGCCCTTCGCACCGGGCTTGGTTGCTTTGCCGGTCCCTGCCTTGCCTGATCCGGATCGCCCGGAGACGGGCCGGCGGGGACGGTTGGAACGGGGCATGGTTCCATTCTGCCCCAGTCCGGGTGCCCCCTGTCGCCGCAGGCGGTAGTGTTGACCGGGTGCGTTTAGTCATAGCCCGTTGCTCCGTAGATTATGTCGGCCGGCTCAAAGCCCATCTCCCGCTGGCGACCCGGCTCCTGCTGGTCAAGGCCGACGGTTCCGTCCTGGTCCATTCCGATGGCGGGTCCTACAAGCCTTTGAACTGGATGAGTCCGCCGGCGTCGCTGCGGGTCTCCACCCCGGACGAAGTCGACGTCGAAATTGGTGTGATCGAACAATGGACCGTCCAGTCAGCCAAAACGGATGACCGGCTGATCATCAACATCCATGAGCAGCTGCACAACACCTCCCACGAGCTCGGACAGGATCCCGGCTTGATCAAGGACGGTGTCGAGGCTGACCTGCAGCGGCTTCTGGCTGACCAGATTGAACTCCTGGGCACCGGATTTACCCTCATCCGCCGCGAGTACTATACGGCGATCGGCCCGGTGGACATCCTGGCCCGGGACGCCGGGGGCGCCACAGTGGCCATCGAGCTCAAGCGCCGCGGCGACATCGACGGCGTCGAGCAGCTGACCCGCTACCTCGAACTGCTCAACCGCGACCCGCTGCTGGCTCCGGTCCGCGGGATCTTTGCGGCCCAGCAGATCAAGCCGCAGGCCAAGGTGCTGGCGGCCGACCGCGGCATCGACTGTGTCACCCTCGACTACGATGCCATGCGCGGCGTCGACGACGTCGAATCCCGGCTTTTCTAAGCGGCGGGAATTCGGCGCTGGCTGCGTTCATCGATTCTTTGTACAAAATTTATGCCAATTGTGGGCCGGGCCCGTTGACCTGACGCAGCTCACATGAAATTCTTATACGAGTCTTTGTGTAGGTATTTTTATGCTCGCAAGACATGTTGCGAGCGTGAAGCGCCTGCCGCCGAAGCCCGGGTATTCCGGTCCCACAGCCTCAAATGCTTCTCGCGGAGTGACCAAGCGCGGCACGAAGTGTGCCGGGTTTAAACAAGATTCAGAACGAGGAGATTTACATGGCACAGGGAACTGTCAAGTGGTTCAACGCTGAAAAGGGCTTCGGCTTTATCACCCCGGACGACGCCGACGGCGATGTTTTTGTTCACTACTCGGAGATCCAGACCGGCGGCTTCAAGACCCTCGACGAGAACGCCCGCGTTCAGTTCGAAATCGGCCAGGGCGCCAAGGGCCCGCAGGCAACCGGCGTGACGCTGGTCTAGTACCCACAGCGGGTACTGCCTCCGGCGGTTCCGCGCAGAATGATCCCCGGCTTCCGAGCCGGGGATCATTTTTTTGCGCCCCCGGCCGGCAGGCAGCAAACCCCACTTGGACGGTCCGCGGATTCAGCGCACCAGGCTCCGCAGAAGCCGCGCACTTTGCCGCATCGACAAGCCTGGCAGATACGCCCGGCTAAGCGCCCTGCCCATGGCTGGCAGTTGCAGGGGGTCCTGGTAATACAGGTACAGCGTCCGGTACTCCGGCTGAAAACGGGACTTAAAGGTTGCCAGCGACCTGAAGCCGTACACGGGTTCCAGTGCCTTCCCCACAACGTCCAGAATCCGTGCCAGCGACTCGGAGCCGGAATCATCTCCGGCAACGTCCGCCATAGCAGCCGTGTCCTTCGCCAACGGCGATCCGGACAGGGAGATCACCTCCACCGAGTCGCGGAATTCCCGGACCGCGGAGGCGATCAGAAATTCCATCACACCGGGGATGGAATCACGACGGCGGCGCATAAAGTCCAGGGTCCAGCTGACCAGGCGCCCGTCGCTATGGACCGGAAGCCAGCTGGTGACGCCCTGCACCTGGCCCCCGGCGTCCATTGCCAGGCAGCACAGCACTTCCTCGTCTTCAAGCTCGTCGATGCCGCCGAGGGTAAATCCCATCTCGGGGATGAACTTCTGGGCGGCCCATTCCTCCGAGACTTCGCTGAGCTGGGCCCGTACTGCCGGCGCAAAGTCCGTGTAACGGCCCCAAACCGCGTGCACCCCGGTCTTCGCGGCACGGTTAAGGGCGGTGCGGACGTTCTGCCAGTCCTTGCCCTTAAACTCCAGCGAGCGGACGGCCAGCCGGGTTTCCTGCGCCACCGCCACCCGCCGGAAGCCACGGCCCGCCAGCAGTGGCCAGATCTCGTCAGTGCACGAGTAGAAGCAGGGAATGAGGGCGTGTTCGGCGCAGTAACGGATAAAACCCGCTGCCGTCTCCTCGCGGAAAACCGCGGGGCCGAAGGGACCTGCCAGTGTCAGTGCGACATTGCCGTGCTGCTGGTAGGCCACTCCCCCGCGGCGCTCCGGGGCGAACCAATACTTGTTGGGCTCCCACAACGCCATCCAGGACAAAGAGTCTCCGCCTTGGCGGATGAGGCTGCGGGCCACGCCGCGGTCATCTGCTCCGGCGTCGGTGCGGTGCTGCCGGCGTTGCAGGACCAGCCACACAGCGGTGAGAGCAACGGCCCAGAAGATGATGCCTGACGTGGCGAAAAGGAACGCCTCAACGGGATCACGGCCTTGGAAGAGGCGGCTGTATATTCCGGGGATGGGAATCGGCAGATACTGGCGGGACAGCTCGGCGGCCAGGCCGAGGAGCCCGCCGTCACGGTCCATGCCGCCGTCGGACAGCCAGGCTGCGGTGTAGCCGGAGGCCAGCAGCAGTAGCGTTCCGCCCACCACGGCGGCGAGGGTGGTACGTGCCCGAGGACTGGTTTCGACCCGGAACTGGCGCCGGTTGGCGACGAGCAGGAGTACCAGCATCAGGGGAACCACCACGAGGGGCAGCACGTGGACAATACTTGAGCCCATCACGCCGGTTCGCGGCCGGCCGGCGTACGGCGGAATCCGGGCGAACAGGGAAAGGTAGACGGCCGCCAAGGCCGTCACCGCAAGCTGGACGGTGATCGCGATCCGGAGGGCCAGCCTTCGTCCGTGCCGCATGCCGTCGGCGCAGATCAAGAGCAGCACCACCGGCACCACCGCCAGTGCCAGGCCCAGCGGCCCGGCGAAACCGGCCCGCCCGGCCTCAAGGCAGCTAACGTCGATGGTGCCGCCGCAATACTGTTCCAGCTGGTTCAGGGTGGGCAACGGGTTCAGGACGACGTCCCGCAGCAGTGCCAGCGGCCCGGTGGGAGCCCTGACGGTGGCCGTCAGGATGGGCCCGACGGCGAAAATCGCCACGGTGAGCGCGAGCAGGTTCCGGGTCTCACGTCCGGTGGAACGGTGGCGTTGCAGCGTGCCCTTGTCGCCCTGGATCCACCAGCCGGCGGCCAGCCCGGACAGGGCGCCGGCCAACCCCACAACCGTCTCCGCATGCCCGACATACAGCACAAGCATCAGTGAAGCACCGACCACCGCCGTGCGCAGCCGGCGTTGCCAGAGTGTGGGCAGCAAGCCGCTTGACGCCAGCGCGACGGCCAGCACGGCAGCATACGGGCCCATAAGACGCGCATTCACCATTCGCCCGAGCCAGCCGTCGTCGGCATATCGGGCGAGCTGAGTCAGCAGCAGAAACAGCGTCACCGAAGCGAACTGCGCGGCGAAGTAAAACACTGCCGTGCGGCGACTGCCAAGCTGCCGCTCGGTGAGGCCCAGCAGGAGCAGGATCATCAGAGCGGCTGCGGCATATGCCAGCAGGTTCGTGGCGAAGAACATCGAGGTGAACATCGACCACCAAGCCCCGGATTTCAGGCCCGGGGCGCTGACGGAAGCCAGATTCAGCCACGATTCCGGCGGCCCGGCGAGGAAGCTTCCGGTGGCCGCACCGACCAGGAGGAAGGCCGCGAGGACGGCGAGGGTGAAGGGTATGGCGCGCAGATGGCCGAGCGATTGCCGCAGGCCCGCCAGGACAAGACCAGCCAGGGAAGCGGCGTCGGACCCCCGCCGCGCCGGGTCTGCCGGGCTCACCGGGTGATCCCCCAACGGTCCCCCAGAAAGTCCAGCCCGGCGGGCAGGCCCCTGGACCCGGTCTCCCAGGAATGCCCGACCTTGGGTATCCGGCGGGTCGCCACGGTAAAGCCGGCATCGCGAGCAGCCTTCGACAGGAGCTCCATGTAGCCGATGAACTCGGGATCCCGCTCGCCGGCGCCAAAATAGATGGCGTGCCCGTCAAAGCGGCGGTCCGTCATCAGCCGCAGCGGCGTCAAACGGTCGAAGGCTTCGGCGTCGCCGCCAAAGGAGGCCGCAATCGTCTTGTCCCGCTCCTTCGCAAGCGCGGGCTCCTTTTCGCTTGAGAACGCCAGTGCTGAGCCATAGATGTCCGGATGGCGCGTCACCATTTGCATCGCGCAGGTCGCACCAAAGGAGAATCCCCCGGCGGCCCACTGTTTGTGGTCCGGATCCACATCCAGTGTCTGGTTGATCCAGTCCGGCACGTCCTCGGCCAGATACGTGTCCGCCCGGGCGATCCGGCTGTCCATGCAGAGTGTGTTCGCTGCGGCGGAACCGTTCGGATCCACTACCACCACCACCGGAGCAACACCATGGTGCGCTGCCGCATACTGGTCCATGCGGCTGCGCAGCGCCCCGCCGGTGAGCCAGTCTGCCGGTCCTCCGGGCTGGCCGGAGAAAAGCACCAGGACGGGAAGTGCCGGCCGGGGCGTGGACCGGTAGGCCGGCGGGAGATAGATGTACGCCTCGCGGCCCTGGAAACCCGAACGGGTCCCGGGGATGGCGGCGCGCCGCATAATACCGCTGTCGGGCAGGTCCGCCGGCGGTTTCCACGCGGACAGGCTGACGCCGGGCGCGGCACCGGGAACGCGTTTGAGTCCGTCGTCCAGCGGTTGAATCCGTGCCACGGCTGTGCCGGCGAGGTCGCTCACCGTCTGGTTAAGTCCAAAATAGGCGTTGACCTGGACGGCCGAGAGCAGCACAACGCCGAGCAGGGCGCCCGTGGACGCAGCCGTCGCGCGGGCTGGGCGCCGGGGGCCGCCCTGCCCGGGGCTCTGGCGGCGCGCGGCCCGCCAGGTGATCCACAGGTGCATCATCCAGAGCAGTAGGGCCGTGACCGCGGGCAACGACCAGGCAAGGACTTCGGCGGGGAGTTCGTCGGGGAACACCGGAACGGCGTAGATCATCAGCCAGTGCGCACCGGCAAGCAATGCCGCCGCGGCAAGCACAACGGCGGCCCGCGGAAGCAGGAAAGCCAGCCAGGGAAGGGCGGCGGTGCTCCGGGCGCGTTGGCTCCCGGGCTGCCAGAACAGGTAGGCCAGGCCCGCGGTGCCGGCAAGCCAGGCGAACCACAGCACCGGCCCGTCCACTAGCCGGAGTTCTTCCAGAAAAGACATCGGCGCTAGCGCCAGGTCCCGACGCCGATGACCGGCCCGGCCTCAAGCCAGGATGACAGCCCGGTGTAGGCGTCGAACCGCATCGCGAGCAGGACGTCCTGCCCCTCGTACCGGAGCTCTACAATCACGGCCCCGGGCTGGACTTCGACGAGCTCGGATTCGCTGGGCTGGCGTCTGGCGATCAGCTCGAGCGAACTCCGGCGGAAAGTGTACTTGGGCCGCGTGCTCAGCGAGGCAAGGCGGAACCACTCCAGGTCGTTGTCCTGATAACGACAAACCCCCATCTGCCAGCCGTTTCCGGCCGTGCAAATGGAGGCATCCACTGTGCCCAGGGTGCGCCGCAGGGTGATGCGGCGCACCCCCGAAAGGCACAGTGTAAATACCAGCAACGCAAAGACCGTTGCCAGGACGATGAACGGAAAAACTGTATCGTTCATCAAGGTCGTGCTAGCGGATCCCCGCAGTAACCGCGTCGCCCATTTGGGCGTTGTCAGCAACAATGACGACCCGGTTGTTGTCGACGGAGAAGAATCCGCCGTCGACCACTACAGCAATGCGGTCACCGGAGACCGGCTGGATGGCCAGCTCACCTTCGGCCAGTATCGCCAGCAGGGGCGAGTGGCCGGGCAGGATTCCGATTTCACCATCGCTGGTGCGGGCCTTGACCATGGTGGCCGCTCCGGACCACACGAAGTGGTCCGCTGCGACAATCTCAACCTCAAGCTCAGCCATATTACTTGGTCTGTTCCTGGATCTTGGCCCACTGGCGCTCGACGTCATCCAGGCCGCCGACGTTGAAGAACGCCTGCTCTGCGATGTGGTCCAGCTCGCCGTCGCAGATTGCGGTGAAGCCTTCAACGGTGTCCTTGATGGACACGGTGGAGCCCTCGACGCCGGTGAACTGCTTGGCGGTGTAGGTGTTCTGCGAGAGGAACTGCTGGATGCGGCGTGCCCGCGAGACAACGATCTTGTCTTCTTCAGAGAGTTCGTCAACACCGAGGATGGCGATGATGTCCTGAAGTTCCTTGTTCTTCTGCAGGATCTGCTTGACTCGGACGGCCGTGTTGTAGTGGTCGTTGCCGATGTACTGCGGATCCAGGATGCGGGACGTCGACGTCAGCGGGTCAACGGCCGGGTACAGACCACGGGAAGCGATTTCACGGGACAGTTCCGTGGTCGCGTCGAGGTGTGCGAAGGTCGTGGCCGGAGCCGGGTCGGTGTAGTCATCTGCGGGTACGTAGATGGCCTGCATCGAGGTGATCGAGTGGCCCTTGGTGGACGTGATGCGCTCCTGCAGGAGACCCATCTCGTCAGCCAGGTTGGGCTGGTAGCCCACGGCCGAAGGCATCCGGCCGAGGAGGGTGGAAACCTCGGAACCTGCCTGGGTGAAGCGGAAGATGTTGTCGATGAAGAGCAGCACGTCCTGGTTCTGCACATCGCGGAAGTACTCCGCCATGGTCAGGGCGGACAGTGCAACGCGCAGGCGCGTTCCCGGCGGCTCATCCATCTGGCCGAAGACAAGGGCGGTGTCCTTAAGGACGCCCGCCTCTTCCATTTCAACCCAGAGGTCGTTACCTTCACGGGTACGCTCGCCGACACCGGCGAAGACCGAGGTGCCGCCGAAGTTGCGGGCAACACGGGTGATCATTTCCTGGATCAGTACCGTCTTGCCGACGCCGGCACCACCGAACAGACCGATTTTTCCACCCTTGATGTACGGGGTGAGAAGGTCGATGACCTTAATGCCGGTTTCCATCATCTCGGTGGAACCCTCGAGCGTCGCGAAGGCCGGGGCCTTGCGGTGGATGGGCCAGCGCTCGGTGATTTCGAGCTCCGACTCAGGCACGTCCAGCGGCTGGCCGAGGACGTTGAAGATGTGTCCCTTGACGACGTCGCCGACAGGCACGGAAATGGGGGCGCCCGAATCCACTACAGCGGTACCGCGGACAAGTCCGTCGGTCGCCTGCAGCGAGATGGCGCGAATGACGTTATCGCCGAGGTGCAGTGCAACCTCGAACGTGATCGTCTTGGTCTCACCGTTGAGAGTAATCTCGGTGGTGAGTGCGTTGTAAATCGAGGGGATTGCGTCAGCCGGGAATTCGACGTCGACAACCGGGCCAATAACACGTGCAATACGGCCGGTAGCACCGGTCGTCGCGGCTACGTGTTCGGTAGCTGTGGCAGTCATCTCTCTCACTTCACTCAGTAGATGGCGTTGGGTTAAGTTTCTTTTGGTGCAGGTACAGCTGGATCCGGATTCGTGCGGCTAGGACGCGTTCAACGCGTCGGCACCGGCCACGATTTCGGAAAGCTCCTGCGTAATTTCAGCCTGGCGGGCGGTATTGCGCAGACGCGTAAACTTCTTGATGAGATCCGTGGCATTGTCGCCCGCGGACTTCATTGCCCGCTGGCGGGCAGCAAGCTCTGAAGCTGCTGCCTGCAGCATCGCGGCGAAGATACGTGATTCGATGTAGCGCGGCAGCAGTGCGTCGAGAACCTGTTCCGTTTCCGGTTCGAATTCGTAGAGCGGCAGCAGATCCGATTCGGACGCCGCCTGCTCTTCGACAACCTCCAGCGGGAGAAGACGGACAACCGTCGGCTCCTGGGTCACCATGGACTTGAAGCGGGTGTAGACGACGTGGATTTCGTCGACCCCTCCCTCTGCGTAGTCCGTCGCAAAGTCGGCCAGCAATGCTTCGCCGATTTCCTGTGCCGTGGCAAACTCCGGTGCGTCCGTACCGCCGGTCCAGACACGCCCGTAAGGACGGTTCCGGAAGTCGAAGTACGCCTGCGCCTTGCGGCCGACCAGGTACATCTTGACTTCCTTGCCCTCCTCGACGAGCAGCTCGTTGAGGCCTTCCGCCTGCTTGAGCACACTCGCGGAGTACGACCCTGCAAGGCCACGGTCCGAGGTGATTACCAGGACGGCAGCCCGGCGGATCTGCTCCGGCTCGGTGGTCAGCGGGTGGTCGATTTCGCTCTGGCTTGCGACAGCAGAAACAGCACGCGTGATGGCGTTTGCGTAAGGCAGTGAAGCTGCTACGCGTGCTCGGGCCTTGCCGATGCGCGAGGTAGCGATCAGTTCCATCGCCTTGAAGATCTTGCGCATCGACGTCGTCGAGCTGATCTTCTGGCGGTAGACCCGAATCTGGGCTCCCATACTTATCCTTTCCTAAGATCCCGGTGGCCGGGACTGCCGGAACCCGGTGGGGTTCCGGCAGTCCCGGCCAGCGAAACTAGCGCTTCTGCTTGACGATTTTTTCCTGGTCGACCTGTGCCTCGTCGATGGCTGCATGCTCTTCGTGCCCTGCACCAACAAGGAGGCTGTCTCCCTCGCCGAAGAAGCCCTTCTTGAAGTCCACGATCGCGGTCTTCAGTGCTTCTGCGGTGTCATCGCTCATCACGTTGGTCTGCGCCAGCGTCGTCAGGATGGAGGACTTGTGCTTGAGGTGGTCCAGGAACTCGGTTTCGAAGCGGCTGATGTCCTCAACCGGGACGTCGTCGAGGTGCCCGTTGGTACCGGCCCAAATGGACACGACCTGGTTCTCGACCGGGAAGGGTGAGTACTGGCCCTGCTTGAGCAGTTCCATCAGGCGTGCACCGCGGGTCAGCTGCTGGCGCGATGCGGCATCGAGGTCCGACGCGAACATTGCGAAAGCCTGCATATCGCGGTACTGGGCCAGTTCCAGCTTCAAGGTACCGGAGACCTTCTTCATGGACTTGACCTGGGCGGCGCCACCAACGCGGGAAACGGAGACACCCACGTCGACGGCCGGACGCTGGTTGGCGTTGAAGAGGTCCGACTGCAGGAAGATCTGGCCATCGGTAATGGAGATCACGTTGGTCGGGATGTAGGCGGAGACGTCGTTTGCCTTGGTTTCGATGAGCGGCAGGCCGGTCATCGACCCTGCACCGAGCTCGTCGGAGAGCTTGGCACAACGCTCCAGCAGACGGGAGTGCAAGTAGAAGACGTCGCCCGGGTAGGCTTCGCGTCCCGGCGGGCGGCGGAGCAGCAGGGATACTGCACGGTAAGCCTCGGCCTGCTTGGAGAGGTCATCAAACACAATGAGGACGTGCTTGCCGCCGTACATCCAGTGCTGGCCGATGGCCGAACCGGCGTACGGAGCCAGGTACTTGAAGCCTGCGGGGTCGGATGCGGGGGAAGCCACGATCGTCGTGTACTCCAGCGCACCGTTATCCTCGAGGGTCTGGCGGACGGCCGCGATCGTCGATGCCTTCTGGCCGATGGCTACATAGATGCAGCGCACCTGCTTGTTGACATCCCCGGAAGCCCAGTTGGCCTTCTGGTTGATGATCGTGTCGATGGCAATGGCGGACTTGCCGGTCTGGCGGTCACCGATGATCAGCTGACGCTGGCCGCGGCCGATCGGGATCATGGCGTCGATCGCCTTGAGGCCGGTCTGCATCGGCTCGTGGACCGATTTGCGCTGGGTCACGCCGGGCGCCTGAAGTTCAAGCGCACGGGTGGTTTCGGCCTTGATCTCGCCAAGGTCGTCGATGGGCTCGCCCAACGGGTCAACAACTCGGCCGAGGAAGGCGTCGCCCACCGGTACGGACAGAACCTGTCCGGTGCGGTGAACTTCCTGGCCTTCTTCGATTCCGGTGAAGTCACCGAGGACGATAACGCCAATTTCGCGAACGTCGAGGTTCTGGGCCAGGCCCAGCGTGCCGTCTTCGAAGCGAAGCAGCTCATTCGCCATGACCGAGGGAAGGCCCTCAACACGGGCGATGCCGTCACCTGCGGTTGTTACACGGCCGACCTCTACGCGCTCAGCGTTTCCGGGTTCGTAGGACGCCGCGAACTCGTTCAACGCATTACGGACGTCGTCGGCGTTGATGGTCAATTCGGCCATCTGCAGTCCCTGCTCTCCTGTTTTCGTGATCATCGTTGCTCACGATGACCGGGGTTTCGTTTAGTTGTGCTGGTCCGGCTGGCTAAGCAAGCTGGCGGTGGAGCTGGCCCAGGCGGGCGAGGACGGAAGCGTCTACCACTTCATCCCCTACCTGGATCCGGATGCCACCGATCAGTGCCGGGTCAACGTTCATGTTGATCTTGAGCTCGCGTCCGTACAGGGCGTTCAGGCCCTCCTGCAGACGGCTGGTCTGTGTCTCCGCCAGCGGACGGGTGACGCTGACTGTTGCAATCCAGCGCTGCTGGCGCTTTGCTGCAAGCTCCGCGAAACGACGAACAAGCTTGGTCGCTTTGAGGCCGCGGGGCTGAGAAACTGCTTGTCCAATCAGGACTTTCGCTTCCTCGCTTGCACTGGGTACAAGCTTTTCAGCGAGGGCCACCTTGGCAGCCGCGCTGGCCTGCGGTTCGGACACAGCACGCTGGACCTCATGATTGGAATCGACGGCCTGGTTGAAGGAGAACAGGTCGTTCTCCAGCCCTTCCAGCCCGCTGATGCCTGAGGCAGCGGCAGCCGACTTGTTCTCAGCAACGGCAATGACCACCGAAGCGGCAAGAGTCTCGAGAGCATCGCCGATATCCCGGGCCGATGCCCAGCGCGAGCCGGCCAGTCCGCTCGCGATGTCCACAGCTTCCGCGGAGACGTTCCCGCCAAAGAGCTGCTTGACCAGGGCCGACTTGTCCTCGCCGCTGCGGGACGGGTCAGTCAGGGCGCGTCGCAAGCCAGCCGAGCTGTCTACCGTGCCCAGAATTCCGAAGAGTTCTTTAGCCAGCTGCAGCGAGGCGAAAGGAAGTTTGACTTCCAAATCCGCCAAGGCCGCGGTCAGCGATCCGCTCGATACACCTGCCATTACTTAGCTGCACCTGCGTTCTGGTTCTCCAGATCTGCCAGGAAACGGTCAACCACACGGGCCGAACGCGCGTCGTCCTCGAGGGACTCGCCGACGATGCGGCCAGCCAGTGTCGTGGCAAGCGTGCCGACCTCGGAGCGGAGCGACACAACGGCCGCCTGACGCTCGGACTGGATGGCTGCGTGTGCCTGCGCCGTGATGCGAGCAGACTCGGCAGCCGCCTTCTCCTTCAGGTCCGCAAGAATCTGGGCGCCTTCGGCACGGGCTTCCTCGCGGATGCGGTTGGCCTCGGCACGGGCGTCCGTAAGCTGCTGCTTGTACTCTTCGAGCGCGGCGGAAGCCTCTGCCTGGGCCTTTTCAGCCTTGGCAATGCCGCCTTCGATGGCCTCGGCACGCTCCGCGAAGGTCTTCTCGAACATCGGGACAACATACTTGACCACGATGAACATGAGGACAGCAAAGCCGGCCAAGACGACGCCCATTTCCCAGACATTGGGAAGCAAAGGCGACTGGCCTTCAACGGCGGCTGAGATGATCAGCTGATTCATAATTCACCCGTCCTTATCTACTCGGTTCTGGATGTTCGCTTTAGTTCTAAGGTTCAGACTAGAGAACGAACGCGAAGACCAGGCCGAGGATGGCGAGGGCTTCGGTCAGCGCGAGGCCGAGGAAGGCGATCGGCTGGAGCACACGCTGTGCCTCCGGCTGGCGTGCAACACCGTTGATGTACGCGGCGAACACGAGACCAACACCGATACCACCGCCGATTGCGGACAGACCGTAACCTACGAGGTTGAGAGAGCCGTTCATTTTTCTTCCTTTCAAGATGCCGTCTGTGCGGCAGGTTGTTTGGGTTGCTTCATCCCGCAAGGGGAAGTTTGGGGTGCCTAGTGGCTGTCCGCGTGCAGCGCGCCTTCGATGTAGATGGCGGTCAGCAGCGTAAATACGTAAGCCTGCAGAACCATAATCAGCGCTTCGAGCATGTACATCGCAATGGCGCCGGCGAGAACGAGCACCGAGGTGCCCTTCAGCAGGAGGTTTTCATTCATCACGAGGTACTCGATGCCGGAACCGGCAATCATCACGATCAGGTGACCGGCCAGCATGGTGGCGAACAGACGGAGGCTGTGCGTCACCGGGCGGACCAGGAAGTTGGAGATGATCTCGATCGGGATAACGATCGGAAGAATGTAGCCCGGGACTCCGGAAGGAACGGTGGCCAGCTTGAAGTAGCGCAGTCCGTTTTTCCTGACGCCGATGACGATCCAGGTAATGTACACAATTGCGGCCATCACATAGGCGCCGCCGACGTGCGAGAACGTCGGGAGCTGGATGACCGGAATGGCACCGTAGATGTTGTTCACCAGGATAAAGAAGAAGAGGCTGAACAACAGCGGGACGTACTTCATAAAGTCTTTGCCGCCGATGATGTCCTTGGCAATGCCATTGCGGACGAAGCCGTAAGCGGCTTCACCCGCAAACTGCAGTTTGCCGGGGACAAGCTGGCCCTTGCGGGCAGCTAGCAGAAAGAATGTGGCGATAATAACGACCGAAAGGATTACCAGCAGCATCTGCTTGGAGAATCCGTCGGCCGCCCCCCACGGCAGGATTGCCGGCAGGTGCATTTCTTCAATTCCAGGAGGCGAAAAAGGTCCTGAATCTTGGGCCGGGAGCGCAAGCGCGATCAACGCGTTTCCTCTCTGCAGTGTCCATCATTGGGCGTTGGTCGGGGAAAGTCGGCGTTGCTGCCGGCCTCTCCCCTGTGAAATTATTTGGCATTACTGATCCTCGTCCACGGACGGGCCACGTGCGGCATTGTCCCCGCCGGCGGAATGCTCCGGGCTGGTGAGGCCGTGCATGTGAGAAAGATAGAAACCTCCGGCGGCTCCAAGCAGGGCGCCTGCGAGCACAATCCAGCGGGTTCCCCACAGATTATCCAGACCCCACCCTATCAAACTCCAGACGATGATTCCGCCAACAATGTAGCTGAAGACGGCGATTCCGGCGTTGTATCCGCCGTCCCTGCCGTTCCCGGATACACCGGGGGCTCCGCCAGTGGTTTTGTGGGTTTTGGGCTTGTTTGCGCGTCCGTCTTTGCGGCTAGACATCGGTGCCGCCTTCGGAGGTCTTGGGGTCGTTGTAGATCTGCAGCCGGGCCGTGCTGAAACCGTAGATCTCGGCGGCCTGCCACAACACAACTGTCACGACGGCGCCGGCCAGGAACCAGCCCCGGGAAAGCCAGTCGGGGGTGCCGATGGCAAAAAGCACCACGGCAAAGCCAACGACCTTGATGAAGTATGTTGCGGCGAAAAGGCCAATCGCACCGGAGGGGTTGTTACGTCCGGCGAAGTGGCCGATCAGCAGGCTGATGGCGAAAAAGACGGCGACCAGGGCTCCGCCGAGAAGCCAGGAAAGGGCAGCTGCCGTCGAAGCCAGCAGCACTGCCGCCACAGCCACCAGCAGCAGGGCTCCGCCGCTGACGGTCGAACTTATTCCCAGCAAACGCAGCCACAGGGCCGGTGTGGGGCCGGAGGCGCCAACGGATCCGTTACCGGATACGGGTCCGGGATCGGCGTTGGAGGTCATGGGATCCCAATCGTCGCGGGGCGGGTGCTGGTAGAAGTCGCGGCGTCAACCCGCCCCTGAATTCTACACGAGATAGAACATGGCGGCGTCCCGTGCCGCGCCGCGGGCGCCGGTCCGCTTAGGTTACCGGCGACCTGGTAACCTTCCGGCGCCTCCCGAAGTGTCGGATCAGGTCCGGTGACGCCAGGTAAAGCCCAAGGACGGCCAGGCTTCCGGCGACGCAGAGCACCACCACAGGCAGGGTAGCCGTGGCGGCGATGAAGCTGAAAACGATCACTGCCGCCGTGCAGGCCGCGACGGTGCCTGCCGACTGCAGGTGCGAAAATCCGACGTCGGTCAATCGCTGGTAGACGTGCTCTCGGTGGGACGCGTACCAGCGTTCACCGGCATTAATCCGGCGCAGCAAGGTGTAGCCGGTGTCGGCAACATAGACGAGGATCGGCGACAGGACATATTCCACGTAGACACCGCTGAAGAACCCCGCCACGGCCAAGGCGGCCACCGAGGCACCCAGCAGGTAGCTGCCGACGTCGCCCAGGAAAACGGAGCCCCTGGACAAGTTCCACGGCAGGAAGCCCAGGAAGGACATGGCCAGCACCGCCCCGCCAGCGGTAAGCCACGGCTGTTCCGCCAAGACCCCTGCCACCGCGTAGGCGCTGCCCGCCAGGACGCCGTGGAAACTCGAAATCCCGTTGACGCCGTCCATGAAGTTCGCGATGTTGATGTACGCAGCAATTGCCAGCGCCGCCAGCGGCAACCACCAGAAGGACTGGCCGGTGAGCAGGAGCAGAGCTGCGGAACCCGCGGCACCAATCCCCAGCTGGGCAGCCGCCCGGCCCCGAATGGAGAGACCACGGAGGTCTTCAATCCATCCCACAGCTGCGCTGGCAACGATGATCGACAGCACCACCAGGAAGACCGAACGGTCCACCGTCACCGCTCCCAGCAGGCCGGCGGCCCCGTAGCCGATGGCGGTGGCCACCGAAACGGCCACTCCCATGCCCCGGATGGTGGTTGTGCCGTGCGACGACCGGGCCGTGGGAACGTCAACGACGCCCATCTTCACCAGCCACGGCTTTACGGCAAACGGAAGCAGCACGCTCGCTAGCAGGGTGACGGCGGCAGTGAGGAAGATCAGCATTAGGATGCAACCCTTGTGTGCTCGCCCGGTTCGTCCGCTTCATCGTCCGGGATGGAAGCGATGTCCAGACCCTGCTCCGCCTCGCAGCGGGCCAGCCAGTCGTCGAGGTCCAGCCCGGACGGGTCCTGCTGGTGGGCCTGCGTGTGGGAGATCTTCGGATGCAGCGGGCGTTCGTCGAGCTCGCCGATTCCAACGAGTTCCTCGTGGAGTTTCTCGCCGGGCCGGAGCCCGGTGTAGACGATCTCAACCTTTTTGCCGGACATCGCGATCATGCGTTGGGCTACGTCCAGGATTTTCACCGGTTCCCCCATGTCAAGGATCATCACCTCGCCGCCGCGTCCGATCGCGCCGGCCTGGATGACCAGCTGGCACGCTTCCGGAATCGTCATAAAGAAGCGGGTGACCTCGGGGTCGGTGACCGTCACGGGGCCGCCCACCCGGATCTGCTCCGTAAAGAGCGGCAGCATAGAGCCGCGGCTGCCCATAACGTTCCCGAACCTGACGGAGACAAATTTGCGGCCGGTCTGGCCTGCCATCCACGCGGCCAGCTTTTCGGCGACGCGCTTCGAGTGGCCCAGCGCCGTCGTCGGGTTTGCCGCCTTGTCCGTGGAGATATTCACGAAGTGCGATACCCCGGCGTGCTTTGCGGCACGCAGGACGTTGAGGGTGCCCAGGACGTTCGTCTTCCAGGCCTCGATCGGATACTGCTGCAGCAACGGCGCGTGTTTGAGGGCGGCAGCGTGGAACACCACCTCCGGGCGGCGGTCCTGGAAGATCTCCTGAAGAGCGTCCGCGTCGCGGATGCTCGCCAGGACGGTGTCACGGCCAGCAAGCAGTCCCCGCCCGGTAATGGTGATCTGGGTCTGCTGCAGCCCGGTTTCGTCGTGGTCCAGCATGATCAGCTCGGCCGGCGAGAACTGGACGATCTGCCGGCACAGTTCGGACCCGATGGATCCGCCGGCCCCGGTGACCAGGACGCGTTTGCTCTTGATGTAGCCGGCAATCTCGTCGACTTTGATATCGACCGGGCGCCGCCCGATCAGGTCCTCGACAGCCACTTCGCGGAAGTCGGAGAAGCCCTGGGGCGCCCCGCCGCCGAGCATGTCGCGCAATGGCGGCAGGACCAGCACCCGGACATTCATTCCGGCGACTGCGTCGGAAATCCGCCGGACCACGGAAGCCTCCACATTGGCAAACGCCAGTACCAGCACTGTGGCGCGGGTGCGCCGGATGATGGCCGGCAGGTCGTCGCCGCGGCCCAGGACCTGCACACCGGAGAGCCGCAGGTGCTTCTTCGTGGGATCGTCGTCAATCAGTCCAACCGGATAATACGGCGATTCGGCGTCCTGCAGCATCCGCGTCAGCAGCGAGTTGCCGAGGAAACCCGCGCCATAGATCAGGGTATTCTGGGCGCTGTCGCCGGGACGGTGTTTGCCCTCAACGTAGAGCCTCTTGGCATAGCGGGCGGCCCCCATAAAGAGGCAGGCGAACGGGAAGGCGATGAGCCCCACGCTGCGGCCGATTCCGATGGCTTCATAGAGCACCAGCAGGCTCAGCGTGATGGAGGCAGCGACAATCACTGTGACAAAGACCAGCGCCTTGGCTTCCTGGAAACTTCCGAACGGATACCTGCCGCGGTACAGCGCCAGCGCATAGCCCGCCAGGGCCTGCACCACTATGGCGATGGCCATGATGATCAGGGCACTGACAAGCTGTTCTTCCCTGATGCCCATTTCATAGCGCAGCAGCAGGGCCAGGACGATCGCGACGACCCACGACATCGAGTCCAGGAAGAGCTGGATCCAGATCCAGAGCGGAGGCTTTGTCTCCTCCAGTGCTGCGGCGGGTTCGCGCGCTTCAGATTTCGTAGTCAACAGAGATTGCAACCGACTTCCACTACCACGGCGGCCATCCGCCTGTTTCAATAATTACCCGCCCTGCAATTGCCGGACAGTACCCGGTTCTCCCACGATACTAATCGCTCCCGGCAGGGAACCCCGGGTCCTTAGGGGTCCGGCGGGACGGGTTCGTCCGGACCTGCACCTGCCTCAGCCCTCCTTATGGGGAGCTGGACCAGGCACCGGCGGCATCGGCTGCCAGTTGCGGTCGGCCAGGATGGCCCGCGATTCGCGCCAGCCGTTCCACAGCGCCCCGGCTCCCCTGATGCTGCGCTCCACCAGCACCAGCCGGGCAACTTCCTTCAAATATGTCAGTGCCGTTCCGGCACCAAACCCCAGCCTGTTGAACTTGCCGTAGGCACGAAGGTACTGCGCCACATGGCCCCGGTTGCGCATCACGTAGCGGCGGCTCAGGTCACTCGAATCATTGAGGTGGCGGACGCCCAGATCCACTTGGCGCTGGGCCCGCACCTTTTTGATAACAAAGGCGTTTACATAGACCACCGGGGTCTGCTGCGCCGCGAGCCAGCCGTAGATGAGGTCGTCCCAGGTGATAAAGAACCGCGGATCCGGCAGGCCGATGGTGCGTGCCAGCGAGGCCTTGATCAGCATGCCCTCGAAATTTCCCACGTTGGTCCGAAAGACCTCCGAGGTACCGAAAACATCGCCGGAGACGGGCAGGAAAACGCCGAGTGATTCAACAAAATGGTGCTGCCAGAAGAAAGGCTTGCCGGCGGCGTCGTAGCGGCGTCCTATCATGCACAAGTAGTCCGGCGTGAACTTGTCAAGCGCCTCGACCGCCCCGGGGAGTACCTCGACGTCGTCGTCCATCAGCCAGAGCCATTCGGCACCGGCCGCGAGGGCAAGCTCCACGCCGCGGGAGAAGCCGCCGGAGCCGCCGGCGTTCGCGGAGAGCCGTTCATACTGGATCGGCACTGCACCGGAGGCCGTTGCTCGGGCGATAACGTCAGGGGTGTGATCGCTGCTGGCGTTGTCCACCACCACGATCCGGTCCGGCCGGGTGCCCAGTCGGCTAAAGGACTCGAGCAGATTCTGCAGTAAGTCGGCACGGTTGTAGGTGACAACGACGGCGAACAGCTTCTCCACGCCGGCCTAGCTGTTGGTCGGCATAAGCTGTGCGGGCGAGCCGAAGCCCTGACCGCGGAAGCCGGTGGAGTAGGCCCGGAACCACCGCGCGAGACCTTTGAGGTCACCGGTTTTCAGGAAAAAGTAAGGGAACCCGACGATGTCGGCGCCGAACCAGCGCAGGTTCCGGTACTTCCGGGTGAGGTAGCCGCGGTTGCGGAAATAGCAGTACCGCTTAAACTCGCCCTCGGGAATAACGGGGTAAGGAACCCGCCGAAGACGGGTTTCATCTCGGTCCAGGTAGCCGGGTGCTGGACGGCGACGGTGGCCAGGGTGCCGTATTTAAGGCCGGCCTTCTTGACCCGCGACAGGAAGTCGACCTCGTCGCCGCGGATAAAGAACTTCACGTCAGGGATGCCGATCTTGTAGAACACCTCCGTGCGGATCAGTGCACCGTTAAAAAATGCACCATGTCCGGAAGGTAGCCCATCGACGCGAGCCTGGAGCGGTCGTTGGTCAGGAACCCGTTGATCCGGAAATTGAATGAGAGCCGGTTGGGATCGGACGTTGCGGCGACGAGGGGGCTCACAATATCGAGCCGGTGCTCTTCGGCGCACTTGAGCAGTTCGGCGAGGCAGCTCTTATCCTCGGGGTGCCCGTCATCATCCATCATCCAGATCCACTCCGCGCCGCTGGCCATCGCAGCAAGAATCGCATAAGCGAATCCTCCGGCACCGCCGAGGTTCGCCTCGGAGCGCAGGTAGTTGATGTTCTCCCCGCCCGCGTTGACGATCGCGGTCGCCGGGACGGTGCCGGAGTCCACGAGAGCGATCGAGTGGATGGGGGCCGTCTGATCGGCCAGGCCCTTGAGCAGGAGAGTGAGTTCCTCGTGGCGGTCGAAAGTTACTGCCGCGACGGCGACTTTGGGTTGCATGTCAGTTCCTCGGAGAATCGTCGTCGGCGGCGGGTGTAGCGCTGTCCTCAGCGGTGCTGTGTGACGGGGTGGCAGTGGTGGTGTCCGGGGCATCAACGGCGGCCGGCTCCTCGCCGGCACCGAGCAATTCCGGCACAACCTCCCGGAGCCGCTCCAGGCTGATGGCACCCTGGCGTACCACCCGCAGCGGCACAGAGGTGGCATCAACAATGGTGGACGGCAGCGCATCGGTCCCCTCGACCGGCCGCGCGCCGCCCTCCAGATAGACCTCCACGGATTCCGCCAGCTGGGCTTCGGCCTCCACAGCGGTCTGAGCCGCCGGCTGTCCCGTGCGGTTCGCCGAGGACACTGCCAGCGGACCGGTCAGCGTCAGGAGGTCCTGGGCGAGGTCATCGGCCGGGATCCGGAGTGCGACGGTGCCTCTGGTGTCGCCGAGGTCCCAGTCAAGGGACGGCTGGGCATGCAGGATCAGGGTGAGAGCGCCGGGCCAGAATGCCTCTGCCAGGCGCCGGGCCTCGGCCGGAACGTCCGTCGCGAGGCCGTCGAGGGCATTGAGCCTGGGGATGAGCACCGGCGGCGGCATTTTGCGGCTGCGACCTTTCGATGCCAGCAACAAGGTCACCGCGAGGGGTGAGAACGCGTCGGCGGCGATCCCGTACACGGTGTCCGTCGGGAAGACCACACACTTGTGCTCCCGGATGGCCCGCTGGGCGTGTTCAAGTCCTGCGGCGCGCTGCTCGGCCGCCGTGCAATCGTAGCTAGTCGTCACTGGCCCATTCTTTCATCACTGGGTGAGTTGCCCCGGCCACCAGGCGGAAGCCGGTCGGCAAGGACGGCACTCGTGGCCCGGTCCCTGCCGTTGAGGTCACGATGGGTGGTGATGCGGGACCAACGTCCGGAGCGCTCCAGCATCGCGGCGATCCAGCCGGCCTGGACTTCGGCGTGCTCCATCACGAAATATCCCCCGGGGACCAGGAGCCTGGCGGCGGAAGCGGCTGCCGCCGCCGGAAGCTCCATACCGTCCGCTCCCCCGCCGTAGAGTGCCTCGGGCGGGTCGTGCAGCGCTACTTCGGGTTCGTTGGGGATTGCGTCGGCAGGAATGTAGGGCGGGTTCGAGACGACAACGTCGAAGGTGCCGTTGTGCCCGGGCAGCGCATCACGCAGATCACCACGGGTCAAGTGAACGCCGAGCGGCAACAGATTCCTCGCGGCCCACGCGTGCGCGAACTCGCTGAATTCAACGGCGTGGACCTCGGCGCCGGGAATCTCGTGCGCGATCGACCCGGCGATGGCTCCGGACCCGGTGCCCAGATCAACCACCTTAGGATGGGCCTGTCCCTGCAGCCTGTCGATGACAAGCTGCACCACGGTTTCGGTTTCCGGCCGGGGAATAAACACTCCCGGCCCGACTGCCAGCTCCAGGTACCGGAAATGCGCAACGCCCGTGATGTGCTGCAGCGGAACGCGCCGGGCCCGCTCGGCGATGAGCTCCTGATAGCCAACCGGTGCCGGGCTGTCACCGAGCATCAGGGCACGGAGCCGGCCGAGGCCAACGCCCAGCAGATGATCTGCGAGCAGTTCCGCGTCGGCTCGCGGACTCGGGACCCCCGCGGCGGCCAGCGCTGCAGTGGCCTCGCGGACGGCGTCCGCAAGGCTCAGGCCGGCTCCTTCTGGTATCACCACGCCGGGGCCGGCTAGTCGCCGATAGCGTCGAGGCGGGCCTGTTCGTCCATCTCGATGGCCGACTGGATGACCGGTTCCAGGTCGCCGTTCATAACCTGGTCCAGGTTGTACGCCTTGTATCCGGTGCGGTGGTCCGCTATCCGGTTTTCCGGGTAGTTGTACGTGCGGATTCGCTCCGAGCGGTCCATGGTGCGGATCTGGGATTTGCGCTGGGCGGAGTTTTCGGCGTCAATCTGCTCCTGCTGGTGCGCCAGGATGCGGGCACGCAGGACACGCATGCCGGCTTCACGGTTCTGCAGCTGCGACTTTTCGTTTTGCATGGCCACCACAATGCCGGTGGGAAGGTGGGTGATCCGGACAGCTGAGTCGGTGGTATTCACGGACTGGCCGCCGGGGCCGGACGAACGGTAGACGTCGATCTTGAGGTCGTTCTGGTTGATCTCAAGTTCTTCGGGTTCGTCCACTTCGGGAAGTACCAGCACACCGGCAGCGGAGGTGTGGATGCGCCCCTGGGATTCCGTCACGGGAACGCGCTGCACCCGGTGCACGCCGCCTTCGAACTTGAGCCGCGCATAGACACCTTCGGCCGGGTCGCTCGAGTTGCCCTTGATCGCCACCTGGACGTCCTTGTAGCCGCCCAGGTCCGATTCGTTGGCAGAAATCATCTCAGTCTTCCAACCCCGGGTTTCCGCGTACCGGGTGTACATCCGCAGCAGGTCGGCGGCAAAAAGGGCAGCCTCGTCGCCGCCTTCACCACCCTTGACCTCAAGGATCACATTGCGGGAATCGTCGGGGTCCCGCGGAATCAGGAGCCGGCGAAGCTTGGCCGCCGCCGTCTCCAGCCCGGCCGCCAGGACCGGAACCTCGGCAGCAAACTCCGGGTCTTCGTCCGCCATCTCTTTGGCAGCGGCAAGGTCATCCTCGATACCGTGCCAGGCGTGGTACGCCTCGACAATGCCGTTCAGCTGGGCCGAGCGCCGCCCCAGCTTTCGGGCAAGCTTCTGGTCAGCGTAGACAGCAGGATCCCCAAGCTGCGCCTGGATGGCATCATGCTCATCCAACAGGCCCTGTACGGACTCAAACATTTCAAAACCTCTTTCGACTTCTACAAGTCTAGTAATGCCGTGCGTTGGGTGGAACGACAAAGGGGCGGGGCCCGCAAATATGCGACGGCCCCGCCCCTGACTCAGCTACTTGTCGTTATCGGACTTCGCACCAAGCGTCGTCTTCTGCACCTGCATCAGGAACTCGACGTTGCTCTGGGTCTCCCGGATCTTGTTGGTCAGCAGTTCAAGGCTCTGCTGCGTTTCGAGTCCGGACAGGACCCGGCGCAGCTTCCACATGATCTTGACTTCCTCGGGCGAGAGCAGGTTTTCCTCACGGCGCGTGCCTGAGGCGTTGACATCCACCGCCGGGAAGATGCGCTTGTCCGCGAGCTGGCGGGACAGCCGCAGTTCCATGTTGCCGGTGCCCTTGAACTCTTCGAAGATGACCTCGTCCATCTTGGAGCCGGTCTCGACAAGAGCGGTTGCCAGGATGGTCAGCGAGCCGCCATTTTCGATGTTGCGGGCGGCACCGAAGAAGCGCTTCGGCGGGTACAGCGCGGCGGAGTCGACGCCACCTGAGAGGATACGGCCGGAAGCCGGTGCCGCCAGGTTGTAGGCACGGCCCAAACGGGTCATCGAGTCGAGGAGGACCACAACGTCCATGCCCATTTCCACGAGGCGCTTGGCGCGCTCGATGGAGAGTTCGGCCACCGTGGTGTGGTCGTCGGCGGGGCGGTCGAAGGTCGAGGCGATGACCTCGCCCTTCACGGTGCGCTGCATGTCCGTGACTTCTTCGGGGCGCTCGTCAACAAGCACCATCATGAGGTGGACCTCAGGATTGTTGGTGGTGATGGCGTTGGCAATCGACTGAAGAATGAGCGTCTTGCCGGCCTTCGGCGGCGAGACGATCAGGCCGCGCTGACCCTTGCCGATCGGGGCGACCAGGTCGATGACGCGGGGGCCGATCTTCTTGGGGTCCGTCTCCAGGCGCAGGCGCTCGGAGGGGTACAACGGGACCAGCTTCGCGAACTCAACGCGGTCCTTGAGTTCCTCAGGCGTCTTGCCGTTGACCGAGGTGACGCGGACCAGCGCGTTGAACTTTTGGCGGGCGGTCTGCTGCTGGTTCGTTTGCTGGGACTCGCCTTCGCGCGGTGCACGGATGGCCCCGACGACTGCGTCGCCCTTGCGCAGGTTGTACTTCTTGACCTGGGCGAGGGAGACATATACGTCGTTCGGGCCCGGCAGGTAACCGGAGGTGCGGATAAACGCGTAATTCTCCAGTACGTCCAGGATGCCGGCGACCGGCAGCAGGACGTCGTCCTCGGTGACCTCGACGTCGTCGACGTCCGGGCCCTGGGCGCGTCCCCGGCGCCGGTCATTGCGGTCGCGGAAACGGTCGTTGCGCGCGTTGTTATCGCGGCTGTCCTGTCCGCCGGAACGGTCATTGCGGTCGTTGCGGTCACGCCGGTTCCGGCGGTTCCGCCGGCTGCCGCCATCGCTGTCGTCGTTGTCCCGGTTGTTATCGCGGTTACCCGCGTTATCACGGTTACCCGCGCTATCACGGCTACCGGCGTTATCGCGGTTGGCTGCGTTATCGCGGTTGGCTGCGTTGTCCCGGTTGTTATCGCGGTTGCCCGCGTTATCGCGGCTGGCAGCAGCCTCGTCACGGCCGCCGCGGCTGCGGGTGTTCTCCCGGCGCTGGCCGTCTTCACTGCCCTGGTCTGCCTGGCGCTGCTCGGCGGGGGCCTCGACGGCGGGTGCGGACTGGGTTGCAGCCTGCTCGGGTGCCTGGGCTGCAGCTTCGCCGCGGCGGCGGTTGCGGGTCCGCGGCTGGCGGGCACGGTCGGCGCCTTCCGGGGCAGCAACCGAGCCGGACTCGACGGCGTTGGACTCGGCAGCTGCCGGAGCCTCCGCTGCGGGAGCGGCCTGGGCGGGGGCCTCGGTGGCAGTAGCAGTTATGACGCCGTCGCTGCCGGCGCGGCGGCTGCGGCCACGTCCCCGGGCACGCGGATTTTCCTGGACCGGAGCCTCGGATTCGGCGGCCGGAGCAGCGACCGGCGCCGCGGCCTGCGGGGCGCTGCCGTTGCCGTTCACCGTTTCAGCGCCGCGGGCCGGCGCCTTGGACACCGGGGTACCGGCGCGGTGAGCCGAAATTGCAGAGACAAGATCGCCCTTCCGCATCCGGGAACCGCCGGAAATCCCCAGCTGGCTGGCGAGAGCCTGCAACTGGGCGAGCTTGAGGCCTGCAAGGCCACTGCTCTTGGCGGGTGCGGCCGTTGACGATCCGGCAGCAGAAGATGATGTTTCCACAGCTGAAGACAGCTCAGTGGTTTCGGTCACGAAGGATCCTTCCCCCCTCGACGGCGGCCAGGCTAGGAGCTGGACGCGATGATTTGATCTGGGCTGCAGTTCAGATTTGCAGCCGGGATTTCGGCCTTGCCGGATGGAAATTGGCCAGCACGGCCAGATACTGCATCGCCTGGCGCGTTCCAAAGAAATGAGAAACGGCGGGCTGACTCTTCAGGGGTGCAGGGATAATTTCTGCGGATTCCTGCGTCAGACCAAAAGCAGGCGGCACCGGGCAATATTTCGCAGTGAAAGATGAGAGAGGCAACAAGGCCAACTTCGCGGTCTTTTGAACAGTAACTGAATTACCGCCTGCGTGATTACCGCCGGTGCACTTCCACTTTAGCACCTTCGACGTCCACAGCCAGCTTCATCACGCGCCAGCCGACGTCCGGCGTGTTGCTGGCCGTAAAAGCGTCGATGAACGCGACGGCAGCCTCTGCCTGCCGCACCCCATTGGCCAGGACCAGCACCGTAGGCCCGGCCCCGGACACGGCGGCCGCAAAGCCCGCCCGCCGCAAAGCCGCGATCAAGTCGGCGCTGGGCCGCATGGCTTCGGCACGATAGCTCTGGTGCAGGTAGTCCTCGGTGCCGGCAAGGAGGAACTCCGGTTTTTGCGTCAGCGCGTGGATCAGCAGGGCCGCACGTCCGGAATTCATCGCCGCTGCGTGGTGGCCCACCGAGGCCGGCAGCAGGGCACGGGCCGTTTCGGTGGATAGTTCAAAGTCCGGCACGGCGACCACCGGAACAACCGCCGCAGCGACGGCCGCGCACGTGCTGCTGTACCGGTCACTGTCCTGCCATGAGAGCGCCAGTCCGCCGAAAATTGCGGGTGCGACGTTGTCCGGGTGGCCTTCCATCTCACTCGTGAGCTGCAGGACCCAGTCCTTGCCCCGGCGCGATGCTTCGGGAACCAGGGCATTGGCGGCGGTCACGGCGGCCACCACGGCTGACGCTGAGGAGCCCAAACCGCGGCCGTGCGGGTTGACATTGTCTGCCGTGATCCTAAGCCCGCCGTGCCGGAACCCCAGGCGGTGCAGGGCCTCCGTGATTGCCTTCACCACCAGATGGCTGGCATCACGGGGCAGGGATTCCGCCCCTTCTCCGCTGAGCTCAAATTCCAGCTCGCCGCTGTCCAGGGTTTCCACCGACAGGGTGTCGAACAGGGACAGCGCCAAGCCCAGGCTGTCGAAGCCGGGGCCAAGGTTCGCACTGGTAGCCGGCACCCGGACCGTCACGAGCTGCCCGGCCGGGATCTCCGGGGCGTCGGCGGCGGACTCTGCCGGGACGGTGAGGGTGGTTTCCACGGCTACTTTTCTTCCAGTCCGAGGGCTGTGGCTACGGTGACGACGTCGTTGGCGACCTTGACGGGCTGCACTTCGCTGCCGTCCTCCGTGCGGAGCGCCCATTGCGGATCCTTGAGGCCGTGGCCGGTGACGGTGATGACAATTGTCTTGCCAACCGGCACCTCGCCGGCGGTGTGCTTCTTGATCAGCCCGGCGACGCCCGCAGCCGAGCCGGGTTCCACAAATACACCCTCACGGGCGGAGAGCCAGCGGTGGGCTGCCAGAATTTCCGCATCGGACACGGCTTCGATCACGCCGCCGGACTCGTCGCGCGCCGCAATGGCACTGTCCCAGGAGGCGGGGTTGCCGATCCGGATGGCTGTCGCAATCGTGTCGGGCTCGGTGATCGGATGGCCCGCGACAAAGGGTGCCGCGCCGGCTGCCTGGAAGCCCCACATCACCGGGGTCCTGGTGGAAACGGCGGCAAGTGTGCCGGCGGTGGTGGATTCAAACGGCGCGCAGTACTCTTTGTAGCCCTTCCAATACGCGGTGATGTTGCCGGCGTTGCCCACCGGGAGCACATGGAAGTCGGGCGCGTCCCCGAGCCAGTCAACCACCTCGAAGGCGCCGGTCTTTTGGCCCTCGATCCGGGCCGGGTTGACCGAGTTGACCAGGAATACCGGGTAGGACTCCCCCAGTTTGCGGGCGATGTCGAGGCAGTTGTCGAAGTTTCCGTCGACCTGCAACAGGGTTGCGCCGTGGGCGATCGCCTGGCTGAGCTTGCCCATGGAGATCTTGCCTTCCGGCACCAGCACAACGCATTTCAGCCCGGCCGCGGTCGCATAAGCGGCGGCGGACGCGGAGGTGTTCCCTGTGGAGGCACACACAACGGCCTTGGCGCCGGCGGCCACAGCGGCCGTCATGGCCATCGTCATGCCGCGGTCCTTGAACGAACCGGTCGGGTTCATGCCTTCGACCTTGAGGTAGACCTCGCAGCCGGTGAGTGCAGAAAGCTGCTGGGCGTAAACGAGCGGAGTGCCACCCTCCCCCAGGGTGATCACCTCGGTTGCCTCGGTGACCGGAAGACGTTCAGCGTACTCGCGGATAACGCCGCGCCATTGGTGAGCCACTTAGACTCCTTCTACCCGAAGGACGGATGTAACGGAATTGATAACGTCCAGGCCCTTGGCGGCCTCGACGGTGGCCGCCAAGGCAGCCTCGCTTGCGCGGTGGGTGACGATCCGGAGTTCCGCCGACTCGATGTTGGAATCAGCATCGCGATGGGTGGTCTGCCGCATGATTTCAATGGAGACGCCGTGGTCGGCGAAAAGCCGGGCGATCTTGGCCAGCACACCGGGCTGGTCCGCGACGTCCAGGCCGATGTAGTAGCTGGTGGCAGCGGCAGTGATGGGAAGCGCCGATACCTTCCCCGTGGTGGTCTCGGCCCTGCCCGGGCCGCCCAGGACGATGCTGCGGGCTGCCGAGACAAGGTCCCCCATAACTGCGGAGGCCGTGGGCTTGCCGCCGGCACCCTGCCCGTAGAACATCAGCTCGCCGGCGTTTTCGGCCTCGATAAAAACGGCGTTGAATGCACCGCGTACTGCTGCCAGCGGGTGTTCGCGCGGCAGCAGCGTCGGGTGGACCCGGACCGAGACACCGGTGGTTCCTGCGGCGTCGGTTTCCGTGCCGGTTTCCCCACCTGCGGCCGTCAACTTTTCGGCGATCGCGAGCAGCTTGATGACAAAACCGGCGTCCTTCGCCGCGGCGATGTCGGCGGCGGTGACGGAGCTGATGCCCTCGCAATACACATCATCGAGGGAAAACCGCGTGTGGAAGGACAGCGAGGCAAGGATCGCGGCCTTGGAGGCGGCGTCGTGGCCCTCAACGTCGGCGGTGGGGTCGGCCTCCGCATAGCCCAGGCGCTGGGCCTCGGCCAGGGCATCGGCGAATTGCGCCCCGGTCGAATCCATCTGGTCCAGGATGAAGTTGGTGGTGCCGTTAACGATGCCGAGCACGCGGGTGATCCGGTCGCCGGAAAGGCTGTCCCGGATCGGGCGCAGGATGGGAATGGCGCCGGCGACGGCGGCCTCATAGGACAGCTGGACGCCGGCCTTGTCCGCTTCCTCGTGAAGCGTCGGGCCGTCTTTGGCAACGAGTGCCTTGTTGCCGGTGACGACGCAAGCGCCGTTCCGCATGGCAGCCAGGATCAGGCTGCGCGCCGGCTCGATCCCACCCATGAGCTCGATCACGAGGTCGGCGTCCTTGACCAGAGCGCCGGCGTCGGTGGTAAAGAGTTCCCGGGGAAGTTCAACATCCCGAGGAGTGTCGGTGTTGCGCACGGCAATACCAACGAGTTCCAGGCGGGCACCGGAACGCGAGGCCAGCATGTCGGCGTCGTCAAGGAGAATCCGCGCAACCTGGGCCCCAACATTGCCACAGCCCAGGAGGGCTACTTTCAGGGTTCGCAATTCAGTCATTCAGGCTCCCATGTCGCGGTTAAGCAGATCTTCTTCGGTTTCCCCGCGGACAATGAGCCGGGCAGATCCGTCGCGCACAGCGACAACGCCCGGCCGGGCCAGATAGTTGTAGTTGCTGGACAGGGCCCAGCAGTAGGCGCCGGTCCCCGGTACAGCGAGCAGATCACCGGCTGCCACGTCCTCGGGCAGGTATACATCTCTAACAACTATGTCGCCACTCTCGCAATGTTTGCCCACTACGCGGGACAGTTGCGGAGCCGCGGCGGTGGCGCGCGAGGCCAGGATTGCCGAGTAATCCGCGTCGTAAAGCACCGGGCGGGGGTTGTCGCTCATCCCGCCGTCCACCGACACATACCGTCGCGGGTACGTAACGTTTTTCCCTGAGTGTTCGCCCGGTGCACCGGAAACGTCGGTGCCGGCGGCCGGCGCATCCACCCGGACCGTCTTCAGGGTGCCTACTTCATACAAGGTGAAGGTGGTGCTGCCAACGATCGCACGGCCCGGTTCGATCGAAATCCTCGGGGCCGTAATGCCCAGCTGCTCGCATTTGGAACGGACGACGGCGGCCATCGCCTGCGCGATCTCGGCGGCCGGCCGCGGCGTATCCACAGGCGTGTACGCGATGCCGTAGCCGCCGCCAAGGTCGAGCTCGGGCAGCACTATCGAGTACTTGGCCTGCATCGCGGCAAGGAAGTCGAGCAGCTTCTCCGCCGCAAGGGCAAATCCGTCCGGCTCGAAGATCTGCGAACCAATGTGGCAGTGCAGGCCCAGAAGTTCAATGCCCGGGTAGCCCGAAGCCGCAGCCACGGCTTCCTCGGCCGCGGACAGCCCGGCCTGTTCGGTGGAATCCCCGGCCATGGAAAGACCGAACTTCTGGTCCTCGTGGGCGGTGGCGATGAATTCGTGGGTGTGGGCGTGCACGCCCGGGGTCAGCCGCAGCATCACCTTCGCCGTTTCGCCGCGGGCGTCTGCGATCTTCGCTACGCGGTCCAGCTCGGCCAGGCTGTCGATGACGATCCGGCCGAGTTTCATGTCCAGGGCACGGTGGATCTCGGCGTCGGACTTATTGTTGCCGTGCAGCGCGACGTCCGCGCCGGGGATCCCGGCGCGGGCCGCGACGGCGAGTTCGCCGCCGGAGGCCGTGTCCAAGCGCAGCCCCTCCTCCTCCACCCAGCGGACCACCGCGGTGCACAGGAACGACTTGCCTGCGTAGTAGACGTCCACTCCCCCGCAGATGTCGGCGAAAGCGTCATTAAAGGCATCGGAAAAGGCCCGGGCCCGGGCCCGGAAGTCGCTCTCGCTCAATACAAACAGCGGAGTACCGAACTCGCGCTGCAGTTCGCTGACGGCCAGCCCGTCAATGGTCAGCTCCCCGCTGTTATTGCGGGCAACCCCGCCGGCCCACAACGGCTTGTGCAGGGCGTTGAGGTCCGCGGGGACGGCCAGCCAGTCCGGCGCGAGCGGGGAGGCCGCGCCGGAGGTGATGGACGGGTTGGTGGTCATAACGGTTACATCCGTTCCGGCGCCGAGACGCCCAGCAGTTCCAGTCCGTTGGCCAGCACCTGGCTGGTGGCGTCGTTGAGCCACAGCCGGGTGCGGTTAAGGTCGGTGATCGGTTCGTCGCCCTGGGGCGCCACACGGCAGGCGTCATACCACCGGTGGTAGGCGCCGGCGATGACTTCCAGGTGGCGCGCCACGCGGTGCGGCTCGCGCAGTTCAGCTGCCCTGGCCACAATCGAAGGGTAACTGCCGAGATGGGAGAGCAGCTCATTTTCGGTGGCGTGTTCCAGCAGGGACGCCTCGAAAGCGCTGCGGTCCACCCCGGCGGCGACGGCATTGCGGGCCGTACCGCAGGAACGGGCGTGCGCGTACTGGACATAGAACACCGGGTTCTCGTTGCTGTGTTTCTTCAGCAGTTCCGGGTCCAGGGTCAGTGGTGAGTCAGCAGGGAAGCGCGCCAGCGAGTAACGGACCGCGTCCTTGCCCAGCCAGGAGATGAGGTCCTTGAGCTCGATGATGTTCCCGGCGCGCTTGGAGAGCTTGGCGCCGTTGACCGAGACCAGCTGGCCGATCAGGACCTCGATGTTGACCTCTGGATCGTCCCCGGCAGCGGCGGCAATGGCCTTGAGCCGGTTGATGTAGCCGTGGTGGTCGGCACCGAGCAGGTAGATCTTCTCGGTGTAGCCGCGGTCTTTTTGGACAGGTAGTACGCGGCGTCGGCGGCGAAGTAGGTGGGTTCGCCGTTCGCGCGGATCATTACGCGGTCCTTGTCATCACCGAAGTCGGTCGTGCGCAGCCAGACCGCGCCGCCGTCGTCGTAGACGTGTCCTTGTTCCCGGAGCCGCGCTACGGCGTCCCCGATGGCGCCGGCGTCGTGGAGTTCCTGTTCGGAAAAGTAGACATCGAAGTCGACCCCAAACTCGGCCAGGGTCCGCTGAATGTCCTGCAGCTGGGCCTTGTACGCCGCGCCCCGGATCACCGGCAGGGCGGCGACGTCGGTCAGCTCGCGGATGTCCGGATGGCGGGTCAGCACCTCATGGCCCAGATCCGCGATGTACTCGCCCGGGTAGCCGCCTTCGGGCACTCCGCGGCCGCGAAGCCGGGAAAGCACTGAATCGGCAAAGACGTTCATCTGCGAGCCGGCATCGTTGACGTAGTACTCGGCCGTGACATCGGCACCGGAGGCCCGGAGGACGCGGGCGATCGCATCGCCCAGGGCGGCCCACCGGGTATGGCCGATATGCAGCGGGCCGGTGGGGTTCGCGGAAACGAATTCCATGTTGATCGTGTGGCCGGCGAGCGCGGTATTGGTACCGTAACCGGCTCCAGCTTCGACGATGGCCTTGGCCAGGGCACCGGCAGCGCCGGCATCCACAGTGATGTTCAGGAATCCCGGCCCGGCGATCTCGACGGCGGACACCCCGGCAATGGACGTCAGCCGGGCACTGAGCAGGGAAGCAAACTCCCGCGGGTTGGTGCCCGCGGCCTTGGCCAGCTGCAGGGCAATGTTGGTGGCCCAGTCGCCGTGGTCCCGGTTCTTCGGACGCTCTACCCGCACCTCATCCGGGACGTCGGATGCGGAAAGTCCGATTTCACCGGCGGCGACGGCGTCTTTCAGGCAGGCGGATATGGCGAGGGAGAGTTCTTCAGGGGTCACGGTTCCAGCCTACCGGGGCCGCGGTGTGACGGGAATTTGGCGACTGTTGGATCGGCCTAGATCACGGGATGAACCACTACGCTGAAATAAACGTCGTCATTGGGTAACGGCGGCGGGGCGCCGATCAATGCACGCAGCCGGCCGTCACGACCGCTTCCGATCGTTGCTACAGAAATGAGCCACCGTATGACCACCTCGTTCCGAAAAAGCGTATTCGTTGGCATCGCCGGACTCTCCCTGGTGGGCTCCGCGGCAGGCTGCGCTCCCGGACAGGCCGCCGGAACCGCCGCGACCGGCACCGCACCGTCCGCCGCGGCAGGCACCGCCGCCTACAAGGACGGCACGTACAGCGCCGACGGCAGCTATGTCTCGCCCAACGGCACCGAGACCGTCGGCGTGACACTGACACTTGCCGCCGGTGCAGTGTCCGATGTCCAGATCACCCCCCACCCGTCCAACCCCAACACCAAGAAGTTCCAGGGCGAATTCGCCAGTGGCATCAAGGCCCAGATTTCCGGCAAAAGGCTCGACGAGATCAAGGTCAGCAAAGTTTCAGGCTCCTCGCTGACCAGCGGCGGCTTCAACCAGGCTGTCGAGAAGATCAAGGCCGAGGCCACGTCATGAACGCCAAGTCATAGCCAGCCGGCAGGAGGAACCGTGGCGCATCCGGGCTGGACCGGTTTCCGTTTCGAAGGAATCGGCACCCGTTGGGAGATCTCAACACCCGCCCCGCTTCCGGACGCGCTCCGCCGCCGGCTGCTCGCCACCCTCTCGGACTACGACAGCGCCTGGTCCCGGTTCCGGCCGGACTCCCTGATCTCTGCCGCGGCGCGGCGGCCGGGCAGCTACGTCCTGCCGGCCGCGGCATCCGCCCTGGGGCCGCTCTATCAGACGCTGTATAGGCTCACCGGCGGTGCCATGACACCGCTCATCGGCGCCAGCCTCGAACAGCTCGGCTATAACGCCGGGTACTCCCTGCGCCCGGTCGGGGTGCCCTTAGCTGCCCCGGTTTGGGACGAGGTGCTGAACTGGCGGGGAAGGGTGTTGACCGTGAGCGCCCCGGTGGTGATCGACGTCGGGGCCGCCGGCAAAGGCCAGCTGGCGGACCTGATGTCTGAAGTACTTCGCGACGCCGGGATCGAGGAACACTTCATCGATGCCGGCGGTGATTTGCTCAATGCCGGCGCCCTGGGGGTGGATGTGGGCCTTGAGCATCCTTACGATCCTGACCGGGCCATCGGCATCGTGCGTCTGGGATCCGGCGCACTTTGCGGGTCCGCCGCCAACCGGCGTGCCTGGGGCGACGGACTGCACCACGTGCTGGACGGAACCACCGGGGTGCCGGTGCGCACCGTCGTTGCCAGCTGGGCCATGGCGGCGACGGCCATGGTCGCCGATGCACTGTCAACTGCGCTGTTTTTCGTCGAGGGATCCCGTTTGCAGGAGACATTCGACGTCGCCTGGCTGACGGTCCACTCGGACGGCCACGCCGAGTACTCAGCCGATTTTGAAGGGGTGCTGTTCCCATGACCACCACAATCCCGACACCTCTCAGCTCACGGCTGGACGCAGCCCTGGGCCGGTTTACGATGTACCGGCTGGTCCTGTGGGTCCTGGCCGTGCTGGCCGGCTACAGCCTGTTGCTCGATGTGCTCGGCTGGCTGACGTTCGGGCTCCCGGAGATGACCGCCCATCTGGTCCTCTGCCTGGGCCTGAGCTATGCCTCCAACCGGGGCCTCGCAGCAGTGTTCCATGTGCGGCCGCACTCCGAGTCGGCGCTGATTACCGGGCTGCTGCTGTACTTCCTGTTCTGGCCGACGCAGTTCTCGGCCGGGCTGCAGTACCTGGATCTGGCCGGTGTCGCCCTCGCCTGCGTGCTGGCCTCGGTATCTAAATACGCGCTAGCCTGGCGCGGCCGCCACCTTTTCAATCCGGCGGCGGCGGGGGCGTTCCTCACCGGGCTGACCGGACTCAACATCGCCACCTGGTGGGCCGCCACCCCGGCAATGCTCTGGCTGGTGCTGCCCGGGGTCCTGCTGGTGCTCTACCGGGTCCGGAAGCTGCTGATGGCGTCCGTGTTCACGCTGGTTGCAGTGTCAGTTGCAGCCGTGGAACTGCTGCGCACCGGGATGTTGCCGGGCGAGGCGCTGTGGCAGACCCTGGCACAGCGCCCGGTGCTGTTCTTCGTCGGTTTTATGCTCACCGAGCCGCTCACCCTGCCGCCGCGGCGGTGGCAGCAGCTGGCGCTGGCCGCCGTCGTCGGGCTGCTGTTCGCCGTCCCTTACAACCTGGGCTTCGTGGCCAATTCCCCCGAACTGGCGCTGCTGGCAGGGAACGCCCTCGCTTTTGCCGCCGGCCAGCGCGGCCGTGTGCTGCTCCGCTTCCGGGGCTCGCGTCCGTTGACCCCGACGACGACGGAATTCAGCTTCCAGCCGGAGCGCCCGCTCCGCTTCACCCCGGGACAGTACATCGAACTGAACCTGCCGCATTCGAAGGCCGACCACAAGGGCCGTCGGCGGGTCTTCAGCCTGACCAATCCGCCGGACTCGACCGCGCTGACGATCGGGGTCGGGACGGGCGGTCAGCTCTCCACGGCAAAACAGTCGCTCCTGGCTCTGGAACCCGGCGAAGAACTGACGGCCACCAGCATCGGCGGCGACTTTGTGCTGCCGCGGGCGGCCGGAGCGCCGGTGCTGCTGATCGCTGCCGGTATCGGCATCACCCCGTATCTGGCCCAGCTGACCGGGGCTTCCGCCGGTGCACGGGACGTTGTCCTGCTGTACCTCGCCGTGAGTGCCGCCGAACTCGCCTACGCCGATGAGCTCGAACGCACCGGCGTCCGGGTTATCGCCCGCCTAGCCGACGGGTCCGCCCCGCCGGCGTTTATGCAGGACGCGGGCGCCGTCCGGATCGATGGTGCCTCGCTGAAAGATCTTGTTCCCGACGTCGCGGACCGGGATGTCTACGTGTCGGGCTCGCCGGCGAGTGTCCGCTCACTCAGCGCCGCTGCCCGCCGGTCCGGGGCTCGGAAGATCCACGTGGACTCCTTCTCCGGCTACTGAGCGAGTCGATTTTCCCTTGGAGGCCCCCTTCCTGCTAAGCTCTAGGACGTCCCGCCGGTAACGGCAGGAACCCTGACTGCCCTCGTAGCTCAGGGGATAGAGCGTCTGCCTCCGGAGCAGAAGGTCGTTGGTTCGATTCCAATCGAGGGCACAGACAAAACCCCGCCGTTTCAGTGAAACGGCGGGGTTTTTTGCATTTCGACGCAACAGGCAGGCGGACGGGGCATTCAAGGCGCGCCACCCTGCCATTTGTCGTTGCCCGCTCGTAGGCTGGGTGCATCGGCAGCGGGGTCTCGGCCTGGTGGCTGGAGGCGGTGGCCGGCCCGGGTGCCGGCCACCGCACCACTACCGGATCCCGCCGAAGCGCAAAGGGGTCTCACATGTACTGCACCATCGTTCCTCCGTATTTGCTCCGCCGCCTGGCAGCCCAGCACGGACCCGAACACTCCGCGGTAGCGCGTGCAGCCAAGGAAGCCCTGCTGCACGTCCCGGACTTTCAGGCTTCCCGCGCCACACCCGGGCCAGGCAGCCATCCCGCCCTGCGCGAACTCAGGCCGTCCCCACCGGAACGGACAGTCTATGACGCCAAATCAGCCGAGCAACTCCCCGGCAGCATGGTCCGCAAGGAGGGTGAACCACCCGTCAACGACCCTGCAGCCAACGAGGCCTACGACGGTCTGGGCCACACCCACCGGCTCTACGCCGAGGCCTTCGGCCGGAACTCCATCGACGGCAATGGACTTCACCTTGATGCCACGGTGCACTATGGCCGCCTGTACGACAACGCCTTCTGGGACGGCCGGCAGATGGTCTTCGGCGACGGCGACGGCGAGGTTTTCGAGCGGTTCACAAAGTCCCTGAGTGTGATCGGCCACGAACTCGCCCATGGCGTCACGCAGTACTCGGCCGGGATGGTTTACCGCAACCAGGCAGGCGCACTGAACGAATCAATGTCCGATGTCTTCGGCGCCCTGGTTGAGCAGTTTCTCGGGAAGCAGACGACGGCGGAGGCCAGTTGGCTGATCGGCGAGGGCCTCTTTACGGACAAGGTCCAGGGGGCCGCCTTGCGTTCCCTCAAAGACCCCGGCACTGCGTACGACGACGACGTTCTCGGCAAGGACCCGCAGCCAGCCTCGATGGACGGCTATGTGCGCACCAGTGCCGACAACGGCGGCGTGCACATCAACTCCGGCATCCCCAACCGGGCGTTCTACCTCGTGGCGGCGGCGCTGGGCGGCAACGCCTGGGAGGCGCCGGGACGGATCTGGTACGAAACGCTGACGGGCGGCACCCTGGCTCCGGATGCCACCTTCGGCGCATTCGCCAAGGCCACTGCGGCCTCGGCCGGGGAGCTTTTCGGAGCGGAATCCAAAGAGCATGACGCCGTGCTCTCCGCGTGGGAAACTGTGAAGGTAAAGTTCCCGGGCGTCCGGCGGTAGGTCTTCCCGGTCCCGCTCCGAATCCCGTGAACGTCACCGCCCTAAAAATTCGAGGTCCATGAAAATGGCCGTCCTACCAAACCCGTTTTCGATTCAAGCCGGTGCCTAATGAAGATTACTGTCCAGCGCAGCGGTGGCATTGCCGGCATAAAGCGGACGTGGACCGTGCAACCCGCGCCGCCGGAGGATACGGATCTCTGGCAACCGCTGATCGAGGCCTGCCCCTGGGACACGGTCCCGGCTGCGGCCCGGGGAGCCGCCGGGGGCAGCCCGACCGGTTCCTCTACAACATCCGGGCCGGACAGCGGCGCGCCACCCTGCCGGAGAACGCCGTCACCGGCCCGTGGCGGGACCTCGTGGAAACGGCCAAGGCTGCGGCGGAGCCCCGTCGGGCGGGGTGGCCGGGCCGCTTCGATGACTCAGCGGGTCCGTTAGATGGCAGCCGACAGGTGTCCGCGGAACGTACGGCGGTAGGACTGCGGGCTCGTGGCAAGCACCTTGGCGAAGTGGTGCCGCAACAGCACCGAATGGCCGAACCCAGAAGCGCGGGCGATCTCGTCAATATTGAGGTCAGTGGTCTCCAACAGCTCCTGGGCGCGGAGTACACGCTGGGAATTGAGCCAGGCAGCAGGGGTGGCGCCCGTTTCGGAACGGAACCGACGGGCGAACGTCCGGGGGGACATATGGACGCGGGCGGCAAGTTCGTTGACCGGATGCTCCTCCCCAGATGGCGGAGCATCCATTGCAGCAATTCCTCCATGGGCGCGGAGCCGCAGGCCGGTATTGGCCGGTCGATGAATTGGACCTGGCCCCCGTCCCGGTGCGGCGGCACCACCATGTCCCGGGCGATGGCCGCTGCGACGGCGGCCCCAAATTCCACCCGGACCAAATGCAGGCAGGCGTCGATACCTGCGGCCGTACCGGCACTCGTGATGATTCGGCCGTCCTCGACGTAAAGGACGTCCTCGTCGACCAAAACTGCAGGGTACTGTCCGGCGAGCTCCCGGGAAAAGTGCCAGTGGGTCGTACAGCGGCGGCCGTCCAGCAGTCCAGCCCGGGCCAGCGCAAAAGCCCCGGAACAGATGGACATCACCCAGGCACCGCGGGCGTGCGCGGCACGGAGCGCCTCAAGAACGGGTTCGGGAAGGTCCACGTCCCGGTCGTAGGGGGTCATGATCACGAGGTCCGCGTCCGCCGCGGCGTCGAGCCCGAACTCTATCCGCATGGACAGTCCTGACTTCATCGGGACATCGCCGGGTACCGGAGTGCAGACCCGAAAATCAAAAGCCGGCACGCCCGTTCCGCGCTCCGAGCGATCGACGCCAAACACTTCGAAGGCCGTCGCGAATTCGAAGATAGAAAAGTGCGGCACCACGATCATCGCCACTGAGTTGATCATCAAGCAAGCATGGCAGAAATTATGTATTTTTGGGCATTTCTGCCACTTTTTTTGACCCTCGGATCGGAGAACCATGGAGCTATGGAACTCATCGGAATCACCGTCGTTATCCTGATCGTCGTTGACATCGGCGCCACGGTCTCCGCACTCCGCAAGGACGGGCTGGGCCACAACCCGCCGGTCCGTTCGGACGACTACTGGTCCGCACGGGACCTGCCCAGCGTCAGCCATACCCTCCGGATCTTCTCAGCCGGACGAAGGAGGCCCCGCGGCCGGTCCACGGACCGGCAGCGGGGCCTCCTTTTATTAGCTCCGGCCGCCGTGGGCGGCTACGGAGAGTGGTTGCCATTCGTTCCAGGCAGCCAGCCGCGCTTCATAATCGGCCGTCACGATCCCCAGCGGCGCCTCGCCGAAGAAGATGCGCAACGGGGGTGCCTCAGAGTCCACCAGCGTCAGGATGGCATCCCTCGTAGCCACGGGGTCTCCCGGCGTTCCGCGGCGGCTGGGCCGATTGGCAGCCTGCTCCCGCACCGCGTCGTAGGCCGGCAGGGCGTTGGAGTGGCGCGCCGAGCTGCCGCCCCAATCCGTAGCGAAGCCGCCTGGCTCGATCAATGTCACTTTGATGCCGAAGCCTTCCACTTCCTGCGCAAGCGACTGGCTCAGACCCTCCAGCGCCCACTTGGAGGCGTGGTAGATGCCCACAGTGGGGAATGCCGAGACGCCGCCCACGGAGGACACCTGCAGGATGTGGCCGCTGCCCTGGCTCCGCAGGAACGGCAACGCAGCCTGGGTTACCCACAGCGCACCAAAAAGATTCGTCTCTATCTGGTCCCGGGCCTCTGACTCGCTAAGTTCCTCGACCGTCCCGAACTGGCCGTAGCCGGCGTTATTAACCACAACGTCGAGCCGGCCGAAGTGCTGCTGTGCCTTGGCCACAGCCCCAAAGACCGCTTCCCGGTCAGTCACATCAAGCCGGATCGGCAGGACCTGGTTGCCAAACTCGGCGGCAAGGTCCGCAAGTGCCTTCGTATCGCGCGCCGTAGCCGCGACGTTATCACCGCGCCCGAGCGCCGCGAGAGCCCATTCCCGCCCGAATCCGCGGGACGATCCGGTAATGAACCAAGTTTTAGTACTCATCTGCAAACGTCCTCACCCCGGCCAATACCGGTTCCATTCGAAAACACTCTTTTGCGACGGTCGAGCCCGTGGCCTGACCTCCTAATCGGCACTGATCTGGAGGCGGAACCGGTCACGCTTGCTGTGCAGCTCCCACAAATGGCCGGCAAGCACTGCCGGGTCCTTCTCCGGGTCCCCTTCGATGATGCGCCCGCCGATAATGAGTTGCGACACCTGGATGCCTTCCTCGCCCAGGACTTCGTTGAGCAGCTGGGCGTAGGCCGCCTGCCCCGCAAAGGCGACCGAGGTACCCGTGACATTGCGTCCCGGCTTCACGGCCGAACCGCCGTTGACAAAAAGGATTGTCCCCTTGTCCTTGCCCAAGAAGCGCATTCCGGGAAGGACCTGGTGCACTGCCGCGACCGGACCGTAGATGGAGAATTCCACCGGGCCCACAAGGTCCGCCGGGGTCGTCTCAAGCACCGGTCGCATAAAGTCTTTTTGCGGCAGCGGACTGTACTGCAGGACCTCAATCGGGCCGAGTGCCTCGGTGGCGCGTTCCAGTGCCTTCGTGATCGATTCGGGATTACGGACATCTGCGGCGAAGCCCCGGGCTTCGATGCCGTCGCCGGCAAGCTCCGCGGCCAGGGCATCAACGTTTCCCTGGTGACGGGAAATCAGCGCGACGGCGAAGCCTTCCGCGCCAAAACGCCGCGCGACCGCCTTGCCGAGTCCGGATCCTGCTCCAATGATTGCGATAGTAGTCATAGTTACGCCAAGACCATCAGGCACCGACATATTCCTCAGCACGCTTAGTTTCTTCGTGCGGACTGCACTGGCGGCGCTGGCCCGACAGTTCCCAGTAGACTGTCTGAAGCCATGACTTTTCATATTTCCTACCCCGCCGAGCTGCCCGTTTCCGAGCGCCGCGAGGACCTGATGGCGGCCATTGCGGCCAACCAGGTGACCATCATTGCCGGCGAGACCGGCTCAGGTAAGACGACCCAGATTCCCAAGATGTGCCTGGAGCTTGGCCTGGGCGAGAACGGCCTGATCGGGCACACCCAGCCGCGGCGGCTCGCGGCCCGCACCGTGGCCGAACGCATCGCGGAGGAACTCGGCGTGGAGATCGGCCAGGAGGTCGGCTTCCAGGTCCGGTTCACGGGCGAGGTCGGCCGCAACACCAAGGTCAAGCTTATGACCGACGGCATTCTGCTGGCGGAGATCCGGCGCGACAAGCTGCTGCGGAAATACAACGCCATTATTATCGATGAAGCCCACGAGCGCAGCCTGAACATCGACTTCATCCTCGGCTACCTCAAGCGGATCCTGCCGCAGCGGCCGGATCTGAAGATCATCATCACCTCGGCCACCATCGACCCGCAGCGCTTCGCAAAGCACTTCGGCAGCGAGGACGTACCGGCGCCGATCATCGAGGTCTCCGGTCGGACGTTCCCGGTCGAAATCCGCTACCGGCCGCTCTCCCAGCCGGCCGGCGGAGCCACCGGCGATGACGCGGACGGGGCCTCCGACGATGAACTGGAAGAGGACCGTGACCCGCTGGACGCCGTCTGCGACGCCGTCGACGAACTCGCGCAGGAAGCGCCCGGCGACATCCTCATCTTTTTCTCCGGCGAGCGTGAAATCCGCGACGCCGCCGAGGCCCTCAACGGCAGGATCCAGTCCAACCGGAAGCTCGCCGGAACCGAGGTGCTCCCGCTCTTCGCCCGGCTGAGCCTGCAGGAACAGCACAAGGTCTTCCACCCCGGGGCCAAGCGCCGGATTGTGCTGGCCACCAACGTTGCCGAGACCTCCCTGACCGTCCCCGGCATCAAATACGTCATCGATACCGGCACCGCCCGCATTTCCCGCTATTCGCACCGCACCAAGGTCCAGCGCCTGCCGATCGAGCGGGTATCCCAAGCCTCGGCAAACCAGCGTTCGGGGCGCTGCGGCCGTGTCTCCGACGGCATTGCCATCCGGCTTTACTCGGCGGAGGACTTTCAGTCCCGGCCGCCATTCACCGATCCGGAAATCCTGCGCACCAACCTCGCCGCGGTCATCCTGCAGATGACCGCTATGGGAGTCGCCCGCGGGCCGAAGGATGTCGAAAACTTCCCGTTTGTGGAGCCGCCCGACTCCCGGGCCATCAACGACGGCGTCTCGCTCCTCCGCGAGCTCGGTGCCCTGAGCACAGCACCCGCGCCGGAGGAGACGGGTGAGCGCGCCGGCCGCCGGCCGCCGGCCGGTACCGCCGGGAGGAGCGGCGGGCTTACCGCCGTCGGGCAGCAGCTTGCCCAGCTGCCGGTGGACCCGAGGCTCGGCCGGATGATCGTCGAATCCGGCAAGCGCGGCTGCGTCCGTGAGGTCATGATCCTGGCGGCCGCCTTGACGATCCAGGACCCGCGCGAGCGCCCGACCGACAAACAGCAGCTCGCCGCGGAGAAACACGCACGGTTCCGGGACGAGAACTCGGACTTCACCGGTTTCCTGAACCTCTGGAACTATCTCCAGGAAAAGCAGCAGGAGCTCTCCTCCACTGCGTTCCGCCGGCTCTGCCGGGCCGAGTTCATCAACTACCTGCGTGTCCGCGAATGGCAGGACCTCTTCGCCCAGCTGCGCCAGCTGGCCCGGCCGCTCGGCATCAGCCTGGACAACAAACGCCTCGCCGATCCGGTGGGCCACCATGAGGGCATCCACATCAGCCTGCTCTCGGGCCTGCTGAGCCATGTTGGCATCCTTGACGAGCGCAAGCGCGAATACGCCGGCGCCCGCGGCAGCCGCTTCGCGATTTTCCCGGGCTCGGCCTTGTTCAAGAAATCCCCCACCTTCGTGATGGCCGCTGAGCTGGTGGAGACGAGCAGACTGTGGGCGCGGGTGGCCGCGAAGTTCGATCCCCTCTGGGTGGAGCAGGTGGCGCCGGACCTGGTCAAGCGCAGCTACAGCGAGCCGCATTGGTCCAAAAAGATGGGCTCGGTGATGGCCCATGAAAAGGTCACGCTGTACGGCGTGCCCATCATCCCGAGCCGCCGGATCAACTACGGCAAGGTGGACCCCGAGCTCTGCCGGGAGCTGTTCATCCGCCATGCCCTCGTCGAGGGCGACTGGCAGACCCACCACAAGTTCTTCCACCGCAACCGGGCCCTGCTGCACGAGGTCGAGGAGCTGGAGGCACGGATGCGGCGCCGGGACATCCTGGTGGACGACGAGACGCTCTTCGAGTTCTACGACGCCCGGATCGGCAAGGACGTTGTCTCCGAGCGCCACTTCGACAAGTGGTGGAAGGACGCGCGGCAGCAGGACCCGGCGCTGCTCGATTTCGACCAGGCGTTGCTGATCAGTGAGGACGCCGATGCCCTGGATGACTCGGCCTACCCGAAGACCCTGCTGCACAAGGGCTTTGAGCTGCCGCTGAGCTACGAGTTCCATCCCGTCGCCCCCGGGTCGCCGCCCAACCCGTCCGACGGCGTCACCGCCGAGGTACCCGTGCTGTTCCTGAACCAGCTGGACGACGCGGCGTTCCGCTGGCTCATTCCGGGCCAGCGCGTGGAGCTGGTCACCGCCCTCATCAAGTCGCTGCCCAAGCAGGTGCGCAAGAACTTCGTGCCGGCACCGGACGTCGCCCGGCAGGCCGTCGCAGCCCTCGAGGCGGACTTCGATCCGGCCGCCGACGAGCTGGAGGCCTCCCTCGAGCTGGTCCTGCGCCGGATCCGCGGCCAGGTCATCCCGCCGCATTCCTGGAGCTGGGACGCTGTTCCCCCGCACCTGCGGGTCAGCTTCCGCGTGGTGGATTCAGGCGGAAAGGTACTGGAGGAAGGCAAGGACCTTTCGGTGCTGCAGGATCGGCTGGCACCGGCTACCCGCCGCGCCATCGCGGAGTCGCTGGGAGCCACGCCCGCAACAACGGCGCCGCGGTCCGGCATTACGGGCCACGGCACGTCCAAGAACACGGTGGCCGGCACCGGGGCAGCGCAGGCTGCCGGCACGGCGTCCACAACTGCGGCCTCCGGGGAGGCCGCAGCCTCGACCGGTTTCGCCGAGAAGGCGGCACTGACCTCCTGGTCCTTCGGAACAGTGCAGCGCGAGGTCCGGGGCACCGTGAAGGGCCACACCGTCACCGGCTACCCTGCGCTCGTGGATGAGGGAGCGTCGGTGGCACTCCGGCTTTTCCAGACCAGCTCCGAACAAGAGCAGGCCATGCGCGGCGGCGTCATCCGCCTGCTCGCACTGAGGGTGCCGCCGCCGGACCGCTACGTCCTGGAACACCTGAACAACACGGAAAAGCTGACGTTCAGCCAAAACCCGCACGGCTCCGTGACGGCATTGATTGCCGACTGCGCCCTCGCCGCCATCGACAAGCTCACCCCTGCCGCTCTGCCGTGGGACGAAGGATCGTTCAACGCCCTGTACGAGAAAGTCCGGGCGGACCTCATCGATACCGTCTTTACGGTTACCGCCGTCGTGGAGCGGATTCTCGCCAGCACCCGGCGGATCGAGCGGGCGCTCAAAGGCACAACGAGCCTGGCCCTGATCAGCGCACTCAACGACATCAAGAGCCAGCTGGAGCAGCTTGTGTTTCCCGGTTTTGTGGCACGCACCGGCTACAGCCAGCTCAGCCAGCTGCCGCGCTACCTCGCGGCGATCGAGAAGCGCCTCGAGAAACTCCCAACGAACGTCTCGCGGGACGCGCAGCACATGGCCGCCGTCCAGGCACTGGAAGACGATTACGACGACGCCGCGTCGGCACTGCTGCCGGGCAGGCGGGCCGGGACCGAGTTAACCCAGGTCCGCTGGATGATCGAGGAGCTCCGGGTGAGCCTCTTCGCCGTCGAGCTGGGGACAGCCTATTCCGTCTCGGAAAAGCGGATCCGCGCTGTGCTTAACAAGGCGCTGGCACCGGCCTGACGACCCGTTAGGTTCGTCAGGCCGGTGCCAGCGGCCGGAGCGGCGACGCCTCAGGCGTCCGGAACGTGTGCCGAGTGTCCGGCTTTCCGAAGCCCTTCGCGGAGCTTTTCGGCGTTGGCGTCCAGCCGGGCCGGATCGGGATTCTGGTCCACCGAGCCAAAGTCGAAGTCCGCCATGGTGCGGGACGGCCACACATGGACATGGAGGTGGTTGACCTCGTAGCCGGCCACAATGAGGCCGGCGCGTGCCGCGTCGAACACCCCGACCTGGACTGCCCCGATCGTCTGGGCCACCTGCATCACGCGGGCCAGCATTTCAGCGGGCGCATCGGTCCAGCGGTCCACCTCCGCGGTTGGCACCACGAGGGTGTGTCCGTCGGCGAGCGGGCCTACCGTAAGGAACGCCACAACGTCGTCCTCGCGCCAGACGAAGCGGCCGGGGATCTCGCCGTTGATGATCCTGGTGAAGAGAGTGCTCATGCGTCTGCCCTTTCCGAGGGTGTTCCGAGGGTACTGGTGTCCAGGACAAAACGGTACTTCACGTCTCCGGCCACCATGCGGTCGTAGGCCGCATTAAGCTGGTCGGCGCGGACCACCTCAATGTCGGAGGTGACACCGTGCTCGGCGCAGAAGTCCAGCATTTCCTGGGTCTCGGCGATGCCGCCGATCAGTGAGCCTGCGTAGGCGATCCGGCGGCGGATCAATGCGCCCGGGTTCACCGGCGGCATCTCCTCGGAGGGCAGCCCGAGCTGGAAGAGTGCGCCGTTCACGCGCAGGGTCCGGAAGTAAGGGTTGAGGTCATGCGGCGCGGCGACGGTGTCGATGATGACGTCGATGCTGCGGTTCGCGGCGTCCATCGCGGCCTCGTCGCGGGACAGGATGACGTCATCGGCGCCGAGTTCGCGGGCGGCGGCGACCTTGGACTCCGAGGTGGTGAAGACCTTCACTTCGGCGCCCATGGCCTTGGCGAGCTTCACAGCCATGTGACCCAGTCCGCCGAGCCCAACGACGCCGACAACGTCCCCCGCCTCGAGGCCGAAGTGGCGCAGTGGGGAATAGGTGGTGATGCCTGCACACAGCAGCGGGGCGGCGGCAGCCGGATCAAGGCCGTCCGGGATATGCAGGACGTAGCGGCGGTCCACAACCACAGAGGTGGCGTAGCCGCCCTGGGTGATGGCGTCCCCGTTGCGGCGGTCCTTCGCGCCGTAGGTCCCGGTCATGCCGTTTTCGCAGTACTGCTCCAGGCCGTCAAGGCAGCTCTCGCATTCACGGCAGGAATCAACCAGGCACCCGACGCCCACCCGCTCGCCGAGGCTGAACTCGTCGACTGCGGAGCCGACACGGCTGACCCGGCCCACGATTTCGTGGCCGGGAACCAGCGGATAGTTCTGGGTTCCCCATTCGCCCCGTGTGGCATGGACGTCCGAATGGCAGAGTCCGCAGAACTCGATGGCGATTTCGACGTCGTCGTCCTTCGGCGCGCGGCGCGCAACCGTCAAGGGAACCAACCCGCTGTCGCTGGCGGTAGCGCCGTAAGCGGCGGCGAGGCTCGGGCCCGGGGTGAGGGTGTCCGTGCTGTCGGTAGTGCCCGTGGTCAGATCGGGAAGCGGCTTGGCAAGGGGCGGCGGTACGGGGCGTCCAGGTGTCATAGTTTGACGCTACCCGCGGGAGCGGCCGCTATGCCACTCGCCGCGGGAAGTCGGCGGTACCGCCCGCCGCAGCCCGGACGTCTGTTCAGCAAGGAAATGCTAGTTCAGCGACAGGACAAGGTAGAGGAGTGCGAGGACCAGTACTGTCGGGGTCATAGTGAGTCGTTCGGGTTTACTGCGCGAGATCCCATTCATCACAACGCCCAGGGCGAAGTATGCCGTCAGCGCCCAGGCGGCGGCCGCGGTCACGTCGTCGTTGATCACCGGCGGGGCGAGCCCGGCCTTTGCCAACGCCGTATAGGCAAACAGGCCATAGAGGACAACGGACACGGCGCTCCCTATCCTGAGTTTGGCCGGGAGGACGGTGTGGTATCCGCCCCACGCCATCCTGCCGAGCGGAGCTCCGCAGATGAGTGCAAGCTGAAAAATCCCGAGGCCGGCCAGGATTACGCACGCGGCTAACGCGGCGAGCTGATCTACCGGCACAACGAACCCCCGCTCGGGTCCGGTGCCGGGACCTCCCGGCCCGGCCGCCGGGCTTCTTCGGGCCGGAGGACGCGCAGGGCATTTTCGATTATCCGGTCGAGCTGTTGAACCAATGCTTCTTCATCCACGCCCGCATCGACTCCGTCCTGATGGGTTTCGAGACCCTGCCACGCGCTCGCCAGCAGCGCGGTTCCCTTTGGGCGACAACGAGATCGTGTTTGCCCGGGCGTCCCGTGGGTCCGGTCGCACGATGACCAGATCGTCGCCGATCAGCCGTCCCAGCCGCTGCGTGATGGAAGCCCGGGAGACGTCGAGGGCGTCCGCGATCTGCCGTTGAGCCTGGGGCCCGGAGGTGCCGAGGGTGAGGAGGACCAGGAAACCCGAGTAGCCGATTCCGTGATGTTCCAGAAGGTAGCGGTCTGCTATCCGGTCCACCAGGGCCGTAGCACGGTGGAGCTTGAAGACTGCACTGCCGACGATGTCCTGATGTTCGCTGTTAGTCATTTCGTTAAGTAGTTAACTAAATGGTCGAGGGATTGTCAAGGGGTGGGCACCACGGCAAGAGCCACAGTCCGGGCCGGGGCGGGAATACGAACGAATGGCTAGCGCGGTGAGTCCCCGGAACTGTTCCCGCCGTACGGCTCGTCCCCGGTCACCACAGGGTGGGAAACACTGTTGCACCACTCGGAGAACGAGCCCGGATACAACGCAGCAGGAAACCCGGCGATCTCAAGGGCTGCAATTTCGTGGGCCGCCGTGACGCCGGATCCGCAGTAGACCGCGATGGGCACGTCGGCGCGCGCCCCGAGACCGGCGAAGCGTTCCCGCAACACATCCGGGGGCAGGAACTTACCATCCGCTCCAAGGTTGGCCGTGGTGGGTGCGCTCACGGCGCCCGGAATATGGCCGGCTCGCGGATCCACCGGCTCGAATTCGCCGCGGTATCTCTCCCCCGCCCGGGCATCGAGCAGCAGTCCGTGCTGCCCCCACGTTGCCGCCTGGCCCGCGTCAACCACCTCCATGGCAGGCCCCGTCAGCACCACGTCGCCTTGCCCCGTTGCAGGTTCTCCGCTTTCGACGTCGAAGCCCGCGTCGAGCCAGGCGGCCAGGCCGCCGTCGAGCAGGCAGACATCGCGGACCCCGGCCTGGCGGAGCATCCACCAGAGCCGGGCGGCGGCGAGGTTGCCGCTGTTGTCATAAACAACCACAACATCGCCGGTGCGGATGCCCCAGGAGCGGGCTGATCGTTGGAAGTGGCCCCGGCTCGGAAGCGGGTGGCGGCCGCGGCGCGGGTCCGCGGGCCCGGCCAGTTCATTGGCGAGGTCCACAAAGACCGCCCCGGGCAGGTGTTCGGCGAGGTAGTGCTCCCGGCCGTTCGGGTCGCCGAGCGCCCAGCGCACATCAAGCAACACGGTCCGCCGTTCCATGCTGTCTGCGCCGAGGCGGTTATGTAGGGCCGCGACGTCCATAAGGGTCTGCATGCCCCAACTCTAACCAGGGGAATCTGGCGCCGCAGGCAGGCTTGTGCGGTGATCACAGCGCGAGAGCAGGACAGGGCCTGGGCCGATGAGGCCATTCGCAGAGTCAACGCAGAGAACAACCGCTCCGCCGACACACACTTGTACTCGGTCCCGCTGCCCGAACAGTGGGGCGTCCGGCTCTACCTCAAGGACGAGTCGACCCACCGGACCGGAAGCCTTAAGCATCGGCTGGCCCGCTCGCTGTTCCTGTTCGGGCTGGTGAACGGCTGGATCTGCGAAGGCACCACGATTGTTGAAGCCTCCAGCGGCAGCACGGCAGTCTCCGAAGCCTACTTCGCCCGGCTGCTTGGGCTGCCGTTCATTGCGGTGATGGCCCGGACCACGAGCCGCGAGAAAATCGCACTGATCGAACAGTTCGGCGGTTCCTGCCTGCTGGTGGACCACGCCTCGGAGGTTTATGAGGCGGCCGCGGAACTCGCACGGCGGACCAACGGCCACTACATGGACCAGTTCACCTATGCCGAGCGTGCCACGGATTGGCGGGGCAACAACAACATTGCCGAGTCAATCTTCGACCAGCTCGCCTTGGAAGAGCACCCGGTCCCCCGCTGGATCGTGGTTGGCGCCGGCACCGGCGGCACCAGCGCAACCATCGGCCGCTATCTCCGGTATCACCGCCACAACACCGAACTGGCCGTCGTGGATCCGGAGAATTCAGCGTTTTACCCCGGCTGGCTGGAAAGCCGGGGCACGCCCGCCAGCACGCCGGTGCCCGGCAGGGCCGCGCTCGCCGCGCCGGCCGGCGAATGCCAGCCGTCACGGATCGAAGGCATCGGCCGGGCGCGGCTGGAACCCAGCTTCGTCCCGGCCGTCATTGACCACATGATCCCGGTTCCGGACGCGGCGTCGGTGGCCGCGATGCGGCACCTGCTTGTCCATGCCGGCCTGCACGCCGGCCCTTCCACTGGAACCAACCTGTGGGGTGTGTGGCAACTCATCGCAGAGATGATCGCCCAGGGACACCGGGGCAGCGTGGTGTCCCTGATGTGCGACGGCGGAGACCGCTACGCCGGAAACTACTACAGCCCGGACTGGCTGCGGTCCCAAGGCCTCGACCCCGAACCGCATGAAGCGACCATCCGGGAATTCTTCGCCAGCGGAGCCTGGCCGTCCTAGGCTGAACGCCTTCCTAAACCTCCACTGCGTCACCGGTCGAGAGGTGCAGGTACTCGGTGCCGTACTTGGCTCCGAAGCGGGACACATGCCCTTCCACCAGTCCGCGCCCGCTCTCATTGAGCAGGGCATCGTGGATCGGGTAGGCCTTCCGGGCCCGGACGCCGATCACGAAATCAATGACCTCCCCCACCTTGCTCCAGGGCCCGTGGATCGGTACCAGCAGGGTCCGGACGTCCACACCATCGGGCACAATGAAGGAATCGCCCGGGTGGTAGACGTTCCCGTCCACGAGGTAGCCGATATTGGCCACCACCGGAATCTGCGGATGGATCAGTGCGTGCTGCCCGCCGAAACTCCGGACGGCGAACCCGGCCGTTCCAAACTCGTCGCCGGGTTCCACCGGGTGGACCCTAGACGCCGCCTCGGGCGCCTTTTCCCGCAGTTTCGCCGCGACCCCGGCCGGCGCGAAAAGCTGCAGGGTGGCGCCGGCAAGAAGTGCGGCAGTAACGGCCTCGACATCGATGTGGTCGGCGTGTTCATGGGTGATCAGCACCGCATCCGCGCCGGCGAGGGCCCGGTCTGTTTCCGAGAAGGTCCCGGGGTCGAACACCAGCACCTTGCCGTCCTTCTCGAGCCGGACACAGGCATGGGTGAACTTCGTGAGCAACATCAGGCCAGCCTAAGGTCCTGGCCCGGCGGTGTCCATGTGCCCGGCTGGTAATCTGGGACCTTGCCATCACACCGTATCCAGACCTCCAGCGAAGCGAGTTCCACCATGTCCCAAGGCGCCTCCGCCGACGGCGCCCGGGCTACGGTGCCTGCCCCGGCCCCTGCCCCTGGCCCGGCCAAGGAGCAGCGTGTCACCAGGCAGCGCCTCGCGGTCAGCGCCGTCCTGGACGAACTGACCGACTTCGTCAGCACCCAGGAGCTGCACAGGATTTTGCAGGACCGCGGCACCTCGGTGTCCCTAGCCACCTCATACCGGATCCTGCAGTCCCTCTCGGACGAGGGCCTGGTGGATGTCCTCCGGAACGCCGACGGCGAAGCCGTGTACCGCCGCTGCGCCGTCACCGGGCACCACCACCATCTGCTGTGCCGCGCCTGCGGCAAGGCCGTCGAAGTCGAGGCCCCCGCCGTCGAGGCCTGGGCCGCGCGGACGGCAACCGAACACGGTTTCACAGTGGTGGAACACACCGTCGAGATCTTCGGGCTTTGCCCGGATTGCACTGCCCGCCGGGCTGGGAAGTAACGCCGGCGACAGCTCAGGCCGCCGGCACGGCGGCATCCCGCAGTACCCGTCCATTCAGTCCGCGTTTGGCCCGGACCCCGCCAACTACCCGGCAGATGACGTAGATCAGGAACGACAGCGTCGTCACATACGGACTAATGGGGATCCGCCCGCCGAGGGCCAGCATTATGCCCCCCACCGTGGCCGTCATGGCGAACGCCACGCTGAGGATTGCCACCAGCCCGGGTGAAGACGTCACCCGCATGGCCGCAGCAGCCGGTGTGATCAGCAGTGCCAGCACCAGCAGGGCGCCAACAATCTGGATGGAAAGCGCAACGCTGACGCCGAGCAGCAGCATAAACCCGAGGGCAAGCGCCCGCACGGGCACGCCGCGCGCGGACGCAACGTCGGGGTCCACACTGGCGAAGGTCAGCGGCCGCCAGATGCCAACCAGGGCAAGCATAACGACGACGGCAACCACAGCCAGCACCTGGAGCTGGACGGTTCCGACGGAGACGATCTGTCCGGTCAGCAGCCCGAACTTATTGGCGGCCCGGCCCTCGTAAAGGGAGAGGAAAAGGATGCCCAGGCCCAGGCCGAACGGCATAATAACGCCGATGATCGAGTTTTTGTCCCGGGCCCGGACTCCCAGCAGGCCCAGCAGCAGCGCCGCCACAATGGATCCCACCAGGGAGCCCAGGATGATGTCAGCCCCGATCAGCAAGGCAAAGGCGGCACCGGCAAAGGAGAGTTCTGAGATTCCGTGGACGGCGAAGGCGAGGTCCCGCTTCATTACGAAGGTTCCCATCAGTCCGCCGAGCAGGCCCAGGACCGCCCCGGCCCAGAGGGAATTCTGGACCAGTGCGAGCAATTCGCCGTAGTTCTCGAAGTTGAAGATTGATGCCAGCAGGCTTTCGAGGTCCATTTAGCCCACCTCCCCCGCCACCACATGGGTGTCCTCGTGGTGATGCGTGGCGCCGTCCGGCAGCCCGACCACAATCAGCCGTCCGTTGGCGTGGATCACTTCGACGTGGCTGTCGTAGAGATCTGAGAGGACCTCGGTGGTCATAACTTCCTCTGGCGGGCCCACCCGGAACCGTCCGCCGGCCAGGTAAAGAACCCGGTCAACATAGTCCATGATCGGGTTGATCTCGTGCGTGACAAAAACCACAGCACTGTCCCGGTCATGGCACTGCCGGTTGATGAGCGCACTCACGGCCTGCTGGTGCTGGAGGTCCAGGGACAGCAGTGGCTCGTCGCACAGCAGCACCTGCGGGTCGGTCGCCAGTGCCTGCGCCACCCGCAGCCGCTGCTGCTCGCCGCCGGACAGCTGGCCCACCGGGACCATCGCGTAGTCGGATGCCCCCACCAGCTCGAGGAGCTCATCGATCCGGCGGTTCACCTTTGCCGCGCCCAGCCGCAGTCCCCACCGGTGGCCGTCAACGCCCAGCCCAACGAGGTCGCGGGCGCGCAGGGGTGTGTCGGGATCAAAGGATTTCTGCTGCGGAACGTAGCCGATCCCCCGGCTGCCCCGCTCTACAGGCCGGCCGGCGAGCACGGCCGAGCCGGAGCTCAGCTCCTGCAGTCCCAGCAGGACCTTGAGGAAGGTCGTTTTTCCACTGCCGTTAGGTCCGAGCACAGCGAAGAATTCGCCCGGATTAATGTCCAGGTCCAGGCCCTCCCACAACGTCCGCTTGCCGAACGTCAGGGAGGCCCCACGGAGGCTCACTACGGGTGTCAACTTGGGTTTCCTCGAATTCTTCGCAAGCCCGGGACTCGCGTTCTCTGGGTGGACTGTCGGATCGGCGGGTCCGGCCAGGGGCCTGTTAGCACTGTCCCGCCCATCTTAGGCCCGCGGCTACCCGCGGGCCTGCGCCGGTGGTCCTGCCGCCGGGGGCGGCGTTTTAGGCCAGGGCCTTGGCGATGTTGTCGACGTTGTCCGTCATCCACTGCAGATAGCTGTTGCCCTCCGTCAGCGTCTCACTGAAGTTCACGACCGGGACCCCAGCGGCCGCTGCCGCGTCTTTGACGGCGGCCGTTTGCGGACCTTCGGTCTGCTGGTTATAGGCAAGCAGCCTGATGTTGCCCGAGCCCATGAGGTCGGTCGTGGCTTTGAGCACCGCCGGCGGGACATCCGTGTCTTCTTCGATTGCGGTGGTGTAGTCGGCCGGGGTCTGGTTTTCCAAGCCGGCAGCCTCCAACAGGTAGAGCGGCACGGGTTCCGTCACGGCAACGGGCGCCACGCCGGTGCTGGCCTTGATTTCCGCCAGCCTGGTTTCGAGCCCGCCGAGTGAATTCTTGAACGCCGCAGCATTGCTGCGGAAAGTTCCGGCCCCGGACGGTTCAAGCTCGCCCAGCTTCGCCGCGACGGCATCAGCCAGCCTGGCCATGGCAGGCAGGCTGTACCAGACATGCTCGTTGAAGCCGCTGCCGCCATGGCCGTGTGTCTGGTCATCGGCACCTGCCGACGCGCCTGCCGGCTCCTCCGGGGCCAGCCCGGAGAGCTCCACGGCATTGAGGATGTTGTTGTGGTCCAGTCCCGTGTCCTCGGCCAGCTTCTGCAGGAAGTCGTCGTAGCCCCCGCCGTTCTCCACCACCAGCTCGGCCTTGGACACAGCCAGCTTGTCCTGCGTAGTGGCTTCATAAGAGTGCGGGTCCTGGCTGGTGCGCGAAATGATGGAAGTCACCCGCACCTTGTCCCCTCCGATGGTGCCCACGATGTTGCCGAACACACTTGTGGAGGCGACGACGTCGACGATTCCGTCGCCCGCACCCGCAGCGGAGTTCCGCGGTGTTGGGGTGCAGGCGGTCAGCATCAAGGTGATGCCGGCGACGGCGGCAACGACGGCACGGGCGGCAGGACGACGCACGGGTAACCTCGGATCAGTTATTGAGAATCAGGAGCAATAGCAACAAGTCGAGTGTATCCCTAAATAGGAATGATTCCTATTTAGGGATACCCGAAGCCTACTGCTGGTCCTGGCCCAGCCGTCGGTAGCCGGTCGCCTGGGTGGCGTCTCGGATCTCCCCGACCAACTGCTCAATAACGTCCTCGAGGAACAGCACACCCTGGGTCAGGCCATCCGGTCCAATCACGCGCGCCAGATGCGACCCGGTGCGCTGCATCACGGACATGGCCTTCTCGATTTCGTCGCTCATCGCCAGGTTAGCCAGGGACCGGATATGGCTCTCAGCGATGGGCAGGTGGTACGCGGCGTCCGGGATGGACAGCACGTCCTTGATGTGCAAATAGCCGGAGAGCATACCGTCGTCGTCGAGCATCGGAATGCGGGAAAAACCGGTGCGGCTGACTGACTTCTCAAACTCCGCCGGCGTGGTGTTCGCCTTCAGCATCACCAGCTTGTCGAGCGGGACCATCACATCCGAGGCCGTGTGTTCAGAGAACTCCAACGCCCCGGTGATCAGCCCGGCGTCGTCGTCCACCAGCCCATGGCGGGTGGATTCCTGCACGATCGACTGGACCTCCTCGAGTGTAAAGGACGACGTGATCTCATCCTTCGGCTCGATCCGCATAAGTTTCAGGATGTGGTTGGCCGCCCAGTTGAGCGCCACGATCACCGGTTTCACGAGTCGCGCGATGAAAATCAGCGGCGGGGCCAGCAACAAGGCTGCACGGTCCGCCACCGAGACCGAAATGTTCTTCGGGACCATCTCACCGATAGTGACATGCAGGAAAGTAACCAGCAACAGCGCGACGGCGAACGCGACGATGTCGGCGATCTCCACCGGAATGCCCACGGCCTCCAGCGGCACTGCCATCAGGTGGTGGATGGCCGGCTCGGCCACCTGCAGGATCAGCAGCGAACACACCGTGATCCCGAGTTGCGCGCAGGCCAGCATCAACGAGACGTTTTCCATCGCCAGCAGGGTGGTCTGCGCCCGTTTGGATCCTGCCTCGGCGAGCGGCTCAATCTGGCTTCGGCGCGCGGACATAACTGCAAACTCCGCGCCCACGAAAAAAGCGTTGCCCAGCAGCAGGACAATAAGCCAGAGGATTCCTGCCCAGTCGCTCATGCGGCACCTACCTGGCCGCGGGAGTGCTCCTCGCGGTGCACCGGGACGGGCTTGAAGCAGATCCGATCAATCCTGCGCCCGTCCATGCGGGTCACAGCCAAGGTGCCCCCCACGACGTCGACGGTGTCCCCCACAGCGGCAATCCTGCCCAGCTGGCTCATAACGTAGCCTCCCACCGTTTCGTAGGCAGACTCATCGGGCACGGTCAGGCCCGGGATCTGTTCGGAGAGTTCATCGGGACGAAGCAGGCCAGGGAAGTACCAGTCGCCCGAGGCGCTCTGCAACAGGCCGGGACGGACCTTGTCGTGTTCATCGGCCACTTCCCCGACGATTTCCTCGACAAGGTCCTCCAGCGTGGCGATACCGGCGGTCCCGCCGTACTCATCCAGGACAACGGCCAGCTGCAGGTTGCCTTCGCGGAGTTCCGCCAACAGGGCATCAAGGTGGATGGTTTCCGGAACCCGGAGCACATCAGTCATGATGGCGCCCGCCTCCAGCTTGGCGCGCCGGTCCGCGGGAACGGCAATGGCTTTTTTGATGTGCACCACGCCGCGGATGTCATCCGATGACTCACCGATAATCGGGAACCGGGAGTATCCGGTGCGGCGTGCGGCTTCCACGATGTCCGAGACCGGCTGGTGGCCGTCGATTGTCTCGATCCTGATGCGCGGGGTCATTACGTCCGCCGCAGTCCGGCCCGAGAACTTGAGCGTCCGGTCGATGAAGTTGGCGGTGCCGGCGTCGAGGGTGCCCATCGCCGCCGAGCGGCGCACGAGGGAGGCCAGCTCGGCCGGAGTCCGCGCACCCGAAATCTCTTCCTTGGCTTCCAGGCCGAAAATATTCAGGACCTTGTTGGAGAAGCCGTTGAGCACCACGATGGCGGGCCTGAAGATCGCCGTGAACATCAGCTGCGGACGGGCCAGTGCCTTGCCGACCTGGAAGGACAGCGCAATTGCCATATTCTTCGGGACCAGCTCGCCGATCAGCATGGACAGCAGGGTCGCGAGGGCCATCGCCAGGACCAGGGACACCGAGGACGCTGCCGCCGCCGGCAATCCCAGGGCAGCCAGCGGAGCTTCGAGCAGCTTGCCCACCGATGGCTCCATCACGTAGCCGGTGAGCAGGGTGGTGATGGTAATGCCCAGCTGGCAGCTGGAGAGCTGGGTGGACAGGGACTTAAGGCATCGGAGCAGTGGCGCCGCGGCGGTATCGCCGTTGTCCACGGCCCGCTGGACCGAGGCCTGGTCCAAGGCAACAAGGGAGAATTCAACGGCTACAAAAAAGCCGGTACCGAGGATGAGCAGCAAGCCTGCTGCGAGAAGTAGCCACTCCATTTAGCGGCCTGCTTCCGGGGCTGCACCGCGGGAGGGTCCCGGCGGAGGATGGTCGGCCGGGACCGACCCTGTTTCCTGGAACGACCGGGTGCCCCTGAAGGCCTGTGGCTGGCGTGCCGCCGGAGAATGGTGGGAGCGTGAACGGGGTTTGCCGGCTCTTCGGGTCAACTGCGCGGGAAGGGTTTCCGTTCCCCGCAGACAGCCCCCAGGCCGGCACCTAGATTTACTGTCCATAAGGATTTCAGTCTACAGGAACGCCTGCGTCCGCCGCCGACGCGGCGACCCCGGATGGGGCACCGGCCGTTGCCCGCGCCGTCGGCACGGCTACCAGCTCTGCGGGACCGGACGGCCTTCCTCGTAGCCGGCGGCGGACTGGATGCCAGCTACGGCGCGTTCCCGGAACGAGGCAAGATCGGCAGCTCCGGCATAGCTCATCGAGCTGCGCAGCCCGGCCGTGATCATGTCCAGCAGGTCCTCAACGCCGGGCCGGGCCGGATCGATAAACATCCGGGAAGTGGAGATCCCTTCTTCGAAGAGGGCCTTGCGGTCCTTTTCGAAGGCGCCCTCGCGCTGGTTGCGGTTCTGCACGGCACGTGCGGACGCCATGCCGAAGCTCTCCTTGAACTGCCGGCCGCCGGCGTCCTGCTGCAGATCCCCCGGGCTTTCGTGCGTCCCGGCGAACCAGGACCCGATCATCACCTGGCTTGCCCCGGCAGCCAGTGCCAGCGCCACGTCGCGTGGGTACCGGACACCGCCGTCGGCCCAGACACGTCCGCCCGCGGCCCGCGCGGCGGCCGAGCACTCCAGCACGGCCGAGAACTGCGGTCGGCCCACGGCCGTCATCATGCGCGTTGTGCACATGGCACCCGGGCCGACCCCGACCTTCACGATGTCCGCGCCGGCCCGGATGAGTTCCCGGGTTGCCTCAGCCGTGACCACGTTCCCCGCCACCACGGGCACACCGGGGTTGAGTCCCTTAACCGCGGCCAGGGCGTCAAACATCTTCTGCTGGTGCCCGTGGGCGGTGTCAAGAACCAGCACATCGACGCCGGCGGCGAGCAGTTCCGCTGCACGCCCGGCAACGTCACCGTTGATTCCGACGGCGGCGGCGACTTTTAGCCGGCCGTGCGCGTCCAGCAGCGGCCGGTACAAGGTGGAACGCAGCGCGCCCTTCCGGGTGAGCGCCCCGGCGAGGACACCGTTCCGCTGCACTGGCGAAAAGTCGCTGCCGGCGGCGTCCATGGCGTCGAAAGCGCGGCGCAGGCCCGACCCCGCCCCGGCGCCGTCGTCGGGCGTGTCCTCCAGCAGGGCAGCGTCCAGCACCAGCGGCTGGACGCGCATGACCGAGGAGAGCGAGGCGAATCGGTCCTGGCCTTCGAAGTCCGCGGCCCGGACGATGCCGGTCACGGCCCCCGCATCGTCGACCACCATAATGGCCCCGTGCGGACGTTTGCCCATCAGATGCAGTGCGTCAATGACTGTGCTGGACGGCGAGAGTGTCACGGGAGTTTCCAGGACGGGATGGCGTTCCTTGATCCAGGCCGTCACGTCACGGATCACGTCGAGCGGCACGTCCTGGGGCAGGACCGCCAGCCCGCCGCGCCGGGCCATGGTCTCCGCCATGCGCTTGCCGGTCACTGCAGTCATGTTGGCCGCGACGAGGGGAATCGTGGAGCCCGTGCCGTCGTCCGCGGAGAGGTCCACATCCAGCCGGGACGTGACCTCCGAACGGGACGGTACAAGAAAGAGGTCCGAGTAGGTCAGGTCAGTGGTGGGCTCGGTCAGAAAACGCACGGCTGCTCCTTAGGTAGGCATTCCGGTGCTCAACGGGTTCTCCCTGCGATTGTAGCGAGGCTTTTGAACGGCCGCGGACCCCGCCCTTCCCGGCGCTCCGACGCCACGCGGCGGCCGGCCGGGGGCCCCGGGAGGACGGGATTGGGTGACGCGGAGACGCGTTGAGTCGACTCGATGATTTGAGTCACCCTTATTGGCGGTTTGGCGAGAATCGTCACTAGACTGGCATGGGTCTGGGTTCACTGGACGCGGAGACTGGTTCAATCGCCGTGCTGACGCACCGTGACACCAGTGGGAATCAAACTCATGGAAGAGGCGTAATTCAAGTGCCAGAGCAGCCTAGCCACCGTCTACCAGAGGAATTTGGCGGAAACGAGTGGCTCGTTGACGAACTGTACGAGCGTTTTCAGCAGGACAAGAACACCGTGGACGCCAAATGGTGGCCCTTGTTCGAATCCTTCGACGCCGGAGACAGTTCCGTCACCAACGGGGCCTCGGGCGCAGCGACAGTTGCGCACCCCGCCACCCGCGAACTTCCTGTTGTAGCCCACGTTGCGACGACGGCAGCGCAGCCGTCAGCAGCCCCGGCCGCTGCACCCGTCCCGGCGGCAGCACCCGCTCCGGCGGCAGCACCCGCTCCGGCTGCCAAACCCGCGCCGGCAGCCGAACCCGCGCCGGCCGCGGCGCCTGCAGCCGCGAAGAAAGCCCCGGCAACCGTCGCCCGCGACGGCTCCAAAACATCGGAGGCCGGCCCCGGCGCGACGCCCATCCCGGCTCAGCTGCCGAAGAACGTCAAGGCGCCGACGGCCCCCGAGGAAGACGTGGTATCCGTCCTCCGCGGCCCGGCCAAGGCCATCGCCACCAACATGATCACCAGCCTCGAAGTTCCGACCGCCACCAGCGTCCGGGCGATTCCCGCGAAACTGTTGATCGACAACCGCGTGGTCATCAACTCCAACCTGGCCCGCGCCCGTGGCGGCAAGGTTTCGTTCACGCACCTGATCGGCTACGCGGTCATCCGCGCCTTGGCCCAGTTCCCCTCGATGAACGTCTACTACGACGAGGTCAACGGCAAGCCCGTAGCCGTCCAGCCGGCGCATGTGAACTTTGGCATCGCCATCGACATGCCGAAGCCTGACGGCAGCCGCCTGCTGATGGTGCCGAACATCAAGAAGGCGGAGACACTCAACTTCTCCGAGTTCTGGCACACCTACGAGGACCTGATCAAGCGTGCCCGCGCCGGCAAGCTGACCGCTGACGATCACTCCGGCACCACAGTGTCGCTGACCAACCCCGGCGGCATCGGCACGGTGCACTCCGTGCCGCGCCTGTCCAAGGGCCAGGCCGCCATCATCGGTGTCGGCGCGCTTGACTACCCGGCGGAATTCCAGGGCGCCAGCGCGAAGATTATCGCCCAGAACGCCATCAGCAAGGTCCTAACGCTGACCTCCACCTACGACCACCGTGTCATTCAGGGCGCCGGCAGCGGCGAGTTCCTGAAGCTTGTGCACCAGCTGTTGCTGGGCGCGCAGAACTTCTACGATGACATTTTCGAATCCCTGCGCATCCCGTATGAGCCGGTGCGCTGGAGCCCGGACCTCCAGGTGGACCCGGCCGACGAAATCAACAAGGTCGCCCGGATCCAGCAGCTGATCCACGCCTACCGGGTGCGCGGCCACCTGATGGCCGACACCGATCCGCTGGAATATGTCCAGCGCAAGCATCCGGACCTTGACGTCCTCACCTACGGCCTCACGCTGTGGGACCTGGACCGCGAATGGCCCACCGGCGGTTTCGGCGGCAAGCCGATGCTCGCCTTCCGAGACATCCTCGGTGTGCTCCGCGACGCCTACTGCCGCACCACGGGCATCGAATACATGCATATCCAGGACCCCGAAGAACGCAAGTGGTTCCAGGACCAGCTGGAGCACCCATACTCCAAGCCGAGCCGTGACGAACAGCTGCGCATCGTCTCCAAGCTCAACGCCGCCGAGGCCTTCGAGACGTTCCTGCAGACCAAGTTCGTTGGCCAGAAGCGCTTCTCGCTGGAAGGCGGCGAGTCGCTGATCCCGCTGCTGGACGCCATCATCTCCGATGCGGCTGAGGACGAACTCGACGAAGTGGCGATTGGCATGGCCCACCGCGGCCGGCTCAACGTGCTTACCAACATTGCCGGGAAGACCTACGCCCAGGTCTTCCGCGAATTTGAAGGAACGCAGGACCCGCGCTCCGTGCAGGGGTCCGGCGACGTCAAGTACCACCTCGGAACCGAGGGCAACTTTACCTCGGACAACGGCAAGCAGACCAAGGTCTACCTTGCTGCCAACCCGTCCCACCTTGAGGCCGTGGACTCCGTCCTTGAAGGCATTGTCCGGGCCAAGCAGGACCGCCTCGATCAGGGCGAGGCTTTCCCCGTCCTGCCGATCATGGTGCACGGCGATGCTGCCTTCGCCGGCCAGGGCGTGGTTGCGGAAACGCTGAACCTTTCCCAGCTGCGCGGCTACCGCACCGGCGGCACCATCCACATCGTGGTCAACAACCAGGTCGGATTCACCACCGCCCCGTCATCGTCGCGTTCCTCCACCTACTCCACGGACGTCGCCAAGATGATCCAGGCGCCGGTGTTCCACGTCAACGGCGATGACCCCGAAGCAGTGGTCCGGATCGGGCAGCTCGCCTACGAATTCCGGCAGCGGTTCCACAAGGACGTTGTCATCGACATGGTCTGCTACCGCCGCCGCGGCCACAACGAGGGCGACGACCCCTCGATGACCCAGCCGCTGATGTACAACCTGATCGAAGCCAAGCGTTCGGTCCGCAAGCTGTACACCGAATCGCTGATCGGCCGCGGCGACATCACCGAAGAAGAAGCCGAACAGCTGCTGCGCGACTACCAGGAACGGCTGGAGCGCGTCTTCGCCGAAACCCATGCAGCGCAGACTTCCCCGATTCCGATTATCACGGCCGATTCCGCCGCGGTGTCCGATCTGGAGCGTCCCATGGCCCAGCAGTCCGATTCCGGTATCAACGCCCCGGCGTCGACCGCAATCTCCGCGGCGACACTGGCACGCATCGGTAAAGCGCACGTTGATATCCCCGAGGGCTTCACAGTCCACGCCAAACTCAAGCAGTTGCTGGAGAAACGTGAAGTGATGTCCCGTGAAGGCGGCATCGACTGGGGCTTTGGGGAGCTTGCGGCGTTCGGCTCGCTCATTATGGAAGGTGTTCCCGTCCGCCTCGCCGGGCAGGACTCGCGCCGCGGCACATTCGTGCAGCGTCACGCCGTCTTCCACGACCGCGCCAACGGCGACGAGTGGCTGCCCCTGGCACACCTCTCCGAGGACCAGGCCAAGCTGTGGATCTACGACTCCCTGCTCTCGGAATACGCGGCGATGGGCTTCGAATACGGCTATTCGGTGGAACGACCGAACGCCTTGGTGCTGTGGGAAGCGCAGTTCGGTGACTTCGTCAACGGCGCGCAGACCATCATCGATGAGTTCATCTCCTCGGCCGAACAGAAGTGGGGCCAGCGTTCCTCGCTTGTGCTGATGCTGCCGCACGGCTACGAAGGCCAGGGGCCGGACCACTCCTCCGCCCGGATCGAGCGGTTCCTGCTGATGTGCGCCGAAGAGAACATGGTCGTGGCGAACCCCACCACCTCCGCCTCGCACTTCCACCTGCTGCGCCGGCAGGCGTACAGCCGGCCGCGCAAACCGCTGATCATCTTCACACCTAAGCAGCTGCTCCGGCTCAAGGCCGCAGCGTCTTCGGTCGAGGATTTCACCACGGGCTCCTTCCGGACCGTCATCCCCGAGCATGAGCAGCTCCCGGCCGACGCCGTCGAGCGTGTCCTGCTCGTTTCCGGCCGCCTGTATTATGATCTGCTGTCCACACGGCAGAAGACCGGTGACAAGACCACAGCGATCGTCCGCGTTGAGCAGCTTTACCCGCTGCCCGCCGCAGAGATTGCCGCCGAGCTTGCCAAGTACCCGAACGCCGAAGTTGTCTGGGCGCAGGACGAGCCCGCGAACCAGGGGCCGTGGCCCTTTATTGGCCTGAACCTTCCCGACGCCCTGGAGCGCCGGGTGCGCCTCGTATCCCGTCCCGCCTCGGCTTCCACAGCGGCAGGATCGATGAAGCGCCACGCGGCCGAGCAGGATGCTCTGCTCAAACAGGCGTTCGCACGTAAGTAAGGTCAACGCTGCCCGGCCGGAGGTGCACCTACACAACTCCGGCCGGGCACCGGTGTTTAACCCGGCGGAGTCCCCCGCCATCACGGATGGTCCCGGGGAACGGTTTATTGGACGCTCTGGAGTGAAGAGGTAGTCGTGGAAGATCGAAAGCTTAGGATCGCAGCCGTTGGCGATGAAATGCTGGCCGGGCTGGGTGATCCCCGCGCACTGGGCTGGCTGGGCCGGGTGCTGGCGCGCACGCCGCAGGACGGATTGTCCCTGGAATGCTATTCCCTCCCCTGCCCGCAGGAAGGCACCGAAGGGCTGGCGGCCCGTTGGCTCGCGGAAGCCGGCCGGCGCTTCAACAACCACTGCGAAAACCGCCTCGTGATCGGACTCTCCGGCCGCGATGTCGAATTTGGGCTCTCAACTGCCCGGAGCCGGCTCAACCTCGCCAACATCCTGGACGCGGCCTCGCAGAACAAGATCGAGGTCTTTATCGTGGGCCCGCCGCCAACATTGGATCCCGCCCAGAACCGCCGGCTCGGCGAACTGAACACCGCATTTGCCGACGTCACCACCCGGCGCAAGCACCTCTACGTCGACACCTTTTCGCCGCTGCTCAATCACGAGCAGTGGCGCCAGGACCTGGCCGCGAACGGCGGCACCCCCGGCCAGGCCGGCTACGGCCTGATGGCGTGGCTCGTGCTGCACCGCGGCTGGTTCCAGTGGCTGGGGATTGACGCGCCGGCGTAGCCGCCGGTACCCGTCCCCGGGAAAACTCCGCGATATATCTTGACCGTGCCAGGACGGCGATATATCGTGACTTATGGGTCACGATATATCGCAACTATCCGCACGAAGTATCGCCCTCCTGGAGGAGCCATGACAGAGAACAACTGGACCGTCACCGGTCCGCAGACCATCGACGTCGACGGCGTCAGCTCGCTCAAGCTCGGCATCGTCCGGGGACGCTTCGACATCGTCACCCATGATGAGCCCGTCACCCGAATCGAGGTATCCGAGGTCCATGGCGACCCGCTGGCGATCAGCCTCGTGAACGGCCGCCTCGAGGTCCGCCACCAGCTGCACGGGCCGCAGGGGTGGTTCAAGAACCTTATGGGGACCGTCAACAACAGCAGCAGCAACTCGCTGGTCATCAGCATCGCCGCGCCGGCCGGCATCGACGTTGAGGCCGGGACCGTCAGCGGCGACGGTATGGTGTCCGGGGTCAGCGGGCACACCCGGCTGAACACGGTCTCCGGTTCCGTGCTGGCCGACGGCACCGCCGGGGACCTCTCGCTCAACACCGTCAGCGGCGAAGTGATCGCCCGCAACCATCATGGCGTGCTGACGGCCAAGAGCGTCTCGGGCGAGGTCACGGCCTCGGGTGACCTCAGCAATATCCGCGCCAACACAGTCAGTGGCGACCTCAATTTCGACCTGCACGGCTTCGCCCAGGACTTTGGTGCCAATTCGGTCTCCGGAGACGTCACCATCCGGCTCCCGCACGATGTTGGCGTGGACATCATTGCCAAGTCCGCCAGCGGCACCATCGTCATTGACGACCAGAAGTACAACCAGCCAGGGGGCACGGTCCAGACCATCGCCGGCCCGGACACCCAACTTATGCTGGTCCGGACCAATTCAGTGTCCGGCAGGACGTCGATCTTCCACGGCCTGCCCGACGCGGACACCGTACAGGAACGCTGATGCCCCCGGTCTTCGCCCACGGGGCCCTGCGGCTATATCTGCTGGCACTGCTGGAATCAGGTCCGAAGCACGGCTACGAGCTGATCAAGGCGCTCAGCGAACGTTTCGGCGGAACCTACTCCCCCAGCGCCGGAACGATCTATCCGCGGCTGGGCAAGCTGGAGGAGGAAGGGCTGGTGGACACGCACAGCGAGGGACGCCGTACCTACTACAGCATCACCCCGGGCGGACTCCTGGAGCTGGAGCGCCGGCGGGACGAACTTGCAGGCGTGGAAAAGGATATCAGCGCGTCCGTCCGGCGGCTGGCCGACAACCTGCGGCAGGACATCAAGGTCAACATGCGCGGCCTCCGGGCCGAGCTGGCTGCAACGGCCGAGGCCGCGCGTTCCTCGGCCCGCGCAGCTGGCTCAACAGTTGCCGCGTTGGCCGGGCAGCGCTACTCACCGGAAGGCGACACCCGGCTGCGGGAGGCCGAGATGCTGGTGCAGGCGTTCCGCGACGACGTCCGGGTGGAGCTGCGCCGCCACGGCGGACGGCACCCGATCACGCCGGTGACGCTGGAGACTGTCAAGACGGTACTGGACCAGGCACGGATCTCCATCCGCAATTCCCTCGAGTGATCCGCCCGCCCCGCCGGTTCGCGGCGGGTGCCCCGATGTGGGAGACTTGAGGGCAGCTCTTTTGAGTACCAAAAATTAAGGAGGCCAGCTATGAGCAAACGTGCACGTAAACGTCGTGACCGTAAGCGTGGCGGCGCGAACCACGGCAAGCGCCCCAACGCCTAGGCAAAGCTTGGAATGACAGCTTTAGACGAATGACCCCGGAACCTCACGGTTTCCGGGGTCATTCGTTTTTGGCGGTTGAGCCGAACCTTGGGCCCGGTCAGGCCTCAACTGGGTTGCTCGAGTGGATCCGGTCCAGGATCGCGTTCTTAAGGTTTTCCGGGGCGGCCTCGCTGCAGGAACGCTTCACCATGACCCGGATGACACATTCGAGGTCGTACTGCTCAAAACATTCCGGGCAGCCGTCCAAGTGGTCCTTGATTTCGGCGATGTCATCGTGGGTGAGGGCACCGTCGAGGTACTCGTAGATACGTTGCATCCGGGCGTCGTCGCAGTCGCCCAGTCCCTGGCAGTCGCTCATTTCCTGTTCTCCTGTTTGTCGCTTCCGGCAGCCGCGATGGCATCTGCAGCCCTGAATCCGCGCTCGGCGGCGTAGTCGCCGAGCATATCCCGCAGCAGCTTCCGGCCGCGGTGCAGGCGGGACATCACGGTCCCGATCGGCGTGTTCATAATTTCTGAAATTTCCTTGTACGCGAATCCCTCGACGTCGGCAAAATAGACCGCCAGCCGGAACTCCTCCGGAATGGACTGCAGCGCCCGCTTCACATCCGAGTCCGGCAGGTGGTCGAGGGCCTCGGCCTCGGCCGACCGAAGCCCCGAAGACGTATGCGACTCGGCCCGGGCCAGCTGCCAGTCCTCAATGGTGTCCGAGTTGGACTGCAGGGGCTCGCGTTGGCGCTTGCGGTAAAGGTTAATGTAGGTATTCGTCAGGATGCGGTACAGCCAGGCCTTCAAGTTGGTGCCGGGCTTGTACTGATGGAACGCGGAGAAAGCCTTGGTGTACGCCTCCTGGACGAGATCCTCGGCGTCAGCGGGGTTTCGGGCCATCCTCATGGCCGCGGAGTACAGCTGGTCCACATACTGCATGGCGTCGCGTTCGAACCGCGCCCGGCGTTCCTGCGTCGTTTCAGTCGCAGTGTCCAGCGCCTGACCGTCCACGATCGTCTCCCGGGCCGCCGCGTCCAGCCCGGCGTCAATCTCCGGGGCAGCGCCTGACGGTGCGCCAGCAGGACTGGCGGCGGGTGACTTGGCGGGTGTGGCACCGTTTCCGGCGACCGTGTGCTTGGCCGTGACGGCCGGATCCATGGTGCTCATTGCCCCCAAGTCTACTGTGACAGTGCGGCGGCCGTCCCGGGCTGCCGGCATGGTTGCCTGCTGCAGGGCATCAGCCCACAACTGTCCGCCTCCTAACGCCGGTTTCCCGCTGGTCGCCAAGGGACTGTTCCTCAAGGGCGTGTCCTTCACCAGAACCATAGTTCCGCCTTCCTGCGCCACGACTGACTCGTTTGGCCGTGGCACCGTGTTCCAGCCCGTGGTTCCGGGCCGATCTGACTCTCGCTCGACCGACATCCAGCCCTAAACCAGGGCCTGGAATCTGCTATCGACAACCCCGCCCGGCGGGCAAATATTCCACAAAAGTGCAAGACTAGAACCGGTTCTCCCGCTTCGTTCCCGCGGTCCGCCCACCCAGGAGGAATTTCATGTCGTTTGTCCGCTTTCTCGCCCGGCCCATGCTGGCGTCCAGTTTCGTCCTTGCCGGGCTGGACAAGCTCAAGAACGCGGATGACACCGCCACGCAGCTCTCACCCCTGCTGCGCCGCGCAGCGGAGTCCCTGCCGTTCCAGACCAGCGAAAAAGTCCTCGCCCGGGTCATCGGCGGCACCCAGGTCGGGGCCGGCCTTATGTTTGCCCTCGGCAAGTCGGCACGTCTGGCCGCAAGCATCCTGGCTGTCATCTCGGCGCTCAACAGCTACGTCGAATGGCGCAGCGCGGACATCACCTCCACTGAGGGCCGCAATGCCCGCCGCAAGCAGCTGCTCAAGAACGTCTCACTGACCGGCGGCGTCCTGCTGGCCGCAGTCGACACGGACGGCCGTCCCAGCCTGGCGTGGCGGGCTGAGCACCTTGCCGCCGATGTCAGGAAGAGCACCGGCAAACAGATGAAAAAAGCCGACAAGGCCGTACGCAAAGCCGTAGACCACACCGTCGGAGCCTAAAGCAGCAATGACCGGCACCACCCCCACAGCAGCCGCACACCCCCTGCCGGCGAACGCTGCCGCCCTCTGGCCGGCGCCCTTCGCCGGGCACCCGGTGGACGCAACAGTCACCGTTCCGGGATCCAAGTCCCTCACCAACCGCTACCTCGTGCTGGCCGCCCTCGCGGACGGGCCCTCACGGCTCCGGGCTCCGCTGCACTCCCGGGACTCCGCCCTGATGATCGAGGCGCTGCGGCAACTCGGGGCGGTGATCACGGAAGTGCCCGGCGACGGCGATTTCGGTCCGGACCTGGCCATCACGCCCATCAGCCAGGCGGCAGCCGGGGGCCGGGGGTGGTGGACTGCGGGCTGGCGGGGACGGTCATGCGGTTTGTGCCGCCCCTCGCGGCCCTGCGCCCGGGGCTGACGCTGTTCGACGGAGATCCGCACGCGCGCGAGCGCCCAATGGGCCCCATCATCGAAGCTCTCACCGGGCTGGGCGTCAGGGTCAGCGCGCCCGACGGAGGCCCGGCATCCTCGCTGCCGTTCACCGTCGACGGCGCGGCCGCCGTGCGCGGCGGCCACCTCGTTATTGACGCCAGCGCGTCCTCGCAGTTTGTGTCCGCACTGCTCCTGGCCGGGTCCCGGTTTGTGGACGGACTGCACCTCGAACACCAGAGCCACGAACACCCAGGCAAGCCCGTTCCCAGCCTTGACCACATCACCATGACCGTCGCCGTGCTGCGCGGAGCCGGGGTAGCCGTGGACGATTCCCGCCCGAACCACTGGGTTGTCTCGCCCGGACCCATCCGGGCCTTTGACGTCAGGATCGAACAGGACCTTTCCAACGCAGGTCCGTTCCTGGCGGCGGCCCTGGCCACCCGAGGCACCGTCCGCATCCCGAACTGGCCGGCCCCGACGACGCAGGTCGGCGATATGTGGCGCAGCGTGCTCGCGGAGATGGGGGCCACAGTGTCGCTCACCGACGGTACCCTGACCGTCACCGGCGGCCCGGAGCTCACCGGCGGGAACTTTGACGAGACCAGCGAACTTGCCCCCACTGTCGCCGCACTCTGCGCGCTCGCCAGCGGTCCCTCGCGGCTCAGTGGCATCGCCCACCTCCGCGGGCACGAAACGGACCGGCTGGCCGCCCTCGTGGCGGAGATCAACCGGCTCGGCGGGGACGCGGAGGAGACCTCTGACGGCCTCATCATCCGGCCCGCCCCGCTGCACGGCGGCGTCGTCCGCAGCTACGCCGACCACCGGATGGCCACGGCCGGCGCCATCCTCGGCCTGGCCGTAACGGGTGTCGTTGTCGAGGATATTGGGACCACGGCGAAGACCATGCCCGACTTCCCGCAACTGTGGGAGGCCATGCTTGGCCTTAGCGCAGGAACCACGCCTCCCGCAGGGGCCTCCCCGGCAGACAAGGACGCCTCCGGTGGCACGCAGCACTGATTCCTGGGACGAATCCGACGCCCGGATCCGTCCCAACAAAAAAGGCACCCGGCCCCGCACCAAGGACCGGCCCAGCCACGACGACGCCGTGACCGGGCGGATCATTACCGTTGACCGCGGACGCTACACCGCCGTCGTCGCCGAAGGCACGGGGGCAGAACGGAAGATCATCGCCGCCCGCGCCCGCGAACTGCGCCGCAACCCGGTAGTGGCCGGCGACTTCGTTTCGTTGGTCGGCGACGTCAGCGGCGAGCCCGACACCCTGGCCCGGCTGGTCAGGATCCAGGACCGCAGGACCCTGCTGCGGCGCAGCGCCGACGACACGGACCCGATCGAGCGGGCCGTCGTCGCCAACGCCGACCAGTTGGTAATCGTGGTGGCGGCCGCCAATCCCGAGCCGCGGACCGGGTTTATCGACCGCGCCCTGGTGGCAGCGTACGACGCCGGGATCGACCCGCTGCTGCTTGTCACCAAGGCCGACGTCAAGGATCCTGCCGAGCTCCTCGCCAACTACCAGCACCTTGCTTTTCCGGTGATTATTTCCAAAACGGCGGACTCCGCCGCCTCGGGCATCGATGCCCGCTCCGATGACGGGCTCTCCGCCCGGCTGGACAAGGACGCCGTCGCACAGCTGCGCGCCTACCTCGACGGGAAGGTCACCGTGATGCTGGGCCATTCCGGCGTCGGCAAGTCCACCATGGTTAACGCCCTGACCGGCGCCGAACGCGCCACCGGCGGCGTCAACGCCGTGACCGGGCGCGGCCGCCACACCTCATCCTCCGCGCTGGCCCTCAAAGTCAACGATGCGCCGGCGGGGAGCTGGATCATCGACACCCCGGGCATCCGCTCCTTCGGGCTGGCCCATGTGGACCCGGACCGGATCCTGCGGTCCTTCCCCGACCTCGAGCCCGGCACCGACGACTGCGAACGGGGCTGCAAGCACGATTCCGGCGCCGTCAACTGCGGCGTGGACGCCTGGGTGGCCTCCGGCCAGGCGGGAGAATCCGGTCCGGCCAGGCTCGCCTCACTGCGCCGCCTGCTCGGGACAGACCCGCGGTTGGAAGCCCAGGACGTTAAGGAACTGGGCACCGTCTCCTAGCAGGCCGCGGCGCCTACCGCTTCCCTGCCCGCTTTGACGGTAGTTTGGAAGCATGAGTCAACCCGCTTCGAGCTACAACGACGACCTGCGCCTTGCCCATGTCCTGGCAGATTCCGTAGATGCCCAGACCATGAGCCGCTTCAAGGCGCTCGACCTTCGGATCGAGACGAAGCCGGACCTGACGCCGGTCACTGACGCCGATAAATCCGCCGAGGAGGCCATCCGTGGCCAGCTGTCGCGTTCCCGGCCCCGCGACGCCGTGCTCGGGGAGGAGTTCGGCAGTTCCGGCCACGGCTCCCGCCGCTGGATCATCGACCCGATCGACGGGACCAAAAACTTCGTCCGCGGCGTCCCGGTCTGGGCGACGCTGATCGCCCTCGTCGATGAGGGCGAGCCGGTAGTCGGCGTTGTCAGTGCCCCGGCGCTGGGAAAGCGCTGGTGGGCGGCTAAAGGCGCCGGTGCGTACATGGGCCGTTCACTGGCCGCCGCAACCCGGCTGAAGGTCTCCAACGTCGCGAGCCTCCCGGACGCCTCGCTGTCCTATTCCAGCCTGGGTGGTTGGAAGCAGCGCGGCAACCTTGACGAGTTCCTGGGGCTCACCGAGGAGGTCTGGCGGACCCGCGCCTACGGCGACTTCTGGTCCTACTGCCTGGTGGCGGAAGGTGCCGTTGATATCGCCTGCGAACCCGAACTCAACCTCTACGACATGGCCGCGCTGGTTCCGATCGTCACCGAGGCCGGCGGCCGCTTTACCTCCCTCGAAGGAGAAGACGGCCCCTTCGGCGGCAACGCCCTCGCGACCAACTCCATTCTGCACTCCGAAGTCCTCAAGCGTCTGAACCCCGGGCTGGACGACCTGCTGTAAGCGCGTCCGGCGCCGTTCGGCAGCTTCGGCACCGGCCCGTCACAAAGGACTTCACAATCCTGCCCTGCCTTTTCCACGGAAGCCGGCATGGCCTAGGCTCGAACCAGGTCACGAGTGCCAGCGCTAAACCCCGGTTTGCTGGCCGGCAACCCTCCATTCGCGGCGGGGTGCCCCGGGTGACGACCTGGCCGGTCCGGAACGGACCCGGCAAGCGCGGATCCCCGGTGCGTGGGGTCCTATTCGAGCGAGGTCCCATGACGACTGCCACCATTCCTGCCGGCGCCGAGGTTCAGGCCGAGACCGGTCCGGCACATCCCGATCCGCGGTTCGCCGTTGCCCGCCGGCCGCTGGCCGCGGTGACCGGCGCCGAGATCCAGGCGCCTCTGATCCAGGGCGGACATGTCCGCTACGCCAACCTGGACTACGGTGCCTCGGCTCCGGCGCTGTCCGTGGTCTCGGCCTACCTCAACGAGATCCTGCCGTTCTACGCCAGCGTCCACCGCGGCGCCGGCTATGCCTCCCAGATCAGCACCTCGGTTTACGAGAATGCCCGCGGGATTGTCCGCGACTTCGTTGGCGGCAGGCCGGACGATGCGGTGATCTTCACCAGGAACACCACCGATTCGCTGAACCTTTTGGCCGGGTGCCTGCCGGTCGTCGACGGCGAGCATAGCGGCGAGGTGCTCTACCTCGACATTGAACACCACGCCAACCTCCTGCCCTGGCAGCGGGTACCCCACCGCAGCGTCATTGCCGCCCCCACCCTCGCGGCCACCCTGGAGCTGCTCCGCAAGGAACTCGCGCACGGCGGCGTCAGCCTGCTTGCCGTGACCGGGGCCTCCAACGTCACCGGCGAGATCCTGCCAATCCGCGCCCTGGCAGCGCTGGCGCACGACTACGGCGCCCGGATCGTCGTCGACGCCGCCCAGTTGGCCCCGCACCGGCGGATCAACGTCTCCACGGACGACCTCGACTACATCGCCTTCTCGGGGCACAAGCTCTACGCACCCTTCGGTGCCGGCGTCCTGATCGGGCGTCCCGACTGGCTCGACGCCGGCATCCCGCACCTCGCGGGCGGCGGGGCCGTCCAGGACGCCCGGATCGATACCGTCAGCTGGACCACGGGACCCGCCCGGCATGAGGGCGGATCCCCGAACGTGCTCGGCGCCGCCACCCTGGCCCGGGCCGCGCAGATCATCGCCGGGCTGGACCCGGACCAGTGGTACGCGCACGAGAACGCCATCCGGTCCTTCCTGGTGGAGGGCCTCGCCCGGATCGACGGTGTGACGGTCCACCAGATCTTCTCCGATAGCGGTACCTTCGACGCGGCTGCAGGGCCGGGGGCGGGCACCGGGTCACAAACCCCTCCCGGCGCCGGCACCATCGGCGTCGTCAACTTCTCGGTGGAAGGCTACGACGCGGGCCTGGTGGCAGCCTACCTGTCCGCCGAGCACGGTATGGGGCTGCGCGACGGCAGGTTTTGCGCGCATCCGCTGCTCCGGCGGCTTGGCCTGCCCTCGGGGTCGCTGCGGGCAAGCTTCGGTTTGGGCTCCAGGCTTGATGACGCCCAGCGGCTGCTCACCGGAGTCCGGCAGCTGCTCGGGAACGGCCTCGGCTGGGACTACGTGGTGGACGCAGGCCGCTGGGTACCGTCCAACGACACCCGCAGCTACCCGCACTGGGCCCCCAACACCCCCGGCACGGCCGGGGCGGCGCCCTGCACGCTGGACTAACGGCGCCGGCTCCGGCGCGGGCTCCGGCGGCGCCGGCAGACACGGCCCCTGCAAACGCGGCCCCTGCCCGGTGCGGTAAATTCACAAGGTACGTACCCGGACCTGCCGAAGGAGATCAAACGTGGCACGCGGCGGACCCAAGCTGCCCCAGGGGCGGCGCCAGGAGCTGGGGCACAGCTTTCAGGACGGCGGGGAACACTACGACCGCGTCCGGCCCGGGTATCCCGAGGAATCGGCCGGCTGGCTGATCCCCGACGGCGCAGCGGATGCCGCGGACCTCGGCGCCGGAACCGGGAAATTCACGGCGCTGCTGGTCGGGCGCGGCCTGCGCACGGTGGCAGTGGACCCCTCCGCGGACATGCTGGAACAGCTGCGCCGGGCACTTCCCGGGGTCACCGCCGTCGAGGGTACCGCGGAGCGGACGGGGCTGCCCGACTGTGCTTTCGACGTGGTGACAGTCGCCCAGGCCTGGCACTGGTGCGATCCGCTGCTGGCCAGCACGGAAATCGCCAGGATCCTCCGCCCGCACGGTGCCCTGGGGCTGATCTGGAACCAGCTGGACACGTCTGTTCCCTGGGTGCACCGGCTCTCGCGCATTATGCATGCCGGCGACGTGCACAAACCGCACTTCACACCGCCGCTGGGACCTGAATTTACGGGACTCGAGAGCCATCTCACCCGGTGGGAAGATCCGGTGCGCGGCGCAGACATCCTGGCGCTGGCGAAGTCCCGAAGCTACTACCTGGCGGCCGGCCAGGTGACCCGCGCCAAGGTGCTGGGCAACCTCGACTGGTATCTGCACGAGCACTTGGGTCACCAGGGCGATGAAGTGATCCCGCTCCCCTACCTGACACAGAGCTGGCGGGCCGTGCGGTCCTGACACCTGCCGGAAAGGTCCTTTTGGTGCCGTCGACGTTGCCGCGGACAGCCACCGTGGCTTATGGTTTCGGTATGCCTAATAATTATTTGTAGGCGTTCGCAAACTTCGGCGCAGGCATCCACCCGCCGTTGCCGGCCGCGTCGACGGCGACGCACCTAGCAGGGGAGCCCAGTGCTGGACGTAACAGGACACGACGGCGCGGGACCGGCGACGGCCGCCCGGCCGAAGCCGGCCGGGCGCCGGGCCATGATCGGCCTGCTGGGGCCCGCATTTGTTGCCGCGATCGCCTACGTGGACCCCGGCAACGTGGCGGCCAACCTCACGGCCGGAGCGCAATACGGCTACTTGCTCGTTTGGGTCCTGGTGGCCGCCAACATCATGGCCGTGCTGGTGCAATACCAGTCCGCCAAACTCGGGCTTGTTACCGGCAAAAGCCTGCCGGAGATTCTTGGTGAGCGGTTGAAGCCGCTCTGGCGCCGGGCGTTTTGGGTGCAGGCCGAGATCGTGGCTGCTGCCACGGACCTTGCCGAAGTGGTGGGCGGGGCAATCGCGCTCTTCCTGCTCTTTGGACTGCCTTTGCCACTTGGCGCCGTAATCGTCGGCGCCGTCTCCATGGGACTCCTCGCCGTGCAGGCCCGGAACCAGCAGCGGCCATTTGAGTTCATCATTATCTTCCTGCTCGGCATTATCACCATCGGGTTCCTGGCCGGCCTTTTTGTCAGCCCGCCTGATCCTGCCGGTGTGGCAGCCGGGCTGATCCCGGGCTTCCAGGGTCCCGAGACTGTGCTGCTGGCCGCGAGCATGCTCGGCGCCACGGTGATGCCGCACGCCATCTACGTCCACTCGGCACTATCCAGGGACCGGCATCGTCCGGACCCGCACGTCCATGTTCCCGCCCCGGCCCTCGCCCGGCTGGTCAAGGCGACCCGCTGGGACGTGGTCGTCGCCCTGGCCTTCGCCGGTCTTGTGAACATCGGGATGCTGCTGCTGGCCGCATCGACCCTCGGCGGTGCGGAAGGAACAGACACCATCGAAGGAGCCCATGCCGCCATCACCAGCAGCCTCGGACCCGTCATCGGCGTCATCTTCGCCGTCGGGCTGCTCGCCTCCGGACTGGCTTCCACGTCCGTTGGCTGCTACGCCGGCGGCTCAATCATGGAGGGGCTGCTCAAGGTCCGGGTCCCCCTGATGCTGCGGCGCATCATCACCCTGGTACCGGCGGTGGTGCTGCTGAGCGTGGGCTTCGATCCTACCTGGGGACTGGTCCTGAGCCAGGTTGTCCTGAGCTTCGGAATCCCTTTTGTGCTGATACCGCTGGTTGTCCTGACCAGCAACAAGTCGCTGATGGGCCGGTTCGCCGATGGAATGGCGCTTCGGATCGCAGCTGTCGTCAGCGTTATCCTGGTCGTCGCGCTTAACCTCGCACTGCTGTGGCTGACCTTCGCCAGCGCGGGCTGACGGTAGGCTGGATGCTGTGAAGACCAGCCTGCCCTCTTCCTCGATCGAGGACTATGTCAAGGTCATCTACTCTTTTACGGAGTGGCAGGACAAGCCGATCACCTCCACCCAGCTGGCACAGCGCCTCGGCGTCGCCAACTCCTCGGTCTCCGAAATGGTCCGCAAGCTCAAGGACCAGGGACTCGTGGACCACCAGCCGTACAGCGCGATCACCCTCACCGCCGACGGTGTCCGGCTGGCGTTGTCCATGGTCAGGCGGCACCGGCTCATCGAAACATTCCTGGTCCGGGAACTCGGCTACCGCTGGGACGAGGTTCACAACGAAGCCGAGCTGCTCGAGCACGCCGTCTCGGACACCTTCATTGAGCGGATGGCAGCCAAGCTCGGGAACCCGCGGCGGGATCCGCATGGGGATCCGATCCCGGCCGCCGACGGCTCCGTCCTGATGCCGGTGGCGCACCGGATGAGCGAGCTCGACGATGGGCACACCGGCCGGATTACCCGGATCAGTGACGAAAACCCCGAGCTCCTGCGCTACCTTTCCGCGGAGGAAATCGACCTTGACGCCGACGTCGAGGTGCTGGGGCGCAAGCCCTTCGGCGGCGCCCTGGTGGTTCGCATCGGCTCGGGCGCGGCCGGGCAAGAAGTGGATCTAGCCGAGGAAGTCGCCTCCGCCCTCTGGGTCCACAGTGACGTTGCCCATCCCGGCTGCAGCCTCGGGCGGTCCTGAGTGCGGGCCGAGTTGACCGGAGCCGGGGTATGAAACACACGGCGAAGGCGCACCCCCGGACGGCGGGTGCGGCGCATGACCGGTCGCCGGGCTGGCATGCATGGACGGCCGTCGCCGTCGGCGGCCTGATCGGAACGGAGCTGCGCTACGGGGCCGGCCTGGTCTTCCCGGAATCCGCTGGGACAATCCCTTGGACCACCTTGGCGATCAACGTCCTCGGCAGTTTTGTCCTCGCGGCCCTCACCACCGTCTGGATCGCGCGGCCGAAGACGGCCTTCTGGCTGCGTGCCGGACTCGGACCCGGGTTGCTGGGGTCCTTCACGACGTTTTCGGCGGTGGTGTTCGCCCTGGACCAGCAGTTCAACGCCGGCTTCCAAACCAGCTGGCTGGTTTATCTGGGCCTCTCACTCGTCCTGGGGCTCGGTGCGGCGGCCGCCGGGTGGAAGGCCGGAAAGGCAATGGCTGATCTGACCGGCCGGGCATTATGATCACGGCACTGCTCGTCGGAGTCTTCGGTGTTGCCGGCGCCCTGCTGCGCTTCGCCGTCGACTCCTGGTTTGCTAACGCTTTCCCGGCCCGTCATTCCCACTGGCCCTGGACCACCCTCGCCGTGAACGTGACGGGTTCCTTTATCATCGGCGCGGCCATGGGCGGCACGGCACAATGGGGACTTGGGCCTGAGTGGCAGTCCGGGCTCGCGACGGGACTCGCCGGCGGCCTCACGACCTTCAGCTCCTGGACCACCGCCACGGTCCGGCTTGCGAGCGAAAGCCGCTACCGCGCCGCCGCCCTCAACGTCGCCGCCAACCTTATCCTCGGCCTCGCCGCAGCAGCGCTCGGGCTCTCCCTCACTGCCCTGTGACGAGCCTAACGCCGGGCTGCCGACTGCGATGCCGGAGCATCCGATCCCGTATCGTTGAAGCATGGTTACCCGACGTGAAGCAGCCCAGGTCCTCGACATTCCGCTGGAAATGGCTCACCGTCACGGCATCCCGTCCCGGCTGAGCGAAGCCGAGCTCGGCGAACTCCTTGACAACCCGCCGCAGTGGCTGGTCCAGTCCAAGGCCAACCGGACCGGTAAACGCCCCGTCTGGGTCCAGCTTTCCTGTGCCGTCTGCGGCTTCTCTGAAGCGGCCCGGCCGAAGAAATGGTGGCCGGACTTCACCTACGTCTGCTGCGAACACCACGCCCCGTTTGAGCTTCCCGCAGCCGCTGCCGGCTTGGTCCGCAGCGAGTATGAGGGTGTGGGCAGCCGGTTCGTTGGAATCGTCGACGTCGCGGTGCCGGAGGCGTAGCTTTATCTCATGGGGCCATTCCGGCCCCCGCTGTGAGGGAGCACCCGCATGCCTGACAAATCACCGCACCGGAGCATGGCCAAAAAGCCGGTGAAGACCATCAAGGAAAAACGGGCCGAGAAGAAGTCCAAAAACGTCGCGGAGACGCACGCGGACCCGGTATCGCACATCAAGAAGCACTGAGCGCAACCCGCCAGCCGGGCCGTGCAAGGCAAAGCAAAAGGCCGGAAGCGTCAGCTTCCGGCCTTTTGTGTGGGACTTTACGGGGTGGAGCAACGTTTCCGGTGCTCCGATGGTGGAGATGGGGGGAATTGAACCCCCGTCCGATGTCGTGTTGTCAGGGCTTCTCCGGGCGCAGTTTGCGTTGGATTTTCTCGGCCCCAGCCACGCTACAAACAGCTGGCTGATCCGGGCCCAGTCATCAAAGAGTCCCGTTCACCCCGATGACGGGGGTAAACAGCAGTGGCTATCTAAATGACGCCAGGATCCGGGGCAATAGCAACCTCGGGCTGACGGACTGTCTTACTGCTTAGGCAGCGAGAGCGAAGTCAGTGCGTTTTGAATTGGCACTTATTGGTTTGCAGACAGCGTTTACGAGATAATTCTGCATCCTCGGCCCGCTTCACCTGTCGCGACTAACATCGTCGAAACCGATCATCCCCGTATTTTTTTATCAAACCAAGCTGCTATGTTGCCGCACCGTTTCCGTGCTGCTGAACCGGTACCGCACCATTGGCTGCCTGACTACCAAGCATAACGCACGGCATCCCAGATTCATTCCACCGGGCCGGGGACGGCCACGGTTACCGCCGGTTCCGTTCGCGCATCACCCGCAGGGCCTCACGCTTGTCCTGCTGCTCGCGCAGGGTATGACGCTTGTCGTATTCCTTCTTACCGCGGGCGACGCCGATCTCCACCTTGGCCCGCCCATCCACGAAGTACAGCTGGAGTGGGACGATCGTGAAACCGGATTCGCGGATCTTGTGCGAGATCTTGGTGAGTTCGTCCCGGTGCAGCAGCAGCTTCCGACGGCGGCGTGCGGCGTGGTTGGTCCAACTCCCCTGGTGGTATTCGGGGATGTGGATGCTCTCCATCCACAGCTCGTCGTTGTAGAAGGTGCAGAAGCCGTCGACCATGGAGGCGTGGCCCTCCCGAAGGGACTTCACTTCCGTCCCCATCAGTGCGATTCCCGCCTCATAGGTGTCGAGGATGTGGTAGTCGTGCCGGGCCTTGCGGTTGGTGGCCACTACCTTACGGCCACTTTCTTTCGGCACGGTAGAACTCCTTGAATCGACGGTGTGTGCCGTACGCCGGAACGGCGCAGGCTTATGCCAGTTTACGGCAGAGCAGCAGCGCACCGGCAAGGCTTCCGCTCCGGGCGGATCAGAGCAGGTTCATCGGATCCACGGCCCGGCCGTTAAGCCAGGTCTCGAAGTGCGAGTGGCAGCCGGTGGAGTTGCCGGTGGTTCCCGAGTAAGCAATCAGCTGGCCCCGGCTGACCTGCTGGCCCGGGGAGACGACAACTGAGGTGTTGTGGTAGTAGATGGTGGTCAGCGAGTTGCCTTGGATCACACCGTGGGAGATCTTCACGTTGTTGCCACCGCCGTCATTGGCCCAGCCGGCGGAAAATACCGTTCCTGCAGCCGCGGCAAAGACCGGTGTGCCGCAGGCGGCGCCGAAGTCGATTCCGGTGTGCATATAGCCGCCCTGACCGTAAAAGTCGATGGTCCCGGGAGGTGTCGAGCGCCAGCCAAAGCCTGAGGTGATCGGGACGCCGTTGAGGGGATGCTGCAGGCCGAAAGCCGACGGTGATCCCGGCGGGGCGGGGACGTAGGGCGGTTTGGCCTGGCCCTGGGCAACGGCAGCCGCGGCGGCTGCCTCGGCGATCCGGCGCTGTTCGGCTTCGTAGGCCTCGCGCAGTTTGCGGTCGCGTTCGGCGATGTCCGCGGCGACGGCGTCCTGCTGGGCCTTGACCTGGGCGAGTTGGGTCTGGATTCCGGGTTTGGCGGCCTGAAGTTCGGCGTCGATCCGGGTGGTGTCGGCGATGAGCTGGTCCACCTGGGCCTTTTTGGCCTCGGCCTCGCCACGGGCTGCCTGTTCGCGGGCCAGCGCAGCATCAGCTTTGGCTTTGAGGTCCTTGATTTCGGCTTCCACCGCTTCGAGCCTGGCCTGGGAGTTGATGTTCGTAGCGTTCTGTTGGGTCAGCTTGTCCATGGCGGCGTTTTGGCTGCGCATCGCCTGGTCGGCCAGGTCGATGGTGTCCGTGAGGCTGCCGCCGTTGTTCGGGCCGAAAAACAGCGAAAGGTTGGACGGCACACCGCCGGACTTGTACGCCTGGGTGGCGATCTGCCCGATCAGCTTCTTCGTGTCGGTGATCTTCTGCTTGTCCGTCTCCAGCTGCTGGGTGATCTTGGCTTTGTTTTGCTGCGCAAGATCCACCCGGGCTGCGAGGGCCTCGGCTTCCTTGACCGCAGTTGCCACGCGGCCCTGGGCGTCGAGCAGGGCCTGCTGGGCACCAGGGAGCTGGCCCTGGTAAAGGACGAGGTCCGAGGCCGCCTGGGCGATCTTGGAGTCAACAAACTCCAGGGAGTGCTGAACCTTCGCCGCTTCCTCCCGGAGGGTTGCCTGCTGGTCTTCGAGGGAGTCCGCGACGGCCACCGGTGCAGAAGCTCCCATGGCCGCCACCAAAACCAGCGCGAGCGCGGCGCTGACGATGCGGCTGCGGCGGCCGGCCACGGCGCGCCGGAGGGGAACCGGCTGCGGGCCGGTTCGGTGCATCGATGTCATGGGGTTCCCTTTTTTCGTTGCGCACGCTAAACCTTCAGGTATCGACGAAGGGTTAGGAGCGATGATACGCCTGCCAGCAGCACGCCCAGGCCAATGAGGGCCGGTGCGAGCACCAGGGTTTGGCCCGCGGAGATAAACGCGGTGTCCGGATACTGCTTGGACAGGTATCCGCCCAGGAAGAAGTGCGCCACGGCCCACAGTGTTCCCGAGGCCAGCGCCGCGCCAATCACTGCGGCTATCACGCCCTCCAGGATAAACGGCAACTGGATCACCATTTTTGATGCCCCGACCAAGCGCATGATCCCGGTTTCCCGTCGCCTGCTGAAGGCGGAGAGCCTGATCGTGGTGGCGATCAGCAAAATGGCGCAGATGATCATCACGCCGGCGACGCTGACGGCCACGAGGGAGGCGGCGTTCATGACCGAGAAGAGCCGTTCCAGAAGCTGGCGCTGGTCGATCACGGTTTCCACGCCGGATTGCGATGAGAAGGTCTCGCTGATGATCTGGTACTTTTCCGGGTCCTTCATATTGATCCGGAAGGAGGCCGGGAGCTGGTCCGGCGTCACCGAGTCAACGATCGGGGAATTGGAAAACTGTTCCTTGAAGTGCCTGTACGCGTCGTCCTTGGACTCGAACTGGAAGTCGTTGACGTACTGGGCAACGGCCGGCGATTCCAGCAGCTTGCCCAGGTTGGCCTGCTGTTCGGGGGTGGCGGGCCCGCTGGCGCAGCTGGCCGCCGTCGAACCGTCACTGCACAGGAAGATGGCGACCTGGACCTTGTCGTACCAGTAGCCCTTCATTTGGTTGATCTGCAGCTGCAGCATGCCGGCGGCGCCGACGAAAGTCAGGGACACGAAGGTCACCAGGATAACGGAGACCACCATGGAGAGGTTGCGGCGCAGGCCGCTGCCGATCTCGGCGAGGACGAATTGGAGCCTCACAGCTGGCCCTCCCCTTGCGGGTCCCGCCCGCTGGCGTCGCGCAGGCGGCGCGACTGTCCCACGACCGGGATCATGGAGGTGTAGAGGGCCTTGGCCTCATCGCGGATGACAACGCCGTTCTTGAGCTCGACGACGCGTTTGCGCATCTCGTTGACGATGTCGTCATCGTGCGTTGCCATCACCACTGTGGTGCCGTTCTGGTTGATCTTGTCCAGCACCCCCATGATGCCCATCGAGGTAGTGGGGTCCAGGTTGCCGGTCGGCTCATCGGCGAGCAGGATGCCGGGGCGGTTGACGACGGCGCGGGCGATCGCAACGCGCTGCTGCTCACCGCCGGAAAGTTCGTGTGGAAGGCGGTTTTCCTTGCCTTCGAGCCCGACGGTCTTGAGGACCTCGGGAACGGTGTCCCGGATGACGCTGCGGCCCTTGCCAATGACCTGCATCGCGAAGGCGACGTTGGCGAAGACCGTCTTTTGGGGCAACAGGCGGAAGTCCTGGAAGACGACGCCGATGCCGCGGCGGAGCCTGGGCACCCGCCAGCTGGAGATGTTGGCAACGTTCTGGCCGGCCACGTAGACGGCACCGGAGGAGGCACGGTCCTCTTTGAGGACAAGGCGCAGGAACGTCGATTTTCCGGAACCGGAGGCCCCGACGAGGAAGGCGAATTCGCCACGGTCGATCTCAAGGTTGATGGAATCCAGGGCGGGGCGCGCCTTCTGGTCGTAGACCTTGGTGACATTTTCGAAACGGATCATGGCCCTAAATACCCTGCAGGACATGGACAGGTACGTCCCGGTTCTGCTGCCGGCGCGCGGGCTTTCTAGTGGGGGAAGTAGAGCTCCGGCTTCTCGACTATACGCACGCGCCCCGGCGGATCGGCCCGAGTGCCGGGGCGTGTCGCAGGATTAGGCGGCCGGGACGCGTGTGCCGCGGAAGACGGGCGTGTGTGCGGCTATTTGTCGGCGTTGCGGTTGTCGGTCCGCCAGCGGATGCCGGCATCAATAAAATCGTCGATCTCGCCGTCGAACACGGCCGAGGTGTTGCCGACTTCGTGCTCGGTGCGGAGGTCCTTGACCATCTGGTACGGGTTCAGGACGTAGGAGCGCATCTGGTCGCCCCAGGAGGCTTTTACATCGCCGGCGAATGCCTTCTTCTCCGCGTCCTCCTGCTGCTTCTTCAGCAGCAGGAGCCTGGACTGCAGCACTCGCAGAGCGGCCGCACGGTTTTGCAGCTGCGACTTCTCGTTCTGCATCGACACGACGGTGCCGGTGGGGATGTGGGTGAGGCGCACGGCGGAGTCCGTGGTGTTGACCGACTGGCCGCCGGGGCCGGAGGAACGGAAGACATCGACGCGGATCTCATTGTCCGGGATGTCGATGGAGTCCGTCTGCTCGATCAGCGGGATGACTTCGACGGCGGCGAAGGAGGTCTGCCGGCGGCCCTGGTTGTCGAAGGGACTGATCCGCACCAGGCGGTGGGTGCCGGCTTCGACGCTGAGCGTGCCGTACGCGTAGGGGGCCTTGACCTCGAAGGTGGCGGACTTGAGCCCTGCTTCTTCGGCGTAGGAGGTGTCCATGATGGTGGTCGGGTAGCCGTGGCGTTCGGCCCAGCGCAGGTACATCCGCAGCAGCATTTCGGCGAAGTCTGCCGCGTCCACTCCCCCGGCGCCGGCTCGGATCGTGACGACGGCTTCGCGGATGTCGAACTCGCCGGAAAGCAGGGTAACCACTTCGAGTTCCGTCAGTGCCTTGCGCACGGACTCGAGTTCCGTCGCCGCTTCACCCATGGAGGCGGCGTCATCCTCGTCCTGGCCCAGCTCCACCAGGACCTCAAGATCGTCTATCCGGGAGGCCAGCGAGTCAAGGCGTGCCAGTTCGGACTGCCGGTGCGAGAGCCGCGAGGTAATCACCTGCGCGGCCGCGGGGTCGTCCCACAGATTGGGTTCGCCGGCCCGTTCGCTGAGTTCGGCGATGTCCTCCTTCAGCCCCTCAACATTCGAAACGTTCTCGATCGAGGCGTAGGTGGCTCGGAGGGCGCGGATTTCTGCGGGAAAATCAATGTTTGCCATGGTTTTTTAACCCTACGCTATCCCCGCAGGCCGCCCGGACTGGGCTGCCTGGCAGCGCCGGGGCTCTAGCGTGAAAGCCGGGAGCGCGCCGTCGAACTCGCTTCGAGCTGTCCGAGTGTAAAGCTGTCTGCGGCGGCTACCGAGGCGCCGTCGGCCATCGACAGGAGCTTTTTGTGCTCGATATAGACACTGGAGGCGGCGATGACAACTGTCGAAAGAAGCAGGGCGAGCAGCACGTACCCGATGATCAGCACCATCAATTGACCGTCGTCGCGGCGCGGGCCGGAGAGTAGTTGCGGTGCCCCGGAGCCGCTCATCGGAAGCGGCCCACCAGCTGCGTGGCGGAGGCGCTGAGCTGACCGGCGTTCAGGTTCAGCACGTCGCTGAACGGGACAAAAGGCAGCGGTAGGGTGAGGTGGACGGTGACCGTCACGGCCGTGCCCGCGGCCATACAGTCGGCCGGGGCGCATGTGGCCTCGAACCGGGCATCCACCGCGGGGTGCCCGTGGTCTGCGAGCGCCAGCAGCACGGCCTGCTCTGCGGCTGCCCGGGCGGCAGCACCGTCGGGCTGGGCAACGAAAACCTTGGCGGCCTGGTCCGCGGCACCGACGACCGCAAATGGGCCGCTTTGGAGCGCTCCCATGGTGATGATGAAGTAAACCAGCGGCACCATCAGCAACAGCGACAGGAACGTAAATTCGACGACAGCGCTTCCCTGTTCTGCGTTCTGCGGGAGGCCGGCATTGACTGCGCGGCACTCGACCGCCGACAGCCTGTGCCGAAACTGGCAGCGCGGTGATTGGCAGTGCGGTGGACGCCAGTGCGGTGGACGCTCAGGGCTGAATGGCAGCATGCCCTTTCACCTCCAGCGCTGCGCGGGGACCGATCAGCCCGATCACGGGCAAGGGCGCGCGCACAGTGACTTCCAGGGTCCGGATACCCTGGTACGTGGACTCGCTGGTAGTGACGTCGGTGGCAAAATCCTGGTTGAGGGCGACTCCGATCAGCTGGACTGTCCTGTCCCGGGCATCCGCGGAACCGCGGTCCGCGAGGGTACCGTATCTGGCGCCCGAGGCCGCGGCGTCGACCAGGGTATTCCGGACGTGGATTACAAGGGTGAGCTGGATGATGGCGAGGAAGAACAGCGTCAGCAGTCCACCCACAAGCACAAAGTCCACCACTGCCGAGCCACGTTCGTCAGTCCTGCCCCAGCCGCCTCGGGGCAGGGGCACGTGTTACTGCCCTACCTTGTCCATGGCCTGGTTGAACAGTGCCTCCAAGGCCGGGCCGACGAGGGCGGCGACGAGGATGGCGGACATCAGTGTGACTAGGCTCAGTTATCACCACTTCTAATATCAGCGGCGACGCTTCTATGCGGACGACTCGTCCCCTAGGTCGTCTTCGTCGAAGTAAAGGGAGTTAATATGCAACCTCTCCCAGTCGAGACCATCGACCACTTCCTTCTGCTGTTCGTCGGACAGCCTCTGCGACAACTTCACGGTGACCTGCCCGTTGGGACCTCGACGAATCGCTTCGACCCTGTGACCCATAGTCGTTATTTCGTGGGCGATCCGCTTCGTTAGGGCCCCAAGGGGCCGGTCCACGACAACTCCATGGGTTCTGGGGACCCGGTCCGGATCCGGCCGGTTAGCTGCGTTCTGGCGTATTTCACTCCTAAGACGAGCATCTGAACGCGCTAGACCTCGCACAGCCGTGAGGATTTCACTGAGCATATCGTCGCCGTCAGCAGCAGCGGGCAATGGTGAGGGAGCAGTGGCTGGGTCCGCCTCGCTGGGAAAGTCCACGTCGATCTTTTTTAGTTTGGCTTCGAGCGACGGCCAGCAGACGTCGAACGCTCGCTCCAATGCATCGAATTTCCTTGCCGCGTCGCCGAGGGCTTCATTGATAGAAACAACCAACGAGTGGATGCCAGCATTGGTGGGTAGAACAACCTGATAGCTCGACAGCGGCCCAGTAAGCTTGGCAACATTCGGGAAGTCGACCAGCAGCGGCGCAACGCGGGCCTCCGCCCCTCCCACACGCTTCGACAATGCGCCAGCTTCAAAATTTAGCCACTGCGAATGCTGGTTCCACGGCGTTACGACGATGATGCCGAAGGTCGTGTCGTCAAGTTCCTTATCCAACTGCTGGTTCCATTGGAGACCCGCGACCAGGCCTCGCGAACTTACCCACGGCTCGACAGCGTTGAGTACCGTGGGCAGCCAGTCATCAAGAGCCTTAGCTACGGCATGGCTCTTTGTCTTTTCTCCGGACCAACTTAGAAAAACCTTCAATACAGACCCCCGTTGACGACTAGAACGAATTTCGGTCAACAATAGCAACTCACGTCACTCGGTGATTGCCGTGAGGTGATAGGACGGTCACTCATACGAGGGTAATCATCACCCAGCCCGGCACGTCGCCTCGTTCGCTCGGATCGCTGCGCCGTTCAGGATGCCCTCCGGCATCCTGTGCCGTGGAATGTCTGGCCGGTACGGGCAGCATGCTGATGGTGCAAAGCAACAGTGTCATCTGGTTGCGGATCTTTTTCACGTTCACTCCTTGGGTCGCAAGTTCGGTTGATTCGGTGTTTTCCTTTGCTGCGGTTAGAGGCCCATGCTGATGGCGGCGAGTCCGGGAAACACGGCGAATACGACCGTCAGCGGCAAGACGCCAAACACGACCGGCACCATCATTCCGATTTCCTTCTTTCCGGCCGACTCCATGAGCTCGCGCTTGGCGGTATCCCGGACGTCCTGCGCCTGGGCCCGCAGTACTTCAGCCAGGGGGTTCCCCGTTCGACCGCCACGATCAGCCCGTCCACAAAACGGAGAAGAGGGCCAAGTTCGGTCCGAGCGGAGAACTCCTGCAGGGCGTCCACGAGCGGCTTTCCCGCCCGGGTCTCCGCGAGGACCAGCGCGAATTCTTGGGAGAGCTCGCCTCGGGCGCTGCGGCACACTCTGTCCAGGGCCCCTGTGGCACTCTCGCCGGCGCTGACAGCCAGCGCCATCAGTTCGGCGATGCTGGGGAACTCCGCCATCATCCGCGCTTCGCGCTTTTTGATCCGGACGCCGAGCAGATAGTCCCGCACCAGAAACCCTCCGGCGGCGCTGCCAAGGACCAGCACAACGGCGACCAGCGGGCTGAAACGCCCGGCCGCACCGAACAGCACGACCGCGCCGACTGCGGCCGCAAAGCCGCCGGCTCCCCAGAGAAGTTGTTCTGCCCGGAAATCGGCTGGCGACGCGGCACTCCCTGCCCTGGACAGACGGCGGTTCAAGGTCAAGGAAACCGGATTCAACCGCCCCAGCGACCTCACGGCGTCGCCGATGACCGGGCGCAGAATTCTTTCCAGCGGCCCGAACGGTGTGATGTTCCCCGGCGCCGTGCGCAGCAGCCGGGATTCCAGATTGTGGGACTTCAGCTGCGGGCTAATGCGTTCCACGAACGTTGTCGCCCGCATTAACGGCAGCCGGACAAGCAACAGCCAGAGGCCAATGCCCAGGACAACTCCGCAGACAACAGAGGCCGCCATCAGGCCGGTCATCGAAGGACCCGCTCGTCTGCAGGGAGGGCACCGATGCGGAGCATGGTGGCATAGGAGATCAGGGAAGCTGCCAGTCCGCCAAGCAGGACAGCGGCACCGAGGGCAGTGTTGTAGGCAGCTACCGCTTCGGGGCGGCTGGCCATCAGCACCAGGACTAGCCAGGGGGCGGCGACCGCAAGCCGTGCTGCGTTGACGGTCCAGGACTGTCTGGCCTCCAGTTCGCTTCTGGTGCGTGCATTCTCCCGGAGGAATTCCGCCAGGGTTCCCAACAGCCGACCCAGATCGGAGCCCCCCACCTCCTTCGTCAAACGGAGCGCTTCGACAATCCGATCGGCGACGGGGTCCGCCAGGCGGTCCTTCAGCCGGGTCAGGGAGGGGCCGAGCTGCCCGCCGGCACGGTAGTCGGAGCCAAAGTCACGGAACACCTGCCGGAGCTCTTCGGGCCCCTTTTCGCCCAGCTGGATCAGGGCCTCCGGCAACGACAGACCGGCCCTAATCGCCGAGCGGAGGTGGTCAACGACGTCGGGCCACAACTGTCGCAGCACGGCGGTCCGCTTCCGTGCGCGCCACGAAACGATGGCCATCGGCAGCCAGCCACCAAAAAAGGCCAAAACAGCCCGCGATGGGCCATGACCGGGTCACCGCGAAGAAAACAAACATCGTGAACGCACCGACACCCAGGCACGTCGCCGCCAGGCCCGAGCCACTGACCTTCTCGATTCCGGCGGCGCGCAGAAGATCCTCCAACCGGCTGCTGCGCCGTGCGGGGCTGGTCCGCTTGGGTTGTTCCCAAGCGGACCACCAGATCAGCAGGAATCCGGCGCCCGCCACCATGCCGAGCAGTGCAGCCATCAGCGCGGCTCCAGCAGGGCCGCGACGTCGTACCCCGCACGGGCAAACTTCTCGGCTGCCGGCGTGGAGTTGGCGCGGGGCTGCAATTGGCCGTCAGCGAGGGCGAAGACCATGGAGGACTCGATGATGCCGTTTTCCACGCGCCGGCCCAGGGACAGGATCTCGGTCACCTCCCGGCGTCCGCTGGCGTGGCGGGCGCAGTGCACCACGAGGTCGATGCAGGATGCGACTGTTGGGACGACGAAAGCACTAGCAAAATATGCTAAGACACTACCGATATGTTCGAATGAGTCTGTTTTGACCGCGAAATGAAAGAAAAAGCCATTGGCACGAAAGAAAACACAGCATCTGTCCGAGGCTGAGCGAGACGGGGCACGGTTAGGGGTTGCCGCCAAGTTGTGCGTTTATGGTGTCGTGACCGGTACTGCTGTCCTCTCCCTGGGGCTCATCATGACTTGGACGACGGGCTGGGGCGCTGCCTTGGTGGCACCAGGCGCAGCTGTCCTCGTCGCTGGCATAGCGGGAATGGTTACGGCCAAGAGCGTGGTTACGTGGTCTGAGCAACGGGAGCGAGATGCGGTTGCAGGCCAGTATCGGCACCGCGAGGAGGTTTACGGCACGATTCTTGAAAACATAGTCAAATCTTTTCTCCCCGGGGAGGAACCAGACATGAAGGAAGAAGCTAAACAGAGGGCTCTTGTCGCACTTTGGGCAGCGCCGGAAACAGTTGAAGCCATGGCCCGGTGGCGAGAGGAGATCCAGCCTACGATCCGGCGCGGCGGAGTGCTGGGCGAGGACAAAGAGAAGGTCATGGCACGGTTCGCAGAGCTTGTTCGTGCAATGCGCGGTGATCTTAGCGGCGATCCTCAGAGCGCTAGGCATCCAGAACCAGAGTTCATCCTTCGGTCCCTTTTTGATGACCGGCCTAAGCTGTCTCCCCAGCGCCTCGAGCCCGTGACGCCGCGCTAGGAACTAACTGGAAGACGCGCGTCGCGCTGGGGCCAGCAAGGGCCACCTCGAACTGAGGTGACCCTTGCTGATACCGCGAGTTGTGTGAGGCGGCGAGGGCCTCAGTCGCTGCTGACGACCGCTTCTGTGGACCCCGTGGATTCCTTGGAGATCGCTTCCAACTGATCGTCGGAAATGAGAGGAATTGTCACGCCTGGCAATCCGCTCTGCGTGGTCAGCGAGGCTATCAACTGACGATGGTATGGGTATGTGACTCTCATTGCCAGTGAAGACAAATAGGGGTCAATCACCGCGGGGGTCGTGGGACCCTGAACATCAAATTCAGTCCTGAAAATCGTCTGAATCTGAACGATTATATTCTCAGCAGCGTCTTTCAAATCCACGTTGCATTTCGTGCTGCGATACATCTGGCCCTCTTCAGGCGCCTCCAGGTGCATTCCAAGAGAGGCTCGGGCCTCCTGACCCTGCCCCACCTCAAATGCAAAACCTCTATCGAAATTGATGCTTTCGAGGACGACCGCCTGAACCTCAATAACGGATTCCTGCGAATTAGTGGTCGACATATTTCCTGTCCGATTTCGCTTCTGCTGTTAGTAATTTGCTCCACATAACAGGTATCTGCTCACGCAAGTCAGCAGTGGGCTTAAAGGTCCTGGATAGGACCCAGTCAGCTATCCCCAGTGGAACTTCTCGGGGTCAATGCTCGCCCGCTGGCCGCTGACGATTTCGTGGCCGGTACCCTCGTTCACAAGGAAGGTATATGCCTTGCCGACTCCCAGTGAGCCTAGAACGGGGCTTTCCCAGCACTTGACCAAATCTGCCGTCATGGCCTTGAGTACGTCGGCGTCTCGACGGCTTCTAGAGCGTGGCCTTGGGAGTTCCTTAGCCGCAGCATCGACTGGAACGGCTTCTAGCTTCAAGGCGTAACCGGCCGCGCGAAGATACCGCGCCAAGGTGGTAATTTTCAGATTTCCATCGCCAGTCAGTACCTGGGAAACCCGGCTTTCTCCAACACCAAGCGCCTCGGCAATTTCTCGCTGGCTTAGACCAGAGGCCCGCAAGACTCTATTTAGCAGGCCAACAGTGTCGAGAGACGCTTCCGCGGCTGCCATCTCCACTCGTCCTTCAACAGTCGATTCAGCAATCTCGACCTCGGACTTATAAGTCTTGGTCATGATTCACATCCTCTTTCCTTATTTGCAGTGCTCGCAGTATTTCTTCGGGTGGCGTCTTTGCCCCAGTCTTAGGAAAACTGTTAGCCAAGCGTAAGTAAAAATCAAAATTCATAGGGATGAGCCACTTTACGTTCCCATCAAACTCTTCATGCCGGTCGCCAAGTTTCGGAGTCCACCCGCCCTTGCCATTTGTATCGTAGAAGGCAAGCCGCATGATGCCGACCTTAAGCTCCCAAATCCCGTCATTCAAGCGGTTGTAAGACAGGAAATCCTCGAGGTCTTCTCCCTTGGCAAGCTTCTTACAAAGCGCAACAAACCGGTAATACTCTTTGACTTGTCGCTCGTCGGGGAGGACATCAACCTCAGGATCGTCCCAGTATCCAGTTTTCAACTCGTCCAGGAACACATCAGCAGGGGACTCCAGGGAGGCATCAACTGCACAGGCGACCTGCCCGTACTCTCCTGTTGCGATGATCCTACGTGTCACTTTACTCAATTGTAAACTCCCCAACCCCCTGTTTTGTTCCTGCGCATCGGGCGACCCGTCCCCCACGGGTCAAGCAACCGGTGTAGCTTCAGGGGCCACACCGGCCGATTCAGCAGGCAGAGCGGCGACGGATGTTTCGCTTGCCTGTTCTCTTCGGCTATCGACTGCAGGATCAGACATCTCTCGCGAGACCCTGAGCACTTGCACGGAGCTTATCGCTGCGGGTTCCCTCAGGAGCCTGCGAATAAGCTTCGCCCGGCGTCGTGCTGTTATTCGAAGGTAGATGTAGACATAGAAGGCAACGTATCCAGACATCAGGACTACGATCCCAGTAATGATGAGTGGCATGTTTGCGTCCGCAGGGACTGGAAGCGGAAACAGAACCAGGGAGGTTACGGAGTTCTCGGGCAAGTATCCGAACACCATCAGATTTGCACCGATAAACGACGTACCGACTAACCCGAGGAGAATGAGCCGCCGGGTATCAGCTTTCACTAGGACATAGGCTGCCAATTCCAGCGCCACAGTCGCCGTTGACGCCTCCAGAGCTGCTCGTTCACGGGTCTCATCGGGCAAGAGATTCTTGGCTGCGTCTAATTCTTTGATCTGGGCATGCAGTCTTGTTGTCCGCCGGAACTGTGTGCCGCCAGCCAGAATGCTGGCTAGGCCACTGCTACCAACAATGGCTGCAATTATCGCCACAACTTCGTTCACCAGCAATGCCCCCACCACTTCATGCCGGGTGACTCCCCCGACCGCTGCCCTGCGATTCAGTGCAGTTTACCTCTAATGAGATGCCCCTAATGTACCGAGAGGCAGAGCAAGGCCCGTCGGTTGGCCGTGTGAGGGAATCACGGTTCCGGCGGGCCTTGCAGTTGGGCGCTGGCAGCTTCTGGGGCACATAGATGGGAAACCCTGGCCACCATCGATCCCCCGCATGCTGTCTGTCTCTCGTGAACAGCGGCCGGGGGTGTCATTGACGCCCTGTCAGCGGCCTTTCACGGGCCGCTCGCCTTTGGGTTCTGATTGCGGCGGCAGCCCTGGGAGCTTGGCCAGCGTCTGCCGTTCCTTCGCGGCCTGCGTTGCTACTGCCCAGTCGGGGAGGGCTTCGCCTGGGACGAACACCACCTCGATCCCCGTTTCCGGGTGCGTGGCGTGCAGGTAGTCCAGGGCGGTCGCGTACCTGTTGCCGCCGGTAGTCGTCAGCCCTGGGCCGGATTCGGGTACGGCTGCGGCCGCGGCTTCCTCCGGCGTCAGGCCGGCGTCCTCCAGCCGTTCGCTGTAGCGGCTCATCACAGCGCACCCTGGATTGCCCTGTAAACGGAGAAGGCTGCCGGGCGGGCCGGTGCCACGTCCCCGCGCCAGTGGGCAACGATGCCGATCTGCCCATACTCGGCGTACCGCTCGGTCAGAACCTGGATGGTGATGTTGAGGCGCTGCCCGATGAGCAACTGGGTCCAGTCCCCCACGAACAGGTCGGTTGCCCGGCTCGTCATGGTCCCCTGCGTGTAGCTGGGCACCTGATTGGAGGTGTAGCGTGCGATGCCGTCCACGTCAGCCGGCATCCGCAACGGCTGCCCTGTCGTGTCGTTCGCGCCCGCGTACTGGCGTGAGAGCTTCGCGTTCCAGATCAGCCCGTTGGGCTCCTCGTTGCCGTACCGCACCTTGTAGATCGCGTCCAGTACTTCGTTGAAGTACGTGGCTGCCGTCTGCGCTGTGCCGTTAGCGGCGCCGCCCAGCACGTTTCCTGCCAAGGTCGCGTTCAGTGCTGCCAGAACCCCGCGTGGGTTCGGCGGGGTCGGCAGGTTGATGGACCCGGCACCTGTGGTGATCCCGCCGTAGAGGGCGGCGAGGTCCAGCCTGGACGCCATTGCCTGGGCAATTGCGTTCTTGACGATCAGGTCACCGTTCTGCGAATCCTGGAACCACTCCAGGCTGCCGATCACGAGGCAGGACATATCTTGGGCCGTCAGCGTTACGTTATCCAGGGTCGGGTCGCTCGGCGCGATCAGCGAACCCTCGGTGCGGAACGCCGCCGGAGGGTCGCCCGTCAACCGCCCGATCTTCACCACGCCCGCCTCCATGGGGACGATCTGTGCCCCGGCCTGGAGTACCGCTGACTTGTTGCGCGCAAGGTCGATCAACTGCGCGGACCAGACCTGCGGCACCACCGCGGCGCCGCCGGTGAGGGTCAAGGCGCGAAGCTGGTTGGCCAGGTTGCCGTGCGTGGCGATGGCGGCTTCTTCCTGCGCCGATTCGTTGGCACGCGCGGCGCGCACAACCTCGTGGCTGAGGTAGGACTGCCCGGAGCGCACCGCTGCGGGTGCGCCAGTGGCAAGGTTCACGAACTCGCCACCGCGGGCCTCGGCCTTGCCGCCGCCATTCAGGTCGCGCATGGCCTCCTCCGTCGCCCGCGTCGTTTCGTTTTCGGCAACGAGCCGGTCAATGTGGGCATTGAGGTTTCGCAGGTCGTTGCCTACCTCGTCGAACTCGGCCTGCTCGGCGGCCGTGAGATCGCGTTTTTACAGTCGGGAATCGTAGGAATTTCAGCGCCGGGCAGCGGGAAAAGAGGAAGGTCGTTCGGTTGCCCGATACGGCAAACTTGGCGTGTGCTTACCTGATCCGTGTGGACCACGAGTATGGTCCGATCCGAGTCACGCAGGATTGTCGTCCAATCGTGTCCGGCTGACAGAACGTACCCCACGACGGTTCCGCCTGAACTCGTGAATGTCACAGTTTCCGCTGGAAGCCACATCGCCCGGGCACGACTCGGTACTGATGCTAATGGCGGACCGAACGGGTATACGAAGTTGATCAGAAACAATGCGGCTGCCACAAGAAGCAGCAATACTTCCCCAACCGCTACCACCAGAGTAAGCACCGCGCCTAGCCCGAGGTGCCCGGGGTCCCGCGCCACGACAGCGGCAATGACCCCAATAACCAGCACCGCCACCGCGATGGCAATGAGGGTTGGCATCCACCCATCAGGAAGATATGTGGGTAAGCGCGGTATCTCCGACAGGATGTCATTCCAGGAGGCTTTGGTAGGAGTTACGATCAAGCTCCCGCCGAGAGCCAACAAAGCAAGAAAGGCAGATCTTCTGCGAACGTGGGAGTCGTCGCCTCGGTAGAAAAATAGAACACCAAGTAGCACCAACATCGCCGCTGGAAGGAAGACTTGAACCAGTGGAACCAGGGTTCCAATGAGTGTCGAGACCGCACCAGCACTCGCAGCAATTGCCACCGCTGTCGTTGTCTGGTAGTTGCTGACGATGAGCAAGCGAAACGCGGCGGCAGTGAGCGCGAACCCGGGTGTAAGGACTAGTGCGGTCTTCTTGGCGTTCCAAACGTGATGGTTGATCACTTTCGCTGGAGTTGACATCTTTCCCCCTTCCGCCGTCCCCCGATTTTACGCGTCGTGCACATGGCTTACCAGAACAGGACCAGCTTTGGAAGTAGTTCATGTTTTACCCGCCGCATACCTGACTGTTGCCATCCACAGCTGCGCACTTTCTCACAACCTATAGGTTTTAGGACACATCAGCGAGACACCCAACCACGCCTGAGAATGTCACGCGGAATGTGTCTCGCAACCATGTCTCGCAAGTATGTGCTACATGCGGTGTAAACAAACACTCTTACGAGACACCTTGAGGGGAACCCAATGTCAAAGCTCATCGGTTACGCCCGCGTCTCCACGAAAGCCCAGGACGCCGACAGGCAACAGCAAGACCTGCTCGGGGCAGGCGTACGCCGGGATGACCTCTACGTCGATCACGGTGTATCAGGCGCCAAAGCCAGCCGCCCCGCGCTCGACAAAGCACTAGCAGCCCTCCACGCAGGCGACACCCTCGTAATCGCCACCCTCGACAGGCTGGGCCGGTCAACACAGAACATGCTCGAACTCGCCACCCAACTCAAGGCAGATGGCATCAACCTCCGAGTGCTCAACCTCGGGGGCGGGGACGTTGACACGTCCACCCCAATGGGCCAAATGACGTTCACAGTCATGTCCGCCCTGGCCGAGATGGAATTGGCTATCAAACGCGAGCGCATAAACGACTCAGTCCGCAAGCGCCGTGCAGCGGGCAAAGACCTTGGTGGACGCAAAGCCTCATTCACAGACAGCCAGATTCAAAATGCGCGACGGCTAATCAAAGCCGGACAACCGGCAGCACAAGTGGCACGGGACCTAGGCATGTCCAGAGCAACCCTGTATCGGCGCATGGAACAACTCACCAAGGCTTGAGCGAGAGCACAGAGAAGCCCCTGCCTGACGGCAGGGGCTTGCTTTGTGCCTGTGCTGCGAGGCTACAACGCCTGCTGGGGCAGAACGGATGCGAGGTGGGCATCGCGGTCCGCTTCAGTCACGAGATGGGCTTCCCACCTAACCTGCACCTCGCCATTTACACGCGCGACCACCAGGCCAGGAATATCCAACAGCAGCTCAAAAGCGTTAACCATTTCCGCCAACCTTTCATGCCGAACCCGAGTGGCGCGACACCGGGACGCTACCCCGATCAGCGACGGCGTTTCAATTAACCTTGCGTTTATAAACGATCAACTGGCTACCTGCGCAGGCAGGGATTCGATCCATTCCCGGTAGCTGCGGCGACGCTCAGGCGTCGCCAGTTTGGCCGGGTCATATCCCTTCGGCCAGATCCTCACAGTCGCAGGATTGAACACCTTGGTTGAGCCCTTGCCATGAGGCAACAGGGTGACCTCCAGGTTGTGCCGCATCCAGTCCCGACGATCATCCAGGGGCAACGCCAGCCACTCCGCCATAGCAGCTCGGGTGGCCGCCGGGGGCACCCCATCCCCCGACCAGACAGGTCGCTCTGCCGAAAGCCTAAGTTCAGCCATCTTCGACTCGTGCGCAGCGATCTTCCTCCGCGCATGCTCAGTCATTGTCCGCATCTGACCCGGCGTAATCTCCCCTTCAACAGCCTGAATCGCGAAGTCATCCAGTCGACGCCGCAGCCCCGCCGCCTCAGTCTCAAGCTTGGCAATCTCCGCAGCCATATCCGGGGCCACGGCCCGACGGGCATCGTTCACCCTAGCCGCGTCCCGCCACCCAGCTGCCCAGGCGTCCACCATCCCGTCAACAAACTCAATTCGCTTCCCGACATGCCCCGTGCCCTTGGCAGGGCAGCGATAGACCTTGTAATTCTCCCGATTGCGCCCCGAACCTGTTGCTGATCGCACCGGCTCCCCGCAGTGGCACCGGGCTATCCCGGCCAGCAGGTGGACCGCCTTGTTCGACTGCGAGCGCCGACGCGACGGATCAGCAAGGATCGAACACACCGCCCGCCAAACGTCTTCGCTCACCAACGCAGGGAACTCGGACGGCGTCGCCAGAATCTCGCCCTTCCACTCCGCCAGACCGGCGTTACGCGGACGCAAAAGCATCTGGCGCAACTGGGCATAGCCCCACTGCTTGCCCGCCGTCGTGAGTATCCCAGCTTCATTCAGCCCGGTGACTAGGCTGCCCAGACTTTTACCGGCGAGCGCTCCGGCGAAGGCGTCGGCTACAGCTTCGCCTTCAGTAGGCTCGATCACCCAAGCGTCATCGGGCTTATGCCAGCCGAACGGACGCCGCCCACCCGGCCACTTGCCAGACGCCGCCATCTGCTCCTGTGCGCGTCGAACAGGGTCCGCCTTATGTTGGGACTCATAGCGGGCAATCTGGCCCAGCAGGCCCGCCTTGAGCATCCCCTCAGGCGTGGCCAGATCCACCTCGCCACCCTTCACCGCGTATGTTCGCACCGGGACCGGCGTCCGCGTATTGCAGAGCTGGATGTACGTTTCGAGCTCAATTGGTTGACGGTGCAAACGATCAGTGTGCCAGCACAGCACGACGTCGACCACGCCGCCGGACGGGGCCTTCAGCAGCCGCTCATAGCCTGGCCGGCGCTTTCCGGAGTACGCGCTTATATCGTTATCCGAAAACACCTCGGTGACCGTGAAGCCCTGCTCCTTGGCGAGCTTTCGGCAGTCGTCCTCTTATCGCCGGACGCCCAGCCCCTCCCCCGCCTTGTCGTCTGAGATTCGTGTGTAAATCGCGGCCCTGATCTGCATGGGAACAGCTTAACCTGTGTTGTGCGTGAACGATGTTCGGGAAGGCCCGAGTTAAGGGCGATCAGCATGTCCAGGCTCTCGGCCTCCCGCACCTCACCCACCACCAGGCGGTCGGGGCGCATGCGCAGTGCCTCCTTGACCAGCCGGCGCATGGGGATTTCACCTTCGCCTTCCAGGTTGGGTTGCCGGCACTGCAGCCCCACAACGTCCCGCAGCGGAAACTGCAGCTCAAAAATCTCCTCGACAGTAATAACGCGCTCGCGGGTTCCGATGCTCGCGGCCAAACAGTTCAGCATGGTGGTCTTGCCAGCCTGGGTGGCGCCGGAGACCAGGATATTCAGTCCGCTTGCCACGGCCGCACCGAGGAACCGGGCAGCCTGGGGCGTCACGGTGCCCAACTCCACCAGGTGCTCAAGCCGACTGGCTTTTACAACGAACTTGCGGATGTTAATGGCCCAGTGCTTTCTGGTCACGTCAGGAATGACGACGTGCAGGCGGGAACCGTCGGGCAGCGCTGCATCCACAAAAGGAGAGGACATGTCGAGCCGTCGCCCGGAGCTCTTCAGCATCCGTTCCACAAGGTCCCGTACCTGCTGGTCCGTGAGCGAGACCGAGGTGAGCTCGGATTCACCGTTGCGGGCGACGTAGATCTCGTTGGGCGCATTTAGCCAGACCTCCTCAATGGCGGGGTCGTCGAGCAGGGGTTGTAGTGCCCCAAAACCGGCCACGGCGTCGAAGACAAACCTCCGGGCCGATTCAAGCGGGCCGATGGGCGGGAGCGGCGCCAGCAATGCGCGCTCGTCGTAATCCAGGACGGCGGCCTCGACCAGGCGTCGGACCTCACCGGCCTGCCGCATGGGGTCCAGGCCGCGGCGGCGAATCAGCTCGCGGACTTCGTCCTCGACAATGCGAACAGCCTCCACAATGGCCCCCAGTTTGCCTATTCGCCCTGCTCCGGGGCGCTGCAATTGGGTTAAAACTAGGGCTCCCCGCGCTTCGGAACAAGAGTCCGGTTCGGCGGATGTGGAAAACTACCCGCAGTTTTACAACAATTTTCACATTGGTAACACAAGAAACTCTGGTTTCACTACTTTCCCCAGATATGGTGAGCCCGACAAGTCAGACATTCTCACCGCCCGGCAGCCTTTATGTGCTGAGCTTCGGGCGCGTGACCAGCGTGACACGGCCGCAATCGTGTCGTTGTTCCGGAGCGAAAAATGAAGCGGACCCTACTTCCCCCTACCAGTCACCTGGGCAGCCGGGTCGGAGCCACCCTACTGGCCCTCTGCCTCGTCGCCGGACCGGGACTGGCTGTTCCCGCCGGAGCCGTTGAACCGACACCGAGCGTCACCGCGACTCCCCGGCCGCAATTCCGGCCCCGGGGGTCACTTCCCCCGCCGGCACCGGCCATTGCCGAGGCCCAGTCGACCGCTTCCGGCCCGGCCATACCGGCCCCTACTGCGCCTGCCGCCACAGTGCCCCCCTCAACACCGGATCGGTCGAGTGAGGGCTACCGTGCAGCCATGGCAGCAGCGACGGCCGGAGGCGGGGCAGAGATGGGCCAGGGTCTGGCGCCCAGCCCCGGGGCAGCCGCCAAAACGCTGGCCACGCAGGGGACCTGGATGCCAACGTTTGGCGTTCAGGGTCTCGATGCCAGCGAATACCAGCCCTCTATTAACTGGCAGCAGCAGTGGAACATGGGCGCGAGGTTTGCCTATATCAAGGCGTCCGAGGGCAACTACTACACCAACCCGATCTTAGGATCCCAGTACGGCGGGTCAAGGGCCGTCGGCATGATGCGGGGCGCTTATCACTACGCTAACCCAGCGGCTTCCTCCGGCGCCGACCAGGCCAGAATCTTCGTGCAGAGCGGCGGAAACTGGACAGGTGACGGCTACACGCTACCGCCGGTACTCGATTTCGAAGGCAACCCCTACGCCGGCCAAACCATCAATGGGTACTACCAAGGCAACGACTGCTACGACATGTCGCCCGGCGCACTTACTGCTTGGGCCAGGGACTTCAGCAACACCATGTACGCGCTGACGGGACGGCTGCCCGTCATTTACACCGGCAACTACTGGTGGCGGGACTGCGTTGGAAATCCCCTGGGCTTCGGCGATAACCCGCTATGGCTAGCTTCTTACCCGAGCTCCTTCTCGAACGACGCCGGGCCGATTCCGGCCAGCTGGTCGACCTACAGCATCTGGCAGTACAGCAGTACCGGGCCCTTCGCCGGCGATTCCAACGTCTGGGCCGGCGACTACGCCAGTCTTCAACGCTTCGCCGCGGGGAGTCCGCCACCGGCGCCCACCGACGCCACCCGGAAGGTCATCTCCACCGGAGACTTCGATGGCGACGGAAAGTCGGACCTCATTCAGCGCAGGGCCGACGGTGAGCTTTGGCTGTATTCCGGTGACGGGACCGGCCGCTACCCCGTAAGCCGGCGTATCGGCGCCGGCTGGCAGATCTACGACAGCGTGGTCGGTGTCGGGGACTACAACGGGGACGGCAAGAACGATCTGGTGGCGCGGAAGTTGGATGGATCCCTATGGTTTTACGCCGGCACCGGCTTCGTTTCTGGCAGCAGCGAAGGCTACCGCGGGGCGGTCAAGATCGGCGCGTTCGGCTGGGACGTCTTTAATGCAATCCTTGGCGTCCGCGATTTCGACGGCGACGGGAAGGCTGATCTCCTGGCCCGCACGGCGGACGGCGCACTGTATCTTTACTCCGGAACCGGAACCGGCCAAACCGGGACGGGCCGGAAGATCGACTTTGGCTGGGAAGTGTTCAACCAACTTGTGGCAATCCAGGACTTCGACGGCGACGGCACCAGCGACCTTGTCGGCAGGAAACCGGATGGCACCATGTGGTTCTACTCCAACACCGGCAAGGCCGCCTTGGTCACCCCCCGCCAGATCGGCACCGGTTGGGGCATCTACGACCAGCTTGTGGGAACCGGAGACAGCAATGGGGACCGGCTGGCTGACTTTGTAGGCAGCCAGACCGACGGCTCCCTCTATTTCTATGCTGGAACCGCCATGCGGGACCAGGGCTATCAAAGCGCCCGAAAGATCGGCGACTTCGGCTGGGGTGCGTTCGACACACTCGTCGGCACCCCGGACTTCAACGGCGACGGAACGGCTGACCTGCTGGCACGCATGCCGGACGGAAGCCTGTGGTTCTACCCCGGAACCGGAACCGGAACCTACGGAACTGCGCGGAAAATCGGAAACTTCGGCTGGGATGCCTTCGACTCCCTGACCGCCGTCGGCGACTTCAACGGCGACGGCAAGAGCGACCTACTGGCGCGGAAGCCGAACGGTAGTCTGTGGATCTACCCCGGCACGGGACGTGTGGATGCCAGCAACGGCGGCTACGCTCCTGCCGTGCAAATTGGCAAATTCGGCTGGGACATGTTCGATTCACTTGTCGGAACCGGCGATCTTGACCGCGATGGGAAGAACGATGTCCTTGCCCGCGGTAAGGATGGCTCCCTTTGGCTCTACCGGGGCACCAGCAAGGTTGACGCCCTCAACACCGGATACCAGCCGGGCGTTAAGATCGGGGCTTTCGGCTGGGAGGTTTTTGCGGAAATCGTCGGCGTTGGTGATTTCAACAGCGACCGTAAGAACGACGTCCTTGCTCGCAGGCCAGACGGCACGTTGTGGTTCTATGCGGGTGACGGGACCGGAAAACTTTCGCCGTCGCTGCGAGTAGGAACGGGCTGGAACGTCTATGACAACTTCGTGTCGGCACGGAATCTGGATGCTGACGCGAACCCGGACCTTGTTGCCCGGCGGCCGGACGGCTCACTCTGGAGCTATTCCGGAACGGGAATGAAGCCGAGCCAGGGATATTTGGGCAGGACGTTCGCAGGCAGCCTTTAGCCGCCCGCCGCGGCACCGGCTTGGAGCCGTCAGCCCGCCGGTGCCATTGGTGATAGCTTCTATGATCATGCACTTACAGCGTTCAGGCCGCCGGCCGGAAGTCCCTCTGGCCCGGACGAAATATATGCCCGCCCTCGTTACGTTCCTCATCCTGGGAACCCTGTCCACCCTGTGGTCGCTGGCGTCGCCGCTTATGTCCATACCGGACGAGCCCGCCCACACCATCAAGGCTGCGGCAGTGGCGCGGGGGCAGTTGCAAACCCAGGAGAGCGGCAAGCAGGGTGACCCGGCAATTGTGAAAGTTCCCGGCTACGTAGCCGAACTCGGCAACCAATTGTGCTACGCCTTTAAAGTCCAGGTCTCCGCCGCCTGCTCGCCTGACATCAACGGCCAGAACAAGGCGCTGGTCCCCGCGACAACGACTGCTGGGAACTATAACCCTCTCTACTACCTGATCGTGGGTCTCCCGTCGCGCTTGTTGTCCGGGGAAGCTGCGGTGTATGTCATGCGCATAGCAAGTGGCCTCCTCTCAGCAGTCTTTATGACGATGGCAATCATGGCTGCCCGGCAAATGCGGCATGGCCAGTGGCCGCTCGTGGCCGCCGTCGTCGGGCTCACGCCGATGGCTCTATACCTCGCTGGTTCGATCAACCCAAATTCCCTGGAAGTGGTCACCACGGCCGCGTTCTTCGTGAATCTGTGTCTAGCCCTCGAGAACTCGAAGTCTCCGGTGGCCGCCCGGGCCCCGCTAATTGCCGTTGGCGTTTCTGGTGCCGTACTCGCCAACACCCGGGCCTTGTCCCTGCTATGGCTGGCCATAGCCTTTGCAGTAGCCCTCATCGCCTACGGGTGGCGGCCGTTAGTCGAGATCTTGCGGAGTAAGTTCGGTGTGGCGATGGCCGGCGTCGCGGTGCTGGGGTGCGCCGCCGGGCTCGGATGGCTGGTTGTTGCGGACAGCTTCAAGAGTTTGGGCGGGATTCCTTCCAAAGTGACACCGGACCAGGCCTTCGTGACGATGCTGGACCGAACCTTTGACTATGTCAGCGGCTACATCGGCCTGATGGGCTGGGTGGATACGCTTACACCGTCCGGTGTTCAGGTATTTTGGCACTTCGCCTTCGCGGCATTGGTCTTGGCAGCAGTGACCTCACGCCCACTGAGGAATCGCTGGCTCCTGGTTCCCGTTTTCATCGGAGTCCTCGTGCTTCCCCCATCCTTCAGTCGCAGGTCATCCAGGAGCTGGGTTACATCTGGCAGGGACGATACCTCCTCGCGCTGGTGGTCCTGATGTTGCTAGCTTGCGGTATGGCCCTTCGATTTCAGTCATTCCGAACTTCCGACCGGGCCAGATCAATTGGCCGATGGACTTTGGTTGCTGCAGTGGCAGCCCATGTCTACGCCTTTGTTTTCACGCTCCGGCGCTACACGGTAGGCCTGTTCCCCGAGCACGTAAATTGGAGCGAAATGTGGGAAACAACCTGGCAGCCACCGCTCACCTGGCAGGGTTTGTCCATCGCATACCTGATCACGCTTACGGCCGGCGCAGTTCTCCTGTACAGGGCGCTCTTCCCGAAGCGGCATTGGCGCAGCGGGGCGTTCGGCGCGGAAGCCCGACCCATGTACCAGGGATCTTTGCCGCAGCCCCGCGCTTCCCGGCTGAATGCGGCCGCACCGGCTCAGGCTAAGGTTGATGGAAACCGCAATGGCTCTGTCAAGGTAGCTGACGAAGGGGATCGACGGAATGCGCTGTAAGCCTCGCAGGCAGGTACTTGCCCTGCTCGCATCGGTGTGCGCGCTGGGGCTTGCCTCGTGCAGCGCGGCCGAATACGGCACCGGCGTCACCGGCTCCCTGACGGCGATCGGCAGCATCAGCCAGATGGGCTCCATCTCCGCCTGGCAGCAGGGCTGGAGCAAGGAGTTTCGGCAGACCTCCCTGCGGTTCTCGCCCGATGGCGATGCCAGCGGCAGGGACGCGTTATTCCGTGGGATGGCCCACTTTGCCAGCCTGGATTCCCAGTTGACAACCAACGACTGGGAACTGTCCAAGGCCGCGTGCGGGCCGGAGGGAGCCTTCGCCATACCGACGTCCGTTACCGCCGTCGGGGTCGCCTACAACGTTGCCGGGTTGCGGAATGTCCGCTTGGACCAAGCCGTTCTGGCAGCCATGTTCGAAGGCAAGATCACACGCTGGGACGACCAGAAGATCGCGGACCTTAATCCGGGCACCGCATTGCCTGACATGAAAATCGTGCCCGTCTGGGCTGCAGGCGGCTCTGGACTCACCCAAGCCGTCGGCGACTATCTACAGTCCTCCCCTGAAACGGCAGCGAGACCGCCCATGACCGGAAAATGGCCTGCGGACACCGCTGGGCAGTCCGTGGCCACTTATGCCGATCTGGCAACGAAGGTGGACGCTACCGCGGGAGCCGTAGCATTTATGGACCGGGCATCAATCGGAACGCGGTTCTCAACCGCGACGGTGAAGTTCGGAGAAGATTTTGTCAAAGTAACGGACGACGCCTTAGGCACGGCAGTGGACAGCGGCACCGTCAGCGAGGCTCCCGGCGGCGGCGTCCAATTGACCCTCCATACCGGTCGAGGTCCCGGCTATTCCCTGGGGTTCGTTGGCTACCAGGCATTCTGTCATTCCTATAAGAATCCTGCCCTGGCCCGCCTGGTAAAGTCCTGGGCCGAATACGTCACAGGTGAAGGCGGACAAGCCAATTCGTCCTACTTCGCCCAGGTCGTCTCGCCGAGCGTTGCGGCGCTGGAGCGGTCCCGTTCGGCAGTCGGAACGATCAGTGTGGAGCACGATGATAAGTAACAAGGCCAAGACCTTGGCAGGGCAGCGGACCAATCGTGCGGCGTCCGCGCCGATTCCGGGTGCACCCGGCGCCACTGCATCGGCCCCGGCAGCTCTCGGGGGACGGCGCAAACACGTGCTGGGACCATTCTTTCGGATCTTTGCTCTGCTTGCCTTACTCGCCACTTTGTGGTCGCTGGCCACCCCCTTGATGGCCTATCCGGACGAGCCCTCGCATACCATCAAGGCAGCCGCGGTAGCCCGTGGACAGTTCGTGGTTCAGGAAGGACAGTCTTTTGGCCACGGCGTCCACGTACAGGTTCCCTCCTACATAGCCAACCTCTCCGCTCAGACGTGCACAGCCTTCAAACGCGATGTCACCGCAGCGTGTGCGCCCGCCGTGCCCATGGACGATAATTATCTGACCATCGGTGTAACCTCGGCCGGACTGTACAACCCTATGTACTACTGGCTGGTGGGCCTCCCCAGCCTCGTCCTGACTGGTGCGCCCGCAATCATCGGCATGCGGATCGCCAGCGCCCTCCTTTGCACCGCTTTCCTAGCGGCCGGCTTGACTGCCTTGACGAAGCTCAGAAAACCCAAATGGCCAGTTGTGGCGGCCGCTGTTGCCATAACGCCGATGGTGCTGTTCCTCTGCTCCGGCATTAATCCGAACGCGCTGGAAGTAGCCGCGACCATGGCAGCGTTTTGCGGACTTCTCGTGTGCCTGGAAAGCTCAGCACGCCTGTCGGAAGTTAAACCCGCCATTGCCACGGTCGGCATCTCCGTTGCCGTGCTGGCAAACACCCGGAACGTTTCGCTTGTCTGGCTGCTGGTTGCCTTTGTGGTCGCCGTGGCTTTCTTCGGGTTCGGTAGCCTGGGCCGGCTTCTGCGGAACCGCACCGTCCTGGTCACCGCCGGCTTGATGATAGTGGGCATTGGACTGGGCCTGCTCTGGATTGTCCTGATGCTCTTTGCCCCGGGTTCAACCGCGGCAGCCCCCGAGGGCATTACGAACCTCGTGGCCGGCGTCAGGCCGCATCAAGCATTCCTGACCATGATGGATCGCGCCTTCGATTTTGTGCCCCAGTACATCGGCATTATGGGCTGGCTCGAGGTCCCGGCTCCGCAGGCCGTCATTCAGTTCTGGAGCATGCTCTTGATGCTGGCGCTGCTTGTACCTTTCACTGCACGGCCGCGGCGGAATGCAGGCGGGTTCTGGATCTCCGTGGCCGCCCTGGCCGTTGTGCCGGCCGTGGTACAAGCCGGGCTGATCAGCTCCGTGGGGTATATCTGGCAGGGGCGCTACAATCTGCCTCTGTTTGTGATCGCCATGATCTCGGCTGGCATGGCCGTTCGATTCCGCGCCTTCGGAACCGCGCCGGGCTTCCGGAGCATCGCCCGTGTCCTAGTAGTTTTCGCCGCAACGGCCCACATCTACACGTTTGTCTACATTCTGCGCCGCTACGTGGTTGGACTGAAAGACTCCGGCAACTGGCAGGTGATGCTCACGAATCCGGACTGGCAGCCGCCATTTGGCTGGATCGTGCTCACTGTTGTCTACGCAGCCTTGATCTACCGGGGGGCGTCGGCCCTCTACGGCTATCTCTTCCCGGGTTACGTCCTGGCACGCCTGCCGGGGCTCCCGTTGCGGCGCCACGGCAACAACGTCGCGAAGCCCGCTCCGGCCGCCATACTTGATGCTCCGCGGGAGCCGTCCCAGCACGTTTGACTTGATGCTACGAGGGAGCCGTCCCGGCACGTTTGACTTGGCCCGCTGCGGTCCGAGGGTGAGCCGGCGACCAGGGGTCTCGATGAACTCGTGGGAATACGCGCTGCGCAAAGTCGGTCAAGGGCTTCTCCCCGTGCTGGCAGGGGGCCCGCAGCTCAGGAAGCCAGGCTAACAGCCGGAAACAGTGGTCCGGAGCTGAAGCGGTAAGGTCCTACTCCGGGCGTTCATGAGCGGCGGAGGGTGTCCCCGCCGCCGTCACGTCGATGTGGTCGTCCGCGACTGGCGCCGCCTTGAAGATCCAGTGCTTGTACAGGAGGAAGTTCCAGCCTGTTGTGGCAACAGTCGCAATGACCTTGCCGATCGCGTAAGACTGTCCGGAGCCTGCAACCACGTTCACGATGATGTCGGTGGCGACTACGTTAAACACCACTAGCGCCCCGTACTTCAGGAAGCTTACGTGAGCTCGCTCATCAGACTGGAAGGTGAACTTTCGCTGGACGAGGAAGTTGAACACCAGGCTGGCAAGGAATGCCACGGGGGTGGCAATCCACAAATCCACACCGGCACCTTCGTGCAGCAGCGCAAGAAGTCCGAGATCGATGGCAAAGGAGGCCGCGCCGACAATAAGGAATTTGACCAGGTGCCCGTTGCGCACAAAATGTTGAAAACGCCGGACGAGGCTCATGGAACTATCCCGCATGATTCGAAAATACCGCCCGTACTCGTTGGATTGTCCGCACCGTCCTAGGCCAGTGACACCAAAACAGTCTAGACCAGGCGACTGCAATGTCCATTCAGGAACGCTGGCGAACGTTTTGCCGTCGCTGCCGCGGGAGCGACGCTGGCTTGTAGAGTGAGGTAGGACCTGACGCCGTACCAGAGAGAATCATGCCTTCCTTGCCTGCCTTGAAAACCCGAAAACTTCCCATCGGCCTCCTGCGGTTCTTCGCAGTTTTTGCGGTTGTCGGCCTGCTGACAACCCTCTGGTCCGTGGCCAGCCCGCTGATTTCGGTTCCGGACGAGCAGTCACACGTCATCAAGGCGGCTTCGGTTGTTCGGGGTCAGCTGAAGGGTGAATCCGGCACAGCCCAAGGGGAACGGTCACAGGTTGATGTCCCTGCTTACATTGCTGCAACCGACGGGCTCCCCTTCTGCTTCGCGTGGAAGTCTCTGGTCTCCGCCGGTTGCAGCCCGCCCGTCACGTCGGACACAACGATCGTTAAGGCACTCACCAGCGCCGGTAATTACAACCCCTTGTACTACGCCGTCGCGGGTCTCCCAAGCCTTCTGCTGTCCGGGGCCAAAGCCATCTACGCCATGCGCATTGTCAGTGGGCTGCTGAGCGCAGCTTTTATAGCCATTGCCATGATTTCGCTGGCAGGGCTGCGCCAGTGGCGCCTGCCGCTGTTCGTCGCGTCGTTCGCGCTGACGCCCATGGTGCTCTTCCTTTCCGGCGCGGTGAATCCCAATGCCCTCGAAATCGCGACCTCCATGTCCGTCTTCGCCGCACTGTGTCTTACGTGGGACCGCCTCCAGTCGGACGGTGCCTGGAAAGGCCCGCTCGGCGCGGCTACTCTGTCTGCAGTCGTCCTGGCCAACACGCGCGCCGCGTCGCTGCTGTGGTTGGCGCTGGCTGTGGTCGCTTCGCTGATGCTGTTCGGCTATCGGCCGCTGCTGTCATTGTTCCGGCAAAAATTCGGCTGGGCCATGATCGGAATCGTAGCTGTCGGTTGCGCGCTGTCCCTCGTGTGGCTCCGTGTGGCCAACAGCCTGCAGAACCTTATGGGCCAAGGCATAGACGCAACGCCAACGCAGATTGCGACCATCATGTTGGACAGGACTTTCGACTTTGCGGTCGGCTATGTTTCCTACCTTGGCTGGCTGGACACCCCCGGGCCGGCGGGGGTCCTTGCCGTGTGGGCAACGCTCATCATCGGCTCGATCTTCATCTCCTGGTCCGTCGCGGACAGGGCCGGGCGCTTGACCGTGGCCTTCCTGACGGTGGCCGTTATAGCGCTTCCGCCCCTCCTCCAGATCCCGCTGGCGAAAGACGTGGGACTCATCTGGCAGGGCCGCTACATCCTTGCCCTCGTGGTTGTACTGGTCACGGCCTGCGGGGTGGCCATGAGGTCATTCTCCGTCGCAAACGCCGGAGTTGGCCGCCGGGCGAGCGCCGCTGTGTTATCCCTGCTCGTCTTTGGCCATTTCTACAGCTTCATATACGGTCTGCGGCGCTACGTTATCGGCCTGCAGGACAGCTCCAACTGGCGTGACATGGTTGAAGCACCGCAATGGCAGCCGCCCTTTGGCTGGATCACCCTGGCCGTCCTCTACCTGGCGGTCCTTGTGGCAGCTGCCATCCTCCTGCACCGCTGGGTAACCGTCGGGCCGCCAGCAACAGCTGCCATCCCGCACACCGGCACCGCTGTGGAAGCCACCGGGGCTAAGGCACCGCACCCCGACCCGCGGCCCACACCTGTTGCGACGCTGGAAACCTAGCCGAACGGTTCAGCCGATTCCATCACAAGCCGCGGCTTTGGCGAACTGGCTTCGGCGGCCTTGTCAGCGGGTCCGGTTCTTGCCGCCGGCGGCCAAAACGGTGGCGGCGGCCCTGCCATTCTTGAAGGCCAGGGCGGGCTGCTCGACGTAGCGGCAGCTCAGGTAGGCCAGCGGAACGGTTCCAGCCACACTCAGGGCAACGAAGACCCACACCGGGAGACCGTCGCCGGCGATCAGGGCCACCACCTGCTGCACCGGCCAGCCGTAAATATAGACGCCGTAAGAGACGTCGAAGCGGGAACCGACCTGCTGCAAGGGGATGATGGCGCTCAGCACAAAGAGAAGGTAAGTAAAGGGCAACGGTGCCAGCGTGGTGGCTGTCTGTGTCAGCACGGATAAAATGAGTATCCCCACGGCGCCCGGGACGGCCCACCGTCGAATGAACTTTTCGTCGTAAAGGAACATCACGGCGCCGCCGGCAAAAGCAGCCAACATGGGCAGCGTCCTGGTGATCAGGAGGGGCACCACGGGATTTTGCTCGGCCGCGAGAGTGGCCACCGATGCGATGACGAGCGTCGCTGCCATCAATGGACCCAGCACACGCCTCGGCAGAAGGCTGGCCGCGAGCCCCACGAGCACGTAGCAGCTCGCTTCCCAGAACAGCGTCCACAGTGGACCGTTCCAAACATCAGTGAACGGCACCGCGGACAGCGTTGAACCGATGTCGTACTGGCCGAGGAACGGCGGATAGAGGAGGATGTTCCGCAGGATATACCCGAGTTGGTCAAGGATGGAGAAGCTGCCAGCCGGATCCCACAGCCTCGACAGTGGCGCGAAGACAAATGCGACTGCGAGCAGACAGACAAGGAAACCAGGAAACAGCCGGAGGAACCGGGCCCTGTAGAACTGGCGGACGGAATGGCCGGAGAGCCTGCTTCTGGTGATCAGGTACCCCGAGATTCCGAAGAATCCGAAGACAGCCCACGTACCCAGGTTTGCGCCCCCGAGCTCTGGCTCAGCTCCGGCACCGCCAAGAGCCCACGAATGGGAAACCATGACCAAAAGGGCCAGCCCGAGCCGGATCGCATTCAGCGAATTAGAGCGGGGGTCAAACGCGGATTTCAAAGACATAACTACCTGCGGCTGGTTCCAATGACGCAGCCAAAAGGGCCGCCGGTCCGAGGGTTAGACTACGCCACGGCTACTCTGCGCCCAATTTTGACACGACGGGCTAGCATGACCGGCCCCGTCCGCCCGGAGCCGGCCGCTGTTCAGTCGGCAGCGGTTAGGCGGGTTGTCCCTTCGTCAAATACGTCTGCAGGCGATCGGCCGCCGATGCCGGCATAAACCCCGCGGCCTCTATTTTGGCCAGATCCAGCGTGCTGTTTGCCGGACGTGGCGAGACGGACTTGCCGCGGAAGTATTCTTCCGTGCTGACCCCGGTGACCGCTTCCCGGGTTCCCCCGCGCAATTCGTAGACGTCGGCGGCGATGTCCGCCCACGACTGCGGAGCACCTTCGTTGGAGAGGTTGTAGGTCCCGAAGGGCGCGCCCGTTTCGAGCAGGTGCCGGATGCCGGCGGCAATGTCCTCGGTAAAGCTCAGCCGGCCGATCTGGTCGTTCACGACGGACGGCTCAATTCCGCGCCCGACGAGCGATGCCATGGTCCGGACGAAGTTGTTGCCCTCCCCGATCACCCAGCTGGTGCGCACGATGTAGTGCCGCGGCACCACGGAAACGACGGCGTCGCCTGCGGCTTTGGTCTGCCCGTACACCCCCAGCGGGGACAACGGCTCGTCCTCGGTGTGGAGCTCTTGGGTGCCGTCGAAGACGTAGTCGGAAGAGACGTGGACCAGAACCAGGTCGTGCTCGACGGCGGTTCGGGCCAGCCGTGCGACGGCACTGACGTTTGCCGCCCAAGCCGCGGCCCGGCCCTGGCCCGACTCGGCCGCGTCGACGGCGGTGTACGCGGCGGCGTTGATGATCGTGGAGTAGTTTTTCCAGTTCCGGGCCGCGAACGCGTCCGCGCTGCCGAGGTCAAACTCGGTGCGGCCGGCGAACTCGACGGAAGTATCGCCGTCGTAGAGTTCCCGCAGCGCCTTGCCGAGCTGGCCGTCGGCGCCGAGGACGAGGGTCTTCTTCGGCGGCATCGGGACGACCTCCGCGAGCCGGGGGTGGGCCTTGTCCTTGTCGGAGAGTTCGGCCTCCTCCAGCGGCACGGGCCAGGCGATGGCGGCGCTCTCGTCGGCGAGGTTCAGGAAGGTGTACTGGCCCTGGGCATCGGCGGACCAGTGGTCGTTGACCAGGTAGGTGTAGGCGGTGTTGTCCTCGAGGGTCTGGAAGGCATTGCCGACACCGCGGGGGATAAAAATGGCTTGGCTGGCATCGAGTTCGGCCGTGAACACGGCACCGAATGAGGCCCCCCTCGCGCAGGTCAACCCAGGCACCGAAAATCCGGCCGGTGGCGACCGAAATGAATTTATCCCACGGTTCGGCATGGATCCCGCGGGTGGTTCCGGCCTTTTCGTTGAACGAGATGTTGTTCTGCACCGGCCGGAAGTCCGGCAGGCCCAGGGCCACCATTTTTTCCCGCTGCCAGTTCTCCTTGAACCAGCCCCGGTTGTCGCCGTGGACCGGGAGGTCGTAGAGGACGACGCCGGGAATCGGGGTTTCGTGCGCGGTGAGCTTTTTCGAGAACTCGATCGACATAATCTACTGGCCCTGTTCCGTGTACTTGGCTTCCGTGGCTGCCTTCTGCGGACGCCACCAGTCCTCGTTGTCCCGGTACCAGGCAATGGTGTCCTCGATCCCGGCGTCGAAGTTGGAAAAGCGCGGCTTCCAGCCGAGCTCATCGCGCAGCTTCGCGGAGTCGATCGCGTAGCGCATGTCGTGGCCGGGACGGTCCACAACATGGTCGTAGGCCTCCGGGGACTGGCCCATGTGCTTGAGGATCAGTTCAACGACGTCCTTGTTATTCTGCTCCCCGTCCGCGCCGATCAAGTACGTCTCCCCGATCCGGCCCCCGGCGATGATCGCCAGGACAGCGGACGAATGATCATTGGCGTGGATCCAGTCCCGGACATTCTCGCCCTTGCCGTAAAGCTTGGGACGGATCCCGTCGATGACGTTGGTGATCTGGCGCGGGATGAATTTCTCCACGTGCTGGTACGGGCCGTAGTTGTTCGAGCAGTTGCTGATCGTTGCCTGCAGCCCGAAAGACCGCACCCAGGCCCGGACCAGCAGGTCCGAGCCCGCTTTGGTCGACGAATAAGGACTGGAAGGGTTGTACGGGGTGCTCTCGGTAAACCGCTCCGGATCATCGAGTTCAAGGTCGCCGTAGACCTCGTCCGTGGAGATGTGGTGGAAACGCTTGCCGTGCTTCCGGGCCGCCTCGATCAGCGTGTACGTGCCGATGATGTTCGTATCAAGGAACGGGCGCGGATCATGCAGCGAATTATCATTGTGCGACTCCGCCGCGTAGTGGACCACAACGTCGGCCTCAGCCACCAGCCCATCGACCAGCGCCGCGTCGCAGATGTCTCCCTTGACGAACTCCAAACGCCCCTCCGGAAGGCCCTTCAACGAATCCAGGTTGCCGGCGTACGTGAGCTTGTCCAGGACGGTCACGCGATCGTCTGTGTTCTCAAGTACATAGTGGACAAAATTGGAACCAATGAAGCCGGCGCCGCCGGTGACAAGGAGTTTTTGCATTCAGTCAGCTTACCGTCAACCGAAAAGCTCCAGCGATCAGGGCAATGGAGCGAGATACTTCGGGGCGCGATTTTGCCTCGCAGTGCGCCGCAGGGCCTCCCCCATCAGCCGTAAAAGGACCAGCCGCGCGGACACGATGACCCGGAGGGAGCGCCAGCCTTCCGGAGTCGCGTTCGCGCCGTGGATTCGACGCAGCAGCGTCGACTCGTCCAGGTGGCCGATCGAGCCAAGGACGTTTCCGCCGATGGCAAGCCATAGGTCATGGGACTCTTTCAAATACCGTGGAACGGGAGCAAATAGTCCTACGACCTCCCGACGGAAGGCCATTCCACACCCGTAGTAAGCCCGGTAGCCGATCAGGATGCCGGCCAGGTTGGCGCCACGGCGGTTGGAGTCGGCACGTCGCAGTCGGGCAATAGCAGGGCGCGGAGCACCGCCCAGCACGTCGAAATTGCTCGCAACAACCGCATACTCGTCCAACGCCGCCAGCATCAGCTCAAGACGGCCTTCGATCCAGATGTCATCCTGGTCCGCCAGGAAGATACGTGACCCGCGGCTGGCCAGGACCGCCTGCTCAAAGGACCTGACGTATCCCTGGTTTGACGCCGCCTCAAGGAGCCGAATGCGGTCGTCACCGAAAGCCCGCACCGCGTCCCGGGTTCCGTCAGTAGACGCGTCATCAACGATGACAACCTCGTCCGTCGGTCCCAGCTGCTCCAGGATGGAAGCCAACTGCTCGGTGATATACGCCGATCCGTTGTAGCTGGCCATGCACACGCTTGCGCGGACGGCGGCCACACTGTTTGGCTGTAAAGAACTCATGGACTCGCTTCGCTCGGTTGGGGCAGAATGCCGACGGGAAACCACGGCAACCCCGTCAATTCATCCTAAGCGACCTTGATCCGCCGGGGCTGGTGCAGGCGCCGTCCCGTAAGGGAAGTCCCGTAAGATCGAGGCAGACTTCCAGACCGACAAGGACCCGCCCACGCATGAAGACCGTACTGCTGCGCCTGACCGGGTTTGCGATCCTCCCCCTTCTGTCCCTAATCACCCCCCTGCTGCTCCTTCCGGTGATAGCAAGCGTCGTGGGCGCCGAGGGCATATCCAGTGTCATCTCTGGTCAAGCCATCGGCACGTTCGCCGCCACCATCCTGCTGTGGGGCTGGAATGTTGACGGACCGGTCGCCATAGCCCGCGCCGCAGGCAGCCACGAGCGCAGTGAAATCTACTTGCGGAGCATGCGCACGCGACTCCTTCTAATGATCCTCGTTATGCCGAGCGCCGGAATCGTGGCGGCGGCGGTCGCCGTACCCGGCTTCCGCTACGAAGCGGTGGCAATGTCGTGGGCTGTCGCCCTGGCCGGGCTGTCTCCTGCGTGGTTCTGCATCGGCGTCGGGCAACCCCGGCTACTGGCCCTCTATGACACGGTGCCACGCTTCGTTGCCACCGCGGCGGCCGCGCCGGTTCTGCTACTGACCCACCAGCTCTGGTACTACACCATTCTCCTCGCGGTAGCGACGGTCCTGGCCCTCGTCGGCTTCCACCGGCGCTACTCTGCAGGTGGCCAGTGGTTGCCAGCGGACCTGCGCGAATCCTTAGGCCAACTCAAGACACAGGCGAAAACAGCGGGCATCAGCCTGGCAGGCAACGCCTATGCGTCGACTCCGGCCCCCATCGCCACCGCCACCACCGCCCCGCAGGCCTCGGGCAGCCTGGCGACCGCAGACACGCTCTACCGGTTCGGGCTCTTTACGGTCGTGGCACTGGGAAATGCCTTTCAAGGCTGGACCATTGAGAGGGGTGCAACGAACCCTGCCCGCCGTCACCTTGCTGCCATTTGGGCGCACGCCGGGCTCGGGGTCCTCGGAGCGCTCATCCTTACGGCGTTGGGCCCATTCGCGAGCAGCCTGCTCTTCGCCGGCAAGCTGCAGGCGAGCACCGAGCTCTGCGCATACTACGGACTGGCTTTCGTGTTCCTCAGCGCCAGCACCCCGTTCATCCGCAATCTGCTGATTCCGGCCGGCCGCCAGTCACAGGTCCTGCGCTGGACCCTGATTTCAGCCGTCGTTGGGGTCGCCACCATGATCTATGCCGGCGCGAACGGAAATGCGCCTGGTATCGCACTCGGCATGGCCCTGAGTGAAGCGGTGCTGTTCGTTGCCCTGCTGATCCCGGGCCTCAAGCTACTACGTAGAGAAAGGGCATCCGACCATGTCTTCGAATGACCAACCAGGCCGCACGGCTGCCGTGATCGCCGCCTACTCACCGCCCGAGTCCTTGGTCGAAGCCATCCGGCGGCTTCGAGGCCAGCTGGACCACATTGTCGTCGTCGACGACGGCTCTCCTGCGGATTCCGCACCAATTTTCGCCCGCCTTGCCGAGCAGGGTGCCACGGTACTGCACCAGGGGACGAACCAAGGTATTGCGGTTGCCCTCAACACGGGGATCCGGACCGCCTCGGAGAAGTGGGCGCCGGAGTTTTTCCTGACGCTGGACCAGGACTCGCTGGTCACCGATCGATACGTGGAGCTCGCCCACAGAACCTACGCCGATGCGAAGGCAAAAGGCCTTGACGTTGCCTTCGTTTGCGCCGCCTCTTACAGCGGCCATGCGGTACCCACCATTCAGAGCCACGATGGCTTTTTGCATGCATTCGACCCCATGCAATCGGGATTCGTGATCCCGCGCTCGACGATCGACCGGGTCGGCGCATTCGACGAGGGCCTCTTTATCGACGGCGTCGATTCCGAGTTCACAGTGCGCTCGCGGACCGCCGGACTGGACGTGCTTGTGGGTGCCGGCTGTGACATCGACCACGACCTCGGCCAGCGGCGTCCAGGGACTCTCTTCGGACGTCAGGTGCGGATCGGCGGAGCGATGCTCTCATACAACTACCACTCGCCGGGGCGGGTCTACTACATCTGCCGCAACGGCACGATCCTCACCAAGCGTTATGCGCTGAAAGCACCCAAATGGGTGGCCCGCAGGCTTGTCGAAGAACTCAAAGCGCACCTGCTTCGTTTCGCTTTCAGCCCGGGCAGACTCACCCTTCTGCGCGCTGCGGCACGCGGGTTCAGGGACGGCGCCAAAGGAGTCTCGGGCCGCATTCCGGTAGAACTTGAGCGGCGGATCCGCTGAACCGCGCGGCGCGGGGCGGCCGGCCCTGCCAGCGCCCCGGCTATAGAGTCCGCCCGACATTGATATAGTTTGGACACCATGGAACCCACTGTCCCCCCACGCGTTCTGGTCATCATGCCCGCTTGGAACGAAGCCGAGGCAATCGGCCAAACCGTTCGCGAGGTATTGACTACCAGCAACCGCTACGACGTCGTCGTAGTCGACGATGGCTCGACAGACAACACCGCGGCGTTGGCCGCGGCTGCTGGCGCTACAGTGCTGCACCTGCCCTTCAACCTCGGTGTGGGGGGAGCCATGCGAGCCGGTTTCAAATACGCGCGCCGCTATGGCTACCACCAAGTCATCCAGGTCGACTCAGACGGCCAGCACGATCCAAAGAACATCGAAGAAGTACTTGCCGGCCTCGAGCATGCAGATATTTCCATCGGAGCCCGCTTTGCGGACAAGGGAAACTACACTGTCAGCGGCCCGCGCAAGTGGGCGATGGTATTTCTTGCCCGCGTTATTTCTTCCCTCGCAAATACCCGGCTGACGGATGTCACCAGCGGTTTCCGTGCCGGCAACGAACGCGCCATCAGCCAGTACCTTGATCATTATCCGGCTGAATATCTTGGCGACACCATTGATTCCCTTGTCGTCGCCGTCCGCTCCGGGTGCAGGGTCACCCAAGTCCCGGTGGAAATGCGCGCCCGGCAAGGCGGCAAGCCCAGCCATAATCCGGCCCAGGCTGCGGTCTATTTGGGACGGTCTGTTTTTGCCCTGCTCTTTGCGTTGACGCGCAAGCGATCCAATGTAACCGTGCCGACGCACGGCGTGAAAGGAACCTAGCCTTGGGCAACATAGCTGCCTTTCTCTTATCTCTGGCAATCGTCGCACTGGTCGTCGAAATGCTTCGCCGCAAGAAGCTTCGGGAGAAGTACGCCGTCCTTTGGCTGGTGGTAGGAGTTGCCACACTGGTCCTGGCTGCCTTCCCGAGGCTCCTCAACGTCGTCGCCGAGTTTGTAGGGGTCCAGCTTCCCTCCAACCTGCTCTTCACCATGAGCATCCTGATGCTCCTGGGAGTCTGCCTGCACCTGTCCTGGGAGATCTCGGTTGTCGAGGACGAAACCCGTACCTTGGCGGAAGAAGTCGCCATCCTGCGGTCCCAAGTTGAGGCGCTGTCCGCGCTAGAGCCGGGCCCGCCCCCACACCGCGACGCCAGTACAACGGACGACTCCCGAACATCGCCGGTCCCTGCTGGCGAACCGTCAACTGAAAGCTCCGATTCCTAAATGCCACTGGACATCTTCATCCCCTATTGGGGCGAGCCCGCCTACATGATTGAAACCCTCGAGAGCGTGCTGGCGCAGGAGAACCCGGATTGGCTCTTGACCGTGATCGATGATGCCTACCCCACCCTGGAGATCAGGGACTACATGGCGGATATCGATGATCCCAGGGTCAAGTACATCCGCAAGGAACACAACGAGGGAATCACGGAGAACTACCGTGCCTGCGTCGGACTCGCGAGCCAAGACGTGATGGTCATTCTGGGCTGCGACGACGTCCTCCTCCCGAACTACGTTGACGTCATACTGAAGGCCCACAAACGGTATCCGCACGCCGCGGTGATCCAGCCCGGAGTGGAGATTATCGACGAGAACAGCCGTGTTGTGACCACTTTGGCCGATACCGTCAAACAACAGCTCGTCAAGCCAAGGGGACGCGGCTGCAAGGTCGTTTCGGGCGAGGCCATGGCACGCAACCTGATGCACGGCGACTGGCTCTACTGGCCGTCGCTGGCATTCCGGACCGACAAGATCCGGGAGGTGGAATTCCGCGAAGGCTTCCCGATAATCCAGGATCTCGCGTTGGTCATGGACATGATTTTCCAAGGGCATCAGCTGCTGATCGAACCAACGCTGTGCTTCCGGTACCGCCGTCATTCCAACAGCGCTTCCGCAACGAAGCTGGTCGACGGTTCGAGGTTCGCCGGCGAGCGTGAATACTTCGAAGTAGCGGCCATCCAGGCCGAAGAACTCGGCTGGCACCGGGCGGCGCGGTCTGCACGGCTGCGTGTCACGTCCCGGGCCCACGCCGTTTACCTGATTCCCAAAGCCGCAATCACACGGAACACCCCTGCAATCAAGGCCCTTGCCCGCCATGCTTTCGGCAAATAACCTGCCCGCAATGAAAGGTCCCCAGTGACTTCTGCCTCAACTTCCGTCCGTCCGGGCGGTACCGTCCTAGTGACCGGCGGAGCTGGTTTTATCGGCTGCGCCATCTCCCCGTCATTGGCCGAGGCCTTCGACCGCGTCGTCGTCGTCGATAACCTGCATCCCCAGATACACGAATCCGGCCTGCGTCCCGAACAACTGGACCTGCGCGCCGAACTTGTTGTGGCTGATGTCGCCGAAGCAGCCACTTGGGACCAGGTCCTGCAGGATGTGACTCCGGACGTAATCATCCATCTCGCAGCGGAGACCGGAACCGGCCAATCCCTTGAGGAGTCCACCCGCCACACCCATGTAAACGTAGTGGGCACCTCCCAGATGCTGGACGGCCTCAACAGGCACCACAAACTGCCGCGCCGCATCGTCCTGTCTTCCAGCCGCGCAGTCTATGGAGAGGGAGCCTGGCAGGACGCGGAAGGAAAGCTCTTTTACCCGGGACAGCGCATGAGCGCCACCCTGGATCAGTCCCAGTGGGATTTCCCCGGCGCCACTCCCTTGGCCATGAAGGCATCCGAGACCTTCCCTGCACCGGTCAGCGTGTACGGCGCGACGAAACTGGCCCAGGAGCATATCCTCCAAGCCTGGTCCAAGTCCTATGGTGTCGAAACAGTCATCCTGCGGCTGCAGAATGTGTACGGACCGGGACAGTCGCTGATCAACCCGTACACCGGCATCATGAGCCTCTTTTGCCGGATGGCAATGGGCGGAAAATCAATTCCGCTTTATGAGGACGGGGAGGTCCGGCGCGACTTCGTGCTGATTGACGACGTTGCCTCGGCAATAGTGGCGGGTGCCGTCTCAGCCACGGTCCAAGGCGAACCGATGGACATCGGGTCGGGAGAATTCCAGACCATTGGCACCGCGGCGAACCTGATAGCTGAGCACTACAACGCGCCGGAGCCACACGTTACGGGCCAATACCGGCAGGGCGACGTTCGACATGCCTGGGCTGATATCTCCGCGGCGCAAGAAGTGCTCGGCTGGTCTCCGAAGTTCAACCTCGCGCAGGGCATCGACCAGCTGGCGACCTGGATCGATGCCCAGCCCGACGTTAAACCTGCCTGAGGTGGACGGCGTCCCTGTGCGCACAACCACCGCCGTGATCTCCTTGTTCAACCCAACCGAGGCGGTCCTGGCCAACGCCGCAGCATTGCTCCCCCAAGTTGAACGGGTTGTTGTGGTTGACGACGGGAGTCCAGCGGACCCGGCCAGGCTCCTTACGGAGCTGGAGGCGATGGGTTGCGTCGCGGTTCGGCTGAGCGAGAATTCAGGCATTGCGGCAGCGCTAAACGCAGGAATTTCGACGGCGCTCGCGGCCACACCGAGACCGGACTTCATCCTCACCATGGACCAGGACTCCCTTTTGGACGCGGGCTACGTGCAGGAACTGCTCACGACCGCCGCCGCCGCCTCGGCCTCGGGTGTGCCGGTGGGAATGGTTGCTCCGGGCTCGGTACGCGGCCTGCCGGTTCGGCGTGGACCTGTCCGGCACGGTGTCCAGCTCGGCGGTGAACCGATCCAGTCCGGACTCCTCGTCCCGGTCCCTGTCATCGAACGCCTGGGCCTCCTGCAGGCCAGTCTCTTCATCGATGGAGTAGACAGCGAGTTCTATCTCCGATGCCGCACCCACGGTTTGGCGGTGGCCCTAGCGCCCGGAGCTTCACTGCGGCACGCGCTGGGAAACAAAGTCCCGGCCCGGGTATTCGGGAGGAGCCTGTCCTTGGGCGGCCGCGTCCTCGAAGTCCGGACGGCGGCAACCTGGCGTTACTACTACATCTTCCGCAACAGGATTCTGCTGGCCCGGCAATACGGCCGTCGCTACCCGCTCTGGACCATCAAGGGTTTCTTGGCCGACTACCGGCACCTGGCCATCGTGACGCTCCTCGCCCCCGGGCGATTTTCGCGGATCGCGAGTGCATTGGACGGGATCGCGGACGGATTCAGGGCCAAGAGCGGCAAGAAGCTGTCCTAAAGCCTGCACCATGCGGCACACATAACGCTGCCGCTTGCCCAAGAACCAATGGACAAGCCAGCTGCGGACCTAGCTGCTTTTCCTGGCCCGCCGCATCACCGGACGTTCAATGAAAAGCCAACTCGCCGCCGCTAACGGAATCGTGCAAAGTGTGGCAGCGAGGGTGAACCACCAGACGCCCCAGTGATACGCACCAAAGACTGCCAGCAACTGCTGCACCGGGAAGGCATAGATATATGCCCCGTAGGAGACATCGTGCCGCGCGACCAGCGATGGCTGGGGTAGCCACGTAGAGATCCACAGCAAGCCGTAGGCAATGAAGGGTGCTGCGAGCTGCCCGCCATATCCGTCGACGAAGCAGATGGACAGCCCAGCAATGGCGATCGAGACCGGGCCTGCGACGCGGTGAATCCCGATGCGTGAGCTCAGGACTTGAACCACCGCGCCGCCCAAAAAGTAAGGCACAAGCCGGGCGGCCAACTCAAAGTCGAGATTCGACTGCATGTACGGTTTGATGGAGGCGATATTTGCCCACAGGAGCACACTTGCCACGTATGCCGTAACGACCGGCCAAGGTGTCTTACGGGCCAGGGGAATGAATCCCACAACAGCAACGAGCAAGTAGCACATGAATTCGAAGTAGAGCGTCCAGAGCGAACCATTCCATGCCCCCGGGTAGGGCACGCCGGCTGGAGTCCCCGCCACGTCATAGCTCACGATCCGCAGTGGGAGGTTCGCGAAAATGGAGTTCAGCGGGGTGGTTGGCGTGGAGAGGAATCCACGCAGGGAGCCGTGCTGGATTGCGTAGGCGATGGGCGCGAACACAAAAGCCATCACTGCCAGGCAGACGATGAATGCCGGGAAGATCCTTGCCGCACGGTGAACCAGATACGAGCCGATCCTATTGCTGAACCTGCTCGCCGTGATCAGGTAACCGCTGATGCCAAAGAAGCCCGCAACGGCCCACCCGCCAAGGTTTTCGCCGCGGAACCCCGGGCCGTTGCCGGCGCCGACGATGTGCCAGCTGTGGGCAAACAGCACAGCAAGGGCCAAGACCAGGCGGATGAGGTTGAGGCTGTTGCCCCGCGGATCGAGCCGGTTCCCGAGTGAAGGGGCCGGAATCGCTTGGGGTTTAAGTGCAACGCTGCTCAAGTCCGGGCTTCCTTCGTCATATGTGCGGGCACTTAATTCTACATGGCGGCCGCTAACCGCTTCACCGGTCCGGGCCGACCGCCAGGTGATAAGAGGGTGCGCTATTTGCTGTGGCGCCGCCATTACGGGAGGATTGATAAATGCGTGGAATAATCTTGGCAGGCGGAACCGGATCGCGGCTGCACCCGATCACCTTCGGCATCAGCAAGCAACTCGTGCCCGTGTACGACAAGCCGATGATCTACTACCCCCTCTCCACCCTTATCCTCGCGGGGATCCGGGACATCCTCATCATCACCACCCCCCACGACGCAGAGCAGTTCCAGCGGCTCCTGGGCGATGGATCGCAGTACGGGGTGAGCATCACCTACGTCCAGCAGCCGTCCCCCGACGGCCTGGCGCAGGCGTTTATCCTGGGTGCTGACCATATCGGAGACGACACCGTTGCCCTCGTTCTCGGGGACAATATCTTCTACGGCCAAGGCATGGGTACGCAGTTGCGCCGGCACGCCAATATCGACGGTGGCGCCGTGTTCGGCTATTGGGTCAAGGACCCCAAGGCCTACGGCGTTGTCGAGTTCGACGACGACGGTAAGGCCCTCTCGCTCGAAGAAAAGCCGGCCAAGCCGCGAAGTCACTACGCCGTGCCCGGCCTCTACTTCTACGACAACGATGTCATCGACATAGCGAAAAACCTGCGACCATCCCCCCGCGGAGAGCTTGAAATCACCGACGTCAACCGCACCTACCTGGAGCGCGGAAAGCTGCAAGTGGAAATCCTTCCCCGCGGCACGGCATGGCTGGACACCGGCACGTTCGACGACCTAAGTGATGCCTCGAACTTTGTCCGGACGGTCGAGAACCGCCAGGGCCTCAAGATCGGCGCACCCGAAGAGATCGCCTGGCGCAATGGCTTCCTCAGCGACGACGAACTGCGCGAACGGGCCGAGCCCCTCATCAAGAGTGGGTATGGCAGGTACCTGCTCGGACTGCTGGACCAGTCGATTTGATATGCCCGCCCCTGGCCTAGTCCTCGAACACCCCGACTTGCGGTTGTCCATTTGAGTTGGCTTGAAACTGTCCCCCTCATCCTTGCCGCCGCCGTCTTTCTCATTCTTCCGGGCGGCCTGGTCTCGTTTGGACTTGGCCTTCGTGGACTTCTAGCCGTCGCCGCGGCTCCGCCGATCACCGTCGCGGTCGCAGCGGTCCTGGCTGTGGCGCTGCCCTATCTCGGCATCAAATGGTCATCGGCGGCCATCTTGCTGGGCGGGGTCATCCTTGGACTTGGCCTGGCCGGCCTTCGGTGGCTCCGCCGCGACCGCACATTGGCCGAGCAGTTGGCTCTCAAGTTCCAGCTCGGACGCCAGTCCGTCTGGCTGGCGGCTTCCTTCGCCCTCGGCGCAGGCCTGATCCTCGTGCAGCTGGCTTTTGCCTTTGTTACCCCGGCCAGCTTCTCTCAGACCTTCGATAACGTCTTCCACCTCAACGGCGTGCGCTACGTCCTGGAAACGGGCAGCGCCTCGTCGCTGACGATGTCATCAATGGCCAGCGGAGGCGCGGCCCCCTACTTCTACCCCGCAGCCTGGCACGGTCTCGCTGCGGCCTTCATCCAGTTGACCGGGGCGCCGCTACCGGTGGCCGTCAACGTCCTCAACATGGCCATCGCCGCGTTTATGTGGCCGCTGGGCTGCATGATGTTGACCCGGATTGTGGCTGGCAACAGGCCGATAGCAATCGCCTCTGCCGCCGTACTCTCAGGTATCTTTTCTGCGTTTCCCATTATGTTGTTGGACTTTGGGGTACTTTATCCGAACTTTCTTTCGGTTTCCATGCTGCCTGCCGCTCTCGGCGCAGTCGCCGTCTTCTTCGGCCTTGGCACTGAACTCCACGTTTCTGCGTGGGCACGTTTCGGCCTGCCCCTGCTCTTGATTCCGGGGGTGGCCTTGGCCCATCCCAACGGCGTTATGTCCTTGCTGGTTCTTTCCGTTCCGGTGGTCGCACAATCCTATTGGCGGCGCTATGTTGGCAAAAGAAGGGGACCCAGGGCCGGGTGCCGGCCAGCTTGGGCCTGGTCGTTTTCGCAGGTCTGCTCCTCGTGCTGTGGAAATACATCCGCCCCCCGCAGGACGCCGCCTTCTGGGGCCCGGTGCAGTCAGCGCTTGGCGCAGGGTTCGAGGTGGTAACCAACTCAGCAATGAACCGTCCCGTCGCTCCCGCGCTCAGCCTGCTGATGCTCCTTGGACTGGCGCTGTCCTTGCGCCGCAGTCGCCACGCCTGGATTCTGGCTTGCTTCGGCATCACGGCCGTCCTCTTCGTGGTTGTCTCCGGGACACCAATCAGCGACTTCAGGAGCCGGATAACAGGGGTCTGGTACAACGACAGTTATCGGCTTGCCGCGCTCTTGCCGTTGACTGCGGTCCCGTTTACTGCACTCGGCGCTGACGCCATAGCCACCCGTTTGCGCAGCGTGCTGCACCGCCACCGGGCGTCCGCAACTGTTGACGGCCGCAGTGTTACACCGAAGAGCACCCGAACCGTCCTGTGGGCCAGCGCTGCTGTGGTCGTGGCCGCAGCAGCACTAGCGTCCCAGCTGCCCTCGACTGCTGCCGCGGTGCGCTCGGCCCGCGCCAACTACCAGGAATCCCGGGACTCACCGCTTGTCTCCACAGATGAGCAGGCACTGATTGACCGTCTCCCGGAACTGGTCCCCGCTGGATCCGTCATCGCAGTTAATCCCTGGACCGGCGCCGCCATGGCGTACGCCCTAGCTGACCGGGAGACCACTGCAAAGCACGTCCTGACTGCCAATTCGCCAGCTGTTGAGCTCCTGAACGCCAAGCTCCGCGACGCCGACACCGTTCCGGCAGTCTGCGATGCCGCCAAGGCGACCGGCGTGCGCTACGTGTTGGACTTCGGATCTCAGGAAGTCCACGGCGGAAGCCACCGATTCCCCGGCCTGGAAAATCTAGCGGAATCCAAGGCCGTGAAGCTCGTTTTCGCACAAGGCGCAGCCAGACTCTACGAACTCACTGCCTGTGCGGTTATGTAGGGGCTACATCCGTCGCCGACTAGGGCAACGCAGCGACGGCGCTCAACTTCTGTTGCATCCCGTCAACCGGTGCCGCGGCTGCGGGAACCGCAAGTGAGATCCTTGTCACGGTCAGTCCGTCCACAACCTCAAGCACATACTCGGTCGAATCGCTGAGCCGGTTCAGCGAGTACCAGGCCTTGCTGCCGAGCCCGGACACGGGTTTTGGCTCCATCATAAGCCGGGGTAGCTCAAGCTTTTTGAAGGCCACTTCGTCATTGGCTGTCGTTGTGGCAATCAGCAGCGAGTTGCCAGGCTCGGGCACTTGACCGGCCGGTATCGGCGCAAGGGCGAACGTGCAGGTCACGTCGGCCAGACCCGCTTTGGAGGATACCTTGGCGATGGGCAGTTGAAGCTGATCGGCGACAGTTCCGAGGACACCCCTGATGCCAACGACTCCGGGTGAACTGCAATCCTCAGGCCGGGCGGGCAGCACGGTACGGCCGTCGTGAGTCGTGGGTTCCGTGCCGGGTCCGACGTCGGAAGTGCCCGCCGGCGACGGGGGTGGGCGTCCTGCATCTCCGGACGCAGTCGCCTCGGAACCGGTAACCGGTCCAGCCGTGCAGGACGACAGCAGGAGGCCGCCCACCATAAGGAGCACGCACCGGCGCAATGCACTTTTTCCAGGGCTGTTAATTGAAGATGTCATTTGCAACTCCCATGACGAAACGGTCACCGGGATTCGCCGTTCGCATAAACTGCAGCAGGTCTCCGTCATTGAGTGAAATGCAGCCCCACGTCGGAACGTTGTTGCCATGCAGGAAGATGGCGAAGCCAGCGTTCATTACGATGGGCGAGTCCGGCGGACGGTTGTAGTTGATCACGACGCCCTGGCGGTAATCCCTCGAGGGCCTTGTGGCGTAGTACCACATGTTCTCGTCCGGGAAAACGTCGCCGCTCGACTCAAAGTACTTATTGTAGTTGCCGTTGAGCTGGCCGCCCCAGCGCGAATATGGGTTCAGGGTCCGGTAGGCGAGGCTGGTCCCTGGGTTGCCCAATCCGAAAGCCTCAGTCACGGTGAAACTTCCCGTAGGTGAGTACTTCTGCCAGGTCGGACCAGTGGCATACCCGGGTCCGGCGAAGCCCGACTCGCCCGCGGAGCCCAGCGCACCCCACTCGGTCGTGTACTGGCCGCTTGCTTGGCGGACGCAAGTGATGAAGTTGACCCGCGTGGCCCGGTAGTCCGCAGCGATCGCGAAAGAAACTCGTGATGCTCCCCCGGTGGCGTACTTCACCGTGCCGGTATTGAGCGCCGGACAATACCCCGAAGTGGCCGGCATGAACTTGACTCCGTATCCGGTGACCCACTGAAGTTCGCCGAACTGGAACAGTTGCCGGCAATTTCCGCCCGAATCGCACATTTCACCGGTCGTGGGATAGCCGAGGACGCCGTCCTGAGCGTATCTCGAGGCATAGTACAGACCCAAGCCGCCCCACACTGCCTGCGTCCCCGCTCCGATGGCAAAGTAAATACTGCCTCGTTGGAATGCTTGGGAGCATCCCCCGCCACGCAGTCCGCACTTTTCGTTGGCCACCGGGTAGCCGAGGTAGCTGGCGCTGCCGCCCAATGCGTCATAGCGGCCCTGGATACCGCCCCAGACCGGAAAGGTTCCCGCACCCGGGACAAAGTAGATGGTTCCCCGCTGGAACTTCTGCAGGCAGGCGTTGCCCGGCAAACCGCACTGCTCGGGAGCTGCCGGGTAGCCGAGATAGCCCGACGAGCCGCCAAGACCTTCAAAAGTGCCCCCGATGGCTCCCCAAATCGGCCACGTTCCACCGGGCCCGAAGTAAATCAAACCTCGCTGGAAGTGCTGGACGCAGTGCCCGGCAGGAACACCGCACACCTCAGCCTCGCGCGGGTAGCCAAGATATCCGCTAATGCCACCCATGCCTTCATACCGCATGCTGACCCCGCCCCAGACAGGAAACGTGCCCACACCCGGCACGTCGTGAAGGGAGCCGCCGCGGAACTGCTGGCGGCAACTGTTGGCCTGCAGCCCGCACTTGCGGTCCTCACTCGGATAGGAGAGGTTCCCTCCGACGCCGCCGTATTTTACCCACGCCGCTTCGATTGGCCCGGCCATCAGGTGGGCGCCGGTTGCCGGACTCCACGCGATCGTGCCGTGGGCGAATGTCTGCAGGCAGCCGCCGTTGGCCAAGCCACACAGCTGCGCTGCGGTGGCTGGGCCAACCGCCCCGGCGTCACCACCGAGCCTCTGATGCTCGGCACCGATGGGCCCGGGCACTGTAAACACTGCGGCGGCCGCTGCGGCCGGATCGGAAACTTCCAGGCTCGGAGCCACGGGGGCCGGGGTCGCCGTCGGCTCCGGCGAGGCTGTTGGCGGGGCTGGTGCTGCTGTCGAAGTAGGCGACGGAGCGGCGGGTAGGGGGTCGGCCGGCGGTGTCGGCGCCGGTGCCGTACCCGATGCAGACGGGCCCGGCTTTGTGGCCGAGGGGCTGGCCGTGGGCGTCACAGTAACGGTTTCCGTGGCGGTATCGGCCACTGCCGGCCCTTGGGCCATACCAACGAGGCAAAGGCCGCCGGCCACAGCTACCGCCACGGTCTTGCGGACCTTCGCCAATGCAGTGCGGCGTCGGCTCCCGGCCCATCGGTCCCGTTGCTTTTCTGGTCCCAACAATGTCATCGATCGCGCTCCCGTATCCCCCAGTACGGGGCACGTTCCCCGTTTCCGCCCCATCCTATTCGACGCCGGCCCGAGGTGGAATGTCACACGGCCGCTAGGCCACGGCTGATCTCCGCCGGAGCTCCGCAACGACGTCGTGCACCTCTGCGTCCATCACGACCTCGCCGTGTTCGAGCAGCACCCCGCGTTCACAGACCGTCGCCACCAAATCCAGGTCGTGGCTCACCACAAAGAGCGTCTTGCCCTTCTCGGCCAACTCCTGGATCTTCGCGATGCACTTACGCTGAAACGGCTCATCGCCGACGGCAAGGATCTCATCAATGAGGAAGACCTCCGGGTCGGTGTGCACCGCGATGGAAAATGCCAAACGCAGGTACATTCCCGACGAGTAGAACTTCACTTCGGTGTCAATGAATTCACCGATTTCGGAGAACTCCACGATGGAATCAAACATCTCATCGATCTGCTTTTCCGACATGCCCAGAATCGCACCGTTGAGATAGACGTTGTCACGTCCGCTGAGGTCATGGTGGAAGCCCGCGCCGACCTCGATCAGCCCGGCGACCCGCCCCCGGGTCCGCACCGTGCCGGCGTCAGGCTGCAGCACGCCGGAAATCAACTTCAGGAGGGTGGATTTACCGGAACCGTTCAGGCCCAGCAGGGCAACCGTTTCGCCTTGCTTGACCTCAAGGGAGACGTGGTTCAACGCCTGGAACTTCTTCGACAGATCGCCCTTGCGGCCCCTGACAAGCCAGACCAAGGCTTCCTTCAGGGAGCGCGTGTGCCGCAGGACGAACTGCTTGCGGACGCCAATACAGCTGATGGCAACGTGGCCGTGGGACGTCATTTCAGAGCTCCTGTGCGAAGTGGACGGAAAGCCGGCGGAACATCAGCTGGCCAAGGAACAGGATGGCCACAGACATGACCAGGGAAACCGGAAGCCAGAAGCTCAAGAGATCCGGGGGCATGGTATCCCCCACGAGCTGGTTCGCCTTCAGGGTCGGCTCCCAAAAAGCCCAGTGGAAAACTTCGACGGCGGTTGTCATCGGGTTGAGCTGATAAACCCAAAACCACGGTCCCATAACCTGTTGGACCATGGTCCACACGTAAAGCACCGGCGAAGCCCACGTGACAACCATAACGATCATGTCCACGATGTTTTCGGAGTCGCGGAAGTAGACGTTGACAGCACCGAACATCAGGCCCAGGCCGGTAGCGAGGATCGCCACCATCACGAAAATCAGGACCGCCGCCAATATCTGCAGGATTGACGGTGTCCACCCGACAACCAGGCAGGCAGCAATCAGTACCAACAACTGGGGCAGGAAATGTGCGGCTGACACCCACACGGTTGCGACCGGAAACAGCTCCCGCGGCAGGTAGATCTTTCGAATGAGGTCGCGGTTGTCCACTATGGACCGGGTGGCGTTGGACAAGGACTCCGTAAAGAAGTTAACCAGCACAATGCCCGAAAAGAGATAGATCGCGTAGTTGGGCGTCCCCCGCTCAAGATTCAGGAAAATACCCAGCGCGATGAAGTAGATCATGAACTGCATCAGCGGTTTGACATAGGACCACATCAGGCCAAGCACCGAACCGCGATAGCGGATCTTTATCTCTTTGCGTACCAGCAGCTTCAGCAGGAAGCGATCACCGTAGACATCGAGCAGTCCGCGGCCACGTCCGGGCTTGACCAACTGGTCCACAGGGCCGGCCATCTATTGCCCACCCTTGGTGTCGGCGTCGAACGTCTTTTTCCAGGCTTCCATCGAGGTAATTTGGGGAACGGCCTCCCGGTACTGCTCGGCCAACTTGTCCCACTCCCGGTACAGCCGAAGGTGCAAACGGGTGGCCTCGGCCAGCATCGACTTGAGCTTCTTGGGGTCACGCCGGTACCAGGAGGCACCTGTTCCCTCGGCGTTGGAGACCACAACACTGTCGTAGTGGGCAAGCCTGAACCAGCGGTTGTCCCGGTGGGCCAGGAATCCCTGCGGACGTTCGGCGCTCTCTGGCGCGGGAGCCTTGACGAGCTGACGCGAGACTGTCTTGATGCCCCAGGGAACCAGGTCCTTTTTGCGCGGCATTCCGATCGGCGCCCCACCCATTGGGCCGCGGCCCAATTTCGGAGCCGGGAAGTCGTCCACGTCATCCTTCAGCTGGGCGTCCGTGTACTGGGACTTGAGGGCGTTTATCTCCGGAAGCCTGGACGCCAGGACCTGATGCAGAGCGTCGGGTCCTTTGAAAATGTCTTTCAGTGCCTCGATGCGGCCGTGCTCGGTGAAATACTGCATCGACACAAGATGCTTGACGTCGGCCTGGACCGATTCCCTGAGGACCCGTCCGCCTTTGGGATAGGGGCTGTGAACGAGTGTGGTTATCAGCCGGTTGCGTTCGTGGAAGTACGACTGCCAGCCGACCATGTCGTCCTTATCCGCCCACGACACATGCCACACCGCTGCGCCCGGCAGTGTTACGGTCGCGAACCCGGCTTCCCTGGCCCGGAGACCGTATTCGGCGTCGTCCCATTTGATGAACAGCGGGAGGGCAAGCCCGATTTCCTTGATCACCTTCGTGGGGACCAGACACATCCACCAGCCGTTGTAGTCGACGTCCACCCTGCGATGCAGCCAGGCGGTCTGCCGGAGGTTCGCGACGCTAAAGTCATGGCGAAGCTCCATGTCCGCATGTGGCTGCGCCGGCACAATCCGGTAAGGGTCGACGACCTCGCCAAAGGTGTGCAGGACGCTGCGGTTATACAGGTCAAACATGTGCCCCCCGATGATGGTGGGCTTCCGGCAGTGGTCGGCGAAGGTCAAGAGCCGAACGATACTTTCCGGCTCGACGACGATGTCGTCGTCGAGCAGCAACACGTAATCGCTGCCGTTCTCCACCGCCTCGTACATTCCACGGGCAAAACCGCCGGACCCGCCCAAGTTCGCCTGATTGATGACCCGCAGCTTGCCTCCGAGTGAGGCCTTGACCTCGGCGAACCCCTCTTGGTCTTCCACCTTCTGCGTGCCCTGGTCCACGATCAGGATTTCCTTGACGTTGGCCAGGACGTCGAGGTTATCCGCGAGGATGCGGGCGTTGTTGAGGCAGTAATCGGGCTTGTTCATAGTCGTGATTTCGAGGGTCACCTGGCCGCGGCTGCCGGTGAGATCGTGAGACTCCCACTGGCCGGCCTCAAGCACGAGGTCCGTGGAACTCGCTGCCAGGTCAAACCAGTACCAGCCGCCGTCGCCGAACGGCTTGAGCGATAGCTCGAAAACCGAAGTGGACTCGCCGTCAACGTGGCGCCCATCGACCCGTTGAACCGACCCGCGGGCATTGGACTTGTAAACGGTGACCGCTCCGCTGCCGGTTGTCCGAACGACCAGCCGGATGTCACGGACCGGGGTCCACCGTCGCCAGTAGCTTGCCGGAAATGCGTTGAAATAGGTGCCGAACGATACTTGCTCGCCGGACCGCACCCGCATGGACTCACGCGAGAGCAAGTCCTCGAAGTGCGCCTCGCTCCCCCGGAGCTGAACATCTGCAGTTTGTCCTCGGGCAGCTTCGGCGAGCGGGCAAGTTCGTCGTTCTCCCGCAGCCGGATGCCGCTGGCGGGCCCGGCGTCCACGTACAGCGGGATAGTGTCGGTCTGGTCGCCCGACGGAAGGATTACCCGTTGGATCCGTGCCCAATCAGTAGTTTGGTCCGCGGCGCTCATGCGTCGACCCCTCCGCTTTCAATTTTGGCGCCACCATCGAAATGCGGGCGGATCTTATTATCGAACATGGTCAGTGCCGACCCGATGGCCATGTGCATGTCCAGATACTTGTAAGTGCCCAGACGACCCCCGAACAGGACATCCTGCTCGGCGGCGGCGAGATCGCGGTACTTGAGCAGCCGTTCGCGGTCCGCGGCGGTGTTGATCGGGTAGTAGGGCTCGTCGCCCTTTTCTGCTGCCCGCGAGAACTCGCGCATAATAACGGTCTTTTCCGTCTGGTAGTCGCGCTCCGGGTGGAAGTGCCGTGGCTCAATGATGCGGGTGTAGGCAACGTCGGCGTCGTTGTAGTTGACCACTGACGTGCCCTGGAAGTCTCCGACGTCGAGGATTTCTTCTTCGAAGTCGATGGTGCGCCAGGAGAGGTCGCCCTCGGCGAAGTCAAAGTAGCGGTCGACCGGGCCCGTGTAGATGACCGGGACGTTGCCGACAACCTTGTTTTTGCTGTACTCGTGCGACTCGTCAAAGAAATCGGTGTTGAGCCGGACCTCGATATTCGGGTGCTCCGCCATCTTCTCGATCCACGCGGTGTAGCCGTTGGTCGGGAGACCCTCGTACTTGTCGTTGAAGTACCGGTTGTCGTAGTTGTAGCGAACCGGGAGCCGGGAAATGATGCCCGCGGGCAGGTCCTTAGGGTCCGTCTGCCACTGCTTGCCGGTGTAGTGCTTGATGAAGGCCTCGTACAGCGGACGGCCGATCAGCTGGATGCCCTTATCGTTCAGGTTCTGCGGATCCGTACCGGCAAGTTCCCCGGCCTGTTCCTTGATCAGTTCCTGGGCCTCGCCCGGGGTCAGGTTGGCGCGGAAGAACTGGTTGATGGTCGCCAGGTTGATCGGCAGGGAGTAGACCTCGCCCTTGTGAACGCCGTACACCTTGTGAACGTATTTGGTGAACGTGGTGAAGCGGTTCACGTACTCCCACACACGCTCGTTGGAGGTGTGGAAGAGGTGCGCGCCGTAGCGGTGCACCTCGATGCCGGTCTGCTCTTCTCTTTCGCTGTAGGCATTTCCGCCAATGTGGTGCCGGCGGTCGATGACAACGACCTTCAAGCCCAGCTCTGTGGCGGCCTGTTCTGCGATTGTCAGGCCAAAGAAGCCCGACCCTACGATGACGAGGTCAGCGGTCACAAACTCTCCTGGTTCGAATGCGGGCAGCGCAATCTTGCGCATTGTCTGCTGGTCCAGCCTACCCGAGACACGGTGTGAACCCGCGAATCGCGGCCCGCGTCCAGGCCCGCAGACCGCCCTATCGCGGGGCAGTTTCCCTCCGCCGGCACCGCTTTCCACATAGCCGGATTCCCGCGTGCAGCAACGCAGCATCGCCGCCTACCGTGGGATCAAACAACACCCCGGGGAAAGGACCCAACCCGATGCTGCTGCATTGCACACTGGTTCCCGCCCCTGGGTCGGCACTGACCTCCGGACCTGTGGAACTGGCCATCGAACTGCCGGCTTCCTGCCCCGGCGCGGACCTCGAAGCGGCTATCGCCAGACGTTACGGGACCGGGGCGTTGACCGTGGACCGGGTGCCGGTGGCCGCTTTGACGTCCGGGAAAGTCCCTCTCGTTGCCGGTGCCGTCCTGGTGGACGGGGCTGCGCCGCCCACCATTGAGGATCCGGCAACGCTCGTGCTGACCGTGCACAGTGGCCCGGGTGCCGGCCTGATCTTTCCGTTGCGGCGGGGGCGGTTCCGAATCGGTCGCAGCGGCACCGAGATCGTCATTCCGGACGCCGAGCTGTCCCGGGAACATGCCCGACTGGACGTGACTGACTCCGCCGTCAGCCTCGTCGATCTCGGCAGCGCCAACGGGGTCCGCGTCGACGGACGGAAAGTACAGGCGGCGCCCGTCTCCACGGGCTCGGCGATCCGCTGCGGCGGTTCGTCGATGTCCCTGGTTTTCGGCGATACCCTCGACGCCGGCATTCCGGCCTCTGCCGGGTCCGACATCTCAGCACCGTTGGTGCTCAGCAACCCCGCGGCGCACAGCAACAGGGCGGCTTTGCTGCTGGCAGCGGGCCTGCCCCTCTGCCTCGGAGTGGGCCTGGCCGTCCTCACGGGAATGTGGGTGTTCCTCGCTTTTACTGCCCTGTCAGCCGTGTCCATTCTGGTGCCCGTGTTTTCGGGCCGACGGCAGCGCCGCGAACTGCGGGCCGCCGTGGCCGCCGCGGCGCGCCAGGACAGCGACCGACGGCGGCGAGCCGCGCCCTCCGCCGGCGAGCTGTCGCTGGGGGCTCGTTTCCTTGCAGCGGATCGCGGGGTGTCATCCGCAATTGCCACGGGACCCGTCTGGTTGCGGCTCGGCCAGGCACCGCAACGCGCGAATATCGGTCTGGAACCACCTGATTCCGGATTCCAGCCACCCTTGCTCGGCCTGGTGCCTGTGACACTTAATCCAGCGACGAGGCTGACCACCGTGCGTGGCCCCGAAACCGCCGTGTCCGGACTGGTCAGATCCTGCCTGCTGCAACTTGCCAGCTACCCCGCAGCCGGGCGGACCAGAATCCTCGTCCACGGCCCAACCCCCTCCCTTTATGCCGCACGCTTCCTGCCGGCCGTCGTGCTCTCCGCACAGGAGACATCCACGCTTGAAATCCTGGCAACCGGCCCGGGCCCGGGCTATGAGCGCGGGGTGCTGGTGATCGTCACGACAATGGGGCGGGACAGGCTGTGTTCGGCTGCGGAACGCCACGGCTGGCAGGTTTTCCACTGCGCCGAAGGTCCGGCTACTGCCGCAGCTGGTTCGGTCCTTGAGCTCACCGAGCGAACCGCCGTGCTTTCGTCCGGTCACTCCGCAGTGGAGTTCATTCCCGATCTTGTTCCAGCCGGCGTCTTCGACCGGGCATGCCGCCGGCTCGGTGGACAGATCCCTGAGCAGGCTCCGCCGAAAGGCCTTCCGGATGCCTGCTACATGGCGGGGCTGATGCAAGCCTCAGCGGCGGAAATCTCCGCACGCTGGGCCTCCTCAGCAAACGCCCCAGGACTTCCCGTGCTGGTCGGCGTCGGAACGTCCGGCCCCCTGTGGCTGGACCTCCAGACCGATGGCCCCCATTTCCTGGTCGCGGGGACCACCGGCTCGGGCAAATCCGAATTGTTGCGGACCCTGGCGGTCGGGTTGGTGGGCCATTACCCGCCCGATCGCGTCAATCTGCTGTTTATCGATTTCAAAGGCGGCTCCGGCCTGCGCCCGTTGGCAGCCCTGAGCCACTGCGTCGGGCTGCTCACGGATCTCGACCAGGGTGAAGTGGCGCGCACGCTCGTATCACTGCGGGCGGAAGTACGCCACAGGGAAGAGCTCCTTGACGCGTACCGGGCTGCCGACCTGATTGCCTACGAATCGCTTCAACCCGCGGCGCCGCCGCTGCCCCATCTGGTGCTTATCATCGACGAATTCAGAATGCTGGTAGACGAAGCCCCGGAAGCGCTGGCCGAGCTTATGCGGGTAGCTGCAATCGGCCGCTCGCTTGGGATTCATCTCATCATGGCCACCCAGCGACCCCAGGGCGCCGTCTCCGCAGACATCCGTGCGAACGTTACCAGCCGCGTCGCCCTGCGGGTCCAATCCGAACTGGAGTCCCTCGACATCATCAATTCACGGCTGGCGGCGGCCATCCCGATTGCGCGGCCGGGACGCGCCTACCTGGTCCGCGGCAGCGAAGCGCCGGAAGAGTTTCAGACCGCCACGACCACGCCGCCCCCGTCCGAGGCTGACGGCTGGCCAACTGTGATGGAGGTCAGGGAATTCCTCAACCGCGCGGCGGTCGAACCGTCCGCCGCCCGCGCTGCATCGCCACCCTCCTTGGCCATAACCCACCTGACGGAAACAGTCCGGGCTGCCTGGGCGGCAAGCGGCGGTACGGAGCCGCGCCGTCCGGTGGCAGCACCACTCCCCGGCAAAGTGCCGTTTCCAACGGATGGCAGCCGCGGCCGGATCCGGCTGGGGTTGTTGGACCTTCCCCGGGAACAACGTGTGGCAGAGTTCGGCTGGCATCCGGGCACCCATGGCCACCTCGGACTCATCCCGGGACTCAATGGCGGTGCCGACGCCGTCCTGGAACTCATTGTGAATCAGCTGCTTGGCTGCGATGACGAATCCCACATGTATCTCCTGGATGCCACAGGTTCATTCAGCGCCATGTCCACCGCCGCTAGAGTCGGCGCAGTTGTCGGGCTGCACGAACTCCGGCGGGCCGCGCGGGTCCTCGAACGCGTCTCGGAAGAAATGAACCGAAGGCTGGGCCTTGCCCATCCGGCGGACCTGCCTGTCCTCGTCCTCGTCTTGTGCGGTTGGGGGTCCTGGGTGTCGGCGTTTCGGGCCGGACCCCTGGCCTGGGCCGAAGACCTGGTCCACAACATCGTCCGGGATGGTGGCCGCGTCGGGATTGCAGTGCTCGCGGCGGGGGAACGCGAGCTCGTGACCGCACGGTTCTTCGCCGCCGTGCCCAACCGGATCTTCCTGCCTGCCGGCTTGACCGAGGAAGCGCGGTTCGCTTGGCCCCGGCTGCCTGCCGGCGGGACGGCCGGCGATCGGGTGGTCGTTTTTGGACCAATGTCTGTCTCACCTTCTCCTTCCGGGCACGTGGGACAACTCTTCGGGCCCCGCCCGCCGGCAGTCGGCGGCGAGGCCTGTCTCTCGCGAATCCGGCCGTTCCGCATCGAGCCCCTTCCACCACGGGTCACGGTCAGCGAAGTCCACGCCCGGTCCGGTCCAGCAGGGGCGGGCAGCAGCGGCGCAACGCACCGGCCGGGCCCTGCTGCCTCGAGCGGGCAGCTTTGCCTCGGCGTCCAGGGCGACGAACTCTGCGCTGTGGGAATCCCGTTGCCTCCGGGCGCAGTCCTTGCCGTCCTCGGTGGGCACCTGTCGGGGAAGAGCTCGCTTCTATCGGCCCTTCCCGGGCTCAACCCGACAGCCACTTGGCTCCGGCCCCCGTCGGCGACGGATCTGGAGGGGTACTGGGCAGGCACGTATGACGCCGCGCTCGCCGGGGCGCTGGACCCTGCGGCGGTCCTGCTGGCGGACGACCTCGATCTGCAGTCAGCTGAAACCAATCGCCGGCTGGTCCTGTTGAACAACCTGGGCTGGCGCGTGGTCCTGACGGCGGGCTTTAACCCCGCCATTCGGCAACGGGTACCGCTGACCCAGAATGCCGCGGGCTACGGAAGGGGCGTCCTGCTCGCCCCGCGGTCGGTGCTGGACGGAGACTTGTTCGGAGTCAGGTTCGACCTGGAGCCCAGCCCTCCCCCGGGCCGCGCGGTCCTGATTTCGGAAGGGCGGGCCCGGGCGGTGCAGTTGGCGTTCGATCCTGCAGCAGACAGCAGGAGGGATCCGACGGGACCTGGCTAGAGGGCCGGCGGAGCCCCGCCGGCCCGTGAGGCGAACGCGATGACTCGCTTGTCAAACAGCAAAATAATGGCGGTAACCGCAGGCACCAGCAGGGCCAAGCCCGCCAAGGGATAGCCGCCGGACATCGTGGGAAAGCCGATGGTGAGCGCAAAAAGCTGGGCCACCAGCGCACCCGATCGCGGCCACCGGTACCCGCGGAACAGGAAAGTGGACACGGCAACAAGCCAGGCAGCGAAGACCAACAACAGCCCCAGCGTGAAGACTGCACCCCAGAAGGAGAGCACCGGGGCTCCGGTAATTAACTGGCTTCCGTACCAGATAGCGGCAACCAGCAGCGCGGTCGCTTCCAGCGCCACGATGACAGCAATCACCAGGATTCCTGCCGGCCGGCCGCGAACGCTGCCGCCGGAACCGCCGGACGGGCTTCCCGCAGGGCCGTCCCCGCGGTCAGCGGCAGGTTCGGAGGGGTTTTCAGAGGCTCTTGACACACTGGCACAGTACCGGACATAGTCGACTGGACGTGAGGGCCCGGCCGGACATTGTGATGCATCGCTCACAAGGGCGCGGCATTTTGCAGGCAAGTACCCCTTGTTTACGCAGCGTTAACATGACACGCTTAATTCAGATGATCGAGGGGCCCCACCGGGCCCTTTCTTATGAAGCCTCTAGTGAATAATTTCACAAAGGCAAAAATGACTGCCCAGGAAATGGAGTGACTGATCAGCATGGATTGGCGTAACCGCGCAGCGTGCCTTGACAAGGACCCGGAGCTTTTCTTCCCCGTAGGAAACACCGGCCCTGCCCTCCTGCAGATCGAGGAAGCCAAAAGTGTTTGCCGTCGATGCCCCGTCGTTGACACGTGCCTCCAGTGGGCCCTCGAATCCGGGCAGGACGCCGGCGTCTGGGGCGGCATGAGCGAAGACGAGCGACGTGCCCTCAAGCGGCGCGCGGCTCGTGCCCGCCGCGCCTCCTGACACCAGGTGCTGGCTGCTGGTAGAACCGGCACCCAGCCTTTACCGGCAGGAAAAGCATGGCCGCAGACTCACGTCTGCGGCCATTGCTCGTTAACCGCCATGGGCCCGCCCCCGGCGTCCGCCCTGGCGGACGGGAAGGACGGGCTAGGACGTGGCCAGGCTCAAGACGATCTCGACGGCCGTCCCGCCGCTGTCACGGGCCTTCCACTGGATACTGCCGCCGAGTTCGCTCGTCACCAGGGTGCGTACGATCTGCAGGCCGAGGCCCTCCACATAGGGTGTAGCGGGGATGCCGACGCCGTCGTCCGCTACCGTGACGGTGAGCAGCTCCTCGCCGTCCTCGCCCTCGGAGCGGTCCGCCATCAGCCAGACCGTTCCGGTCCTGCCCTCCAGCCCATGTTCAACGGCGTTGGTCACCAACTCGTTGATCACTAAGGCCAGCGGAGTGGCGAAGTCGCTCGGCAGCTCACCAAACAGTCCCGAGCGTGCTGTCTTCACCTGCTGCGACGGCGAGGCCACCTCAGCCGAGAGCCTGAACTGGCGTCCGATAAGTTCGTCGAAGTCGACGCTCTGGGTCAGGCCCTGGGACAGCGTCTCATGCACAAGGGCGATCGTGGCAACTCGCCGCATTGCCTGCTCAAGCCCCTGCTTTGCCTCATCGCTGACCATGCGCCGCGACTGCATCCGCAGCAGTGCGGCAACGGTCTGCAGGTTGTTCTTCACCCGGTGGTGGATCTCCCGAATCGTGGCGTCTTTCGTCACGAGCTCCATCTCGCGGCGCCGCAATTCGCTGACGTCGCGGCAGAGCACGAGGGCGCCGAAGCGCCGCTGTTCATCCCGCAGCGGAATCGCCCGCAAGGACAGACTGACCCCGCGGGACTCGATTTCACTGCGCCACGGCATACGCCCTGTGACGACCAGCGGAAGTGTTTCATCCACCAGACGACGGTCCTTCAGCAAACCTGCGGTTACCTCGGCCAGGCTCCTGCCCTCAAGTGACTCGCCGTCTCCCAGCCGTCGGAAAGCGGACACACCATTGGGGCTCGCGTACTGGACGATGCCCTCGGCGTCGAGCCTGATCAGACCGTCCCCAACGCGCGGCGCCCCGCGGCGCGAACCGGTGGGCGAGGCGAAATCCGGCCACAGTCCCAGTGTTCCCATCCGCAACAGATCGTAAGCGCATTGCCGGTAAGTCAACTCCAGCCGCGACGGCATGCGGGAGCTGGAGAGATCCATGTGGCTGGTGACGATGGCAAGGGTCCGGCCGTTGCGGACCATTGGCACGGCCTCGACCCGAAGAGCCGTATCGCTGCTCCAGTTGGTCTCGTTGGAGCGCTCGATAGTCCGGCTCTCCCACGCCTTCTCAACGAGGGGCAACAGGTCCGAACGGATCCCCTCCCCCACGAAATCGGCGTGGAACACCGTATGCGTGGTGGAGGGGCGGACGTGCGCCAGTGCCACGTAGCCGAACTCGGGATGCGGAAACCACAGCGCCAGGTCAGCGAACGCCAAGTCGGCGACCATCTGCCAGTCCCCGACGAGCAGGTGGAGCCACTCGGCATCCCCCGGCCCGAAATCAGCATGCTCCCTGATAGGGTCCGTAAAGATTGCCACAGCACCTCCATAGTGGAACGCCGGCGGCTGCCTAGCGTCGAACGATTGACCTCAAGAGCCTCAATGCTACCGACAGTGAGGCCATGTCATCGGCCTCAAGCGCGTTCACTTCATCAAACATGCTCTTCGCCCGGCTCAGCTGCTCCGCATTCTGGTTTTCCCAGGCCACAAGCCGCTCCTCCGCCGGTACACCCCGGGGCGTTGCCTCCAGCACGGCCGTCGTCATATCCGAAACGGTCGAGTACAGGTCGTCGCGCAGGGCCGCCCGGGCCAGAGCCTGCCAGCGGTCCCGCCGGGGCAGCTTGGTGATTCGCTCAAGCAGGGAATCGGCGTGGAAGTGGTTGAACAGGGCGTAGTAGACATGCGCGATGTCCTCTACCGGTTCCGGGCTGGCGTGGACGATCTTGGCGATGTCGAGCAGCACAAAGCTTTCGAACAGTTCGGCCCACCGATGGGCCAGTTGCTCCGGCAGGCCCCACGCGCGGGCCGTCTCCAGCCATTCGGCCACCCGGTCGCGGTCACCGCCGCGCAGGTAGTCCAGCAGGCGCGCACGCATCGGATCCATCAGCGGCTTGAACTCGGCCACGGTCTCGGCAATCGGCCGGGAGCCGTTGCTTTGGCTCAGGACCCACCGCACGGCCCGGTCCAGGAGCCTGCGGATATCCAAATGGACGGTGCTCCAGTGCTCCGTCGGGAAAGAAGCGGGCAACGCATTGAGCTCCCCGACCATAACGTCCAGTTCATAGACTTCACGGAGGGCCAGGAAGGCCTTGGCAACAGCGGCCTCGGACGCGGAGGTTTCTTCCATGGCACGGAAGGCAAAGGTGATGCCGCCCATGTTAATCATGTCGTTCGCCACCACTGTCGCGATGATTTCCCGGCGCAGCGGATGGGTGTCCAGCTCCGCATCGAACCTCTCACGCAACTGCTTCGGGAAATAGGCGCGCAGGGTTGCCCGGAACCACGGGTCCTCGGAGAGGTCGCTGTCCCGGAGCGCCGAGGCAAGCTCGATTTTGGCGTAGGCCGCCAGGACGGAGAGCTCCGGTGAGGTCAGTCCCTGGCCCTGCTCGAGCCGCTCGCGCAACGTCTCCGTTGTTGGCAGCGCCTCCAGATCACGCTTGAGGTCGGCCGACTTCTCCAGCCAGTCCATCAGGCGTTCGTAGCTGGGGCTCCATTCGGAGACCCGCATCCGGTCATTGAGCAGCAGGATGTTCTGGTCGATATTGTCCTCAAGGACGAGCCGGCCGACTTCGTCGGTCATCGAGGCCAGGAACTCCGATCGCTCCGCAGGATCCAGCTTCCCGGCGGCGACCATCCGGTCCACGAAGATCTTGATGTTCACCTCGTGGTCGGAGCAGTCCACCCCGGCGGAGTTGTCAATCGCATCGCTGTTCAGGATGACGCCCTGCAGGGCGGCCTCGATGCGGCCGCGCTGAGTCATGCCCAGGTTGCCGCCCTCACCGACCACCTTCACGCGCAGTTCACGGCCATCGACGCGGATGGAGTCGTTGGCTTTGTCACCGACCTCGGCATTGGTTTCCGTAGCGGCCTTGACATAGGTGCCGATCCCGCCGTTATAGAGCAGGTCAGCCGGGGCGAGCAGGATCGCACGTAGCAGTTCGGGCGGGCTGAGCCTGGTCGTCCCGTCGGGAAGCCCCAGTGCGGAACGGACCTGGGCAGAGACCGGGATCGACTTCGCCTGGCGGGCAAAAACTCCGCCACCTTCGCTGATCAGCGTTTTGTTATAGTCGTCCCAGGATGAACGGGGCAGCTCAAAGAGACGCTGGCGCTCGGCGAAGGAGACGGCTTCGTCCGGCGTCGGATCGAGGAAAATGTGCCGGTGGTCAAAGGCCGCGAGCAGCCGGATATGCTTCGACAAGAGCATACCGTTGCCGAACACGTCCCCTGACATGTCGCCGACACCGACGACCGTGAACGGCTCGGACTGGGTGTCCAGGTCCAGCTCGCTGAAGTGCCGCTTAACGGATTCCCAGGCACCCCGGGCGGTGATGCCCATCGCCTTGTGGTCGTAGCCGACCGATCCGCCGGAGGCGAAAGCGTCACCAAGCCAGTACCCGTACTCCGCGGCCAGGCCGTTGGCGATGTCGGAGAATGACGCAGTCCCCTTGTCAGCTGCAACAACAAGGTAGGAATCGTCGTCGTCATGGCGTACGACGTCGGCCGGCGGCACCAGCTGCTCGCCCGCTGTTGTTGTCACGAGGTTGTCCGTGATGTCCAGGAGACCGCGGATAAACGTCTTGTAGCTTGCGATGCCCTCCGCCATCCACGCGCTGCGGTCCGCCGCGGGGTCAGGAAGCTGTTTAGCGTAGAACCCGCCTTTGGCGCCGGTGGGCACGATCACTGCGTTTTTGACCGTTTGGGCCTTGACCAGTCCAAGGATCTCGGTGCGGAAATCCTCCCGGCGGTCCGACCAGCGCAGGCCGCCGCGGGCCACCTTGCCGAATCGCAGGTGGACGCCCTCGACCCGGGGCGAGTAGACCCAGATCTCGAACATGGGAGTCGGGAACGGCAGGCCTTCAATTGCTGACGGGTTCAGCTTGAAGCTCAGGTGGGCCTTGTTCTGGTAGTAGTTGGTCCGCAGGGTCGCCTGGATCAGGTTCTTGAAGGTCCGCAGCACACGGTCGGCGTCGAGGGTTGCGACCCGCTCGATCGCAGCATCCAATCCGGCGATGACCTCGTCCTGCTTGCTGCGGCGTTCGTCCTCACCCAACGAAGGATCGAAGCGGGCTTCGAACAGTGCACTGAGACCGCGGTTGACGTCGGGGTTTGCCAGCAGCGTATCGGCCAGGAATCCGTAAGAGTTGGTGTTGCCCATCTGCCGCATGTACTTGGCGTACGCGCGCAGGACAACCACCTGGCGCCAGCGCATCCCTTCGCGCAGCACCAGCCGGTCGAAGCTGTCCGATTCCACGGCACCGGACACGGCAGCAGAGAAGGCCTCCGCGAGCAACTCCCCCGTTTCCAGGGGGTCAACCCCGGCGGGGTACTTCAGGCCCAAGTCATAAAGGAAGAAGTCACGGTGGTCCGCCGTCTCGATTTCGAACGGACGCTCGTCCAGGACCTCCAGGCCCAGGTTGTGGAAATACGGCAGGATTTGGCTCAGGCTTTTGGGCTCGAGCATGTAGAGCTTGACGCGGGCGTCCTCTTCAAGGGTCGCGCCGGCACCGTCGGGGAGATAGACGTGGACGCCGGGCTGTTCTTGGACTTCGTGCGCGCTGTCCTGGGCTCCGGCCCCGTACTTCTCGAAGCGGGCGATGTCCTCCAGGGCATCCTCCACCTCGTAGTCGACCCGGTAGCTCGCCGGGAAGGCCTCGGCCCACACGGCGGCGAGCTCCTTGGCACCGTCCTCCTTGAGGCCCCCGTCGGCGCGGGTGTGCAGGACCTCGGAGATGCCCTCGCTCCACGAACGGGCCGCGCGGACCAGCCTCTTTTCGAGATCGTCGCTATTGACGGTGCTGACATCAGAGTTTTTCGGGAGCCTGATCCGGAAGAAGAGCCGCGCCAGCGCGGACTCAGTCATCCGCGCCTCGAAATCGATGGAGACCGCATCGAAAGTGTCGCGCAGCTCCTTTTCGATGCGCAGACGGACGTTCGTGGTGTACCGGTCGCGCGGAAGGTACACGAGTGCGGACATAAAGCGACCGTAGAGGTCCGGCCGCAGGAACAGGCGGGTGCGGCGTCGTTCCTGCAATCGCTGGATGCCCGTGGCAATGGCCGCCAGGTCGGGTATTTCGATCTGGAAAAGCTCGTCGCGGGGGTACGTTTCGAGGATGCCCAGGAGGTCCTTGCCGGAGTGTGAATCCGGCGGGAAGCCGGCATCGCTAAGTACTGCGGCGACCTTCTCGCGCACCACCGGGATATCACGCACGGACCCCGCATAGGCAGTGGTGGCAAACAGCCCGATGAAGCGGCGTTCTCCGTTGACGTTGCCGGCAGCATCGAAGCTCTTGACGCCGATGTAGTCCAGGTAGGCGGAGCGGTGGACCGTGGAGCGCGAGTTGGCCTTGGTGATAACAAGTGCGCGCTTTTCGCGGGCCTTCTTCCGGCCCGTCTCCGTGAGGTGCTGAATCTGGTGCGGGGTCTCTGCTCCGCTGCGCAGCAGCCCAAGGCCGCTTTCTTCCCGGGGTTCCAGGACGTCCTCACCGGATTCGTTCGTGAGGTCGTATTCGCGGTACCCGAGGAAGGTGAAATTGCCGTCATCCAGCCAGCGGAGCAGCGCCTGGGCCTGGCGGAGTTCGGCGATCTGCGCGTCACCGGGGGAGCGTATCCAGGTCGTCGGCGATCTGGAGGGCCCGGTTCCGCATCTTCGGCCAGTCCTCGACGGCGGCGCGGACATCGGCGAGTACCCGCCCGATTCCCGCTGTCAGCGCTGCGCGTTTTTCCTCGTCCACGGGGTCAATTTCGACGGCGATCCATGATTCCATGTGGGAGGCGTTATCCCCCTGGGCGATCAGGTGCGAAAGGTTGGGCATCGCTGCGGTGTCGCCGCTGGAAATGCCCAGGTGCGAGGGGACCCGTGAGACTTTGACGAGTTCGCCGCTTTCCCGGTTGCGGGTCACAACGAACAGCGGGTGAATCACGAGTCGGATGGGGGCGTTCTGCCGGACGAGTTCTGCGTTCACCGAATCAACCAGGAACGGCATATCGTCGGTGACGATGTAGACAACACTGCGGTCAGCTTCATCGGCGATGGTGATGTTGGCGGTGCCCGGGAGCCGTTTGGCCGCCGTCTGGCGGTGCATCGCCGCCCGCTCCGAGAGCAATGCCTCAGGATAAGCCAAGGCATCTTCTTCGGCGAGGTGCTCGTAGTAGTCCCTCAGGTAGCCTGCCCCGGCACCGATCGAAACGGGTTGATCCTCCACGCTGGACCCAGACGACATCGACAAACGCCTCCATCAGAAAAGTTCATGGCCGCTTCGTTGCGGCCCTCATGGTGAGCCTAGCCTTTTAGTCGACGCTTCGCTGTGGAAGAAAATACAGAGGATCGGCTAATCCGCTGGACAGGTGCACAAACCAGGTCGGCGATCCCCCTTCGCAGCGGAGAATCGGGGGCGGCCTCAAGCAGGAGCGATCCCGCCAGCAGCGCCGCATCAGTGGCAACCGGGTCAGCCGGCAGAAAGGCACTCAGCGGGGCCGTGGGACCGAAACGCTCCCAGGCATCGCGCAGTTGCCGTTCCGGGAAGCGTCCCACAGCGGACTGCCGGACCTTGTTCAGCACCACACGCGGGGACACACCCGGGACGGCGGATTCCAGTTCAGCCAAGCCCCGGACCAGCCGTGGAACACCTATCGAGTCGGCCGCTCCAACGGCGAACACCATGTCCGCCAGTTCGAGGCTCCTCAAGGTCGCGGCGTTTCGGCGAGGTGCCATCGTATCGAAGCTCAATTCCTCGTCGCTCTCCAAGCAGAACCCGGTATCGATGACTACGACTTCTGCAAGCTGCCGGGCCCGGGACAGCACCAGGGAAAGTGCCGCGGGGCGGAGTTCGGTCCAGCGGTCGGCCCGGGTGATTCCGGTCAGCACCCGGAAACTACCCGTCTTCGTTACAACTGGAGCCGCGATCCGGAGCAGCGCTTCCTGGTTCAGCAGGCCTTGGTCTGCGAGGCGGCACGCCTGCGCGAGCCCGGCGGCTTCGTCCAGCAGTCCCAGCATGGCCGCGACACTGGCGCCATAGCTATCGGCGTCGACCAGCAGCACGGATTTCCCGGCGGCGGCGAGTTCGGCGGCCATATTGACCGCGAGCATGGTCCGACCCGGCGATCCTGCGGGCCCCCACACCGCAATGACCTGCCCCGCACCGGATCTTTCGGCGCCGTCCACGGCGCCCCGGCGGAGCTTTCGGGGGCCCGGCCGGCGTCGGGCGGACCAGAGCTGTCACCTTGCCGGAGCAGCGGGTCCCGCCCGGTGAGTTGGCTGACAGCGGACTGGATACGGCCGGCAAGGGCCGCGGCGTTGACCCCCGATAGTTCGGCGGCCACCCCGATCCCCTGCAACCGGGCCATCTCTTCCGGGCTGTCGGTCAGGGCCACGACGGCCACCCCCACGGCGGACAGCCGGTCGACAAGCGATGCGGTCAGCTCCTCGCTGCCCTGCGCCACGACTGCGGCACGGGCAAGTCCGCTCTGGCAGGCGGCCAGCAGTTCGGCCAACTCGGTACACCGCCGGACCACCGACACCGGGCCGTGGAGGCGTTCCAGCCTGCCGACCAGGTCTTCCCGCGAGTCCCCGACAGTAACAACGGGGATACTCATCGCTTGACTCCCCCAGGGTTCCAGACGACGGATATTTTCGCCTTGTTGGCCTGCGCCCCCAGCAGGTTCGGCATCTGCCCGTCGGTCACCAGCACCATCACCACTGTGGACCGCGCGGACCCCAGCGCGGTGCTGCCCGGCGTAATCCGGGCGATTTCTGCGCCCGGCAACAGCAGGGCCGGCTGGCTGAACCCATTCCTGGTATCCGGCAGCGCAACCCAAACATCGACCCGGGAACCTGCAACCGCTTGTTCCGGCAGGGCCTCCTCGACAGTGACGGCGACCGGTTTCCGGTCCAGTCCGTCGGGCCTCCCGAAACTGCCGCGCGGCAGCAATTGGTCCTTGCCGATCCTCTGTACGGCGACCAGCCCGTCCGGCACGCCGGTCGCGGGCGTGAGATAGTGCTGTTCGACCTCGCCCAGGCGGACCTTGACGCGGTCCAGCTTGTCAGCGCTCAGAGTTTCGCCGACGGCGATCGCTTCCCGCGCGGTGTAGGCCTCGGCGGTTTGGTCCGCGGCTCCCACCACTGCGATCACACCCGCCACTGAGGCCAGGACCAGCAGGATGCCAATGATCAGCCTGGGGTCTTTCCAGGACGGCTTCTTCAGCCGCGCACCGCCGGCTGCCGTGCTTGCACTCATGCGCCCGCTCCCCCGTCATCGCCGCCGGTGACGGCCCGGCCATCATTATTGTTGCCCCTTGGTGCGCTCACGGGAAGATGCAGGAGCAAAGAAGTGCAAACTGTGGATAACGGCCCTGGAACGGGCCATCGATGGCAAAATGGGGTCATGCCCCGATTCCTGACCCTTGCCGACGTCGCAGAGCAGCTCCAGATCAACGCCGCGGCTGCGTACTCGCTCGTGCGCAGCGGGGAGCTCAAGGCCATTCAGGTGGGCGGACGGGGCCAGTGGCGTGTTGAGGAGAAGATGCTCGAGCAGTACATCGAGGAGCGCTACGCGGAAGCCGGCCGGATGATCGAACAAGCAAAGTCCAAGAACCGCTGAGCCGGGGAATCCCGGCGTCGCAGCCACGCCCGATTCACCGTGCTGCCGGGTAGCCGCGCGGCTCGTCCTCCGGAGACCGGGCGGACCTGATTCCGGCGAGGGCGCCGAAGGGAATCGTCGCCAACTGCCGGACATTGGCCGCCCGGCGGTCCTCGCCCTCCCCGGTCACCGCCAGGTCGAAGTGGTCGCGGCCGACCCTGTCGATCACCCCGTGGAGAATCGATTCGCCTGCTGACCCTCCGGTCAGCAGGACAGCAAGGGCTGCGCGGTCCCGAGCCAGGCCGCGCAGGGCGCTGGCCAGTCCAAGTCTTTGCCGGACCTTGGACGGCTCAGGCACTGCGAACCGCGCAAGCCCGAGGTAGCTAAGCGCCGAGTCATAGGGAATCAGCACTTGATGCTGTGGTTCAGCCAGCACGAGCGCCTGACTTCCCGCGTGGATCAACGTTCCCTCGAACGTTGTTCCGGAGGCGAGCTGAACCCGTATTTGTAGCCCCAACGAGCCCCGAAGCCGGTCACCGAGCTCCACCGCTGCCGCTTCCGCCCTCGTCCGTTCCATAATTTCCGCGTCGAGATCCAGCCGCACGCCGGCGGCCATTTGGGTCTCCAGATCCTCAAAGAGGGAATCCCAGCGCATGGCGTCAGGGTACGCACGGCCCACGCCAGCGGTCAACCACACTCCGGAAAAAGAAGCCCTAGACAAACGTCACTATACGAATCCAAACTTAGCTAAACAGCATCAAATTAGTTCTAACAGCATCAAACAGCATCAAAGGAAGGCAGGGCAGCAAACCATGGCCGCAGCAGACGTTCCGACATCCAGCCCGCACCATGCGCTGCGCGCCGACGTGGTGATGGCGGCAGCCATTTTGCTGCTGGGCTTCCTCCTCGCCGCGACAGGAGGCGCTATGGTCCAGCGCTGGCGGGTCTCCTCCGCACATCACGCGTCCTTCGGGTTTGAAGACCAGCTTGGTGCCACTGCCAACACGGCAGGCCTGGTGGTGATCCTCTGGTGGGCCATGTCGCTTGGCATTGCTGTGTCGGCAGCCCTCCTCGAACGCGGCGGAAAGGTCCGCGCCGCCTCAGCCGCCGGCAGATTTGCCCCGGGCTTTATGCGCCGCCTCGCCTTGGCTGCCGTCGGACTCCAGCTGCTCACCGCACCGCTGGCCACAGCCGCCGTTCCACCGGCATTCCCCGGCCCCGCTGCCCCACCCGCGGCCACACCAGCTGCATCCGCAGCGTGGATCCCGACGGCGGTTGCGGACGCGACAGGAGCTCCGCCTGCAACGTACACGGCGCGGCCAGCGCCGGAGGCAACGCCGGGAAATCCGGCGCAAACCCCGGCTGTCGAAATTCCGCAATGGCAACCGTTGAGTCCGGTTGTCGACCCGGGACCGCTGGCGGAGCGCCCGCTGCGTCGGGAGCAAGCAGCGGACCACACGACTGAAGTGACAGTCAGGCCCGGCGATTCGCTGTGGACCGTAGCGGCCGGCCGTCTGGGAGCCTGCGCCTCCGACGTCGACATTGCCCTGGAATGGCCAAGGATCTATCAGGCCAACAGAGGCATCATCGGGGGTAACCCGGATCTGTTGCGGCCTGGCCAGGTGCTCAGGCTGCCCCCCGGATTCTAAGTGTGCCCGAGCCCAGTCCCCGATCCGTCCGGTCTACGGCCCATAGAAATCCCAGCTGGGAACATCCCCGGCATCGCATTGCGCCAATTGAAAACCCTCAGAAAGGAAGCACCATGAACGCCACCAGCAGCCTCCGTGCCGCAGCGGAACCCAACCGATCCCTAGCCCCGCCACTTCGACTGGTTCCCGACGGTGCGGCACCGGCACCCTGCCGGCCGGGCCCTGCATTCCGGCAGCACCGCTGCTGCCAATGCCAGACGAGGACCAGCAGATCTGTGCTATTTCACGCAGCACGGTTCAGGCCGCCATCGAGGTGCTGGCCGGTGCCCGTGCGGTGCAGCAGTTGGCAAGGCGGCTCGACGACCGCTGTCTTGCGGCCCTGCAACACCGGGCCGCGTTGACGCGGCGGATGCCGTGCGGGGCGTCGCCAACCGCCGGACGGCTGCACCGTAATCCGTCCGTCCACTCCGTCCGGGCCTGCCGGGTGACCGCGGACATCTACGAGGCCAGTGCCGTTGTGGTCGAGGAATCGCGGGTGCGCGCGGTCGCGCTGAGGCTGGAGCGCAGCAGGCTTGCCTGGCGGGTCACTGTGCTGGAAATCGGCTGATTGCCGAGGCACAAGGCCAGTTATCACCGGCCAGGCTTCCCCATGGACCCGGCGGAAGGAGGAGAACCTAGCTGCGGCCGGCTACGCCGCAGCCGTTCAGCTAGCGCTTCCTCTTCTTGTTGGCGCGACGCTGGGCATCCTGGGCAGCCTTGGCCGGGTTCCCCGAGCGGCCGGAGGACTTGGCCTCCACCCGGGTCTGGGCCGAACCGTCCTCACCCGGGGCCGTGTACTGCAGCTGCGCCGGCTTTTCGGGGGCTTCCAGCCCGGCAGCACGAATCTGCGGCTCGTGATGTTCGGTGTGCTGCCCGGCGTCGTCCGCAACTACGACGTCCTCGGCAGGGGTCACCTCAACCTCAAGGTTGAACAGGAACCCCACGCTTTCCTCGCGGATGGCCTCCATCATGGCCTGGAACATAATAAAGCCCTCGCGCTGGTATTCCACCAGAGGATCGCGCTGGGCCATGGCGCGCAGCCCAATGCCTTCCTTCAGGTAGTCCATCTCGTAGAGGTGTTCCTGCCATTTTCGGCCGATCACCGAAAGGACGACCCGGCGCTCAAGTTCGCGCATGCTCGTCTGGCCGATAGCCTCTTCGCGTGCCTGGTAAACCAGACGTGCGTCGGAGAGGATCTCCTCCTTAAAGGAACTCCACCGTGACCCGCGGCTTTCCACCGGCCTCGTCAATGACCTCGCGCGGCGTAACGCTGACCGGGTACAGGGTTTTGAGGTTGGACCAGAGAAGGTTGAAGTCCCAGTCGTCGCCGGTACCCTCTGCCGTGGCTTGCTCGATGAAGGCATTGATCGTATCTTCCAGGAAGAACTGGACCTTCTCATGAAGGTCGTCCCCTTCGAGAATGCGCCGGCGATCACCATAGATGGCCTCACGCTGGCGGTTCAGCACGTCGTCGTACTTCAGGACGTTCTTTCGCTGTTCGGCGTTGCGGCCCTCCACCTGGCCCTGGGCAGAGGCGATCGCACGAGAGACGAGCTTGGATTCGAGTGCAACGTCGTCAGGCACTGAGCTGCTCATCAGGCGTTCCGCGGCGCCGGAGTTGAACAGACGCATCAAGTCATCGGTCAGCGACAGGTAGAACCGGGACTCGCCCGGGTCGCCCTGACGGCCGGAACGGCCGCGGAGCTGGTTGTCGATCCGGCGCGATTCGTGCCGTTCGGTGCCCAGCACATAAAGGCCGCCAAAGCTGAGGACTTCCGCGTGCTCGTCCTTGACGGCCTGTTTGGCAGCCTCGAAAGCGGCCGGCCAGGCGGCCTCGTATTCTTCGGAGTTCTCCTCCGGGTCGAGCCCGCGCTGAGCCAGTTCGGCAACGGCGGTGAACTCGGCGTTGCCGCCGAGCATGATGTCGGTACCTCGTCCGGCCATGTTGGTCGCAACCGTGACGGCCCCCTTGCGGCCTGCCTGGGCGACGATCGCGGCCTCCCGGGCGTGGTTCTTGGCGTTCAGGACCTCGTGGCGGACACCCTCCTTGGCAAGGAGCCGGGAGAGGTATTCACTCTTCTCGACGCTTGTGGTGCCGACGAGGACCGGCTGGCCCTGCTCGTGTCGTTCAGCGATGTCCTTGACGACGGCGTCGAACTTAACCGCCTCGTTCTTGTAGACCAGGTCCGCCTGGTCGATGCGCTGCATGTCCCGGTTGGTGGGGATCGCAACAACGCCGAGCTTGTAGGTGCTCATAAACTCGGCGGCTTCAGTTTCGGCGGTGCCGGTCATGCCCGCGAGCTTGTTGTACATGCGGAAATAGTTCTGCAGCGTAACCGTGGCGAGAGTCTGGTTCTCGGCCTTGATCTCGACGCCTTCTTTGGCCTCAATCGCCTGGTGCATACCCTCGTTGTAACGGCGGCCGGCGAGGATGCGGCCGGTGTGCTCGTCCACGATCAGCACTTCACCGTCCAGGATGACGTAGTCCTTGTCCCGCTTGAACAGTTCCTTGGCCTTGATGGCGTTGTTCAGGAAGCCGATCAGCGGGGTGTTAGCGGACTCGTACAGGTTGTGGATACCGAGGTAGTCCTCGACCTTCTCGATGCCAGCCTCAAGCACACCGACGGTGCGCTTCTTCTCGTCGACTTCGTAGTCCTCCTCGGACTGAAGCCGGGTGACGACCTTAGCGAACTCGCTGTACCAGCGGTTGGTGTCACCCTGGGCCGGCCCGGAGATGATGAGCGGGGTCCGGGCCTCATCGATGAGGATGGAGTCCACCTCATCGACTATGGCAAAGTGGTGGCCGCGCTGGACCAGTTCGGATTGGTCCCACGCCATGTTGTCGCGCAAGTAGTCGAACCCGAATTCGTTGTTGGTGCCGTAAGTGATATCCGCAGAGTATTGCTGGCGGCGTACGGCAGGATCCTGGTTTGACAGGATGCAGCCGCTGCTCAGGCCGAGGAACCGAAACACCCGCCCCATCAGATCAGACTGGTACTCAGCCAGGTAGTCGTTCACCGTGATGACGTGCACACCGTTGCCGGTGAGGGCGTTCAGGTAGGCCGGAGCGGTGGCCACGAGGGTCTTGCCTTCACCGGTTTTCATTTCGGCAATGTTGCCCAGGTGCAGGGCGGCGCCACCCATCAGCTGGACGTCGAAATGGCGCATGCCAAGGGTCCGGGAGGAGGCTTCGCGAACGGCAGCGAAGGCCTCGGGCAGCAGATCGTCCAATATCTCGCCATCACCGTGGCGCGCGCGCAGACGGTCCGTCTCTTCGCGCAATTCAGCGTCGCTGAAGGTCTGGAAGGAGCTTTCCAGGGCATTAATGGAATCGGCATAGTTCCGCAGTTGCCTCAGGGTTTTTTTGTCACCCGTGCGGAGAAGTTTTTCGATAAGTGATGCCACGTGAAGTTGCTCCCAGTCTCAAGCTGCCGAATTCTGGCGTATTTAGTCTACGGGAGAGACGCAGGGCCGGTTACGCCTGTCCCCTCTTAGCGGATAGCCCGCTCCCTGCCTCGGACACTGCTGCTGCCAGCGCCGCTGCCAGGTCCCCTTTCTGGGAAACAACTATCCGGTCCAGTTCCAACCACTCTGCCATGAGCCGCAGTTCAGCGGCGAGTTCGACGGCGGTGTCGGACGGAGCGTCGGGTTCGGCGTGGGCCGCCCTCGCCAGCAGGATGCCGTTGGATCGATCGGCTTTGAGGTCGACGCGGGCCACGATCCCGTCCCGCAGCAGGAACGGCAGCACATAGTAGCCGTAGCGGCGCTTCGGTTCCGGAGTGTAGATCTCGATGCGGTAGTGGAAGCCGAACAGGGCCTCCAGCCGGCGCCGCTCAAAGACCAGCGAGTCGAAAGGGCTCAGCAGCGCACGGCCGGTGGCCGTGCGGGGCAGTTTTGCCTCGATATGCCGGTAGACGGGCTTATTCCAGCCGGTCACGGTGACAGGCAGCAGGCTGCCGGCGCGGACCAGGTGGTCCACGGCCAGGGCCGATGCACGCAGGGGCGTCCGGAAGTAATCGGCAAAGCACCGCAGTGTGCCGATCCCGTGGGCACGGGCGGCCGCATCGATCAGACGCACCAGCGCAGCGGCCCGGGATGAGTCGGTGGTCGGGAGGCTTGACGGCGGTGTGGGCCGTTCAGGCAGGACCCTGGCGGTAAGGGTGTAGCGCCGCTCGAACGATTCCGTGCGTGACGCAGCCGAAATGATGCCCGCCTCAAACAGGTGTTCGAGGACCATTTTGACGGCGTTCCAGTTCCAGCCCCAGTTGTCCCGCTGCCGGGCCTCCACGTGGCCCAGGCGTGCGGTGAGTTCGGCGGCGGTCATCGGCCTGCCGTCCGCCAGCGCCTCCAGCACCCGGGACGCGACCCCGCTGCGCAGTTGGGGGTCCATGGAATGCGCCCCCACCCATTTCCGGCTTTGCCACAGGACCAGGTCCTGGAAATGGTCGGGCCGGATGAAACTGGCCTCGTGGGCCCAGTACTCCATCATCCGGCGCGGATGGGTCCCCGCCATTCGCTGAAGGATGGCGCGGTCGTAGTTCCCCAGACGGGAGAAGAACGGCAGGTAGTGGCTCCGGGACAACACATTCACGGAGTCGATCTGGACAAGCTGGAGACGGGCAAAAGTACGGCCCACCGCCCGTGAACTCACGGGTCCGGCGGGCCGTACCTTGTCCAATCCCTGGGCTGCCAGTGCGATCCGCCGCGCCTGCGTGAGGCTCAGCGCTTCCGGCACGTCAGTCCCTTCGTTGAACGGTCAGCTCCAGCTTATGCGCTGGCCGGCTCATCCTCGGAGCGGTAGGCGATGATCTTTTCTTCCAGCGGGGCTTGCCCCGGCTCGCAGGTCTGGTCAAGGGAGATCACGCCGTAGGTCCAGCCCTCACGGCGGTAGACGACGGACGGAGCCTTCGTCTCCTTGTCCACGAAGAGGTAGAAGTCGTGACCGACAAGCTCCATGTTGTCGACGGCGTCGTCGAGCGTGAGGGACGCCGCGGGAAAGACCTTCCGACGGATCAGCACGGGTGAGTCTCCGGCGGGGATATCGTTTTCGACCTCGTACGGCGATTTCTCATCGGGGGCCGGCTTCGACTCCTGCCAGTGGCTCGCCTCTTCGTAGAGGGGCTCGCTGGTGCTCGCGGGCTCAAGCGACGCCGTCGCCTCGGTCACGGACTTGGGGGTGTGCCGGCCGTGGTGGACCTTCTTGCGGTCCTTCGCCCGGCGCAGGCGCTCCAGAAGCTTGTTATAGGCGAGATCGAACGCGGCGAATTTGTCGGCGGCGCTGGCTTCGGCACGAATCACGGGGCCACGACCCAGGACGGTCAGCTCAACCGTGAGCATCTCGTCCGTCTGCCGGGCCTTGGTCTCCTTGGAAACCTTCGCGTCCACCCTCTGGACCTTGTCCCCGAGCGACGCGATCTTCGAGATCTTCTCGTCAGCGTATTCGCGGAACCGGTCCGAGACCGTCAAATTACGTCCGCTGATCATGAACTCCATGGTGCCCTCCAAATGACTTCGGTGACACGACGACGGCACTTCCCGAGGCTGATCTGACTGACAGTCGAGCCCCTTTCCGAGCCGCCATCGACAGGTACATCTGTTCTTGGTACCCATCTTCGACGTTAGTTCATACACCCCTCTTATTCATCCTTTTTTGGTTTATTTTTTTCGTTGACGGGCCGTTTCCCTGCTACGGCGCCGTCCGGACCGGGCAAGCCCAATGTGACCGGCGGGCGTGTCGCGGCGAGGACTACGGCGCCCCGCACCACCGCACCGGCCGCATGCAACGCCCGGCTGGCCTCGGCCAACGTGGCCCCGGTGGTGAGCACGTCGTCAACGATGATGCACGCCCGGCCGTCCACCTCGGGATTGAACGGCCAGCGGCGAACCCGCATGGTTCCCTGCACCCGCTGCACCCTGTCCCGGCGCCCCAGTCCCTTCTGGCCGCCCTGCCCACCTGATGACGGCCCGCACGCCGGGAACCGCGGCCACGTCTTCCGGAGTGCGTGGACAATGGTGAATCCCGGGTGCTGCCTGGCTCCCGGCTTCCTTGGCTTTCCCGCCCTGCGGAGCAGCACGTGGATTGGGCTGAAGCCGCGCTTCCGGTAGGCGCTGCTGCTGGTCGGGACGGGTACAAGGAGCAGTCCCTGGGACTCCCCGGCGGCGTCGCGGATGGCCCGGGCCAGGCCTTTGGACAATACCTCGGCGAGCTGCCGCTGCCCGTAGCTCTTGAACGACAGCACGGTCTGCGCCAACTCCGCGCGGTAAGCGCCGGCAGCCACCACCGGAAGGATCACGGCGCCGTCGACGTCCATCAGTGCCGGGGCCTGCGCTTCTGCCCGGAATGGTTGGCGCATCAACAGCCGGACCTGCCGTTCGCAGCCGCCGCAGAGCGCCATGTCTTCGGCCCCGCAACAGACACACTCCACCGGGGCCACAAGTGCCAGGACTTCGGCGGCAGCGGCGGCGGCCCCCGCCGCCAGCCGTGCCAGCGGCAGGCGGTAGGCGCCACGGTGTCTCGCCGCAGAAGCTGCGGCAGCAACCAGGTCGGGGTCGACTGCGCGTTGGGTCCGCCGTGCGGCTCCGGCTGCGCTGTGTGCACCTGTGTGCGGCTCAGCGCCGGCGCTGCCGTCGTGCCCAGCTGCCGCCCTTGCCCCGCGGCGGCCTCTGGATTCCCTGGATGTGCCCATCCCCCAACTGTGCGCCCCCGCAGCGCCCGTCGGCAGTCCTTGACTCAGCTATGTGCGGAACCGCCGGCGGTCCCGTCAGGTGCGGCCGCTAACCCGGATAGGACGGATCGATCGGCCCCTTCAGCTGGGGGCCCAGCCGTTACCGAGCCGCTGGAAGATCCCTTCCCCGGACTGGGCATAGATTTCCTCGCTGCCGTTCCCGGCGCTGAGTGCGGTGAGCCCAGGCCACGGCGCGAGCGGCTGCGGCTCGGACGCGGTGAGTGAGAGCAGCTCGGGAGTGACGGATCCGCTGGTGGAGCCCTTCATCACGGCGACCGTCGTGTCATCCACCCACACGCCCTGATCCGGATCATTCGTCGCCAGCAGGGTGGTCGGCACGGTCAGTTCCTTTGGGGTACCGTCCGCGGCCCGGACGATACCGGCGATCTGAACTTTGGTCTTGCCGTTCTGCTGCGTGAGAATGAGGGCGCGGGTGCCCTCGCGGGAAACCCTGAACTCCTTGACGGACCGCCCGGCGAGCCATGCCGGCGCCAGGGTGACCGCGGGGACGCTGGCTCCTTCGGCGACGCCGACTGGCCGGTGGGCGACCATTTCGGTGGCGCCGTTGGCCCCCGGCCCGGCCGTCCAGACCCAGTCGTACCGGTCAAAGGACGGGCGGGTCAGCGTAGCGCGGGTAGCGAGCGCCCTGGCGGGCTGTCCCGGCACGATGGAGTACAGCGTCCCGCGCCCCGCGTTGAGGAAGGCCGCGGTCTGCGACACGGGCGACTCCGCCGGGGCCCGCGGCGCCAGCGCCGATACAGACTGGATGCCGGGAAGCGGCGAGATCCTGTTGTTCTCGTACCGGACCAGGTCGTTCTCGCTCACGGCGATCTGGCGGCCCGGTACGTTCTTGTCCCGGATCGGCGGGACAACCGAACCGTTGTCGTCTACGCGTACCAGGTCCTGGTTGGCGCGGAGCTCGACGTTGATGACATCGGGCTGGCTGCGGAACGTCAGCGAAAGTTGGGTCTGCATCCGCAGCCGGTCCTCGTTGGAAGCCTCCACAAGGTCCTTCGCCGAAAGGTCTACCTGGGCGGCACCGGAGACGACCGGCACGGACTCGCGGGCCAGCTTGATGCCGGACGGGAAGGCGCTGACCACGGCCCCCTTGAGATACGGGGCCGGACCCGCGAGGAGGGCACTTGTCATGGCCTTGACGGTCTTCTTCCGGATGAACCACCGGACATCCGGCACCGCGTAGGTGAACGTCGGGTCATAGAAATAGATCGGATAGGCGCCATAGATTACTTTGAACGTCTCTTCCGGAATCGCCGTACCGTCCGGGAGCTCCGCAATCCGCCATTCACCGTCAACCTTGGTCAGCGTAGCGGGAATATTCTCCTTGGTTCCCTCCGGCAGCCGGGTCGCGACTCCGTCCGCGTCGACGGAGTAGGACACGTCAAGTTCGTAGTTGAAGACGTTCTCGACAGCGGTCGGGACAACACGGGCGGAACGGAACACAAGCACCCGCTGGTCCGGCTTCCAAGTCACTGAGGACGCCTGGGTCAAGTATTGGCGCGCCACCGCGTAGTCGTCTTCATAGCCGCTGCCGGCGAGGTAGAAGTCTTCGATCACGGACTCCGGCCCGGCCCCCTCACGCGGGGCCGAGGGGAAGAACACAGGGGCATTATTGGGGTTCCCTGCACTTTCGTCGGTGCTCTTTCCCACCGGGCCCGAGCGCGGGATCTGGGCACACGATGTCAGCAGGAACAGCAGAAGCGCCAGCAGCACGGCCGCCGCTCGGTGGCCTTTCCATGCGGCTCCGTTCATGGCCCCTCCTTCATTCCGGTGACTGCGGTTCCTGGGTCCGCGATTCGGGTGTCGGCTGAGCGGATGTGCGGTGTGCCGACGTCGGGGACGTCCCCGGCCGCCGGGGCAGGAGCATCGGCGCGTGTAACGGGCACCGGATCCAGCAGCAGCATGGTCCGCTCGCTCCCCAAGCCACGGAGCCCGACGTCGACAGGCTCCAGTTGGAGAGGCGACTTCGCAATGGTTTCGCCCTGGCGAAGGGCCAGGGTGAGGCGAAAGTTGGCTCCGACCCCTTTCCGTCCCCACGCCTGCAGCCAGCCGTTGTGGAGTTTGGCGTCTTCGGCCGCAATGGACAACCCGAGGCCGCTGCCCCCCGTGGTGCGCGCCCGCGCCGGATCGGCGCGCCAGAACCTGTCGAAAACGCGGGCCGCGTCCGCCGGTGACAGACCGATGCCGTGGTCCCTGACGGCGACAGCGACGGCGGTGTCGTTGGCCGCCACCGAGATGTTCACCGGCCGGCCTTCGCTGTGTTCCAGGGCATTCAGCACAAGATTGCGCAGGATCCGGTCAATCCGACGGTCATCCATGTCCACGATGATGCTGCCCGCAGGCGCGTTGAGGGTGACCTCGGAGCCGTACTCGGCGGCCACCGGCGCTACACCTTCCATCACATGCGCTACCAGCTGCACAATGTCGCCCGGTTCGGCATCGAGTGTGGCGACGCCCGCGTCGAAGCGTGAGATCTCCAGCAGGTCGGCAAGCAGGGACTGGAAGCGCTCCACCTGGTTATAAAGCAGTTCCGCCGAGCGCTTGTTGATGGGGTCGAAGTCGTCGCGCGCGTCATAGAGCACCTCGGCGGCCATCCGCACCGTGGTCAGCGGGGTGCGCAGTTCGTGGGAAACATCCGAGACGAATCGCTGCTGCATCTGCGACAGCGTGGCGAGCTGGGTGATCTGCTCCTGGAGGCTGGCGGCCATGTGGTTAAAGGACGCGCCAAGCCGGGCCACCTCATCCTCGCCCTTGACCACCATCCGCTCCTGCAACTGCCCGGCCGCGAGTTTCTCGGACACCAGTGCGGCATGGCTGACCGGGCTGACGACGTTCCGGGTCACATACCAGGCGACGGCACCAATCAGCAGCGCCAGCACGGCACCGCCGGCCAGCAGTACGTTTTGGATCTCGTCGAGGGTCTTTTGTGCCGTATTGAGGTCATAAATCAGGTACAGCTCGTAGACCGTGCCGTTGAAGGTGACCTTGTTGCCCACTGCAATTCCGGGCCGGTCCTCGGTACCCACCGGGAATTCCGTGGAAGCCCAGAACTGCTCCTTGCCGGAATCCTGCACCGCCTTGCGCAGCTCGGTCGGAATGACGCTGATGGTGAGCTGGTCCGAGGCCCTCGATTCGACCCAGCGGTTGCGCGGTTTGGTCTGCTCCGGCATGGCTTCGAAGACGTAGCGCCGCTGGATCACGGAACCGCGTCCCTCGACGGCGTTCAAAGTGTCATAAACGAGGGTGATAACACTGGACTGGTCGGTGACCTGGGCGCCGTCGAAGGTGTCCTGGACCTGCTTGACGTTGTAGCGTGTCTCCGACTCGGCCTGGGCCAGCCGTTCCTGGAAGAGATTATTGGCGATCTGGTTGGACAAATAGGCCCCGACGACTGCGAATGATGCGATTGCGAGCATCAGTGTCGTCAGGACGGTCCGGAACTGCATGGAACGACGCCATTTGCGGTGCAGGGACCGGAGCAGATAGCGGATACCCGGAAGCAGGCGGGAAGAGCCGGTGCCGACCAGCCTGGCAACCCGCACGCCCACGATCCGGGACCGCTTCATCCAAAGCCGGGTCCGGAACCGCAGGGCCTGCCAGCGGACGGCGGGACCGTCCGCGTGCGCGGCGGCCGGGGCCGCGGGAGCCGCAGTACCTGGTCCCGCGACGCCGGACGGCTCCGGCGAGGTGCTCACCGGAGCTGCTCCGGCGAGGCCCTCCGGTGGCTCAGGAACCTGCTTTGTAGCCGACACCACGGACCGTCAATACAACTTCGGGGGCTTCCGGGTCACGTTCTATTTTTGACCTGAGCCGCTGGACGTGGACGTTGACCAGACGCGTGTCCGCAGCATGCCGGTAGCCCCAGACCTGTTCCAGGAGTAGTTCCCGGGTGAAAACCTGCCAGGGTTTGCGCGCCAGCGCGACCAGCAGGTCAAATTCCAGCGGTGTCAGCGAGATGCGCTCGGCCCCGCGGCTCACGAGGTGGCCTGCGACGTCGATAGTGACGTCGGCGATGTGCAGCGTCTCCGGCGCCTTCTGGTCGCCGGGCCGGAGCCTTGCCCGGACCCGGGCGACCAGCTCGGCCGGCTTGAAGGGCTTCGGGACATAGTCGTCGGCGCCGGACTCAAGCCCGCGGACCACATCGGACGTATCCGCCTTGGCAGTAAGCATCACGATTGGAACATCGGATTCGGCACGGATCTGCCGGCAGACTTCAATGCCGTCGATGCCCGGAAGCATAAGGTCCAGCAGCACAAGGTCGGGCTTGGACGAGCGGAAGACTTCGAGCGCCTGCCCGCCGTCGGCGCAGAAGACGGGTTCGAACCCGTCATTGCGCAGAACAATACCGATCATCTCGGCCAGCGCCTCGTCATCGTCCACTATCAGAATGCGTGCCTTCATATGTATATATTCCCTTATTGCAATGGCTTTGTCGTATTCAGCGCTGCCCGGGCATGGCGGCTGCCTGCCCGGGCACCGCGCACAGGGCCATAAGCGGGGCCCGCTGTGACAAATGCGCCGCCGTCCCGCATGCTGTGGACAGGAAGACGTCAACCAGCCAGGCATCCCAGGAGGACTTGTGAGCACCCCGATCTACCAACTGGCCCTCGGCGCCGACTTCGGCCGGCTGCAGCCGGAGCTGCAGGAGTATTTTTCCCTCACTCCCGGCTCAGGCCATTTCGGCGTCGGCGAGGGCGTGTTTGAGGTGGTCGGCTGCCGGCAAAGCTGGCTGCGTCCCCTGCTGCGTCCCGCCGGCGGCGAGGAGGCCTTTTTCCCGGAGTACGGGGAAGGCATCCCGTTCCGGATCGAGAACCACGCCCATCTGGACCCCTTCGGCCGGTCCAGCCTGACGGCCCGGCGCGAGATCTTCTTCCCGGGCACCACCAGGCTCTTCCACGACACCACAAGCTTCGATGACTCCGGCAGCCGGTCCGGCCTCCTGGACTACGTCGGACGGTACCGGCGGCTGGTCACGGACCTCAACCTCAGTGTCACCGCCGGCGGCAGGCTGCGCGGCGTATCGGAGGCGTCGCGGCTCTTTCTGGGGCCGCTGCGGATTTCCCTGCCGGCCGCGCTGGACGCTAAGGCCTACGCCGAACAGTGGTGGGCGCCGGAGGAAGGCACCGCCGGAAGGCACCGGATCCAGGTCAGGGTGATCCAGCCGCAGCTCGGGCTGGTCCTGGTCTATGCCGGGCACTTCGACTATCGGCTGGACCCGTACCCCGGCGGAGTGTCAGCGCCGGGGTATTTGCCGGACCGCGCCCGGCCTGACCGGTGGGAAAGCCGCAGCTGAGGATCGGGCCGGCGCTAGCCGAGCGCCAGCTGGTTAAGGCCGTCGGACACCTGCACCAGCCGGGTCAGGACCGCCGTCGCCGATGCCGGCGAATGCCTGGCCAGCCCGTCTGAGGGCGTGACCCGTACACCACCGAGAGTCGCGGCGGCCAGGCCCAGCTGGCGCCACGGCCGCCAGAGCGTTTCCACGACGTCGGCGACCCGGGGCAGCGCGGCGGCGGGATTGGAGACATCCAGTGCTCCCGCCCACAGCCGTTTGCCGCCTTCCACTGCGCCGGCGAGCTGTTCCCACTGGCGCGATGTCAGCGCCCGGAGGGGCACCGCGATCCCGTCGGCCCCGGCAGCCAGGATCCGGTCGAAAGGCGCCTCGACTTCCGGGACACAGACAACGACCTCGACGGCGCCGGCCTCCCGCAGCGCGTTGATGAGCAACTCCCAGGAGTCGGTGGCCTCCTGGCCGGCTACCGAGCGCAGCGTCCGGTAGCCGCTGGAGGTGGGAATGGTGCCGGCCAGGACGGACGCGATCTCCGGCTCGTCGATCTCCACCACGATCCGGGCTCCGGGAGCCGCGGCGGCTATCCGGCTGAGGTAGCTGCCGGCACCCGCTGCCAGGGACGCGGCAAGGTCCCGCCTGGCGCCGTAGTCGATCAGCGCACGCTCCCCGTTGTGCAGGTGCAGTCCGGCGGCGAGGCTGAGCGGGCCGCGCAGCTGAACCTTGAGATCTGTGGCCGGGCTGTCCTCGGCGCCGATGACATCGGCAAGAATGTTAATGTCGGTTGAGAGCGCCGAGCGCGCCCGTTTGAAGTCCTTGCCGGGCCGGTCCACGATCCGCCAGCCGTAGGGCTGGACGTCTACGGAAAGGTCAACCAGCAGGGAAGCCGTCCGCCCGAGCGCGTCCGAACCGACGCCCCGGTCCGGAAGCTCGGCCAGGAACGGCAGGTGCGGGCCGCCGAGCTCACCGCGGATGATGCGTGCGGACTCGACCGGGTCTTCGCCGGGCCAGGCGCCCAGAGCGGTGGCGGTGACCTGTTGCGGCCCCGCGGCCAGTGGAGCGGCCACGCTTAGGCGGTCTCGGAGGCGCCGGCAGTGCCGACGGATCGGCCCATGACCGGGGCTTGCGTGCCGGCGGCGAGGCTGTCAGCGGCCAGGGAAGCCAGGTGGTCCTCGGCAATGGCCTCGTGGTGCCGGATGACTTCGCCGATGATGAAGTTGAGGAATTTTTCGGCAAACGCCGGGTCCAGGTGGGCCTCCGCGGCGAGGCGGCGCAGTCGCGAGATCTGAGCGGTCTCCCGGCCAGGATCCCCGGCGGGAAGCTTGTGGGTGGCCTTCAGGAATCCGACCTTCTGGGTGGCTTTGAAGCGCTCAGCGAGAAGGTAAACGAGCGTGGCATCGATGTTGTCGATGCTGGAACGGATCGACAACAGTTCAGCCATCACCGCCGGATCCACCTGACCGGCCAGCGAGCTGGCTCCCGGGTCATAGGAATCGGCGTCGGGAGGTGTCTGGTTCTGCTCGGTCATTGACCCATTCTAGGGCCACCGCCCGAATCACTTCGGCTGTTAAGCACGGACGGTTCCCGCGGTGCCGCGGGCCGTAACCTGCGCTTTCCGCCACCGCACTGTTTTCCACCACCACACTGTTTTCCACCACAACACCAGGGGACATGCCCGCCGTTCATTCAGAACGGCGGGCATGTCCCCTGGTGTGCCGGGGAATCGGCCTAGCCGTGCAGCACGGCGCGGAATTCCTCCCGGCGCCTGGCCTGCTCGTCCGGATCCGGAACCGGCAGCGAAGCAATGAGCTTTTTGGTGTACTCGTGCTGCGGATGCCCCATCACCTGGTTACCGAGCCCCTGTTCCACCATCTTGCCCTTGTACAGCACACCAACCCAGTGGGAAAGGATATCCACCACCGCGAGGTCGTGGCTGATGAACAGGGCGGCAAAGCCGAATTCGGCCTGGATGTCCTTGAACAGCTCCAGCACCACGGCCTGGACCGACACGTCCAGCGCCGACGTCGGCTCGTCGGCGATGAGCAGCTTCGGGTTCAGGATCAGTGCCCGCGCGAGTGACGCGCGCTGACGCTGCCCGCCGGAGAGCTCATGCGGAAACCTGTCGGCATAGCCGGCCGGCAACTGCACGGCTTCGAGCAGCTCCCGGGTCCGTTGCCTGGCCTGCGCCGGGCCGGGATTGGTGTGGATGATCAGGGGTTCGGCGATGCAGTCACCGATCGTCAGCTGCGGATTGAACGACGCCGCAGGGTCCTGGAAAACGAACCCGATCTCCTTGCGCAGCGGCTTGAAGGTGCGCTCCTTCAGGTTGAGCATTTCGTAGCCCAGCACCTTCAGGCTGCCGCCGGTGGTCCGGTTCAGGCCGGCGATCGCCCGCCCGATCGTCGTTTTCCCGGAGCCTGACTCCCCCACAAGGCCGAAGACCTCACCCTCGGAGAGCGTGAAATTCACCCCGTCCACGGCCTTAAATGCGGGGCTGCCCAGCCGTCCGGGATACTCGATGGTCAGGTTCCTGGCCTCGACGAGCACCTTGCCGCCCTGGTGTGCCCGCTGGGTCATGCCTTCGGAAGCAGAGTTCCGGCCCAGGTGCGGGACGGCGGCCAGGAGCTTCTTTGTGTAGTCCTGCTTCGGTTCGGCGAACAGCACCCGTGCGGCCGCCTCTTCGACGACATCACCCTGGTACATCACAACGACGCGGTCGGCGAGGTCGGCCACCACCCCCATGTTGTGGGTGATCAGCACGATCGAGGTTCCGTACTGGTCCCGGAGGTCCCGCAGGAGCTCGAGGATCTCCGCCTGTACCGTAACGTCCAGCGCGGTGGTCGGCTCGTCCGCCACGATGAGGCCCGGGTTCAGGGCCAGCGCCGCGGCGATGACCACACGCTGCTTCTGCCCGCCGGAGAACTGGTGCGGATAGTAGTTGACCCGCGTTTCCGGGTCCGGAATGCCCACCTTGCGGAGCGCCTCAATGGCGCGGTTTTTGGCTTCCCTGGCGCTGACCCGCCCTGTTCCCCCGTGGCGGGCGTGGGCGCGAACGCCTTCGGCAATCTGCCAGCCGACAGTGAAGACGGGGTTCAGCGCCGTGGACGGTTCCTGAAAGACCATGGCGACGTCGCGGCCACGGATCTCCCGCAGCTTCGCGGGACTGACGCTGATCACGTTGTTGCCGTTGATCAGCACCGCCCCGGAGCTGATAGCGGTCTCCGGCAGCAGGCCCAGGATGGTCTTGGCCGTCACGGTTTTGCCGGAGCCGGATTCGCCCACGATCGCCACGACTTCGCCGGGGTTGACCTGGAGACTGACGTCCTTGACGGCGTACACGTCGCCGGCATCTGTGGCGAAGGTGACCTTGAGGTGCTCGATGTCGAGGACCGGGCCCGTGCCCTTTTTGTCGATGTTGATAGTCATGAACTTCTCACTTCTGCGTCGAGTGCAGCCGGGGCACCGGTGCTGGAATCCGGCCCGCCCTTGCCGGCGGCAGCCTTCCTGCGGCCCCGCAGGCGGGGGTCGTTAAGGTCATTGATGCTCTCGCCGACAAGAGTCAGTCCAAGGACGGTGAGGACGATAGCGAGCCCGGGGAAGACACCTGTCCACCAGATACCGGACGTGGTGTCCGCCAGCGCCTTGTTCAGGTCGAAGCCCCACTCGGCGGCCGACGTCGGCTCAATGCCGAAGCCCAAAAAACCCAGGCCTGCAAGGGTCAGGATGGCTTCGGAGGCGTTGAGGGTGAAGATCAGGGGCAGCGTGCGGGTGGCGTTCTTGAACACGTGGAGGCGCATAATGCGGATGTTTGAGGCACCCACCACCTTGGCCGATTCCACAAAGGGTTCCGCCTTGAGCCGGATGGTTTCGGCCCGGATCACACGGAAGTACTGCGGAATAAATACGACCGTGATGGAAATCGCCGCAGCGAGGATACCGCCCCAGAGGCTGGACCTGCCGCCGCTGATGGCGATCGCCATCACGATGGCCACCAGCAGCGGCGGGAAGGCGTAAACCGCGTCGGCGATCACCACGAGGGTCCGGTCCAGCCAGCCGCCGATGTAGCCGCTGACCAGGCCCAGGATCACACCGATGAAAATCGACATGATCACCGCCACAATGATGACCAGAACGGCCGTCTGGGCTCCCCAGACCACCCGGGAGAAAACATCGTAACCGCCGACGGTTGTTCCCATCAGGTGCTTCCCGCCCGGCGCTTGCTGGGCCGGGAAGCCGCCGTCGGCATCGGAAATCTGGGAGAAACCAAAGGGCGCGACCAGCGGCGCAAAATCGCGGTCAGCAGGAAGACTGCTGTGAGTACAAGCCCTGCCACCAGCATTCCGCGCTGCAGGCCAACGCTTTTGTTGAAGTGGGATATGACCGGCAGTCGCCGGACCCAGGGTCCCCGGGGATCTTTGGCAGGTTCAGTAACGGCAGTGGTGCTCATATCAGTACCTCACGCGGGGGTCGATCAGCGCGGCAACAATGTCCACGAAGAAGTTGGTCACAGCCACGATCACTGCGAGGAGGACCACGATGCCTTGGACTGCTACGAAGTCGCGGGCCGTCAGGTAGGTCGCGAGCTGGAAGCCCAGGCCCTTCCATTCGAATGTGGTCTCGGTCAGCACCGCGCCCCCCAGCAGCACGGCGATCTGCAGCCCCATCACGGTGATAATGGGGATCAGTGCAGGTTTGTAGGCGTGCTTGGTGACCAGCCGGAATTCGCTCACCCCGCGGGAACGGCCGGCCTCGACGTAGTCCTTGCCGAGGGTGCCGATGACATTGGTCCTGACCAGCCGCAGGAAGATGCCGGCGGTCAGCAGGCCCAAGGCCAGTGCAGGCAGGACGGCGTGGGCCATAACGTCGGCCAGTGCTGCGGTATTGCCGCTGCGGATGGCGTCCAGCCAATAGATGCCCGTCGGCGCCTCGAGCGCGGTCAGGGCGAGCTCGGTGCCGGGCTTCGCGCGTCCGGCTACCGGGAGCCAGCCCAGCCAGACGGCGAATGTCAGTTTGAAGAGAAGCCCGGAGAAGAAGACCGGCGTGGCATAACAAAGGATCGCAAAGACCCGCAGCGCCGCGTCGGGGCCTTTGTCGCGGCGGTGCGCTGCGACCAGGCCCAGCGGGATACCGACGGCCAGGGCCACCAGAAGGGCGTTAATTGTCAGTTCCAGGGTGGCCGCGCCATAGGTGGCAAGCATCTCCGAGACCGGGCGGTTATCCGAGAGGGTGGTGCCGAAGTTGCCGGTGATGAGCTGCGCCAGGTACTCGAAGTACTGCACAAAGATGGGCCGGTCGTACCCGGCCGCTGTGATCCGTTCCTGGAGCTGTTCCGGCGGGAGCCGGCCGCCCAGGGCAGCGGTAATAGGGTCGCCGGTGGTGCGCATCAGGAAGAACACCATGGTGACAAGGATGAGGATCGTCGGGAAGATCAGGAAGAACCTGATCAGGATGTATCGGCCCAGTCCCCCACCGGTCGATTTCTTCTTTGTCGGCAGGAGGCCTTCGCCGTCGGTCGGCGGCGCCTCGATAAGTGTTGTCATTGGTACCTCAGTGTGTGTTCCGGGAGCCTCGCGGGCTCCGGAATCTGTTGTCCTTGTAACAGCACCAAAGGCGGGACGCCGTGTGGGCGCCCCGCCTCGTTGGCTGGTCAGAACCGGATGGGGTGGGACTTACTTGGAAATGACACCAAGACGGGTCTTGAAGGAAGCATCCAGGGTCTTCTCAACACCCTTAACGTCCTTGCCGGCGACCATCAGCTGGGCACCCTGCAGCAACGGCAGCGTGGACAGGTCCTTGGCGACGGCCGTCTGGGCCTCGCCAAGCACCTTTTCGCGCTCGGTCTTGTCGACGGTGGTCAGCTGCTTGCTGATCAGGTCCGTGACAGTCGGGTTTTCGTAGTGGTTCTTCAGGAAGTTGCCGGGGACAAAGAACGGCGTGAGGTAGTTGTCCGCGTCGGAGTAGTCCGGGAACCAGCCGAGCTGGTAGACCGGGTAGGCATCGGACGTACGGTCCTTCGAGTAGGTGACCCACTCGGTGGACTGCAGGTCAACCTTGAACAGGCCCGACTTCTCCAGCTGCTCCTTGATCATGGCGTACTCATCGCCCGAGGACTTGCCATAGTGGTCCGGGTTGTACTGGAGCTTGATGGTAACCGGAGCCGTGACGCCCGCGTCGGCGAAGGCCTTTTTGGCCTTGTCGAGGCTGGGCTTGCCGCTGCCGTCGCCGTACATTTCCTTGAGCGGCTGGATGGCTCCGACGAAACCGTCAGGAACGACGGAGTACGCCGGCAGATACGTGCCCTTGTAAACCTGGCTGGCGATCGCGTCCCGGTCGACGACGTTAGCCATCGCCTGCCGGACGGCAAGCGCCTTCGCGGGATCGGCGTCGGCGGCCTTGGCACCAAACGGCATGGTGTCGAAGTTGAACACGATGTAGCGCAACTCGCCGCCGGGGCCCTTGTAGACCTTGACCTTGGAATCCTTCTCAAGGTCCGCGGCATCGGTGGCTGTCAGGCTGCGGCCGGCTACGTCGATATTGCCCTGCTGGACATCCAGCTTGAGGTTGTTGGAATCAGCGTAGTACTTGATGGTCGCGCCGCCGTTGGCGGGTTTTCCGAGCAGGCCCTGGTAGTCCGGGTTGACCTTCAGGCCCACGAGCTCGTTCTTCTTGTAGCTCTCGATTGTGTAGGGACCGGCGAACGGGCGGCCCTTGACGATTTCGTCGTCGGTCAGGAGCTTGTCAGCCGGGAAGACCTCTTCGTCGATGATCGGACCCGCGTTGGCTGCCAGGACGCCCGGGAAGACCTGGTCGTTGCCGGCCTTGAGCGTGAAGACCACCGTGGAGTCGTCCTTGACTGCGACCGAATCGAGGTTCCCGAGAAGAGACGCGGGACCGTTGTCGTCGGCGATCTTGACGACGCGGTCGATCGAGAACTTCACGTCGGAGGACGTCAGTGCGTGCCCGTTGGCGAACTTGAGGCCGGGCTTGAGCTTGACGGTGTACTCCGTGGGGCTCGTGAAGGAAGCCGACTCCGCAATGTCGGGAGTTGAGTCTGCAGTGCCCGGTTTCGAGTTGAGCAGGAACGGGTAGATCTGGTTCATCACCATAAAGGAGCCGGCGTCGTAGGACCCGGCCGGGTCGAGGGTGACTACCTTATCGGTGGTGCCGTACGTAATAGTGCCTGTACCGGCCGCGCTGCCGGTCGAGGTCCCGCCGCCGCCGGAGGGGCCGGTGCAGGCAGTCAGTGCGAAGGCGGATACCCCGGCGAGCGCGATGGCGCTTTGCAGGGCCTTTTTGTTCATTGCCATCTGTGAACTTTCTGTTCGATGAGTACTAGTGTGCCGGCCAGGGTTTATGGTGGCCCCGGGGTCAGCACCCTGTCCTGATGCCTTGATTCAACCAGAAGATCAACAGGTGAATCGTTGCATTCTGTGAGATGAGACACAAAATTTACACGAATGCGGAGAACTCGTCGTTATCTGCAGGAATCCCGGTTGAAAACCGGCAGGGTCCCATAGCGCCCGAGGTGCCGCCGTGACCCAGGCCGCCACGGCGGCCAGGTCGCAAAAAGGCCGCACACCCAAGGTGTGCGGCCTTCCGGCGCAACAGGGTTCCGCCTGCCGCCTGCCCGTTTGGAGAGCAGCCCGTTTAGCGAGCTGCCCGTTTGGAGAGCAGCCGCTTAGAGGGCAGCCCGCTGCAGCGAACGGGCTGCATCGATAGTGGCCTGCCCCAGTACCCGGCTGCCCTGATAGAGCACAACGGTCTGGCCCGGAGCCACACCCCGCAGGGGTTCCGTCAAGGTCACAACGAGGTTACCCGTAGCGCCCGTGCGGCCGTCGCCGGCGTCGGGGTGCTCCACCCGCGCCGTCGCGGGTACGGGGTCGCCGTGCGCGCGGACCTGGGCGTAGCAGTCGAATTCTTCACCGGTGTGGACCTCGGCGATTGGCAGCCCGGCCCAGGAGACCTTAATGCCTCGGATCTCGTCGATGGCCAGCAGTGCCTCTGGACCCACGACCACCCTGTTTTCCTTCGGCCGGATTTCAAGTACAAAACGTGGCTTGCCATCAGCGGCGGGCGTACCCAGCTTCAGGCCACGACGCTGGCCGACGGTGAAGGCGTTGGCACCCGGGTGCTCGCCGACCTTCGCGCCGGACTCGTCCACGATGTCGCCGGTGGTCATCTCGATCTTTTCGGCCAGCCAGCCGGCAGTGTCGCCGTCGGGGATGAAGCAGATGTCGTGGCTATCGGGCTTGTTGGCGACGGAGAGTCCGCGGCGCTCGGCCTCGGCGCGGACTTCGGCCTTGGACGGAGTATCAGCGAGCGGGAACATGGAGTGTTTGAGCTGCTCGTGCGTGAGGACGCCGAGGACGTAACTCTGGTCCTTGGCCCAGTCCGCGGCCCGGTGCAGCTCGGGGTTGCCTTCGGCGTCGTTGATCACCTTGGCGTAGTGGCCCGTGCAGACGGCGTCGAAACCCAGGGCGATCGCCTTCTCCAGCAGCGCGGCGAACTTGATCCGTTCGTTGCAGCGCATGCAGGGGTTGGGAGTGCGGCCCGCGGCGTATTCGTCGATGAAGTCTTGGACCACGTCTTCCTTGAAGCGCTCCGAGAAATCCCAAACGTAGTACGGGATACCGAGCACGTCGCAGGCACGCCAGGCATCCCGGGAGTCCTCGATGGTGCAGCAGCCGCGGCTGCCGGTGCGCAAGGTCCCCGGCATTCGGGACAAGGCCAGGTGGACGCCGACGACGTCGTGGCCCGCCTCGACGGCGCGGGCTGCGGCAACGGCGGAATCGACGCCGCCGCTCATGGCTGCTAGAACTCGCATACTGGCTTTCTTTAGGGTCCGGGGTGCGCAGGAATAACACAATGCCTGCCGCGCCATTCTATCGCCACGCCGATTCCTCCCCCAAAATCGCTTGACTGCGCCCCGCAGCGCTTCTAAAGTCAGACTTACCGGTTTTAGAAGGTTTGCACACACGGGAAGCGGGCGGACATGGCTGTTGCGGACATCGTCATCGTGGGCGGCGGCCTGGCCGGCGCCACGGCCGCCAAGACATTGCGGGCGGAAGGATTCACCGGACGGCTCATCCTGTTCGCGGAAGAGAGCCACCACCCTTACCTGCGCCCACCGCTGTCCAAGGAATACCTACTGGGCACGGCCGGCGAGGACACCCTGCCGGTGCTGCCCGAAGCCTGGTACCGGGAGAACGGCGTCGACCTGCGGCTGGGGGCACCGGTCGCACAAATCGACCCGGAAGCCCGTGCCGTAATCCTCCGGGACGGCGCCCGGCTGGAGTACGGCTCGCTGCTGCTTGCCACCGGCGCACGACCCCGAACACTGCCCCTGCCCGGCAGCGGGCTCGACGGGGTCCATACTTTCAGGACAGTGGGGGACAGTCGCCGGCTGCGCAGCCGCCTGTCCGCCGGCGGCCTCAACGTGGTGATGATCGGCTCAGGCTGGATCGGCATGGAGCTAGCCGCTGCCGCGTGCGCCTATGGAAATACTGTCACGCTGCTGGGCCTGGAGGAAGTGCCGCTGGGCGCCGCGATCGGGCCGGAACTGGGAGGCTTCTTCCGCTCGCTGCACGAAGCCAACGGAATCCGCTTCAGGCTCCCCGCCTCGGCCGCAGCGGTATCCGGCCACGCGGGCCGTGTCACGGCTGTGGTGACCGACTCTGGCGAGGTCCTGCCGGCGGACGTGGTGGTTATGGCCGTGGGCGTGGCCCCCGAGGTCTCACTCGCCGAAGCGGCTGGCATCGCAGTGCGGAACGGTATCCTCACGGATGCCTCGCTGCGGACCTCGGTCGCCGGAATCTTCGCAGCCGGCGACGTCGCCAATGCCCTGCACCCCTTCACCGGGGAACACCAGCGCAGCGAGCACTGGTCCAATGCCCTCAACGGCGGCAAGGTCGCGGCCATGTCCATGCTGGGCCAGGCCGCCGTCCTGGACACAATCCCGTACTTCTACACCGACCAGTTCAACATCAGCATGGAGTACTCCGGCTTCCCGGCGCTCAGCTCGGGGCCACCTACAATCCGTGGCTCCCTGGCGGAGGGCAAATTCCTGGCCTTCTGGCAGCACGGCGGAACGGTGGTCGCGGGAATGAGCGTGAACTGGCCGCGCTCTGACAAACCGCAGAAGATTATCAAGGCGCTCATCGCCTCAAGGTCAGCCCTGCCGCCCGGGGTCCTGGCCGATCCCGCCGTCCCGCTGGATCAGCTCCCGCCGTCGGCCTGACGGACAGCATCTCCGGCGGCCTGGCGCGCCAGGGTGCCGGCGGTCTGGATCGTGGATTCATGTCCGGCCATTCCGGCCTGGCGGGCGCGTGAGTAGGCGCCGGGCAAGGCCGCCAACAGGGCGTCGACGTCGTTTCCGGTCGAGGAGTGCCCCAGGCTGAACCGCTGGGCACCACGGGCCGTGTCCTCGTCCAGGCCCATGGCCAGCAGTACGTGTGACGGCCGGGGCACGCCTGCCGTGCACGCCGAGCCCGTGGACGATTCAACCCCCGCCAGATCCAGCAGGAAAAGCAGCGAATCGCCTTCGCAGCCGGGGAAGGTGAAGTGCGCATTGCCCGGCAGTCGCCCGGCCCCGGCGGCACCCCGAAGCCGGGCCTCCGGCACCGCTGCCAGCACTCCGTCGATCAGCCGGTCCCGGAGCGCTGCGATGCGCGCGGCCTCCGCCGCGAGGTTGGCGGTGACTGATTCGGCCGCAGCGGCGAACGCGGCGATGGATGCCGTGTCAAGGGTCCCGGAGCGGACATCACGCTCCTGTCCCCCGCCGTGCTGCACGGGAGTGAGCGTTACTGCGCGGCCCAGAAGCAGGGCGCCGACGCCAACCGGGCCGCCGATCTTGTGTCCGGAGATGGACATTGCGTCCAGTCCGGTGCCGCGGAAGTCCACGGGGACGGACCCGAAGGCCTGTACGGCGTCGGAATGCACCGGCACACCGGCAGCGTGCGCCAGCCGGACAATGTCGGCAACCGGCTGGACGCTTCCCACTTCGTTATTGGCCCACATCACGGTGACCAGGGCGATCGACGCCGGATCGCGGGACAGTTCTGCGGCCAGAACCGTAAGATCCACGACGCCGTCGGCATCGACCGGCAGCCAGCAGACCTCGGCACCTTCGTGCCGTTCAAGCCACTCGACGGTGTCCAGCACGGCATGGTGCTCGACGGCGGAGCACAGGATACGCGTACGGGCAGGGTCTGCGGCGCGCCGGGCCCAGTACAGGCCCTTGACCGCGAGGTTGTCCGCTTCGGTGCCGCCGGAGGTGAAGATGACTTCCGAGGGGTGTGCGCCGGTTGCGGCGGCCAGCATCTCGCGGGCGTCCTCCACGGCGCGGCGCGCGCGCCGGCCGGATCCGTGCAGCGAGGACGGGTTGCCGGTCCGGGACAGTTCGCGCGTCAGCGCGGCCAGGGCTTCCGGGGCGAGGGTGGTAGTTGCGGCATGATCCAGGTATACGGGCACAGGGCAATTCTACCCGCGGGTGCCGGCCCGGCCTGGTGTACATTCAAGCGGTGAAAGCGTCCCTGTACCTTGTCCTGGCCACCTTGTTCTGGTCCGGAAATTTCGTCGTCGGCCAGGCAGCTGTCGCCTCGATGACCCCCCTGGAGCTGACTTTCTGGCGCTGGACCCTTGCCGCGGTGCCGTTGCTGGTCCTGGCCCAGATCATCGAAAAGCCGGACTGGCCCGCGGTGTTGCGCCGCTGGCCGGCGCTCCTGCTCCTGAGTGTGCTGGGCATGAGCGGGTACACGCTGCTGCTCTACGGTGCACTCGGGTATACCTCGGCGATGAACGCTTCCCTGATCACGGCGGCCAACCCGGCCCTGATCGTGGTGCTGGCCATCGTGTTGCTGGGCGAGCGGACCACGCGCCTGGGCTGGCTCGGCATCTGCCTCGGCCTGCTCGGCGTGCTGCTGGTGCTGACCAGGGGCGAGCCGGGACGGATCCTCAGCCTCTCCATCAACACCGGCGAACTGCTGATGATCGGCGCGATAGTGGTCTGGGGTTTATACACGATTATCGCCCGCCGGCTCGGGGTTCCGCCGGTCGCTGCCACCGCCGTTCAGGTGGTCATCGCGGCCGTGACGCTGTCGCCGTTCGCCCTCGCCCTGGGCGTGCGGTTCCCGGACACCCCGGCCGAGGGCTGGTCGCTGGCCTACATCACGGTCTTCCCGTCCCTCGGCTCCTACCTGTTCTGGAACCTGGCATTAAAGAACACCCCGCCGGGCGCCGCCGGGAACTACCTCAACCTGATAGTGGTCTTCACTGCCATCATCACAGTGCTCCTCGGGACCCCGCTCACACTGGTGCAGGTCCTCGGCGGCCTGCTGGTGATCGCCGGTGTGCTGCTGACCGGCAGCCAGGGGTCCGCGAAGCTTAGCTGGCGTGATCCCGCCGCCCGGGACTATAAAACAGTCGACCAGGGCCGAGGAGAGCCGGCAGAGTGTCCGAAAGCAGCGTCCGCAAGGAGCCCGTGAGGGCCGTTCAAGAGCCTGCCGGGAGGGGCCCGACCCGGGCGCAGCATTGCCCCGGCAGTGCCGCGCCCTGTGCCCTGAGACCTGCAATATCCAGTGCCCCGACCTGGGTCGCGTCAATTCCGCAGCCCGCCGCGGCGCCGGCCAGGAACGCACCGTTCATGGCGCAGACCACCGCGCTGTGGCCGTCGGCGATCCGGTGGAAGGGGCAGTTCAACAGCACAAAGCCCCCCTCGCCGTCGCTCTGGGGGAGATATCCCTCCGCCGTGAGGAACTCCGCGAAGCCGGCCATGCCGGTTGCCGCCCGGGCTGATGCCTGCCCGCGCGCGTAGGCCGCCCGAACCAGCGCATCCCGGGCGGAGCCGCCGTCGGCCGCTGACTCCTCGATGGCGGAGACCAACAGCTCCGCGGCGAGGTCGTAGTTGCGGTCCGGCACCGAAGCTGCCACTTCCTGGACTGCGGCCCGGTACAGCTTGGCCGGCCGGCCCGAACCGGGGCCTCCCCTGCCCCCGAGCTTCCGGAACTCCACCGCCAGCACGCCGTCCTGCACCAGCCGGTCCAGGTGGAAGGAGGCCGTGCTCCTCGGCAGGCCAAGGGCCGCGGCTGCCTCGTCCCGGCTGGTTGCATGCCCTGCAGAGGCCACAAAATCAAATAATCTCCGGCGTGTCTCGTCACCCAGGGAGGCCACCGCAGCAAGCCTGCGGGTCCACGGGGTTCGGATCATGGATTTATGCTATCTCTAAAAACAAGATTCATTACTTAACTGCTTTCGCTTCTGCTGCCCTACTGGACCAGGTACCTGGCGCCCGTTCGTCCTGCTGATCAGCTCGCTCGCACCAGACAGGCAATCGCCGAGGAAAACCAGCAGAACCTGCCCCGACGCCGGACGGACCGCTGTCGGCCACCCGTGAGGTGTGCGGGCGGATTAGTCAGACGGCGGAATCACACCCAGGTATTCCGCGACGTTGGCGCGCGCGGCCGTGAGGGTGCCGGCGTCCGGGCAGGAGACGGAGATATAGACGGAGTTGCCGGCCTTGCTGAACAGCCGGGCGTAGACGGCGCTTGCCCGGGCTCCGGCCTTGGCCCCGCTTTCCAGCACGAGCATCTCAACACCGGGTGCGGGCTTATCCGGGTCTGCGCCCCATCGCAGGGTGACTGTCGTGAGATAGGACGGCAGGATACTCGGATCCAGATACCGGAAGAGCGCTTCGGTGGAGGCCTTGTCACTCCCGGCAACGGCCAGTACGCCCTGGTTCACCCGGGTCTTGGCCGAGACCAGGCAGCCGTCCCCCTTAAGATATTCGCTGCCGCCGGCCACCTCCTGTTTGCCGGGCTTCCAGCCGGGGGCTTGGCCAAGCGCGTCGGAGAGCCGGACCGGCACGCCGGCAGCGAGGCTCTCCCCGGCGGCGAAGGGCATGTCCTTCGCCGCAACCGCGGCGGAGTCGTGGCCGGGGGTTACGGTGGGGGCGTCAACCGTGGGGGCAAGCGGCGTCGGCTTGGCAGCGGCGGGATCGGGCACGCCGACGCTGCAGCCCGCCAGGGCGGCCGTGACTGCGAGCGCCAGGACCGCGCGGCTCCCCCGCCGGCCCCGGTGGGCGCGACGGAGAGCGATGTTCCCGCCTGCCGCCGGCAAGGGCCCCGTTTCGCCCTTACTGCCCATGCCCAGCCTCCATGTCGCTGTGCCCGTTCCGCTTCCTGCCGGGCCTCCGCATGATTCTAGACTCTCGCACTGGGCTCCCGGACCGGAGGCGGCGCCGGGTGCCGCCGGATCATTTTCCAAGCGCCGCTCAGTCGGGTTCCGCCGTTCCCGCGCCGCACCGCATTCACCGGCCCGCAGCTTGCCGCCCGCAGCCTAGGCGAGGACCCGGATGGCTCCAGGAACCACCTCGATGGTGAGCGGCAGCGGACCGATCCGCTCGCCGTCCGCGTAGGCCACCACGTCGTCCGCTGACAGCTCCACCGAGCGCACCCGGCGGATGTGCACGGCCGGATGCCCGAGATGGCCACCGGAAAAAACCTTCGGAAAAACCCTGAGCAGGCCTGCCCTGGACAGCGGGCCGACGATAAAGAGGTCCAGCAAGCCGTCATCGAGCACTGCGTCGGGCGTGACCTTCATGCCGCCGCCAATCGACTGGCCGTTGGCGACCGAAATCAGCATCGCCGCCTGCCGCCAGCGCGCGCCGTCGGCCGTCACTGTGTAGTTGATCGGGCGGAAGGAGGCCAGTTCGCGGAGCATGGCAAGGTTATAGCGGGCCTTGCCCCGCGGCCAACGCCAGGCATTGGCCCGTTCGTTGACGGCAGCGTCGAAGCCCGCGGACAACACCCCGGCAAACCAGCTGGACTTACCGTCGGACCAAACGCGTCCGGCGTCAATCAGCCGCCCGCCGGCGGCCAGGGCCGCGAGCACCCGCTCGCAGGCTCCGGGGATGTTGTGTGCCGGCAGGCCGAGGGTCCGGGCCATGTCGTTGCCGGTGCCGGTCGGGACGATCCCCAGCGGGACAGTACCAAAGGGCAGGTCCGATCCGGCGAGCGCATTGATGCCGAGGTGGACCATTCCGTCGCCGCCAACCATCACCAGGGCGTCCACCCCTGCGGCCAGTGCCTCGTCTACGATCCGTGCAAGTTCTTGGTAGCTGTCCCCGGAGAGGACCACGACGTCGGCCCCGGCCGCCCGGAAGCACGCGGCCGCCTCGTTGCCGGCGTCAACCCCGCGGCCGAAGGAGGCCGCGGGGTTGACGGCGACTGCGATCATCATGCGCTGAATTATGCCAGCCGCCGGGAACCTTCCGTGCCCCTGCGCTCGTTCTTCCCCTTGCCGGTTAAACTAGCCAGGCCGGACGTCCAGGATGGGCTGGCACCATCGACCAAAAGGATCTTTGCTTGACGCAGGGCAACAGCTCGCATTACCAGGTGCTCCGGATTCCGGTCACGGCGACCGCCAAGGAAATCAAGGTGGCCTACCGCCGGGCCGCCCGCACCGCTCACCCCGACCACGGCGGCGACCCGGCAGCATTCCGGCGGGTCACCCTTGCCTACGAGACGCTGATCGATGCGAAGCGCCGGGCCGACTACGACCGGTCGTACGGCAGCGGCGCCTTCGCGGGGCCGTCCCCCGATGAAGGAGCCCACTTTGACGCCCCGGCCGCCGGGAGCCGGACTTCGGCCAATGTTCGGCGCCCCAATACTCCCCGAAACACAGCGTCCGATGCCCCGCTCTTCGTGCCGCCGTTCGAGCAGTACGCCGGGTCCGGCGAGGTCCCGCTGATTCCGGCGAACGTGGCAAGCCAGCAGGTCCACGGGCTGCCCCGCAAACGGGGCATCTTTGGGGCCGAGGCCAGAATTCAGCGGGAAATGCGGACGGTTCAGCTCATCAGCAGGCAGATCCTCCCCGCTATCCCGGCCGCACGGCTGATTAACGGTTTGCAGTCCCCGGCGGACAACAGCCACATCGACCACGTGGTGCTCTCCGGCTACCGCATGGCGATCATCGGCTCGATGCTGTTGCCGCCCGGGGCCTATGCCTGGAACGGCAGCGCCCTCACCCATGGCGGCCGGTCCATCGCACCACCCCAGCTGGCCCACGTGGTCCGCCGGATGCAGGACATCTTCCCGGAACTGAACGTCACCGGCTGGACCGTTATCCACAGCACTGACGGCAACCTGCACGAGCCGGTCATCGACCGGCATCGCCGCTCCGAAGCGCATGAGACGGTGCAGGTGGTCAATGCTGCCGGGCTGGCACGGGGGCTCAAGCAGTTCTTGAGTGCGGGGCCGGCTCCCAATACCGTCATCGTTCCGGTCCTTGCCCGGCTGCTGCGCGGCATGCACTAGCCGGCTCGCTAGGATGGAAGGGTGTTCCGCATCCTCTTTTATGCCCCAGAAATCCCCGGCAATACGGGCAATGCCATCAGGCTGGCCGCCATTACCGGTGCCGAGCTGCACCTGGTTGAGCCCCTCGGCTTTGATTTCTCCGACGCGAAGCTGCGCCGGGCCGGCCTCGACTACCACGACCTGGCGGTCGTGACCGTCCACCCGGACATGGAGGCCGCATGGGCGGCCCTTGCACCGAAGCGGGTCTACGCCTTCACCTCCGACGGCGAGGCTTCCTACACAGACGTTAGCTACCGGCCCGGGGATGTACTGCTTTTCGGCCCGGAATCCGTGGGCCTGCCCGAGGACCTCAAACGCGACCACCATGTAACGTCACGTGTCCGGCTGCCGATGCTGCCGGCGCTGCGTTCGCTCAACCTCGCGAACGCAGCCTCGATCGCGGTCTATGAAGCCTGGCGCCAAAACGGGTTCGCCGGCGCCAGGCTGTAACGACGCAACTTATTCCGACGCCCGCCCATCCGGCCGGCCAGCGGCCCCGAATCACTTCTGAAGCCCGGTTAAACCAAGAGGCGCAGGAAGCGTGGAAAGGAGCGAGGAACGGCAGGTGACAACTACTTTGCAGGTGGACAGACATCCCGCCCGGCGCGCTGTGAGAGACCACGCCCCGGAAAGATCCCGGCCTGGCCCGCGATTGGCGGCAGGCACCTTATGCTTGAAGGTGATGGAAACTCCCAACGCCCCGAACCCCGAAGCTGCTGCTCCTTCTGGCACTCCGGCCGACGTGAACCGCCGGCTCGGCGCACTCCTGGCGCAGGTTGCACTCGGTGACCAGGCAGCTTTCGCCGAGTTCTACCAGCTCACGTCCCGGCGTGTCTTTGGCATGGCCCGGCGCGTACTGATCGATGTTGAACTCAGTGAGGACACCACCCAGGAGGTTTTCCTCCAGGTCTGGCAGAACGCCTCTAAGTTTAATCCTTCGGCGGGCACCCCGCTGGCCTGGCTGATGACGATTTCGCACCGACGGGCCGTGGATAAGGTCCGATCGTCCCAGTCCTCAACTGACCGGGAAGCCAAATACGGCGCCAGCAGCCAGGATATCGATCATGATTCGGTCTCTGACGAGGTCGGCAGCCGGCTTGAGGCCGAGGCAGTGGTCCGATGCCTGGAGACGCTGACCGACACACAACAGGAGTCCGTACGGCTTGCCTACTATGGCGGGCTCACGTACCGGGAAGTCGCAGAGAAGCTCAATGCTGCGGTGCCTACCATCAAGTCCCGCATCCGCGACGGACTAATCCGACTGAAGACCTGTCTGGGGGTGAGTTGAGATGACCGACATAAATCCACGCCACAACGGCCGCGTCACTGGCGGCTTTGCCGCCGATATCGCCACCGATCTTGCTTCGGGGCGTGCGGCTGACCTCGCCGAGGTGTATGCCTTGGACGCCATTACCGACGCCGAACGTGCCGCCATCGAGGCTCACCTCGCCTCGGCTCCACAGCCCGAGCGGGCCGCCTTTGACGAACGCGTCCGGCAGGCACGGGAGACACTTGCCGTCAGCTTTGCCGCGGAGGAAGAACCTCCGCAGGGCCTGCTGGACCGCATCATGGCCAACCTGCCGGGTCAAGAAATCGGGCGCCGCCGGAGCCGCACCAGGGGCGCGGGCAGTCTGCTGTGCCTCCGGTGGTGAGCCGGCCCGTCCGCGACTCCGCAGCGCCCGCCATCGGCGACGAACTCGGCGCCGCCCGCAAGCGCCGGGAGGAGAGGCGCCGTCCGCAAGGGATGCGCAACTGGCTCGTCGGCGTCGCGGCCGCAGCCGTAATCGCCATGGGTGGAGTCGGCGTCGGGGCCTACGTCGCGAACCAGAACGATCCAATGAATCAGGTCCTTCAGGCCGGCGATGTCCGTCAGGAGACAATCGATGTCGTTGGCGGCGGCACGGCGACGGTGTCGGTCTCCAGCTCGAAGGATGCGATCGTCGTGAGGATGAACGACGTCCCGGCACCGCCGGCGGGCAAGGTCTACCAGATGTGGCTGATCCCCAAGGACGGATCGGCTCCGGTATCCCAGGGCTTGATGAATGCCGAAGCCCTGTCCAAGCCTGCAGTGGTCAAGGGCATCAGCACCGCCGCAGCTCTCGGCATCACCGTGGAACCGGCCGGTGGCTCGTCTAAACCGACTATGCCCACAGTGGCGGCCGCCCCGCTGGGAGCATAGCGTCAGGACCAGATACCACAAAGCCGCGCAGGCCTTGTCCCTTTAGACAGGGATCAAGGCCTGGGCGGCTTTTTGTTCGCGCAGGTCAGGTCAGACTAGAACCCGGCGATGGTCCCTGGCCCGTTGATTGCAACGACGTGGAACGCCTCTGCGCTGCGGCCGGCCGGGAGACCGCCGCGTTCCGCTGTCCGGAGCATGAGCCCACGGACGGTGCGGTCCATGGCCTCGATGTCGGGGTGCTGACTGACGTGGATATGGATGGCGGCGAGTTTGTCCTCCACCTGTTCCGTCACATCCACAACGTGGTTTTCACGTTCCGCAGGCCCGGCGAAAAGCCACAGCCACGGCAACTTATAGGCCGGAAGTCCGGCCTCGGCCAGCTCCGGATACGCAAACGGGTTCTCCAACGCCGGATACACCGCCCGGGTCACCGCCTCCCCCACCGCCAGGTGGTCGGGGTGGCTCTTCTGGATCCTGGTCCAGTTCCGTTCCGGATGCATCGAGAGCACAACGTCGGGCCGGATCTGGCGGATCAGCCGTACCACCTCGCGGATCACGTCGTGGGTGGGCTCGAGGTACCCGTCGCGCTCGTGCAGATAGTAAATGTCGCTCACCCCGACCAGGGCAGCGGCACGGCGTTGTTCCTCATTCCGCAGCCGGACGATCTCGTCCCTCTCTCCGGGGTCAAAGCCGCCCGCGTCGCCGTCGGTCATGATGCAGTAGCTGACCTCTATGCCGGCCGCGGTCCAGGCCGCGACGGTGCCGGCGGCACCGAAATCGATGTCGTCCGGGTGGGCGGCGAAGCACAGCACCCGTTCGATCCGTTCGTGCTCCGGATCAAACGGGCTTGGCGCCGAGGGGCTAAGGGTGTCCAACGGGTCAGCCCCGGCGCTTCTTGATTTCTTCGGTGGCCTGCGGCAGGACTGTAAAGAGGTCCCCCACGATGCCGAAGTCGGCGATCTCGAAGATGGGCGATTCCGCGTCCTTGTTCACGGCCACGATCACTGTGGCAGTCTGCATGCCGGCCTTCTGCTGGATGGCTCCGGAGATGCCTGCGGAGATGTACAGCTGGGGCGAAACGGTCTTGCCGGTCTGGCCGATCTGCGCGTCGTGGCCGATCCAGCCTGCGTCAGTTGCGGCGCGGGAAGCGCCGATGGCAGCACCGAGGGCATCGGCGAGGTCTTCGACCGGGCCAAAGTTGCCGTCGACGCCGCGGCCGCCGGCCACAACGATCCGCGCCTCGGTGAGCTCCGGACGGCCGCTGGCGGCCTTCTCGTTGCGGGCCGTGATCCTGGCCGACGCCGCGGTGGCAGTCTCCGGCACATCGACGGTGACGGTGGCCGGCGCTGTGCCGGTGACGGCAGGCTCCGGCGTGATGCTGTTGGCTTTGACGGTCAGGACAGCGACCGGCGTCGTGGCCTTCGCTGTGGTGACGTAGGAACCGGCCAGCACGGACTTGTGCGCGGTTCCGTCAGCGTCCACGGCGACGACGTCGGTGATGACTCCGGCGCCCAGCTTGATGCCGAGCCTCGCAGCGATTTCCCTGGCTTCCGCCGAGTTCTCGGTCAAGACGACGGTGGCATCGGCGGTGTGCACCGCGGCTGCCAGGTAGGAGGCCTTGGGGCCGACGAGGTAGTCGTCGAGGTCTGCTGCGGACGGCCGGTACAGCGTTTGGGCGCCATAGGCGCCCAGGGTTGCTGCGACGTCGTCGTGAAGTTCCCCGTTGAGGGCGACCGCCGGCTCCCCAAGGGACCGGGCAATGGTGAGCAGCTCCAGGCTGGCCTTCTTCAGGGCCTGGCCGGGGTTGTCAATGAATACGAGTACTTTTGCCATGTCTGGGAATCCCCTTAGAGCAGCTTCTGGGCGGCCAGGAACTCGACCAGCTTGATGCCGGCATCGCCCTCGTCGGTGATGATGGTGCCGGCGGTGCGCGCCGGGCGTGCCTCGGCGGATTCGACGGCGGTCCAGGAACCTGACCGTCCCACGTGCGCCGGGTCGACGCCGATGTCGGCAAGGCTCAGCGTGGTGATGGTCTTCTTCTTGGCGGCCATAATGCCCTTGAAATTCGGGTACCGGGGGTCATTGATCTGGTCCGTGACCGAGACGAGGGCGGGCAGCGTTGCCTCGACGGTGTCGGCGTGGGCATCGCCGTCGCGGCGGGCGGTGAGCGTGGCGCCGTCGAGTTCCAGCGAGGACGCGAAGGTGACCTGCGGCAGGTCCAGGCGTTCCGCGAGCTGGGCCGGGACCAGAGAGGTCTCGCCGTCGGTGGAGGCCATGCCAGTGAGGATAAGGTCCGCCGGGGTGTCCGCGCCGAGGTGGCGGATGGCGGCGGCCAGCGCAAGCGAGGTGGCTGCGGCGTCGGAACCGGCCAGTGCGTCGTCGCTGAGGTGGACGCCTTCGCTGGCACCAATCTGCAGGGACTTCTTCACCGCGTTGACGGCACCGGCAGGGCCCATACTCAGTGCGATGACCCTGTTGCCGGCCGCTTCCCCGCCGCGGGCCTCGATCAGCTGGAGTGCGGCTTCGAGGGCGTACTCATCAAGTTCGGACAGGATGCTCTCGGAGCGGTCTGTTGTGTTGCCCGCTCCGGTGAGGTGCCGGTCGAACTGTGCGTCCGGGACGTGCTTGACGAGCACGATGATCTTCAATGTCTCTTCCACTGTGTTTACAGCAGCCTTCCATGCGGGTGGACAGCCAGCCGGGTGGGGTCGTGGCCACGGAACGCCCGGGGAGCCGGGTTTCTCCTAGCTAACCATATCGGCGAGCACGGGCGCCGCCGGGTTAACGCCTGTGTCAGGGCTGCGGGCGTCCCCGCGGCAGTGCCGTGCACAGCAGAAGGCCGGGCGGCACCTGACGGCGCCTCCCGGCCTTCTACCTGGGCGAGCGAACTGTTCCTACTGCTCGGCGGCCGCCCCGAGGGTCACATCGAGTTGCTGCTCCTTGCCGCCGCGCAGGACGGTGACCTTCACCGCGGCCCCGGCGGCCTGCTCGCGCACGGCGGCAGTGAGCTGGTTCGGATCGCTGATGGTGAGGTCCTGGAACTTCGTCACGACGTCGCCGACTTTCAGGCCAGCCTTGTCTGCTGCGGAATCTGGTTCAACGGTGGCAACCTCGGCTCCGACGGAGAATCCGGACGCTGCGCTGCCGGCAGCCTTCTGCTTGACACTGACACCAAATTGGCCGTGGGTCGCCTTGCCGCCGCTGATGATCTCCTGCGCAATCCGCTTGGCGTTGTTGATCGGAATGCTGAAGCCCACGCCGATGTTTCCGCTGCTCGCGGTGTCGCCGCCGGCCGAGGCGATAGCGACGTTCACGCCGATGACCTCACCCTTGGTGTTGATCAGGGCGCCGCCGGAGTTTCCCGGGTTGATGGCCGCATCGGTCTGGATCACGTTGATCGCGATGCTGCCTTGGTTAGTGGTGCTTTGCCCCTGCCCGCCGTCCGGCGGGGCAAACTGGAAGCCCTGTCCGCCGCCTTGGGAGCTGTCCGCCCCTTGCTTCGGTACTGCCGACGAGGCGACGCTGATGGTGCGGTTCAGCGTCGACACAATGCCATCCGTCACGGTTCCCGTCAGGCCGAGGGGCGAGCCGATCGCGACGGCGGTGTCGCCGACGTTCAGCTTGCCGGAATCGCCCAGGACAGCCGGTACCAGCCCGGAGGCGTCCTGGATCTGCACCACCGCAAGATCGGAGAGCGGGTCGGTGCCGACGACCTTTGCACTGTAGACCTTGCCGTCACTCAGGCGGACTTCGATCGCGGCGTTGGCCGCCGTGCCGTCGAGGGTGACAACGTGCGTGTTCGTCAGGACGTGGCCGTCAGTGTCCAAAATTATGCCGGAGCCGGTGCCACCGCCGCTGCCGCTTGATGCCTTGATGGTCACGACGCTTGGCGTGGCCTTCACGGCAGCCGCGGTGATGGCATTAACATCATCCCGGTTGTTCACAATGACAGGACCGGCCTGGCTGCTGCTGTTGCTGGATCCGGTGGAGGTGACGCCTCCGCCGCCCCCGAGCAACTGGGTGGTCCCGGCTACCACACCGCCGCCGACAAGGCCGGCGGCAAGGATGCTGGCAATGAGGGTGGGGACACCGAACGCCGCCTTGCGCTTGGGGGCGTGGGCGGGATTGGACGCGTAGGCCGACCCGGGAACGGCACCGCCGTAGCCGCCATATTGCGGCTGGCCGGAAGCGGGCTGGCCGCTGGAGTGCTGGCTGTGCGGGTGCTGGGACTGGCCAAAGGCGGAGCCGCCGGCCGTCGGTCCAAAGGCAGGGCTGTGCTGCGGGTCGGGCTGGCCCGGCGTGTGGTCCTGCTGGACGGGGGCGGGCGCCTCGTCGAACTGTTGCGTCACCGGTGCCGGCGGACGGCCGTACGCCGGCTGATGCTGGGGATAGACCGGCTGCGGAGCGTTGTCCGCCGTTGGCTCCAGCGGGAGTGTCGGGTTCTCGTGCGCTGAGTCCGGCGCGGAGGCGCCCTGGGGGTGCCCTGAAGTGCCCTCGTGCGGCGCGGCCGGCTCCCGGTTCTCTGCTGACGCGCCCTGCGCTGGGTTCTCAGTCATAAGACTTCCTTTCATCCTCGTCTGCATTAACTATGGACGATCACACTGATACTAAAGCGCACGTTTGCTGGGAGGTTGCTGAATGGTTCCACGTGCCATGGCACAGCTTCCATCCACCCAAGCAGCGCTTTTCGCTGGTGGCATATTCCCATCGATGGACGGCCACTTGGGGGCACCATAGAATCAAATGGAATTGCCACAGCGACCTGCGGCTATACATCAGTGCGGCAGGTGCTGCGGCGATATTGACGACCGGTTCGGCCCGAACTGGTCGCAGAAGTGCTGAAGGGTTGCCATGCGGTCTGCTTTGACTCGTTTCCTCGCCATCGTGGGCGTTGCCGGACTGCTGGCGATTCCGGCCGTTCCAGCCCTGGCCGAGGACCCGGTAACGATACCCTCCGGACAAAATGTCCTTGACAGCGGAAATGTACTCGGCAGTCGCAAGGGCGAGGTCCAGGACGCAGTTCAGAAGCTTCTAGAAGACCACAAATACAACCTCTACGTCGTGACCGTAAAGACGTTCGAGAACCCCGCTGAACCCAAGGCATGGGCACAGGCCGTGGCAACGAAAAAGGGCATGGGGCGGGCCGATGTCATCCTCGCCATGTCCGACGACGGCAAGTACTATTTTTCGCCGAATTCGGCCAGCGCCATCTACTCCAAGACCAGCACGATCAGCCAAAATGCGATCGTCGCGAATCTGGCCGGCGGCAAGCGCGACTTTGCCCAGGCGGCCATTGACACTGCCGTTGCCGTTGGCGACGCGGCCGGCGGCGGGAGCGGCTCGGTGTCCTCGGGCGCCGGCGCCGGCAGCGCCGTGCTGGTCGGTGTGGGAGTCGTAGCCGCTGGCGGGGCCGGCGCCTACTTGTACTTCCGGAATCGCCGAAAAGGGCCGCCCGGGGGGCCACCACGGGCTCTGAGCAGCAGGGCGCCGATCTGGACCCGCTTGCCGGGCTCACCGTAGCGGAACTGCGCCGCAAGAGCGGCTCGCTGCTGATTGCCGCCGACGACGCCATCAAGTCCAGCGAGCAGGAGCTTGGCTTTGCCCAGGCGCAGTACGGCGATGCCGCCGTCGGCAACTTCACAAAGGCCCTGCAGGACGCCAAAGGCCATATGTCCGAGTCCTTCAAGCTGCAGCAGCAGCTCGACGACCACATCCCGGACACCGAGGAGCAACAGCGTACCTGGCTCGCCGAGATCATCCGCCGCTCCGAGTCCGCCCTGTCCTCGCTGCAGGAGCAGAAGGCGGACTTCGATTCCCTGCGTGAGCTTGAAAAGAACGCCCCGCAGGCCCTGGCCACCGTTGCCTCCGGCGCCGGGGAGGCAGAGGCGAGGATCGCCAGCGCCGAGCAGTCCCTCACCGGGCTGCGCGCCAAGTACGCCGAGAGCGCCCTGGCTCAGGTTGCGGACAACATCAGCCAAGCCAAGGAGCGGCTCGCCTTCGTGCGGAATGCTTCGGTAACGGCCCGGGAGAAGCTCAGTGCCGGCGAAGGAAGCCTCGCCGCCGTCGCCGTCCGGGCAGCTGAAGAAAGCCTTCATCAGACCAACGTGCTCATCGATGCGATCACCAAGGTCGCCGGCAACCTCGAGGAGGCACATAGCGGGCTGGAGTCTGCAGTCGTCGACACCTCCCAGGACCTGGCCCAGGCCAGGGCCATGATCCAGTCCGGGGAGCACCCCGAGCTGGCCGGACCCGTAGCCGCCGTCGAAGCGGCACTGGCCCGGGTCAAAGCCGAAATCCAAGGCGGCAAGATTGATCCGATTGCCACCCTGGAACGCGTCGAAACGGCGCACCAGACGTTGGATTCGGCCCTCGCCGGGATTCGTGACCAGCAGGAGCAGGCCCGGCGAGCCCAGGCCTCGCTGCAGCAGAGCATCATGTCCGCCCAGGCACAGATCAGTGCGACGTCGGACTACATCACCGCCCGCCGCGGCGGCGTCGGCACTGAGGCGCGCACCCGGCTTGCAGAGGCCCAGCGCAACCTGGACTACGCCCTTTCCATTTCCCGCACGGACCCCGTCACCGCGCTGCAGTACGCCCAACAGGCCCACAATCTCGCGGCCCAGGCAGCGCAGCAGGCACAGTCCGACGTGGACCAATTCGGCGGCTACGCCAACCAGGGCTATGGCCGCGGCGGGATGTTCGGCGGCGGCGGCGGTGGCGGCCTCGGCGGCGCCATCCTAGGCGGCATCCTCATCAACTCCATCCTGCACGGCGGAGGCGGCGGCGGCGGTTGGGGCGGCGGCGGAGACTCCGGCGGCGGCTGGGGCGGCGGCGGAGACTTTGGCGGTGGCGGAGACTTTGGCGGCGGCGACTCGGGCAGCTTTTAGCCGGCCCCCTTGCCACACGAAACTAGGCGCCGGCGGGGACGCTCCGGCTGGCGGGTAGAAGCGGTACATTTCACTGTTCACCGATATTCAGTGGGCACCACTGAGCAGGACGAAAGGTAACACCATGAAGCAGTCCATTTTCGGCCGCATGGCGCAGCTGGCGAAGGCCAACATCAATTCCCTGCTGGACCAGGCTGAGGACCCGCAGAAGATGCTCGACCAGATGGTCCGGGATTACACCAACAACATCGCCGAGGCCGAGTCTGCCGTCGCCCAGACCATCGGCAACCTGCGGATGCTCCAGGACGACTACAACGAGGACATCAAAAACGCCCAGGACTGGGGTAAAAAGGCCCTCGCCGCCTCCCGCAAGGCTGACGAATACCGCGCCGGGGGCGACACCGTCGACGCAGAGAAGTTCGACAACCTGGCCAAGGTGGCCCTGCAGCGCCAGATGTCCGCTGAAAACGAGGCGAAGTCCGCCGAGCCGAGCATCGCCTCTCAAACCGAGGTTGTTGACAAGCTCAAGCACGGCCTGGACCAGATGAAGGGGAAGCTCAACGAGCTCACCAGCAAGCGCAACGAACTCGTGGCGCGCTCCAAGACGGCGGCGGCTCAGACCCAGGTCCACGATGCGTTGAAGAGCATCGACTTTATGGATCCCACCTCCGAGGTTGGCCGTTTCGAAGAGAAGATCCGGCGCGAGGAAGCCAAAGTCCGCGGCCAGCAGGAACTCGCCGCTTCGAGCCTGGACGCACAGTTCAACTCACTTGAGGACCTTGGCGAGCAGACCGAGATCGAAGCCAGGCTCGCTGCGCTGAAGTCCGGCGGCTCGCCGGCCGCCCTTGCCGCCGGTGAGAGCCGCCCCGCAGGCTCCACCGTCGAGGAAGCAGACTTCGACAAGCTGTAAGCCCGGCCGGGTTTCCGCCGGGTCTTCGCAGCGCGTTCGGCCAGGGCCGGACCCCTTGGACCGTCTCCGGACGGCCCAAGGGGTCCGGCCCTTGTTGTTGTGCCTACGGCACGGCAGGGCGTGTACCGTGGATCCATGTCTTTGGGATCCCGTTCTTCGACAATTGTCTGGCTCCGCGACGACCTCCGGCTGGACGACAATCCGGCCCTGAGTGAAGCGGCCTCGCTGGGTCAGCCGCTGACCGTGGTCTATGTCCTCGATGAGGCCTCCCCGGGGTGCGGCCCCTCGGCGGCGCCACCAAGTGGTGGCTGCACCACTCCCTGGCAGATCTCGCTGCCGGGCTTGAGGGCAAAGGCTCCCGACTGCTGCTGCGCCGCGGCCTGGCCGCTGAGGTGATCCGGGATCTCGCGGACGAAACCGGAGCCGTGACATTGCTCTGGAACCGCCGCTACGGCGGCCCGGAACGCGACGTGGACGCCGGCATCAAGGGTTGGGCCAAGGAGCAGGGCCTCACAGCCGCCAGCTTCCAGGCGAACTTGATGTTTGAACCGTGGACGGTCCGGACCGGTGCCGGCGGGCCTTACAAAGTCTTCACGCCCTTCTGGCGGGCCTGCCTGGAGGCTCCGGAGCCCCGGCTGCCCTTGGACCCTCCGGGGCGCCTCCCTGCCCCGGCAGTGGGCGCGGAGGGAACGCTTCCGGACAGCGACACGCTCGACAGCTGGGGGTTGCTCCCCCGGAGGCCGGACTGGAGCGTCGGACTCGCCGGCATCTGGGAGCCCGGGGAAGCCGGGGCCCACGAACGGCTTGAGGACTTCCTCGACGGTCCGGTGGAGGACTACGGCACCGGCCGCAACGTCCCCGGCGTCGAGGGCACCAGCCGGCTCTCCGCGCATCTGCGGTTCGGCGAAATCAGCCCTTTCCGGGTCTGGCACGCACTGCGCGAACGCTTTGGCCCCGCGGCTCCGGGCGATGTAGCCGTCTTCCGCTCCGAACTCGGCTGGCGGGAATTCTGCTGGCAGCTGCTCTACGAGAACCCGGAACTGGCCACCCGGAACTTCCGGCCCGAGTTTGACCGTTTCGACTGGCAGAAGCCCTCCGACGCCGAGCTGGCGGCCTGGCAGCAGGGCAACACCGGCTATCCCCTGGTCGACGCCGGGATGCGCCAGCTCTGGCAGACCGGCTGGATGCACAACCGCGTCCGGATGGCGGCCGCAAGTTTCCTGGTCAAGAACCTGCTGGCCGACTGGCGGCTCGGCGAGGCCTGGTTCTGGGACACCCTGGTGGACGCCGATGCCGCCAGCAATCCGGCGAACTGGCAGTGGGTGGCTGGCTCCGGCGCCGACGCCTCGCCGTACTTCCGGATCTTCAACCCGGTCACCCAAAGCAAGAAGTTCGACGCCGGCGCCCGCTATCTGCGCGAATACCTCCCGGAACTGTCCGGTTTGGACGATAAGGCAATCCACGAACCGTGGAGGGCCGGGACTCCGGCCGCAGGATATCCGGAACCGGTCGTTGGGCTGCCGGAGTCCCGGGCCCGGGCGCTGGAGACCTATCAGCGGCTCAAAGACGGCTAGGGCTTCGCCCCCGACCCAAAGAAAAAGGCCCGGATCTGTTGATCCGGGCCTTTCTTTTTCTTCTTCAGTTGCGGGGACAGGATTTGAACCTGTGACCTCTGGGTTATGAGCCCAGCGAGCTACCGAACTGCTCCACCCCGCGTCGCTAGATCAACACTACCCTAGTTTTGCGCCCGGCCGGACCGCCGCCGTTCACAGCTGTCCGGGGACGCCGTCAACGGCTCAAAGCAGAAAGTCCGGAACACTGTTTACAGTGTTCCGGACTTTCTCTTCAGTTGCGGGGACAGGATTTGAACCTGTGACCTCTGGGTTATGAGCCCAGCGAGCTACCGAACTGCTCCACCCCGCGTCGCACTATTAACTCTACCGGCAGGTGAACGTGGGGCCAAATCGAGGCGGCGTGATGTGTGTCTCCCGCACCGTAGCGCTGGACGCTGCGAACCCTCAGGAGAAGGCGAAGGCCGGGTCCGCGCTCACGAAGAGCGCGGACCCGGCCTCGGCCCGTGATGCGGACGGCCGTTATTAGCTGACCGTGCTCAGCTGCTCGGAGTCGGCGCCGGGGTGGCCGCCGGAGCCGGAACCGGCGTCGCGATCTTGGCCTCAGCAGTGATCGCCCGCTGCAGGGCCGCGGAAAGGATCCTCTGCTGCTCGCCATAAGCCGCGAAGTCACCCTTTGCGAGGGCGTCCTGGCCTGCTTTGATGGCTGCGTTGGCATCGTCCAAAGCCGCCTTCAGCTCTGCTTTCGCATCCACGGTGCCGGGAGCGGGTGTGCCGTCCGGCGCGGTCGGTGCGCTGGGCGTCTGCCCGTTATTGGCCGAATCGCCGGCGCTGGCCCCGGACTTACCGCCGAACAACTGGTTCAACGCCTCATCGAGCGTCGGGGCAAACCCGATCTTGTCACCAAACGCCACCAGGACGCGCTGCAGCGTCGGGTACGAGGTTTCGCCGGTGGACTTGAGATACACAGGCTGGACGTACAACATGCCCCCGCCTGCCGGCAGCGTCAGCAGGTTGCCATTAAGTACAGCCGACGCACCCTGACGGAGCAGGTTCAGCGCCTGCGAGACGGTGGGGTCGGAGTTGAACTTGTTCTGCGCCTGCCCCGGTCCGGGGATGTTTGCCTCCGGCGGAATCTGCAGGAGGCGGAGCTGGCCATAGCTCTCGGCCTTAACGCCCTTCTCGCTGCCGGCGTCGGAGTCGGCCGCCAAGAACCCATACAACACGTTGCGGGCGTTCCCGTTAACAACCTGGGGGATGAAGGACGACGTCAGCTGGAAGGCTGGCTTGTCCTGGTTGGGCATCTTCAGCGACATGTAATAAGGCGGCTGATTAACGTCGTCCTTGGCTGTCGGATCGTTCGGGACGCTCCAGGCATCGTTGTTGGTGTAGAAGCTATCGGCCTGGGTGACGTGATAGCGGCCCAGCAACTCCCGCTGGACCTTAAAGAGGTCCTCCGGATAGCGGACGTGGCTCATCAGGGCTCCGGACATTTCCGAATACGGCTTCAACGACGTCGGGAAGACTTTCTGCCAGGACTTCAGGACCGGGTCCTGATCGTCCCAGGCATATAGTGTGACTTTTCCGTCGTAGGCATCCACCGTCGCCTTGACGGAGTTCCGGATGTAGTTGACCGAGGTGTTGGGCAAGGACGCCGTCCGCCCGGAGGTCGTCTGCGAGTCGGCGGTGGCTGCGGAAAGCTGTTCCTGCTGGGAGTACGGGTAGTACTGGCTGGTGGTGTAACCGTCCACAATCCATTTCACCCGCCCGTCCACAACTGCGGGGTAAGCGTTGCCGTCCACGGTCAGGTACGGAGCGACCTTCTGGACCCGCTCCCGCGGATTGCGGTCATAGAGGATCTGCGATTCGGGATTGACGCCGTCGGAGAGCAAAAGGTCCGAAGACTGGAACTTGATCGCGTACAGGACCTTATTAAAGAAGCTCCCTACGTTCGGGCCGCCGTCGCCCGTGAAGGTGTACTGCGTTTCGCCGTCGCCCTCCTTGCTGGCGGGCCGGTCCTGCTCGCGGTGCTGGGAGCCGTCCGGTGCCCCCACTACGGAGTAGTCGGGCGACTTTTCTCCGAAGTAGACCCGCGGCTGATAGCTGGAGTCATCACCGAGCACACCCGTGGACGGGATCCCCGACTGCAGGAACTCCGGCTTGCCGTCAACCGTGAACTTGTTGCCTTTCGCGGCGACGACGCCGTAGCCGTGGGTGTAGACGACGTGGCGGTTCAGCCACGACTGCTGGTTGGCGCTCAGTCCGTCCGGGTTCAGTTCACGGACGGCAATAACGGTGTCCTGAACTTTTCCGTCGATCTCGTAGCGGTCAACATTAAGCGCGCTCGGGAACTGGTAATAGGGGCGGTACTGTTCGAGTTGCGAGAATGCGTCCGAGATCAGGTTGGGGTCCAGCAGACGGATGTTGGCTGTGGTCTGGGCGTCCGGCGCCAGGGCCCCTGTGGTGGCGTTGGTGGTGGCGTTGTAACGCGTCTCCTGGATCTTGTCCAGGCCGTATGCCGAGCGGGTCAAGGCAATGTTGCGCTCAATGTACTTCTTCTCGAGGGTCTGCTCCGAGGGCCTGACCTGGAACTGCTGGATCACCCACGGGTAGACCCCGCCGGCCAGGATCGAGGTGATGATGAGCATCGCGGTACCAATCACCGGCAGGCGCCATTTGCCGATCACCGCGGCGACGATAAACAGCACCGCAACCAGGGCAGCGGCGACGGCCAGAATGGCTTTGGTGGGGATCACGGCGTTGACATCCGTGTACAGCGCCCCGGCCCACCGGCCGCCGCTATTCTGCACGGAGGTGAACCGGTCCAGCCAGAAGTTGACGCCCAGCAGCAGCAGGAACGCTGCGCCGGAGACGGCGAGATGGATCTGCGCTGCCCGGCTGGTAAAGATGCCGCGTTCCATAATGCGGATGCTGCCGTAGAGGTAATGCGTCATGATGCCGGCAACTCCGGCAACGATGATGACACTGATCAGGAAGCCGGTGATGAAGCCCAGGAAGGGCAGGGTCATCAGGTAGAAGCTGATGTCGAGCCCGAACTGGGGATCGGTCTCGCCGAAGGATTCCTGGTTGAAGAACAGCAGCACCTTCTGCCACTGGCTGGCCGCGGCGCTCCCGGCGAACAGGCCGAAGAGTACGGGCAGGCCGATCATAACGAGGCGGCGGATCGGTTCAAGCTGGACCTGGTAGCGGTTCAGGTTGTCCCGGATCTCCGAGTCCGGAGCGTAGACCGGACGGGAGTTGTAAGCGATCCGGATGGCGAAAAAGACAGCGGCGAACATCAGCGCGAAGCCGACCACGAAGATGGCGATGCGCGCAAGGTTCTCGGTCAGGAACACTTCGAAGTACCCCAGTTGCTGGTACCAGAGGACGTCCGTCCAGACATTGGCGAAGAAGATGAATCCGACGACGATCAGTGCCACAACAATCAACGTCGGCGTCAGCGCGCCTCGTCGTCGCAGGGGTCTTCCGGGCGGGACGGTGCTGGCAGGACGGGACAAACTCGGTACCTCATAGCTGGTAGACAGTTACTGGTTTTTAGTTATCGGTGCGGCACGTCGATCCAGGAATCTGGCGTTGCTGAATTCTAGCCACCGCCGGCATCGTGCCAACAGAGCGCCGACGCCGTCATCAAGTGCCACGAGTGGCAGCTGATCTTAGTTCCGCGGCCAGTCTAGTTGCTGGCGCAACCCGGCAGGCCCGACATGTCGGTTCCGGACGCGGCGACGTCGACTGCGTGCCGTGCATCCGCCAGGGTTTCGACCCGCACGACCTGCAGCCCGGCGGGAATATGCCCAACAACCTCGTCGCAGTTCGCGGCCGGTGCAAGGAACAAAGTGGCGCCGCCGGACCGTGCACCGTGCATTTTTTGGCTGATGCCGCCGATCGGGCCAACGGCGCCGTCGGGAGTGATTGTTCCAGTGCCAGCGATGTGCTTGCCGCCGGTCAGGTCTCCCGGGGTCACCGTGTCCACGATGCCGAGGGCGAACATCATCCCGGCGCTGGGTCCGCCGACCTGGTCCAGGGAGATCTTCACGTCGAAGGGAAACGTAAATTTGTACTGCAGCATGATCCCAAGGATGAACCGGCCGGCTGAGGTCTTCGACGGGGTGATGCTGGCCGTCACGTTGCTGCCGCCACGGTCGACGACGACATTCGCCGGGGCACCGTCGCCGGCGGCAAGTTCAGCCTGGATGACGCTCAGCGCCGTCGCTGGCTTTCCGTTGACGGACACGAGTATGTCGTTGTCCTGGAGCTTCCCGGCGGAAGCGGAGCCCTCCGGGACACCTGCAACCTGCAATTTCTGCTCGAACGCGATTCCCAGCTCACCCAACGCCGCAGCCACAGCGTTCTCTTGGGAAGTGGTCATGGCGACGGCGCTTTCCTGCTGGGACTGTTCTTTCGTTACCCCTTTAGGGAAGATGAGTTCCTCGGGATAGACGGCTTTGGAACCGTTGAGCCAGGCGGAGAACGCCTCAAAGACCGATACCGGTCCGTTGGGCCCGCCATCAACATAGACAGTTGTCAGGTCCAGGTTTCCCTTGGCGGGAAACGCTTCGTGGCCGGTGACGCTGATGACCGGCGTGCCGTTGTCCGTGCCCAAGGTATTAAACGTCGGTCCCGGTGATTCCACGACGTACGGGACAGGCAGGCTCACGGCGGTGACGCCGAGCGCCAGCGCCAGCAGGCCCGAGACGAACATCGCCGAGGACCGCTTGTCACGACGCTGGCTCCGGCCTGGCCTCGCGAGGAGTGCCCGTCGGCCCCCGACCTGGCTGCCGGCCTGCTCACCCTGCGTAGTTGTCACTGATGGACCTCCCCGTGCCGCCGCGCGGGAGCCCCGCGGACCCCCGATTGGCGCACTGCGTCCGCAGAATGCGCCGCGGCTTGCGCCTGCCAATATTCCAGTTCCCAACACTACGCGCTCGGCGGCCGGCCTGGCTCTTTGCCGACAGCGAACGCACAGTGGTTTCAGCAGACAGCCTGCTGGCTGCGGGGTAGCGTGATCTTCAGAAGCAGCCACACCGACGATCGGCGGGATCATGACCTCCAACCCACTCAATCCGTCCAACGGCGATGATGAACCCAAGGATCCGCTGGCCGAAATGCTGAAGAACCTGATGGGCGGGCAGGGAATGGGGAACATCGACCCCGCGGAATTGGCAAAAGCCGCGGGCCTTCCGGACGATCCCAAACTCCTGGCCCAGATGTTCTCCCAGGTTCAGGCCATGATGAGCTCGTCCTCGGAGGGCCCCGTCAACTGGGAGCTGGCCCATGAAAACGCCCGCCGGGTGGCCGCCAGCGGCTCCGACCCGTCCATCACGGCACAGCAGTCCCGCGAGATCGATGAGGCGCTGCGGCTCGCGGAACTATGGCTTGACCAGGTCACGGACCTGCCGGCCACCGGGCTGATCGGCCGGGCGTGGTCCCGGGCCGAGTGGGTCGAGGAAACTCTCGGAACCTGGAAACGGCTGACCGAACCGGTCGCCGACAGCGTCGCCAAGGCACTCTCCACGGCCATGACGGAGCAGATGCCGGAGGAAATGAAGTCCATGATGGGCGGTGCCTCCTCCATGCTGCAGAACATGGGCGGGGCGATCTTCGGCATGCAGCTGGGTCAGGCCATCGGTGCACTTTCTGCCGAGGTGGTCAGCTCGACGGACATCGGTGTGCCGCTGGCCGATCTCGAAATGGCACTGCTGCCGGCCAACGTGGCGAAATTCGGCGAGGGCCTCAGCCTGCCGGAACACGACATTCTGCTGTTCCTTGCGGTCCGGGAAGCGGCCCATGCCCGGCTCTTTGTGCAGGTCCCCTGGTTGCGGGGTCACCTGCTCGGCGCGATCGAGGCCTATGCCCGCGGCATCCACATCGACACCTCGAAAATCGACGAACTCGCCCGTGATCTGGATCCGGCCAATCCGGAGGGTATCCAGGAGGCCCTGTCCCAAGGTGTCTTTATGCCCCAGCGCACCCCCGCCCAGGACCAGGCGCTCGAAAAACTCGAGACCGCCCTGGCTCTCGTGGAGGGATGGGTTGATGAACTGAGCTGGGCCGCCACAGAGAAGCTCTTGCCCGCGGCCGCGGCGCTCCGGGAGACCGTGCGGCGCCGCCGCGCCTCGGGCGGACCGGCTGAACACGCATTCTCCTCCCTGGTAGGTCTGGAGCTGCGTCCGCGCCGGCTGCGGGAAGCCGCAGCACTGTGGGCCTCGCTCAAGGAGGAACGCGGAACCGAGGGCCGCGACGCGATCTGGCAGCACCCCGATTTGTTGCCCACCGCCGAAGACCTGGACGATCCCAAAGGCTTCAGCGAACGCCGGAAGCTGGCCGAGGCCAGCGACTCTGAGGTTGACGACGCCCTGCAGAAGCTGCTGAGCGGCGGCTTCGACGAACCCGGCGGCGACCGGCCGGCCGGGGAAGAATCCGACGGTGCCGGCCCTGACGACGCAACCGACGCAGGCGACACGCCCAAGTCCTAAACAGCCAGTCGCCCTCCCCCGGCTGCGTTTCCGGCCGGGGTGGGCCAAGGCGCTATCCGCAGGAAACGCCTGCGGCTGTGCCGTCCGTGCCATTGTCTCTGCTGCCGGGCGCCAGGCCGCGGGATGTCGCGAAAGAAACCCCCCTCGAGGAAGGCCCTGGCCCGGGCAGTCTCCGGGTAGGCCTCGAGCAAACGCCAGAACGCGGCGTTGTGGCCGGCGACCAGAAGGTGCGCCAGTTCGTGCAGCAGCACATAGTCGATGACCCACTGCGGCATGGGCTGAAGCTTGTCAGAGAGCCGGATGGTCCCTTCCGACGGCGTGGCGGACCCCCAACGGGAGTTCTGGTTGCCCACCCACCGGACCGAGGACGGTTCGGCCCGGCCGCCCAGGTACTTTGCGGAGAGTGCGGCGGCGTGCGCCCCGAGGGCGGCATCGTTGCGCGGACGGCGTCGCCCGGCGCTGCGCTCCCCCTGGCGCCGCAGCTTCTCAAGCATCCGGTGCACCCACTCGCGTTCCTGGGCCCGGCTGAAGCTGGCCGGTATGGCCACAACTGCGGTGCCGTTTTCCCAGAAGGCGGCAACGGTCCGGCGTCGACGCGCGGAACGCCGCACTTCCACCGGCGAGCCGTCGGCGGTGGTAAGGGGTGTGGGTGCGGACGATGCCGGGCCGCTTGCCCGCGTGGTACTCCCGGCCACTAGAGTGTGGTGCTTTCGACCAGCACTGCCAGGACTGCCTCGCCGTACTTCTCCAGCTTCGACGGCCCCACCCCGGGAAGAGTGGCGAGCTGTTCGAGGGAGTCCGGCCGTGCTTCGGCAATGGCAGTCAGCGTGGCGTCGGTGAACACCACAAAGGCCGGGACGTCGGCTTCGAGCGCTGTTTCCTTGCGCCACTGCCGGAGCGCGTCGAAAGTCTGCTCCTCGTAGCTGGGCGGGCACTGGTTGCACCGGCCCACCTTGCGTTCGGCGCCGGAGGAGAGCATGGTGCCGCAGACCCGGCAGGTAGCGGGCACGGCCGCCTTGCGCCGCGGCGCGGCCCCCTTGCCGCGGACCGAGGAGCTGGCCACAGAGTCGGGCCGCAGGCCGTCGAGGAACCGCGAGGGCTTTCGGTTGGCGCGGCCGCCCGGGGTGCGCGCGGTGGACCAGGACAGGAACAGGTGTTCCCTGGCCCTGGTGATCCCCACGTACAGCAGGCGCCGTTCCTCATCCACGGATTCGGGGCTGTCGGCGAAGGAGATCGGCATCAGACCCTCGCTGAGCCCCACGAGGAACACCGCGTCCCATTCGAGGCCCTTGGCGGCGTGCAGCGAGGCAAGCGTGACACCCTGGACGGTGGGGGCGTGCTGGGCCAGGGAGCGTTCCTGAAGTTCATTGACGAAATCCGCCAGGGTGAACGCTCCGCCGCGGCTGATTACGAGCTCGTCGGCCAACGCAACCAGCGCAGCGAGCGATTCCCAGCGTTCACGGAGCGCGCCGCCGCTGTGCGGAGCCGAGTCCGTATAGCCGAGCGAGGCGACGATGTCGCGGACCAACTGTCCCAGTGGCTCGGGGCTGGCCGTTTCGGAGACGGCCCGGGTGGCCGCCCGCAGCTGCAGAATGGCGTCGCGGACCTCCTTGCGGGCAAAGAACCGTTCACCGCCGCGCAACTGGTAGCCGATACCGGCCGAGGCCAGTGCCTGCTCATAGGCCTCGGACTGCCCGTTGGTGCGGAACAGCACGGCGACCTGGCTGGCCGGAGTGCCGGCGTCAAGGAGTTCACGGACCTTCACGGCGACGGTTGCGGCTTCGGCTTCGTCATCGGAACACTCGGTGAATTGCGGCACCGGTCCGGTCGGGCGCTGCGCCACGAGTTGCAGTGGCGTGGCCCAGGCAGCGTCGGCGGCTGGCCCGGCGCTTCGCCGGCCGGCCAGCAGCTCATTGGCGAGCCGTACCACCTGCGGGGTGGAGCGGTAGTCGCGGATCAGCTTGACCACGGCGGCCTGAGGGTACTGGGCCTTAAAACCAAGCAGCTGCTTCGGCGAGGCGCCGGTGAAGGAGTAAATGGTCTGGCTGGCGTCCCCCACGACGCAGAGCTCGTCCCGGCCGCCAAGCCACAATTCCAGCAGCCGCTGCTGCAGCGGCGAAACATCCTGGTACTCGTCAACAACGAAGTGGCGGTACTGCTCCCGGACGGTGGCTGCGACTTTCGGGTCCTCCTGCAGGATGCCCACGGTGATCAAGAGGACGTCCTCAAAGTCGATCACGTTCCGGTCCGTTTTGACGTCCTCGTAGGACTGAAAGACGCGGGCGACGGCGGTCAGGTCAAAGCCGCCCGGCGCGCCGCGGCCTTGGGCTTTCTCCAGGTAGTTGGCGGGCGTCAGCATGGAGACCTTGGCCCACTCGATTTCCGAGGCCAAATCGCGGATGGACGCGCGGTCGGTGCTCAGCCGCAACCGCCGTGCCGCTTCGGCAATCATCTGGGCCTTGTGGTCCAGCAGGTTTGGCAGGACGCCGCCAACGGCCTGGGGCCAGAAGAACTGGAGTTGGCGCAGCGCGGCGGCGTGGAAGGTGCGGGCCTGAACGTTCCCGACACCGAGGTCCCGGAGTCGGCTGCGCATTTCCGCCGCGGCCCGCGAGGTGAAGGTGACAGCCAGCAGCCGCTGCGGGTTGTAGACGCCGGAGTGCACCCCGTAGGCGATGCGGTGGGTGATGGCGCGGGTCTTGCCGGTGCCTGCCCCGGCGAGGACGCACATGGGGCCCTGCAGGGTACTGGCAACTTCCCGCTGTTCAGCGTCCAGGCCGCCGAGGATGCGTTCCTCAAGGGAACGGTTGTCCGGCGCCGGAAGCTCGGCATCCGGGCGGTCGTCTGGCCGAATTGCCGGGAAGTTACTGGACTGGAAGAGATCTTTGTTCACTGTTGCGGCTCAGTCGTTCGAGGGTGTGCGGTGGATGCGCGGCGGGACCCTCAGCGCGGGGATGCCGGTGCAGGTGGTCAGGAGGGGCTCCTCATACGTTGTCCGCACGGTCCTGGATGAGCCCGCCGTACCAGTGTTCGATCAGGGCACGGGCGATGGACAATCTGCTGGAAATGACGATCTCGCCGCTGAGGACTGCCGCCTGCAGTTCGCTTCGGCTGAACCAGCGTGCCCGGGTCACTTCGACGCCGTCGGGTGTGGCTTCTGCGTCCGCGGTGGTGGCCGTGAAACCGAGCATCAGCGAGGCCGGGAAGGGCCACGGCTGGGAACCGAGGTACTGGCAGGCGGAAACCCGCACGCCCACTTCCTCACCGATCTCGCGCACTACTGCCTGCTCCAGCGACTCGCCCGGTTCGACGAAGCCGGCCAGGGTGGAATAGTTCTTCGCATCGAGCGGGCCGCCGCCGCCGAGCAGCAGCCGGCCGTCCGGACCCACCACTGTAACGATGATGGCCGGATCGGTGCGCGGATAGTGTTCCGATCCGTCGGCGGGACAACGACGGACCCAGCCTCCGGTCTCCGTCGTAGTCGCGGTGCCGCAGCGCGGGCAGTGGGTATGGGTGGCATGCCAGTTGGCGATGGCGCTGGCTTCGATGAAGAGGGCGGTGTCCGCGGGGTTCAGGGCGGCGGCCACTTCGCGGAATCCCGCCCACTGCGCACCCCTGGGGATGCCGGCGATGTGGGCTTCGAATTCCTCGGCCTGAACCTCGAACTGCTGCGGCAGGATAAAGAGGACCAGTTGGGTGCCCGCCGCAAGGTCCGATCCGGGCAGCGCCGATCCCAGGTAAATCAGCTGCTCCGGGGCGTACGCCGTGTCCTTCAGGTGGCGGGCAAGTTCTGCCGCGTCCAGCAGCACCAGGCTGCTGCCGTCGATAAGGGCCTGCCGGCCGGAGAGCACCATGGCCCGAGCGCCGCCGCCAGCGATAAGCTCCTCGAGCATTCCCGGCTTCAGCCGTGCTGCTGAACCGCGGTCAATCAGCGCCGGGCGGACCGGAAGAATTGCGTCGTGAAGCAGGTTGGCGGCCAAGGCGGCAGGCGGGGAGGCTGAGGCGGCGTCGCGGGGGTGATTCTCTGGTGCCGGATTCTCTGGTGCCGGTGACTCCGCAAGACTCATGTACCTACCGTACTGACTCCCGCTGACAATTGACATTTGTTCGCCCCGTATGTGGGCAGCCGCACGTGTCCCGCCGCGCGCGGCACCGCGGCACCGACATTTGTTCGCCCCGTATGTGGGCAGCCGCACGTGTCCCGCCGCGCGCGGCACCGCGGCACCACACCGCAAATTATTCCCGATCTTTCAGACTCGCCGTGGTGCATCGCCGTCTTGGGCGCCGCTCAATCTACCGTGGGAGCGTGAGAAGAAAACCAATCGAACTGGCAGCTGTGGCAACCGCGGCAGTGCCCGGGCTGACACCGACCGCCGTCAGCTCTGCGCCCGACGATCCGGCAGACTTCGATTCGGCACTCCTGCTGGATTCCGAGGGCAAGCGCTGGCGCGTCCGCTCGCCGCGCCATGCCGAGGCCAGCGCCCGCCTGGAAACTGAATTCCTGATACTGCGCGCTTTCACCCCCGGCGTCCGGGCCGAGCTTCCTTTCCTGATGCCAACCGTCGCCGGGACCGTCCGGCAGGGACCGCTGAGCACGTTCGTGTACTCCCATTTGGCCGGTTCCACCCGATCAGTCGAGGAACTCGGCGCCGCATCATCCGCCGTGGCCCGCGAAATCGGTGCGGCCCTCGCCGCGATCCACGACTTGCCCCACTCACTGGTCAGCAACGCCGACCTGCCCAGCTACACCCCAAACGAGTTCCGTCAGCGCCGCCTCAACGAGCTGGACCAGGCAGCGACCACCGGCATGATTCCAGCGCTGCTGCTGCGACGCTGGGAACACGCCCTGGAAGACGTGTCCCTATGGCGCTTCAATCCGTGTGTGGTCCACGGCGATCTGCACGAGGACAACCTGCTGGTGGACGGCGACCGTGTGACCGCCGTGACCGGTTGGACAGACTTGCGGATCGGCGACCCGGCCGATGATATGGCCTGGCTGGTCGCGTCCAACGACCAGGATTTTGTGGAGGCCGTACTAACCCACTACACCTCTTCCCGGCGCGACGTTCCGGACGCGCACCTGCTGCGACGAGCGGCATTGTCCGCCGAATTCGCCCTCGCGCAGTACCTCGTTAAAGGGCATCGCCGCCGCAAACCAGGACATGATCGACGAGGCGGAATCCATGCTCACCGCGCTCGCCGAGGACGTCGCGGAACACGGCGGGCAGCCGATCAGCGTTGAACCGCTCCCCCAGCCCGTACCGGCCCCGGAACCGGATTCAAGGCTTGCCGCTGTTCCGGCGGGCAGCGCCGCACCCGCCGTCCTGGTCACAACGATTCCCCTCGGAACCGCCGGTGCGGACGATGCAGCGAACGACAGTGCCGCGGACGTCGACCGGCCCACTGGCACCGCAGGAGCCAGTGTCTCCGTCACTGCCATCCCCGACGAACCGGCCGCCGCGGGCGCAATCGAGGACTCCTCAACCCAGTCGATCGCCGTCGTGGGCGGGGACAAAACCGCCCCCGCCGACGAAGCTGCCCCGGTGACGGAGGCGGCGAACCCGGCCGACGACACCTCAACGACCTCGCTCGCGATAGTCGAGTCGAAGACCCGCTAGCCGGTCCCGAGGGCAGCGGCGACGATTTGTTCGAGCCGTTCGGCCGAACCCAGATCGTGCGGCCGGACTACTGCGTTGTCGGCCACGTAGTAGAACGCCGCCCGCACCTGGTCCAGCGGGACTTCTTTGAGCCGCGCCCAGGCCAGCCGGTAGACGGCCAGCTGGACCGCTTTTGTCTTCAACTGGACGGCCGACGGCCGGCGGCCGGTCTTCCAGTCCACCAGGTCCCACCCGCCGTCGGCGTCGCGGAAGACAGCATCGATCCGGCCCCGGACCACCACATCACCGACCCGGGTCTCCACCGGAACCTCCACGTACGCCGGGGCGCGGTTGGCCCACTCGGACTGGCGGAACGTCTCGACCATACTGTCCAGCCCGTAGGCTTGCATCGATGTGGCCGTCGGAACCGGCAGCTTCCTCCAGGTCCAGCATGCCGGCCGCGCCGAAGTACTCTTCGACCCAGGCGTGGAACGCGGTGCCCTTGCGGGCGGACATACCCGGCTCCCGCGGTACCGGGCGGCGCAGCCTCGCGACGACGGAGCCCGCGTCGTCCTCGAGATCCACCAGGGTGGAAGCGGAGATGTGCCCCGGCAGGTGAACGTCCTGCACCGTGCTCCGACGGGAACGGCGCTCCAGCAGGGTCGCTGCCTCGTCCGCCCACCCGGCCGCGGGGCCACGCAGCTGCCGGCGTGTGTCTGCTCCGGCGACACCGGCGTCGGCATCCGGCCCGGCATCCGGCGGCACTTTCGGACCCATGGATCCCAACACCCGCCCGGCAGCGGACTCCATGGCCGTCCGCCGGCCGGGAATGAGGCGCAGCCGGGCGCCGCTGCGAGGATCAACGGGCCCCTCCAGCGGATCATACGGCCACCCCGCGACCTCCAGTTCCGAGGTCAACGGACTCTCCTGCGGCAATGACTCCTCGCTGACGGACAACGGGTGGATCACGGCGGCGCCACCGGCGGCGAGCACCTCAAGTTCGGCCAGGAACGGCGACATGTCCGCCATCCCGGCCCGCGAGCCGACCCAGGCGGCGCTGGAAACCCAGAGCACATGTTTGGCGCGTGTGTAGGCCACATACGCGAGCCGACGTTCCTCGGCCTCGCCGTGAACCTGCACGGCGGACTTGAAGTCCTTTTCGGCGTCGAGCCAGCCTTTTTGGTCAGGGTGGTCGAGGTCCCATTGCGGAAGGTCCGAGCGGTCCCCGCGCAGCGGCCAGGGCAGTGCGGCGCTGCCGCTGCTCCAGCGCGAGTCCCGGCTGCTCGGGAAGGCCCCGGCATTGAGCCCGGGCACAAATACCACATCCCATTCCAGGCCTTTGGAAGCGTGTACTGTCAGCAGCTGCACGGCTTCATGGTTCACTTCGGGCGCCGCGGCATCCAGGCCATTCTCTTCGGCGGCCGCGGCCTCCAACCAGGCCAGGAACGCCAGCACATCCACCCGCTGGGACGTGTGCAGGAAGCCGGCAGCAGCGTCCTGGAAGGCGTCCAGGTTGCGGCGGGCCTGGTGAATGCTGATCCCCGGCCGTGCGGCGACCTCGATGTCCAGGAGCATCGCCCGCTCCACCTCACCGAGCAGGGTGGTCAGGTCGTCACCCATATAGCCGCGCAACTGCCGGAGCTCCGCCGAAAGCCGGAGGAGACGCTCCAGCGCCTCGGCACCGAGCTGGCGGCCGTGCACGGAGGTCCAGCCCGCACGCGGGAGCCAGTCGAGTGCCTCAACAAGGCTCGCGGCGTCCGTGAGGTCGCCCTCGATCACCACCGCCTCCGCGCCGTCGTCAACGGTACCGTCGTCGTCAGCGGCGCCGGGGCGGCCGCGGCGCCGGGCCAGGAAGCTGGACCAGTCGCGCAGGGCCATCAGGTCCGCGGGCCCGATCCGCCAGCGTGCCCCGGCCAGCAGGCGCATCAGCGAATCGGACCGTCCGGGGTCGGCCAGTACCCGGAGGGTCGCAACCAAGTCCACAATTTCGGGGGTGTCCAGCAGACCGCCGAGCCCGACGATTTCATAGGGGATCCCGCGCACTTCGAATTCGCGGCGAATGCATTCCATCTGGGCGCGCCGGCGGCAAAGAACCGCCATGGCGGGCGGTTCAGGCTCCCCTGCCGTCCCGCTGAAGTCTGTCACCCTGAATTTCAACACGTCGCCCGCGATCGCCGCGGCCTCATCCTCATCGGTGCCAAACCGGCCCATCACCACGCGGCCCTGGACCGCGGCGGGGCTGGGCTGCAGCGGCGGTACCTCGACGCCCCCGGCCTTGTCCCGTTCACCGGCCGGGCCGGTCCGGGCCGCGGCGGCGCTGAGCGGCGCGGAAATGACGTTGGCGGCCGAGAGGATGGTCCGGCCGTTGCGCCATGCCGTGGTGAGGTAGGACGTCGGCGCGAGGGCAAAGCCCGCGGTGCTGTCTGCCGCCTCGACACCGGTACCGACGCCGGCTGGTCCCTCGCCGGCTCCAAGCCGTGCCGGGAATTCGCGGACGAAATGAAAGAGCTGGCCGGCGGAGGCTCCGCGGAAACCGTAGATCGACTGGTTGGGATCGCCCACCGCGGTGACCGCATGGCCGTCGCTGAACAATCGGGAGAAAAGGACAAGCTGGGCGTGTGAGGTGTCCTGGAATTCGTCGAGCAGCACCACCTTATAGCGCTGGCGTTCGGTTTCCGCGGCGAGCGGAATCTCGTTGGCCACACGGGCAGCGAGGGCCACGAGGTCCCCGAAGTCGAGGGCACCACGGGCACGCTTGGCGTCCGTATAGCGCCCCACCATGTCCGCGACGCTGGCCCGGGTGCGCAGCAGTCCGCTGAGCTCGGCGACGGCCTGGCTGGGATTCTTTGTGGCGGTTGCGAGGTAGGGCAGCTGCTCAAACTCGGCCACCCGCTCCAGCAGCCAGCGGCGGACGCCGGCGGGTTCCTGGAGATGCTCAGCGCACTCGCCCGCGAGTTGGATGACTGCCTTGACCAGGGTGGATTTTGCGGATCGGAAGTGTTCGTAGTCGCCGTCGTAGGCTTCCACGACTTCGCTGGCGAGCTGGAAGGCCTGGGCGCCGCCGAGGAGCACAACGTCGCGTTCGACGCCGAGCCGCAGCCCGTAGTCCGACACAATGCCGCTGGCGTAGGAGTGGTAGGTGGAGACCTTGGGTTCAAGTGCATCGGTACTGAGCAGCCCGGCGGGGAACACCTGATTCTGCGTGTCGGACGCGGCGATACGCTGCAGCGCCGCCAGCTTGGCGCGGATCCGGCTGGCCAGTTCGCCGGCCGCCTTCCGCGTAAACGTTACGCCGAGGACTTCCTCCGGACGGACCCAGCCGTTGGCGACAAGCCAGACCACGCGGTCTGCCATCGTGGCGGTCTTGCCCGAACCGGCGCCGGCAATAACGAGCCGCGGTGACAGGGGTGAGGAAATGATCTGCGACTGTTCGGCTGTAGGGCTGTTGGTCTCCCCAGCAGGGCCGAGAGCTCCGCCGGGGTGAACCTGGGGACTGGAAGTGCTGCCGGTGGAACGGCGGGACGGGCAGTTTCGGTGCTCATTCGGTAACCTGCTTTCCCCGCAGGCACAGCGGGCAGACTTCGGGAAGGCGGCAGCCGTGGCCACCGTGGCCACTTTTGGACGGATCATGGCGGGCCTCGAAGGCGCTCCCGGACATCACCCGGGCAGCGTCGCCGACCATGTCCAGGGCCCAGTTTTCCGCGGGGTCCAGCGCTGCCTGGGACTGGATGCCAGGGCTTTTGGTGCCGGTACCCAGCTGGGCCAGGACGGCACCGCCGGGCAGCGGGGGCGGGCCGTCGTCGGAACCGGCGAAACCTCCGGCCAGCACCGCAGCCTGGTACGCTCCCAGCTGCGGATGCCGCGCCAGCTCGGCTTTGCCCGGCTGCCGTTTGCCGGTCTTGAGGTCCACCACAACGAGCCTGCCCTCGGCGTCGATCTCCAGCCGGTCGACCTGGCCGCGCAGCACGGCCGGGCGGGCAGGCCAAGGGCCCCCGTCACCGCCCGGGTCAGCGCCGGCCGTTCCGTCCCCGGCCCCAAGGTCCGGGAGCTTGACTTCGAAGTCCAGCTCGACGCCGACCAGGGACCGTCCCTCGCTGCGCATCACCAGCACGTACTGGGCAAGTTTACGAACCATCGTTTCGGCGCGCTGGAAGTCCAGTTTGCCTTCCCAGTTGTCCTTCATCCCCAACGCCGGCCAGCGGCGGATGAGCTCAGCCACGTATTCACCGCCCGAAGCATCGGGCAGGTCCTGCGCGATGGCGTGGACCAGGGTGCCCAGGCTGCGGGCAAAGTCGGTGGCGGCTTCGCCACCGGCAGCCTGGACGAACCAGTCCAGCGGCGACTTCTGCACCGTCTCCACCTTCGAAGGCGAGACGTAGACCGTGCCGCCCGGGGAACAACGGGATCGTCCGTGGACAGCGGGGCCAGCCCCCACCAGCTCGCGGGATGCGCGCCGGGTACGGCGGGCTCAGCCGCGGCCAAGGTACCAAGGACGTCGGAGGCTTCCAGTGCTTCCGGAGTTCCGGCGTCGAGCTGGGCGTACTGGCGCAGCTCGGCGACGAGGGCGCGCAGGGTGAGTGGGCGCTCCACCTGGGTGAAAGCGCGCCGGTCCTGGCCGGGGCGGAGCGGCGCCACGTAGTCCAGGAACGACGACGGCTGTTCATCCTCGGAAGACACGGCCGTGCAGATCAGCTGCTCCTTGGCCCGCGACACAGCAGTGGAGAAGCTGCGCAGCTCGTCGTAGCGGATTTCGCGCAGCCTGCTGAGGGGATCCAGTTGCAGGGCGTATTCCACGCCGTGCTCGACGGCGTCCGCGAACAGTGTGCTGCCGAGCAGTTCGCCGCGGAGCCTGGTGTTTGGCCATACGCCTTCCTGCAGGCCGGGGACGATGACGACGGGCCATTCCCGGCCGGCAGCGCTGGCCGGGGTCATAAGTTCAACGGCGTCCTCCAGCTGGGCCCGTGCCGCGAGGGTGTCCATCGGGAGTTCCTGGCTGAGCAGGTACTCGAGGAACTGCTCGGGTCCGGACCCGGGCAGCTGGTCCACAAAGCGCTCCGCCGTGTGGAAAAGGGCCATCATGGCATCGAGGTCCCGGTCCGCACGGGCACCCGCCGATCCGCCGGCCAGCGCCGCCTCGGTCCAACGCGCGGCAAGACCGGTGGAGTTCCAGAGTGCCCAGAGCACCGTTTCGGCGTTGCCGCCCGGAGCCTGGGCGGCAACCCGGCCAGCCTGGATCATCCGTGCAATCCGTCGTGCAGAGGTGCCCTCAATGCCGAGGGTCCCGAGCGCGCCCGGTTCCAGCAGGGCCTCGACGAGGAGCACATCGCTGGTGCGGCCGCCGCCGCCCAGGAGCTCCTCCCGGCGCAGGGACTGGCGGAGGCGCCGCAGCTCAATCGCGGTGGACCCGCCGATCCGCGAGGTCAGCAGCGCCACTGCCGCTTCGGGGCTGAGTACGGCAGGGTCCAACACAACGGCATAGGCATCGAGCAGGGGCCGGACGGCGACCTCGTCGCGGACAGCGGATTCCGCCACCGGGATCCGGACCGGGATGCCCTGACCCGCGAGGTAGCGCTGCAGCTGGCTGAGCTGGCCGCCGTTGCGCACTACCACGGCGATGTCGCCGAGGTCGCGGCCGTCGGTGAGCTGGGCTTCCAGGATCCGTTGTGCCACGTAGCGCAGTTCGTGCACCGGCGACGGAAGCAGGTGCGCTTCAACGGCTCCGGCGGCGGTTCCCGGGTCCGGATCCGGCGCGGGCGGCTGCTCGAGCTGGCGAGCGGACTGCCCGCCGGCCCTGCTGGAGATCCGTCCGGCAACCGAAAGCCAGGCCTCAGCAACCGCCGGGCTATGGCGGTGCGCGGTCCGGAGCGGCCGTTCGATCACAACACCGTCGACGGGGGCGAGCAACCAGGGGAGCTCCGCGACAAGGTCCGGGCGGGCGCCTCGAAAACCCTGGACTACGGTGTCCGGCGATGCGGTAATGAGCGCTTCCTTGCCGGCGGCGATGTCCGCGAGCAGCTCGAATACGGCCGGGTTGGCTTCCTGCATGTCGTCCACCAGGATCAGCTGGAGCCGGTCGCGTTCAGCGGCCAGAAAGTCCGGCTCGTCCTGGAAGATCTGCCGGGCCGCGGTGATGATGCCGGCCGGGTCGAAGGACTCCGGCATCCGCAGGTCCAGGACGTCGCGGTACTCTGCATAAAGTCCGGCTGCGGCAACCCAGTCCGGCCGGTGGCAACGTCGCGCCAGGACCACAAGGTCCTCGGCCGTCCGGCCGGATTCGATGATCCGGTCAAAGAGCTGGCGGACTTCCTGGCGGAAGCCCCGCGTCAGCAGTGCGGCCGCCAGGTCCTCGGGCCAGGGCAGCTCAAGTCCGGGCTCCGCGTGGCCCTCCAGCAGTTCCTTGATGATCAGGTCCTGTTCCGGGCCGGAGAGGAGTTTCGGCGGGCGCGGCAGCGGCAGGATCCCTTCCGCTTTGGCGCGCCGGATCAGATCGAAGGCGTATGACGCCCAGGTGCGTGCCGGCGTCGTACTTAAACTGCGGTCCAGCCGGGCCGTAAACCGGTCCCTGAGCGAATCGGCGGCAAGGCGTCCGGGGGCGAGGATGAGCATCCGTTCCGGATCGAGTCCATCGCGCCGGGCCCGCCGGACGGCGGCCTCAACAAGCACAGTGGACTTGCCGGTTCCCGGCGCTCCCGGGATCAGAACGGGGCCGGAGCCGTGTGGGACGTCGACGGCGGCGAGCTGGTCTGCCGACAACACGGGCACAGCGTTGTGCAGTTTTTTTGGCGGCAGCAGTCGGAGCGCGGAACCGGAGCCGCCCGGCCTGGCAGCTTGGCGCGTCCCAGCTTCGGACCTGCCTGGTGCCTGAGCCACGGAAGTCGGTGGAGGTGTTAGGGGCCGTGTGACGGGCGGGCGGGACTCTGCGTTCTTGCTGGTGTTGCTCACACAGTCATTTCATCATCAGGGACCGACAGTTTGCGCAAGGACCGTTCCAGCCGCTCTGCGGCGGCGTCGATGGCGTCGAAATCACTGCCCGTCGGCGCCCAGCGGGCAGCCGTCAGGTCCACCCGGAAGCGCCCCTCACCGGAGTGCAGGTACTTTTTGTACTCTCCCAGCAACGGGGTGCCTTCCCGGAGGTACCGGGCAAGGGCCTCACGTTCGTGTCCGGGAGGCGCCTCGCCGCTGGCCTTCAGGACCCGCCACCAGGGCACCGCAATGCCGTGGTGGCTCATCACGGCGCCAATCTGGCGGGGGCCGCCGGAACCGAGGAGTTCCGCGATGTCGCCGTAGGCCACTGCGGCGCCTGCGGGGATCAGCGCCACCACGTCCAGCACCGCCTCCACATACTCCGCTTTCATCACTCCAGCCTAGCGGCGCGGGAGTCCGGACAGTCCTCCCCACCCCAACCCGCCCCGCCGGCCGGACGGCTGCGGTGGGCACCGCCGACGCCGTGCCGGGCACAAACGGTGGCGCGTTCCTGTCGGTGGCAGCAGGTAGCGTTGATGCATGAGCACTTGGAACACCCTCCCCCGCGCGGCCTTCGACCTCGAAACAACAGGTCGGAACTCCCGCTCCGCACGGATCGTCACGGCATCCATCACTGTGGTGGACAACGACGGCGGGATCATCAAAGAGCACGAGTGGCTCGCCGATCCGGGGGTCGAGATCCCGACCGAGGCCAGTGACATCCATGGCGTCACGACAGAACGGGCCCGCAGCGAGGGCCGCCCTGCCGCCGAAGTGACGCGGGAGGTTGCCGCAGCGCTTCAGGAGCTCTTCGACCGGGGAGTGCCGGTCATCGCCTTCAACGCCAGCTACGACTTCACCGTGCTCGCCGCCGAATCGGCCCGCTACGGTGTCCCGCAGTTGAGCCGTTTTCCCGTCCTGGATCCGTACATCATGAACAAGCAGGTCGACCGGTACCGCAAAGGCAAGCGCACGCTGACAGCCCTTTGCGAGGAGTACGGGGTGAACCTGGACAATGCCCACACCTCAGCGGCCGACGCCCTCGCCACCCTCCGTATGCTCGACGCCATGGCAGGGAAGTTCCCGAAGCTCCGGATGCCGGCCAGCCACCTGCACCAGCTCCAGATCGAGTGGGCCTCGGCCCAGGCGTCGGATTTCCAGACCTACCTGCGCAAAACCAAACCCGCCGCCGTGATCGAGGGCGACTGGCCGGTGCTGCCGCCGGAAGATGCCAGCCGCGGGGATTTCTAGGACAAAAGCACGTCACGCGCCGAAACACTGACGGGCATGGCTGCACGCTATAGCCCTCAACGCCCCGAAAACCGGCCAAGTGCGACGGAAATCACAGCCCCTGCGGCGCCGGGCTGGACCAGGCCTGCACGTCATTCGTTCCGTCGCACCCGGCCCGGACGGCTCAGATAACGTGCCACTACTAAGGCGCATGAACTTAATTCGGCATCCAAGGGAGATCGAGAGCAGAAATTCGCTTTGAATTCGTCTTCGGGTCAGGTGTCACACTTATATTTTGCGGCTTGCTGTCCCCGGGCCGTCCGCGCCCTGCGCCCGGGCGCGACGTTGCCCCCGCGGACCACACACTCCTGACGAAAGCGATTGCATGATGAAAACCAAAGCCATGAAGTGGCTGACTACTGTTCCTGTGGCGATCGCTGTGGCTGTGTCCCTGGCGGCCTGCGGCGGCGGGTCAGCGCAACCGTCCGGCTCACCCACTGACGCACTCGCCGGCAGCGACCAGACTTCGCTGGACAAGTACACGACCGCTGACGTCACTCCCCTGGACACGATCGACAAGACGAAACTCGGCTTGATCACCGAGGGCACCTTGCGGGTCGGCACCCTCTCGGATGCGCCGCCGAACATCTTCATCGATCCCTCCGGTAAGTTCACCGGCTACGACAACGAGCTGATGCGTGCGATCGGCGACAAGCTGGGCCTCAAGGTCGAATTCGCTTCAACCGACTTCTCCGCGTTGCTCTCACAAGTCAACAACAAACAGTTCGACGCCGGATCATCCTCGATTTCCACGACCGACAAGCGCCGCGAAACGGTTGGCTTCACCAATGGCTACGACTTCGGCTACATGGCTGTCGTGACAAAGGACAACGCCCAGATCAAGTCCTTCGATGACCTCAAGGCCGGCGTACGCGTCGGCGTCGTCCAGGGCACCGTGCAGGATGACTACGTCACCAACACGCTTAAACTTGAGCCTGTCCGCTTCCCTGACTACAACACGGTCTACGCCAGCGTGAAGAACGGCCAGGTGGACGCGTGGGTGGCCCCGTCCCAGCAGGCAACAGGCCAGGTCAAGGAAGGCGACAAGACCAAAATCGCCGAGAAGGTCGTAAATACCCAGAACTTCACCGCCTACGCCGTAAACAAGGACAATAAGGCCCTTATCGAGGCGCTGAACGCCGGCCTGGATGCAGTGATCGCCGACGGCACGTGGACCAAGCTGACGTCCGAGTGGTACACGGACCGTCCCACCGTGGCGGAGCAGACCCCGCAGGGCTGGAAGCCGGGCAGCAAGGCCGTCCAGATTCCGGCAAAGTAGCCCGGGCCGTCTATGAACCTCCTGGATATCCTCAAACAACTTGGCGACACCTTCCTCGACTGGAAGGCGATGGGCGAAGTCATCCCCATGATGTTCGCGGTCGGCTTGCCGAATACGATCGTCCTGGCCATCACTTCAGGCATCATCGGAACGCTGCTCGGGATGGTGCTTGCCCTGATGGGTATCTCCAGGAACGCTGCGGTGCGCTGGATCGCGCGTGTCTACACCGACATCCTGCGTGGGCTGCCGCCGGTGCTGACGATCCTCGTGATCGGTTTCGGCTTCGGTCCGATCATTCGGCAACTGACCGGATCGACGAGCCCGTACCCGATGGCGGTGGCGGCACTGTCGCTGATGTCGGCAGCGTACATCGGTGAGATCTTCCGCTCCGGCATCCAGAGCGTGGACAAGGGACAGCTCGAAGCCACCCGCGCCCTGGGATTCGGCTATGGCCCTTCGATGCGGCTGGTGGTTGTGCCCCAGGGCATCCGGCGGGTTCTGCCCGCACTGGTTAACCAGTTCATCGCCCTGATCAAGGAGTCCTCGCTGGTTTTCCTCTTGGGCCTGCTGGCCTCGGAACGGGAGATCTTCCAGATCGGCAAGGATGCGGCGTCGACCAGCGGGAACCTGTCCCCGTATGTTGCCGCGGCGGTCTTCTACCTGGCCCTGACGGTTCCATTGACACACTTCGTGAACTGGATTGATGGCCGCCTGCGTTCGGGCCGGCCGGAAAAAAAGGAACCCGATGACGCGGCCGCTAAGGTCGGAAAGGGGGCCCCGGCATGAGCGAGTTTGCTTCAGGGTCGCTGACAGCGAAAAACATCCACCTGTCGTTCGGGGCCAACCACGTCCTCCGCGGCATCGACTTGGACGTTGGGAAGGGCACAACGGCTTCCGTTATCGGGCCGTCCGGCTCAGGTAAGTCAACGCTTCTGCGGGTTATGAACCGGCTGATCGAACCCGACCAGGGCGACATCCTCCTCGACGGGAAGTCCGTGCTTCAGGACAACCCCGATGAGCTGCGCCGGCGGATCGGTATGGTCTTCCAGCAATTCAATCTGTTCCCGCACAAGACCGTGGTGGAAAACGTCTCGCTGGCACTGCGCAAGCTCCGCGGCATGTCCAAGGAGCAGGCCCGCGAGGAGGCAGTTGCCCAGCTTGACCTCGTCGGGCTCAAGCACAAGGCGGATGCCCGCCCCGCGAATCTCTCCGGGGGTCAGCAGCAGCGGGTGGCGATAGCGCGGGCTCTGGCCATGAAACCCGAAGTGATGTTCTTCGACGAGGCTACGTCCGCGCTCGACCCGGAACTTGTCAAGGGTGTGCTGGCGCTGATGGCCGACCTCGCCAAGGGGGGTATGACCATGGTTGTGGTGACTCACGAGATGGGCTTCTCCCGGAACGTCTCGGACACCGTGACGTTTATGGACGGCGGCGTCGTCGTTGAGTCCGGGCCGCCGGAACAGATCTTCACCGATCCGCGCACGGAACGCCTGCAGGGATTCCTTTCGGACGTCCTCTAAAACGCGGGACTGCCGCTTAAGCATGTGGGGCACCCGCCGCGGCGGGTGCCCCACAGCTGTTTAAGCTCGATACCGGATCTGGCAGTACGGGCCGTGGGGCCCGCCGGAGCTACGCCTTCGCGGCCGCCGCTGCCTTGGCGGCGGCCGGCAGGGCATCGAAGATCCGGTTCATCGCGGCGTCGTCGTGCGCGGCGGAGAGGAACCAGGCCTCGAAGACCGACGGCGGGAGGTAAACCCCGGCGTCGAGCATGGAGTGGAAGAACGGCGCGTAGCGGAACACTTCCTGGCCCTGGGCGTCGTCGTAGTTGTGCACGCCGCGCGCCGAGGTGCCAAACGCCACCGAGAACAGGTTCCCGGCCCGCTGGATCGAATGGTCCACCCCTGCCGCGCCCAGCGCCGAGGACAGTGCCGCGGAGAGCTCCAGCGAGCGGGCGTCCACAAAGGCGTAGACTCCGGCGTTGGCGTGGGTGAGGGTGGCGACGCCGGCGGCCATGGCCACCGGGTTTCCGGAGAGCGTGCCGGCCTGGTAGACGGGGCCCAACGGCGCCAGGTAGTCCATGACCTCTGCGCGGCCGGCGAGGGCCGCTGCCGGCATTCCGCCGCCGATGACCTTGCCGAACGTCAGCAGGTCCGGGGTCCAGGGCTGGGCCGCGCCGGCGGCACCGCCGGTGAGGCCCCAGTAGCCCGAGTAGCCGGTCCGGAATCCAGTCAGGACTTCATCGAGGATCAGCAAGGCGCCGTGCTCGCCGGTGATGCGCGACAGGCCGGCATTAAACCCCTCACCCGGGGTGACGACGCCCATGTTGGCTGGCGCCGCCTCCGTGATGACGGCGGCGATGTTGGGTCCGTGCTGGGCGAAGGCGGCCTCGACGGCGGCGAGGTCGTTGTAGGGCAGGACGAGGGTTTCGGCGGCGGTGGCGGCCGTGACGCCGGCCGAACCCGGCAGCGCGAGAGTCGCCAGGCCCGAGCCGGCCGCAGCGAGGAGCCCGTCGAGGTGTCCGTGGTAGCAGCCGGCGAACTTGATGATGAGGTTCCGGCCGGTGAAGCCGCGGGCCAGCCGGACGGCGGTCATGGTGGCCTCGGTGCCGGTGGAAACCATCCGAACCCGCTCGGCGGCAGGAACACGTTCCTGCACGATAGCCGCGAGGTTGGCCTCATCCGGCGTCGAGGCGCCAAAGGACAGCCCCCGGTCGACGGCGGCATGCACCGCGGCGAGGACCTCCGGGTGAGCATGACCCAACAGTGCCGGGCCCCAGGAGCAAACCAGGTCCACGTATTCTGCGCCATCGGCATCTGTCAGATAGGGGCCCTTGGCGGAGACCATAAACCGCGGTGTGCCGCCGACGGAGCCGAACGCACGGACTGGCGAGTTAACACCGCCCGGCATCAGCTGGCGGGCGCGGTCGAAGAGTGCCTCGTTGCGAGGGTGGCTGGAAGTCATGGTTCCTATTCTTTCAGTTCTGCGGTGAAGACCCGGCCAGCAACGAGGCAACCCGGGGTGCCACCTCGGTGCCGAACAGCTCGATCGAGCGCATCATCGCCGTGTGCGGCAGGGTGCCGTTGCTGTATTTGAGGTCGAAGCGGTCCACACCGAGGTTGCGCTTGAGCAGGCCGATCTTGGCCGCGACGGTGTCCGGCGAGCCGACGTAGAGGGCGCCCTCTTGGGTACACATCGCGTCAAACTCGGCGCGATTGCCGGGACCCCAGCCGCGCTCGGCACCGATCAGGTTGCGCTGGCCGAGCCAGTGCGGGAAGAACTCCTCCCGTGCTTCCTCGTCGGTGTTGGCAATGTGGCCGGGCGAATGGGTGGCTATCTGCTGCATCGGGTGGCCGTATTTGGCCATCGCATCGCGGTACAGATTCGCCAGCGGGGCGAAGGACCGCGGCTCTCCGCCGATGATTGCGAAGATGATCGGGTACCCGTATTCGGCGCAGCGCAGCACCGATTCAGGGGTTCCGCCGACGCCGATCCAGGCCGGCAGCAGGTGGTGTTCCAGCGGCGGGTAGGCACTCAGACCGCTGATGGACGGCCTGGTGCGTCCCTCCCAGTGGATGGGCTGCTGGGCGCGGGCTTTGTCGAAGAGCTCCAGCTTCTCCTCGAACAGGACCTCGTAATCGGCGAGGTTGAGTCCGAAGAGCGGGAAGGACTCCACAAAGGAGCCGCGGCCCAGCATCACCTCGGCCCGGCCGTTGGAGATGGCGTCCACGGTGGAGAAGCGCTGGAAAACCCTGATGGGGTCATCGGAGCTCAACACGGTGACTGCGGAGCCGAGCCGGATGCGCCGGGTCCGGGTGGCCGCCGCGGCGAGGAACACTTCGGGGGCGGAGACGGCGAAGTCGCGGCGGTGGTGCTCCCCCACGCCGAAGGCATGGAGCCCCACCTGATCCGCGAGTTCGGCCTGTTCCAGCAGCTGGCGCAGTACCTGGGCGTGCGGGACGGGGTGTCCGTCGGGGAAGACCCCGACGTCGCCGAAGGTGTTCAGGCCCAGCAGGATGCGCCCCGGGCCCACCGGGGCGGTGGGGTTTGGCGCGGAAGCGGGGTCCGGCGCTGTCGCGGTGTTCATCAGGACTCCTTCAGCCAGCCGGCGAGTTCGCTGGCCCAGTAGGTCAGGACCATGTTGGCCCCGGCCCGTTTGATGCCCAGCACGGATTCGGTGATGGCCGCGCGGCGGTCGATCCAGCCGTTGGCGGCGGCGGCCTCGATCATCGAGTACTCGCCGGAAATCTGGTAGGCCGCGACCGGCACCGGACTCATCGCGGCGACATCGGCGAGGATATCGAGGTAGCTCATGGCTGGCTTGACCATCACCATGTCGGCGCCTTCTTCGAGGTCCAGTTCCACTTCGAGGATCGCTTCGCGGCGGTTCGCGGCATCCATCTGGTAGGTCCGCCGGTCACCGGTGAGCTGGGAATCAACGGCCTCACGGAACGGACCGTAGAACGCCGAGGCGTATTTCGCGGCGTATGCGACGACGGCGGTGGTGGTGTGGCCGGCTTCCTCGAGGGCTTGTCGAATGACTGCGATCTGGCCGTCCATCATCCCGGACGGGCCGAGCACGTGGGCGCCGGCCTCGGCCTGCGCAACGGCCATCCGGGCGTATATCTCCAGCGTGGCGTCGTTGTCCACGTAACCGCTGGCGTCGAGGACTCCGCAGTGCCCGTGGTCGGTGAATTCGTCCAGGCAGACGTCGCTCATGATGACCAGCTCGTCGCCGACTTCGGCACGGACGTCCCGGATGGCCTTGTTCAGCACACCGTCAGGGTCCAGTGCGGCGGTGCCGGTGGCGTCGCGGACCGCGGGGATTCCAAAAGCATAATGCCACCAACGCCGAGCTCCACGGCCTCGCTGGCGGCGCGCTTCAGGGTCTCGGTGGTGTGCTGCTGGACGCCGGGCATCGAGGAAATCGGGTTCGGCTCGGTCAGCCCTTCGCGGATGAAGGCGGGCAGGACGAGTTCGGCGGCCGAGAGCCGGTGTTCGGCTGTCAGCCGGCGCAACGCAGGGGTGGTGCGGAGCCGGCGGGGGCGGTGGGTCGGGAAGCTCATATGGTGTCCTTTGCTGTGGGCTCTGCGGGCGGGTGGTGTGGGGGCGGTTCGTTGGCCAGCGCGCGGATAACTGCTGCCACCAGACCGGAGGCGGTGGGCTCCTCGGCCACGGCGGCGACGCTGAGGCCGAGTGACTGAGCCTGGGCGGCGGTCGAGCGTCCAATGGCCACAAACCGGCATGCGCCCAGCGGGGAAAGGTCCTCGTGGATGCGCCGGACGGCACTGGGGGAAGCCGCAACGACGGCGTCCAGCAGGCCGGCGTCGATTTCGGTTTTCGCCTGCGCCGGGGTGAGGACAGCGGCTCCGGCGGGCCGGTCCGGGCCGGGGTCCGGGAGCGTTGCCGGCTGGCAGAAGGCCAGGCTCCGGCGCGGGTCGGCCGGGTAGTCTACGGTGCGGTAGGCGGTCACAGCCTGGACGAAGGCGCCGCGGGCCGCCAGCCCGCGGCGGAGCCGGGGGTCCGCGATATCTGCCTGCGGCAGGAATACACTGCCCTGGTGTGCGGGCCAGATATCGAGAAGTCCCGCACCGGACTGCTGGCCGGCGGGGGCCAGGTCGACGGCGACTCCCCGGGTCTCGAGGTAGTGCCGGGTGGCGGGTCCGATCGTGGCGACCATCAGACTGCCCGGAAGCCAGGCGGCGAGGTTGGTACCCCGTTCGGTGGCCTTGGCCTCGAGCGCCTGGACAGCTGTCACGCTGCTGACGACCAGCCAAGCGTACGCACCGGCACCGAGGGCGTCGAAGGCTACGTCCAGGGAATGCTGGTCCCTGGCCAGCTCGAAATCGATCAGCGGCAGCAGCACGGGTTCGGCGCCGACGCCGCGCAGGGCACTGACCAGGCCCGCTGCCCGGTCCGGGCTGCGGGCGACGAGGATCCGGGCGCCGTCCGGCGCCTTGACGCCGCTTTGCCTTCCCATGACCTGGTGGAATTCTCGGCTCAGGACGCTGCCAGGTCCGCGATCTCGGCGGCACCGCGGGCCAGCAGGACTTCCGCGAGCTCGATCCCGAGCAGGGTTGCCCCCACCTCGGTGAGTCCGTCCGTGGCCTTTGAATCCCGGACCGAGGCCGTACCGTCGACGGCACAGACCACGGCTTCAAGGTGCAGCCGGCTGCCCTTACGGACGGCGTAGGCGCCCACCGGCGCAGCGCAGCCTGCTTCCAGCCGGGCCAGGAGGGCCCGCTCAGCCGTGACCGCAAGCCGGGTGTCAGGGTCGTCGAGGGCGGCGAGGGCCTGCGCCAGCACTCCCTGTGAGCCTTCGGTGGACCCCGCCTTGCGCGGGGCGTCCGCGGAGCGGCATTCGATCGCGAGCGAACCCTGCCCGGCGGCGGGCAGCATAACGGCGGATTCGAGGTATTCGCTGACGGCGGCCAACCTGCCGAGGCGTTGCAGTCCGGCGGCCGCGAGCACAACGGCGTCGAGATCGCAGCTTTTTCCTTCGACGACAGCGTCGGTGCTATTGCCCGGCAGGCCGGGGACACGGCCCAGCCGGGTGTCTACGTTTCCGCGGATATCACGGATGTCCAGGTCCGGGCGGGCGGCCCGCAACTGGGCCGCCCGCCGCGGGGAACCCGTACCCACTGTGGCGCCGGCCGGCAAGTCGGCGAGCTTGAGTCCGTCGCGGGAGCAGAGCACGTCGCGGACATCGGCGCGTTTCGGCGTCGCCGCGAGCGTCAGCCCGAGTGCTGCCCCGGTGGGCAGGTCCTTGAGTGAGTGCACAGCGACGTCGCACTTGTCCTGCAGCAGGGCATCACGAAGGGCCGCGACGAAGACGCCGGTGCCGCCCATCTGGGACAGCGATCCGGTGAGGACATCACCGTCGGTCCGAATGTGGATCAGTTCGATCGGGAAGCCGCCGACGGCGGTCAGCTGGTCCGCTGTCTGCTGGGTCTGCGTGAGCGCAAGCCTGCTGGCGCGGGTTCCGACCCTGACGCTCACACCGTGTCCTGTCCCGCCGCCGGAGCGGGTAGGACCGGCAGGAGCCGCCGGGTAGGGGGCGTGGCCGGTGCCGATGGTGGTGTCCGCGCCCGAAATGGTGGGCTTTTCGCCGCGGAAGTTGGCGCAGCAGCCCGGGCGGCAAACGTCGTACCAGGGGCCAAGTTTGGTCAGGTGCGGGCGGTCGGCGATGTTGTTCGCTGCGGTCCGTTCGCTGATCAGGTCCACGAGTCCGCTGACGAACTTCCGGTGCGTTCCCGGTGTGGGGACGCGCGTCGCGGTGAGGCCCAGGGTGGCGCAGGTTTCCAGGGCCTCGGTGTCGAGGTCCCAGACAACTTCCATGTGGTCGCTGACGAAGCCGAGCGGAACGATCACGATGCCCTTGACGCCCTTCCCGGCGAGCTCTTCGATGGCGTCGTTAATGTCGGGTTCCAGCCAGGGCACGTGCGGGGCGCCGGAGCGCGACTGGTAGACGAGGGACCAGGGTGCGGTGTCACCGCTGCCTGCCTCGACCCGGCGGATGACCTCGGTGCCGGACGCCAGGTGCTGGGCGACGTAGGCCGAATCCTCCTCGAACTGTCGCGGTTCGGCGTCGGAGCGGCCCGCCGCCGCTGCGTCGCGGGTGGGGATGGAGTGGGTGGCGAACAGGATGTGGACCGGCGCGTCCGGGGTACCGGCCGCGGCCAGCCGGGCGCGGACGTCGGCCAGGCCGGCTGCGGTGCCTTCCACAAACGGCTCGACGAAGCCCGGGTGGTCGAAGTACTGCCGAACTTTGTCCACTTCAAGTTTGCCGTCGAGGCCGGTCTCGGTCAGTGCGATGCCAATGTCCTCGCGGTACTGCCGGCAGCTGGAGTAGCAGGAGTAGGCGCTTGTGGTGAGCATCAGGACCTTGCGGTGCCCGGCGTCGTAAATGTCCTGGAGGGTCTGCGGGACGTAGGGCGCCCAGTTGCGGTTGCCCCAGAACACCGGCAGTTCGATTCCCCGGGCGGCAAGTTCGGCTTCAATGCCGGCCTTGAGGTCTCGGTTCTGCTGGTTGATGGGGCTGATGCCGCCGTTGGCGCGGTAGTGGTGCGAGACTTCCTCGAGCCGTTCGTCCGGGATGCCGCGTCCCCGGGTGACGTTACGCAGGAACGGGAGGACGTCTTCCTGGCCTTCGGGGCCACCAAAGGAGGCCAGGAGTACGGCGTCGTAATCTTTGGGGGCCATCCGGCCGGCCTGGGTCACGACGTTGACGGCGGTAACCGTGTCTTGGGGGTTCAGGGGGTTCATGACAGGACCTCGGCAATCTCGGCTGCGTTCACCCGGCGGCCGGTGTAGAACGGGACTTCTTCGCGGACATGGTGGCGGGCTTCGGTGGCCCGCAGGTGGCGCATCAGGTCCACGAGGTCCACCAGTTCGGGGGCTTCCAGGCCGAGGATCCATTCCCAGTCGCCGAGGGCAAAGGAGGACACCGTGTTGGCGATGACCTGGGGGAAGTCCCGGCCCAGTAAGCCGTGGTCGCGAAGCATGGCCCCGCGTTCGGCGTCGGGCAGCAAGTACCACTCGTAGGAGCGGACGAAGGGATACACACAGAGCCACTCTGCCGGTTCCACCCCGCGGGAGAATGCCGGCGTGTGGTTTTTGGCGAACTCCGCCTCGCGGTGAACGCCCATGGCGGACCAGGCAATTTCGGTGCCGGTGAACAGTTTGCTGCGGCGGATGTCCCGGACGGCCCGCTGAAGGGCCTCGGGCTGGGCGCCATGCAGCCAGACCATAATGTCGGCATCGGCGCGCATGGCCGAGACGTCATAGCTGCCGCGGTGGACCACACCGGAGTCGGCCAGCCGTGCGGTGAGGGCGTCAAACTCGTCGGCAGCATCGTCGCTGCGCAGGCCTTCGGCGGAGCGCTTGAAAACGGTCCAGAGCGTGAAAAACTGCTCTGCTGATTCTTCGCTTGCTGATGCAGTTTTAGTGACAGTTTCGGCAGAAGTGTGGCTCATGGATACCATATTGCCCCTTCCCTCCAGCTAAGTCGAAATGAAGGACTTCTACAGGGCGTAGAAGTGTTTTATTTCACAGTGGCGGGGATCCGGCGCCTTCACCCGGGGCCAGCAGCTGCCGGACCTGCCCCGGTGTGTCGGCCACAATCGCGGCGAGGCCGTTGCCGGACAGCCAGCCGCCGACGATGGCAAGTGTGCCGTCCGCCGCGCAGATATTGCGGACCTCCGTAACCCGGCGTTTGTGACCGAGTGACGCAAAAGGCAGTGCCCCGCCCCAGCGCACCACGTCCCAATCCACCACGTCCGCTGCGGTGACCGGGAGCGCGAGCAACGAGGATGCATCCGTCAAGGCAGCCTTGAAGAGTTCAGCATCCGAGCGGGGCTCCGGCATCGCTGCGGCGCCATGGCGGGCGTCCCCGCGCCCGTAGGACAGCCGGATGACATGGGTGCCGGGGCCGGCCTGGTCTGCAAGCCACTCCCATTTGGCGGTGGCGTGGGTCAGTGCCTTGGCCTGGATTCCCGGGCTCTGCGGCGCGACGAGGACCCCGGTCCCGCGCGGGGCGGCATCGAGCTGGGGAAGGTCCAGCACGAGGGTGACGAGGCTGACGTCCGGGCCTGCCTCCGGACGGCGGCCGGCCAGTTCCGGCACCGCGCCGGCGAGCAGGTCGACGGCGGCCGGGCCGTCCACGGCGACAACCAGCAACCCGGCGTCGTGGGCTGTGTCCCCGGCCAAGACCCGCCACCCGCCGGCGGCGCGCTGCACGGCGTCAGCCCGGGTGCCCGCCAGCAAGGTGACACCATCGCGGCCCAGCTCGGCCAGCAGTGCCGGGATAAGCGTGTGCATCCCGCCGCGCAGGCCCGCGACGGCCGACCCGGCCTTCTGTAGTGGTGGCGCCCCCACCGGCGGGCGTGGCGCGGCGGTAACTGCCCCGGGCATGGCTGCGGCGCGCGGACCCCGGCGTTGGGCAGCGACGGCGGCGGCGAGCGATCCGTGTTCCCGGATGCCGGCGCGCAGGCCCGGTGCCACCATGTCGATGTCAAGGACGCCCGGGTCCGCGGAGTGGACCCCGCCGACGACAGGTGCGACGAGGCGGTCGAGCACACGGCGCCCCATCCGGGCGCGGACCAGCGCCGACACGCTTGTGGCTTCCGGCCCGGTACCCAACGCGGCCGGCAGCAGTGAGTCGAGCGAGGCCCGGAGCGAACCGAGGAAACCGAGGGAACGGCGGACTTCCGGGTCCCAGGGATTGGCGGGGATGCCAAGGACCCCGGTGCGGGGAAGCTCCCGCGGGCCGTCGGGCAGCTGGACCCAGGCCCCGCCGGGTCTGCGGTGCCACAATATTCCCGGCGAGGCCCAGCGTGGCGGCGAGCTCTGACACGGCCGTGGAACGTGTGGCGAAGGACTCGGCGCCGCTGTCCAGCGTCAGGCCGGCCACCGTATGGCTCCCGACGCAGCCGCCCCACGCTCCGCTGGCTTCAAGAACGGTGGTGCGGACGCCGGCCCGGGCCAGGACGCGGGCGGCGAGCAGGCCGGAAATCCCGCCACCCACCACCACAGCGGTCTGCGGTGCGGCTTCCGCGGTGGAGCCGGCTGCCTGCATGCGCCTACTCCGGCGAAATCGAGTGGATAAGCTCAACGACCCGTGTGAGTACTGCCGGATCGGTTTCCGGCGGCACCCCGTGGCCGAGGTTAAGCACGTGGCCGGGGGCCGAAGCGCCGGCCGCGACGACGGCCCGGACGTGCGCTTCCAGAACCTCCCACGGGGCGGACAGCAGGGCGGGGTCGATGTTGCCCTGCAGCGGCACCGTTCCGCCGAGCCTGCGGTTTGCTTCGTCCAGCGGCAGCCGGTAGTCCACCCCGACGACGTCGACGCCGACGTCGCGCATGGCGACGAGCAGTTCCGAGGTGCCGGTGCCGAAGTGGATCAGCGGGGCCCCGAGGTCCCGGACATGGTCCAGGGCGCGGGCGGAGGCCGGTGCGACGAAGCGCTGGTAGTCGGCCAGGCCAAGGGAGCCGGCCCACGAGTCGAAGAGCTGGGCGGCGGACGCGCCTGCTTCCAGCTGGGCACGGAGGAACATGCCGGAGGCGTCGGCGGCCCAGTTTGCCAGCGCGGTCCAGGTCTCTGGGTCGGCGTGCATCATGGTGCGCGGGCCGAGGTGGTCCCGGGAGGGCTTGCCCTCGACCATGTACGCCGCGAGGGTGAACGGGGCGCCGGCGAAGCCGATCAGCGGTGTCTTCCCGAGCTGGGCGACAGTGAGCCGGACGGCTTCGCGGATGGGCTCGAGGGCGTCCCAGGTCAACTGGGGCAGGGCGGCAACGTCGGCCGCGGTGCGCACCGGCTTCTCCAGCACAGGACCCACGCCGGGCACAATGTCCACACCGACTCCGGCGAGCTTCAGCGGGATCACGATGTCGGAAAAGAAGATGGCCGCATCGACGTCGTGGCGGCGGACCGGCTGCAGGGTGATCTCGGAGGCAAGTTCGGGGCGCAGGCAGGAGTCCAGCATCGCGACCCCCTCACGCACCTTGAGGTACTCGGGCAGCGAGCGGCCGGCCTGGCGCATAAACCAGACCGGGCGGCGGGCCGGCTTGCCGCCCCGGTAGGCGGTGATCAGTGGGGAATCCGCGGTGCGGCCGTCCATCAGGGGGTGTCCGGCGTCAAGGCCGGAGGTTTGGGGAGTTGCCGCAGCGCGAGAGGTCATGACTTCGATTGTGCCGAAAATCGGCCCCAAAAGATAACGACAGACTGTCACGGCGCCGGCCAGCGCCCGCACGGTGGCACGAATCACAGGCCGGCGTGGGCGGTCACACCCCGCACAGTTGTTCTACAGGGGTACGAAAAAGCTATGATTGAGGAGCTGTGGTTCTTTTTTCTCTGGTGGCGACCCACGCCGACATCGACCTCGAGACCGTTGCTCAGCTGAGCACCGGTGCTTCCGAGCTTGCCACATCCGCCTTCGCCGGGTCGCCGGCCGTGGCGGGTGCGATCGTCCTTGCCACCTGCAACCGCCTCGAAATCTACGGCGAAGCGCCCCGCCCTGACGACGTCGAGGAAGCCCGCGCAGCCCTCATCACCCAGCTCAGCGGCTCCACCGGCCTCAACGAACAGCTCGTCGGGCGTTCCTTTAATACCCGCACGGGCGAGGATGTCACCCGGCATCTCTTCGCCGTCAGCTCCGGGCTGGATTCAGCAGTTGTGGGCGAACGCGAAATCGCCGGACAGGTCCGGCGCGCCCTCATTACCGCCCAGCACGAAGGCACGGCCAGTTCCGGCCTCGTCCGGCTCTTCCAGGCAGCGTCGAAGACCGCCAAGGACGTCGGAGCGCAGACCGCCCTCGGCGCCCGTGGCTTGTCAGTGGTCTCCGTGGCCCTGGACCTCGCCACGGAGCTTTCCGAGGTCCCTGACTGGTCCACCAAAACAGTTGTCGTCTTCGGCACCGGCGCCTACGCCGGCGCCACCATGTCCCTGCTGCGTGAGCGCGGCTGCACCAACATCTCCGTCTACTCCTCCTCCGGCCGTGCCGCCGGTTTTGTCGCCACCCGCGGCGGGACCGCACTGGATGGCGAGAGTCTTCCGGCCGCCGTCGCAGCCGCCGACGTCCTGATTGGCTGCAGCGGCGCCGATACCCGCGTTGAGGCTGCTGAGCTGGGCCGGGTCCGGGCTGCCTCGACCCAGCCCCTGATTGCCATTGATCTGGCCCTCACCCACGATTTTGATCCCGCCGTCGGAGCGCTCGACGGCGTCGAGCTGCTCACGCTGGAATCGGTCCGGCTGGCCGCCCCGCAGGAACAGGCCGAATCGCTGGCACAAGCCAGCAGTATCGTAGCCGGTGCGGCCAACGCGTTTGAGCAGGAGCGCGAGGCCCGCTCGGTGGATTCGGCCATCGTCGCACTGCGCCGGCACACCATGAACGTGCTGGATACGGAAATGGAAAAGGTCCGGGCCCGCCACGGTTGCACGGCGGCGGCCGAGGAAGTTGAATTTGCGCTGCGCCGGATGGTCAAGCAGCTGCTCCATGTGCCGACGGTGCGGGCCCGCGAGCTGGCCGCCAACGGGCAGCAGGAGGATTATGTCGCAGCCCTTGAGGCGCTGTACGGCATCACCGTCGAACAGCCCTTAGCCAAGGGCGCCGAATGCCCGGTTGACCATCGGACCTCGGGCGGGGCTGCGGAAACGGACGCACGGGAAACCGCCTAGGGCGCTGGTCCTGCCGGACTCTCAGCCCACAATGACCTGAGTTGCAGACCGCAGCTGCGGTATTTTGTGGCGAACTCTGCCTGCCGGACACGGTCCGTGTCAGCATCCCCCTCCTCCCGACGGCGGACGCGGCGCCAGTTGCAAGCTCTGGCCGATGCATGCCTGGACGGCCAGGCTGAGGTGGCCCAGTTGGAGGCCTAACACTAATTCCCTGTCTCAGGCCCGGCTGCTCTGTCCTGGCCAGGGCCCTCAGCGACACTCCGCCGGACAGCCTCCGGAGGCAATGTCCCTGATCGGCTGGTTGCTGGTATTCAGCCAGCTCCGCCGGGTAGTTCCGCCAGCCCGGCGTCAGCCGAAAGCGTTGATTCCCGTCAGCTCAGCGGACAGCGTCCAAAGCCTGGCAGCATCAGCGAGGTCGACCGCATGCGCGTCCACGCCCCTGATCCGCGCCTCGGGCGAGCCCGTCGCCGTGGGCTCCGCGATGTCGCAGTCCTCGCAGTAGGCACCTCCCATACCCGCAAGCGCCGGCGACGTTGCCGCCCACACGGACGTCGCCGCTCCCTGGGCCGGGGTCTTGAAACGCGAGTCAACCTTGCCGGACTCGTCCATCCAGCCGGAGGCAATCATCTCTTCCCTGGGCAGGTGGCGCTGGAGTTCCGTCATGATCCCACCCGGGTGCACCGCGAAGGCACGGACCCCTGAGTCCCGGCCCAAGCTGTCCAGCTGCACGGCGAACAACGAGTTCGCCGTTTTGGCCTGCCCATAGGCCCGCCACTTGTCATAGCCGGACTCGAAGTTGACGTCATCGAAACGGATCGGCGAGAGCTTGTGCCCGGTGGAGGACAGCGACACCACCCGGGCCCCGGGCGCGGCAGCCAGCGCGGGCCAGAGCAGGTTGGTGAGGGCAAAATGGCCCAGGTGGTTCGTGGCGAACTGCGACTCCCAGCCGGGACCCACCCGGCGTTCGGGGCTGGCCATAATGGCGGCGTTGTTGATCAGGATGTCCAGGCTGCGGATTCCCCCGTCGGCGCCGGCGGCCTGGCCAGCGGCCAGGAACATCGCTGCGAAGTCTTTGACGCTCGACTGCTCGGCCAGGTCAAGGGCGGCGACGCTCACCTGCCCCGCGTCGGTCCCGGACGGGATGGCGGCCTCGGCGAGGACTTCCCGTGCGTGCTCCGGACGCCGTGCCGGAACTGTCACCGCGGCGCCCGCCGAGGCCAGTGCCCGGACGGTTTCCAGGCCCAAGCCGGAGTATCCGCCGGTGACGATGGCGGTCTTACCGTGCAGGTCGATCCCGGCAATTACCTCCGCTGCCGTGGAGTCCCTGCCGAAACCGGAACCGATTTTATGCTGTGGTGTTGCGTTTATTTTCGCGCCCATTTCACTGGCCTTTCCGCTATGGGTCACTTAAGTTTCAGGCAGTCAGTAGACAGGTTTGCCCGGTTCAACATCCCGGACCCACGCCAGGATTCCGCCGTCAAGGTGGCTGACGCGCTGATAGCCTGCGGCACGGGCGGCGGCGAGTACGGCTGCCGACCGGGTACCGGCCTTGCAGTGGAAGACGATGTCCGTGTCCTGCGGGAGCTCCTGCCACGCCTCGCCGGCTAGGATCCGGCCCTGCGGGATCAGCACCGCTCCGTCGATCCGGACGATCTCGTATTCCCCGCTCTCGCGCACGTCGACCAGCTGGAAGTCCTTAAGCCCGGCCTTGCGGGAGGCGAGCATCGTTGCCAGTTGCGCGGCCGTCACGGTGTGTTCGGTGCCGGCGTCCGCAGCCGGCGGAATACCGCAAAAAGCTTCATAGTCGGTCAGCGCGGTAATCCGCTCCGCCTCCGGATCGCGGGAGACTTTGATTTCGCGCCAGCTGCCGCCCAGGGCGTCGAAGAGCGCCACCCGGCCCAGCAGGGAGCGCCCGACGCCCGTAATCAGCTTGACGGCCTCCGTCACCATAAGCGCGCCGACGGCGGCGCACAGCATCCCGAATACGCCGCCCTCTCCGCAGGACGGCACTGATCCCGCTGGCGGCGCTTCAGGGTACAGGTCCCGGTAGGTGGGGCCATGCTGTTCCCAGAAGACGCTGACCTGCCCGTCGAAGCGGAAGATCGAACCCCAGACGTAGGGCTTGCCGAGGATCGCTGCAGCATCGTTGACGAGGTAGCGCGTTTCGAAGTTGTCGGCGCCGTCGAGGATGAGGTCGTAGCCGGCGAAAAGTTCCAGCGCGTTGGACGCATCAAGCCGGAGCTGGTGCAGCCGTACCTCCACCAATGGGTTCAGGGCGGCAATGGCGTCGCGTGCGGACTCGGTCTTGGGCCGTCCTACATCCGCTGCGCCGTGGATCACCTGGCGCTGGAGGTTGCTCAGATCGACCGTGTCGTCGTCGACGATACCCAGCGTGCCCACGCCCGCCGCGGCCAGGTAGAGCAACGCGGGGGAACCGAGCCCGCCGGCGCCGATCACAAGGACCCTGGCATTCTTCAGGCGGCGCTGACCGATGACCCCGATTTCCGGAATGATCAGGTGCCGTGAGTAACGCTCCACCTCCTCGGGGCTCAGGCCTTCGGCCGCTTCCACCAGCGGCCCGGGCACTCCGGACGCTGTTGCCGGTGTGGCGGGGGCTGCATTTGAAGTCAACTGGGAGGCCATACTTCAATCTATGCCCGAAGATGCCGCCAGGTCATATTACTGGCACGTAAAGTAGACGTAACAGCAAGCGAAAGTAGGCCTACAGTGGTTCACCAGGCACCCGTTGAGCAGGGGCAGGCCGGAAAGTCCCCCAACGTCCCGGCCCGCAGCGGATCGCGATCGGCGCGGCTTCCCCGTGATGAACGCCGGGCACAGCTGCTCGCGGCGGCCCAGGAAGTCTTTGTCGCCAACGGGTACCACGGCGCCGCGATGGACGAGATTGCGGAGACCGCCCATGTCAGTAAGCCCGTGTTGTACCAGCACTTCCCGTCCAAACGCGAGTTGTATCTGGCCCTCCTGGACAGCCAGCTGAGCATCCTGATTGGGCTGCTGCTGGGTGCCCTGAACTCCACGACGGATAACGACGAGCGCGTCCAGGCTGTGATGCGGGCCTACTTCCGCTTCATCGCCAGCGATGATCAGGCCCACCGTCTTGTCTTCGAATCCGACCTGGTCAATGACGTCGACGTCAGCGCCCGGCTGGAGGCTTTTAACAAGACCTTTGCCGACGCCGTTGGGCAGGTCATTGCCGAGGACACCAAGCTGCCGGAGCTGGAGGCCCAACTGCTGGGCCGGGGACTGGCCGGGCTGGCGCAGGTGAGCGCCCGGTACTGGCTGGAAACGGACGGTAACCTCGACCTCGATGTGGCCAGCGATCTGATCTACCGTTTAGCTTGGCGCGGAATCTCCCGCTTCCCCAAGGAAACCTAGGCTACAAATAGACATAACACCCTAAGAACTTTGATTGGCTGGGAGGCCTTGCTGTGGAAGTAAAGATCGGCATTCAGAACATCGGCCGCGAAATTGTCCTGGAATCGGCGCAGGAAGCCGACGCCGTAGCCAAGGTGGTCGGCGAAGCAATCGCGAAGGGCACGGAGCTGCGCCTGACTGACGAAAAAGGCCGCCTGATCATCATTCCCGCGAACGTCCTGGGCTATGTCGAGATCGGCGCCGAGGAAGTGCGCCGCGTAGGTTTCGGCGCGGTCTAGGCACCAGCTGTGACGCCGGGCAGCGCCGTGCTGCCCGGCCCCAGACCCAACCCGCAAGGAGTCCGAACATGCTGTCCCTGATTGTGGTGGTCCTGGTGACCGTCGCCGCTGGTTTTGTCGTGTGGGCCAATGACAAGCGGCACGCCAAGTACGGCATCGCGGTGCCCGCCGGAGCATCTCTCACGGTGGGGATGCTGAGCTGGATCCTTTTTAGCGCCGCGGGGCTGGGCTATCAGCCGGGACTGAGCTGGATTCCGTGGATACTGCCCATCCTGCTGGGCGCAGCGGCCGCCACGGCGTCCGTGCTGTACCTGGGTCGGAACCGCACCAGCCGCGATACTGCCAGGCTGACCGCCATCCTGCGCTACTAGCGAGGTCCCGGCCGGGTCCCGGCACGCCGGCCGGGCCGGATTCCGCCCCGGGACCCGCCCGCCGCACCTAGAGGAACTCGGCCCGGCCTTCCATGGCCGATGATGCCAGTGCGTGCTCCCGCCGCGGGATCCTGCCGCTGCGTTTGGCCAGCCGTCCGGCGATCACCGCGTGTTTAAACGCCTCGCCCATCAGAACCGGATTTTGTGCCCGGGTCACGGCCGTGGCCAGCAGCACGGCGTCGCAGCCAAGCTCCATGGCCAGGGTTGCATCGGAGGCGGTCCCTATCCCGGCGTCAAGGACCACGGGAACGGAGGCACGGGCGACGATCAGTTCGATGTTGTGCGGGTTCAAGATGCCCAGGCCGGTGCCAATCGGCGCGCCCAGGGGCATCACGGCAGCGGCACCGAGGTTTTCCAGCCGCAGCGCCAGCACCGGGTCGTCGTTGGTATAGGCGAAGACCTTGAACCCGCGGCCCACAAGCTGCTCGGTGGCCTCGACGAGCTCCACCGCATCCGGCAGCAGGGTGTGCTCGTCCGCGATGACTTCCAGTTTCACCCAGTCCGTTTCGAGGGCTTCCCGTGCCAGCTCGGCAGTGAGGACGGCATCCCTGGCGGTGAAGCAGCCCGCGGTGTTCGGCAGCACCCGGATGTTGTGGTCCAACAGCAGCTGGAACAACGACCCCGATTCTGCCGGCGAATAGCGCCGCATCGCCACGGTGGTCAGTTCGGTGCCGGACGCCAGCAGCGCGGCACCCAGACCGTCAAGGCTCGGCGCCCCGCCGGTTCCCATAATCAGCCGGGACCCCAGCTGTACACCGTCGACCGTGAACGGGTCCGCGGCGGCCGGTGAAATTCCCGGCGCCCCGGCGAGTGTGGTGTCCTCCCTGCCGCTCATCCTCCCTGCACCGCCGTGACCAGCTCGAGGTCGTCACCGTCGGCGAGCGCTGTGGTGTACCACTGGCTGCGCGGGACCACGTCCGCGTTGCGGGCGACGGCGACCCCGAGTTTCCCGCCGTCGGCTGAGTGGCCGTTGGGCGCCAGCGGCCGGCCGGTAACCTGGCTGACCAGCTGGCTGACCGAGGCGCCGTCCGGGAGCCAGTGCCCGGTTCCGTTCAGGGTGATGTTCATACCGCTTCCTTGTTTTCTTCGGGGTGGGTGTTCGGATGGGTGATGATCTTCGGGGACGGCCTCTGGGGGCCGGCTGCGGCCGGTCTGTTGGTTTGACTGCCGGTGGCGAACCTGTCCGGGCGGAAGTGCTTCCAACGGGAATCCACGGTTCCGTCCAGCAACTCACAGCAGATCCTGGCGGCGGCGGGTGTGAGCTGGATGCCGTGCCGGAAAAAGCCGGTCGCTATCATCAAACCGGCGATCTCTCCCGGACGCCCCCGCGCCGCCACCCGGCCCAGCAGCGGCGCGTTGTCCGGGGTCCCCGGCCGGGCCCGGGCAGTGGCCTCCAGCAATTCCAGTTCGGCGACGGCGGGGACCAGCTGCTGGGCATCACGCAGCAGCTGGTAAACACCGCCGGCGGACACCGCCCGGCCCGGGACACCACCTTGGGTGGCAGCATCCGGGTTGTCGTCGCCGAGGGCGTCCTCGCGCTGGGTGGCGCCGATCACCACCGTGCCGTCCTGCCGGGGGACGATGTAGACCGGCACTCCGCGCACCAGCCCGCGCACCGTGGCGGTGAGCAGCGGCCGCAGTTTCGCCGGGACGCGGAGCCGAAGGATGTCCCCGTGGACCGGCCGCAGGGGAAACTCCAGCCCCGCGGGCAGCCCCTCAAGTGTGGCGGCGCCAAGGCCGTTGGCCACAATGGTGTCCCTGGCCCGGATGGAACCGCCGCCGATGAGGCTGGCGCCGGCTACCCGACCCTGCTCCCAGACCAGCCCCCCGGCACGCCTGGCGATGATGGTACAGCGCCTGTCGGTGCGCAGCAGTTCCCTGATCCGGGCCAGCAGCAGGCGCGGGTCCACCTGGTGGTCTGCGGGAATATCGAAGGCACAGGAGATGCCCGGACTCAGCAGCGGCTCTCGCCTTCGTGCCTCACGGACGGTCAGCGGCTCGACGCTGAGGCCGGCAGCCTGCTGGGCGGTGCGCAGGTCCGCGAGCGCCCGGCGGTCGGCGGCGTCGACACCCACGGCGAGGGTCGGCGTGGTGAGGTAGCCCGTCCGGGAGCCCCCCGTGCCGCCCCCGGCGCCGTCCAATCCGGCCGCGAATGCCGGCCAGAGGCGGGAGGATTCCAGCATAAGCTCCAGGAGGGCCTCTTCCTGGTAGTGCAGTTCGCTCACTGGGGCAAGCATGCCGGCGGCAGCCCAGCTGGCTCCTGTTCCGGGGGCGTCGTCGATCAACGCGACCGATCGGCCCGAGCGCCGGACCGCCCAGGCGATCCCGTGGCCAACAACGCCGCCCCCAATCACGGCCACGTCGTAACATTCGGGGTTTTTGAGGTCATCCGCGGCGGCCGCAGCCGAGGTTGCGTCGCTTCCACGGGCCGTGCCGGGGACGAAGGTGCCGTCCATAGAGGATTCCTTCCCTACGCCGGTACTAACCGGATCAGGTCAAGCGGTCGGCTCCTACGCCCTCTCAGCCTGCCATTGCCGGTCGCCAGTGGCGTGGACGGCGGCGGGCTCCCGCGGTATTGGCCCAGTGTAGAGGAACTAGGCTGGAAACATGAGCCAGGATGCCGCCCTCACCACCGCCCGCCTTTATCTCTGCACCGACGCGCGCCGGGACCGCGGCGACTTTGCAGACTTCGTGGACTCGGCCTTTGCCGGCGGCGTCGACATCATCCAGCTGCGCGACAAATCCCTGGAAGCCGCCGAGGAGCTGGAACTGCTGGCGGTCCTGCAGCAGGCGGCCCGCCGTCATGGCCGGCTTTGGGCAGTCAACGACCGGGCGGACCTCGCCTCCCTGGCCGGGGCGCCGGTGTTCCATATTGGGCAAAAGGACATCCCGGTCGGGGCGGCGCGGGACTTCCTCGGCCAGGACACCGCGATCGGGCTGTCCACCCACACTCCGGCCCAGGTGGACGCCGCGATAGCCGCAACTTCCGGCCGGAACGGTCTGGCCTACTTCTGTGTCGGCCCGGTATGGGCCACCCCCACAAAGCCGGGCCGCGCCGCCGTCGGACTTGACCTCGTCCGCTACGCGGCGGACGCGGTCGGCGGGTCCGACGCCCAGCAGCGGAGAAATGCCGGGAGCGAGGCTGCGGGGAACGTCTGGGGCGCGCGGCCGTGGTTTGCGATAGGCGGCATCGACTTGGGCAATGTGGAGCAAGTGGTGGCCGCGGGCGCCGGCAGGATCGTCGTGGTCCGCGCGATCACCGAGGCCACCGATCCCGAGGGCGCAGCCCGGGCCCTGCTTGCCGCCCTCGACGCCGCGGAACGCTAAGGCCCGCCTACTCAGCCGGCAAGGCCGAGCTGCGTCATCCGGCGTGCGTGGTTCGCTGCCAGTTCCCGCAGCAGGGCTCGGACAAGCTCCCTCGGCCCATCCTCATCCGCGCCGATCAGCCGGTCGGCGAAGGCGTGCTCGAAGCTCATCCGCTGCGCCTCGTTGAGGACCTCCCCCAGCAGTCGCCGGGCCCACAGTGCCAGCCGCGACGCCAGCTTCGGGTCATCTGCGAGGGCGGCCCGGAGCCGTTCCCGCAGCACCGCTGCCGCTTCGTCGCCGGCCTGGACCTGCTCCACCAGGGCACGTGTGCCTGCGTCGAGATAGCGGGACATGGCGCGGTAGGCGTCGGCGGAAACGGTGTCGATCACGTACGCCTTGATGAGGGACTCGTGCCAGTCCGCCGGGCGGGTGCGTTTATGGAAGTGGTCCACCGACGGCTGGAACGGCAGCATGGCTTCCTCGGTGTCCAGGCCCATGGCTTCGAGCCTGGAGCTGACGAGTTCGTAGTGCTGGAACTCGATCACGGCGATACGTCCCAGCGCTGCCCGGTCGTGCAGGGTGGGCGCGTACCGTGCGTCGGAGGAGAGCCGCTCGAAAGCGGAGAGTTCGGTGTAGGCCATCACGCCGAAAAGATCCCTTAGAAAGCTGTTGTAGCGGGCGGGATCAGCCGGGAATCTGCTCATGGTCCAAGACTAATAGTGCAAATGAAGCTACTCTGATTTCCGTGTCCCAGCATCGCTTGACCCCGAATGTCCACCAGCAGGAGAGCCGCCTTGCCGAGGCGCTCAACGCGTTGCGCACAACCCTGGAGCTGCCCGGACCGTTCCCCGAGGACGCGCTGCGGGAAGCGAAGGAAGCCGTCGCCGGACACGAACTGCCGGAGCTGGATTTCACCCACATCGAGTTTGTGACCATCGATCCTGCGTCTTCCACCGATCTGGACCAGGCCCTCTTCATCGACCGTTCCGGCGCGGGATACAAGGTCTTCTACGCGATCGCCGATGTCCCCTCCTTTGTTGTCCCCGGCGGAGCGCTCGACGCCGAGACCCGCCGTCGCGGCCAAACGTACTACACCCCGGACGGCCGGATCCCGTTGCACCCGGAAGTCATCAGCGAAGAAGCCGGAAGCCTGCTGGCCGGGCAACGGTGTGCCGCCTTTGTGTGGGAATTCGAGCTGGACACCACCGCGGAGGTGTCGGAAGTGCTGGTCCGCCGTGCCACCGTCCGCAGCCGGGCCAAACTCAGCTACCAGGGTGTCCAGGCCGACCTCGACGCCGGCACGGCCGCGCCGCTGCTGGAGCTGCTCAAGGAAGTCGGGATGAAGCGGGTAGAGCTCGAACGGCTCCGCGGCGGCGCCAGCCTGAACATGCCCGAACAGGAAATCGAACAGCTGCCCGACGGCGGCTACCGGATTGTCGCTGCCCCGCCGCTGCCCGTGGAAGACTGGAACGCCCAGATTTCCCTGATGACGGGAATGGCCGCCGCAGGGATCATGCTCGAAGGCAAAGTCGGTATCCTGCGCACCATGCCGGCGCCGGATGAAGCGTCGCTGGCTCATTTCCACCGCCAGACCCGCGCCCTTGGCAGGCCCTGGAACGCCGACATGAGCTACGGCGAATACCTGCGCACGCTGGATCCCACGGATCCGCGGCAGCTGGCGATCGTGCACTCGGCCGGCATGCTGTTCCGCGGCGCCGGCTACACGCCCTTCGATGGCACGGTGCCCGGGGCCGCGGTCCAGGCAGCCATCGGCGCCGCCTACGCCCACTCCACGGCCCCGCTCCGACGCCTGGTGGACCGCTTTGTCCTGGTGATCTGCGAGGCGCTCAGCAACGGCACGGCTGTCCCGGCCTGGGCCCGGGAAGCCCTGCCGTCGCTCCCGTCGATCATGGCAGCCTCGGACCAGCTGGCGGCCAGGCTGGAGCGCCTCTCGCTCGATACCGTCGAGGCGGCGCTGCTGGTCAACCACGTTGGCCAGGAGTTCGACGCCGTCGTGATCTCCGGCTCCAAACCGGCCCGGAGCGGAAAGAACGGTACCGGCAAAAACGGCACCGGGCCCGCCGGCACCACCGGCGGGCCCGCTGGAATCGTCCAAATCGCCGAGCCCGCCGTCACTGCCCGCTGCCCGGGCGAACTGGAACCCGGCACCCAGGTCCGGGTCCGGGTGGTCGCGGCCGACATCACCACCCGCGAGGTCCGGCTGGAGCTAGCCGGCTGAGCGATCGGCGGCCTTGCCGCGCCGTCAGTGGCCGCCGTCGAGTTTCCGGGCTGTGTGCGGCTAGACTGGGAGGGTAGATATGGATGCCCGGTCGTTGATTTCCTTCATTTTCGAATTCAACAAGCCCGCCCCTACGCGATCTTGAGATACACCCGCTGGTCCCCAGTGCCAGCATTTAGATAGCCCGCGATCGGCTTCCACTGGAATTGCTTGCGCTTCTGAGCGTGCTCCGGAACGGCCACCCGGCCGGCCCGTTGAGCATGCAGCGCAGCCCAAAATGAATAAGGAATCTCCCCTAGTGAGTGAATTGCACACGCACCAGCTTCTGACCGACGAATCCGGCACGGAAACGATCGAACCGGAAGAAACCATTATCTCGGACGAAAAGCCGCACGAGATCGCCGAGAAGACCTTTGCCGACTACAACGTCCGCGCCGATATCGTGGAATCCCTCGCCGACGCCGGAATTACCCACCCGTTCCCGATCCAGGCCATGACCCTGCCGGTAGCCCTTGGCGGCCACGACATTATCGGCCAGGCCAAGACCGGAACGGGCAAGACCCTCGGCTTTGGCATCCCGGCCCTGCAGCGCGTCGTCGGACCCGACGACGCCGGCTACGACTTGCTCCCGGCCCCTGGTGCCCCGCAGGCCCTCGTGATTGTGCCCACCCGTGAACTGGCCGTCCAGGTCGCCGGCGACCTGCAGAATGCCGCCCGCAAGCGCAACGCCCGCATCACCACCATCTACGGCGGCCGTGCCTACGAGCCGCAGGTCGAGGCGCTGCAGAAGGGTGTCGAGATTGTTGTCGGTACGCCCGGGCGCCTCATCGACCTCTACAAGCAAAAGCATCTCGTCCTGAAGAACGTCAAGATGGTGATCCTGGACGAGGCCGACGAAATGCTGGACCTCGGCTTCCTGCCCGACGTCGAGACCCTCATCGCCGGCACCCCGCCGGTCCGCCAGACGCTGCTGTTCTCCGCGACCATGCCCGGCCCGGTCATCGCCATGGCCCGCCGCTACATGACGCAGCCGACCCACATCCGCGCCGCCGACCCGGACGACGAAGGCCTGACCAAGCGCGATATCCGCCAGCTGATCTACCGTGCCCACAGCATGGACAAGATCGAGGTCGTGGCCCGCATCCTGCAGGCCCGCGGCCGCGGCCGCACCATCATCTTCACCAAGACCAAACGAACCGCCGCGAAGGTCGCGGAGGAACTCGTGGACCGCGGCTTCGCTGCGGCCGCCATCCACGGCGACCTTGGCCAGGGTGCCCGCGAGCAGGCCCTGCGCGCCTTCCGCAACAACAAGGTGGATGTCCTCGTCGCCACCGACGTCGCAGCCCGCGGCATCGACGTTGATGACGTCACGCACGTCATCAACTACCAGTGCGTTGAAGACGAAAAGATCTATCTGCACCGGGTGGGCCGCACCGGCCGCGCCGGCAACAAGGGCACGGCCGTGACCTTCGTCGACTGGGACGACATGCCCCGCTGGGGCCTGATCAACAAGGCCCTGGGCCTGAGTGTCCCGGAGCCGGTGGAAACCTACTCCTCATCCCCGCACCTATTCGAGGAGCTCGACATCCCCGCAGGCACCAAGGGCCGGCTGCCCCGGGACAAACGTGTACTCGCCGGTGTCGATGCCGAGGTCCTGGAGGACCTGGGCGAGACCGGCAAGAAGAACACCCCGCGCGGCGGTCAGGCCGGCGGCGGACGCGACAGCGCCCGCAGCAGCGGCGGCGGCAGCCGCGGCACCGGCGGACGGGACAGCAACCATGATTCCCGCCGCAGCGGCGGCACCGGCGGCGCCAAGGACAGCGGACGCTCGGGCGAGCGCCGTCGTCGTCCGGCCGAAGCTGACGCCGGCACGGGTCCCGCAGCTGAGGCCCCGGCCAAAGCCGCAGCCAGTGCACCGACCGAGGTCGACCGTGCGACGCGCGCACGCCGCCGCACCCGGACCCGCCGCCGTAATGGCGAAGTGGTGGCGGGCGAGTCCCAGGCCGGTGCACCGGCAAGCAGCACCGAGGCCTAAACCCTTATATGGCTGACACCGTCTGGGCGCCGGACGGCAGCAATCTGGTGGTACAAGCGGACAACGCCGACTACCTCCCGACGCTGCCGGACGGCGCTTTTACCCTCATTTACGTGGATCCTCCGTTTAACACCGGCCGGGTCCAGAAGCGCCAGGAAACCAGGATGGTGCTTAATGCCGGCGGTGAGGGCGACCGGGTCGGGTTCAAGGGACGCTCTTACGACACCATCAAGGGTGCGCTGCACAAGTACGACGACGCGTTCAGCGACTACTGGAGTTTCCTGGAACCCCGGCTCGTGGAGGCGTGGCGGCTGCTGGCCGATGACGGCACCCTGTACCTGCACCTGGACTACCGCGAGGTGCACTACGCCAAGGTGATGCTCGACGCCATCTTCGGGCGTGAGTGCTTCCTGAACGAGATCATTTGGGCCTACGACTATGGCGCCCGGGCCAAATACCGCTGGCCCACCAAGCACGACAACATCCTGGTCTACGTCAAAAACCCCACGAAGTACCACTTCGACAGCGCCGAGGTGGACCGGGAGCCGTACATGGCCCCCGGGCTCGTCACCCCGGCCAAACGCGAGCTGGGCAAGCTGCCCACCGACGTCTGGTGGCATACGATCGTCTCCCCCACGGGGAAGGAGAAAACCGGCTACCCGACGCAGAAACCCGAAGGCCTGATCCGCCGGGTGGTTGCCGCCTCCAGCCGTCCCGGCGACTGGTGCCTGGACTTCTTCGCCGGCTCCGGGACCCTGGGTGCCGTCGCCGCGAAACTCGACCGGAAGTTCGTCTGCGTGGACCAGAACCAACCGGCCATCGACGTCATGGCCAAAAGGCTGGCCCCGCACGCCAGTTTCAGCGTCTTCCCGGGCAGCTAGCTCGCATCCCCAACTGACTGGCAGCAGGGGCCGTTCTGAGCGCTCAAAACGGCCCCTGCTGCCAGTCAGTTGGGTCGCAGGGGGTCAGCGCACCACCGGGGTCCCGGTCCCCTGTTCCTCGATCCGGGCAAGGACCTCCGGCGCCGTGAGGTTCTCGCCCAGCCGGTTCGGTTTCCCGGACCCGTGATAGTCGGAGGAGCCGGTAACCAGCAGCCCGTGCCGGTCCGCAAGTTTGCGCAGGAATGCCCGGCCCTCCTCGGGGTTGTCCCGGTGGTCGATTTCCAGTCCGGCGAGCCCGGCGTCGATCATTTCCCGGTAGACGCGCTCGCCCACGATCCGTCCGCGGGCGGACGCCACGGGGTGGGCGAACACCGGCACCCCGCCGGCGTCCCGGACGAGTTCGACGGCGGCTGCCGGGTCCGGGGCGTAGTGCTGCACAAAGTAGCGTGACCGGGACGTGAGAATCGATTCGAAGGCTTCGGTGCGGTCCGCGACCACGCCGGCGGCGACGAGGGCATCGGCGATGTGCGGCCGGCCCATGGTAGCGCCGGGCGCCACGTGGTGGATGACATCGTCCCAGCTCAGCGGGTAGTCCTCGGCCAGCAGGCTGACCATCCGCTCGGCCCGGGTGAAGCGGGCATCCTTCGCCTTGGTAATTTCCTCCAGCAGCCCGGCGTGCGCCGGGTCGTGCAGGTAGCACAGCAGGTGGACGCTGATCCCCTCCGGCGTCCGGCAGGAGATCTCCATGCCGGGAACCAACGCCACCCCGTACGCCAAGGCGGCGGCTCCGGCCTCCGCCCAGCCGCCGGTGGAATCATGGTCGGTCAGGGCGACGACGTCCAGCCCCGCCTCCGCCGCCGAAGCCATCACCGCTGCCGGCGCCTGGGTACCATCGGATACGTTCGAGTGGGCATGCAGGTCAATCCTCACCGCACCAGCCTAGTAGATCGTGGCCGCGGCGTCCGGGCCAACCGCCGTCGGGCTGTTGGCCTAAGCCGCTGTGCTGGTGAGACTATGGATGCGTGAACGATGCAGATAACACCCAAGTCTCCGCTTCCCAGCCCCTCGACGAGCGCGTCAACAACCGCTCACAGCGGCCCAGTTCCGATGCTTTCAAAGCGTTTATGGCCAGCAACTGGGCACCGTCCCGGGAGCAGCTCCCGGAACGCGATGCCGTCGCCAACCATGCAGCCGCCCGCCGGCGCGCCATTTCCGAGCAGTTCAAAGGCGAACGCCTGGTCATCCCCGCCGGACCGCTGAAGGTCCGCTCGAACGACTGCGACTACCGGTTCCGCCCGCACTCGGCCTTCGCGCACCTCACGGGCCTGGGGCTGGACCACGAACCCGATGCCGTGTTGATCCTCGAACCCGTGGAGGCAGGCAAGGGCGACGACGGCGGCCACCACCTCGCGACTCTGTATTTGCGTCCGCTGGCCGGCCGCGACACCGAGCAGTTCTACGCCGATTCCCGGTCCGGCGAATTCTGGATCGGTACCCGTCCCACCCTGGCTGAGTTCAAGGCCCGCCTTGGCCTGGAGACCGCTGAGATCAGCGAACTCGAAGTGGGCATCACCAAAAACGTGGGCGCCCCGAAATCGGCGGGATCTCCATCCGGCTGGTCCGGAAGGCGGACGAAAACGTCGACGCCCTGGTGGACACTGCCCGCTACAACACGGCCAAGGACCCGGACAACCTGGATCTGGGCGCCCTTGACGCCCTCGATGAGAAACTCACCGAGGCGCTCTCCGAATTGCGCCTGCTTAAGGACGAATGGGAAATCGGCCAGATGCAGACCGCCGTCGCGGCCACCGTGCAGGGATTCACCGAGGTGGTCAAGTCGTTGCCGCGTGCCCTGACCCACCAGCGCGGCGAGCGGGTCGTTGAAGGCGCTTTCTTTGCCCGGGCGAGGGAAGAAGGCAACGAACTCGGCTACGACACCATTGCGGCCTCAGGCAACAACGCCACAGTGCTGCACTGGACCCGGAATACCGGCAAGGTCACGGCAGGCGAACTCTTACTGCTCGACGCCGGAGTCGAAGCGGATTCGCTCTACACCGCCGACATCACCCGCACCCTGCCGGCCAACGGCACGTTCTCCGAGGTCCAGCGCAAGGTCTACGAGGCCGTTCTGGACGCCGCCGACGCGGGCTTCGCTGCCGCGCAGCCCGGCACCAAGTTCCGCGACATCCACACTGCCGCCACCACCGTGCTGGCCGAACGGCTGGCCGATTGGGGCCTGCTGCCGGTTTCGGTCGAGGAAGCCATCAGCCCGGAAGGCCAGCAGCACCGCCGCTGGATGCCGCATGGCACCAGCCACCACTTGGGCCTCGACGTGCACGACTGTGCCCAGGCCAAGCGGGAGCTGTACCTCGACGGCGTCCTCACCGCCGGCATGGTCTTCACGATCGAACCCGGGCTGTACTTCAAGGACGAGGATCTGGCCATTCCCGAGGAGTACCGCGGAATCGGTATCCGGATTGAGGACGACATCCTGATGACCGCCGATGGTCCGGTCAACCTCAGCGCGGCATTGCCCCGCAAGGCCGACGACGTTGAGTCCTGGATGGCTGGCATCTACCAGGAAGCGGACGGCCAGACGGCGTAGTTCGCCGCCGGCGGTCAGTAACCGCCGGTGACACGCAGAAGGCCTCCCCCGGATCATCTCGGGGCGGAGGCCTTCTGCACTGCGGGTCAGTGTTGCGGGCCGCCGCCACCGGGCTCCTGCTTGGGCGCGTCGTCGACGCGGACGCCGTACTGCGGGCGGCCGTCCGGCAGGTCCGGATACGCGAACCCGGCAGCCTTGACAGGTTCCTCTTCCCCTGCCGGGTTGCCGGAGGCGATGCCGGCTCCCTGCTGGGACGGATCGGACTGCTGGCCGGCGGCCGGTTGGTTGCCGGGCTGCTCGCGCGGGTCGCCGCCTGCTTCGGGGGTCCGCTGGCCGTAGGGGTCGCTCCAGCCAGCGGGCCGCTGCGGCCCGGGCCCCTGCTGCCGGCCCGGTTGCTGGTGCGGCTGGTGCTGGTGCTCAGGCTGGGAGTAGCCGGCCGCGCCGGCGGGCCGGGCGGCGTCTTGCTGCGTCATCGGAAGCTGGTGGAGCAGCCGGCGCGCATCGTTCGCCGCCTCGAATGAAACCACAACGTCGTAGTTGGTCGCCACGACCTGGCTGGTGGAGGTGAAATCCCGTTTGCCCCGCTGCATGGCGTAGGTGACGATGCCGAAGAGCATAAAGAATGCCGCACCCATCAGCACCGACGTCATAATCGAGAACGCACCGTCGGTCGTGGAAAAGAACGAGAGCATAATGCCGACGAACAGGCCGAACCACATGCCGCTCAGCGCACCGGAGAGCGCCACCCGGGGGTACGTCAATCTGCCGGTGACCCGTTCCACCATCTTCAAATCGTTGCCGACGATCGAGACCATCTGCACCGGAAACTGCTGGTCAGCGAGGTAGTCCACCGCCTTCTGGGCATCCAGGTAGGAGTTGTAGGAACCAACGGTGTCCCCCTTGGGGACACTGCGGGCCTCGTCCGGGCCGGTGCGAGCGCCGGCCCTGGGAGCACCAAAAATGTTTGACATAGGACCATTCTTACCTATCCGGCTGGGCACCGGCTGTAAATTCAGCTAAAAGAGAGCGGACTCGGTAGCCTGTACAGGTGAGCACAAATCTTTCGCGGGTGTTTGTTGCCCGCCTCCTCGGACTCGACGTCTTTGACCCGCTGGGCGACCGCCTGGGCAGGCTGCGTGACGTTGTGGTGCTCTCCCGAGGTTCCCGGGGCGCGCCGCACGTTGTGGGCATCGTCGTTGAGGTGCCGGGCAAGAAGCGCGTCTTTGTGCCGATGACTCGGATCACCTCGATCGACCAGACCCAGGTCATCTGCACCGGACTGGTAAACCTGCGCCGTTTCGAACAGCGCGGAGCCGAAACCCTCGTCGTAGCCGAAATGTTCGACCGCCGGGTGACCCTCGCCGACGGCAGCGGAGATGCCACAATCGAGGACATCGCGATGGACAAGCACCGCTCCGGCGACTGGTTCGTCAGCAAGCTTTTTGTCCGCCGCGGGCATTCCCTCTCCCCGCTGAGCCGGCTCCGCCGCAACGAGACCATGATTATCGACTGGGCCGACGCGCAGCAGGGCGCCCACACCGAACCGCAGGCAGCAACCCAGTTCGTCGCGACCCACGAGGACCTCAAGCCTGCCGACTTTGCCGAGGCGCTCCAGGAAATGAGCGACAAGCGCCGCTTCGAGGTCGCCAGCGAACTCCAGGACGAACGGTTGGCCGACGTCCTCCAGGAGATGCGCGAAGGCGATCAGGTCGAGATCCTCTCCGCTCTTGACGTGAACCGCGCGGCAGACGTGCTGGAGGAAATGGACCCGGACGACGCCGCCGACCTCCTCGCGGAGCTCCCCAGCGCCCAGGCCGAAGAACTGCTGCAACTGATGGAACCCGAAGGCGCAGAAGACGTCCGGCGGCTGCTTGAATACGACGAGGACACCGCCGGCGGGCTGATGACCCCGGTCCCGGTCATCCTGCCTCCCGAAGCCACCGTCGCGGAAGCCCTCGCCCATGTGCGCCGCGAAGAGCTCTCACCCGCCCTGGCGTCGTCGATCTTTATTGCCCGGCCCCCGTTGGAAACGCCTACGGGCCGTTTCCTGGGCGTCGTCCATATCCAGCAGCTGCTCCGCTTTCCACCGCCCGAACCGCTGGGCAACCTCGTGGACAAGACCCTGGAACCGGTCTCGGACCTCGCGCACATCAGCGAGGTGGCCCGGACGCTGGCGACCTACAACCTCAACTCGCTCCCCGTTGTTAATAGCGACGGTCGGCTTGTAGGGGCGGTGACTGTTGACGATGTGCTGGATCATCTGCTGCCCGATGACTGGCGCGCCCACGAGGACGATGTCCCGATAAGGAAGCTTGGAGGCCGCATTGGCTGATATCAGCGCAGCACGGAACCCCCAGGCACGGCCGGGCACCAAGGCCGACAGGGGCGGCCTCGATACGCCCCTGAGCGGCCGCCAGCGGATCCTGCCGAAGTTCTCCCCCAACCCGGACGCCTTTGGCCAGACCACTGAAGGGTTCGCCCGCTTTATGGGCACCCCGCAGTTCCTGGTCTACATGACGGTGTTCGTCGTCATCTGGCTGGGATGGAACACTTTCGCCCCCTCCGAATGGCAGTTCGACTCCAGGGCCCTCGGGTATACCCTGCTGACCCTAATGCTTTCGCTGCAGGCCTCCTACGCCGCGCCACTGTTGCTGCTGGCCCAGAACAGGCAGGACGACCGTGACCGCGTCTCCCTGCAGCAGGACCGCCAGCGGGCAGAGCGGAACCTCTCCGACACCGAATACCTGACCCGGGAACTCGCTTCGCTGCGGATCGCCCTGCGCGAAGTCGCCACCCGCGATTACGTCCGGGCCGAGCTGCGGAGCCTGCTGGAGGACATGCTGGAAGCACAGGAGGAACTGCGCACCCACGATCCGTCCGCCGGTGTTCACGAGTCGCCGCGGGACAAGGTCAAGGAAAAACTGAAGGAACGCCGCGACAAACAGCGCAGTCCCCGCACCCAGCAGATCCCCCGGGTCCGGTCCGAGAGCAAACCCAGGGCAAATAAGAAGTCCGGCGCCTTGGCCGAACAGCAGAACAACGCCGGTGCGGACCATGCCGGCGCGCCTGCGCCCCCGTACTCCCCGAGAACTGAGCACCTACCGCATGAATTTCAGCCAGGACAGCACCACCCCCGGCACCGTCCCGGACTCCCCCGCTGGCCGGGGCAGTGCAGGCCGCACTCGCCACCGTCATCGATCCCGAGCTCCGCCGTCCGATCACTGAACTGGGCATGGTGGAAGCGGTGGAGATTTCCGCGGCCGGGCAGGTACGGGTCGCGGTGCTCCTGACCATTGCCGGCTGCCCGCTGCGCGGAACAATCACCGCCGATTGCGAGTCGGCGGTGTCCGCCGTGCCGGGCGTCACCGGCGTCGAGGTCGAGCTGAAAGTCATGACCCAGGAACAGCGCGACGCCCTCAAGGACCAGCTCCGCGGTGCCGGCGGCCAGCGCGGCATCCCGTTCAACGACCCCGGATCGTTGACCAAGGTATACGCCGTCGCGAGCGGCAAGGGCGGCGTCGGCAAGTCCTCGGTGACGGTAAACCTCGCCTGCGCCCTCGCGGCGCGGGGCCTGCGGGTGGGGATCGTCGATGCGGACGTCTACGGTTTCTCCGTCCCGGCGTTGATGGGCATCACCCAGTCCCCCACCCGGGTCGATGACATGATCCTGCCGCCGGTAGCCTACGGGGTCAAAGTCATCTCGATCGGTATGTTCGTCACCGCCAACCAGCCGGTCGCCTGGCGCGGGCCCATGCTGCACCGTGCGCTGGAGCAGTTCCTCACCGACGTCTACTTCGGCGATCTCGACGCCTTGTTCCTGGACCTTCCGCCCGGCACCGGTGACATCGCCATCTCCGTGGCCCAGCTGCTGCCCCAAGCCCAGATCCTCGTGGTGACCACTCCCCAGGCCGCTGCTGCGGATGTGGCAGAGCGGGCGGGTGCCCTCGCGACCCAGACCGGCCAAGTCGTCGCCGGTGTTGTGGAGAACATGTCCTACCTTGAAATGCCCGACGGCGGCCGGATGGAGCTGTTCGGCAGTGGCGGCGGGGCCATGCTGGCCGAGCGGCTCTCAGCGACTGTGGGAAGTGATGTTCCACTGCTGGGACAGATTCCGCTGGACATTCTCTTGCGGGAGGGGGGCGACACCGGTGTTCCGCTGGTGCTGGGCCGGCCCGAAACTCCCGCCGCCGCGGCGCTGCTGGACATTGCCGGCAGAATCGGTGCCATCCCGCGCGGGCTCAACGGAAGGTCGCTGGGCCTGCAGCCAGTTAAGTAGCCTCCGAGTCGAATGGCGCCTGCTCGCCGTCCGGGAGCCGCTCGACAGTTCGATCCGGCCGGGTAACCGACGCAGCTGCCGCAGCTGTGGCTACTGCCGCCGCAGGGGCGCCGCCGCTGACCGGCTTGGTGTCATCGTCAAGCAGCGCCTCTTTGATGATCCGGCGCGGATCGTACTGCCGGGGATCGTATTTCTTCCAGTCAACGTCGTCGATGTCGATGCCGACTTCGTCCTTGATCTGCTCTCTGGCCCCCGACGCCATCCGCCGGACTTCCTTAACGATGTTGGCAAGTTTCTGGGTGTATTCGGGCAGCCTGCTGGGGCCAATCACCAGAAGGCCGATGATCAGCAGAAGGAGGAACTCCGGTCCATTGATTCCAAGCATTGTACGAAGATTACCCTCTCACGCGGGGCCGCGACGATTCGGCCGGAATACCCGGCGCGTGACCCCACCAAATCCGCACGTCACGGTGCCAGCAACTCCAGAATCCTGCCCATGCCACGTTCCATCCGGCTGCTGAAATCGTGCCCGGGCCCGGAATCCGGACCGCTGCCGTCCGCCGTCGCAGGGCCGTGGATCGTTCCCTGCGGTTCCTGGCCCTGGCCGGCGGCCGTTCCGAGTGCCAAGGTACGGGCCTGGACCAGTGCGGTCACGGCCTCGCCTGTCCGCTCCGCGGGCTGGTCCGAGACGTAGGTGAAGGTAGTTTGGTCCGCCTTGTAGATGGCAGCGAAGGGCGCGGCATGATTCACCCAGAGGCTGCCTTGGCTCGCGCCAACCCCTGGCTCCGCGCCCGCTGCGGCGTTCCCCGGAGGCAGCACCGCTGAGGTGAAGCCGTCCAGTGGTGCCGGGTGGCCCGTGAGCGGGTTCAGTGGCGGGGCGGTTTCAGGAAAGCCGGACTGCCCTGCCGGGCCGCGCTGCCGGTCCGGAGCACCGTGTTGTTCGAGGATTGTGGTGAAATGCCGGCCGTCCGTGAGGCGCAGCTCCACAACGTCGCCGCCGGTCAGGACCCGGCCCCTGGCCCAGATCAGGTGGTAGCCGAGTTCACGGAGCACGGGGCAGGACCACCCCTCGGAGCGCAACATGGTCAGCTGGGCCGTGCTTAGCGAGCCGGCCGGAGTGAAATCGGGTTCGCCGGTGAGGCTCCAGCCTGCTGGCGCGCCGGACAGTCCGTCCATGGCATCGGCCCCGAAACCAGCAGGATCCTGCTGGAAAAACGCTGTGGCGGGCGCGACGCCGGGCCGCTGGGCGGGGTCGGCGCCCATCAGATAGGCCGATCCGCCGAGCAGGGCCGCGGCGGCCGCAGCACTGCCGGCCGCTATCGCCGAGGCACGCAGCACGGGGCGGCTTCCAAGGACCGTTGACGGCGGGCGGCGGTCCGGCTGCTCAGCGCTGGCGAGTTCCGCGGTGCGCGCCAGCAGTCGTGCAGTGAGGTCGCTGCTGGCCACGGGCACGTCCGCTCCGCGCAGCCGCTCCAGGTACTGCCGTTCGCGGCGCTTCTGCAGCTGGCAGTCCGGGCATGGGTCCCGGTGCCGGCTCCGACGCTTGTGGGGAAAGCGAAGCAGTCGCTGGAGCAGACGCATCGCCTGGTTCAGAGGAGGCCGGCAATGCGCGGCATCTTCAGTCGCGGCTTCAGCGACGCCTTGGCGGACTGCGGCGGCCTCGGGTCACGGTGGGCCAGCTTCTCCCGGAGCATGGTGCGCCCGCGGTGAATCCGGGAGCGGACGGTACCGAGCTTGATGCCCAAAGCGACGGCGACCTCGTCATAGGAGAGCCCCTCAAGGTCGCAGAGGACGACGGCGGCACGGAAGTCCGGCGGGAGTTCCTCCAGGGCCGCCTGCACGTCGACGTCCAGGTTGTTGAATTCAAAGCTCTGTTCCGGGCCGGGCTCGCGGCCGGGCAGGCGGGATTCTGCGTCGTCAGCCAGCGCGTCGAAGCGGATCCGGCTTTTGCGCCGCGCCTGGTCCAGGAACAGGTTCGTGGTGATCCGGTGCAGCCAACCGTCCAGGGTGCCCGGTTTGAAGTTCTCCAGCGAACGGAAGACCCGGACAAATACTTCCTGGGTAAGGTCCTCGGCGTCGTACTTGTTGCCGGTGAGACGATACGCGAGCCGGTACACCTTGGCTGAGTGGTTGGTCACCACTTCCTCCCAGGTGGGCCGGACCCATACGGCCTCCGCCGCGGCCTGGGACTCTTCAGCTACAGGGACAGCTGCCACTACCGACATTGTCCGCTCCCCTCGTGGATGGTGCTTACGCCGTGGACGGTGCTTGCGGCTGCAAGCTCCGGCATCCTTGATTCGGCGCCGATCACCACGCGGATGAGCGGATATCCATCTTTTCAAAATTTTCTGGGAATTTCCTGACGGCGGCCACCCTTCCGCCCTCGGCAGAACCGGCGGCCCGCGCCGGCCGGCCGTGCCCACGGCGGCGAGTGCACTGTGACCGCGCCAGCGGTGGCGCCTGCCTGCCGGGTCCTCCCTGACCCAGTACGCTGGAGGGAACAATCCCCTGCCGCCCAGAAAGCGAATCCATGAGCGCCGATAAGTCTACGAGCTGGTCCTACGCAGAAGATCTGCCTGCCGAGGATGAGGTCCTGTTGCACGCGCGCGAACGGTCCTTCGAATTGGGGGTCACCCCGGTCGGCCCCGGCGTGGGTGCCGTCCTGACCGTCCTGGCTGCCGCTTCCAAGGCCCAGACCGCCGTCGAAATCGGCACCGGCGCAGGGGTCTCCGGAGTCTGCATCCTGCGCGGGCTGGGTCCGCACGCTGTCCTGACCACCATCGACGTCGACGTCGAACACCTCAAGGCCGCGCGGGAGGCGTTCCAGGAGGCCGGCAGCCCGGCTAACCGGACACGGACCATCTCCGGCCGCGCCCGCGACGTCCTCCCCCGGCTGACCGACGGCGCCTACGACCTGGTCTTTATTGACGCCGACAAACCCAACTACCCCGGCTATGTGGAACAGGCAGTCCGGCTGCTCAAGTCCGGCGGATTGCTGATCGTCAACGATGCGCTGGACAAGGACCGTGTCGCCAACCCTGCCGCGCGGGATGCCACCACCGTGATCCTCCGCCAGGTGGGCAAGTCCATCCGTGAGGACGACCGCCTCGCCTCAGCCATGCTCCCGACCGGCGACGGTCTGCTGGTCGCAGTCAAGAAGTAGCAGGGCAGCTCCACGGTTACGCGGCCGGCAGGTCCCGCACCACAACAACGGGCGGGGTCCGCAGCCACCCGGCTGCGGACCCCGCCCGTTGTCAGAGCATTCAGCGAAGCTATTCGGTAACGCCGACGAGGCATTCCTTCAAATTGGCAGCTTCAGCGGAGTTGAGTTCGACCACGAGCCGTCCGCCACCTTCGAGCGGCACACGCATGATCAAGCTTCGTCCTTCTTTGGTAACTTCCATCGGGCCGTCGCCGGTGCGTGGTTTCATTGCCGCCATAAGGAATATCCCCTCCATTAGTCCAGTGACATACCAGCCCGGCCGGGCTGCGTCCGCTTAGTCAATCAAGCTGCCCGGCGGCCGTGATGGGTACCACCAGGGCCACATACTCAGTTTGCTTCTTGTCCTTGCTTACCAGCTATTATCGCGTAACAACGCGGCTGTAGCTAATCGCTGGACTTTCCGACGCGCCGCGCCGCACCGGGCCGGCTGCGCCCAAAGGTGCTCCGCGTCACGGCGGATAGTCCCCTCCGCCGGGCAGTGGCGCCCAGGCCCACAGCCACACGATCCAGACCACCTGCAGCAGCAGGAACATGATCACCAGGGTGCCGCGGTACGCGCGGGACCGGGAGATGAAGGCTGCGCTGAGGGCCAGCGGGAAGAGCGGCAGCAGCATCCGGAACGTACTGGTCTGGGGGTGCAGGAAGACCAGCAGGTAGCCCAGGTAACAGACACACCACAGCCGCAGTTCAGCGCCCAGCGCACGCACGGGGCGGGACATCATGGCCGCCGCGAACAGCGCAACGAAAGCGAAAGGCGCCAGCACCCCGATAACCGGGCCGAAGAGCAGAATTCCGGTGTCGAACCAGGGTTTTAGCGGCACCAGTTCCTCGCCGCGCCAAACGGTTTCAGTTTTTGTATAGGCCTGCAGGTCGCCGGTAACGTACCAGGCGATTGCAGGCCAGGCGAGAGCGCCGATTCCGCTGACCGCCGTCAGCCCGCCGAGCGACCAGAGTTCGGTCCTGCTGTGGGTGGCCGCCAGGGACCGCGCCGCGGCGCCGGTCCCGGGACTATCCCCGAGGGCCGGCCGGCGGGTGCGGGGTGGCCCTGCCACACCCGGAGGAGGAACAGCATCCCCAGCATCGCGGCGAACGGCACCCCGGTGGGCCGGGACAGGCACATCAGTACAACGGCCGGCATGGCCCACAGGTAGCGGCGCTCCATCACCAGCAGCAGGGCGGTGGACAGCAACAGCAGGTTCAGCGACTCGGCGTAGGGCACTTGCAGCACCGGCGACACCGGGAAGGTGGAAACCAACACCGTTCCCCACAGCGCGGCGCCGGGTGTGGCCCGGAGCCGGAAGAGCCGGTAGATGACAAGTGCCGCACCCAGCCCGCACAGCATGGCAATAAGCGTCAGGGCGAACGCGGGGGTCATTCCGGTCAGCCCGGCGACCACCCTGCCCAGCGTGGGAAAGAGCGCGTAGAACGCCCACGCGTTCTCCTGAACGTTTCCGGCACCGTCAGTCGGCAAGACGTCCGGGTAGCCGTTTTGGAGTGCTTCGCCATACCAGCGGGCGTCCCAGATATTTACGAACGACCAATAGTCCGGCTTCGCCGGGAACCAAGGATTGGGGCCCTGGTGCAGGGCGGCGGCCATAAAAATGCAGGCACTGATGAACCGGGCGGCGGCGTAGAGCCCGGCCACTTGGACCCACCATGGCCAGCCCGCCACCTGGCCCGCCAGCCGGGCAGCCAGCCCGGCTACACCCCGCCTGGCCGGAACATGCTCGGCCGCCGGCGCCCGGGCCTGCGGCGGTTCACTTCTCACGGTTCCCGCCGACGGCGTGCGAGTTCAGCGCCAAGATCCGCGATGGTGCCGTCTTTGGCGGCGAGCTGGTCCCGCAACTCATCGAGCACCTCGTCCACCTGGTCCATCCGGTAACCGCGAAGGGCCACAGCAAAACGCAGGCGGTCGACGTCGGACGGCACGGCCTGGGCCGGAAGCAGCACCGGCGGAAGGTTGGCAACCGGCTGGTCGAAGCCGTCATCGAGGGCGTGCAGCTCGCCGGAGTCTGCGCCCCGGCGGCCGCGGAAGATCTTCGACGCATTGCCGGTGCCAAGGAGGAACGCGGCGCCGGTCAGCGCGACCGCAAGAAGGACCAGGAAAAAACTCACTCCCCCATCGTGCCAGACGGGCGCTCCTCCGGCGGGCGGGCGGTCAGCCGCGTTTGCCGCCGGCTGTTGCTGGGCCGGAGCCGTTTACTGTTCCGCTGGAGGAACGGGTCCCGTTGGGATTCCGGTGCCGCGCGGCGCCTCCACAACAAGCGCAACCGCGAGCGCCGGGTCGTCCACGACCTGCAGCAGGTCCAGATCCTCCGCTGACATCATTCCCTCGGAGACCAGTGTGTTTTGAATCCACGCCAGCAGCGGCGCCCAGAAGGCTGAGCCGATCAGGACAATCGGGAAGGAGGTGACCTTCCGGGTCTGGACGAGGACCATAGCCTCGAAGAGTTCATCAAGTGTCCCGAGGCCGCCCGGGAGCACAATGAACCCCTGGGCGTACTTCACGAACATGGTTTTGCGGGCGAAGAAGTAACGGAAGTTGATACCCAGGTCCACCCACTGGTTCATCCCCTGCTCGAAGGGCAGTTCGATGCCGAGCCCCACAGACACCCCGTTGCCCTGCACGGCGCCCTTATTGGCTGCCTCCATCGAACCGGGGCCGCCGCCGGTGATCACCGCCAACCCGGCTTCTGCCAGCTGACGTCCCACTTCGACGGCGAGCTCGTAGTTAGTGCTGCCGGGTACGGTCCGGGCCGAGCCGAATACGCTCACCGCCGGGCCCAGGTCCGCCAGTGCACCGAACCCTTCGACAAACTCGCTTTGGATCCTGAGGACACGCCACGGGTCGGTGTGGACGAACTGGCCGGGACCCTTCGTATCCAGCAGCGTGCTGTCGGACATCGTGACTTTGGCAGCTTTACGCCGCAATTCCAGCGGACCCTTATGCCGGATCCCGGCGGCCGGCGGCGCGTCTCCGGCGCTGGCTGGCGGCTGTCCGGCGCCTGCGCCGGGTGTGTTCTCGGCTGTCGTTGCGGCGCCGGCCGGCTGATCGTGCTGCTGCGAATCTGTACTCATGCCCACAGGGTAGCGCGGATGCCCCGGCCCACCGGCTCAGCCCCGCGGGGACACCGCGGCGCGCAGTGCCGGTCCGCAGCACAGCGCCGGAGGTTACCCGAGGTTGCCCCAGAGTCTCTGACCTGCAGGTATCTCTTCAATTACGATCCGTAGGAAGTGGGAGTGATTGCGGTCATATGCCGCCGATGTTCGCTAGATTCTTCTTATGACTACTCAAGTGCCCGGCGATGCTCTCGTCTCCCTGAATGCCGTCAATAAGCACTACGGCCAGTTGCACGTGCTGAAGGACATCAACCTGAACGTCCGCAAGGGCGAGGTTGTTGTTGTCATCGGACCGTCGGGATCCGGCAAGTCCACGCTCTGCCGTGCCATTAACCGCCTCGAAACGATCGACGACGGCGTCATCACCATTGACGGGAAGGAACTGCCGGCCGAGGGCAAAGACCTCGCCAAGCTGCGGGCCGACGTCGGAATGGTGTTCCAGTCCTTCAACCTCTTCGCGCACAAAACGATCCTGGAAAACGTCACGCTCGGGCCGATTAAGGTCAAGGGCGAGTCCAAGGCGCAGGCCGACAAGGAAGCCATGACGCTGCTGGAGCGCGTCGGCGTCGGACATCAGGCCCCAAAACTCCCCGCCCAGCTTTCCGGCGGACAGCAGCAGCGCGTCGCGATCGCCCGGGCCCTGGCCATGAAGCCCAAGGTTATGCTCTTTGATGAGCCCACCTCGGCCCTTGACCCGGAAATGATCAACGAAGTCCTCGACGTGATGGTCCAGTTGGCGAAGGACGGCATGACCATGATCGTGGTAACGCACGAGATGGGATTCGCCCGCAAGGCAGCGGACCGCGTGGTGTTTATGGCCGACGGTGAAATCATCGAGGACGCCACGCCTGAGGAGTTCTTCACCAATCCCAAAACCGACCGCGCCAAGGACTTCCTGTCCAAGCTGTTGACCCATTAGCCGACCATACGATTCGCATCCTGGCCGTCCACCAATGGCCCTCCAATGAAAGGAATGCCATGAAGGCATTTTTGACCCGTAGGAAATCCCTGTTGATCGCAGCATCCGCTGCAGTAGCCCTCGGCCTGAGCGCTTGCGGCGGCAGCAGCAGCACCACCACCAGCGCCCCGCCGGTCGCCGAGAAGCCGAGCTTTGCAGCCGACACCACCATGGCGAAGCTCTCCTCGGCGGGCAAGATCACCATTGGCACCAAGTTTGACCAGCCGCTCTTCGGCCAGAAGGGCCTGGACGGCAAGCCGGTGGGCTTCGACGTCGAAATCGGCAAGGCCATCGCCGGCAAGCTGGGCATCCCCGCCGATAAGATCGAGTGGGTGGAAACAGTTTCTGCCAACCGCGAGGAATTCATCAAGCAGGGCAAGGTCGACATCATCGTCGCTACCTACACGATCAGCGACAAGCGTAAAAACGAGGTCGACTTCGCCGGACCGTACTACGAAGCCGGCCAGGCCCTGATGGTGAACAAGGACAACACCTCCATCACCAAGCCCGAGGACGTCAAGGGCAAGAAGGTTTGCTCCGTGACCGGCTCAACACCGGCCGGCACCATCGTGGAGAAGTACGGAGCTGAGCTTGTCCCGGCAGCAACCTACTCCGCCTGCCTTGAGCCGCTGCGCAACAAGCAGGTTGAAGCCATCACCACCGACAACGTGATCCTCGCCGGATTTGTCGACAAGGAGCCGGAGGCCTTCAAGCTGGCTTCTGACCAGACGTTCACCAAGGAGCCTTACGGCATCGGCCTGAAAAAGGGCGACACCGCCTTCCGCGGCTGGATCAACGACCAGCTCGAAGCGTTTGCCAAGGACGACACCTACAAGAAGGCTTGGGAAGGTACCGCGGGCAAGGTCATCAAGACCGTCCCGGAACTCCCCGCCATCAACCGCTACTAGCCGGTGTGGCGGCGGCCAGTGCCTTGACCGGCACGGGCCGCCGCCATTTCCGTCTTCCGCCTGGCCCCCTCAACGCAGCTGAAGGACCCTATGGACGTCATCATTGAAAACCTCCCGGCGTATTGGGACGGATTTCTCAGAACCCTTTTTCTTGCCGTCGTTTCCGGCATTATCTCCTTGATCGTCGGTACCCTGCTGGCAGCAGCCCGCGTCTCCCCCGTGGCGGCGTTGCGGGGGTTCAGCATGTTCTATGTCGAAATTGTCCGCAATACCCCCCTGACCATTGCCTTCTTTTTCGCCGCCATTGTGCTGCCGCGGTTGGGTGTGACGTTCCAGCAGTTCGAAGTTGCCGCGATCATCGCCCTGAGCGCTTACACCTCTGCTTTTATCGCCGAGGCCGTCCGGTCCGGTGTAAACAGCGTTCCAGTCGGCCAAGCTGAAGCGGCACGCAGTATCGGTATGGGTTTCGGCCAGGTACTCTCCCACATTGTCCTGCCGCAGGCCCTGCGCACCGTGATTCCACCGATGATCAACATCCTGATCGCCCTCGTGAAGAACTCCTCGGTTGCCGGCGCCTTTTTTGTCCTTGAACTCTTCGGCGAGGGCAAGCAACTGGCGAACGCCAACGGTGACAAGGTTCTTTGGGTCCTTGCCGGAGTCGCTTTCTTCTACCTCCTGATCACTATCCCGCTCGGCATCTTTGCCGCCCGCGTTGAACGAAAGGTGGCGATCGCCCGATGACTTCCGTTCTCTACGACGTCCCCGGGCCCAAGGCCCGCCGCATCTCTTTGATCGCTTCTGTCATCGGTGCGCTCCTGATCGCGGGGCTGCTGGCCTTGGCAATCGTCACCCTCGCTTCGCAGGGGATCTTCGAGGCGCGCCGCTGGGAAATCTTCGGCAATCCCGACGTCTGGAAACTCATTGGCGATGGGCTTGGCGCCACCCTGACCGCAGCGGCCGTAGCTGCCGTCATTGCCTTCCCGCTGGGCCTGGTCATTAGCCTGTTGCGGATTTCTTTGGTACCGGCGATCCGGATTCCGATCCGGGTTGTCCTGGAATTCCTGCGCGGCATGCCCGTGGTGCTAATGATGTTCTTTGTACTGCTGGTGTTCGGGACCAGTTCCTACGTGGCTGTCGTTGCAGGGCTCGTGCTCTACAACGCTGCGATCTTCGCGGAGATCATCCGCGCCGGCGTCCAGTCGCTGCCTAAGGGCCAGCGTGAAGCAGGCCTGGCCATTGGCCTGACCAGCTTCCAATCCCGCATGTTCATTGAATTGCCGCAGGCGATCCGCCGGATGCTGCCCTCACTTGTAGCCCAGCTTGTTGTGCTCCTCAAGGACACCTCGTTGGGTTACATCGTGGCGTACGGTGAGCTCCTGCGCGCCGTGCAGGTCATGGCGGACTTCCTCGGCCCGCAGTTCCTCTTCCCCATCTTCTTTGTGGCCGCGGCGATCTACATCCTGATCAACCTGGCAGTGTCCCGGTTGGCCATCTGGATCGAACGCCGTGGCTCGAAAAAAGCGGCCGGCGGTATGGCCAAGGCCCGGTAGCCGTCGACGCCAAATAGTTCGCTCGCAGCACGAAAAAGGTCCGGAACCAGGGTTCCGGACCTTTTCGTTGTTTGGCGGTGCTAGCCGGCGAGCCAGCTCTGCAGCGCACGCAGGCATTCGCGGATCGCATCGGCCTCGACGTGCTCGTTGTCCTTGTGCGCCAGCAAAGCGTCCCCGGGCCGAAGTTCACCGCGGGGATGCCCAACTCACTGAAGCGGGCGACGTCGGTCCAGCCGTATTTTGGTTTCGGCTCTCCACCCACGGCGGCCACGAAGGACGCGGCGGCCGCGTGGTTCAGCCCGGGCCGGGCGCCCGCTGCAGCGTCGGTGCGAACGACGTCGAATCCCGCCAGCAGCTCCCTGACGTGCTGTTCGGCGTCGTCCGGGGATTTGTCCGGGGCGAAGCGATAGTTGATTTCGACAACGCAGCGGTCCGGGATGACGTTGCCGGCGGTTCCGCCGTTGATTTTCACCGCGTTGAGGCTCTCGCGGTAGTCCAGCCCGTCCACGTTGATGGTGCGGGGTTGATACTCGGCGAGCCGGGCAAGGATCGGCGCGGCTGCGTGGATTGCATTGCTGCCCATCCAGGCGCGGGCCGAATGCGCCGCTTCGCCAACGGTGGTCACCTCGAAGCGGCTCGTGCCGTTGCACCCGCCCTCGACGGTCCCGTCCGTGGGTTCCAGCAGGATCGCGAAGTCCCCGTCCAGCAGGCCGCCGTGGTTACGGACCAAGCGGCCCAGTCCGCTCTTGACGGCCTCAACCTCTTCGTGGTCGTAGAAGACGAACGTCACGTCCTTGTCCGGCTCCGCGCCGGCGTCGAACAGCCCTGCCGCGAGGGCCAGCTGAACCGCGACGCCGCCCTTCATATCGGTGGCGCCGCGCCCGTAGAGAATCCCCTCTCCGGGCGCGCCCGAGGGCCAGTAGGACGGTACGGTACCAAGGGAGCCGTCCGTCGTGGGCAGCGGCACCGTGTCCAGGTGCCCGGCCAGGATAACCCGTTCGGCCCGGCCCAGCTTGGTCCGGGCAATGATTGCGTCACCGTCGCGGACCACGTCCAGCCCGGTGATGGCACGCAGGGCATGCTCCACCGCGTCGGCCAGTTCCCCCTCAGCGCCGGAAACACTGTAAATGTCGATCAGCTGCGCTGTCAGCAGGGCAACGTCCTGGTGCAGGTCCAGGCGGGCGGCAGCGTGGGTGCGGGCGTTTGGGTGCGTGTTCGAGTCCGGGGCAGTCACCGTCCCACTTTATCCGCTGGCCTCCCTGACCGTCCCGCGTGTGCGGCGTTGCGGGTAATCCCGTCAGCGTCAACCACCCGGTCATGTGGAAGGTGCCGGTTTCGGCCACCGCAGCCGCCGTCGATACACTGGGAACATGACTGAAACCGCTTCTTCCGCCGTGCCCGCCGACGCCCGCTCCGCCTACGGATACGGCGTTGCCACGATCGCGACCGGCAACGGTGCAGCCACCGTGCTGGATGTCTGGTTCCCGGCCCCGGCCCTGGGGACTGCGACGGAGAGCCTCCGGGATGTAGCCAACGCGGACCAGGCGCTGCTTGAGATCGCCTCGACCGGCGCTGACGCCGACCGCGGCACCGAGCAGAAGGTCGTGTTCGTCCAGATCCACCTTGACGAAGCGCCCGCCGATACCGCCGACGCCTACTTGCGCCTGCATCTGCTCTCCCATCGCCTGGTCAGGCCGAACAGCATCAACCTGGACGGGATCTTCGGCAAGCTCCCCAACGTTGTGTGGACCAACTTCGGGCCGGCCGCCGTTGAGGGCTTCGAACTGACCCGCGCCCGGCTGCGCAGGCGCGGCGCCGTCACCGTCTACGGCGTGGACAAGTTCCCCCGCATGGTCGACTATGTTGTCCCCTCCGGCGTGCGGATTGCCGACGCCGACCGCGTCCGCCTCGGTGCGTACCTGGCTGAAGGCACCACAGTGATGCACGAAGGCTTTGTGAACTTCAACGCCGGTACGCTCGGCAGCTCGATGGTCGAAGGCCGTATTTCGGCCGGCGTGGTCGCCGGTGACGGGTCCGACGTCGGCGGCGGCGCCTCGATCATGGGGACCCTGTCCGGCGGCGGCAAGGAAAAGATTTCGCTGGGCGAACGCGTACTGCTGGGCGCCAATTCCGGCGTGGGCATCAGCATCGGCGATGACTCCGTCGTAGAGGCCGGCCTGTACGTGACGGCCGGCACCCGCGTCCGCGTGGTCGGCGCCAAAGACGCCGACGGCGAAGACACCAGCCGGATCGTCAAGGCCGTTGAGCTCTCGGGTGTGCCCAACCTACTGTTCCGCCGCAACTCCTCCACTGGCGAGGTTGAGGTCCTCCCCCGTAAGGGCCAGACCGTTGAACTCAACGAGGCGCTTCACGCCAACTAGGCCGGGGTGCGCAAATATAAAACCGTCGGGAGAATACCGCGGCCCCGGCAGGGCCTGAGGGAGTAGTTCGTGGCACGCAGAGGCAGCTTGCGCCGTCGGCTTGTGCTGCTGCTGACCCTCGCGCTGGTCGCCGGCGGGATCTACACGGCCGTGACCTTCCTGCAGCGCTCGGAAGTCCTCATCACCGAACGTTGCACAGCTTTGGGTGGCAGCAGCGATGATCTTGCCGCGGATCAGGCCGCCAATGCCAGCTTGATCGCGGCTGTCGCCGTCCGGCGGGGCCTCCCGGCCCGGGCGGCCAGTATTGCCTTGGCCACGGCAATGCAGGAGTCCAAGCTCCGGAACATCGGCCACGGCGACGAAGCCGGCCCGGACTCGCGTGGCCTCTTCCAGCAGCGCCCCTCGCAGGGCTGGGGCACAACGGATCAGGTGATGGACCCCTACCATGCGAGTAACGCCTTCTATGATGCCTTGGTGAAGATCCCGGGCTTCCAGACGCTGGCCATCACCGACGCCGCGCAGCGCGTCCAACGATCGGCCTACCCGGACGCTTACGCGGCGCACGAGCCGATGGCCCGTGCCTTCGCCTCCGCACTGACCGGGCAGACCCCCGCGGGCCTCGACTGCACCCTGCGGGACCCTGATGCGGCGGGCGACCCGGCCTCCGTGCAGGACAGGCTGACCGCCGACTTTGGCGCAATTCCTGCCACCACGGAGGCCCGGAGCCTTGTACTGGAAACCGAAGGTGCCCAGGCGTGGGCCGTCGCCCAGTGGGCGGTTGCCAACGCCAAGGTCCTCTCCGTCACGGAAGTCCAGGTCGACGGGCGCCAATGGAGCAGGCAGAAGCGCAACGGCTGGCAGCCGGCCGAAATGCCGGCCGGGCAGGTCAGGATCACCGTCGCCGAAGAGCCGGCGCGCTAAGCGGTCAGCTCCGTCCGCTTGCCGTGCGTGGACCGGTTGCAGTGCGTGGACCGGCGGAACTCAGACCAGCAAATCCACCACGGGCTGCACAAAGCTGCGGAACAGCTCCGGCTGGGACAGCAGGTCAGAGCTCATCACGATCTTGTCCGGCTCCAGATACCAGGCCCGGGGTTCTGCAAGTGGAAGTTCAATGATGGTCAGGGCGAAATCCCTGGCGGCCCGGCCCACCTCGAGCAGCCTGTCATCCACCATGTCCTGCAGCAGCTGCACCGACCCAGCGACTTCACGTTCAGCTTCCAACGTCAGGTACTCGCCGCGGCGTTCCCGGGCCCAGGACAGCGCAGCTCCGAAATGCGCCTGGAGTACCCGCCGGAGGGCAGGGGAATTGCTGAAGTCACGGAAGCCGGGCGGACCCAGTTCCGGCGACATCTCGGGATGCGCTTTCAGGAGTTGCTCCCACCACGCTTCCCATTCCGTCCTCAGCGCGCTAACCCCGCCCACCTCCGCGATGAGGTGCGTGTGGTCAGCGGGCCGGATTTTCGGCGCCGCGTGGCATAGGGCTGGATGCCCGGCGCCGTCCAGCCCGGCCGCGTCGCGAAGGTACAGTGCAATGAGCATGGGACCCGAAGTATCCATGGTGATCCGCCAGCCCGGCCCGCCTGTGTGGTGCATCCAATTGCCTCCTTGGCACGACGTACGACTCCAGTGTATTCCTCGCGTCAGCCCAGGTTAATGGCTGCCGGGGTGGCTGCCCAGTCCGGTGAGATGGGCCTCCAGCACGTCACTGCATACCTGCGCGGTCATCCATTCGGGCTGCAACAACGCGTGCATGGTGAGCCCGTCGAGGGTGGCCAGCAGCCGCTCAGCCTCGGTGACCAAACGCTGCTCGTCCTGGCTGGCGTCAGTTCCGGCCGCGGACGACAGATCCATCACGAGCCGTCCGACGATCGCGGCGACGGCCCGGTGGCTCCGGTCTGCCTCCGCGGCGAGGAAAGGCTTGGTCCGCGCTGCGTTCTTAAAGCCATCCAGACGCAGGCGTCGACAGCGCGTTCCTCGTCGAGCGGAAGGAACTCGCCCAGCAGGGTTAACACGCCCCGATGGTGTTCCGGGGTCCCGGGCCGGGTCCCGGCGAGACGCTCGTCGGCGGACTCCAGCCTGCCGACGACCCGGTCCACAACCACCCCGAACGAATGGGCCAGGAGTTCGTCGCTGCTGGCGAAGTAATGGCGGACGGATCCGACAGCCAGTTCGGCCTCGTCTGCGACTTCGCGCAGGGACGCCCGTTCAAGTCCATCGGCTGCGACGATCCGGAAGACCGCTTCGACAACTTCCTGGCGCCGGATTGCGGCGTCGACAAATTTGGGCATTAGTCTTTTTTAGCACGGATGTGCCCGCACGACGCCGGGGCACACCGGCAACCGGCGTCCCACCTCGGCAGATGGTCACCACCGGACCCATGGGCGCCATCCTGAGCAGTGAGAAAAACGACGCCGGCCGCTCACCTCGTGGGGTGAGCGGCCGGCGTCGTACTTCTTGAGTGCATTACACGGAAGGGTAGTTGCGCTCCGGCTCGCCGATGTAGAGCTGGCGCGGACGGCCGATCTTGGTGTTGGGGTCGCTGATCATTTCACGCCACTGCGCGATCCAGCCCGGCAGACGGCCGATGGCGAAGAGTACGGTGAACATCTTTTCCGGGAAACCCATGGCCTTGTAGATCAGGCCGGTGTAGAAGTCCACGTTCGGGTAGAGCTTGCGCTGAATGAAGTAGTCATCGTTCAGGGCCTTCTCTTCGAGGCGCAGGGCGATCTCCAGGAGCTCGTCGTTGCCGCCGAGCTTGGTGAGGATCTCGTGCGCCGTGGCCTTGACGATCTTGGCCCGGGGGTCGTAGTTCTTGTACACACGGTGCCCGAAGCCCATCAGCCGGACGCCGTCTTCCTTGTTCTTGACCTTCTCCATGTAGTCCTCGGGCTTGGTGCCGTCGGCCTGGATCTGGCGGAGCATCTTCAGCACGGCCTCGTTGGCGCCGCCGTGGGCAGGGCCGAAGAGGGCGTTGATGCCTGCGGAGACGGAGGCGAAGAGGTTGGCGTTGGAGGAACCAACGAGCCGGACCGTTGACGTCGAGCAGTTCTGCTCGTGGTCGGCATGCAGGATCAGGAGCAGGTCCAGTGCCTTGGCGACGACCGGGTCCACCTCGTACTGCTCGGCCGGCAAACCGAAGCTCAATCGCAGGAAGTTCTCCACAAGGTTGTGCGAGTTGTCCGGGTAGAGCATTGGCTGGCCGATGCTCTTCTTCAGGGCGTACGCGGCAATAACCGGCATCTTGGCCAGCAGCCGGTAGGTGGAGACCTCCACCTGCTCGGCGTTGAAAGGATCCAGCGAGTCCTGGTAGAACGTGGAGAGTGCGGACACCGCGGAGGACAGCACCGGCATCGGGTGGGCATCACGCGGGAAGCCGCTGAAGAAGCCCTTGAGCTCCTCATGGAGCAGGGTGTGGTGGCGGATCCGCTGGTCAAAGGCTTCCAGCTCAGTGGGGGTCGGCAGGTTGCCGTAGATCAGCAGGAAGGAAACTTCCAGGAAGCTGGAGTGCTTGGCGAGCTGTTCGATCGGGTAACCGCGGTAGCGCAGGATTCCGGCATCACCATCGATGTAGGTGATGGCGGAGGTGGTTGCCGCAGTGTTCATAAAGCCGGGGTCAAACGCAACGGCACCGGTCTGCTTCAGCAGCTTGGAAACGTCGTAGCCTTCGTTTCCTTCTACAACCTGGATGCGCGGGAGTTCGAGCTCTCCGCCGGCGTGCCGCAGGGTTGCGCTGGTGGTCTCAGTCATGGAGTCTCCTCTGAGGCCTCGGGGCCTCTGTAGAAAGCTGGTCCAACTTCTGGTGAAGCTGCCCACGGAACCTGTTTTAGCCACGGATTCCAACGGCTGCGCTGCCTTCTTGTGGAAAGCCACCATTGATAGTCAGTTAAAAACTACCGTCAGATCCCGGGTGGCACTAATCCAAGGCCACCCGGGACCGACCTAAACGCACCGGATGTGGCACGCGTCACTGCATTCCTATGGCCCCACGGCCAAACGGGCGGCCGCCGCGTCGATCCGTTCGTCACTTGCCGTCAGCGCAACCCGGATAAATCCGTTGCCCGCGTCACCGTAAAACACGCCCGGTCCCACTACGATTCCTCGGTCAGCGAGACGGCCGACGGTCTCCCAGGTGGCCTCTCCGGCGGTCGCCCACAGGTAGAGACCTGCCCGGGACTCGTGGATCGCCAGCCCAAACCGTTCCAGTGCCGGCATGATGCGTTCCCGGCGGCCGCGATAAAGGTCCTTTTGCGCCTGCACATGGACGTCGTCGCCGAGGGCGACGCGCATGGCTTCTTGGACCGGGTACGGAACGATCATGCCCGCGTGCTTGCGGCTGTTGACCAAGTTCGCCACGATGGCGGGGTCGCCAGCCACAAAAGCCGCGCGGTATCCGGCCAGGTTGGACTGTTTGCTCAGCGAGTACACAGCCAGGAGCCCCTCATGGGAGCCCTCCGCAACCTGGGGATCCAGGATACTGGGGACCGGGGAGCCCCCGCGCTGAACGTCCCATTCGCCCCAGCCGAGTTCGGCGTAGCACTCGTCCGAGGCGACGACGGCGCCGAGTTCGCGGGCCTGCCGTACGATGCGGCGCAGTGATTCGGCGTCGCGGACGCTGCCGGTGGGATTCGCCGGCGAGTTGACCCAAACCAAGCGCACCCGGGCCCGGGTTGCGGCATCGAGTTGATCGAGGTCGTCGGCCGCGACGTGCTCTGCCCCGGTAAACGTGGCACCGATATCGTAGGTGGGGTACGCGACTGCGGGGCGGACAACGACGTCGCCCGGCTTCAGGCCGAGCAGGAACGGGAGCCAGGCCACGAGTTCCTTGGAGCCCACCGTGGGCATAATGTCCTGTGGATCCAGGCCGGGGACGCCGCGTCGGCGTTCAAACCAGGCCGCGATGGCTTCACGGAGCCCTGCGGTGCCGTGGACTGTCGGGTAACCGGGAGCGTTTGAGGCTGCACGCAGTGCTTCCTGCACCACCTCGGGAGTGGTGTCCACCGGGGTTCCGATGGACAGGTTGGCGACTCCCCCGGGGTGTTCTGCGGCCCTGGCCAGATACGGTGCCATGGCCTCCCACGGATAGTCGGGCAGGCTAAGACCGAAGTTTCGCAGCGCAGGTGCCACCGGGGAACCGCCTTAGTTCTCTTGGTTCTGCGGAGGCAGGACAGCAATCATCGGGTGGTCCGTGTGGGTATTGCCGACCTTTGCGGCCCCGCCCGGGGACCCCAGCTCATCAAAGAATTCGACGTTGGCCTTGTAGTAGTCCGCCCATTCCTCGGGAGTGTCGTCCTCGTAATAGATGGCTTCGACGGGGCAGACCGGCTCGCAGGCACCACAGTCCACGCACTCATCGGGGTGGATGTACAGGGAGCGTTCACCTTCATAGATGCAATCGACGGGGCACTCTTCAATACATGCCTTGTCCTTGACATCTACACACGGCTGCGCGATTACGTAGGTCACGTCCCTGGCCTCTCCACGTTGGTTCCGGCGACTGCCGGATGACTGCTCCCGGCCTGAGCGCCGGGCTGCTGACTTCTGAGCCTATTATCTCCCAGCCGGTTCCCGCGAACCTAGCCGGGCGTCACACGGGCCCGTCCGATTGAATCAGGCCACCCTAGGATGAACAAGTGAGTTCACCGACGCCTTCGCCCCAAGAGTTCCTGGCCACCGCCGAGCCCGGCACCCGGGTGGTGGTCCGATACCGGATTGAGGGCGGGTTCACAGATGCCCTGGGCGAGCTCATTGCGCGCGACGACGACGCTTGCACCGTCCGGACCCGCCGTTCCGACGACGTGATCCCCTTTCGGTTGGTGGTGGCCGCCAAACAGGTCCCCCTGCACCGCCACGCCGGACACCAACCGGACATGCCCTCCCGTGACCGTGGCCAATGGACATATCACTACTATGCCCAGGGCGTGCCGCCTCCAGTGGACATGCCCACCGGTCCGGCCCGCGAAAAGTGCACATGTCCTCCGCTAACCCGGCCGCACTTGGCCCGCACAATTCCCCAGGCAGGGCATGTCCATTGCTAGGCGGCGACGGACGACCTGTTCAACGCGTCCCGAACCATGCCGATGAATTCCTCGGGCCGGTTCAGGAGTAACGAATAGCTGACGACAAGGATCGGTATGCCCCGCCGGGTCATCACGTTCCACCGACGCCGGTCCTCCTCGAAGCTTGTCCGGTCCATGTGGAAGCCGGCGCCGTCCGTCTCAATGCCAAGCTTGCCGTCCACCATAAGATCGATGTGACCCATTCCGGGGATATTGACCTGGGACTCGACATGGAATCCGGCCCTCCGCAGCCAGTACCGGGCCATGCATTCGATGATGGACTGCGACTGCGGGACGATGGCGGCCACGATTCGGCGCTCTCTCTCGTCGTTTCGGCCACTCAGCCTGAGCCGCAGCCCGGACAGCGGTAGGCCTTTGAGGGCGACGGCCGACTCCGCAATCACCAGGCCGTCAAGGTCCGGCAGGCATCGCAGGCTTTGAACGACAGTGTCCACCAGAGTGGGCGGCGCAGCGGACCTGTGGCACACGAAACCGGAATAGCTGCGGCTATGGGGAACCGCGACATAAGGAAGCACTGGCGTCTCAAGAACCCACAGACCATGGAACTGCGCGGCCGTTGCACACGCAGGCTCGGCCGGCAGCGACCGAATGGCGATAAGCCGGGCATCGGCGGTGGTGAGCGCGTACACGCCGCGGGCCACCCGGGATACAGCACCCGAGCCAAGCGCAGAATCGAGCTGAAAGCTCGAGACACCGGCGGCAGCGAAGTGTTTGGCGCGGGCGACGCCGTCGTATTTTGCCAGAACATCGATGACATTGACCATAAAGAAAAGCGTGGAACCCGGGCGAACGGTCGGAATAGGGCCGTTCAACGCCATGTGCAAAAGAACGGGTCCAGCGTTCCGGGCAATTGCCGAACTTGGTCTGCGGTCAAGAATGAGCATGTCCGCCGCCTAAGGGGTGCCCAAAGGGTACCGAAAAATGAGCATGTCCACCGCCGCGGACGACGGATGGATATAGTGCCCTCATGCGCACGCGCGTCACCGAAAAATGGGCATGTCCGACGCCGAAGGGCGCCGAAGAATGGGCATGTCCGACGGGCGAGAGGGTGCCGAGCAGCGGGCCTACCCCTGGGTGCGCCGGTAGCGCAGACCCCACACCAGCATGCCGACGGTGACCACCGCGATGCCATAGATCCAGAGGCTGCCGGCCAGGTCGCCGATGATCAGCCGCCTGCCGTTCTCCAGGGTGGACCACCAGCCCGTCAGCGCGTAGCAGATGACTCCGCAGACCGCCGTCGGAAGGGCGGAACGAAACCTGGCGCTGAGCCACAGCTCGACGGAGCCAAGCAGGACCAGCGCCGCAACCGCGCCCCACGGCACCTCGACGCCGCCCACCAGGATGTCCTGCCCATGCAGGGCGGTGCCCGCGAGGGCAACAAAAGAGCTGCCGGCACGGCGGCGGCAATACCGCCTGCCATGCCGGCAGCTCCATTATTCACAAACCATCCTTCGTGACAGCGACGGGCGCTGTGACTAGACCTTCGCGCGTGCCCGGTTGGACTTGGCGCGCTGGTTGACGTCCAGGATGAGCTTCCGGATACGGATGGATTCCGGCGTCACCTCGACACACTCGTCTTCGCGGGCGAATTCGAGGGACTCTTCGAGGGTCAGGTCGCGCGGCGGCGTCAGGTTCTCGAAGGTGTCGGAGGAAGCCGCACGCATGTTGGTGAGCTTCTTTTCCTTGGTGATGTTGACGTCCATGTCGTCGGCCCGGGAGTTCTCGCCGACGATCTGGCCTTCGTAAACCTCGGAGGTGGGGCGGACGAAGAAGGATCCGCGCTCCTGCAGGTTGATCATGGCGAACGGTGTAACAACACCGGCGCGGTCAGCGATCATCGAACCGTTGGTGCGGTACTCGATCGGACCGGCCCAGGGCTCGTAGCCCTCGGAGATGGACGCCGCGATGCCGGCGCCGCGGGTGTCAGTGAGGAACTTGGTACGGAAGCCGATCAGGCCACGGGCCGGAACGATGAATTCCATCCGGCACCAGCCGGTGCCGTGGTTCGCCATGTTCGTCATGCGGCCCTTGCGGGCGGCCATGAGCTGGGTGACGGCGCCGAGGTACTCTTCCGGCACGTCGATGGTCATGTGCTCCATCGGCTCGTGCACCTTGCCGTCGACGGTCTTCGTGACTACCTGCGGCTTGCCGACGGTCAGTTCGAAGCCTTCGCGGCGCATCTGCTCAACCAGGATGGCCAGGGCGAGCTCACCGCGGCCCTGGACTTCCCAGGCGTCCGGGCGCTCGGTCGGGAGCACCTTGATGGAGACGTTACCGATCAGTTCCTTGTCCAGACGGTCCTTGACCTGGCGGGCCGTGACCTTGGCGCCCTTGACCCGGCCGGCCAGCGGCGAGGTGTTGATACCGATGGTCATCGAGATGGCCGGATCGTCAACAGTGATCAGCGGCAGCGGCTGCGGGTTGTCCACGTCGGTCAGGGTCTCACCGATGGTGATCTCCTCGATGCCGGCGACGGCGACGATCTCGCCGGGGCCGGCGGACTCGGTCGGGACACGGTCCAGGGCCTTGGTGGCCAGCAGTTCGGTGATCTTGACGTTCTTCATTTCACCGTTCGCGCGGGCCCACGCAACGGTCTGGCCCTTGCGCAGGGTGCCGTTGTAGATACGCAGCAGTGCCAGGCGGCCCAGGAACGGGGAGGCATCCAAGTTGGTGACGTGCGCCTGGAGGACACCGTTCGGGTTGTACGTCGGCGCCGGAATGTGCTCAATGATGGCCTTGAACAGCGGCTCGAGGTCTTCGTTCTCGGGAGCCGAACCGTCTGCGGGCTGTTCGAGGGAGGCGCGGCCAACCTTGGCAGCGGCGTAGACAACGGGGACGTTGAGGATCTTGTCCAGGTCCAGGTCCGGAACTTCGTCGGCGAGGTCTGAGGCCAGGCCCAGGAGGAGGTCCATGGATTCGTGGACAACTTCTTCGATCCGTGCGTCAGGACGGTCGGTCTTGTTGACCAGCAGGATCACGGGCAGGTGGGCCGCGAGTGCCTTGCGCAGGACGAAGCGGGTCTGCGGCAGCGGGCCTTCAGAAGCATCAACGAGGAGGACGACGCCGTCAACCATCGACAGGCCGCGCTCAACCTCGCCACCGAAGTCGGCGTGGCCGGGGGTGTCGATGACGTTGATGGTGATGGTCTCGCCGTTGGAGGACGGTCCGTTGTAGGCCACCGTAGTGTTCTTGGCCAGGATGGTGATGCCCTTTTCGCGCTCGAGGTCACCGGAGTCCATCACACGGTCTTCGAGGTGGTTGTGTGCGGCAAAGGAGTTGGTCTGCTTGAGCATGGCGTCGACCAGAGTGGTCTTGCCGTGGTCAACGTGGGCCACGATCGCGACGTTGCGCAGGTCACTGCGCGATGCAGTGGCTACCGCGGTGTTGGTGGTGGTTTCAGACATGCGTAATTGCTCGATTCAGTGGTGAAGTCAGCTGTTGTATCGCGACATTTCCAACCGGAACGCACGACGGATGCGCCCCTTTGGCACAGGGCACCTTCTTCCATTCTAAACGCTTGGGCATTTATTGGCCTAAAAACCGTCATTCCGGCTGGAAGGCCGGGTCAGGCACCACGGGAAATCGAGCGTTGACTGTGAGTAAAGTCACTGGCTTTTCCGTCCCTGATGCCCCATGCTTGCTCTGACAGCAGCAGCCAGCTCGGAGACATCAAATGCGCATCGCCCCGGCCCTGTCCCGCTTGGTTGCCCCGATAATCGCCGTAGGCGTCTTGGTGGGTGGCTGCGGGCAGATTTCCCCCGCCACTACCGCCAGCCCCGGCGCGGCAGCCGTCACTGGCCTTTCCGTCCGGAACGCCCAATCGGCAGTTCCGGGCAGCCTGCGGCCCGGAACCGTCTACCGAAATCCGGCCAACGGCCGCAATGAGATGGTCGTGGCGGACATCTCCCGGACCGCGGTGCTGATTGGTGATTCACAGTCCGAACCCACATCGTCCTGGCCCCGGAGAGCACTGGCCAGCCTGGGATACGAGGTTCATTTCTGCGGCCGCGGCGGCACCGGCTTTGTCGCATCCAACGGAGCGACCGGTAACTACATCGACGCCCTGCAGCACGGCGACTGGCTGCTGCCCTACGGCTCACCGCCTCTTGTTGTGATTGAAGGCGGCGGCAATGATGCCTCCCGCGGGGCAAGCGATGCGCAGATTTCCGCCAACGCCGAGCGGCTGATCGCCAGCATCCGGCAACGCTACCCCGAAGCACGGCTGGCCATGGTGGGGACCCTCGCCCGTGGGGCGGCCAACGGCGGAGGACGCCGCAGCGAAGTCAACACGCTGCTGGGCACTGTGGCGGCCAGGAATTCAATCCCCTTTGTGGGCGTCGGCGACTGGTTGACGCGTTACAACCTCACCAATTCCATGGCCGACGGAGTCCACATGAACCCCGCAGGGCACACGGCACTGGGTCTTCTGCTGGCCGGCCGGCTGGACGACCTGGGGTTCAGGTCCGCGGGCTCCGTGTCAGCGGGTTCAGGGCAGGCGGGCAACGGGCAGGCGGGCTCCGGGCAGGCGGGCAACGGGCAGGCGGGTTCCGTGTCAGCGGGTTCCGGGCAGGCGGAATCCGGTTCGACCGAATCCGCCGCCGGCCGCTAAGAACGCAGGCATTAAACAGCAGGAGCCGGTGACCGCCCGCAGGCGGACACCGGCTCCTGCCGTGTGCTTCGGTCAATCAGCTCATGCCACTTCCGGAGGCAGCATCAGCCGCGCACCCGGGATGGCGTTGAGCAGCGCCTTTGTGTAGTCCTGCTGCGGCGCGTCGAAGACCTCATCCGTGGAGCCGGTCTCGACCAGCCTGCCCTTCTCCATGACGCAGACGTGGTCCGCGATCTGCCGCACCACCGCGAGGTCGTGGGTGATGAACAGGTAGGTCAGACCCAACCGTGACTGCAGTTCCGCGAGCAGGTTCAGCACCTGGGCCTGCACCAGGACGTCGAGGGCCGAGACGGCCTCGTCGCAGATGATGACCTCGGGGTCCAGCGCCAGGGCACGCGCGATCGCCACGCGTTGACGCTGCCCGCCGGAGAGCTCGTTCGGATACCGCTGCATGGTGGACTGCGGCAGTGCCACCTGATCCAGCAACTCCCGGACCTTCTTCTCGCGGCTGGCCTTGTCCCCGATCTTGTGGGTCCGCAGCGGCTCCTCAATGGTCCGGAAGATGTTGTACATCGGGTCCAGGGAACCGTACGGGTCTTGGAAGATCGGCTGCACCCGACGGCGGAAGGCGAAGATTTCCTTGCTGTTCAGCGTGGAGGTGTCCACGCCGTCGAAGATAATCTTCCCCGCCGTGGGCTGCAGCAGGTTCAGCACCATCTGCGCCACCGTGGACTTGCCGGAACCCGACTCCCCCCACAATTGCCGTTGTGGTTCCGCGCCTGACGCTGAAGGAGACATCGTCGACGGCGGCGAAGTCCGTCGACTTCCCGAAGCCGGAGCGCAGTTTGAAGACCTTTGTCAGGTTTTCAATCCGGAGGACTTCCTCCGTCATGGCCGGCTCCACCACAACGTCCGTTGCGGGCGACAGGACGTCAGCGCTTTCGACACCCAGTTCCTTCGCGACCTGGATGCGCCGGGATGCGAGTGAAGGAGCCGAAGCCACCAGCCGCTGGGTGTAGGGGTGCTGCGGGTTCTGCAGCAGCTCCAGTGACGGCCCCGCCTCGACAACCTGTCCGCGGTACATCACCACCACCTTGTCGGCGCGCTCGGCGGCAAGTCCAAGGTCATGGGTGATCAGCAGCACCGCGGTGCCAAGTTCGGCCGTCATGGTGTCCAAGTGGTCAAGGATCTGGCGCTGTACCGTCACGTCGAGGGCCGACGTTGGCTCATCGGCGATCAGCAGCCGCGGCTGGCAGGACAGGCCGATCGCGATCAGCGCGCGTTGGCGCATGCCGCCGGAGAACTCGTGCGGGTATTGCTTGGCCCTGCGGGCGGCGTCGGGCAGCCCGGCCTGCGAGAGGACCTTGGCGACGTCGTCCGTACCGCTGGGCAGGCCGTTGGCCTTGAGTGTCTCCCGAACCTGGAAACCGATCTTCCAGACCGGGTTCAGGTTGGACATCGGGTCCTGCGGGACCATGCCGATGCTGCTGCCACGCAGTTCGATCATCCGCTTCTCGCTGGCGTTGGAAATGTCCTCGCCGTCGAAAAGGATCTGCCCGGCCGAGACCCGGCCGTTGGAGGGCAGGAGCCCGATCGCGGCCAGTGCGGTCGTCGACTTGCCGGAGCCTGACTCACCGACGATGGCGACAGTCTCCCCGGGCATGACCGAGAGGTGCGCGTTCCGGACCGCGTTGACGTCACCGTTGCTGGTCGCGAAGGTGATGGCCAGGTCGCGGATTTCCAGCAGCGGCCGCACAACGGTCTCCGCTTCGTGAATTTCGACAGAGGCGTTCATGGCGTCCCCTTTCATCGCTTGCGCGCTTTCGGATCCAAGGCATCACGGAGGGCATCGCCCAGCATGATGAAGCTCAGGACGGTTATGGACAGGGCGATGGCCGGGTAGAGCAACGGCATGGGGTTGGAGCGCAGCGATGACTGCGCCGACTGGATGTCGTTACCCCAGGACATAACGCTCGGCGGCAGCCCGATGCCAAGGAAGGACAGCGTGGATTCGGCCACGATGAAGGTGCCAAGCGAGATCGTGGCCACCACGATGATGGGGGCGAGCGCGTTGGGCATCACGTGGCGCAGGAGCGAGCGGAACCGGGAAACGCCCAGCGACCGCGCAGCCGTCACGAAGTCCGCGTTCCGGACCTCGATCACGGCACCGCGGGTGATTCGGGCGATCTGCGGCCAGCCGAAGATCACCAGGATTACCACCAGGGACCAGACGTTCCGGTTGGCCCGGAAAACGGGCAGCTGGGTCAGTACGATGGCGCCGAGGATCAGCGGAAGGGCAAAGAAGATGTCATTGATGCGCGCCAGGATGGCGTCCACCCAGCCGCCGTAATAGCCGGCCAACGCGCCCATAACGCCGCCAATCACGAGCACGCCGATGGTGGTGAACAGCCCCACGATCACCGAGGACTGGGTCCCGTAGATCACGCGGGCGTACACATCGCAGCCCTGCCGGGTGAACCCGAGCGGGTGGCCTGCAGAGGTGCCGCCGTTGGAGTTCGCCAACTGGCAGGCCTCCGACTGCGGATTGATCGGGGAAAACAGCCCCGGGAAGACGCTGACCAGGACCACAACAACGATCAGGAACGCGGAAATCAGGAACAGCGGCTGGCGGCGGAGGTTTTTCCAGGCCTCCCCCAGAGGCTCAGGGGCGCGTTCTCGTCCTTGACCTTGTCGGTGACCTGGAGCGGGGTCTCGTCGAGGTCTGCGACGAAGTGTTCAACCTCGCGGCCGGGCAGCGGCTTCCGGGCAGCGGGAACGGTGTTCTCAGGAGTCATAGCGGATCCTCGGGTCAAGCCAGGCGTAGAGCAGGTCAACGAGCAGGTTGGACACAACGTAGATCAGGACCAGGACGGTGACGATGGAGACCACCGTCGGACCCTCACCGGTTGTGACGGCCCGGTAGAGCCGGTTTCCGACGCCGGGAACGTTGAAGATTCCCTCGGTCACGATGGCGCCGCCCATCAGCGCGCCAAGATCAGCGCCCAGGAAGGTGATCACCGGGATCAGCGAGTTGCGCAGGATGTGCACACGAACGACACGGCCGCGGGACAGGCCCTTGGCGGTGGCTGTCCGGACGTAGTCCGCGCTCATGTTCTCGATCACGCTGGTCCGGGTCAGCCGGAGGACGTAGGCAAAGGAACCCAAGCCCAGCACGATGGCCGGCAGGATCAGGTCCTGGACGGTGGCGGCGGAGCTGACAGTGGGTTTGGCCCAGCCCAGCTGGACCCCGATGAAGAACTGCATCAGGAAGCCCAGGACGAAGATCGGGATGCCGATCACGATCAGGGAAGCGACGAGCACGGTTGCGTCAAAAAGCTTGCCTTTGCGCAAGCCGGCCAGCAGGCCGAAGGCGATGCCGAAGACAGCTTCGAAAATGAGGGCCATCACGGCAAGCCGGGCCGTGACGGGGAAGACCTCGCCGAGCACGGTAGCGATCGGGCGGCCGGAGAAGTCCATGCCGAGGTCGAACGTGAGGATGCTCTTGAGGTACAGGAAATACTGGATCCAGAAAGGCTGGTCCAGGTTGTACTGGGCCCGCAGCTGGGCTGCCACCGACTCGTTGACCGGCTTGTCGCCGAAGAGGGCGACGATCGGGTCGCCGGGAAGGCTGAAGACCAGGAAGTAGACCAGGAGGGTCGCTCCGAGGAAAACCGGAATCAGCTGCAGGAATCGCTTGAGAACATACGTCGCCATTAGCGGAGTACACCCCCGTCAGCGGGCATTCCGTTCAGGAATGCTGTGGAGTTGTTCATCAAAGAACCTTTTCACTATGAATACATGAGGGCGGCAGTGTCGTCCGTTGCCGAGGCCACGAATGGCTGCGCCCGGGAGCCGCGCCGTCAGGAGAGAAAGTTGTGGAAGCAGAACGACGGCGGAGGTGCCTTTCCAGGCATCCCCCGCCGTCGATCAGATTTACTTGCCGGTAATCGCGTAGTACAGCGGGACGCCGTCCCAGCCGTAGTCAACGTTGGTGACCTTGTCGCTCCAGCCGCCCTGGGCGACCTGGTACCAGAGCGGGATCGCCGGGAGGTCCTGAAGGAGGATCTCCTGCGCCTTGTTCATGGCCTTGTTGCCATCGGCAACCGTGGCTGACTTGAGGCCGTCGGAGATGGCCTGGTCAAACTCCGTGTTGTTGTAGCGGGCATCGTTGGAGCCTGCGCCGGTCTTGTAGATCGGGCCGAGGAAGTTGTACAGCGACGGGTAGTCGGCCTGCCAGCCGGCGCGGATCGCACCGGTCAGGGTTCCGGCGGTGGCGTCGTTGCGGACTTCCTTGAAGGTGGCGTAGGGCTTGCCTTCGATCTTGATGCCCAGGGTGTTCTTGACCTGGTTGACGAGAGCCTCGACCCATGCCTTGTGTCCGCCCTTGTCGGCGTTGTAGGCAATCGTGAAGGTCTGGTTGGCATCCCACTTCTGGATGGCGTCGGCCTTGGCCCAGGTTTCCTTGGCCTTGTTGGCGTCAAACTTCAAGACGTCGGAACCCGGGATGGAGTCGCTGTAGCCGTCCAGCACCGGAGCCGTGAAGTCCTTGGCCGGCTGGCGGGCTTCGTTGAAGATCACCTTGGTGATCTCTTCGCGGTTGATGGCCATGGAAATGGCCTGGCGGCGCAGCTTGCCTGCCTCGCCGCTCCACTCCGGCAGGTACTCCGGGATGGCGATGGTCTGGTTACCGGCGTACGGCTTGTTGATGGTGCGGTCGCCGAGGTCCGACTTGAAGTTCAGCAGGGCGCTGGTGGGGATGGTCTGGAGGATGTCCAGGTTGTTCCCCAGCAGGTCCTGGTAGGCAGCATCGTCGTTCTGGTAGATCTTGAACGTTACGCCGGCGTTCTTGGCTTTCCGCGGACCGTTGTAGTCCGGGTTCGGCACAAGCTGGATCTGCACGTTGTGCTGCCAGCCGCCGTCGGCCAGCTTGTAGGGACCGTTGCCGACCGGCTTCTCGCCGAAGCCCTTCGGGTCCGCGAGGGCGCCGGAAGGAACCGGCACAAACGCCGTGTAGCCAAGACGCAGCGGCCAGTCCGACTCGGGCTGCTTCAGTGCAACGGTGAACGTCTGGTCGTCAACGACCTTCAGCCCGGACATGGTCTCAACCGTCGTGCCTTCAGCGCTGGCTTCGTCGTAGCCCTCGATGCTTTCGAAGAAGCCTCCGCTGAGCTGGGCGTTCTTGGCGGCTGCACCGAAGTTCCAGGAGTCAACAAAGGACTTGGCCGTGATGGCCTCGCCGTTGGTGAACTTCTGGTCCTTTTTGATCTTGATCGTGAAGTTCTGGCCGTCCTTGCCTTCAATCGACTCGGCGAGTTCGTTGACCGGCTTGCCGCTGGGGTCGTAGCTGACCAGCCCGGCGAAGATCATGTCGATGACCTTTCCGCCGCCGACTTCGTTCGTGTCGGCCGGCATCAGCGGGCGCTGGGGCTCCGAGCCATCGGCCATGATGACCTTGCTGGTATCGCCTCCAGTGGTGCCGCCGCCAGCGGTAGTGCTGCCGCCGCATCCGGTCAGGGCGAGGGCGGCGATGGCCACCATGCCCAGTGCTTTGGAAGTGCGCGAAAAACGCATTCCGCCTCCTATGAGTTGTGGGAGTTCTTGAGGGAAAACTTGTGTTTCCCCGCGGCCCAGGCACAGAAATATCCTGTGACGTGGGCTACATATGGCACTAGCCTAACCCCACACTGTCCAGATGATGGAACTCTGTTGCCAAACCGTGACACAACAGATGCATGACTTTTACCGTCACGCGCCATGTATTTCAAGTCACACGCTACTGGCTGGTAGTATTCGGCGCCGGGCGATCCCAGTTATCGTCGATTAACTCTGTTCGGCTGCCAGCAACTGGGCCCGCAGCTCGCGGCGTTCCCGCTGTTTTTCCGGATCCGGCAGCGGAACTGCGGCCAGGAGTCGCTGGGTGTAGGGTTCCTGCGGGTTCCGCAGGATCTCGTCCCGGGTGCCCTGTTCGACAATACGGCCGCGCTGCATCACGCAGATCCGGTCCGCGAGCACGTCGACGACGGCGAGGTCATGGGTGACAAAAAGACAGGCAAAGCCAAGCTCCTGCTGCAGGGCCTGGAAGAGCTCGAGCACCTTGGCTTGGACGGAGACGTCCAGTGCAGACGTCGGTTCGTCGGCGACCATCAGTTTCGGCTTGAGCGAGAGCGCCCGCGCGATGCCAACGCGCTGCTTCTGGCCGCCGGAGAGCTCGTGCGGATAGCGGTTCCGGTAGTTCCTCGGGAGTTCCACCTGGTCAAGCAGCGCCTCGATCCGCTGCTGCAGCCCGGCGCCCTTCGCCACCCCGGCAAGGAACATCGGCTCGCCAATACTCTCGCCGATCGGAAGCCTCGGGTTCAGCGACGACGACGGGTCCTGGAACACCATGCCAACGTGCCGACGCATCTCGTGAAGCTGCCGCCCGTTGCGCTTGGCGGCAGAAATGTCCTGGCCAACAACCTTCATGGTGCCGGCAGCCACCGGCAGTAGCCCGACGGCGGCGCGGCCGATGGTGGTTTTCCCGGAGCCGGACTCGCCCACCAGCCCGACGACCTGGCCCGGATAGATCACCAGGCTGGCGCCCTCTACCGCACGGAATGCCGGCACTCGGCCCTGCTTGGGGTATTCGATAGCCACGCCAGTGAGCTCCAGCACGGGCTCGGCCTGGGGTTTGATGGCTTCCGCGGCGGCCAGGGCTGCCGCGTTGTTGTGCTCGCGTTGCCGGCGCTGCTCTTCCGGCACGGAACGGAGCTCAGTATGGGTGGCGGCGGCGAGCGCTGCGGTGACGTCCACCGCCCCGGTGGTGTCTGCGCCGCCCTGGCCGAGGTGCGGGACGGCGGCCAGCAGTGCCTTGGTGTACGGGTGCTGCGGGTTGTGGAAAATCTCGGCGGCTGTGCCTGTTTCCACGATCACTCCCCCGCGCATCACGGCGATCCGGTCAGCCAGGTCGGCCACCACACCCATATCGTGGGTGATCAGGACGATGGCGCTGTCCAGCTTGTTCCGCAGGTTACGCATCAGGTCCAGGATTTCTGCCTGCACCGTCACGTCCAGGGCAGTGGTGGGCTCATCGGCGATCAGCAGCTTTGGGTCGCAGGAGAGCGACTGGGCGATCATGGCGCGCTGGCGCTGGCCTCCGGAGAGCTGATGGGGGTACGACCGGAACGCCTTCTCCGGATCCGGCAGTTCCACAAGTTCGAGCATACGCAGCGCCCGCAGCCGGGCTTCGTCGGGTGATACTTCGCTGTGAAGCCTCACCGTCTCAACGATCTGGGCGCCGACGGTATAGACCGGATTCAGTGCCGTCATGGGCTCCTGGAAGATCACGGCAACGTCCTTGCCCCGAACCGACCGGATGTTCGACTCGCTGATCCCGAGCAGTTCCTTCCCGGCAAGCTTTACGCTTCCGGTCACGCGGCTGTTATCGGGCAGCAGGCCGAGCAACGCCATTGAACTGGCGCTCTTACCGGAGCCGGATTCCCCCACGATGGCCAGTACTTCGCCGGCACGCACCTCATAGTTCAGCCCGATCGCTGCCGGAACCCATTTTTTGTCCACGCCAAAGTCGACACTCAGGCCGCGGACTTCCAGGACGGGCACCCCTTGGCCTGGTGCCGGATCAGCGGCCGGGCCGAGGGTGATGAAGTCAGTCATGATGGAGCCTTCCTTCCGCACGGGCGCCCGGGTCACCAAAAATTAGTGCTGGGGCCCGGAGTGCTGAATTATGGGGAGCATGAGCTCTGCGCCGTATGCCGGTAAAGTCGAAATCTTCAAAGCCCGCACCAACAAGTGGTTTGCGCTGCTGGCCTGGATGGTGGCCGCCGCCGGCATCGTCGTTGCCGTGGCCTCCGGGGGCCCGGCGCCCTGGCCGGTATTGCCCCTCTGGTCCTGGTCGCTTTTCTTGGCTGGCAGCTGTTCTGGCGGCCCGCCGTCGTGGTCGACAATGCCGGGATCAGTTTGGAAAACCCGTTCCGCACCATCGTGGTGCCGTGGGCGGCCCTCGTGCATGTGGACACCCGTTTTGCACTGACCCTGGTCACGGCCAAGAGAAGCTACACCTCCTGGGCCGCACCGGCGCCAGGGATCTGGGGCGGCCGGAACGCCCGCCCGGAAGATCTCCGCGGACTCCCGCGAACAACGTACGGTCCCGGCCGGTCCGTCCGGCCGGGGGATCTCAGGAGCACCGATTCCGGTCAGGCCGCCCGGCTCGTGCGAGCACGCTGGGATGAGCTGGTCGAATCCGGCCGGCTCTCGGCCGGGGACGCCGCCACCACACCGGCAAAGGTGACATACCGCTGGCCGGCTGTCGGCGTCGACGTGCTGCTCCTGACGGCCAGCTACTGGGCTGTCGCCGGGTCCTAGCGGGTTGCCCGGCCCCCGGGACCGGAACGGGACCATGGTCTAGTGGCCCTTGGTTTCGTCAAATGCCGTCACCGGAACGGGATCCACAGTGGTGTCGGCCGCCTTCCTGGCGTTGAACTTCCTCTGGCGCGGATCGAACGCGTCGCGCAAGCCGTCGCCGATGAAGTTGATGCTGAGGCAGATCAGCACGATAAACAGGCCCGGGAACCAGAAGAGCCACGGCCGGGTGGCAAAAGCCTCCTGATTTTGCGAAATGAGCAGGCCCAGCGAGGTGTCCGGAGCTTTAACGCCGACGCCGAGGTAGCTCAAGGCAGTCTCCAGCAAGATGGCAGCTGACATGGTCAGCGTCACGTTGACGATCAGCACCCCGATGGCGTTGGGCAGGATGTGCTTGAAGATGATCCTGCCGTTGGACGCCCCGGAGATCCGCGCCGCATCGACGAACTCGCGCTCACGGAGGGTCAGAAACTCCCCGCGGACCAGACGCGCCAGCCCGACCCAGCTAACCAGACCGAGGAAGACGCCCAGCACGAGGATCCCGTTGGAGTTCGCGAAGGCGGAAAACAAACTTCCTTCGTCCCGGCGCCCGGCAATCTGGGCGACGACAGCGGCGAGCAGCAGGACGGGAATGATGATAATGACATCCGTGATGCGCATTAGTACCGCTTCTACCCAGCCCCGGAAGTAGCCGGAAAGGCCGCCGATCACGGCGCCTAGAATCCCGGCGATCGAGCCAATCAGGACCATGATGGTGATGGACTGCTGCGCCCCGCGCATCGTCATGGCAAACAAGTCCCGGCCGATTCGATCCTGCCCGAACGGGTGTTCCCCCCAGGCAGGAGGCCACAGACCAGCGGTTGGAGCGCCGTCGTTCACCAGCGGGGAGACATCCAGATGGTTGTACTTCCACCAGCCGGGTATTCCCGCGACACCGACGGAGGAGAAGGACAAGATAAAAATCAGCGCAAATACGGCCAGCCCGAGGAGCGCGCCGGTGTGACCGAAAAACCTCTTCCGGACAATCTGTCCCTGGCTGAGTCCCGACGGTTCCGGCTCGGACGACGCTGTTTCCTGGTCGCGAAGAGCCTGCTGTGCCAGGATCTGTTCCTCTTGCGTTGGCTGACTCATGCTTTTATCCTCACGCGCGGATCGAGTGCGGAATACGCCAGGTCCGCAATTAAGTTGAAGACCATGGCGGTCACAGCGACGCAGACAAAAACGCCCATCACCGGGTTCGGGTCGATGTGGGTAATTCCGTCCAGAAAAAGGAATCCCATGCCCCTGACGGAGAACACACTCTCCGTGATGACGGCGCCGCCGATCAGCGCGCCAATATCGAAAGCGACAATTGTGGCAATCGGAATCAATGCGTTGCGGAACGCGTGCCCCATAATCACGGACCGTTCAGAGAGCCCCTTGGCCCGCGCGGTGCGGATGTAATCCATGTTCATGATTTCGAGCATCGAGGACCGGGTAAAGCGGGTGTAGCTGGCCAGTGACACGAGGATCAACGCCACGGTCGGCAAAATCAGGTGGGTGAAGGTGTCAAGGCTGAGCACCCAGAAGTCCCCTTCGATATTTGGGGTTCCGGCGCCGATCGTGGCGATCGGGCGCCCCCTGACCCGGCTGTTGCTGAAGTAGGTGGGCCACGCCTGCATAAAGCGGTCCACCACCACGAGCACTCCCACCAGGAACGCGGTGATACCCGCCGCCCGCATTGACTGTCCGCGGTCGTATCCGCCCATAAAATAGCCGACGGCGACGCCTACCAGGACCGTGGCGAGAGCCAACAGGGCGATCATCAGCGCCGTTGCCTGGTCGAGCAGCGGTTGCACAGCGAAGTAGGAGATGACGCCCAGCGCCACCACAAGCAGTGCTGCCCGCAGGGCCCGGCGGTTCCGCAGGCCTGAAACCAGCACCGTCACAGCCACTGCGATGCCGGCCCCGGCCACAGCGATCACAACAGGCCCCAGCCCCGGCGTCTTGAACCACTCTGTGGCGGAAAAATAGATGAGGACGAGAGTAACAGCCACAAAAACGGTGCCGCCCGTCACGAGCCTGCGCCGCAGTTCCCCTCCGACGGCGACCGCAACGATCAAGCCGGCGACGGCTCCGATCCCCAAGGCCGTGGGGATGGGTATTTCGGGGTTTCGCAGGAAGTCGTTGAAGCCGATCGCGCCGTACTCCTTCAGGAGCACCGCTACCCAGAAGATCGGCAGGGAAAAGAACAGGAAGGCCATAAAGGTCACACCGTAGTCGAGCGCACTGTATTGCCGAAGTGCCGTAATGATGCCCAGCGTGATACCGATCAGGATGGCCAGGATGGTCGCTCCGGTGACAAGGGTCAGCGTCTGGACGAGTGCTATGCCGAGGGCTTCGGTAATGGGTTGGCCCGAAACGCTTTTGCCCAGGTCGCAGGAACCGGCAAAAGGAACGAGGCACTGGGCGGCACCGGCCAGCCATTTGAAATACCTGACAGGGGCAGGGGTGTCGAGGTCCAGCAACTCTGTGCGGGCGTTCATCAACTGCTGCTTGTTGGGGGCGTTGCTGGCCCGCAGATCAGCCAGCGGATCACCTGAGGACGCTGTCAGGAGATAAACGAGAAAGGACGCTCCCAGAAGAATCAGTGCGGCCGTGACCAGCCGTCTGACGATATAGGTCACCATTATGTATAAGCCTCAGGATCCAGGTCCGGGTCAGTCCGGGCCAATCGCAGAATCGCGCCGTGCCCCAGCCTTCAAATGCCAGTGGAGCCGGCAAAGTGCCGGTGGGTAGTCAGAAGGCGCCGGGGCCATAAAACTCGGCCCCGGCGCCCCTGCTAGGCGATTTGTTCGCTCAGCGTTCGATTACTTCCGGGCCCAGTCCCAGACATTCCACCAGACGCCGGTCTGGTTCGGCATTGAGGTCACCCCGGTGATCTGGTCAGAGGATGCCTTGACATCCGGTGACTGGAACAGCGGAACGCCATACGCGGAGTTCCAGATGGCCGCGTCAATTTTGGTCTGAAGCTCATCCTGCTTCGATTTATCCGTGGTGACGATCAATTCGTCCATGGCTTTGTCAGCTTCGGGATCAGAGAACAAGTTGAAGTTCGATCCACCTCCGGTTTTGAAGATCTGGGGAGTCCCCGAGACACCAACGCCGGAGTTGATCCACCCGAAGATGGTCGCATCATAAGAGCCGTCGCCCAGGCTTGAGCTCCAGTCCGCTTTTCCGAGGCCGCCGTCGACAATCTTGAATCCTGCTTTCGTGGCGGACTCACGGATCAGCGAGTAGGCATCGACCCGGTTGGGGTTGTCCTTGTTGTACATGATGCGGATCTCAGGCGTAGCACCGTTGAGGAGCTTTTTTGCCCCGTCAATGTCGACATCCTGGTACATCGACGAGCCGTTCTTGGCAGCCGAGTCAGCGTAGGCGGCCTGGGCCGGTACAAAGATCTGCGAGTCGAGCGGCTTGGCCTGCGGATCGATCTTCTTGATGATCTTGTCCACAATGTCCTTGCGCGGAACTGTCTTCAGAAACGCTTCGCGAACGCTCTTCTCCGCCAGGGGGCCGGAGAAATTCAGGTCAAGGTGATCGTAGGAGAGCTGGTTGCCCAAGAGCAGGTTGACCCCGCTGAGGGCCTTGATCTGGTCCACGGTGTCCGCTGAGGCCTGCGGATTGATAATGTCCACTTCGCCGTTTTTCAGTGCCTGCACCTGGGCCGGGGCCGCGCCGATGGTCCGGACCACGATTTCGTCCAGCTTCGGAGCGGGGCCCCAGTTGTAATCCTTGTTGCGGACCAGGGTGACGGACTGTTCCGGCACCACGGATTTGATGATGTAGGGACCGTTGGAGAGGTACAGGCTCGGGTCGCTGGGCAGCGTCTTCGACTCAAACCCGGTGCTCCAGAAATCAGCGACGGCCTTCAAGCCCTCGTTGACTGGCTGCGGTGACTTGCTGTCCCCGCGCTTAAGACCCTTGAGCAGATCCACCAGGGCCTGTGCGTCTTTCAGGCCCGCTTGCTTGGCCACCACATGGGCGGGAATATCGACGCCGCCGTTGCCCGGGAAACTGTACGCCAGTTCCCAGTCGGAAAATGGCTTGGAATACTTGAGCGTCAGGCTCCGCCCGTCAGTCCCGAGCTCGGGGAAGTCCGTCAGGTTCAACCCGGAAGTATCGGCCGCCGTCTTGAAATAGGTGGTGCCTGTCTTGGCTGCAGCATCGGCGTCGTCGTAGTATCCGGAACCTGAGGCCCAGGAAAGCAGAAGATCGGCGGCGCTCACCTGCGTGCCATCCGACCACTTCACGCCTTCGTTGACGGTGTACTTGACCGTCAACGGATTGTCGGAGAGTTTCTCGTACTTGCCGAACTTTTCGTTTTTGACGATGTTCAGTTTGTCGTCGATGTAAATGAAGCTGGAGTGGGTGGCGTAACCGACGTGTCCGTTCACGTCGGAGTTGCCATCCGCCGTTCCGGAGTTGAAGCTGCTGAAGCCGTTGGTTTCGGCAACTGCAACAGAGCCGCCCTGCTGGCCTCCAGCCGCAGCAGTGGTGGGGGTTGTCCCGCCACTGTTGCCGGCGCAGGCACTGAGTGCCAGGGCAGCAGCTGCTGCCACGCCCACTGCTTTGGAAATACGACCGAAGCGCATTCCGCCTCCTTGTTATAGGTGTGGTTGTGATCGGCGCCCGAGGCACCGGTCAGACGTCCGCACTCCCCCAGCGGCAGTGTGGCTCGTCTCACATGGGATGAAGCGTAAACCCAAAACCAGTCAAAGGGAGGGAAAGTTGACCACCAGTAAAGTTCGTTATCGAGCTGCAACAATCTGCTCCGCGCCAAGGCCGGAATTCCACCAATTCCTTGACGCGGTTTGTTCTCGCCGCTAATGTTCACGGGCACCAAAGAGGCCCCGATTCTGAAATCGGGGCTTCTCAAGGTTAGACCTGCTTACCTGATGAATTCGCCAGGCCATCACACGTTGAAGCGGAACTCCACCACGTTCCGGCACGGAGAACGCTCTACCCATCACCACGGACCATCGCGACCGGGAGGCAAGCCATCACAGAATGCCGCTCGAGGGCTATCAGCACCAAAAAGTGAGAGTTGTCCGCCTGCAGAGCGACCGCCTGACCTCCACAGAGGCGGCTCATGTCCTCACGCCCCTCCGCTACCCTCAGACGGCTTCGAGGACGAAGAAGATGAAGGACAGGAACGCTGTCTTCTCTCCGGTGAGGATGCGCGGCGGCAGGCGTTCGCGCGGTGTGTCCGGAGAGGGCCCTGGTTCGCTCACGGTGGCGATGCGGTAACCCGCCGATGTGAAGGCGTTGATCATCGCATGAAGTGGCCGGTACCAGATGGTCAGGACCGCAGGCTCGCCATCGAAATCGTAATCCGCCGAGTACTGCCGAACGGCGAAGTAGTCCTCGGTTGGCTGGGGGATCACACCAGCCGTTCGTATTAGGCGTTGAGGCGGCTGGACTCGTTCTCCGCCGAGTACCTCCCCCGCGAAGCTGTCATAGGGGTCAGCTTTCACGGATCCTCGATCTCGGGTGAACGCTTATGGTCGGTACGGTCGGCCCGATCCTAACAACCTGGGCGTGACGCCCGGGAGCATCGCCCATTGAAAACAGAATCCGTTTCGTGCGTTAGGTCTACCCATTGGTCTGCTCTGTTGGTCCAAAAGCCTGCCTTGAGCCAGAACGCCTGCGTCGTTAAGTTAATGTCGGCGGGTGCAGCAAGACTGAGAACGTGAAGATCGTCCTGATACCGCCTCTGCTCTGCTCTCCGCTCGCTTACGCCCCGGTGCTCGATACCGTCTGGACGCGCGGGCAGGTCACTTTGGCCGACACCCGGCACGACGACACCATCGCGGCCATGGCCGAGCGGATCCCTCCGCGAGAACGTCGGCGACATCGCTGTTCTCGGAACAAGCATGGGAGGATACGTCGCCCTCGAAGTTATCCGACAAGCGCCCGAGCGTATCACTGCCCTCGCACTTGTCAGCACGTCCGCCCGGGCCGACACCACCGAGCAGGTCCAGGCGCGGGCTCGACAGTCCGCACTGGTTGAAGACGGGCATTTCGAAGCCCTTGTCGACGCCGCCTTCCCTGGCGTCGTGGCGGCAGCCAACGAATCCGACGACGCCCTTCTGGCCACCTGGCGCTGCATGACCACCCCCGTCGGCGCAGAAGCCTTTCTCCGACAGCAGCGGGCCGTCGTGCAGCGCGCCGATCTCCGCTCGATTCTGCCGTCTATCGCCTGCCCGACGGCGATCATCCACGGAGCCCAGGACCGCCTCATCCCTCTCGACGCCGCAGAAGAGATAGCCGAAGCACTGCCCACGGCCCGGTTCACGGTCGTCGAGGGCGCCGGCCATTTCCTGTTCCACGAGCAGCCCGCCGCCGCCCGGGACGCCGTGCGCTCCTGGCTTGAGTCCGCGTCATAGCCGACAGCCCGCGGGTTGGTGACAACAAGAGCCCGTGGTCTTAGCGGCTATCGCAGGGCGTCAGGACGGTTAGGAACTAGACGTTGAAGCGGAACTCCGCCACGCTCCGTCACAGAATAATCTCTGTTCGGTCGGCGGTAAGGTCTTCAAGTGGCTAACTTTCTGTTCGCGCCCCACGGAGTTCGTCGAACTTGGAACGGGCATCTGGTGGCGCTTCAATCAGACTTTCCTGCACTCGGCTCGACGCCCTCAGGAATTCATCAAAATTCGTGTCGCGTCGGCAAGGCAGAGGTCCTGCCGGTCGCTCCCTGCACTGCGGTAGCCGGGGCAGACCAGCAGTGGTCCCAGGTGAGCTTTGCGGCCAGTTCCTGGTAGACGGGGTGGAGTTTCTTGCCACCGCACCCGCGCGTCGCAACGTTCGCGGCCGGCGAGGTAGGAAGCAAGATCTTCGACATGGACCTGATCTCCGGCCGCATAGGCGGCGATCTTTTCCGGGGGCAAACCACGGTCCTCGATGACCAGTACGGCTTGGTCCCCGTCGGCGGTAAGCGTCGCCTCGATCACGCCGTCCGGTTCGTCTGGGGATTTGGTCTGAATCAGCAGCCGCTGCTGAGGTCGACACTCTTTCACATGACAAGTGCCTTCCCATCCGCTTGCAAAGTATCGTGCGCTGAAGTTCCCTCCCTGGCGAAGATCGCCTTCTACCTCGCCGAGCCAGCGGGCTAGGACGGCGGGGATCAGTGAGAGCTGACCAAAGGTCCTCCTATCGGTGTCGAACCGGTCTTCAATGCGTACGATGCCCTTGCCGTCCGCCGCTAACAGGGTAGCCAGAGTGCGCAAGCTTCCAGGTGTGTTGTTGGTCATTGGGTGCTCCTTCACGACGCAGTGCTGATGGGGTTTGCCGGCGTCAAATGCCGGTCTGATATGTGTACCAGGAACAGCCAGCCTCCAGTCTTTCGGCCGGGTGGAACCCGGCAGGTACCGCGCCGTCGTGTCTTTATCGGGCGATCATGTCGCGGCTTTCAATCAGCTGTCGGGGAATCGCGGGATGGCGGGCTTTGGAGCAGGTGGCTCAGTTTTCGACAGTCACCGACACCCAGAGAAACTTGCCATCGGACGAAAAGACCGGGCCGTCCTGACCCACGGAACCATCCGTGATGTGCTGGTACGCCATGTTCGCTTAGCCCGCACTGGCCGCCCCCGTACCAGCGTGTCCCCGGGCCGGAGCTGGTCCAGGACCTTCGTCAGTTCCGGGCGGGATTCCAGGGAGCCGGACGCCGTGTCCGTGAAGATGCGGTAGCAGCCGGCCGCCTTCAACGCGTCCTGCTGGAGGGCCGCGTCCTGGTCGGCGGTCGATACCCGGGCGTAGCCCAACAGATGTCCCACGCGCGCAAATGCACCAATACCCGTCGACCATGGGAAGAACCGCAACATAGAAATCGAGACTGGGTTTCGCTACAAAATTTTGGGGTGCACAGAATCTTTTGAGCGTCCCTGGTTTTTTGTAGCAGAAACGGTCGTTAGTGGCGCGAACTGCGTGCGCCTGGTCTGGGCCCCCTCAGGGCGGCCCATACTCACTGTCAAGGAGCAGCAGCTGCTAGTCCGTCAGTCATGTCAGACTGCGATGTTCTCCTTGACCCACTCGTGCAGGCTGGTGACCGGGATCGCGTGTCGTGTGTTGAAGGTGTCGTCCTTCGCCCATGCTACCCCTCGGCCCTGAGCAAAGACGGCGCGGTACTTTCGTGTCATGTTGTCCGGGTCGTTAGCCAGCTCGTCCAGCAGGAACGGCGCCGTCCATTCCACAATTTGGAACGGACGCTGAAGCACGGCTTCAAGCGTCTCCGCCAACTCGCGGTAGGTGATGGTGTCACCGGCAATGTAGACGATCTCGTTGCGGATGCGAGGTTCAGCGAAGAGAATCTCCGCCGTGAGGACGCCGATGTCTTCGGGCGTCGTCACAGTGACAGCTGTATCCAGACTGCCCAGCGCGTTGACGGTGTCGTTGGGCAGATCGACCATGCCGGAGCCGGGCTCGAAGAGATAGTTCATGAACATGCCGGTGGAGATGATCACCCACTCGGTCTCGTTCTGGGACCTGAGCAGATCCCGCACGTCCAGCTGCGAGTCGAAGATGTCCTGCGGGCTTCCTCGACCGATCACATCGAAGTCGACGCCAAACTGCCAGGGGAAGTATCGCGGAAGTTTCGCCTGAAGAGCGGCCTGTGCAACCTTCATGGGCGTCTCGAGGCCGGCGGTGATGCCCGTGCAACCGATCACGGTGTCGTAGTTCGCGAAGATCGACGCAAGTTCATCGACCGAGTTCCTCACGAGGTCTCCCTGGACGATCTCCACCCCCAGGTTTCGGATCTCAGCGACATCGCGCTGCTTATCCGTCGCAGTGGACTCAACGGCACCCGCCCGCAGGAGCACACTGACGGACGAGCCCTCCACGTCTCGTGCCCGGCGTGCGACGTTGCGCAGAACGGGCATGCCAAGCTCGCCCGCCCCGATGATAAGGATGTCCCGCGAGGGTGAGGTCGAAATTTCGTTTGTCATTGGCAGATTCCTTACTTGTATCTGTGCTTTATTCAGCATTTGCTGAATTGCAGGAGTTGAACCGCTGGACGCCGTCAGTGCGTCGACGTCGTGTTCGAGAGGTCAAGCTCGGGCGCTCCACTCCTATGCGAGAGACTGCCTGTCTTTCGCCCATGTGACCGACGGGATCCGCGTAAGAGCGGATCGGACGGCGGGCACGAATTTGACATTAGTGTCAATGTCAATGTCAAGTCGATTGTCGAAGAGAAGCGGTGCGGACGATGAAGATCGGTGAAGTTGCCAAGGAGGTGGGTGCCCCGACTCGAATGCTCCGCTATTACGAGCAGCAGGGGCTCATCGAGGCGTCACGTTCGACCAACGGGTACCGCGAATACTCCGACGAGCAGATTGAACATGCGCGTCATGTCCGAGCTCTCGTAGCAGCCGGCTTGTCGACGAGGATGATCAAGATCGTGCTGAACATCGAAGCTCCAGCAATGCAAGATCAGGCCGACCTCTGCAACCGGGCTCTAGCGGAGGAGCTTGCTCAAGAACTACGCGTTGTGGAGAACAGAATCGTGTGCCTAGAGAAGAGCCGTGACGCTGTCATCGACTATCTTCAGCGGACAAATCACACAGATCTACTGACGGCGACGTGACCTTCAACAGTCACCGGGGCGCGTTGCACCGAAAATGACCGTATATGGGTACGCTTCATCATTCGTAGTTGAACGAGCGAAGTAGGGGTCTGATCCGGAGACAGGGAGACAGCGCAACAACCCTGCATTGAATCCCCAACACGTCATACGAACCCCAGAAGGTTCCCCATACGGAACGGCGAAACCGCCATTTCAAGCTGCGACATAACCGCCATTCCGGGCTAACAGTCACAAACGATATCCACAGGCTGCTGAAGTCACATGAGAAATGTCGTGTCCGTCTCAGTCGTCGATCGTATTTGAGATGCAGGAGGCCAAGAACATCGGGAGCGTCTGGGTAGCCACCGCCGACTTGAATTCGAAGCAGCCCTGAGCCCGCACCTCAAGGTGGAAGTTCCGCTCCCCTGCTATTGCCGTCCCTCGAAGACACGTCCCAAGAAGCCCAAAGGCCAGATTCCGCACTCCCCCGGCAGATTCTGTCAGCGATTTGCAGACAGCTTAGCCACTGCAGCAATATCGTGTGGCGTCGTTCGACAGCACCCTCCAATGAGCCGGGCCCCGAGGTCACGCCAGATGGGTGCTTCATCGGAGAGACCCAGGGGGCGCCTGCTGTCCCTGCCCGCAGGCCTGTCCCCGGTTTCGACCGGCCCCCAGGTCTTAGTGACTGGATCATAGCTTTCTCCCGAATTCGGATATGCGACCAGTGGTAATTTCGTGGCTTCACCCAAGGCCTTGAGCGCTGGTGAGACAAGCTCCAGCGGCACACAGTTAACGCCGATCGCCACCGCGAGCGGCTGCTCCCTGCAGAGCTCGGCCATCTGGGCAAGCGGTGTACCGTCACTGATGTGGCCGCCGTCCCGCAGTGTAAACGAGAGCCACGCCTCGACGTTGAACTCTTTCAGAAGGGCCAACAGTGACTGGGCCTCCGGCAATGAAGGCAGCGTCTCACAGGCCAAAAAGTCCGCCCCTGCATCCACCAGTGCTGAAATTCGCGGCCGATGGAAGTCCAGGAACTCATTTGGGCTGAACCGGTAATCGCCTCTGTATTCCGAACCGTCCGCGAGATACGCGCCGTAGGGTCCGACCGATCCTGCAACCAGAAGGGGGCCCGCGTCGGGGTTTTCGACCAGATACTCGCGACGCGCCTCGTCGGCCAGACACACACTCAACGCCACCAGTTCCATTGCCTCATGCTTGCTAAGGCCGCGCCGCGCATATCCCAAGGTCGTGGCCTGATAGCTCGCCGTTGTGGCAACCGAAGCTCCTGCGCGGAAGTAGTCGAGGTGTACGCGTTTGATCAGGTGGGGCTGCTCCAGCAGGACTTTTGCCGACCACAGAGGGTCGTCCAGGTCGCAGCCGTGCGCTTCAAGCTCGGTGGCGAGTGCGCCGTCCAGGGTCAGGTTCGCTCCGGCATCGAGCATGCGGGAGAGGTCAGTGGTACTGGGCATCGTTTAGGACTCCTAAGCACTTCGGTTGGTCTTTACTGCTGGGCGACCGCTCCGCCTCGCGGTCCGACACTGCCAAGTAGCACAACGTGTAGTGCCAAAAGCGCTGTGCAGCAGGGCCTGTACGTGACCGCGAGCTGGCCTTTGGTCACCGGTTTGATGGTTCTCATTCGGGGCGTGCCGAAGCGCCACCCGACAGTCATTCTAACGATGTGCAAAATAAGCATTTTTAGATGCTTGTAATGATCATCACACTATGTCACCATGGCATTCAAAGCACGTTTGCGAACCGCTCAGGAAGAGGCTTCCCTTGAAGATAGAAATGAAATCAGTGCGTAAGCTCCGTGTGCATTGGCCGGTAGCGTCGGAACCCTTCTCGCAGCTCGCCAAGGGCGATGCGGACGCATTCAGGGATGAAGCGGGAATAGTGGCCCTGCTCCAGGCTTTGTCGGAGTCCCCTGATCTCGGGGATTTTGGTAACTACAGGCACGTCTTCGAATCGGGTTTGGGTTTCGAGGGGTTCACCTGCGCGGAAGGGGCTAAACCTACTCTGGGACAGGTGGGCCAGCGGACCATTTCGCCGACCCTTGTCCTCACGACCTATTTCGATGCGCTTCTCGACGACGTTGCCGTGGAACGCTTCCTACAGCGCATCGTGGACATCCACCCATGGGAGGTACCGGTGATCGAACTGACGGGGCCACTAAGTGTCTCCTGCACTGCCCTTCCGGCCGTCTTCGAGAGTGCCTCAGCATCATGATTGAAGCCAGGACGACGGGATTTTGGGACGGTCTGGAACCACTTCTTCGTGGAAGGTCATTTACCGACCTGACGCACGCCTTCCACCCTGGCCAGCCACGTTTCCCGGCCTTCCCCGACGAAGTTAGGGAGACTTTGTTCGATCTGGAGAAGGGGGACGGTTTCACCGCTCACCGATATTCGATAGTCGGCCAATGGGGAACACACGTTGATCCTCCCTCGCATTTCATCCGCGGCGGACGGACCTTGGACCAAATACCGGTGGAGGATATGGTTCTTCCGATGGTCATCCTCGACATCACCGCGCGGGTGAACGCAAGTGCGGACGCCACTCCCACGATGAAGGACGTGCAGGCATGGGAGAGTCGCAATGGTGTCATCGTCCCAGGGGCATTTGTGGCGTTGCGGACAGGCTGGAGCCAGCATTGGCCCGATACTAGCGCTATGGCAAACAGGGATGAAGGAGGCATCAGCCACACTCCGGGCTGGTCGCAGGAAGTCCTCTCTTTCCTGATCGAGGAGCGGTCGGTTACTGCTGTCGGGCACGAACAGACGGACACGGACCCGGGGATGGCTACGTCCCGTCAGGATTTCAGCCTGGAAACCTACGTCTTGGCGCAGAACCGGTGGCAGATCGAGCTTATGGCGAACTTGGAAGGACTTCCCGAAGCGGGCGCGGCCCTGATTGCGAGTTGGCCAAAGCCCTTTCGAGGCAGCGGTTTTCCTGCCCGGGTCTTCGCCATTCACTAAGACCATTCGTCCATTGACTAGAATCGGATCCATGTCTAAGACATCCAGCATGGGTCGGGGAATTATGGCTGTCCTGGCGGTCGGCTCCCGCAGCGCCAGAGGCCTCTCGGGCGGAACGGTCGCCGATATAGCGGCAGAACTGGGCAAGGACAGAAGCCAGATATCGCGCAGCCTGCGCACGGCAGAACAGGAAGGGTTTTTAGCGCGCGGAGACCACCGCTTCTACACCTTGGACTGGTCGCTCCTGACGGACGCTCAGTTGTTGACAGAACAACGGCTGCAGAGCGACGGTCTGACCGCCTTGGAAGGCTTGGCCGGCGAAACTGATGAAGGCTGCTTCCTTGGAGTTCTGAGCGGAGACAGTACCGTCACCATCGGTGAGCGTGTCCCGGCAGGTAGCAACATGGTCGGTTCTTGGCTGGGCCGCCCCTACCCGGCCTTCTGTAGTGACGCCGGCCAGGCCCTGCTCTGGGAAGCGTCCGACGCCGAGATCCGAACCGTATTCTCAGACGTTGACTTCGTGCGGCATGGCCCCAATACTCCGCATAACGTGGAGGACTTCCTCTCACGAGTGCGAAGGGCGCGGGAACGTGGGTACTCGGTTGTCGATGAGGAAGCCGAGCCAGGACTTTATTCCCTGGCCGTTCCGATTCGGGACTTCAAGGGCGATGTGGTGGCAGCGTTACAGGTCGTGGGCGCCAAGACTCGCTTGGAGCCGCGGCGGGAGCTCTGCGCCACGGCTCTCCTTTCCTGGGGAAAGTGGCTGGAATCGACGCTGGGATACGCGTTGCCGCAGAACCCGCTCTAGCTGGCAAGACCCTTCTGGCCAGAGTCGCGATCGCGGCCCTCGTGGGACCTCAGCCGTTCGGCCGCAGCCGTGAGGGCCTTAGCAATGTCAGGGGTGTTGGATTTGATCTCGACCCGGCTGCCCAGGACGCTGAGCGCGGCCAGAATAGATCCTTCAGCGCTGCGGACAGGAACGGCCAGCTCGTAGATTCCGTGTTCGAACTCTTCCTCGGCGACGATGAAACCCCGCGCCCGGTCCCGGTCCATCAGTTCAGCGACTTCCTGCGGCGAATGCGCCGCTCCCGGGCCCCGACTCCGATGAAGTTGACGTCCTGGAGGAGGGCTTGAACGGCAGGCTGCTGATCGTCCCACAGTAACGCCCGGCCGGACCCGGTACACCATACGGGCGTCACCATGCCGGGTTTCACGAAACTGCCGGGAACTGCGTCGTTGCTGGACGCCCGCAGGAGAATGACACGGAAACCCTCGCGGACGGAAACTCGGGACCTTAGGCCAAAGGAAGCCACCAAAGCCTCGAGTTCGCTTCGTGATTCACGGACCCAGCCGGTATTCAACGCTGCGGCCAGGCCGAAAAAACGTGGCCCGGTTCGAAACGGGCCGCGGTCAACTCTTTCCAGCAAGCCGAGCTCGCACAGTTCTTTCGTCAGGCGGGAGACGCGGCTTTGTTCCATGTCCAGCTCGGATGCGAGCTGGGAAACACCGAGAAGCTGTCTGCCGCCCTTCTCACGGTTCACGACCAGCCGGACTATCGCAAGTCCCTGGGCCATGGACGACGCTTCCGAGGAAGAATCCACGCTCGATACTCCTTCCGGCCGATATCTACGCCTATTCTCACATGTCTGCAGCGTTGACCAGTACGCGGTTTCCTTGCGCCCACACGATGTAGAGATCCGCGAGTATTGCCGAATTTGCCGCTTCGAGATCTGATGGGGCGATTTCTGCGCGCCTCTGTCGACCGAAAAGCACGACTTCGTCTCCTGGGGCGACTTCCGCCACATCGGTGACGTCAACAACCATGGAATTCATGGAAATGATGTCGATTATGGCAGCGCGACGACCGCGAATAAGCACCCTGCCCTGGCTGGCCAGTGCCCGCCGGTAGCCATCCCCGTAACCCGCTGTCACTGCCGCCAGCCTGGAGTCCCGGTGCAGGGTGCGGGTTAGGCCGTAGCCGACCTTAGTTCCAGCTGCGTAGCTGTTGATGGAAGCGACCCGGGCTTTGAAGGCCAAACACCTTTGGAAGTCCCCTGCTCTCGGATCGGAGTCGCCATAGAGGACGGCCCCGGCACGGACCATGTCCAGCCAGGAACCGCGCACGTGCAGAGCGGCATAGGAATTGGCGCAGTGGAGCAACACATCCTCCCGGGGAATTCCCGTCTGTTGGAGGACCATCAGCGCCTGACCTTGAAAGCGCTGAAGTGCAGCTTCGATGTGTCTGCTGTCATCTTTTGGAAAATGAGTCATTATTCCGGCCAGTTGAAGCCCCCGGTGGCTGACGATCGCAACTGCGGATGCCCGGCCAAGTGTGGATGAGACATCGAGGCTGTGTCTGCTGATCCCGGAAGAGTTGATGTCGAGGTGGATGCGGACCACCTTCCCTGCGTCGGTGGCGATCTTGTGTATTTCCCACGCGCTCTGCGGGTCTGCAATAAGTTCTTCAATGTCGTGGCGCAGGCCGGCCTTGATCTCCTGCGGCGCCGCGGCACGGACGCGTAGGATCCGGCCTTCAAAACCGCAGCGGCGTGCGGTGTCTGCTTCCTCGTTGTTTCCTACTCCGATGAAGGGAACGCCTAGACGAACGAGGAAGGGCAGGAGGAGGTCAGCCCCGTGTCCGTAGGCATTGGATTTTACGACCGCGCACAGGAGCGCCCTGTCATCGATCATGGACAGGAGGTTGCGAACGTTTGCCTCGAAAGCGGCGCCGTCAATCTCCAGCCAACTGCCGACGTCCTGGACCGGGCTGCGCACGTGCTGCATCGGGTCTTGTGAGTTCATGATCCATCCGTTGGACAGCTTCGTGGCCGGGGAAGAGAATTCCCGGCCACGAAGCTGAGTTGTTGACGGCTAATGCTGGCTTTAGGACAGCTTGTTTGCGCGCGCCTTGCGTCCGTACTTGAAGTAGAAGAAGGCGTAGCAGGCGCCAACGAAAGAGACTCCGAAATAGAGGGCTGCTACCTGGTTCGGGTCAAAGGCGATGCCGATCAGCGAGATGGCGCATAGCGAGAAGGCCAGGATCGGCACCAGCGGGAACAGCGGAGCTTTGTAAGGAAGGGCAGCGACGTCGCCACCGTTCCTGACGAAGGACCTTCTGTGGAAATAGTGCGAGGCCGTGATGGACATCCAGACCCCGACGACGGCGAAGCCTGCCACCGAAACCAGAGCCAGGTATACCGTTTCAGGGGCTACGACGCTGCTGATGAGTGATGCCAGGCCTCCGAGCATGCTGACTGAGAGCGCGACCATGGGGATACCGCGTCGGGTCAGCTTCTTCAGAACCCGGGGAGCGTGCCCCTCATCAGCAAGGGAGTAGAGCATCCGTGCGCAGGAGAAGAGACCGCTGTTGCCGGCGGATAGGAGTGCGGTGATGATGACGAAGTTCATGATGTCCGCGGCAAAGGGAATGCCGATGGATGAGAAGACCGTCACGAATGGGCTTTCATCCAGTCCGGCCTGCTCGAACGGTATGGTGGCGGCGATGACAGCGATGGCCCCGACAAAGAAGATCAGTAGACGGATGACCGTGCTGCGCATCGCTTTAGGGATGTTGGTGGCCGGGTCGGCGGTTTCACCCGCTGCCACGCCGATGAGTTCAGAGCCGGAGAAGGCGTAGAACACTGCCAGCGCGGTGACGAGGACGCCGGTGAAGCCGTTGGGGAAGAGACCACTTGAGGTGTTGAAGTTCTCAAACATGAACGGGTGATTGGTCCCCTCACTTAGCGGGTGGACGCCGAACAGCGCGGCGCCACCAAGAACAATGAGGACCACGATGGCGCCGACCTTGACGATGGCAAACCAGAACTCGGATTCGCCGAAGAACTTCGAAGAAACGGCGTTCAGGCCAAAGAGGACCGAGGCGAAGATGACGCACCAGATCCAGACGTCAACACCCGGAAACCAGCGCTGCATCAGGAGACCGGAGGCTGTGAACTCCGATCCGATGGCCACAGCCCAGCAGAGCCAGTAGAGCCAGGCGGTTGTGAACCCGGTGGCCGGCCCAATCGACCTCGCCGCGTAGATATGGAAGGCCCCTGAGACCGGATATGCGATAGCCAGTTCGCCGAGGCACGCCATTACCAGGTAGACCACAAAGGCGCCGATCAGATAGGCGATGACGGCCCCGAGCGGGCCGGCCTGGGAAATGGTGTAACCCGAGCTCAGGAAAAGCCCTGAACCAATCACGCCACCCATGGCGATCATGACAAGGTGCCGCGCCCCCATGGACCGCCGGAGCCCGGAATCGGTCGACGGGGCAATCGTGGGCTGTGGGTCTAGCTGGACAAGTGATGAGGGTTCCATGGTTTCTCCCAGGTGAGCGGACATGTCTGATGCGAAAGATGCGCACATTGTCCCGGAGTGGGGGGACCAGGGCGCCTCGAGCCGTGAAGTGGCGGTAGCGATGAAAGTAACACGAAAACAGTCTTGGGGTCATTAAAAACATGTAACCATGCATATGTTGCACGCATGTTGCTTCGAGGTGCCGTTGTCGAATCGGCAGGCAGATGGTCGTTTCGCCCTGTTTTTCGGTCACATTCACATGCACTGACGGACATGGAATGCGGTCAGCATTGGAGGACCGATGTATCTGACTGAAGGAGCACCATGACCACCTACGACATTGCGCTGATCGGCTTCGGCGGCGTCAACAGGACACTGGCCGAACTGGTCGCCGCACGCGGTGACACACTTCGTTCCGAGCTGGGCTTTGGCCTGAGGGTAGTGGCCATCACCGACCTGCGCCTCGGCTCGCTGGTCCAGCCCGAGGGCATTGACCTCGGCACCGCCCTCACCATGGACGGCGGCAGCGAAACCTTCGCCGCGCACGGCGGGTCCGCGGACACCAATAACGAATCAGTCATACGTAACTGCACCGCCGACATCATCTGCGAGGCCACATTCACGAATCCCGAGGACGGAGAGCCAGCGGTTTCGCACGTCCGTTGGGCCCTTGAATCCGGCAAGAGTGTCTGCACCACAAACAAGGGCCCGGTTGCCCTCCGCGGCGCGGAGCTCACCTCCCTGGCCGAACAGAACGGCGTGCACTTCGAGTTCGAGGGTGCCGTCATGAGCGGCACTCCCGTCATCCGCCTGGCCAAGAAGATGTTCGCGGGGCTGACGCTGAACGGATTCGAAGGCATCCTCAACGGCACCAGCAACTATGTGCTCGGACGGATGGAATCCGGACTGGACTTCGAAGCGGCAATTAGCGAGGCACAGAAACTCGGCTACGCAGAGGCCAACCCCGCAGCAGACATCGAGGGTTACGACGTTCAGCTCAAGGTCCTCATCCTCGCCAACGAGCTGCTCGATGCAGGAATCGAACTGAAGGACGTTCAGCGGCAGGGAATTTCGGCCGTGACCCCGGAGAAGATTCAGAAGGCAACCCGAGAGGGACTCCGCTGGAAGCTCGTTGGTTCAGCGCGGCGGAACCTCGACGGGTCAGTAACAGCGGGCGTATCTCCTGTAGCACTCCCCATCGACCATGGGCTGGCCGGGGTTTCCGGCGCGACCAACGCGGTGTCCTTTGAGACCGACCTTCTCGGCGCTGTCACCATCTCAGGACCGGGAGCCGGCCGCATCGAGACCGCGTACGCCCTGCTCTCTGACATCATCGCCATGCACGCAGCCAGGACGGGAGCAGCTGCACATGTCTGAATCCACGCTGTGCCCGACGGAAACGGCTTTACCTCGGTTCCTTGACGTGACGAGCCCCTACGACGGCAGAGTGGTCGGCGCGGTTTCACTGACCGAAGCCACCTCCAGCCAATCCCTGATCGAAACGGCACGCGTCGGCGCCCGGAAGGCACGAACACTGTCCCGCCACGCACGCGGGAAGATACTGGACGGCGCCGCAACGGAAATAGAGCAACGCAACGAGGAGTTCGCACAAACGATAGTGTCAGAAGCCGGAAAAACAATCCGCCAGGCACGGAAGGAAGTCCTGCGCGCGGTCAACACGCTCCGCCTCTCCGCGGCCGAAGCACGCAGGAACGCCGGAGAAGTCATCCCTTTTGACTCGTACGAGGGCTCAGAGGACCGCACCGGATGGTACTCGCGAGAACCACTGGGCATCGTTGCCGCAATAACTCCGTTCAACGACCCCCTGAACCTGGTGGCACACAAGATCGGCCCGGCAATTGCCGGAGGAAACGCCGTGATTCTCAAACCCTCTGCACTGACTCCCCTGTCAGCCCAGTTGCTCACGGAAGCCCTCGTGAGATCAGGGCTCCCACCCGAGGCCCTCTCCATTGTTCATGGCGGCCGGGAAATGGCCGAGGCAATCGTCAGGTCCCGGGACGTACGAATGGTGTCCTTCACCGGGGGATTTTCCACGGGTGAGAGTATCGCCCGCTCCGCGGGCCTGAAAAAGCTTTCCATGGATCTCGGCGGAAACGCGCCCGTGATCGTGCTGGACGATGCCGACATCGAGCACGCGGTGGAATCCTGCGTCTCCGGAGCTTTTTGGGCGGCCGGGCAGAACTGCGTGGGGGTGCAGCGGATCCTTGTAGCCGCACCGGTATACGGTGCGTTCCGCCAGCACTTCCTGGAGGCAACAGCACGGCTGGTTGCCGGCGATCCCGTGGACGAAAAGACGGATGTCGGACCCATGATCAGCACCGCTGCGTTGCACGAGCTCCAGTCCAAGCTGGACGAGGCCCTCGACGCCGGCGCCATCCTTCTTTCAGGCAATGTCACGGACGGCAATGTACTTAAGCCGACCGTCTTGGAAGCGGTCCCGGCGGACAGCCGACTGTGGACGGAGGAGGTTTTCGGGCCCGTTGTCATGCTGCGTAAATTCATCACCTTCGAAGAGGCCATCGAAATTGCCAATGCCATCGAGTTCAGTCTTCATGCGGGCATTTTCACCGACTCCCTCGGCAAGGCCATGGACGCAGCGCGTCAGCTCGAAGCAGGCGGCGTCATGATCAACGATTCCTCTGACTACCGATTCGACGGCATGCCTTTCGGCGGGGCCAAATACGGGAGCATGGGCAGGGAGGGCGTCCATTTCGCGTATGAGGAAATGACCCAGCCAAAGGTCATCTGCATCAAGAACTGATCGGACTGGAGGGGCGCGGCCGAACCCTGCGCCCCTCGAAGTACTCCGAGCAAGCCACACGCAACAACGCCACCGCCCCGCCTTCCACAGAGGATGAATAACCATGACCACCCGCATCGAGACGGATTCGCTCGGATATATCCCCGTACCGTCCACAGCATATTGGGGAGCACATACCGCCCGGGCCCTGGAAAACTTCACCATCAGCGGGATTCCAGTCTCCAACCACCCGCACCTTGTGCGCGCCCTGGCGATGATCAAGAACGCTGCAGCACAGGCCAACTGCGAACTGGGCATCCTCAACCCCCGGGAGGCGACAGCGATCCGCGAAGCGTGCCAGGACATCCAGGACGGTCATCACCACGAGCAGTTCTGCGTGGATGTTATTCAAGGCGGCGCCGGAACGAGCACCAACATGAACGCCAACGAGGTGATAGCGAACCTTGCGCTGGAAAAACTTGGTCACCACCGAGGCGAATACCATCACCTGCACCCCATTGATCACGTCAACCGGTGCCAATCCACAAATGACACCTATCCAACGGCGATCAAGTTGGCACTGATTTTCGCCACCGCCGAACTCAACCTCGAGTTGGGCAAACTCGCCGAATCCGCCCGCAGCAAGGGTGCAGAATTCGCCGACGTCGTGAAGATGGGCAGAACACAGCTTCAAGATGCCGTCCCGATGACCCTTGGGCAGGAATTCAACGCCTTCGCCGCGACGCTGGAAGAAGACCGCTCGAGGCTGATGGAATCTGCAGCGCTGATGCGCGAATGCAATCTCGGTGCCACCGCAATCGGGACCGGCATCACCGCCGAACCCGGGTATCAGGAACTCGTACTTCGAGCGCTGTCGGAAATCTCCGGGGTCCCGGTCTCTCCCGCCGCTGACCTCATCGAAGCGACGTCCGACGTGGGCGTGTTCATGCACATGTCGGGAATGCTGAAGCGCACGGCCATAAAGCTCTCCAAAATCAGCAGCGACCTCAGGCTGCTGTCGAGCGGGCCACAGAACGGCTTCGGCGAGATTACCCTTCCTCCGCGTCAGGCCGGGTCGTCAATCATGCCGGGAAAGGTAAACCCTGTCATTCCAGAGGCCATGAATCAGGTTGCCTTCGCGGTCGCCGGAGCTGACACCACTGTGACGATGGCTGCAGACAACGGACAACTCCAGCTCAATGCCTTCGAACCTGTCATAGCCCATGTCCTTCTCCAGAGCATCTCATGGCTCGAACACGGATCACGCGCTCTCCGGCAACACTGCATCGACGACATTGAAGCGAACACCGGCCGCCTCGCCCGCCAAACGGCAGCTTCGGTCGGCCTGGCAACGGCCCTAATTCCGGCCATCGGTTATGCCGCAGCCGCAGCGGTAGCCAAGGAAGCGCTCCGGGACGGATCAACCATCCTGGACATCGTTACCGGCAGAAACCTGTTGGACAGGGAGACAGCGCAGTCACTGCTGGAACCCGCCGTGGTGCCCTCAGGAATGCGGACCTCTCGGGAGTCTAATCACTGCGACTCGGTGGCGCGGGCACCTGCGGCGCCGCCCCGCCGGATGTAACTGGAAAGCGTCATCGCCGTCACCGTGTCAGTGACGCCAGGAATAGCCGCTATCTGCTCCCAGATCTCCTGCACCCTCTCCAGCGACCTGGCCTCGACCCTCACCAGCAGATCAAAGTCACCGCTCACGACATCACACAGAACCACTTCCGGAATCGACCGCAATACGGAGATGACTTCCGCCCCGCGCACCCGGTCCTTCCTGTACACCATCAGGAAAGCGGAAACCGGGCCTTGCCCGGGTGGACCGGCAACAATCGTGTACCCCTGGATGTACCCTTGCCGTTCCATTTTTTCGATCCGCTGTCGCACGGCATTCCTCGAGAGAAGGACTTTGGTCGCAAGCTCAGCATGGCTCATGCGAGCGTTCTTCGTGAGCTCCGCAAGAATCCTCTGATCTATCTGATCAAGACTCACTCGATCCACGCCTACCCTTCACCGCGATAATCCCCCGGTATAACCGGAATGGAACCAAAATCAAGACTGAAAGGTCTCGAAAAATGACACTCCTACATCAGGGCCGACGCCCGCTCACTGAAATCAGCTGCATCTTGTTCGACATGGACGGAACTCTCCTGGATTCAGCACCCGGCGTCACAGCAAGTGCTGCCCAGGCCTTGGCCGCTGTAGGCGCACCAGTCCCCCCCAATGGATGACCTACGCCGATTTGTCGGGCCGCCAATGCTCGAATCCTTCAGAACAGTATCAGGACTGGACGAAGAGACCGCCTGGAAGGCGCTCCAACACTACCGCAAAGCGTACGCAGATCATGGCGCAGACAAGTCCGAACCATACGACGGAATCATAGACCTGCTTAAACACCTGCAGTCGGCAGGCATTCCAATGGCTGTGGCCACTTCCAAGGTGGAAGACCAAGCAACCCGACTCGCACAAAGATTCGGAATTGAAGGTCACTTCATCAACGTGTGCGGAGCGTCGGACAGCGAAGGACGAGCGAGCAAGGCAGACGTCATCGCGGAGTTGCTGCTCCGACTCCAATCCGAAGGCATAGACATCTCTAATCCCGCGATGGTCGGAGATCGAAGCTACGACGTCGCGGGAGCAGCTGCACACGGAATCCCCACGATATTCGCACTATGGGGGTATGGGGAGGCTGAGGAAGCGTCGGAAGCAGCCGCCGTTGTCCCCTCCCCCGAGGCTCTTCTAACGCTGATTCTGGACTACATTCCTCGGCCAGCAGCGAAGCATGATAATCACCCGCGACTTAAGCCGACCAATTCGACCGGTCAGTATGCACAATCCAATGTTTGCTAGAACTCCGGTTTGACGCGGAAATTTTATGTTTCGGTTCGCCAAGCGCATCCCGCGTTGTGGTCCACCTGAGCCGGAGACGACTCTGCCTCAACGTCAGATCGGACGCCGGATCAGGTTCCGCACAACCGCGCACCCGACCGGGCAACGATGATCCAGAAGGTCGCCACGCACGGATATCCCTCCTCAGCATCTGCACCGCGGCATACATCAAACCGTCAGCCGCACCACCGCGGGTACGTTGACTCAGGGAGCGCGGGCGTGCGCGGCGAACACCCAGTCTACGGTTTTCGTCAAGCGGCCTCGGGTGCCCTTTCTTGGAAGAGGGTGCCGTTCTTGAGCATGGCGAAGATGACGTCGCAGCGGCGCCGGGAGGCAGATGATGGCGGCGTTGTGTATCTTTCCTTTGGCGCGTTTTCGGTCGCAGTAGGCGTTGGAACCCACCCCGACAACAGGGCAGTCGCTCAATCGCCGTCAACACCGCTGACCGACAACCGATTCACAATCCGGGCCAGATCCATCACCGCGCCAGAACATGCATTCAGTAGGCGGCCGCACATCTGCTGCTGACTCCCGTTCCCGCTTCAATGGCATCCCAATTGGAAATTATTTTGTGCGACCTGCACAAGGATCAATTGGAAATTTGGGCGATCCTCCCATTTCAGGTTGTGTCTTAGATCACTATTCTTGGGGCACACGCTCCGCCGAACTTCGTGTTGATGCAGCACAAGGCCTCGGCAAGAAGCAACTTGGGCCCTTCAATTTGCGTGCGACTTCATGTTCGGTCCAACCCGGCTCAGTAGAACGGAACATAAATGGAACACAAGATCTTTGAACTGGGCGACTTCCCTCTACAAAAGGGGTCAATTTTGCCGTCAGCGAAGCTCGGGTACGTCACCCTGGGCGAGTTGAACGCAGCGAAAGACAATGTTGTGGTTTGCCCCACATGGTTCACCGCGACGCCGTCCGATACCGCTTTCTGGATGACCGGCAAGGGCCGGGCATTGGACCCCGACAAGTACTTCATTGTTGTGCCAAACCACTTCGGGGCGGCAGTTTCCTCCTCCCCCAGCAATACGCCAGCACCGTACGGGCGAGGCCTGTTCCCTCGCGTCACCGCCTACGACAACGTAGTCGCCCAGCACCGCCTGCTTACCGAGGAACTCGGCATAGACGAGATCCGCTTGGTTACGAGCTGGTCTATGGGCGCCTGCCAGACCTACGCTTGGGCGGCTCTGCACCCGGAAATGGTTCGGGCTATCGCGCCAATTTCCGGTTCTGCGCGCACAGCCGAGTATAACAAGGTGTTCTTGCACGCCCTCATTCGCGCGATCACATCCGACAATGACTGGAACGACGGTTTCTACGCTGACAAACCCCCAGTCAAAGGTATAAAGACATTCGCGGCAATCTACGCTGGCTGGGGTTTCTCGGAGCCATTCTACCGAGAGGAGCTCTACCGTAACTTCGGGGCGAGCAATACAGAACAATTCATCGACATCTTTTGGGACCCATTCTTCCTCAAATGCGACGCCAATGACCTACTCGCCCAAGTCTGGACATGGTTGCACAACGACCTCGGCGACCACCCTAGGTTCGGCGGAGACTTCGAAGCGGCCTTACGATCCATCACGGCACAGACAATTATCCTGAATGCCGAGACGGATCGCTATTTCCCGCCTGTCGACAGCGAATATGAAGCCAACGAGATCCCTGACGCAGAGGCAAGGCCAATCCCCACCATCTGGGGCCATCTGGCACCATTCAACCCGGAGGACCAATTGTTCATCGACAAGGCACTCACACAGCTCTTGGAAGACCCTTCCCTGAGCTGACCTGTTGCTTTGACACCAAGGACTGCCACGGATTTCGTTGACTCGGGTGTTCGGCCGAAGCCGGCGCCGTCCGGTTGATTGGTTCTGGCACTTTACCGTGGACCGTCATTCCTTAAACGGCAAAATACTGGCCGCATCGTTTTGACTTGGCAACCGGTCACAAAGCTCATGGCCGCTAAGAACTCGTGTTCTTAGCGGCCATCGCAAAAGGTCTCAGGAGGTCAGGACCTATACATTGAACCTGAACTCCACCACGTTCTGTCACGGAATAGCCTCTGCTTCCCACGGCCCGCCCCGAGAAGGGACGTCGCGTAGCGAACCTCGAGACGCTGGCTTCGTCTTGGACTAGGGGGCTTCGAGGATCTTCTTGAGGTTCTCCAGGTCCTTGCGCATGGCCCTGCGCATCATTGGCGCCATGAAGATGCCGGTAAGTGCTGAGAACCCGGAGGGTTCACCTGTGTTGCGGAGGGTCATGCGGGTCGCGCCATCCTCGTCGGACCAGCTGTAGCCGGTCCGCATCGGGAAAGGACCTTGACTTGTACTCATAGTGAGTTTGTAGCCAGGGACCAGCTCGCCTATTTCGTAGACATAGTCCAGATTTCGGCCCAGGAATCGCGCGGTGAAGGCAACCCGGGATCCGACCGCCAAGGGCCGTGGAGTCTGCCATTGTGCAGATCGAATGTTCACGTACCAAGCCGGCGCGTTGTCCGGGTCGGAAGCATAACTGGCCACGATCTCGCGGGGCCGCCGGATCAGTATTTCGGTCTGGACGTTCACCATGGGTGTTCCTCTGTGCGTTGCTAGCGGGTCGGAGATGCCGGAGGCGGACCTTCCCAACTATCGCATGACGCGCTTGCCGGCCGGGGCCGCCACGGATCGTCAGCACTATACAATCGGCCGGCCAACGCCTGTTTGATAAGCCCTGATGCTCCCACTGGCACGCCCAGAGATTGCATGGTGAAGGTGCGCCGACAGCAACGATCGCGCAAACCGCCGCTTCCTGACTTTTCCTGGGCTACGAAATACTGGCGGCATCATTTTGACTTCGCAACCCGTCGCAAGAAGCGCATAGCCGCCAAGAACACGCGTTCTTAGCGGCTGTCGCAAAGGGTCTCAGGAGGTCAGGACCTAGACGTTAAACCTAAATTCCACCACGTCGCCGTCGGCCATCACGTATTCCTTGCCTTCGATCCGGACCTTGCCCCGCGACTTCGCCTCGGCCATGGAACCGGCTTCGATGAGATCGTTGAAGGAGACGACCTCTGCCTTGATGAATCCGCGCTGGAAATCCGAATGGATCACGCCGGCGGCCTGCGGGGCCGTATCACCCTGGTGGATAGTCCACGCCCGGGTTTCCTTGGGGCCGGCCGTCAGGTAGGTCTGGAGTCCAAGGGTGTGGAAGCCGACGCGCGCCAGCTGGTCGAGTCCGGATTCGTCCTGGCCGTTCAGTTCCAGCATCTCGCGGGCTTCTTCCTCGTCCAGTTCCACGAGGTCGGACTCGAGCTTGGCGTCGAGGAAGATGGCGTCTGCCGGGGCAACCATGGCCCGCAGTTCTTCCTGCTTCTCGGGGCTGCCGAGGATACCTTCGTCCGCGTTGAAAACGTAGATAAACGGCTTGGCCGTAAGGAGGCTGAGCTCCCTGAGGTGTTCCATCTCCAGCTTGTCGCTCTTGACCGAGGAGAAGATGGTGTCGCCGCGTTCCAGGACGGCCTGGGCCGCCTGGATGGCGGCAAGTTCGGCCGCTTCCCGCTTCTTGATCTTGACTTCTTTTTCGATCCGGGGAATCGCATTTTCAATTGTCTGCAGGTCAGCCAGGATCAGTTCTGTGTTGATGGTCTCCATGTCGGAGCGGGGATCCACCTTGCCGTCGACGTGGATGACGTCGGGATCAGCGAACACACGGACAACCTGCGCGATGGCCTCGGCCTCGCGGATGTTGGCAAGGAACTTGTTTCCCAGGCCTTCGCCCTCCGACGCGCCCTTGACGATACCGGCGATATCCACAAACGACACCGGAGCCGGCAGCAGACGCTGGGACCCAAAGACGGCGGCCAGCTTAGCGAGCCTCGGGTCCGGCAGATTGACCACACCAACGTTGGGCTCGATCGTGGCGAACGGGTAGTTCGCTGCGAGCACCTGGTTGCGGGTCAGTGCGTTGAAAAGAGTTGATTTGCCGACGTTGGGCAGTCCGACGATGCCAATAGTAAGAGCCACGAGGACCAATTCTACCCGCTTGCGGCCCGGGACCGGGACCGCTGCCGGGAGTCGGACGCAAACTGTCACAGGGGCATGCCAGAGTGAAGGCATGGACGCTTTTGCACTGATCCTTTCACTTCTGATGCTTCTCATTGGCGCCGTCGCCGGCGCCGTCGTGGCCTACCTGCTGGTGCGGCGACGAACCGCCGCGGTGGAGAACGACTTCGACGCCGTCTCAGGCCGGCTTGCCGAGGTCAGCGCCCAGTTCGCCGCGGCGGACGCCGAGCGGCGACTGCTGGCAGCCCAGAACCGGGAACTCGGCGAATCCCGGAACCAGGACGGCAGCGTGCTGCGGGCCCTGGCCCCGGTGGCGGAGAAGCTCACGGCCGTTCAGCGGCAGGTTTCGCTCCTGGAGCGCGACCGCCTGGAACAGTACGGACAGCTCGCGCAGCAGTTGCAGGAAGCCCGCCTTTCCGACGAACAGCTGCTGCGCTCAACGCATGCCCTTGAGTCCGCGCTGCGGTCCAACAGCGCCCGCGGACAGTGGGGGAGGTCCAGTTGCGCCGCGTGGTCGAGGCCGCGGGGATGCTGCGCCATGTGGATTTCCACGAGCAGGTCCACAGCGGGCAGGCCCACGGCGCAACCGAGTCCAGTGTCCGGCCAGACCTGGTGGTGCAGCTTCCCGGTCAGAAGCAACTCGTGGTCGACGCGAAGGTACCGCTCACGTCCTATCTGGCGGCACAGGAGCTTGGTGCGTCCGCCGCGGGCCCGCCCCACCCGCAGTCGCTGGGCGGGCAGCAGGCTCATCTCCTGGCCCATGCCAAGGCCTTGAAGGCCCACGTGGACGCGCTGAGCGGGAAGAAGTACTGGGACATTCCGGGCAACTCCCCGGAACTTGTGGTCTGTTTCCTGCCGGCCGAGTCGATTCTCGCCGCTGCGCTGTCCGCAGATCCGGCCCTGCTGGACTATGCCCTGTCCAAGAATGTGGTGCTGGCGTCGCCCTCAACCTTGCTGGCAGTGCTGAAATCCGTAGCCTTCACCTGGCGTCAGGACGTCCTGACGGACAGCGCCCGGGAGCTGTTTGAACTTGCCCGCCAGCTGTACGAACGGATGGGAACGCTCGGTGAGAACGTCACCAAGCTCGGCTCCTCGCTGAAAACCTCCGTGGAACGCTACAACTCTCTGGTGGGAACCCTGGAGGCGCGGGTGCTGCCGACGGCCCGGAAGCTCAATGCCCTGGACGCCGCAGGACTGGTCACACCTGCGGCCGTGGAAGTGACGCCGCGTTCCGTGGCTGCCCCGGAACTCCAGCCCGGGAACGGTTCCGGGACCTCAGCCGAGAACCCCGGCGGCGCCTCGGGCGAGGAGGTCCGGGAGTCGGCAGCCTAGCAGGCCCGGGGCCGGGAGTTCCTAAGAGGTCTGGGCGGTGCGTGCCCCGCGGCCGCCGAGGGCACGGGTGACGTCCCCGGCCTGCTTCAACGTGGCGCGAAGTTCTTTCGGCAGCGAGAAGAGCAGGTCTTCCTCGGCCGTGACGACTTCCTCGACGGTGCCGTAGCCGTAGTCAGCCAGCAGTCGCAGGACGTCCTTGACCAGAACTTCCGGAACCGAGGCGCCCGAGGTCACACCAACGGTCGCCACCCCTTCGAACCAGGATTCGTCGACCTCGTTGGCGAAATCCACCCGGTAGGAAGCCTTCGCGCCGTACTCCAGGGCCACTTCCACGAGCCGGACAGAGTTCGACGAGTTGGCCGATCCGACGACTATGACCAAGTCAGCCTGGGGTGAGATCTTCTTGATGGCGACCTGTCGGTTAGTTGTCGCATAGCAGATGTCGTCGCTGGGCGGATCCTGCAACGTGGGGAACCGTTCCTTAAGGAGCCGGACGGTTTCCATCGTTTCGTCAACGCTGAGCGTGGTCTGGGAAAGCCAGATGACCTTTTCCGGGTCCCGGACCGTGACCTTGCCGACCTCGTGCGGGCCGTTGATGATTTGGATGTGCTCGGGAGCCTCGCCGGCCGTTCCCTCGACTTCCTCATGGCCGTCATGGCCGATTAGGAGGATGTCGAAGTCGTCCTTCGCGAAGCGCACGGCTTCTTTGTGCACCTTGGTGACGAGCGGGCAGGTCGCGTCGATGGTCCGCAGACCCCGGTCCTCGGCAGACTGGACCACTGCCGGCGAGACGCCGTGGGCGGAGAAGATCACCAGGGCACCCTCGGGGACCTCGTCGGTCTCGTCAACGAAGATTGCCCCTTTTTCCTCCAAGGAGCTGACCACGTGCACGTTGTGGACGATCTGCTTGCGGACGTAAACCGGAGGGCCGTAGTGCTCCAGCGCTTTTTCCACCGCGATGACTGCCCGGTCGACGCCGGCGCAGTAGCCGCGCGGCGCGGCAAGCAGAACCCTTTTGGGGCCTGCTACGGCGGCTGCCGCCAGCACTTCCTCCGGCGAACGCCGACGGCGCGGAACGGTTGGCATCGGAATGGACACGGCTGTGGAGGTCATGCCCCAATGCTACCGGTGTTGAGGGACCTGCTGCTGTGCCAGCGGTTGCGGCACCCGGCGGTGGGGGCGGGCGCGCAGGATCAGGCCGGCTGCGAGCAAGACGCCGCCAGCCGCCGCTGCCACCAGGATCCACTGGCCGAAACTTGAGCTGGCAGCGGAGACGAACTCGCTCTTGAAGATCTCCGCGACCGCGTTGCCGCTGGATGTTCCGGTAACCGCACTCCCGGCGGCGCCGGCGGCAAGCTGCCAGGCTCCGGCCAGCACGAGGGCACCGAGCCCGATCCCGGCGAGGACTGTGGGGCGCCGCCGGGCGGCCACGAAGGCAAGCGCGAAGGAGATGAGGGCGCCGGCGGCGAGCGGGTAGCCGATCGGAGCGACAGCGGCGACCCGGTCCAGGATCTGCCGGTGCTTCGGTTGCCCAAGGGTAATCGGCAGCTGGTCAGGGGCCGTCAGCTGCAAGGAGGTGGCTTCCGCCACCTGGTTCGCCACCAGACCGACAAGTGGGGCGAGGTCCAGGGTCAATGAGGTTCCGGTGCCCGTCCCGGCGGGAAGAGCCTCGGGGCCGGCGAAATTCAGCCGGTGGCTCTTGCGCAGGGTTTCGGTCCAGGCCTCGGGATATCCGGGCATGGCCGTGAGGGACTTGGCGGCACGTTGCAAGACTGGCGTAACGAGTCCACTGATCGCTTGGGGAATTTGTTCCGCGCCGAGGCTGCCGACCGCGGCGCCGGCCAGCCGCTGCTGGAACGCCGGGTCCTTGCCCAGCGGTGCGGCGAACGCCACAAAACCGTCCTCCTGCACGATATTCCGATCCACCCACATGGCTGGAATAGCGACAGCCGTAAGGACAAGACCGATGATTACCGCTACGGCCGAAACAAAAGTGCGCACAAGGATTCCTAGGAAATTGACGGGTAGTGCCATCTTACGGGGGGCGTCCTGCCGAACAATAAAGTCGCGCCCCCATGGTAGGCCTATGGATAGAGTTGAACCCGACACATTCGAGTTGTCCGCCGCTGGCCCTTCCTGATGCGCAATCGCCGAGAAGGACCCGTGCGGGCAGCCCCGCCCCGGCAAAGGACACCTATCCATATGCACCAGGCCATCCCCGTCCCGGGGTACCGGCATGTCTGAGGACGCCGCAGCAGCCACGACCGTTCCGGCCACGGCGGCAGAAACCAGCCCCGACAATCCTTGGCCCTTGCAGCTGTTGTCCCAAAAGCTCAAGATGCACATTGACCGCGCCCCGTCCGCCTGGGTCGAAGGCCAAGTGATCGAACTGAACCGGCGGGGCACCAACGCCTACCTCACGCTGCGTGACATCGACGCCGAAATCTCCCTGCCTGCGTCTGTCTGGACTAATGTGCTGGACCGGCAGGAAAGCCCGCTGGAACGAGGCTCCCGGGTCGTAGCCCTGCTCAAGGCGGAATTGTGGCTCAAGACCGGCAGGCTGAACATGTCGGTAAAGGACATCCGGCCGGTTGGCCTCGGTGACCTGCTCGCCCGGATCGAGCGGCTCCGGCATGCCCTGGCGGCGGAAGGGCTCTTCTCCGATGCCCGCAAGAAGCGCCTGCCGCTGCTCCCGCACCGGATCGGCCTGATCACCGGGCGCAACTCGGACGCCAAGAAGGATGTGCTGCGCAACGCAGCACTGCGCTGGCCCGCTGTGGAATTCGAAGTCCGCGAGGTGGCTGTCCAGGGCAACACTGCGGTCGCACAGGTCATCGCCGCACTCCGCGAACTGGATGCGGACCCCGCGGTGGACGTCATCGTGATCGCCCGCGGCGGCGGTGCGTTGGAGGATCTGCTGCCGTTCAGCAACGAGGAACTTATCCGTGCGGTGTCCGTCGCTTCCACACCGATAGTGAGCGCGATCGGCCACGAGGCGGACCGGCCGATTCTTGACGATGTCGCGGATCTGCGCGCCTCCACCCCGACCGACGCTGCCAAGCGGATCGTCCCGGACGTCGTCGAGGAGCTCGCCCGGGTCCGTCAGGCCCGGGACCAGCTTCGGCGCGGTGTCACCCGGCTGGTGGAACGCGAAACGGACCGGCTGGCGGCGTTGAGATCCCGTCCCGTGCTGGCGTCCCCCGACGTTATGGTCAGCAGCCGGCACGACGACGTCGAACGGCTCACGGGCCGTTCCCGGGCCGCGGTCACCACCGCCGTCGTGCGGGCGTCCGACCAGCTGGTGCACCTCAAGGCCCAGGTCCGGGCCCTCTCGCCGCAGAAAACCCTGGACCGGGGATATGCGGTAGTGCAGCTCGCCGGCGGCGGTTCGACCCCGGGCACCGGGCACGGCGTTGTGCGGCACCCCGACCAGGCTCCGCCTGGCACTCCCCTCACCGTTCGGGTGGCCCGTGGCCGGTTCACCGCAGAGTCGACCGGTGGCCAGGAACCCGCCGAAGACTAAGTCCGGTGCCGGCAAAGCGGGTCACCGCAGAATCAAAACCCCGCCCGGGCAGCCCCGATCAATTCCTTCCCCCGACGCAACAAGGAGCAGCACACCATGGCAGCAGAAACCACGCCCGGCAACGACATTGATGCCCTGAGCTATGAGGAAGCCCGCGAGGAGCTCGTCGGGGTCGTCAGCAGACTCGAGGCAGGCGGCGCAAGCCTTGAGGAGTCGCTGTCTTTGTGGGAACGCGGCGAGGCTCTGGCCAAACGCTGCGAACAGTGGCTCGAGGGTGCCCGCAAGCGCCTGTCCGCAGCCCGGGACCAAGCCGCCCGGGACAGCCCGGAGTAGTCCCGGCGCGGCCGCTCAGGAACGCTCGACGAGGTCCCGCTCCAGTGCGACGTCAAGCTCGGGAACCGGCCACTCCAGCTTCAGCCCGTCCATCGCGTCCAGCAGCAGCTGCTGGACGGCGATCCGGGCGTACCATTTCTTGTTGGCCGGCACGACGTGCCAGGGGGCCGCGCTGGAATTCGTGAGGTCGAAAGCCGCCTGGTAGGCAGCCATGTAGTCGTCCCAGAACGCGCGTTCTTTAAGGTCGTTGCTGCTGTACTTCCAAAGTTTGGACGGATCGTCCAGCCGGGCGAGCAACCGCTCCTTCTGCTCATCGGGGCTGATGTGGAGCATCACCTTAACGATCTTCGTACCGGCGGCGGTCTGCCGGGCTTCGAATTCGTTGATGGCCTGGTAGCGGCGTTCGAGTTCCTTCGGATCCGCCCAACGGTGGACGCGGTGAATCAGGACGTCCTCGTAGTGGGACCGGTCAAAGACTCCCACCATGCCGGCCGCGGGCACTTCCTTCTCGATCCGCCACAGGAAGTCATACGACTTCTCCTCGTCGGTGGGGGCCTTAAACGACCTTAACTGGACCCCCTGCGGGTTCATGGTGCCCATAACGTGGTTGACGATTCCACCCTTGCCAGCGGTGTCCATGGCCTGCAGGATCAACAGGAGGCGCTTGGTGCCGCCGAACCGGGACTCGGCAAAGAGCTGCTCCTGGAACACCGTCAGGTTATCGTCCAGGTCGGAGAGCAGCAGCTCGCCATCACTTTTGTCCCCCGGGTATCCCGGGGTGGCGTCCGGATCCACGTCCTTCAGCCTGAAACCCTTACCCACCTTCAAAGTCTCAGAAGGGTGCTGCTTGAATCTCACGATGTCTGACATCCCTTGCCTCTTTCCGGTTCAGGCAGCCTCCGTTCGGAACGCCGGACAACCGCCCGCGCCGCTGCTCAGTTCAGGCTAGTTCCCCTTGTACCGGCTCAGGAAGTCCGCCATGCGGTTGATGGCCTCCTCCAGATCCTTCACAAGCGGCAGGGTGACCATCCGGAAGTGGTCGGGGCGGACCCAGTTGAAGGCCCGGCCGTGGGAGACAAGGATCTTTTGTTCACGCAGCAGGTCCAGGACAAACTTCTCATCGTCGCGGATGCGGTAAACCTCAGGATCGAGCTTGGGGAAGAGGTACATCGCCCCCCCGTGCCTGCTGTGTGCTGACCCCGGGAATGGCGTTGAGCATGTCATAGGCCTTGTTCCGCTGCTCGAGCAGCCGGCCGCCCGGCAGGATCAGATCGTTGATGCTCTGGTATCCGCCCAGCGCCGTCTGGATCGCGTGCTGCGCCGGGACGTTCGCGCACAGACGCATGTTCGCCAGCAGGTTGATGCCCTCGAGATAATCCGCGGCTTCCTTTTTTGGTCCTGAAATAGCCATCCACCCCGCCCGGTAGCCGCACACCCGGTAGGCCTTGGACAGTCCGCTGAAAGTCAGGCACAGGACGTCGTCACCGGTAAGGCTGGCCATGTTCACGTGAACGGCGTCCTCATAGAGGATCTTTTCGTAGATCTCGTCGGCGAACAGCACCAGTCCGTGCTTTTCGGCCAGGACCACGATCTTCTTGAGCGTTTCCTCTGGGTAGACGGCGCCGGTGGGGTTGTTGGGGTTGATCACCACGATGCCCTTGGTGCGCGGGGTGATTTTCGCTTCGAGGTCTTCCAGGTCGGGCTGCCAGCCGGAGTCCTCATCGCACAGGTAGTGCACCGGCCTGCCGCCGGCCAGGGCCACGGAGGCCGTCCAGAGCGGGTAGTCCGGGGTGGGGATGAGGACCTCGTCGCCGTCGTCCAGCAGCGCCATCAAGGACATGGTGATAAGTTCGCTGACGCCGTTGCCAAGGTAGATGTCATCGACGTGGATGTTCTGGATCCCGCGGGTCTGGTAGTACTGGGAAACAGCTGTCCGGGCCGAGAAGATGCCACGGGAGTCGCTGTAGCCCTGGGCGTGCGGCAGGTGGCGGATCATGTCCACCAGGATCGCGTCCGGCGCTTCAAACCCAAACGGGGCCGGATTTCCGATGTTCAGTTTGAGGATCCGATGACCCTCCGCTTCCATTTGCTGGGCGGCCTGAAGGATCGGTCCACGGATGTCGTAAAGGACATTATGAAGCTTGGTGGACTGCTTGAATTCTGCCATTCATCAAATATGCCATATGGCGGATGTAGTTCCGGCGAGATCTGACTCACAACGCCGGGCCGCCGTCACAGGCGGAAAAACCGCGACGGCGGCCGCCGGCCCGCCCCGCATACGCAGGGAAGTCCGGCAACCGCCGTCGTTCCTCAGAAAAAGCCGGGGGCAGGCCCTACTTGACCAGTCCCTTGTCCTTGAGCCAGGCCGCCGCAGCGTCCTTCGGGTTTTGCTTCTGGCTGCCGCTGACAGCCCGGTTGAGGTTAATCAGGTCCTCGGTGGTGAGAACCTTCGAGACCGCGTTCAGGGTTTCCTTCGCCTTGTCCGTCATCTTGGCCTTGTTGTACAGCGGGAGGACCTGCTGGGCGATGAAGTTGTCCTTCGGGTCCTCGAGCACCACCAGGTCGTTGTCTGCGATGGACGGAGTGGTGGTGTAGATGTCGGCCACCTGGACCTGGTCCGAGAGGAGGGCCTTGAGCGTGACGGCACCCCCGCCGTCGCTGAACGGTTCCAGCTTCTTGGGCACGCAGTCGTAGTTCTTCTTCAGGCCCGGCAGTCCGTAGGCGCGCTCCGCGAAGGTCGCCGGGGCACCCACCACGATTTCGCTGCAGACTTTGGCGAGGTCCTCGATCGACTTCAACTGGTACTTCTCCGCAGTGGCCTTTGTCACAACCATCGCGTCCTTGTCCTCTGCCTCGGAAGCCTCCAGCACGGCCAGTCCCTCAGGCAGTTTCTCCGAGAGTGCCTTGTAGATGTCTCCCGCGGAGACCTCCGTGGCGTCCTTGCTCACGTGCAGCAGCAGGTTTCCGCTGTAATCGGGAATGACGTCCACTGATCCGTCCTGGACCGCCTTGAAATAGACCTCGCGGGAACCGATGTTCGGCTTGGTGCTCGCCGTGACGCCGGCCCCGTTCAGGGCACCGGCGTAGACCTCGGCGACGATCTGGCTTTCAGGGAAATCGGCCGAACCGATTACGAGGGCCCCGCCGGAACCGGAGCCGGCTCCGGCAGAGGCGGGTGCGGTGGAGAGCGGATCGGATGAGCCGCCGCAGGCGGACAATGCCATGGCCAGGCCGACGCCGGCGGCCAGGCCGCCGAATGCGCGCCTGCCGAGTGCTCGTTGGCGGGTTTCCTTCATGACGTACCTCCTTGAACAACAGTCCCCGCTGGTACGGGGTCTGTGAGATCAACCGCAGCCTGATGGCTTCGGTTTGGCTTTGATGCGGCTCCCCGGGACAGGAAGAGCCGCTGGATGAGGGCTAGGGCCAGGTCGACGGTGATCGCGAGGCCGGCGATGAGCAGGGAGCCGCCCAGCATCTGCGGGAAGTCTGAGAGCACAAGCCCGTCGAACAAGTAGCGGCCAAGCCCCCCAGGTTGATATATGCGACGACCGAGACGGTGGCGATGGCCTGGAGTGTACCGGTCCGGAATCCGCCGTACATCACGGGCAGCGCGTTGGGAAACTCGGCCCGGAAGAGAACCTGGAGTTCGGTCATGCCCATGGCCCGCGCGGCGTCGACGACGTTCCGGTCCACACTTGAAATGCCGGCATAGGTGCCGGCGAGCAGCGGCGGTACGGTCAGGATCACAAGCGCCCAGATCGGCGGCATCAGTCCGATGCCGGCCAGCAGGACAAAGAGCGTCAGCAGGCCGAGGGTCGGCAGCGCACGCAGGGCGCCGGCGAGAGCAACCACGGCGACCCGCCCGCGCCCGGTATGCCCGACGTAGAGGCCGATAGGCACCGCAATGGCGGTGGCGATCAGCATCACCAGGCCGGTGTACAGCAGGTGCTCCAGGAGACGTTCCGGGATGCCGGCGCTGCCCGTCCAGTGCTCGGGGTCGCCGAGCCATGCGAAGGTATCGGTCACGACGTTGCTCATGCGTTTCCCCCGCCCGTCTTGGGACGGGCGAACCGCAGCGCCGCGGCCTTGGTCCCCGGAGTGTGGTGGCCGGATTCGGTGCTGGCAGCCGGGGCGGCCGCGGCGCGGGTCCAGGGTGTCAGCAGCCGCTCCAGCAGGACCAGGACAGCGTCCATCACCAGCGCGAGAATCAGGATGGCGATGATGCCCACCATCACTTCGGTGACGAAATCGCGCTGCAGCCCGGAGGTGAAAAGCATACCGAGGTTGCCGATGCCCAGCAGGGCCGCGACGCTGACCAGTGAGATGTTACTTACTGAGACGACGCGCAATCCGGCAAAAAGCACCGGCAGGGAAAGCGGCAGATCGATCTGCAGGAAGCGGGCAAAGGGCTTGAAGCCCATGGCGACCGCCGCCTGCCGGAGGTCCTCGTCGACGGAGTCAAAAGCATCCAGGGTGGCACGTACCAGCAGGGCGACGGCATAGAGGGTCAGGGCAACAACCACGTTGACCGGGTCCAGGATCCGCGTCCCCAGCACGGTCGGCAGGATGATAAATAGCGCCAGGGACGGGATGGTGTACAGCAGTGAGGACGCCGTCACCAGCACTGACCGCAGTCCGCGGTTCTGCCGCGCAAATTGTGCCACCGGCACTGCAATCAGCACTCCGAAGACCATCGGCAAGATGGCCAGGACGAGGTGTTGTCCGGCGAGCCTGTAGACCTGGGCGCTGTTTGCCAGGAACCATTCCATCAGAGCGCGCCGTGCCGGACGTGCCGGTCCGATTCGATCACGGCGAGGACTTCTTCAGCGGTGATAACGCCGGCCACCCGGCCGTCCTCGTCCACTACGACGCCGAGACCGGAGGGCGAGGACAGGGCCGCGTCGAGGGCGCGGCGGAGCGTGTCGCCCTTGCGGAAGAGGGACCCGCCGGGAACCGATTCGGACCCCATGCCCGGGCCCGACCAGCCCAGCGGACGCAGGTCGTGACCGACCAGCAGTTGCCATCCGGCGGCGTCGTTGCCGGCGAGTTTGAGTTCATCGGCAGTAACTGTCCTGGCAGGGTGCACGGTGACGCCGTCGGACGGGCTGAAAGCGAGGTGGCGGAAACCGCGGTCCCGGCCCACAAACGAGGCCACAAAATCGTTGGCCGGGGCACGCAGGATTTCTTCCGGAGTTGCGTACTGCGCCAGTTTGCCACCCAGGCCAAAGACAGCCACCTTGTCCCCCAGCACCGTGGCCTCGTCAATGTCATGCGTGACAAACACGATGGTCTTGGCCAGGTCGCGCTGTAGCCGAAGGAGTTCCTGCTGCAATTCGTCGCGGACCACCGGGTCCACGGCGCTGAAAGGCTCATCCATCAGCAGCACGGGCGGGTCCGCGGCGAGCGCACGCGCCACTCCCACACGCTGCTGCTGGCCGCCGGACAGCTGAGAGGGATACCGTTTGCCCAGCGCGGACGCCAGCCCGACGACGTCGAGAAGTTCGTGTGCGCGTTTGAGCGCCTCGGCCTTGGACACGCCGTTGAGCCGGGGAACCGTGGCGATATTGTCCAGTACCGAGCGGTGCGGCATTAGCCCGGAGGACTGCATCACGTAGCCCATGGAGCGGCGCAGCTTCGCCGCCGGCCCGGCCGTAACGTCCTCGCCGCCCACGGTGATGGATCCCGACGTCGGCTCGACCATCCGATTGATCATCCGCAGCGAGGTGGTCTTGCCGCACCCCGACGGCCCGACAAAGACCGTAATGGCTGCCTTGTCGATCGACATGGTCAGGTCATCGACGGCCGGAGTGCCGCCCTGGTACTGCTTGGTGACGTTCTGGAACTCGATCATGGCTTCAGCCATTTCCGGGCTTACCTAACTGTTGGCGGCAATATCGGACGGTCCAGCTTACTGATCTTAGGCATGCTGATTTTTGACTGTAAAGCAGTAGGACCCAGCGTAGCCAGCGCGACTGACAAAGTCAGGAAAAAAGCAGTGAAACCGTCAAGGGCGCTGTTGCTGACGTAGTGATTCGTAGGCCGGCCGGTTTTGGATGGGTGCCGCAGGAAAAAACTTCCGCCGCGGCACCCACCCTTGCGCTACGGCAGATCCCGCGGCACCCTGCGCAGTGTCACCGGTTCCGCCGGCCGGCCCCTGGCTGCGCGCCCCGGCCACTCCTGCCGCGTCTTACACCTTGGTTTTCCGCAGCCTCGTGGCTGTCCCGCGCCGCCGCCCGCTGGCTTTTACCGGCGGCGGCGATCTGTTGCTGCCGCCCCCGCGCAAAAGCGCGGCCGGCGGCAGCATCATGCCGCCGGGACAGGGCTTTGAGTTCACGCTGGAGTTTCAGGTAGCTCTCCCAGCGGCGGTCATCGAGGGATCCGTCACCGAGTGCGCCCTGCACCGCACAGCCGGGTTCGCTGCCGTGGGCGCAATCGGAAAACCGGCACCGTGCGAAGAGCTCCTCGAGATCGCCGAACATTTCCGCCATCCCGCCGTCGGCATCGAAGAGCCCAAAGCCGCGAACCCCCGGGGTGTCCATCAGCACCGCACCGCCGGGCAGGGGCACGAGTTCGCGGGAGGTGGTGGTGTGCTTTCCTTTGCCGTCACCGGCGCGGACTGCTCCCGTATCCTGGACCCGGACGCCGGCGAGGGCGTTGATGAGAGTCGACTTACCGGCCCCCGAAGGGCCCAGCAGCACAAGGGTGCCGCCGGGCGGGAGGTGGCCCAGCAGTTCGTCGAGGCCGTCACGCTGTTCCGCGGAGGTGGTGACCACCGCGACGCCGGCGGCCTGGCGGATTACGGTGCCAACGACGTCGTCCGCGACGCCGGCAAGGTCCGCTTTGGTGATGATGACCAATGGTGTGGCGCCCGAGTCCCACGCGGCGACGAGGGTCCGTTCCAGCCGGTTGTGGCTAAGCGGCCGGTCCACGGGCACCACAATTCCGACGACATCCATGTTGGCGGCGAGGACCTGTGCCTCGGACGAGCCTTCAAAGGCGCGTTTGCGGCTCAGTTCCGAGTGCCGCGGCAGAATCCCGGTGATGGCAGCCTCCCCAGCCGCGTTGGATCCCAGCCAGGCCCAGTCCCCGGTGACAGGCAGTGCGCCGTGGCCGGGGTAGGGCAAGTGGAGGGTCGTATCGCAGGTGGCGATGAGGACCAGGTTTCGGTCCACCCTAATGATCCGCCCCGTGCCGGTGCCGCCGGGCACAGGGTGGGCCGCGTACCGGTCGGCGATGCCGGCAGTGAAGCCGTAGGCCGCGGGGCCCACAAGCAGTTGCTTGGTTTTGGCCGGGCTGGCGCCCATGGCGCCTGGACGTGCAGAAGAAGATGTCAACGAGGAACCCTTTGGTGGGCCCCGGTGCACGTGCCGCGCTGCGGGTTCGTTTGAACCTCGCCTGGGTTAGGGCTGGCGGTTGCTGCTGACCGGGGAAGGAATATGGGGCTGGCTGGTGGTGGCGCGCAGTGCGCACAGCTCGGTTGCAGTCATCATCTCCACCTCCCGCGTCAGTACTCGAATGCCGCCGCATATTTTGCCGACGGTCCCAGCCTAATCGGGCTCCCCGGCCCTGGCTAGGAAGCCGTCAGGAGACTTTTCCGTTAACTGGCCGCTCGCGGCGGAGCCGGAGCGCCGCGTCGACGAGCGAGACCTTGTTCAGCCCTTCGACCTCGGCCAACGGAATCCAGGCCGCGTGTGTGGTGCTGCCGTCCACCTCGTGCCGTAAGTGCCCGCCGGTGACCGTCGCCTCGTAGACGAGCCGGAGCGATTGGAAGTCCCGTTCACCGCCGTCAATCCGGATCTCAGCCGGCCAATGGCCAACATCGATCCCCAGCATGGCGCCGACTTCGGCGTGGTACCCCGTCTCCTCGTAAACCTCCCGGCGGCAGCCGTCGACAGGGTGCTCGGCCAGGTCAAGGCCGCCCCCCGGCAGGGTCCAGCCTTCCTTGCCACCTTGCTTCCAGTACGCCAGGAGGATGGCGCCGTCGCGGATGATGACCGCGTACGCGGCGGGGCGGGTGTCGAAGTTCAGGCTCATTGCTCCAGCGTAGTAGCCGGCCGGATCAGCCTCGGCGCTGCTCGGCTACCAGTTGCAGCACTCCAAAGACGGGGTCCTGCGCCAAGACACGGACGTCGGTGATGCCCGCATCGGCCAGCGCGGCCCGGAAGGATTCCTGCAGGCGCTGCACGTTCATACCCAGTCCGCCGCCCAGGATTACCGGGCCCTCGATGCCCAACTGCCGGACCGTCTGCACCGCGAGGGCAGCGAGATCCCGTCCGGCCTGGTCCACCAGCTCCTGGCTGGCGGCGTGGCCGGCGAGGGCGGCGTCGACCACCAGCCGGGCCCGCTCTGCCCAATACCGGCGCCCCGTGTCCGCAGAATGGAACAGCGCGATCAGTTTGTTGGGCTCATCCGCACCACAGGAGGCCAGCAGCGCCGTGGTGAGCTGGTCCGGTTCCAGCCCCTGATTCATCCGGCGAAGGCTGTGGCGTACTGCCTCACGGCCCAGCCAGTAGCCGCTGCCTTCGTCTCCGAGCAGGTAGCCCCAGCCGCCGGCACGGGCTTCCTCGCCGCTGCTGGTCCGGCCCCAAGCAGCCGAGCCCGTTCCGCCAATAACAGCGACGCCGGTGTTGGCGCCGCCGGCCGCCAGCAGGAGCCGCGAATCGTGGACCACTGTGATGCGGGCACCCGGCACGTTAGGGGCGATCAGGGCGGCGAGCGCCGCGGCGTCGTCATCGGTATCGATGCCACCGGCGCCCGCATAGACCTGGGAAACCTTGCCGCCGCCGATCCTGGCGAAGAGCTCCACGAGGTTCAGGGCAGCCTCTTCGCGGCTGACGTTTTGGACGTTGGAGCTGCCTACGGATTCGTCGGCCACTGCCTTGCCGGCCTCAAAGCGCACGCCGCGCGTCTTGGTCCCGCCGATATCAAGGCCGATCACGGCACCCGTGGCGGGAGCGGTCGGGAGAACGGGGTCCGCCGCCGGCGGGATGTCAGAATGAGTCACCGGACCAGACTACTGAATCACCGACAGGAGTGAGCAATGTCGCACCACATCTTCGACTCGCGCATCATCGCCGCCCCGATGGCCGGCGGGGCCTCCACTCCGGACTTTGTGAAAGCGGTGCACGATGCCGGCGGCCTGGGTTTCCTGGCCGCAGGCTACAAAACCGTGGAGGCCATGCAGGCGGAGATCCGCAGCTCGCGCGCCCTCGGGGGCCGGTTCGGGATCAATGTTTTTGTGCCGGACCCCGCCCAGCTGCCACCGTCCGCAGCGTTACGCGCGCAGCTTGAGGACTATCGCGGCAACCTGCGCGCGGATGCCCTCCGGTACGGCATTGATATCCCGCCGCTGCGGCTTGACGACAACGACCAGTGGCCGGGCAAAGTCGAGTTATTGCTGGCAGATCCGGTGGAACTGGTCAGTTTTGTGTTCGGTCTGCCGGGCACCGACGTGGTGCGCGCGCTGCATCGGGCTGGCTCCGCTGTGCTGGCGACCGTCACGACGGTTTCCGAGGCGCTGGAGGCCGCCGGTCAGGGCGTGGACGCACTGGTGGTGCAGCACGGCAGCGCCGGCGGCCACAGTGCGGCCTTTCAGCCGGGCGCCACGGGGCGCGGCCACAACCTCGGCGACGGCGGCGACGGCAGCGGGCCAGGCTCGACGGCGGAACTTGTCACGGCGGTGCGGGCCGCCGTCGGGATCCCGCTGGTGGCTGCCGGCGGAGTGATGGACCGGGCGGGAGTGGAGGAGGTTCTGGCCGCGGGGGCCCAGGCGGCGCAGCTGGGCACCGCGTTCCTCCGCACGGCCGAAAGCGGCGCCCGGCAGCTGCATAAGGATGCACTCGCCAGTCCGCACTTCACCCGGACGGCGCTGACCCGGGCCTTCACCGGACGGCCGGCCCGGGCCTTGGTTAACGACTTTGTCCGGGATCATCCCGATGCCCCGGACGCTTACCCGGCTGTACACCACCTGACCGCCCCACTGCGCGCCGCTGCTGCCGCCGCCGGGGACGGAGAGCGGGTCAACCTCTGGGCCGGGACGGGCTGGCAACGGGCGCGGGCCGGATCCGTTGCGGAGGTAGTGGCGGAGCTGCTGGGCTGACGACCGGAAGGGACACCGCCGGCTCGCGGCTCACGGACGTACTCGCGGTTTCGATGCGGCGAGCCCGGATCGAACCCGCTAGCGGATGACGGCCGTTTCAGGCGCCGGAGCGCTCGCGGACGAAGCCTGCCAGGAGTGCAGGGCCTTCACTGAGCACCAGCTCCCGGAACAGGCGCACCGGGTTCGGCTCGGGGTCCGCTCCCCCGCGCCGTACCCGCCAGGCCAGGCCAATCTCCCGAAAGGCGAGGCCTGAATCCAGTGCGAGCTCCACCCAGCCAAGGTCGCCGGGCTGCGCGGCGCCCTCGGGGTCGGGGGCGGAGGCAGGGCCGCCGGGCGGGAGGATGCTGACGCCGAGCCCTGCCGAGACGAGTCCCCTGGCCGTGTGCGTGTCCTGGCTCTCGAACGCGATGCGGGGCCGGAAACCCGCTTCCCGGAACAACGCGTCGGTCAGCGAGCGCATGCCGTAGCCGGGACCCATCGCCACGAAGGGTTCGCCCCGGATCTCCGCCAGAGCGGCCCGACGGCGTCCGGCGAGCGGGTGCCGGTGGTGAACAACGAGCCGCAACGGTTCCCGGTACAGGGCAGCGGAGGAGATCAGCCGGCCGGGAACCGCGACAGGGGCGGTCAGCGCCAGGTCTGCCGCACCGGCAGCCAACTCCGCCAGGCAACCGGCCCGTGCCCCCTGGCTGAGGTCGAAGGCCGGCTGGGGATGCCGGACGCGGAAGGCGCTGATCAACAGCGGCAGCATTGCCTCCCCGAAGGTGTGTTGGAAGGACACCGCGATCCGGCCCCGTGCCACCTCCGACTCATGCCGGACCAGGTCCAGCCCGGACTGGAACTCGCCCAGCGCAGCCTCGATATGCGGAAGGAGCGCCCTGGCCGCGGAGGTCAGCCGCACGCCGCGGCCGTCGCGGATCAGCAGTTCGGTTCCGATGATGCTGCTGGCCCTCGCGATTCCCCGGCTGACTGTCGATTGTGGCAGTCCCAGCACTTCTGCCGTCGCAGTAATGTGCTGGGTCCGTCCGAGCTCGGCCAGCAAAGGAAGCAGCGGCAGCAGCTGGGCCATCTGTTTGTGCTCCACGCCCGTCGACCAATCTTTCCATCGTTCCATATTTGCTATTGATTCTATGGGAAACATGCATTGGAGACATGCCTCTGGGGAGCCTATCCTGAGGTCATGCCCCGACGCCTGCGCCGCCAACTCCCCACCGCAGGCTCCGCGGCAACAACCGGCGTCCTCGGCGTGGCGGGGCCGGCCTGGCCAGGGCACGCCAGGGGATCCGCGGCCTACACGAAGATTCTTGCCGGACTGGCCTTTGCCGGCGTCGCCACCTTCGCCCAGCTGTACTCCACCCAGGCGGTCCTGCCGATGATGGCAACGGAGTTGCAGGTCACGGCAGCCGAGGCGGCACTGACGATCTCCGTAGCCACTGCGGGGCTGGCCGTGACGGTACTTCCTTGGTCGTTCCTGGCCGACCGCATCGGCCGCGTCCGTGCCATGATGTGGGGCATCTCGGCGGCGACGGTCCTGGGCCTGATGGTCCCGCTCGCCGCCAGCCTCCCGATCTTGCTGGGCCTGCGGATGCTCGAAGGAATGGCCCTGGGCGGCATCCCCGCCATCGCCATCGCATACCTGCATGAGGAGGTCAACAAGGCCCACGCCGCGCTGGCGGCCGGAACCTATGTCGCCGGCACCACCCTGGGCGGGCTGGCCGGCCGGCTGGTTGCCGGCTTTGTCGGCGAACTCTGGGGTTGGCGGGCCGCTGCCCTGGCCGTCTCGCTCCTCGCGGCCGCGGCGGCCGCCATGTTCCTGCTCCTGGTGCCCCGGGCCAGGGGCTTCACGGTGGCGACGGCCGGCGGCTTTCGCGGCGCACTCCGCACCCTGGCCGGACACGCCCGGAACCCGCGCCTGATGGCCCTCTACATCCAGGCATTCCTGCTGATGGGCGGATTCGTGGCCGTCTACAACTACCTTGGCTTCCGGCTTTCCGGGGAACCCTTCGGCCTGCCGGCCACTATTGTCAGCCTGATCTTCCTGGCCTACCTTGCCGGCACTGTCTCCTCCCGCTGGGCCGGCGGACTCACTGCGCGGTTCGGGCGGCGCACTGTGCTGATCGCAGGAACGATGCTGATGGTGGCCGGCCTGGCCCTGACACTGCTTCAATTGCTGGCGCCCATCCTGGTGGGCCTGCTGCTGTTCACAGCCGGCTTTTTCGCGGCGCACAGCGTCGGCGCGGGCTGGACCGGAGTAATTGCCAGGACCGGCCGGGCCCAGGCAGCCTCGCTGTACAACCTCGCCTACTACCTCGGATCCAGCGTCATCGGCTGGGCCGGCGGACTGGTCTTCCAGTCACTTGGCTGGGCGGCCCTGGCCCTGTCCGTGATCGGGCTGGCCGGCACGACGGCGGTGATCACCGCCGTCGTGCACCCCGCCCGGCCGGAGGCTCCGGCCGCTGCTCCGGCTGGCGCTAGTTGTATTCAGCCAGCAGGTTGGTTACATCTGCTGATGGGTGGTCGTCCTCCGAGGGCGCTGTGGTTGCGGCGGTGGTTGTAGAAGTCTAGCCAGCCCGTCAGGGCCTGTGTGCGGTGGTCGCTTGAATCGTAGGCGTTCTTGTAGGCCCAGCATTCCTGGAGGGTGCGGTTGAACCGTTCGGCTTTGCCGTTCTGCCACGGGCTGCGCGGTTTGGTGCGCCGGTGTTTGGCGCCGAGATCCGCGATGGCCTTGGCGAAGTCCGCGGACCGGATGTAGGCCAGGGCGTTGTCGGTCATGACTTCGCGCACGGGTGCCCCGTTCGCGGCCATGAACGCCGCTGCGTTGGTCAGGAACCGGGCGCAGGTCGGCCCTTTCTCATCGGGCAGGACCTCGACGTAGGCCAGGCGGGAGTGGTCATCTACGGCGACGTGGACGTAGTCGTATCCGATGCCGCGGCCTCGGACGGCTTCGCTGCGGCCATGGACCCGCCAGCCGCCGCCGTTCGCTATGCCGCCGAGTTTCTTGACGTCGATATGCAGCAGATCTCCGGCGGTGTCGCGTTCGTAACGGTGGTCGGTGGCCCGGCCGGCCCGGATGCGTTCGCCGCTGATCGGGTCCAGTTCCCACAACCGGGGCAGCCCGGCCCTGGCAATGATCCGAGAGACAGTGCGGGCCGGGACCTTGCAGCGTTCGGCCAGCTCGACCGGGCCTTCGCGGTGCTTCTTACGCGCCGCGAGCGCGTCCTCGGTCTTCGCCTCGGGGGTGGCATGCGGGCACGAATGCGGGCGTGAGGATCGGTCCTCCATCCCGTCCCAGCCGTGTTCGACATAGCGCTTAAGCCACCGGTGGGCGCAGGCACGGGAAACACCCATTTCCTTCGCCACATGCGCCACGGGACGGCCGCCCAGAACACGCTGGACAAGGATGCTTCTACCGGCAGGAGTCAGACGGGCATTACGGTGGACCATGAAGACCTCTTAGTCGTTTGGTGTGTGTGGTAACCACCAACCTAAGAGGTCTTCACCCTTTCAACATGTAACCAACGTCCTGGCTGAGTACAGCTAGCGGGTAGCTTCGATGGCCTGCACGAGGTCAGCCACAACGTCGGCCGGGTCTTCCAGGCCAATCGAGACCCGCAGCAGGCTGGCATTCGGTTTGGCGTCGTCAGCAACCGGCCGGTGCGTCAGCCCAGCCGGATGCTGGATCAGGGTGTCGATGCCGCCGAGCGAGACCGCATGCGTAATCATGCCGACCGCACCGGGAATCCGTTCGGCCTGGTCAGCGCTGCCCACCTCGAAGGCGATCAGCGAGCCCGGGCCCGCCATCTGGCTGCCGATCAGCCCCTGCGGATCGCACTCGGGCAGCCCAGGGTAGAAGACACGCCGAACGAGCCCGTGCCCGGCCAGGGCGACCGCAACCTTCTGCGCACTGGCTTGCTGAGCGCGCACCCGGACCGGGAGCGTGGCGAGGCCGCGGTGGAGCAGGTAGGCCGGCCAGGGTGTGAGGATGCCGCCGGTGACGGCCCGGATCTGGCGCAGCCGCGTGCTCCATTCGGGAGCGGCAGCCACCACACCGCCCATCGCATCGCCATGTCCGCCGAGGAACTTGGTGGCGCTATGCAGGACCATATCGGCACCAAGGTCGAAGGGCTGCTGAAGGATGGGGCTCGCGAAGGTGTTGTCAACCAGAAGCGGGACACCGTCCGCCGCTGCGGCCACCCGGGCAATATCGACGAGTTCCAGGCTCGGGTTAGCCGGCGTCTCAAGGATTACCAGTCCGGTATCGGGCCGGAGCGCGGCGTGCACACCGTCCGGGGTGGTGAATGTAACGTCGTTGCCAAGCACCCCCGATGCCAGCAGATAGTCGCTCCCGCCGTACAGCGGCCGCACCGCGACCACATGCTTCTTTCCGGTCGCGACGACCGCGAGCAATACAGCACTAAGCGCGGCCATACCGGTGGCAAATGCGACCGCCTCCGGTGTCTTTTCGAGGACGGCGACGCCCTCTTCGAACCGCGCAACGGTCGGATTCCAGAGCCGCTGGTAGACGGTGCTCTGCCCTGCCAAATGAGTGCCGCCGGTGGCCATGTGTTCATAGGCGAGGCCCCCGTCGTGCACGGACGGAAGCGGCGCGGTGGTGGAAAGATCGATCGGCACAGCGTGCACGCCCAGTTCCGTGAGGCCGTTCCGGCCGGCGTGGACTGCCAGCGAGTCTTGAGAAAGCACCGTAGCTCCTTATGAATATTCACCATTGAATACCAGAAGTATCCGGCAATAATTCGGAGTTTTGTAGGGTCAGCGAATGGAAGTGCCGGAATTAGCCGCTTATGATGAACTGACAACACACCAAGGAGGACCCGTGGGTAGCAGTGCGAAGAATCTTCGGCCCGGAGCCGGCTCCGGCGAGCCGTTGGACGCCATCGACGAGCGCTTGCTCGCGGCCCTCGTGGCCGACGCCAGGATCTCCAACAAGCAGCTCGCCGAACTGGTCGGCATCGCTCCGTCCACGGCCCTGATGCGCACCAGGGCGCTGACCGAACGCGGCATCATCGAAGGCTTCGAGGCGAAGCTGAGCCTGTCCGCGATCGGCCGTTCCGTGCAGGCCCTCATTGCCGTCAGGCTCCGGGCCCACGACCGCGAGCAGATCGACCGCTTTACCGCCCGCGTCCCGAAGCTCCCTGCCGTCCTGTCCACGTTCCACACCTCGGGTTCGGTCGATTACCTGCTGCACATCGCAGTCGCCACCACTGAAGATCTGCGGGACTGGGTGCTGGACAACCTGGCCACCGACCCGGTCGTGGGCCACACCGAAACCACCCTCGTGTTCGACCACATCCAGGGAAACCTGGGCCCGCTGCCGGATTAGGACTACCGTCCGCCGCCGTCCGGTGCGGCTCCCAGGTCAGGCGAGGCGATCAGGTCAGGCTCGGCGCAACGCCCCGCGCAGCGTGATAACAGCAAGGACACCCGCTGCGATGGCGCAGAGCACAACGAAGCCCGTGACCGCCGTCTGCAGGCCAACGACCCCGGCCGCCAGCCCAAGCCCGATGACGGGAAACGCGCTGCCTAGGTAGGTAATGACGTAGACGGTGCTGATGATCTGTGCATGGCGGGACGCCTCGACCCTTCCGGCAACATCATTGAATACTGTCCGGAAGGAGACTCCCTGTCCGATTCCGGCGGCCACGCTTGCGATGATCAGCAGCCACGGGCTGCTCCACGCGGCAGCCGCGGCGATCAGCAGGACCGACACGGCCAGCACGCCCAGCCCCGCCGGCACCACAAAACGGCCCCGGACGGCGAGGAGTTGGCTGAGCGCGGAGGACCCGAGCGTCAGTCCCGCCAGCAGCCCGATCAGCGGCCGCGAATCGGCGTGCACAATCTGGGCGAAATAGCCAGGCGCCAAGGAGAGACAGAAGCCGAAGACGGTGAAACTGAGAAAGCCCACCGAGGACGCCAGCCAGAATGCCCCGCGCGCCTCGCTGGAGACCGATGGCCGGCGCGGCGCCAGCACCCGCAACGGCTGCGGACCCGCGATCGAGGTGATGGCCGGACGGGCCTTCAGCAGGTACAGCGGGACCAGCAGCCCTGCAAGTAGCAGGGAATGCAGATAGTACGGAGTCGAGGTAGGCCCCGGCAGCATCGAAAGCACTCCCCCGATGGCGGGACCGGCCGCCACGCCGCCCGCCGACGCCAGCAAGGTGAACCTCGACGCCCACTCGGGACGGCTGGGCAGCAGCTCGCGCAGCGCCGCCGAACTGGCGCCGGTGGCGAGCGCCACAGCAATGCCCTGCAGCGCCCGGCCGGCACACAGCGCGAACATGCTGTCCGCCGTTGCAAACACCGAACCTCCCGCAAGGCCCACCAGCACCGAAAGCATCAGCGCTGCCCGCCGGCCGATGTGGTCGGACCAGTGGCCGGCCAGGATCAGGGTGGCCACCAGCGCCAGTACATAGGCGGAAAACGCCACAGTGATATCCAGGGCGGTGATGCCAAGCTTGGCCTGCAGCAGCGGGTAGATCGGGGTCGCGAGATTCGCGCCGACAAGCAGCGTGAAGATCACGGCGCCGGCCATCACCAGCCGGGCCGTAGTGGAGGCGTCCCAGCCCCAGCGTTCTGCCGTGGCGGGGCGCATGCGAAGCTCGCTGAAGACCGTCATATCCATGCCCTTGCGTAAAACCGGACCGCGTATTCCCTGTGATGGGGGAACGGCCAGCCCGTGATGATTTGATACATCAAGAATGGGGCATTGCTGATCGAGTCAGCCTATTTTCATGCCAAAATTGATCAAAACAGTCAAGCTGCTACCGTCAGAATGAACCGGAGTGATGATTTGAACAGCCTGGACCCCACCGACCTGAAAATCCTGCTGGCGCTGATCCGGGATCCGCGGATACAGATTGGCGAGCTCAGTGAAACGTTGGGCATCGCGCGCAACACCGCCCAGTCCCGGGTAAGGCGCATGCAGCGTTCCGGTTTGCTGCACGACGGCGGCCGCGAAATCGACCTGGAGGCGGTGGGCTACGACGTCGTCGCATTCGTCACCATCGAGGTGAACCACCGGGAACTCGACGGTGTGGTGGGCGCACTGCGCCTGATCGCACAGGTCCTGGAAGTGCACGAGATCTCCGGACGCGGCGACGTCTGGTGCCGCGTTGTGGCCACCGACACCCACAACCTCCAGGTTGCCCTGCGCTCCATCCTTCGGGTCAAAGGCGTCATCCGGACCGAGACAGTCCTGGCCCTGCATACCCACATCCCCTACCGGACCGAGCCGCTGATTAGCCGGTTGGCCTTGGGCGGCGCGGCGGCTCCAGCAGCCCCGCGGGCGCAGAAGCCGGGATAATGGTCCCGTGACTATCATCGATAACGCCGTCTACGTTGACGGCGTCCGCAGCGTCGAGCCGCAGAGCCTCGAACAGACCTTTGACATCCTGAACCGGCAGGGCGGCATGGCGTGGGTTGGCCTCTACCGGCCGACCGAAGACGAAATGGCCGCTGTCGCCGCGGAGTTTGGACTGCATCCGCTCGCCGTAGAGGATGCAATTTCCGCCCATCAGCGACCCAAACTGGAACGTTACGATGACAACCTCTTCACTGTGCTGCGGCCCGCACGGTATCTGGACGAGACTGAAACAGTGGAGTTCGGCGAACTCCACGTATTCACCGGCAGGAACTTTGTGGTCACCATCCGGCACGCCGAGAGCGGCGGGGTGGCGCAGGTGCGGCGACAGTTGGAACAGCGTCCAGAGCTCCTCAGCCACGGCCCGGAGGCTGTCCTCTACGCCCTGATGGACCAGGTAGTGGACGACTACGTTCCCGTCGTGGCGGGACTGGAAAATGATATCGACGAGATCGAGGACCAGCTGTTCAGCGGCGATTCCACTGTTTCACGGCGGATCTACGAACTGGCCCGGGAAGTTATCCAGTTCCAGCGGGCCATCCACCCGCTGCCGGCCATGATGCAGCTGCTGCGGCGGGGATTCGAAAAATACGGCGTGGACATCGATCTCCAACACAAGCTCCGCGACGTCGAAGACCACGTGGAGCGGCTGATTTCCCGCGCTGATTCCTTTCGCGACCTGCTGCAGAACGCACTCACCCTCGATGGCACGCTGACCGCCAACCGGCAAAACGAGGCCAGCGCCGAGCAGAACGAGCAGGTGAAGAAAATTTCGTCCTGGGCGGCAATTTTCTTCGCCCCGTCATTTGTCGCGGGCGTCTACGGGATGAACTTCGTCCGGATGCCGGAACTGCAGTGGGCCTACGGCTACCCAATGGCCATCGGGCTGATGGCCGGAACCGCAGCGCTGATGTACACGATCTTCAAACGGAAGGACTGGCTGTAGCCGGCCCCGCCCGGCAGGTCCGCGTGTAGTCTGGCGTCATGAACGCGCGGCGGGACCGGTTCCGGGACATCGTGGAGATCCTGACCAGGCACGGACTGGGCTTTGCGCTGGCACACTTCGGGCTGGACAGGTTCCGGCCCGCCGGCGGGAACGCGGGACAGGAGCACCTTCGGCCACCCCGGGAAGCGAGCCTGCCGGTGCGCGTCCGGCTCGCCTTGGAGGACCTCGGGGCCGTCTACATCAAGTTCGGCCAGATCATCTCAACGCGAACGGACCTACTGCCTCCGGAGTACGCCACCGAACTGGCCAAACTCCAGGACGCATCCCCGCCCGTTGCTGCTGGGCAGGTCCGTGCGGTGATCGCCGAGGAGCTCGGCAGCGCGGCGGACCGGCTGCTCGAATCGCTGGAGGACAATCCGCTCGCCACCGGTTCCATCGGCCAGGTCCACTGCGCCCGGATCGCGCCGGACCCGGCAGACCTTGTGAAGACTGTCCCGGCTGACACTGCCGGCGGCGGCCGGAACCTCGACGTTGTGGTCAAGGTCCGCCGGCCCGGCGTTGTGGACCAGATCAATGAGGATCTGGAGCTCGTGGCCGAGCTCGCCAAACGGGCCGAGCGGGCGTCCACGAGGGCAGCCGGACTCCATCTGGCTGCCCTCGTCGACGAGTTCTCCCAGACCCTGCGCGCAGAACTGGACTACCTGCAGGAAGCCAGGAACGCGGAGCACTTCGCCGCAAATTTCGCCGCCGACAACCGGGTCCATATTCCTCAGGTCTTCTGGGACACGACCACATCCCGGATCCTCACGCTGGAGCGTATCCGCGGCATCAAAGTCAACGACGCCGCCGCGTTGCAGGCTGCGGGAATCAACACCGGCATGCTCGCCCGCGAGGCGTGCAGCATCTTGCTGAAGATGGTTTTCGAGGACGGCTTCTTCCACGCCGACCCGCATCCCGGGAACTTCTTTGTGGAACCGGACGGGCGCCTGGGCATCATTGACTTCGGCATGGTAGGTCGAATCAGCGACGGCACCCGCGAACACCTGGTCCGGATGCTCCTGGCCGTCGTGGAACGGGACGCCGCCCGGCTGACCACGGCCCTGGTCCGCCTGTGTGCGGCTCAGGCAAACGATGGCTTGGCCGAACTGCAAGCGGACCTGGGCCGGCTTCTGGACCGTTACGCCGGCCGGCCGCTGGCCGAGATTCCGATCGTGGCAGTCCTTTCGGAGCTGGCGGGCCTGTTGCGCAAATACCGGCTGCGGTTGCCGCGGGAGATGGCCCTGCTGCTGAAGATGCTGGTCATGGCGGACGGGCTGGGCAAACAGCTGGACCCCCGATTCGAGCTGACCACCCAGCTGGGCCCCTACACGCAGAAGATTATCCTCGGCTCGCTGTCACCGGAAGCCCTCACGGAGCGACTGGCGAAGCTCGGCCGGGAGGCCCTGCGCTTCGGGGCGGATGCGCCGGAAATCCTGCGCCGAATGGTCGAGGTCCTCGAGCGCGGTGGCATCGACATTCATTTCCGCGCCGATGAACTGGACCGGCTCATGGACAAGGCGGAGAAAACCGGGAACCGGATTGTCGCCGGGCTTATCACCGCAGCCCTGATTAACGCCGTCGGGGAGCTGGTGTCAGTCCAGCCGGACCGCTGGCGGAACTGGCCGAAAACACTCTTCGCCGCCGGTATCGGCGGCGTCGGCGCGCTGGGCGCCTACCTCGCCGTAACCGCCCGGCACCGGAAATAGCAGGCCCGCCGGAGTCGCCGTCAGCGGCGTCGCCGTGCCTGTGCGAGCAGCCGGCTGAACGCCAGGATGAACACCGCCTCGATGAGCACCATCAGCCCGAGCAGGAGCCACTGGCCTTGGCTGCTGAAGGCGACGGCGCCAACCACCACCAGGATGGTTCCGAGCGTCAAGGCGTAGACGGCGAAGCCGACGGCCACTTTCGCGCTGCGCACGCCCGTGCGGAAACCGAACCCGACGGGTTCACCGCCGGGGTAGCCGCGCACCCGGTCGGGCTGCGCCGGAGTGAGCTTGTCGAACTCATCCCACGGGTCCCGGTCCGGATCTTGCGTAGCCATGGTTCGATTATCCCGCTTCAGGGCCACCAGCGCAGTCCCGGGGCGCTTAAACCGCCGGCAAGGTGGATGCCCCGGTGGAAGAACACCTAGGCGACACGGACATCGATTTCACCGGGAGCTGCGCCGTCGGCGCCGAACACCACATGGCGGTTGGCGATTTTCTCGCTGAAGAAACGGTCGTGGCTGACCACCACAACGGCACCGGGAAAGTGCATCAGCGCGCGTTCCATGACCTGGGTGCTGGACATGTCCAGATGGTTGGTCGGCTCATCCAGCAGCAGGACCGAGGCGCCGGAGAGGAGGCACTGCGCCATGGCGACGCGCGCCTTCTGCCCGCCGGACAGGTTCCCGATCTTCTGCTTGAGGTCGGCCTCGGAGAACTGGAACATCGCCAGGAACCGGTTAACGGACTTCTTCGTGGCGCTGAAGGCCAGGCTGTCAGGCAGCGCATTGACCGCGTGCGACACCGTATCGGCGTCGTCGAGGTCCTCAAGCATCTGGTTGTAGGAGACAAAACCGGGACCCTTGGCCCAGGCCACCGCACCGGAATCGGCCTGCTCGTCGCCGGTCAGCACCTTCAGCAGCGTGGACTTGCCAGTGCCGTTGGAGCCAAGGATCACAATCCGGTTCCCCCGCCGGATCTCGAAGCTCAAATTCTCGAACAGCAGCTTGTCCCCATAGGCCTTGCCCAGCCCCTCCACCCGGCAGAGGACGTCCTTGACGTGCAGGCCGCCGTAGATCTCCGTGACGATCTGGTCGACGGGACGCGGTGTGCGGGACTTCTTAATCTTGGCCAACTGGTTCCCCAGCCCGCGGCCGGCCGCTTTGGCGGCTTCGCGCCGGTCGGCAATCCCCTCGGCTTCAAAGGCCAGCAGTTCAGATTCGTGCACAAACTGCTGCTCGAGGGTTTTGAGTCGGAACTGTTTTTGCACCACGTATTCGCCGAAGTTCCCCGGGTATTCGTGCAGGTGGAAGTTCTCAACCTCGATGATCCGCGTGACCACGGCGTCCAGGAATTTCCGGTCGTGCGAGACGATGATTGCGGCGCCCTTGAAGTCCCGGAACCAGCTTTCGAGCCACTCGACACCGGCGACGTCCAGGAAGTTGGTGGGCTCATCGAGCAGGAGCACGTCGGGGCCTTCGAGCAGGATCTTGGCCAGCGCCGCACGGTTGCGCCAGCCTCCGGAGAGTTCGTCGATCGCGCAGCGGCGGTGGGCCTCGTCAAAGCCCAGGGTGGTCAGAACGGTATCGATGCGCCGCGGGTAGTCCCAGCCGTCGAGCCGTTCCATGTCCTCGAAGAGCTCAGCCTGCCTGCTGATCAGGCGGTCCAGTTCGCTCTCGGCGGGACCATCGGCGATGGCGGAATCGATGGCGGCCAGTTCCGCCTCGACCGTCTTGATGTCGGAAAACAGCGCATCGAGTACTTCCAGGATGGTCGCTTCACCATTGAGTTCCGAGAACTGGGAGAAGTAGCCCACTTTGGTATCCAGCTCCAGGGCGACGGTGCCCGTGTCAGGTGTGACCTGGTCGAGGATGAGCTTGAGGATGGTGGTCTTGCCGGAGCCGTTTTTCCCGATCAGGCCCACCCGGTCCCCGGCTTCAAGGCGGAAGAACACCTCGCGAAGGATCTGGGTGTTCTCGAAGCGCACACTGACATCTTGCAGCCGGATCAGGCTCATGGGTTGTTTTCTTTCTTGGTGATGGGTTCGGAACGGCAATTGTGCGTCTGGCGCGGCGCAGCACTAACGGATTGCGAGCCGCCACAGGGAGGTGACCTCGGCAGCGCGGGCGGCGAACAGCGGATCGTTGCGGTCTGATGCCTTGGGGTGGGTTGGCCTGGTGTCGAGCCGTTCCAGTACTTTCAGGCCGGCCGCCTCGATGGCGTCAAGCAGTTCGTTGCGGGACCGCAGCCCCAGGTGTTCCGCCAGGTCCGACAGGACGAGCCAGCCTTCGCCGCCTGGTTCCAGGTGGTCGGGAAGTTCGTTCAGGAAACGGAACAACATCCGGCTGCCGGGGTCGTAGACGGCGTTGTCGAGGGACGAATGCGGCGTCGCCGGAATCCAGGGCGGATTGCACACGATCAGTGGTGCGCGCCCGGGCGGGAACATATCGGTCAGGACCGCCTCGGCTCGGTCCTCGACCCCCAGACTCCGGAAGTTTTCGCGGGCACACGCAACCGCACGGTGTTCATTGTCGGTTGCCAGCACACGCTGGACGCCGCGCCGGGCGAGGACGGCAGCCAGTACCCCGGTGCCGGTGCCGACGTCGAACGCCAGCGTGTGCGATGGCAGCGCGGCCACGGCCACAAGGTCCACGTACTCACTACGGGTCGGGAAAAACGTGCCGTAGTGCGGATGGATGCGGCCCTGCAGGGCGTCCACGTGGACACCGTTCCGCCGCCACTCGTGCGCTCCGATAGCCCCGACCAGCTCATGGAGCGACACCACCGACGGTTCGCTGATAGTCCCGTATGCCGCCTCGGCGGCCGCGCGGATGTCCGGGGCGCGCCGTAGCGGCACCACCGGGCCCGGATCAAGCGGAATCAGCAACAAGCCGAGAACGCGTGCGCGGTGCGACCGGGACTGCCTGTGGCGGTAGAACTCATCGGCAGGTGCGGCAGCGGCCTTCTTTTTCCCGGCCCCAAGCCGTCGGTCCAGGGCGTTGAGGATTTGACGCGCATTGTGGAAGTCACCGTGCCAGAGCATCGCGATGCCCTGGGACGCCATCCGGTTCGCGTCATCGGCTGTCAGGGAATCGGTGACCACCTCGATACGCGACGGCGCCGGCCTGCCGTTCGCTGAGCGCCAGCGGGCGGTCTTGCCCTGGCCGGCCTCGGCCCAGGTCACGACGGCGGGATCATCCGGTGCCGGTGCCCGAGGGGGCTTGCGGGCCAGCGTTGGGGGTGCCGGCGGGCGGCCAGGAACGGCGGTAGTAATAAGAGTTCCAATCCCAGAGTCCGAGGGGCGGATCGGAGACTGACGTTTGCGGCGGAAGCCCGCGGGACCGCCATGCGGGGCACCCTCTCAGGATACAGGGGGCCGCTGGGGGCTCACTCCGGGCGAGCTCACCGCACGCCCGGTCATCCGCTTGTTATTCACTGCGTGATGCGGCTGCGCACAATCTCGCTGACGGCCCTGCCGTCGAAACGTCCGGCGACCTTCGCCGTCACTGGCTTCATCACGGCACCCAGCTGGCGGATGGTCAGTTCACTGCCGTTAGCCGTGAGGGAAACGACGACCTCATCGACAATTGCTTCCACTTCGGCCTTGCTCAGGGCTTGCGGCAGGTATGCCTCGATGATTTCGGCTTCTGCGATTTCGGCGGCGGCCCGCTCCGACTCCCCCGCTTCGATGTAAATACGGGCCGTGTCGCGGCGTTTGGCGGCTTCCTTCTGCAGCAGGGATGTCACCTGGGCATCGTCCAACACGATCGGGGTCTTACCGGACTTTTCGCGTGTTTCGATTTCACCCAGGACGTTGCGCACCGTGGTGAGTGCAACCTTGTTGCGGTCCTTCATGTGGCCGACGACGTCGGCATGCAGGCGTTCCTTCAGGGTGGTCATGGTTCTCCTCGTCTTATCGAACAGGATATCGGCATACCGGACCAAGGCAGTGACCCGGGCCGGCTGCCGCACCCGTTCCGGGCCGCAAAGGTGGGTCCGCAAGGGGCAGCGGGAGGGTCCGGCAGCGCCATGACCCTCCCGCCCGCAGCTATTTAAGCGTAAGAACCGGGTTGACCGGGGCTTTTAAGGAGTCCAGCTGAACCCCTGCAGTGCGCTTCAGACCGGGCAGGATGGAAGCGGCCCAATCGGATCCCGTGCAGCTAACCGACGCCTTGGGGACGATGGTGCATTTCACGCCCCAGGAGTTGACCACCTTGGTGACATTGGGGTCTTTCCAGGACACCGACCAGCTGGACGCTATCCGGAGGCCTGTGGCTTCCAGGCTGGCAACGTACCCGCCGTTCCATGAGCTGGTGGCCTTCCATGTTGCGGTGATGGCAGGGGCACCGGACGGGGATGCTGTCGGGGTCGCTGACGGGGACGGTGTCGGCGTCGCGGTCGGCTTCGGCGTTGCCGACGGCGTCACGGTCGGCGTCGCGGTCGGCGTCGCCGACGGCGTCACGGTCGGCTTCGGCGTCGCTGACGGGGACGGTGACGCCGTCGGGATGTTAACAACCGGCGTTCCGGTCAGAATCGGCGCGAGGGCAGCGAGCTTCGCGGTCTCCGGGGTGCGCCAGTCCGTTTTGACGAGGCCTCCGGTGATCCCGGAGTTCGGGTTGAAGGACCAGTAGGCGTAGCTCATCTTGTTGGCGGCCAAGTAGGAGACGATCGAGCTCATCCACTGTTTGTCCGATTCAGTTGCCAGGGCAGAGCCGAATTCACCGAGCAAAACCGGGGCGATGCCCTGTTTCTGGATGTAGCCCCAGTTCTTGTCCCAGACGGCCGGCAGGTTGTTCGGGTAGTTCGCGTCGCTGAACCACTTCTGCGCGTAGAGGGATGCCGGATAGTCGTGCGGGGAGTACACCACGCGGTTGGGCGCGTTGAGGACCACCGGCTTGGCGCCGACGTCGGAAAGTCCACCGCCCCACCAGGTCGCTGACCCGTCGCCCTGGTTTTCGATGCCTTCAACGATGATCAGCAGCTTCGGGTTTGACGCCAGGACGGCGTTCCCGCCCCGGGTGGCCGCCGCCTGCCAGTCGGTGGCGGCCGTACCGCGGCCCCAGGTGGCCGCACCGTAGGGCTCATTATGCAGGTCGGCCCCGATTACGGTGGGATCGTTTTTGTACCGGTCGGCGAGCATCTTCCAGTCGGAGATCCACTTCGTCTCCGGGACGGCAGCCGTGTACCACAGGGGTGACTGGTCGGCGCTGCTTGGTCGATGCCGGTCCAGGATGATCTGCAGTCCGTTGGCCTTGGCTCGGGCGATGACCGTGTCCATCACGTCCAGGGGCCGTTTGCCTTCGAGGTTGTAGGCGCGGTTAGCCCAGTAGTTCACGTTTCCTTTGACCGCTGTCGCGGCCAGGCACTCGTTCGAGAACGGCAGCCGGACGGTGTTGAAGCCCATGGACTTGATGTTGGCCAGTGCCTCATCAATAGTCAGCGTCCCCCACAGTCCGTGCGGGACGCAGTCGGGGGTCTCCAGCCCGAACCAGGAGGTGGCTTTGATGACGAACGGCGAGTTGTTCGAGTCTTTGATGGTGCCCCCATCGGTGTGCAACCAACCGGTGGCGACCGGCGTCGTATCCACCACGCGTTCGGCGGCCAGCGTCGCTGGTCCGGCGCAGCCGGATACCGTGAGCAACCCGGCCAGCGCCGCGGCCGCTGCAGCCACAAGCTTCGTGCCGCGCCGCGGACGGGCAGACCCCGCGTCGAGGGGGTGATTGTTCGTCAAAATTCCTCCGTATCCGGGGCCTGTGGCCCGTTCCAGGACATACCCTGGCGGGCGCCGAATCCTACCTTGGCACAAGAACCGGAGGACTGGTGCAGTGGCACCGCACATTTCGGTGCAAAAACCGCATTTTCGCCGCAATCCACGGCAGTCTTCCAGCAGGTCAGCAGGTTAACGGAGGCGGTTCCCGGGCCAACTGTGCCCGGAAACCGCCGTGCGGCGCCGTGACCGGCGCCGCTCTCTCCGCATGTGCTCGCCTACCGAGGAATTAGTCGGTCAGCGAAGCAACATAGTCTTTGTTCTCGGTCATCCACTTTTTTGACGGCGGGACCGTAATCATCAGTCTTTTCCCCATTGAACATGGCGTTCTCAAGGGAGTACAGCTTCTCCGAGTCCATCTTGAAGCCCTTCAGCCATCCGGCCAGGGCCGGGAAATCCTTATCGAAGGACTTACTGGCGAAGCTGTGAATGCCTTCAGCTGCGCCCAGGGCGCCCTTGGGATCGGCGAGATCCTTCAGCGGGAAGGCGTCATAGGCCCAGTGCGGGCGCCACAGCGTGACCGCGATGTTTTCGCCCTTGCTGGTGGCCGTCTTGAGTTCGGACAGCATGGCCGGCGTGGAGGACGTCAGGTACTCCATGTCCTGCAGGCCGTATTCCGGGATGACCTTGTCCGTAGTGGCTTCCGTCAGTCCGGCGCCGGGTTCGATCCCGACGAGCCGGCCACCGAACTTGTCTGCGTTGGCGGCAAGCTCATCCAGGGAATCCACAGGGGCGTCCTTGTTCACCGCAATGGTCAGCTTTGCTTCGTCATTCCACGAGCCAAGGTCAACCATGTCAGCGCCGTATTTTTCGATATAGCTCTTGTGCGTAACAGGCAGCCAGGTGTCCAGGGTGACGTCGTAGTCGCCCGTTGACAAACCTGAGTAGACCGGTGCCGGCGCCGCATATTCGAGCGACACGTTGTAGCCCTTCTCCTCCAGCGCGGCTTTCCAGAGTTCAGAGGCGGCAATGCCTTCATCCCAGCCGTTGAAAACAGCGATTTTGACATCTTTTTTGTCGCCGTTGCCGGGACCACTGCTGGCGGTGTCTGCGCTGCCTCCGGTGCCGCAGCCCGAGAGAGTCAGCAGTGCTGCAGCGCCAAAGGCTGTCAGGAGCATAAGTGGTGAAGATTTCATGTGTTTCCTTTCGATCCCGCGCCGAAGCGCGGCCCAGTCCCGGGTGCGAGTGAATGCCTCCGGGAGTCTTTCGGTAGATGGGCTGAACTGCCTCCCGGCAATCAGTTGGTGGTGGCTTCGGGCCGGCGGCCCAGGCTGGCTGTCACCCGGTCCAGGAAGATGGCCAGAATGACCACCGAGATCCCGGCTTCGAAGCCAAGCGCGGCGTCAATCCGGCTGAGGCTTTTGACCACATCGCCGCCCAGGCCGCCTGCGCCGACCATCCCGGCGATGACCACCATCGACAGGGAGAGCATGATGACCTGATTGATGCCGGCCATAATCGTCGGTGTCGCCAGCGGGAGCTGGATCTGGGTAAGGATCCGCCGGGGGCTGGCGCCAAAGGCGTGTCCCGCTTCCACGACTTCGCGGTCAACTCCGCGGATGCCGAGCTCGGTGAACCGTACGCCTGGTGCCATCGCGAAGATGATTGTGGCCACGATGCCGGGCACGACGCCAACCCGGAACAGCAGCAGCGCCGGGATCAGGTAGACGAAGGCCGGCATTGTCTGCATAAAGTCCAGGACGGGCTTCACCACTGATGAGGCGCCCGAGGACCTTGCGGTCAGGATGCCCAGCGGCACGCTGATCACGATTGCCAAGGCGCTGGCCACCAGCACAAGCGCCAGCGAGTCCATCGCGTTTTCCCATTGCCCTACCCCGTAGATGAGGAGGAATCCGAGCAGGGACCCCAGTGCGAGTTTGAAGCCCCGCGCGAAAAATGCCAGCGCGCACAGGACAACGATGACGGTCCAGAACGGCGGGGTGCTCAGCAGCCAGCTGACACCGTCAAAGAGTGCCAGAAAGATTGATCGGAGCACGGTAAAGAATCCGCCGAAAGTTGCGATGATCCATTCGAGGGCGCTGTCCACCCAGGCGCCCAGGGGAATTCTGAAAAGGATGGAGTCCATGGCTACTTTTCGCCTCCGAAGGTTGCTGCGGTTTCGGCCGAGGTCGATTGGAGCGCGGCTGTAATGATTTGCTCGGGAATCGGTGCGGGGGTGCTCTCCACCACCGGGATGCCCGTCGTGGTGGACGGCACGTTGCCCAAGGCGGCCAGCAGCGTCACCCGCGGGATCGCCCCGACCAGCCGACCGGCGTCGTCGACCACGGCGAGCGGAATCGGGCTCTCTACGGCCAGGCCGAACAAGTCCGCGAGGGCAGTGTCCGGAGAAACGAAGTCGGTGGCGTTTCGAATCACCGTTGACAGTTCCGGGCTGCGGGCTTCAACGAGCTGCATTACATCGCGGTCCCGCACGATGCCGTGAAAATTGCGCCTCTTATCGACGACGAACGCGGCGGAGGTCTGCAGATCCCGCATGGCGCGCAAGGCATTGCGGGGTCCGCCGGTGAGATTTACGACTGCCCGGGCCGGTTCCATCACCGAGCCTGCAGTCAGCACACGGGTGCGGTCGACATCTTTGACGAAGTGGGCCACGTAGTCGTTCGCAGGTTGGGTCAGGATATCGTCGGGGGTCCCGATCTGAACGATTTCCCCGTCGCGCATAACGGCGATCCGGTCGCCGAGGAACATAGCCTCGTTGAGGTCGTGGGTGATGAAGACAATGGTCTTACCCAGATCGGCCTGGAGGGTCAGGAGCTGCTCTTGCATTTCCCTGCGGATCAGCGGATCAAGCGCGGAGAAAGCTTCGTCCATCAGCAAGATCTCGGTTTCTGCACACAAGGCCCGAGCGAGTCCCACGCGCTGCTGCATGCCGCCGGAGAGTTGGGACGGATACTTGTCCTCCCAGCCGGCGAGGCCGACCAGGGCCAGGATTTCTTTTGCCTTGGCCAGGCGGGCATCCTTGGCAACGCCCTGTACTTCCAGGCCGTAGGCCGCGTTCTCGATGATGGTGCGGTGCGGCATCAGGGCGAAATGCTGGAAGACCATGGAGATTTTCCGTTGCCGTACCTGGCGAAGGGCCGCGCCGGCGAGCTGGGATATGTCCGTGCCGTCGACAACAACGGAGCCAGCGGAGGCGGGCAACAGCCCGTTCAGCATGCGGATCAGCGTGGATTTGCCGGAGCCCGAAAGGCCCATCACCACAAAGATCTCACCGGCCCTGACCTCAAAAGAGGCGTCCACGACAGCAGCGGTTCCAAGGGAGGCCACCTGGTCGCGGGTCTGTCCGGCTTTCAGCCGCCGCACGGCTTCGAGGGGCTTCTTGCCAAAAACCTTAAAGACGTTCTGGGCGCTTACTGCAATATTTTCGCTCACTGTTGGCCTGTCTACGCGACAGTGCCCGGCCCTAGCCTGGCACTGTCGTGTGTGAATGCTTCGTTAACGGTGGGTCTGGTCGAATGCGGCAAGCAAACCAACGGCGTGTGCCGCGTTTCGCGGCTCGTTCCTGCTGGGCAGGTCGTGGGTTCTGCTCCCGGGGACCGGCAGCAGACTGGCGAGTTGCCTTCGCTGCAGCCGGACTGGCGTCCCGTCCGGCTCCTGCGCATCTGTTTCGACTCATTCACACTAACAACGGCGCGTTCGCTAAGGGCGTAAAGATGAGGTTTGGGGGCCTCGTGCGCAGGGTTTCGTCAGGCCTCGGCCCCGCCGCAGCGGGGCGAGAGCAGAGTTATGGCATTGTGACTCGAAACCCTCATCGTGGAGCGATTTGCGTCCCGCAGCGCGCTGGGAGCCCCTATGCAGCGCCGGAATCAGCGCTGATCCGCACCCCCGGCCTACACTCGGGTGCCGGCCGGCTCAGAGGCCGCTGCGCCCCGCCCACAATCCGTGCAGCAGCGGAAGCACCGAAGCGGCCAGGAGTACATTGCCGAGCACCGTGTCGTCCGCGCGGAGCACGGAACCGGCGATGAGCAGGGCACCGAATATCAACACCGAAGCGATCCGCTGCGCCGAGCGGTTCAGCCGTTTTACCTGTTGCTCCAGGCGCGGATTGGCCACCGCCAGTGAACCGTCTTCCAGCCGGGTCAGGAGCCCGTCCAGGCGTTTCGGCAGGCGCAGGGCCAACCCGGCGGTGTCGAACGCCTGCTGGGCCACATCCTGCACAATGTTGCCGCGCTCGTCGCGCAACAGCTGGCCCGCATAAGGTTCCACCGTGTCCCACAAATTGAAGCGGGCGTCCAGCGTGCTGCACACCCCCGACGTCAGGGACATCGCCCGGATGATTAGCAGGAAATTCTCCGGCAACTGAAACGGCAAGGAGCGGACGACGTCGCCGAACTCGACCGCAAAATCACGGAACTCCCGCGGGTCCACCTCGCGGAGTTCGGCGAAGCCCATCCCGCCGAACCGGGCAAAGAGGTGAATCATCGCCCGCTCAAGTTCGACCGTATCGGCGCTGGGTACCAGCACACCCACGTCGCGGATTGCAGTCACCAACCCCTGGCCGTCACGTGAAGCGGCCGCGATGAGCAGCTTCCGCAGGCCACCGCGGGTACTCGCCGTCACCTCACCCATCATGCCGAAGTCGATGAAAGTCAACGTCCACGGGCGCTCTGCTGCGGGGTCCGTAGCCGGAGTAACAAAAATGTTGCCCGGATGCGGGTCGGCGTGAAAAAAGCCGTTCGTAAACATCTGGTCAAACATCACCGACGCGAAAACCGGGGCAACTTGTGCCGGGTCGATGCCCGCCGCAACGAGCGCTTCGGAGTCGGTGATCTTGATCGCCGTGACATCTTCCAGGGTCAGCGCCCGTCGGGTGCTGCGCTCCCAGACGACCTCCGGCACACTGACCCGGGGATCGTCGGCGAAGTCAGCTGCGAACCGCGCTGAGTTCGCGGCCTCGTGCAGGTAGTCGATTTCTTCCAGGCTGGTCTGCGCGAACTCCTCGACCAGGGCCGGCATGTCGGCACGATCGGAGACCAGGCGCACGTGACTGAGCCAGCCGCCTACTTTTCGCAATGCCGCCAGATCGACGTCGACAATCGCGTCGATGCCGGGACGCTGCACTTTAAGCACCACGCTGTCCAACCCGGTGTCGGCGGCATCGCCCGGAAGAAGCCTCGCCCGGTGCGCCTGGCCGAGGGACGCCGCGGCGATCGGCGTCTCCTCGATCGAGGCGAACACCAGCTCCAGCGGCGCGCCGAACTCCGCCTCTGCGAGGGTTCGGATCGCGGCGAACGAAACCGGAGGCACCTCGTCCTGCAGTCCCTCCAACTCCTTGGTGATCTCCGGCGGGAGGACATCCAGCCTGGAGGACAGGAACTGACCAACCTTGATCATCAGGCCGCCAAGGTCCACCGCGAGCACGTGGAAACGCTGCGCGAAGCGCCGCATCCTCTTTGTCCTGGTCCGCTCGGCAATCCTGGCCAGCCCGAGGCGCGGCAGGAACAGCTCGAACCACCAAGTCACCGTAAGATGCCACGCGGCAAAGCGCAGGATGCGACGGTAGCGGGCCCGGATGTCCCCGGCGCCTGGTCCCGCATCGGCCCGGGCCCGGCGAACCGACGCCACTCCCCTCAGTCCTGGGCGAGGATCGAGTAGAGCCGGCGACGTGCCTCGTCGAGCACCCGCACGGCCTCCTGCACCTGCGCCGGCGAGCCGGTGCGGCCCACCTGGGTCGCAGCCTGCGCGAGCTCGATGCCGGCCTTGGGCAGCGCTCCGAAACCGGGGCCTGATGCCGGGCCCGACGCCGGAGCTGTTGACTCCCAGGGCGTTGACGCGCCGGCACCGGCCACATCCTCCCGGCCTGCTTCGGTCAGCGAGTAGATCTTGCGTCCGTTGGATTCCTCGGCCTTGATGAACCCCTCGTCGGCCAGCAGCTGCAGCGTCGGGTAAACAGAGCCGGCGCTGGGCTTCCAGCTGCCGCCGCTGCGCTCCTCGATTTCACGGATGATCTGGTAGCCGTGCATGGGCCGTTCAGCGAGCAGCGACAGCACCGCTGAGCGCACTTCGCCACGGCCCGCGCGGGTGCCGGAGCGTTTCTCAAACCGTGAACGCAACTCCTCAACGGCCTCCCACATGCCGTCAATGTTGTTGCCGCGAAATCCGCCTGCCGGGTATGAATTGCGCATTATGCTCTCCTTGAGTCAATCGCGAACGATATACAACGATAGTCAACGATACATCTCGGTGGCCATCGGAACCAAGGGCTTGGGCGGCTGGCGGAGCCGGGTGCCGCCCAAAAGCCGGGGCAAGGAAAAAGCCCTCCAACCGAACGCTTCCGCAGCTTGGAGGGCTTTTGTTGTGGAGCTAAGGAGATTCGAACTCCTGACCTCTTCGATGAACACTGGCTATCACTTGGTCACTCGACTTCACCAGCTATCAAGTTCCGCTAACGAACGCTAACCCACAAAGTGTCTGCGCAGTGTTATGCCGCAGCCTTCCAGGCACTTGCAGTGCAAAGGGCTCGCGGATCACCGCCACTCGGACGAGGAGCCACCCAAGGCCGCGTCATTTCATCGTCCGAACCGGCCGGGACTGCCACCGGGCCCAGTCCGCGCTGGTCTCACGTGCGGCGGCCTGCAGCTGGGGAAGGTACTCGTGGACCAGCTTGTCGATGCTTGTCTCCTGGGCGTGCACAGTCACATTCATGGAAGCGCGCATGACGCCTGCCCCGTCGGCCACTGCAACGGAGACGGAGCGCACCCCGGGGCCAATTCCTCGTCCGCGAGAGCCCAGCCCTGTTCCCTGACTTCGGCGAGGCGCTCCAGGATCCTATTGTCGGGGATCTTATCCCTCTCGGGCAGCCCGGACCGGGACGGTTCTTCCAGCACTTTCAGGGCATCTTCCGGCGGGAGTGCGGCCAGCAGAACCTTGCCTTGGGATGTCACCATGGCCGGAAATCGCGTTCCGATGTCGACATTCAACGTGATGAGCTTCGGGACGGCGACGCGGGCCACGTAGACGATGTCTGAACCGTCCAGCTGCGCCATGGAGGAGGACTCCCCCGTTTGCTGCACCAAGCGCTCCAGGTGCGGCCGCGCCATTTCCCACAAGCCAAGCGACCCCACATATGCCATGCCGAGCTCCAGGACCTTGGGCGTCAGCATGTGCACCCCGTTACTCGCCCGCGCGTAGCCGATCTCTTCGAGCGTCAGCAAAATCCGGCGCGCGGTTGGCCGCGCCAGCCCGGCGGCCTGCGCCACCTGGGTCAGGCTCATCTGAGGCAGTTCCGCTGAGAAACAGCGCAGAACGTCGAGCCCCTGGCCAGCGCCTCAATGAAATCAGGCCCTTGGCCGCGCTGTGACATATTGCTCCTTCGGTCCACACGTATTTGTGATGCTTGACACGTTCTCTTCTTGCGGCCATTCTATAAACATTCCGTATCGACGGACAAGTGTCCGTCTAGCGGACATCTGATTTACCCGCCAGCCGAAAGGACCCATCGTGATCAGCCCCCAGCAGACGCCGGCGCACCGCCTGCCCCCGTCCGCTCGACGGTGTCATCGTCGCCGATTTCTCCCGGATCCTGGCCGGCCCATACGCAACCATGCTTCTTGCCGACCTGGGCGCGGAAGTCATCAAGGTCGAAAGCCCGGCCGGAGACGATACACGCTCTTGGGTTCCCCCGGTCCGTGAAGACGGCGTATCGACGTACTACGCGGCCATCAACCGCAACAAGAAATCCATTGTGCTGGACTTCAAGGACGAGGACGATCTGGCTGCCGCCCAGGCGCTGGCCGCCCGGGCCGACGTCGTCATCGAGAACTTCAAACCAGGTGGCCTCAAGCGCTTTGGGCTGGACTACGAATCGGTGCGGGAGCGAAACGCCTCAGTGGTCTACTGCTCCATCAGCGGCTTCGGAACGGCGGAAGGCGCGTCGCTTCCCGGCTATGACCTGATCGTTCAGGCCATGTCCGGGCTCATGAGCCTCACTGGGGATCCGGGCGGACCGGCGTACCGGGCCGGGATCAGCGTCTTTGATGTGATGGCCGGATTGCATTCGGCGATTGGAATCCTCGCGGCTCTAAGGCACCGGGACAGTACTGGCGAAGGCCAGAGCGTTGAGACGTCACTCATGGCCTCTGCCATGAGCGGGCTGGTCAACCAGACCTCGGCATATGTCGCCGGTGGCGTGATCCCGCACCGGATGGGCAATGCGCACCCCAGTCTCTTTCCTTACGAACCGTTGCCCACCGCTGACGATGAGCTGATCATCACAGCCGGCAACAATGCCCAGTTCCGCAAACTCTGCGCCGTACTGGGCATACCGGAGATAGCCGAGGACCAGCGGTTCGCCGAGAACGCCGGCCGAACCGCGCTGAGGGAGGAACTGCGGCCGCTGCTGGTCGAACGCCTCAAGACACGTCCGGCCGGCTACTGGTTCGAAAAGCTGAACGAGGCGGGTGTCCCGAACGGCCCGATCAACTCGATCGGACAGGGCATCGAGTACGCCCGCAAGCTTGGCCTCAACCCGGTGATCCAAGTCGGACCGGAGTCGGCATCCGTCCCCGGGGTACGCAATCCCATCACCTTCTCGGCAACGCCACCGCGTTACGACCTTGCCCCGCCCTCCTTGGGCGAACACAGCGACGAAGTGCGCGCATGGCTCACCAGCCCCACCCAGGGCGGAAACCCAATGATGAAGGAACACGCATGACCACCACACCAGACTCGGACAACATGCAATTCCCCACCTCGCTGGGAACCTCAACCCCCACCGAAATCCGGCTCCTGGGCCAAGACCTGGCCCAGGACCTGATGGGTAAGGTCAGCTTCGGAGAACTGGCGTTCTGGCTCGTGGCCATGCGGCGCCCAAGTGCGGGCGAGCTGCGGGTCTTCGAATCGGTGCTCGTCGCCCTCGCCGACCATGGGTTCACCCCCACCGCCATCGCTGCCCGCCTCACGTACCTCAGCGCTCCGGACTCACTCCAGGGGGCGATGGCCGCAGGTCTGCTAGGCGGCGGCTCCCGCTTCCTGGGCGTCACCGAGGACTGCGCCCAGTTTCTCGCTGCAACCCTCGCCGAGCACACCGACGATCTCCCGGACACCGACGAGGGCTGGAACAAGATGGCCCTCGAAGCCATCCGCACCCAGCGGGCAACAGGTAAGTTCGTGCCCGGCTTGGGCCACCCAAACCACAAGGATGGAGACCCCCGAACCCCTGCGCTCATCGGCATCGCCGCAGAAGAGGGACTGCGCGGGCCGCACCTGTGCTTGTTTGAAGCCATCGGCCGGATGAGCAAGGCCGCCCTGGGACGGCGGCTTCCGCTCAACGGTGCCGGCGTGTGTGGCGCTGCCCTCGCAGATCTCGGCCTGCCCCCGGATCTGCTGCGCGGCTTCGCGCTCCTTGCCCGGGCGGCCGGACTGCTCGGACAGATCGCCGAAGAGCGCCGCAACCCCATCGCCAACGACATCTACATGAGCGTGGACCGCAACGCCGTCTACGTTTCCCCAGACAACCAGACCGCCTGGGAATCAACAAGGAGAGAAGACCATGGCTGATCTAACGGCCGTGCTGGCCAGCACCCATCACCCGTTCTACCTCAAAGCAACCACTGACCATTCCGAGCAAAGAATGCCACAGGCCGACGAATGGCAGCGCAAGGTAGAGGCCTACCGCCAGACTCTTACAGCAGCGGAACCGGACGTGCTGGTTATGGTGGGCGCCGACCACTTCCACCAGTTTTTCCTGGACAACTATCCGACCTTCCTGATCGGAAAGCAGGAAAAATACGACGCGACCTTCTACAACGAGGAACGCGAGTTCGGCATCCCCAAGTACCTGCTCGACGGGGACGTGGACCTGTCCAACTTCCTGCACCAGGGGCTGCTGGATGCAGGCTTCGACTTTTCCTTCAGCCACGAACTGAAAATTGACCACTCCATTGTGTGTCCCATTATCACCGTCCGGCCGGACGCGGACCTGCCTATTGTGCCGATCTATACCAACATCTTCGCCCCGCCGCTGCCGTCCCCGAAAAGGTTCTGGGACCTGGGCCGGGCCATCCGCAAGATCATCGACGCGTACCCCTCGGAGAAGAAGATTGCGGCCATCGGCACAGGGCACCTGTCCCTCGAACTGGGCGGACCCCGCATGTTCGGCGAACACGGGCCCGATCCGGACTTCGACGCCAAGGCCATCGAATGGCTCTCCACCGGCAACATTGAAGCGATCCTCGACAACGTCACCCATGAATCCATGGCGGGAGCCGGAAACGCCACGCACGGCTTCATGGACCTGATCCTCATGATGGGCATCGCCGGACCTGAGGAAGCCGATTACGTCGATCAGTTGGACCTCTTCCACACCCGGGAAATGTACATGACCTGGTACCCGCAGAAGAGCGACAAGCTTGCCGAGGCCGCAGCCACGGCTGCCGCATCCTCCGGCGCCACCGTCGGGCCCGTTTACGCCGAGAAGGATGGAGCGTCGGCATGAGCAAGTACTACGTCAACAAATTCCTGTACACGATCGACCGGGACCCAGAATGGGTGGCCAAGTACAAGACCGACCCTGCCGGCACCATCGAGGCATGGGAAAAGGGGGTGGGCACCTGGCTCAACAGCGCCGAGAAAACTTCCTGGCTCTCCTTCACCGACGAGGAGCGTCGCGCACTGGAGACGTACGACTACGAATGGCTGTTCGCCTACGGCGCCCACTTCTTCCTCTACCTGACACTTTTCATCGGGCTCTTCGACGAAGACTGGGCCGCTGAAAAAGGACCCCTGGCCTACCAGCGCGAATGGGCCCATCGACTGGAGCCTTGGACCCACAGGGACTACCCCTCCGTAGCCCTCTGAGCCACGCCTCCAAACAAGCCCCAGACAGGAAGGACAACAGCCATGCTGGATACAGCCGTGCTCGTATTCCGCCTCATTCTCGGCGTCATACTGTTCGCCCATGCGGCGCAGAAGTTGTTCGGCTGGTTCGGCGGTAACGGGCTACGGCGCCAAGCCACGCTGTTCGAATCCCTCGGACTCAAACCGGGCATCCCGATGGTGGCGGTGGCCGGAACCATGGAGCTTCTTGCTGCATCGCTGCTGGTCGTGGGCCTTGCCACTCCATTGGCGGCCCTCATCGGCACCGGCACCATGCTTGTTGCTGGCCTCACCATGCACTTGAACTCGGGGCGGTTCTGGAATTCGGCCGGAGGAGGCGAATACCCCTACGTCCTCGCCGCGGCTATGACGACCATAGGCATCGGCGGATCCGGTCAGTACTCGCTCGACGGACTCCTTGCCTCAGGTTGGCCTCCCCTGGCTCCATGGCTAGGGCCTTCCTGGATCCATGCCCTGGCCATACCCATCCTTGCCCTGCTTTCGGCAGTGCCCTTCGTGCTGCTGCTCAGACGCGGACGGCACTAGCCGCCACCGCACAAACCCCACCCGCCCAACGCGGGTAATGGCTCATAGGAGTGACATGAACAAGCCCACCGCTCTCCCGGCCCAGGGACAGCCCATCGTATTCCGCAACGGCACCGTCTTGACGATGGATGGCGCCAGGACGGTCCTCAACAACACCGATGTGCTTATCATCGGCGAGGACATCGCAGGGATCGGCCGGTCCCTGGAAGTGCCCGAAGGGACTTTCGAGATCGACGCCGCCGGCGGCATCATCATGCCCGGCATGGTCGACACCCACAGGCACATGTGGCAGACCGCCATGCGCGGTTACGGTGCGGACTGGACCCTGACCCAATACTTTGTCTGGTACTACCTTGAACACGGCCGCTCCTTCCGGCCCGAGGACATCGCCACGGGCAACCTCCTCTCGGCCTGGGATGCGCTGGATGCAGGGGTGACAACGAGTGTGGACTGGTCTCACGGCCTTAGCACGCTGGACCACGCGGAGGCCGCCCTGGACGCCCTCGAAGGCACGGGCGGGCGCTTCGTGTTCGCCCCCGGGAACATCTTCGCCGGCCCTTGGGACTGGTCCACGACAGCCGAGTTCAGGGAGTTCGTCGCGCGGCGCAACCGGCGGTCCGACATGCTGAAGTTCCAGCTGGCTTTCGATGTCACCGGAGATCCTGCCTTCCCGGAGAAGGCGGCCTTCGAAGCGGCGCGGGAACTCGACCTCTCCGTCACTACGCATGCCGGCGTCTGGGGCGCCACCAATGACGACAGCATCCGGCTCATGTACGAGCACGGCTTCATGACACCCGGAACCGTCTACGTGCACGCCGCCACCCTGAGCCAGGACTCATACCAGCGCATCGCCGCCACCGGCGGGTCCGTCTCACTCTCGACCGAGAGCGAGCAGAGCTGCGGACAGGGTTACCCGCCCTCCTGGGCGCTGCGCCAGCACAACATCCCGGTCTCGCTGTCGGTTGACACCAGCGTGTGGTTCAGCAGCGACCTCTTCACAGCCATGCGCACAACGCTGGGCGCCGACCGCTCTTACGAACACATGCGGGCCCACGAGTCTGGCGACACCGTCACACACTCCGCGCTGCGGGCCGAACACGTCGTGGACTGGGCAACCCGCGGCGGCGCCGCCGCCCTCGGACTGGACCACGCCGTCGGCAGCATCGAAGCCGGCAAGAAAGCCGACCTCGTCCTGCTGAAGAACGATTTCTCGCCGACGGCGTTCCCCTCATCAACCCGTACGGCCATGTAGCCCTGCAGGCCGGCCGCGGCGACGTGCAGACAGTCCTAGTGAACGGGCGGACGGTCAAACACAACCACCGCCTCGTCGGAGTGGACCTGGACGCACTCCGCAACAAGGTCAGCGCCACCGTGGAGCACCTGCAGTCCACACTCGGAAAGGACACCTGGGCCCAGGGCATGAATCCGGACATCCCCGAAACGAAGATCCTCGACAACCCCTACATGTACACCGAGTACAGCAGCGCCGCCACGCACGGCCAGCAGCTCTAAACCAGCAGTTTCGCACCTTACATCCACTACGTTGCCCCCCTCTCAAGGAGAACTATGTCTTCCACCGTTACGACCGGCGCCCCGGCCCCGGACACCAAGGGCGCATAACGCCCGCTGGCGCCCGCGGCCATAGCCGTAGTTTTTGCCGTTCTCTTGTCCCGGATGCTCAACGCCATGGACCGGCAAGTCTTCTATCCGCTCCTGCCGGAGATCCGGAAGGATTTCGGCTTCACCCTGGAGCAGTCGGGACTCCTGGCGACCGGATTCACCATCGGTCCGGCGGTCGCAGGCTCCCTCGACGGATTCGTCGTCGACCGCTATGCCAGGAAAACCGTGATCATCGGTAGCGTCTTGGTCTACTCCTTGGCGCCATTGGCTGGTCCCCTAGCCGTTGGATTCTTTGACATGGCGGCCTACCGGATCATCTCCGGAGTCGGCGAGGGCGTGCAGGCAACTGCGTTGTACGCCCTCGTCGGGTCGTTTTTCTTCCACCGGAGGGCTTTGCTGCCGGTTTCATTGGCGTTGCCTTTGGCGCCGGTATCTTCCTTGGTCCCTTGGTCGGTGTGCCCTTCGCCGCCGCCTTCCAAAACTGGCGGGCTCCTTTCTTCCTCTTCGGAGGAAGCGGGATCCTGATGGCAGTGTTGATTCTGGTCACTGTTTACCGCCGCATGTCGGAGACGAGGTCAGGCGCGGGAACTGCTTCGCAGGAAGCGGACTTCAGCTACATGCCGGCCAGCCCGTATAACCGGAACACAATCGGATTCGGGATCGCATGCGTTGTCAGCGGAACGGTCTTCTACGGCTTCCTGGGTCTTTACCCGATTTTTCTCCGGGAAGCACTCGGCTTCGATGCCGGGCAGGCTGCACTCGCCGTCTTCATGTCTGGCATCGGCGCCATGCTGGCCCTGCTGGCCGGCTGGCTGGGCGACAAATACAGCCAGAAATGGCTGCTCGCCGGATCCTTTGTTGCAACCTCCGCGGTTGCCTTCCTTATGTACGTCGTCGTGACGGACATTCTTGGCCAGTACATCCTGGCCTTCCTGATGGGGGCATTTGCCAGCGGCTTCCTGTTCACCAACTGCTCCACTGCCATGCAGCGCAGCGTGCGCCCCGGGCACGTGGGCCGCGGGCAGGGTTTGTTCATGCTGACGTACTACGTCGCGGCAGCATTCTCCGGACTCTTGTTCGCCCGTCTGGTCGCTATCGCTGACTGGGCAGGTGCCGGGATCTGGCAACTGTCAGTCGTGCCCCTCATCGGCGCGGCCCCCTGATGCTGGTCGACTCGAAGCGGATGATCCGCCGGGCGTAATGCTACCGAGGGAGGCCAGTCAGCCCCTGTGACGTGCTGGTCCGCACTACACCGAGCGCATGGCACAGAAATGTACAGGACCCGCTGGGCCAGTTTCTGAAGCAAAGTGTTATCAAAGTGTTTATTCCGTGCATTCAAAGGTTCAAAAACCCCTGCAAACTGTGGAGCTAAGGAGATTCGAACTCCTGACCTCTTCGATGCGAACGAAGCGCTCTACCAACTGAGCTATAGCCCCGAAGCAACGCCGGTCCAGATGGAACGGCGTTGCCGGTGTCCCTAGGCTACAAACTATCTGGCTTCTTTGCCAACCAGCCACTAAAAGTTTCACCGGCGCGGCGCTGTTCCGGCACCACGTTCAGGCCTGCGCGCAGGTATTTGCCCAGTGCCCCGGGCAACGGGAAACGGATCAACCGTCCACGCGACCCCGTAGCCGCCTTCCATTGCCGGGCGAATTCCCGCATGTCCTGGATTTCCGGGCCACCAATGGTCCTGAGACTGTGCCGCTTGCCTGCCGAAGGTTCAAGCGCTGCCTCAAGCAGGGCAGCCGCGGCATCGGCGGGCGCAATTGGCTGGAAACGAACGCCGTCGACGACCGGGATGACGCGCAGCTTCGAGCCCGCCGCGAAGATCGTCGTGAGGAAGGAATGGAACTGTGTCACCCGGACCGTGACGCTTTCGAGCCCGGCCCGCGCGTAGACCTGTTCTTTGGCTGCCTTCGAGGCGTAGTACGCGAAGGCGCTGCGGTCACAATTGACGATCGAGAGCAGCACAGCCCTCGCCACACCGGCGTCCTGGGCAGCCGCAAGCAGGCGTGCGCCGCCGTCGGCGAAGTGCGCCAAGGCATTGCCTGCGCGCCCCTCCAGACAATCGATCACAACGTCCGCGCCGGCCAGCGCTGCCGCCAGTCCCGCCCCGGTGGCGACGTCGGCCGGAAAGTATTCCGCGCCGCTGGTCCGGACGTTGGGGCCGGGCTCAGGCGGGTTCCGACTGAGGAATGTCACCACGTGTCCGCCGGCGACAGCTTGGTGCACCACTTCCCGGCCCACCTGGCCGGTTCCGCCGGCAACACAAATTCTTGTCATGCCCTGAGGCTACCGGGCGGCGCCTGGTTTCTGACCGTTTTGGACCTGCCAGTCCTGACCGGCCCGGCCGGACGCGCCGGGACAAAAGGAAAGCCCCGGGCGGCCACTGCGAGCAGCCCGGGGCTTCGGAAACGAGTGGTCAGGCCCTGCGCCGCTGCAGGACGTCGTCGAGGTTGCTCAGGGCGCTCTGCGCCTTGCCGAGGGGCTTTTGTTCAGAGTCCGTATCTGTGGTGCCGGCGGGTGCCTGCAGCACGCCCTGCTTCAGCGAGGGTTTGCCAACAGCTTTCGGGGCTTCGGGCAGGTCGAGCGGTTCAGGGGCGGCACGCGGGGCCTTCGGCGCCTCCACGTAGGTTGGCTTGGGGACTTCCACCGGCTCCCAGCTGGATTCTGGAACCCCCGGGGTCCCCCGCGGCGCGGCGGACGGACGTGTCGCCCGAAGCCGCAGCTTCCGCCATGGCCGCCTCGCGGAGGTCCTGGGCAGTCAACGGCTTCGGCGCCGGGGGTGTTCAACATCGTCTGCCTGGGCGTCAAAGAGCGGGTTCTCGGCCCGTTCACGGGGCTCCCCCGCCGATTCCCGCAATGGTGTGCGCGCCGGGGCCGGCGCTGCCTGGCGCGCCGGAGCGCTCATCGCCGCGCGGAAGGCAGCGTTCACCTTGCGGCGACGGTCACGGACCGCGAGTCCGCGGAGGACAACGACTGCCGCTACCGTGCCCAGCAGCGCGATAACGGGCACCCAGAGTGAAACGAGGCCAAAGACCCCCAACAGCGCGGACACCACGCCGGTCAGCAACGAGAGCGAACCGGCCAGCGCGAGGGCCAGCCGACCGAAATGTATCTTGAAAGCCGGGCCCGTAGCGGCAGGCCCACGGCCGACGTCAAGCCGGGTAGTTCCCCGGACGGATTCGGTGCGCTGGCTGCTGGTCATGGGTTTCTCCTGCTGGGCCGTCATCTTCATGACTTTCCCGGCTTGCGGGGCTGCTGGTTCTAGATCAATGACGTCCGCCACGAGCTCGCCCACGGGTTGCAGGTGGTGTCGTCCGTTCCGGAGGATGTAGGGGGCAACCCACACAATCCAGAGCGCAACAGCAATGACAAGGATCACAGAGCTGCTAAGAGGGAAGTCCACATCAAAACCGTATGAGCAATGCGCTGCTCGGAGCGGCATTGTCCCCGGTGTGTCGCCGGGGAACTGGCAATTGACTGGATTTATGCCGTGCGGGCTTGTCGGTAAGGGCCCGGCCGCTCACTCGGGTCCGTGCTGCTGCCAGCGGGCCAGCAGCCCGCCTGGCACTTCTTCAGAGGTCAGCGCGAAGCTCCGGTGGTCCGCCCATTCGCCGTTGATGTGCAGGAACCGGGGACGGTAGCCTTCGTCGCGAAAGCCGAGCTTCTCCACCACGCGCAGGCTTGGTCCGTTTTCAGGGCGGATGTTGATCTCCATCCGATGCAACCCGAGGCTCTGGAAACAATAGTCCGTCACCAGTGCCACGGCCGTCGGGGCGATGCCCTGGCCGGCACGGTCCCGGTCCACCCAGTATCCAAGCGTGGCCATCATCGCCGAGCCCCAAACGATCGACGAAACCGTCAGCTGTCCCACAATGACGGGTTCCCGGAAGCCGGCGGTCCGCGCCGTGATGAGGAAGGGCAGGCCAACACCCTGCGCGGCCTGCGCCTTGAGGGACCGCACCATCTGGCGGTAGTCCGGCAGACCACCGCCAGGCTCCGGGTTCGACGCCTCCCAAGGGGCCAGCCACTCACTGTTGCGGGAGCGGACCGTCGTCCATTCCTTGCGGTCCCGGTGCCGAATCGGGCGCAAGACAAGCTCGCCGCTTTCCAGCGTCACCGGCCAGTGGAAGCTGCCCCCCACCGAAGCTACTTGGTCAGGCTGGGAGCAAGGCCCGCAGCGAAGCCGGGCAGCCATTCCCGCAGGCCTGGGCCCAGGTCGTCACTGTCGCAGGCGAGCTGGACGCAGGCTTTGAGGTAGCTGAGCTTATCGCCGGTGTCGTAGCGGCGGCCACGGAAGACCACGCCGTACACGCCGTAGCCGTCACCGTCGCCGGAGGAAAGTTCCTGCAGAGCGTCGGTGAGCTGGATTTCGCCTCCGCGTCCCGGCTTGGTGCGTTCCAGTACCTCGAAGACAGCCGGGTGGAGGACGTAGCGCCCAATTATCGCGAGGTTGGACGGGGCATCGTCGACGTCAGGCTTCTCTACCAGGTGCTTGATCCGGACGTACTCTTCGCCCTCGATCGCCTGAACGTCGGCGCAGCCGTAGGCGCTGATCGCGGACGGCTCCACCTCGATCAGTGCGATCACCGACCCGCCGGTCTTGGCCTGAACCTCGATCATGGTACTGAGAAGTTCGTCGCGGGCATCGATCAGGTCATCGCCGAGCAGGACAGCAAACGGTTCATAACCCACGTGCTGCTTTGCCCGCAGGACGGCGTGCCCCAGTCCCAGCGGATCGCCCTGGCGCACGTAGTGGATATCACCAAGGTTGCTGGCCGCCTGGATGGACTCAAGCTTCGCGGTGTCGCCTTTGGCCTGAAGGGTGGCTTCCAGGGTAGGGACGCGGTCGAAGTGATCCTCCAGCGCGCGCTTGTTGCGGCCGGTAATCATCAAGATGTCGGTCAGCCCGACGTTGACTGCTTCCTCCACGACGTACTGGATGGCCGGCTTGTCGACGACCGGCAGCATTTCCTTGGGCATGGCCTTGGTCGCCGGAAGGAACCTCGTTCCGAGGCCGGCTGCGGGGATGACGGCCTTGCGGACGGGAGCGTTGGGTGTAGTCACTCGACTAATCTAACGGAGGGACCAAGCATTAGGTAATCATTTCCGACCGGCACCAACCGCGGTTTGCCGGCCGCACCAGCGGAGGGACAAGGCATCGTGGCATCAAAGGAAGAAACCCGGGCCAGCCACCGGGCCCGGCGAGCTGCACTGACGCCGGAGGCCCTGGCGACCGCCGGTGCCGGAATTGCCAAGTACGGCGTTGCCTGGGCCGCCCGCCTGGCGGGCGGACGCTCCGGCACTTTCGCCGCCTACCTTGGCGTAGGGTCGGAACCGCCAAGTCTTCCCCTCCTGGCAGCGCTCCATCAGGAAGGGCATCGACTGCTCCTTCCGGTCTGCGAGCCCGGCCTGGAGCTGAGCTGGGTTTACTGGACGCCGGCCTCCCGATTCGTGCGGAGCCGGTACGCGCCGATCCAGGAACCCGCCGGCGAGCGACACGATGCTTCCGTGATGCGTTGCGCGGACGGCATTTTCCTGCCGGCCACCGCGGTCGACTACTCCGGCAACCGGATCGGGCAGGGCGGCGGGTACTACGACAAATTTCTGGCGAAGTTGGCCGCCGTCCAGCATTCCGGGACGTCGACGTCCGACGGCGGGCTGTTGCCGCCGGTGCCGGCAGCCGCCGTTGTGTACGACGGCGAGGTGCTCCCCTGCCGGAAGCATCCCGGCGGAGTCCTTCGACCGGAAAGTGGGTGCCGCACTGACCCCGTCCGGCGTGGTGCAGCTGCAGCACCGGGCTGCCGGGGACCGGTCGCGGGGGTGATAGAATTAGCACTCAGGCCCTGCGACTGCTAAGGGACGGATTTCGCCGAAAGAACTACCGGCCGGGATCCCGAACCGGCGGCACGGGACCTGCTCGTTTGCCCCTGAGGAGGATTTCCAGTGCCCACGTATGCATACGCCTGCAAGGACTGCAGCCACGCCTTTGAGATCGTGCAGTCTTTCACCGACAGCACCCTCACCTCCTGCCCTGAGTGCCAGGGGACCCTGCGCAAGAAGTTCAACAGCGTTGGTGTGGTCTTTAAAGGTTCCGGTTTTTACCGGACCGACTCGCGCGATGCGAAGGGCAGCACCGTTTCACCAGCGCCGACGCCGGCGCCCGCACCGGCTGCATCCACTGCGCCGGCAGGCGCGTCCGCAAGCTAGCGCCGTTACGAAGGCTGTGCTGCTCCCACCCCTCGCTGGCTGTCACACAGCGTTGTCCACATAGAGCGGGCTGTAACTGCCAGGCGTGCGCGCCGGTGGGTAGCTTCGGGTTATGGCCCCAATTGCTGCCGCCGTCCCGACCCTATGGAAACTACCGGAAGATTTCCTTGAGATCTTCCGCAGCGACCCGTGGCGACGCTCGTCTATTATCCGGCGCTGGCGATCCCCGGGACGCCGCCTTGATCAGTCCACGCCGGCAGCACCCTCAAAGTCTGCAGCCCCGCCGCGGGGCCGAAGACCCGCCGGCCGGCCGTCCCGCCGGCGGCTGGTCCGATGGCTCAACAGCAACCGCCGGCTCGCCGTGGCACTGCTGCTCTGCATCGCCGCCGGCCTCACGGTTCAACAACTGACACCTGAGCCGGCCGACACTGTCCCCGCCTTCGCTGCTGCCCGGGATCTCCCAGCCGGGCAGTCCCTTGGAGTGGAGGACCTGACGGTCATCCACGTGCCCCGGGGCCTGGTTCCTGCGGGCAGCTTCGTGAGCGCTGATTCCCTCCAGGGCCAGCAGCTTGCCGTCGCCCTCCGTAAGGGCCAGTTGCTCGCAGATTCGCAGCTCGTGGGACCTGGCCTGCTGGCCGGAAACCCGCCGGGATCGGCCGCAGTTCCCCTGCGGATGGCGGATCCGGCCTCGATCCAGCTGCTCTCCCCCGGGCAACTCGTCGACGTAGTCATCACCACCGGCAACAGCTTCGACCAGCCCGCCGCATCCCAGCTGCTGGCAGCTGCCGTTCCCGTGCTGTGGACCTCCGGGCACGGCAGCCGTGCCAGCCCATGGCTGGGGACCGGTGAAACCGAGGGCCTCCTCGTTGTGGCCGCCGACGCCGATCAGGCGCGTCGGCTAGCAGGGGCCTCCACGCAGGGAAAACTCTTCTTCGTCCTCGTCACGGCCGTCCCCGGCTAGGCGCTTCGCCGGCCGAAAGCCCCGCCGGAGCCGGCCCGCCGGAGCAGGCCCGGAAGGGTCCTAGGCCCAGTGCGGGGGCTTCTGCTCCTGCAGCCACGAGTCATGGTCGTAGCCGCCGGGCTCGTCGCCCCAGCGCTGCGGGTCATCCTCGGCAGCCTTGTTCGGCAGCACACCGGACGGGGGTGCCGCCGATGCCGGCTGCGCGGACGCATTGTCCGGTCCGCTGGCCTCGGCGCTGGTGCCGTCCTGGGCCTCGCCATCGTTACGGGTATCGCCGTCCGCAGTCATGCCGCTGGCCTCCTTGCTGCCGTGGTCTGTTCTGTAGCCTGGCGCACTGTCCTGCAGGCCTGACGTCCGTCCCCGCGAGGCTTGCGCTTCGTTGACGGCAAGGTTTTCAACGTCGTCGTCGAAGAACCCCGGCGATGTGGGTTTACGGTGCGTCACGGCCGGCTTTTCCAGGCCCAGATATCCGCCGATGCGGTCGGCGCAGGCCGAAGGATCCGTGAACACCTCGATGGTCCAGAGCGGCATGTAGCGCCAGCCGAGTCGTTCCAGCAGCTGCGGGCGGAGCCTGCTGCGTTCCCGGACGGTGAGCCGGCGGTACTGTTCGGTGCCGTCTGACTCAATGGCCACGGGCCGCGGAATCTCAGCATCGTCCTGTCCGAGGGTACTCAACGGGTCGGCCGCGGCCACCATATTCAGCGCGCCGTCGTACTGGTGCCAGACCCGTGCGCCCCGGGCCCGCAGCCGGTCCCCGAGATCGGCCACGAGGGGGTCGGCCCCGAGAGCCTGCTCGCTGGCTGCAGCCCGCGACGCGGGACTTCCGAGATCGGAGTTACCCGCAATTTCCCGGTCCAGCAGTTCATAGAAGTCCACCGCGCCGTGGCTCAGCCGGGTCACGTCGAGGTCCTCCGGACGGAAGCAGCTGAGCACGTGCAGGGAACGGCGTGCCCGCGTCATGGCGAGGGCAAACCTTGCTCGTCCACCATCGACGGAGAGCGGGCCCAGGCTATGCAGCGCACGCCCGTGCGGGGTGCGTCCGTAACCCGGCGAGAAGATCACGTGATCGCGGACCAGTCCCTGGGCACGTTCCAGGTCCACGACCCGGAAGGACTCCTCGCCGGCGGTGAAGAAGCTGGCAAGCATCGGGTAATTGGGCAGCTGAAGCCGGATCGACTCGCCGATCCGCGCCGCATGCCGGAGGCTGCCGGTGACGACGGCCAGCGACGTCCGCGGCCGCAGGCGGGCGTGCTCGAAGACAAGCTCCACGGCCCGGTTTACCTCGGCCACCACAGATTCGACGCCGTCCTGGTCCGCGCTGGGCAGGCCCGTCCCGTCCGGCAGGTATTCCACAGTGAGGGCACGGTCCAGCCCGGTGGCGGACTGGCCCTCCGGCAACCTGCGCAGTCCGCCGTCGTAGAAGCCCTTGCTCAGTTGCCGCACGAGGTCTTCGTCCACGGCGCGGTAGACCGTCCGCAGGTTCCAGACGGGCAGTACACCGGCCAGTGCCTTGAAGGCGCTTTCGACGCCTTGATGGGAGCTCTCGCCGGCCGCAAGCCGCTCAACACCGACGGTGAATGTCCGCGGCGTGGCAATCCGGTCGTCACCAAAGGCAATAACCTGCCCGGCGCGGGCTACGGCCGGCAGGACGGCCTGCAGCGACGTTGCCTCGGCGTCAAGGATCACAACGGCATCAAACCTTTGCTCCACCGGCAAAACCGCCGACAGGAGGTAAGGGCTGACGGACCACACCGGAACCAGCATCGGCAACAAGTCCGGGGCCTGGCCCGTCAGTGCCGAGAGGGTGACCCGGCCATCCTTGAGCAGGCTGCGCAGCAGTTCCGCTTGCCGCGGGTGTTCCGCGATGGCCGCCCGCCAGCGTTCTGCCAGCTGCCAGCGCAGCCGCGCGGCGCCGCTGGCGATGTGGGCGTTGTCCGCGAGTCTGTACTCCGCTTCGAGCTGGCGAAGGGCGTCGCCGTCGGACATCGCCAGGTAATCATCCCCGCTGATCATGGCCTCGAGAGCGGACTGCCACCAGGCGAGCTCAAGCTCGGCAGCCACAGACCCGGCGGGCACCTCACGCTCGGCGAGGTCAGCGAGCAGTTCGCCCAGGCCATGCTCGCGCATGTCTTCGACCAGGAGGGTCCGCTCCGGCAAAGTTTCGAGCGTCCCGGTGTCGGCAACCAGCGCGTCCAGCCGCTCCATAAGATCTTCGTAGGGGCTGCCATGCAGTTCGCCGCCCGCCGCGGTGTGCCTGACGGCGTGGCCCAGCTCGACCAGCTCCGCTTCGAGCTCGCGGTACAGGGCGATGATCTCGCCTAGGCCGGAAGGCACTGCAGGGTGTCGCTGCGTCGTGGCGTAGTCGGCCCATGCGGCCCGCTGCTCCTGGACGAGGACGAGGGAGCTGTGCAGGTCGGCAATATGGACACCCGGCCGGACATATTCCTTGGCCACCCGGCGCAAACGGGAGCGCTGCATGGAGGGCATCTCAATGTTCCGTTCGCGCCGCCAAGAGGAAGCTGCGGTGGCGGAGATGAGGTCGTGGACCGGACGGTCGAAGATGTCCGGCGTGAATTTATCCAAGCTTTCGCGAACAGCAACTAACAGCTCAACCTGGTCCCCCCACTCCGAAAACGAACGGCCCAGGCGGATTTCGGCGTGTTCTGCGACACCGTTCATCAGCTCGCGCAGTTCCGGCAGCTTCCTGGCCACGGAGCTGGCCACCTGCTGGGCTTCCTCGGTTTCCTTCCGGGTCAGCAGCCGGGCACCATGCCACGGACTTGTGGTCGAGGCCCTGCTGAAGCTTCCCAGTTCGGCCGCACGGTGGAGCCGGCCAGCGAGTTCCTCGCGGTCCCGGATATTGTCCAGCACACTGCGCTTGAGCCGGACGGTGGTGGCCGGCGCCGGCTGGATGGAGGTCAGCTCGGCCAATGACTGCATCGCCTCGTACGGGGAGCATCCCCAGCGCTGGCGGACGTTGTGCAACGAGGCAACATGGTCCCGAAGGGCATGGCGGTGTTCAATCAAAGTGCTGTGAAGGTTGCTGAGCTGAGGCTCAAGGGATTTCTCATTGCGCACGATGGCCCTGACGAGCTGGCCCTTCAGCTGCAGGGCAGTGGCATTCCCGGCAAGCTGGAACAGGGCTGAATCCAGTCCCAGGGTCTCCAACTGGGTGGAGATCTCACCCAGGCTGGCTCGCCGGTCCCCCACCACCAGAACCGTCTTACCCTGATCGAGGAGTGCCCCGATGGTATTGATTGCTGTCTGGGTCTGGCCGGTGCCGGGCGGGCTGCTGACCACCAGCGAGTCCCCGGCGCGGACGGCGTCGACGACGTACTGCTGGTCGGTGTCGGCGTCGAGCAGCAGCAGTTCATCGGCGGGATCCCGCTCGTCGGTGCTTGGGAACCGCCCGGGCTTAAGCTCCGAAACCTGCACCGGCCGGCCTGCGGCGGCACGTCCCAGCGCCGCCACGAGGGGATGGCTCTCGTTGATCCATGGATCCTCAAGGTTTCCGGACAAGTCCGCGAAGGTGGACACCAGAAGGTTGTGCTCGACCTCGGCGCCGTAGATGGGCTGGATGAGGGTGCTCAGGCGGTCAAGGACCGGTTGGGGATCGAAGCGGGCGGTGCTGTACGCCATCCGGGTTACCGCGTTGACGTCGAAAACAATGCCGTGGATGGTCTTCAGATGCCGGATCAGGGCGGGGTTGATCTTGGCCTGTTCGGTCAATTGCAGTTCGTAATCGTCCTCGCCCGGACGGACCGTGAGGGAGATGGAACTGAGCATAACCGGGGCTGAGACGCGCTGGGGTTTGCCGCCAACTGCGGAGGTCCACACGACGGTACCCGCCGAAAAGTACCCCGCATCGATGCCGCGGTCGTTGGCCAGTTCGAAGATTTTGGAGCGTAGGTTGCGGGACGCCCTCGCGGCGACAACGTACTGCTGGTGATCACGGATCAAGGTGGACAACCGGGTGCGTCGGCCGGCCATCAACTGTGCCATGCCGGAGGGATGGGCATTGGTCAGGTCTATGGAGCCTTCCGGCGTCTTGGTGAAGCGCAGCATGGTGTCTGCTCCGGTGACCGGCTTGAGCCCCGACAGCCATTTCCTGAGCTCCTCGGAGCCCTCGGGGTGGCCTTGACCAACTGACACTGCTGCCTTCTTTTCTGTGCTTGCGTTTACTCTGCTCACGTTTTTCGTGCCCGCGCGGGACGTCCTGGACCATACCGGCATAATTTCGAGGGTAGCCCGAATCCGGCCCCGGCGAGGCGACGCAACACTGGCGGGACACAAATTCGAACCGAATTCCCAGCATCGCCGCTCGTGCCGCAGGCCGCCGCCGCCCGCTGCCGGCAAGTCCAGGGATGCGGCTACCAAACGGAAAATGGCCGGCCTCCCGAGGAGCCCGGCCATTTCATCCGCCCACTACGGGACTACTCCCATTCGATGGTTCCCGGCGGCTTGCTGGTCACATCAAGCACCACGCGGTTCACGCCTTCCACCTCGTTGGTGATGCGGTTGGAGATCCTGGCCAGCAGATCGTAGGGCAGTCGCGACCAGTCCGCCGTCATGGCGTCCTCGGAGGAAACGGGACGCAGGACAATCGGGTGACCGTAGGTGCGGCCGTCTCCCATAACACCAACGCTGCGGACGTCCGCCAGCAGCACGACCGGCATCTGCCAGACCTCGTTGTCAAGGCCGGCGGCGGTCAGTTCGGCGCGCGCAATGGCGTCTGCCTTGCGCAGCAGGTCCAGCCGCTCCTTCGTCACTTCGCCGACGATCCGGATGCCAAGGCCCGGCCCAGGGAACGGCTGGCGCCCTACAATTTCCTGCGGCAGGCCAAGCTGCGCGCCGACCGCGCGCACCTCGTCCTTGAACAAGGCGCGCAGCGGCTCGACGAGTTCGAACTGCAGGTCTTCCGGCAACCCGCCCACGTTGTGGTGGCTCTTGATGTTCGCGGCACCTTCACCGCCGCCGGACTCGACGACGTCCGGGTACAAGGTGCCCTGCACGAGAAACTTGATCTTCTCGCCGTGCGCTGCCGCCTCGGCGATGATCGCGAGCTCGGCCTCCTCGAAGGCACGGATGAACTCGCGGCCGATGATCTTGCGCTTGGTCTCCGGGTCGCTCACTCCGGCCAGGGCCGACTGGAAGCGCTCCTGCTCGTTGGCCACATAGAGTTTGACGCCAGTTGCCGCCACGAAGTCACGTTCAACCTGTTCCGCTTCGCCTTCGCGCAGCAGTCCATGGTCGACAAACACACATGTCAGCTGGTCGCCGACGGCGCGCTGGACCAGGGCAGCCGCCACCGCGGAATCAACGCCGCCGGACAAACCGCAGATGACCCGTGCATCGCCGATCTGCGCACGAACCCGCTCAACCTGCTCCTCAAGGATGTTGCCGGCCGTCCAGTTCGGTTCCAGTCCGGCACCCTTGAAGAGGAAGTTCTCCAGGACCTGCTGGCCGTAGGCCGAGTGCTTGACCTCGGGGTGCCACTGCACGCCGTAGAGGCGCTTTTCCTCGTTCGCGAAAGCCGCTACGTCGGCGCCGGCCGTCGTCGCGAGGACCTCAAAGCCCGCCGGCGCCTCATGCACGGAGTCGCCGTGGCTCATCCAGGTGCTCTGGTGCTGTGGCATGCCTTCGAGGATGGAGCGGCCTTCGCCGATGGTGGTGGTCTCGGTGGCGCCATACTCGCGGAGTCCGGTCTGGGCGACTTCGCCGCCGAGGGCGTTGGCCATGGCCTGGAAGCCGTAGCAGATCCCGAAAACCGGTATTCCGGCTTCGAAGAGGTCCGAACCAACGGTGGGGCGCCTTCGGCGTAAACGCTTGAGGGTCCGCCGGAGAGGATGATTGCGGCGGGGTTCTTGGCCAGGAGCTGCTCGGTGCTGTAGGTATGCGGAACCACTTCCGAATACACATTCGCTTCCCGGACGCGGCGGGCGATCAGCTGCGCGTACTGGGCACCGTAGTCAACAACCAGGACGGGCTTGTGGGACGTCTGGGATGCAGTGGGAGTAGTCACCCTTCTAGGGTACTTTGCGTCGCCGCCCGCCCGCACACTGAGAAGCCGCCAGGACCGTGGATGGGCCGCCGGGTAAGCGAACTCACACCGCGCCGGTCAGTAGCGCTGGGGGCCTGCGGGTTCGCCGCAAGTTCAGCCTCCACCTCGGCGTGGAACTTCTTCTCCACGAAAAAGGAAAGGAAGGGCACCACCCCGCCGAGTGCCAGGATGATCATTTTCCCGAACGGCCAGCGCATCAGCGACCACAGTCGGAAGTTGGACATAAGGTACACAACGTACATCCAGCCGTGCACGATCAGCACCGCGACGGACAGATTTACGCCGCCGATCACCCCCGGTGGCTCCGCGTCGGCGAATCCGAAACCGAACGGCTGTCCGGTGACGGCGTTGGTCCCGCCGCCGAAGAGGTACTGGCCGAACACATACCGGGCAATGAGTTCCGCGCACAGCAGGAGCAGCATGCTGCCGGTCATATACGCGAGGACCTTGTAAAACTTCAGCGCCGAGCGGATCTGGGCCTCGGTGCCGCCAAATCGGCGCTTCTTGCCGCGCCCGGTTCCCGGCACGTTGGACTGCTGCGGCTGGACGGCCGGCTGGGGCTCAATCATGATTGCACTTTCGGTTCGGTGGGGTCCGGTTCGGTGGGGTCCGGTTCGGGATGGTGCAGCGCCACGGCGTCGTACTCCGCATCGAGGGCGTCTTCAAGCCCCCGGCGGTAGTCGTCCTTGACCAAGCGCCACCAGATGAACAGCGCGAAGCCAGCGAACACCACCCACTCCGCGGCGTAGAAGAGGTTCAACCAGTTGACCTTTTCGGCAGGCGGTTGCGGCCCGATGTTCAGCGCCTTCATCTTCCCTCCGGAGGCTGCCGCGCCGACGTCGTTGCCGCCGGAACGCTCCGAACCCGCGGTGACAAAGCCGGGGTAGCTGCTCACTTCCCAGGTGTTGATGAGTTCCGCTACGGAGACGGCGCTGGCCCGGCCGGGACCGGCGTCGGTCCCGGGGACCGGAGCCTCGGATGGCAGCAGCCGTCCGGTCAGGGCAACACTGCCCGACGGCGGCGCGGACGCGTCCGCCGGGTCGGCGACCCAGCCGCGGGCGACCGGGATCCAGGTCTGGGGCGTGGCGGCGGAACCGGTGAGGACGGGGGCATCCTGGACGGCCAGGGCCGAAACGATCCAGTAGCCCTTGGCGCCGTCGTAAAGCCGTCCCGGTACGAGCACCTGCTTCTGCGGGTCGTACCTGCCGGTGGCGGTGACAATCTGGTCCGCGACCGAACCGGGGAAGAAATCGCCGGGCCGCAGCACCGTGGTGAGGGCTTGGGGTTCCTCGGTCGTGGCGGAGACCGTCACCTCAGCCCGGGTGGAGCGGCCGAACTGCCACTGGCTGAGCAGCACAAACACCCCTGATACAACGATCGCGAACACCAGTCCTGCGATCCAGCGGGGTTTGAGGGCAGTTTTCAGCACCCCTTTAACCGTACTTCGTCGGCGTGTAGAACAGCGAAACGGGCCGGAGGGCGACGCGGCGCAGGAGCGGGGCAGCACGGTCCGTGCGTGGCGAGGGAGTCGGCGCGAAAGTCCCCGTCCCGATCTTCAGTGGTCGAAAAAGACCAGGCTGGAATTGATGAGTTCTGCGATGACTTCGGGGTCGTAGGCGCGCCGCAGCGATTCGCGGAACGATTCCTTCGACAGTGACCTGGCAAGGGTGGCCAGCACTTCCAGATGCTCCGAGAAGGAACTGGCCGGTGTCGCGATCAGCAAGACCACTGTTGCCGGCCCGTCGGCGGCGCCGAAATCGAGTGCCTTGCCGTACTTGGTGATGCCGACGGCAATGGTGGTCCGGGAGACGAACTCGCTGCGGGCATGGGGCAGGCCGACGCCGCCTGGCAGTCCGGTGGCCAGCTGGTGTTCACGGGCGTTGACGTGACGGAGGAATCCCGGGAGATCGGAAATACGTCCGGCGGCATGCATCCGTTCCGCCAGCTGGGATGTTGCGTCGAGCTTGTCCACGGCGTCCATCTCGAGGATCACCATTTCCGGGGTGGTGAGCTCGGCGTCGTACCGGTCCAATGGTTCCGCCAAGTGGTATCCCTTCGAAGTGGCGCGGTTCCGCCTGCAGCCCCGGTTGGGACCACAGGCGGACGCTGCCGGTCAACGCAACGGGACGATGTCCTCGATGCCCAGGCGTGCTGCGTCGGCGGATTCGTCGTCCGGCTGCTCCTGGCTAAGCCGTTCGGCGTCGACCCGGGCCAGGTAGTGCTTGATTTCGCCCTCGCGCTGCGCATCGCTCCAGCCGAGGACATCTCCCATCAGTTTAGCGACTACCGGCGCTGCTGACACACCGCGGTCCCAGGCTTCGATCGAAATCCGGGTGCGGCGGGTCAGGACGTCCTGCACATGCCGGGCGCCTTCGTGGGTGGCGGCGTAGACGGCTTCGGCGGCGAGGTAGTCGTCGGCGCCCGGCAGCGGCTCGCCGAGGTCGGGGTTCTCGGTGATAAGAGCGAGCACTTCCGGGGCCATGGACCCGTAGCGGTTGAGCAGGTGCTCGATCCGCGCCACGTGGACACCGGTCTCCTCGGCCATCCGGTTGCGTTTGTTCCAGGCCGCCTTGAATCCGCTGGCACCCAGCAACGGAATGGATTCCGTGCAACTGGGCGCAACACGTTCGTCCATGCTGCGGGTTGCCTCGTCGACGGCGTCCTTGGCCATAACCCGGTAGGTGGTCCATTTACCGCCGGCCACCACAACGAGCCCCGGTACGGGATGGGCCACCACATGCTCGCGCGAAAGCTTGGCCGTGGAATCGTTTTCGCCGGCCAGGAGCGGCCTGAGTCCGGCATAGACGCCCTCGACGTCTTCACGGGTCAACGGCCGCTTCAGCACCTTGTTCACATGTTCGAGGATGTAGTCGATGTCTTTGCTGGAGGCAGCAGGGTGGGCCTTGTCCAGGTGCCAGTCGGTATCCGTGGTCCCGATGATCCAGTGCCGGCCCCAGGGGATGACAAAAAGGACCGATTTTTCGGTCCGCAGGATCAGTCCCACCGTGGACTGGAAGCGGTCCCGCGGCACCACGAGATGGATGCCCTTGGAGGCGCGCACCTTAAGCTGGCCGCGGTCGGTCACCATCGCCTGGGTCTCGTCCGTCCAGACGCCCGTAGCGTTGATGACTTGCTTGGCCTTGATATCGAACGTGGAGCCGTCCTCATGGTTGACCACCTTCGCCCCGACCACCCGTTCGCCTTCCCGGGCAAACGCGACCACGGACATCTGGTTCACCGCGTGGGCCCCGTAGTAGGCGGCAGTACGGACCAGGTTGGCGCAGTACTTGGCATCGTCGACCTGTCCGTCGTAGTACCTGATGGACCCGACGAAGGCGTCATCCTTGAGGCTCGGCGCCGCCCGCAACGTTCCCCGGCGGCTCAGGTGCTTGTGGAACGGGACGCCCCGCTGCTGGCCGGTCGAGATGGACATGGCATCGTAGAGCGCAATGCCGGCCCCCACGTATGGCCGTTCGATGAAGGGCTTCGTCAACGGGTACAGGAAAGGTACCGGCCGGGCCAGGTGCGGGGCGAGCACCGAGAGGATGAGCCCGCGCTCGTGCAGGGCCTCTTTGACCAGGGCGAAGTCGAGCATCTCCAGGTAGCGGAGGCCGCCGTGGATCAATTTGGAGGACCGCGAAGAGGTACCCGCTGCCCAGTCGTTTGCCTCGACGATGCCAACGCTCAGGCCCCGTGTGACGGCGTCCAGGGCGGCACCGGTGCCGACGATGCCGCCGCCGACGATCAGGATGTCGAGTTCCTTGCCGGGATCCGTGGTGCCCTTGAGTACAGCGAGCGACGCTTCGCGTTCCGCGGGCCCCAGGGCACCGCCGGTCTTTGAAGAACCGCCGGGAAAACTGTTCATGTCACGCCTCCATCCGGATCAAATCTCGTAGTGCACCACACTACTTCCAACTTCACCGGATGGGCAGGGGGCTATCAGTTGCCGGCGTAAGGCGACACCACGACGTCGACGCGCTGGAATTCCTTCAGGTCCGAATAGCCGGTGGTCGCCATCGAACGGCGCAGTGCACCGATCAGGTTGGATGTTCCGTTGGTGTGGTGGCCGGGGCCGAAAAGGACCTCTTCGAGGGGTCCGACGGTGCCAACGTTGACCCTGTCACCCCGGGGAAGTTCAAGGTGGTGCGCTTCCTGGCCCCAGTGCCAGCCCTTGCCCGGGGCTTCCTCGGCGCGGGCGAGGGCGCTGCCGAGCATCACGGCGTCCGCGCCCATGGCGATAGCTTTCACGATGTCGCCGGAGGAACCCATCCCGCCGTCGGCGATCACGTGGACGTAGCGTCCGCCGGACTCATCCATGTAGTCCCGGCGGGCGGCGGCGACGTCGGAGATGGCGGAGGCCATCGGCGAGTGAATGCCCAGGGCCCGGCGGGTGGTGCTCGTGGCTCCGCCGCCGAAACCGACCAGCACGCCCGCGGCGCCGGTGCGCATCAGGTGCAGGGCCGGGGTGTAGCCAGCCGCGCCCCCGACGATTACGGGAACGTCGAGTTCGTAGATGAACTGCTTGAGGTTCAGCGGCTCGTGGTCCTTCGAAACGTGCTCGGCCGAGACCGTGGTGCCACGGATCACAAAGATGTCGACGCCGGCCGCCACGACGGTTTTGTAGTGCTCCTGGGTCCGCTGCGGGGTGAGGGAGCCGGCAACCGTAACGCCCGCGGCGCGGATCTCCGCTAGCCGCGAGGTGATCAGCTCGGGCTGGATCGGGGCCTGGTAAAGCTCCTGCATACGCCGGGTCACGGCGGGGCTGTTCGTCTCGTCCTGGAGGGCACCGATCTGGTCGAGGACGGTTTGCGGGTCCTCGTACCGGGTCCACAGGCCTTCGAGGTCGAGGACGCCGAGCCCGCCGAGGCGGCCCAGCGCGATGACGGTTTCCGGGGACATCGCGGAATCCATCGGCGCGGCAATAACGGGCATGTCGAACTTGTAAGCGTCGATCTGCCAGGAGACGGATACGTCCTTGGGATCGCGGGTGCGTCGGTTGGGGACGATCGCAATGTCATCCAGGGAGTAGGCACGACGCCCACGCTTGCCACGGCCAATCTCAATCTCGTAAGTCACGTCCCCACTTTACTTGACCCTGCCCGTGACGGGCATTTGGCCGCGCCTGCCGGGCCGGAGGCAGGTGACGGCCCATCGAGATTCCCGCCCCATCCTTCCGCAGTGGCACGCCTGAGTCCTCCCTCTGCCAACGGTTGAGTCTTTTGCCCGTAGTTGGACAGGGATGGGCTCACAAGGGCACTAACCCCCTGCCGGATTCGAATTACGCGGGGCACAATGTCCAGAGGCCGGCTAACAAGATCGCACCAACCGTGGCTGCATAAAGGAATGAGAGCTCAGATGTCCAGCAGATCCTCGCCGCCCAAGGCTGCGTTTCATCCCGGAACCGCCGCGCGGCGTAACAAGGGCCTTGGAAAGTTAAGACTGCGCGATGCCGTGGCGATGGCAGTCGGAGGCATGATCGGCGGAGGTATCTTCAGCGTTCTCGGCGTCACCGTGGCGCTTGCCGGCCACCTGGCGGTGGGTAGTTTTCTTATCGGCGGTGGCATCGCCATTGTCACGGCGCATTCGTTCGCGGCCCTTTCGGCCCGGGCCGGACGGTCCGGCGGCCTGTTCGTATACCTGCAGGATGCCGGCTATCCGCGCGTTGGCTCATATATCTCCTGGCTGCTGATGTTCGGGTACTTGATCGCCCTGGCAGTCTACGGATTCACCTTTGGCCACTATGCGGCAAACGTCCTGGGCCTGCCGGGGATTTTCGCCGACGGATTCGCGGCACTGATCTTGCTGGTATTCCTGGGAATCAACCTCCGTGGTGTGGGCGCCTCGGCGCTGTCCGAAGACATTGTCGTGTTGATCAAAGTCGCGGTGCTGGCGCTGATCTCGACGGTGGGGTTCCTGCACTTCTCGCCGGAGCGGCTGGCGCCGCTGGACAACAAGGGGCTAGGTGGCGTGATCGTGGCCGCGGCTTCGATCTTTGTCGCCTATGAGGGCTTCGAGCTACTCTCCTACGACTACGAGGATTTGGACCGCCCACGGTGGACACTGCCGCGGGCGCTCTACCTCTCGACCGCCATCGTCACGCTGGTGTACGTCACGGTGACGGTTGGCGCCCAGATGCTGGTCAGCGACGCAATCATCATTTCGCAAAAGGAGGTGGCATTTGCCGCGGCCGGCCAAGCCGCCCTCGGCACGGCCGGATACTGGATCGCCAGTCTCGGGGCATTGCTGGCGGCGAGCTCCGCAATCAATGCAACCCTATTTTCTACCGCACGGCAGATGCATGAAATCGCCGTCGCCCGTGAACTGCCGGCAATCTTCGCAAAGATCCGTGGCGGACTGCCCGTTACGGCCCTCGTATTCCTGGCAGTCTTTGGTGCAGCATTTGCCATGCTGCCGGACATCACGTCCCTGCTCACCTTCGGATCGGCGGTTTTCCTGGCGGTGTTCGGTGCAACGAACCTGCTGGCCAGCCGATTGCTTCAGGGCTTCTGGCCCAAGCTGGTCAGCGCCATCGGCTTCCTGGCGTGTCTGGGCGCCTTGGTGGTCCTGGTCGTTCAACTCGTCCTCTACGACGTGGCCACACTGCTGCTCATTGCCGGATCGCTGGCACTCGTATCGGGGTTGAGGCTCGCCTTCGTCCGGCACCAGAGAGGGTCCACGGCCGGTTCAATGGTTTAGCCGGGGCGGTGGGCTCAAGCGAGGATGCCACAGAGCAGGATCGTCCAAGACGTCGCCGTTTTCGCTGCCGGAGACCTACCGTTTGCCGTGCTTTGGAGCTCCCCGGGGCGGTTCCGGCCTTTCTTCCTCGGTACGGTGGCCGCAATCGTCGTCACCGTCGTCCTGCGCAAAGTAGGGCCGGGCCACAGCAGTTCCCGCTAGCCCGGGCGGCTAGGCGCCTTCGGCCTCGTCCACGGCCAACTGCGATTCGAACATCCGGAAATAGCGGCCCCGCATGGCCACCAGTTCCTTGTGTGTGCCCTGCTCGACGAGCAGGCCGTCCTCAAGCATGTAGACGGTGTCCGCCTTTTCGATCGTGGCGAGCCGGTGGCTGATGGCGATGATGGTGCTGCTGCGGTCCGCGAAGAGCCGGGTGAAGATCCGGTGCTCGGCCAGCGCGTCGATCGCCGACGTCGGCTCGTCCATCACCATAAAAGAGGCACCGCGGTAGAAGTTCCGGGCCATCGCGAGGCGCTGCCATTGGCCGCCGGAGAGCCCGCTGCCTTTCCGGCCGCGCGGGTCCTCCATCCAGTTGCTCACGTGGTTGTCCAGCCCGTTGGGCAGCTTGTTGATGAATTCGAGGGCTTCGGCATCGGCCGCAGCCCGGCGGATCCGTTCGTCGTCGCGCGGTGTATCCACGTCACCGAAGTAGATGTTCTCCGCCGCGGTGGCGAACTCGTACTTCAGGAACTCCTGGCTGAGCACCGCGAGGTGGCGGTGCCAGGTCTTGACGTCGACGGCGGCGAGGTCGACGCCGTCGAGCAGTACCTGCCCGGAGTCCGGGCGGTACAGCCCGGCGAGAATCCGGATGAGGGTGGACTTTCCGGCGCCGTTCTCCCCCACGATCGCAATGTGCTGGCCCTCGCGGATAGTCAGCGAGATACCCCTGATGACTTCCAGCTCGCTGCCGGTGTAGGTGAACCGGATATCCCGCAGTTCCACGGTCCGGGGCGCCTGCAGCAGGGGCGGGGCCTGGTCCGACGGGACCGGCAGCGCCATAAAGAGCTCATAGTCCTTGAGGTTCGCGAGGTCCTCGTCGATGGAACTCAGCGAAGAGACGAGGCTGTTGGCGGTGGACAGGGCGCGGCTGACAATCTGCTGGACGTAGAGGAACTGCCCCACCGGCTGGGCCCGGGCGATGATCTGGCCCACCACCCAGATCAGGGAGACCACCTCCGCACCGTATTGCAGGGCGTCGGCCGCGAGCTGTTTGGGGATGTAGCGCTTCTGGAAGTCGAGCCGGCGCTTTTCATCAGCGTCCCGCAGCCGGGAGCGCAGCCCCATCAGGTAGCCCACGATCCCGTAGAGCCGCATCTCGGCGATGTGCTGGGGACGCAGGAGATTGGTTTCAATCATCCGGCGTTGCCGTCGCGAATCCACTTGGGTGTTCCAGTGCGCGATCTGCTCGCGGGAGAGCTTGAACTGCAGGTACACGCTGGGCACAATCGCCACCAGCACGATCACGGCAATCCACCAGCTGACCAGCAGCAACGCGCCGATCGCCAGGAGCACCGAGACAAGCTGGGTGAAAATGGCTGCGATCCGGTCCAGGACCCGGGCGTAGGAATCGGAGAAGCGCTTGGCCCGGTCGTAGAGGTCCACCGTCTCTTTGTCGTCATAGCGCCAGAACTCCAGGGCCAGGAACCGCTCGTACATCAGGTCCCCGACGATCGCGCCGACTTTGAAGCTCATCAGCTGCTGGATGTACCGGTCCACGCTGCTGAAAGCGCCCCAGAACAATCCCAGCCCGGCGGTGATGATGACGTAGACAATCGCCTGCTGGCCGGCCGCGGCGTTCCCCGCGTAGGCCGCCGCCAGCGCCGTCGTGGTCAGTGCAGCGAAGTAGGTGGTCACGAGCGGCAGGAGCGCCGAAATCACCGAGCCCACGATCTTCATCACGACGGCGGCGGGCGAGGCCCGGAAACTCACGCGCAGCACCTGCGCCACAGCCCGGGCGTAGGGCCTAAGCGCCAGTTTGCGTTTCGGCTCGCGCGCGGGCAGGAGTGCGGACATGCCTCCAGCCTAGAACATGTCCACCTGCCCAACTGACTGGCAGCAGGGGCCGTTATGAGCCTTCAAAACGGCCTCTGCTGCGAGCCAGTTGGGTGTTTTAGCGCGAACCGTAGTTCGGCGCCTCCACCGTCATCTGAATGTCGTGCGGGTGGGATTCCTTGAGCCCGGCCGGCGTGATGCGGACGAATTTTCCGCGGGCCTTGAGCTCGGGCACTGTCGGGGCGCCGGTGTAGAACATCGTCTGGCGGAGTCCGCCGACCAGCTGGTACGCCACGGAGGCCAGCGGCCCGCGGTAGGCGACCCGGCCCTCGATGCCTTCCGGAATGAGCTTGTCATCGCCGGAGACGTCGGCCTGGAAGTAGCGGTCCTTGGAGTACGAAGTGTTCTTGCCGCGGGTCTGCATGGCCCCGAGCGATCCCATCCCGCGGTAGAGCTTGAACTGCTTGCCGTTGACGAAAATCAGATCCCCGGGAGACTCGTCACAGCCGGCCAGCAGGGAACCGAGCATCACGGTGTCCGCACCGGCGACCAGCGCCTTGCCGATATCCCCGGAGTACTGCAGCCCGCCGTCGGCGATCAGCGGAACGCCGGCCGGGATGGCCGCCTTTGCCGACTCATAGATGGCGGTGATCTGCGGGACGCCGACGCCGGCAACAACGCGGGTGGTGCAGATGGAACCCGGACCCACACCGACCTTGATGCCGTCAGCACCGGCGTCAATGAGCGCCTGGGCGCCTTCGCGTGTGGCGGCCTGGCCGCCGATGATGTCCACGTGCGCCGCCGCCGGGTCAGACTTCAGCCGGGAAATCATGTCCAAGACACCCTGGGAGTGGCCGTTGGCGGTGTCCACGAAGAGGGCGTCAACGCCCGCGTCGATCAGGGCCATCGCACGTTCCCAGCCGTCACCGAAGAACCCGATGGCCGCACCGACGCGCAGCCGGCCTTCGTCGTCTTTGGTGGCCAGCGGGTACTGCTCGGCCTTGGTGAAGTCCTTGGTGGTGATGAGCCCCTTGAGCCGGCCCTGCTCGTCGACCAGGGGGAGCTTTTCGATCTTGTTGGTCGCGAGCTTGTGTGAGGCTTCTTCGCGGCTGATGCCGACGTGCCCCGTGACAAGGGGCATTTTGGTCATTACGTCGCTGACCAGGCGGATCGGGAAATCCGCTTCCGGCACAAAGCGGGTGTCGCGGTTGGTGACAATGCCCAGCAGCCGCATGCCCTCATCGACGACGGGCAGGCCTGAAACGCGGTAATGCGAGCAGATTTCATCCAGCTCGGCCAGCGTCGCTTCCGGGCCGATGGTCAGCGGGTTGGTGATCATGCCGGATTCGCTGCGCTTGACGCGGTCCACCTGGTCGGCCTGGTCGGCGATGGAAAGGTTGCGGTGCACCACGCCGAGGCCGCCCTGGCGTGCCATGGCGATCGCCATCCGGGACTCCGTCACGGTGTCCATCGCGGCGGAGAGCAACGGCGTGTTGACGGTGATGCGCTTGGAGATCCGGGAAGACGTATCCGCCTCGGACGGGATGACGTTGGTGTGTCCGGGCAGCAGCAGGACATCGTCGTAGGTCAGGCCGATGAAGCCGAAGGGGTTGTGTTCGGGCTGGGTCATGAGTGCGCCTCTTACCTTGGGTACGGGTTTCACGGGTAGGGGTTGCAACAGATGACCAGCCCGTCATTACGGGCATGGCCTGTGCAGAAGTGTTGAATAAATACTAGAACCTTGCCGCCGATCCCCATATTCCGGGGCAGGAATGTGAGCAACTGCACCGGACGCCGCCGCGTCACGTCCAGCCGGTGGCTGCCAGGAGCCGCTCTTCGAACATGGGGAGCATGCTTTGGACGTAGGTCTTGGTCAGATGGTTGTCGTCCTTGTACACGTACACATTCCCGACCACGGCCGGGCAGATTCCGTCGGCGCAGATGAAGTCGCTCAGGTCCATCAGGTGCAGGCCCGGGACCCTCCCCCGGTAGGCGTCCAGGGGTGAAGAGCCGGCCAAGGACTCCTGCAGCGGCACCCGGCACTTGGGGTCGTCCGAGCCGTTCTTCTGGACGCATTCGGGCATGTTGATGCTAAAGCGCGGATTGTCACGGATGCCGACCACGTCCATACCGGCGTCGGTGAAGGGTTGAATGCCCTCAAGATACTGCGGCACCTCGGTTTCAAACGGCGCTTCGGTGTGGGTGAGCGAGGCGACTGTGAAAACGGCATCGGGCTGCTGGTCCAGGACGTACCGGGCGCTGGCGGCGTTGAAAGCATTGCACTCGGCGTCCCGCTCCGGGGACTCACCGCCGAAGCGGCAGTTGCCTTTCAGCAGTGCCACCACTTCCCAGCCGTGGCTCCGGGCGACCGGCCCGAGTGCTGCCATGTACTGCTGGGCGTGGGAGTCGCCCAGGACCACAATGCGTTTGGTGACAGTCTCCGGCCGGGTGTTCTGCAGGCATCCGGCGAGCAGCGGGTCGGCGGGCACGTTCCCGTCCGTGCAGAGCCCGTCGATGTCAGCCCATTCGTTTTTCATGGCGACCGGAGCCGGAATGATCTTCGCAGCGGGAGTAGGTTTACCCGCGTTCTCGGGCGCCAGGGCGGCCGCGCCGGGGGTCAGTTCCTTCGGCTGCGCCGCCGCGGCTGCCTCGTTGGCCATGATCTTGCTCTGCCACACGGAGACCGGGCCAGCCAGCAGGGCGCCACACGCTGCGATCACGACGGCGGTGCGCCAGGCGCGTCGCTGCGGCCAGTGCCACTCGCGTAAGGGCTTCTCCACGAACCTGGTGGTCAGCACCGCCAGCACGATCGAGGCGGCCACCACGGCCAGGCCCTGGATCAGGTTCGGCGCGGCGATGCCCATCCCGGCAAGGGCAAGCACCAGCAGCGGCCAGTGCCAGAGGTACAGGGCGTACGAGTTGTCCCCGAGTGCCACCAGCGGTTTCCAGCTCAGGATCCGGTCGACGCCGAATCGGCTCCCGCTCTGTCCGGCCACGATGATGGCCGCAGCTGCCAGCGTCGGCCACAGCGCAATGAAGCCCGGAAAGGAGCGGTCTACGGTGAGCAGCAAGCCGCAGGAGAGCATCGCGGCCAGCCCCGCCCAGCCGAGGACAACCCGGAGCGCTTTTCCGGGTTTGAGGTGTGGGAGTGCAAGCGCCAGCAGCGATCCGAGCGCGAATTCCCAAAGCCGGGTGCGGGTGTCGAAGTAGGCATAGGCCTGGTTGGCGGCGGTTTGCTCAATGGAGTAAATCAGTGAGGCAACGAAGATCGCACCAAACGCCGCGGCCAGGAGGCCGGGGTAACTGATCCGGTTTGCCCACGGCGTCCGCCGGCGCAGGAGGCGCAGCAGCAGTGCGGCGCCGGCAAAAACGAGCGGCCACAGCAGGAAGACCTGCCCTTGGATGGACAGCGACCAGAAATGCTGCAGCGGACTGGCGCCAGAGTGGTCCTGCGCGTAGTAATCGACGGCGGAGTCCGCCAGCAGCCAGTTCTGCCGGTAAAGAAGGGAGGCCCAGGACTGGTCGAGCAGGTCCGGCCAGCGGCTCTCGGGCAGGATTACCCGGGTGCCTGCAAGTACACCCAGAATAACGACTACGACGGCGGGCAGCAGCCGTTTGAGCAGGTGCAGCCAGTGGCTCAGGAGGCGAAGCGGCCTGCCGCTTTCAACCTTTCGGGCGAAGCTGAGAGTCATCAGGAAGGCGGAAATTAGGAGGAAGACGTCCACCCCGCCGGAGACCCTGCCGAGCCAGACGTGGTACGTGACCACCATCAGGACCGCAAGGGCGCGCAGGCCCTGGACTTCGGGCCGGTAGCCCGGTTTTGGGGGCGCCGGAGAACCCGCGACCGCCTGCTGCGGGCTGGCTGTGCTGCGCTCGATCGACACTGGGAGCCCTTCAGACCGGTTTCCAAAACATCAATGTTACCGAGTCGTAATTTTTCTGGCCAATCACAGCGCGGTGACCGGCGGACCAGCGGCAGGTCCCCTGCCGGCCCGGGGCTACCCTGTAACGAGCCAGAGGAGGCCCCATCGTGATCGCAGAGCTGCGTATTTGTGTTCCGGCCGAGATGTCCGCCGTCGTGACGGACTGCTGCACCGGCGAGCTAGGCGTCGCGGAAGTTTCCCGCCAGCCGGGCGCTTCTGTCCTTCCTGCCGGGGACGTCATCCACGTTCTGGTCGCCAGGGAATCCGTGGAGCGGCTCGTGGAGAAACTCCAAGCCCTGAATGTCCAGGAGCAAGGTTCGATCTCGGTCGCCATGCCGGAGTTGGTGCTCTCCGACCGTGCGGATAAGGCCACCGCCGACGCCCCCGGCGAAGGCGCGGACACCGTGATCTGGGACGAGGTATCCCGTCAGACGGGCGAAGACTCGCGGCTTACGTGGAGCTACCTGGCGTTCCTGATCCTCGCGACCCAACTGGCGGCCATCGGGATTGTCACGGATTCCACTATCGCCATCGTCGGGGCCATGGCGGTGGGACCGGAGTTCGGCCCCCTGGCGGCCCTGGCCGTGGCACTTGTCCGCGGCCAATGGCAGTTGGGCCGCAGTGCGGCACTGGCGCTTGGCGTCGGGTTCCCCACGGCCATGCTGGCGGCCGCACTCACGGCGTGGCTGTCCGTACCACTGGGCCTCTTTCCGCCCGACGTGCTGGACCGCGGTTCTGCCGTCGACTTCATTTACCACCCGGGCCCCTATTCGCTCATCGTTGCCGTCCTGGCCGGGACCGCTGGGATGCTCTCCGTGATCAGCCGGCGGTCCGCAGCGCTGGTGGGGGTGTTCATCTCGGTCACAACGGTCCCAGCCGCGGGCTTCGTGGCTGTGGCCCTGGTCCTGGGCGAATACCAAAAGGCTGCCGGCTCGGCGGTACAGCTGGGGCTGAACCTCGTGGGCATCGTCGCGGCCGCGGTTGCCGTGCTGATCTTCTACCGGCTCGTCACCAGGCACCGGCAGCGGGGTGCGAGCCTGCGGCCACGACGGACCGCCACGCGGTCCAGACGCTGATGACTGCCTAAAACAAACAAAGGACCGGGCCAGCGGGTGCTGGTCCGGTCCTCTGTTAACTGGTCTTTGGCTGGCTGCTCCCTTGGCTGGCTGATCCGAGGGAACCTGCGACGCCGTCCGGGGCGCCGCCGCCGGACCTTAGTGCTGGTGGCCCGCGTGCTCGTCCTCGTCGGCAGGCTTCTCGACCACGAGGGTTTCCGTGGTGAGCACCAGCGCCGCGATGGACGCCGCGTTGCGCAGGGCCGCACGCGTCACCTTGACCGGGTCGATAACGCCGGCCGCGATGAGGTCTTCATATTCGCCGGTCTTGGCGTTGAAGCCCTGGTTGTTGGCTGATTCAGCCACCTTGGCGACCACCACGTAGCCGTCGAAGCCGGCGTTCTGGGCGATCCAGCGCAGCGGCTGGGTCAGTGCCCGGCGAACGATGCCGACAGCGGCGGCCGCGTCACCTTCGAGGGCCTTGACAGCAGGGTCCTCGTCGAGGGCCTTGAGGGCGTGGATGAGGGCAGCGCCACCGCCGGCCACAATGCCTTCTTCCAGGGCAGCGCGGGTCGAGGACACGGCGTCCTCGATGCGGTGCTTCTTTTCCTTCAGCTCGACTTCGGTGGCCGCGCCAACCTTGATCACGCCGATGCCGCCGGCCAGCTTAGCCAGGCGCTCCTGGAGCTTTTCCTTGTCCCAGTCGGAATCGGTGCGGGTCAGCTCGGCGCGCAGCTGGGAAACCCGGGCTGCGACGTCCTCGGCCGAACCGGCGCCGTCAACGATGGTGGTGTTGTCCTTGGTGACGGTGATGCGCCGGGCGGTACCGAGCACCTCCAGGCCGACCGTATCCAGGCTGAGGCCCAGTTCCGGCGAAACAACCTGCGCACCCGTGAGGGTGGCGATGTCCTGCAACATGGCCTTGCGGCGGTCACCGAAGCCCGGAGCCTTGACGGCAACGACGTTCAGGGTGCCGCGGATGCGGTTGACGATCAGCGTGGAGAGAGCCTCGCCGTCGACGTCCTCGGCGATGATAAAGAGCGGCTTGGAGCTCTGCAGCGCCTTTTCCAGCAGCGGCAGGAAGTCCTGGACGGATGAAATCTTGCCCTGGTTGATGAGGATCAGCGCATCTTCGAGGACAGCTTCCTGGCGTTCTGCGTCGGTGACGAAGTACGGGGAAAGGTAGCCCTTGTCGAACTGCATGCCCTCGGTGAGGACCAGTTCGGTCTGCGTGGTGGAGGATTCCTCAATGGTGATCACACCATCCTTGCCGACCTTACCGAATGCCTCGGCCAGGAGCTCGCCGACCTCGTCGCTCTGGGCGGAGATGGAGGCGACGTTGGCGACCTGGGTGCCTTCGACCGGACGCGCGTTTTCGAGCAGGCGGGCAGCGACGGCTTCGACGGAAACCTCGATGCCGCGCTTGATCTCGCCCGGCGCGGCGCCTGCCGCAACGTTGCGGAGGCCTTCCTTAACAAGCGCCTGTGCCAACACAGTGGCGGTGGTGGTGCCGTCGCCGGCCACGTCGTTGGTCTTGGTGGCGACCTCCTTGGCAAGCTGCGCGCCAAGGTTTTCGTAGGGGTCGTCCAGTTCGACTTCACGGGCGATGGTGACACCATCGTTGGTGATCGTGGGGCGCCCCACTTCTTGTCCAGCACAACGTTGCGGCCACGCGGGCCAAGCGTCACCTTGACGGTGTTGGCGAGCTTATCGATGCCGGCTTCAAGCGACCGGCGGGCAGCGTCATTAAACGCAAGCTGCTTTGCCATGGTTTTTGTCCTTTCAAGACAGAACCCCGCGCAACTGACCTGTCAGAGATGAATCAGACGGATCGGCGGCGCGGGGTCCATAAGAGTTACTTTACGACGATCGCCAGGACGTCGCGGGCGGACAGTACGAGGTACTCGGTGCCGCCGGTCTTGACTTCGGTTCCGCCGTATTTGGAGTAGATAACAACGTCGCCGACGGTGACGTCGATCGGAACGCGGTTGCCGTTGTCGTCAAAGCGGCCGGGGCCAACTGCAACAACTTCGCCTTCCTGCGGCTTTTCCTGCGCGGAGTCCGGGATAACCAGGCCGGAGGCCGTGGTCTGCTCGGCTTCGAGCGGGCGGACAACAATACGATCCTCAAGAGGCTTAATAGAGACCGACAAGGACCTCTCCTTTTCGTCAGCAAATTCGTGGACTTTAAAGCTGTGGTGCCAAGGCGCACAAACCGTCGTCGCGGTGCCGGCAGCGTACCTGGCAGGTCCAGCTTGAGTATTAGCACCCTCCTAGGGAGAGTGCTAATGACGACTCTATGTAAGTAGTTAGCACTCGGTCAAGGCGAGTGCCAGAATTTCGTCACCCGTTAACGTCGCACGACTGCCGGCTGCCCTCAGCCGAGGTCCTCGAAGTCCACGTCTTCGCCGTTGTCCGCGTCGCTGGCGCCGGCCTCCCCCGGTGCCGGTACAGCACCAGCGCGCCGGCGGCGGCAAGGACGATGCCGGCAGCCAGGACGACGATGCCGCCGGTCCGGGCCGCGGCATAAGTGTCCCGGATGTCCCTCGCCTCGTCGGTGGCGTCCGCAACGTCCTTGCCGCCGACGGAATAAACCGTGGCGTTGAAGGAATCAAGGAAAAAGATAATCACCAGCAGCGCCACGCAAACCACCGCGAGCACAATGCCGGCGATCAGCGCCGGCCGGGCGTAACGGGCCAATCCCCGGCGGGTGGCCCGGCCGCCGTCGGCATCCCGGCCGGCGGTCCGGTCATTGGGGTCATCTGCGTCCGAGCCGGTGTTTGCCGTGCCGCTGTCTTCCATGCCGCCTAGCCTATCGGGCGCACGGCGCCTCGACTGCCTGAACTAGGCTTGATCCCATGGCTGATGCACCGCAGGACCAGATCGCCCCGCTCCTTAACCCCGCAGGCTGGGAGCTGCTGGCGTCACTGGGCGCGTACCGGGAGGACGATGCGTTCCGCCTCAACGCAACCCTGCGGAAGGCCGGCCACTCCCCGAACTCGTCTCTGCCGTGCTCACCCAGTCCCGGCTGCGGACCAAGGCCGAAGCCAAGTTCGGCGAGTTCGCCCGGCAGATGATTTTCACCCAAGCCGGTTTGGAACAGGCCACCCGGCTGACCGTGGCGGCGCGGCACGCGCAGCGCTTCGCGGCGGCAGGCGTGCGGCATGCAGCAGATCTCGGCTGCGGCCTCGGCGCCGATTCCATGGCGCTTGCATCGCTGGACATCACGGTCACGGCAGTGGAGCGGGACGAGACGACGGCGGCCTGCGCCACGATGAACCTGATCCCGTTCCGGAACGCCACAGTGGTGCACTCCGACGCGACGTCGGTTTCCCTCGAGGGAATAGACGGCGTCTGGCTGGACCCGGCACGCCGGACCACCTCTACCTCGGGCACAAAGCGCCTCTGGGACCCGGAGGACTTCTCCCCGCCGCTGTCCTTCGTTGAGTCCCTGGCCGGCGCCGGCATGGCGGTGGGTGTGAAGATGGGCCCGGGCATGCCGCACGACTCGGTACCCGGCAATTGCGAGGCCCAGTGGGTCTCGGTCGGCGGGGACGTCACCGAAGTCGCACTGTGGTTCAATGCGCTCCGGCGCCCGGGGATCCGGCGGGCAGCCCTCCTGCTCGGGCCTGCGGGGGCCTCGGAGCTCAGCAGCGCCGAGGATTTCAACGGCGGCCCGGTCGCCCCGATCGGCCCGGTTGAGGGCTACCTTTACGAACCCGACGGCGCCGTCATCCGAGCCGGCCTGGTGGCCGACGTCGCACTCCAGCTGGGCGGCCACCTCCTGGACGAGCACATCGCCTACATTTGCGCGCCCGAACTTCGGGACACCCCCTTTGCCCGGGCGTTCAAAGTCCTGGACGTGATGCCCTACAACGTCAAGGCACTTAAGTCCTGGGTCAGGGACCAGGGCATCGGAGTGCTGGACATCAAAAAGCGCGGCACCGCTGTCACTCCGGAGGAGCTGCGCAAGCAACTGCTCCCCGGCGGTAAATCCGGCAGTGCCAAGAACAAAGGAAAGAAGGCGGCCACCCTGGTCCTCACCAGGATCGGCGAGGAACGGGTGGCCATTTCGGTCGAGCCGGTCCAGTGACGCACCACCGGATCCCGCGCGTCTACTGATCCCGCATAAAGGCCTCGGCTGCGTGGACCTGCTCGTCAGTGGGCCGGATCCCGGTGTAGAGCACAAACTGCTCCAGCGCCTGGATGGTCGCCACCTGCGCACCGGTGATGACCGTCTTGCCGGCTGCACGGCCGGCCTTGATCAGCGGGGTCTCGGCGGGCAACGCGACGACGTCGAAGACCACTGTCGCGGCGTCCAACACTTCCTGCGGGAAGGATAGCGCCCCGGCGTCCGGCCCCCGGCCATACCAATCGGGGTGACGTTGATGATCATGTCCGCCGCCCCCGCGCCGGCGGGATCGACGTCGGCGCGCCAGGCGAAGCCATAAAGCCCTGCGAGCGCCCGCCCCGCCTCCTCACTGCGCGCTATCACTGTGACGTCGCGGAACCCGGCATCACGCAGGGCGGCGGCGGTGGCCTTCGCCATGCCGCCGGCACCCAACAGCCACACCGCGTAGGAGGCGGGTACGGCGTTGCGCTGCAGCAACTGCTCGATCGCCGTGTAGTCGGTGTTGTAGGCGGTCAGGGTGCCGCCGTCGTTGACGATGGTATTGACCGAATCGATGGCTTTCGCCGACGGGTCCATCACATCCACGAGCGCCATCACGTCTTCCTTGTACGGCATGGACACGGCACAGCCGCGGATTCCCAGGCCACGCACGCCGGCGATAGCCTGGGCGAGGTCGGTGGGGGCGAAGGCCTTGTAGATCCAGTTCAGGCCAAGCTGGTCATACAGGTGGTTGTGGAAGCGCGTCCCGTTGTTGCTCGGCCGGGCCGAGAGGGAGATGCACAATGTCATGTCTTTATTCAGGATGGGCACCCTTCCATTAAACGACAGGCCGGTCCCGGCCTGGACCGGCCTCAGTCGCAGCCGGTGCCCGCGGGCTGGGACCCAACGTCGACCGGAAGTTTGCCGGGGGCCGTGGCAGTCCCGGCAAGAACCGAGGCCAGCGCGTCGAACGCGCCCTGGCTGCGTCCGTAGACCGCGATTCTGCTGCGGGCCGAGACGTCGGCCAGCGGCCAGGGCGCATCGAGGGCCACCGCCACCTCGGCTGCCGCCTCCGGTGCAGGCTGCTGTGGTCCGGCACCGATCAGCCGGACAAGCGGGCCCTCGCCGATGCTGATGCCGGCCTTGTTCGCGGATGCGGCGAAGCGCGACCGGTCCTGCGCCGAACCGCCGGCCACACGGACGCTGGACGGCACGATCGGACCGTGGCAGGGCCCGGCGAGCACGGTGATGGCGGCCCGGGAGACCTTTTGCGAGAGTTCGCTGCCGCTCCCGGGCGCCGTGCCGGGGCCCTGTCCGCTGCGGCCGCGCCAGATCATCATGGTAACTACCCGCTGCGCGGCCTCCGCGAGCCGCGCCGGCGGCAGCGCACCGCTGCGCACGGCGCCGACGATCGCGGCGTGGGCCGCCTCGACGTCGGCGGGCATCAGCAGCAGATCAGCGCCAGCGGCGAGGGCCAGCGGAGCGGCGGAGTCGTTGGGGTACCGGTCCTGGATCGCCGCCATGTTTAGCGCGTCGGTGATGGCAACACCTTTGAATCCCATCCGGCGAAGTTCCGCATAGGCCGCCTTGGAGACGGAGGCCGGGACCCCGGGATCAAGCGCCGTCACGGCAATGTGGCCGGTCATGACCATCGGCAGCCCGGCGTCAACGACAGATTGGAAGGGCCGCAGGTCCTTGGCGCGGAGTGCATCCAGGCTGGCATCCTGGACGGGCAGCCCGGCGTGGGAATCCACGGTGACGGAGCCGTGGCCGGGGAAATGCTTGGCGGCCGGCAGTAGCCCCCCGGCCAGCATCCCCTGGGAAAACGCGACGCTATACGCGGCTGCGGCGTCGGCGTTGCCGGACATGGAGCGTGCGCCGATGGCAGGATCGGCCGGGCCCATGGTGACGTCGGCCGACGGGGCAAAGTCGGTGTTGAAGCCCAGTGCCGCCAATTCAGCTGCCATGGCCCCGCCGGCCTCTCCGGCGAGGGGCGCACTTCCCGCCGCGCCGTAGCTCATCGGGGCGGGCCATTCGGTCAGCGGCGCCCTGAGCCGTGCCACCTTTCCACCCTCCTGGTCGACGCCGATCAGGCCGGGCCAGCTGCGGCCGCCGGCGCGGGCCGCGGCCTGGAGCTGGCCGGCGGCGGCCTGCATGGCTGCGGTGTCAACGCTTCCGTCGGCGGTCCCCGGAACGTTGTCCCCCATGATGATGGAACCGGCCAGGTGCAGGCGCTCGATGACCGCGGCATGGGCGGTATGGTCGAGTCCGGGAAAGAACGGCAGCAGAACCTGGCCCGCCAGCTCTTCGGTGCTCATGGCGGCAACAGCCCGCGCCGCATCGGCCGCGTCCCGTTCCTGCGGTCCCCATCCGAGCGGGCGTGTCCCGGCCAGGGCGGAGGCATCCTGACTATCGGGCAGCGGCGCTGCAGTGCCGCCGCTCGGCCGTGCCGGTCCGGATGGTGCGGCGGTTTGTGCCGCTCCGGAGGCGCCGGCGCCGGCGGTCCGGAGCAAGAGGAGGTTCCGAACACAAGCAGGACGACGGCCGGGACCAAGGCGGCCGTCCGCGTACTTCTGTGAACACTTTCACGTTTTCGCTGCAGTCTTGCCACCGGTCCGATGTTACCCCTGCACTAGACTTGAGGCACCGTTGCCTCGCCAACTGTCCGGCACATCCGCCCACGACGTTGCCGGTCGGGGCAGGGAAACGGACAGCAGAACAGTGAAGGGACCACATGAAGATTGATTTCGCTTCATCCAGGCAATCAACTCTTGGTGTGGAATGGGAACTAGCCCTCGTGGATGCGGAAACCGGGGAGTTGGCCTCCGTCGCCAAAGAGGTGCTCCGCGGCGTCGCTGCGCGGCACCCCGAACTGAACGAGGATGACGAGCACCCCCACATCAAGCAGGAGTTGCTGCTGAACACTGTGGAACTGGTCACCGGGATCTGCAACACCGTGGCGGAAGCGAAAGCGGACCTGACCAGTTCCCTCGCCGCAGTCCGTGAAGTCACCGATCCGATGGGCGTCGAAATCTTCTGCGCGGGCAGCCACCCCTTCAGCCCGCCGCAGCTGCAACCGGTGACAGATAAAGAGCGTTACGCCAAGCTCATTGACCGCACACAGTGGTGGGGCCGCCAGATGGTGATCTACGGCGTCCACGTGCATGTCGGCCTGGACAGCCGGGACAAGGTGTTGCCGGTACTGGACGGCTTGGTGAACTATTTCCCGCACTTCCAGGCGCTCTCCGCCTCCAGCCCGTTCTGGGGCGGCGAAGACACCGGTTACGCCTCCCAGCGTGCCCTGATGTTCCAGCAACTGCCGACCGCGGGGTTGCCTTTCCAATTCGCCAACTGGGCGGACTTCGAATCCTACGCACAGGACATGTCCACCACCGGCGTGATCGACTCGCTCTCCGAAATCCGCTGGGATATCCGGCCCGTCCCGCATTTTGGCACCATCGAGATGCGGATCTGTGACGGCCTGGCAACCCTGGAGGAAGTCGGCGCCGTCGCAGCGCTGACCCAGTGCCTCGTTGATGAGTTTTCAACGACACTGGATAACGGCGGCACCATTCCCACCATGCCGCCCTGGCATGTGCAGGAGAACAAGTGGCGTGCCGCCCGCTACGGCCTGGACGCCATCATCATCCTGGACGCGGAGGGGAACGAGCAGCTTGTTACCGACCACATCCGCGAAACGGTCGCACGGCTCCGGCCCGTCGCCGAGAAGCTGGGCTGCGCTGCGGAGCTGGCGGACGTCCTGAAGATCGTTGAGCGCGGCGCCGGATACCAGCGGCAGCGGCGCGTGGCGGCAGAGCACGGCGGCGACCTGCGCGCCGTCGTACTGGACCTGGTCCAGCAGATGCGCCAGGGCCCCGAAGCGTAAAGCCGGGGCTGCGCCGGGGCGGCCTCAGGCCGAGACGGTGGTGACCGGCATCGAGGAATCCGGGGCGAAACCGAGGCCGCTTGGCGCGATCCCGGCCATCACCAGCTGGGCGCCGAGGGCGGCGACCATGGCGCCGTTGTCCGTGCACAGGGCTAGCGGCGGGACGGTCAACCGGATCCCGGCGGCGCTGCAGCGCTGTTCCGTGAGCTGGCGCAGCCGTGAATTCGCTGCCACACCGCCGCCCAGCAGCAGTTCTGTGATGCCGTTCTCCCGGCAGGCCAGCACCGCTTTGGACGTAATGATGTCCACGACAGCCTCCTGGAAGGCTGCGGCGATGTCCGCCACCGGCACCGTCTCGCCGCGGGCCTCGAATTGCTCCACGCAGCGCGCGACGGCGGTCTTGAGCCCGCTGAACGACCAGTCGTAGCGGTGCGGGCCGGGTTCGTCCGCGGTCCCCATGTATTTAGGCTGGCTCAGGCCGCGCGGGAAGCGGATCGCTTTGGCGTTACCGGTGCGTGCCAGCGTGTCGATGGCCGGTCCGCCCGGATACCCCAGGCCCAGCAGCCGCGCCACCTTGTCGTAAGCCTCGCCGGCGGCGTCGTCGATCGTGGATCCGAGCAATTCCACGTCTGCGGTGATGTTCCGGATCCGCAGGATTTCGGTGTGCCCGCCGGAGACCAGCAGGGCCCCCAGGTTTTCCGGCAGGCCGTTTCGCGGCACGGTACTCCCGCGCCCGCCGGCTGCCGCCGGGGACCCGGCGAAAGCCTGCGGGCCGCCGTCGTCCGGCTGGAGCAGGCCGACGCCGACATGGGCGACGAGGTGGTTGATGGCGTAGAGCGGTTTGCCCGTTGCCACAGCGAGCGCCTTGGCCGCGCAGACACCCACCATCAGGGCTCCCGCGAGGCCCGGACCGGAGGTCACGGCGATCGCATCGATGTCCTCCAGCGTCACCCCGGCCTCGCCCAGGGCCGCGCGGAGCGTGGGGACGAAGGCATCGAGATGGGCACGGGAGGCGATCTCGGGGATCACGCCGCCGAACCGGACATGCTCATCCATGGAGGAGGACACCGTATTGGTCAGCAGCCGGGTCCCGCGGACAATCCCGACGCCGGTCTCGTCGCAGGAGGACTCAATGCCCAGGACCAGCGGCCGGGCATAAGTGGTGCGGTTCATGGTCGGGCTGCTTCCCTGGGAGTGGCATCGGATTCGGGACTGGCCAGCCGCAGCCGCATGATCAGCGCGTCAACGCCGTCGCGGTAGTAGCGGGCCCGGAGGTGGATCTGCTCGAACCCGTAGCGGCGGTAGAGCTGTTGTGCCCGGGGGTTGTCGGCCCGGACCTCCAGGAGCACGTCCTCGGCACGGCGCAGCCGGCTTTCCCTGATGAGCGCGGTGAGCAAAGCCGAACCAATGCCCCGGCCCTCGTACTCAGGCGCAACCGCAATGGTCTGGACATCCGCGATCGGCTCGATGCACATCAGCCCTGCATAGCCCACAATCTGCCCTGCACGCTCGGCCACGAGGTAGTGCCGGGTGCCGGCCTGCGCCAGTTCGGCGACAAACATCTGCAGCGGCCAGGCGTCCACCGGGAACAGCTGGCGCTCCAGCTCATCCACTGCGGGAATGTCCGCAGCGGTCATGAGCCGAAGTCTCACGCCGCCGGGCAGCGCTGCCGGTTCCGCACCGCGGCCAGCGGACGGGGCGTTCACAGCGCCCTCTTCCGCGGACCGGGTACCTGGGCGTCGGACTCACGCAGGTAGAGCGGGGTGGAGTCGAGCAGCTGTTCGCCCGCCGCGAGCCGCGCGAGGGCGAACTGGCCCAGCGACAGGGCTTCCGGCTGGCGGGAGCTGAACTCGGGAACGGCCTTAACAAGGTCCGCATAGAGACCGGCGCCGGCGCCGTAGACGGGAAGCTCGGGCAGCGCCCCGGCAAAGCCGACGTGCGGGCCGTCCAGCAGCTGCGGCAGCTGGCCGCTGGCCACGGCGTACCGGGCCCAGTAGACCTCTTTGCGCCGGGCATCCGTGGCGACAATGAACTCCGGCGCCGCGACCGTGGACTCCGCCACTTCCAGCGCGATGGCGTCAAGGCTCATGAGGCCATGGAGCGGCTTGCCCCAGACGAACGAGAGGGTGCGGGCCGTGACGATCCCCGAGCGCAGCCCGGTGAATGGGCCCGGTCCTACCCCGACGACGACGGCGTCGACGTCGGAGCCGTCCAATCCGGCCTCCGTAAGGAGCGCCGCGATTCCCGGGGCCAGTACTTCGGCGTGGCTGCGGGTATCTTGTGTGGCGAAGCTCGCCACCACCGATTCCGGGGTGTCATCGGAAACGAGGGCGGCGCTGGCCACGGCCGAGGTGTCGATGGCAAGGATCAGCATCAGGTCCCTTCCGGGGTGGTTGGCAGGGGCTGCGCGGGATACTCGCCGGGAGCGGGCAGCACGGGCCGGTCCACCCAGCGGGGACCGAAACCGCGGATAATGATGGTGCGAGGTTCATCGTTGTCCGCAGGGTCAAAGTCCAGGGGGTCTGGTTCAACGGGGTCGGGTTCCGAAGTGGCAGCTGGTGGCGCAGCGGCGCCGCCGAGGCTGCGGACCAGATCCACCTCGAGCCGGCTCTCGCTCAAGTGTTCCACCCGGTCCCGGCCCCATTCGACAACTGTGACAGCGCTGTCCATGGTGTTTTCCAGGTCGATGTCGTCGATTTCCGACGCGGACCCCAGCCGGTACGCGTCCACGTGGACCAGGTCCGGACCGCCCGGACGGGAGCCGGAAGGCAGGTTCGGGTGGATGCGAACGAGCACGAACGTCGGTGAGATGATGCCGGCACGGACGCCCAATCCCTCGGCGAGGCCCTGGGTGAAGGTGGTTTTTCCCGCTCCGAGCTCGCCGGTGAGGACCAGCAGGTCACCGGCCTGGAGCTGGGCACCAAGGACGGCGGCAAGGGCGTGGGTTTCCTCCGCGGTCCGGACTGTCAGGGTCCGTTCCCAGAGCGCCCCGCTCACGGTTGCGACCCCTCGCGGCCGGGCATTTCATTGATGTAGCGGCGCGGAACCCGGGGACTGATCCGCGTGACGATCTCATAATTGTTGGTGCCTGCGGCCCGGGCCCAGTCCTCGGCGGTGGGACCGCCGTCCTCGCCGTTGCCAAAGAGCACGGCCTCGGCGCCCAGCACGCTGGTCCCTCCGGCCGACACACTGAGCGGACCGAGGTCGATCACCATCTGGTCCATTGCGATGCGTCCCACCACGGGGTAGTTCACACCACGGACCCGGACGGGTCCGCCGGTTGCGATCCGCGGGACCCCGTCGGCGTAGCCCAGCGGGATCAGGCCCAGCGTGCTGGCGCTGCCGGTGCGGTAATTCAGCCCGTAGGAGACGCCCTGGCCGGCGGGCACGTCTTTGCAGTGCGAGACCACCGTACGGACGGTCATGGCGGGGCGCAGGCCCAGTTCTTCCGGGCTCTGGTCCTCGAACGGGGACAGCCCGTAGAGGCCCAGGCCCACGCGGACCAGGTCAAAGTGTGTGTCCGGCCGCGACAGCGTGGCCGGGGTGTTGGCGAGGTGCCGCACCTCAGGGTCCACGCCGGCGTCCTGGGCGATAGCGAGGGCTTCGCGGAAGGCGGCCAGCTGCTCGTCCGTTTCCGGTCGTTCGGGTTCGTCGGCGACGGCCAAGTGGGAAAAAATACCCACCACGCGCAGGAGGCCCTGGTCTTGGTAATCCATGGCTTCGCCGACCACGCCGTCCCAGGCACTCATGGTTGCCCCGTTGCGGCCCAGCCCGGTGTCCACTTTTAGGTGCACACGGGCTGGCCGTTCCTGCTCCCGGGCTGCAGCCACGGTGCGCTTTAGATCCCACCCCGAGCACCCGATGTCAATCCCGGCGGCCACGGCGGCGGCGAAGTTACTCTCCGGGGTGTGCAGCCAGGCAAGCACGGGCGCCTCGATCCCGGCGGCGCGCAGGGCCAGGGCTTCGGAAATATGGGCGGTTCCCAGCCAGGTGGCGCCGGCGCCAAGGGCAGCACGGGCCACCGGAACGGCGCCGTGACCGTAAGCATCGGCTTTGACCACTGCCATCACCCGCGCCGGTGATGCTACGGCTGCGATGCGGCGGACGTTGTGCCGGATGGCTTCAAGGTCGATTACGGCCGAGCGTTCTTCGGCGTGGCCGGGCTGGGCCTCCGGGACCGGCCGGAAGTCACCTGTTGCTGCTGGGTAAGTCACTTAACGATTCTAGGGGTGGCCCGCGCATGGGGCTTAATTCGGGCCCCGTGGCAGCCCTGCTCCGGGGGACATGCCCACTGTTAGCACCCACCGCAGGGCACAACAGGTTTATGCCCATTCCCCGGCCCGCACGGAGAGCATGTCCTCCGGGAAGGGAGCCCACCAGCGGACATGTCCGCTGGTGGGTGGCGGTTAGAACAGCGCTACGCGTCCGAGAGGTGGGCGATGGTCGCCGTCGCCCGCCGCTGCAGCCTCCGGCGGTACGTCCCGGATGATGTCCTCCAGAAAACGGTAGCGCCGCATCCACTGGCTGGACTGGCGTTCCTTGCGGGCGTTGGCGCGCTGCCACCAGTCGGCGATGTCCCCCCAACCGGGCGCCGCCAGCGAGCCGCCGACCTCCTGCACTGCCAGGGCCGCGCAGAGATTGGCAAACCTCAACCTGTCACCCAGCGGCCAGCCGGCCAGGCAACCGACGATGAAGGCGGCTCCGAAGCAGTCCCCCGCGCCGGTCGGGTCGAACGCGGACACGGGCAGCGACGGCACCCACTCCTCCTCGCCCGTTTCGGAGTCCACCGCCATCGCCCCCTGGGGTCCAAGGGTCACGACGGCGACCGGCACCCTGTCCGCCAGGGCGTAGAGTGCCGCCCACGGGTTGTCATGGCGGGTGAATGCCATGGCTTCGTGCTGGTTGGGCAAAAAGGCGTGGAAATACTTCAGGTTGTCCAGCCGGGAGGAGGACCAGGCGCCGGTGGGATCCCAGCCGACATCGCCGAACAGCCGGACCCCGGCTTTGTGCGCGTCGATTGCCCACGGCTCCACTTCCTCGCCGAGCTCCGCGACGGCGGCGAGCGCCGGCGGCGGCTTGCCGATCAGTTCGCTGGAGCTGACGGGGGCCGGGTGCCCGTGGGTCACCATGGACCGGTCATGCTCCACGCTCAGGGAGACTGTGACCGGTGAATGCCAACCGGCGACCCGCCGGGACAAGGACAAGTCCACGTGCTCCTGTCCGGCCAGTATCTTCCAGTTGTAGTCGCCGTAGCCGTCATCGCCGAAGGCAGCCGCCAGCCCGGTCCGCAGCCCCAGCCGTGCCGCGGCGATGGCCTGGTTGGCTACGCCCCCGGGGCAGCTGCCCATCCCGTCGCTCCAGATCTCGGTGCCGGCGACGGGGCGTGCGGCAGCCCGGTGAAAATGATGTCCTGAGAGACCGTCCCCGTAAGCAGCAGGTCAAAACCCGCCGCACCGGGGGTACGGGCGGAGGCAAGCGGATCAAATCGCCGCGTCGGAAGCGCGTCCATAGTTGGCACCCTACGCCGTCGAGGTACCGCTGGAAAGGCGCCTGCCGGTCCAGGCGGTCCCCTCCGCGCATAGACTGTCGGCATGCGGCTGATGATTGCCGGCGGCGGCGGATTCCGGGTACCGCTGATCTACCGGGCGCTCTGTGCGGGGCCCTTCGCCGGGCTGGTCCGGGAACTGGTGCTGTACGACGTCGATCCCGGCCGCCTCGACGCGATCCGCGCGGTGCTTGCCTCGTACCCGGCACCGTACGTGCCAGGCACCGCAGCCTTACCCGCGGTGCGGGCCACCACATCCCTGGCCGAGGCGCTGTCCGGCACGGATCTGGTGTTCGCCGCGATTCGTCCCGGCGGGACGGCCGGGCGAACCGCCGACGAGCGGGTGGCCTTGGACCTCGGGCTCCTGGGCCAGGAGACCACAGGAGCCGGCGGCATCTCGTACGCGTTGCGGTCGATTCCGCGCATGCTGGAGCTCGCTGAGCAGATGCGGCGCCACTGTCCTGACGCGTGGCTGCTGAATTTCACGAATCCGGCGGGCATGGTCACCGAGGCCCTGGTGCCTGTCCTCGGGCCCAAGGTGGTCGGCATCTGCGATTCGGCCAGCGGGCTGGTGCACCGGGCGGCGGGTGCCGCGGGCGTCGCACTGCCCGCGGGGACGCTCGACGGCGTCGGGTACTACGGCCTGAACCACCTGGGCTGGCTCTACCGTCTGGAGTCCGGCGGCCAGGACATGCTTCCGGGACTACTGGCCGATGCAGACGCTTTGGCCGGTTTCGAGGAAGGACGCCTGTTTGGGCAACCTTTCCTTGCGGAACTGGGATGCCTGCCGAACGAATACCTCTATTACTACTATGAGACCGGTCGCGCCCTGACCGGCATCAGGTCCGCCGCCACGACCCGCGGCGAGTCCATCGACCGACAGCAGTCCGAACTTTATCCGCGGCTCGCAGCCGCCGGCCAGGACGCCTACCGGCTCTGGGATGCCGCGCGCCGATCCCGTGAGGAAGGCTACCTCGCCGAGGCCCGATCCGCCGGCGAGCGCCGGGATGAAACGGATTTGGCCGGCGGCGGCTACGAACGGGTCGCCCTCGCCGTGATGCGCGCCCTCTCCGGCGGCGGCCCGGCGGAGCTGATCCTAAATACCCGCAACACCGGCGGCGATCCGGCAGCGGGCCGGATCGCGGCTATTCCGGGACTGCCCGCGGACGCCGTCGTCGAGGTCCCCTGCCAGGTAACGCCCGACGGCGTTGTCCCCTTCAGCAGGAACGCCCGGCACCGGCGCAACTGGCCCTGCTGCAGCAGGTCAAGGACGTCGAGCGCCTCGTTGTGAGCGCCACCCGCCGGGACGCCGGGAGCACCGGAACCGGGCGCCGCGATGCGGCCCGGGCTGCTTTTGCCAGGCACCCGCTGGTCGGCTCCGGACCCGGCGGTTCCGCGGACCTCGACTCCGGGGACCTCGCGGGAAGGCTGCTGGCCGGCTACGAACGGGCGTTTCCGGAACTGCAGAATCTATGGCGGGATTAAGTGCCGAGCCCGCGGCGCTATAGCCTGCGGTACATGACGTGCAGTCCGACGTAGCCCAGGCGTGGGTGCAGGAACGCTTCCGGGAGGGTGGCCAGCACCTCGAAGCCCAGGGACTGCCAGGCGGCAACGGCATTGACGTTGCTTTCCACCACAGCGTTGAACTGCATCGCACGGAACCCGGCGGCCCGCGCTGCGTCCAGCGAATAGGCGCACAACGAACGAGCCACCCCTTTGCCTTGGTAGTCCGGGTGGACCATGTACCCGGCATTGGCAACGTGGCCTCCGCCGCCGCCCTGGTTTGCATGCAGCTCGCCGGTGCCCATGATGACGCCCGCGAGCTCCCCCAGGCCCGCCGCGACGAAGGTCTGGCCGGGCGGTTGTTGGAACCAGCGTTCGAATGCCTGGTGCCCGGTAGTGGTCCGGTCCCAGGTGAAAGTTTCCCCGGCCCTGACGACAGGCTCAAGGATTTCCCAGACCGCGGGCCAATCCCCGGCGGCGGCCGGACGGATTTCCCAGCCGGGGACGGTGGAATCCGTCGTTTCGTGTGTGCGCACAGTCGTCACGGTAGCAGCACCGCCGGCTCTCTGACCGGCACCGCCCGCCGGCCTGTGAAACGGCGGTAACTTCAGGAGTAGTGTTTTATCGAAACACAGGTCCGGACGTGTGTCCCGGGACCAGCTGAACAGGGTGCGCGTCCGCCGGGATGCGTTCCGGAGCGGGAAGGAGAATAATGTCGCTGGTCCGCCGCGTCGCATTCCTCTCGCTGCACACCTCGCCGATGGAGCAGCCCGGGTCCGGCGACGCCGGGGGCATGAACGTGTACATCCGTGCCCTTGCAGCAGCCCTCGCCGAGACCGGCGTCGAAGTGGAGATCTTCACCCGGTCCACGTCCGCCGGACAAGCCGCCGTCGAGCATCCCTCCCCCGGCGTCTGCGTCCACAACGTCCTGGCCGGTCCGGCCCGGAAGCTGCCCAAAGAAGAACTGCCCGAGCTTCTGCACAGCATGGTTGCCGAAATCGACCGGATCCGGCAGTTGCAGCCGCACGGCCGCTACGACGTGATCCATTCGCACTACTGGGTGTCCGGGGTCGCCGGGCTTGAGCTCGCCGGCCTGTGGGGACTGCCCCTCGTGCACACAATGCACACCATGGCCAAGGTGAAGAACCTGCTGTTGGTCGCCGGCGAGCAACCGGAACCCCGCCGGCGCGAGGACGGCGAGCAACGGATTGTCGACGGCGCCACCCGGCTGATCGCCAACACCGGTACCGAAGCGGCCGAGTTGGTCTCGCACTACAACGCGGACAACGACCACATCGATGTAGCCCCGCCGGGTGTGGACCTGGGCATCTTTACACCGGCGTTCCGCAGCCGGGCCCGTGCGGCCCACGGCGTGCCGCCCGAACGTTTCCACCTGCTGTTCGCCGGGCGCATCCAGCGGCTGAAAGGCCCGCAGATCCTGGTCAAGGCCGCCGCCCTGTTGCGCGAACGCCGGCCGGACATCGACCTTCAACTCACCATCGTCGGTGCCATCAGCGGCTCCAGGGACTTCGATTTGAAGTCGCTGATCAGCGCGGCCGGGATGGACGACGTCGTAACCCACCACGCGCCGGTCAGCGCCCCGGAGCTGGCCGGCTGGTACCGGTCCGCGGACGTCGTTGTGATGCCCTCCTACAGCGAATCCTTTGGTCTCGTGGCGCTCGAAGCCCAAGCCTGCGGCACACCGGTGGTCGCCACCCGGGTCGGCGGACTGTCCCGTGCCATCTTCGACGGCCGGACCGGATTGCTCGTCGACGGCCACAAGGCTGCCGACTGGGCGGACGCGCTGGAGGCGCTGTACGACGATCCTGCGACCCGCGGGGACATGGGCCGCGCGGCCGCCTTGCACGCGCAGGAATTCGGCTGGCAACGCACCGCCGCCATCACGTTGGAGAGCTACCATACGGCCCTGAGCCAGTATTTTGGAAACCTGACCATTCCGCTGGGCCACACACCCACCACCGGAACCGCAGGCCGGTAACACCGGCCCGAACCACTGGCCGGAACACCCACCGATGCCACGAAGTAAAGGACGACGATGTCTGACACCGCTACTGACGGATCCGCCGCAGGAACCCCCACCGGTGGTGCCCCGGTGCCCAGTGATCTGGAGATCGCGCAAGAGGCCACCATGCGGCCGATCGGGGAGATCGCGGCAGCGGCGGGCATCAACGCCGAAGCCCTGGAATTCTATGGCCGGTACAAGGCGAAGATCGACCCGGCCAGGCTGGCGGGTTCCATGCCCGGGGCGCCGGTCCGATCCCCGGGCAAGGTGGTGCTTGTTTCTGCGATGTCGCCGACGCCCGCCGGGGAAGGCAAGTCCACCACGACCGTGGGACTGGCGGATTCCCTGGCCCGCGCCGGCCACAACGTGATGATCGCGCTCCGCGAGCCTTCACTGGGCCCGATCCTGGGCATGAAGGGCGGCGCCACCGGCGGCGGCTATTCCCAGGTGTTGCCGATGGACGAGATCAACCTGCACTTCACCGGCGACTTCCACGCCGTCACCTCGGCGAACAACGCCCTGATGGCACTGGTGGACAACCACATCTACCAGGGCAACGAGTTGAACATCGACCCTCGTCGGATGACCTTCAAGCGCGTGCTGGACATAAACGACCGTTCGCTGCGGGAGGTGGTGATCGGTCTCGGCGGCCCGACCCAGGGCATCCCCCGGCAGGACGGCTTCGACATCACCGTCGCCTCGGAGATCATGGCCGTCTTCTGCCTGGCTACGAACCTTTCCGACCTCCGGGAACGCCTGGGCCGCATCACCTTCGGCTACACCTACGACCGGCAGCCGGTCACGGTGGCCGAACTGGGTGTCCAGGGTGCGCTGACAATGCTGCTCAAGGACGCCATCAAGCCGAACCTGGTGCAGACCATCGCAGGGACTCCGGCCCTGGTGCACGGCGGACCGTTCGCCAACATTGCCCATGGCTGCAATTCCCTGATCGCCACCCAGACTGCACGCAGCCTGGCGGACATCGTCGTCACCGAGGCAGGCTTCGGCGCGGACCTGGGTGCGGAGAAATATATGGACATCAAATCGCGCGTCGCCGATGTGGCCCCCTCCGCCGTCGTGGTGGTCGCGACCGTGCGCGCCGTAAAAATGCACGGCGGCGTCGCGAAGGATCAACTCAGGGAACCCAACCTGGATGCGCTGGCGGCTGGCGTCGTCAACCTTCAGCGCCATGTGCGGAATGTGGAGAAATTCGGCATCACCCCGGTGGTGGCGATCAATAAATTCGCCACGGACACCCGCGAGGAGCTGGACTGGCTCCTGGAATGGTGCGCCGCGGAGGGCGTCCAGGCGGCGGTGGCCGATGTCTGGGGCCGCGGGGGTGGTGGCGACGGCGGCGACGAGCTCGCGGCCAGGGTCGCCGCCGCGATCGACGCCCCGCACACCTTCCGGCACCTGTATCCGCTGGAGATGTCGGTGGAGGACAAGATCCGGACGATCGTGCAGGAAATCTACGGCGCCGACGGGGTTGATTTCTCTGTCCCTGCGCTCAAGCGGCTCGCGGAGATCGAGAAAAACGGCTGGTCCGGTTTCCCGGTCTGCATGGCGAAGACCCAGTATTCCTTCAGCGATGACGCGAGCAAGCTGGGCGCCCCCAAGGGTTTTACCGTGCACGTCCGCGACCTCATTCCGAAGACCGGCGCGGGCTTCATCGTGGCCCTCACCGGAGCGGTCATGACCATGCCGGGGCTGCCCAGAGTTCCTGCGGCGATGCGGATGGACGTTGACGCCGACGGCAACCCGGTCGGCCTCTTCTAGACCCTCCCTCACATCCCGCGGCCCACCCGACAACCCTCCCTCACATCCCGCGGCCCACCCGACAACCCTCCCTCACATCCCGCGGCCCAACCGCCAAGGGACGTCGGAACCGGTGACTGCCGCTACGGGCCATTCCCGGGCAACTGTGGATAACTCCTGCACGGTTACCAGAATGGGTTCACAATTCCAGCATGAGAATGCGAACCGAGCTTCCCGGGCCACTCGGCACAGAACCCTTCACTGTCGCTGACGCCCGGTCCTGGGGAGTGCCGAAAAACAGACTCAGACAGTCCGATATCCGGCAGATCAGCAGGGGTCTCTACCGGCCCGTGGAGTGGCGCTTCGAGTTGGAGACGGCGGCTCGAGCATTGTCCGTCGCGTCGCCGGGCGCCTGGATCTCACACGTCACAGCCGCCAGACTTCGATGTCAGCTCTTGCCTCCGCGGCTCTCGGACTCTGAGGAGCTCCACCTAAGCAAGCCACGGGAGCTGCCCGAGGTCCGCCGCAAGGGCATAGTCGGGCATACGGTTCTCGCTTGGGACGACGAGGTCGAAACAGCGGACGGCATCCGGATCAGCACCCGGCCCCGGACGTGGCTCGACCTCGCCCGGCGGTTGAGCCTGCCCGAACTTGTCTGCATGGGAGACGAGCTCGTGCGTATTCCCCGGGTGGGCCTGGAAGGACGGAGCGAACCCTTCGCGACCATGGATGGGCTGTGTTCGATGCTGAAACGCCACCCGAATCTGCAGGGAATCGTCCGTGCCCGGGCGGCACTTGACCTGATGCGAGTGGGATCCGATTCAGGTCCGGAGACGCTGTTGCGCCTTGCGATGTGCGACGCCGGGCTCCCGGAGCCGGAGCTCCAGCTCCTGCTCCGCCCGGAAAGACCGGGCTCCCCAACAGCGGACCTTGGCTATCGCCGGCGTCGGGTGGCAGTGCAATACGACGGCGGTCACCATCTGCTCCCTGCCCAGATATTTAGCGACCGTCGTCGTGACAAAGCGTTCGAGGCAGCGGGATGGACGGTGCTCGTCCTGACAAGAGATGACCTTGCGGACGGCTTCGCCGTCGCCACCGCCAGGATTAAGCGACTCCTCCGCAACGCGTACCTCAGCCCGTCCTCTGCTGCCGGCTTTTCCAGCGAAGACTGAAGGAGCGCTCCGCCGATACCTGCATAACGTGAGGGAGGATCGGGCTGGAAGCGACCGGACGTGAGGGAGGATCGGGCTGGAAGCGACCGGACGTGAGGGAGGATCGGGCTGGAAGCGACCGGACACACCGGACAAACTGGATACTCCGGACACACGAACGCTCCCACACCAAAGGTGCGGGAGCGTCGTCGGGGGCGCGAAAGAGCGGGGCTTAGCGCTCCAGGTCTCCGCGGATGAAGGCCTCGACCTTTTCACGGGCAAGGTCGTCGTTGAACTGCTCCGGCGGCGACTTCATGAAGTAGCTCGAGGCGGAGAGCAACGGGCCGCCGATGCCGCGGTCCATGCCAATCTTCGCGGCACGGATGGCGTCGATGATCACACCGGCAGAGTTGGGCGAGTCCCAGACCTCCAGCTTGTATTCCAGCGACACCGGGGCGTCGCCGAAATTGCGGCCCTCGAGGCGGACGAAGGCCCATTTGCGGTCATCGAGCCACTGGACGTAGTCCGACGGGCCGATGTGGACGTCCTTGGCGGCGAGCACGGCTTCGACGTTGGACGTCACGGCCTGCGTCTTGGAGATCTTCTTGGACTCGAGCCGGTCGCGCTCCAGCATGTTCTTGAAGTCCATGTTGCCGCCGACGTTCAGCTGGTAGGTGCGGTCCAGGGTGACGCCGCGGTCCTCGAACAACTTGGCCATCACGCGGTGGGTGATGGTGGCGCCGATCTGGCTCTTGATGTCATCGCCCACGATCGGCACGCCTGCGGCGGTGAACTTGTCCGCCCAGGCCTTGGTCCCGGCGATGAACACCGGCAGGGCATTGACAAAGCCAACTCCGGCATCGATCGCGCACTGGGCGTAGAATTCGGCGGCTTCCTGCGATCCGACCGGCAGGTAGCAGACCATCACATCGACCTTGGCGTCCTTGAGGGTCTGGACAACGTCGACCGGCTCCTCCGGGGACTGCTCGATGGTCTCGAGGTAGTACTTGCCGAGACCGTCGAGGGTCGGGCCGCGCTGGACGGTAACACCTGTCGGCGGGACGTCGGCGATCTTGATGGTGTTGTTTTCGCTGGCCAGGATGGCGTCGGACAAGTCCAGGCCCACCTTTTTGCCATCGACATCGAAGGCGGCGACGAACTCGACGTCGTTGACGTGGTACTTGCCGAACTCCACATGCATCAGCCCGGGAATCGTGGCCTGTGGGTCGGCATTGCGGTAGTACTCAACGCCCTGGACCAGTGAAGTGGCACAGTTACCTACGCCGACGATTGCAACACGAATCGGATGTGAAGACACGAAACTCCTTTGAGGACAACTTCATGTGCCCGGCGCGGAAGTACTCTGATGCACGACGGCGGCAACGGGCACGGCGCCATACGGCGCCCTTAGCATTCTAGTCAACGGCGCGGCGGCCCAAGTTGTTCCCGGCCGCCGCACCTTCCTTAGCGCCCGCAGGCGAGGCAGGCTACTTCTGCGCCCACAGGTTGATGTCGGACTCGACGGCGAACTCGTCGATGGCGCTCAGCTCTTCGGCGCTGAAGCCGAGGTTGTTGATCGCCGCCAGGGTGTCCTCCAGTTGCCGGACGCTGGAGGCGCCGACCAGCGCCGATGTCACGGCGGAGCCCTTCTCCTGCGGACGGAGGATCCAGGCGATGGCCATCTGGGCGAGGGACTGGCCGCGGCTTTCGGCGATCCGCTGCAGGCCCCGCACCCGGTCCAGCTTCTCCTCGGTGATGCTGTCTTCGGCCAGGGACTTCTCCTGGGCGGCGCGGGAACCGGCCGGGATCCCGTTCAGGTAACGGTCGGTCAGCATTCCCTGGGCCAGGGGCGAGAATGCGATGGAGCCGGCACCCACCTGATCGATCGCCTCGTACAGGTTGGGGCTGCCGTTTTCGGTCCAGCGGTTCAGCATGGAGTAACTCGGCTGGTGGATCAGCAACGGGGTGCCGAGTTCCTTGAGAATCCGGGCGGCTTCGAGGGTCTGCTCCGCGGTGTAGGAGGAGATGCCCGCGTAGAGGGCCTTCCCGGACCGGACGGCGTGGTCCAGTGCGCCCATGGTCTCTTCCAGCGGCGTCTCCGGGTCGGGCCGGTGGCTGTAGAAGATGTCCACATAGTCCAGGCCCATCCGGGTCAGCGACTGGTCCAGGCTCGCGAGCAGGTATTTACGGGAACCCCATTCGCCGAACGGGCCGGGCCACATGTTGTAGCCGGCCTTGGTGGAGATGATGAGCTCGTCCCGGTAGGGCGCGAAATCATCCTTGAGGTGGCGGCCGAAGTTGGTTTCGGCCGAACCGGCGGCCGGCCCGTAGTTGTTCGCCAGGTCGAAGTGGTTCACACCCAGGTCGAAGGCCCGGCGCAGGATGGCCCGCTGGGTCTCGAACGGCTTATCGTCCCCGAAGTTGTGCCACAGCCCCAGGGAGATGGCCGGGAGCTTCAGTCCGCTGCGGCCCACACGGCGGTACGGCATGGAGTCATAACGGGTTTCTGCTGCAACATAAGTCATACGTTCAATCCTGTCCTATTTCGAGATGACGGCGGCACTGTGGCCGGGAAGGGCGAGCTGGCCGTCGGCGAGGTGCACTGCGTCCTCGGTGGCCAGCGAGATCGAGGCGCCCGCAACACTGAGCCGGCGCGGTTCGGCGGAGAAGTTCATGGCGACCTCCACACTTCCGCGGCGCAGGCGGAGCCAGCCCTCGGCCTCGCTGAAGGCGACAGCGGTGTCTTCGAAGCCGAGTCCGGCGAGCTCAGGCGTCGTGCGCCGCAGCGAGATCAGCTTGCGGTACAGCTCCAGCAGACGGGCATGCTCACCCGCGGCGGCTTCGGCCCAGTCGAGCTTGGAACGGGTGAAGGTTTCCGGGTCCTGCGGGTCCGGGACGACGGCGGGGTCCCAGCCCATCCGTTCGAACTCCCTGATCCGGCCCTCCGCAGTGGCTTTGCCGAGTTCCGGTTCGGGGTGCGAGGTGAAGAACTGCCAGGGTGTGGTGGCGCCGTATTCCTCACCCATAAAGAGCATCGGCGTGAACGGCGAGGTCAGGGTCGCGACGGCCGCCAGCGCCAGCTGCCCGTATCCCAGCGTCTGGGACAGCCGGTCGCCGGTGGCCCGGTTGCCGATCTGGTCGTGGTTCTGGCTGCAGACCACCAGGGCCGAGGGATGCACCACACCGGTGTTGATCGGTCGGCCGTGGTGCCGCCCACGGAAGCTGGAGTAGCCGCCGTCGTGGAAGAACCCGTCCACCAGGACCTTGGCCAGGGCTTCCATGGACTCGAAGTCGGCGTAGTAGCCGGTGGCTTCGCCGCTCACGTTGACGTGCACCGCATGGTGGAAGTCATCGCTCCACTGGCCGGCCAGGCCGTAGCCGTTGATGCCGCGCGGGTAAAGCAGCCGCGGATCGTTGAGGTCCGATTCGGCGATCATGGTGGCAGTGCGTCCGGTTTCGGCCGAGACGCTGTCCGCAAGCGCACCGAACTCCTCCAGCAGGTGGACGGCCCGCTCGTCCTTGAAGGCATGCACGGCGTCGAGCCGAAGCCCGTCGACGTGGTAGTCCCGCAGCCACATGGCGGCGTTCTCGAGGATGTAACCGCGCACCACGTCGGACCCGGAACCGTCGAGGTTCACCGAGTCGCCCCAGGTGTTGCCCTCGCCCGATTTCAGGTACGGCCCAAAGCGCGGAAGGTAGTTCCCGCTGGGTCCGAGATGGTTGTAAACCACGTCCTGAATCACACCCAGACCGGCAGCATGGGCCGCGTCCACGAACCGCTGGTACGCGGCAGGGCCCCCGTAGCCCTCGTGCACGGCGTACCAGAGAACGCCGTCGTAGCCCCAGTTGTGGGTTCCATTAAAGCCGTTCACCGGCAGCAACTCCACAAAATCGATACCAAGCTCCGCCAGATAGTCCAGCTTGCCGGCCGCGGCGTCCAGGGTGCCTTCGGGGGTGAAGGTCCCGATGTGGAGCTCGTAGATCACCGCTCCCTGCAGCCCGCGGCCCTGCCAGTTTCCGTCCGACCACGTGTGGCTGCCCGCGTCGAAGGTCCGGGAGAGCGAGTGCACCCCGTCGGGCTGCCGGCGGGACCGGGGGTCCGGCAGCGGTGTGGTGTCGCCGTCGAGCAGGTAGCCGTAGTCGACCTCCCCCGCTGGCCGGGGCGTCCGGTGCGGTCCACCAGCCGTCAGCGGCATCGGCAGGTGCCCGGCGGGTCATCGGGTACTGCCGACCGTCGGCCAGCAGCGTCACGGCGGCCGGTTCCGGCGCCCAGAGGTCAAAGCGTTCATTTCCATCGGCAGGCAAAGTGATCACAGCTTTCCGTTCGCTTTTCGGAGGTTATGTCAGTGCTCGGCGGGAACCAGCAGGGCGACCGGGTAGCGGCCCAGGATGGCTGCCAGTTCCACGGCACCCGGGCCGAACGTGGCGCCGGTCAGTTCGTCGGTCATGGCTCCGGGCAGGTCAATGGCGGTCTTCCGCCAGCCGCCTTGCTGCTCCAGGGTGCGGGGCAGCCGGGTAGCGAGCGTCACCGCGCCCGGTCCCGCCGCTGAGCCGCGGTCAAAGCCGACCAGATGCCCCGCAGCCGGCCCTGCAGCCAGCACGGGGCGGTACCCCGTGAACAGCCCGGGCCGGCCGCGGCGCAGCCGCAGCGCCCTCGAGGTGACCAGGAGTTTCGCCGCGTCATCGGTGTACGACGCCGGACGTTCACCCGCGTCCAGCGCGGCCAGGGCGGCACGCCGCGCACCGTAGTCGAAGGGCCGCCGGTTATCCGGATCGGTCAGCGAGCGGTCCCAGAACTCGGTGCCCTGGTAGACATCGGGGACTCCCGGCATGGTCAGCTGAACCAGCTTGGCCCCAAGCGAATTGACGGCACCATAGGGATTCAGCAGCTGCACCAGGGATTCCAGTTCCGCCACAACCTCAGGGTTGTCAAAGGCCGCGTCGACGACGGCGGCCAGCTTCTCCTCGAAGCCCGCGTCCGGATCCACCCAGTCGGTGGAGTTGCCGGCCTCACGGGCGGCCTTCAGTGCATAGGACTGCAAACGCTCACGGTCCGCGGGCCAGGCTCCGGCGATGGCTTGCCACAACAGGTTGGCCAGCGGTCCGTCCGGCAGCGGGGCAAGGTCCTGAAGCCGGGCCAGGGCAGCCCGCCATTCCGGCGCCAATTCGGCAAGCACCGAGATCCGTGCTCGGGTGTCTTCGCTGCGTTTGGTGTCGTGGGTGCTCAGCGTGGTCATGGACAACGGGAGCTCCGCCTGCCGGCGCGCCATCCGGTGATGGAATTCTTCCGCTGCGAGGGAGAACTCGGTAGGGTCGGCGCCGACCTCCGTCAGGGTGCCCAGCCGGGTGTAGCGGAAGAACGCGGTGTCCTCCACCCCCTTGGCCATGACCATGCCGGAGGTCTGCTGGAAGCGGCGCCCCAGCTCGGCGTCGGGCTCCGGGCCCGCGTCAAGCAGCAGCGGGAGCAGCATCGCAATAGCGTCGGCGAGGTCAGGACGCCGGCCGGCTGCGAGTTCGCACGCTTCCGCCAGGACGTCGGCGCCCACGGGCAGGTAGCTGCGGTAAACGGGGAAAGCGGCGATGATCTCGGACAGGGCGTCGGCGCTCTGGTCTGCCCTGAGCCCGGTGCCGGCCGGGACCAGCCGGGCCAGCCGAAGCATCTCGGAGTGCAGGATCCCGTCCGTGATCCGGCGCTTGGTACCCCGGATCATGTCCTCGTAGTCCGCCGCCTGGCCGCCGCGCAGCCCGGTGTCGAGGGCGTCGAGGTCTGCCTGCCCGGCGGGGTCGACGAAGAGCCGGTCCACGTCCGCGAGGGCGTCGTACCCGGTGGTTCCGTCGCAGTCGAAGCTGGCCGGAAGCTGCTCTCCGGGCTCGAGGATCTTCTCGATCAGCAGGTAGCTGCCGCCGGTCACTTCGCGGAGCCGGTGCAGGTAACCCTCCGGGTCGGCCAGGCCGTCCGGGTGGTCGATCCGGAGACCGTCAACCAGGCCCTCGCGGAACCAGCGGACAATCTCGGCGTGGGCCTCATCGAAGACCTCCGGGAGCTCGACCCGGATGCCGGCCAGGGAATTGACGGCAAAGAACCTGCGGTAGTTCAGTTCGTCGTCGGCCCGGCGCCAGCCGATCAGCTCGTAGTGCTGCCGGTCGTGCACCTCGCGGGGGTCATCGGCAGAAGAGTCACCTGCGGTATACGTGCCCTCGGCCAGCGGGAAGCGGTGGTCGTAGTACCGCAGCTCCCCGTCCTTGATCTCCAGCGCGTCAACGTCGGAGTCCTCCCCCGAGGACGGGGATCCGGATCCTGCCTTCCCCAAAGTCCCAGTCGACGTCGAACGCCGGGGCGTAACGGGACTGCTGTCCCTCCTTGAGCAGGGACCACCACCACGGGTTCTGGGCGGGGGTTGCGACGCCGACATGGTTGGGCACGATGTCAACGAGCACACCCATGCCGGCGTCCCGCGCCGCCTTCGACGCCGCGATCAGACCCTCGGCGCCGCCGCGGTCAGGGTCGATCGCGGCGGGGTCGGTGACGTCGTAGCCATGGTCCGATCCCTTTTCGGCGGTGAGGATCGGCGAGAGGTAGATCCAGTCCACGCCGAGCGATTTCAGGTACGGCACGGTCTCGGCAGCATCCTGGAGGGTGAACCCGGGCCGGACCTGCAGCCGGTAGGTGGAGACAGGAGTCCTCATTCGGCGGCAGCCTTCGAAGCGCTGGTAGCGGCGGCTTCCTCCTGGGACTCCACCATTTCCTCGAGGGCGTCCTCGTGCTCGGCCATGGAGGCCAGCGACGCGGCTGCGGAGTAGTCCACTTCCACCTCAGGACCGGAGTGGGCGCGGAGCACCACCATCGACTTGGCCGCGAGCTTCACCACCGCACCAGCCTTAAGCGGCTCCTCGGTGTCAGCCTGGTCTGCGGTGTCCACAAGCACGTCCCAGAACCGCGAGTACTCCGTGGACGGCAGTGCGAAGTCCACGTCGTCGTCGTGGGCGTTGAAGCACAACAGGAAGCTGTCGTCGGTGATCCGGCGTCCGCGGGAGTCCTGCTCCTGGATGCCGTCGCCGTTGTAGAACACACCGATGGTCCGCCCGAAGCCGCTGTCCCAGTCCTCCGGGAGCATTTCGGTGCCGTCCGTTTTCAGCCAGACGATGTCCGGGAGCTTCTCGCCCTCGCCGCGGCGGACCGGGCGGCCGTCGAAGAAGCGGCTGCGCCGGAACGTCGGGTGGTCGTGCCGGATCTTGTTGACGAAGGCGGTGAACTCGACCAACGGCTGGTCCATCGCCTCCCAGTGGATCCAGCTCAGTTCCGAATCCTGGCAGTAGGTGTTGTTGTTGCCCTGCTGGGTGCGGCCCAGTTCGTCGCCGTGCAGGAGCATCGGGACGCCCTGCGAAAGCAGCAGGGTGGCGATGAAGTTGCGCTGCTGGCGGGCGCGGAGGGTCAGGACGTGGTCGTTGTCCGTGTCGCCCTCCTCGCCGCAGTTCCAGGAGCGGTTGTGGGATTCGCCGTCGTTGTTGCCTTCGCCGTTGGCGTCGTTGTGCTTCTCGTTGTAGGAGACGAGGTCGCGCATGGTGAAGCCGTCGTGGGCGGTGACGAAGTTGATCGAGGCCACCGGGCGCCGGGCAGAGCTTTCGTACAGGTCCGCCGAGCCGGTCAGACGGGACGCGAATTCACCCAGGGTGGATGCCTCACCACGCCAGAAGTCGCGGACCGTATCGCGGTACTTGCCGTTCCATTCGGTCCACTGCGGCGGGAAGTTGCCCACCTGGTAGCCCCCGGGGCCGATGTCCCACGGCTCGGCGATCAGCTTCACCTGGGAAACAATCGGATCCTGCTGGATGAGTTCGAAGAAGGTGGAGAGCTTGTCGACGTCGTAGAATTCTCGGGCCAAGGTGGAGGCGAGGTCGAAGCGGAAGCCGTCGACGTGCATCTCCGTCACCCAATAGCGCAGGGAGTCCATCAACAGCTGCAGGGAGTGCGGGTGCCGGACGTTGAGGGAGTTTCCGGTTCCGGTGTAATCCATGTAGTGCTTCTGGTCGTCGTCAACGAGCCGGTAGTAGGCCTGGTTGTCGATGCCCTTGAAGGAGAGTGTGGGGCCCAGGTGGTTCCCTTCCGCGGTGTGGTTGTAAACCACGTCCAGGATCACCTCGATGCCGGCCCGGTGCAGATCGCGGACCATGGCCTTGAACTCCTGGACCTGGTGCCCGACGTCGCCGGAGGAGCTGTAGGTGTTCTGCGGCGCGAAGAAGCCGATGGTGTTGTAGCCCCAGTAGTTGTTGAGGCCCTTTTCCTCGAGCGTGCCGTCATTGACGAACTGGTGCACCGGCATGAGTTCGATTGCGGTGACGCCGAGCTTTTTCATGTGATCAATGACCGCCGGGTGCGCGACGCCGGCGTAGGTGCCGCGCTGCTCTTCGGGGATTTCAGGGTGCAGCTCGGTCAGGCCCTTGACGTGCGCCTCGTAGATGACCGACTGGTGGTAGGGGATCCGCAGCTGGCGGTCCCCGTCCCATTCGAAGTACGGGTTGATGACTACACCGTGCATGGTGTGGGGCGCCGAATCGCTGTCGTTCCGGGAATCGGGGTCGCCGAATTCATAGGTGAAGAGCGCCGGATCCCAGTCAATCTGGCCTTGGACTGCTTTGGCGTACGGGTCCATCAGCAGCTTGTTGGCGTTGAAGCGGTTGCCGTTTTCGGGTTCATACGGGCCGTGGACGCGGTAGCCGTATTTCTGTCCGGGCTGGATGTGCGGCAGGTAGCAGTGCCACACATAGCCGTCCACCTCGGTCAGCTCAACCCGGGTTTCGGTCAGGTCATCAGCGAGGATGCACAGCTCCACCCGATCGGCGCGTTCGCTGAACAGGGCAAAATTTGTTCCGGTGCCGTCAAAAGTGGCTCCCAGCGGATATGCCGTTCCGGGCCAGACTTCCATGTGTACTCCTCGTGCGTGGCGAAAATTCTCTAGAAAGACTACTTGTAAGTAAGGTTACTATCTGACGTGGCGCACTCAACGCGCGGTTATATTACATCCTCGACATAACCTCCCGTACGGCCTCCGCAACGTTCGACGCCGTCACCGGCCCGCCGCCCGATGCCAGGATCCCGGCCCGGCCGTGGACGCTGGCGGCCAGCGCCGCGATTGCGGCCCAGCGGTCGGCGGCAGCAATGCCGCGGCGCGCGAAAGCTCCAGAGTGATCCGACAGCTGCGCCAGGAGGCCGCCGAGGACACCGGCCAGGACATCTCCGCTGCCGGCCGTTGCCAGCCAGGGTGTCGCTTCGGACTGGCTGAAGACGGTCCCGGACGGTGCGGCGACGAGGGTTGTGGCGCCCTTGAGCAGTACCGTGGCGCCGGTGAGCCCGCTGGCCCGCCGGGCGGCCGCGAGCGTGGCGCTTTCCACCGCGGAACGGCCGGCTCCGTCGCCGTATCGAGCCAGCAGGGCGGCAAGTTCGCCAGCGTGCGGCGTCAGCACAACGTGCGGGGCGAGGGTCCGCGGCAAAGCCGGCAGCGCCCCGGCGTCCGCGACGACCGGAAGGCCGGCGGCGGCGGCGTCGCTGACGCGCTCCAGTTGCGCGTGTGCTTGCTCATCAAGGCCCGGGCCCAGGAGCCACGCCTGGACGCGGGCATCAGCGACGCTGCCGGAGCCGCAGACAACTTCGGGGCAGGAGCGCCGGACCAGGTCGGAGACCTCGGGCGGGCCGAGGTAGCGCACCATGCCCGCCCCTGCGGCCAGCGCGCCGCGGCAGGCCAGGACGGCTGCGCCGGGATAGCGCGTCGATCCTGCCACAACACCCAGGACACCGCGGGAGTACTTCTGGGAGCGCCGTTCCGGATGCGGCAGGAGCGCGGACAGATCCCCGGCTTCGAAGCGGCGCAGGGCCGGCTCCGGCAGGACATCGTCAATGCCGATGCGGACAAGCTGCACGCGGCCGGCGAAGTCCGCGCCGGGATCGGCCAGCAGGCCGGCCTTGGCCGCCCCAAAGGTCACAGTAAGTTCGGCGCGCAGCACGGGTCCGCTGACTTCACCGGTATCGGCGTCTACGCCGCTGGGGAGATCGCAGGCCACCACGAGTCCGGGGCGCGACCCCGCCAGCTGCTCGAACAGCGCAGCGGCAGGGCCGCGGAGCCCGCCGCGGGCGCCCGTGCCAAGGACCGCGTCGATCACGACGCCGGAACCGGCGGCGGCCAGCGCGGCGGCGGCGGTGTTCTCCGACGACAGCCGCAGCACCCGGCCGCCTGCCGCTTCAAAGGCGGTGAGTGCCCCCGGATGGGCTTCTCCCCCGTCAGGACGGCCGTCGTCCGCATTCCCCGGCCCGCCAGCATGGCTGCCGCGAACAATCCGTCCCCGCCGTTGTTGCCCTTCCCGGCCAGCACCGTGACGCTGGCGCCATAGAGCCGGCTGCCGCGGGACCGGAGCTCGCGGACTACCGCGTTGGCCAGCCCGTAGGCGGCCCGCTGCATCAGGACAGCGCCCGCGCGGGGTGCCCGGCTGGCGAGGAGAAAGCTCTCTTCAGCCGCACGAATCTGGATTCCGGTGTAGGCGCTGATCATCGTTTCAGTCCGTTCGCGGTGCACTCGCTGCGGGTAGTCCGGTTCTGGTCAGGCGGGTAACGCTCAGCTTTCGGCGATGACCGTCGCCGTGGCAATACCGCCGTCGTGGCTCATCGACAGGTGCCAGCGTTTAACGCCCTTCGACTCCGCCACGGCAAGCACAGTTCCTTTGACCTGGACGGTGGGCCCGTGCTGGTCAAGACCGATCCAGCAGTCCTGCCAGTTCATGCCGGCCGGAGCGCCGAGGACCTTGGCCACGGCTTCCTTGGCGGCGAACCGGGCAGCCAGGGAGCGGGTGTTCAGTTCGCGCTCCGCCGGCACAAACAGCCTGTCACGCAGCCCGGGGGTGCGCTCCAGCTGCCGGCCGAACCGTTCAATGTCTACGACGTCTACGCCAATGCCAACAATCATGGCGCTATTCTACGGTCACGCTCTTGGCCAGGTTGCGAGGCTGGTCCACGTCGTAACCCTTGGCGGAGGCCAGGGCAAGGGCAAAGATCTGCAGTGGAACGGTACTGAGCAGCGGTGCCAGCAGCGTGGGGGTCTCGGGGATGTAGAAGACATGCTCGGCGTATGCCTTGACAGCCTCGTCGCCTTCTTCCGCGATGACGATGGTCTTGGCGCCGCGGGCCCGGACCTCCTGGATGTTTGAGACAACCTTGGCGTGCAGCGAGTCGCGGCCGCGGGGCGAGGGAACCACCACGAACACGGGCTGGCCCTCTTCGATCAGGGCGATCGGGCCGTGCTTGAGTTCACCGGCGGCAAAACCCTCGGCGTGGATGTAGGCGAGTTCCTTGAGCTTGAGCGCACCCTCCATTGCCACGGGGAAGCCGACGTGGCGGCCCAGGAACAGGACGGATTTGGCGTCCGCCATGGACTGGCCGAGTTCCTTGATCTGTGCTTCGTTGTCGAGGATCTGCTGGATCTTGGCCGGGATCTTGTTCAGGTCCGCGAGGATGTCCTTGATCTCGCCCTGGAACTTGTTGCCGCGCAGCTGGGCCAAGTAGAGGCCCAGGAGGTAGGCGGCGGTGATCTGCGCCAGGAAAGCCTTGGTGGAGGCGACGGCGATTTCCGGCCCGGCGTGGGTGTACAGCACGGCGTCGGACTCACGCGGGATGGTGGACCCGTTGGTGTTGCAGATCGAGACCGTTTTGGCGCCCTGTTCCTTGGCGTAACGGACGGCCATCAGGGTGTCCATGGTCTCGCCGGACTGGGAAATCGAGACGATCAGGGTGTTCTCGTCCACAATCGGGTCGCGGTAGCGGAATTCGTGCGAGAGCTCCACCTCGGTCGGGATCCGGCACCAGTGCTCGATCGCGTACTTGGCGACCTGGCCGGCGTAGGCGGAGGTGCCGCAGGCGAGGACGATGATCTTGTTGACGTTCTTGAGCAGTTCCGGATCTACCCGGAGCTCGTCGAGGGTCAGCTTGCCGTTGATGTCCGAGCGGCCCAACAGGGTCTGCAGGACAGCGTCCGGCTGGTCGTGGATTTCTTTTTCCATAAAGGACGGGAAGCCGCCCTTTTCCGCCGAAGCCGGATCCCAGTTGACGTGGTATTCCTTGCCCTCGGCCGGGGCGCCGTAGAAGTCGGTGATTTCCACGGTGTCTGCGGTGATGGTGACGATCTGGTCCTGGCCGAGTTCGACGGCGCGCCGGGTGTAGTCGATGAACCCGGAGACGTCCGAGCCGAGAAAATTCTCGCCGTCACCGAGTCCGACGACGAGCGGGGAGTTCCGGCGGGCTGCCACCACAACATCGGGCTGGTCCGCGTGGACGGCGAGGAGGGTAAACGCACCTTCCAGGCGCTGGCAGGCAAGCTGCATGGCTTTGGTGAGGCCGCCCTTGGCGGGGTCGCCCTGGAGTTGGTTCCGGTAGATATCGCCCAGGAGTGCCGCAGCGACTTCGGTGTCCGTCTCGGAGAGGAAAGTCACTCCCTTGTGCACGAGTTCCAGCTTGAGTTCGGCGAAGTTTTCGATGATGCCGTTGTGGATGACAGCCAGCTTGCCCCCGTCGGAGAGGTGCGGGTGCGCGTTCTGGTCCGTCGGACCGCCGTGGGTTGCCCATCGTGTGTGACCGATGCCGGTCAGCGAGTCAGGCAGCGGGTTGGCCTCAAGTTCGGCGATCAGGTTGCTCAGCTTGCCCGACTTCTTGCGCGATGAAATGGTTCCGTCCGCCACAACGGCGATCCCTGCAGAGTCGTAGCCCCGGTATTCCAAGCGCCGCAGTCCCTCAAGGACAACGTCCAGGGCATTGTGTCCAGTATTTACCCGGCCAGCGGAGTGGCCCACATATCCAACGATTCCACACATGGACACAAGCCTAGCGGGTTTCCCGGGCCCCCGGCGTAGGATCAGCACCCCGGCCCGCCACCTGCCCGCTGCGCGGCGGTCCGCTGACGGCCCATTTCGCTCTCGGCCCGACGGAGGGCAGAATCTCTAGGGTGACTTTGCAACGCAATGATGCGAACGGCGACGGCGTCTCCCCGTTCGTGGAGCTGGACCGGCAGACCTGGTCCCGGCTCGCTGCCCAGATGGAGCAGCCCCTCAACCGGGAAGACGTGCTCCGTCTCCGTGGCCTCGGCGACCCCCTGGATATAAAGGAAGTCCGCGAGGTCTATCTCCCCTTGTCCCGGCTCCTGCATTTGTATGTCGAGGCGGCAGGCCAGCTCCATGCCGCGACCACAACGTTCCTGGGTGAGCAGACCCAGCGCACGCCGTTTGTGATCGGCGTCGCCGGCTCGGTCGCCGTGGGCAAATCGACAATCGCCCGGGTACTCCGCGAGATGCTCCGCCGGTGGCCCGGTACCCCCAACGTGGAGCTGATCACCACCGACGGTTTCCTGTACCCGCTGGCCGAACTCAAGCGGCGCCAGCTGCTGGAACGGAAGGGATTCCCCGAATCCTACGACCGCCGCGCCCTGCTCCGCTTTGTCAGCGAGATCAAGGGCGGGGCCGAGGAAGTCCGGGCGCCCTGGTACTCCCACGTAACGTACGACATCGTCCCGGGCAAGGAAGTGGTGGTGCGCCGCCCCGATGTGCTGATCGTTGAGGGGCTCAACGTCCTGGCGCCGGCCAGGCCGCGCCAGGACGGCCGGCAGGGGCTGGCGCTGAGTGACTTCTTCGACTTTTCCATCTATGTTGACGCCAAAACCTCCTATATAGAGGAGTGGTATGTGGACCGCTTCCGCACCCTTCGGACCACGGCGTTTGCGCAGCCGGAGTCCTACTTCCACCGCTACGCCACGCTCTCGGATGCCGAGGCGGAACAGACTGCCCGGGATATCTGGAAACGCATCAACGAACCGAACCTCGAAGAGAACGTGCTCCCCACCCGGGGCCGGGCACAGCTGGTCCTGACCAAGGACGCAGACCACTCCATCCGCCGTATGCTGCTCCGCAAGGTGTAGCACACGTGTGCCATGACGGTTCGGCCGGGCCGCAGCCGGCACCGGAGTCGGTCGCCGGCCCCGGCAGGCGGGCTTTCAGCCGGCTGCTGCTGGCCGGCTCGGGCCTCGCGGTCCTCAGCGCCTGCGCTCCCGAAGGGGTCCGGCCGCCGCCGTCCGTGCCGGCAACGCCGCCGGCAGCAACCGGGGGACAGTTTCGGCGACGGCTTCGGCAGGCATTCTGCCGGACAGTCCCGCAGCCACCGAACCAACAGCAGCAGCTCCGGCCCCGGCTGCGTCCACCGCAGCACCCCCGGCCCGGCACTCACTCACCGACCCGGCGAGCCCGTGGGTCATCGTGAACAAGCACCGGCCGCTCTCCCCCGCCGACTTCGCTCCGGCCGGCCTCGTCCAGCCGCGCGTGCGCCTGGCCACCTCCGGCGAAGCGGCGCTACTGAACAGCACGACGGCGGCAGCAGCGGAAGAGATGTTTGCTGCGGCTGCAGCCGACGGCATCTCCATCACCCTGGCCAGCGGGTACCGCTCCTTCGCCACCCAGATCGCGACCTATAACAAGTGGGTGGCTGCGGAGGGGCAGGCCGGTGCGGATACCGCATCCGCCCGGCCGGGCTATTCGGAACACCAGACGGGCTGGTCCTTCGACATCGGCGACGGCAGCGGGCAGGACAGCTTCACTCCCGCATTCGCCACGCAACCGGCAGCACTTTGGGCTAAGGCCAACGCCCATCGGTTCGGTTTTGTGGTGCGCTACCCGTGGATGTTCCACGAGCGAACCGGCTACTACTACGAACCGTGGCACCTGCGCTACGTGGGCGTGGAAGCGGCGGTCGATATGAACACCCTGGGCGTTGCGACCCTCGAGGAGTACTTCGGCCTCGAAGCGGCGCCGGGCTACAGGTAGGCCCGGCGCCTGGACGCGAGCTCCGAAGCGGCCGGCCGACACGGTACGGGAACTAACCTCCCTGACACGGGGTGTTCACACAGGTCGGCTATTTTGAGGACATGCTTACCGGGTTCAAGAACTTTATTCTCAAGGGCAATGTCGTAGACCTTGCCGTCGCAGTCGTCATCGGCGCCGCTTTTGGCGCCGTGGTAACGGCACTGGTCCAGAGCGTGCTGATGCCGTTCATCGCAGGCCTGGTGGGTTCGCCCAACTTCGACAGTTTCGCCGTTGTTACCTTGAACGGAAATGACATCAAGTTCGGCGTGCTGCTGACCGCGATCGTCAACTTTCTCCTGATCGCGGCAGCTATCTACTTTGTTGTCGTCGTCCCCATGAACCATATGATCGAACGACGCAACCGCCGCCTCGGCATCAACGCCGACGTCAAGGCAGAAGCAGCCGAGGATCCCCAGATCGCCTTGCTCACCGAAATTCGGGACGCTCTCCAGAGCGGGCGCGCCAGCTAACGGCGCCGCACGCAGTTGTGGCGTGTCCCCCGCGGGGGACACGCCACAACTGCGTGCGGGCCAGCTCAGTCGGCGACGAGCTCCAGGGCCAGCTCGGTCCGGACCACCTGGGCAAGGCGCTCCGCGACGAGCTGGGCCGTGTCCTGGGACTCCGCCTCAACCATCACCCGGACCACAGCCTCGGTGCCTGAGGGGCGCAGCAGGACCCGTCCGGTGTCTCCGAGCTCGGCCTCAGCCCGCGCAACGGCTTCAGCCACTGCGCTGGCGCCCTTGACCCGCGTGCGGTCCACTCCCCTGACGTTGATCAGGACCTGCGGAAGTTTGGTCATCACCGCGGCCAGTTCCTTCAACGGACGGCCGGTCAGCGCCACCTGGGCGGCAATCTGCAAGCCGGTGAGGACGCCGTCGCCGGTGGTGGCGTGGTCGGCGAAGATCACGTGGCCGGACTGCTCGCCGCCAAGGTTGTAGCCGCCTTCGCGCATCCCTTCCAGGACGTAGCGGTCGCCCACTCCTGTTTCGCGCAGGCTGATGCCGGCTTCGCGCAGGGCGATCTTGAGGCCGAGGTTGCTCATCACTGTCGCGACGAGGACGTCGTCCTTGAGCTTGCCGGAGGCTTTCAGCGCAACGGCGAGGATGGCCATGATCTCGTCGCCGTCCACTTCTCCGCCTTCGTGGTCAACGGCCAGGCAGCGGTCCGCATCGCCGTCATGCGCAATCCCGAGGTCCGCACCGTGCTCCAGGACTGCTTGTTTGAGCGGTCCCAGATGGGTGGAGCCAACGCCGTCGTTGATGTTCAGGCCGTCCGGTTCCGCGCCGATAACAACAACGTCAGCGCCGGCGTCCTTGAAGACCTGGGGGGAACAGCCACTCGCCGCACCGTGGGCACAGTCCAGAACGACCTTAAGACCGTCCAGGCGGTGTGGGAGGGTGCCGAGCAGATGGACGATGTAGCGGTCCTCGGCGTCCGAGAAACGCTGGATCCGGCCAACATCGCCCCCGATCGGCCGGAACGGCTCTTTGCCGAGCTGTTCCTCGATGGCGTCTTCAACAGCGTCAGGGAGCTTCTGGCCTCCGCGGGCAAAAAACTTGATGCCGTTATCCGGGGCAGGATTGTGCGAGGCGGAGATCATCACACCGAAGTCTGCATCGAGATCTGCCACCAGATAAGCCGCGGCCGGGGTCGGAAGCACACCGGCGTCGTACACGTCGATCCCGGAGCTGGAAAGCCCCGCTTCGACGGCAGCTGCGATGAATTCACCGCTGGCCCGGGGGTCCCGGGCGACCACGGCACGCGGCCGGGTCCCGCTCGTATTACGGTCGTGGCCAAGCACCACTGCCGCGGCCTGGGCCAGCTGCATCGCCAGCTCGGCCGTCAGCAGGCCGTTCGCCAAACCCCGGACACCATCTGTTCCAAATAATCTAGACATCGGGTCAAGTTTAGACGATGGCGGGCCATCTTCCGCCCGTCGGGCCCCGCCGATCCCGCGGCGCTGGCCGTGTGCCGGCTGTTGAGGAGGTCAAACGGCGAAAGCCCGCCCCGCCACAATGGGCGGAACGGGCTTTCGCGCCAGCGCTGCTTAGCGCTTGGAGTACTGCTGAGCCTTACGGGCCTTCTTGAGGCCGGCCTTCTTGCGCTCGATGACGCGGGCGTCACGACGCAGGTAACCGGCCTTCTTCAAGGTGGCTCGGTTGTTCTCGGTGTCGATCTCGTTCAGTGAACGGGCGATGCCGAGGCGCAGGGCACCGGCCTGGCCGGAAATTCCGCCACCGTGAATGCGGGCGAAGACGTCATAGGCGCCATCAAGATCAAGGATCTTGAAGGGCTCGTTGACGTCCTGCTGGTGCAGCTTGTTCGGGAAGTAGTTGGCCAGTTCGCGGCCGTTGATGATCCACTTGCCGGTGCCGGGCACGATGCGAACGCGTGCGACGGCTTCCTTGCGACGGCCAACTGCTGCACCGGCAACCGTGAGGGCCGGGCGTTCCTTCTTGGGCGCTTCTGCTTCCGCAGGACCGCTTTCCGAGGTGTAGCTGGTCAGGTTTTCCTCAGCCACAACGGCCTCGGTGGTCAGTTCTTCGTTCTGAGCCACGATTCTCCTTGATAAAAAGTTGGTTGGTGGCCAGGACTACTGGGCGACCTGGGTGATTTCGTACGTCTTGGGCTGCTGGGCCGCGTGGGGGTGCTCTGCACCCTTGTAGACCTTCAGCTTGCCCAGCTGCTGTGCAGCGAGGGAGTTCTTCGGGAGCATGCCCTTGATGGCCTTCTCCACGGCGCGAACCGGGTTGGATTCCAGCAGCTCCGCGTAGGTGACCGAGGTCAGGCCGCCCGGGTAGCCGGAGTGGCGGTATGCGCGCTTCTGCTCCAGCTTGGCGCCGGTGAGGGCAACCTTTTCAGCGTTGATGATGATGACGAAATCGCCCATGTCCATGTGGGACGCAAAGGTGGCCTTGTGCTTGCCGCGCAGCAGGATTGCGGTCTGGCTGGCAAGACGACCAAGGACAACGTCGGTGGCGTCAATGACGTGCCACTGGCGGTTGATATCGCCGGGCTTCGGGGTGTACGTACGCACGGTGTTTGCCTCGTTCTTGTTCTGGCGTTCTTGTTTTAGGCGTCACACGAAGGTGCACCTACTATCTATGCGTTACCGGAACAGAGGTGAGGGCTCTATGTAACCAGTCATCCTGAGGTCTCGAATGTGCACGTTGGGTAGTCATCCTGCAACCGGATTTCCAAGCGGGCACGCATCATCGAGAAGGACACGCACAACGACTACCAAGAATAGCCGAAGACGTGTCGCTGGGTCAAAATGGGGTGTCCGGATGCATCTCACCCGCCCCCGGCCCGCCGCATCCTTGGAGGAACCGTGTTCGACCCCGCCGCCGCCGGCTCCGCCCCGGCGCTGTATATTGCCGGAATCGCACTCGCCGGCCTGTGCCTCGGACTCCTAGCCGAGGCCGCGGTCCGGCGCACCCTTCCGCAGCTGGCGAGCGAAGGGTCCACACGGGTGGGGATCACAACGGCAGTCGCCACCTCTATTCTCTCGGCCCTGCTGGCGTTCCGCTTCGGCGCGGTCGCCGAACTTCCGGCTTATCTGGTCCTGGCCACCGCCGGAGTGCAGTTGGCGAAGATCGATATCGCGCACCACCTGCTGCCGAACAGGCTGGTAGCCCCGCTGCTGGGCGCCGGAATACTCCTGCTGTCGGTTCCTGCCGGAGTCACCGGGGAGGCTGGGAACCTGCTCCGCGGCGCAGTCGGCGCAGTAATATTGTTCGTTTTTTACCTATTTCTGGCTCTGACCAGCAAAAACGGTCTCGGAATGGGTGACGTGAAGCTCGCAGCGCCCCTCGGGCTGTACTTGGGATACCTAGGCTGGCCGCAGTTGTTCTACGGCGGGGCCCTGGGCTTTGTGGCCGGCGGCGTCGTCTCCGCGGTTTCGCTGCTGAAAAACCGCGGAAACACACCGCGGGAAGTGCCGTACGGACCTTCGATGCTGGCAGCCGGACTCGCCATTATCCTGCTCTTTCCCTAACTCCTGTAACACCCGCAACTCCTGTGCTCAGTAGTAAGCAGGCGTATCAAAACAGGTAATCTGCGGTCGTGGCATCCATAAAGTGAGTACATCTCCGGGCCAGCACGCGTGTTGGCCAAATTTTCCGCCCCGGAAGTCGAGTATCTGCGGGCATTGCCTGGCCGTTATTTGCCGTGCAAATGTTGTCCCAACGGAATTCCGGCAAATAAGCACAGGGGATTAGTCGGAATTTCGTTTTATATTCGAAACTCTGGAAAAGGAATTTACAATGACTGGTCTTATGGTCTCAATGCTCGCGTTCGTCTCAGCCATCAAGAGCAAGCTGGAATCCGAAAAGGGAGCCACCGCCGTTGAATACGGCCTACTGGTCGCCCTGGTCGCAGCCGTTATCATCGGCGTCGTAACGATCCTCGGCACGCAGATCCAGGCAGCGTTCCAGACAGTCATCGACGGGCTGCCGGCGGCGCCCTAACGAGCCGCGAGCAATCTCTTTTGAAGCCCGGCGTCGGGATGCGGGGCTTCGGACACCAGGTCCGCAGCACCGCACCCGCCTCCGGGTTTCGCCGCTTCGTCGGCAAGTGGACCAGCGCAAACCACCCGGTTCGCCCGCCAAGGACTGCGCCGGCGGCAATATCATCCGGCAATTCCCGCTCCCTTTAAACGAGATATGCCCGGAGCCTTTGCGCCGTAAAGGGACGTTCGAAAAATACGTCCGCAGCTTTATGGGTTCGCCGCAGCGAATCTCGTAACGATTCCGGCGCACACCAATTGCCGAACCCGGCAAAAGACTCCGCCAAAATAGGCTCAGCACGGCCTGAGCCGTCATTGAAAGGCCTGGAAGTGAAAACTCGCCTGCTGGGAGGCATAGTTGCACTTGTGCTGGCATTAGTTGGTACATTGCTGTTGGTCTCATACGTTCAAGCTTCGGAAGCCCGGGCCCAACAGGGCCTGCAACCCGTTGAGGTACTCGTTGTCCAGGGCCAGATCCCGAAGGGGTCCGGTGTTGACAAGATCAAGTCCTCCGTCAAACTCACATCATTGCCCGCCGGGTCGGTCCCGGAGGGGGCCCTCAAGAGCCTGGACGGCCTAACAGGACAGGTTGCCAGCGCTGATCTTCTTCCCGGCGAGACTCTGCTCGGCGCCCGGCTGGCGACTCCGGACACCCTCTCCGCCCCGGGGTCCGTCCCGGTTCCCGCGGGAATGCAGGAGATCTCGGTACAACTGGATGCGCAGCGGGTGGTCGGCGGGCGGATAGCAGCCGGCGACACCGTGGGCATTGTTGTCCTTTTCGACAAGGGAGCATTAAAGGATGCCCCCGACGTCGAAACCGGACAGCAGGTCTTTCACAAGGTCCTGGTGACAAGTGTGCAGCGCTCGATCGCCAAAACATCGGATGCCGGCGACCCGGCTGAACAAGCCAACACGGAGCTTCCCACCGGCCAACTGCTGGTGACCTTCGCCCGGAACGACGAGGATTCGGTAAAGATCGCTTTCGCAGCCCATTTTGGCAGTCTGTGGCTTACCAAGGAGTCTTCAACGGCGAGTGAAGGCGCCCCGGTCGTCGTCAAGAAGCCGGAGCTGTACCGATGAGCCGCTTCGTACTGATCAGCGCGGATCCGGGATTCGAACGGCGGGTACGGCAGGCCGCCGCCGGACTGCACGGCACGTTCCATGCGATAGCTGCCGACTACCTTCCGCCTGGTCCCGATGATCTTCTCAAAGTACTCAATGGCGACCCCGTCGAAGTCATCATGCTGGGACCCGGGTTGCAGTTGGAGGAGTCGCTCCGGATGGCCAGTCTCTTGGACCTCCAATACCCGGAAATTTGCGTCGTCCTGGTCACGGAAAGTGAAGACGGCATCGCCCTCCCTGCCATGCGGGCAGGCATCAGGGACCTGCTCCAGCCGGATGCGGACGCGGGGGCCATCCGCTCGCTGCTGGAGCGGACGAGCCTCGCAGCCGCCGGTCGGCGCCGCAGACTGGGGAAATCCGTCGAAGGGCAACCACAGAGTGGCCGGATCATCGCGGTTATGTCCCCCAAAGGCGGAGTGGGGAAAACAACAATCACCACCAATCTTGCGGTGGGCCTGGGCAAGGCTTCGCCGATGAACGTTGTGGTGGTCGACCTGGACCTCCAGTTTGGCGACGTCGCCTCAGGGCTGATGCTGGAACCGGAGAAAACACTGGCTGACGCCGTGGTTGGAGCCGCGGTGCAGGACAGCGTTGTGCTGAAGTCCTACCTGACCTTGCATCCGTCAGGCATTTACGCCCTGTGTGCCCCGCTCCGGCCTAACGAGGCGGACCAGATTTCCGGTGAACAGGTGGGACGGCTCCTGAGCCAGCTGTCCAACGAGTTCCAATACGTCGTAGTAGACACGGCACCGGGCTTGGGCGAGCATGTTTTGGCAACGCTGGAACTGGCCACGGACGCGGTTTGGGTCTGCGGCATGGACATTCCAAGCATCCGGGGACTGCGGGCCGGGTTCGGCGTCCTTGACGAACTCGATCTTCTGCCGGCGAACCGCCACGTTGTACTCAACTTCGCAGATCGACGCACCGGTCTGACGCTGACGGACGTTGAAGCCACAATCGGCTGTCCTGTGGATGTCGTTCTGCCGCGGTCGCGGGCTGTGCCCTATTCCACGAACAAGGGCGTTCCGCTGCTCCAGGACGACACCAGGGATCCGGTAACAAAAGGGCTGCGCCAGTTCGCGGAACGGTTCAGCCCCGACGTGGAGCCCCAGGCAAACAAGAAACTTCACAGAAGGGCAGCAGTACGATGAGCCTCACCAAGCGTTTGGAATCCCTCCGGTGCAGCGACACGGAAGCTGCTGCCACACCAATGCCGGCCAGCGGGCCGTGGGCAACCGGATCGGCGCCTGAGGCTCTGTTGCCTTCCAGCACCGCGGAACCCAAGACCGTCGGCGCAGATGCCAACGAAGCCTTGAACAATATCAAAGACCGCGCCAGCAGTGCCCTCTACCGACGTATGGGCGGCCGTATCACCGACGCGACACTCGACGAGGCCGAGCTGCAAAGTTACGTCAAAGAAGAGCTTCGGGCCATCGTGGAAGAAGATGAGATTCCACTGACTGCCCCCGAACGGCACCGACTTGTCCAAGAGATCATCGACGATGTGTTGGGACTCGGGCCCCTCCAGAAGTTCCTGAATGACCCGGCCGTTACCGAAATCATGGTCAACGGGCCGGAGACAGTGTACGTGGAGCGGGAGGGCAAACTGACCCTGACGAATGCACGGTTCAATTCGGAGGACCACCTTCGTCGGATTATCGAACGAATCGTCACAAAAGTCGGCCGGCGGATCGACGAGTCATCCCCGATGGTTGATGCCCGCCTGGCCGACGGGTCACGCGTCAACGCGATTATCCCCCCGCTGTCGGTGAACGGGGCATCGCTGACGATTCGAAAATTCGGGCAGGTGCCCCTGACCGTCGACAAGCTGATCTCGTTCGGAACGCTGACCCCGGAAATGGCGGAGCTGCTGCGGGCCTGTGTGCAGGCGCGCCTGAATATCCTGGTGTCCGGCGGCACCGGCACAGGAAAAACGACTCTGCTCAACGTCCTTTCCTCCTTCCTGCCGGACGACGAACGCATTGTCACCATCGAAGACGCCGTCGAACTCCAGTTGCAGCAGGGCCATGTCGTGCGGCTCGAAAGCCGGCCCCGCAACATCGAGGGCAAGGGCGAGGTCTCCATCCGCGACCTGGTCCGGAATTCCCTTCGCATGCGGCCGGACCGGATTGTGATCGGCGAAGTCCGCGGCGGTGAATCGCTCGACATGTTGCAGGCGATGAACACGGGACACGACGGCTCGATCTCCACCGTGCATGCCAATTCGCCACGGGATGCCATTGCGAGGCTTGAAACCCTGGTGCTCATGGCCGGCATGGACCTGCCGCTACGCGCCATACGCGAACAAATCGCCTCGGCCATCAACCTGATCGTCCATATCTCCCGGCTCAGGGACGGCACCCGGCGCGTCACCCACGTCACCGAGGTCCAGGGAATGGAAGGAGACATCGTCACTCTCCAGGATGCCTTCACTTTCGACTACAGCGCGGGACTGGATGCCGAGGGCAAGTTCCTGGGCAGGCCTATTCCCACCGGCGTCAGGCCGCGCTTTGCGGACCACTTCGCCGAGCTCGGAATCACAGTATCTCCGGCCGTTTTCGGGACACCATGCGGGGGCGGTGGCTTCCGGTGAATTCAGCAAATCCGATCTTCTTCGCAATGGGGATTGGCCTGTGCCTGGCCGCCGTGTCAATCCTGTTGTTTTCAACGATCGGACTAGGGAATCACCGGATAGCTCTGTCGCGGCGGCGGCCAGCGGCCGAGGAGAACCAGTCACTGCTGACCCGGGTGGCGGACTCCGCGGTCTCCTTCGTGGATTCCAAGGTCAGCAGGAATGCCCGCTTCGGCGCCAAGGAGTCTCTGGAGCAGGCCGGGCTGCGGATCCGCCCGGCAGACTTCATCCTGCTTCTCTGCTGCATCGGCGTGACGGCAAGCCTGATCGGGTTCGTCTCGAGTGGATTCCTCCTCGGGCTGTTGCTTCTCGGGTCCACACCCTTGGGTGCCGTGGCCTTCCTGAAAATCCTGGCCAGCCGCCGTCGCGCGAAATTCGAGGATCAGCTTGGGGACACCCTGCAAATGCTGGCGGGCGGACTGCGGGCAGGCCACAGCCTCTTGCGGTCGGTCGACGCCGTAGCCCAAGAGGCCGAGTCCCCCACTGCGGAGGAATTCGCCCGCCTGGTCAATGAAACACGGTTGGGGCGTGACCTGAAGGACTCGATGCTCGACGCGGCCAGACGCCTCAAGAGCGAGGATTTCGACTGGACCGGGCAAGCCATAGAGATTCACCGCGAAGTCGGCGGCGATCTGGCGGAAGTCCTCGACCACGTGGGGGAAACCATCCGTGAACGCGCCGAAATCAAAGGACAAGTCCAGTCGCTGAGCGCCGAAGGGAAACTTTCCGCCTACATCCTGATTGCCCTGCCCGTCGGCATGTTCCTGTTTCTCAGCGCGGCCAACCCTGCGTACATGGGCGCCCTGTACTCAAACGTCCTCGGCTGGGCCATGCTCGGCGGTTCAGCAGTGCTGTTGGCGCTGGGGTCCTGGTGGCTCAGCCGCGTCGTCAAGATCAAATTCTAGGAGGTCGCAGTGAGTGCAATGGTCTGGCTAATGGTAGGACTCATCGTCGTCCCGGTTTCCGGGATGGTGTGGTCTCTCATCTCCCTCGACCGCGGAGGCTTGGCAGCGGTCCGGACCAACCTCGGCCGGGGAGATCGCGTAACGGACGAACGTACGCCGGTGGCAGGGTACCGCGGGCCGACGGGCCTCGGGGTCCGGATGACACCCCGGGGCTACGCAGGATGGCTGGATAAGCTCCTGGCCAGGGCCGGCCGCCCTGCGACAATGCCCCTCGAACGCCTCTTGATAGCCAAGCCTGCCCTTGCCCTCGCAGCGGCCTTCTTCAGCATGCTGCTAGCGGCTAAACCGCAACCAGGCACCATAGTGCTTTTCGCCGTCCTCCTGCCGGTGCTCGCGTATTTCGTCCCGGACATCCTGATCCACGGCCGCGGGGCGGAGCGACAGAAGGCCATCGAACTGGAGCTGCCCAATACCCTCGACCAGATGCTGATTTCGGTTGAGGCGGGGCTGGGCTTCGAAGTGGCTTTGGCAAGGTCAGGCCACAACGGCAGGGGCCCGCTGGCAGAAGAGCTTGTCCGCACGCTCCAGGACATACAGCTCGGCCGAAGCCGCAAGGACGCGTACCTCGCCCTGGCCGAGAGGACTGACGTACCGGATGTGCGCAGCTTCGTGCGCTCCGTGGTGCAGGCGGACACGTATGGCATAGCGCTGGCCGTGGTGCTTCGAACCCAGGCGAAGCAGATGAGGGTCAAGCGGCGTCAGCGTGCCGAGGCGAAGGCGATGAAACTTCCGGTCAAGGTCCTGTTCCCCTGATGTTTTGCATCCTCCCAGTGCTGTTCGTCGTAATCATCGGACCCGCAGTCATAGGTGTGATGCAGAACCTGCTGGGTGCCTACTAGTGCAAGTCCCCTGTCGCCGGTGCGAGTCGGCAGCCCGTGACACCCCTCTGGACCTAAGGAGCAGCAGATGTTGAGATGCCCAGGAACCCCGCCGCACGGGGACGGGCGGCAGCGTGGCGCGGCGGCAGTGGAGTTCGCCTTGATCGTTCCGCTGCTGCTCTCCCTCGTTTTCGGCGTGATCGACTACGGCGCGGCCTTCGCGCAGACCATCAATCTTCAAGGCGCGGCAAGGGAAGCTGCCCGCCAAGGCGTCACGCAAGGAGACGTGATTGCCTCAGCCAGCCGGGCGCGGGGCCTGCTGGACAACAGCAAGCTCCAGGTCAAGTTCGCCGTGGACACCTCGGCCGGGAACCCCGGAGCCCTGGTCGTCTGCCTGCGCTACCCGCAGTCCTCCCTCTCGGGGTTCTTCGCTTGGGCACTCGCTGGCACTTTCGAAGCCAAAGCCGTTATGCGGATGGAAGGCACCGCCCCCTCGGCATCCGGCTCGCAGCACTGGAACGGAGGATCATGTTCGGCCTGAAATCAACGCCAGGCTCCCAGCTCCGGCGCCGCCGGGACGCACTGGAACTCAATCCCGGGGCACCGGTGAATCAGTCCGGCGGACGGGAGCGCGGCGCCACGATGGTCATCTTCGCCCTGCTGATTCCCGTACTGTTCGGGTCCGTGGCGATGGCCGTCGACTACGGCCGGCTGCTCCAAGAACGCCAGCACCTAAGCAACGCCCTGGACGCCGCTGCACTGGCCGGGGCCTACTCGCTCCCGAACGACCCGGCCGCTGCCCGGGTGGCCGCCCTGAACTACGCCCGGGCCAACGACCCGGAGGCGGATCCCGCGGTCTCGTTCTGGTGCGTCCTGGCATCGACCGGGGCCGGCAGGACAGTGCTCAGCGCCCAGATTCCCAGCGTGTGCGACGCCGGAACGGTGGCCGGGGCCAGGTGCAACGAGCAGATCTGCGCCATCCCGTGCATCCCCGGAGCCGGCCGCAGCTGCAATACGATCACCGTGACCGACGACAAAAATGTTCCCTTCGCCTTCGCCCCGGTCATCGGCATCAGCACCGGAAACACCGGTTCGCTCTCCGCCGACGCCTGCCGGGGATCCTGCGGTGCGTCGACTCCCAACCCGATGGACATTGCCCTGGTCGCGGACCGCACCGGCAGTATGAGCACCGCGGATCGGAACCTGATGGTCTCCGGGATCAAAACCACCCTGCTGACCATGACCAAGGAACAACAGTACGTCGCGCTGGGAACGATCCACCGCAGCAAAGCTTCCCCCGGCAGCTGCATCACGGCCCCGTCGACCGACAACACCGGCCCGTGGATCCCTGTACCGTTCTCCAACGATTACGCTCTGAGCCCCGCCACGGCTGGCGCTACGCCGCCGCTCAACTCAGGCAGCACCCTGGTCAAGGGGCTGAACTGCCTCGCGGCGTCGAGCCAAGGCACCTATCTGGCCTCTCCCTTGAAGGCCGCCGCCCGCTACGTTCTCGGCCTGGCCCCGAACAACCTAGCCGCGTTGCCGGTGCGCTCCACCCCGGCGCGCAAGGGCATCATCTTCGAAACCGACGGCCAGCCCAACGAAGGAAACCTCACCGCAGGAACAACGTCCTTGAACACGGCAGGGGACATCGGCAGCACTAACGGGGCCACCGCCTGCAACAACCTCAAGCAGGTTGCAGTCAACACTAAGTCCCAAGGCGTCCTGATCGTCACGGTGGCTTTTGGGGACGCAACCAGCGCACGCTGCGCCAGCGGCGGGGAGCTTGTGCGCAACGTCCTTGCGGCCTCTGCATCCCCGGATTCCCAAGGGAACCCCAGCGATGCGGACAATGACTGCTCCACCACGGCGTTGCGGGCGGTTGAGAATTCCGACGGCGACTTCTTCTTCTGCGCTGCGAACGGAACCGAACTCGGACCGATCTTCGTCTCAGCAATCAACGCGATCAACCCGAACTCGCGCCTGATCCGCATCCCCGGCTGAGGATGATCCCGCGCAGCTCAGGCAAAATCCACAATATTTGCGCAGGATAGGCCGGAGTTCAGGGCCCCGGCCACAGCAGGAAGTAGCGTAATTACATGCTCTTTTCAAGTCCCCCGGAGAACCGCCCGCCGAGGACGGCCTCCCCCGAAGCGCCATCCGCCGCGGACGGGCCGGTATGGTCCGGCCCGGCACCGCTCGTAGACCCTGCAGTGCTGCAGGCACTGGCTACCGAGCTGGACAACCCGTCCGCAGCCAAGGGGTTCGCCAGGGACTACGCCAGAATGTGGGAACAACGCTACAGCTGGCTCGCGTCCGCGCTCGGCAGCGGGGACCAGGCAGAAGCCCTGGAGGCCGCGCTAAGCCTGAAAACCTCCTCAGCCATGGTCGGCGGCGTCAGGCTCGCCGAGTTCGCCGGCGAACTAGAGGTCTTCATCCGGAGCGGAGACCTGGCGCGGGCCACTTCGCTCCTGGCCGAACTTGCCCGCAGTGGCAGCGACACCGTCGGCGAGTTGCGGAAAAACTACGACCTCCGGGACGGCTAGTCCCGCTGGGGTGCCAGCCGGTAGCCCACACCACGGATCGTCTGGAGCCAACGCGGGTGCAGCGGGTCCTCCCGCAGCTTCCGCCGAAGGTTCCCAATGTGGACCTCAACGGCCCGTTCGTCGGATTCACCGATATACGCGTCCGCGGCGTAGTACTCGCCCCGGACCACCCGGACCAGTTCAGACTTGGACCGGACGGCCCCGGCTCCCTTGAGCAGGGCATGCAATAGATCGAACTCGCTGCGGGTCAGGCTGGTGGCCGCGCCGTCCACGGTCACCGTGCGGCTGTCCGGGTTAAGTTCCAGACCGTTGTGCCGGAGCACGGAATCCTGCGGCATAACCGGGGCGCCAGCGTGCGCACTGCCGGTGCCCCGGTACACTCCGCGGAAAGTGTCCTGCCGGGGCCTCCGCATCATCGCGGCAACCCTGGCCCGGAGCTCGCGCGGCCGGAACGGTTTGGTCATAAAATCGTCGGCCCCGGTATGCAGTGCCGTCAGGGTATCGAGTTCGTCCGTGCGTGCCGTCAGCATAATGACGTAGGCGTCGCTGAACTCTCGTATTCGCCGGAGGACTTCGAAGCCGTCGATGTCCGGCAACCCCAGGTCCAAAGTGACCACGCTGGCTTCCAGGCGCCGCACAACATCCACTCCCTCGCGCCCTCGGGCGGCCGAATGGACCTCGAAACCCGCCTGGCTCAGCACGGCTTCGAGAAGGTTCCGAACGTCGTCGTCATCCTCAACGACGACAGCGATCCCAAGGTCTGTCATGGCCCCCCTCACATCAGGTCCTGCTCCACTCTCCGACGCGGACGCGCCGGGAGTGTTTGTCCTGCCTGTTCCCCCCGGCACTGTCAGACTACCTATGCTGACCGGAAAAAACGGGTTGCGGCACAGTGACGGCTTAGTAACAGAAGCCAGATTGAGAAGCCTTCTGTCAATCTTGTGTGACAGGAGGTGTAAAACTGGAGCAGCGAGGAAGGAGTAAGGCTTCAGTGAGTGTACAGCAACTGGTCCAAAGGGTGGAAGGCTACTTCAGTGCCTTGGGGCCCCGGGTGCGGTCGCTGGCCTGCCAGCTGCCGCTGGCGGTGGCCATGGTCGCCGTCGTCCTGGCATCACCCGCCGGCTGGCAAGTGCTCTTCAGTGATCCGGTGTTTCTTTTCGCCGTGGCACTGCACACGGTGGCCCTGCTGGCATGCGTTGTGGTGCCGTGGGAACGTCTCGGACGGCTCGCCCCGCTGATGATCCCGCTTCTGGATCTCGTCGCGATCGGGTTCAGCGGCAGCCCCGGGGGCCTGTCCAGCGTCGGCGTGCTTTCCATCCTGCCGGTGGTCTGGATCTCCAGCTCCGGCTTGCCCACAGCGGCCTGCCTGTCCATCAGCTTCTTCGGGCCGCTTCTGACCGTCCTGCCGTGGATCCCGGCCAACGCCGCCTTGCCGGACCGGATCGCAGTGCTCCTGCTCCTGCCGGGCACGGCGCTTGCCGTGTCGGTTGCCCTGCGATATGCCCGCCTGCGCGTGCACCAGGAGCAACGGCGAATCGAAGCCAAGGAGACCCAGCTGCAGGCCTTGCTCGCTGCCAGCAGGGCACGCGAGCGGCTTCTCAAAACCATCCTGGACACTGTCGATGTTGGCATCGTCGCCGTCAACGCCGCGGGCGGGCGCCTGCTGACCAACAGCTGGCAAACGGCGTTGGAGGAATCCGCCATGCCTGCCGGCGCCGCGAAGGGTACGGACGAGTCACGGCTGCTGCTCACCGGGCAGGACCCTGAGACACCCCTCGCCCCGGAACGACGGCCACTGCGGCGGGCGGCCTCCGGCGAGTGTTTCGCGGACTACCTGGTGCGCTTTGGCGAAGCCCCCGGCAGCCGCGTGGTCTCCACTGGCGCGCGGCCGCTCAGGGACGACGACGGCGGATTCTGCGGCTCCGTCGTGGTGTTCACGGAGGTCACCGGACTGGTGGAGGCCCTCGCCGTCAGGGACGACATCGTCTCCACCGTCTCACATGAGTTCCGCACCCCGTTGACCTCGATCATCGGCAACCTGGACTTGGTCCTCGGTGATTCCGCGGAGCTCTCCACCACCACCGTGCGGCGGGTCGAAGTGGCCCAACGCAACGCCGAGCGCCTGCTGGCCCTTGTCTCGGACCTGTTGATGTCCGCGACCGCGACCGTCTACGTCCATCCGCGCCGGACTGACCTGACCAGCCTTGTGGAAGCGAGCCTCGGCTCGGCCCAAGCCCACGCCCACGCGTCCCGGGTCTTGCTGACCATGGACCTGCCAGACCCGCTCTGGGCCGATGTTGATCCGCTGCGGATCAGCCAGGCCCTGGACAACCTCGTCTCCAATGCCATTAAGTACTCACCCGGCGGCGGCAGCGTCCACGTCTCCGCCAGTACGGCGGAGGGGCTGGTGCTGCTGCACGTGGAGGATGCCGGAATGGGGATGACCGCCAGCGACGCCGAACGGATCTTCACTCGGTTCTTCCGCAGCCCGGCGGTTCGTGAGGGCCCGATCCCCGGGGCCGGGCTGGGCCTGTCCATCACCAAGGCGATCATTGAGGGCCACGGCGGTTCCCTTAGCTGCACGACGCGTCCGGGCTGCGGGAGCACCTTCACCATGGTTCTGCCCGCCGAGGCCGCCCCGCCGGCCTTCTAATCCACTGCGGGCTGCTCTCGGCGCAACGCCCGGGTCAACTCGGCCCTAGCCAGCAACCCGCTCGCTGAGGGATAGGCCACTTCCTCCAGCACCAGCGGATGCGGGGCAGCCAGCACGGATTTGGCATCACGCTGGCGGGCCATCAGCCGCTCGAAGAGCCAGTCCGGCGTCTCGATGCCGGCCCCCACGAACAGCGCTGATCCAACCAACGAGCGGACCATGTTGTGGCAAAACGCATCCGCCTGGACCGTGGCCACTAATACCCCGTCGGCACCGCGGGCGAACTCGAAGCGCTGGAGCTCCCGGATGGTGGTGGCGCCCTGCCGCGGTTTGCAGTACGAACGGAAATCCTGCAGGCCCAGCAACTGGGAGGCACCCTCGTTGAGCAACCCGACGTTCAACTGTTCCGGGTGCCACAGGGTGGAGGTCCGCCCCAGTGGATCCCAAAGCGCCGGCCCGTCAGCAATCCGGTAGCTGTAGCGGCGCCAGAGCGCTGAGAACCGGGCGTCAAAGCCCTCCGGGGCGATGGCTACCCTGTGGACCTCGATGGCGCCGGTGAGGTCGCCGAGACCACGGCTTAGGGAGCCGCGGAGGCGGCGGAGCAGGGCCACTGCGGGGTCCAGTTCCACGCCGCGGTTCAGGCCCGTCCACTCTGCCGCACTGAGGTCAACGTGCACGACCTGTCCGCGGGCGTGCACCCCGGCATCGGTCCGCCCGGCGACGGTGACCCTGACGGGCCGGCGGATCAGCATCGCAATGGCGTCCTCGAGCGTGCCCTGGACAGTTCGCCGGCCGGGCTGGACGGCCCACCCGCTGAAGGGCCCGCCGTCGTACGCAAGATCCAGCCGGATACGCAAAAACCCGCCGCCCCCCTCGGACGGGGGCAACGGGTTTCTGGTCGTTCATAGACTTAAGTCTAGGCGAAGAAGTCAGCGAATTACTTCGCGTCCTTGGACTCTGCGGCGGCTTCCTCAGCGGCCGGAGCCTCTTCGGCAGCAACTGCTTCGGTCTCGGTGACCTCGGCGGCCGGAGCCTCTTCGGTCTCGGCAGCGTCGGTCTCAGCAACCGGGGCCGCCTTGTCGGCGTCGCGCTTGGCGGCGGAGGTAGCCTCGGCTACGACTGCCTGCTTCGCGGAAACCGGCTCGAGAACCAGTTCAATGACAGCCATGGGAGCGTTGTCGCCCTTACGGTTGCCGATCTTGGTGATGCGGGTGTATCCGCCGTTGCGGTTCTCCACTGCCTGCGCAATGTCGGTGAACAGCTCGTGGACGATGCCCTTGTCGCTGATCAAGCCGAGTACACGGCGGCGGGAAGCCAGGTCGCCGCGCTTGGCGAAAGTCACCAGGCGCTCGGCGTACGGCTTCAGTCGCTTGGCCTTGGTCACCGTGGTGGTGATCCGTTTGTGCTCGAACAGTGCGGCGGACAGGTTCGCGAGCATCAGGCGCTCGTGACTTGCTCCGCCTCCGAGGCGCGGACCCTTAGCGGGGGTAGGCATAATAGTTTCTCCTCATATGGAAGCCGTTGGGCTGCGCACCGTGGTGCATCCAGCCGGCAGGCCAAGATCTGTTTGTTAGAGCTCGTCGTCGCTGAACGCGGCGTCGTCCTCTTCAATTGCTGCGGCGCGTGCTGCGAGGTCAAATCCGGGAGGGGAGTCCTTGAGGGACAGGCCCAGTTCAACAAGCTTTGCCTTGACCTCATCAATGGACTTCGCACCGAAGTTACGGATGTCCATCAGGTCAGCCTCGGAGCGGGCAACGAGTTCACCCACGGTGTGGATGCCCTCACGCTTGAGGCAGTTGTAGGAACGGACGGTGAGGTCCAGATCCTCGATCGGCAAGGCCATGTCTGCTGCCAGCGCAGCATCCGTCGGCGACGGGCCAATCTCGATACCTTCAGCTGCGGTGTTCAGCTCGCGGGCCAGACCGAACAGTTCCACCAGGGTGGTACCTGCCGAAGCAACCGCATCGCGCGGGGCGATGGCCTGCTTGGTCTCGACGTCGACAATCAGCTTGTCGAAGTCAGTGCGCTGCTCAACACGGGTAGCTTCCACGCGGAAAGTAACCTTCAGCACCGGCGAGTAGATCGAGTCGACCGGGATGCGGCCAATCTCGGAGTCGCCGGACTTGTTCTGAGCTGCCGAAACGTAGCCGCGGCCGCGCTCGATGGTCAGTTCGAGTTCGAACTTGCCCTTCGAGTTCAGTGTGGCAATGTGCAGATCCGGGTTGTGGAATTCGACGCCGGCCGGCGGAGCGATGTCCGCGGCCGTGACGACTCCCGGCCCTGCTTGCGCAGGTAAGCAACAACCGGCTCGTCGTGCTCGGAGGAGACCGAGAGGTTCTTGATGTTAAGGATGATCTCGGTGACATCTTCCTTGACACCCGGAACCGTGGTGAACTCGTGCAGCACGCCATCGATCCGGATGCTCGTGACAGAGGCACCGGGGATGGAGGAGAGCAGGGTACGGCGGAGGGAATTTCCGAGGGTGTAACCAAAACCAGGCTCCAGCGGTTCAATGATGAAACGGGAGCGGTTGTCGGAGACTACCTCTTCGGAGAGGGTGGGGCGCTGTGCAATGAGCACTTAGGTTTCCTTTCGGCGAGCATCCGCTATATGACGCAACACAGGTGGTGGAAAGATCGGTCTGAAGACTTAACGCGCCCGGGCTTGCCCGGACCATTGACGGTCCGGGCAAGCACCGGTGCGTTGGAAAGCCTTAGACGCGGCGGCGCTTCGGCGGACGGCAGCCGTTGTGGGCGCTGGGGGTGACATCCTGGATGGATCCAACCTCAAGGCCAGCGGCCTGCAGTGAACGGATTGCCGTTTCGCGTCCCGAGCCCGGGCCCTTGACGAATACGTCAACCTTGCGCATACCGTGCTCCTGTGCACGCTTTGCGGCGGCTTCGGCGGCCATCTGGGCTGCGAACGGGGTGGACTTACGTGAGCCCTTGAAGCCAACCTCACCGGAGGAAGCCCAGGAGATGACAGCACCGTTCGGGTCCGTGATGGAAACGATGGTGTTGTTAAAGGTGCTCTTGATGTGCGCCTGGCCCAGCGCGATATTCTTCTTGTCCTTCTTACGCGGCTTGCGAACCGCGCCACGAGTCTTCGGGGGCATTTTTTCTCCTACAGAAAGTTATCGGGTGGAAGACGAGCGGTTTAGCGCGTCTTCTTCTTGCCTGCGACGGTGCGCTTCGGGCCCTTGCGGGTACGTGCGTTCGTCTTTGTGCGCTGTCCGCGCACTGGCAGGCCCTTGCGATGGCGAATACCTTCGTAGCTGCCGATTTCCACCTTGCGGCGGATATCTGCTGCTACTTCGCGGCGAAGGTCACCCTCAACCTTGTAGTTGCCTTCAATGTAATCACGCAGCTGGACGAGCTCGGCGTCGGACAGGTCCTTGACCCGAACGTCCGCGCTGATGCCGGTGGCAGCCAGGGTTTCGTGTGCACGGGTCTTGCCCACGCCGTAGATGTAAGTAAGCGCAATTTCCAACCGCTTTTCGCGGGGAATGTCTACGCCAGCGAGACGAGCCATAGAGGCAGTGCTCCTTGAATAAACCGGAGGTCGTAGGCAGTACACCCGCACGGTGCGTGCGGCCCCAGCCTCCGACCGGGGGTTAGCTGTCCGGGCCCATACGTCCCAGATCAGCTTGTGCTGCCTTTTATTTACTTGCGTGGGTTAGCAACCCAGGATTTCCCGAAAGGGAAATTAGCCCTGGCGCTGCTTGTGGCGCGGGTTCTCGCAGATCACCATGACCCGGCCATTACGGCGGATCACTTTGCACTTTTCGCAGATCTGCTTGACGCTCGGCTTGACCTTCATGGCGTTCCTTTGCGTGTTGCAGTGGTCAGCTGGACCGGCCTTCGGCTGTTGCCTTGGCCGTCCAGTGTTTACTTGTAGCGGTAGACGATACGACCACGTGTCAGGTCGTACGGGCTCAGCTCCACCACTACCCGGTCCTCAGGGAGAATCCTGATGTAGTGCTGGCGCATCTTTCCAGAGATGTGTGCCAGAACGACGTGCTTGTTGGTGAGCTCAACGCGAAACATCGCGTTAGGCAGCGCCTCAGTCACAACGCCCTCGATCTCAATGACCCCGTCCTTCTTGGCCATACCCTCCGCTAACTGTTGTTTGCCGCAGCCCTTCCGGTTGCACCGGAAATGACCACGGACGTTTTTGATTGATTGGCTGATGCCTCCCGGCCACAAAAGGGCACAACAGGGCAGACAACCAACAGACAACACTACGGCATTGCCGCCAAAATGTTAAATCCAGCAATCGTAGCGCACTCAGCGTCCGTATGCACCAAAGTGGCCCGCCGGAGTGCTCACGGCCCGCGCGGTGGCGATCCCGTCCAGGATCGCCAGGCGGACGACGTCGGCAGCCGCACTTTGCAGGCTGATCAGGCTCCCCTGCCGAGCCGCCTCGCTGCTGCGGTCCAGCGGCAGGGCGCCGGTGGCGAGGCAAAACACGGTGTCGCCGTCGGCCAGGGTGTGGCTGGGATTCAGCGCCCGCGCCAGGCCGGCATGCGCCGCCGAAGCGGTGCGTTTGCATTCGGCCTTGTCCAGGACCGCATTGGTGGCTACAACGACAAGGGTGGTGTTGAGCGGCGGCGCAGCCGTGACTGTCGCTTGCCGATCAGTGATCGCGCCGGAACCCTCGTAGGGCAGGCCCAGGGCGTTAACGACGGCGAGGGCCCCGACCACGACGCCGTTCTCCAGCGTGATCGAGGCTGTGCCTACGCCGCCCTTATAGGTCCCCGGCCGATGAGGGCGCCGGTGCCGGCGCCTACGTTGCCTCGTTCGACGGCGTGCCCTTCCTGGCGGCCGGCCGCGTCCGCTGTGGCCGCGTAGCCCATGGCGGCGTCCGGGCGGGCAGCGAAGTCGCCGCCGCGGCCAAGGTCGAAGATCGCCGCCGCCGGCACGATCGGGACCAGTCCGCCGGGCACGGTGAACCCGCGGCCGTGCTCCTCGCACCAGCGTTGGGCCCCGTGGGCGGCGGCCAGGCCGTAGGCGCTGCCTCCGGTGAGTACGACGGCGTCGACGGTGCGGGTCAGGGTTGTGGGGTCCAGCGCGTCGGTTTCATGCGTTCCTGGGCCGCCGCCGCGGACGTCGACGGAGCCCGCCGTGCCGGCCGGAGGGAGCACCACCGTCACCCCGCTGAGCCACCCTTCGGCCGTTCTTTCCGCGTGGCCCACCCGGATTCCCGGCACGTCCGTAATCGCTGTCATGGTCCTATTGTGCTCCCGGCAGCCGCAAAGCCGGCCGCCGCGGCCTCGCCGGCCCCAAACGAACGTTGTGTAATACCGCCACGAATACCGGGTAAACGGAAACGGAAGCCTGGCATAACAAAGGCCTGGCGGGGCCCTGTGCGGGATTCAGCCCGCCACCTGTGTGGTGAAGTGTTGTTGATCCCCCGCCCACTTGCCTGCCATCGGCAGGCCCGGATCCGTTAGAGACCCCTATGACACGACAATTGACCGAGAGTCCTCCGGCTATCGCCCGGACGGTCACACCGGACCCGCGCCGGGGACGCTGGTCCAACCGGACCCGCCGGGATTTTATGGTCTTCCTGGCGCTGGCCCTGCCAAACCTTGCACTGATAGCGGTGTTCACTTACCTGCCGCTGATCAATAACATCTACTACTCCACGCTCGACTGGACCCTTGGCTCCGCTTCCGCCACGGTCGTCGGCTTCGACAACTACATCAACTTCTTCACCAGCGCCGACGCCGCCAAGGTCCTGGGGACCACCGCCGTCTTCACCGTTATCACCGTTGGCGGCTCCATGGTCCTCGGTTTGCTGGTAGCCCTCGCATTGAACTCCAAAGTCCGCGGAACCACCTTCGCCCGGTCCGCCGTCTTTGCCCCCTACGTGCTCAGCGGTGTGGGCGTTGGGCTGGTCTGGCTGTTCATCTTTGATCCCGGCTACGGCGTGCTCGCCTGGCTGCTGCGAGGCTTCGGCCAGCAGAGCCCCCAGTGGATCAACGACCCGCAACTGTCCCTGGTGATGGTCATCATCGTCTATGTCTGGAAAAACCTCGGCTACTGCGCCGTCGTCTACCTCGCCGGGTTGCAGTCGCTCCCCCAGGACGTGATGGAGGCCGCCTCCCTGGACGGCGCCAGCGGTTTCCGCCGCTTCGTGAGCATGTCTGTTCCGCTGCTCTCTCCCACAACCTTCTTCCTGCTGATCACCACAATGCTCAGCTCCCTGCAGGCCTTCGACCTGATCCGGATCATGACCCCGCTGGGCAACGGCACCAGCACCCTGATTTACGAGGCATACCTGCAGGCTTTCGGCGCCTTCAACCGGGCCGGCTACTCCGCCTCAATCTCCGTGATCCTCTTTGTCATCCTGCTCATCATCACCGTGCTGCAGGTGCGGTTCGTCGAACGGAAGGTGCACTACTCGTGAGCACACTCTCGCCCGTGAATCCCGATCCCACGGCCGGAGCCGCCTCCGGCACCGAGGCTCCGGTGCAGCGCCAGCGGCCGTTTTCCCGCGCCAACCTGGTCCAGACAATCGCCGGCGGCTATGTCCCCCTCATCCTCGCCACCCTCGTGGTTGTCCTGCCGCTGGTCTGGATGGTGCTCAGCTCCTTGAAGCAGCCCGGCGAGATCGTCACCATGGACTTGAAGATCCTGCCGGAGAGCGTAAACCTGGACAACTACCGCGTTGCGATGACCACTGTCCCGTTTGCCAAGTTCTTCCTGAACAGCCTGATCGTCACTACAGTGGGCGCCACCGTGAAGGTGATCCTGGCCATCCTGACCGCCTACGCCCTGGTTTTTGTGCGCTTTCCCTTCAAGAACGTCATTTTCATTCTTGTCCTGGTCGCGCTGATGGTGCCGCCGCAGGTTTCGATCCTGCCCAACTACATCCTGATCGCGGGCATGGGCGGAAAGAACACGCTGTGGGGCATCATCCTGCCCGGACTCGGCACCGCCTTCGGCACCTTCCTGCTGCGCCAGCATTTTATGACGCTGCCCGGCTCCATCCTGGAGGCTGCCGAGATCGACGGCGCGGGCCACTGGCGCCGGCTGTGGCAGGTCGTTGTCCCGGTCTCCGGCCCCTCCATCGCCACCGTCGCCCTGGTCACAGTGGTGAGCGAATGGAACGACTACATCTGGCCCCTTATCATCACCGACCGGCCGGAAACCATGACCCTGCCCGTCGGCCTGACGCTGTTGCAGAACTCGGAAGGCAACGGCTCCGGCTGGGGCATCCTGATGGCCGGCGCCGTGCTGGTCATCGTGCCCATCCTCTTGGTCTTCGCCGCCCTGCAGCGCTATATCGTCGCCGGCCTCACCCAGGGCAGCGTCACCGGATGACACAGCGCTCGAAAGTTCCCCTGCCCACAACGTCTACACCGTTCAACGAGTCAGCATCATCGAGAGGATCCACCATGGCATCGAATCTTGGCCGAAGGCACTTCCTGGGACTGGCCGGCGCAGGCGCCGGCGCCGCTGCGCTGTCTGCCTGCGGCGGCCCGTCCACCGGCGGCACTGCGGCGGCAACCACCGCCGCCGATATCGACTTCAACGGCGTCAAGCCGGCAGCTTCGATCGATTTCTGGACCAACCACCCGGGCAAGTCCCAGGACGTGGAAAAAGCCATGATCGATAAGTTCCAGGCCAAATTCCCGGAGATCAAAGTCAACCTGGTCACCGCCGGCGCGAACTACGAGGAAATCGCACAGAAGTTCCAAACATCCCAGGCCGCCAAGTCAGGCCTCCCGGGCCTTGTGGTGCTCTCCGACGTCTGGTGGTTCCGCTACTACACCAACGGCAACATCATCCCGTTGGACAGCCTGGTCAAGCAGCTGGAGATCAAGGTGGGGGATTTCCAGAAGTCCCTGGTCGCCGACTACCAGTACGAGGACAAGCAGTGGGCGCTCCCCTACGGCCGCTCCACCCCGCTGTTCTACTACAACAAGGACCACTTCAAGGCAGCCGGGCTGCCGGACCGCGCGCCGAAGACTTGGCAGGAATTTGCCGAGTGGGCCCCTAAGCTGCAGGCCAGCTCCGGCGCCCAGTATGCCTACATTTACCCGGCCCTGGCTGGGTACGCAGGCTGGACACTGCAAAACAACCTGTGGGGTTGGGGCGGCAGCTGGTCCAACGGATGGACCTTCAACTGCGATTCCGCCGAGTCGGTCGCCGCGTTGCAGTGGGCCCAGGACTCCATCTTCAAGGACAAGTGGGCAGGCGTCTCCTCCAAGGAAGCTGCCGACGACTTCGCCGCGGGCATTACCTCATCAACGATCTCCTCAACGGGTTCGCTGCTGGGGGTCCTGAAGTCCGCGAAGTTTAATGTCGGCGTCGGCTACCTCCCGGGCGGACCCAAGAACGAGAGCCCCGTGTGCCCCACCGGCGGTGCGGGATTGGGCATCCCCAGCGGCGTCAGCAAGGAGGTCCAGCTCGCAGCAGCCATGTTCCTGAAGTTCATTACGGAACCGGAAAACACGGCAGACTTCTCCGCGGCCACCGGCTACATGCCCACCCGGACGTCGGCGGACATGACCTCTGTGCTGGCCGCCACCCCGCAGATCAAGACAGCCATGGACCAGCTTGCCGTGACCCGCGTGCAGGACAACGCGCGGGTGTTCCTGCCCGGCGCCGACCAGGAAATGGCCAAGTCCGCCGCGGCGATCCTCACCCAGCAGGGCGACGTCCAGGCGACCATGACGGCACTCAAAAGCACCCTGGAAGGGATCTACACCAAGGACGTGAAGCCTAAACTCAAGAGCTAAGTCCCTCCCCCACCCAACTGGCTCGCAGTTGTGGTCGTTTTGAGCACTCATAACGGCCACAACTGCGAGCTACTTGGTTAAGCGGGCTTAGGGAATCGGGACGGGCACGACGCCGAGCGGTGCCAGCTTCGCGGCTCCCCGTCCGGCGCGGACAGAACCCAGATGCCCTTCTCGTGGACCGCAACGGAATGTTCCCACTGGCAGGACCGTTTGCCGTCGGTGGTCACGACTGTCCAATCGTCGTCCAGGATAGCGGTTTCGATGCTGCCCCGGACCAGCATGGGTTCGATGGCCAGGCACAGCCCGGGACGGATCTTCGGTCCGCGGTGAGTGGTGCGGAAGTTCGGTACGTCCGGGGCCATATGCATTTCGGAACCGATGCCGTGGCCCACATAGTCCTCGAGGATGCCCAAGGCCTTGCCGGGCACGGAGGAAACGTAATCGTCGACGGCGTTGCCGATATCGCCGACGAACTTCCCGGTCGCGAGGGCGGCAATCCCATGCCACATTGCGCTCTCGGTGACGTCGGAGAGCCTCTGGTCCTCAGGATCGGCCGTGCCCACGATAACGGTTCGCGCGGAGTCCGAGTGCCACCCGTCCAGGATCGCGCCGCCGTCGATCGAGAGGATATCCCCGTCCGCCAGGACGCGGCCGCCGGGGATGCCGTGCACTACTTCCTCGTTGACCGAGGTGCAGATGGTGGCGGGGAACCCGTGGTATCCGAGGAAATTCGATGTGGCACCAGCGTCCTTGAGGACGGCGGCGAACACGGCGTCAAGGTCTTTGGTGGTCTTCCCCGGGGCGGCCGCCGCTGTCGCGGCGTCAAGGGCCCGGCTGAGGACGAGCCCGGCCTGGTGCATGGAACGCATCTGGGCGTTGGTCTTGTATTCGATGCGTGGCTGGCCGAATGCCATCCGGAACTTCCTTTCGGTGGGGCCGGCCGCCCCGATGGGCGGATGGCCAAATGGCTGAGGCCCCTCCCGGTTTCCGGGAGGGGCCTCAAGGTTCATGATCCGGTCAGGCCGACTGGGCCTCTTTGATCGCTTCCATCACACGGTCGGTGACCTCGTCGATGCCGCCAATGCCATCAACACGGGTCAGGATGCCACGCTCGGCGTACTTGGCGACGACTGCTTCCGTCTGGCCGTGGTACAGGTCGAGGCGGTGCCGGATGACGGCTTCGTTGTCGTCGGAGCGTCCGGTTTCCCTGGCGCGGCCCAGCAGGCGGGTGACAAGTTCCTCGTCGTCGGCCGTCAGCTGCAGGACGACGTCGAGCTTCTGGTCCCCTTCGGCGAGGATCCCGTCGAGGTAGTCGACCTGCGCGGTGGTCCGCGGGTAGCCGTCGAGGAGGAAGCCGTTCCCGACGTCGCCCTCCTGCAGCCGGTCGCGAACCATCTTGTTGGTGACGCTGTCCGGGACAAAGTCACCGGCGTCCATGTACTTCTTGGCTTCGATGCCCAACGGCGTCTCACCCTTGACGTTGGCGCGGAAGATATCTCCCGTGGAGATCGCAATAACGCCGAGGCGCTCAGAAATGCGTTCCGCCTGCGTACCCTTGCCGGATCCGGGAGGTCCGATAATCAACATTCTCGTCATCGCAAAAGCCCTTCGTAGTGACGCTGCTGTAGCTGCGCGTCAATCTGCTTGACGGTCTCCAACCCGACGCCGACCATAATCAGGATCGACGTACCACCGAACGGGAAGTTCTGGTTGGCGTTGATCAGGACCAGGGCGACCAGCGGGATAAGTGCCACAAAAGCGAGGTAAATGGCACCGGGAAGCGTGATCCTGGCAAGCACGTACTGCAGGTAATCTGCAGTCGGCTTGCCGGCACGGATACCCGGAATGAAGCCGCCGTACTTCTTCATGTTCTCAGATACTTCTTCAGGGTTGAAAGTGATCGCAACATAGAAGTAAGTGAAGAACACAATCATGGCGAAATAGAGCGCCATGTAGACGGGGTGGTCACCACGGACCAGGTTGTTGTTGATCCACTCCACCCAGGGGGCCAGCTGCTCGCCGGGCTTGGGCTGGTTGAACTGCGAGATCAGGCCCGGCAGGTACAGCATCGACGAAGCGAAGATGACGGGAACGACGCCGGCCATGTTCACCTTGATCGGGATGTAGGTACTGGTCCCGCCCACGGTGCGGCGGCCGATCATGCGCTTGGCGTACTGCACCGGGATGCGGCGCTGGGACTGCTCCACAAAGACCACGGCGGCCACCGTCAGCAATCCGATGACCAGGACCAGGAAGAAGGTGCCCGGACCCTTGGAGGTCCAGATGGCACCCAGGGAACCGGGGAAGCTGGAGACAATCGAGGTGAAGATGAGCAGCGACATGCCGTTGCCAACACCCTTTTCGGTCACAAGCTCGCCCATCCACATGATCAGTCCGGTGCCGGCCGTGAGCGTGATGATGATCAGGATGGTGGTCACAATGCCGGTGTCCGGGATGATCGGCAGCTGGCAGTTGGGCAGCAGTTGGCCGGAGCGGGCCAACGACACCAGGGTCGTGGCATTCAACAGGCCCAGCGCAATCGTGAGGTAACGCGTGTACTGCGTGAGCTTCGATTGGCCGGAGGCACCTTCTTCGTACAACATCTGGAACCGGGGAATAACCACCCGGAGCAGCTGGACGATGATACTGGCCGTGATGTAGGGCATGATGCCCAGGGCGAAGACGGACACCTGCAGCAGCGCACCGCCGCTAAACAGGTTGACGAGCTGGTAGATACCGCCCGAGGTCTGACCGTTCTGCAAGCATTGCTGGACATTCTGGTAGCTCACACCGGGCGAGGGGACAAAGGCACCCAAGCGGAAGATGGTGATGATTCCCAGCGTGAACAACAACTTGCGTCGCAGATCAGGCGTGCGAAAGGCCCGGCCAAATGCGCTAAGCAAGCGTCCTCCTGAGTATTAAGTAAAGTCGTGTGAGGCAGGTCAAATAAACCCAACAACCGAGTCTAACGGGTGGACGCGCCCTGCGAACAATCGCCGGACCGGGAAACGAGAAAAACTCCCGGCATCCGGGGCCGAAGCCCCGGCTACCGGGAGTTTTCACAACGGGCAACTGCCCCGCCGCCTCCTTAGAGGGCGGTGGTGCTTCCGCCTGCTGCGGCAATCTTTTCTGCGGCGCTGGCCGAGAATGCGTGCACGGTGACGTCAACCTTGACGGTGATGTCGCCGGTGCCCAGCACCTTGACGGGCTGGTTCTTGCGAACCGCACCCTTTTCGACCAGGTTCTCCACGGTCACTGCGCCACCTTCCGGGAACAGCTCGTTGAGCTTGTCCAGGTTTACTACCTGGAACTCAACCCGGAACGGGTTCTTGAAACCGCGCAGCTTCGGCAGGCGCATGTGCAGCGGCAACTGGCCGCCGGCAAAGCCAGCCTTGATCTGGTAGCGGGCCTTCGTACCCTTGGTACCGCGACCAGCGGTCTTACCCTTGGAACCTTCGCCACGACCAACACGGGTCTTGGCGGTCTTGGCACCCGGGGCGGGACGCAGGTGGTGAACCTTCAGTGCGTTCTGCTTCTCAGCAGCGGCGCCCTGTGCCTTTTCGGCGGTGTTCTTCTCTGCCATTTACTTCGCCTCCTCTACCTTTACCAGGTGCGGAACCGTGTTGAGCATTCCGACGGTCACGGCGTCGGCGGTGCGGACAACGGTGTGTCCGATCCGCTTCAGGCCGAGTGACCGAAGGGTGTCGCGCTGGTTCTGCTTGCCGCCAATGGCGGACTTGATCTGAGTGATCTCCAACTGTGCGTCGGAGACAAGCACGTTCTTAGCCAAGACTCAGACACCTGCCTTCTGGTTCAAAAGCGCCTTCACCATTGCCGGCGGAGCGATCTCGTCGAGCGGGAGGCCGCGGCGTGCTGCCACTGCTGCCGGCTCTTCGAGGCGCTTCAGCGCGTCAACGGTCGCGTGCACGATGTTGATGGCGTTGGAAGATCCGAGCGACTTGGAGAGGATGTCGTGGATGCCCACGCACTCCAGTACTGCACGGACCGGACCGCCGGCGATCACACCGGTACCGGCGGAAGCCGGACGCAGCATAACAACGCCTGCAGCGGCTTCACCCTGAACACGGTGCGGGATGGTGCTGCCGATGCGGGGGACGCGGAAGAAGGACTTCTTTGCTTCTTCGACGCCCTTTGCGATGGCGGCAGGAACTTCCTTAGCCTTGCCGTAGCCAACGCCGACCATACCGTTGCCGTCACCGACGACGACGAGGGCGGTGAAGCTGAAGCGACGACCACCCTTGACGACCTTGGAAACACGGTTGATGGTTACGACGCGCTCTACGAACTGGCTCTTTTCGGCTTCACGGCCACCATCGCGGCCACCACGGCCACCACGGTCGCCACGGCCCTGGCCGCGGTCGCCACGCTCGCCACGACGAGCGCCACCACGGGCGCCGTCAGCGGCAGCAGCAGGCGCAGCGGTCTCAGTTGCCGGAGCAGCTACAGCTTCAGTCACCTGAATGTCCTTTTCGTTATTTTCGGTCACAGTGCCAGCCCACCTTCACGTGCGCCGTCAGCGACGGCGGCGATCCGGCCGTGGTACTTGTTACCACCGCGGTCGAAGACAACTGCTTCGATACCGGCAGCCTTGGCACGCTCGGCGACGAGCTCGCCAACGCGCTTGGCCTTGGCAGTCTTGTCACCGTCGAATGCACGAAGGTCGGCTTCCAAAGTGGAGGCGCTCGCTACGGTCAGGCCCTTGCTGTCATCAACAACCTGGACGAATACGTGGCGTGCGGAACGGTTCACGACCAGACGAGGACGTACAGCCGTTCCGGAAATGCGCTTGCGGATACGAAGCTGGCGACGGCTGCGCTGGGCAGACTTGCTCTTGTTCGTACGCTTCTTGTTAATTGCGATCGCCATGGTTACTTACCAGCCTTTCCGACCTTGCGGCGGATGACTTCGCCTGCGTAGCGGATGCCCTTGCCCTTGTAGGGGTCCGGCTTCCGCAGCTTGCGAATGTTGGCAGCAACCTCGCCGACCTGCTGCTTGGAGATACCTGAAACAGAGAGCTTGGTCGGGGTCTCTACTGCAAAGGTGATGCCGTTCGGTGCCGTGATGTTAACCGGGTGGCTGTAGCCCAGAGCGAACTCCAGGTCAGTTCCCTTTGCCTGAACGCGGTAACCGGTACCGACAATTTCAAGCTTCTTCTCGTAGCCTGCGGTGACACCCTGGATCATGTTGGCGATCAGGGTGCGGGTCAGGCCGTGCAGCGAACGTGAGGCGCGCTCATCGTTCGGGCGGGCGACGGTCAGGGTGCCATCTTCCAGGGAAACCTCGATCGGGCTGGCCACAGTGTGGCTCAGCTCGCCTTTGGAACCCTTGACGCTGACGACAGAGCCGTCAACCTTGACCTCAACGCCGGCAGGAACGGTGATGGGGAGACGTCCAATACGTGACATTATTCTCTTCCTTTCCCGTTACCAGACGTAAGCGAGGACTTCGCCGCCCACGCCCTTCTTGCCGGCCTGCTTGTCAGTCAAGAGGCCGGAAGAGGTGGACAGGATTGCGACACCCAGGCCACCGAGCACGTGCGGCAGGTTGGTGGACTTTGCGTAAACGCGCAGTCCCGGCTTGGAAATACGACGAACGCCAGCGATTGAACGCTCGCGGTTCGGACCGAACTTGAGCTCGAGGGTCAGCTTCTTGCCAACCTCCGCGTCTTCTTCTTTCCAGGAGGCGATGTAACCTTCGGCCTTCAGGATGTCGGCAACGCGTGCCTTGAGCTTGCTGTACGGCATAGACACGGATTCGTGGTATGCCGAGTTTGCGTTGCGCAGACGCGTAAGCATGTCTGCGACGGGATCTGTCATTGTCATGGTGGGCTCTTGCCCTTCCTCATAACGGTTTCCACCGTGCTGGGCTGCCGAACAAGTTCGGGACCAGCGCGGACGGACCTTTACGTAGCTAGATTAATCTTCGGTCTTGAACGGGAAGCCAAGCGCCTTGAGCAGCGAGCGGCCTTCGTTGTCGGTCTTGGCAGTGGTCACGACGGTGATGTCCATGCCGCGAACGCGGTCGATGGAATCCTGGTCGATCTCGTGGAACATAACCTGCTCGGTCAGACCGAAGGTGTAGTTGCCGTTGCCGTCGAACTGCTTGCCGCTGAGGCCCCGGAAGTCGCGGATACGCGGCAGAGCCAGCGTGACCAGACGGTCCAGGAATTCCCACATACGGTCTCCACGCAGAGTTGCGTGTGCACCGATCGGCATGCCTTCGCGCAGCTTGAACTGTGCGATCGACTTGCGGGCTTTGGTTACCTGCGGCTTCTGGCCGGTGATCAGGGTCAGATCGCGGACAGCGCCGTCGATCAGCTTGGAGTCCTTGGCGGCATCTCCAACACCCATGTTCACAACGACCTTCACCAGACGGGGAACCTGGTTGACGTTCTCGTACTTGAATTCCTCAACGAGCGTGCTCTTGATGGAATCCGCGTACTTGGTCTTCAGACGAGGAACGATCTTGCTTGCCGGAGTCTCGAGAGTCTCAGTCATTAGATGTCCTTCCCTGAGCTCTTGGCCACGCGGACACGCACTTCGCGCTTCACGCCATCGCGCTCAACGGTCTCGGTGCGGAAACCGACGCGGGTGGGCTTTTTGGTGGACGGGTCAACCAGTGCCACGTTGGAGATGTGGATCGTAGCCTCGACGACTTCGATGCCACCGGTCTTGGTGCCGCGCTGCGACTGACCGACCTTGGTGTGCTTGGTTACGCGGTTGATACCTTCGACCAACACGCGGTTGGACTCGGGGTATACGCGCAGAACCTTGCCCTGCTTGCCCTTGTCACCGCCGCGCTCAGCCTTGGCGCCGGTGATGACCTGAACCAGGTCGCCCTTTTTGATCTTAGCCATGGACTAAAGCACCTCCGGAGCCAGAGAAACGATCTTCATGAACTTCTTATCGCGAAGTTCACGACCAACCGGTCCGAAGATGCGGGTACCGCGGGGGTCACCGTCAGCCTTCAGGATCACAGCTGCGTTCTCGTCAAACTTGATATAGGAACCATCCGCACGGCGGCGTTCCTTCTTGGTACGGACGATGACAGCCTTGACGACGTCGCCCTTCTTTACGTTGCCGCCCGGAATTGCGTCCTTGACGGTAGCGACGATTACGTCGCCAATGCCTGCGTAGCGACGGCCAGATCCACCGAGAACGCGAATGGTAAGGATTTCCTTAGCACCCGTGTTGTCGGCGACCTTGAGTCGCGACTCCTGCTGAATCACTATTTACTCCTTGCGTCGCGCGGGTTCTCAGACCGAAAGTCTTCCTACGGAATGAGCCTTGCGGAACGGTTGATCGGGGTGTCTCTTGACCTGCCTGGATTTTGCCAGACCAGGCCTAAACTCCCGTGCCAAAAACATTTGCTTCCCTAATGAATCCCGACGGGTCGGGGCAGAAGGGGGCACTATGCCGTGGCACGCTTGTTTACGAGGTTGATGACAGCGCACAGAGGGCGCCATACAAACTCAAAATCTTAGCACGTTTCGGGCGTATCCCCATATCACGGCAGCGACGCCGGCGGGAAACGGAGAAACCCCCGCGCCCAGAAGGGAACGGGGGTTTCTCGACTCACAGCGAGGCTGCAGGTGTTACTTGGCCTTCTCGAGGATCTCCACCAGACGCCACCGCTTGGTAGCGGAGAGCGGGCGGGTCTCGGCGAGGAGAACGAGGTCGCCGATGCCGGCGCTGTTCTCTTCGTCGTGAGCCTTGATCTTCGTGTTGCGGCGAAGGACCTTGCCATAGAGGGCGTGCTTCACACGGTCCTCGACCTGGACAACGATGGTCTTTTCCATCTTGTCCGAGACCACGTAGCCGCGCTTCGTCTTACGGTCACCGCGCTCGTCAGCCGTAGCTGCGCCGGAAACAGTTTCCGTCACGTTCTCGTCCTTTTCACTCACTTGGTGTCCTCCTCAGTCTCAACCGTTTCAGCCTTGTCGGCCTTCTTGGTTGCAGCTTTCTTGGACTTCTTTTCTTCCTTGGCTTCCACAACCGGTGCGGCAACCTCGGCACGAATGCCCAGCTCGCGCTCACGGAGAACGGTGTAGATGCGGGCGATGTCCTTCTTTACCGCGCGCAGCCGACCGTGGTTCTCCAGCTGACCGGTGGCGGACTGGAAACGCAGGTTGAACAGCTCTTCCTTGGCCTTACGGAGTTCCTCAACGAGTCGCTCGTTGTCGAAACCGTCCAGCTGTGCGGATGCAAGTTCTTTGGATCCTACTGACATTTCTATTCACCACCTTCGCGACGCAGAATGCGTGCCTTCAACGGGAGTTTGTGGATCGCCAGGCGCAGTGCCTCGCGGGCCGTTTCTTCATCGACTCCGGAGATCTCAAAGAGAACCCGGCCCGGCTTGACGTTTGAGACCCACCATTCCGGAGAACCCTTACCGGAACCCATACGGGTTTCGGCCGGCTTCTTCGTCAGCGGACGGTCCGGGTAGATGTTGATCCAGACCTTGCCGCCACGCTTGATGTGGCGGGTCATCGCGATACGGGCAGACTCGATCTGACGGTTGGTGACGTATGCCGGGCTCAGAGCCTGGATACCCCACTCACCGAAAGAGACCTTCGTGCCGCCCGTTGCAGCGCCGGAACGACCCGGGTGGTGCTGCTTACGGTGCTTGACTCGACGTGGGATAAGCATTTAAGCCTGTCCTCCTTCTACTGACTGCGCCGTGCCTGCGGCTCCGGCTTCAACAGCCGGAGCTTCGGCAGCAGCGGGTGCAGCCTCAGCCGGGCGATCGTTACGACGACGGCGGTCACCACGGTCAGCGCCACCCGGGCGGCCCGGACGATCGCTGGCACCACGGCCGCGGGACGGAGCAGCAGCAGCCTGCTGAGCCAGTTCCTTGGCGGTGACGTCACCCTTGTAGATCCAGACCTTCACGCCGATACGGCCGAAGGTGGTCTTGGCCTCGTAGAAGCCGTAGTCGATGTTCGCGCGGAGGGTGTGCAGGGGCACCCGGCCTTCGCGGTAGAACTCCGAGCGGGACATTTCTGCGCCGCCCAGTCGACCCGAGCAAGCGATCCGGATGCCCTTGGCACCGGCACGCTGTGCGGACTGCATGGCCTTCTTCATCGCACGGCGGAAAGCCACGCGGGAAGTCAGCTGCTCAGCAACGCCCTGGGCAACAAGCTGGGCTTCCATCTCGGGGTTCTTGACCTCGAGGATGTTCAGCTGAACCTGCTTGCCGGTGAGCTTTTCGAGCTCGCCGCGGATGCGGTCTGCTTCTGCACCGCGGCGGCCGATAACGATGCCCGGACGTGCAGTGTGGATATCCACACGGACACGGTCGCGGGTGCGCTCGATTTCAACCTTGGCGATACCGGCGCGCTCCATGCCCGTGGACATAAGCTGGCGGATCCGGATGTCTTCGCGAACGAAGTCCTTGTACCGCTGGCCGGGCTTGGTGCTGTCAGCAAACCAGTGCGATACGTGATCGGTGGTGATGCCGAGTCGGAACCCGTGCGGGTTAACTTTCTGTCCCACTTAGCGAGCCTCCTCTTTCTCCGGGGTAGCGACTACCACGGTGATGTGGCTCGTGCGCTTCTTAATCTGAAATGCACGACCCTGGGCTCGCGGCTGAAACCGCTTCATGGTCGGGCCTTCATCAACATACATTTCGCTGATGATGAGGTCACCCTCGTCAAACGCCACGCCGTCGCGGTCCGCGAGGACCCGGGCGTTGGAGATTGCCGACTGAACTACCTTGAATACCGGCTCCGAAGCTGCCTGCGGGGCAAACTTCAGAATTGCCAGAGCCTCATTCGCTTGCTTACCACGAACAAGGTTGACGACGCGCCGGGCCTTCATAGGCGTTACGCGGATGTGACGCGCAATTGCCTTGGCTTCCATTGCTTTCCTTCTCTCGTCTTTGACGTAAGTGCAGGCGCCTAGCGGCGCTTGCCCTTACGGTCGTCCTTGACATGGCCGCGGAATGTCCGCGTGGGAGCGAATTCGCCGAGCTTGTGCCCGACCATCGACTCAGTGACAAACACGGGGATGTGCTTGCGTCCGTCATGTACGGCGATCGTGTGACCGAGCATGTCGGGGACGATCATCGAACGGCGGGACCAGGTCTTGATGACGTTCTTGGTGCCCTTTTCGTTTTCCCTGGCTACCTTTACAAAGAGGTGCTGGTCAACGAAAGGACCTTTTTTCAGGCTGCGTGGCATGTGTCCAGGCTCCTATCGCTTGTTCTTGCCAGTACGACGGCGACGAACAATAAGCTTGTCGCTCTCTTTGTTGGGACGGCGGGTGCGGCCTTCGCGCTTACCGTTCGGGTTGACGGGGTGACGTCCACCGGACGTCTTACCCTCGCCACCACCATGGGGGTGGTCAACCGGGTTCATGGCGACACCACGGACGGTCGGGCGAACGCCCTTCCAGCGCATACGGCCGGCCTTACCCCAGTTGATGTTCGACTGCTCGGCGTTGCCGACCTCGCCGACGGTTGCGCGGCAGCGCACGTCAACGTTGCGGATTTCGCCGGAAGGCAGACGCAGCTGGGCGAAGCGGCCTTCCTTTGCCACGAGCTGGATCGATGCGCCGGCAGAGCGGCCCATCTTGGCGCCGCCACCCGGACGCAGTTCAACTGCGTGGATTACGGTACCTACCGGGATGTTGCGCAGCGGAAGGTTGTTGCCGGGCTTGATATCAGCATCGGCACCTGCTTCCACCGTGTCACCCTGGGACAGCTTGTTCGGGGCGATGATGTAACGCTTGGTGCCATCAACGTAGTGGAGGAGTGCGATGCGAGCCGTGCGGTTCGGATCGTACTCGATTTCGGCAACGCGGGCGTTGACGCCGTCTTTGTCGTGGCGACGGAAGTCGATCAGACGGTACTGGCGCTTGTGTCCACCACCCTTGTGACGGGTCGTGATCTTACCGGTGTTGTTACGGCCACCCTTTTTCGGGAGGGGACGTACCAACGACTTTTCCGGCGTCGACCGCGTGATTTCAGTGAAGTCCGCTACGCTCGAGCCGCGACGGCCCGGGGTAGTCGGCTTATATTTACGGATTCCCATAATTTATTTCCTCGTTAAAGTGGTCTCCGCTACGAGAGCGGACCGCCGAAGATGTCGATAGTGCCTTCTTTGAGGCTCACAATTGCACGCTTGGTGTTCTTGCGGGTACCCCATCCGAATTTGGTGCGCTTGCGCTTACCGGCACGGTTGATGGTGTTGATCGAGTCGACCTTGACGGAGAAGATTTTCTCCACGGCCAGCTTGATCTCGGTCTTGTTCGAGCGGGGGTCCACCAGGAAGGTGTACTTGCCCTCATCGATCAGGCCGTAGCTCTTTTCCGAGACGACGGGTGCAAGCACAACGTCGCGCGGATCCTTGAGGGTGGCTGCACTCACTTGGCATCCTCCTGGTTCTTTGCCACTGCCCGGTCAGCAACGAATGCTTCGTAGGCAGCCTTGGTGAAGACAACGTCATCGGAGACGAGAACGTCGTAGGTGTTCAGCTGGTCTGCGTACAGAACGTGAACATCCGTGAGGTTACGCACGGAGAGTGCAGCAACGTCGTTGGCGCGCTCGATGACAACGAGCAGGTTCTTACGCTCGGAGACACCTCGCAGGGTTGCCAGTGCTGCGCTGGAGGACGGCTTGGTGCCGGCTACCAGTTCAGCGACAACGTGGATGCGGCCGTTACGGGCGCGGTCAGAGAGAGCGCCGCGCAGTGCAGCAGCAATCATCTTCTTGGGGGTGCGCTGGCTGTAGTCACGCGGCGTGGGGCCGTGGACAACGCCACCACCGGTCATGTGAGGAGCACGGATTGAACCCTGACGGGCGCGGCCGGTGCCCTTCTGCTTGAACGGCTTGCGACCTGCACCGGAAACCTCGGCGCGGGTCTTGGTCTTGTGGGTACCCTGGCGAGCAGCAGCGAGCTGGGCAACGACGACCTGGTGCAGCAACGGCACGTTGGTCTGTACGTCGAAGATCTCTGCAGGCAGGTCAACCTTGACAGTGCTAGTCATTGAACTAGGCTCCCTTCACGGCGGTGCGTACGAGTACGACCTGGCCGCGGGCGCCGGGGACGGCGCCCTTGATCAGGAGCAGCGACTTCTCGACGTCAACCGCGTGGACCGTGAGGTTCAGCGTGGTGTGACGAACGGCGCCCATGCGGCCGGCCATTTTCATGCCCTTGAAGACGCGGCTCGGGGTGGATGCGCCACCGATGGAACCGGGCTTACGGTGGTTCTTGTGTGCACCGTGGGAAGCTCCAACGCCGTGGAAGCCGTGACGCTTCATTACACCGGCGAAGCCCTTACCCTTGGTGGTGCCAACGACGTCGATCTTCTGGCCGGCTTCGAAGAGCTCTACGGAGAGCTCCTGGCCCAGCTCGTAAGAGTCAGCATCTGCAGTGCGCAGTTCGACGACGTGGCGGCGAGGCGTGACGCCTGCCTTTTCAAAGTGACCAGCCAGCGGCTTGGTGACCTTGCGGGGATCGATCTGGCCGTAGCCGATCTGAACGGCGACATAGCCATCAGTGTCTGCATTGCGCAGCTGCGTGATGACGTTGGAGTCAGCCTGGACCACAGTGACGGGGATGAGCTTGTTGTTCTCGTCCCAGACCTGGGTCATGCCGAGCTTCGTGCCCAGCAGGCCCTTTACGTTACGGGTTGCGGTCATAGTCTCTCAGCACCTCCCTAGAGCTTGATTTCGATGTTCACGTCGGCCGGCAGGTCGAGACGCATAAGCGAATCAACAGCCTTGGGCGTGGGGTCGATGATGTCGATCAGACGCTTGTGAGTACGCATTTCGAAGTGCTCACGGCTGTCCTTGTACTTGTGCGGAGAGCGGATGACGCAGTAGATGTTCTTCTCCGTCGGCAGCGGCACAGGGCCTACTACCGTGGCGCCTGCGCGCGTGACCGTCTCAACGATCTTCCGTGCTGAAACGTCAATGACCTCGTGGTCGTATGACTTCAGCCGGATGCGGATTTTTTGTCCCGCCATGTCGCCTGACTCTCTTTCAGTTAGTGCTGCTCCAGTGAGGGCTGCTCTGTTTACTTGCGTGTTGCATGTGGCTGCCGAGGCAATTGAAGTCGTAACTACCACCCGCCGCACAAGCTGAATCCGGACAAATCCGGGTTCCTCAACCTGCCGGCGTAACCGACCCCCGCGGTCGGGCGTGTCGCGCTTTTCACGCATACACATCCGCAGTTCCATGGGGAGTGGGTTATGTTTGGTCTCCTACTTGGACCCTGACACCCGGCATTATCCGGATCGGGACGCGAAAGAGCGCTTGAACAACTCATCTAGTATGCCGGAATTTATGGGCAGAAGCGAATCGGCAGCCGCAGCGGGCGGTCCGGGCACCGCGCCGGCGGCAGTCTTCCAGCCCGGCCGACGGCGGAACGGATGGACACTCATTGCCTTCAGCCGGCAGCGTGGGGATGATGGGCAGATGACCGTGCAGGATGCTGTGGCGCTGCAGGCTCTTGCCGACCGCTTGAGCCCGGATTTCCTGTTGGGCGTTGCCTCGGCCGCCTTCCAGATCGAAGGTTCGCTGGACGCCGGCGGCCGCGGCCCCTCCGGCTGGGACGCCTTCGTTCAGAAACCCGGCAGCATCCGGGACGGCCACTCCCCCGCCGTCGCCTGCGACCACTACAACCGCACTCCCGAAGACGTCGAGCTGATGCGCACCCTCGGCGTCGACTCCTACCGCTTCTCGCTCTCCTGGCCCCGCATCCAGCCGGAGGGGTCCGGGCCGTTCAACACCGAGGGGCTGGACTTTTACGACCGGCTGATTGACCAGCTGCTCGCGGCCGGCATCGCTCCGATGGCGACCTTGTACCATTGGGACACCCCGCTGCCGCTCGAACACCGGGGCGGCTGGCTGAACCGTTCCACAGCGGAGCGCTTCGCGGAGTACAGTGCGGCCGCCGGCCGCCGGTTCGGTGATCGTGTAACACAGTGGGTAACGCTGAACGAACCGGCATCCGTGACGCTCAACGGCTACGCCCTGGGGGTGCACGCGCCCGGCCGGGAGCTGCTCTTCGACTCCCTGCCCGCCGTCCACCACCAGCTCCTGGGCCACGGCCTCGCCGTGCAGGCGCTGCGGGCCGAGGGAGTCGCCGGCTCCGTGGGTGTCACCAACCTGCACTCCCCGGTGCGGCCAGCCGGCCGGTCGGTCACGGACCGGATGCTTGCCGACATCTTCGACCTGGTGCTTAACCGGGTCTATGCGGATCCGATCCTCCTGGGGCGGTACCCGAAGGTCCCGCTGATCGCGAGGCCCTGGTTCCGCGCACTCGGCAATGCCTCCGACGAAGACCTCCGGACAATCCACCAGCCCCTCGATTTTTACGGGCTGAACTATTACTATCCGGTGAAGGTCGCGACCGGACGCGGCCAAGGCGACACCCCTGCGGGCAACGTGGAAGCCATGCTGAAGATGCCCTTCCACCTGGTGGCATTCCCGGAGTACCCGACCACGGGCTTTGGCTGGCCGGTGGCACCAAAGCACCTGGGCCTGCTGCTCCGTGAGCTGAAAGACCGCTATGGAGCAGCGCTGCCCCCGCTGTATATCACCGAAAGCGGCGCCAGCTTTCCGGAGCCCGACCACGTCTCCGGCGCCATAGCGGATGCGGACCGGATCGCGTACATCGCGGCCCATCTGGGCCATGCCCTGGATGCCACCGCCCCTGGCGGCGTCGCCGAGGACGTTGAGCTGCTTGGCTACTACGTGTGGACCCTGATGGACAACTTTGAATGGGCCGCCGGCTACTCCCAGCGCTTCGGCCTGATCCACGTGGATTTTGACACCCAGGAGCGCACGCCCAAGGACTCGTTCTACTGGTATCAGGCACTAAGCCGGGCCCGGAAAAGTCGATCCGAGGCCTAGCCCACCGGTGCGGCTACTGGCGCTTGTTGGCGCGGTCGATCCGCTTCGCCCGCTCGATTTCGTGCCGGAAGTACCTCTTGGCCCACAAGCCGCCCGCGACGACAGCGAGGACAACCACGAGGAAAATGATCCATCCCATGCCGGACTCCTCTCTTCACCTGCAACGGTAGCAGGACCTTAAAGGAACAGCCCCGCTGCACTGCAGCGGGGCTGTTCCTTGCTTCACGGCGGCCGTCAGGCGGCCGGACCGGTCAGCGACTAACTCGGATCAGCAAGTATTACTTGAGGATCTTGGTAACGCGTCCCGAACCAACGGTGCGGCCGCCTTCGCGGATAGCGAAGCCGAGGCCGTCTTCCATGGCGATGGGCTGGATGAGCGCAACGCTCATTTCAGTGTTGTCGCCGGGCATAACCATTTCCGTGCCTTCCGGCAGGGTGATGACGCCGGTTACGTCCGTGGTGCGGAAGTAGAACTGCGGGCGGTAGTTGGAGTAGAACGGGTTGTGACGCCCGCCTTCGTCCTTGGAGAGGATGTAGACGTTAGCCTCGAAGTCGGTGTGCGGGGTGATGGAACCCGGCTTGACGACAACCTGGCCACGCTCAACATCGTCACGCTTCAGACCGCGAAGCAGGAGGCCACAGTTCTCGCCGGCCCATGCTTCGTCGAGCTGCTTGTGGAACATCTCGATACCGGTCACCGTGGTCTTCTGGACCGGGCGGATGCCGACGATCTCGACCTCGGAGTTGATGGCGAGGGTTCCACGCTCGGCGCGGCCCGTAACAACGGTGCCACGGCCGGTGATCGTGAAGACATCTTCGATCGGCATCAGGAACGGCTTGTCACGGTCACGGACGGGGTCCGGAACGGACTCGTCGACAGCTTCCATAAGGTCCTCGACGGACTTGACCCAAACCGGGTCGCCTTCGAGGGCCTTCAGACCGGAAACGCGCACAACCGGGGCGTTGTCGCCATCGAAGCCCTGAGCCGAAAGCAGCTCGCGAACTTCCATTTCGACGAGGTCGAGGAGCTCTTCGTCATCGACCATGTCCGACTTGTTCAGCGCGACCAGCAGGTAGGGAACGCCAACCTGGCGGGCCAGCAGAACGTGCTCGCGGGTCTGAGCCATCGGGCCGTCAGTGGCGGCAACCACAAGGATCGCACCGTCCATCTGTGCGGCACCGGTGATCATGTTCTTGATGTAGTCAGCGTGACCCGGAGCGTCTACGTGTGCGTAGTGGCGCTTCTCGGTCTGGTACTCAACGTGGGAGATGTTGATGGTAATGCCGCGCTGACGCTCTTCGGGAGCAGAGTCAATGGACGCGAAGTCGCGCTGCTCGTTGAGAGTCGGGTACTTGTCGTACAGCACCTTGGAAATCGCGGCCGTCAACGTCGTCTTACCGTGGTCAACGTGACCAATGGTGCCGATGTTAACGTGCGGCTTAGTCCGCTCGAACTTTGCCTTTGCCACAGGTTCCTCCTAGAACGTTTTCAAATGACTTACCCTTCGACCGCGCTTGTCGCGGCGAAACTTCAGTAAGTCTACTTGGGGGGCTTTGGATTGATGAAATTGCAGATTCAGGAACTAATACTAGTCCCTTGAGCCTGTCGGTGCTGGTGGCCGGTCCGGCGGGCCGAAGCCGGCCACCTGCACCAGGTGAATTTCCGGAACCGGAAACGCACCCGAGTTTGTTGCTGCGGAAGCCTCGGAGGCTACTCGCCGCGGTTCTTCTGGATGATCTCGTCGGCGACTGCCTTCGGGACCTCGGCGTAGCTGTTGAACGTCATGGAGTACACAGCACGGCCCTGGGTCTTCGAGCGCAGGTCACCGATGTAGCCGAACATGCCGGACAGCGGGACGTGCGCGCGGATGACCTTGACACCCTGCGCGTCTTCCATGGACTGCATCTGGCCGCGGCGGGAGTTGAGGTCACCGATAACTTCACCCATGTATTCCTCAGGGGTGCGGACCTCTACATCCATCAGCGGTTCGAGCAGAACGGGGTTCGCCTTGCGTGCAGCTTCCTTGAAAGCCATCCGCCCGGCGATCTTGAACGCCATTTCCGAGGAGTCAACGTCGTGGTACGCGCCGTCAATCAGCGTGGCCTTGATGCCGACAACCGGGTAGCCGGCCAGGACGCCGTCGTTCAGCGCAGACTGGATGCCAGCGTCAACCGAGGGAATGTATTCGCGCGGAATGCGGCCGCCGGTGACCTTGTTCGAGAACTCGTACATCTCGCCCTCGGACGTGTCCAGCGGCTCGATCGCAATCTGGATCTTAGCGAACTGGCCCGAACCACCGGTCTGCTTCTTGTGTGTGTAGTCGTGACGCTCCACAGCACGCTTGATGGTTTCGCGGTAAGCGACCTGGGGCTTGCCCACGTTCGCCTCGACCTTGAATTCGCGGCGCATGCGGTCCACCAGGATATCCAGGTGGAGTTCGCCCATGCCGGCGATGATGGTCTGGCCCGTGTCCTCGTTGAGGGAGACCTGGAAGGTCGGGTCCTCAGCGGAGAGCTTCTGGATGGCCGTGGAAAGCTTCTCCTGGTCGCCCTTGGTGTTCGGCTCGATCGCGACAGAGATCACGGGCTCCGGGAAGCTCATGGACTCCAGGACGATCTGGTTCGAAGAATCACACAGGGTGTCGCCCGTGGTGGTGTCCTTCAGACCGATCGCTGCGTAGATGTGGCCGGCGGTAGCGCCCTCAACGGGCATTTCCTTGTTGGCGTGCATCTGGAACAGCTTGCCGATGCGCTCCTTCTTGCCCTTGGTGGAGTTGACCACCTGGGAGCCTGCCTCCACGTGACCGGAGTACACGCGAATGAAGGTGAGCTGACCGAAGAACGGGTGCGTGGCGATCTTGAACGCCAGAGCCGAGAACGGCTCCTCGGAAGACGGTTTGCGCGTCAGTTCCTTCTCTTCGTCGCGGGGATCGTGACCGATCATCGGCGGGACGTCGAGCGGGTTCGGCAGGTAGTCCACCACGGCATCGAGCATCGGCTGGACGCCGCGGTTCTTGAACGCGGAGCCGCAGAAGACCGGGTACAGCTCGGAGTTGATCGTCATCTTTCGGATGCCGGCCTTGAGTTCATCGGTGGTGATTTCTTCACCTTCGAGGTACTTCTCCATCAGCTCTTCGGAGGACTCCGCTACGGTCTCAACGAGCGTTGCGCGGTACTCCTCGGCCTTTTCCTGGAGGTCCGCCGGGATCTCGCGGATCTCGTACTTGGCACCCATGGTGACGTCACCCTTGGAGTCGCCGGGCCACACCAGTGCGCGCATGTAGAGCAGGTCGACGACGCCGACGAAGTCGTTCTCGGCGCCGATCGGCAGCTGCATAACCAGCGGCTTGGCGCCGAGGCGGCTGATGATGGTATCTACGGTGAAGTAGAAATCAGCACCGAGCTTGTCCATCTTGTTGACGAAGCAGATGCGCGGGACGTTGTACTTGTCCGCCTGGCGCCAGACAGTCTCAGACTGCGGCTCCACACCTTCCTTGCCATCGAACACGGCAACGGCACCGTCGAGGACGCGCAAGGAGCGCTCCACCTCAACAGTGAAGTCAACGTGCCCGGGGGTGTCAATGATGTTGATCTGGTTGTTTTCCCAGAAGCAGGTCACGGCGGCAGACGTGATGGTAATGCCGCGTTCCTTTTCCTGTTCCATCCAGTCAGTCGTCGAAGCGCCGTCGTGCGTTTCGCCGATTTTGTGGTTCACACCTGTGTAGAACAGGATGCGCTCGGTAGTAGTGGTCTTGCCGGCATCAATGTGGGCCATAATGCCGATATTGCGGACCTTGCTAAGGTCAGTAAGCACGTCCTGTGCCACGGTGTCTCCCTTTCGGATGGACTGCACGTCCGCCGCCGGCTCGGTTGAGCCGGCGGCGTCCGGGAAGTATTACCAGCGGTAGTGTGCGAAGGCCTTGTTGGACTCGGCCATCTTGTGGGTGTCTTCGCGGCGCTTCACAGCGGCACCGAGACCGTTGGAGGCATCCAGAATCTCGTTCTGGAGGCGCTCGGTCATCGTCTTCTCGCGGCGGGCCTTGGAGTACCCAACCAGCCAGCGCAGGGCGAGGGCGGTGGAGCGGCCCGGCTTGACCTCAACCGGAACCTGGTAGGTAGCGCCACCGACGCGGCGGGAGCGGACCTCGAGGGAAGGCTTGACGTTCTCCATGGCCTTCTTGAGGGCTGCAACCGGGTCGCCGCCGGACTTGGCACGAGCACCTTCGAGTGCACCGTAAACGATACGCTCTGCGGTGGACTTCTTGCCATCAACGAGCACCTTGTTGATCAGCTGGGTGACCAGCGGGGAGCCGTAAACGGGATCTAGAACTAGCGGCCGCTTGGGGGCCGGACCCTTGCGAGGCATATTACTTCTTCTCCATCTTTGCGCCGTAGCGGCTACGAGCCTGCTTACGGTTCTTGACACCCTGGGTATCGAGGGCACCACGGACGATCTTGTAGCGGACACCCGGAAGGTCCTTAACGCGACCACCACGGACGAGCACAATGGAGTGCTCCTGCAGGTTGTGGCCCACGCCGGGGATGTAGGCGGTAACTTCAACGCCACCGTTGAGGCGGACACGTGCAACCTTACGCAGAGCCGAGTTCGGCTTCTTCGGGGTTGTTGTGTAGACGCGGGTGCAAACACCGCGGCGCATCGGGCTGCCGTTAAGCGCGGGGGCCTTGGTCTTCTTGACCTTAGGCGTGCGGCCCTTGCGGACCAGCTGGTTAATCGTAGGCACTCTCGTGTTCTCCGTTTTATCCGGAGCGGCCGTTGGCGGCCGCTCTCTTGTCGCTGCGCCCCGCCGCTCGAGCTTTGAAGTTCTCTCCAGAGCAGCTGAGGCGAAGCCTTAATAGTCGGACCGCACGCCGGGATCCGCGGACTAATGTCCACCTTTGCCCCTAGGCATGCGAAAATGTGGCATACGTTGCACAAGAACCCTGCAAACCGGAAACGTCGTCCTGGTCCAGCCTTTCAGCTATAACCGGCGCACTCATCCACTGCCACAATAACAATTAGTTTCAAGTCTAACACGGCCCGCTGCCAGCCCTTAATCGAACCCAGCCAACGGAAAGGCCCGCCTCCGCTCCGCTGTTAGGCGGAGCGGTGACGGGGCCCGACGTCGAACTCGCGGCTTAGCGGAAGTCGCTGCCCAGGTCGTAGTCATCCAGCGGGATGGCGTGGAACTCAGGAGCTCCGTCGCCGCCCAGGGAATCGTAGGAGAAGTCACTGAACGCGCTGGGGCCGGTAAACAGATTGGCCTTTGCTTCTTCAGTGGGCTCCACCGTGACCTCGGTGTAGCGCGGGAGACCCGTGCCGGCCGGGATGAGCTTACCGATGATGACGTTTTCCTTCAGGCCGAGCAGCGGATCGCTCTTGCCTTCCATGGCCGCCTGCGTCAGGACGCGGGTGGTTTCCTGGAAGGAAGCTGCGGACAGCCAGGACTCGGTCGCCAGGGACGCCTTGGTGATGCCCATCAGCTCGGGACGGCCGGAAGCCGGCGTCTTGCCCTCGGACACAACACGGCGGTTGGCATCTTCGAAGCGGCTGCGCTCGGCGAGTTCGCCGGGCAGCAGGTCCGATTCGCCGGACTCGATGACAGTGACGCGGCGCAGCATCTGGCGGACGATAACCTCGACGTGCTTGTCGTGGATACCGATGCCCTGGCTGCGGTACACGCCCTGGACTTCGTCCACCAGGAACTTCTGCGCGGCCCGGGGGCCCATGATGCGCAGAACCTGCTTGGGGTCGACCGGACCGTTGATGAGCTTCTGGCCGACGCTGACGTGATCGCCGTCTTCGATGAGAAGACGTGAACGGCGCAGCACCGGGTAAGCGATCTCTTCGGATCCGTCATCCGGGGTGATGACCAGGCGCATCTGGCGCTCGGACTCTTCGATGGTGATCCGGCCGGCTGCTTCAGCAATCGGCGCGACACCCTTCGGAGTACGCGCTTCAAAGAGCTCCTGGATACGGGGCAGACCCTGGGTGATGTCGTCGCCGCCGCTGGAGGAGACAGCACCACCGGTGTGGAACGTACGCATCGTCAGCTGGGTACCCGGCTCACCGATGGACTGTGCGGCGATGATGCCCACTGCCTCTCCGATGTCGACGGTCTTACCAGTGGCTAGCGAACGGCCGTAGCACAGGGCGCAGGTGCCGACGCTGGACTCACAGGTGAGTACGGAGCGGACCTTGACCTCGGTGATGCCGGCGGCGAACAGTTCGGCAATAACAACGTCGCCGCAGTCGGTGCCGCCCGCTGCCAGAACCTTGCCCTTGGAGTCAACGACATCCACGGCCAGGGTCCGGGCGTACGCGCTGTTCTCGACGTTCTCGTCCAGGACCAGCTCACCGTTGGCGTCAGCCACGGCAATGGCGGTCATCAGGCCGCGCTCGGTGCCGCAGTCTTCTTCCCGAACGATAACGTCCTGCGATACGTCCACCAGGCGACGGGTCAGGTAACCCGAGTTGGCGGTACGCAGTGCGGTATCGGCCAGGCCCTTACGGGCACCGTGCGTGGCGATGAAGTATTCCAGCACCGACAGGCCCTCGCGGTAGGAGGACTTGATCGGACGCGGGATGATCTCGCCCTTAGGGTTAGCCACCAGGCCACGGATACCCGCGATCTGGCGAACCTGCATCCAGTTACCACGTGCGCCCGAGGAGACCATGCGGTTGATGGTGTTCATCGGCGACAGGCTGTCACGCATCGCCTGGGCGATTTCGTTGGTTGCCTTGTTCCAGATCTCGATCAGTTCCTGGCGACGCTCGTCGTCGTCGATCAGGCCCTTGTCGTACTGTCCCTGGATCTTGGCAGCCATGGTCTCGTAACCGGCGAGGATCCGCGGCTTGTCCTTGGGTACCTCGATGTCGGAGATGGCGACGGTAACGCCGGACCGGGTGGCCCAGTAGAAACCGGCGTCCTTCAGGTTATCCAGCGTTGCCGCCGTAATCACCTTCGGGTAGCGCTCGGCGAGATCGTTGACGATCGTGGACAGTTCGCCCTTGTCCGCAACGTTCTCAACCCAGGGGTAGTCCTCGGGCAGGGTCTCGTTGAAGAGCACCTGGCCCAGCGAGGTCTGGACGAGCACGGTCTGACCCGGCTCGTAGCCTTCCGGAGCTTCCCAGCCGGCGTAAGGGACAAAGCCCTCCAGTCGGATCTTGACCTGGGAGTTCAGGTGCAGCTCGTGCAGGTCGTAGGCCATGATGGCTTCCGAAACCGAGGAGAAGATCCGGCCTTCGCCAGCTGAACCGACACGCTTGGTGGTCAGGTGGTAGAGGCCGATGATCATATCCTGCGAAGGAAGGGTCACCGGGCGGCCGTCGGACGGCTTCAGGATGTTGTTCGAGGACAGCATCAGGATGCGCGCCTCGGCCTGGGCTTCGGGGCTCAGCGGCAGGTGAACTGCCATCTGGTCGCCGTCGAAGTCGGCGTTGAAGGCGCCGCAAACCAGCGGGTGGAGCTGGATCGCCTTGCCTTCAACAAGCTGCGGTTCGAACGCCTGGATGCCGAGACGGTGCAGGGTGGGTGCACGGTTCAGCAGCACGGGGTGCTCGGTGATGATCTCTTCGAGGACATCCCAGACCTGCGGGCGGTAACGCTCGACCATCCGCTTGGCCGACTTGATGTTCTGGGCGTGGTTGAGGTCAACCAGGCGCTTCATCACGAACGGCTTGAAGAGCTCCAGGGCCATCTGCTTCGGCAGACCACACTGGTGCAGCTTCAGCTGCGGGCCAACCACGATGACCGAACGGCCGGAGTAGTCAACGCGCTTGCCGAGGAGGTTCTGGCGGAACCGGCCCTGCTTGCCCTTGAGCATGTCGGACAGGGACTTCAGCGGACGGTTGCCCGGTCCGGTGACCGGACGGCCGCGGCGGCCGTTGTCGAAGAGGCTGTCAACGGCTTCCTGAAGCATCCGCTTCTCGTTGTTGACGATGATCTCCGGAGCACCCAGATCAAGCAGGCGCTTGAGCCGGTTGTTGCGGTTGATCACGCGGCGGTAGAGGTCGTTGAGGTCGGAGGTCGCGAAACGGCCACCGTCCAGCTGGACCATCGGGCGCAGTTCCGGCGGGATCACCGGGACCGCGTCCAGCACCATGCCGAGCGGGCTGTTGTTGGTCGTCAGGAAGGCGTTGACCACCTTGAGCCGCTTCAGGGCGCGGGTCTTGCGCTGGCCCTTGCCGTTGGCAATGATGTCCCGGAGCATGTCCGACTCGGCCTGCATGTCGAAGTTCTCAAGACGCTTCTTGATCGCCTCGGCACCCATGGAGCCTTCGAAGTACATGCCGTAGCGGTCGCGCAGTTCGCGGTACAGGCCCTCGTCACCTTCGAGGTCGGCGACCTTGAGGTTCTTGAACCGGTCCCAGACCTGCTCGAGGCGCTCGATTTCAGCATCCGCGCGCTTGCGGACGTTAGCCATCTGGCGGTCGGCGGAGTCGCGGGCCTTCTTCTTGTCGGCAGCCTTGGCGCCTTCGCCTTCGAGACGGGCAAGCTCGTTCTCGAGGTCGCGGGCGATCGTGGCGATGTCGGAGTCGCGGTTGTCGATCAGCTGCTTCTTCTCGATGTCGTGCTCAACCTGGAGGTTGGGCAGTTCTTCGTGGCGGCTGTCGGCGTCGACGCTCGTGATCATGTAGGCGGCGAAGTAGATGACCTTTTCGAGGTCCTTCGGTGCCAGGTCAAGGAGGTAGCCCAGACGGGACGGAACACCCTTGAAGTACCAGATGTGCGTGACCGGGGCGGCCAGCTCGATGTGGCCCATACGCTCACGGCGCACCTTGGCGCGGGTGACTTCAACGCCACACCGCTCGCAGATGATGCCCTTGAAGCGCACGCGCTTGTACTTACCGCAGTAGCACTCCCAGTCGCGGGACGGGCCGAAGATCTTCTCGCAGAAGAGGCCGTCCTTCTCAGGCTTGAGCGTGCGGTAGTTGATGGTTTCCGGCTTCTTAACCTCGCCGTAAGACCAGCCACGGATGTCTTCCGCGGTGGCGAGGCCGATCTGCATGAGGCCGAAGGAGGATTCGCTGGACATATGGTCCCTGTTCTCTCTTGTTCTCTAAATTCTGAAGTCTTGGGTTACGGGAAGAGGGAGGTGCCGACGGCGGATGGTGACCACCCGCCGTCGGACGCCTGCTAAACCTCTTCTACGGAACTGGGCTCTGCACGAGACAGATCGATGCCCAGTTCTTCCGCAGCCGTGAAGACTGCGTCATCAGAGTCACGCATTTCAATTGTGGTTCCGTCCGTGGAAAGAACTTCCACGTTCAGGCACAGCGACTGCATTTCCTTGATCAAGACCTTGAAGGACTCAGGAACGCCCGGCTCGGGGATGTTCTCGCCCTTGACGATGGCTTCGTAGACCTTCACACGACCGTGGATATCATCCGACTTGATCGTGAGGAGTTCCTGGAGCGTGTAAGCGGCACCGTAAGCTTCGAGCGCCCACACTTCCATTTCACCGAAGCGCTGGCCACCGAACTGTGCCTTACCACCCAGCGGCTGCTGCGTGATCATGGAGTACGGGCCGGTGGAGCGCGCGTGGATCTTGTCGTCCACCAGGTGGTGGAGTTTCAGGATGTACATGTAGCCGACCGAGATCGGATCCGGGAACGGCTCGCCGGAGCGGCCGTCGAAGAGGCGGGTTTTGCCTGAGGAGTTGATCAGGCGGACGCCGTCGCGGGTGACGTTGGTGGAGTCGAGGAGACCGGTGATTTCCTCTTCACGCGCACCGTCGAAGACCGGCGTAGCGACAGTGGTCTGGCCACTCTCGCGCGGCAGGTTCGGCAGCTGCTTGACCCACTCGGGCTCGCCTTCGATCTTCCAGCCGGTCTTGGCAACCCAGCCGAGGTGCGTTTCCAGCACCTGGCCGACGTTCATACGGCCCGGAACACCCAGCGGGTTCAGGACAATATCAACGGGGGTACCGTCGGCAAGGAAGGGCATGTCCTCGATCGGAAGGATCTTGGAGATAACACCCTTGTTGCCGTGACGGCCGGCGAGCTTGTCGCCGTCGGTGATCTTGCGCTTGGCAGCGACGTACACCCGGACCAGCTGGTTGACGCCCGGGGGCAGCTCGTCGTCGTTGTCGCGGTCGAAGACGCGGACACCGATGACGGTGCCCGACTCACCGTGCGGAACCTTCAGGGAGGTGTCACGCACTTCGCGGGACTTCTCACCGAAGATGGCGCGCAGCAGGCGCTCTTCCGGGGTCAGCTCGGTCTCGCCCTTCGGGGTGACCTTTCCGACCAGGATGTCGCCTGCTTCAACCTCGGCACCGATGTGGATGATGCCGCGCTCGTCCAGGCCGGCCAGGACTTCCTCGGACACGTTGGGGATGTCACGGGTGATTTCCTCGGCACCAAGCTTGGTGTCGCGGGCATCGATCTCGTGCTCCTCGATGTGGATGGAGGAAAGAACGTCCTCAGCCACGATCCGCTGGGACAGGATGATGGCATCCTCGAAGTTGTGGCCTTCCCATGACATAAATGCCACGAGCAGGTTCTTACCGAGGGCCAGTTCGCCCTGGTCCGTTGCCGGGCCGTCAGCGATGATGCCGCCGACCTCCAGGCGCTGGCCTTCGTTCACCAGAACGCGGTTGTTGTAGCAGTTGCCCTGGTTGGAGCGGGCGAACTTGTTGATGCGGTAGTTGGTTTCCGTACCGTCGTCGTTCAACACGATGACCAGCTCAGCGGAGACCTCGGTCACCACACCTGCCTTCTTCGCGATGGTGACGTCACCGGCGTCGACGGCTGCGGCACGCTCCATGCCGGTGCCGACGAACGGCGCCTCGGAACGGACCAGCGGCACGGCCTGGCGCTGCATGTTGGCACCCATGAGTGCGCGGTTGGCATCGTCATGCTCGAGGAACGGGATCAGGGCGGTAGCCACTGACACCATCTGGCGCGGGGAGACGTCCATGAACTCGACCTCGGCGGCGGGAACCAGCACGGGCTCGCCTCCACCACCACGGGCACGCACGAGGACGGTATCCTCGGCGAACTTCTTGTTCTGATCGAGCGGAGCGTTGGCCTGTGCAATCAGGACTTCAGCTTCGTCATCGGCCGTGAGGTACTCGACCTCGTCGGAGACGACCCCTTCAGCCACGAGGCGGTACGGGGTTTCGATGAATCCGAACGGGTTGATCCGCCCGTAGGACGCCAGCGAACCGATCAGGCCGATGTTCGGGCCTTCAGGAGTTTCGATGGGGCACATACGTCCGTAGTGGGACGGGTGAACGTCTCGGACTTCCATGCCTGCACGGTCACGGGACAGACCGCCCGGGCCAAGTGCGGACAGGCGGCGCTTGTGGGTCAGGCCCGAGAGCGGGTTGTTCTGGTCCATAAACTGGGACAGCTGGGAGGTTCCGAAGAACTCCTTGATTGCTGCCACAACGGGACGGATGTTGATCAGGGTCTGCGGCGTGATGGCCTCGACGTCCTGGGTCGTCATCCGTTCGCGGACAACGCGCTCCATCCGGGACAGGCCGGTGCGGACCTGGTTCTCGATGAGCTCGCCGACGGCGCGGATACGGCGGTTGCCGAAGTGGTCGATGTCATCGATCTCCACACGGAGCTCGTGGTCCTGGCCGTCGCGCTTACCCGTGAGGGTCTTCTCACCGGCGTGCAGGGCAACGAGGAACTTGATCATGGCGACGATGTCTTCAACGTGCAGCACTGAGGCTTCCTTGTCACCAAGGGAGCGGTCGATGCCGAGCTTGCGGTTGATCTTGTAGCGGCCAACCTTGGCCAGATCGTAGCGCTTGGAGTTGAAGTACAGGTTGTCCAGCAGGGACTGGGCAGCCTCGACCGTGGGCGGCTCGCCCGGTCGCAGCTTCCGGTAGATGTCCAGCAAGGCATCTTCGCGGGTTTCGGTGGCGTCCTTCTCCAGCGTCGCGCGCATGGAGTCGTACTGGCCGAACTCTTCGAGGATCTGGCCTTCGGTCCAGCCGAGGGCCTTCAGCAGCACCGTGACGGACTGCTTGCGCTTACGGTCGAGGCGAACGCCGACCTGGTCGCGCTTGTCGATTTCGAGTTCAAACCAGGCGCCGCGGGACGGGATGATCTTCGCGGTGAAGATGTCCTTGTCGCTGGTCTTGTCGGCGGTGCGCTCAAAGTAGGCGCCCGGGGAACGGACCAGCTGCGAGACAACAACACGCTCGGTGCCGTTGACGACGAAGGTGCCCTTCTCGGTCATCAGCGGGAAGTCACCCATGAACACGGTCTGCTGCTTGATTTCGCCCGTGTTGTTGTTCATGAATTCGGCCTTGACATACAGCGGAGCCGAGTACGTTGCGTCCCGGTCCTTGCATTCAGCCATGGTGTACTTCGGATCAGCGAACTCCGGCTCCGAGAAGCTCAGGGACATGGTGCCCTGGAAATCCTCGATCGGGGAGATCTCTTCAAAGATGTCCGACAAACCCGAGGAGGTGGCGACGCTGAGGTCGCCTTCTTCGACGGCTTTGGCGACGCGTGCCTGCCAGCGTTCGTTTCCGACCAGCCAGTCAAAGCTGTCCGTCTGCAGGGCAAGCAGGTTCGGAACGTCAAGAGGTTCGTGAATCTTTGCGAATGAGAGCCGGCGGGTTGCACCGTCGGTACTGTCGGCATTGATAGCGGTTGCAGCGTTGTTTACATTAGAGGTGCTCGAGGCGACCAAGAGGGATCCTTCCACAGACCTTCAGGCGTTTTCAGATCTCCCCCGTTATGCACCCTGCGGAGTGACTCCGCAGTGCTACCAGTCCGGTTCCGCTATATGACCCGGGACCCGCGCTGGCCATGGTGGTGCACGTTGTAGACGGCACAATGATGGCGCAGCTGCCAGGCTAAGCCCACCGCTATATGAAGGCTGAAGGTAAACAGGGAAGACGCAAATATCTACGATACGGCAAAGCAACCTACTTGTCTACCCCACTTCGCCCGCGATTGCAAGCACTGGACCCGGCTCCCGGCTGGGGTGTCCACACCCTGTGCCACAGGCCGCCGGATGGCCCCGTGACTGGGGTCACGATAGCCTTGCTGTACAACGTTCACGATTGGAAGAGACAACCATGAGCCACTCTGCAGACAACAATGATGTTGTCATCCTCGCCGCCGCCCGCACCCCCCAGGGGCGCCTCAACGGCCAGCTCGCAAGTTTCACGGCCGTAGAACTCGGCGCACACGCCATCCGGGCGGCCCTGGCCGCCAGCGGTGTAAAGGCCGAGCAGGTGGACTCTGTCATCATGGGCCAGGTGCTGCAGGCCGGCGCGGGCCAGAACCCTGCACGGCAGAGCGCCATCGCGGCCGGAATCGGCTGGAACGTTCCCAGCGTGACCATCAACAAGGTCTGCCTGTCCGGGCTCACTGCCGTCATCGACGCGGCCCGAATGATCCGCAGCGGCGACGCCGCCGTCGTTATGGCCGGCGGCCAGGAGTCGATGTCCCGCGCGCCGCACATCCTCCCCGGTTCCCGGCAGGGCTGGACCTACGGCTCCATCCAGGCCCTCGATGTTGCAGCGCACGACGGATTGACCGACGCTTTCGACGGGCAATCCATGGGTCTGTCCACCGAGACCAAGAACCTCTCGCTGGGCATTGACCGCAGCTCCCAGGACGAAGTGGCGGCAGCGTCCCACCAGCGCGCCGCGCGGGCCGCCAAGGACGGTGTGTTCGACGGCGAAATCGCCCCCATCAGCGTCAAGCAGCGCAAGGGCGAGCCGATTGTCCTGGCCTCGGACGAGGGCATCCGGCCGGACACAACTGTCGGCTCGCTGGCGGGCCTGCGGGCGGCGTTCGTCACCGACGGCACCATCACGGCGGGCAATTCCTCCCCCCTGTCCGACGGCGCCTCCGCCCTCGTGCTCTCGTCACGGAAGTTTGCCGAAGAGAACGGCCTTGAGTACCTGGCCGTCGTCGGCAAGCCCGGGCAGGTGGCCGGCCCGGACAACTCGCTGCACTCCCAGCCCGCCAACGCGATTGCCAGCGCGCTGCAGAAAGCCGGCTGGTCTGCCGCGGACCTGGACTTCATCGAGATCAACGAGGCTTTCGGTTCGGTGGCCGTGCAGTCGCTCAAGGACCTCGGCTACCCGCTGGCGCAGTGCAACATCCACGGCGGCGCGATCGCACTGGGCCACCCGATCGGCGCCTCCGGCGCCCGCTTGGCCCTGCATGCGGCGCACGAGCTGAAGCGGAGAGGCAGCGGCAAGGCTGCCGTGTCGCTGTGCGGCGGCGGAGGCCAGGGCGAAGCGCTCCTGCTGTTCCGCGACTGAGTTCGGTGAATGAGCCCACCATGACCGAACCAGGCGCGGCGGCGGACGCTGGTGCCGGCACCGGCCGGGAACGGTTCCTGGCGGACGCCGCCGCCCGTGGCCTCAGCGTTCGGCTGGTGGAACGCCAAGCCGCGAAAAGCCTCGAGGAGGCCGCCGGGATCCTCGGAATCCAGCCCGCAGATATCGTGAAGTCCCTTGTGGTCAAACATAAGAACGGCAGCTTCCTCTTTGCGCTCATCCCGGGCGACCGGCAGATTTCCTGGCCCAAGCTGCGCGCGCTGCTTGGTGTCAACAAACTGTCCCTTCCCACCGCGGAGGTCGCCCTGGGCGCCACCGGCTATGAACGCGGCACGATCACCCCGCTGGGAAGTACCAGGCCATGGCCGGTCTATGTGGACCGCAGCATCACCGGGCGCAGGATTGCCCTGGGTGCGGGCGAGCATGGCTACAGCGCGTTTGTGGACGCCGATGCCTTGGCCGCCGCCCTCGACGCCGTGGTCGCGGACATCTCCGAACCGAACGGACAGCATGCCGCGGCGCGGCGCGGCACGTGACGGCACGTGCCGGCGCGGCATCTAGCCTGTCCGGGTTAAATCGCCCGGGTTAACCCGGGCCGGCTAGGCGGTGACGGTGAGTGCCGCGCCGTTGACGGTCAGCCGCCAGTTGTCCTGGCTGAACACGGAAACGTCCAGGGTGCCGTGATCCACAACGTAGTCGATAATCCGCTGCCGGATCTCCTGCTGGCTGTTGGAGAGCACCGGAGCCGCCATGACTGCCGGGAAGTTTCCGCCGCCGCTTTGCCGGTAGTTGTTGATGGCCAGCGCGAATTCCTGGTCCCGCCGAAGGACCTCGCCACCGTAGCGCAGACCGGTGATCCGCTCCCCCACCGGTTTGGCAAGGTCGATCTCGTAGTTCAGTGCTGCGTCAAGACCGTAGACAACGTCGTAGTTGTAGTCCGGCGTCCCGCCCGGCGCCATCGCGGTGGCAGCGTTGGTAACGTCGGCGGCGCGTGCCGGGCTGCTGAAGACCGGCTTGAAGTACCGCGCGGACCACTCCAGGTAGTCCCGGACCTGGGCCCCGGTGACCTTGACGGAGAGCAGCGTGTTGTCGAAGATGTACAGCCCGGCAACGTCCCGGATGGTCAGCGGCCCGGCTTTGACGTCCACCGAGCGGGAGAAGGCCGCAGCGATGGAGAGCACCGGCAATCCGGCGGACGGGCCGCCGGCCAGTTCGGCCTTGATGGTGCTGGCCTGGACATGGTTGATGGCATCGATGGCCGCCGAGTCCTCCCAGCAAGCGGTGGCGGTGTTCAGCGGGGCCGTGGACGTGCCGATGACTTCGTTGACGTACTTGACAGTCGCCTCGTGCCCTGCCTGGACGGCGTGCACTACGGCGGGATCGGCATCGACCGTCTTGGCGTCCAGCAAGTGCGAGTGAGCGGCGGTGACCGTCCACCGGCCTTTGTCCTTGGCCACTTCCAAGTCCATTACAGCCACGCGCATGCCCCACTTCAGCGGCTCCGTCAGCAGTACCTGCCTGCCGGTGGCCTTGTTGGTGACAAAACGTTCCGGGATTTCCAGGTGCGCGTGCCCGACCAGGATAGCGTCGATGCCGGGGACCTCTTCGGCCAGCAGCGTGGAGGCGTTCTCCGGGAACGGCAGCGCATCGCCGTAGGACGACCCCGGGGTTGCGCCCGAGTGGCTGGTGACGATAACAACGTCGGCTCCGGCTGCCTTGAGCTGCGGGATAACCGTCTTGGCTTCCTCCACGATGCCGTTGAAATCCAGCTTTCCCTGGACGTTGTCGCGGTCCCAGAGGGCGCAGCCGGGGGTGACAAAGCCAATCAGGCCCACGGTCAGCCAGCCGTTGTTCGTTTTCACGCGCTTGAGTACGTAGGGTGTAAAGGCGCGTTTGCCGGTAGTGGCGTCGTGGACGTTGGCGCCAAGCAGTGGGAAGTTCAGCTGGCTTTCCCAGGTCCGCAGCAGCGGGATGCCGTAGTTGAACTCGTGGTTTCCCAGGCCAACGGCGTCGTAACCCACCGCGTTCATGGCCAACGCCATGGGATGGGTGACCGTCGCCGAGATGGGGCTGATCTTGGCGAAATAGTAGGCCAGGGGTGTGCCCTGGATGGTGTCGCCCGCGTCGACGGTAAGCGTGTTCGACGCTCCCCGTTCGTCCCGCATCGCCTTGATCAGGGTGGCCGCCTGCGCGATGCCGATCTTGTTTCCTGCGGTATCCGCATAGGGGACGTTCTTGAAGTAATCCCAGTTGAAGACGTTGTTGTGCAGATCGGTGGTGCCAAGCACCGTCAGGTTGAACGTCTTCCGGCCCGCTGCGGGGGCGGCCTGGGCGGCCGGGGCGCCGGACAGGGTCGCAGCGGCCGCGCTGCCGCCCACCAGGGCTGCAGTGAGCATGGTCCGGCGCGAAAGCGAGTGGTGGGGATCGGTCATTGTGGGGACTCCTCAGCGTTGGCGGCCTGTTGGCACAAAGCCACAGTCTAGGCGCGCATTCACGCGGGAGAACATGGATTCCACAAACTCTTTGGGAAGTTCACCTGCCGTTGTTGTCCGCCCGGAACGCAGGAAACCCCGCACACCGGGGTGTGCGGGGTTTCCCGAGCGGAACGGGAACACGAGGTTCCCGGCCAGGTCCTGAAGCGGCGGGTTACTTGAGGGTAACGCGGGCACCGGCTTCTTCGAGCTGGGCAACAGCCTTCTCGGCAGCTTCCTTGGTGACACCTTCGAGGATGGCCTTCGGTGCGCTGTCAACAACGTCCTTGGCTTCCTTGAGGCCCAGCGAAGTGATGGCGCGAACTTCCTTGATGACTGCAATCTTCTTGTCGCCCGGGTGCTCCAGGATGACGTCGAATGCGGTCTGCTCTTCTTCTTCTGCAGCACCACCGGCAGCGGGGCCAGCAACGGCAACGGCAGCGGCCGTAACTTCGAAGGTCTCTTCGAAGAGCTTAACGAACTCAGAGAGCTCGATGATGGTCAGTTCCTTGAAAGCTTCAATGAGCTCTTCGTTGGTGAGCTTCGCCATGGTGTGGCGTCCTTCCTATAGTGGTGCTCGGCAGCCCGGGGGCTCGCCTTCGCACCGGAGTCTGGTTTGAAAGAGAGTTAGTTCTCTTCGGGGGCTGCGGCGTCAGCCGGAGCTTCGGTCTCTACTGCTGCATCTGCGGGAGCTTCGGCCGGAGCTTCGTCAGCGGCGGGCGCTTCGGCTTCGGCCGGGGCACCGTTCGCTTCTTCAAGCTTGAGGCGCAGAGCATCGATGGTGCGTGCAGCGGCGGCAGCAGGAGCCTTGAGGATGCCTGCAACCATGGCAAGCTGGCGCTCGCGGGACTCGAGTGCTGCCAGGGCAGCTACCTCGCTGGCGTTCAGTGCCTTGCCCTCGAAGTAACCGGTCTTGATAACCAGCTGCTTGTTGGCCTTGGCAAAATCCGTCAGGCTCTTGGCAGCGGCAACTGCGTCACCCTTGATAAACGCGATTGCAGTGGGGCCGGCGAGCTGGCCGTCGAATGCTTCGACACCGGCTTCCTTGGCTGCAAGGGCGGTCAGGGTGTTCTTGACGACCGAGAACTTGGTGTCCTGGCCGAGAGAAACACGCAGCTGCTTGAGCTGTGCAACGGTGAGCCCGCGGTATTCGGTCAGGACAGCGGCGTTCGATTCCTTGAAATCGTTTGTGATCTCAGCTACTGCTGAAACCTTGCTAGGCGTTGCCATAACCCTCCTTCCGGGGATAGAGCCGGTAGTTCCCGGTCCCCGCTCAAAAGAGCTAAAAACTAAAAACGCCCCGCGCAGATGCACGGGGCTTGTCTCTACGCAGTCCATGACTGCGGAGCTTTGCTTCGTTCACCTGCGCCGGCCGCCCTATGTTCAGGGTCCTTCGTCTGGAGATTCACTGGCTCTCCCGGCGCGGCTGCAGAAGTGAGCCTTGCTTGGGAGAGTGAATGTCCAACAACCGACGGTCTTTGGTCCCCCTAGCCTACGCGAGACCTGGCCCTTGCTCCAAATCGGCGCCGTCGGGCGGTTCAGCTGTTGCTGGGGCCCAAATCCGGGAGTTCCTTCTGCCAGATCCCGGTGACTCCTGCGGTGGTGAATCCCAGCTGTTGGTTGACCGTGAGCAGGTAACGGTTTTCCGGTGCGTTCCAGGTGTACAGCACCCGGGCGTCCGGGAACTGTTCGGAGAGCCGCTCCATGTTGGCGACCTTGATCAGCAGACCCAGTTTGTTGCCGCGGTGCTCCGGGAGGACGACTGTGTCATCTTGGAAGACCACGTCGGGCCGCAGTGCCAGGACGCTGATCGTGGTCAGTCCGACCAGGTCACCGCTGCCCAGGCGCTCGACGGCGGTGACCACTGTCCGGCGGCCCTGCGCAATGGCGACATCTTCCGCTTGCCGGAGGATTCCGCCGTCGAACACCATGCTTGAATCGTCGACCCCGGGCACGCCGTCTTCGCCCGCGTTGTTTTCCAGTGCCGCGACGGCCTCAAGCCACTGCTCCGGGCACCGGTCCGTCCAATGGTGCAGGCGGTAGCGTCCGGCGTTGGCCTCCTCGGCCTCGGTTCCCAGCTCCGCCACGAGCTTGCCGTCAAGCGGCAGCGCGCAGGCACTGAATTGCTCGATGTGCTGCAGGGCATAGCCGCTGTGGCGGGCGAACTCGACTTCGCGGCTGTTGCCCGGGACGAACCCGAAGCCCGTGCCCGGCACGAGTTGCCCGGCTTCGCTGTCACCGAGCGAGGAACTCGGATGGTTCGTGTCGACCAGGATGGTGTGCCTGCCCTCGTCGCGGGCGAAGTGCTCCGCGGCTTCAAGCAGTTGCCGGCCCACGCCCCGTCCTTGGAATTCAGGCAGGATGTCGAGGGCGAATTCGGCCAGGTCGAGGTTGTCCGCGAGCGGCAGCGCAATGTCCACAGTACCGACGATTTCCCCGCTCACCTTGGCCACGAGAATGACCTGGCGCTCGTACGGGTCCGCCATTTCGAGCAGTTTTTCCTGCGGCAAGTAGGCAAGATCATCACTGCCCCAAGTCTGCATTCGCACCTTGCGTCCCACTTCGACGGCGGCAACAAAGTCGGAGGCGTCCGACCCGTCGAGCGAATCGGGGATCCACAGCTGTTCAATCCGTACTTCATTTGCCATTGCGGCCATCATCCCCAGCGGTTCTGCCATCCGTGCGTGCCGGAAACCCGGCGATGACCGGGCAACCACGGCCAGCATATGCCGCTTTGGGCCGCTGTTCCATCAATACCTGTCCACCAGCGACGCGCACCGGGCCCTGGCCGTTCGTCGCGGAATGCAGGAAAGACCGCCCCGCGGATGCGGGACGGTCTTTCCGTCGTGTGCTGTAAGGCTGGTGAGGACTAGACCTCGGTCAGGACCTTGGTGACGTTGGGGTCAACCGAGATGCCCGGGCCAAACGTGGTGGCGACGGTAGCCTTCTGGATGTACCGGCCCTTGGAAGCGGACGGCTTGAGGCGAAGAACTTCCTCCAGAGCGGCGGCGTAGTTCTCGGCCAGCTTGAGGGCGTCGAACGAAACCTTGCCGATGATGAAGTGCAGGTTGGAGTGCTTGTCGACGCGGAAGTCGATCTTGCCGCCCTTGATGTCGTTGACGGCCTTGGCGACGTCAGCGGTCACGGTGCCGGTCTTCGGGTTCGGCATCAGGTTACGCGGACCCAGGACCTTACCGAGGCGGCCAACCTTGCCCATGAGGTCAGGGGTGGCGACGGCGGCGTCGAAGTCGGTCCAGCCGGCTGCGATCTTTTCGATCAGGTCATCGGAACCAACGAAGTCGGCGCCGGCTGCGATTGCTGCCTCAGCCTTGTCGCCCGTTGCGAAGACCAGGACGCGGGCTGTCTTACCCGTGCCGTGCGGCAGGATAACGGTGCCGCGGACCATCTGGTCGGCCTTGCGAGGGTCAACACCCAGGCGGAAAGCGACCTCAACGGTGGCGTCGAACTTGGACGGGTTGGTGTCCTTGGCCAGCGTCACTGCCTCGAACGGCGCGTAGAACTTCTCCGCGTCGATCTTGGCTGCGGCTGCCTCATATGCTTTGCTGCGCTTTGCCATGCTGCTTATTTCTCCTTGTGCAGTTGTGGTCTGCGGACCGCGCTGGGCCCTGCCACAGTTGGGACGCCGGCTCGATAATCCGTGCCGGGTTTCCAACATTCAAATGTTTAGGTGGTGCCGGTTGCCCGGCGGTAAAGGCATTTAGCCTTCGACGGTGATACCCATGGAGCGGGCGGTGCCGGCGATGATCTTCGCGGCGCCTTCAAGGCTGGTGGCGTTGAGGTCTTCCATCTTGGTGGTGGCGATCTCGTTGACCTGGGCCTGGGTAAGCTTCGCAACCTTGACGGTGTGCGGGGTAGGCGAACCCTTGGCGACGCCTGCAGCCTTTTTGATGAGCTCTGCAGCCGGCGGGGTTTTGGTGATGAACGTGAATGAACGGTCCTCGTAGACCGTGATTTCAACCGGAATAACGTTGCCGCGCTGGGCTTCCGTCGCAGCGTTGTACGCCTTGCAGAATTCCATGATGTTGACACCGTGCTGGCCAAGCGCAGGACCGATCGGCGGGGCCGGGTTAGCGGCACCTGCCTGGATCTGCAGCTTGATGAGGCCGGTGACCTTCTTCTTGGGAGCCAATGTAGGGTCCTTCTCTCAATTACTTCCTGGGACACAGGAGCGTGCCGCAGCTTGGTGGCCGCCATGGCGAGGCGGCCGGCCGCCCCTGGCTGCTAAAGCGGGCAGCCCGGGACGAATTCTGTGGGAACAGCTAGATCTTGCTGACCTGGTTGAAAGCCAGCGTGACCGGCGTCTCGCGCTCGAAGATGGAAACCAGCACCACCAGGGTCTGGGAGTCCACCTTGATTTCGGAGATGGTGGCCGGGAGGGTCTCGAAGGGGCCCTCCTTGACGATGACCGACTCGCCGACCTCGAAGTCGACGTCGATCTGCGCCGCAGCGTGCTTGATGGGCTTGCCCTTCTCGGCCTGCTCTTCTTCGAAGACCGGCGCGAGCATGGAGAAGACCTCATCGAGGCGCAGCGGGACCGGGTTGTGGGCGTTGCCCACAAATCCGGTAACCCCCGGGGTGTGGCGGACGGCGCCCCAGGAGGCATCCGTCAGGTCCATCCGGACCAGGACGTAGCCGGGGATCCGGACGCGGTTGATCACCTTGCGCTGAGCGTTCTTGATCTCAACGACTTCCTCCATCGGAACCTGGATTTCGAAGATGTAGTCTTCCATGTCCAGGGTCTGGATGCGGGTCTCAAGGTTGGCCTTGACGCGGTTCTCGTAGCCTGCGTAGGAGTGGATGACGAACCAGTCACCTTCCTGGCGGCGCAGCTTGGCCTTGAACTCGTCGGCCGGGTCAACCTCTGCAGCGGCCGCAGCAGCTGCCAGCGCGTCGGCCGATTCGTCATCGGATCCGGCTGCTTCGTCGCCGGCAACGGCTGCCTCGTCCGAGTCCGCCTCAGCAGACTCTTCCGCGGCGGCTTCCCCGGCTTCTGCTGTGTCAGCGGCCTCGTCAGCGACGTCGGATGCGGGCGCAGCAGACGCGGCCTCGGACAGTTCCCCGGTTTCCACCGCGGCGTCCTGGCTCTTATCCAGCTCAGTCTCAGTTACCTCGAGCTCCTGCTCAGACACTTGGTCTCCTGCTTCCTCATTGCCTAACATGCCTATTTAAATGACTCAATTCCGCACACCCCGCAGAACCGCCGGAATCCCGGGGTAAGCCACGAAGTCTGCGGACCGGTCGCCTTAGCGGTCCGTGGGGCCTGTGCCGCCGAAGACCCAGCCCACGCCGACCCCGAAGGCCAGATCCAGCACTGTGGCGATGAGCATCATAATGACGACGAACACCAGCACCACAAGCGTGTAGTTGATCAGTTCCTTGCGGGTCGGTGCGACAACCTTCTTCAGTTCGCCGATGACCTGGCGGACAAAAAGCGCGATCCGAGCGAAGAAACCTGCCTTGGGGGCATTCTTGGCGGGGCGGCCACTGGAGCTGCCTGCAGCCGTTTCGGTCACCTGGATCTCACTCATCCTCGCAATGTCGGATACCCGGCCCTGAACTGAACCATGGTTGCTGCGCTTGTTCCGGAGAAACCGGAACAGCTTGCGCAGGGCAGACAGGACTCGAACCTGCAACCTGCGGTTTTGGAGACCGCTGCGCTACCAATTGCGCCACTACCCTATGGATCAAAAACAAGCCCCCGACCTGTTTCCCCAGACTTCGCTGAGGCGCAGGCCATCGTCGTGTTTTCAACACCGGAGAACCAGTCTACGCAACAACTGCGTCTACGTCGAACCGGCCCCTCCGGACCGTCCGTCCCGGCGGGAGCAGCTAAGCAAAAAAGCCGCGTCCACGACTTGCCACGCTGCAGTCATATTTCCGCACGGGCACCTCTGACGATCCGATGAACAGCATAGAGTAGATTCCGTCGAATCCCACCCGCAGCCGCCGAAGCTGCAAGCAAAGAAATGGACCCGCGATGCCTGCCGCCCGCATTTCACAGCGTATTTCCGCCATAGCCGAATCCGCCACATTGGCTGTTGATGCCAAGGCGAAGGCGTTGAAGGCGGCTGGCCGGCCGGTCATCGGTTTCGGCGCCGGGGAGCCGGACTTCCCGACCCCCGACTACATTGTGCAGGCGGCCATCGAAGCCGCCAGCCAGCCCAAGTACCACCGGTACTCCCCGGCCGCCGGCCTGCCGGAGCTGCGGCAGGCTATCGCGGACAAGACGTTCCGCGATTCCGGCTACCGGGCAGAGGCGTCCCAGGTGCTCGTCACCAACGGCGGCAAACAAGCCGTTTACAACACCTTCGCCACGCTGCTGGACCCGGGCGACGAGGTGATTGTCCCGACTCCGTTCTGGACGACCTACCCGGAGGCCATCCGGCTCGCGGGCGGCGTCCCGGTCGAGGTCTTCGCCGGACCGGAGCAGGAATACCTGGTTACCGTGGAGCAGCTGGAAGCGGCAGTTACGGACCGCACGAAAATACTTCTTTTTGTGTCCCCTTCCAACCCCACCGGCGCCGTGTACTCGCCGGAACAGGTCCGGGAGATCGGCCAGTGGGCAGCCGCCAAGGGACTCTGGGTGGTCACGGACGAGATCTACGAGCACCTGACCTACGACGGGGTGCCATTCACCTCGATTGCCACGGCCGTCCCTGAACTGGGCGACCGGGTGGTCATCCTCAACGGCGTGGCTAAGACGTATGCCATGACAGGCTGGCGCGTCGGGTGGATGATCGGCCCCGCCGACGTCATCAAGGCCGCCACGAACCTGCAGTCGCATGCCACGTCGAACGTCTCCAACATCCCGCAGGTTGCGGCCCTCGCCGCGGTGTCCGGTCCGCTGAGCGCCGTCGACGAGATGAAGCTCGCCTTCGACCGGCGCCGCAAAGCCATCGTGGCCGGACTGAACGCCATCGAGGGCGTGGATTGCCCGACGCCGAAAGGTGCCTTCTACGTCTACGCGGACGTCCGTGCCCTGCTTGGCAAGGAATTGCCGTCCGCTAACGGCCCCGTCCGGCCGTCCACGTCCGCGGAGCTGGCGGCCCTGATCCTCGATGAGGTGGAAGTGGCTGTGGTTCCGGGTGAGGCCTTTGGGCCCTCCGGGTACCTACGCCTCTCCTACGCCCTGGGCGATGAGGACCTCGCCACAGGCGTCGCCCGCCTGCAGGACTTCCTCGGCCAAGCCAAGTAAACAACCCTCCCGCACTTCCGGCGGGCGAATCACGAACGCTCCCGCAGCCGATGCCGGCCGCTGCGGGAGCGTTCGCCGTCAACCCGCCGAAACTGCGGGAGCGTTCGCCGTCAACCCGCCCGAACTGCGGGAGCGTCCGGTTTGTGGGATTAGAGGAGCCTGCGCTCGGCGGCCCAGCGGGTGAGTTCGTGCCGGTTGGAGAGCTGGAGCTTGCGCAGCACGGCCGAGACGTGCGTTTCCACTGTCTTGATCGAGATGAACAGTTCCCTCGCGACTTCCTTGTAGCTGTAGCCCCGGGCGATGAGCCGCATCACTTCGAGCTCGCGGGCTGAGAGCCTGTCCAGTTCGTCGTCGGCAATGTCGGCCGGGGCGGTGCCGAAAGCATCGAGCACAAAGCCGGCCAACCGGGGCGAGAAGACGGCGTCGCCACCCGCCACCCGGCGCACGGCGTCGGAAATTTCCTTCCCGGAGATGGTTTTGGTGACGTAGCCGCGGGCCCCGGCCCGGATCACCGACACAACATCCTCCGCCGCGTCCGAGACGCTCAGGGCCAGGAACCGGGTACTGCCCAGCAAGGGAGCTGAACCGGCCAGCACCTCTCGGCCGCCGCCACCGAGCCCGCCGGGCAGATGGACATCCAGGAGCACCACGTCGGGACGCACCGCCGCGATCACGGCGATGGCTTCTTCCACCGTCCCAGCCTCGCCGGCGACGACAATGTTCGGGTCCAGGTCAGCTTTCAGGCCGGACCTGAAGATGGCATGATCGTCCACAATTACTACCCGGATCCCCGGTCCGGGACCTTCCCCCCCGCTTAATGCTCACTGTGTTGCCTCTCCGTTGCCGTTGGCGGCGGCAGCGCCCGTGGCTGCTCCCGCCGCCAACGGAAGCCTCAGCCGCACCTCGGTGCCGTCTTCGTTGCTGCTGATAGTAGCGGTGCCGCCGTGGCGGTTCATCCGGCCGATAATCGATTCACGGACCCCCAGCCGGTCAGCAGGGACGGCGTCCGGGTCGAAGCCGGGACCGCGGTCCTTCACGAAGACCTCCGCCGCGTCGTCGGCGACCTCCAGATACACGGACACGGCGCCGCCGCCGTGCCGGGCAGCGTTCAGCATCGCCTCTCGGGCGGCCTGGACGAGCGCCTCGTGGCGTTCGGCCATGGCGCAGTCCCCCACCGAGACCACTTCGACCGCGCGGCCCAGGGCGTCCTCCACGTCCGCCGCGGCGGCCTTAATACGCTCGGACAACTGACCGGATTCCCGGCCCGGATCCCGGTACAGCCAGCCCCTCAACTCGCGTTCCTGGGCCCGGGCAAGCCGGACGACGTCGGTCTCGTTGCCGGCCCGCCGCTGGATCAGGGCCAGGGTCTGCAGCACGGAGTCGTGGAGGTGGGCGGCAATCTCGGCCCGTTCGGTGGCGCGGACCCGCCCGGCCCGCTCCGCCTCCAGGTCCCGCCAGAACTTCAGCCCCCAGGGCAGGAGGACCAGCGCCACGCCCCCGAGCACCGCCACCGAGGCCAGCAGCGCAAGCCAGGTTTGTTCCCACGACCCGGAGCCGGACACCATAACCAGGACGCCGGTGACAACAAGTGCCAGCCCGGCCGCAAGACGTGCCCAGCCGCCGGCCTGGTCCGCTTTGGTCTTGTCCACAAGGCCTGCCCGGCGGGTTTCATCCAATTGCATCCAGGCGATGGCCGCGCCGCACAGGATGGCCGCGACCGGGACGAGGGTCCCGAGCGGAATGTCAACGCCGAGCAGACGGGCGATCAGGATGCCGGCGGCCAGCAGCAGGCCCGACCCAAGCAGGATCTCCTTGCCGTAGCGCATTCCGGTGATCCTGCCGCGCCACCACCCGGCTGGAAACTCCCCGTCCGGCACACTCACAGCGGGAGCAATGGGCGACACCGGCTGGCGGGCGCTGCGCCTGGCGCTTTCATCAGCGGTGGGAACCATGATCCAAAGCCAGGCGTAGAACGCCACCCCGGCACCGCCGGCGAGCGCGGCAACCGCCATACCGATCCGGATCATCCGCACCGGCCAGCCCAGATGCCCGGCGAGGCCGGCGCAGACCCCGGCGATCACCCGGTCGCTGCCGCGGACCAGCGGCGGGCGGGAAGCGGCTGTTGTCATAAGGCAATCCAAACACGGATCAGGGTTTCCCTGCCGTGTTTCCGGCCCGAACCGGGGTCGACTCAGGGGCAGTTCAGGGTGTTCCCCAGTAGAGCGGAATCGTGGCGGACGGCAGGATCGAAGTATGAATCCGCACCCTGAGCACCCCGATGAAGGAAACGCCCCTGCAGGCGGTGCCGCCGAAGACCCTGCGGCACCGGCCGCGGACACCTCTGCCGCCACTGCCGCTAACGTCTCCGCGACCGTGCCGCTGGGGGATTCGGCCGGTTCCGGGGCAGGCAACCCGCCGCCGCCGCCTTACGACTACGGGCCAACGCCTCCGCCGGCCGCCAGCCCGCCGCAGGATTTCTTCGACTGGATCCGGAGCCACGGCATCCACCGAGGCCGCGAGCGCTGGGTCGGCGGAGTGGCAAGTGGCATTGCCCGGCACTTCGGCGTCGACCCGTTGATTGTCCGCGGCATCCTGATAGTGCTGGCAATCTTCGCCGGCGTCGGCGTCCTGCTCTACGGCATCGCGTGGGCACTCCTGCCCGAACCGGACGGGCGCATCCATCTGCAGGAAGCCGCCGCGGGCCGCTGGTCATCGGGCATGACCGGGGCACTGATCACCACGGTCGTCGGCTTCCCCAGCCTGGGCAGCGGCGCCTGGGGCTGGGACCGCTACGGCGCTGGCCCATTCCTTTGGACAGTATTTTGGGTCGGCGGCGCCATCTACCTCATCTACTACCTCACGCACCGCAACAAGTCCCGGAACGGAGCCACCGCCCTGTCCGCTGGCCATCCGGACGGTGGCCCGGCGGTCCACCCCGCCTACCCGCCAAAGCAGGCAACGCCCGCGGTACCGGCAGGGGCGGCCCCCTTCGCCGCAACCGGCTACGGGGCCTCGGAAACACCGGCCCACAACGGCGAGCCAACGCTGCCGGCACCGGGCTGGGGCGCACCACAACCGCCGGGTACAACACGCCCGTCCGGTGGCGGCTACCAGCCGGTGCCCGGGCCGGTCCAGCCGGGCAAACCACGGAAGCTCGGCCCGGGCACTCCCGCCGTCGCGGTGACAGCCGGCCTTGCCCTGCTGGTGGGCGGCGGTATCAAGATCCTCGACGTCGCGAACCTCATCAACCTCGGTACCTCCGGCAGCGCCGTTATCTGGGCCAGCGCCGCCGTGGTCCTGGGTCTCGGCATCCTTATCGCCGGTCTCAGGGGCCGCACCTCCGGGCAGCCTCGGCTTCTTAGCAGCGCTCGCCCTGGTCGTCGGCGGAATCTTCAATGTGTTGCCCAACGGCGACCGCTTCCGTCCGCAGAATGCGGACTGGTCACCGGTGAGCATCGAGCAGGCACTGGGAGGCTTCGACATCACGGCCGGCACCGGAACCGTGGACCTGACCGGGCTCTCGCTCAACCCTCCGTTGAAAACCGACCTTGTGGTCCCTGTCGACGCGACCGCAAGCAACCTCACGGTGGTCATCCCGGACACCGTTCCGGTGGAAATCCAGGCAGACATGACCATGGGCAACCTCAATGAGGGCAACCAGAATCACAGTGGCATGACCACTCGGCAGATCGATTACAACACCGAAAGGCCGGGGGCGACCCTGATCGTCAAGATAGACGGCACCTTCAGCAACGTCACCATCAAGGAAGGTAATTGACATGAGCAGCTATGACGCACCGGCCGGCAGCCCGGCAGCCCCGCCGGCGCCGGGAGGACGGGAGCCGCAGGTGGAATCACCGCCCCGCGTGGGCACCATCGTCTGGGGCTTGATAGTGATGGCGCTGGCCGCACTTATCATCGTTTCCGAGCTGCGCCTCGTGTCGCTCAACGGCAGCTACGTGGTGATCGGCCTGATGATTGGCGCCGGAGCCGCACTCGTCGTCGGCGGGCTGCTCTCATCGCGCGGACGTGACAAAGCTACCCCGACAAGGAAGTCTTGAACCATGGAAAAATTCTTCAGCACCGTCAGGGGCCTCGGCCTCAAGCGCGGCCCGCAGCGTTGGTTGGGCGGAGTCTGCGGAGGCATCGCCGCCAAACTGAACGTGGATGTTGCGTTTGTCCGGATCGCCTTTTTGTTGGTCGCGCTGCTGCCTGGACCGGCTTTTGTACTTTATCTTGCGGCCTGGCTTCTCCTCCCGGACCAGCGGAACGCCGTCGTCCTTGAGACGTTCCTCGCCAAGCGCTCGGGCCGTCCCTGACGCCGTCCCCGCGAGGAAACGCAGTGCCCCGGCCGACCGGCCGGGGCACTTTCCCGCAGTCACAGGTTGTGTCCTGCCCCACAGGCGCCACTAGACTCTAGGTGAGCTCAGCGTGGCGCTCTTCCTGAAAACCTACGAACCAGGATTTGAGCCGAGACATGAAAATTGGAATCCTCACCAGTGGCGGCGACTGCCCGGGACTGAACGCCGTCATCCGAGGCGCCGTCCTGAAGGGCATCGCCGTGCACGGTCACGAGTTCGTGGGGTTCCTGGACGGCTGGCGTGGCGTCGTCGAAGCAGACACCATCGATATCCCCCGCAGCATGGTCCGCGGCATCGCCAAACAAGGCGGGACCATCCTGGGGACCTCCCGGACCAACCCTTTTGAAAACAACGGCGGGCCCGAGGTGATCAAGGCCAATATGGACCGGTTGGGCATCGACGCCCTCATCGCCATCGGCGGGGAAGGCACGCTGGCGGCCGCCAAACGCCTCACCGACGCCGGCCTGAAGATCGTGGGCGTTCCCAAGACCGTCGACAACGATCTCGACGCCACGGACTACACCTTCGGCTTCGACACCGCCGTCGAAATTGCCACCGAGGCGATCGACCGGCTGCGGACCACCGGCGAGTCCCACCACCGTTGCATGATCGCCGAAGTGATGGGACGCCACGTGGGCTGGATCGCCCTGCACGCCGGCATGGCCTCGGGCGCCCACGCCATCCTGATCCCGGAGCAGAAAGCCTCGATGAAGCAGATCGCCGACTGGGTTGTCTCGGCTCGGGACCGTGGCCGCGCGCCGCTCATCGTCGTGGCCGAGGGCTTCGTCCCGGATGACCAGGAAACGCCGCATTCCGAACGCGGGCTGGACACCTTCGGACGTCCGCGCCTTGGCGGGATCTCGGAAAGGCTGGCCCCCGAACTGGAAGCCATGACCGGCATCGAAACCCGTGCGACCGTCCTGGGCCACATCCAGCGCGGCGGTGTTCCCACCGCATTCGACCGTGTCCTGGCGACCCGGCTGGGCATGGCCGCGATCGATTCGGTCGTCGAAGCGCGCTGGGGCACCATGGTGTCCCTGAACGGCACCGACATCGTCCATGTAGGCTTCGACGCCGCGCTCGGTAACCTCAAGACCGTCCCGCAGTACCGCTACGACGAGGCCGCGGTCCTCTTCGGTTAGGCCCCCGGGCCCGGCACGCCGGTGGGTAGGGTGGAGTCATGACACTTGAGCCCGGTTCCGTCGACATCATCCAGCTCGCGTGGGCCCGTTCCCTGGGTCTGGACGACGGCGCGTTTGCGGCTGCGGCGGGCGAACGCATCACGCGGGCAGACGACTCGGCCCGCGCCGTCCGGTTTGTCCGGCTGTTCGGCAATTCCGCATTCGTGGGACCCCAATGGGTGCTGGACGCCGCCAGGGGGCTATCCGACGGGGAGCTGGCCCAACACGGCACGCTGCTCGCCCTCACCCGGGAGCACGGAGGCCACGGTCTCGGCGCCACGGCACTGTTCTTCGCCGATGATCTGCCCCTGCAACAACCCGCTGAGGAGCTCACCGTCTCGCCGGGCAGCCCGGAAGCTGTCGAGCTGGAAACCGCCTGCCCGCCGGATGACGTCAACGAAGTAGGCCTCGCGGACCTTGAGCACCGTTTCACCATCATGCATGTGGAAGACGGCCGCAAGACCCCGGTGGCCTGCGGTGCCTACACCGAGTGGGAAGGCATCCTGGCCCAGATGGGGGTGCTGGTCGCCCCGGACTGGCGCCGCCGGGGGCTGGGATCACTGGCGGCCTCCATCGCGGCGCATGAGGCACTCGCCTCGGGGCTGACGCTGCAGTGGTGTGCCGAGGTCAGCAACAAGGGCGCACTGGCCATCGCCCGCAGCCTGGGTCTGGCCGCCGGCGGCATCCAGACCAGCGTGCTGCTGGGCTGATCCGGAAGCCGCCGGGGTTGGAGCGTTAGCGCTGCTTTGCCGGCGCCTGCTCATCTGACGCAGCCCCCCGCCGGAGCGGTTGCCGGCCTGCCCCAGCCCTGAACCGGCTGGGGCTTCGCGAAGAACAGCGCCACCGCCGCGCCGAGCAGAATCACGGCAGCGGGAAGCATAATGGACTGGCCCATCGCCGTCGAGAATCCCTCGCGCAGGGCCTCAGGCAGGGTGCCGCCAAATGCCATCGGGCTGGCGCCGGCGGGAGCTGCCGGCAGCTCCGATGCCAGGCGGGACTGAATGAGCACTGCAATGGCAGCGCTGCCGAGGACGGCCCCAATCTGCCGGGTGGTGTTGTAGACCCCGGATCCGGCACCGGCCTGGCGGGGCGGCAGGTTGCGGGTGGCGGTCGAACTAAGGGGCGCCCAGATTCCGGCGTTAGCGAAGCCCAGCACAGCGCTCGGCAGCAGGAACAGCCAGATCGGCGTGTCCGGGTGCATCAGGGAGGAATTCCAGAACAGCGCCACGGACATCAGAACCAAACTTGTGGCGGTGATGTACTTCGGATTGACCCTGTCGATAATCTTCCCGACGACGGGTGCCAGGCCACCAGCGATCACGGCCATCGGAACCATCATCAGGGCAGACTGGGTGGGCGTCAGCCCGCGGACAATCTGGTAGTAGAAGATCAGCGGCAGGGTGAAGGCCGTGACGGTAAAGCCGACGGTGGTGATGCTGATGTTCGCGAGCGAGAAGTTCCGGTCCTTGAAGAGGGACAGCGGCAGCAGCGGCTCGCCCTTGTTGATCTTTTGCCACACAACGAAGACCACCAGGACGGCGATTCCCGAGATGATAAGGCCCCATACCGTAATGGGCCCGGTGATAGTCCCCCAGTCGAACGTCTCACCTTCCTGGATGCCGAATACCAGCAGGAACAATCCGACGGCGCTGAGCACTACACCGGGGATGTCGAACTTGTGCGGGTGGGTGCTCAGGGCCGGCACGTACCGCACCGCCAGGACAAACCCGACGATGCCAACCGGAACGTTAATAAAGAAGATCCATTCCCAGCCCAGGCCGTCGACGAGGACGCCGCCGAGGATCGGGCCGACGAGGGTCGCGATGCCTGCGGTGGCGCCCCAGACGCCCATCGCGGCACCCCGCCGGTCCGGTGCGAAGATCCGGGTGATCACCGCCATGGTCTGGGGTGTCATGAGTGCGGCGCCGAAGCCCTGGAACACCCGGGCCACGATCAGCATCTGGACGTCGCCGGAGAGACCGCACCAAAGGGAGGCCAGCGTGAAGACGACCAGGCCGGTCAGGTAGAGCTTCTTGGGGCCGAAGCGGTCGCCCAGCCGGCCGGTGATCAGCAGCGGCACCGCGTAGGCGAGCAGGTAGGCGCTGGTCACCCAGATTACCGAGTTGATGTCCGCGTTCAGGCCTTCCATAATGCGGGGGTTGGCCACCGAGACGATGGTGGTGTCGATCAGGATCATAAAGAACCCGATAACGAGGGACCAGAGTGCCGGCCACGGCCTGGCTACAGTTTCCATGTGGTTCCTAAGTACTGGTGGTGGTGCCTGGGGATGTCTGAAATTATTCGTCGAAGGCAGAGCCGGGGTGGCTACCAGGTCAGCTGGCCCGTTCCGAGCTCCTCCTGGAGGCTCCGGATCCAGCCGGTCTCTGCGCGCAGCATGACCTGCTGGTACTCCATGTCGATCCAGTACTTGCGGTCGACCTGCTGCGCCCGGACCCGTTCTTGCGCCGCGGAGAGGAAGTCGAGCTGCTCCCGGAGCCCGACGAGGCGCCGGTCGAGCAGTTCGATCACGACGCCGGCAGGCAGGTTGTACGCCTCCGAGACGGCCATCGGGAAGGACGGATATTCGTTGACGGCAGTAGCGAGCATGTCCTGCAGCCGCAGGCTCAAAGCCTCCCGGCCCGCCCCGGAAATCTCGTAGGTGGTGCGTTCCGGGCGGTTGCCTTCACGGTCGGTTCCGGTCGCGGCCACCAGCCCCTGCTCTTCAAGCCGCCCGACTGCGTGATAAAGCGTTCCCGGACGGACCTTTACCAAACGGTCCTCATGCCGGGCCACCAGGAGCTGGTACATCTCGTAGGGATGCATCGGTTCTTCTGCGAGCAGGGAGAGTGCGGCAACGCCCAGTGGTGTCAGCGGCGCGGCTCGAGGCATGGTGCGGGGTCCTTTGGTAATGGCGGCCGGTGCGTTCGAAATGTTATTCCAGCACGACTATTCCACATGGAGTATATGGGCGCAACTGTGCTGCGGAATCCCGGGAACCGGATCAGCCCAGCAGTGCCAGGATGTCGTTGCGTTCGAACATTTGCGCGGCCGCCCGGGCCGATGGCGTCCCGGCGTCGGGGTCAGCCCCGGCGTCGACCAGCACCCGGGACACCTCCGTGTAGCCTTTGAACACGGCCCCTGCCAGCGGCGTCTGGCCTCGGTCGTTGGCGGTGTTCGCGTCTCCGCCGTGCGCCAGGATGAGCCGGACGGCGTCGGCGTGTCCGTGGTATGCCGCAAGCATCAGCAAGGAATCCCCCGCCGTGTTCGTTAGGCCGGCCGGGACTCCGGCGGCGAGGTAGCTGCCAAGTGTGGCGGAGTCACCCTGCCGGGCAGCGTCAAAAAGTCTGTGTGCCAGCGCCAGGGTCTCTTCGTCAGGCACGGAGCTTCCCTCAGTCATCGAGTCCCCCGCAGGAAACCGGTTTGCCGCCCCACAACCTGTCCGGCGTCGGGAGCCACAATAAGTTCCTGCGCCGCGGTGTAGGGCTCTTCACCGTCAAGTACTGTCAGCACGTCCTCCGGCGCGACCGAGCGTTTGACCACGGCCAGGGCCACCGGCCCCATTTCATAGTGCTGGGCTACGGAGGTGACGGTGCCCACCTTGCGCTCACCGGCGCGCACTTCGCTGCCGACGGCGGGCATGGTGTGCTGCGATCCGTCGAGCTGCAGGAACACCAGCCGGCGCGGCGGGTGTCCCAGGTTGTGCACCCGGGCCACTGTTTCCTGGCCCTTGTAGCAGCCTTTGTTCAGGTGCACGGCGGTGCGGAGCAGGTCGAGTTCGTGTGGGATGGTCCGGTCGTCGGTTTCGGCGCCCCAGGGGGGCCGCCACGCTGCGATGCGCAGCGCTTCGGCCGCCCAGACCCCCGCGAGCGGGCGTGCCCCGACGGTGGCTTCAAGTTCCCCGGCCGGGACGAGGTACTCGAACCAGGGCCGTTCGAGCCCCGGGTGGGAATCCTCCCCCACCACCGCGTACGAGTAGCCGCCGGCGCCGACATGGGGCCACGGGTCTTCCCAGACCAGCAGGCCGGAGAACTCAGGTACCCGGCGGGTGGTACCCAGCACGGCCCAGTCCGCGGATGCGTCGATGATCTCGACCCGGAGCATAAACTTCATTTTGTTCAGCCACTCGGCCAGCGGCGCGGCCTCGGCCGCCTCGACGATCAGCCAGGTCGTGGCGCCGTCGTCCACGACCCGTGCGTCGAATTCGATCCGGCCCTGCACGCTGAGCAGCAGCAGTTCACTGGACTGCCCCGGCCCAAGGGTGGTCAGCTGCTGGGAGGAGAGCGTGTTAAGCCAGCTCAGCCGGTCCGGCCCGGCAACGGTGACGACGCCGCGGTGGGACAGATCCACAAGGGCGGTCCCGGCAGCCAGCGCCCGCTGTTCGCGCAGCGGTTCGCCGTAGTGGGAGGCGACGCCGGCATCAGCCCCGACGGCCTCGACGGCGCCGGGTCGCTCCAACAGGGGGCTTTTGGTAGTCATATGTAGTAGAAGTCCTCAATGCTTAGCGGTATTCCGGATTTTCGAAGTCAAACCTGGTGCCGGCCTTCCAGGCCTCGGGCAGGTTCCCGTAGGCAGGAATGCCGCCTGCATCCTTGAGGATCCGTGCCAGATGCAGCAGGTTCCAGGTCATGAAGGTGGTGTTGCGGTTGGTGAAGTCACTTTCCGGACCGCCGGAGCCTTCGTCAAGGTAGCTCGGACCCGGTCCCACGGCACCTATCCAGCCGGCGTCGGCCTGCGGCGGGATGGTGAAGCCGACGTGCTGGAGGCTGTAGAGGACGTTCATGGCGCAATGCTTGATCCCATCCTCGTTTCCGGTGATGAGGCAGCCGCCGACCTTGGGGTAGAACGCCCACTGGCCCTGCTCGTTCAGCTCGCCCGAGTGCGCGTAGAGCCGCTCAATCAACTTCTTCGTCTGCGAGGAGTTGTCGCCGAGCCAGATGGGTCCGGCCAGCACCACAATGTCCGCGTCCCGGACAGCCGGATACAGTTCCGGCCACTCATCGGTCAGCCAGCCATGCTCGCGCATGTCCGGATAGACGCCGCTGGCGATGTCGTGGTCCACCGTCCGGATCACCCGGGTGCTGACGCCGTGTTTCTCCATGATGGCGCGGCTGACGTCAATCAGGCCCTGCGTATTGGAGGTCTCGGGGACCTCTTGAGGGTGCCGTTGAAATACACGGCCCTCAGGTCGCTGAAATCGGCAGTTGTTTTGGGTATGGCATTCACTGTGATGCTCCCTGCGGTCGTTCCGGACAACTGACTATCAGTGAGAGATCAAAGCCGGGCTTTTCCGCCGGCACGCACCGTGCGCCGCCGATCAGCTCACTTTGTGCAGGATGGCGGATGCGTGCGCCGCCAGGCCGCTTCCCCCCGCAGATCCCTTGCCCGAGGCCACGTCCCAGCGCCACAGCAGGTTGCCTTCCACCAGGCCAAAGATCCGGGTCGCGGCGGTGTACTCCTTGGAGTGGCTGCCGCGCATCACCATGTCGGTGCTGAGCTGGATCTGCGGGCCCTTGATTTGGCCGTAGTACAACTCGGAAATCCCGCCGGGATGGGAGATCGAGACTGAGATATCGAAGCCGCCGTCGTTGTTGCGCAGGGCCTCGACTTCGTCGGCGCTCTTGAGCACGGGAACGATGTCCGCCGGGATCAGCCCGGGGCCGCCATCCTCCTCGCGCTGTTTGCGTTCCAGGGCCCAAAACCCCGTTTCGACAGTGAGCGGACGCAAGGTGGTGCCGGCGTCGTCGGTCAGCCAGCTCTCGGCCCGGTACTGCAGGTACGGCAGGCCGTTGTGGGTGAAGGACACGTGTTGCCGGAAGTGCTCGGAATCCTCTTCCCCGGCGCCCAGCCTGCCGTCGCCCTCCCACTCACCTATGAGCCAGGACAGCGGAACGATTTCGGGTGTCAGATCGGTCGGTATTTCAATCGGCACAGCAGCTACCCCTGGAAACGAAGACGGCTAGTGGTTCTGGTGTCTACTTCTGGCCCTTGAAGAGGCGGTACACAACAAAGCCGGCAAACCACGCCATGGCCACGCTGGCAACGCCGAGCAGTACAAGGAAGAAGATTTCAAATGCAAGTACGGACATGATGCCATCCTAGCGCGTTAGTAGATGAGTAGTTTGTCTATGAAGTAAGCCAGCGAACCGACGGCGGAGACCGGGCCCAGCCCCATTCCGAGGGCCGCCGCAAAGCTGAGGGATTCGCCGCGAAGGATCACCAGGCGGCGGAAACTCATCAGCACGGCGCCCACCACCACCCCAACGACCGCGGCCGGCAGCACCGCGATGTCGGAAAAGACGAGGCCCGCGAGCGGCCCGGCCAGCCCTGCACCGACGATGCCCAGCGGCGCCACAACCCTGTCCGGCCAGCGGATCAGGCCGGCCAGCAGGGCAATCGCAGCGCTGATTGCCGCGACCAGAAGCATTTCACGGACGCCGTTGAATCGGGAGCACGCGATCCAGCCTGCGCCCAGGCAGGAGAGCAAAACACCGGCGCTGGAACCGAGCGTGGACTCCAGGCGCTGCGCCTGGCCGGTCCCGCGGATCAGCTGCATCACAAAGACCGCCATCACGCCGGCCGCCATAAACGATGGCGTCCAGTCAAGGAAACCCGGGCCGGGAAGGTACGTCGCGGCAACGGCGGCGCCGACGCCGGGCAACCCGATCAGGACAGCAAGGGTCTTTTTGGCCGGGATGCCCAGGAAATGCGGCCAGCCGACTCCGACGGCGGCGGCGGCGATCACTGCCACGGCCAGAAGCGCCGCCGGCGAGATGTACGATGCGCCGACTATCGCGGCGAGTCCGGCCAAGCCGATAATGCCGATGATCCAGGTTTTCACTGCTCACCCGACATCTTTATATCCGTCATCCGTCTTCCGATCGTCTTCCCGGTCGTGGTCGTACTTTCGCGCACCTGCGGACCCCCAATCGAGCTGATCAACGTCGCCGGGCTGCGGGCCCGACGGATCAATCCTGCCTTATACGACCGTTTTGTGTCGCAAATGAACCGGACGAAGGTGACGAAAGCATGTCCGGAAAGGTGCGTTTGGGTATACTCGAACTCAGCTACAGACGCCCAACGATGCGCGGACACCCCTTGGAGGAAACATGTCGCACATCCTGCTACTGACGAACAGCACCGGCTCATCGGTGGACGTCCTGCCTGCGCTGGAATTACTGAACCACCGGGTCCACATTCTCCCCGCCGAGCCGACAGCCCTCCTGGAGACGGACCCTTGCGACATCGTCCTGCTCGACGCCCGCAAAGACCTCGTCGGCGCGCGCTCCCTGACCCAACTGCTCAAGGCCACCGGCCTGAGCGCCCCGCTGATGTTGATACTGACCGAGGGCGGCATGGCCGCCGTCTCCTCTGCCTGGGCCGTCGATGACATCGTTCTCGAGTCGGCCGGGCCCGCAGAAGTCGAAGCCCGCATCCGCCTTGGCATCGCCCGGGCCGTCCCGGACCAGGACGATGCCCCCGCCGAAATCCGGGCCGCCGGCGTCGTGATCGATGAGGCCAGCTACACGGCCCGCGTCAACGGCGCTCCGCTGAACCTGACATTCAAGGAATTTGAACTGCTCAAATACCTGGCCCAGCACCCCGGCCGGGTCTTCACCCGCCAGCAACTGCTGACCGAGGTCTGGGGCTACGACTACTACGGCGGCACCCGCACCGTGGACGTCCACGTCCGGCGGCTGCGGGCGAAGCTCGGTGCCGACCACGAGAACCTGATCAGCACGGTCCGCAACGTCGGCTACCGCCTGACCCTGGTCCGGCACCCGGAGGAAGAACTCACCGGGGCCTGACCCGGCAGCGCCGACGGCCAGCGCCTGCGGCAGCCCGAGGACGCACCAGCGCAGACGCAGAAAGCCCCGGACATCAGTCCGGGGCTTTCTGCTAACCAGTGGAGGACATACGGGTCGAACGTATCGAGGCCACCCCAGTGGTGGATCCCCCTCGCATCTGCGCTGACCGAACCGGGAATACTTCCCGACCAGGCACCGGATGACTTAACGACTATACGTAGAAGTTCCCGAATCGACAAAATCCGCCCTGCCCGGCGCCACCGTATAGCCTTGCACCATGAGTCCTGCGCATCCTGAAAACTGGCCCGTCCTCGCCGCCAAAGGAGCTGCGGATCCGCAGCTGCTGAAGGACGTCACGGCCCTCGCGGCCGCCGCGGAGGAATCCGACGGCAATCCCCCGCTGTCCGAACAGACCCTCGTGACGCTGCGCGCCGCGGATACCGGTGGGAGCGTCGGCACCACAACGGCCCTGACACTCGCCCTGTACAGCCCCGATGAGGGGTCCGACCCGGCGACGGCACGGGATCTCGCCGGGGTCGCCGTCGTCATCGAGGAACCGGACGGCATCGGTGTCCTGGAAATCGCCGTCCACCCCAGCTACCGCAACCAAGGCGTGGCGGACCGGCTGGTCGGCGAGCTCCGGAGCACCCGCGGCTTTGCTGGCCTGAAGGCCTGGTCCCACGGCAACCACGAAGCCGCTGCCGACCTCGCCGCACGCTACGGTTACGGACCGGTCCGGGAACTGTGGAAGATGCGCCTCACCAGCACGGCCGCGGAGCTGCCCGAGATTCCCCTGCCGGACGGTGTCACCCTTCGTGCCTTCGTCCCGGCGCGGGATGAGGACCGCTGGCTCGCCGCGAACCGGGCCGCTTTCGCGCACCATCCGGAGCAGGGAAACATGACGCGGGCAGATCTCGACGCGAGGATGGCCGAACAGTGGTTCGATCCGACCGGTTTCCTGCTGGCCGTCGATTCCTCGGACCGGATCCTCGGCTTCCACTGGACCAAGGTGCACCCCCGGCACGGCGACCACCCCGCTATCGGCGAGGTCTACGTGGTGGGCGTGGCACCCGAAGCGCAGGGCACCGGGCTGGGCAAGGCTCTGACAGTCGCCGGCATCGGATATCTGCAGCGTCAGGGCCTGCACGCAGTGATGCTCTACGTCGACGCGGACAACGTTCCTGCCGTCTCGTTGTACCGGCGCCTGGGCTTCACCCGCTGGGACGTCGACGTGATGTACGCGCCGCTGCAAGGGCGGTAATCCAATCGGCGGACATCACGCGTTCACCCCGTGGAAATCTGGGCTCCTCGAAAGCTGACCGCGCGGTGAATGCTTGTAAGGTTGAAGCAAATCGCGCCAGCAATAGGAGAGACCATGCAACGGGAATCTGCCCGGACGGCCACGTCCGAGGGCGCCACGTCGGAGAAAAAGTGCGGCCGGCGCGTGCCCGGTTCGGTTCCTCCGAAGTGCCTGCCTCACGTGCCACCCAAGACCGGATCGACATTCCCGAATTTGCGCCCAATCTGGAGCCGGAGGGTGATTTCAGCCCCGACCGCTTCCTGGACCGCGAGCTGAGCTGGCTTTCTTTCAACGCCCGTGTCCTGGAACTCGCCGAAGACCCCAACCTCCACCTGCTGGAACGCGTCAGCTTCCTCTCCATCTTCGCGTCCAACCTGGACGAGTTCTTTATGGTCCGCGTCGCCGGGCTGAAGCGCCGGATCGCCACCGGGCTCGCTGTCCCGTCTCCCGCCGGCCTCAGCCCGATGCAGGTCCTCGAGCAGATCGGCGACGAGGCCCACAGGCTGCAGCAGCGCCACGCCAACGTCTATGCCGAGCAGATCCGCCCGGCCCTGGCCTACGAGCACATCCACCTGATGCACTGGGATGAGCTCGACTCCCAGGCCAAGGACCAGCTCAGCGCCATGTTCGCGGAGAAGGTCTTCCCGATCCTGACCCCGCTGGCCGTGGACCCCGCCCACCCCTTCCCCTACATTTCCGGACTTTCCCTGAACCTCGCCGTCGTGGTCCGCAACCCGGTCAGCGACAAGGAGCTCTTCGCCCGCCTCAAGGTCCCGGACCAGCTCCCCCGGCTGATCTCGATTGACGGACCGCGCGCCGGCTCGGTGCCGGGCCGGGTGGCACGCTTCATCGCTCTCGAGGAAGTCATCGCCGTCCATCTGGACCAGCTCTTTGCCGGCATGGAGGTGCTCGAACACCACACCTTCCGCGTCACCCGAAACGAAGACGTCGAGGTCGAAGAGGACGACGCCGAAAACCTGCTGCAGGCCCTCGAGAAAGAACTGCTGCGCCGCCGCTTCGGCCCGCCGGTCCGGCTCGAAGTCACCACCGACATCAACCCGAACATCCGTGCGTTGCTGATCCGCGAACTGGGCGTCGAGGAATCCGAGGTCTATTCGGTTCCGGCCCCCTTGGATCTCCGGGGCCTCTCGGTCATCGCCGGAATAGATCGGGCTGACCTGCACTACCCCAAGCATGTCCCGCACACCTCCCGGTACCTCAACGAATCGGAAACGTCCAAGGCGGCGAATGTCTTTGCGGCCATGCGGCGCCGCGACATCCTGCTGCACCACCCCTACGACTCGTTCTCCACCTCGGTGCAGGCGTTCCTGGAACAGGCGGCGTCGGACCCCAAGGTCCAGGCCATCAAACAGACCCTCTACCGCACCTCGGGCGACTCCCCGATCGTTGACGCCCTGATCGACGCCGCCGAGGCAGGCAAGCAGGTGCTGGCCCTGGTCGAGATCAAGGCCCGCTTCGACGAGCAGGCCAACATCTCCTGGGCCCGGAAGCTCGAGCAGGCCGGTGTCCACGTGGTCTACGGCATCGTGGGGCTCAAGACGCACTGCAAGCTGTCCCTCGTGGTGCGCCAGGAAGTGGACGGACTCCGCCGGTATTGCCACATCGGCACCGGCAATTACCATCCCCGCACGGCCCGCTACTACGAGGACCTCGGTCTCCTCACCGCCAATGAGCAGGTAGGCGAGGACCTCTCCAAGCTCTTCAACCAGCTCTCCGGCTACGCTCCGAAATCGACGTTCAAGCGGCTTCTGGTGGCACCGCGCTCGGTCCGTTCAGGACTCATCGACCGGATCGAAACAGAGATCCGCAACGCCCGCGCGGGCCTCGCCGCCCGGGTCCAGATCAAGGTCAACTCGATCGTGGACGAAGCAATCATTGATTCCCTCTACCGGGCGTCCCAGGCCGGGGTCCCGGTGGACATCATCGTCCGCGGCATCTGCTCGCTGCGGCCGGGGGTGCCCGGGCTGAGCGAGAACATCACTGTCCGGTCCGTGCTGGGCCGCTTCCTGGAGCACTCCCGCGTTTTCGCCTTCGCAAACGGCGGGGATCCGGTGGTCTACATCGGTTCAGCGGACATGATGCACCGGAACCTTGACCGCCGCGTCGAGGCCCTGGTTCAGCTAACCAGCGGGGACGACACAACGTACGTGATGGATCTGCTGCGCCGCTACATGGATCCTGGCACCGCCAGCTGGCACCTCAACAACCAGGCGGAGTGGACCCGCCACCATCTCGCCGAAGACGGTCAGGACCTCGGCGACATTCAGTCCTGGCTGCTCAATTCCCGCTCGCGGCAGCGCACCTCCGGGCTGCGGTAGGGGCTCTGGCATTGAGTAGCGATACACCGGTTGCCGACCAGAGCGACCATCCCGGCGACGCAATTGCCGTGGTGGCGGCGGGCGCCCTGCCCTGGCGCGTCACCCCGGGTGACAAAGGCCAGCTTCAGGTCCTGCTGATCCACCGCCCGCGCTATGACGACTGGTCCTGGCCCAAAGGCAAGATCGACCCGGGCGAGACCGTACCCGAATGTGCAGCCCGGGAGGTCGAGGAGGAAATCGGGCTGACGGCGCCGCTGGGCATCCCCCTGCCCGCCATCCACTATCACGTCCCCGCCGGACTGAAGGTGGTCCATTATTGGGCCGTCGACGTCGACGGCGCCGCGCTCCGGCCGGACGGCAAGGAAGTGGACAGCGTGATGTGGTGCTCGCCGGAGAAGGCAGCCACGCTGCTGAGCAACCCGAGCGACATCGCCCCGCTTGAGCATCTGGCGGGCGCCCATTCCCGGGGTGAGCTGAAGACCTGGCCGCTGCTGGTCGTGCGCCATGCCAAGGCCAAACCGCGCTCCTCATGGTCCAAAGCCGAAGGGGACAGGCCGCTGGCCGCCACCGGGATGCGGCAGGCGCAGGCGGTGGGCCGGCTCCTGCAGGCATGGAAACCACTGCGGATAGTTTCCAGCCCGTGGTTGAGGTGTGTGGCCACCATCGCCCCTTACGCCAAGGCTTCGGATGCGAAAGTAAAGCTTAATGAAGCCCTCACGGAACACCGTCACGGCCGCCACCCGCACAAAACTGCCGCCGCCGTCGAAGGCCTCTTTGACAAACAGCGGGCCGTGGCGCTGTGTACCCACCGCCCGGCGCTGCCTACTGTGTTCGCCCAGCTCGGAAAGCACATGGGTTCCCGGTTGCGCGCCCAGCTCCCGGACGAGGAACCGTTCCTGGCCCCCGGCGAGATTGTGGTGTGCCATGTGGCGCACCACAGCGGGGACAAAGTGGTCGCCGTCGAGCGGTTCAGGCCCTTCGACGACTAAGCCGTGTGACCTGCCGCCGGTAATGCCGGCACGACGGATAAGGACCTGCGGCGACTTCTCAGTAGACTGGGAACGTGAGCATCCCAACACCCTATGAAGACTTGCTGCGCGATGTCATCGAGCACGGCACGCACAAATCTGACCGGACCGGCACCGGCACCTTGAGTGTGTTCGGCCGCCAGATGCGCTTCGACCTGAGCAAAAGCTTCCCCCTGGTCACCACCAAACGCGTGCACTTCAAGTCCGTCGCGGTCGAGCTGCTGTGGTTCCTCCGCGGGGACACGAATGTGAAGTGGATGCAGGACCAGGGTGTCACCATCTGGAACGAATGGGCCGACGCCGACGGCGAACTCGGGCCGGTCTACGGCGTCCAGTGGCGCTCCTGGCCGACTCCCGACGGCGGCCACATCGACCAGATCGCCGAACTAATCGCGAACCTCAAAACCGACCCGGACTCGCGCCGGCACATCGTCTCCGCCTGGAACGTCGCCGAGCTCAAAGACATGGCTCTCCCGCCGTGCCACGCGTTCTTCCAGTTCTACGTGGCCGACGGCAAACTCTCCTGCCAGCTCTACCAGCGTTCCGCGGACACCTTCCTGGGTGTGCCGTTTAACATCGCCTCGTATGCCCTGCTCACCTGCATGATCGCCCAGCAGACCGGCCTGGAACCGGGCGAATTTGTCTGGACCGGCGGCGACGTCCACGTCTACGACAACCACATGGACCAGGTTCTCAAGCAGCTCACCCGCACGCCCTATGACTACCCGCAGCTGGCGTTCACCCGTAAGCCGGAGTCCATCTTCGACTACACCCTCGATGATTTCGAAGTGGTCGGATACCGGCACCACCCGACGATTAAGGCCCCAATAGCCGTATGAGCGACGACAATATACAGACCGCGCAGCCCGCGGATTTTTCCGCCAGGCTGGCAGCCCTCACCGGGCTCGGCGTGGTGTGGGCCCAAACCAGTACCGGTGTCATCGGCCAGGACGGCGGCATGCCGTGGCGCCTGCCCGAGGACATGGCACACTTCACCCGGCTCACGACAGGTCACCCCGTCATCATGGGCCGGAAGACATGGGAATCCTTTCCGGACAAGTACCGCCCGCTGCCCGGGCGGACCAATATTGTTATCACCCGCCAGCGCGGCTGGGGCGAAACTCCGTCCGCGGCGGGCGCCATCGCCGTCGCCTCACTGGACGATGCACTCCTTGAGTCCCAGTTCGCGCCGGGCAACAACATGGTCTGGATCGTCGGCGGCGGCAACATCTACGCGCAGTCCATGGACCTCGCCGATGTCGCCGTTATCACCACGATCGACGCCAGCACGGAGGGCGACACCTTCGCCCCCGAGCTCGGGTACGACTGGACCTTGGACGGAAGCCTGCCGGCCGACGGCTGGGAGACCGCCACCAACGGCGCCCGCTACCGCATCAACGTGTGGCGCCGGACGGAGGCCTAAGCGATGCTGACGAAACCCGAACTCCTTTTTGTCCTCGGCTACATGCTTCTCCCGCTGCTCGCGCTGCTGTCCGCTGTCGTGGGGCTGACCATGATCCTGGGCGGGGACAAGATTGCCGGTGCTATCGTGCTCGTGGTGGTCACCCAGGCCTTTGCCTTCGGGGCATTTTTTGTCCTGCGCAGACGCAAGCAGACCCTGCTCACGGAGCGACAGGGCGACTAGCGGCCGGGCCCCCGACGCCGGCCGGGACCTGATGGGGAGAACACCCCATCGCCGCGCACGAGTGTTGCGGTTAGATTGGTGCCGGTTGGATACACACGCCGGAATACACCAGGTCCCGGTCGCAGCCGGTTAGGCTGATGCACGAAGAGGGGGAGCCGCGATGGCAGGAAACTTGTGGGGCGCCGACGTCGCCCAGTTGCGCACGCTCGCACAACAGTTCGGCAAGACGTCCGAAACGCTGCTCCGGCAGTCGAGCACGCTGACGTCGGCAATCAACGGCAACACGTCCTGGAAGGGCGCCGACGGCGCCCGCTTCACCTCCGAGTGGAACGGCAGCCACCGTGCCCTGATCCAGAGGACCGCCCAAGCCCTCAAGGAGGAGTCCAAGCGGCTGTTGACCCACGCCGACCAGCAGGAGAAGGCCAGTGTTACCGCCGCCGGGGCCGGCGGCGGGCCCGGTCCGCTCGGCGGCAGCCACGGCAGCAGCAACGGCGGTGGCATCGGGCCGCTGCTCGGCGGTGCAGTCGCCGGCGGCATTGGCGGCATCAGGGCCGGGATGCAGATCCAGAAATACCTCAAGGCACCGCTAACCCTCGCCAAGCATGCCGGCCAGTTCGGCTGGGTACTGAAAAACCAGCGCGCGGACTTCGTCAAGTCCTTTGTGCAGGGCAAGCACCGGATCGGCGGTCCCGGTTTCGCCCCGCACCGCCTGATCAGCAACCCGGCCCTGGATAAGCTGCTGAAAAGTTCCGCAGCAACAAATCGGGGCCTCGCCGCTGTCGACAAAGCCTCAGACATCGTCTCGCTGCGGAACCTGGACAAGTATGTTGGGCCGCTGGGCAAATTCGAAAAGGTCTTCGCAGAGAAGCCGTGGCTTGGTGCCGGCACCAAGCTGGAGTGGCTGGGGAAGTCCGGCCTCGCGAGGGGCCTCGGCTGGGCCGGCGTCGGCTTCAGCGCCGTCGACTCAGTGCGGAGTTTCGCCGATGGCGACGTCAAGGGCGGGATGGCCAGCGCCGGCAAGGGACTCCTCGGGGTCGGTTGCTTTTTGCCGCCGCCCGCCGGGACCGTCTGCCAGGTTGCCAGCGTGGGAATAGCCATCTACGAGAACTGGGACACGATCAGCAGCGTCGGCAAAAACGTCGGCGAAGGAATTGTCAACGCGGTCCAGGATCCGGGCAAGTTCGTCAGCGATGCCGCGGATAACGTCAAAGACGCCGGAAAGTCCGTGGCCAAGTTCTTCGGCTTCGGGGATTAGGAGACTCACATGAGCGTTCAGGATCAGACACAGCAGGAGCCGCGGCTCGGCATCGACGTCATCGGCTTCGGCGTGGGCGAGTTTGCCTATTTGCTCAACGTCTTCGAGGGGCCGGCGAGGGACCGTTCGGTTAGCGTTTTCCGCGCCCAAGACATGGTGGATGATCTCACCCTGTCCACGGCAGGCGCATCGTCCCTGATGGCGCGGGACCTGGCCACCATTGATGATGACGGTGACCTCGGAGTCAACGGTGTCGCGTCCGCGGTGGCCACGGCCCTGGGGCAGGCAACCCGCTGGACCGAAGTATCCCTGCTGACCGGGGACGCGATGGACAACGTGGTCCTGATCGAGGCCCCCGGAGTGGCCCTCATGCTGCAGCCGCGGCTGCTGGGCACCTGGTTCGTCTTCGCCCAGGACACCAGCATCGGCTCTGCCGAAGCGACGCTCCGCCTGGTCCGCCAGCACGTCGAGCAGAATGCCGGAGGCTCTGCCTATCTCGTGTTCAAGACTCTCGATACCGAGCAGCACCTGCTGGTCCGGCGCGAGGAAGGTTCGTGGACGACCGGAGTCCCCGACTTCACCCAGGACAAGGTCGCGGAAACCGAAGGCCTGGACGACGGCGGACTGCTCCGGGCCATTGAGGTGTCCCGTGGCCAGGCGTAGTTCGGACGTACCACCGGAACCTGGCTACACGGGAGCCCGGACCGGGGAAGACGGCCGGATCCACCGCCGGGCCGCGAACGGCGAACTGATCGCTTACACCCCGGACGAGTACGGAGTCCGCAAGGATGACGGCCATGGGCTGGTCAAACCCGTCAGCTCCTCCGGCGGCCTGCTCTTCCTCGCCGTCCTGGCCTCGCTCTTCGCCGGCGGTGTCGCCTACGGCCTGGCCCGGATTGCGATTGACGGCACTTGGGAGATTCTCGGTGACATCTGGTGGACCATCCCGGTGGGAGTGCTGGTGCCGCTGGTCGCCTGGACGAGCTACGCCAAGGAGCGCCGGGCGGAGAAATTGCGCACGGTCCGCAACCTTCCCCGGCCCCTTGGGTGATCCCGGCCCGGGACGCGATGACGTAACCGACTGCGCCCCGGCGCCGGCAAAGCCTAAACTGGGCCAATGACTACAGCAGCTACCCCGTCCGTTGGACTGGTCGGTTGGCGTGGCATGGTCGGCTCCGTCCTGATGCAGCGTATGCAGGACGAGGGCGACTTCGCCACCATCAACCCGGTCTTCTTCTCCACCTCGAACGCGGGAGGGGCGGCCCCATCCTTGGCCGGTCCCGCCGGGGGCGATGCCGGCACCCTCGAGGACGCGTTCGACGTCGACACACTCGCGAAGCTGCCCATCATCGTGACTGCCCAGGGCGGCGACTACACCAAACAGGTCCACGGTGCGCTGCGTGACCGCGGCTGGGACGGTCTCTGGATCGATGCCGCCTCCACCCTGCGGATGAACGACGACTCGATCATCGTGCTGGACCCGATCAACCGCGACGTGATCGACGCCGGCCTCTCCGGCGGCGTGAAGGACTACATCGGCGGCAACTGCACGGTCTCCTGCATGCTGATGGGCCTCGGCGGGCTGTTCAAAAACGGGCTCGTCGAGTGGGGCACCTCGATGACCTACCAGGCGGCGTCCGGCGGCGGCGCCCGGCACATGCGCGAGCTCCTCAGTCAGTTCGGCACACTCAACGCCGAGGTCAGCACGGAACTGGACGACCCGGCGTCGGCCATCCTGGAGATCGACCGCAAGGTCCTGGCGCACCAGCGCAACAACATTGACGCGAGCCAGTTCGGGGTACCGCTGGCCGGCTCCCTGATCCCGTGGATCGACGCGGACCTCGGCAACGGCCAGTCCAAGGAAGAGTGGAAGGCCGGCGTGGAGACCAACAAGATCCTTGGTACTTCCGGCGATGAGCACATCATCATGGACGGGCTGTGCGTCCGGATCGGGGCCATGCGCTCGCACTCCCAGGCCCTGACGCTGAAGCTCCGCGAGGACCTCACCGTCGCGGAGATCGAGAATCTCCTCGCTGCTGACAACGAGTGGGCCACCGTGGTGCCCAACACCAAGGACGCCTCGATGGCAGACCTCACCCCGGTGGCGGCATCCGGAACGCTGAACATTCCGGTGGGCCGGATCCGGAAGATGGAGATGGGCCCGCAGTACGTCAGCGCGTTCACCGTCGGTGACCAACTGCTGTGGGGCGCTGCCGAACCGCTGCGGCGTATGCTCACCATCGCCACCGGCAACCTCTAGGCGCACCCCGGTTCAGGCGCCGAGGAATCTCCGGTATTTCGCGGCCTGCAGCTCAAAGGACTTTTGCGCCGCAGGCCGCAGCCCGTTAACATCGTCGAACGGCTCGGGTACGGCGGCCGAGGCCCTGCCACTGCCGGTCACACCCCAGGTGCCGACGATCCGTCCGCCGGCCACAATGGTCTTCTTGAACACGCCGTTGCCGCCCGGCACAATCTTGTTCGCATGCTCCGGCGGCAACACCAGCGACCGGTCGGTGTAGCCGAGCAGGAACTCATCAAAGCCCGGCAGCGCGAGCACCGTGCGCGCACCGGGGACACCGTCGTCGAGCAATGCCGCCGCCTCCGGGGAGAGCCAGTAGCTGGTCCCCTCGAAGTCCAGCTCCACCAGCTGGCCCTTGACGTCGGCCAGTGCTGCCCGGACCTCGGCGAGCGGGATGCCCGCCCACCAGGAGAAGTCACGCTCGGTGGCGGGGCCGTGGCTGCGCAGGTACCGCAGCAGCCACTCGGCGATGCCCTCGGCCCGGTCCAGGCTCCGCGACCCTGTGATCCAGTCGTCAAAAGCCACCACCAGCTGCTGGTTGCCGGCCAGCGGTCCCTGCACCAGCACGGCCCGCTGGCAGAGGGCGCCGAGCAGGTGAATGCCGCGCTGGCCAGCCGTGGACTGGCCAGCGAGTTCAAAGGCCTGGAACAGTTCGCTCCGGCTCGCGGCTGCACCGCCGGAGACCAGCTGGAGCGCGGTTCCGGCTGCGGCGTCGACATCCGCAGCCGAGATGCGGAGCTCCCTGTGCCGCCCGGCCAGGCCGCGGATCAGCCGATCGGAGGTAATGGCCAGCACCCACTTCAGGTCTTCGGGGGCCAGCACGTGCAAGGTGCCGCGCATCGGCCAGGAGCGGACGATCTCCCCCGGTCCAGGGCGTCGCGGACATCGCCCACGAGGGAGCCCGGCACCCGCTGGCCAATCGCCCAGAGGACTGAGTGCATGTCCTGCGCCTGCATCGCCGCCATCGAGCCCACGGCCGCCGCAATGCTGCTGAATCCGGCCCCGGCCAGCCCCTGCGAGGCCAGGCGCAGCCGGCCCATGGTCCCCCTGTTCAGCCGGTAAGGCCCCGGTGCTCTCATACACCCCATGCTAGGACGACTGCCGGGACGTTCCCAGCCGCCTTCCAGCCGGATTCCCTACCCTTGATGGATGACCTTGAGTGAGATGTGGCCGCTGCTGCGGCCCCTGAGCCGGCGGCTGGCCCTGCTGGGCTGGGCTTCCAGCGCTGCCGGCATGACCGCCGGACTCACCGTTGCCATTGCCAGCGGGACCCGGCTCTCGCCGCTGATGAGCACCATGCAGCTGGTATCCGTGGTCGCCATGGCGGTGGCGGTGGCCAGCTTCGTGACGGCAGCATCTCTCCAGCCGCGTTATCCGGCGCACGGCGGCAGTGATTCCCCGGACGGCCGCGGCCCCGGTGAATTCCCCGATACCGTGCAGAGTTTCCTGCTCGGTTCGCTGGCCCTGCTGGCAGGGGCGGTAGTCTTCGCTTGCGCCGGTTTCCTGCTCCGCAGCGGTCCCAGCGACCAGTCCGTGGCGTTTTGCCAGGTCTTCTTCCAGGGTGCCGCCGCCTCAGGCTTCACGTTTATGTTGTTCAGCCGGGTCGTCGGGCGCCGCAGCCGGAACTGATCGGCGGCGCCAGACCCGATCCGCGAGGGACCCCTCGGGTCCAGGATTTTAGAGCTCCACGCCGATCAGCAGCGGTTCCGGATGCAGTTCAATCCCAAAGCGTTCGACGACGCCGCGGCGCACTTCGCGGGCGATCGCGAGCAGGTCCGCGGTGCTTGCCGTTCCTCTGTTGGTGATCGCCAGGGTGTGTTTGGTGGACAGCGAAGCCCGGCCGCCGGAAACGCTGTCCGGCTCCAGCCCGAAGCCCTTGCCGTAACCGGACCGGTCGATCAGCCAGGCTGCCGAGAGCTTGGTCAGCCCGTCGGCACCGGGGTAGCGCGGCGCGTCCCCCGGCAGCGCGGCGGCTACGGCTGCCGGCACCATCGGGTTTGTGAAGAAGGATCCGGTGGAGTACGTGTCCCGGTCCGCGGCGTCCCACACCATGCCCTTAGCCGCCCTGAGCCGGCGCACCTCACGGCGGACATCGTTGGAATAGGCCCGCTGGCCCACCTCGACGCCCAGGGCGCGGGCGAGCTCGGCGTAGCGGATGGGGGCGCTCATCCGCCCTAGCGGCAGTTGGAACTCGACGGTTAGCACCACATAGCGCGGGGAGCCGTTGACAGTGGTTTGTTTCAGGATCGAATCGCGGTAGCCGAACTTCAACTCCGAGTTGGTGAAGGTCTGCACGGCCTGACGTTGCCGGTCCCAGGTCCGGACGGCGGCGATGGTCTGGGAAACGTCCGCGCCGTAGGCACCGACGTTCTGGACCGGGGTGGCGCCTGTGGCGCCCGGTATCCCTGCGAGCGCTTCGATCCCGGACCAGGCGTGCAGCACGGCGTGTTCCACGAGGGCATCCCAGTTGTGGCCGGCCTGGACGACGACGGCGACGCCGCCGCAGGAGTCCTCCGCGTTGACCGTGAGCCCTTCCGAGGCGATCTTCACTACGGTGCCGGGGAACCCGTCGTCGGACACGAGCAGGTTGGAGCCGCCCCCGAGGATCAGCAATGGCTCACCGGCAGCATCCGCTGAGCGGACGGCCTCGATGATTTCGGCCTCGGTGCGGGCCTCGATCAGGGTGCCGGCGGGGCCACCGACGGCGGCCGTGGTTAGGGCGGAGAGCAATGTCTGGGTCACCTGACCAGCCTAGCCGGGTATGGCCGGAGTCCCCTAAGCAGGTCGCTGCTCGACCTTCCGGGCCACCGGGGAGAGCAGGAAGCTGACCGCCAGCATCACCATCACGGCCAGCAGGGAGTGCAGGATGCCAACGTGTTCCGCGAGCAAGCCCAGCAACGGGGGCCCGCAGAGGAAAGCGCCGTAACCGATCGTGGAGACCACGGAAACCCGGGCGGCCGCCTTGAGGGGATCGTCGGCGGCGGCGGACATGCCCACCGGGAAGCCCAACGAGGCGCCCAGTCCCCAGACCGCCAAGGCCACGTAGGCCACCCACGGCGCCGGCGCGAAGACGAACAAACCCAGGCCCAGCACCGCCAGGGCCGCGCACCAGCGCATCACCGGGACACGGCCAAAGCGGTCCAGGACCACGGTGCCGGCAAAGCGTCCCACCGTCATAAACGTAACAAAAAGCCCGTAGCCGGCGGCACCCGCGGCGTCGGACTGGCCGTGGCCATCGGCGAGCGCCAGGGCCACCCAGTCCCCGGCCGCGCCCTCCGCGAGAGCGAGCCCCAGCACAAGCACACCCAGCAGAAGGGTCCGGCGGTCCCGCCAGGCCTGGGCGATCTGGCGTTTGTTGTCCAGCGGAGCCTCGGGCCGGTCCGCCTCAAGCCTGATGAGGGGTATCGGCCCGGTGGAAGGGTCATCGAAGGTGTCCGGTGTGGCCGGCGTGAAGCCCTGGCCGGGCTCGATCGGGGTACTGTCCGCGCGGAACCAAAAGGCGGCGGTGGCCACGGAGCCGGCCACCAGCAGCCCCACACCGGCGAAGTGCCAGAACACGGGCACACCGGCCCCCGCCGCCCAGGCACCCGTGCCGGCGCCGGCGACGGTCCCCAGGCTGAAGGCACCATGCAGCCGGGGCATAATGTGCCGGCGGACGGCGCGTTCGACAGCAGCACCCTCGACGTTGGAGGCCGTGTTCCAGCTCGCTGTGCCGAGGCCGATGATGGCCAGCCCCGCGGCGACAACGAGCGGATTGACCAGGATGGAGGTTCCCAGGCCTGCGAGCACCAGACCGGAGCCCACCATGATGCTGCCAATCCGGATGGTCTGCTTCGACCCGAACCGCAGCACGATCAGCCCGGACGCGGAGACGGAGATAAAGGAGCCCAGGGTCAGGCACAGCAGCAGCAGCCCCACATTTCCCGGGGTGAGGTCCAGTCCGTCGCGGATGGCCGGCAGCCGGGACACCCAGGTGGCGAATGAGATGCCGCTGACCGCGTACGCAACAACAACTGCGTTGCGCCAGTGCGTGACCTCCGCCGCCTGGCCTGTGCGCACGTTCACGGCGTCGCCATGCGCCTACGCCAGTCTGACGACGGCTTGGGCCTTCATCAGTACTTTCTGGCCGGCCGAAATAACAGTGAGGTCTACCCGGGCGGTGCCTGCGTCGGCGTCGATCGCCCCGATAGCGCCGCTGATTTCGAGCACGGCGCCGGCCGCTGCCGTGCCTGTGGTGTCTGACACCGGGACCGGCTTGGTGAACCGGGTCTGGAAATCCACGACTGCGGCGGGGTCGCCGGACCAGTCGGTGACGAGCTGGACGACAGAGCCCATGGTGAACATCCCGTGCGCAATGACACCAGGCAATCCCACGCCCGTAGCGAAGGCCTCGTTCCAGTGAATGGGGTTGAAGTCACCGGACGCGCCGGCGTACTTAACCAGGTCCGTGCGGGAGATCTCGATGTGGCGGCTGCCGATGTTCTGGCCGACCGCGAGCTCTGTGAGTATGGGTGTCATGTCTACTGTCCCTCTCCGCGGACCAGGATGGAGGAGGTGGCGGTGGCCACGGCTTCCCGCTCCGTTGCGGCGCCGTCCACCGGGGCAAGGGCGAAAATTTCCGACCGCGTAGTGATCATGGCTCCCCCGCCCATGGCACGAACGCCGTCGACGTGCAGTTCTGCCACGAGCCTGTCCCCGGCAAAGATTGGCCGGTGGTGGACGAACCGCTGGTCCGCGTGGACCACCCGGGAGAAGTCGATGCCGGAGTCCGGGTCTTCGACCAGCTGGGCGTCGGCCCGTTGGGCGACAATGATCGCGAAGGTAGGCGGCGCCACCAGGTCGCTGTGACCCAGGGCTTTGGCCGCATCCACATCAAAGTGGGCGGGGTGGGTGGCCTTGACCGCGCGGGCGAACTCGCGGATTTTCTCGCGGCCGACGTCGTACACCTCTTGGGCAGGGTAGTTGCGTCCCTGCAGATCCGGATTGATAGTCATGGGTTCCAGCCTAGCGTCAGGCCACGGGTGGACCGCGTCGAAGACATGAAGCTGCACAGAGACAACAATTGCGGTATGATGAAAACATCAAGTCATCAACTGATGTCCTCGGCTAAGTCCGCCCGCCGGATCCGCGCCGACAAGAAAGCACAGGCAGCAATGATTTCACCGGCGCAAACCCCTCTCTACGAGATCAAGGCGAACCTGTTCAAGGCCCTCGCCCACCCGGCGCGGATCCGCGTGCTCGAACTGCTCTCGGCTGCACCGGATAACTCGGCTCCCGTCAGCTACCTGCTGGCCGAGACGGGGCTTGAGGCATCCCACCTGTCCCAGCACCTCGCTACGCTGCGCAGGCATGGGGTGGTGACTTCCACCCGAACCGCCAACGCCGTGACCTACCGGCTGGCCCATCCAAAGATCGCCGAGCTCCTGGCCATTGCCCGGGCGTTCCTGCTCGACAGCCTGGCCGGTTCCAACGAACAGCTTAGACTCGCGCAGACACTTCCCAGCGAGCATCTGAAGAGTCCCACTTCATGAGCGCCGCACTGAACCAGCTCAGCCGGTTCCTGCCGTCCCGCCGGGACTATGCGGGGCTGCGTTCGTCCTGGAAGACGGATCTGTTGGCGGGAATCACCGTGGGCATCGTCGCCTTGCCGCTGGCCTTGGCCTTCGGAGTGAGCTCGGGCGTCGGCGCCGAGGCCGGACTCATCACCGCCGTTGTGGCCGGGCTGGTGGCCGCGGTCATGGGCGGCTCCCACGTCCAGGTCTCCGGCCCCACCGGCGCGATGGTTGTGGTGCTGGCCCCGGTTGTTGCCGCCAACGGCGCCGGCAGCATTGCCCTGGTCTCCCTGCTGGCCGGACTGCTGGTGGTGATCCTGGGCTTAAGCGGACTGGGCCGGGCCGTGGCTTTCATCCCGTGGCCGGTGGTCGAGGGGTTCACGCTCGGCATCGCTGCCATTATTTTCCTTCAGCAGGTGCCGCTCGCCACGGGCACGCAGGCAATACCAGGGCACAATACCGTGCTGGCTGCTTTCGAGAGCGCCTCCCTGGCCACGGTGCCCACCGTCGTGCAGACGCTGGCCGTCGTCGCCGGCGTCGCCGCCGTGATGCTGCTTCTGCCGAAACTGAACAAGGCGCTGCCCGCAAGCCTGATCGCTGTACTTCTGGCCACCGTCGCCGCTGAAGTACTGCAACTGCAGATTCCGCGGATCGGCGCCCTGCCGCATTCCTTGCCCGCACCCTCGCTCCCGGCGCTGAACCCGGCCGCGCTGGGCTCGTTGCTGATGCCCGCAGTATCCATCGCAATGCTGGCCGCCATCGAGTCCCTGCTCTCCGCCCGGGTAGCCGCCGGCATGGTGGGCCCCGACGGCCGGCCCTCCGGGGTTTACAGCCCGGACCGCGAGCTGATGGGCCAGGGACTCGCCTCTATTGCGGCCGCGTTCTTCGGCGGCATGCCTGCCACGGGCGCCATCGCCCGGACCGCTGTCAACGTCCGCTCGGGAGCCAAAACGAGGCTCTCCGCGATCGTGCACGCCTTGGTGCTCCTGGCCATCATCTATGCGGCGGCCGCTTTGGTCGGGAAGATCCCGCTGGCGGTCCTGGCCGGGATCCTGATGGTGACGGCCAGCCGGATGGTGTCACGGCACACGGTCACCGCCATCCTGCGCTCCACCCGCGCCGACGCTTTTGTGTTCGTCCTGACCGCCGTTATTACAGTGGCCTTCGACCTCATTGTGGCCATCGAGATCGGCCTGGTCGCCGCCGCCCTCTTCACACTGCGGAAATTCGCCTCGCTCAGCGGGGTGAAGCGCGAGCAGATTCCGGCACCCCCAGAGGACGGGGACGAGCACATCGCCATCTTCAGGCTGGACGGGGCCATGTTCTTCGGCGCCGCGGAACGGGTCCTGCAGGAAATCAGCCAAGTCAAGGACATTCAGGTGGCCATCATCCGGCTTTCGCAGGTACGGATGCTCGACGCTACAGGTGCTCACACGCTGGTGGAGGTCATCTCCGCGCTCGAACTTCGCGGCGTGACAGTCCTCTTGAAGGGCGTCCAGCCCCAACACCTGGAGCTCGTAACCAACGTCGGGGTCATTCGCTCGCTGCGCCACCACAAACACCTGTTCACGTCGCTGCCCGAGGCTGTGGCGCACGCCCGCAGCCACGTCCAACGGAATGCCGCCGCTATCGTTTGAGGTTTTTCCGGATCGCCTGGCCGCGGACCACAATGCCGGCAAGATGCAGGATCAGGCCCAATCCGATCACGGCAAGGGAGGAGACCGCCAGGGGCTCGTTGCCGGTGCTGTTGCCGATCAGGTTCAGGACTATGCCCACGCCAAGCAGAGCCATGGCACTGAAAACCAGCACCTTGTACGTGGTTGGCGCGGACTCCCAGAATTCTTTCAGCACCGCGCCAGTCTACCGGGCCGGGCGCAGACCCGGGCTCCCGCGGCCGGAGTGCGGGCCGTCCCCGGTTCGGTTTCCCAAAAGACCCCGCGGACCAGATAACGGGGATCGGTCACGGGGTCTGCTCGGTCCGATTGCCTAGACGGCCGGCTGCACCCCAAAGGCTACCGCGAGCTTCATGATCTTCTCAGCGCGGCCCAGGCGCGGGAGGTCCGAGCCGTCGCGGATGACGCGGCCGCTGGCCTCGAAGTCGGCCATGAAGTCGGTGGCCCAGGCGACATCCGACGGCGTGGGGCTGATGACCTCGTTGATGACGTTGGTCTGATCGACGGCGAGGCAGAGCTTGCCAGTCATGCCCATCATCACCGTGATCCCGGTCTGTTCGCGCAGGATCGGGTGGTTGGTGCCGACAGTGGGGCCGTCGATGGGGCCAGGCAGGTTCCCGACCCGGCTTGCCACGACCAGCTTGGCCCGCGGGTAGGCCATCGCCTCAGGGGTGGCCGCCATACCCGTGTCGCGGCGGAAGTCGCCGGAGCCAAACGCGAGGCGGAAAGCGCCCTGGGCCTTGGCGATGTTGTTGGCTTCCTCGATGCCCACGGCAGACTCGACGAGCGCGATGACCGGCGTTTTGCCGTCCATCCGGTGGAAGCTTTCGGTGACCTGGTCCGCGGACTCGGTCTTGGCCAGCATCACACCGAGCAGGCCCGGGGTACCCCGGAGACCGGCCAGATCGTCGGCCCAGAACGGGCTGGTTGCGTCGTTCACCCGGACCCAGGCACTGCCGCCGGCAGTCAGCCAGTCCACGACGTGGCCGCGGGCGGCATCCTTCTGGGACGGGTCCACCGCATCCTCGATGTCCAGGATGATGGCGTCCGCGCGGGAAACGGCCGACGGGTCGAAGAGTTCGGGTTTCATAGCGTTGACCAGCAGCCAGGAGCGGGCGATTTCAGCTGGAATGTTGCGTTGGGGCCGGACAGTCCCGGCGGTGGTGGTGGAAGTCATGGGTCTACGCTATCCGTTCGAGGCTGTCCCCAGCCAAGTATTCCGCCTTCGAGACGGACCAATACGAGCAAAGTCACAAGCTACGGGACGTTACTGCCACCAGTTACGGGATGTTACTGCCGCGGGCCGTCACCCACAGCCGGTACCACTCGGCCCGGGTCATGCCAGCGGCCACTGCTGCGGCATCAGCACAGGCCCGGATGCGTTGCGGCTTCGCAGTCCCGATCACCGGGGCAATCCCGGCAGGGTGCTTCATCAGCCAGCCCAGCACGATCGATTCCCCGGCGACGCCCTTCCGGGCGGCCAGCTCGGCCACCAGATAGCTGGTTGCTTCCTCCGCCGGCGACGGCGTTGTGGCCGGTGCTCCGGTGTAGAGCCCCCGGGCCAGCGAACCGTAGGCCTGCAGGGCGATGCCGTGCCGGCCGCAGTGTTCCACCGTGCCGTGCGGGAAGCTGTAGTCCGCTCCTTCGGCATGGTTGACCAGTACCGTACTCTCCAGCCAGGCGCGTTGGTGCAGGCTCATCTCCAACTGGTTGGCGATGACCGGGGTTTCGAGCCGGTCCTGCAGGACCTCGATCTGCGCCCCGGACATATTGGATACCGCCACGGCCCGGACCTTGCCTTCGGCCATCAACTGGCCGACGGCGGAGGCCACCTCGGCGGGGTCCATCAGCGGATCGGGGCGGTGCAGCATCAGCACGTCCACGTAGTCCGTCCGGAGCCGGGAGAGGCTTTCATTGACTCTCGTCAGGATCCCGACCCGGCTCAGGTCGTAGTACGCCTCAAGACCCTGCTCGTTGAGCCGGATCCCGCACTTGGTCTGCAGCCGGATCCGGTTCCGCAGCCCCGGGGTCTGCGCCAGCACCTCGCCGAACACGGCCTCGGACTTGCCGCCACGGTAGATGTCGGCATGATCGAACAAGGTGATGCCAACCTCAAGGGCAGCGTCCACGGCCTGCGCCGCCTCGTCCACGTCGGCGGACGCGTACGGTTCCGGAGACCAGCTGCCGCCCAGGCCCATGCAGCCGTAGATCAGCTCTTGGCCGCTACGATCTGCTGCCGCGCTTCCGTCCCGGGAGCTCACCGCAGCCAGGCGGTAGTGCTGCCCGGCAGGAGATTCCCCTCGAGCGGCCCGCTGCTGAGCAGGACCGTCCCGGCCGGAAGTTCAACGGGCTCGTCGCCGAAGTTGGTGACGACCTGCCAGCCGCCGGGGCGGCGGAAGTGCAGGACACGGGCGTTGCCGGTTTCGAGCCATTCCAGTTCCTCCGAAGTCTGCAGTTCACGGCGCAGCTTCAAGGCCCGGCGGTAGAACTCAAGGGTGGAACCTTCCACACCGTCCTCGGCTGCGACGGCGTAACGGCTGAACCACGCCGGCTGCGGCAGGTGCGCGCCGCCGTCGCCGAAGCCGAAGGAGGTGCCCTCGGCGGTCCACGGCAGTGGCACGCGGCAGCCGTCGCGGCCGACCTCCACGCCCTTGTTCCGGAAGAAGGTGGGGTCCTGGCGTTCCGAATCGGGGATGTCCCCCACTTCCTGCAGTCCGAGCTCCTCGCCCTGGTACAGGTACGCGGAGCCCGGCAGCGCCAGCATCAGCTGTGTGGCGGCGCGGGCGCGGCGCAGTCCAAGCTCGACGTCGAGTTCCCCGGCCGGGGCGCCGGCCAGCAGCCAGCCCTTGCCGTCCTGGCCCTTGGCGTGCTTGCCGCCGCCCTGGGGCAGTCCGTAGCGGGTGGCGTGCCGGACGACGTCGTGGTTGGAGAACACCCACGTCGAGGAGGCACCGGATTCGGTGGCTTCGGCGAGGTTGCGGGTGATGATTTCATGGAACTCGTCGGCGTCGAAGTCGGCCTGGAGCAGGTCGAAGTTGAACGCCTGGCCCAGGCCCTCGGGGCTGGCGTAGCGGCCGCGGCGGCTGGCATGGACCCAGGCTTCGGCCACGGCGGTGCGGGGAGGATTGTATTCGTTGAAGACCTCGCGCCATTCGACGTAGATCTCGTGGACCTCGTCGCGGTCCCAGAACGGGTGCGATCCGTCATCGAAGCCGTCAATTCCACTGTTGGCCTCACTCAACTCGACCTTGGACAGCAACGGCTCGGTGAGGTCCTTGGTCAGGGCGTGGGCCACGTCGACGCGGAAGCCGTCCACACCGCGGTCGGACCAAAAACGCAGGGTCTTGAGGAAATCGTCGCGGATCTCGCGGTTGGCCCAGTTAAGGTCCGGCTGTTCCTTGGCGAAGATGTGCATGTACCACTGCCCGGGGGTGCCGTCCGGCTCGGTGATGCGTTCCCAGGCCGGCCCGCCGAAGACGGATTCCCAGTCCGACGGCGGGATCTCGCCGTTTTCGCCCGCACCGTCACGAAAGATGTAGCGCTCCCGGGCGTCGGAGCCGCGCGGAGCTGCCAGGGCCTCTTTGAACCATTCGTGCCGGTTGGAGGAATGGTTCGGGACGATGTCCGCGATCAACTTAATGCCGGCGGCGTGCAGCGCCGCAGACATTTCGTCGAAGTCCGCCAGCGTGCCGAGCTTGGGGTCAACGTCGCGGTAGTCGTCGACGTCGTAGCCGCCGTCGGCCAGTGCCGAGGGGTAGAACGGGGAGAGCCAGACGGCGTCGATCCCGAGTTCTTTCAGGTACGGAACCTTGGCCGTGATGCCCTTGATGTCACCCAGGCCATCGCCGTTGGAGTCCGCAAAGCTGCGCGGGTAGATCTGGTACACGGATGCTTGGCGCCACCAGTTGGGGTCGGCGGCGAGTTCGGAACCGGACAGGGTTGCCAGCGTGGCGGTATTGGACAAGGGGGTTATCCTCCGGGGCTCGGAACGGGTTCTGGTAATTTAGATACAAGCTAAATATATTGCCTGAACAATTATGGGTCCGGATCCGGAAGAGGTCAAGATTTGCAGCCGACTGCCGCCGCCACCCCCCAGCTGCTGCGCCGGGTTAACGCAAAGTCCGTGCTCGGCGTCATCCGCGCGACGGAGGTAGCCACGGGGACAGAGCTGATGGCCCGGACCGGGCTGACGCGGGCATCCGTCATTGCCGTCTGCGAAGACCTGATACGGCGCGGCTGGATCAGCGAAGTGGACGCCCGCGGTGCGGAACAACCCGCAAACCCCCGCAAAGGCCGCCCCGCCCGACGCTTCGAGCTCAATTCTCGGGCTGGTTTTGTCCTGGGCCTGGATATCGGCGCAGCCACCACCACCGCGGCCGTCGCGGACCTCCGCGGGACGGTGCTCGGACGCTCCAGCCAGAGTTTTCGGGCCGCCGACATCCCCGCCGAGGAACGGATCGGCATCGTCGACCATGCCTGCCGCCGCGCTCTGGCGGCCGCGGGGACGAGCCCGGAACAGGTACTGGCCGTAGGGGCTGGAATCGCCGCACCGGTGGACCGTGACGGCAGGGTGCTGGTGAACCAGCAGTTCTGGAGCCTGTTCGACGTCGGTCTCCGTTCCGCGCTGCACGAGCTGCACGGCTGGACGGTTTTGCTGGAGAACGACGCGAACCTTGCCGCGCTCGGTGAACGATGGCGGGGTTCAGGCGCCGGCGTCGATGACCTGGTGGTGCTGCTGGCCGGGGAACGGTTGGGAGCAGGGGTGCTGGAGTCCGGGCGGCTGCTCCATGGCCGCAGCGGAGCGGCCGGAGAAATGGGCTACCTGGACCTTGTGGAGGGCGTCGGCTCCAGCGACGGCATCGCCAGCCTGGCCCGGCAATGGTCCGCCGCCGAGGGCGGCTCCGGGTCCGGGTCCGGGTCCGGGTCCGGGTCCGGGTCCGGGTCCGGGTCCGGGGTCACGGTGAGTGCGCGTCGTGTCTTTCAGGATGCCGCCGCCGGGGATGCTGCGGCGCAGGCCATCCTGGACCGGATTTGTGACCGGATGGCCCGGGTCATTGCCTCCGTGGCGAGCTTTATCAACCCCGAACAGGTGGTGATCGGGGGCGCGGTCGCTGAATCCGCCGGGGTGCTGCTGCCGCGGATCACCGAACTGCTCCCCCGGTTCACGGCCACTCCCCCACGCGTTACCGTCTCGCCCCTCGGCGGCTCGATTGTTAGTGTCGGCGCCGTCCGGCACGCCCTGGACTACGTCGAGGCGAACGCCCTGGAGCTTGAACTAGCGCAATAGCGACCCCGGGCCGAGGAAGGCATTCCCCTGCCCTGGCTCAGGATTAGGCAACGATTCGCTACTTTAGGCGAAATTTTGGTGCAAGTTGCCGTTTCCTGGTCCACGCCGTCCGTAGACTGACCTCGTCTCCCGGTCTCCCGGTCTCCCGGCCGTCTCGCTGAGCGTTCAGTGCGGCGGCAGTCTCATGAAAGTCTCCAATTGAATCTAATACGGAAGACGACGGCGCTGCTGGTGGCGCTATTCGTTACCCTTGCCACGCTGACCGCCGTGCCGCTCCCGACTGCCCTCGCAGATCCCGCTCCCGTGGCGACGCCAACCGCGGCTGCTTCCCCGGGTGCGGCAACCACGGCCGAGCCGACTGCCGCCCCGAGTCCTGCGTCCAGCACCGCGCCCTCGACTGCCAGCTCCCCCTCGGCGACTGCCGCGCCGGCCCAGACGCCCCGTCCGGCCGCGACAACGGCTTCCCCTCCGACGGTCGAGTCGCAGACCGTGACAACTCCGGAACCGTTGTTCACTGAAGTACTCGGCGGCAGCAACCCCACATCCAGCGAGCCGGTCGGGGTTGCTCCGACACCGGGCCTGAAGGGGGCAGCACCGGCAAAGGCGGCGACCGAGGCCTATTCCCTCGCCCGGAGCGGGGACATCAAGGTAAGGCTGGTTATGGTCCAGCTCGCGGACCGGAAAGCGGCGATCCCGGAGGCGGACGCCCGCGCCGCCATCGGCACCAGCAGCACCTACTGGCAAGCCATGTCGAACGGCAGGCTGTCCATGAGCGTCGCCTCGGTCGAAAACAGGTCGAGCCGGGCAACCTCCACGCAAAGCTATTCATCAATGATGAACACGATTGTCGGTGAAATCGGGTGGGCCCCGAGTGACTACACGGCACTCGTCGTCTTCGTTCCTCCCCCACCCTCTCCGACGGAGCCTATGGCGCGGGCTGGAGCTACAGCGGGACGAGCGGACGCGTCATCATGCCGGTCCCCGCCGCCCTGACCAGGAGCGTGCTGACCCACGAATTCGGCCACGTACTGGGGCTGATGCATGCCAACCGGCTTCGGTGCGCGGACGGGGCAGTGGACACTGCCAGCAACGCCGATGGTTCGTTCGCCAACGGCACATGCAGCATTGAGGAGTACAAGGACAACCTTGACCTGATGGGTGTGTCCCAGACCAGCCAGCCGGTGGTGAGCTCCCCCATCTACGAATATGGCGGATTCGGCTCCGGCAACGAGGTCAGAAACCTCGGGAAGGTGGAGGGCAAAAATTCCTACACATTGAGGGCCTGGGGAAGTGCGGACGACCAGCGCTCCCTCAAGTTCACCGACCCTGTCAGCGGCGAGACCTACTTTCTGGAACTTCGTCTTCCGATTGGCAACGACTCGGCAACTGCAGTCAGCGGCAACCGTGGGGTCAAGGTTGTGCAGACCTACGGTGCAGGCTCCATCGCCCTGCAACCCAGTACCACGACATTCAGCGGCTACTACAGCTACAACCAGGCCTGGCAGGCGGGCCAGACTTTCACCACCCATGCTGGGACTAAGGTAACTTTCGACTGGGTCTCCGATTCCGCCGCCGGCGTCACGATCGATGCGCTCCCGCCGGCAAAGGCTGTCCTTGTTACGCCGGGCGATTTCAACGGCGACGGGCTGGCGGACCTCATCCAGCGCAAGACCAACGGGGAGCTGTGGTTCTACCAAGGCGACGGCACAGGCAAATTCCCCGCCGGCCGGAGGATCGGTACGGGCTGGGACATCTACGACACCGTATTTGGCACCGGAGACTTCAACGGGGACGGCAAGAATGACCTGGTGGCCAGGAAATACGACGGATCCCTGTGGTTCTATCCGGGAACCGGAGTAGTTTCCGGCGGCAGCGAGGGATATGCAGCCAGCGTCAAGATCGGCAACTTCGGCTGGGATGCCTTTGACGCGCTACTGGGCGTCCGGGACTTCGACGGGGACGGTAAAGCAGATATTCTGGCACGCCGGCCCGACGGAGTCCTGGTGCTCTATCCAGGCACTGGCACCGGTCGGCCCGGGGCTGCCCGGGAGATCGACTTTGGTTGGCAGATCTTTGACCGGCTCATCGCGATCCAGGATTTCAACGGCGACGGAACGAACGATCTGGCTGCACGCCGCCCGGACGGTACTTTGTGGCTGTACTCCAATACGGGGCAGGCAAAGCTCGTCAACGCCAAGAAGATCGGGACCGGGTGGGGCATGTATGACAGCATCGCGGGTCCCGGCGATGCAAACGTGGACGGCATGGCGGACATCGTGGCAAGCCAGGCAGACGGCAGCGTCTTCTTCTATGCAGGAACAGCAGGGCGGGACCAGGGCTACTCCGGCGCCCGCAGGATCGGTGACTTCGGCTGGGACGCTTTCAACTACCTTGCCGCCACGAAGGACCTCAACGGCGATGGCATTGCAGACCTGCTGGCGCGCATGCCCGACGGCAGCCTTTGGTTTTATCCGGGGTCAGGCAGCGGTGACTACCGGGCGCCCACAAAAATCGGCAAGTTCGGCTGGGAAGTCTTTGATTCACTCGTGAGCGTCGGGGACTTCAACGGCGACGGAAAAAACGACCTCGTCGCGCGCATGCCGAACGGTACCCTGTGGCTGTATGCGGGTTCCGGGCGGGTAGACGGCACAAGTTCAGCGTTCTCCGGCGTCCAGAAAATTGGTGAGTTCGGCTGGGATTCCTTTACCTCACTGACCGGCACCGGCGACCTCACCGGCGACGGGAAAAGCGACATTCTGGCCCGCAAAGCCGACGGCTCACTGTGGCTCTACGCAGGCTCCGGCAGGGTGGATTCCGCCAACAACGGTTATCTCAGCGGCCGGAAGATCGGCAACTTCGGCTGGGAGGTATTTGACCAATTGCTTGGCGTCGGTGACTTCAACGCCGACGGCAAGAACGACATCGTTGCCCGGACTGCCGACGGAGGCTTGTGGCTCTACGCCGGGGACGGTACTGGCAGATTGCCGACGTCCCGGAAGATCGGAACCGGGTGGAATGTCTTCGACACAGTGCTGGGAGCGGGTAACTTGAACCGGGACAATTTCGCTGACCTCGTCGCACGGCGCCCGACGGTTCGCTCTGGGCCTACTCCGGAACGGGTATGCAGCCAAACGAAGGATATCTTGGCCGGGCATTTGCGGCAGCGTTCTAGGCGGCCAGGCTATTCGCTGCAGGTGGTGAAAAGCCAGAAGCTCAAGAAGGGCCGGACCCTTTGAACTGCTCCCCGAAAGTTGGACTGAAAATTCAGTTCTGACTTACGGGGAGCAGTTTTATGTTCAAGGGCAGTTCGTTGCCTGAGGGACAGCGCGGGGCCGCGGGGACGCTGATTTCGGCCGGCTGGGGCTCCAGGGCCGTAGCGACCAGGCTTGGAGTGGGCAGGAAAGCTGTCCTCCGGCCTTACGACAGATGGCGCGTTCGTGGCGTTAACGCCCGCCGGCTCAGCTCAAAGTCGCCAGCGCGGACGCGATCGGCACGGCCCCGTCGCGGAACTCAATCGTGCGGTGGATGGTCGCCGGCAGAGCCAGCACCGCGGCAGCAACAAGGGCCACGTTGTCCCGCGCAGTGGAGTTGCCGTCGGAAGTGTCGGACGGGTTGACCTCGATCTTCCCGTCGGCCCCGCCGTCCGTGAGGGACCCCGGCCCCAGGATGGTCCAGTCCAAGCTGGTGCCGCGCAGGTACGAATCCGCGGCGGCCTTGGATTCGGCGTAGGCGTAGAAGCTATTGTCTTCGGGGACGCCGTGGTCTTCACCCGCCCCCATGTAGGAGACCATAACGTAGCGGTTGACACCTGCCTGGGCTGCCGCGTCCATCGACCGGATGGCGGCGTCCCTGTCGACGGCGTACGTGCGGGCCGCTGCGCCGCCACCGGCTCCGGCGGACCACACGACGGCGTCATGGCCGCGCAGTGCCTCCGCCATCAGATCGGTCGGGGCGCTCTCCACGTCCAGCACGGCCGGTGTGGCGCCCGTGCCGGCGACTTCCTCCTTCTGCCCTTCCTTCCGGATCACAGAAGTGACCTCATGCCCTTGCCCCGTCAGGATGCGGGACAGTTCCAGAGCCACTTTTCCGTGGCCGCCAATGATTACGATTCGCGTCATAAGACCATTCTGTCCCACAAACCGTGGCCCTGGCCATGTTGTGCCATCACCTCTGGCGGGCTAGAACCCACGATGGGAGCCGGCAGCGCAAGGGCAACCGGGGGTTAAAACAAAAAGACCCTGCGGCCTTGGCCTGCAGGGTCATTCTGTAGCGGCGGGGAGGCTCGATCTCCCGACCTCACGATTATGAGTCGTGCGCTCTAACCAACTGAGCTACGCCGCCGGAAATGAGGAAAACCTGTGCTCAGCCGGCCAAAAACCGCCTTGACACAGGCCCTCATTCAGAGCCCCCCACCGGAATCGATCCGGTGACCTCGTTCTTACCAAGAACGCGCTCTACCACTGAGCTAGGGGGGCAACGAGTAAATACTCTACCGGAAGATTCCGTTCCCAACAAATCGATACCAAAGCGCTCCGGAAAGCGTCAAAAACAGCGCCAATTCGGGGCTTTGGGGTCCCGGTTGCCGCGCGGGGGTGGTTCGTGGCGGCCTCGTCGGCCGGTATGTGACCAAAGGAACTTAAACCGAAACGGGCCGGCAATAGAGCCGGCCCGTTCTCAGGATAATTCAGTGCTCAGCAGCGAGTGGCTACCACTTGTTGCGGGGCTTGAAGCCGCCCTCGGTGCGCGGCTTGCGGGCGGCGTCGGTGCCGACGCCGCGCTCGTTGCGGTCGCTGAAGGAACGTCCGCCACGGTCCGCGGAGGACCGCTCGCCATCGGTCTTGCGGAATTCGCGCTTGAAGCCGCCGTTACCCTTGAAGTTGCCCCCGCGGTCGCCGCCGCCGGAGTAGCCGCCGCGGTCGCCACCACGGCTGCTGCTGCCGCCCTGGTAGCCGCCACGCTCGCCGGAGGGCTTGCGCCCGTTGTCCAGTTCGAGGTGGATCAGTTCGCCGCCGATCCGGGTGCGGGACAGCGCCTTGAGCTGGTCGGCGCTGAGGTCCGCCGGGAGCTCCACGAGGGAGTGGTCCGCACGGATGTCGATGCCGCCGATCTGGGCCGAGGAGATGCCGCCTTCGTTGGCAATGGCGCCAACGATGGAACCCGGCATAACGCGCTGGCGGCGTCCGACGGCGATCCGGTAGGTGGCGTTGCCCTCGGTCAAGGTGCGGGTCGGGCCACGGGAGCCGAAGCCATCCTTGGCGCGTTCACGCTTCTGGAATTCCGGGGCTGCCGGCAGTTCCTTGACCAGGAGAGGCTGTCCGCCCTGCGCCATCACGGCCAGTGCGGCAGCGATCTCCGACGCCGGAACGTTGTGCTCTTCCTCGTAGGAGGCGATGAGGTCGCGGAACGCCGCAACATCCTCGGAGGCGAGGGTTTCGGTGATCTTTTCCGCGAACTTGCCAAGGCGCAGGGTGTTGACCGATTCGGCGGTGGGCAGGTGCATCTGCTCCACCGGCTGGCGGGTCGCCTTCTCGATGGACCGGAGCAAGTACTTCTCCCGCGGCGTCATAAAGAGGATCGCGTCGCCGGAACGGCCTGCACGGCCGGTACGGCCGATGCGGTGCACATAGGACTCGGTGTCGTGCGGGATGTCGTAGTTGACCACGTGGCTGACGCGCTCAACGTCAAGGCCGCGGGCCGCGACGTCGGTGGCGACGAGGATGTCGATCTTGCCGTCACGCAGGGCCTCGACAGTTCGCTCACGCTGCTGCTGCGGGATGTCACCATTGATGGCGGCAGCCTGGAAACCGCGCGAGCGCAGCTTGTCGGCGAGGTCCTCGGTGGCCATCTTGGTCCGGACGAAGGCGATGACGCCCTCGAACTCTTCGACCTCGAGAATGCGGGTCAGCGCATCGAGCTTGTGCGGGCCCATGACCTGCAGGTAACGCTGGCGGGTGTTGGCGCCGGTGGTGGTCTTGGACTTGACCTGTACCTCGGCGGGGTTGTTCAGGTACTGCTTGGAGAGCCGACGGATCTGGCTCGGCATCGTGGCGGAGAACAGCGCCACCTGGCGGCCCGCGGGGGTCTGCTGGAAGATCTGCTCCACGTCTTCGGCGAAGCCCATGCGGAGCATCTCGTCGGCCTCATCCAACACGAGGTACTGGAGTTCTGACAGGTCCAGGGAACCCTTGGAGATGTGGTCGATGACGCGGCCGGGGGTACCGACAACAACCTGGGCGCCGCGGCGCAGGCCCGCGAGCTGGGGGCCGTAGGCTGAGCCGCCGTACACCGGCAGGACGGTGAAATCGTCGATGTGCTTGGCGTAGGAGGTGAACGCTTCGGCGACCTGGAGCGCGAGCTCGCGGGTCGGGGCGAGCACCAGCGCCTGGGTCTTGCGGGACGGGCCGTTGAGGTCGTGGAGCTCGGCCAGGCGGGACAGTGCCGGTACTGCGAATGCTGCAGTCTTACCGGTGCCGGTCTGGGCCAGGCCCACGACGTCGCGGCCTTCGAGCAGCAGCGGAATGGTTGCTGCCTGGATCGGGGAGGGCTTCTCGTAGCCGACGTCCTGCAGGGCAGCCAGGACACGGCCGTCGATGCCGAGGTCGACGAACTTGACGCCTTCTTCTTCAGCGTCGTCTTCCTTCTCCGGGGCAGCCGCGGCTTCGGTCTTGATGTCAGCCTGCGGAGCGGCTTCGGCGGCAGCCGGAGCTGCGTCGTTCGCAGCGGCCTCGGTGAATACCGGGGCGGAGGCGGCTGCAGGGGCAGCCGTTTCAGAAGTCTCGACGTCGACCTGGCTATTCTCGGTGGTGAGTTCGGTGTCGACGGAGTTGTTCTGATTTTCGGGCATAGGTGAAATATCCTCATCCATAGGGGCCAAGCGGCACAACCCGAGGTGAGCGGAGCCGCAGTACGCGTGACCTGAATCGCCGGACGTACTTGACCGGCCGGTCACATAGAAGCCCGGCGCTTTCGCAATCCCGTGGCAGGACTTCCCGCTGCATCTCTTGGCTGCTATCACAGCAGTCTGTACAGCGTTTTCTTTAGCCGGCTCTCCCTATGAAAATGCCCGCATCTCAATTGCGCGGGCCCCAACACTTACCAGTCTTGCCTCAAGAATTGGGCAGGAAATAAGGGATTTCCGGAGTGGGGGATACCTCAATCATAAAGCATGAATCCTCGCATGGGTAACCAGAGGGCCCGCAACAGCGGTGAGCTTGCGCACACGGGGCCCGCTGCCCTACGCCCTGAGACGGCGCTGCAGCTTCTCGAATTCCCCGTGGTACTCAGGCTGGAGGCGGATCTCACCGTCGGCGTCGGCGTCACGCAGGGCCTCCATATCCTCGAGTGCCGGCTCGCTGAACCATTTACCGATAGTCACCCCGTGGCTGGGAACGAAGATCCGGTGGATGTGGTCCCCTGCCTGGATGCTGCCGACGCGCACTACCCGCAGGTACGTTCCCACCCGCCCGGCATCGCCGAATCGCTTGACCCAGTGCGGCTCTTGCATGCGGCGCTGGAACGTGGCGCAGGGAGTGCGCGGAGAAGTTACTTCAACTTCGACGTCGAGTCCGATCTTCCAGCGTTCCCCAATAACGGCGTTGGTTGCGCTGACGCCGGCGACGCGCAGGTTCTCACCAAAGGTCCCGGGCGGCAGTTCGCGGCCGAGCTCCGCTGCCCAGTAGTCGGCGTCGTCCTGGGAGTAGGCATAGAGCGCCTGGTCTTCGCCGCCGTGATGGATCCGGCTGGCCTGGATGTCACCGCGCAGTCCAAGCCTGTGCACCTTGACCGGCCCGGCCACCGGCCGTTTGTCGATGGCTGTCACGCCCACGCTTCCGGTGTCGTTCAGCAACTGGTGCACGCGGCAGACGGCGAAAACAGAGGCGGTGTCCATTTCACCAGTGTAGGCCCGGGCCGCACCGGCGGCGGAGACCGCCCGAGTTGTCATTTCGCGGCAGCGTTTGGCGCAATCATTGCCATCAAGTGCCGACTCGGCGGGATTCCGCTTCATCGACCTGGGTCTGGATCGCCGGCGTCAGGGAAGCACGGCGCAGGACCAGAAGCCAGCACACCATGATGGCCAGGGCACAGAACACGCCGGCACTGGAGGCCATAATCCACGGGCCCGGCGTCTGGATATTGAGGTTTTCGGCGCCGAGGGCCACACCGATGGTCTTCGGCGACCAGAAGAAGACGAGTGCGGACAGGCCCAGCACTGCGCCCATAAGCCGCCGCAGTCCGCGGTACCGGGCCGGGGTCTCCCGCAGGGTCCAGGCGAAGGCCGGCAGGACGACGGCGACCCAGACCCAGTGGTGGGACCACGAGACCGGGCTGATCAGCAGCATGGTGAGCGCCGTCGTTGAGATCGCAATCACGCGGGCACCCTGATCGCTGGCAGTTTTGACGACTCGGGCGGCCAGGGCCACAACGAGCAGACTTAGTGTCAGCCAGGGTATCGATACTGTCGATGCCGGCACGCCGAAGTGCAGCAGCGCTCCCTTGAGCGAGAGATTGTCAACGTAGCCGGCACCGCCGATCCGGGAGGTATCCGGCAGAATCTCAAGCCAGAACTGCAGGGATTCGGCGGGCCGCACCAGCCAGCCGATCAGCACGGTACTGGCGAATCCTGCGCCCATGTTCAGCAGTCCGCGCCAGTCCCTGCGGACCAGGAAATACAGGCCGAACACCAACGGCGTCAGCTTGATGCCGGCGGCGACGCCTACGAGGAAGCCGCTGCCGGGGAGCTTTCGCGTCCAGCGCGGGTTGCGGGCAAGCAGATCCGCCAGCATCAGACCCATCAGCAGGATGTTGATTTGGCCAAACGCGAGGGTCTCGCGCCACGGGCCGAGGCTCAGCACGGCCAGGACCAGGATGGCCGCGGCCCAGCCGTAGCCCGGCGAGCGGAGGGCGCTGCGCCAGTCCGCTTTGGCGCGCCAGTAGCGGACACTGCGGAGGGCCACCGCGACAGCCACGATGGCGCCGGCAGTGTTGAAAAGCATCAGGGACGAGTGCTGGGGCAGCCTGGCCAGCAGGCTGAAGAGCAGTGCCGCAAATGGCGGATAGGTAAAGGGCAGTTCTGGCCCGCCGGCCCACGCGACGGAACGTCCGTAGAGGTCCGACGGCGACTGGCCCGCCTCGTTGAGGATCTGACCGCCGTGCCAGTAGACGCTGAAGTCCAGACCTTGGGTGCCCCACATCCCAAGCAGATGCCAGACCAGGTAGACCACGCCGGCCAGGGCCAGGAACGTGGAGAGCCGGAGTAACTTCTGGGCAGGCAGCCACCCGGGAAGCCCTGCCAGGAAACCTTTTTGCGGCACTGGCTGCGGTTCCTCTATCGGATTCGGCGTGCGAACAGGCCTGTTTTTGGCATCCAGCAGTGACATGTATCCCCCAGGTTGGTGTCTTCGGGGCCGGCCGCAGGCACAATCCCCGCTGCCATCCTACCTAGCGGCTTTGCCGGAAACACCGGCGCTGCTCCGATGAGTGGGCAACTCTCCGAGCTACGCCCCCGGGGCAGCCTGCGGGTGCAGCACCTTCCGGGAAGGCCGGTACGCCAGCGCCCAGTAGATCAGAATGGCGACGCCGCAGAGCACCCCGAGGCTGGCCACGATCAGCTGCCACTGGGTCTGCGGGTCCTTCCCCCACTCCGCTGCGCCCGCCAAGACCGAGAGGTACTTGGGCGTCAGGTAAAAAGAAAGCGCGGAGAACGCAACGATGATCCAGCCCGCACGGCGCATCCGCCCGTTCCTGGACGGTACCCGCCGGATCGCGAAGCCCATGCCGGGCAGGGCGACAGCCATCCATACCCAGTGGTGGGACCAGGAAACCGGGCTGACCAGGAGCATCAGCACGGCGGTGGCCGAGACGGCGACCAGGTTTTCGTCCGCGGCCACGGCCCGCGTGATCACAAGTGCTGTGATCGCAGCCAGCGCCAGGGCCAGCACCAGCCACAACACGCTGGTCACGCCGGAATCCGGCAGCCCCAGGTGCAGCAGCAAGCCCTTGACCGAAAGATTGTCCACGTACGCGGGCCCACCGATTCGACCGGTGTCAGGCAGGATCTTGGTCCAAAAGGTGAGCGAGGCCGTCGGCAGCACGGCCCAGGCGAGGCCGATGGAACCGAAGAAGCCGGCTGCCATCCAGGCGAGGGCTTTGAAGTCGCGGCGGACCAGGAAGTAGAGCCCGAACGCGAGCGGAGTCAGCTTGATGCCCGCAGCGATGCCGATCAGCAAGCCGGCGGGCCAGCGGATATGCCCGGCCCGGGCTTTGCCGTAGAACGCGAAGTCGGCCAGGATCAGACCCATCAAAATGATGTTGATCTGGCCAAAGTCGAAAGTGTCCCGCCAGGGCCCCAACAGCAGGATCGCTGCCGTGCCGGCCAGGGCCATTGTCCGGAAACGCCAGTCCGCGAATGCGTTCCGCCAGTTGCCGAGGCGGAAGTAGTGCCGCGCCAGCCAGGCGGCCAAGATAGCGGCGCCCAGCAGTGCCGTGCAGGTGAACAAGAGACTGCCGCCGCCCTGGCCCAGGGTCGCCATGGCCGCGAACAGCAGCGCGGCGAATGGCGGGTACGTGAACGGCAGCCCGTCCCGCGCCGCGTACAGCTCGTTGACGCCGATTTCCCCGTCCTGCAGCACCCGGCTGCCGCCGTAGAAGTAAACCTCAAAGTCATTCATCAGCGGAATATACGCCGAATACAGCACCACCAGCGCGAGGACGACGGCGAGCGCGCCGGCCGCCGTCGCGAGCCAGCCGCGGGTGGTTGAGGACGTGGCAGTGGTGGTGGTCACGGGTGGTTAGCTGCCTGACCCGCCGGTCTGGGACGCAATCTGTGAGAAAGCCTGCTCCAGGTCAGCGATCAGGTCCTCGACATCCTCGATGCCGCAGGAGAGCCGGATCAGGTTGACGGGGACGGCCAATTCGGTGCCCTTGACCGAGGCATGCGTCATTTCCGACGGGTAATTAACCAGGGATTCGATGCCGCCGAGGGACTCCGCGAGGGTGAACACGGAAGTCGACTCGGCCACCTTTCGTGCCGCGGCCTCGCCGCCCTTGAACTGCACGGAGATCATGCCGCCGAACTTCTTCATCTGCCTCCGGGCGAGCTCGTGGCCGGGGTGTGAGGGCAGTCCCGGGTAGAGTACGGCTTCCACTTCGGGGCGCTGCAGCAGCCATTCGGCGACGGCCTGGGCGTTGTCGCTGTGCCGGTCCATCCGGACGCCGAGGGTCTTGAGCCCGCGGGTGGTGAGGAAGGCATCCATCGGGCCGGAGACGGCGCCGACGGCAAACTGCACAAAGCCGATCTTCTCGGCCAGGTCCGCGTCGTTGACGATGATGGCGCCGCCGACAACGTCCGAGTGCCCGCCGATGTACTTGGTGGTGGAATGCACCACGATGTCGGCGCCGAGGGCCAGCGGGTTCTGCAGGTACGGGGAGGCGAAGGTGTTGTCCACTACCAGGAGGGCGCCGGCGTCGTGCGCCACCTTGGCGAGCGCCGCGATGTCGGTGATCTTCATCATCGGGTTCGACGGCGTCTCCACCCACACGAGCCGGGTTTTGTGGGCCGCCACGGCCGTCGCCACGGCGTCAAGACTGGACATGTCCACCGGAGTATTGCCAATGCCCCACTCCCCCCAGAACCCGGCTGATCAGCCGGTAGGTGCCGCCGTAGGCGTCGTTGCCCAGCACAATGTGGTCGCCGGGGCGGGTCAGCGCACGGATCATGGAGTCCTCGGCGGCCAGACCGGAGCTGAAGGAGAAGGCGGCGGAGCCGCCTTCCAGCGCGGCGAGCTGTTCCTGCAGTGAATCCCGGGTGGGGTTGGTTCCGCGCCCGTACTCGTAGCCGGACCGTAGACCGCCGATCCCGTCCTGGGCGTAGGTGGAGGAGAAGTGCACGGGCGGCACAACGGCGCCGGTCCGCGGCTCGAAGGCCTGGCCGGCGTGCACGGCGCGGGTGTTGAAGCCTGGGTTCTTTGAGGAGGAGTTGGCTGGCAAAGACATGTGCGTTCCTTTCGGCCGGCGGGCGGGGCATGCCGCAACGGCATGCCCCGCCACCGGGTCAGTTGCTGAGGTAGGCGAGCAGGTCGTGGCGGGTCAGGATCCCCACCGGAGCGCCGACGAACGTCACCATCAGGGTGTCGGCGTCGGAGAGGAGATCGCGGGCCGTCGAGATGGATTCCAGCGAGCCGATGACCGGCAGCCGGGCCTCCATGTGTTCGGAAATCTTGTCGGAGAGCTTGGCTTCGCCCCGGAAGAGCTTCGCGGTCAAGGTGCGTTCGTCAACCGCCCCCAGCACCTCGCCCATCACCACCGGCGGCTCCTGGGAGAGCACCGGGATGTGCGACACGCCGTACTCATTCATGATGTTGATAACGTCGCGGACGCTCTCGGTGGGGTGGATATGCACAAGGTCCGGCAGCTCGCCGGTCTTGGACTTGAGGACCTCGCCCACCGACGCTTCGTCCCCGCCGGCGAGGAAGCCGTACGAGCGCATCCACTGGTCGTTGAAGATCTTGGCCAGGTAGCCGCGGCCGGAGTCCGGCAGGACCACCACAACGACGGCGTCATCGGGAAGGTCCCTGGCGACCTGCAGCGCGGCCACGACTGCCATGCCGGAGGACCCGCCCACCAGCAGGCCTTCTTCCCGGGCCAGCCGGCGGGTCATCTCAAATGAGTCGGCATCGCTCACGGCGATGACGTCGTCGGCGACGGCTTTGTCATAGTTGGCGGGCCACATGTCCTCACCGACACCTTCGACGAAGTACGGCCGTCCGGTGCCGCCGGAGTAGACCGAACCTGCCGGATCAGCGCCGATGATCTTGACAACCCCGCCGTCGGCCGCCGCCCGGCCGGCCGAGACGTCCTTGAGGTACCGGCCGGTACCGGTGATGGTGCCACCGGTGCCGGCACCAATCACACAGTGCGTGATCCGGCCGTCCGTGTCGGCCCAGATTTCCGGGCCGGTCGATTCGTAGTGGCTGGCCGGGGCGGCCGGGTTGGAAAACTGGTCGGGCTTATAGGCGCCGGGGATCTCGGTCACCAGCCGGTCCGAGACGCCGTAGTAGCTGTGCGGGCTGTCAGGGGCGACGGCGGTGGGAGTCACCACAACCTCGGCGCCGTAGGCCCGGAGGACGGCGCGTTTGTCCTCGCCGACCTTGTCCGGCACGACGAAAATGCACCGGTAGCCCTTCTGCTGGGCTACGAGGGCCAGTCCCACACCGGTGTTGCCGGAGGTGGGTTCCACGATGGTGCCGCCGGGCAGGAGCTTGCCGGTGCGTTCGGCCTCCTCGATCATCTTCACCGCGATGCGGTCCTTGATGGAACCGCCGGGGTTCAGGTACTCCAGCTTCACCAGGACCGTGGCCCCGATGCCGTCGGTAACGTGGTGCAGCTTGACGAGCGGCGTATTGCCGATGAGGTCCAGAACGGACTGGGCGTACTTCATAGATACAAAGTTACCGTCTCTGCGGACCGCGGGACGTCGGGGCAGTCATCCGGCGCACCCGGGTGCGAAGATTATCCGGTGACGAGCATGCGTTGGCCCAGAGAACTGAACGACCATCTGCTCCCCGCCGGGATGCTGGCCGCGGGCACCGCCGTGCTACTCACCGGCTTGTTGCCCTGGCCCGCGTTCGAGGCCCTGGCCGCCCGCACCGTCCCGGTGCTGGCCTTTGTGGTAGCCATGTCCCTCGTGACCGAAATGGTTGACGACGCCGGCTTGTTCCGGGTCGTGACGGAGCGGCTTGCGGTGCTGGGACGGGGGCGGGTCTTCCTGCTGTGGCTGCTGGTGATCGGCCTGGCCACAGTCTCCACAGTGTTCCTGTCCCTGGATACAACTGCCGTGCTCGTGACCCCGGTCGTTGTGCTGCTGGCCATCCACGCCCGGATCCCGCCGCTGCCGTTTGCGCTGACGACGGTCTGGCTCGCCAACACCGCATCGCTGTTGCTGCCGGTGTCGAACCTGACGAATCTGCTGGCCCAGGACCGGCTGAAGCTGAGTCCGGCCGCCTTTGCCGGCCTCGTCTGGGCGCCGGCGCTGGTGGGGATCCTGGTCCCGATCGGGTTGCTGTGGCTGGCGTTCCGGAAGGACCTGGCCGGCCGCTACATTCCACAGCCGGCCGGCAAGGCACGGGACAGGCTTTTGCTGTACTCGGCGTCGGGGGTGATGGTGCTGCTGCTGCCCGCCCTCGTGTCCGGCGTTCCCGTGCAGCTCCCGGCGATCACGGCGGCGGCGGTCCTGCTGGGCCTCTTTCTCTGGCGCCGGCGCGCGGCGCTGCGCTGGACCATGATCCCCTGGCGGCCGCTTAGCCTCACCGCCGGGCTGTTTATGGTGGTCGAAGCCCTGCACGCCCAAGGCCTCACGCGGTTCCTGTCCGGAATCGCCGGGTCAGGCGAGGGCCTTCCGGCGCTGCTGCAGCTCGCGGGCCTCGGCGCTGGGTTGGCGAACGCGGCGAACAACCTGCCGGCCTACCTGGCGCTGGAACCGGCAGGCAACTCGCCGGTGCGGCTCGCGGCCCTGCTGCTCGGGGTGAACCTCGGCCCGCTGGTGACCCCGTGGGCGTCCCTGGCCACTCTCCTCTGGCACGAACGGCTGCGCACCCTCAACGTCGAGATCCGCTGGGGCGGGTTCGCGGTCGCAGGCCTCGCCGCCGTCGTCCTCACCGTGCCGCTAGCGGTTGTGGCACTCTGGCTGATCACGGGAATGCACTGAGCACAGCGGCCGGCACAGAGGCATCAGGCGCCGAGGTCATCTTCCGCGGCCGGGGAGCCAGCGCTTCCGCGCGCCGGGGCGTTCTGCCACAGTCCTAGAACGTTGCCCTCGGAGTCCTTGAAGTACGCGTTCCATCCGGACCCCGGCACCTCCAACTTTTCCCGGTGAACGGAACCGCCCTGGGCGACGATTTGCGCCAGGGCCGCGTCGATGTCCGCCACGTCCACCGTCACCAGCGGAGCGCTGAGCTGAGCTGTCCGCCGGTAGAGTCCGCCGTTGATGGAACCGGACACCGAGGGCCTGCCATGCTCGTCCATCGGTGTGGTCACCGCGAGGCTGTACTCCATCTCCGGCAGTACCTGAAACTCCCAGCCGAAGATCGACCTGTAGAACTCCCGTGCGCGGTGCTCGTCGTCAGCGGGGATCTCAAAATGTACTACTCCACCAGCCATTACGTTCTCCTAGGAACAAGGATTCGGGCTAGGGGCGGGCGGGCGCGGCCAGCCCCACAGCCGGAGTCTAGCCCCGCCGGCCCGGGAGGTTAAGGGCCCTGCGGGCCGGGCCGCCGTCGCCCGGGATGCGGTCGCTGCTGGCCGTGCGTGGAATCATGGTCGGATGACCATTGCAGACGTCCCGGCAAGCGTTGCCGCCGCGGCCGACGCCTCGCTGCGCTGGCACCCGGGCGGCCCCTTCGACCTGTCCCAGACGCTCGGGCCGCTCCGGCGCGGGCAGGGAGATCCGTCCATCCGCACCGCAGCTGACGGACTGTGGCTGGGCTTCACGACGGCGTCGGGTCCGGCGTCGCTGCGCCTCACCGCCGCCGGACCGCGCTCGGAACCGGCCGTCAATGTCCAGGCTTGGGGTCCGGGAGCTGCCGCGGCCGTCGACTCCGTTCCGCGGATGCTGGGCTGCGATGATGACTGGTCCGGCTTTGACGAGGCCGGCTTCCACGCCACGCTCCCCCGGATGGTGGTTGAGGCCCGACGCCGAAACCCGGCTGTGCGGTTGCCCGCCACCGGCCGGATGATCGATTCCCTCGTGCCGACGGTGCTCGAGCAGAAGGTCACAGTCATTGAGGCGAGGCGCGGCTACCGGTATTTGATGTACCGCTTTGGCACGCCGGCACCCGGGGCAGGCACCGTCGCTCCCGCCAACCTGATGGTCCAGCCCACCGCCGAGCAGTGGCTGCGCATCCCGTCCTGGGAATGGCACCAGGCCGGGGTGGGGCCGCAACGATCGGCAACCGTCATGCGCGCGCTGCGCTCCGCCGTCGCGCTGGAGCGGCTCGCCGCGCTTCCGGCATCGGTGGCCTCCGCGAAGCTGCAGACCCTTCCCGGGATCGGGGCGTGGACCGCGGCGGAGGTGGTGCAGCGCACCCACGGCTGTCCGGACTCCATTGCCGTGGGCGACTACCACCTTGCGGCGTATGTGGGCGCGGCGCTCACCGGCCGCCGGACGGACGACGCCGGCATGCTCCGGCTGCTGGCACCGTGGGCCGGGCAGCGGCAGCGTGTGGTCCGGATGATCGGGTTCAGCGGCTTCCGCAAACCCACCTTCGGGCCGCGGATGACCATCCAGGACCACCGCGGCCACTAGCCCGCCCCCGCGGCAGGGCGGGGGTCAGAGCCCCAGACGGGCCACAGCTTCCTGCCGCATGTCCATTTTGCGGATCTTGCCGGAGACCGTCATCGGGAAATTATCCCGCACGTCCACATAGCGCGGGATCTTGTAGTGCGCCAGCTTCCCGCGGCAGTACTCGGCCAGGCTCTCGGCGTCCAGCCGGGCGGCGCCGGCCCTGAGGATAACGCAGGCCATCAGTTCCTCGCCGTACCGGGCGTCCGGCACCCCGATCACCTGGACGTCCTGGATGTCCGGGTGTGTGTACAGGAACTCCTCGATCTCGCGGGGATAGACGTTTTCACCACCACGGATCACCATGTCCTTGATCCGTCCCTCGATCACGATGTAGCCGTCCGCATCCATCCGGGCCAGGTCGCCAGTGTGCATCCAGCCCTCGGCGTCGATCGCCTCTGTGGTCTTTTCCGGCTGGTTCCAGTACCCCTTCATAACGGAGTATCCGCGGGTGCACAGTTCTCCGATCTCCCCGCGCTGCAGCACCCCGCCGGTCATTGGATCCACAACAGTGCTCTCTAGGTGCGGCATCGTCCGGCCCACGCTTTGGGTGCGCTGGGCCATCGTGTCGACACTGCGGGTCATGGTGGACACCGGCGAAGTTTCCGTCATCCCATAGCAAATAGCCACGTCGCGCATGTTCATCTCCGCTATGACCCGGTTCATCACCTCGATGGGGCACAACGATCCTGCCATCACCCCGGTACGGAGCGTGGAAAGGTCATAGGAGGCAAAGTCGGGCAGGGCCAGTTCGGCGATAAACATCGTGGGCACGCCGTACAACGAGGTGCCGCCAAAGTCCTGTACCGCTTCCAGCGCCGCGGCGGGGCGAAGCCCCGGCCGGGAATGATGGTGGCGCAGCCGTGGGTTAGTGCGGCGAGGTTTCCAATGACCATACCGAAGCAGTGGTAAAACGGCACCGGAAGCACCACCCTGTCCCGTTCGGTGTATTCGAGCAACTCACCTATCGAGTAGCCGTTGTTCAGGATGTTGTGGTGCGAGAGCGTGGCCCCCTTGGGGAAGCCCGTCGTGCCCGAGGTGTACTGCAGGTTGATCGGGTCATGGGGGTCCAGCTCGGCCATCCGCGCCTTCAGGGCAGCGTGCCCGACGTCGTCGGCACGTTTCAGGAGTTCCGCGTAGCTGCGCTCGCCGCCAGCTTCGGGGACGCCGGCCGTAAGGCCCGGCAGGCCAGAATCGGGAAGGAAAACAAGTTCGACCAATTCCCGGCATTCGGCCAGCGCCTGACGAGCCATGGCGGTGTAGTCGCTGTTACGGTCCGAGGGGGCCACGACCAGCATCCGCATGCCGTTCTGTTGCACCACAAATTCCAGCTCGTGGCTGCGGTACGCGGGATTGACGTTGACCAGGATCGCCCCGGCCTTGGCCGTCGCGTACTGCAGGATGGTCCATTCGGCGCAGTTCGGGCTCCAGATCCCGATGCGATCGCCTGCTGCCACGCCCAGGGCCAGCAGCGCGCGGGCGACCCGGTCGACGTCGTCGTTCAGTTTGGTATAACTCCAGCGGCGCGCTTCCTCCCCCGGAACCGCCGCAGCCTCGATCAAAGCGTCCTGATAAGGGAACCGGGCCACGATTCGTTCGAAATTATCGCCGATCGTTTCCTCAAGCAGCGGGACGTCAGTGTCCCCGGCTGTGTATGCAAGCATGCTGTGACGCTACCAATACTCGGCCGGCAAAAGAAGACCAAAGCTTGGATGTCCTACGAAATCTTCGGACACAAAGACACGACCCGGTATGGTGAAAACCATGAGCGAACCCATAGACCTTCAGGCCACCTTCATCCCCAACGACGGCGAATTCTTTCGTGTGAAGCTCGCGCTGGAGATTGCGATTGAGCAAGTAGTCAAAGAACCCGGCTGCATCCGCTACGAGTTGACGGAGGCCACCGAGGCCAAGCTGGTGCTGACCGAACAGTGGGCCTCGCAGGAAGACCTGGACACGCATTCAAAAGGAACAGCGGTCCAGGACCTCAACGAATCCCTCAGCGCACTGCTGGCGGAGCCGGTCAAGCTCGTGAAACTCTAAGCCCCCAGTCCCAAAACAACGCGGGGCCGCTGCCCGCCCATTGGTCTTACGACCATGGGTGCGCAGCGGCCCCGCGTTTTTCTCTGTGGGTCCGTGCGGGGTATCTAGGACTCCGGGATCTGGCTGCCGTCCTGGGCGGTGGCTGACGTGGCGGCTTCCGCCTGGGACCGCGCGACGTGCGCGTGGACTTCTTCCATATCGAGGGCCTTGACGGCGTCGATGACCTGCTCCAGCTGCTGGGCGTTCAGCGCACCCGGCTGGGAAAACACCAGCACCTTTTCACGGAACGCCATCAGGGTGGGGATGGAGGTAATGCCGGCCTCGGCAGCGAGCTGCTGCTCGGCCTCCGTGTCCACCTTCGAGAACACAACGTCCTGGTGCTTCTCGGAAACTGCGGCGTAGGTGGGCCCGAACTGCTTGCACGGGCCGCACCACTCGGCCCAAAAATCAACAAGGACAATGTTGTTGTCCTCGACGGTCGATGCGAACTGTTCACCTGTAATGTCTACGGTAGCCATGGTTCAACGGTACGCGAGCAGCCCCGCCTTGTCCCGCGCATTTCGCTGTTGGCACATCCATGTGACGACACACAGGCGGGCCCGGATTTCCGCCCCGGGGCCCTAGGTGTACCCAGCCGGCCCGGTGGCTTGGGCCTGCCGCCGGTGCCATGTCCGAAGACCCATCCCGGTGGCCAACGCAGTGGACTGGTGGGCCGCAGGCTGGCTCCGGGCTGTTTCGGCAGCGCTGGTGGTGCTTGGCGCGGCGGCGCCGGCCCGGCGCGATGTGGGGACTTAGGCCCAGACGTTCGGGGCGGCGCGGCGCGCCCCGGGAAGGGCATTGGTTTCGCGCCACTCGTGAATCCAGGCGGGCAGTTCCAGATCCGCCGGCGGCGCCCCAAACTCACGGATGATTTCAGCCTGGCTAACCGGCTTGCCCTTGCTGACCAGACGGGTTGCGATGAAGGCACGGGCGTAGATTTCCCCGTCCACTACCATCCGTTGCTCGAAGTAGATGGCTTTCTCGTCCAAGCCGATGATCCTCGTTTCGATGGTGTACCGCTGCCACAACTGCAGCGAACGGCGGAAGGCGATGGTCTCCCCCGCCGCCACGGGGCTCCATCCCCCTGCGGCGCATGGCTTTCCAGGTTCCGCTGCGGGCCATCAGGTCAAACCGGCCCAGGTCCATCAGGGAGAAATACATTCCGTTGTTGACATGCATCGCAATATCTATATCGGTCGGCAGTACCTTCAACGGCAGCGACGCGGTGTCCCAGATGCTTTTAACGGAGAGCGGCGGGACGAGGTAAAAAGCAGGACGAGCGTGCGCAGGAGCAGATGCATGGTGAACATGTTACCCGCGAGTAACAAAGCTGCCAAGACCCGCGGCGTGCACCCCGTCCGGCGGTAAGTTGAGTGTCCGCCGGCGGCCGGGCCGCTTCTCCGGGGTATTACGCTGTTCGGATGACAAGGGACCTGACTGTACGGGCCGCCTCGCCGGCGGACGCTGGCGGTATTGCCCGCGTGCACCTCCAGGCCTGGCGCGAAAGCTACGCCCACCTCCTGCCGGCAGCTGCCCTGGCCGGACTGCAGCAGGGCCCGCGGGAGAGGAGCTGGCGTTCCATCATCGCCGCCGGCACCTCAAGTGTCTGGGTGGCCTGCGCCGGCGCCGAGATTGTCGGCTGGGCCAGCGCCGGGGCCGGACGCGATGAGGACGGACCCCGAAACCGGGAGCTGACGGGACTCTACGTACTCGCCAGCCAGTATGGCTCGGGGGCGGGCCAACTGCTGCTGGATTCGGCCGTGGCCGACGGCGGCGCCTACCTTTGGGTTGCCGAACAAAATCCCCGGGCGCTCGCCTTTTACCGCCGCAACGGCTTCTCCCCCGACGGCACCGCCGCCGACCACGAACTGCTCGGCACCCCGGTCCGGATCCTGCGGATGGTCCGCTGATCCCCGGCCCCTGGCCGCGCGACGTTTCAGACGGTCGCGATCAATTCTGCTTCGAAGCCGTCCGAATTCACCAAATATGCGGCGTAGTGGTCCGGGCCGCCGGCGTGCGGGTACTTCTCGGGGAACAGTTCCCGCCAGCCATGCGCGACGGCGTCCACCACCAGGGCATCGACCTGACGCCGGGTACCCGCTCGAAAGGCAAGGTGGTTGAGTCCGGGCGCGGTGCGCTCGTAGGCGCGGCTGCTCAGCGCCGGAGACTCCTCGACGACGATGTACGTCGGACCCCGCCGCCAACTGCACCCGTGCGGCCAGTCCTGGTGGTCGCGATAGCCCAGCCGGGTCAGGAGCCAGCCCCATTCGGACTTCGCACGGCCAAGGTGCGGGACCCACAGTTCCACGTGGTCCAGGGCTCCGGGCGTTTCATCAGTCACCTGGAGAGTCTCGCACGGCTTGAGGCAGAAGTTGCCGCCGCCGTGCTCCCGCGGCTTACGCCAGAATGCGCTGGAAGAGGAGGTGGTCCTGCCAGGCGCCGGCAATGTTGAGATAGTCCGGTGCCATGCCGATCTGCATAAACCCGGAGCGCTTAAGGACCTTCTGCGAGGCGGCGTTGTGCCGGAGGGTGGCCGCCTGCAGCCGGTGCAGGCCCAGCGCCTCCCGCGCTGACTCGACGGCACAAGCGACCGCAGCCGAGCCGATCCCGCGCCCGCCGTAGCCTTCGTCCACCCAGTACCCGAGGTTGGCGCTGAGAAACGGGCCCCGGACGATGCCACTGAGGGTCATCAACCCCACAATCACGTCACCGTCGGTGAGGACCCAGGGAACAGCCGATCCCGCATCGAACAGGTCCAGCTTGGATTGAATGCTTGCCCTTTGACCGTGGACGGTGAAGAACTCCTCTGCCCGCAGCGGCTCCCAAGGCGCCAGGTGCCCGCGGTTCCGCCGGTATGCAGCGCTCAGGGCCGCCGCGTCGGATGCTCGCAACACCCGGAGCTGGACGCTGCCGGCCAGGGTCTGATCGTTGGCACGCAAAAGCTCAGGCCGCATCGTCGTCGTCCTCGCTGGCATCGGCGCCACGGACACTGACGCTTGCAACGCCGTGCAGGTCCATAAGCGGCAGGACGAGGTTGCGCAGCGGATGGCGTCCGAAGAACCGCACGTCCATGGAGACCATTGGCTTCTGCTCATCCCCGCTGCGGCGGGTGCGCTGGATCGATGAACTGAACCCCAAGGTGGTGGCGATCTCGAGGATCTGCCGCAGAACGCCCTGGCCATCCGCATAGTCGATGTGCATCACGCGGTTCCTGTCCACGGAAGGGATCCTGTGGACCGCGGGGGCAATCACTACGAGCGTAATGAGGTGGAAGACCGTCAGAACCACAGCCAGGGAGATCATGCCGGCGCCGCAGGCCATGCCCACGGCGGCGGCCACCCAGATGGTGGCCGCGGTTGTGAGTCCCCGGACCACGTCCCGGCCCTTAAAAATCACGCCGGCACCCAAAAACCCGATGCCACTCACAATCTGCGCTGCGATGCGGGAGGGGTCAAGGCCGGCCCCGGGGTCCATCACAAACGCGAAACCGTAGGCGGACACCAGGGTGAACGCGCAGGAGCCGAGTCCCACCAGCACATGGGTCCGGTAGCCGGCGCTCTTCTGCCGGACCTGGCGCTCAATGCCGATCAGCGAACAGAGCACAAACGTCGCAAGCAGCAGGCCGGCTTCCACCAGGCTTGTTTCGGTGAAGAATGCAAACATGCGGCCCACCTTACTTGGCCCGTGAATCAATGGCCGGGCTGGCCGGGAGCACTGCTGCACGGACCCCCTCTGTCCTCGGACGCTTCCGCCACCATAGGATCGAAGAACCGCGCCGCTGTGGCAGCGTGCGGATGGCCTCGGTCGCCGGCTGTCCGAACGTCACGGCCCGCTTCGCGTTGGGGCGCAGACGCGGGCCGGGCCAGGGAGGACACTGTGGAGGACCCCTACCAGCTGGTACGTTTCGTCACAGCCCAGGATTCGGGCGAAAGCTACCGGCGTGCCCTCGATGAGCTTCGCGGGGGATCTAAGCGCAGCCACTGGATGTGGTTTGTGTTCCCGCAGCTCGCCGGACTCGGGAGGAGCGCGACTGCGCAGCGGTACGCGGTGACATCGCTGGATGAAGCGAAGGCCTATCTGCTGCATCCGGTCTTGGGTCCCCGGCTGGTCGAATGCACACAGGCGGTGGCCGGCCTTGCAGGGCGCTCCGCCGTGCAGATCTTCGGCGGAATCGATGAGCGGAAGCTGCGCTCCTCAATGACCCTGTTCCTGCGGGCGGACCCCCGTGCGGGCATCTTCCGGGAGGTGCTGGCCGCATACTTCGACGGGGTGCCCGATCCGGCCACCGACCAGATCCTCGGCCTCAACCGTCGACCCGAAGCAGGACCCGGTTAGGCTTCCGGCGTTGCCAGCGCCGTGATCATCCGTTCCAAGCGGGCGACGCCGGCGTAGCGGCCGGCGTTGTCCGTCACCAACAGGGGCTCGAACCGGCTGGAGGCGGACCGCGTCATGGACCGGGCCAGGGCCTCGCTCAGCGGGGTATCCAGGTTCACGCGCATGCCGGGGTTTACCACGCCCAGCCCCGCTGCGGCCGGGGTCAGCACAGAAACCGGCCGCAGGTGCTCACCGATCAAAACCACCGACTCAAGTCCGGGGTTTCCGGCGAAGGCCTCCGCGGCGAGCACGACAGTACTCGCCGTCGTCGCAGATTCGAGGACATCGCGAACGACTGCCTTGCCGGATGCCGCCGGCTTCGAAGCGAGCCGGTGGGCCAGGTCCAGATCGATGCCAGCCCAAGCCGGTGCCGGCCTGGCCAGGTAATAGCCCTGAACCAGGGGCACACCAAGAGAGACCAGAGCGTCGAGTTCCTCCACCCGCTCAACACCCTCGGCCAGGATCCATGCGTCGACACGGCTGGCAAAGGTGCCCAGCATCTCGATCAGGGCTCGCTTTGCTTCATCGCGGTCGACGTCCTGGATGAGGTCACGGTCGATCTTGATCAGGGAGGGCCGCAGCGACAACAGGTGCCGCAGTCCCGCGTAGCCGGCACCGGCGTCGTCCACGGCGATCAGGGCGCCGGCGGCACGCAGCTGGTTCAGGTCCGGTTCCAGCCCCACGTAGGAATCGATGGGGGTCTGTTCGGTCAGTTCAACGATGAGTCCGCCCAGGTTTCCTTCCTCCCGCCAGATGCTCCGGATCTCCTCGGTGCTCAGCAGCTCGGGCGAAACGTTGAGGGTCAGGAAGCAGTTGGTCGGCAGAGTGGAACGGGCCGCGAGTGCTGTCCGCAGGGCGGCCGATTCGAGCTCTGCAGACTTCCCATGGTCGCGGGCAGCGGAAAACCACACTTCGGGATTCTTCTCGGTAAAGCCGGGAAACCGGGCGAGCGCTTCATAGCCCACCACCGAACCGCGGGCTGTGTCGACAATCGGCTGGAAAGCCGCTGCGAGGCCTTCTCCACGGCAGGCGGCCGCCAAGAGCTCCTCCCAGTGCGGTCCCGCGGGGGCGCGGGCAGCGGGAGACGGCCAGCCCGCCGCGGGAGCGCTCAACTAACCGGAACGATTGCTCGGTGGACCGACCGGACGACTTCGTCGGGCAGTTCCACCAAGCCATGCGCGGCCGCGGCGTGCGCGGCGACGGTGACAAGGATTTCATCTTCCGTGCTGCATACCCATCGGGCTTCGCAACCAGGTACTACGTCTCCACAGGCAAAAGATTTCACGAAGGCTCCTTGATATTTGACGGCGATAATGGATATTTGACGTCAAAACTGTTTGACGGCGAACGGCACTACAATACTGCCCAGAGCGGCAATACACGGTGATATGCGCCTGGCGGCTGCCTTTCGTCCTGACTGCTGCCCCGGTGCACTTCCTGCTTGATGTTCAGCTTTTGGCCCCGGTGTCATCCTCGCCGATGATCTCCCGGACCCAATGGGCTCCCGGCGGGCCGCGCTGTACCGCGTACAGCGTTGGCCTTCCGAAGAGCTATTCGTGGCCCGTCATCGCACGGATGGGACTGAATATTAACGTTTGCGCTCCAGCGTCCCGTCCCATCCCCGGAACAGCCTCAGCACCGTCATTTCCAGCACTTTCAGCAACGGCTCCCCGGCGGAATTTTTCCGGGCCGCGGCGCAGCACCGTTTAGGACGAGGCACTCGCCGCCTACCGGATGGAGAACCATTTGGGCGCCAGGGTGCTGCCGGGCCCCGAAAAGGACTGTCCAGCCCGCGAACAAATTGAGTTCATCGCGGCGCACCCCGGCATGGCCCAAGAGTCGCCCGGGCACCGTTGACACCGCCGGCCAATCGGACTATTCTACAACCAAATGGTTGTAGATAGGCTGAGGGATACCGAATTTGACCGCCTGTTTCAGGCGTTTGCGGATGCTACCCGCCGCGATATCGTCACTCGGGTGACGGCTGGAGAGTCGTCCGTGTCGGGGCTGGCGGACCACTACGCCATGAGTTTTGCCGCCGTACAGAAACACGTGGCGGTCCTGGAGCGCGCTGACCTGGTGACGAAGGAAAAGCGCGGACGGGAGCAGATCGTGCGCGCACGCCACGATGGCCTGCAAAGGGCCCGGCGGCTGCTCGATGAATACGAGGTGATCTGGCGGGACCGGGCCACCAGGATCGCAGAAATTCTCACCGAGGGATAGGAAGAGTTCGGCCATGGCCGTTATCAGTTCACACCAGAATGCCGCAGACCTTAGTTTCACCGTCGTCGCCGAGTTCGACGCCGGCATCGAGCGTGTCTGGCAGGTCTGGGAGGACCCGCGCCAGCTGGAGCGCTGGTGGGGCCCGCCCACGTGGCCTGCCACCTTCGAGAGCCACGACTTTGTGCCCGGCGGGAAGGCCAGTTACTACATGACCGGACCCGACGGCGAAAAAGCCCGCGGTTGGTGGCGGTTCACCGCCATCGAGGCTCCGCACCGCCTGGAGTTCGACGACGGTTTTGCTGATGACAACGGCGACCCGAACCCCGACATGGGCACGAGCCATGCCGTAATGAGGCTGGCGGCAGTCGAAACCCGCACCCGGATGACAGTGGTCTCGACCTTTGACTCGGCCGCCGCACTCGAACAGGTCCTCGCCATGGGCATGGAAGAGGGCATGAAGCAGGCCCTCGGCCAGATCGACGGCATCCTCGCCGGCTCAGGCCCCGCCTGACCGCCACCGTCCGCCCCGCAGCTCCGTAACGGAACGAGGGGCCCCGGGCAAAGAAAAGTCTCCGGAACCTGTTGGTTCCGGAGACTTTTTCAAGGGTGGCAGATGAGGGATTCGAACCCCCGTAGGCGTTGCCAGCTGATTTACAGTCAGCCCCCTTTGGCCGCTCGGGTAATCTGCCGAACTTCAAAAGAAGATCACTCCCGGCCACTGTCTACAAAACGCCTGTTTCCAGTCCGTTCCGCTTCCAGTAACCGCGGGCAAGACAACTTTACAGAACTTCCGCCGAAGAATCGAATCGGCGGTCTGCCACCTCAAAAAGCCCGGAATCTCAGGCCTCGCCGAGGATGCGGCCGGCGAGTTTCGCCTCGAAGCGTGCGGCCTGCTCCTCGGTGACCTGGTTCAGCTGGATGGCCCGCGCCAAGTCCGCATGAACACCATCCAGCCTCGCCGAGGAGTCGGCGGCGGGGCTGAAGATGATCGAAGCCGCCAGCGTTGCGGCCGCCACCGACGTCGCGGCGGCGGCAATTCCGCCGGCTGCGGCCGCGGTGGAGCTAATGACGTACCGGACGGCCTGGTTTTGCATAAGGTGTACCTTTCGGGGAACTCTTCCAACTCCCGCAACTCTGCGCGCCGAAACTTCGTTCCCGCCCTGACTCAGCTTTGAGCGGACTGTGAAAGTGGCGGATCGCGGCGCCTTCAGATCGGGGCATCCGTACTAGGCTGGATTACAGACCCCAGAGCCCCTCGACGGGCACCCCAACGATCAGGAGGACAGTCATGGCAGGCGAATCCACATTCGACGTCGTCAGCAAGGTAGACAAGCAGGAAGTCGCCAACGCGATGAACCAAGCGCAGAAGGAACTGGTCCAGCGCTACGACTTCAAGGGAGTCGGCGCCGAGGTGGATTTCAGCGGCGAGAAGATCCTGATGAAGGCCAACTCCGAAGAGCGTGTACTGGCCGTCCTGGACGTGCTGCAGTCCAAACTGATCCGCCGCGGCATCTCCTTGAAGTCCCTGGACACGGGTGAGCCGTATCCTTCCGGCAAGGAGTTCCGGCTCGAGGCCACCATCAAGGAAGGCATCGAGCAGGATCTCGCCAAGAAGATCAACAAGCTGATCCGCGACGAGGGTCCCAAGTCCGTCAAGTCGCAGATCCAGGGCGACGAGCTGCGCGTGACTTCCAAGTCCCGCGACGACCTCCAGGAAACCATGAACCTGCTCAAGGGATTCGACGAGGCAGACCTGCAGTTTGTGAACTTCCGCAGCTAAGAGCCTGCCGCGGCACAAAGTTGCCGACGACGCGCGAAAGGGCTGTCGACGCCGTAGTACCGGCATCGACAGCCCTTTTGCGCAGCACGGGCACTTCTCGGCGTCAGGGATGGTCACCGCCCGCCGGTGCCGGGCCAGCGCCTAGCCCGATTGCCGGCCGGCCATCCGTTCGAGCCGGCCGATCCTCTCGCTCATCGGCGGATGCGTCGAGAACATCTTCGCTACGCCGCCGGCGCGGAACGGATTCGCGATCATCAGGTGCGAGGCGTTGACCAGCCGCTGGTCCTGCGGCAGCGGCGCCAGTTGCACGCCCTGCTCGATCTTGCGCAGGGCGGAGGCGAGCGCCAGCGGATCACCCGTGAGCTTGGACCCGTCCTCGTCGGCGTCGAACTCCCGGGTCCGGGAAATGGCCATCTGGATCAGCGAGGCGGCAAAGGGCGCCAGCAGCGCCATCGCGATCGCGGCGATGGGGTTGGCATTGCGCCGGTCCCCGCCGCCGAACAACAGGAACATCTGGGCCACGGAGGTAATAACCCCGGCGACGGCGGCAGCCACGGACGAGGTCAGGATGTCCCGGTTATAAACGTGCATCAGCTCGTGGCCCAGCACCCCGCGGAGTTCACGGTCGTCCAGCAGCCGGAGGATGCCTTCCGTGCAGCACACCGCCGCGTTCTGCGGGTTCCGTCCGGTAGCGAAGGCATTTGGCGCCATTGTCGGCGAGAGGTAGATCCGCGGCATGGGCTGCTGTACCGCGGCCGAGAGCTCCCGGACAATCCGGTGCAGTTGCGGCGCCTGGGCCTCCGTCACGGGATAGGCCTGCATGGACCGGATGGCGATTTTGTCACTGTTCCAGTATCCGTAGGCAGTGGTGCCAACGCCGATCAGGGCCATGATCCACAATGGCGCGGCGCTGCGCAGGCTGGCGGCCATCAGTGCGCCGATGCCCAGCAATACCGCCCACAGCACGCCAAAAAGAGCGGCGGTCTTCAGTCCGTTGTGATGCTGGTGCAATGTTCCTCCCGCAAGTTGCCCTGCCCTCGCCCCGCACCCGGACAACGTTCCGTTACGGCACCGGGTTCCGCGCGTCGTACCTCAGGAAGCCCGACTGCCAGCGCGCCACGGTCCAGGCCACCGCGATGCACAACAAGCCGCCCAGAAGCAGGACCCAGCCTTCACTAAGAATTTTAGTCCCACCGCCCGCCAGCATGTCCCCCACCCTCGGACCGCCTGCCACCACCACTATGAACACTCCCTGCAAGCGGCCGCGCAGGTGGTCCGGGGCCGAGGCCTGCAAGATGGTGGTGCGGAAGACGGCACTGACAGAGTCCGCGATGCCGGCCAGCCCGCAGCACAGGGCCGCCGGAAGCAGCCACCACGTTACGCCGCCGGCGCCGGAGTTCCCGGCGAGCACCACGACGAGGCCGAAACCGGCGATCGAGGCGCCCCAGCCCATCACGGACCAGACGACGGCCGTTCCCTGCCGACGCACCGCCCCCAGCGGCCCGGAGAAGAGGCCGGCCAGGAACGCCCCAACCGCGGTGGAGGCAAGCAGGATGCCCACGGTGGTTTCGCCGCCGCCGATCATTACGGCGCCGATCGCGGGAAGAAGCGCCCGGGGCTGGGCAAAGATCATCGCGACGAGGTCAATCACAAAGGTCATCCGCAAGTTGGGGCGCGTGCCCAGGAACCGGAAGCCTTCGACGACGGAGCGCAGGCCCGCCGGCCGCGCATGCTCACCCGGCGGCATGGCGGGCAGCCGCAGGAGGGCCCACAGGGCGAAGGCGAAGGTGGCGACGTCGACTGTATACGTCCAGGCGAAGCCGACGGAGGCCACGAGAAGCCCGGCCAGCAGGGGCCCGGCCGTTAGGGTGAGGCCGAAACTGATCATGCTCAGCGCGTTCGCCGCCGGCAGGAGCTCCTTGCGGATCAACACCGGAATAATGGCGCTGCGAGCCGGCTGGTTGATGGCCTGGGCTCCGCTCTGCACCGCGACCAGAACGTAAAGCAGCCAAATATTTCCCAGTTGCAGCCAGGCTTGCAGTGCAAGGCAGGCGGTGGTCAGCCACAGCACAGACGAAGCCAGCAGTGCTACCCTGCGGCGGTCGTGGGCGTCGGCGATCGAGCCGCCCAGCAGGCCACCGATCACCAGCGGGACCAGGGCGAAGATGCTCAGCAGTCCAACGTACAGGCTGTCCTGGGTGAGCCGGTAGACCTCCAGGCTCACGGCCACCAGGGTCAGTTGGCTGCCCAGCGCGGCGATGGCGGACCCGAGCCACAGGCGGCGGAACGCCGGACTCTCGCGCAAGGGCGTGATGTCCGCCAGATATTTCCCCACCCGGATACTCTAGCGGCGGCGGAACGGCCGGCCGGTGATCCGGACGCCCGGCGCGGTCTGGGGGTTCGCCCCGGGACGGGGTCGCTAAGGGGGTGCGTAGTAAGCCGAGCCTTATTGCGATCGAATCATAATAAGTGCTTGAATGGTGCCATGACGGTTTCGACAGGCAGCCAGGCAGCATGGGCTGCTGCCCTGCGCGCCCATGGCCGCCGGGTGACCAAGCAGCGGCTGGCCGTCCTTACCGCCGTCGAGCATCACCCGCATTCACCGGCCGAGCACATCCTGGCCGCCGCACGCCGGGAACTTCCCGAGCTGACCGCACAGTCCGTCTATGTTGTCCTGGGTGACCTGACCGAGTTGCAAATGCTGCGCCGCTTCGAGCCGCCGCACTCTCCCGCCCTATACGAGACAAGGGTGGGCGATAACCACCACCACGCTGTCTGCATCGGTTGCGGCCGGGTGGAGGACGTCGATTGCGCCGTCGGCCATGCCCCGTGCCTGACACCCAACTGGGATACCAACGCCCGGCCGATGAGCATCCAAATCGCCGATGTGCTCTACCAGGGCATCTGCCACGACTGCCAGCAAACCCAACAACTTCCCGCCACCTCTGAAAACAAGTAATCCACCAAGGAGAATGATGACTGCGAACCTTTCCGCGCCCATCCCGCACACCGCGACCACTACCCAGACCGGAGCCCCCGTCGCCTCCGACGAGCACTCGCTGACCTCCGGTGCCGACGGTGCCACCGCGCTGCACGACCGTTACCTGGTCGAGAAGCTCGCACAGTTCAACCGCGAGCGGATTCCGGAGCGCATCGTCCACGCCAAGGGTGGCGGCGCTTTCGGTACCTTCACGGTGACCGGCGACGTCTCCCGGTACACCCGCGTGGCTGCGTTCCAGCCGGGCGCCCAGGTTGGCACGGCCATCCGCTTCTCCTCCGTCGCCGGCGAGCAGGGCTCCCCCGACACCTGGCGCGATGTCCGCGGTTTCGCGACCCGCTTCTACACCCCCGAGGGCAACCTGGACATCGTGGGCAACAACACCCCGGTGTTCTTTATCAAGGACGGCATTAAGTTCCCGGACTTCATTCACTCGCAGAAGCGCCTGCCGGGTTCGGGTCTGCGAGATGCCGACATGCAGTGGGACTTCTGGACGCTCTCCCCCGAGTCCGCCCACCAGGTCACCTACCTGATGGGTGACCGCGGGCTGCCCCGCTCCTGGCGCGAGATGCACGGTTTCTCCTCCCACACCTACCTGTGGACGAACGCCGCGGGCGAACGCTTCTGGGTCAAATACCACTTCCGCTCCAACCAGGGCGAGCACAACATCACCAACGAACAGGCCGGAGAGCTTGCCGGCGCCGACGCCGACTACTACCGCCGCGACCTGTACGAGGCCATCGCCGAGGGCAACTTCCCCAGCTGGGACCTGCACGTCCAGGTCATGCCTTACGAGGACGCCAAGACGTACCGCTTCAACCCGTTCGACCTGACCAAGGTCTGGCCGCACGCCGACTACCCGCTGGTCGAGGTTGGCCGTTTCGAGCTGAACCGCAACCCGGAGAACTTCTTCGCCGAGATCGAGCAGATCGCCCTGTCTCCGGCGAACGTCGTCCCCGGCCACGACATCTCGCCGGACAAGATGCTGACGGCACGTGTGTTTTCCTACCCGGATGCGCACCGGTACCGCGTGGGCACCAACTTCAACGAACTGCCGGTCAACCGCCCGGTGTCGCCGGTGAACAACTACTCACAGGACGGTTCGCTGCGCCACGGCTACAAGCCGGCAACGGCCCCCGTCTACGCGCCGAACTCCTTTGGCGGTCCCGTGGCCGACCCGGCCCGCGCCGCTGAGGGCTCCTGGGAGTTCGACGGCGCCCTGATCCGCACCGCAGCGACCCTGCACTCCGAGGACAGCGACTTCGGCCAGGCCGGCACGCTGTACCGCGACGTCTTCGACGAAGCAGCCAAGGCCCGCTTCCTGGACACCATCACCGGTGCCGTCGGTGGGGTGCAGAACGCTGCGATCAAGGAACGCGCAATCCAGTACTGGACCAACGTCGACGCCGAACTCGGCGCGAAGCTGCGCGCCAACCTGGGTGCCGGCGCTGCCAGCTCCGAGGCTGAGGCAGCCAACAAGATCTGATCCTCTTGTTGGCGGCTGCCGCGTAACGCCGAAGTCGCCGGAGCCGTGCCAGTTCGTCGGAAGTTTCCGGCGAACTCGCACGGTTCCGGCGACTTCGCTGTGTCGGGACCGGCCACGCCCTGATCAGGAGCGGGTGAGGGCAGCGGTCCTGTCGTCGGGGCCGTTAACCGAAGCCTTGGCCTCGGCGAATTTCTCGTTCAACCGGGAGTGCCGCTGGCCGTAGGAGAAGTAAATAATCACACCGATCACGAGCCAGCCGGCGAAGAAGATCCACGTCTCCACGGCCAGGTTGGTCATCAGATACAGGCACAGCACTGCAGAGACAATCGGCAGCACCTTCCCCAGCGGCACGCGGAACGCCGGTTTCAGGTCCGGCCGCTTCTTGCGGAGCACCAGCACTCCGATGCTCACCGTCACAAATGCCGAGAGCGTGCCGATGTTGATCATTTCCTCCAGCAAGTCCACGTTGGTGAGTCCGGCGACGACGGCGACGGCGGCTCCGCAGATGATCTGCAACCGGACCGGCGTCGCGCGGATGGTGCTGGTCTTGGACAGCGAACGGGGCAGCAGGCCATCGCGGCTCATGGCCAGCACCACCCGGGACAGGCCCATCAGCAGCACCATGATCACAGTTGTCAGGCCCACCAAGGAGCCGAAGGCGATGACCTTGGCCGCGTCGTTATTGCCAACAGCCTCGAACGCAGTGGTGAGGGTCGGGTTCTTGGCCTCGGCCAGTTCGGTGTACGAGACCATGCCGGTCAGCGCCAGTGAGACCAGGATGTACAGCACTGTCACGACGGCGAGGCCGCCGAAGATGCCGCGGGGCAGGGTCTTCTGCGGGTTCTTAACCTCCTCGGCCGAGGTGGCAACAACGTCAAAGCCGATGAACGCGAAGAAGACCAGGGCGGCGCCGGCGAAGATGCCCAGCGTGCCGTACTGGGCCGGCGCGGCGCCTGTGAGGAAGCCGAAGAAGGACTGCTTCATCACGTCGGCGGCGCCGGTGCCCCCGGTCGGCTCGGACGCCGGAACGAAGGGCGCGTAGTTCTCGAATTTCACGTAGCTGAAGCCCACCACGATGACAAAGAGCACAACTGCGATCTTGATCAGCGTAAAGACGTTGCCGACGCGGGCGGACAGCTTCGTTCCCAACACCAGCAGCACCGTGAACACGGCGACGATCAGGAAGGCACCCCAGTACAGGTCCACGCCTGCCAGGGAGATCGACGGCGGGACGTCCACGCCCATAAGCGCGAAGACCTTGCTGAGGTAGATGCCCCAGTACTTGGCGATCACCGCACCGGCGGTGAACAGTTCGAGGATGAGGTTCCAGCCGATGATCCACGCCAGCAGCTCGCCCATGGTGGCGTAGGTGAAGACGTACGCGGAGCCGGCGACGGGGATGGCAGTGGCGAACTCGGCGTAGCACATGATGGCAAGAGCACAAGTGACAGCGGCGATAGCGAAGGAAAGGGTCACTGCCGGGCCGGCGAAGTTCGCCGCCGCTTTGGCGCCCACCGAAAAGATGCCGGCGCCGACAGCAACGGCGACACCCATAATCATCAGGTCCCAGGAGCTGAGCGAGCGCTTCAACTTGCGTCCGGGTTCCTCGGCGTCCGACATGGACTGCTCAATCGATTTGGTCCGGAATAGATTCATGGCAAAGTCCACATTCTTGGTAGCTGGGTGGAAACAACCTGTCCATAGTAGTGTCCATCCACTGGACGGCCATTTTCATCCCGCATAGTGAGACCAGAAAGCGGGCCGTGCAGGGTAGCTGCACGGCCCGCTGCTGCGTTGCCAGGCCCTTGTGTGGCCCGCCTAGACCGGCCAGTCCATCAGCTTTGACCGGATCAGGAACCGTTTGCCCTCAGGTGCTTCCACCGAGAAACCACTCCCCCGGCCGGGAACGACGTCCACGGTCAGGTGCGTGTGGCTCCAGTAGTTGAACTGTTCCTTCGACATCCAGAACTCAATGGGCTGCGGCTGCAGGCCAGCGGAAATGTCGAACAGGCCAAGTTGCACGTCGGAGTCACCGGTGATGAATTCCCCTGCGGGATAGCACATCGGGGAGGAGCCGTCACAGCAGCCGCCGGACTGATGGAACATCAGCGGCCCGTGTTGGAGCCACATCTTGCGCAGCAGCTCCACAGCGGCCGGAGTGAGCGCGACCCGGGAGAAGTCCTCCCCGGGAAGGGTCACTGCGGCGTCGAGTTTTGTCCCGGACATTAGCATTCTTCCTTCATCAGTATTTGATGACCACACGGCCGTCGATCTTGGCGTGCTTCATTTCGTCGAGGACGGCATTCACTTCCGAGAGTTCCCGGGTGGAGACCGTGGGCCGGATCTTGCCCTGGGCGTAGAAGTCCAGCGCCTCCTCCAGGTCCTGCCGGGTACCCACAATGGAGCCGCGGACGGTCAGGCCCTTGAGCACAATCTCAAAGATCGGCGCCGGGAAGTCTCCCGGCGGCAGGCCGTTGAACACAATCGTCCCGCCGCGCCGGGCCATTCCGATCGCCTGGCCGAATGCCGACGGGTGCACCGCTGTGACCAGGACTCCATGGCAACCTCCTGTTTCGCGCTGGATAACTTCGGCCGGATCCTCGTGCAGGGCATTGACGGTCAGTTCGGCCCCGTGCTTCTTGGCGAGGGCGAGCTTGTCGTCGGCAATGTCCACCGCGGCAACACGCAGGCCCATCGCCACCGCGTACTGGACGGCGATGTGGCCGAGACCGCCGATGCCCGAGATCGTGACCCACTGGCCCGGCCTGGCCTCGGTCATCTTCAGGCCCTTGTACACCGTCACGCCGGCGCACAGCACGGGAGCCACTTCCACGGGGTCCGAGCCGGCCGGGATCCTGGCGGCGAAGCGTGTGTCCACCAGCATGTACTCGCCAAATGAACCATCCACGCTGTAGCCGGCGTTCTGCTGCGCTTCACACAGGGTCTCCCAACCGGTCCGGCAGTACTGGCAGTCGCCGCAGGCGGACCAGAGCCAGGCATTGCCGACGAGGTCGCCGACGGCCAGGTCCGTCACGCCGGCGCCGAGGGCAACGACTTCACCGACGCCTTCGTGTCCGGGGATAAACGGCGGGCTCGGCTTCACCGGCCAATCGCCTTCCGCGGCGTGCAGGTCCGTGTGGCAGACTCCGGTGGTCAGGAGCTTTACCAGCGCTTCACCCCGGCCCGGCACGGGACGGGGAGGGTCTGGATCTGCAGGTCCTTGCCGAATTCGGTCACTACTGCGGCCTGCATTGTCGTCGTCGTCGTTGTCGTCGTCATAGCGAAATCCTTGCGTCATAAAGCGTGGGTGTAACCAAAGGCGTGTGCAGTGGGCCGGCATCCTTCCGCTGAGGTGCACAAGTGGTGCGGTCGGGGCGGATCCATCCTGATCCGCCCCGACCGGGTTTGGTACGGCTTAGAAGAAGCCGAGCTTGTTCTCGTTGTAGCTGACCAGGAGGTTCTTGGTCTGCTGGTAGTGGTCCAGCATCATCGAGTGGTTTTCGCGGCCGATGCCGGATGACTTGTAGCCGCCGAACGCAGCACCCGCCGGGTAGGCGTGGTAGTTGTTGACCCACACCCGGCCGGCCTGGATTTCACGCCCGGCGCGGTAGGCGACGTTGCCGTTGCGGGACCAGACGCCGGCGCCGAGGCCGTAGAGGGTGTCGTTGGCGATGCCCATGGCGTCGTTGTAGTCGCTGAAGCGGGTCACGGAGACCACCGGGCCAAAGATTTCCTCCTGGAAGATCCGCATCTTGTTGTGGCCTTCGAAAATGGTCGGCTGGACGTAGTAGCCGCCGGCCAGGTCGCCGGGCATTTCGGCCCGGGCACCGCCGGTGAGGATCTTGGCACCCTCCTGCTTTCCAATGTCGATGTAGGAGAGGATCTTTTCCAGCTGGTCGTTGGACGCCTGGGCGCCGAGCTGGGTTTCGGTGTCCAGCGGGTTGCCCTGGATGATCTTCTCGACCCGGGCCACGGCGTCGGCCATAAAGGAATCGTAGATGTCCTCCTGGACCAGGGCGCGGGAGGGGCAGGTGCAGACTTCGCCTTGGTTGAAGGCAAAGAGCGTAAAGCCTTCCTGGGCCTTGTCGTAGAACGCGTCGTTGGTGTCGGCCACGTCGTTGAAGAAGATGTTGGGGCTCTTGCCGCCCAGTTCCAGCGTGACCGGGATGAGGTTCTGGCTGGCGTACTGGCTGATCAGCCGGCCGGTGGAGGTTTCGCCGGTGAAGGCGATCTTGCGAATCCGCGGGCTGGAGGCCAGCGGCTTGCCGGCCTCGACGCCGAAACCGTTGACCACGTTCAGGACGCCGGCCGGGAGCAGGTCGCCGATGAGTTCCATCAAGACCAGGATCGAGGACGGTGTCTGCTCGGCCGGCTTCAGGACCACTGCGTTGCCTGCGGCGAGGGCCGGGGCGAGTTTCCAGACGGCCATCAGGATCGGGAAGTTCCAGGGGATGATCTGGCCGACGACGCCGAGGGGCTCGTGGAAGTGGTACGCGGTGGTGTCCTCGTCGAGCTGGGACAGCCGGCCTTCCTGGGCCCGGACGGCGGAGGCGAAGTAGCGGAAGTGGTCGGCGGCGAGCGGGATGTCCGCGTTGAGGGTTTCGCGGATCGGTTTGCCATTGTCCCAGGATTCGGCGACGGCGAGCATCTCGAGGTTCTCGTCGATGCGGTCGGCGATCTTGTTCAGGATGGCGGCCCGCTCGGCCACGGAGGTTTTGCCCCAGGACGGGGCAATCTTGTGTGCGGCGTCCAAGGCGAGCTCGATGTCCTCGGCGGTGCCGCGGGCAACCTCACAGAACGCCTTCCCGGTGACGGGGGTGATGTTCTCGAAGTACTGGCCCTTGACCGGGGCAACCCACTCGCCGCCGATCCAGTTCTCGTAGCGGTCCTTGAAAGTAACCTTCGAGCCCTCGGTACCGGGCTGTGCGTAAACAGTCATTGCTAGCTCCTTTGCTGTGCAAGATTGATGGCGGCCAGATGCCGGCGCCACCGTTGCACTCAGCCTAGGAGCCAGGAGGTTGCAGTCAGGTTGCAGTCAGCGTGACCCGGGTCACGCTGCTGCGAAAGCGCGCTTCAGGCGGTGAGTTCCGCCTCGAGCCGTTCCAGGTCAGCGACGATCGCGGCCCGTTTGGGCGAGCGCGGCGGCAGCAGCTTCAACGCAGCGATCCGGACCTCGACGTCGTCCCTGGCCTCGGGAAGCTCGGCGTAGCGCAGCAGCGACTCGGCACTGCCATCCGTGAGGACCGCTTCGCGGAGCAGTGAACCGACCCGGTTCCGCAGCTCGGCAATGCCGGGGGCCTCGGAGCGCGGCAGGACGGCGCCGCGATAGATCTCCAAGGCGATCCGGTGGGCGCCGCGCTGCAGGCAATTAGGGACCTGGACTGAGTCCGGCACAAGATCCAGCCGCAGCCGGTAGGGACGCGACTCGGGAACGGCGTCCGGATTGAGCTGCTGGAGGACCTTTCGCAGGCGGACCATCTCGGCCCGCAGTGTCATGGTGGAGGCGTTTCCGGGGTACAGCAGTGCGCAGAGCTCCTCCGCGTTCAGACCGTCCGGGTGGGTGCTGAGCAGCGCCAGGATTTCACTATGCCGGGCCGACAGCGCCACGGTGCGGCCGTCGATACTAAGCAGCGCCTGGTCCCTGCCGAGCAGCTGGAGGCTGTTGCGGTAGAGGCTGCCGGAGGCCACGGCCGGCCCCCGCCCGAAGCGGCGGAAGCGGCGCCCCGCCGTCGTGCCGGCGAGGACTGGCGCGCAGCGGCCAGCTGCAGCCGTTCCACCCGCAGGTGCGCCTGGGCAGCGGCGACCGTCGCTTCGACCAGCGAAAGTGTGTGCGGGGCGACGGCAGATTCCGTCCCGGTAATGTCGACGACACCCAGCAGGGCCCCGGAATCCGGATCATGGAAGGGAACTGCCGTGCAGCTCCACGGGTGCACGGAGCGTTTGTAGTGTTCGGCGCCCGCGATCTGGATGCCGCGGCCCAGTGCCAGGGCAGTGCCGGGGGCGCTGGTTCCCACCGTCGCCTCGGACCAGTCGGCCCCGGGTACGAACATCATGCCTTCGGCCCGGCGCCGCATCTCGGCATCGCCTTCGACCCAGAGCAGACGGCCCACTTCGTCCCCCACGGCGACAAGCATTCCACTCTCGTGGCTGGGCAGAACCAGGAGTTTGTGGATCACGGGCATAATGGCGGCGAGCGGATGCTGGCGGCGGTACTCCTCGAGTTCCTCTAGGTCCATGGCCAAGGGGGCCTCGGGGTTGTCCGGGTTGGCCTGCAGCTCCGCTGAGCGGCGCCAAGATTCCTGGATCAGGCTGCTGAGGCCTGGGAGCTGCAGGTCCGCCGGCAGCACACGTCCCCGGGAGTCCAGTTGCTCATGGCCGGCGCTGGCATACTGCTGGCGCAACGCAGCGGGCAACCTACCCGCTGGCGGGAACGGAGCCGCCGGATGGATCACTTTCGTCATTGAACTCCCACTGGAGAGGCGCGACCATGCCGAAGGCAGCCACGTCCGTCTCAGTGTAGTGCGCGTGGTCGGTGCCCGCCATAGCTCGCCGGTCCCGGGCACTGTCGGAGCGTGGCCGGTGCCCGCCGCGTGGACCAGGCTCCACCTGCGGCGGCGCGCCACCTGCCGCGGCGCGCCAAAGCGCCTGCGACGCCGCAATACCCGGTGCGCCAGCGTTCTTGCGCGTCGCGGGGTGAGCTGCGCCGCGGGAGCAGGATTAGTCGCGGGAGATCTGCACCATGTCCTCGCGCGGAACCACCTTAACGCGCTCCCGGACGATTCCGTTGGCCTCGCCGGACGCCGACCACTGCGCACCAAGGGCCAGTTCGTGGGCGTCGAGCTTGTTCCAGCCTTCCCAGGTGGTGTATTCGATCCCGCGGGCTTCAAGGAGCTCGATGATCGCCTGCGGGTCCGGGTTCTGCGCCGGCGGCAAGCCCAGCCGGTCCTCGAGCAGGCAGCCGATGGTCTCCAGGGCGTCGCCCTTGGTGTGGCCGATCAGGCCCACGGGGCCTCGCTTGATCCAGCCCGTCGCGTAGATGCCCGGAACCGGATTGCCGTCGGAGTCCAGCACACGGCCGCCCTCGTTGGGGATGACGCCGCGGCGGGCGTCGAACTCCAGTTCGTCCAACGGCGAGCCGTGGTACCCGATCGCGCGGTACACGGCCTGGACCGGGTAGTCCAGGAACTCCCCCGTGCCCTTGACGTTTCCGGTGCCGTCCAACTCCATCCGTTCGAACGTGATGCCGGTAACCTCACCGGGCCGTGCTGCGTCATCATGGACTTCCACCGGGCTGTGCAGGAAATGCAGGTGCAGGCGGCGGGAGGACGGCTCCTGCGCTGCGGTGTGTTCCTCGACGAGCCAGTTCGTGAGGGTATTCACCATGGTGCGGATCTGGTTGTTGCCGCGGATCGCCTCATCCGAGGCGTCGTCAAACTCGAAGTCCTCCGGGTACAGGACAATATCGACGTCCCGGGCGTGCGAGAGCTCGCGCAGTTCCAGCGGCGTGAACTTCACCTGGGCCGGTCCGCGGCGGCCAAAGACGTGCACATCCGTGACCGGGGAGTTCTTGAGCGCCTGGTAGACGTTGTCCGGGATTTCCGTCACAAGCAGCTCGTCGGGGTGTTTGACCAGCATCCGGGCGACGTCGAGGGCCACGTTGCCGTTGCCGATCACGGCGATCTCCTTGGCCTCCAGCGGCCAGTCGCGCGGTACATCCGGGTGCCCGTCGTACCAGGAAACGAAGTCCGCCCCGCCGAAGGATCCCGCAAGGCCCACACCGGGGATATCCATTTCTGCGTCCTTGACGGCTCCGGTGGAGAAAATCACCGCGTCGTAGAAGGCCCTGAAGTCGTGCAAGGTCAGGTCGCGGCCATAGCTGACGTTCCCGAGGAAACGGATGTCGCCGCGGTCCAGGACCTTGTGCAGGGCGTTGACGATCCCCTTGATCCGGGGATGGTCCGGGGCGACGCCGTAGCGGATCAGGCCATAGGGGGCCGGGTAGGCTTCGAAAAGATCGATGCTGACCTCGAAGTCGCCGTCCTTGACCTCGTTGGACTTGGTGAGGATGTCAGCAGCGTAGACGCCGGCCGGGCCGGCGCCGACAATCGCAACGCGGAGCGGACGTTTGGACGTGGTTTCGGCCGAGTTGGACACCGGAAGCCCTTCTGAGTCTTAGCGACGGCGCCAGCTCATGCAGCGCACAGTCTTCCATTCTAAATGTCCTCGGCCGCCTCCGGGTGCCCCGGTGACCAACGTCCCAGGAATCCCGGGCCCGGCGCTGCAGGCATCGGAGCCGAAAGCAGGAATACCGGCCCTGGAGGTGGTGTTATTGATCTTGTGCCTACCCCCGATGGATCCCCCGCCCCCACGTCTCTGACGACCAAGGGCGCTGCTGCCCCCGGCGGGGGTGCCCCGCAGCATGCCCCGGCAGCGCTCAAGGCAGTAGACACGGACACAACGGCGGGAATTGTCTTTGGGATCGGCGCGTACGGCCTGTGGGGGCTGATGCCGCTCTACTTCTTCCTGCTGCAGCCTGCCGGTGCGGTGGAGATCGTGGCGAACCGGGTGCTCTGGTCTCTTATTTTCTGCGTCCTGCTGATCACTGTCACCCGTTCCTGGCGGGTCCTGGCGGCTGCCTTCCGGAACCGCACCATCATCTTCCCGCTCGTCATCGCCGCTGTGCTGATCGCCGTCAATTGGCTGACCTATGTCTACGGCGTAACCACCGGACAGGCCGTTGAAGCCTCATTGGGGTACTTCATCAACCCGCTCGTCTCGGTGCTGTTGGGTGTGGTGGTGCTCAAGGAGAAGCTCCGGCCGCTGCAGTGGGCCGCCGTCGGAATCGGTTTCATCGCCGTGGGCGTCCTCACGGTCTCCTACGGCAAACTGCCGTGGATCGCGTTGACGCTTGCACTGAGCTTTGGCCTGTATGGTTTCGTCAAAAAGCGCGTCGGTCCACGCGTTGATGCGATCACCAGCCTCTCGATCGAGACGATCGTGCTGGCGCCGGTGGCCGCGGCCGCCTTGATCGTCCTGGCGCTGACCGGCGCTGCGACGCTGACAACCAACGGTTCCGGGCACTTCTGGCTCCTCGCCGCCTCGGGCATCATTACCGCCGTGCCGTTGCTGTTCTTCGGAGCCTCCGCCCGGCGCCTGCCGATGACGACCATCGGCCTGCTGCAGTACTTCGCCCCCGTGCTGCAGTTCATCGTGGCACTCGCCGTGTTCCACGAACCCATGACCACAGACCGCTGGATCGGTTTCGGCGTGGTGTGGCTGGCGCTGCTGGTACTCACGGTGGACATGCTGTTGACCGCACGGAAGAACTCCGTGCTGCGCAAACGGGCGCGCGCGGCTGCCTGATCCCGGAACCTGGGGGCCTGCCACGGGCCGGCGGGGGCCGGGCCGATGCTCGCGATGGGTGTTCCGGTGCGCTACTGTCATGGCATTGGACGCAATAAGTTGGAAGCTGAGGTATCCCCGTGCCTGACCGGGATTTTGAAACCCCAGGCGGGTCGTTGATCGAATCCCTTGAGTTCGACCACGGCGGCATTCTGCGGCTCGTCTGGCGGCGGGGGGTCAGCATCGACGGCGCCGGCGCCCAGTTGGCCATGGACCGTGTCAACGAACTGTGCCGGGGGTGCCGCGTCCGCTTCTGATCGATATGGCCACCACAAATTCTGTGAGCAGGCCGGCGAGGGCCGTGTTTTCGCAACGCTGCGACGCGTCGGCCATCGCCCTGCTGGGTTCCTCCCCCGTTGACCGTGTCCTTGCCAATTTTTTCCTCGGCGTCCACGCGGCACCGGTTCCGACGAAGTTCTTCACCAGCCAGGACGAGGCTGTCAACTGGTTGATGACGCGGGCCGATGCTCGCGAGTAACGACGACTGGCGGCTCGAACAACTGGTAGCAGGCATCGTCGTCCTCTCCTCCGGTGATCTGTCGAACCGGCTGGAGACTTCCCCTGCCCGGGACGGCATTGATGCCGTCACTACCGGCATCAATTTGCTCGCCGAAGAGCTCCAAAGCATGTATGACAGCCTGGAAGTCCGGGTCGCCGAACGCACGGCGCTGCTGGAAGACGCCAAGGCGGACCTGCGCCGCGTCATCAACACCGATGAACTGACAGGCTTGGCGAGCCGGTCGCTGCTGCGGGAGACAATCTCCCGCTCCGCCCTTGCGGCCGGGGAATCCTGCCGCCCGCCCGCGCTGATCCTGGTGGACCTGGATGCCTTCAGATTGGTCAACGACAGCCTGGGAAATGCTGCAGGGGACAGCGTCCTGGTGGAAATCGCCCGGCGCCTGAGGTCCGCCGCCGACGGGCAGCATCTTGTGGCCCGGCTCAGCGGAGACGAATTCGCCGTGCTGGTCAGGGACTGCGACCCCGAGTCCGTGCTGCAGCTCGCCGCCCGCCTCGTGACGGCGACCGAGGCAGCGATACCGGCGGGCGGAATCACCGTTAACGTCACGACAGGAACAGGCGTAAGGTTCGGCGAGGCCGGGCTCCGAGCTGACGAACTCATCCGTGACGCCAACATTGCCTTGCACGAGGCGAAAAAACTGGGCCGCAACAAGTTGCAGGTTTTTTCCCCGGCCATGCACGAGACCGCGAAGGCGCGGGTCCATCTTGTCACGGAAGTACGGACCGCGATCGCCGCCGGCGAGTTTGAGCTGCACTACCAGCCAATCGTCGACCTGCGCACGGGCAGGGTCGCCGGAGCCGAGGCCCTGATCCGCTGGCGGCATCCGAGCCGGGGGCTGCTGGCGCCCGCTTCGTTCCTCGCCTCGGCGGAAGAAAGCGGCCTGACCGTGGAAATAGGCCGCTGGGTATTGGACCAGGCCATCGCACAGGCCGGCCGCTGGCGGACCGCACCAGGCCTTCCCGAAGACTTCCGCATCCATGTCAACCTGTCAGCTGTGGAACTCCACCACAGCGACCTGGCCGGATACGTCCAAGGCTTGCTCGCGAAGTACGGGGTGGTGCCGGAACATCTCGCGATCGAAATAACCGAAACGGCGATCATGAGCGGCGGACCGGAGGTTTCCCGAACCATGGAAGCGCTCACGGGGCTCGGCATTCCCCTGGAGATTGACGACTTCGGCACTGGCTATTCGTCCATCAGCTACCTGCGGACCCTGCCGGCCCTGCACGCGAAAATCGACAAGTCACTCATCGATGGCCTGGTGCAGGACAGCCGACAGGAAGAATTCGTCGCTGCAATCCTGCAGTTGATCCACTCGGCGGGCCTTGGCGCCGTAGCCGAGGGAATCGAGCACCGGGAACAGGCAGAGAAGCTCAAGGAAATGAAGTGCGAATTCGGGCAAGGCTATTTCTTCAGCCGGCCTCTGGCGGTGGCTGATATGACGGCATTTCTTGCCGCCGGTGATCTGCGCTGCATCGCGTCCCCGGCCGGCAGCCGGGAGGGCCAGGGACGTCGCCGAGCGGACGCACCATCGTAATGGTCCGGCTGCCGGATGCACTGGCCAAATCCGCCGACACCCTTCGGCTCGTGGTCCGGGTGGCCGCCCTGTCCCTCAGGTTTCCCCGGCACCCTGATAGCCTCTGGGACGAATTTTGGCGCGGTGTTGCGGCAGGTTCGCTGCGTGAGGCCGTCATCTGGGAAGCCAACGCGGGGGGAGAAATGGGCCAGCACCTTGCTCGCCTGGCCGGTCTGCTGGATACCGGGCTCCCAATCGTCGACCTGGGCTGTGGCACCGGCGCCCCTTCCCGGCGGCTCGCCGAGCTGTTTCCCGCAGTCGTCGGAGCCGACGTTTCTCCCGGGGCCGTGGCCGCCGCAACCTCAGCCAGCGCTGGGGTGCCGCACCTCAAATTCGTTGTCCTGGACGCTACGGACCCGGAAGCCGTTGCTGGACTTGCAGGCGATCTGGGCGAAGCAAACGTCTTCATACGCGGTGTGTTCCATGTCCTGAGCCCTCGCCGCCAGGCTGCGTTGGCACGGGCCATCGACCCGCTGCTGGGAACCCACGGCCGGATCTACCTGGTCGAGTCGAACGTCCCCGGCGGGGCCCTCGACTATCTGCGCGGGCTGGGTGCCACCGGACGTGCCATCCCCGCGCCCCTGAGGCAGGCGATCGCGACCCTTCCGAAGCCGGGCCATTTTGGTGCACAGCAACGGGGCCGGGCATTCCCTGCCGGGCACTGGACGGTGTTTGCCGACGGCGCAACAACCCTGGAGACAGCACCCATGCAGGACGGCGGTTCCGGCGTCACGATCCCGGCCTACTGGGCGGTTCTGGGCAAACGGCACAACTAGCGGCCAGTCCCGGCCCGCGACTACTCTGGCTGCGGCGGGCCGGGCCAGGTGTGTTAGTCCGCCGGGCTGGTGTTGACCCGTACGTAGTCTCGCGGGACCACCACCATGGGAACCGGCAGGGCCAACAGGACTTTGTGTGCCGTGCTGCCAATGAACAGTTTGTTCTTCTCCGCCAAGCGGGAGGAGCCCACAATCAGGATCTCGCCCTCGTCCCATTCGAGGTCGTCGATCGCCTCCTCGATGGAGCGCCCGTGGGCAACTTCAACGCTGACCTGGTGCCCCGCCGGCAGCCGGCCGGCGGCCGCGGTGAGAACGGTATTGGCATGCACGTGCGCCGCATTGATGTTTTCGCCGCCGATCCCTTCGGCGTCGAGTTCCACGAGGGAAACCAGCCGCAGCGGGACCCCGCGGCGTTCAGCGGATTCGATCGACACCTCGATCGCCGCATCCGCCCCGCTGCGCTGGCCCACCGCGAGGGTCAGCCGCGTGATCGCTTCGGTCCGGCGGTAACCGCGCGGGGCCAGCGCCACCGGAACCGGGGAGGCATGGAGCAGGGCATTGGCTGCACTGCCGATGGTGTAACGCCTAAACAGCCCGGCGCTGGCGGCACCAACAACGATCAGGCCGGCCCTGTATTCCAGGGCCGCGTCGATGAGGCCGGCGGCGTGCGAATCGGCTTGGCGGACATGGAACCGGGCTTCGATGTCCTTGGGCACAAGGGACAGACCCTCCCGTTCGGCCCGGAGTACTTCCTGCTCGGCGGCGCTGATACGGCTGCCCTCAGGGTTCATCGCGACATAGGGCGTTCGCCGGTCCACCACGTAGACCAGGTCAAGGTGCGCGCCCTGGGCGCGGGCCATGGCGGAGGCCAGGGCCACGGCGTCAGCGCCGCGTTCGCTGGGAGTGTAGCCGACTACGTATCGCATGTATGAACCCCTTATGGGTCTGTGGCAGAAGCCAGCCTTGCTCCGGGGGTCCCGGGCGACGTCGGCCGGTCTGCGTTCCTGCAGTGGTAGGAACGACTCTAGCCCAGCAGGACCCGAATTGGCCGGGATGGTCAGCGGGATTTGGCGCCGCGCCCGGCAACGCTCCGATCCGACGCCGGGCGCGGCCTGGATTAACCAGCAGGGCCCCGGACCGTGGTCCGGGGCCCTGCTGTTGTCCGGCCGGGGTTGTGGTCCGGCGGGCCGGATCCGTTAAGCGTTCGCCTTGACGGCGGCGGCCAGCACCTGGAGTCCGTCCAGCAGCAGCTCGTCGCTGATGACCAGCGGCGGCAGCAGGCGGATAACGTTCCCGTACGTGCCACAGGTCAGGATGATGACACCCTCCTTCAGGCAGGCTGCGGCGACGGCCTTGGTCAGCTCCGGGTTCGGCTCCTTGGAGCCGGCCTGGACCAGTTCGATCGCCAGCATCGCACCGCGTCCGCGGACCTCACCGATCACTGGCTGTTCAGCGGCGAGTTCGCGCAGTTTGCCGAGCGCGATCTCCTCGATGTGCTTGGCACGGGCGTTCAGGCCGTACTGTTCCATCGAGCCGATCGACGCCAGCGCCGCAGCGCAGGCCACCGGGTTGCCGCCGTAGGTGCCGCCGAGGCCGCCGGGGTGGACGGCGTCCAGCAGCTCCGCCCGGCCGGTGATCGCGGAGAGCGGCATGCCGCCGGCAATGCCCTTGGCCATGGTGATGATGTCCGGGATAACGCCTTCGTGGTTGACGGCAAACCATTCACCCGTGCGGCAGAAGCCGGACTGGACTTCGTCGGCGATGAAGACGATGCCCTTGTCCTTGGCCCAGGCGGCAAGAGCCGGCAGGAAACCCTCGGCCGGGACGATAAAGCCGCCCTCGCCCTGGATCGGTTCGATGATGATCGCGGCGACCTGGTCCCCGCCGATCTGCTTTTCGATCATCGTGATGGCGCGCTTGGCGGCCTCGGCACCGGTGATCCCCGGGTTTTCCTCGCGGAAGGGGTAGCTCATCGGCATCCGGTAGACCTCGGGCGCGAACGGGCCGAAGTTGGTCTTGTACGGCATGGACTTGGCGGTCAGTGCCATCGTCAGGTTGGTCCGGCCGTGATAGGCGTGGTCGAAGGCGACGACCGCGTCACGGCCGGTGGCCAGGCGTGCCACCTTGACGGCGTTTTCCACGGCTTCGGCACCTGAGTTGAACAGCACGGTGCGCTTCTCGTGGTCGCCCGGGGTGAGTCGGTTCAGCTGCTCCGCGACGGCGACGTAGCCTTCGTAGGGCGTGACCATAAAGCAGGTGTGGGTGAAGTGCTCCACGGCTTCCTTGACCGCGCCGACGACGGCCGGGTCGGAGGCGCCGACACTCGTCACGGCGATGCCGGAGCCGAGGTCGATGAAGGAGTTGCCGTCGACGTCGTAGATGATGCCGCCGTCGGCATCGGCAACGAAGACCGGGACGCTGGAGGCGACGCCGGCAGCGACGACGGCCTTGCGGCGCTCGGTCAGGGCGAGGGACTTGGGTCCCGGAAAGTCGGCCTGGACGCGGCGCTTTTGCTCCAGACGGTACGTGATGTCATGTGCGGTGATGGTCATGGGAAAGCCTTTCTAAGCGTGAAGTGGGGGGCTAAGCCGGGCGGGCGGGTGCGTTAGGCGTCGAGTGCGCTCATCACGTGCTTGATGCGGGTGTAGTCTTCGACGCCGTACATGGAGAGGTCCTTGCCGTAGCCGGAGTGCTTGAAGCCGCCGTGCGGCATCTCCGCGGTGAGCATGATGTGCGTGTTGATCCAGACGGCGCCGAAATCAAGGTCCCGGCTGACGCGCATGGCCGTGCCGTGGTCGGTTGTCCAGACGCTGGAGGCGAGGGCGTAGTCGACGTCGTTGGCCAGCTCCACGGCCTCGTCCTCGGTGCTGAACTTCTGCACCGTGATGACCGGGCCGAACGTTTCCTTCTGCACAATGTCATCGCTCTGCCTGGCGCCCGTGACGATCGTGGGCTCGAAGAAGAATCCCTTCTCACCCGCCCGGTGGCCGCCGGTCTCGATCCGGCAGTTCGCCGGCAGGTGGTCCACTACTGCGGTGACGGCGTTGAAATGGTTGACGTTGTTGAGCGGGCCGAAGTAGTTCTCTTCATCGTTCTGCGAACCGGTGCGCAGGGTCTTGGTGTGTTCGACCATGGCTGCAACAACGTCGTCGTGGACGTCTTCCTGGACCAGGACGCGGGTGATCGCGGTGCAGTCCTGGCCGGCGTTGAAGAACGCAAATTCGGCGATGGCCGCGGCGCTCTTCTTCAGGTCGGCGTCTTTGAACACAATGGCCGGGGCCTTGCCGCCAAGTTCCAGGTGGGCGCGCTTGAGGCCCTTCGCGGCACCGGACGCGACCGCGATGCCGGCGCGGACGGAGCCGGTGATCGAGACCAGGCCGGGGACCTTGTGCTCGACCATCAGGGCGCCGGTCTCGCCGGTGCCCAGCACAACGTTAAGCACGCCCGCCGGGAAGATGCCGCCGGCGAGGCGGGCCAGCACGAGGGTGGATTCCGGCGTGGTGTCCGAGGGCTTGAGCACCACGGTGTTGCCCGCGGCCAGGGCCGGCCCGATTTTCCAGATCGCCATCAGGAACGGGTAGTTCCAGGGTGCAACCTGCGCGACGACGCCGATAGGTTCGCGCCGCACGTAGGACGTGTGGCCCTCGAAGTATTCTCCGGCGGACTTGCCCTCCATAATGCGGGCGGCACCGGCGAAGAACCGCAGCTGGTCCGCCCCGGCGGCAACTTCCTCGGCGGCGATCAGGGACCGGACCTGTCCGGTGTTCCGGTGCTGGGCTTCGACGAGTTCGTCGCTGTTGGCCTCGACGGCATCAGCGAGCTTAAGCAGCATCAGCTGGCGCTGGCCCGGCGTCACATGCTTCCAGCTCCTAAAGGCATCCTTCGCGGCGGTCATCGCGGCGTCGACGTCGGCCTGGACCGAAATCGGGGAGATGGCAACGACGTCCCCGTTGGTGGGGTTGACGATGTCCAGCACCCCGGTTCCGGCAGGGGTAACAAACTCGCCGTTGATGAAGTTCTGCAAGGTTTGAACCACGGTGTACAACCTCTTTCACGCTGAAAGGACCCAATGAGACTGCTCCGAGCCTATGCCAGCGGTGCACACCAGGGAATAGTCACCTGCACACCATTCCAGCGTGATTTTAGTGCGCTTGCCCAGCCCCCGGTTATCCTGAAGTTATGGCCATTTCACTCGCTGCACTGTTGGGGGTTCCGTCCCTCAAACTCGCCAAGGCCGGCCTCGCGGAGACCACCTGGCACCAGGACATTGCCTGGGTGGCCGTTACCGAACAGGAAGATCCGCAGCGGTTCCTCAACGGCGGCGAGCTGGTCCTCACCACCGGCATGCGCCTCAAAAGCGCCCCGGAACAGCGCCGCTTCGTCCGTCAGGTCCAGCGCGCCGGGGCGGTAGGCATCGGCTTTGGGATCGGCCTGACGCACGAGGCCGTGCCGCCGGCCCTGATCGCCGAAGCCAACCGGTGGGGCCTGCCGGTGGTGGCGGTCCCGTATGAGACGCCGTTTATTGCGATCGGAAAGCTGGTCGCCGATGCCCAGTCCGCCGACCATTTCACCAAGCTGGAACGGCTCATTGCCGGGCACCAGATCCTGGCCCGCGCCCTGCTCACCGGCGGCGGCCTCGCCGAACTGCTCAAGCACCTCGGATCCATGCTGCGGACAGAGATCGTGCTGACCCAATTCACCGCGCAGCTATACAGCAGCGAGCCCGGTCACGCGGCGCCCAGCGCCGAAGGCTGGGCATCCTTCCCGATTCCCACCGGCCGCCGCGACGCTTGCACCCTGTGGGTGCGGCAGCCGTTTGAGGACTCCGGGATTGTGGGCTATGCCCAGAACCTGATCAGCGTCGAGCTCAACAACATGGTCAAACAGCGGCAGTCCCAGCGCGCGCTGGCGGGCCAGGTCCTCGAGGATGTAATCCACGGGACCCTGGAGGCCAGTGAGGCCACCCGGCGGTTGGCCGGAATCGGCGTCAACAGCACCCGCAGGAACGTTGTGCTGCTGGCAGAATCGGCCGCCCACCCCAAACAGCTGGTCACCTCCTCCCTGCCGCAGCCGCTGGAAGGGTCGGTCAGTGCCGTCGTCGGCAAGGATCTGGTGGCGGTGGTCCCCGACGACGGTTCCGGCGCCGGGGCCCTGGCCCGCAGCCTCAGCGATCATCTGGCCGAAGCCGGGATCCACGCGACGATCGGGATCGGCGGAGCCTACACAAAACCCAACGGGCTGCGCTGGAGCTATTTCGAGGCCCGTGACGCGGCAAGCCACGGCCTCCCCGTGAACGAACCTGAGCGGCTGAGCCTGACCTCGCTGCTGCTGGCCAGCGAGGATGTGCCGCTGGCGGACATGGCGAACGAGTCCCTCAACCCGCTCCGGAGCTTTGATGCCGCCCACGGCGCCGAGCTGTTGCCCACGCTCGAGAGCTACCTGAACAACAACGGCTCGGTGGCGGCCGTGGCCGAGGAGCTCACGCTGCACCGGAACACGGTCCGCTACCGGCTTGCCCAGATCACCGAACTCACCGGCTACGACCCGGCTCAGACCTCGGACCGGGTGCAGCTGTGGCTTGCGCTGGCCGTGCAGCGCCTGGGCGCCCGCCACTCGGGCTAAGCACGGCCCACGGCCGCTGCCGACCCATCCGCGTTCCCTACGGGTCCGAATAGCCCTATGGCACCTTTTTGGTGCGTTGAAACCGTACGGCTACCTAACTGGAGATGAACGTGAATAAGACCCTCAAGACCGCTACCCGGATCGCCGCAGGATCAGCACTGGCATTCTCTGCCTTCGCCGTCACGTCAATGCCGGCCCAGGCCGCCACCGCCCCCGACACCACGGCCGTGAGCAGCAGCCCGGCCTCGAACAACCACTTCACCTTCGGTCCGCTGTTTGAAGGCGGGCTTATCAACGGCCCCCTGGTGGACGGCCCCCTGGTGAACACCGGCGTGATCGGACCTTTCCAGTTCGGCCAGTTCCAGTAAACCTCCCCTGACCCCGCTAGTCCGGCCGTCCGGCCGCCCTGGCGGGGTCATCCCGTCTGAGCCCGCGGCGCGGGCCGCTTCGCTGTGCCCTGAACGCGCCCACCTCGAAAGATACCGAGAAGGAACATGTCCCCGAATCCTCTGAACGCCCAGCCCAACACCTCCGGCGGCCGGCTGGATCTGAGTCCCGCGCAGCGGGGCATCTGGTACGCGCAGCGGCTGGCGCCGGAGAATCCGATGTACCAGATCGGGCAGTTCGTCGAGATTGAGGGAACGCTTGAGGTGCCGGTGCTGGTCGAGGCCGTGGCCCGGGCCGTGGCGGAAACCGATGCCCTCAATGTGGCCTTCGGCGAGGACCATGCAGGCCCGTTCCAGCTGCCGCGGTCCAACCCGGCCGGACTGGAAGTCACGGACCTGAGCGGCGCCAAGGACCCCGAGGCCCAAGCCCGGATGCTGATGGACTCGGACCTGGGCTTCTCCCGCGATGTCATCACCGATGAGCTGCTGCACACCGAACTGATCAGGATTTCCGACCAGCGGCACTTCTTCTACCAGCGCGTACACCACCTGATGCTGGACGGCTACTCGGCCGTGCTGGTGCTCAAGCGCGTGGCAGAGCTTTATCAGGGCCTGCTGGGGGGCTCCGACGGCAACGGCACCGGGCGTGACCGGCCGCGGGCCTTCGGCGCCTTGCCCGAGCTGCTGGCCGCCGAGAGCGACTACGCAGAATCACCGACCGCCGACGCTGACCGCAGCTTTTGGAACGACCAGCTGCAGGACGCTTCGGCCGCAACAGGACTCGCCGGCCGGCCGACGGGTACGGCCAGTTCGCTGGTCCGCGCCACCAGGACGCTGCCGCCCACGGCCGTCGCCACGCTGGCCTCAGCCACCGGATCCGCACCTGCCCAGATCCTCACCACGGCCGCCCTTTACCTGCACCGGATCACCGGCGAACGCGAGGTCTCCGTGGCACTGCCGGTGACCGCCCGCCGCGGCCAACTGGCGAAATCCACGCCGTCCATGCTCTCCAACATCCTGCCGATCCGGATCGGCGTCGAACCCGGAGCGACAGTGCGGGATACCGTCAGCGCCATGGGCGCCACCCTGCGCGGCGCCCTCATCCACCAGCGCGCACGCTTCGAGGACCTGAATGCCCAGAGCGGCTACCGCGGCCCCTCGGTTAATATCCTGCCCGTCCTGGAGGACATCAGTTTTGGCCCGTCCCGCGGCACCATGAACATCCTCTCCACCGGCCCCATCGATGACCTCTCCATCATCATCCACGGCCTGGCCGGCAGTTCGGCGCCCGACGACGGTTCCCGCGGCACAGCGGCGCCCACCGTCCAGTTCGAAGCCAACGCGGCGCTCTACAGCACTTCGGAACTGCAGGAGCATCTGGAGCGCTTCGTCCGGCTCCTCGACGCCGTAGCTACCGAGCCCGAGTCGCTTCTGGCCTCACTGTCGGTGACCACCGCCGCCGAAGAACGTGCGCTGCTGGCGGCCGGGGAGGCCGGGGACGCGGACCTTCCCGGGCACACCATAGTGGAGGAGTTCCGGCTCAGCGCCCGCGAGTCCGGCCCCCGGACCGCCGTCGTGGCGCCCGACGGCGAACTGACCTTCGGCGAGCTCGAATCGCGGTCGAACCAGCTGGCCAGGTTCCTCAGCAGCCACGGGGCGGGCCCCGGGCAGACCGTTGCCGTCCGGCTGGGCCGCAGCGTCCTGCTGCCCGTCGCAATCCTGGCGATCCTGAAATCCGGCGCCGCATACCTGCCGCTGGACCCGGATTACCCGGCGGGCCGGGTCGAGGGCATGCTCGAAGATGCCGCGCCGGTCCGGCTGCTGACGTCCGGAGCCTTCACCGGCGACGCGTCCGAGCATGCCGACCTCGCCACGGATGTACCCGTCACTGTGCTCGATGCCGCCCTGATGGTGTCCTGCCTGGACGGCAAGGACGCGTCACCGCTTCCGTGCCCGGCCGGCCAGCAGGATCTCGCGTACGTCATCTTTACCTCCGGTTCCACCGGCCGGCCCAAAGGCGTCGGCGTCGAGCATCTGGCCCTGCTGAACCTCTACACCTCGCACCGGGAGAGCATCTTCGCCCCCGCAGAAGAGCGGCTGGGGCGGAAGTTGCGGGTCGCGCACACCGCAGGGTTGTCCTTTGACGCCTCCTGGGACCCCATCCTCTGGCTCATCGCCGGACACGAACTGCATCTGGTGGACAACCAGACGCGCCGGGACCCCGAAGCCCTCAGCAGCTACCTGGCCGGCACCGGCATCGACTCGATCGAAACCACCCCGTCCTTCGCCAAGGTGCTGCTGGCCGGGGGCTTGTTCGACCAGGCCGCCCACCCATCCGTGGTGGCCCTGGGCGGCGAAGCCGTCGACCCGCCGCTGTGGAGCGCCCTCGCCGAGAAGGAAGGGCTCGTGGCCTACAACTTCTACGGCCCCACGGAGACGACTGTCGATTCCCTCACCGCCGTGATGTCCCCCGGCACGGAACCGACCCTCGGTGACTCCGTAGCCAACAGCCGGCACTACATCCTGGACTCCGGCCTGAACCCGGTTCCCGTCAACGCCATCGGTGAGCTCTACGTCGCCGGCATAAACCTGGCCCGCGGCTACCTCGACCAGCCCGGGCTCAGCGCCGAACGCTTCGTCGCCGACCCTTTCGTTCCGGACGGCTCCCGGATGTACCGGACCGGCGACGTCGTCCGGCGCCTGCCGGACGGCACCCTGGAATTCCGCGGCCGGATGGACGCCCAGGTCAAGATCCGCGGTTTCCGGATCGAGCTCGCCGAAATCGAGGAAGCGCTCCGCGGCCTCGACGGGGTGGAACACGCCGCCGTCGCCGTCACGAAGAACCGCGCCGGCTACGACCAGCTGCTCGGCTATGTCACCGCGGCCGGACCGGACGGAACCACCCTGGACACGGCCGGACTCCGGCACGCAGTCCGCCGGCAGCTGCCGGACTATATGGTGCCCACCGCCGTGCAGCAGATCCCCGACATCCCGCTGACCGCCAACGGCAAACTGGACTCCCGGGCCCTTCCTGCCCCGCAGCAGGAAACCGCCGTCTCGACGCCACGCAATGAGCGGGAACGGATCGTAGCCGATGCCTTTAAGGAGGTCCTGGGCCTCGACGCCGTCGGCGTGGACGACGACTTTTTTGAACTCGGCGGCCACTCGCTGCTGGCTACCCGGCTCGTGGCCTTGCTGCGGGACAGGACCGGGGTCGCACCGGCGCTGCGCACGGTTTTTGAACAGGCCACCGTGGCTGCCCTCGCCGGCACCCTTGAGTTGGGAGCCAACAACGCCCACCCGCTCAAGCCCGCCGACCGCCCGGCCGTTGTGCCGCTGTCCTTCGCCCAGCGCAGGCTGTGGTTCCTGAACCGCTTCGATCCGGAGTCCGGCGCCTACAACATCCCTGTGGTGCTGGACCTCAAAGGCACCCTGGACGTCCCGGCGCTTTATGCTGCGATCAACAGGCTGGCCGGACGCCACGAAACACTGCGGACGGTTTTTCCGCTGATCGACGGTGAACCCGCCCAGCAGATCCTGGCCGACGGCGAGCGGCCGGTGGAACTGCTGGCCGTCCAGTGCAGCGCCGAAGGACTGCCGGGCGCCCTCGCAGCGGAAACCCGCCGCGGCTTCGACGTCACACACGAACTGCCGCTGCGCGCCGTGCTGTTCCAGCTGGCGCCGGAGCACCACGTATTGGCCATCACACTGCATCACATTGCCGCGGACGGCTGGTCCCTGGCCCCGCTCGCGCAGGATCTCTCGCTCGCCTACAACGCCCTCGCCTCGGGCGCGGACACCGCACTGGCACCGCTGCCGGTGCAATACGCCGACTACACGCTGTGGCAGCGCGGCGAACTGGGCAGCGAAGCTGACCCGACGAGTGCCATCTCCCGCCAGCTGGAGTTCTGGACCCGCGAACTGCGCGGCGCTCCGGAGGAACTCCGGCTGCCGTTCGACTTCATCCGGGGCGCGCAAAGCGCCGCCGGACCGGCGTCGTCAGTTCCCCTGACCATCCGTCCGGAAACCAGCGCCCGGCTAAACGCGCTGGCCCGCGAACACAACGCCAGCCTCTTTATGGTGCTGCAGGCCGCGCTCGCGGCCCTGCTCACCAAGTCCGGCGCGGGAGAGGACATCCCGCTCGGCACCCCCGTGGCCGGCCGCACGGACACCCAGCTCAACGAGCTGGTGGGCTTCTTTGTCAACACCCTGGTGCTGCGGACCAACACCTCCGGAAATCCCACCGCGGCGGAGCTCGTGGAAAGTGTCAGGTACACAAACCTGCACGCCTACGCCAACCAGGACGCGCCCTTTGAGCGTGTGGTCGAGGAGCTCAACCCGGCCCGGTCCCAGCACCGCCACCCCCTGTTCCAGGTGATGCTCACGTTGCAGAACACTGCGGCTGCCGGGCTGAACATGAACGGGCTCGATGCCACCGCGGACCTGAGCCAGGAACCGGGCGGGGCCAAATTCGACCTGCTGCTGGACCTGGTGGAAGCTACCACCGATGAGGACGGGGCAGCCGGGCCCGCGGCCGCCGCCATCCGCGGCTCACTCGCCTACAACCCCGCGTTGTTCGCCCGGTCCACCGTCGAGCAGCTCGTGGCCGGGTACGTAGCAGTGATCGAGCAGTTCGCCGCCGATCCCGGGATCACACTGGACCGGCTGCGGATCCAGTCCCCCGAGCAGCACCAGCTCGCCCTGGCACACAGCCTGAGTGCAGGGGCACCCGGGTCCGGCGACTTCGGCCCGGAAACCGTCGTGGATGCCCTCCGCGCCACGATGGCACGGACTCCGAACGCGCCGGCACTCGTGGACGCCACCGGCGCCATGAGTTTCGCCCGGCTCGATGCCCGGGTCCGGGCACTCGCCGCCGGTCTGATGGCCTCCGGCGTGGGCCCCGGCGACCGGGTCGCCGTTGCCCTGCCGCGCACTGCCGACGTTGTGACTGCGGCCCTCGCGGTACTGGCCGCCGGCGCCGTCTACATTCCCGTGGACCTTTCCTACCCGCAGGAGCGGATCCGGGTGATCCTTGAAGACGGCGCTCCCGCCGTCGTTATCTCCGCCGCACCGTCGGCGGACCGCGGCACCGAAGGCCCGCGGCACCTCGACGTCGGCACGCTGCTGGCGGCGGGTGCCGAGGTCACCGACGCGGACCTGGCACAGCGCCGCCCGGCCGCCGGCGACCTCGCCTACGTGCTCTACACCTCCGGTTCCACCGGGCGACCCAAGGGCGTCGCCGTGCCGCACGGCGCACTGGCCAACCTGTACCGGCACCACCACCGCACCCTGTACGCACCGCGCTTCCAGGCCGCCGGTCCGGACGGTACGGTGTCCGTGGCCCACATCGCCGGGCTTGGCTTCGACGCCGCCTGGGACCCGATGCTGTGGCTGATCGCCGGCGCGGAGCTCCACATCGTGGCTGACGAGGTCCGCAGCGACGCCGAATCACTCGCTGGCTACTGCCGCAGCCACGGCATCGACGTGCTGGAAACGACGCCGTCCTACGCCGGCCAGCTTCTGCACAGCGGCCTGCTCGACCCGGCCCGGGACCAGCCGCTGCTCCTCGCCCTTGGCGGCGAGGCGGTGACGGCCGAGCTGTGGACGCAGCTGGCCTCGACTCCTGAGGTCGCGGCCCATAACTTCTACGGTCCCACTGAGTTCACTGTGGACTCGGTGACCGCTGAGATCAGCGGCGGCTCACCGTCCATCGGCCGTGGCATCGCCAATACGGACACCTTTGTCCTGGACCCGTACCTGGCGCTGGCTCCGGCAGGCGTGCCGGGCGAGCTGTACCTTGCCGGTCCCGGCATGGCACGCGGCTACGACCGGCGCCCCGCCGAGACGGCCTCCCGTTTTGTGGCCAACCCCTTCGCCGCCGACGGCAGCCGGATGTACCGCACCGGCGACCTGGTCAGCCGGGCACCGGATGGCTCCCTGGAGTTCCTCTCCCGCACGGACGAACAGGTCAAGGTCCGCGGTTTCCGGATCGAACTCGGCGAAATTGAGGCCGCGCTGGCCTCCCACCCGCAGCTTGACCGCGCCGTAGCCGTGGCCGACGGCGAGCCTGCCCACCGTGTGGTGGCCTACTACACGGGGAGCGCCGGAGCCGAGGATCTGCGCGAGCTGGCCGCCGGCAAGCTGCCCGACTACATGGTGCCGTCCGTCTTTATGCAGTTGCCCGCGATTCCCCTGACGCCGCACGGCAAGCTGGACCGCAAAGCCCTGCCGGCTCCCTCCGCGGGCACCGGCGCGGGCTCCGGGGCCGCTCCCGAGACCGCAGACGAACGCACCATGTGCGGGATCTTCGCCGATGTCTTGGGCGTTGCTGAGGTCTCGATGGGTGATGACTTCTTCGTCCTGGGCGGACACTCCCTGCTCGCCGTCTCGATGATGGGCGGAATCCACGACGCCTTTGGCACCGAACTGCCGCTGCGTATGCTCTTTAACGAGCCCACACCGGCCGGGCTGCTCTCGGCAGTGCACCGGCAGACCGGCACCCCGGGGACCGAAGCTTCCGCGGCGCCGGCAACGGCCCCGGGCTCCGGGCAGCGGGAGCCGGTCGCTGAGCCGGTCTCCCTCACGGAATGGCTGGCAAACAACGATTCTGCCCGCAATGCCCGGCCGGAGCTCTCGTACGCCCAGTCCCGGATGTGGTTCCTCAACCAGCTGGATCCGGGCTCGGCCGACTACAACATCTCCCTGGCGGTGCGTCTGACCGGTGAACTCGACGAACAGGCACTGGCCGCCGCCGTCGGCGCGCTGTTCCGGCGCCACGACGTCCTCCGGACCATCTACCCGGAGGCCGGCGGAGTTCCGGAGCAGCTTGTCCTGGACCCCTCTGACGCCACCCACGGCGCAGGCATGCACCTGACCGTCAACCCGCCCGCGGCGCGCGACGCAGTCCCGGCCCTGCTGCGGGACGACGCCGAGCACGGCTTTGATGTCCGCTCCGAGCTGCCGCTGCGGGCGAGGTTGATCCCCGTCCGCTCAGCCGGCTCACCGGAGTGGGTCCTGCACCTTGTGATGCACCACATCGCAAGCGACGGGGCGTCCCTTGCCCCGCTGGCGCGGGACCTCTCTGCCGCCTACACGGCAGCCCGCGGCCAGGGCCCGGCCGCCGCTCCGGCACCCCTGCCCCTGCAGTACGCCGACTACGCCCACTGGCAGCGGCAACAGCTCGACGGGAGCGCCCTCACGGCCAAACTGGACCACTGGCGCCGCACCCTGGCCGGGATCCCCGCAGAGCTGATGCTGCCGGCGGACCACCGCAGGCCCCGCGAGTCACGCCAGCCCGGCCGGCAGCTGGGCTTCCTGCTCGGTCCGGACAGCGTCACTGCACTGAACGCCCTGGCCTCGGCATCGAACGCCAGCCTGTTTATGGCGCTCCACGCCGCCCTGGCCGCCTTCCTGCACCGCAGCGGCGCCGGCGAGGATCTGGTGATCGGTTCCCCCACCGCCGGACGGACGGACCCCGCCCTGCGCGAGCTGGTCGGCTTCTTCGTCAACACCCTGCCGCTTCGCGTGGACGCCGCCGGAGACCCCAGCCTGCGGACCATGCTCGGCCGCTCGCGGGAAGGCATCCTGGATGCCTTCGACCATAACGACGTACCCTTCGAACGGCTCGTCGAGGCCGTCAACCCGGACCGTGAACTGGGACGCCACCCGCTGTTCCAGACCATGCTCACCGTGGACACCGAGGCTCCTGCCGTTCCGCAACTGCCCGGAGTCCGGGTGGAAGCCGAACCCGAAACAGGGTCGGGCGAGGCGAAATTCGACCTCTCCTTTACGTTCCGGCCCGACGGCGGAAACGGCGGACTGGCCGGCACGCTGGACTACAACGCTGCGATGTTTGAGGACGCCACGGCCCGGCGCCTGGCCGCCAGTTTCGGCCGGTTCCTGGAGCTCGCCGCAGCTTCCCCGGACACCCCGGTTTCGCTGCTGGGCCTGATCGGGACTGCGGAAGCTGGCGCCCTGATGAAGGTCACCGCCGGATCCCGCTCGGATCAGTCTGCGGAAGACCCCGAACCCGGAATCCTGGCGGCGTTCGCCGCCACGGTCCGGGCGACGCCGGACGCCGCCGCGGTGGTCGCGGCCGATGGAACCCTGAGCTTTGCCGGACTTGCCGCCTCGGCATCCCGGATCGCGGCCGCACTCGCCGGGACAGGTGTCAGCCGCGGCGACGTTGTATCCGTGCTGCTCCCCCGCTCCCGGGCAACGGTTGAGGGCATGTTCGGTGTACTGGCCGCCGGCGCCGTCTACAACCCGATCGACACCGAATACCCGGACGAGCGCGCCTCGGCAATCATCGCGGACGCTGCCCCGCCGGTCATCCTGACCAGCCGCAGCGTGGCCGCCCGGGTGGAGCAAATCCTCGCCGGGCTGACGGTCCGGCCCCGGGTGCTGGTCCTGGAAGACCTGGCGGCAGGGACGGAACCGGAGAAGGAACCTGGCCGGGACACCGTCGCCGCCGCGCTGGCAGCGTTTGCCGCTCCGGAGCCGCGCGAGCTGGCCTATGTGATCTTCACCTCCGGTTCCACCGGCCGGCCGAAAGGCGTCGAGATCAGCCATGGCGCCCTGGCGGCCCTGCTCGGATCGCACCGCGAGACCCTGCTGTCCGGCCTCGGACACCGCCGGGCCGCACACACCACGGGCGTTGGCTTCGACGCCTCCTGGGACCCGATCCTGTGGATGGTGGCGGGCCACGAGCTGCACCTGATCGGCGACGAGACCCGCCGAGACGCGCAGCAGCTGGCCGCCTACTTCGCAGCGCATGGCATCAACGCGTGGGAGACCACCCCCGGCTATCTCCGGCAGCTCCTGGCCGAGCCGGAATTCACCCGGCTGCTCGAGGCGCACACCCCCGGCGGCGGCGAGGCGGAACGTTTCAGCCTGGCCCTCGGCGGGGAGGCCTTCGACGCCGGACTGTGGAACACCGTTGCCGCACACCGTGGCGTCCAAGCCTGGAACCTCTACGGACCTACCGAAGCCACCGTGGATACCGTGCTGGCCCGGGTTGGCGGGACCGGCGAACCGGTGCTGGGCAGCCCCACCGCGGGCACCCGGCTTTACGTCCTGGACGACCGGTTGCAGCACACCCTTCCCGGCGCGGCCGGCGAGCTCTACATCGCCGGCCGCCAACTGGCCCGCGGCTACCGCGGCCGTCCGGAGCTGACGGCCGAGCGTTTTATTGCGGATCCCTTCACCGGCGGCGGCGAACGAATGTACCGCACCGGCGACCTGGTCTTCCGGCACGCCGACGGCCGGCTGGTATTTGCCGGCCGCAACGATGACCAGCTGAAGATCCGCGGCTTCAGGGTCGAACCCGGCGAAGTGGAGCAGGCCCTGCGCAGCGCCGCCGGCGTCAGCGCCGCCGTCGTCCGTGCCGTCGGCACCGACGGCGGCACGCGCCTGATCGGGTACGTCGTTCCGGCGGCGCCCGGCCACGCGCCGGACTCCGCCGACGGCCCCGATGCCGGAACCCTGTCCGGGGAGGTCCGCGACCACGTACGGGGCCTGCTGCCGGACTACATGGTTCCCGCCGCCGTCGTGGTGATCGATGAGGTGCCGCTGACCCCGCACGGCAAGGTGGACACAGCCGTGCTGCCGGATCCCGGCAGCACGGCCCGCACTGCCGGGCGGGGTCCGCGGACGCCGCGGGAAAAGACCGTCGCGGCGATCTTCGCCGACGTGCTGTCCCTGGACCGGGCCGGCGTGGACGAATCGTTCTTCGAGCTCGGCGGCCACTCGTTCCTGGCCCGGCCGCTCATCGCCAAGGTCAACGCTGCACTGGGGACGGAGTTGACGGTCCAGTCGCTGTTCCGGGCGCCTACCGTCGAGGGCCTGCTCCGCGAGGCGTCCAAGGGTGCGCAGGAGAGCGCCGCGGACAGCCTGCGCCAACTGCTTCCGCTGCGCACCACCGGAACCAAGCTGCCGCTGTTTGCTGTGCACCCGGCCTCCGGGATCAGCTGGGGCTATGCCTCCATGCTGGGCAAACTGGATCCGGAGCGGCCGTTGTTCGGACTCCAGATGCCCGGCATGGAACCGGGCCGCACCCACCCGATCGAGGCAGCAAACCTGACCGAACTGGCCGATGACTACATCGCCAAGCTCCGCTCCGTGCAGCCGGCGGGCCCCTACCATCTGATGGGGTGGTCCTTCGGCGGCCACCTCGTCCACCGGCTGGCCACCCGGCTGCAGGAACTCGGCGAGGAGGTGGCTTTCCTGGCCATCCTCGATGCCTTCCCCGGCAACCAGGAGGACAACGCCAAGGTGGGTACAGGCCACGCGCTCTGGGCCAGCTACCTCGAAGCGCAGGGCTATGAACTGGGGGAACAGGACAAGGCCGGGCTGGACGGGCAACGCGCCCAGGAAATCCTGCGCGAACACCACAACCCGCTGGGCAGCGTCCCGTTGGACTCCGTCAACGCCATGGTGGGCAATTTCCCGTCGCTGGCGCGGCTGATCCGCCAGGAGCAGCCGGAGGTGTTCGACGGCGACCTGCTGTTCCTCCGGGCCACCCGCGAGGTGCCTGAAGGCACCCCCGGCACCGGTGCCTGGCAGCCGTTCATCAGCGGGACCATTACCGATGTCGCCGTGGACGAGCGTCACTCCCAGCTGCTCAGTGACCGGGCTCTCAGCGCAATTATGCCGGCACTGGCCATCCAACTGGGCAGCGGACCCGAATAACCAGTGATGCCTCAGCTCCACTAGGGGGCTGTCCGAACGCCAGAACTGACAGGAAAGGTCAACGTGACGAATCCATTCGATGACAAGTCCGCAACGTTCTCCGTACTCGTGAACGAGTACCAGCAGCACTCCCTCTGGCCGGCTTTCGCGGCAGTGCCGCAGGGCTGGGTCACCATGTTTGGCCCGGACAGCCGGGAGGCCTGCCTCGACTACGTGTCCCGGACCTGGACGGATATGGCGCCGCGCAAGGTCGCAGAACTCGCTACTGCGCAGTGATCCGGGTCGAGAACGTCAGCAAGAGTTTCGGCAGCTTCAAGGCCCTGGACGGGCTCACGCTGCGGGCAGGCGAAGGAACGGTGCTGGGACTGCTGGGACCAAACGGTTCCGGCAAGACCACCACCGTCAAGGTGCTCACCACCTTGTTGTCCCCTGACAGCGGCGACGCCCGGGTCGCCGGCCACTCGGTGCTCAGCCATCCGGAGCTGGTGCGGCGGAACCTGGGCCTGTCCGGCCAGTATGCCGCCGTGGACGAGAAACTAACCGCCTTCGAAAACCTGCACATGGTAGGCCGGCTCTACGGGATGAACCGCCGGACCGCTACGGCCAGGGCACACGAACTCCTCGAGAGCTTCCGGCTCACCGACGTCGCAGGCAAACGCTCCGGGACGTTTTCCGGCGGCATGCGCCGCCGGCTGGACCTCGCCGGAGCCATAGTCGCCCGGCCCAAGGTCGTTGTACTGGACGAGCCCACCACCGGACTTGACCCGCGGGGCCGCCTCGATACCTGGGACGTTGTGTCCGGTCTTGTGGCGGACGGCACCACCGTGCTGCTCACCACCCAGTACCTCGAGGAGGCCGATCGGCTCGCAGACCACATCGCCGTCATCAACCACGGCCGCGTCATCGCGGAGGGGACCGCGACCGAATTGAAACAAAGCGCCGGATCCGAACGAATCGACGTCGTGATGCGCAACGCCGCCGACCTCGCCGCGGCGGCCGGGGTGCTGGAGCAGGCAGCGGGCCCGGACTCACGGCCCGAACTGGACCCGCAAAACCTGCGGATTTCCGTCGCCGCTCCCGAAGGCCACCGGTTGCTGGTCCGGGTGCTTTCCGAACTTGATGCCCGCGCCCTGCCAGTAGAGGAAGCATCGCTGCGCCGCCCCACCCTGGACGACGTCTTCCTGCAGCTCACCGGCCACGCCGCGGCGCCGGCCCCGCAAAACCGGACGCCGGACGTGCAGACTCCGGAGAAAGTCGAGGTGCCAGCATGAGCGCCATCGCCGCAGCCGCCCGCGACAGCTCCGTCATTGCCCGGCGCAACCTGATCAACGTAGTGCGCACGCCCGGAGCGCTGGTCACCGGAATCGTGCAGCCGGTGATGTTCGTCCTGCTGCTGGGCTTCGTCTTCGGCGGCACCCTCGGCGGGGACCAATACCGCAGCTACCTGATCGGCGGCATCCTGGCGCAGACCCTGACGTTTAACGCCTCCTTTACCGCCGTCTACCTGGCCAAGGATCTCCAGCTCGGGCTGATCGACCGCTTCCGCTCCCTGCCGATGTCCCGCGTGGCCGTAATCCTGGGCCGCACCTCCTCGGATCTGTCCACGAGCGTACTGTCCGTCGCCGTCACCCTGCTGTGCGGTCTAGCCATCGGCTGGCGGATCTCCACGGGGCCGGCATCCGCACTGGCGGCCCTGGCCCTGTTGCTGCTGTTTGCCTTTGCCGTCTCCTGGATCGGGGCAGTCATTGCCCTGACCGCCCGCAGCGTTGAAGTCGCCCAAAGCCTCGGGCTTGTCTGGCTGTTCCCGGTCACCTTTGTGTCCGGCGCCTTTGTGTCCGTGACCTCCCTTCCGGGCCCGCTGCGGGTGATTGCCGAATGGAATCCTGTCACCGCCGTCGCCACCGCGGCCCGGGAGCTCTTCGGCAACACGGCACCGGCTGGATTCCTTACGCCGACCGGCTGGCCAGCGGAGAACGCGGTCCTGTATTCCGTGCTGTGCAGCGTCGGGATCATCGCCGTTTTTGCCCCGCTGGCGATCGCCCAGTACCGCCGGATCAGCAAGCGATGATCGCGTCCGGGCGCGGGCCCGCCGAGATCGGCTACCTCGTGGTCCCGTCACCCGCCGTCAGGGATGCCGCGGTAGAGGCCGGCCAGGGACTGTTCGCGGGCTTGTTCGGCGGCCTGGGCGCGTTCCTCTCGGCACCGGAACGCGAGGCCTCGCTCCGGTTCAGCCGCGCCGAGGACCGGCTGGACTACCCGGCGTCCCACGCCATGTTCCGGCTGCTCGCAGCGTGGCGGCTGGGGCTCAAACCCGAAGACGCTGCCGGGCTGACCGTCCGGCGGACGTGCGCCGGCTGCGGCAGCACCGACCACGGCAAACCCTCGATCGAGGGCGTCGAATTGAGCATGTCCCGCAGCCACGGAACGGTGATGGCTGCTGCCGGTCCGGCCGGCGCCAGCCTCGGAGCGGACCTCGAAAGGGTGCCCGCCCGCGTGTTCGCCGGCTTCGACGAGTTCGCCGTCGCGCCGGAGGAACATCCCGGTGCGGATGGCCCTGAGCTGACCGACGCCGGGCGCATCCGGCTCTGGGTGGCGAAGGAAGCCGCGCTGAAAGCGGCGGGACTTGGCTTGGCCGTGGACCCCGCGAGCCTGCGGCTGGCCCCGGCCGGCCCCCGCGGGCACCTGAGTGCGCAGAGCCCCACGAATCCAGCGGTCGATGGCCTCCTGGTCCGGCCGGTGCCGGCTCCCGACGGTTACTCCGCCGCCATTGCGTCCGCCGCAGACCTGCCCGTCCGGGCCGTGCCGCTTGCCGAGATATTCGCCACTAAAAAGCAAGGTCCAAACGTCAAACGTCTAACCTTTAGGTATGGCTAGCAGCACGGCGTCGTCCGCCCTTCCCGAGACAGCACCTCCCGCCGTCGTGCGCTCACCGCGCGGCGTGGCGATCGCCGGAGTCATCGCGATTGTGCTGATCGGGCTCAACCTGCGCGCCGGCATCACCGGAGCCGCCGCCCTGCTGCATGACTTGCAGGAGGTCCTCGGCTACGGGCCGCTGACCGCCGCCATTATTCCCTCGATCCCCACGCTCTGTTTCGCCGTTGCCGGCGCCGCCACGTCCTGGCTGACCCGGCGGCTGGGACTCGAGAAAGCCATCCTGCTCTCCCTCGTGCTGCTCGCTGCCGGCCTACTGGTCCGGGGCATCCCTTCCACCGGCATGCTGCTGGCAGGCACCGTCGTCGGGATGTCCGGACTGGCGATCTGCAACGTGGCGATGCCCTCCTTCATCCGGGTCCACTTCGCGCACCGGACATCGCTGATGACGGCGCTCTATACGGTGACCATGACAACTGGCGCCACTGCGGTTGCCGTGCTGATCGTTCCCGTGGCGCACCAGCTTGGCTCGCCCTCCGCCGGAGTCGGCGCGATCGGTTTACTGGCCCTGGGCGCCTGCCTGGGTTTCCTGCCGATCGCCCTGCACGCGCACCGCAACGCACCCGGTATCAAGGCCGCCCCGGTGTCCCCCTGGCCGCTGTTGCGGACCCGTACCGGCAGGCTCATTACCCTTGGCTTCACCGTCCAGGCCCTGCTGGCCTATTCGGTGCTGAGTTGGTTCCCCTACATGCTGGTCACGCTGGGCCTCTCCGCATCCGAGGGCGGGCTGATGTTCGGCCTGATGCAGCTCGTCTCGGTGCCGGCCGGCATGGTGCTCGTCGCGATCGGATCACGCCCGCGGATGCAAAGGACCGCCTTCTACCTGGCCACGGTGACGATGGCCGCGGGTGTCCTGGCTATGCTCGTCCTGCCGCTGAGCTGGGCACCCGTCACCGCGGTACTGCTTGGCTTTGGGCTCGGCATCTTCCCGCTGGTGATGGTGATGATCAGCCGCAGCGGCCGCACCACTGCCGAAACCACCGCTTTGTCCACGGTTGCGCAGTCGGCCGGCTACCTGCTGGCGACGCTCGGCCCCTTCGGCATGGGCTTGCTGCACAGCGCCACGGGCGCCTGGACGCTCCCGTTGATCCTGCTGCTCGCCGTGGCCCTGGGCCAGATCGCCGTCGGGCATCTGCTGACCACCCTGCCGAAAGTTCCGCAGCGGAAGGAACTTCAGGACGCTGAACTGCGGGCCACTGAACTGGAGGACACCGAACTGCGGGCCACTGAACTGGAGGACACCGAACTGCGGGCCGCCGGCACACCGGCCCGGCCCGATGCCGGCGAGGGACGGTCATGAGCCTCACACCGTCCCATCGGCCGCCGCTGGTGGAGGAGGTCACCGCCAAGCTCCGCGGCCTGATCCACTCCGGCGAATGGCCGCTGCAGCAACGGATCCCGGCCGAACCTGAACTGATGGCCATGCTCGGAGTCTCGCGGGGAACCCTGCGGGAGGCGGTCAAGGCCCTGGCCCACGGCGGTATGCTCGATGTCCGGCGCGGCGACGGCACCTACGTCCGCGCAACCAGCGAGATCTCCGGCGCAGCCCAGCGCATGTACCTGGACCACTCGCAGGCTCACATCCTGGAGGTCCGGGTGGGGCTGGACACCCAGGCGGCCCGGCTTGCGGCCCGCCATGCAGCTGGCAGCGACGTCGGGGCGATGCGTGTACTGCTGACGGCGCGCCGTGAGTCCTGGCTGGCCGGCGACTACGCGGGCTGGGCCCGGGCGGACTGGGATTTCCATCTGCTGGTTGCGCAGGCATCGGGCAATCCGCTGCTGCACGAGCTGTACGCCAGCTTCGGCGCTGTTTTCCACGCCGGCCTGCTCCGCCAGCAGCAGCGCGGCGGCTTCAGCGGGCTCCCGCACGAAGGTCATGACGAACTCGTGGACGCAATAGCCGCACACGACGAAACTTCCGCCGTCGAGAGTGTGCACCGGAACCTGAACTCCTGCGCGGAGTGGATCCGGCAGTAACCGCACTGCCGTCAGCGCGTGAGGCCGCGGCGCCGGAACGGGATTCCGGCGCCGCGGCCTGTGCGCTGACGGCGTGTGCCGCTAGCGCGTGAGGCCCTGGAAAACGTTCTTGGGCCGCTGCATTTCACCGTGCTTGGCACCGAGGACGATCACCACGCCGGCGAAGACGGGGATCGCCCACTGCAGGATCTTCAACTGCTGCTGGGCCGAGCGGAGTTCCTCCGAGGCGCCGGGCTTGGGCTCGGTGGCACCCTCAGCACCTTCGGCGGCTAGCTTGTCCACCTTCGCGCCCTGCAGACCGGAATACAGCGTCACGGCGGCACCGGCCAGGGTAACGATGGACTTGTAGACGCTCAGCCGGGTTACGCCGTCCTGCTTGGCCATCCGGCCCTTGTTCTCCCACATGATGGCGAGCCCGGAGAGCAGGTGCGCACCGAAGGCGGCCGCCTGGAAAGGGGCCCACTTCTTCCAGCCCAGGCTGGAGAGGCGGGTGCGTTCGGCCGGGTCCTTGGCTTCCGCCGTTGCTCCGTTCAGCCCGATAGCACCCATCAGCGAGCCGCCGAACCAGGCCCCCGCCGTCAGGTCGTGGATGGATCGGGCAACGAGATTTCCTGCCATGGTGAGCTTCCTATCGTCTGGGTCCGGGACTGCCGTCACCCCAAAAGGCCACGACCCGACTATGGTAAGCACACTTAGCAAAAAGTTGATAGTTCGGCGCGGGGACCGGGTCTGAGTAGACTCTGCGGCATGGAATCACCAGGGCCCCGGGACCGGCCCTCCCCTGCCGGCGAGGACCCTGACGAATCCGTGCCGGACGCCGCCGACGCGGCAGATGCCGCGGAGGATGCCTCCAACAGTGCGGCCCTCGACGTCGTCGCCCGTTCCGGCTTTGCCGTGATGGCACTGCTGCACATCATTATCGGCGCGATTGCCGCGGCCCTGGCCCTGGGTTCCCCGGGCCAGGCGGAGCCCACCGGGGCGATTGAACAGCTCGCGGCCAACCCCTGGGGGCCGGCGGTTATGTGGGCGGGGTTTGTCGCGTGCGCCGGACTCGCCCTGTGGCAGCTGAGTGAGGCCACGCTACGGGCCCGGCACCTCCCGCGCCGGGCCCGGGTTGGCAAGTTCGTTTCCTCCGGCTTCCTCAGCATCGCCTACGCCAGCGTGGGACTCAGCTTCGCCGGCTTCGCGCTGGGCAACGGGGGCGATTCCGGCGATTCGACCCGGGATTTGAGCGTCGCACTGGTGCACGGGCCGTTCGGTGTGCCGGCGCTCATCGGTCTGGGCCTGACCGTGATCGGGATCGGGGTGTACTTCATCGCCAAAGGCGCGGGGAAGAAGTTCAAGGCGGAGTTAGGCCATTTTGAGGGAACGCGCAGGGGCCATCTGATCAGCGGCCTGGGCGTTGCCGGACACATCGCCAAGGGAGTGGCGCTGATCCTGACGGGCCTGCTGTTTGTGATCGCCGCGGCCACCAATGACCCGGCCTCCGCAACCGGGCTGGACGGCAGCCTCAAAGCCCTGCTGGAGCAACCGTTCGGCCCGGTACTCTTGCTGGCCATCGGTGCCGGGTTCATCGCCTACGGGGTGTTTGCGCTGCTCCGGGCGCGCTTCGGACGGATGTAGCTCCCGCAGCGCACGGCGCCAGCGCAGTACACGGCGTCAGCGCAGCGCGACGGCGTCAGCGCAGTACACGGCGTCAGCGCAGCGCAACGACGTCGCCCTCGCGGTACAACAGGGCCCGGACCTCGGACTCGGCGGAGTCCGGCCGCTTCGGGTCGATCGTCTCCCCCCGCGGCAAAGTGGTCCAGCAGCCGGGGATCCACGTAGCTTTTCCGGGCGATCGACGGAGTGTTACCGAGGACATCCGATGCATCCACCATGGCGCGGCTCACCGCGCGCTTCCGGGCTGAAACCTTTGGCTGCGGACCGCTCCGCGCCAGGCTGGCGGCGGCGGCCACAGTTCCGCGCAGGGTCCGGAAGTCTTTGGCGGTGAAGTCCTGGCCGGTGCGTTCCTTGACGTACTGGTTAATCTCGGCGCTTGACACGGGATGCCAGCTCCGACCGTCCCGGTACGCCAGCAGGCGGGCCTTGCCGCCGCGGCGCTTGAGCTGGCGAACGACGGCGGCAAGGTCGGCGTCGTTGATCCGCGATTCCCAGGTCTGGCCGCTCTTGGCGGGGAAACTGAGCCGCAGTTCGTCCTTGCTCACGCGGACGTGGGCGCAGAGCAGCGTGGCGAGGCCGTGGCTGCCGTTCTCGTTGGTATACCGCTCCGAGCCAACCCGCAGCGAGCCGCTGTCCAGCATCCTGAAGGCGGCCGCCAGCACCCGCTCCCGGGCGAGGCCCTCGGAGCGCAGGTCCAAGGTAACGAGCCGGCGAGCGGCCGGGAGGGTTTCCGCGAGCTGCAGCGCCCGGTCAAACTTCAGCCGGTCTTTTTTCTCCCGCCAGCTTGGGTGATAGATGTACTGGCGCCGGCCGACCGCGTCCAGCCCGGTGGCCTGGATGTGCCCGTTGTCGTACGGGGCTATCCACACGTCCTTCCAAGCCGGCGGGATGCCGATGCTTTCCAGCCGATCGCGCACCTGCCCGGCTGCCAGGGTGGAGCCGTCCAGGTCCTTGTAGCTGAAGCCGGTCCCGGACGCGAGACGCCGGTAGCCGCGCCCGGACGCGTTGCTGCGACGGAGCCTCATCGGCGGGCCGCTGGCGTGAGTTGCTCATCCATGACGGTAAGCCTACTGACTACACGTCGAAAATTCCCCTCCAGGACAATCCGGAGCCAGCTGGCGGTCAGACTTCCGCGGCCACCCCGTCGCGGGAAATCCGGACCATGGCCGAACGCGGGACCACCTTGATGCGTTCGCGCCGGACGCCGTCCGCACCAGCGGCAGCGCTCGCCTTTTCGCCAAGGGACCGCTCGTGCGCGTCGAGCGCCAGCCAGCCTTCCCAGCTGGTGTACTGCACGCCCCGGTTCTGCAGCAGTTCGACGACGGCGTCCGGCGCGGGTGCTGCAGCCGGCGGCAGCTTTTCGAGGTCCGCCAGCAGATGCGTCACGGTTTCGAGGGCGTCGCCCTTGGTGTGCCCGATCAGCCCGACCGGGCCGCGCTTGATCCAGCCCGTGGCGTAGATGCCCGGCACCCGGGCGCCAGACGCATCCAGGACCCTGCCGCCGTCGTTCGGCACAACACCCTTGCCGTGGTCGAAGCCGACCTCGTTCAGGGCCGAACCGAAGTAGCCGATGGCGCGGTAGACGGCCTGGACCGGGTAGTCGATGATCTCACCGGTGCCGCGGGCGTTGCCGGTACCGTCCAGCGCGGTGCGCTCGAATCTGATCCCGGCGACACGGCCCGGGGCGTCCGCGTCGTCATACACTTCCACCGGGCTGTGCAGGAAGTGCAGGTGCAGGCGGCGGGAGGATGTGAGTTCGCTCAGGTCCTCCGGCTGCCCGGCGATCCAGTTGGTGAGCGTTCCCACCATGGTCTTGGTCTGGTTGTTGCTTTGGATCTGGCGGTCTGATTCGGCGTCGAACTCGAAGTCCTCGGCGTAGAGGATGATGTCGACGTCCCTGGAGTGGGAGAGTTCGCGCAGCTCCAGCGGGGTGAACTTCACCTGGGCCGGCCCGCGGCGGCCGAAGACATGGACGTCGGTGACCGGGGAGGCTTTCAGCCCGGCGTAGACATTGTCCGGGATTTCGGAGCTGAGGAGGTCGTCGGCGTGCTTGGAGAGCATCCGGGCCACGTCCAGGGCCACGTTGCCGTTGCCGATCACGGCAACTTCACTGGCTTGGAGCGGCCACTCCCGGGGGACGTCCGGGTGGCCGTCGTACCAGGAGACGAAGTCGGCGCCGCCGTAGGAGCCCTCCAGCTCGATCCCCGGAATGTTCAGGTCCGCGTCCTTGATGGCGCCGGTGGCGAAGATGACGGCGTCGTAATGCCTCTGCAGGTCCGCCAGGGACAGGTCAGTGCCGTAGTCCACGTTGCCGAAAAAGCGGATGTCGCCGCGGTCCAGGACCTTGTGCAGGGCGTTGACGATGCCCTTGATGCGCGGGTGGTCCGGTGCCACGCCGTAGCGGATCAGCCCATAGGGTGCCGGGTAGCGGTCGAAGAGGTCGATGCTCACCGTAAGCCCACCGCTCTTGACCGCCTCGCTTTTGGTGAGGATGTCCGCGGCGTAAACACCGGCGGGTCCGGAGCCGACAATGGCGATGCGCAGCGGGCGAGCGGCAGTTCCTGCAGGGCTGTTCGTTGACACGGCTGTGTTCCTTTTTTCTGTCACGGCCCAACTGACTCGCAGTTGAGGTCGTTTTGCGGGCTCATAACGACCTCAACTGCGAGTCAGTTGGATGAGGCTAAGGGTCGGGGCTACTTGGTCAGGACGCGGGGGGCGTTCGGGGAGGTGGTGCTGTAGTCCGCGGTCTTAAAGTGCGACGGCGCGAACGGGCTGACGCGGACCACGTCACCGATCACGATCACGGCGGGGTTCGCAACGCCTGCGGCCTCCGCCTGGTCCGCGATGGTCCCGAGCGTTCCGATGGTCACCCGCTGGTTGGGCAGGTATCCATTCTCTACGATGCCAACAGGTGTCCCCGGAGGCAAACCGGCGCGTGCCAGGGAAGCCGCGGACTCGCGCAACTGGCCCACGCCCATGAGCAGGATCACGGTGTGGTCCGCACGGGCCGGAACTTCGGACAGCTCCTCGTGGCCGGTCACGACGCTGAAGCCCTTGGCCAGCCCGCGGTGCGTGACCGGGATGCCGGCGGCGGCCGGGACCGAGATGGCCGATGTGACGCCGGAAACGACTTCGACCTCGACGCCGTGCTGCCGGCAGAACTCGGCTTCCTCGCCGCCGCGGCCCAGGACGTAAGGGTCGCCGCCCTTGAGCCGGACCACACGGTGGCCCTGCAGGGCTTCGTCGACAAGGATGCGGTTGATCTCGGCCTGCGGGACAGGGTGGTGGCCTGGGGTCTTGCCGACCTCGATCACACGGACGTCGGGGGCCAGTTCGCGGAGGAGTTCGCGCGGGCCGAGGCGGTCCGCGACAACAACGTCGGCCTGGCCCAGCAGCCGCCGGCCGCGGACTGTGATGAGCCCAATGTCGCCGGGGCCGCCCCCCACGAGGGCTACGGTGCCCGGAGTTTCCCGCCGGCGGCGCAGCGGCAGGTCCCCGGTTTCGAGGGCGGTGGCGACGGCGTCACGCAGGGCCATGGCGCGGCGCGGGTCTCCCCCTGCGTTCACAGCGATCTTCACGTCGTCCACCACCGCGACGGCGGGCGTCCACGCGGCCGAGGCTTCGTGGTTGGAGGCGTTGACGCACCAGATGCGCTGCGCCTCGGCGTCGGCCGCTACCTGCGCGTCAACGGTGGTGTCCCCGGTGGCGGTCTGGACGAACCAGACGGCGTCGACGTCGGTGCTGCGGTACGCCCGCGGAGCCCAGTCGAGGAGCCCGGCGTCGGCCAGGTCAGCCAGGGCGGGGCAGGCGAGGGGCGCGACGATGGTGACCCGGGCGCCGGCGTCGAGCAGTCCCTTGGCGCGGCGCGCGGCGACAGGGCCGCCGCCAACGACCAGCACGGGGCGGCCGAGGAGGCGCAGCGCCGTGGGGTAAATGTCCTGAATTGCCATGCATCGACGATAGGGCGGCGTTCCAGGGTGGAACAACGGTGCGGAAACACCAGTTCATCCGGGGTAACGAGGCGTAACCTGGGGCTTCGCCGGCTGGTGGCCAGCACTTGGTGCCGGGCCTGCTCCCGGCATCCCGGCCAGCAGCGCCTGGCTGAGCAGGGCACCGGCCGACCACCGCATCGACGCGACGGCGGCTTCCCTGCTCAGGCCACCCACATCGGTCAGCCAGACCAGGGACTCGATGCCTATGGCGCTCCGGATCGCGAGCACCAGCTGATGAATCTCCTGCTCTGGCAACTGTTTCCGCAGCGGGGCCAGTGCCTCGGCGATCCAGGCGATGGCGCGGCCCTGACGGAGCGGCAGGCTCTGTTCCCGGCCATCGGCAGGCTCCAGGGAGAGTCGCAACATGGTGCGCTGCTGCGCCTCGGTGCCGACGATCATCCGGGTGAACTCGATTACCACGGCGTCCAGCCGCTCTGCCGCATCGTCCGGGGATTCTCCGGCAGCATCGATGTTCGCGCGGTCTCGGGATGGGCGGCCGCCAGCAGCTCGCGCTGGCCGGGGAAATAGCGGTAAGCGGTGCTGCGGGCCACCCCAGCGGCGAGCGCGGCCTCGTCCACTGTGGGAGTTTCACCCGCCGCGACGAGTTGGCGGGCCGCTGCCACGAGAGCGTCCAAGGTGCGGCGCTTTTGGCCTGTGCGGCCAGCGTCCACATAGGGTCTTGACATGAGCTTCATGGTACACGAGTCTTGTTATGGGACAAGCGTCCCATAAGCGCAGAAAAGCTATCGAGGCGAGCATTATGGAGACGAAAAACGCAGCATCCGCAATTGTCCGGCAGCCCGGCGAAGGGGCCAAGCGCTGGTTCTTCGGCGGCGGGGTGCAGACCTGGATAGCGCCGGAGGAAGACACCGCGGGGGCATTCCTTCTCTTCGAAGACGCCATGGACCTGAACAAAGTTACCCCCATGCACACCCATCCAGCCTCCGACGAAACGCTGTACATCCTCTCTGGCGAGATCCTGATCAACATGGACGGCACGGAGCACCGCGTTGCGGCCGGCGGACTTGCCATCGCCCCGCGGGGCGTCCCCCATGCGTTCAAGGTGCTGCAGGAAGGCACCCGCATGCTCTGCCTGCACACACCCGGCGGCGGGCAGGCCTTCTACTTCGGGGCCAGCGAGCCCCTTGGCGCTGATGACGAGGGTGGGCGGGTGGTGGACTTTGACCGGATCCGCGAATCCGCACGGGTGCACGGCGGCATCGAAATTCTGGGACCCCCGCCCTTCGAATAGGGCCTAGGCCAGGGTGCGGCCGCCGGGGTGGATGGCCGCAGGCCAGCCGGTCCGCCTCGGTGCCGGCCTAGCGGGTACTGCCCGTGAGGAGTCCGCGGCGGCGGAGCAGCCGTTTTTCGATCGGGCCGAACACCAGCAGTTCGACCAGGATGCCGACGGCGAGGATCAGCAGGATCGCGGACATGACGATGGTCATGTCGGACAGGTCGCGGCCCTGGTTCAGCATGGAGCCGAGGCCGAAGCCGATGGTGCCGCCGACGGCGATGATTTCCGCGGCCATCAGCGAGCGCCAGGAGAAGGCCCAGCCCTGTTTGAGGCCGCTCAGGTACCCGGGCAGGGCGGCCGGGAGGATGATCTGGAGCGCGAGCTGGACCCGGGAGGCGCCCAGGACTTTCCCGACGCTGCGGTACTGCGGCGGGATCTGGTCCACGCCGGAAATCAGCCCGTTGATGATCGAGGGGATCGCGCCCATGAACACCACGAAGTACACGGTGGCGTCGGTAAGTCCGAACCAGATAATGGCGGCGGGTACCCACGCCACGGACGGAAGCACCTGCAGCCCGGAGATGAGCGGCCCGAAGGCGCGGCGCAGCGGGGCCACCTGGGCCAGCACGAGTCCGATCGGGGTGGCGATGGCCACGCTGATCAGGAATCCCACGAGCCCGCGCTGCAGCGAGGTCCAGACCGCTTCCTGCAGCTTGCCGTCGGCCCAGAGATGGCCGAACTGGGCCACCACGTCCAGCGGCCCGGGCACCAGGTCCTGCCGCTTGAAGCCCATGGACACGTACAGCTGCCAGATGACCACCAGGACCACGATGGCGCCGGCCGGCAGCAGGATCCGGCTCCAGTCGATCCGGGCCTTGCGCACGGCGTCGGACTGCAGCGAGTCCAGCCCGGCCTCGAGCTCGCGGAGGTCGGCCGAGCCGGTGGAGGACCGGGTCAGGGCCGAGGGGACGTGGCGGATGTCCCCCGGCTCAACCAGGGACGATTGTTTACTTGGCATGGCGGCGGATCTCCTCGCGTAGCCGGGCGGTGATTTCGCCGGTGAGCTGGCCGGCGAGCCCGGCGTCGGTGCGGTGCTCTTCGCTGACGTGCCACTCCTGCACCACGCGGCCGGGCCGGGAGGAGAGCAGCAGCACGCGCTGGCCCAGCCGGACGGCTTCGCGGACGTTGTGGGTGACAAAAATGATGGTGCGGCCGGTTTCCTTCCAGATCCGCTCCAGCTCGTCGTGCAGCAGGTCGCGGGTGATCGCGTCCAGGGCTGCAAAGGGTTCGTCCATCAGGAGCAGCTGCCGGTCCTGGGCGAGCGAGCGGGCCAGGGCCACCCGCTGCCGCATGCCGCCGGAGAGCTCGTGCGGGCGTTTGTCCCCCGCTCCGGCCAGGTGCACGAGGTCCAGGAGTTCGTCGGCTTTGATCCGGCGCGCGGCTTTCCCGACGCCGCGCAGCTTAAGTGCCAGCTCGATGTTTTCCCGGGCGTTCAGCCAGGGGAACAGGGCCGCGTCCTGGAACATAAAGGCGGCGCCGTCGCTCGGCACCTCGAGGGCGCCCGACGTCGGGGCCTCCAGGCCCGCCATAATGTTCAGCAGGGTGGACTTGCCGCAGCCGGAGGCACCAAGCAGGGCGAGGAATTCGCCCTGCCCGATGCTGGCGTTGACGTCATCCAGCACCGGAGCGCTGTCGCCGAAGCGCTTGCCCAGGTGTTCGAGTACGACTGGCATGGTCAGGTCCTATCTTGTTGGGGCGGAGCCGGTACCGGGAACCGGCTGGTCCCTGCCCAATCCGTGTGCGGAGATCTTCGTCCCCGCGGCATCCCCGCCCAGGACACTGTTCAGGGCGGTGAGGTCGAAGATGCCGCTGATGTCGGCCTGGGTGGTGGTGCCGGCCGCAACCCCGTCCTGGAGCAGCTTTTTGTAGGTTCCTGCGAGCGGGTCGACGGTGAAGACGATGTTCTTGAGCGACCGGTCAATCACGTCGGCGGGCAGGGCGGCGCCGGCGGATTCCTTGAGGGCGGCGTTGAGGACCGTGGACTTCTCCGCGGCGGGGGCGGCGTTGAGCCAGTCCACGGATTCGACGTGGCCCTCCAGCAGGGCCGTGACGGTGGCGGGGTGCTCGGCGGCAAACTTCTTGTTGACGATCAGGACGGTGGTGGGGAACTCGCCCTTCTCCCAGAGGTCCTTTTCGTCAACCAGGACTTTCGCGCCGGCTTGGAGCACCAGGCGGGAAGCCCAGGGCTCCGGCAGCCACGCGCCGTCGAGCTTGCCGTCCTGGAACAGCTTGAACGTCTGCGCGTTCTCGGTGGGGTTGAGCGCGACGTCGCCGCTGCCGTCGGTGTTGGTCCGGTAGCCCTGCGTGCCCAGCCAGGCACGCAGGGCCACGTCCTGCGTGCCGCCGAGCTGCGGCGTCGCGAGCTTCTTGCCGGCCAGGTCCGCAGCCGAGGTGATTTCGGGTTTGACCACCAGCTGGGCTCCACCGGATGCGGCACCGGCGATGATGCTGATCGATTCGCCTTTGCTCTTGACGTAGGAGTTGATGGCCGGGTTGGGGCCGATGTAGGTGGCGTCAATGGCGCCGGCGTTGAGGGCCTCGATCGCGGCCGGGCCGGCGTTGAACACCTGGGTGCTGAGCTTGGTCCCGCCGAGGTCTTTGGCAATGAAGCCCTTGTTGACGCCGACGAGGGCCGGGGCGTGGGTGATGTTGCCGAAGTAACCGAGCCGCAGTTCTGCGGCGGGGGTGCCGGAAACCGCCGCTGCGGGGGCGGCTTCAGTGTTGCGGGACGCCGTCGAAGCCACGGCAGCACCTGCCCCGATCAGCAGCACAAGGCCGGCAGCCAGGCTGATCTCCAGCGTGCGCCTGCGCCTGGGCACAGCAGCTTCACCGGCGACGATCCGGGTGGTTCCGGGGCTCTTCCCGGTGGCGTTGGAGATCCGATCCGTAGGTGTCATTGGTTCACCATAGGGACCGCCCGGGACAGGGTTCAACGGTCCGGAAACCCGGGGTCATGCGGGTTCATGCGGCGTCACATGTGAGCGAGGCTCCCGCTGCGGCCGGAGAAGACGTCCGGACCGGCCGGAGAGTCAGAGTGCCGCGAAGATGTCGGCCAGCAGCGGCGCGCCGGACTGGCGGGGTGGCCAGGCGAGCACGTACGACTCCCGGCCCAGGACCCGCAACTGCTGTTCACGGGTGAGCGTGTCAGCCATGATGACGTGCCGCTGAGTCCGGTGCTCCCGCAGGCCGGCAAGGACTTTGCCTGCCACGGCGCGCGTATCGACTTCCACGCCGATGGTCTCGTCCGGCACCGGGCGCAAGTGGTAGACGCGCTCCCGGTCCCACGGCTCCAGGCCGTGCTTGAGGCGTGCTGTGTTCCAGCGCAGGAACGTGGATTCGCGCATCGCGCCGTGGAGCAGCCGTTCCATCCCGGAGCCACCCTCGCTGCGGACCAGGTGAAACGCGGTGTCGGCGGCCCGCCCGGTGGCAATGTGATCGGGATGTCCCGTGATGCCATCCGGTCCAAAGGTACACACCACCCGCGGCCGCTCCTCCCTCAGGATCCGCGCGACCCTTCCCGCGAGCTCCGCCAACGGCACAGCCGCCACCCCGCCGTCCGGGTAGCCGAGCCAGTCATGCCGGTCCGGGGGCCGGCCGTGGGCCTGCCACGCGGCGTCGTCCTCCCGGCGCCGGAATTCGCCCAATCCCCGGCCGGAACCTCGACGCCGGGCGCGATCTCCCCGGCGCCGCCGTCGGTGGCGTGAATCAGGATGAACCGGAACTCCGGATTCCGGGCATACAAGGCCACGGTGCCGGCCAGTCCATACGCGTCGTCATCGGGGTGCGCCATAACAACGGCAACGGACAGTTCGGATGCTGTGCCCATGGCTCCGGTCTAGCACCGGCCAGCAAGGCGGGCAAGGGCCCTCAGCTGGTCAGCGGCGAATTCGCCGGAAACCTGCGGGGTCGCCGGAAGTTTGCGGCGACCCCGCAGGTTTCCGGCGACCTGGCAGGCAGTCGGCGGAGCGGCCCTCAGATCGAGTAGCGCTCGTCCTCGTGGTCGCCGGGGTGGTCCTTGACGAGGCCGGCGGCGAGGGTGTTGCCGTCCAGCGGATCGATTACCAGGAACGCGCCGGTGCGGCGGTGGTTCCCGTAGTTCTCCAACGGCAGCGGAGCGGAGAGCCGCAGCTGGGCGTGGCCGATGTCGTTGAGGTCAAGGGTGGTGGTGGGCTCCAGCTGGAAGTCGGCGAGGTCCAGTTTTCCGGTCACGTTGCGCACCAGTGCCTGGACGGTGCGGGTGCCGTGTTTGACCAGCACCTTGGCTCCTTCGCGGAGCGGCTTCGGAGAGAGCCAGCACAGCGCGGCGTAGAGGTCAGCCGAAGCTTGCGGTATTTCGCCACCGGCAGGCCCCGCTCCCGCAATCGTGTCGCCGCGGGCGACGTCGAACTCGTCGGCGAGCCGCAGCGCGACGGACTGCGGGGCCACAGCCTCCCTCAGTTCCTGCCCGGCGAAGTCAATGCCAGCCACGGTGGTGGTGCGCGTTGCCTGCCCCGGCGTCAGGACGCTGACCCGGTCCCCCAGCTTCACCGAGCCTTCGGTGATCTGCCCGGCGTAGGCACGGTAATCCCGGTACGCAGCGGGATCGAGACCACCGGCGACGGCGTCGGGAGCGAGTGCGCCCTGCGGCCGGATGACCAGTTGGACCGGGAAACGGAAGCTTTCCAGGTGGCTTTCGATTTCGTCGGCGGCGGGCAGGGTCTCCAGGACTTCCAGCAGCGCCGGGCCGAAGTACCACGGCGTGCGCTCTGAGCGGTCCACGACGTTGTCCCCGTCGAGCGCGGAGACCGGGATGACGATGAGGTCAGCGATGCCATCGGAACCGAGCCCCAGCTCCCGGCCCACCCGCTGCACGTCCGCTTCGATTTCGCGGAACACGGCCTCGCTGAAGTCCACCAGGTCGATTTTGTTCACGGCGACGATCACGTGCGCCACCCGGAGCAGCTGCAGCACGGACATATGCCGGCGGGTCTGCTCCAGGACACCCTTGCGGGCATCAATGAGCACAACGACGGCGTCCGCAGTGGACGCGCCGGTCACCGTGTTTTTGGTGTACTGCACGTGGCCGGGGCAGTCCGCGAGGATAAAGCTGCGGCGGTCCGTGGCGAAGTACCGGTAGGCGACGTCGATGGTGATGCCTTGTTCCCGCTCAGCGCGCAGGCCGTCGGTCAGCAGGGCCAGGTCAATGGCCTGTGTGCCGGTCGCGCCTGCCCCGCCGAACCCGCGGTCCGCGGAGGTGCGGGCAACGGCGTCGAGCTGGTCGGCGAGGATCGCCTTCGAGTCATGCAGCAGCCGGCCCACCAGGGTGGACTTGCCGTCATCGACCGAGCCGGCAGTGGCGAAGCGGAACAGCGTGGCGGGCAGCGCCGCGGATGCCAGGGCCAGGCCCGGGGAAGAGTTTCCGTGCTCATTAGAAATAGCCGTCCTTCTTGCGGTCTTCCATGGCGGCCTCGGAGATGCGGTCATCGGCCCGGGTGGCGCCACGTTCGGTGATGGTGGAGGCGGCAACTTCAATGACAACGTCGCGCACGGTGGCGGCGGTCGATTCAACGGCGCCGGTGCAGGACATATCGCCGACGGTCCGGTAGCGCACGGTCTTGGTGATGACCTCTTCGTCGTCGCGGGGCCCGGAGACCTCGCCGACCGCACGCCACATGCCGTCGCGGGCAAAAACTTCGCGGCGGTGGGCGTAATACAGGCCCGGCAGCTCAATGTCTTCACGCTCGATGTAGCGCCAGATGTCCAGCTCCGTCCAGTTGCTGATCGGAAAGGCACGGACGTGCTGGCCCACGGTGTGGCGGCCGTTGTACAGGTTCCACAGCTCGGGCCGTTGGTTGCGCGGATCCCACTGGCCGAACTCGTCGCGCAGGCTCAGGATTCGTTCCTTGGCCCGGGCCTTGTCCTCGTCCCGGCGGCCGCCGCCGAAGACGGCGTCGAACTTGTTGCGTTGGATCGCGGCCAGCAGCGGCACGGTCTGCAGCGGATTGCGTGTGCCGTCGGCACGCTCGGCCAGCTCGCCGGAATCGATGAACTCCTGGACGCTGCCGACGACGAGCTTGAGGCCCAGCCGCTGCACGGTCCGGTCGCGGAACTCGATAACCTCGGGGAAGTTGTGCCCGGTGTCTACGTGCAGCACCGGGAACGGCACTTTCCCGGGCCAGAACGCTTTGGTGGCCAGGTGCAGCATCACCACGGAATCCTTGCCGCCGGAGAACAGCAGCGCCGGCTTCTCAAACTCGGCAACAACCTCGCGGATGATGTGGATGGCCTCGGACTCGAGGGTGTCCAAAGACGACAGGCGGGCCGGGGCTGGGACGTCGATTGCCGCGTCCTCGTTGATTTGGGTGCTCATACGTGTAGTCCGCATTCTGTCTTGTCGGTTCCTGCCCAGCGTCCGGCGCGGGGGTCATCGCCCGGCGCCACTTTGCGGGTGCAGGGCTGGCAGCCAATGGACGGGTAGCCCTGCGACAGCAAGGGGTTGACGGGCAGGAGACTGTCGTCGGAAAACTGGACCAATTGGTCGAAGCTCCAGGCGGCGACCGGGTTGACCTTGACCAGGCCGTTGGTTTCGTCCCAGCTGACCAGCGGGGTGTTGGTGCGGGTGGGGGCCTCGTCGCGGCGGACGCCGGTGAACCAGAGTTCGTAGCCGGCGAGGGTACGGCGCAGCGGCGCGACTTTGCGCAGCGCACAGCACTGGGCGGGGTCGCGGGCGAAGAGGTCCTTGCCCAGGAGCCGGTCCTGCTGCTCCACGGTGTTCTCCGGCAGCACGTCGACGACGTTAACGCGCAGGTTCGCTGCCACCTCGTTGCGCGTCGCGTAGGTTTCCAGGAAGTGGTATCCGGTCTCCAGGAAGAGGACGTCGACGCCGGGAAGCTGGTCTGAGACGAGCGCGGGGAGGACGGCGTCGGCCATGGAGCAGGCGACGGCGACGGCGGGCAGCTCGAAGTTCCGCGCCGCCCAGGCAATGACCTCCCGGGCCGGGGCGTCCCAGCCGAGCTCGGCGGCGCCGGACTCGGCGAGGATTTTGAGCTCCTCGTGGCTGCGCAGCGGTTGGGGGCTCACTGCAGATCACCCTCCTCGGCGGCGAAAGCCCACTCGGCGAACGTCTGGCCCTCGGAGTGGTCGGCCACGAACTTCCGGACCACACGCTCCACGTAATCGGGCAGGTCTCCGGCGGTGACCTTGAGGCCGCGGACCGTGCGTCCCAGGCCCGCTTCCTCGCGGTCGAGGGAAGCCAGCCCGCCGCCCAGATGGACCTGGAAACCCGGGGTGGGGTCGCCGTCGGGTGTGGGAAGCATCATGCCCTTGAGGCCGATGTCGGCCGTCTGGATCCGGGCGCAGGAGTTGGGGCAGCCGTTGATGTGCAGCGACAGTGCCTGCGGGAGCTGCCGGGACTCGACGAGGTCGGCGAGGCGGCGTTCCAGCTCGGCGACGGCGGTGGTGGCCGTGAGCTTGGTTTCGACGATGGCGAGCTTGCAGTATTCGATGCCGGTGCAGGCGATGGTGCCGCGGCGGAACACGGAGGGCCGGGCGGAGAGGCCCAGGGCGTCCAGTTCCGCGACGAGCGGTTCCACCTGGTCCTTGGCCACGTCGAGGACCACGAGCTTCTGGTGCGGTGTGGTGCGCAGCCGCTGCGAGCCGCGGGCTTCCAGGGTGTCAGCGAGCTTGACGAGCTGGCCGCCGGAGAGCCGGCCCGCCAGCGGGGTGGCTCCGATGAAGAACCTGCCGTCCTTCTGTTCGTGCACGCCGATGTGGTCCCCCGGGCTGGACGGCTTGGGCGCGGCGGGGCCGTCGTCGAGTTGGTAGCCGAGGTATTCCTCCTCGAGGACCTGGCGGAACTTCACCGGCCCCCAGTCGGCCAGCAGGAACTTCAGCCGCGCCTTGGTGCGCATCCGCCGGTAGCCGTAGTCGCGGAAGATGCTGGTAACGCCGAGCCAGACGTCGGCCGCCTGGTCCGGGCGGACGAAAGCCCCCAGCCGCTTGCCCAGCATGGGGTTGGTGGAGAGCGCTCCGCCCACCCAAAGGTCGTAGCCGACGCCGAGGTCGGGGTGGACCAGGCCCACCAGTGCGACGTCGTTGATTTCGTGGACCACATCCTGGCTGGGGTGGCCGGTGATGGCTGTCTTGAATTTGCGCGGCAGGTTGGCCAATTCCGGGTCGCCGATGAAGCGCTCGGCGAGCTCGTGGATCAGCGGCGTCGGGTCGATGATCTCGTCCTTGGCGATGCCGGCAACCGGGGAGCCGAGGATAACGCGGGGAACGTCGCCGCAGGCTTCGGTGGTGGAAAGGTCCACCGATTCGAGCCGGCGCCAGATCTCCGGGACGTCCTCGACCCGGATCCAGTGCAGCTGGATGTTCTGCCGGTCGGTGAGGTCGGCCGAGCCGCGCGCGAAGTCGACGGAGATTTGGCCGATGACACGGAGCTGCTCGGTGGTGAGGGCGCCGCCGTCGATCCGCACGCGCAGCATAAAGTACTTGTCTTCGAGCTCGTGCGGCTCAAGGGTGGCGGTCTTGCCGCCGTCGATCCCGGGCTTGCGCTGGGTGTAGAGGCCCCACCAGCGGAAGCGGCCGTGCAGGTCGGTGCCGTCGATCGAATCGAAACCGTGTTTGGCGTAGACGGACTCGATGCGCTCGCGGACGTTCAGGCCGCTGTCTTCCTGCTTCCAGGTTTCGTTGGCGTTCAGCGGCGCGGTGCCGTCGACTTTCCACTGCCCGTGCGGCTTTGCGGCGGGGCGGGAGGTGGGGCGCTTGGTGCGGCTTGGGTCAGCCTGGTCCGGGGACGCTCCGGCTAGAGCTGTATCAGTCATGGATCGACTGTAGGGCGGCCCGTAATGCCGTCACAAAGGGTCAGAAACGCGGGGTCACCCAGGGCAACAAATCGTCACGAAGCATCGGCGAGCCTTGAAGTGGCACTGCCGCTGTGTATGTCCGGGGCAGAATTCCGGCGCCCTCCCGGGCCATCGCGACGGCGCTGGCGGAGCCTGTTCAGGTGCCTGCCGCGAGGGCGGCATCGTAGCGTTCCAGGGCAATTTCCGCGAGCACCGGTGACGGCAAAAGTGCTGCCGTCACCAGGTCAGCGCCGGCGTTGGCAAGCTGGTCGTGGAAGAATCCCGGGGCCAGCAGGTACGCGGCGATGACCACTCGGCCACCCAGGTCCACTGCTCCAGCGGACTCCCCCGCGCCCGCTCCGCCTGCAGCTTCCGCACGGAGCATGGCCACAGCCTCAGGCACTGACGGCTTCGCGGCCGAGCCGTAAGCGGCCACGATCCGGTTCGAACGCAGGGCGCGGAGCTGGCCCGCGAGTTCCTCGACGTTCTGCGCCGCGGTGGGGTCGGAGGAACCCGCCGCTGCGAGGACCACGGCGTCGTTGTCGGTGACGCCGGCTTCCCGCAGCCGCCGGTCCAGCAGGGCTGCGAGGCGGTGATCAGGCCCCAGCGGAGCGGCGGCGCGGGTGCCGGCGCGGCCCTTCGCCGCCCGGGCGATGTCGACCTTGACGTGGTACCCGACGCTGAGCAGCAGCGGAACAACGACGGCGGTCGCCCCCGCCGGCAGGCCCGCGACGACGGCCGGCAGATCGGGGTCCTGGACATCGACATAGGCCTCGCGGACGTCGAGCCCCGGGCGCAGCGCAGCGATCCCGTCCCGGAGGGCGTTGACTTCGGCGGCGCCCGTGGTGCTGGAGGTGCCGTGGGCGCAGGCGATCAGGATGGGGCTATTCATAGCCGTTAGCGTAACCTTGGAGCCGCCCTATCCGCCCTCACGAGACTCGACCGGGACCCTCCATGACTTTTTCCTTCAGCCTTGTCCTGGTCTGGCTGGACCTCGCCGGTGTCTTTTTCTTCGCGGTCTCCGGCTCCCTGCTCGCGGCCCGCAAGCAGTTCGACATCATCGGCTCCCTGCTGCTGGCCTCCGTGGTGAGCCTGGGCGGCGGCGTCATCCGTGACATCATCATCAACGCCGGACCGCCCGCCGCATTCACCAACCCGGCATACCTGGTGCCCCCGTTACTCGCCGCGGTGCTGGTGTACTTCCTGTTCTCCAGCGTCCAGCGTTTCACCTCGCTGCTGGTCCTCTTTGATGCCGGCGGACTGGCGCTGTTCTGCATTACCGGCACCCTCAAGGCCTTGTCAGCCGGGATGCACCCAGTTGCGGCGCTGCTCCTCGGGGTCACGACGGCGGTGGGCGGCGGCCTGCTGCGGGACATCACGGCCAATGTGGTTCCACAGCTGTTCGACCCCAAGGATCTTTATGCGCTGCCTGCTTTTGCGGGCGCAACCCTGACCATGGTCCTCTCCGTCACCGGCACCTTTAACGCGGCAACCGGCGGAGCCGTGGCAGCCGTCGTCTTCGCCTTCCGGGTCACGGCCTGGCGGCGGCAGTGGCACGTTCCGCTGGCGGTCCGCGGGTGGCACCGGCTCGGCCTGGACACAGCGGATGGCGGGGCCAAGGATTAGCTAGGATAATAACCATGACTGACATGTTCCTCGAGAAGTTCCGCGCGCTTGTTCCGAAGTATCTCGAAGACGAATGGCAGGAAGAGGATGGCCTCCCGGCCGATGAGGTGGATGCGGCCCTCGCCGAGCACCAGTTCCAGGTTCCGCTGGTCCTTCGGGAGTTCTACCTCGCCGTCGGCGGCTGCGAGGACATCATGGAGGCGTACCACTATTTCTGGGACCCCGAAGAGCTCGAAGTTGACGACGAAGGCTTCCTGATGTTCCTTGAGGACGAGGAGGAACAGTTCACCTGGGGTTTCCGGGTCGGCGACCTCAGCGTTCCGGACCCGATCGTGTACCGCCGCAACAACGCCCGCGGCCAGTGGAAGAGCGAGGAAGGTACTTTCTCCGAGTTCGTCTTTGACATGTTCGAGTGGGCTTTCAACGACGAGGACGAGGACTAAGCAGCGCCGGTTCCGGTCCAGCCGCCGAGCGTCCCCAGCTTTGGCAGGACTGTCCGGCGTGCCTCACTGGCCCCCGCGGTCCAGCTTGAAGGAGGGGAAACTCCGCCCGGACAAGCCCTCAACATCTCGTGACAAAGGATTTACAGGCACGCTAGACAGCATGACATTTTTGTCATAAGCTCGTTTCTGGGTTCACTAAATGCCTCCGGTGAATCTGATGCGAACGGAGAAATGGCCCCGGTTCGACACAACGGATGTCTTAAAACGTTGTGAGGAACCGGGGCCATTCCGTTTAGGCCGGTACAGCCCGGGCACGGCTGCCGGCAGCCGACAGCCAGCAGCCAGGAACAGCTGGCCGCAGGAACGATCAGCTGGCGCGGTCCACCACGGCCAGCGCAAAGCTGGCCAGCGAGCTCTTCACCACACCCTCGGGCAGGGGCGCAAGGGCCGCAATCGCCTCGTCGGCCCAGGCACGTGCCACCACCCAGGATTCCGCCGTCACGGCGTGTTCCCGGAGACCGGCGACGGCGGCCGCGAGGGACTCATCGGAGCTGAGGTCGCCGTCGATGAGCTCCAGGAGCTCGACGGCGGACTGGTCGCCGCTCGCGGCCGCCTTGCGCAGCAGGAGCACGGGAAGCGTCGGCACACCCTCGCGCAGGTCGGTGCCCGGGGACTTGCCGGACTTGACCTTGACGCCGGTGACGTCAATGACGTCGTCGGCAAGCTGGAAGGCCACACCCACTTTCTCGCCGTACTCAACCAGCATCGGCTCGTAGGCTTCATCGGCTCCGGAGAAGATCGCGCCCAGCTGTCCGGAAGCGGCCACCAGCGAGCCGGTTTTGTCCGCGATGACCGAGAGGTAGTGCTCCACGGCATCCTCGTCCGGGCGCGGGCCAACGGTTTCGTGAAGCTGGCCCAGGCAGAGCCGCTCAAAGGTGCGGGCCTGGATGCCGAGCGCCCTGGATCCAAGTTCGGAGACCAGGATGGACGCGCGGGCAAAGATCAGGTCGCCGGTCAGCACGGCGACGGAGTTGCCCCAGACCTCATGCGCGGTGGGGGCCCCGCGGCGGAACGGCGCGGAGTCCATCACATCGTCGTGGTAGAGCGTCGCCAGATGGGTCAGTTCAACGACGACGGCGGCCTGCACCACAGCCGGCCGGGAGGCGTCACCCAGGTGTGCGCACAGCAAGGTCAGCAGCGGACGGATCCGTTTGCCGCCGGCTTCCACGAGGTGGCGCGACGTTGCATCGGCCAGCGGATCAGAGTTGGCAATGGCTTCACGCAGCTTCTTCTCCACCCGGGCCAGGTTGGTGGTGATCGCGGGGCCGAGGTCGGCGTCCCCGGCAATCGCGGCAAAGCCCGCCGGCAGCTGCAAACCGGTGGCGATCGCGGTGGTGTTGAGGTCGGGTTCCGAGCTCGGCAGGCCGTGCCCGGCGTGCGTCCAGCTTTGGTCTGCAGAGTTGATCACGGGTTAACCCTAACTTTTGTTGCGGAATCCGCGGAGTTGGCGCTGGAATGCGGTGAAGCGTCAGCGCCGGAATGGCCTTGGTTGGACGTTGCCGGAACCAGCGATTCCAAGACCCGGATGGCACGGTCCTCGAAACCCTTGGCCGCGGGATCGGTCAGGTTGGCCAGCAAACGCACCACAAAACGCATCAGGACAGGGATGGGCATGCCCGTCCGCAGTGCCAGTTTCATCACAGCCGGCTTGCCGATCAGGGCCGCAAAGGCCCTGCCCAGGGTGAAGTGCGAACCCCACTGGTCCCGCACGTAATCCGCATACCGTGCGAGGTGCGCGTCGGCGTCTGTCCCGCCGGCTGATGCGGAGCGGGCGGCGGCGTCGATGATGAACTCGGCAGCGAAACGGGCGGACTCCATGGCATAGGAAATGCCCTCCCCGTTGAACGGGGAGACCATACCGCCGGCGTCGCCGAGCAGCAGCAGCCCCGGCGAGTAGTGCGGGGTGCGGTTGAAGCCCATCGGCAGGGCGGCGCCGCGGATCTCGCCCACTTGGTTCTCGGGGGTGAATCCCCACTCCGCGGGCATGCCCGCGGTCCATTCGCGCAGCACCTGTTTGTAGTCCAGTTTGCCGAATTCCTTGGACGAGTTCAGGATGCCGAGGCCAACGTTGGAGGTGCCGTCGCCGACGCCGAACACCCAGCCGTAGCCGGGCAGCAGCTTTCCGTCGCGCCCCGGAAGCTCCAGCCAGCCTTCCATCCAGTCGTCGTTGTGCCGCGGGCTGGTGAAGTAGGTGCGGACGGCGACGCCGAGCGGCCGGTCATCGCGCTTCCGGATGCCCAGGGACACGGCGGTGCGGCTGGAGTTGCCGTCCGCGGCGAGGACGACGTCGGCGCTGAAGTCACGGGTTGCGCCGGTCTTGCGGCCGGATTCGTCCAACAGCGCGGCCCGGACGCCGGTGACGCGGCCCTCGTCGGAGCGCAGCGCCTCCGTGACACTGTGGCGTTCGAGCACCACGGCGCCCGCGGACTGGGCGTGCCGGGCCAGTTCCTCATCGAAGCCTATGCGGGTCCGGATCAGCCCGTACTGCGGGAAATCGGAGACCTCGGGCCAGGGAAGTTCGATGCTGCGTCCGCCGGCAAGCAGGCGCAGGCCCTTGTTGCGTCGCCAGCCGTCTTCTTCGGGGTGCGGCAGGCCAAGCTTCTGGATCTCGCGGACGGCCCGGGGGTGAGCCCGTCGCCGCAGACCTTTTCGCGGGGGAAACTGGTCTTCTCAGGACCGTGACGTCGATGCCGGCTTGGGCCAGGTAGTAGGCGGCGGTGGACCCGGCCGGACCGGCTCCGACGATCAGTACTTTCACGGCAGCGGCGAACTAACGCGCGGGCCGGGTGTTGCGGCGCAGCTTCGCCACGGGTCCGGTGTGGTTTGCCAGTGCTGCGGCGCCCGCGCCGGGACCTGTTTCAGGGCCGGGCTTAACGGCCCGGTGCACGGCGACGATGCCGCCGCTGAGGTTGCGGTAAGTGACGTTGTCCCAGCCGGCCTCCTGCAGCCACGCGGCCAGGTGGTCCTGGTCCGGCCAGGCGCGGATGGACTCGGCGAGGTAGACGTAGGCATCCGGGTTGGATGAAACCTTGACGGCGATCGCGGGAAGTGCGCGCATCAGGTATTCGGTGTACATGGTGCGCCACAGCGGGACAACAGGCTGGGAGAACTCGGCGATTACCAGCTTGCCGCCCGGCTTGGTGACGCGGAGCATCTCGGCCAAGGCCTTTTTCGGCTCGTTGACGTTACGCAGACCAAAGGAGATGGTGCTGGCATCAAAGGTGTTGTCCGCGAAGGGCAGGCGCGTGGCGTCACCGGCAATGAAGTCGATGTCCGGGCGCCGGCGCTTGCCGACCCTCAGCATGCCGAGCGAGAAGTCGCAGGCGATCACGTCGATGCCGGAGTCGGCATACGGTTCGCTGGAGGTGCCCGTGCCGGCTGCGAGATCAAGCACCCGCTGGCCCGCCTTCACACCCATGGCATCGACGACAATCTTGCGCCAACGCCGGGTCTGCCCCATCGATAGGACATCGTTGACGACGTCGTATTTGGGCGCGACGTCGTCAAACATTGTGGCTACTTCGTCCGGACGCTTATCCAAGGATGCTCGGTTCACTCTGACATTGTCTCAAATGTTCGGCGCACCCACTAACCACGCCCTGAACAGGGCCCACGGCGGAGGCGGGAGTAGTGTTGTCTCACTATGACGAGCACGTTCCGAACCTTGACAGTCCCCCTCGATGCAGCATCATTCCCCGGGGGCGTACCGTCGCTGATGGTCCGGGATGACATGCTCTGCTGGACGCGGCGCGAAGCCGGACTCGTTGGTTTCGGCGAGGTGGCACGGTTTACCGCCACGGGCCCGGAGCGATTCCTCGAGGCGGACATCTGGTGGCGCCACCTGGTCATCGAGGCCGAAATCGAGGACCGGGTGGAATGGCCCGGCACCGGCCCCGTCGCTTTCGGCTCCTTCGCTTTCTCCAAAACCTCCACGCACGCCTCACGGCTGATTGTGCCCGAAATCGTTGTGGGACTGCGCGACGGCAAGGCCTGGCTGACACAGTTGACGTTCGACGACGCCGACCTCACCGAGGCCGGCGCACGCGCCGCGCTGGAGCGCTGGCTCGGTGCGCCCGTCGTTGTGCCGGCAACAGACGCCGGAGCAGACGCCGCGCCGGTTGAGGCAACGCTGAGCACCGGATCGCTGAGCGAGGCCGACTGGATGACGGCCGTGGCGGCCGGTGTGGCGGAGATCCGCACCGGAGCACTGGAGAAGCTTGTGCTGGCCCGCGACATTGTCGCCACCCTTCCTGCCGGTGTGAGTGCCGCCGAGATCCTGCGCCAACTCGCCGTCCGGTACCGCGAATGCTGGACCTACGGTGTGGACGGACTCGTGGGGGCCACCCCGGAGATGCTGATCCAGGTGGAGGGCCGCACCGCACAGGCCCGCGTCCTGGCCGGCACCCTGGACCGCCGCGACGCGGACGGCATGGCCGGCTCCCCGCTGGAGTTTGCCGAGCGGGTGCTGGCCGGATCAGAGAAGCAACGGCACGAACACAACATCGCGATCCAGTCGCTGACCACCCAACTGGCGCCCTTCTCCGAGGCCATGAACGCGCACAGCGAACCGTTTATCCTGGAACTTCCGAACGTCTGGCACCTGGCCTCTGATGTGAAGGCGGAACTGGCCGAGGTGGAGGGCCATGTGCCCACCAGCCTGGCCCTGATCAATGCCCTGCACCCGACGGCGGCTGTGTGCGGCACCCCGACAACCGTGGCCGGCGCCCTGATCCGCAAACTCGAGCACTTGGACCGCGGTCCCTATGCCGGGCCGGTCGGCTGGCTCGATGCGGCCGGCAACGGCGAATGGGGCATCGCGCTGCGCGGCGCCGTCATTGAGTCCCCGGCGACGGTCCGGCTCTACGCCGGCTGTGGGATTGTAGAGGGCTCCGTTCCGGACATGGAGCTCGCCGAAACCTGGGCGAAGTTCCGTCCCATGCTGGAGTCCCTCGGCATCGGCAGCTAAACGCCGCGCGGCGACTCTGCACAGCGACCGGCGCGCAGCGACCGAGCGACGGCGGCGTTCCGGTCGCCGGCGGCGTTCCGGTCGCCGGCGGCGTTCCGGTCGGCATAAATCCGGGATTACAGACAGATCTGGCGTTGGGAATCTTGCTTTTGGGTCTGTTTTAGTTATCCAATAGTGAAACTTAGTTTTCTGTGATGCACATCTCACGTTCGGCGCTACACTATAAACCGGCCTCTTTACGTACCCCTCCAGCAACAAAAAGGTAATCAAATGCAGATCTCCCGTTCACTCCTGAGCAACCCCGCGCTGAAGGCCGCCACGGTCCTCGCGGTGAGCGCATTGGCCTTGACGGCCTGCACCAATGCCTCCGAGACCGGCACCGCCGGCGGGCCGTCCGCGTCCGGCAGTGCCAAGGAAAGCTTCGACCCCACCACTGTCAAAAAGGACGACGCCCTGGCGGCCATGGTCCCTGAGGCGATCAAGTCCAAGGGCACACTGACCGTGGGCTCGGACACCACCTACGCCCCCGCGGAATTCCTCGGCAACGACGGGCAGACCCCGGTGGGTTACGACGTCGACATCGCCAAGGCAATCGGCGCCACCCTTGGCCTGAAGGTCCAGGTCCAGACGTCCGAATTCACCGGCATCCTCCCGGCCCTCGGCCCGAAGTACGACCTCGGCATCTCCTCCTTCACGATCAACCCGGAGCGACTCGGCGCGGTCAACATGGTCAGCTACTTCAACGCCGGGACCGCTTGGGCCGTGCAGAAGGGCAACCCGAAGAAAGTCTCGCTGGATGACCTTTGCGGCAAGTCCGTCGGCGTGCAGACCGGTACCGTCCAGGAAGATCCGGACCTGTCGGACCGTAACAAAAAGTGCGCAGCGGACGGCAAGCAGCCCATCAACGTCGTGACGCTGAAGAACCAGACGGACATCACCACACGGCTGGTCAACGGCAGCGTCGATGCGATGGCAGCCGATTCGCCGATCACTGGCTACGCCATCACCCAGACCAACGGCCAGATCGAAAAGATCGGCGACGTCTATGATGCCGCCCCGCAGGGGATCGCAGTGGCCAAGTCGGACATGGCCCTGGCCGAGGTCATCCAGAAGACCGTCGCCCAGCTCATCGAGAACGGCTCGTACAAGAAGATCCTCGAAGGCTGGGGCAACGCCGAAGGCGCCATCATCAAGTCAGAGGTCAACCCGGCGGCCAGCTCGTGAGTCTTCCCGCAACCGGCCACACCTCAGGCGCGCAGCTGGGCAGTAGGCACGAAGATCTCGACGCCCCGGTAGTTCTGAACAATCCGGTGCCTGTCCGGCATCCGGGACGCTGGATCAGCGCCGTCATTATTCTCGGTGTGCTTGCCCTGTTCCTGCAGAGCCTGGTCACCAACAGCAACTTCCGCTGGGATATCGTAGGGACCTACATCCTGGATACCAAGGTAGTGCAGGGCATCGGCTGGACGCTGGTGCTCACAGTGGCCTCCATGGTCCTGGCGATTGTCCTGGCGATCCTGCTGGCCTTTATGCGCCAGTCGGAGAACCCGGTCTTCCGCTGGTCCAGCTGGGCCTGGGTCTGGTTCTTCCGGGGCACTCCGGTCTACACCCAATTGGTCTTCTGGGGCCTGATCTCCGTCCTGTATCCCAAGATCACCGCCGGCATCCCGTTCGGACCCGAGTGGTTCAGCGTGGACACCAGCACCGTCATCACCGTCACGGTCGCGGCAATCCTGGGCCTGGGCCTCAACGAGTCGGCCTACCTCGCGGAAATATTCCGGGCCGGACTCAAGTCGGTGGACCGCGGCCAGATGGAAGCCGCCGAGGCCTTGGGCATGGGCAAAACCAAGATCATGTGGCGGATCATCCTGCCGCAGGCGATGCGGGTGATTGTGCCACCCACCGGCAATGAAACGATCGGCATGCTGAAGACCACCTCCCTGGTCCTGGCCGTGCCGTTCACCCTGGACCTGACGTTTGCCACGAATACCCTGGCCAACCGGACCTACCTGCCGGTGCCACTGCTGATTGTGGCGGCTATCTGGTACCTGGTGATCACCAGCCTGCTGATGGTTGGCCAGCACTTTATCGAGGCCTACTACGGCAAGGGAGTGGACAACCTTGCGCCGGCCGCCATCAATCCGGCGGCAACAAAGGCCGCCGGAGCCGGTGCGCCAAGCGGTGCGGCCGGGCCGGCCTTGAAGAAGGACATTCCCGAGGAGGAGGCAAAATGACGACGACCACCAAGGAACCGCTGGTGCGGATCGAAGGCCTCCATAAGTTCTACGGCCAGCACCATGTGCTGCGCGGCATTGACTTGGAGGTGAACCAAGGCGAGGTGTCAGTGGTCATCGGCCCGTCCGGTTCCGGCAAGTCCACCATGCTGAGGTGCGTGAACCTGCTGGAGACCATCAGCGCGGGCCGTATCTCCGTGGGTGGGAACCTGATCGGCTACCGCGAAGTCAACGGCCGGCTCCACGACCTCAAAACCAAGCAGATCGCGGCCCAGCGCCGCGAGATCGGCATGGTGTTCCAGCGCTTCAACCTGTTCCCGCACAAGACCGCCCTCTACAACGTCATGGAGGCGCCGGTCCAGGTCAAGGGCCAGTCCCGGGATTCCGCGCGGAAGCGGGCGATGGAACTGCTGGATCGCGTGGGCCTTGCGGACCGTTCGGGCCACTATCCGTCCCAGCTCTCGGGCGGCCAGCAGCAGCGGGTGGCAATCGCCCGGGCCCTGGCGATGGACCCCCAGCTGATGCTGTTCGATGAGCCCACGTCCGCGCTGGACCCCGAGCTCGTCGGCGACGTGCTGGAGGTCATGAAGGACCTTGCCAAGTCAGGCATAACAATGATCGTGGTGACTCACGAAATCGGCTTCGCCCGCGAAGTCGGCGACCGCTTGACGTTTATGGACGCGGGCGTTGTGGTGGAAACGGGAGACCCCCGCGAGATCCTCGCCAACCCGCAGCACCCGCGCACCAAGGAGTTCCTCAGCCGGGTCCTCTAGGCGGCCCGTCCGGGATTTCGCCCCACGTTGCGCAAAAGTCCCGTCGCTACCGGAATTCGGAAGCGACGGGACTTTTCCGCGTCGTAAGGCATCGCCGTTGCCGTCGCAGCGCCGGGCGTCCCGCCTGACGCATTTCAGTCCGGCCGCGACGGCCGCCCGCCTATTCCGCGGCGATCACTCCTGCCACCGCGTCGCCCACTGCGGCCCTGATGCGTGTGTGCAGCTCCCGCAGTCCGCGACGGTCCGTGCGCACCTCGATGATGACCCGGCCCGCCCACGGCTCGGCCAGCGCCCGGGCGAGTTCCGCCGTCGTACTGACTGAACGGTGTGCAACTCCGTAAGCGGCCGCCAGTGCGGCGACGTCCACGCTGTGCGGAGTACCGAATAGGCGTTCGACGGCGGTGCCGTAGCGGCCCGCGGCTTCGACGGCGCCGTGCTCCAGGAGCCCGAAGATCGCGCCGCCGGCATCGTTGAGCAGCACGATCCGCAGCGCAGGCTCCTCTTCTCCTGCGCCAAGCAGCAACCCGCCGGCGTCGTGCAGGAACGTAACATCACCCAGCAGCACCGTGGTGGCCTGCAGCCCGCCCAGGGCAATGCCAGTGGCCGTGGCCACCGTACCGTCGATTCCGGCGAGGCCGCGGTTGGCGTAGACCGTGGCACCGGGCTCGGGGGCAGGCGCGCCGGCGAGGTCGACGTCGCGGATGCCGTTGGAGGAGCCGAGCACAAGCTGTCCGCGCGAATGCTCCCAGACCAGCGCGCCGACGGCGGGACCGGTGGCAGCGGCGGATCCGGACAGGACCAGGTCGACGGCGTGTTGGGCGGCGGCCCCGGCCAGCAGCCAGGCATCCAGCCAGGCGGAGGAGCCCCGGCCGGCAAACTCGGCCAGGTCCGCCAGGGTCTCGAGTGGAAGTTCGGTACGGCGGCCGGGCTCGTACCAGGCCACCGGAACCGGTTGGTACAGGGCAGAAGGGACGTCGGCGCGGGCCAGCAACTCGCTGACCGGCCGCGAGAGGGTCGGCCGGCCGAAGAGCACCACCCGCTCGATGGGCTGCGCGGAGTCCGGGCCAAAAGCCGCCAGCAGGAGCCGGTAGGGCCCCACCGCGTTTGGTCCGAACCGGGCGTTGGAGGACGGCTCTGCCAGCAGCGGCAGCCCATGGGCGCGGGCAAAAGCCTCGGCCACCGGGCCGGCGTCGTGCCCGGCGAGCACCACTGTCCGCCGTTCGGGCAGGTTGTCAGCGACCGGGGGAAAATCGAGGGCCAGCGGGCCGCGGGGTGCCCGGTATACCCGGCGGCCGGATTCGGGCGGCAGGCTGTCGCCCGGAGCCGGAACCAAGGGGTCGCGGAAGGCCAGGTTGAGCTGCACCGGTCCGGGCGGGGCGTCCGCAAAGGCTCCCGTGGCGGCGCTGAGGGCGGTCTCGACGGCGCGCCGCGGGTCGTTGCCGGCGGGCACGTCCGCGGCGAAGCGGACATGCTCGCCGAAGAGGTCCAGTTGCGCGGTGGTTTGGTTGGCGCCGGTCCCGCGGAGCTCCACGGGACGGTCGGCGGAAATCACCACCAGGGGGACGGCTGCGTGGTTTGCCTCCATCACGGCCGGCAGGAGATTGCCGACGGCGGTTCCGGACGTGGTGAGCACGGCCGCGGGTGCGCCGGTGGCGAGGGCCAGCCCGAGCGCCGTGAATCCGGCGTCGCGCTCATCGATCCGGACCAGCAGCTCCACCCGCCCCGCCGCGTCTGCCTCGGCCAGGGCGTAGGCCATTGGTGCGGAGCGCGAGCCCGGCGCCACCACCACGTAGCGGACCCCTTCGAGCAGGAGTGCAGCGACAGCGATCCGGGCGGAATCCAGCGCGGTCAGTTCGTCCGGGTTCACATGTTCTCCGGCGTCTCGATGCCCAGCAAGTCAAGGCCCTCGGACAGGCGGCCCAGGACCATGGCGCACAGGGCCAGGCGGGACTCGCGCACCGAGTCCTCGGATTTTAGCACCGGGCACTGGTCGTAGAAGGTGGTGAAGAGCTGCGCGAGTTCGAACAGGTAGGTGCACAGCCGGTGCGGTTCCAGTACCTCACGAACCTTGTGCAGCGCGGCGCCGTATTCGAGGAGGTGCAGGGCCAGTGCTCGTTCGGCGGGCTCAACGACGGCGATCGGGGTGGCCGTCGTTCCGCCGTCGCTGTCGGTATCGGTGCCGGTGTGGGTGACGGGGGTGGTGACGGCATACTGCTCGAGTACGCCGGCCTTGCGCAGGATCGAACGGATCCTGGCGGCGGCGTATTGCACGTAAGGGCCGGTGTTGCCGCTGAGGGCCAGCATCCGGTCGAAGTCAAAGACGTACTCGGTGTCGTGGCCCACGGAGAGGTCCGCGTACTTGACCGCGCCGATGCCCACCTGACGGGCGGTCACGGCGCGTTCGGATTCGGTGAGCTCCGGCCGGCTGGCGTCGATGACTGCGCGGGCGCGGTCCACCGCTTCCGCCAGCAAAGCCATCAGTTTGACCGGTGCGCCAGAGCGGGACTTCAGGATCTTCCCGTCCTCGCCCAGGACATTGCCGATCTGCACGTGCACGGCCTCAACCGTGTCCGGCAGCCAGCCGGCGTCGCGGGCAGTGGCCATGACCATACGCAGGTGCATGTTCTGCGGCGCGCCCACCACGTACAGGACGCGGTCTGCCGCAAGCTCCCGGACCCGGTAGCGGATCGTGGCAAGGTCCGTGGTGCCGTAACCGTAGCCGCCGTCGGACTTGCGGATGATAAGCGGCATGGGCTCCCCGTCACGGCCAGTGAAGCCCGCCGGGAAGGTGCACAGCGCGCCGTCGCTGATCCGGGCAAGGCCGCGGTCCTCAAGTTCCCGGCACAACTGTGCCAAGTGGGCATCGTAGGAGCTTTCGCCCGCGATGTGGTCGTCCGTGAGGCTGATGCCCAGCACCGAATAGATGGCGTTGAAGTAGCGCTTGGACTGGGCCACGAGGCGCTGCCAGACGGCGAAGGTTTCCTCGTCGCCGCCCTGGAGTGCCACCACCCGGAGCCGCGCGCGGGTCGCGAAGCCGCCCTCCTCGGCGGCGGAGGCATCGAACTTGGCGCGGGCGGCCTGGTAGAAGGCGCTGGGGTCATCAACCAGCAGCGCGGCCGCCGGCGAGTCCTCGCCGATCTCCAGCCAGTGTTCGATCAGCATCCCGAACGGCGTGCCCCAGTCGCCAATGTGGTTCTGCCGGATGACGGTGTCCCCCAGCGCTTCGAAGACCTTTACCAAGCTGTCCCCCACCACAGTGGTCCGCAGGTGGCCGACGTGCATTTCCTTGGCGACGTTCGGGGAAGAATAGTCGACGACGACGCGCCGGGCCGCCGCGGCCGGCACGTCCGGGGTGCCGGCAGACTCGGCGTTTAGCAGCTCTTCGATCCAGGTGCCGTCGAAGGTGAGGTTGATAAAGCCGGGTCCGGAGATCTCGGTCGCCGTGCAGATCCCGTCCAGGTCCAGTGCGTCGACGATCTTCGCAGCGGCCTCACGCGGCGGCATTCCCACCCTCTTGGCCAGCGCCATGGCGGCGTTGATCTGGATGTCCGCGAATTGTGAGGGCCTGACCACCGGATCCGTGCCGCGGTACTCTTCGCCGAACGCGCTGGCAATTGCTGCCTGGACTCTGGGGACAACCATTTCGGCCGGATTATTCACACTGTTCAAATTATCAGTTCCGCCACACCCCCGACGCTCCCTCAGCTCCGGCGCCCAAACAGCAAACGCTCCCTCACGTTCGGCCGCCCGAAGGCGCAACGTGAGGGAGCGTCGACTCAATACCCGCGAAACGTGCGGGAGCGTCCGTCCGAAACCCGCCTAACCTGCGGGAGCGTCGGGAGGGGATGGGGCGGTCAGTCGTGGGTGCGGAAGACCTGTACCACGGAGGGGCGCGGGGCGCGTACCTGGCCAGGCTTGGGCGATGTACCGGCAGCAACATAGTCCGGGAAGAAGGAGTTCTGCGCCTCGAACGAGCCGTCCTCGCCCGGGTGCTGTACGGCGACGAACACGGAGCGCTCTTCGTCGTGGACGATGGGGCCGCAGGTCTCGGCGTCCCGCGGCACGGCCAGGAACTGCTCCACCCGCCCGCGTTCGGCGCCGTCGAGGGTGACCTTGAACAGCCCGTCGGCCTGGCCCGTGGTGGACGGCGCGCCGTCGGTGGAGATCCACAGGTTGCCGACGGAGTCGAAGGCCAGGTTGTCCGGGCAGGAAATCGGCGAGACCTGGTCCGCCGGGAAGCCGCTGAAGTAGGCGGACTTATTCTGGGCCGGATCGCCGCAGACCATCAGCAGGTTCCAGTCAAAGCCCGTGGAGGTCTGGTCGCCGCGTTCGGTGATTTCCACGATGTGGCCGTCGCGGTTGAGGTTGCGCGGGTTGGGTTCGGTGGCGCCTTCCTTGCCGGCCTTGCCGCGGTCCGTGTTGTTGGTGCAGGCCACGTAGACCTTGCCGGTGTGCAGGCTCGGCTGGACGTCCTCGCAGCGGTCCATTTTGGTGGGTCCGACCTTGTCCGCCGCCAGGCGGGTGTAGACCAGGACTTCCTCCACGCTCATGCCCGCGACCATCGATTTGCCGCCGACCACCAGCGGCAGCCACTGGCCGGATCCATCGAAGGCGCCGTCCGTGGGGAGCTTGCCCGAGCCGTCGATCTCCCCGGCCGGGGAGTCGCCAGTGAACTTGGCAACGTAGAGGTCCCCGGCGGAGAGCAGGGTCATGTTGTGCTTGCGGTTGCCTTCAACGTACTTCTGCGCAGAAACGAACTTGTAGAGGTAGTCGAAACGTTCATCGTCTCCCATGTAGGCAACTACATGGCCGGACTTGGCCACAATGACGTTGGCCCCTTCGTGCTTGAAGCGGCCCAGGGCGGAGTGCTTCTTCGGCGTCGACGTGGGATCAAGGGGGTCGACTTCGACGATCCAGCCGAAGCGGTTGGTCTCGTTTTCGAAGCCGGGGGTGCGGGCGTCGAAGCGGGGATCGTCGAGTTCCCACTGGCGGGCGGTGGGCTTGCTGGTCAACCCGTAGCGCTTGTCCGAGTCCGAGGTGCCGGCGGAGACGAAGTAGCCGTTGAAGTTCTCCTCGCCGGAGAGGATGGTGCCCCACGGTGTGGTGCCGCCGGAGCAGTTGCCCAGCGTGCCCAGGATGGAACGGCCGGCGGGATCGGCCACGGTGCGGACCAACGGGGAACCGGCGACAGGTCCGGTGAGTTCGTAGGCGGTGTCGGAGAGGTAGCGCCGGTTGAGCTTGGCGCCCTTGACGTAGCTCCACGGCTTGTTCTTGTTTTTGCGTTCCAGCTCGACGACGGTCAGACCGTGGGCGGCACGGCCGATGGCGCGTCCCTCGGCCGCGGGCAGGGACGCCGGGAACATGATCGACTCGTTGGTGTATTCGTGGTTGGTGAAGAGCACTGCGCGGCGGTCCTTGGAACCCTCCAGCGGCAGGATGTCGGTGTAGTCATTGTTGTAGCCGAACTGGCGGGCCTGGGCGGCCGCGGTCTGGCCATTCAGATCAAACGCCGGAGCATCGTTGAACAACGGGTCACCCCAGCGGATGATCGGCTGCCAGCCGAAGCCTTCCGGCACGGTAAAGGCGTCGACGGCGGCATCAACGGGGGCGATCGCGGTGAACTTCAGCTTGGACTTCCCGAAGCCGTCCTTCGCGGCGGCGGCCAGTCCGGGGCCGCCGTCGGCCACTGCGGACTCCGGTGAGCCGAGCGCCCCGCCGAAGGCGATTGCCAAGCGCCGGCGGCACCGAAGCCCAGTGCGGCCCGGCGGGACATGGTGGCGGAGGCAATGTCGCGGAAGTAGCTGTTCGAGCTGGTGTTGCACACTTCGCCGGAACAGGCGTTGTCGCATTTCAGCGCGCAGGTGACGGCGCTGCGTTTGCCTTTGGTGTGGCCGAGCATCGGGAGCAGGGAAAACGTGCGTCCGGAGGAAACAGACATGGGGCGACCTTCCGAGGGGGTGGCTGTGATCCCGTCCACCCTTCCAGCCCCAAACGACCTCAAGGCGTCTGCTAGGTGACGTTCCGGTGAACCTGCGGCCGGCCCCGGTCCGAAAGGAGCGTGTGGACCCGGCGCAGGCGGTCCAGCCACCAGTCGCGGCGCTCCGGCGCGGCGGCGTACTCCGCCAGCAGGTCCGGGTCGGCGGTGACCTCGCGGAGGGTGATGGCGCCGTCGTCGGGGATCAGCGGATCCCGGGTGACGTCGGCGGCCAGCAGGGTCACGGTTCCCAGTCCGCAGGCGTATGGAAGCTCCGGGAGAGCGGCGGCGAGCGCCAGCCCGGCGCGGATTCCCACCGAGGTGTCCAGCGCCGAGCTGACGACGGCGGGCAGCCCGGCCTGCGCCACGATCTCCAGCGCACGCCGCACTCCCCCAGCGGCGCCACCTTCACGACGATCAGGTCCGCGGCGCCGGCTCGGGCCACCTTGAGCGGGTCCTCTTCCTTTCGCACGCTTTCGTCCGCGGCGATCAGCACCGGAAGTCCGCTGGCGCGCAGGCGTCGGCGGACCTCGGCGAGGCCGGCGATATCCGGCACGGGCTGTTCGGCGTATTCCAGTCCGACGGCGGACAGCCGCGTCAAGGCCGCCACGGCAGCAGGTACGTCCCAACCGCCGTTAGCGTCGACCCGGATGGCCGCACCCGGGAGCGCCTCGCGGACGGCGTCCACCCGGGCAGCGTCGTCCGCCAGGGTCTGCCCTGGTTCGGCGACCTTAATCTTGACGGCGTCCACCCGGCCAAAGCGGGCCAGAATGTCCGGTACCCGGTCCGCTGCGATGGCGGGGACCGTGGCATTGACGGGGATGCTGGTCCGCAGCGGCGCCGGGAAACCCTCCCACCCGGCTTCGATGGCGGCGAGGAGCCAGCGGGAGGCCTCCAAGTCGCCGTATTCGGGGAAGGGGCAGAATTCGGCCCAGCCCAGCGGGCCATCCAGCAGCAGGGCCTCGCGCTGGAGGATTCCGCGGAACTTCACCCGCATGGGAAGGCTCACCACATGGGCGCCGGCGAGGAGCTCGTCCAGTTGCGGGAGCCGCACCGTCTCAGCGGGGCCGTGGCCTCCGGGAACGTGCAGCGGCGGGACTGGTGGGGTGGGCATGAATTTACTGTACCGGGGGTCCCGCGCGGGTCCGCGCCGGTGGTCCCAGATACTTCGCAGGGATTTATGGGATTCTGATAGTCATGAGTTTTCGGCAGGAACGCACCAGCATGGATTTGGCTTCGGGGTACCCGCGGCCGCGCTCTGTCGCACCCCGGCACGTTCCTGAAGGGACGCCGGGCCGGGCAACGGGATTCCTGTTCCTGCTGGCCGTCCTCGGCAGCATGGCGGCCCTCGCCGCAACGTACTATTTCTTTGTCCGGACCACCACGGGCCAGTTCATCGACGAGTCTGCCCTCGTGGAGGCCGGGGAAATCCACGGCGCCGCGGGCAAGGCCGCCACCAGGCTCCTGGACTGGCTGCCGGCACTGTCGTTGCTGATCGCGACGGTGGTGGTCCTCGTTGTCACCGTGCTGAAGCGGCGCTGGGCAGCCGCTGGGATCGCCGTGGCAGCCTGTGTTGGCGCCAACGTGGCTACCCAGGTCCTGAAAAGCATCGTTCCGGTCCGGCCCTTCCGCGGGATCGAAACCCTGGAACTGAATTCCCTGCCCTCCGGGCACACCACCCTGGCGGCATCCGCTGCGGCCGCCGTATTCCTGATGGTATCGCCGCGCTGGCGGCCGCTGGCTGGCTTCCTCGGCGGCAGCTTCGCCGTCGCCACGGGGGTGTCCACCCTGATTAACCAGTGGCACCGTCCCGCTGACGTGGTGGCGGCCTTCCTGGTCGTGGCGGTGTTTATGCTCCCGGCAGGCTGGCTGATTATCCGCAACGGGCCGCGCTGGAACGTCTGGGACGGCTACGGGACATTCTGGGCCTCCTCGCGGCTGTGGCTGGCGCTGCCGGCGCTGGCCGGGTTCGCCGCGGCGGCGGTGGCCAGCTACTCGCTGCTGAAGATTGCGCCCGGCCCGGGCCAGGAAAACAGCACCACACACTATTTCTGGGCCGGCACGTCACTGATTGTCATTTCCGGCTACCTGGCCACGGTCGCCGGGGTGTGGCTTTTTGGGCATGCTGCACGACGGCGGAGCGCGCCGCTGCGCTGAGGTCCCGCGACATGTGCACCCCAACTGGCTCGCAGCAAAGGTCGTTTTGAGCGCTGAAAACGACCTTTGCTGCGAGCTAGTTGGGCTCCGGCGCCGCGGGTGCCAGTAGCTTCAGTAGTTGCGCCGGTGCTTGAGCCGGGGGATGGTAATGGCGAAGACCGCGGCCGCCGCGAAGCCAAGCACTCCGGTGGCGGCTACCCCGGCACCGAGCGAGGCCAGCGCGGTGACGCCTGAGAGCAGCACCGGTCCGCCGGTGGCGCCGGCGTCGGCCATAAACCGCCAGATGCCCAGGAACTGTCCGCGGCCGTTGTCCGGTGAGAAGTCCGCCCCCAGCGTCATGTTCAGGCCCGAACTGATCCCGTTGCCAAAACCGATCAGCAGCGCCGCGAGCAGCAGCCCCACAAAGCCGGAGCTAAGCGGGATCAGCAGCATGGCGGCGCCCATGATGAGGGTAGAGGGAACAGCCACCCACTGCCGTCCCTTGCGGTCCATGAGTTTGCCCGCCGGGTAGAAGACCAGCATGTCGATGGCACCGGAGAGTCCGTAGATCAGCGACGCCTGGGTCGCGTCCATCCCGAGGTGCTCGGCCCAGAGCGGGATCACCACCTGCCGGGACGCCCGCAGCGCACTGAGCAGCAGCACGCCCATGCCGACGGTCAGGAAGACCCCGGCGTGGGAGACGGCCACACTGCGCAGCGTCGCCTGCCGGACGGGGACGCCGTCCACCGCCGGCGTAGCCACAAGGTCCGGGATGGTCACCGACAGGGCCGCGGCCGCGGCCATCGCCACAACGCCGACCCAGTAGGCGCCGGTGATGCCGGCGAACTGCATCACTGCAGCGCCGATGAAGGGGCCGATGAAGATGCCAACCCGGTTGACGCCGCCCAGCGTGGACAGGGCACGCGCCCTGAGCAGCACCGGTACCGCCTCGGTCAGGTACTTCTGCCGGGCCAGGGCGAAGACGCTCGCCGCCATACCAACGACGAGCATCGCACCAGCGAGCAACCAGAGCCCCTCGGGCACCCGGGGAGCCAGTGCCGCGGCGGCAAGGGCGACGGCGGCCGCGGCCGCGGCGCCGACAATGGCCCAGCGTTCGCCGAACTTCAGGGTGATGAGCGAGGCGGGGAGGTTGAAGAACCAAGAGCCGAGGCCGATCAGGGTGACCACCAAGGCGGCGACGGCCACCGAAGCACCGAGGTCGCGGGCCGACAGCGCCACAACGGGCAGGATCGCTCCCTCGCCGATGCTGAACAGCAGGGCCGGGCCGAAGGCCGGGACGGCGATGCTGCGGAGACTGAAGGGGGCGGTATGCGTGGTCATCCCCTTCATCCTAGGACTGGCTGCGGTCCTGGCAGCTCAGGCCTCGAAGTGGGTTCGGACTTCAGCTCCGGTGATGTTCCGGAGCACCTCGGCCGCGACGTCGCGGAGCTTCTGGTTCCGGTTGCTGGAAACCTTGGTCAGGATGCCCATCGCTTCCTCCTGGGAACAGCGGCTCTGGGCCATCACCACGCCGCAGGCGAGATCGATGGAGGTGCGGTGCTCCATGGCGGCTTTGAGGTCCTCGGCCCGGGACTGCGCCGTGCCGATCCGGACAGCCAAGCGGAGGGATCGGCCGGCGAGGTCGGCGAAGCCGGACGCTTCGGCAATAATTTCCGCCGTAAAAAGCCCGGTACTTGAGCCGAAGAAGTTCAGGGCGGCAGCCGCATCCTCGCCGATTTCCAGGGGCACCCCCAGGACACTGCGGCAGCCTTGCGCCGCGAGCTCCAGCTGGTAGCCGGGCCACCGCGGATCGGTGGCGACGTCGGCCAGCAGGGTCACGGAGCGTGTCCGCAGGGCTTCGATGCACGGGCCGTCGCCCATGCTTTGTTCGATCCGGTCCAGGACCACCGCCCGGGGGCTGCTCCCCGCCACCGTCATGGTCTTCTTCCGGCGCTGCAGTGTCACGCCGCATTCGATCCCGGCGCCTGCGGCGTGGCTGAGTGTGGCCGCCGAGAATTCCGCGAGGCGGCCGAGGAAATCCTCGACGTTCTCCGTTCCCATCAGAAGGTCCTGCAGCTGCAGGGCGGCTTCGTCCCCGACGTTGTTAGTCATGCCTCAATCTAAGCCGGTCCCCGGGGCGAAACAACTTAGCTGGCCCCGCCGTCCAAAGCCTAGAGGTAGCCGTCCACGATTGCCGCAGCGATTTCACGGTAAGCGCGTCGGGTTTCCGGGCGGAGCACATCGAGGGTGACGAGGTCGCCGTCGGCCACACCGCGATCATGCGGCACGGCGATCAGCTGGCGGCAAATGCCGGACAGGTGGTCCTCGATCGCGTCCTTGTCTACCCGGGAGGAGACCTCGTCCTTGTCCGTGATGACCACGATGGCGTTGCGGGCCAGTTCTTCGTAGCCGTGGTCGGCGAGCCAGTGCAGGGTGCTGCGTGCGCGCTTGGCGCCGCTGACGGCGTAGCCTGCCGCGATGATCAGGTTGTCCGCCGACTGCAGGATCCCGCTCATGGCGTTGTGCGTGACGCCGGTTCCGCAGTCGGTCAGGGCCACCGAGTAGTACCCGGAGATGAGTTTGCGGATCTGCAGGTATTCCTCGGCGGTCAGGGAGTCGGAAACCTCGGGGTCCTGTTCACCGGCTATCAGGTGCAACCGGCCCGCATGATGCATGTACCGGGCCAGGGCCGTGAGGGAATCAATGGATTCGATGTTCTTCAGCAGGTCTGTGATGGTTCGCGGGCTCTGCTGCTGATAGATGCCCTCGCCGAGGGCGCGCTCCACGAGGTCCCCGGAGTCAGGGTTGGCGTCGATGGCACACGGCGGGTCGCCGCGGAACTCAGCCAGGGTCAGCCCGACGCCGACGGTCGTGGAGGTCTTACCGATGCCGCCCTTAAGGCTCAGGACGGCCGTGTTGTAACTGCCCTGGAGCTGCCGGGAGATGCGCCTCGCCAGCTCGTCTTCTTCGCGCTGGCGTGCGCTCGGACCCAGGTTCACGCCGCCGCCGGTCAGGGCGTAGAGGGCACCGCGGAGTCCGCCGACCGGGCGTGGCTTCTGCTCGCGGACAAAGAGCCCCGGGGAGCTAATGAAATCGGGGGCAGGCGCGCTCAGGGCGGCGGCCCGGCTGGCAGAGCGAGTGGCCCGGCTGGGGAGGGCCGGCACGGCAGGGGCACCTTCCGGCGCCGCCGGAAACGCCGACCGGCGCGACGAGGGGAAGGAGCGCGGCTCGGACGCCGAGTCTTCCAACGCCTCGCCGTCCGGATCTGCCGACGGGTTGGTATCCGAGGCGGCCGACGCCGGCGGGACTGCTGGCGGCTCGGGCGCGGAGGGGACCTCCCGGATGACGGGAACGGCAACCGTGGCGGCTTGTCGTTCGTCGGCCGCTTCCGCGGCCTCAGCCCAGGAATTACGGCGCAGCGGACGGGCCGCTTCGCTCTCGACGGGGTCAGAGGTGGTGATTGGCATGGTTCCTGTCCGGGCGTCGGAGTCCCCGCCGCGGCGGCGGTCACGCCGGCGACGAAGTTCGGGTTGTTCTACCTGCGCGCCGGCCTTGGCTGTGTTGTTGTCCACCGGATCGGGCATATTGGTCCCCCCTGGGACTCACAGCGCAGACCGCTGCGGTGCTCGTTTGAATTGGTTCAACCCCAATTCTAGGCGCTGTCCCGGGTGCCCCTGCCAATAGCGGCCCGGGCAGCAGGCTCAGCGGCGCGCCCGGGTCTCCTGCAGGCGCCTGATGAACCAGCGGGACTGCACCGGCCCGTAGGGCAGGATGGGGATGGCCTTGGTGGCGTCGTCCGGCGTCTCCCGGGTCGCCTGGGTGGCCTGCCGCACCGCCGTGGTCATGGTGTTGGCCATGGTCTTGACGAACTGGTCGCTGCACGGCTCGCCGTGGCCAGGGATCAGGAACTCATAGCGGTGGCGCAGCGCCGAGAGATGGCGGAGGGCGTCGGCCCATTCCTCCGGGTAGGAATCCTCAAAAGAAGGCTGCGAGCCGTGCTCCACAAGGTCACCGGCGTAAAGTGTGGTGGCCGTTCCCACCAGCAGGTCGCCGTCCGTATGACCGCACCCGAGGTAGAAGAACGTAACGCTTTGGCCGCCGAGGTCCAGCAGGACCGGCTGATCCTTAACGATGGCGTTGGGAACGACGATTTCGGTGTTGCCGCCCTCGCCGGCAGCCATTTCCGGCTCGCCGGCAATAACCGCGCGGCGCTGGCTGCCGCCGTTCTCCGCGATTTCCGCAGCACAGTTCTCATGCGCCCAGAACTCTGTCGCGCCAGCTTCGGCGAACACTGCGTTGCCGAAGAAGTGGTCGTGATGGGCGTGCGTGTTGACAACAACAAGCGGCAACTGCGTCTTTTCCCGCACGGCGTCAAGGATCTCGCGTCCCTGCCGGGGTCCGCTGCCGGTGTCGATCACCAGGGCTCGTTCGGAGCCGACCACCAGGCCTGTGTTGAGCAGGGAACCTTGGGTGGTCAGGACGTAGTTGTCCGGGCCAGCCTCGAGCCATCGTGACATTAAATCTCCGTATTCCGCGGTGTTCCGGCGTCGTTGGTGCGATGTTCTGCCCCCGATTCTACCCACGGAGCCTGAACGGGGCCCGGGAATGAAAGCCCTGTCCCGCAGCTGGGCAGGCGGATGCCCGGGAAACGTACCCGCTCCCGGGTGTTCGCCTGCCCCGCTGCGGGCAGTGCCTACGCTGGCAGGATGCCCGAGCGGCTCAGGAGCGCCCGGGTTTTCGGATGTTGCGGGGCAGTGAAAATACGGGCCGGCGGCCCCTCCTCCACGATGACGCCCTGGTCCATCACGACAATTCGGTCCGCAATGTCCCGGGCGAATTGCATCTCGTGGGTCACGATCACCATGGTGGTTCCCTGCTGGGCGATCTTCTTGATGACAGCGAGGACCTCCCCCACCAGCTCGGGATCCAGCGCCGAGGTCGGCTCATCGAAGAGCATCACGGCGGGATCCATGGCGAGGGCACGGGCAATCGCAACCCGCTGCTTCTGGCCGCCTGAAAGCTTGCTGGGATAGTTGTCCATCTTCTCGCCCAGACCCACCATTTCCAGGTTGGGGACAGCGATCGCCCGGGCCTCGACCGCTGAGAGCTTCTTGACGTCCCGGAGGGGCGCCATAACATTTCCCAAGGCCGTCTTGTTCAGGAACAGGTTGAAATGCTGGAATACGAAGCCAATGTCGGTCCGTTTTTGGGCCGTGATGGATGCTTTTTCGGCGACCAGTTCCCCGTTGCGTTCGTCGTAGCCGATCAGGTGTCCATTGACGTAGATACGGCCGGCATCAATCGTCTCGAGCTTATTCATGCAGCGCAGCAAGGTACTTTTGCCGGATCCACTTGACCCCAGGATGGCGATCGTCTCGCCGCGGTGAACCACGAGATCCACGCCCTTGAGCACTTCGACCCTTTTCTGCACGTGGGGCGTGCCCCTGAGCCGCTGCCACAGGTTCGGCTTGGTCTCCGAGACGAAGGTCTTGTGGACGTCCCGGACATCAATAATGGTCTCGTCAGCCATTGGCCCGTGCCTTTCGTTCAAGCACTACCACAACGCGCGAGAGTGGAAGGCTGATAATCAGATAAAGTATGGCCGCGGCGGTGTAGATGGCCGTGGTCTGGAAGGTCTGGCTGTTGAGGATGTTGGCCGTCTTCAGGATCTCGGTCACTGCAATCACCGAGGTCAGTGCCGTGTCCTTGATCATGGCGATGAAGTAGTTGCCGATCGGCCCCATGGAGACCACGAAAGACTGGGGAATAACCACCTTCCACAGCGTTTTGCTGGGGGTGTACCCAAGGGAAAGCGCAGCCTCGGTCTGGCCGTGCTCCACGGACAGGATCGCGGACCGGAAGACCTCGGACAGGTAGGCAGCGTAGTTCAGCCCAAGTCCGAGGATGCCGGCCGGCACGGGCTCAATGCTGACGCCGATGCTGGGGAGCACAAAGAAGATGTAGACCAGCTGGACCAGCAGCGGAGTGCCGCGGATGACCTCGAGGTAGACGGTGGCGATAGCGCGAAGGATCTTGATCGAGGAAATGCGGGCCAGGGCCACCAGCAGGCCGAGCACGAGGGCCAGGACCATGGCGCCGAGGGCCAGTTGAATGACAACGGGAACCGCCTGAAGGAGGGCTGGGAACACGGCGAAGGTGTTGTTAATAAAGTCCACTAGGAATCCCTAAATGAGGGTCGGCCAGGAGCGGCAGGCAGTCTTGGGGATGCCCGCCGCCCCTGCGTGATTCTGAAAGTTATTTGCTCATGTTCGAGTCGTCCAGGCCGTACTTCTTGAGGATCTCAAGGTACTTGGGGGTCTTCTTGAGATCTGCCAGTCCGGAATTCAGGTCCGCCAGCAACTGGGTATCATCCTTGCGGACGCCGGCGCCGATGATTCCCGGGTAGAACGGCTTGTACGGGGAGACGAGCTTCAGCTTCGGGTTCGGCTTCTGGACCAGGCTGTAGCCGATCACGGCACTGTCGGTGAAAACAGCATCAACCTGCTTGTTCTCCACGGCGGCGAGCAGGGCTGCCTGCGAGTCGAAAAGCTTGACCTGGCTGCCACCGAGGCTGTCCACCAGGTCCTTGAATACGGTGCCGGTCTGGGCGCCGAGGACCTTGCCCTTTACATCGTCGCGTGAGGTAAGGGTTGAATCGGAGGGGACCACCATGGCTTCACCCTCGGTGTACCAGGGATCGGTGAAGTTGATTTGTTTCTTGCGGTCATCGGTGATGTACATGGCGTCGACGATCACGTCCGCCTTCTTGGCATTGAGCGCAGCGATCAGCGTAGCGAACTCGGAGGTAAAGACCTTGACCTTCCAGCCTTTGGCTTCGGCGATGGCATTGATCATGTCCCCATCGATGCCTTTGAGCTCACCGCTCGCCTGGTCGGTAAATGAGAACGGCGCATCGTTGGACGTCGCGATGGTGATGGTCTTTTGGTCGGTGCCACCCCCGCTGCTTGCGCCGCCTGTTGAGCCGCAGGCGGTCATGGCCAGGGCAACTGCAACACCCATCGGCACGAGGGCGGCGAATCGGGTGCGGAGCGTTTTTGTCTTAATCATGACGGGCCTTTGTTAGAGATTGTTGTCTATCGAATGAAGCGGTCGAGGCGAAGTGTGGCGGTGGCCTTGTGGGCTGCCATGCCTTCGGCGTCCGAAATCGTTGTGACGTAGTTGGCCAGACGCGGGGTTGCGTCTTTTTCGACCCGCTGGAAAGTGAGCGGTTTGAGGAAGCGTGCCACGGAGAGCCCGGCTGATGACCGGGCACCGCCGCCGGTGGGAAGTACGTGGTTTGTGCCGGACGAGCCCTTGTCCGAGTAGGCCACGGTGGACCACGGCCCCAGGAAGATGGAGCCGTAGTTGCGCAGGTTCCCGTGATAGTACGCGTCGTCGGCGGTCTGGATTTCCAGGTGCTCCGGCGCCAGGAGGTCCATAATCTCCACCGCCGTTGCCCGGTCTTCAGCCACGTAGACGGTGCCGTAGTCCCGCCAGGCCGGCCCGGCGATGTCGCGGGTGGCCAGCGTCCGCAGTTGTTTGTCGATCTGCCGGATTACCTCTTCGCCCAGCTCGCGTGAGGTGGTGACCAGGGACGCCGGTGACTGCGGGCCATGTTCGGCCTGGCCGAGGAGATCGGCGGCAACCAGCTCTGCGTCGGCGGTTTCGTCGGCGATCACGGCGACTTCCGACGGGCCCGCCAGCAGGTCAATACCGACTCGACCGAAGAGTTGCCGCTTGGCCTCGGTGACGTAGGCATTGCCGGCACCGACAAGTATGTCCGCTGGCTGTTCGTCCAGGAGCCCGAAGGCCATGGCGGCCATGGCTTGCACACCCCCGAGGGCGAAGGCCCGGTCCACGCCGGCCAGATAGGCGGCATAGAGGACGGCGGGGTTCCCGCCGTCGGGTCCGGCAGGCGGGGTGCAGGCCACGACGTTGCGAACGCCGGCCGCCTTGGCGACCCCAACCGTCATAAAGGCACTGGCCAGAATGGGGAACCTTCCCGCGGGGAGATACGCTCCAACGCGCCCCACGGGGACGTACTTCTGGCCGACGAAAACGCCGGGAAGCAGCTCGGTTTCAAAATCACTGAGGTGTTCGCGCTGCTCCACCGCAAATAGCCGGGTCCGCTCTGCGCTGGCCACCAGGGCCTCCCGCAGGTCCGGGGAGAGCCCGTCGCCGGTTTTGGCCAGAGCGGCCTGGCTAAGTTCAAGGTTGGAGCCCTGCCATCCGTCGAGTTGACGAGCGTACTTAAGGACGGCGTCCATTCCGTTGGCCTCAATGTCAGCGAGCATCGCGGACACCGTCTCCACGACGTCGGGAAGCCTCTGGGCGGGAACGCCGCCAATGGCCGGGCTCTTCAGGACCAGGAAACTGCCCTGAATGTGTGCCGCATCACGGCTGGAAATCTGCATAGGTCCAAGCTACTCAGTCCGTTCCTATCGCACAACGGGACGCTAAAGGGTGCCAGCCATAGGGTGACCCGATGGCTGGCGGCTTGTGTTTCACGCAGGTAACAGACCCGCGGTGGTATCTCCCGGCGCCACAAAACCCCCCGCATTCCGCTCGCTGACTAGAGTGGGCCCATGACCCTTGCGCAACTACGGGCCTTTCTCGCCGCCTATGAGCTCGGTTCTTTCACCGCCGCGGCACGAAAGCTGGAAACAAGCCAGGCTTCCGTCTCCGAGCTCATCAGCAGGCTGGAACACGAGCTTGAGCACAGCCTCTTCATTCGGGGCGGGCGGCGCCTTCTTCCCACGACGGCTGCCGTTGAACTGCAGGTGCATGCGTTGCAGTCCGTCACCTCTTTCGACAACGGCGTGGAGGCATTGAAATCCATGTCTTCGCTGGAAGGGGGCGTCTGCACCTTCGGCGTTCTGCGTTACGGAGCGTACTACGACCTGGCCGACCTGGTGCAGCGATTTCACCGGCGCTACCCCAAGGTGAAGGTGCGCCTCATCGGACTGAACTCCTTGGCAGTGGCCGAGTCGGTGGCCTCCGGCGAAATTGAGGCCGGGCTGATCGTCCTGCCGGTTGCAGAGGCCGGCCTCCAGGTCAGGCCGCTTTTTCGTGACGAAGTTTTTTACGTGTCGGCTACCCGTAACCCATCGCGCGGCCCCGTGACCACTGAGGAACTCGCCGAGTCGAAGCTGGTGCTCTATGACGCCTTTGCCGGCTGGCGCGATCCCACCCGGCGGCAGATTTTGGAGCGTGCCCGGCTCAAGGGGCTGAAAATCGATGCGGCAATCGAGGTGGAACATGTCGATACCGCCCTGGGCCTGGTTGCCGCCGGCGCGGCCGACACTTTTGTCCCCCACGCAATAGTTAGCGCGCCGGGTTTTCCGAAAAACGTTCACGCTGTCCCTTTTGCAGAACCATTGTTCGACACAATCGCCCTCGTCCAACGGGAGGGCGCCTATCTTTCCCCGGCAACACGGAAGATGGCGCAAATGGCAGCGCGGACCTTGCTGTCCAAAGTGCCGCCGGGGCAGGACATCAGGCGGGCAACTGTGCGCTAGTCCGGCCGCCGGCCGCCGCTTGCACCCCCGGACCAGCGCCTCCGGCAGGCGCTGGTCCGGCTCCCCGTTCCTCACAAGTCGGCCAGTACCGACCCCGGGTTCTCGATCGCGTCGGCCACAAAACGCAGGAAGCCGCCAGCGGTTCCGCCGTCGCAGACACGGTGGTCGAAGGTGAGCGTCAGCTCGGTGACCTTGCGCACGGCGAGTTCGCCGTTAACTACCCAGGGCTTGTCGATGATCCGCCCGACGCCGAGGATGCCTACCTCGGGGTGGTTGATGATCGCGGCCGAGCCGTCGACCCCAAAGACGCCGTAGTTGTTTAGCGTGAACGTGCCGCTGCCCAGTTCCGCGGGGGTTGCCTTGCCCTCGCGGACGACGCCGGTGAGCCGCCGGATTTCGGCGTCCAGTTCGCGGGCGCTGAGTTTGTCAGCGTTGCGCACGGACGGCACCATCAGGCCGCGGTCGGTCTGGGCCGCAAAACCGAGGTTGACGCCGTCGAAGGCCACGATCTCCTGGCCGGCCCCACCGGCGGTGTCCCCGGCGCTGACGATCCGGGAGTTCAACTCCGGAAACTTCTTGAGGCCGGCAGTAACAAAGCGGGCAATGAACGCCAGCAAGCCCGGGGTGTGGTCCGGGTCGGCGTTCTTCAGCGCGGCGCGCAGCTCCACCAGCGCCGTGGCGTCGACATCGACCCAGACCGTGGCCTCCGGGATCTCGGACCGGCTGCGCGCCATGTTCGCCGCGACGGCCTTGCGCACGCCGCGGACAGCCGTGCGTCCGGAGATCCCAAGCCCCGTGCGGGCATCCGTGTCCGTGATCGCGGCAGCCACATCCGTTGATACCGCCGGCGTTTCGACCGGCCTGGTTCCGGCAGGCTCAACCACAGGCGCCGGCTTGATGAACGCCTCAACGTCGCGGCGCATAATAAGCCCGCTGGCTCCCGAACCTTGGAGATCCCCCAAATCAACCCCATGGTCCCGAGCCATCCGCCGGACCAGCGGAGAAATCACAGCCCCCAGCTTCCCGGGAACCCGGGTCCGCATAAGCAACAGATCATCGGCAGCTTTCTCGGCCTCAGGCACCTGCGCCACAGCCCGCTTGGAAGCCCGGGTCCGCCGGGCAACCCCATGCCCGCCCGGAGTCCCGTACCCAATGAGGACATTCCCGGACCCGGCCTTCTCCTCCTCGCGGTAGGTCTCTGCCGCGGCATCTTGGGTTGCGGCCGGCTCAGCCACCGGGGCTGCGGCAGACTCAACCGCGGGAGCCGCACCAACCGGCATCACCGAGATCAGCGGCTTCCCGACGTCGAGCGTCTGGCCCGGCTCGCCGTGCAGCACGGCGACGGTGCCGGCGTAAGGGGAGGGCACCTCGACCATGGACTTGGCCGTCTCCACCTCGGCGATCGGCTGGTCGACGCGGATTTCGTCGCCCACCTTCACGAGCCAGCTGACCAGTTCGGCTTCGGTGAGGCCCTCACCAAGGTCCGGGAGGAGGAATACTTTCGGTTCGCTCATGGTCAGTTCTCCCACTGGAGGTCGTCAACGGCGTCGAGGATACGGTCCACGCCGGGCAGGTAGTAGTGCTCGAGCTTGGGTGCCGGGTACGGCACATCAAAGCCCGTGACCCGGCGGATCGGCGCGGCGAGGTGGTGGAAACAGCGTTCCTGGACCCGGGCAACGATCTCGGAGGCCACCGAGGCGAAGCCGTGCGCTTCGGCGATAACCACCGCGCGGCCGGTCTTGCGGACCGAGGCGCAGACCGTCTCGTCGTCGAAGGGCACAATCGAGCGGACGTCGATCACTTCCAGCGAGCGGCCTTCCTCGGCGGCGGCGGCAGCAGCAGCCAGCGCCGTCGGGACGGACGGTCCATACGCGATCAGCGTCGCGTCGGTGCCGGGGCGGGCGACGGCGGCGCGGCCTTCCGAGGACGTGCCGCGTTCGGTGTTCGCGGCATGTTCGGCCCGGAGCGCGTCCAGGTCCACCTGGTCCTTGGACCAGTAGAGCTTCTTCGGCTCCATAAACATCACCGGGTCATCGGAATCGATGGCCTCGCGGAGCATCCGGTAGCCGTCCGCCACAGTGGCCGGGGTGAAGACCTTAAGCCCGGCGGTGTGGGCGTAGTAGGCCTCGGAGGAGTCGCAGTGGTGCTCCACTCCCCCGATGCCGCCGGCGTAGGGAACCCGGATGACCATGGGCAGCTTCACGCCGCCCTTGGTGCGGTTGTGCATCTTGGCCACGTGGCTGACGATCTGTTCGAACGCCGGGTAGGCGAAGGCGTCGAACTGCATCTCGATGACCGGGCGCATGCCGTTCATCGCCATACCCACGGCCATGCCGACAATGCCGGACTCGGCCAGCGGGGTGTCGAAGCAGCGGCTCTTGCCGAAGGTTTTGGTCAGGCCGTCGGTGATGCGGAAGACGCCGCCGAGCATACCAACGTCCTCGCCGAAGACCAGGACCGAGGGGTCGGCGTGCATGGCGTCGGCCATGGCGGCATTCAGGGCCTTGGCCAGGGTAATGGTCTGCGGGCCGGTCTGCTCGGCCTTGACCGCTGCCTTGGCGGCTGCCGCTGCCGCGGCCTGAGCGGTCGCGGCGCTGACGTTGCCGTTCGCCTCGGACGAGGTGGTGATGGTGGGGCTCATTTCGCGGCCTCCGTCGTTGATGCGGCGTCCCGGGCGAGTTCGTCGGCGAGCATTGCGGACTGCTCCTTCAACTGGGGAGTGGGAGTAGAGAAGACGTATTTGAACAGGTCCTGCGGATCGACGGGGACCTCCTCGCTGAGTCCTTCGCGCAGCTGCGTGGCAACGGCTTCGGCCTTCTCTGCGATCGCGGCGGTGCGGCCGTCATCGAGCAGTCCCCGGTCCGTCAGGTAGGTCTTCATCCGGCTCAGCGGGTCTTTCGCCACCCATTCGGCGACCTCGCTGTCCTGCCGGTAGCGGGTGGCGTCGTCGGCGTTGGTGTGGGCCTGCATCCGGTACGTGTGGGCCTCGACAAGCAGCGGTCCGGAGCCTTCCCGGGCCAGCTTGACCGCCCGGCCCAGCACCGCGAGGAGGGCCACGATGTCGTTGCCGTCCACCCGTTCGCCGGCCATCCCGTAACCCACGGCCTTGTGGGCGAGCGACGGTGCGACCGACTGGTGCGCGAGCGGCACGGAGATCGCGTACTGGTTGTTCTGGACGAAGAACACAACCGGCAGGTGGAAGACGGCCGCGAAGTTCAGTGCCTCGTGGAAGTCGCCTTCGCTGGTGGCGCCGTCCCCGCACATGGCCAGGACAACGGTGTCCTCGCCGCGGAGTTTGGCGGCGTGGGCGACGCCGACGCCGTGCAGGAGCTGGGTGGTCAGCGGGGTGCACTGGATCCCGACCTTGTGCTCGGCGGGGTTGTAGCCGCCGTGCCAGTCGCCGCGGAACAGCGTCATGGTCTGGACGGGATCCACACCGCGTGCCATCACGGCCACGGAGTCACGATAGGTGGGGAACATCCAGTCGCCGTCGGACAGGCAGAGTGCCGCTGCGACCTGGCAGGCCTCCTGGCCGTGGCTGGAGGGGTAGACCGCCATCCTGCCCTGCCGGACGAGGGCTGAGTTCTGATCGTTGACGCGGCGCCCGACGACGAGCTGCTCGTAAGCGGCCATCAGTTCCGCCTCGCCGGGCAGGCTGTACTCGTGGCCGGGCTGGGTGCCTTGCTCGGTGTGGGGGTTCAGTGTGCCGTCCGGACCCACCATTTGGATCTGGTGCCGGGCGGGCAGCATGTAGTCCTCGACCGTGATGCCGAACTTGCGCACGGCCTCATTGGCCGCGCCTGCCATCTGGTCCTGCGCTGCGGGCTGCGCAGGGTGGTCTGCGGAGATCGTCATTGGTCCGTCCTTCTGTAGCCACTATTCACTCCAAGTATGGGGCTGGGCGATGTTTCGTATCCAGCTCTCGCGGAAATCGTGGAGAAGTCCAGAGAATTGCCTTACTCTAGAAGACAAATCGTAGATGTGAGCTGGATTACCGGCGGGGGTTGTGGACAAATGGCAGAGGACGGGGCGGACCAGGCCGCGGTGCCCTTGGATGATGTGGACCGGAACATCATCGCGGAACTGACCAGGGACGGGCGGATGTCCGTCACGCAGGTCGCGGAGAATGTCCACATCTCCCGGGCCCACGCCTACACACGGATCGCCAGGCTGACCGGCGAGGGTGTGCTGACCAAGTTCACGGCACTGGTCGATCCGATTAAGGCCGGCCTGAAGTCCTCGGCCTACGTCACCCTGAAGGTCCGCCAGCATTCCTGGCGGGAACTGCGGGAACTGCTGCGCGCCATTCCAGAGGTGCATCACATCGCCCTGGTGGGTGGCGACTTCGATGTCATCCTGCTGGTGCGCGCCGTGGACAACATCGATCTGCGCCGGGTGATCTTCGACCAGCTGCAGTCCATGCCAGGGGTGCTGGACACCCAGACGTTCCTGGTGTTTGAGGATGTCGATACGCGCTAGCCTGGCGTCGCGGTTTCAGTTGACGCGGTTTCAGTTAACGAAGGCCTTCATCCAGGCTTTGAGCTCCTCGCCGAATTCGACCCGTTCCGAGGCAATCGAGATGACCGCCTTCAGGTAGCTGAGCTTGTCGCCGGTGTCATAGCGGCGGCCCTTAAAGACCACTCCGCTGACCCCGCCGCCCTCGCAGCTTGAGGTGGCCAACGTCTGCAGTGCGTCCGTGAGCTGGATTTCTCCGCCGCGGCCGGGTCCTGTTTCCTCCAGCACGTCAAACACCGCCGGGTGCAGGACGTAGCGGCCGATCACGGCAAGGTTGGAGGGCGCATCGGCGATCGAGGGTTTTTCCACCAGCCGGTTAACCCGCACATGGTCTTCGCCGGCGATGACCGAGACGTCTGCGCAGCCGTAAGCGCTGATTTCGGCGGGGTCCACCTCGATCAGGGCAACCACCGAGCCACCCGCCCGGGCCTGCACCTCGATCATGGTGCTCAGCAACTCATCGCGTTCGTCAATCAAATCATCGCCCAGCAGCACAGCGAAGGGCTCCGCGCCGATATGCTGACGGGCACACAGGACGGCATGGCCGAGTCCCCGCGGGTCTCCCTGGCGCACATAGTAAAGCGGCCCCAGGGCGGATGCGTGCTGGACGGCCGCGAGTTTCTCATGGTCACCCTTGAGTTCCAGGGCACGTTCCAGGCTGGGCTCCCGGTCAAAGTGGTCCTCGAGGGCGCGCTTCTGCCGGCCGGTAATCATCAGCAGGTCCGTCAGTCCGGCGCGGACGGCTTCCTCCACGACGTACTGGATGGCCGGCTGGTCGACTACCGGGAGCATTTCCTTCGGCATGGCTTTGGTGGCGGGCAGGAAGCGTGTTCCCAGTCCGGCGGCAGGAATGACAGCCTTAGTTACCGGTTTCCCCAAAGTCATAACCGAACCCTACAAGGACACCTTCGAAATGAGAATGGCTTCGATAAAAGCGAAGCAGCCGGGCCTGTCGCCCGGCGACAGTCGTTTTTACCCCTTGAAAACCGGCGTCCGCTTCTCCTGGAACGCCAGGAACCCCTCAGCGTAGTCCGTGGTGTTGCAGAGCCGTGCCTGCTCGGCGTTTTCCTCTGCCATGGACTCCCACAGGCCCAGCCGCTGGTCCCGGATGTGCGCCACGAGGTCCTTGCTGGCGGTGAAGGCACTGGTAGCGCCTGTGGCGGCCTTCGCCACGATGGCGCGGGTGTCCGCCAGGAGGCCAGCTGCGGGCATGGCCCGGGAGAACATTCCCTGCGCCACGGCGTCAGCACCGCTCATCAGCTCCGCCGTATAAATCAGGTCCAGCGTCCGGTGCATACCGAGGCGTTCGGTGAAGTACCAGTGGCCACCCGAATCGAGGGTGGCACCGAGGTTGGCGAACGGGGAGCCGAACTTGGCGTTCTCCGCCACATACACCACGTCAGTGGCCAGCAGCAGGCCCAGTCCTACCCCCAGGCAGGCTCCTTGGGCTGCCGCGAAGGTGGGCGCCGGAAAGGCGGACATCTTCTTCAGGAGCGGCTGCAGCAACCCGCCGAGATAGCCCTGGACGTCATCCGTTTCCGGCGTCACGCCGGCGATGTCCCGGCCCGCGCAGAAGGCCCGTCCCTCTCCCCTCAGGAGCAGCGCACGCACCTCTCCGCGGGCGGCTGCGGCAGCGGCGTCGTCGTACGCCTGTGACAGATCCCGCAGCGCCTGCTCGTCCAGCGCGTTGAGCTTGTAGGGGGCGTTCAGGACGATCTCGGCGATGCCGTCGGCGATGGAGAGGGAAATCATGGGGCTCCTGGGGTCGGGGCGGGAGTCGGGGTTGGTCCGTTAGACGTCGAAGTCGACGGTGACTTCCGGCGTCGTGGGGTGGGATTGGCAGGTGAGCACGTAGCCCTTGTCCAGTTCGTCCTGTTCCAGCGCGTAATTCTCATCCATTGTGACGGCACCGGTGACCACTTTGGCACGGCAGGTTCCACAGACGCCGCCGGCACACGCGAACGGTACGTCCGGGCGGACGCGGAGCGCCGCGTTCAGGACGGATTCACGGGCGTGGGTCGGGCTGGCCACCTCGCCCTGGAGGCCGTCCAGCTTGAAGGTGATCTTGTACGTGGACTGGGATTCGTCCACAATCACCGGGCGGCCGGCATTGCCTTCGGGGCGGTCCGGCTTACCGGTGCTGAACAGTTCGAAACGGACCTGTTCCGGGTTGACGCCGCGCTCGGCCAGGGTATCCCGGCAGAGTTGGACGAGTTCGAACGGGCCGCACAGGAACCACTCGTCGACGTCCTCGGCGTGGATGGCGGTCCCCAGCAGGGCCTGCAGCTTTTCCGCGTCGATCCGGCCGCTCAGCAGCGGGGCGATCCGCTGTTCCCGGGAGAGCACGTGGTGCAACGCGAGCCGGGCCGGGTACTTGTCCTTCAGGTCGGCGAGTTCCTCCAGGAACATCACATCCATCGCGGCCTTGTTGGCATAGACAAGGTCAAAGCGGGTTTCGGGGTGTGCGGCGAGCAGCGTGCGGGCAATCGCGATTACCGGGGTAATCCCGGAACCGGCGGCGATCGCGACGAATGAGCCGGGCTCCCCCGCCAGCTCGCTGGCCATGTCCTCCGGATGGTTCATCGAGTTCATCAGGTTCTGCTCTTTGCCGTCCCGGCCGTGCCGGGACACAAACGCACCCATCGGGCTCATCACGTCCAGCACGTCCCCGGCCGTGAGCTCGGCGTTCGCCCAGGTGGAGAACTGCCCGCCCAGGTCCTTCTTGATCGCGACCCGGATTTCGCTGCTGCCGTCCGCAAAGCTCCTCGGCTCGGCGCAGATCGAGTAGCTGCGCCGGACTTCCTTCGGCTCGCCGGACTCATCCGGGAGGGTGGTGCGCAGGGCAACGTACTGGCCCGGGAGGTAATCGAACTGGCCCGCGAGCTCGGCCGGAACGCCGAAGGTCACCTCGATCGCATCATCGGTGAGCCGGCGGACCTCATCCACGGCCAGCGGGTGGAAGGACGCACGACGGCGGCCGGTGGCTGCGGCCGTTTCAGCGGCGGTCTGTCGGAGAACAATCATGGCGTTTCCTTAGATGACTTTGAAGTAGTCGAAGGGTTCCTTGCAGTCCTGGCAGACGTACAGCGCCTTGCAGGAGGTGGAACCGAAGCGGGTGAGTTCCTTGGTGTTCAGCGACGAACACTGCGGGCACTTGACGGCGAGGGACAACCGGACCGGGCCGGCGTGCCGGAGGGCGGCAGAGTGGCCCGACGGCGGCGCGATGCCGTACTCCTGCAGCTTGGCTTTGCCGGCCTCGCTCATCCAGTCAGTACTCCATGCCGGGGAGAGGACCATTTCGACGTTGACGCTGGGGTAGCCTTCACGTTTGAAAGCCGCCGTGAGGTCATCGCGGATGGCGTCCATGGCGGGGCAGCCCGAGTAGGTCGGCGTGATCGTGACCTGCACGGCGGGGACCATCCCGCCGTCGTCGTAGATCCTGACGTTGCGCAGGATCCCCAGGTCCTCGATCGTCAGGACCGGGATTTCCGGGTCGCAGACCGTGGCCGCGAGTTCCCAGGCCTTCTGCTCGGGAGTCCTCGGGGCCGCAGCTCGGCCGTCGGCTGCCGTGGGGTGGCTGACGTACATGTCCATCGTGGTTACCAGCTTGCCCCGGGGTACTCGCGGGCGAGTACCTGCATCTCGGCTAGGAGGTAGCCGAGATGTTCGGAGTGCAGTCCCCGGCGTCCGCCGCCGGGGGCCGGCTGAACCGCGGGAACGTCCAGTTCGGCTGCGGCCAGGACCTCGCCGGTAAGGCGGTCGAAATCGGCGCGCAGGCTGGAGGGCTCGACGGCGGCACCGGACCCGGCGAGGCGGGCGGTGAGTTCGTCGTCGCGGAAGAGCTCGTCGACGTAGGGCCAGATGACATTGAAGGCGTGGATCATCTTCGCGCGGGACTCGTCAGTGCCCTGGGCCAGGCGCAGCACCCACTGGGCGCTGTGGTCGCGGTGATAATCCACTTCCTTGACCGCTTTGGCGGCGATCCCGGCCAGGGTGGCGTCGGTGGAGGCGGCCAGCCGGCGGTAAAGCTCGAACTGGTAGTAGCTGACCACGAACTGGCGGGCGATGGTGACGGCAAAGTCGCCATTCGGAAGTTCAAAGATTTCGACGGACCGGAACTCCGGCTCGCGGCGAAAGTAGGCGAGGTCATCTTCGCTTCGACCGTCTAATCCGCCGGCATAGCTGAGGAAGGACCGGGCGTGCCCCAGCTGGTCCAGGGCGATGTTGCCCAGGGCGATGTCTTCCTCAAGCTCCGGGGCGCGGGAGATCCAGTGGCCCAGCCGCTGCGCGAGGACCAGGGCGTCATCGCCCAGCCGCAGGGCGAACTCGGCGGCGTCAGCGCTCGGCTTCGCGGTTCCCTGGCTTACGGCAAGGGCGATGTCCTCCGGACGGAGGGCGTTGCCGGGGGTGATCCGGGTGGCGCTGGCCGTGGCCTCGCCACTGTTGCCGGAGCCATTGACGCCGACGGAGATGTCCCCGTGACCGGCCGTTTCCGCTGCTGCGGGTGCTGCCGCTGCGGCAGTTTCAGGTGAGATGCTCACAGGTGCTTCACGCCCTCGCTCTTGGTGTAGTACGTCGCGTGCCGGTAGTCCTTGCCCTGGGGAGACTCGAAAAAGGAGCCCTTGGCGTCAGGATCGGACGAGGCGATCGCGTCCGCCGGGACAACCCAGATGGACACCCCCTCGTTGCGGCGGGTGTAGAGGTCTCGGGCGTTGCGCAGCGCCATGGCGGCGTCCGGCGCGTGCAGGGACCCGGCGTGGACGTGGGAGAGGCCGCGGCTGGAGCGGACAAAAACCTCCCAGATGGGCCAGACGTTGCCTGCGTGCGATTCGTGGCTGGTGGCCTGCGAGGCGGGGGAGTCGTTGGGGATCATGCTGCGGATTCCTTCTCTGCTTGCTTGCGGCTCTGCTTTTCCGCGTACGCTGCGGCGGCTTCGCGCACCCAGGTGCCCTCGTTGTGTGCTTCGCGGCGCCGCTCCAGGCGCTGGGCGTTGCAGGGGCCGCGGCCGGCGAGGACTTCGTGGAATTCATCCCAGTCCAGGGGGCCGTGCTCCCATTTTTTGGTGTCCTCATTGAACCGGATGTCTTTGTCCGGCAGGGTGAGTTCCAGGACCTTGACCTGCTCCATCATCATGCCGACGAAGCGGTTGCGCAGTTCATCGTTGCTGAAGCGCTTAATGTTCCACGCCATGGACTGCTTGGAGTTCGGCGAATCGTCATCCGGCGGGCCAAACATCATCAGGGCCGGGGCATACCAGCGGTTCACGGCGTCCTGGGCCATCTGCTTCTGCTCGGGCGTGCCGTGCGAGAGCTCCAGCAGGATCTCGAAGCCCTGGCGCTGATGGAAGGACTCTTCCTTGCAGACGCGGACCATGGCGCGGCCGTACGGGCCGAAGGAGGCGCGGCACAGCGGCACCTGGTTGGCGATCGCGGCGCCGTCGACCATCCAACCGATGGCGCCCATGTCCGCCCAGGTGCGGGCAGGGTAGTTGAAAATGGAGGAGTACTTGGCCTTGCCGTCCATCAGGTCCTGCATCATCTGATCGCGCGGCTGGCCCAAGGTTTCGGCGGCGGAGTACAGGTACAGCCCGTGGCCGGCCTCGTCCTGGACCTTGGCCATCAGGATGGCCTTGCGCTTGAGGCTGGGGGCACGGGAAATCCAGTTGGCTTCCGGCTGCATACCGATGATCTCGGAGTGCGCGTGCTGCGAGATCTGGCGCAGCAGGGTTTTCCGGTATGCCGGGGGCATCCAGTCGCGGGGTTCGATCCGCGAATCGTCCGCCATAACCTTGTCAAAGTAAGCCTGGCCTTCAGCGTTGCGCCGGGCCACATCTTCGAGGCTCTGTTCGTGCCGTGCCGGTGCCGGCTCTCCGGGCACTGACTGCAGGGTCTGCGATGCCATGGTTGCTCCTATGCATTTTCCGATAAATAATTACCGACCGTTCGTTCAGGATATGCGGAAGGCTGGAGATGCGTCAAGCACTGGAGCTCCACCACGACTGCAGGAAAACCCAAGTTCCGGAGCGTACCGTCTGCACCATCGACTGCAGCGAGGTCTCCCGGCGCTCTCCGCCGGACGCTGCACCGAACTCAGGAGACTCTTATGTCGAATCACGGGGAAGTGGATCGGAAGGAATCGTCAGGAAACGGAACGCCGCCGGGGGCGGCGCGCCGCGACCGGGCGGCCAGGACAGCACACGGCAAACGCGGCCGCCGGATCCTGCTGGGCGTGCTGCTGGCCCTTGTGCTCGCGGTCCCCGGTTCGATGGGAGCCTACGTCTTTTCGATGGCCCAGATTTTCGCATCCCAGACCCGGGAGATCAAAAACGCGTTCCCGGCGGAGGCCGTCCGGGTCCGGGCCCAGGCGGTGCCGGCCGGGTCCGCAAAACCGATAAATATCCTGGTGATGGGCAGCGACAGCCGCGATGCTTCCGGCGGCGCGGCTGCCGAGGCGGCAGCCGGAGCACCCTCGAACCAACGCTCCGACACGCTGATGCTGGTTCATATCCCGGCTGACCGCGCCCATATCTACAGCATTTCGATCATGCGCGACCTCTGGACGACCATCCCCGGGCACGGCGAAGCCAAGATCAATGCCGCCCTGGCTTTCGGCGGCGTCCCCTTGGTGGTGCAGACAGTGGAGTCCTTGCTGCAGCAGCGGATCGATCAAGTGGTACGGATTGACTTTGAAGGATTCCAGGGACTCGTCGACGCCATTGGCGGGGTCACCGTGGACGTCAAGGTGCCGTTCACCGGGACGAGGGCCAAGAGCGAATATGTCTTTAATGCGGGCCCGAACACCCTCGATGGCGCCCGAGCCCTGGCTTTTGTCCGCGAGCGTTATGCCTTCGCCGACGGCGACTACCAGCGGGTACGCAACCAGCAGTTGCTCCTGGCCGCCGTCATCGGCAAAACCCTGGACGCCGGCACCGTCCAACGCCCGCTTACCCTCGAACACGCGCTGAGCGCCGTCGCCCCCTTCGTGAGCGTGGCGCCTGCCCTGGACCTGGTCGAAGCCGGCCGCCTGGCCGTCAGCCTCCGGGACGTCCACCGCCAGGACATCGCCATGTTTACCCTGCCCACGGCCGGGACCGGCACGTCGGCAGACGGGCAGTCAATTGTCCTGCCTGATCCGTCCGCCATCGAGGAGATCAAGGCCGCCCTCAGCAACGATAGACTCGGAGACTATGTTGCTGCCCAAGGCCTCGGAGCCGGAAACTAGCGATGGTTCGCCGTCGGTACCCATTCGGATCCTTACCGTGTGCACCGGCAACATCTGCCGGTCCCCCGTTGCCGAACGCCTGCTCCAAACCGGCCTGAACCAGGTGCAGCCCGGGGCTTTTGAGGTGCGGAGCGCTGGAACTCGGGCCATGGCAGGCGATCCGATCCAGCCGCTGTCCCAAGACATCATCACAAGCTACGGCGGGACGCCGGACGGGTTCGCGGCCCGTCAGCTGACCCCGGAGATCCTGCGGCAAGCAGATCTGGTGCTGGCGATGTCGGCACAGCACCGCGGCGAAGTCATCCATCTGGACGCCTCCCTGCTAAAGCGCACCTTCACCATCCGCGAATTTGCCCGGATGCTCGAAGCCCTCGAGGACCGCGGCATCCCTGCCCCGGCAGGCGACACAGCCGCGTTCTGGCGTGATCTACCGGCCCGCGCGGCCGCTGTCCGGCATCTCGCGCAAGCCGCGGAACCGGCCGACAATGACGTGGTGGACCCCTACCGGCGCGGGCCGGAAATCTACCGCCAAATGGAGGATGAACTTTCCCCGGCCATCCGCACCATCCTGCGGTTCGCCCGGCAGCGCGGCTGACCCCGGCAGCCCACGGCGCCACGGTGCGGTCGGTTGCTCCCGGTCGATCGCTTACGGTGGTAGTGTCCGGCCATGGGAACGGAGCCGGAACCGGCAGAAGCAGCCAAAGCCACGGCACCGGGCGTGGCGCATCGGCGCCGGACAATTATCATCGCCCTCATTGCCGGCCTGGCGGTCCTCGCCGTCGCCGTCGCAGCGCTGCTCCTGAACAGGCCCCGCACCGAAACCGCGGCCCCGGTGCAAACGTCCCCAGCAGCGCAGCAATCGCCCGCCGCCACCCCAACCCCGACACCGGATCCGCCGCCCGCCGCGCTGAACATCCTGCTGATCGGCAGCGACAGCCGGGTGAACGAGCGGGCCATCGCGGCCTCCGGCGCCGCCTCGGACCAGCGCGGTGACGCGCTGGTCTTTATCCACCTCCCGGCCGACCGGCAAAGTGTCTACGGCATCTCCATCATGCGCGACCTCTGGGTCGATATCCCGGGCTACGGGGCAGCAAAGATCAACGCCGGACTCGAACTGGGCGGGGTGCCGCTGATGACACAGACGGTGGAATCCCTGCTGGGCCAGCACGTGGACCACAGCCTTATGCTGGATTTCCAGGGTTTCGCAGCCCTGACGGACGCCCTCGGCGGCGTCGACGTCGACATCAAGCAGCCCTTCACCGGCACCATCGACGACTTCGTGAACTTTCCTGCGGGTGTGAACAGACTGAACGGACCGCAGGCCCTGGCCTTTGTCCGCGAGCGCCATGCCTTCGCCGACGGCGACTACCAGAGGGTCCGGAACCAGCAGACGTTCCTGAAGGCCGTGCTGGCCAAAATGGCGGCCGAAGGCGGGCTCTCGGACGCCAACACCGTGAAGCAACTCGTGGCGACGGTCCTCCCGCACATCACCGTCGACCCGGGACTCACGCTGGAAGCGCTGGAGCGGCTCGCCTCCAGCCTGCGAAGCACGGCACCCGGCAACGGTGTGTTCTTTACCCTGCCCACCGCCGGCGTTGGAACCAGCAGTGACGGCCAATCCATCGTCCTGCAGGACCCCACTGCAACGGCCGCCGTCTCGGCCGCACTGGCCTCCGGGACCCTGCCCGAGTACATTGCCGCCAACAATCTTCAGAACGGGAACTGAGGCACCCGCCGCAGTAACGGGGCCGCAGCAGTGACAGTGCCGCCGGACGGTAGATTGGAGCCATGACCACGACTCCGGCGCAGCCGTCCCCGCAAGCCCCCGTTGCCAAAAAAGTCCCCGCCGTCCGTACCCGCCACGGCGATGCCTTCGAGGACAACTATGAGTGGCTGCGAAACAAGGAATCCACCGAGGTCGTGGAACTGCTCCAGGCTGAGAACGATTACCAGGAGGCCGTGACTGCCCACCAGGAACCGCTGCGCAGGGCCATCTTCGCCGAGATCAAGGGCCGCACCCAGGAGACGGACCTCTCCGTCCCCAACCGCAAGGACGGCTGGTGGTATTACACCCGTTCGGTGGAGGGCCAGGAGTACGGCATCCAGTGCCGGGTACGGGCCCAGGACACCGGGGACCGCGTCGCTGACTGGACTCCCCCGCCGTCGAGGTCGGCGTCGACATTCCGGGCGAGGAAGTCCTGCTGGACGGCAACGCCGAAGCCGCGGGCCAGCCGTTCTTCGCCGTCGGCGGGGCCGCAGTGACCCTTGACGGGAATCTCTACGCCTACGCGGTGGACAACGCCGGGGACGAGCGGTTCACGCTGCGCATCAAGGACCTGCAAACCGGGGAGCTGCTCCCCGATCTGATCGAGAACATTTTCTACGGCATTTCCTTCTCCCCCGACGGCACCCGGATCTTCTACACCGTGACTGACGATTCCTGGCGGCCGTACCAGGTGAAGTCGCATGTGCTCGGCACACCCGTCACATCGGACAAAGTCATCTACCAGGAGGACGACGTCGCCATGTGGCTGGGCTTCGAGCTCTCCGCCGACCGGCGCCATCTGGTGCTGGGTATCGGCTGCTCAGAGTTCAGCGAAACCCGGCTGCTGCGCTTCGACGCGCCCGAGGCCGGGCTCAGCACGGTAATCTCCCGGGACGAACGCATCCTCTACGAGGCCGAACCCTTCCTGCTGGCCGGTGCCGAAACCATCCTGCTCACCCACAACCGGGACGCCATCAATTCCATGGTCTCGCTGGTGGATCCGGCCGAACTTGCCAAGCCGCTCGCCGAGCAGGCCTGGACCACAGTCGTCGAGCATTCCGACGAGGTGCGGGTCAACGGTGCCGGCGTCACGTCCACGCACCTGGTGGTCTCCGTCCGCAAGGACACGATTGAGCGGGTGCAGGTACTGCCGCTGGCCGGGCTCGGAACGCCGGAGCAGGGCGCGGCGGTGGAACCCGGCTTCGAGGAAGAGCTCTATACCGCGGGGGTTGCCGGTTCGGACTACGAGGCCCCCGTCATCCGGATGGGCTACACCTCGTATTTCACGCCGTCCCGGGTCTACGACTTTGTCCTGCCCACCGCGGAACAGCCCGCAGGCGTACTCCTGCTGCGCAAGGAAAGCCCGGTCCTGGGCGGCTACAACGCCGCGGACTACGTTGCCACCCGCGAATGGGCGGTGGCTCCGGACGGGACCAGGATCCCGCTGTCAGTGCTGCGCCACGCTTCCGTGCAGCAGGATTCGACGGCGGCCGGCCTGGTCTACGGCTACGGATCCTACGAGATGAGCATGGACCCCGGCTTCGGCATCCCCCGGCTCTCCCTGTTGGACCGGGGCATCGTCTTTGTAATCGCGCACGTCCGCGGCGGCGGGGAACTGGGCCGGCACTGGTATGACGACGGCAAGAAGCTGCAGAAAAAGAACACCTTTACGGACTTCATCGCGGCCACTGACTGGCTGGCAGCGTCCGGCTGGGTGGACCCGGCACGGATCGCGGCGATGGGGGCTCCGCCGGCGGCCTGCTGATGGGCGCCATCGCCAACCTGGCGCCGGAGAAGTACGCTGCGATCGTCGCGGCCGTTCCGTTCGTGGACGCCTTGACTACCATCCTGGACCCGGAGTTGCCGCTCTCCGCACTGGAATGGGAGGAATGGGGCAACCCGATCACGGACCCCGAGGTCTACGCGTACATGAAGTCCTACACGCCCTACGAAAATGTCCGTGCGGTGGACTATCCCAAGATCGCGGCGGTCACCTCGTTTAATGACACGCGGGTGCTCTATGTGGAGCCCGCGAAATGGGTGCAGCGGCTGCGCGAACTCAACACCGGCAGCGAGCCGATCGTGATGAAGATCGAGATGGAGGGCGGCCACGGCGGAGCGTCGGGCCGCTACGTGCAGTGGAAGGAACGAGCATGGGACTACGCTTTCGTTGCCGACTCCCTGGCCGCCACGAAGCTCCTCCCGGGCGCCGGACTGAAGTAGGAGGGGCAGGTTGGGGGACTCCCCAACCTGCCCTCTTCGTCAGTACGTTGAGGGCCCAGCCGCCCGCAGGGACATCCATTCGTCCGCGAGGATGGCGAAGACGACTTCCGTGGCCCACTGCCCCTTGTAGTGCCACTTGTCCACCTCCGTAGCTTCCAGCCGCATGCCGAGCCGTTCGCACAGCGCAGCGGAGGCCGCGTTGAGGGCATCAAGCTTGGCATCGATCCGGTGGAAGCCGAGCTGCTCGAAACCAAGCCTCAGCAGCGCCTGTGCCGCTTCGGTTGCGATGCCTTGGCCCCGCGCCGCCGGGGCGAGGCTCCAGCCGATCTCCGCCTGACCGCGGCCCGGCAACCACTTCAGCACCACCTCGCCGAGCAGACCGGGCGAGTCCGCAGCCTCGATGGCCAGGCAGATCCAGTCGCCCTCCTGCTCGAAGACGAAATTGGCGTATTTGCCCACGGACTCCATGGACTTGGTGTAGCTCTTCGCCTCCCCCGGCAGGAACCTGGCGGTTTCGGGCAGCGAATGGTAGGCGTGGTAGGCGGCCAGGTCCCCGGCCCGGAAGCGGCGCAGCACCAGCCGTTCGGTGCGCAGAGGCAGATTCAGTTCCGTCATGGCCCCAAGGCTACCCGCCCAACTGACTCGCAGTTATGGCCGTTATGGGCGCCCAAAACGGCCCCTGCTGCGAGTCAGTTGGGGAGGTCACCAAGCAGGCGACGAGGAGGAGACGACGGCGGCCGTGGCCTCCGCGATGGCACGCTCCTCATCGGTGGGCACTACCAGCACGGGAATGGCCGAGGACGTCGAGGAGATGACCCGGGGCTCCCGGGAGCGTTCGCGGTTCAGGCCGGCGTCGAGCTGAACGCCCAGGGCGCCCAGCCGCTCCGCCACCAGGGCACGGAACTGATGCGAGTTTTCCCCAATCCCGGCCGTGAACACAAGAGCCTTCGCCCCGCCGACGGCCACATGGTAGCCGCCGATGTACTTGGCAAGCCGGTAGGAGGCGACGGCGAGGGCCATGGCCGCTTTGGCATCCCCGGCCCCGGCGGCCTCCACCACGGAGCGCATGTCGTTGTTGCCGGCCAGGCCCTTGAGCCCGGACTGCCGGTTGAGCATGGCGTCCAGATCCTCCGGGGACCACCCGGCCCGGCCCAGGAAGACCAGGATGGAGGGGTCCAGGTCACCGGAGCGGGTACCCATCACCAGTCCCTCCAGCGGCGTGAAGCCCATGGAGGTGTCAATGGACTGTCCGCCGCGGATCGCCGCGACCGAGGCGCCGTTGCCCAGATGCGCAATGACGGCGTCGAACTCCTCGGACGGGATGTCCAGCAGCGCCCCCGCCCGGTGCGCGACGTATTCGTGCGAGGTGCCGTGGAAGCCGTAGCGGCGGATTCCATGGTTGCTGTAGAGCTCGTCCGGCACCGCGTAGCGCCAGGCGTACTCCGGAAGGGTGCGGTGGAACGCGGTGTCGAACACGGCCACCTGCGGTATGTCCGGCCATTTCTTCGCGATCGCGCGGATGCCGAGCACGTTCGCCGGGTTGTGCAGCGGAGCCAGCGGATTAAACCGCTCGATGGCGCGGATGATTTCGTTGGTAACCAGGACCGGCTCGGCGAAGCGTTCCCCGCCGTGCACCACCCGGTGCCCGACGGCGTCGAGCGCCCGGCCGCCGAGGGCCGCGTGGATCTTCGCATCCACACGCTCCAGTGCCTCCGCGTGGTCCCGGGGGCCTTCGATCCGGCCGTCGCCCCCGCCGCCGTTGCCCATCCCGATCTCCTCGACGAGTCCTTCGGCAAGCACACTGCCTGCATCGACGTCGCGCACCTGGTACTTCAGCGACGACGAGCCGGAGTTGATAACGAGCACGAGCATGGGGCCTCCTACGCCTTGGCTGCTGCGCTGACCCCGAAGGGCGCGCCGGGACGGGCATCACGCCGGAGCCTGTCGGAGCGCTCCCTGGAAACCACTATAAATTGCCCGGCCGGCCATCCGTTGCGGAGAGCCGCGGCGGCGGCTTAGAGTCGGCGGACCATCTGGACGACTTCTGAAGGGATTTCCATGACTGAGAACGCAACCCCGAACGACAGCGCCGAACCGGACAGCGGGTCCGGCACGCCGGATCCCACCGGGGTGGAGGGAGCGAACCCGGCCCTCGACGACACCGGGAAGCTTAAGGCCGCCGAAGTCGGGAAAGCCGCCGAGGCCCCCGAAAACCTGGCGGACCTGGATCTCACGCCGGCGGGCCTGGCCGACGCACCTGCCGAGCAGGAAGATCCTGACAGCCCGGCAAAGCCGGAAAACAGCTGACTACGCATGGGCAGCCGCGGGGGCCGGCTGCGCGGCGGGCTCCACGGACTGCGCCTGGATGGCCGTGATGGCCACCGTGTTTACGATGTCCTCCACGGTGCAGCCGCGGGACAGGTCGTTCACCGGCTTCCGGAGTCCCTGCAGCACTGGCCCGACGGCGACCGCCCCGGAAGACTGCTGCACCGCCTTGTAGGTGTTGTTACCGGTGTTCAGGTCCGGGAAGATGAACACGGTGGCCTGCCCCGCGACGGACGAACCGGGCATTTTGGAGTGCGCGATCGCGGCGTCCACGGCCGCGTCGTACTGGATGGGACCTTCCACGGCGAGGTCCGGGCGGCGGGACTTCACAAGTTCGGTGGCCTGCCGGACTTTGTCCACTGCCTCGCCGGTGCCGGAGCCACCGGTGGAGTAGGAGAGCATGGCCACCCGCGGCTCCACCCCGAACTGGGCTGCGGTCTCGGCTGAGGCCAGTGCGATGTCCGCCAACTGCTCCGCGTTCGGGTCCGGATTGACTGCACAGTCACCGTAGACCAGGACCCGGTCCGGCATCAGCATCAGGAACACCGAGGAAACAATCTTTACGCCCTCGCGGGTCTTGACGAACTCCAGGGCGGGACGGATGGTGTGGGCTGTGGTGTGCGCGGCACCGGACACCATACCGTCGACCACACCCAGCTGCACCATCATGGTCCCGAAGTAGCTGCCGTCCAGCATCGCCTCCAGGGCACGGGCGAGGTCCACACCCTTGTGGGCACGCAACTGCGCGTACTCCTGGGCAAACTGCTGGCGCAACGCCGAGGTCGCGGGGTCCACGATGCTTATGCCGGAGAGGTCGATCCCCTGGGTGGACGCCAGCTCCCGCACCGCCGACTCGTTGCCCAAAATCGTGAGGTCGCAGACATCGCGCCGGTGCAGGATCTCGGCCGCACGCAGGATCCGCACATCGGTCCCCTCCGGCAGGACAATGTGCCGGCGCTGCAGCCGGGCCCGTTCGATGAGGTCGTGCAGGAACCGCAGCGGCGTCATTCGCTCCGGCCGGGGCAGGTGCAGCCGTTCCAGCAATTCAGCCTCATCCACCCGTTTGGACCACAGGCCCAGGGCGGAGGCTACCTTGCGGCGGTGGCCCGACCAGATCTCGCTGCGCACCTCGGAGACCCGCTTCGCGGTGACGTAGGTGTCGTCCGGGGCCGCAAAGATCGGGAAGGGTGCCTGCGCCAGCAACGAGTAGATGGTGGGCTCGGGAGACAGCCCGCCGGTCAGGATCAGCGCGGACGGAACCGGGAACTCCGGGGAGAACGACGACGCGAGGCACGCGACCAGCACGTCGGCGCGGTCACCGGGAACGATCACCAGGGCGCCGTCGTCGAGCACGTGCAGGAAGTTGGCGACGTTCATGGCCGCCACCTTGACCGAGTGCACGTCGCGTTCCAGGTCCGGCCGTCCGGCTACCTGGCCCAGGCCAAGGGCTGCGGCCACCTCGCCGGTGGTGGGCCTGGCGATTGATTCCAGCTCTGGCAGGACGTACACGGGCCGGCCCGAGGCGCCCGGGCGGACGGCGGCCGCAATGCCGTCCAGGTCCTCCGGGTCGGCCCGGTTCACCATGATCGCCAGGAGCGAGCAGCGTTCGGCAAGGAGTTCCTTCCGGGCAACCTCGACGGCGTCGGCCGCCTCCGCAATGGTCCTGCCTTTAGCCCCCACCACGGCGACGACGGCGGCGGCGAGGTTGTTGGCGAGGCGGGCGTTGAGGTCGAATTCGACGGCGGCGTCCTGGCCGGTGAGATCCGTCCCCTCCACGATCACAACGTCGCAGTTCCGCGAGATGTCGGCGAAAATCTCGACGCAGCGGGCGTCGATCTCCGCACGGTTGCCCTCGGCCAGCAGCGCGCGGACCTCGGCATACGTCAGGCCGCCGCGGCAGCGCTGGTCGTCCAGATCGAACCGGGCCTTCATCAGCGCCACCATCGGGTCCGACGCGGCGTCGTTGCCGTGAACCACCGGCTTGAAGAAGCCGATGCGGTCAGCATGGCGGTGCAGCGTGTCCGCCAGTCCCAGCGCTACGAGCGACTTCCCGGAACCCGGCGTGGTCGCGCTGACGTATATCCCCTTGGCCATGATCCGCCCTTTGCTGTGAAGTGGTGCTGCATCCCTCCCAGCCTACTTTCTTCCGGCGCGGTACCCGTTTCCGGGCCGCGGGTTCCGGGCTCGGCTTCCAGGCTCGGGTTCCGGGCGGATTTTGCCGGCCGGTTGGCTGTTCTGCGGCCGCTGCCAAGCGCTTCATACGCCCGCCCGCTCTTGACAGGAGGTACCCGGATGGGATTACCTAATGAACATTCGGTAAATAAAGCTGGAGGCAATGACGCATGGCTGAACTGACGATTTCCGGCGACACCCACCCCATCCTTAAAGACGACTACGCCTCAGAGTGGATGGGCATAGAAGTTGTGGCACTGGATGACGGACACGCCACGATCCGCATGACGCTCCGGCAGGAAATGCTGAATGGATTCGGCATGGCCCACGGCGGAATGATCTTCGCCTTCGGTGACACGGCCTTCGCGCTGGCCTGCAACCCGGCCAGCCCGGAACCCGGTGAAGCCGGGATCGACACGGGCACCATCACCGTGGCCTCCGGCGTCGATATCAACTTCCTCAAGCCAGCCTTCCGCGGCCAGGTGCTGACCGCCGTCGCCAACCGCCGCGCCAGCACCGGACGCAGCGGCCTCTATGACATCCAGATCTACGCCGTCGATCCGGGCGCGCCTTCGGCCCCGCAGTCGGCACCCGCCGGCCCGGCACCCGCCGCTACGGTCCCGGGCAGGCTCCCCGCCGACATCCCCCGGGCGAACTCGTCGCTGAGTTCCGCGGCCGCAGCCGCACCATCTCCAAGAAATAGAAACAGGGAACCCCAAGATGACCCAAGAAACCGTCGCCCCCGCCAGTGATGCCGTCCTGGACCGCGAAGAAACCATTTCCCGGGACGAGCTTGAGGCATTGCAGCTCAGCCGCCTGCAGCACACGGTGGCCTACGCCTACGACCGCGTCCCCCTGTACAAGCGCAAGTTCGACGAGGCCGGCGTCCACCCCTCGGATCTCCGCGAGCTCTCCGACCTGGGCAAGTTCCCGTTCACCACAAAGGAGGACCTCCGCCTGGAGTACCCCTTCGGCATGTTCGCCGTGCCCCAGCACGAGGTAGCCCGGATCCACGCCAGTTCCGGCACCACCGGCCGCGCCACAGTCGTCGGCTACACCAAAAAGGACCTCGCCGACTGGGCAAAGCTCGTGGCCCGCTCGCTCCGAGCCTCCGGCGTCCGCCCCGGCATGAAGGTCCACAACGCCTACGGCTACGGCCTGTTTACCGGCGGCATGGGGGCCCACGCCGGCGCCGAGGCCCTCGGCTGCACGGTGATCCCGATCTCGGGGGGCCAGACCGAACGCCAGATCACCCTCATCCAGGACTTCAAGCCCGACGCCATCCTCGCCACTCCGACGTACCTGCTGACCATCGCCGACGCCATGATGAAACAGGGCATCGACCCGGCCTCCACCTCGCTCAAATACGCCGTGCTGGGGGCCGAGCCGTGGACCGAGGAAATGCGCCACGAGCTCGAAGTCACCATGAACATCAAGGCCTGCGACATCTACGGGCTCTCCGAGGTCATGGGGCCAGGTGTTGCCGGCGAGGCCGTGGAAACACAGGACGGCAGCCACATCTGGGAGGACCACTTCCGCCCCGAAATCGTCGACGCCTTCGATCCCACTGTGGTCCTGGGCGACGGGGAACACGGCGAGCTGGTCTTCACCTCGCTTACCAAGGAAGCGTTGCCGATCATCCGGTACCGCACCAAGGACCTCACCCGCCTGCTGCCGGGCACCGCCCGCCCTGCGCACCGCCGGATGGGCCGCATCACCGGCCGCAGCGATGACATGATCATCCTGCGCGGCGTGAATCTGTTCCCCTCCCAAATCGAGGAAATCGCGCTGCGGATCCCGGAGTTGAGCCCGCATTTCCAGCTCGAACTCACCCGGCCCGAGGGCCAGCGGATGGACCAGCTGACCGTCCGGATCGAACGGCGCGAGTCCGTCACGATCGAAGGTGTTGCCTCGGCGTCCAAGGTCCTGCAGCAACAGATCAAGATCCACGTCGGGTCTTCCTGCGCCGTCGACGTCGTCGAGCCCGGCTCCCTGGAACGGTCCAACGGCAAGCTCCGCCGGATCTACGACCTGCGGCCCAAGGCCTGACCACAGCACGTCCAGCCCGCCGGCCCGCCCGTTAAGGGCTGACCGGCGGGCAGGCTGATCTACCGATCGTGAGAAACTAACGACTATGCCCACAACAGCAACCAGCACCAAACGCGGCCGTCCCGGCTATGACCAGCAGTCAGTGCTGACGATCGCCGTCGATGTCTTTAACCGCCATGGCTACGACGCCACCTCAATGGGCATCCTTGCTGAAAACCTGGGCATCTCCAAGTCCGCGATTTACCACCACGTGCCGTCCAAAGGCGAGCTTTTGAAGCTGGCGCTGGATCACGCCCTCGGCGGCCTGGAAGCCATCCTGGACCAGCCGAAAGCGCAGTCCGGCACCGCCGAAGCGCGGCTGGAATTCGTCCTGCGCAAAACCATTTCGGTGCTTGTGGAGCGGCTTCCGTTCGTCACCCTGCTGCTGCGCCTGCGCGGCAACACCGAGATTGAGCGCAACGCGATGGAACGCCGGCGCACGTTCGACCACAAGGTGGCGGCCCTGATCTCCGCTGCCCGAGATGAGGGTTCGCTGCGCCAGGACATCGACCCCCGCACCGTCACCCGGCTGCTCTTCGGCACGATCAACTCCATTGTCGAGTGGTACAAACCCGGCGGTTCCCTCTCACCGGAAAAACTCGCTGACGACGTCATCACGATGGCCTTCAACGGCCTCCAGGTTCCCCGCTAGCCCGGCTTCTACGGATGCCGGCGGAAGCTATTGACCGGGCCCGGCGCCGGGGCCACGCTGGGAGGATGGCCACCAAACTATCCCGCGTGCTGATGGGAACTTTCCCCCAACTGCGCTACGAACCCACCCCCCAAGAGGATCCGCGCGCTCATCGACCAGGCCGCCGTCGTCGACACGCGGCAGGCCTGGCTGATCTGGGAACCGCGGCGGATCACCCCGATCTATGCCGTGCCGGAGCAGGACCTTCTGTGCGGACTCGCCGCGCCGGCGCTGCCTGCGGCCGTTGCAGAGGAGCACCCCTTCGCCGTGCGGCAGGGCGAAGCCCCGACTTCCCTTGACCCCGGTACAGCGTTTGGCAATCACAGCTGCGCCGGCGAGGAACTCGACGTCGTGACTGCCGCTGTTACCTTTCCCAGGGCCGCCTTCCGGCCCGCGGACCCGGACCTTGCCGGTTACGTGCTGCTCGATTTCGCGGCCTTCGACTGGCTCGAGGACGATGAGGAGATCATTGGCCACCCGCGCGATCCGTTCCACCGCATTGACATCCGCGCCTCGTCCGCGGAGGTGCAGGTGGCGCTCGACGGCGCAACCCTGGCCGAAACGAATGGCGCGCAACTGCTCTACGAAACACTGCTCCCGGTGCGGTATTACATTCCGCCGGCGGACGTAAGGCTGGAGCTGCTGCGGGAGAGCACCATGCGGAGCGTCTGCCCTTACAAGGGCCAGGCCAGCTACTGGAGCTATCCGGACTCGGCGCACGGCCGCGATATTGCGTGGAGCTATGACGAGCGGTTCCGGGATGCCGCCCAGATCCACGGCCTCATCTGCTTCTTTAACGAACGGATCGATCTGAGGGTCAACGGTGTGCTCCAGTCCCGCCCTGTGTCGCCGTGGTCCCGCCCGGACGGTCCGGACGCACGTTGACGGCCGGAGCACAAAATAGCGTCCCGGCGGGCCGGGACGCTATTGGGTGGGATCCTGCACGTCAGAGCTGGTAGTCAGCCGCCGTCGTGATGTTCTCGTGGACGCAAAGGATGTTGTGCTCCGTGTCCAGGAACCAGGCGCACCTCTCCGAATCGGTTGTACAGATGTGATTGTCGGTCTTGAGTTCCGGCAGGTCGTAGTCCTGGAATTGGACGCCCTTGGCTTCCATCTCCTGGACGGTCCGCTCGATCTCGGAGACTTCAAAACTCAGGGTCGTGTGCTCGGAATGCTTTCCGTCCCCGACGGGCATCAACTGCAGCAGGGGGCCGCCGTCGCTGCCAAAGAGATCGCTTCCGTCGCCTGTCACTCCACGGTGCGGCAGGCCCAGGGTGTCCGCATAAAAGCGGTGGGCGCGCTGTGCATCATCGACTGGCAGGATTGTTGTGGCTTTGTTGAGAATTAAAGTCATTTCGCCACCTCCTACACGGAATATTTTACGCCGGCGCCGGGCGGAAAGAGCCTGCCAATCGCGCCCCAACCCCCAGACGCTCCCTCAGCTATGGCCGCAATACACCCGACGCTCCCTCCGCGAAGTGAGGGAGCGTCGGAGCCGGAACCGCAGGATGTGAGGGAGCGTCGGAAGGGCTACTTCTCCACGAGGGTGAGGACGTCGTAGGTGGCCACGATTTCGTCGTTCTGGTTAGTCAGGACTGCGTCCCAGGCCACCTCGCCGTACCCGTCGGTCTCGCGCGGGGTGATCTTCTTGGCGGTCAGGGTGACCCGGATCGAATCGCCCGCCGCCACCGGGGTGATAAAGCGCAGGCTTTCCAGGCCATAGTTGGCCAGCACGGGTCCCGGAGCGGGCTCCACGAACAGCCCGGCGCCCCACGCCAGCAGCAGGTAGCCGTGCGCCACGATGCCCGGGAAGAACGGGTTGGCCGCCGCTGCTTCCTCGTTGGTGTGGGCGTAAAAGGTGTCGCCGGTGGAGTTGGCGAACTCCGTGATCTCCTCAAGGCTCACTTCGCGCAGCCCGGAGCGGATCGCGTCACCGATGTGCAGGGTGCTCAGGTGCTTGCGGAACGGGTGCTGGCCTTCGGTCTCGAGCGTGAAGTTCCGGTCCGCCCCCGTGTGCCAGACGCCCGTGACGGCGGTCAGCATGTTCGGTGAGCCCTGAATGGCGGTGCGCTGCATGTGGTGCAGGACCGAGCGGATGCCGCCCAGCTCCTCGCCGCCGCCGGCCCGGCCCGGGCCGCCGTGGACCAGGTGCGGGACCGGCGAACCGTGGCCGGTGGAACTGCGGGCGTCCTCACGGTTGAGCATGTGCACCCGGCCGTGGTGGGCGGCGATGCCGGTGACGAGTTCGCGGGCAACCCCGGGGTCGTTGGTGCAAACGGAGGCGACGAGCGAGCCGCCGCCGCGGGCGGCGAGGCGGACGGCGTCGGCCAGGTCCGTGTAGCCAATCACGGACGATACCGGGCCGAAGGCTTCCAGCGAGTGGACCGCTTCGGCTTCCGGGTCCGCCCAGCTCAGCAGCACGGGGGACATAAACGCGCCATCGGCGACGACGCCGACTGTGCCGTCAGCGCTGGTGACCTTCGGCGAATCGAGCGTGCCGTAGGCGAGTTCGCCGCCGGCGTCGAGCATTGACTGGACCGCTGCCCGCACATCGTCGAGCTGTTCCAGGGACGCCAGGGCGCCCATGGTCACGCCGTCCGCGCGCGGGTCGCCGAGGATCACACGTTCGGTGATCCGCTGCCCGACGGCGGCAACGACGTCCTGGACCAGCGTCTGCGGCACGATGGCCCGGCGGATCGATGTGCACTTCTGGCCGGCCTTGGCCGTCATCTCGGTGACGAGGGACTTGACGAAGGCGTCGAATTCCGGCGTGCCCTTGACGGCATCCGGGCCCAGGATCGAGGCGTTTAGGGAATCGGTTTCCGAGGTGAAGCGGACTCCGCCCTTGACCACGTTGGCGTGGGACTTAAGCGTGTTTGCGGTGGAGGCGGAGCCGGTGAAGGCCACAATGTCGCGGTAGTCGAGGTGGTCCAGAATGGTGCGGACCGAGCCGGAAATCAGCTGCAGCGAGCCCTTGGGCAGGATGCCGGAATCGATGATGGCCTTGACCACCGCAGCGGTGACGTAACCGGTAGGGGTGGCGGGCTTAACGATCGTGGGCACGCCGGCGATGAAGGCCGGGGCAAGTTTCTCGAGCATCCCCCACACCGGAAAGTTGAAGGCGTTGATCTGCACGGCGACGCCGGGAATGCGGGTGTAGATGTGTTCGCCGGCGAAGGAACCGTCCTTGGACAGCACCTCCATGGGCCCGTCCACGATGACCTGGGAGTTGGGAAGTTCGCGCCGACCCTTGGAGCCGAAGGTGAACAGCACGCCGATGCCGCCGTCGATGTCGACCATCGAGTCGATCTTGGTGGCGCCGGTCTGGGCCGAGAGCGCATAGAATTCCTCGCGGCGGCCGTTCAGGTACTGCGCGAGTTCCTTGAGCTTGAGCGCGCGCTGGTGGAAGGTCAGTTTGCCGAGTTCCGCCTGGCCGGTGGTGCGCCCGTAGTCCACGACGGCGGCGAGGTCGAGTCCCTCGGTGCTCACCTTGGCGAGGAGTTCACCGGTGCTGGCGTCCAGGACGGACGCGGCGCCGGCTGCGGAGCCGGCGTCGGGGGTCCACCAGGAATCCCGGACGAAGCTGGGAACGATCCCGACAGTGTCTACTGTGGGTTCCGGAGCAGTTGCAGTGGTGGTCATCGTTGACGGGTCCTTCCAACAGGGGCAAGATCAACACGGCCAGCATTACTGACCGTCCGTTCGGTAATATGTCCACAGTACATGAATGAGGCCTGCCGCACACTAGCTGCGGCGGCACTTACCGGCCTGAGCCCTGGGCTTTCCGGCCAAAGAGGAGACGTTATGACCCCCGAGCCCCGGAATACCGAGCTATGGAAGATCACCCTCGGGGAACTCGACGAAAAAATGGGTGTGAAGATCGTCGAGGAATCCGTCCAGCGGGTCGTGGCCACCATGCCGGTGGAGGGCAACCGGCAGTCCTTCGGGCTGCTGCACGGCGGCGCTTCGCTGGCTGTGGGCGAAGCGGTGGGCTCCTGGGCTGCCGTCATCCACGCAAGCACGCTCGGCAAGACCGCCGTCGGCGTGGACGTCTCGGCAACGCACCACAAGTCGGCCCGCGAGGGACTCATCACCATCACCGCCACCCCCATCCACTTGGGCGGCACCGTCACTACCCACGAGGTGCTGATCACCAACGCGGCCGGCGAGCGGCTTTGTACCCTGCGGATCACCAACCTGCTGCTGGACCGCAGGGGCTAAGCGGACCACCCCGGCGCCGGGGCCGGGATTCCGGCCGGACTACCGCACCGTCCGACGCCGGGCAATGGCCAACAAGGCGACGCCGAGCAAAACTGTGCCGCCGGCAAGGCCCGCCATCGGCAGCAGCACCCCCGCACCGGTATCCGGCAACTGGCCTGAGCCGGCCGGAACCACAATGGGCCGCGCTGGTGGAATTACGGCAGGCTGGGCCGGTGGAATTACGGCAGGCTGGGCCGGTGGAACTGCAGCCCGGGCATCAATGGCAAACGTTACGAGCAGCGGGGCCGAGGCCACGCCGTCGACCGATTGGGTGACGGACAGCGTGTGCGGCCCCACGGCGAGGCCTGAAGGGAACGGGACGCTCCAGCGCCCGCCTGCCACGAGGACGTGCGGAACCAAGGACCGGACCACTGCCCGGGCCCCGGCCCCGGCGCCGCCGGCACCGGCCTGTGCAGCGCCCACCGGTGCCCCGTCGATCGAGACGATGACGTCGGCGCCGTCAACGCCCGTTCCGGAAATCGAGGAGGGAAGCGAGTCCTGGCTGAAGTGCCAGCCGTCCGGGACAGTGGTTTCCGCAGGCGCGGGGGGAATGACCGTGAAAGTTTTGCTGGATGAAGGGCTGTCCGCAATACCCGGGGACGAGAGCGTGGCGGTCGCCGTCACTTTCCCGAAGGCCGGCCGCTCCACCGGAACGGTCCATTGACCGTCCAAAGCCACCGTCCCGGTCCCGGCCACGTCACCGGAGAGCGTCACGACGGCGCCGGGCATTCCCGTTCCCGCAACACTGCCCAGGCCCGGCAGGGCGGCGTCCGCCGGCGTCGTTATTCCAGGCGCAGGCAGGGGCGCCGGTGAGACGGTGGCGGTGAAGGACGCGGGTCCAGAATGGCTGAAGCCGTTTTTGGTCTCCGCCGAGAAGGCCAGTTGCCCAGCCGGCAGCGGAGCCCGGAACGTCCAGTTGCCGGCAGAGTCGACCGGGACCTCCGTTGGCGCTTGGTTGGCAACTGTGATGCGGACCTTTGAGTTGGCGGCTACGGCCGATGCCGGGGCTGCCAGAACCCTGCCGGTGATGTCCTCCCCGGCCTTAACTGTCAGGCTCACCGGCGCCACAAGCTCGGGTTTGTTCAGGAACAGCTGGAGCTCCACGGCGGTGGGGAATGCGGTCAGGGCGTCCTCCAGCGTGGTGGCGATCGCGAAGTTCTCGCCGGAGGTTTCGCCGGCCGAGTGGGTGCCGACGGCGAAGTTGCCGCTGATCCAGGGCCCGCCGGAGTCGCCGCCGCTGGATTGGACGTTTTTGGACAAAAAGCCGCGGAAGGCCCGCAGATCCTCCGCTGCGGCCGTCCTTCCCCCCACCACGTAGACACCGGTTTCTTCCACCTGTCCGCAGGACCATCCCGTGGTCCGGCCGGACCGGCACACCTCCTGGCCCTGGAACGGTGCGACCATGCCAATGATCTTCACGGCTGAGGGGCCCGGGTTGGCGGCGCTGGCCCAGGTGGTGGCGGCGGGTTGCACGTTGACTCCCCCGTCGAGTGACTCGACGACGGCGATGTCGGTGCCCACGTTGCCGGGGACCTGCTCACTGCCCGTGATCCAGCTGTTGAGCGGCCCGCCGAACTGGCTGAAGCCAAATCTGCCGAGCGGGGCGCGGGTGCCGGGCAGCGGCGCCGACCCGCCGGCTGTGGCGGAGACAGGCGGCTCGAGTTCGGCCACCCGTGCCGTACCGTCTTCGGCGCAGTGACCAGCTGTCAGCACCACTGGCAGCCCCGCCGCGCTGAACGCGCCGAACCCGGTCGAGCAAATCGTCCGCCGGTCAATGATGTAGCCTTCCCCGCCGTAAACGTCCGCTTCGGTGGTGAGCGGCAACGCCTGTTCGAGTCGGACGTTGGTATAGCGGGCCACAAAGCTGGCCGCGGAGATCTTCCCTGGCGCCGCGGTAATCGTCGGCGCGCTCGGCTGGTCGAGGGCCGGGGAAAGCTCGGATTCGGCAGCGTTTGTTCCGCCGGTGCGGATGACGAACCGGCCTGCGGAGTAGGCCACGGCTTGCAGACCGGCCGGCCCCACCTCGCGGACGTAGTCCTGGAACAGCTGCTCGGTGTTGGACGCCACCAGCTCGGCCGCCGAAGGTGCAGGAGTGGGTGCAGCCGTGGGCACGTCCGTGGGCGCGGCCGGCGACGCAGCGGAAGGCGCCTCGAGCACAAACACATCCGCAGCGCCGTTGCCGTTCAGCCCATCGACCCGGGCGCGCAACTCGGGGCCGCTGCCCTCGATGTGGATCTTTCCGGCCCGCAGGCTGATTCCCAGGTAGCCGGGCAACTCCCGCAGCGACTGAACGGCATCGGCCGCGGTCCGGCCCAGCTGGCCTGCTGCATTGAACTCCTCGAGCGTGATGCCCAGGTCGCGCCGGATGGCCTCGGCGAGTCCGGCATCGCTGATCCCCGGCGCTGCGGTGACGACTGGCGTGCCCGGAGCGTCAGCTGCCGTCGTGGTGGAACCAGCGGCCGCAGGTGCCGGCGTCGTTGGTGCGGCAGGGGACGCCTGCGCGGATGCTGCGGGAGCGGCTGACGGAGCGGGGTCCGTCCCGCCGGCTTCGGCCAGGGCAGGAACGGCGTAGAACGATCCGGCGAGCGCGATCGCGGCAGCCGCGACCGCCCGCACTGTCAGCTGAAACGTCGGAGTCTTCACCCGGTTACTCTAGCGCCCCAATTTGGCCACGATGGCGCCCAGATCCCGGTCCGTTAGGCCATTGTGACGGATGAAGTCACCGGGCTTCACCTGGCGGACAAAATGCCGCAGGCTGTCCAAGCGCTGTTCGAGCAGCGGCGCGAGGACTTCCTCGGGCAGGTACCGCTCGTGCGGATGCGGGACCGCCGACATCCGGTGGTGCTCGTTGATGCCGCGCATTGCCTGCTCGTAGCTCTTGGAAATGACGGCCTCTCCTGCTCCGGCAAGGTCCTGGAGCATGGCAGCGATCATCCCGCTGCGGTCCCGGCCGGCGGAACAATGGATCACGACTCCGCCGCGCGCATCGGCTACGGCCTTGAAGACGGCGGCAAGCTTCTCCGGGAAGATCCGGGCGTTGTCCGCGTAGTGGGCCGGATCGTTGAGGTAGGGAACGCAGAGCTTCCGGAATTCGCTGTTGCCGGGGTCCTCGGTGGGGGCGTGCACGACGTCGAAGGCGGACAGGCTTGCCGCGCCGACCCGGGGATCGGTCGGGCGGCGGCGGATCTCCTCGGGATTGCGCAGATCAATCACCGTCCGGACGCCGGCGTTGTAGACCTGCTCCCAGCCCGCCTCGGTAAGCCATTCACGCCTGCCCATGCGGAACACTCCGCCGGCGATGTGCCAGGCGTTGACCGCGCCGGCCCACTCCATCGCCCCGGGCGCCGTCGTCACCGTAACTTGGCCAGTCTGGCCTCGAGGGCGTTCCGGACCATGGGCCACTCGTGCTCCAGGATGGAAAAGACCGCCGTGTCCCGGAGCGCGCCGTCGCTGCTGCGGGTGTGGCTGCGGAGCACACCGTCCTGTTTCGCGCCCAGCCGCGCGATCGCCTCGCGGGACTGGTGGTTGAGCCAGTGGGTCCGGAACTCGACGGCGGGGCAGCCCAGCGTTTCGAAGGCATGCCGGAGCAGGAGCAGTTTGGAGTCCGGGTTGCTGCCGCTGCCGTGGGCGGACGCCGCGTTCCAGGTGGAGCCGATTTCCACCCGCGGCGTGGCGGCATCGATGTTCATGTAGGTGGTCATGCCGATCACCCGGCCCGGTCCGCCGGTGGTGGGGTCAAGCAGCCGCGTTGTAAAGGGCAGCATGTCGCCGCTGTCCTGCAGGGCCAGGCGCCGCTCAATCTCGGCCGCCATCTGGTCGGGGCCGGGCACTGACGTGTACCAGAGGTGCCACAGTTCGCCGTCGCCGGCGGCCTGGACGAGGCCGTCGTGGTGGTCCGGGCGCAACGGTTCCAGCACGACGTATTTTCCGGTCAGGGTGATGGGCGCGATTGCGGGGGTAGTCACTGGACCATCATAAATGCGCGGGCCGGCCTAAATGCCGGGGCCGGCAACCAGTTGGCCCACCAACGTTTCTTCCACTGTTTCGATCACAATGCAGGGAGTTCTGGATAGGCTGGGGCCATGATCACAGTCACCGGCACGGTCCGTTCCCCGCTGCAGGCCGGCAAGGCCTTCGCGTACCTCTCCGCCTTCGAACACACGCCGGAGTGGGACCCGGGAACACCGGTGGCCAAGAAACTCTCCGACGGGCCGGTCGCCGTGGGGCACCGCTATCACGCCGAAGCGGAGTTCCGCGGTAAGCGCCAGACGCTGATCTACGAGGTCGTGGAGTTGGCAGGTACCCTCATCAAGCTGCGCGGCGAAAACAAGACGGTCATTTCCGTCGATACGATCGACGTTAAGCCTTCGGGATCCGGTTCGGAAGTCCGCTATACGGCGGAATTCCGGCTCAAGGGATGGCTTAAGGTCGCAGAACCGTTTATAAAACCGGCGTTCCAGTCCCTGGCCGACCCCGCCATGGCCGGCATGAAAAAAGCCCTAGACTCACAGGCGTCGCAGTAGCGGCCCGAGCTGTAACAGGAGCACACCGTGACATCCCAGAATCCGGATCCCCTGGAGAACAACCTCACCGGCTTGGAGCCCGGAGGCGGTGTGCCTCCGGGTGAGACGCCACCGGGCGAGGGGACCTCGGTGGGACCGCAGGGGCCGCGGATGCGCGAGGACCGGGGGTTCGGCCAGTACCTCTGGATCCTTATGATCGCCGTGGTGGTGCTCTTTGTGTTGCTTTTCTTCGTCGGCTACATCGTGGGGATCCTCGGCTAGCTGCTCAGTTCACTCGGTCCAGTTGAAAAAGCCCTTGCCGGACTTGCGGCCGAGTTCTCCGCGGGCGACTTTGTCCCGCAGGATCTGCGGCGGGGCGAAGCGCTCCCCGAGCGTGGAGGCGAGGTATTCGGCGATGCCCAGGCGGACGTCCAGGCCCACGATGTCAGTGGTCCGCAAGGGTCCGGTGGGGTGCTTGTAGCCCAGGACCATGGCGTTGTCGATGTCCGCGGCGGATGCCACTCCTCTCTTCCACCATCCGCATCGCCTCGAGGGCAATCGCGACGCCCAGCCGTGAGGACGCGAACCCGGGGGCATCGTTGACGACGACGGCGGTCTTGCCCAGCGCCTCAACCCAGCCGCGGGCCGCCTGGGTCAGCTGGCTTGAGGTGTGCTTGCCGAGCACCACCTCGATCAGGGTCGAGGCCGGCACGGGATTAAAGAAGTGCAGGCCGAGGAAGTTCTGCGGACGCTTCAGCTCACGGGCCAAGCCGTTGACGGACAGCGACGACGTGTTCGAGGCGAGATAGGCGTCGGCACCGAGCCGGGCCTCAATCCCCCGCAGGGCGGTGACCTTGAGGTCCCAGTCCTCGGGGACGGCCTCGATGACCAGCTGGCGGTCCTTGAAGTCGTTGTAGTCCACCGTCACCGCGAGCCGCGAGACCATCTCGTCCAGGTTCCCGTCGGTGGCGCCACGCTCGATGCTCTTGGCCGCTGCTGATTCCACCCGTTCGCGGGCAGCCTCGGCGGACTCCTCGTCGCGCTCGACGACGAGGACGTTGGCGCCGTTAACCAGGAAGGCGTGTGCGATCCCGGCGCCCATCCGGCCGCCGCCCAGCACCCCGACGAAGTCTGGCAGGGCGCCGTCGGGAAGATTAGCGGAGTGTGCGGAGTTGTTCATCGTCAATTCTTCTTCCGGTTTTCCTGCGCGGAGATCCTGGCGTCTTGCTGTGCAGGCTTCTTCGCTGACTTTTTGTCCAGAAATGCCTGCATACGGTCGAACTTGGCCTGCGATTCAAAAAGGATGCCCTGCGCCAGCTGGTCGATCAGCGGGTGGGCCTCAGCCGGCGCGTGGAACACCGATTTGGTGATCCGGACCGCGAGGGGATCCTGGCCCGCGATCCTGTCGGCCAGGGCATGGGCGGCCGCCATCAGCCCGGAAGCCTCGTGGATCTCGGTCATGAGGTTGACGGCAAGGGCCCGCTCGGCGCGTAGCACCGTGCCGGCCAGCAGCATTTCCTTGGCCACCGGTTCCCCCACCAGCTCCTTCAGGCGCCAGCTCGCGCCGGCTGCCGCGAGGATGCCCAGGCCCGTCTCCGGGTTGCCGATCCGCACGGACGGGGTGCCGATCCGGAAGTCCGCGGCGTACGCCAGCTCGGCGCCGCCACCCAGGCAAAAGCCGTCCAGGGCTGCAATGACGGGCATTGGAAGTTTGGCTATACGCACGAAGATGGTGGAGTTGATGCCTTGGAGCGCGTCGTCGCGGCGGCGTTCGCGCAGCTGGCCGATGTCCGCCCCCGAGGCGAAGACACCTTCGGTACCGGCGATGATGAGCATCTTCGGCGCCCGTTCCAGCGCGGCGCAGACAGCGTGCAGCTCATCGACCATCTGCTGGTCGATGGCGTTGCGGACCTCGGGCCGGTTGAGGAGCACCACCAGCCGGTCTTCGCGTTCGTCGATCAGCAGCGTGCTGAAATCACGCGGGTCGAGGCCCGTCGCGGCGGCCGGCACTAGACCCGCTCCAGCAACATCGCGGTGCCCTGGCCCACGCCGATACACATCGTGGCGAGACCGATCCTGGCGTCCTCACGTTCCATCCGCCCCAGCAAGGTGATGGCGAGCCGTGAACCGGAGGAACCCAGCGGGTGCCCGAGCGAGATCGCGCCGCCGTCGCGGTTTACGATCTCGGGGTCCAGGCCGAGCCGTCGCATGGTCGCAAGCGACTGGGTGGCGAAGGCTTCGTTGAGTTCGACGGCGCCGAGGTCGCCGACGCTGAGGCCGGTCCGCGCCAGCACTTTACGGGTCGCCGGAACCGGGCCGATTCCCATAATTTCCGGTTCGCAGCCGGCGGAGGCGCCGTCGATGATCCGGGCCCGAGGCGTCAGTCCAAGCCTCTTGATGGCTGCTTCGGACGCGACGATGATGGCGGAGGCGCCGTCGTTCAGGGTGGAGGAGTTTCCGGCTGTGACTACCGAACCGCCGGCGACGACGGGGCGAAGGCCCGCGAGAACGTCCATTGTGGTGCCGGCCCGGGGCCCCTCGTCGGTGTCGACAACGGTTTCTCCCTTGCGCGTCGTGATCGTTACCGGGACAATCTCGTCGGCGAAGCGGCCCGCGGCGATGGCCGCGAGGGAGCGTTCATGGGAGCGGACGGCGAAGGCGTCGGCGTCCTCGCGGGTGATCCCGTCCACGCGGGCGACTTCTTCCGCCGTTTCCGGCATGGAGTAGGTCATCTTCCCGTCCCGGGAAAGTTCGCCCTGCTGGAAGAGCGGGTTGACGAAGCGCCATCCGATGGACGTATCAAAGATCTGCCCCGGTTTCGCGAAGGCGGCCTGGGGCTTCTCCTGGACCCAGGGGGCGCGGCTCATGGATTCGACGCCGCCGGCGATCACGATGTCCGCTGCTCCGGACTTGATCATCTGGCTGGCCATAATGATGGCGCTGAGGCCCGAGGCGCAGAGCCGGTTCACGGTGATGCCGGGGATGTGCAGCGGCAGTCCGGCCAGGATGGTGGCCATCCGGGCGACGTTGCGGTTTTCCTCGCCGGCGCCGTTGGCGTTGCCAAGGATGACCTCATCGATGGCCTCCGGGTCCAGCCCGGCCCGGGCGACGGCCTCGCGGATCACCAAGGCGGCCAGGTCATCGGGGCGGACCGCGGAGAGTGCTCCGCCATACCGGCCCACAGCGGTGCGGGCACCGCCTACGAGAAATGCCTGAGGTCCTGCAACTGCTGATGCCATGGGTACACCCTTCACGCGATAAACAGCACTGTCATCGAAAAGAACTCTCATCGGCGGCGGAACCAGGTTCGGACCGCTAGCGCGCCAATTTACCGACCGTTCGTTCTATAAAGATTACACGGCACCGCAAGGGGTCAATCGGGGCCGGGCTGGATTACGCGACGACGACGCCGAGGTGACTGGCCATTAGTGGCGCCAGCAGGCCCAGCTGGTAGTCGTCGATCACAAGGCCGGCGAGGCTTTCGAGTCCGGCGATGGCGCGGAAGTCCGTGCCCCGGATGTCAAAGTCCTTCAGCCTGGCGCCGGCAAGGTCGAGGGTGCCGATGGTGCAGTTCTTCAGGGCTACCCGCGTCACCAGGCAGGAACCCAGGTCCAGCTCGTTGATGATGCAGTCGCTGATCTGCACGTCCGTGAGCTTGGAACCACGGAGGTTCAGATAATCGAGTTTGCCGCCGTCGATCCGTACTGACTGCCAGCCGCTCTCGTACAGTTCCGCTGAACCCCAGCGCGGGTTGCCGATCTCGACGTCGCGCAAGGTGCTTCGGGCCGCAATAAATACCGGGGCGTACACCTCGGCCAGGATGCAATCCCGGAAAGAGGCGCCCCGCAGCTGGGTCTCGTTGAACGAAACGCCGCGGAAGTCGCACTCGGCAAAGTCGGTGCCGCCGAGTTCCAAGCTGTCGGCGGATAACTTGCCGTACCGGACGCCGTCGTAGCGCTCACCGGAACGCAGTGCCGGCGACGGGTCGTCCCTGAGGTCCGTCAGCCGGACCGGGCTGAGCCGCGGCGCCGTCACCTTGGGCGGCGGGGGCGTTCCCGTGCTGCGCCCCATCAGAGCGACTCGGCCTTGGCCGCGATTTCTGCCAGGTCCTTGGCGAGCGCCTTTCGGGTGATGCGCATTCCCAGCCTTCCAAAAAGTGCCATTAGCAGCCCGGTCATCCGGGAAGGGTTCAGCACATCGGCGCTAAACGTCAGCGTCAGCTCCGTGCCCCCGTCGCGCTCGGCAAGCGTAAAGCGTGTGGTGTAGTCCGTCGGTCCCTGCACGGCCTTCACCGTTGTACTCCGGGGCGGATCGGCCCGGGCCACCCACATTTCCACAGTTTCCGCCCGCCCCATCATGGTGCGGGTTTCTTTCCAGCGCGTCCCCTCGCCGTAGGGGCCTTGCGAGAGCATCTGGATCGAGGTGATGCCGGAAAGTGTCGCGGCCGAACCGGGGATGTCGGAAATGACGGCCCATACCTTGTCCGTCGATGCGTTGACATGCTGGGTCAGGCTGGTTGTGTGGTCCATGGCATCGAGCCTAGCCCGGCTCCGGTGCGCATTTCATCCCTCGTTCGCGGCCGGGCCCTTGAATTACTAAGCATGCTTTGTGTTATGCTGGGGAGACGTTGTATTTCAACCGGAAACGAGAGGTGGTTTACACCATGGGTATCGGCGACAAGGTTCAGAACGAAGCACAGCACCTCGGCGGCAAGGCCAAGGAAGCTGCGGGCAACGCCACCAACAACGACGAAATGCGTGCCGAGGGCCAGAAGGACCAGGTCGCAGCCGACGCAAAGAAGGTCGGCGAAAACGTCAAGGACGCCTTCAAGAAGGATTAGTCCGTACAAAAGGCGGCGGTGGACATTCCTTTGGGGGATGTCCACCGCCGCTTTTTTGTGCCGGCCCAAGGCTCTGGCGCCACTCGCGCCGCCGCAGCTTAAACGAACGACGGCGGCCCCCTCACCGGAGGACCGCCGTCGCCTGCGCACTTGCCCGAAAGGCTAGTTGAAGAGCGCGTTCTTGGGTTCGTTGTCCTTGACTTTCTGCCAGCCGAGCCACAGCAGGAGCGCGAAGAACGGGATGGTCGCCAATGTCCAGAGACCAAGGTGGAAGACTTCGCCGCCCTTGCTGGTCATGGTGTCGAAGCCGATCAGCACCGTGATAAGCAGCAGGGCAATCAAGCCTGCCCAGCTGGCCCAGACTCCGCCGGGCGCCGGCAGGGAGGAGACCTTGCCCTTGGTTTTTCGCAGCGCGATCTGGCTGGCGAAGATGGCAGCCCAGGTGAAGATCACACCGACCGAGGCCGAGTTCAGCGCCAGGTCAAAGGCATACGAGCCGCCGAGCCAGATATTCAGCAGAATCCCGACGAGGTAAACGCCGCCGATGGCCAGGATGGCGGCGTACGGCACGTGGCTCTTGGACATCCTGGTCAGCCACTGCGGCGCATGCCCGTTGTTGGCCATGGTCCGGAAAATCCGGCCGATCGAGTACAGGCCCGAGTTGCACGAGGACAGGGCGGCGGTGATGACAATCATGTTCATCACATCGCCCATCCAGCCGAGGCCCATCTGGCCGAACACGGTCACAAACGGCGAGGTGCCGGCAACGTACTGGTCCGACGGCAGCAGCATGGCCAGCAGTGTCACGGAACCGACGTAGAACACCACGATCCGGAAGACAACAGCGCGGATGGCCTTGGGCACTTCTTTGGCCGGATCCTGCATTTCACCGGCGGTGATGCCAACGAGCTCAATGCCGTTGTAGGCGAAGATCACCGCGTTCAGCACCAGGATCATCACGAGCCCGCCCTTGGGGAACATGCCCCCCCCTCAGCGGCGAACAGGTTGCTGACCGAGGCGTTGCCGTCGCCCACCTGGGCGTTGGTGATCACCATAAAAGTACCGACGGCCAGGAAGATGAGGATCGCACCGACCTTGAGGACGGAGGCCCAGAATTCGAATTCGCCGAACGCCTTGACACTCAGGAGGTTGACGCCGACGAGCAGCAACAGCGCTGCGATGGCGGACAGTTCAACCGGCACGTTCGGGAAGAAGAACTGGAAGTACAGTCCGATGGCGATGAGCTCGGCAATGCCGGTCATGGCCCAGTTGATGAAGTACATCCAGCCGGACACATAAGCGCCCTTTTTGCCGAACATTTCACCGGCATAGCTGACGAAGGAGCCTGACGTCTGGCGGTACATGATCAGCTCGCCCAGGGCGCGCATCAGCAGGTACGCGATGACGCCGGCCAAGGCGTAGGAGAAAATGAGCGACGGACCGGTGGAGGCCAGGCGCCCGCCGGCGCCCATAAAGAGTCCGACGCCAATGGCGCCGCCCATCGCGATCATGGTGACCTGGCGGCCGCTGAGCGACTTCTTGTAGCCCTCGGCGCTGAGAGTTGAGTCGACGACGGCGGATTGCGCCTCGGGGTTCTTAAGTTCTGTGGGGGTAGTTAATGGCACAGCTGTTTCCTTGCAGTTCGTTGTAAGGCCGGGATAGGGACAGTGGGTTCGCCTACACAAAAAAACGGGCCCCGACCCCCAACAGGGGCCAAGACGTGTACCGAACCTCACAAGGTCCAAGCTCGCGCGGCTCGTCTATTCTACTGGCATTTGAGACCAAACCGTGACGGGGGCAACACCGGGCAGGCACTTATGCTAATTATCGACATAATTTTTGCCGAAATACCGAATAATCTTCGAATATTCATCGCTGAATCCCCAAGATCCGTCCATCAGACCAGGGCGCCGTCCCGCATCCCGTACCGGAGCCAGTTTCCGGCCCCGGCGACGCGCCCGGCCCCTTGCCCGGTGCTGCCGTGACCGGAGCACGTGGTGAACCACTCCCCCAGGGCGCGGTCGTGGCTGACCAGGACCAGCGTCCCGGCGAAGTCCGAAAGTGCCGCTTCGAGCTGTTCCACCAGCACGGGCGCCAGATGGTTGGAGGGCTCATCCACCAGCATCGTCCCGAACCCGCCCAGGAGCAGACGGGCAAGCGCCAGTCGGCGTTGTTGCCCTGCGGAAAGACTCCCCACCGGAACGTGGAATTCGCTGGTGCGGAAGAGCCCGAGCCGCAGCAGCGCCTCGGCGTGCTCATCGATGTTGCCGCCCAGGCCCGCGGCGAAAGCCGGCAAGAGACGCAGCCCCGGGCGCTGCGGGAGCTCCAGTTCCTGCTGCAGGTATCCGATCCGGCCGTGCCGCACTACTGTGCCGGTGGCCGGTTCCAGCGTGCCCGCGAGGACGGCGAGCAGCGTGGACTTGCCGGCGCCATTGGGACCGGTGATAAGGATCTTCTGGCCCGCCTCCACCCGGAAGTCCGTTGGTTCCAGGCGGCCCGGTACCGTCACTCCCGTCGCTTCAAGGGCGGGACCCGCCGCAACGTCCGCCCGCAACTCCGTCGCCAGTTTAAGGGGCACCGGCGGACGGTCGATGGGGTTTGCCTCCAGCCGGCGGAGACGCTCCTGGGCATTGCGGACCTTACTGGTGGCTGCTTTTTGCCATGTGCCGGCTTTGAAGTCGAACCCCATTTTGTCGTTGTCGCGCTGGCGGGCGTAGCCCATCGTCCCCGCGACGGTGTCCGCCTGGAGCCGCTCGGCCGCCATCGAGTCCAGCCACCCGTGGTACTGCTGCGCCCAGCGCTGGCGCTCGGCCGCCTTCTCCCGCAGATAGCCTTCATAGCCGTTGCCGTACCGGTTGACCGTAAGGCGTTCGGCATCTACTTCAATCACTGTTGACGCTACTTTGCGCAACAGGACGCGGTCGTGGGAGACCACCACCACGGTTCCGCGGTGCGCGGCCAGCCGCGCCTCCAGCCAGGCCGTGCCGCTGGCGTCAAGGTGGTTTGTGGGTTCGTCCAGGAGGAGGATGTCCGCGGGATCGGCCAGCACGCAGGCCAGCGCCACGCGTTCCTGCTCCCCGCCGGAGAGCGAGCCCAGGGTCCGCGTCTGGTCCAGTCCGCCGAGGCCAAGCCGGTCCAGCGCCGCCTCCACCCGGGATTCCGCGGCATAGCCTTCCCTGAGTTGGTACTGGGTCTGCAGGTTTCCGTAGCGCTCCAGTTCATCTGCTTCCGCTCCGGCCAGCCCGTCTTCCAGGCGCTCCAGCTCGGCCTCCATTTCGCGGAGGGATTCCAGCGCGGCATCGATCGCGTTGGACACGGTGAACGCATCAGGCAGGCCCAGAGTTTGGGCCAGGTAGCCCACGCGGCCCTGGCGGACGGCGGTGCCCTCGTCCGGGGCCTCGAGCCCGGCCAAAATCCGGAGCAGCGTGGATTTGCCCGCGCCGTTTTCGCCGACGATTGCCACATGTTCACCGACGCTGATGGCAATGTCGACGCCGGCGAAAAGCTGGCGGTCCCCGTAACCATGGGATACGCCCGAAAGGCGGAGATGTTCGCTCAAGGAGTCCTCGCAAGTAGGTGCACGGCCAGCCCGGCGGCGGCTTGAGTCGTCAAGTATGACACCGTCAGCAGTTACTGAGCTACTGCGGCGCCGGCGGAAGTACCGTTCGGTCAGCAGGCAGGCCGTGGCGCTAGGCTGGAGGCATGGGCACCGCTCTTCGCACACCAGCACCGCGGCCGGAACTCTACAGGTTCTCGCGGCTCGACTACCTCACGGCCGGCCTCTACGTCGCCGTCGCCGCATTTTTTGCCGTGTTCGGCTCACTGCTGGCGCCGCTGATGCTGCGGCTCTCGCCGAACCCGGCGGTGGCGTCGTACTCCGTGAACCTGATCTTCTACGGCGGGATCGGCATCCTGGCACTGGCCGCCGTCCGGCGCATCGCCGCTCGGGACCTCAGGGTCCTCGCCACCCGGCCCTGGTTCAGCCTGCTGATGGTCCCTCTCGCCGTGGTGGCGATGATGATTCTCACTGCGATTCTCGTCGCCGTGACCGGGCCGCCGCAGACGTCCGCCAACCAGGCGGGCCTGCAGGCGCTGATGCAGCAGGTGCCGGCCTGGCTGATGGTGCCGCTGCTGGTGATCGTGGGTCCGTTTGTGGAGGAGTACATCTTCCGCCACCTGCTGATCGGCAAGCTCAGCCGCAGGGTCAACGTCTGGGTGTGCGCCGGCTTGTCCGTTGTGTTGTTTGCGGCCCTGCATATCATTGGCCAGGAGGCGCTGGCCCTTCCGGTCCTGATGCCGTATCTCGCGATGGGCGCCGTCCTGGTATTCGTCTACGTCTGGACCGGCAAAAATGTGATGTTCTCCTACTTTGTCCACGCGTCGAAGAACCTGCTCGCGGTCATTTTCCTCTACGCCATCCCGCCGGATGTGATGGAGCAGCTCCAGAAGGTCCAGGGCTAGCCGCAGGCAGCAGCGCTGCGGGTCCGTACCGCCGTCGAATGTGCAGATCACGGCAGTCGGGGCACAAACACTGACACGAGGTGTCAACTCGCGCGGCGGGCGTGGTCCGGGCCCTACCGCAGCGCGTCCCGACGCCGTAGTTTCATTCCATGACACTCAACATTCAGATCGCAGTCGACTGCCGGAACCCGCATGAGCTGGCCGGCTGGTGGGCCGAGACCCTCCAGTGGGCGGTGGAGCCGCAGGACGAGGGCTTCATCCGCTCCATGATCGAGCAGGGCTTCGCCACCGAGGCGGAGACCAAGGTCCACCACGGCAAGCTCGTTTGGCGTGACGGTGCCGCCATCCGCCCGCCTGAGGAACTCGACGCCAAAGCCCCTGCCCGCCGCATCCTCTTCCAGACGGCCCCGGAGGAAAAGACCGTTAAAAACCGGATCCACTGGGACGTTAACCTGGCCGGCGCCGACAAGGACACGTTCCGCACCGCGTTGGAAGCCCGCGGCGCCACCTTCCTTTGGACCGCCAGCGAAGGACCGCATTCCTGGCACACCATGGCGGACCCTGAAGGCAACGAGTTCTGCATCAGCTGAGGCGATTACTAGACTCTGACTGTGAGCAACCAAATCCCCGCCAAGGTATCCGACGTCTTTGACCCCACCCGCTGGCGCAACGTGTCCGGCTTCGACGATTTCCAGGACATGACCTACCACCGGCAGGTGGAGCGCTCCGCGGACGGTGCCGTGGTCCGGGACCTGCCGACGGTGCGCATCGCGTTCAACCGGCCCGAGGTCCGTAACGCCTTCCGCCCCGGCACTGTAGATGAGCTCTACCGCGCCATGGACCACGCCCGGATGAGCCCGGATGTGGCCACTGTGCTGCTGACCGGCAACGGCCCCTCCGCCAAAGACGGCGGCCACTCGTTCTGCTCCGGCGGTGACCAGCGGATCCGCGGCCGCGACGGCTACCGGTACGCAGACGGCGAGACCACCGAAACCATCGACCCGGCGCGCGCCGGCCGGCTGCACATCCTTGAGGTCCAGCGGCTTATGCGCACCATGCCCAAGGTTGTCATCGCCGTTGTCAACGGCTGGGCCGCCGGCGGCGGGCATTCCCTGCATGTCGTTTCAGACCTGACCATCGCTTCCCGCGAACACGGCAAATTCAAGCAGACCGATGCCACGGTCGGCAGCTTCGACGCCGGCTACGGCTCCGCACTGCTGGCCCGCCAGATCGGCCAGAAAGCCGCCCGCGAAATCTTCTTCCTGGCCCGCGAATATTCCGCAGAGGACATGGTCCGGATGGGCGCGGTGAACGAGGCCGTGGATCACGCACGGCTTGAGGATGTGGCGCTGGAATACGCGGCCGACATTGCCAGGCAGTCACCACAGGCCCTCCGGATGCTCAAGTTTGCCTTCAACCTGGCCGACGATGGCCTCGCAGGCCAGCAGGTCTTCGCCGGCGAGGCGACGCGGCTTGCCTACATGACCGACGAGGCCGTGGAGGGCAAGGAAGCCTTCCTGCAAAAGCGCGATCCGGACTGGTCCAGCTTCCCCTACTACTTCTAAGGCGGCCGTCGTGACTTCCGGAGCAGTCAACATCGAAGCCGCCCTCGCGGCGCTGGCCGCGGCCCTCCACGGCGAGGGACCCGCCGTCGAGCTCGCCGACGGGCCCGACGGGTCCCCGGTGCTGGCCTTCCCCGAAACGACCGGCATCGAAGACGCCGCCGTTGTGGTGCGAACCTCCGGGTCCACCGGCGTGCCGAAGGCTACAGTGCTGACCGTTGACGCGCTGGCTGCCGCCTCGATGGCCACCGCGTTGGCGCTCAAGGGCGAAGGCCAGTGGCTGCTCGCCCTGCCCGTGCAATATGTGGCCGGCGTGCAGGTGCTGGTCCGTTCGCTCTTTGCCGGAACCCGGCCGTGGGCGATGGACCTCAGCGGAAGTTTTACGCCGGAGGCCTTCACCGCCGCAGCGGCGGAGCTCACCGATCAGAAGCGGTTCACCTCGCTGGTGCCGACCCAGCTGCAGCGGCTGCTGGACGCGCCGTCGGCTGACACCCTCGCAGCGCTCCGCCGTTTCAACGGGATCCTGCTCGGCGGCGGACCGGTGCCACCGGCGCTGCTTGCCGCAGCCCGTGACGCCGGCCTGCAGGTGGTGACCACCTACGGTTCGGCCGAGACCTGCGGCGGCTGCGTGTACGACGGCGTCCCGCTGGAAGGCGTTTGGGTCCGCGTTGCTGAGGACGGGCGGGTCCTGCTCGGCGGGGCAACCATTGCAGCCGGCTACCTGGGCGCCCCTGAACTCGATGCGGCGGCATTCGTGGCGGACAACGGTGTCCGCTGGTTCCGGACCAACGATCTTGGCGAGCTGGACGGCGACGGGAAGCTGCGGATCCTGGGGCGGGCCGACGACGTTGTTATCACCGGCGGGGTGAAAGTTTCCGCCGCCCATGTGCAGGCGGAACTGGAGAAGCTCGACGGCGTGCGGGCCGCATTTGTGGCCGGGGTCCCCTCGGCCGAGTGGGGCCAGGCCCTCGCCGCCTACGTGGCGGTGGCGGACACCAGCCCGCAGGGCTTCGACGAATTCGCCGCAGGATCCCGATGGGCCGCGGCGCTGGGCACGCTGGCGCCAAAAACCGTCCTTGCCGCCGCTGAACTGCTGATGCTGCCCAACGGGAAACCTGACCGTCTTGCCATGTCGGTTCGGCTCTCGGAGCTGCATCAGGGAAAATAGACAAGCCGGGCACTCCCGGCGCCGCCAAACCAACACGAGGTACTGACACGTGGCTACTGCCGCTCAATGGATCCAAGGCGCCCGACTGCGCACCCTGCCGGCCGCTATCGCGCCTGTCCTGATCGGGACCGCTGCCGCGTACGCCTTGGACGCGTTCCGTCCCGTCAACGCCGTCCTGGCGGCGCTGGTGGCCCTGCTGCTGCAAATCGGCGTGAACTATGCCAACGACTATTCGGACGGCATCCGGGGCACCGACGAGGACCGGGTGGGCCCGCTTCGGCTGGTCGGCTCCGGCGCCGCGATGCCCGCGCACGTCAAGTACGCCGCGTTCGCCGCGTTCGGGCTGGCGATGGTGTTCGGGCTGGCCCTGGTCATCCTCTCGCAGGCGTGGTGGCTAATCCTGGTCGGTGTGGGTTGCGTCCTGGCAGCGTGGGGCTACACCGGCGGGAAGAACCCGTACGGCTACCTCGGACTGGGCGACTTGTTCGTCTTTGTGTTCTTCGGCCTCGTCGCCACCCTGGGCACCACCTACACGCAGGCCGCGCAGATCAGCCTCCCCGCGGTCATCGGTGCGATTGGCACCGGACTCATCGCCGTCGCGCTGCTGATGGCCAACAACGTCCGCGACATCCCCACGGACCGGAAAGCCGGGAAGAAAACCCTCGCCGTGCGGCTGGGCGACAAGCATGCCCGGGAAAGCTATGTACTGATGCTCGCCGTCGCCATCCTGCTGCCGATTGTGCTGGCCCCGGCCCGGCCGTGGATGCTGATTGTGCTGCTGCTGATCCCGGCCAGCCTGATGCCGTCCTGGCTTATGATCGCCGGCCGGCGCCGCAAGAGCCTGATTCCGGTGCTCAAGCAGACGGGCCTGATCAACCTCGGCTATGCGGTGCTGTTCTCGTTGGGCCTGATCCTCAGCCGCGGTTTCTAAGCCACCGTTCACGGCCGGCACCTGACCGGCGGTGTCGGCAGCCGCCAGGGGCCTAGGAGTCCTTCGGCCGGCTGTCCGTACGCACTGTCACGTCCGGGTGTTCGTCCACGAGCCGGTCTTCGGCGTCGGCGTCCGCCACTTCGCCGGCGCTGCGCAGCGGCTTCGCCCTTCCGGAGAAGCGGCTGTGGAGCGAGGCGGTGGCGGCAGCGCGCTGCTTCTGGAAAAACAGGTAGCTCACCGCGAAGGCCATCATGCCGGCGCACAGGGCGGCGAGCAGCACACCAAGCCGCAGGTAGAGGAACAGGGCGAACAACGGTGCGAACAGCACCAGACGGATCAGGGAGTATTTCAGGAAGGCCACGGTCCCAGTTTAGCCGCCGGAAGCAGCCCCGCCCCACCGGGACCGCAGCCGGCGTTCTGCGGTGTGGGCCGGGAAGCGCCGGCAGCGCTGGCGGCGACTAGACTGTTTACATGCTCCGTGTAGTGGTCGTTGTCGCTGTTCTCGTCGTATTCGTCTATGGACTTGTCGATGTGATCCGCACTGATCCCCGCCAGACCAAAGGCATCTCGAAGCCGGCCTGGATTGTGGTGCAGATCGTCCTCCCGGTCATTGGCGCCATCCTGTGGTTCCTCATCGGCCGCCCCCGCGGCACCGCCCCCGTGCGCGCCGCCTACAGCCACACCAGCGCTCCCGACGACGACCCGGATTTTCTGCGCAACCTCGAGCTTCGCCGCCGCAACCAGGCCGAAGCAGAGCGGCTCAAGAAGCTAAAAGCCGAACTGGACGCCAAAGAGCGCACCGTCGATGACGGCAAGGGCGCACGCGGCTCCGGGTCCGGGTCCGGCGAGGCCCACGGCAGCGGCGACCCGCAGGGTACCGACGAAGTCAAATAGTCCGGGTCCAACGAGACCAAGCCCAGGCTGCTTCTGATCCGTCACGGCCACTCCAACCCGGCGCCGGCGTGACAGCTTCCGCCGCTGCCAGGGTGCGGGCGGCGCTGATGAAAATGGCCGCCATGCCGGTTGGCACGGCGGCCATCCCTGGCACATCCGTAAAGCCCTGGCCCGGCACCATTTGGTCCGGCGGGCGGGCCCGCGGTGCGGGCTAGAGCCCGGAGTAGGAGTGCAGGCCGTTGAAGAACTGGTTCACGATCGTGAAGTTGAAGACCACACACAGGTAACCGACGATCGACAGCCAGGCCGCGCGCGTGCCGGTCCAGCCACGGGTGGCACGGGCGTGCAGGTAGCCTGCGTAGACCACCCAGATCACGAAGGTCCAAACTTCCTTGGTGTCCCAGCCCCAGAACCGGCCCCAGGCCTTCTCGGCCCAAATGGCCCCGAACATCAGCGTAAAGGTCCAGCCGACGAAGGCGATGGCGTTGATCCGGTAGGAGAGGTTTTCAAGACTCAGCGCCGAGGGCACCAGGCGCATAAACCCCAGCTTGTCCCGGCCGCCTGCGGCAATGGACTTTTGCCGGTGCGTCTGGACCAGCTGGAGTGCCGACATCGCGAACGTCAGCGTGAACAGCGCCGAGGACATCACCGCGATGGACACGTGGATAATCAGCCAGTAGCTCTGCAGTGCCGGAACGAGATGCCCCACCGGCGTCCAGTAGGCCACGGAGGCGGCCACGAGCATAATGATCGCCAGGCCCACCACGAAGGTGCCCAGGAAGCGCAGGTCGCGGCGGATCAAGACCACCAGGAACACGGCGACGGCCACGAATGCGCCCGTGGTCAGGAACTCATACATGTTGCCCCACGGCACCCGACCGGATCCGAGCGCCCTCGTGAGGACACCGGCGGCGTGAATGGCGACGCCCAACACGGTCAAGGCGACGGCGACCCGGGCAGGTGCCCGGCGTTCGGCAGAATAGCGCATGGCCCCGTCCGCGGTTCCGCCGATGCCCGCCGCGTTCCCGGCTGCAGCACCGGAGACGTTCGAGGTCGGGCGCTCAGCCCGGCCGATCGGCCCGGCCACTTCGGCATCTGCCCGGTCCACGCCGGCGCTGGAGGCGCCGACGCCGGCAGCAACGGGTACGCGCGCCGCTTCGGCGGCCGAGAGTTCAGCGGCCTTCAGGTCCACCGCGCGAAGTGTTTTGCTGCTCTTGGCCAGGTCCCACGCGAAGGCGATAAATGCCACCGTGTACGTGCCGGCTGCGAGGAGCATAAACAGCTCGCTGTACTGGCCCATGGTTTCGTTGATGGGGAACATTACTGATCCTTCTTTGACTCAGGAGAGCCTGCTGTGGACTGGATGAAGTCGGTTGCGGGTTGTTCCGTAAAGGACTGTGTGTCAGCGTCGGCGCCCGCGTCGGCGGCCGCCCGGCCATTATCCGCCGTTGCGCTGGGAACAGGCTGGGAATCTGCCCCGTCGCCGCCGAGATCCCAGGCCCCGGCGAGCAGCTTGCGGATCGCGGCGGCTTCCCCGGCCAGCCGGTGGTCTTCGCCCCGGGCCAGGAGGCCGTATTCGACCATGGTGCGGCCGTCCTCGTGCGAACCAACCCGGACCCAGACGCGGCGACGGTTCACGTAAAGCGACGTCACCAGGCCCGCCACTGCCAGGAGCGCGAAGATCAGGGCGTACAGCTGGCCGGGATTATGGTGGATGTCGACGCCGACATAGCGCTTCACGCCGTCGAAGCTGATGGTGCCCTTGCCGTCCGGCAGGGTGTGCGTGGTTCCCGGGGTGAGGACAATGCCCTTTGTCGGCAGATTCCGGGCGTTGAGCGGGGTCAGCTTTTTGACATCAAGTTCGAAGACGTTTTGCGGCGCTCCGTCGTTGAGCCCCAAGTCGCCGAAGTAGGAGTTCAAGGTCAGCTGCGGGTTGATCAGCTCGGGATCGCCGCTGAAGGAGACGCCCGCATCGGTCACGAAGGCCGTGGGCAGGAAGAAGCCGGCGAAAGCCAGCTGATCCGGCTTGGCATCGGGGACCTTGATCACCACCGATGAGTAGTAGTTCTCGCCCTGCAGCTTGGCCACCACCGGGCCCTGCATCGCGACGTTCCCGGCACCGTCGCGGACAGTCACCACCGGGGCGTAACCATTGCCCGTCAAGTACATGCTGGTGCCGCCCAGGCTCAGCGGGTCATTGACCTTCAGCACCTCTTTCTTGGCGGGTGCATCGGGGGTCTCCTTGGTGGTCACGTCGGCCGTGAAGTCGATCGGCTGGCCGAACTTGCCCTTGGATTCGCGGTCAAAAGTGATCTGGAATTTATCCAACTGCACCGAGTAGGGCTGCAGCTGGCCGCTCTGGAAGTTGGTGCCGGGGGTGAACTGGTCGTAGCCGACAAGCGTGTTCACGAAGGTGTCGCCCTCCACCAGGATCCGCTGGCCGCTGTAGCCGAACAGCCCGCCAATCGCAACGGAAACCAGCACGCCGATCAGCGAGGTGTGGAACAGCAGGTTCCCGACTTCGCGCAGGAAGCCGCGCTCGGCACCCAGTGAGGGACGAGTGCCGTCGCGGTCGCGCACATCGACGCGGTAGCCGCGTTTGGCCAGCAGCCCGGCGGCGTCGGATATTGCGCCCGACGCCGGGATCCCGGCGTCGGCGGGAATCACGAGCGTGCCGTACTCCGGCAGCCGGGACAGCCGTGCGGGCGTCCGCGGCGGCTGGGACCGCATGGCCTTGTAGTGCGCGATGGCGCGCGGGACGACGCAACCGATCAGGGAAACGAAGAGCAGGATATAGATCGCGGAGAACCATGCCGAGGAGTACACGTCGTACAGCTGCAACGTATCGAGGACCTTGCCGTAATCCGGGTGGTCCTTGATGTACTGGGTCACGGTCGAAGGGTTGGCGGGCCGCTGCGGGAAGAGCGAACCGGGAACGGCCGCCACTGCCAGCATCAGCAGCAGGAACAACGCCGTGCGCATGCTGGTCAGCTGGGTCCAGGCCCAGCGGAGCATGCCCAACGCGCCCAGCGTGGGCAGGACTGCTTCGGTCTTGGCGCTCGCCACCGGACCGCCGGTGCCGGAAGCACCGCGCTCTCCCGGCTTCCCGCCCGCGGTGGCATCGGATTCGGGGCCCTCGGGCGTGGTGCCGGGGGCGGGGACTTCTTCTCTACGTTCACTCGCTCGCTCATCAGATCGGCAATTTCACATCGGTTTGGAACCAGTACTGCAACTCGGAAACCCAGTGCCCCCATACGCCGCTTGCCATCAGCAGGCCAAGGCCCACCAGGATTGCGCCGCCGATGCGCTGGATGGCGAGCCGGTGCCTGCGGAAGAAGGACATCACGCCAACACCCCGGCGCACCGCCAGTGCGATCAGCAGGAAGGGGATCCCCAGGCCCAGGCTGTAGACGAATGCCAGGAAGGCTCCCTTGGCTGCCGAGGAACCACCGGAGAGGCTCAACAGCTGGACCGCGGAGTAGGTGGGGCCGATGCACGGTGCCCAGCCGAGGCCGAAGGTGATGCCCAGCAGCGGCGCGCCCCACAGCCCGGCCGGCGGTTTCGATTGGATCTTGGCGTCGCGTTGGAGCCAGCCGAAGCCACCCATAAACACCACACCCATAACGACCACGAGGAGGCCCAGCACCTGGGTGATCCAGGCATTCTGGGTTCCTGTGATCAACGTCCCCAGCTGGCCGAACGCCCCGCCGAGCAGGACAAAGACCACCGAGAAACCCAGGACAAAGAGCCCGATCCCCGCCAGCATGCGGCCGCGCCTCTGCTTCTGCAGGTCAACGCCGGTCAGTCCCGTGACGTAGCCCAGATAACCGGGGACCAGCGGAAGCACACACGGGGACAGGAAAGAGACAAAGCCGGCCAGCAGCGCCACCGGGATGGCAAGCAGCAGCGAACCGCTCAGGATGGCTTCAGCGAAGGGACTGTTCACGGTGCTCCTGCCCGCTACTCGGCCACGGCAGCGGCGATAAGGGACTTGAGGGTTCCCTTTTGGATCTCGCCAAGCACACGGGACGCCACGCGGCCCTGTTTGTCGAGCACAAGAGTGGTGGGCACGGCTCCCGGCGGGACCAGACCGGACACGGCCAGAAGCACAGCGCCGTCTTTGTCGTTAAAACTTGGGTAGCTCAGGTTAAACGTCTTGTCGAAGGCGTCCGCGGTGGCCTTCTCGTCCCGGAGGTTGACCCCGAAGAACTGAACGCCCTGGCTCTTGAACTCCTGATGCAGCTCTTCGAGCGAGGGCGCCTCCACCCGGCACGGAGCGCAGGCCGCGAACCAGAAGTTGAGCACGGTGACCTGCCCAGGGAAGGCCTCTGCCGTTACCTCGGTGCCGTCGAAGAGTGTGCCCTTGATGGCAACGGGGTTCTTGCGGTCGGCGGCCGCGAATTCCGTGACCGACCCGTCGCCGGCCACGTAGTTCTTGTTATCGCCGGCCCTGGCCTGCTGGGCCAGGGCGTCCTCCTGCGCGCAGCCGGAGAGCCCCAACACGACGGCGAGCGCCGCGCCACCGGCCGTCAGGACGTTGCGGCGGCTCACGGGCGACGCGGTCGCGTGGTTTCGGTTCATGCTCAAGCTCCAGGGGTGCTGGAGGCACCGGGAAGAAGGGCCGCCGCGGGTTCGCTGTACTCGACCCGCAGCAGGTTCCCGGCGTCGCCGAACACCATCGAGGTGACCGAGGTCAGGGTGCATTCACGTTTGCGCGGATCATGCCAGAGCGGTTTGCCCTCGGCGCTGAGCCGGGTGGCCCAGATGGGCAGCTGGTGGCTGACGAGGATGGCCTCTGCGCCCGCTCCACCGAGTTCGATGGCGCGGAGCCGGGCGTCCTGTACTGCGGCCATAACGCGGGCCGCCTGGTCCTTATAGGACTCGCCCCAGGAGGGCCGGAACGGGTTGCGCAGCATCGGCCAGTGCTTCGGCTTGAGGATCTCCGCCTTGTCGACGTGGAGGCCCTCGAAATAGTTGGCCGCCTCGATAATCCGCGCCTCGGTGGTGATGTCGAGGTTCAGCGCCTCGGCGATGGGCTGCGCCGTTTCCTGGGCGCGGGTCAGCGGCGAGGCGGCGAGGTGGACGATTTTGACCCCCTGGGCAGACCTGGCACGGAAGTGGTCAGCCAGCATCCGGGCCATCTCCCGGCCAAGATCGGAGAGGTGGAATTCGGGCAGCCTGCCGTACAGGACGCCCTCGGGGTTGTAGACCTCGCCGTGGCGGAGCAAATGGACAGTGGCTTGGGGCATGTGTACCAGTTTCTCAAAGGGCAGGGCTAATGACGAAATCTTCTACAAGGAGTAGAACTCAAGAGTTTTCAGAAATGTTCCCCGGAGTTGGAATAAAAGATGCAAATGCATGTTTATACTGAGTGCAGCGCTTAGTTGAGACTTCAACCAATGAAGTTTCAGCTGACGATCAGACCTACGGTACGACCCACCCGACTCAAGGAGAAACACCATGGCACTTCCCACTAACGTCACCACCGGCACCTGGACCCTTGACAACTCGCACAGCGAGATTGCCTTCACCGTCCGCCACGCCGGCATCAGCAAGGTCCGCGGCCAGTTCAAGGATGCGGAGGCCACCCTTGGCCTCGCCGAGAACGTGGCCGAGTCCACGGTCCACGCCACGATCAAAACCGCCAGCTTCGACTCCGGCGACGCAAACCGCGACGGCCACGTGCGCGGCGAAGACTTCTTCGACGTCGAGAAGTTCCCGGAAATCTCCTTCGTTTCCACCGGCATCGTGCCCAAGGGCGACAGCTATGAACTCCAGGGCGAGCTCACCATCAAGGGTGTTACCCGTCCCGTGGCCCTGGAGACCGAGTTCAACGGCGTTGCCGTCGACCCCTTCGGAATGACCCGGGCCGGCCTGTCCGCAGAAACCACGATCAGCCGCAAGGACTTCGGCCTGACCTGGAACGCGGTCCTCGAAGCCGGCGGTGTCCTCGTCAGTGACAAGGTGGCCGTCAACCTCGAACTGGCCTTCATCGCCCCCGCAGCCTAGCCGGCAGCGAACCACCGGCCGGCCCCGGCGCCCGCCGCTTGCACCCCGCTTCGTCCCCGTGACGGAGCGGGGTGTTGCGTTAAGCCTGCGGCCGGGGTCTTGTCGAATCGGCCGCGTTTGGGCGGCGCCCACCCCATGGCTTCCGGGTCGGGGCTGCTCGCCGGAGCCTCCGGGGATCGCCATGCCGGTGCCGGCCCGTTGACGGCCCATTGACGGCCCATTGACGGCCCGGCCACGCGCAGAGAATACGCCTCGGGAATGATCCGCGAGGGCACCTGCCCGCGGTACGGTGGGAGGAATCCAGGCTGGGGGCAGGGCAGGAATCTGTTTCCGGTATCCGAACCAGAGCGCCATGTAAAGGAACGCCCATGAGTATCCCGCCCGTCCCGCCGTCAAACCCGGACTCCCCCGCCCCCGGCGAACAGCCGGCGCCCCGCTACGGCCAGAACGATCCCCAGCACGGCCAGCAGCCGCCCTCCGCCCCGCAGTACGGCCAGGTGTCGCCTGCCGCTCCGGAGTATGGCCAGGCGCCCTCGGCACCGCCCTACGGCCAGCAGGCTGCCCCGCAGTACGGCCAAAACTCCCCGCAGGCCCCGCAGTACGGCCAGAACCCGCCGCCGTATGGACAGCCGCAGTACAACCAGCCGCAGTACGGCCAGTCCCCCTATGCCCAGTACCCCTCCGGGCAGCTGCAGGCCAAACCCGCCATGCCGCAGCTGGTCAACACCGCTTTTTGGCTCATCGTCGCATCGGGCGCGGTGTGGATCATCTCCCTGCTGCTGGCGGTCGGCACCCTGGACACTCCCGGGACGCGGGCCATGTTTGAACAGCAGATGTCTGCCAGCGGGGCTGATATCCGGTTCGAAGACCTCAGGGGTGCCCTGGTGGGCAGCATCGTGGTCTTCGCAGTGATCAGCGCCGGGCTCTATGCCCTCGTGGCCTTGAACGTGCGCAAGGGCAAAAACTGGGCCAGGATCCTGGGCACCGTCTTCGCTGCCCTCTCCCTGTTCAGCCTCTTCCCGCTCAGCATCGGCACCCTGGCAGTCCTGCTGGGCATCGCCGGCATCGTGATGTTGTACCTGCCGGCAACGGCCCCGTACTTCAGCAAGCAGCAGCCGTTCGCCAACCCCTACGGGCAGCCGGGCGGACCGAACTAGCGCGCACCAGCTACTAGCCGGGCAACGGCGCAAGGGGCGCGGGAGCCGGACGGGCTGACTTTAACTAGCCAGCAACCTCCGGGTCCTGCGCCCTTTGTGCATGGTAGGCGAGGATCTGCAGTTCGGTGGCCATATCCACTTTTCTCAGGTTGACCCCCGGCGGAACCTGCAGCATCACCGGGGCAAAACTGAGAATGCTGCGCACCCCGGCGGCAATCACCCGCTCGCAGACGTCCTGTGCCACGGCGGCCGGCAGGGCCAGCACTACCATGTTCGCGCCCGTGCGTTGCAGTACCGGCTCCAGGTCGGCGGCGTCGCTGACCCGCAGCCAGCCCACTTCGCTGCCCACCACCATCTGGTCCGCATCGAAGATCGCCACAATATCGAAGCCCCGGGATTCGAAGCCACCGTACCGGGCCAGCGCCTTACCCAGGTTGCCGGCGCCGACGATGGCCACTTTCCAGTCGTGCGTCAGGCCCAGGGCCGCTGCTATATGCCTGTTGAGGAACTGCACTTCGTAGCCCACGCCGCGGGTCCCGTAGGACCCGACGTAGGAAAGGTCCTTGCGGAGGGTGGAGGAGCTGACGCCCGAGGCCTCGGCCAGCGATTCGGACGAGACCCGGTCAACCCCCTCCGCAAGCAAGGTGGTCAGGGCGCGCAGATAGATGGTCAGCCGGGACACGGCCGCGGGCGGAATCTGCTTGGCGGCAGTCCCTGATCCCCCGGCACGGCCTCAGGGGATGAATCCAGCGAAGTCACTATCTGCTCCATTGAGTCGCGTTGTGACTTCCACTCTAGGGCCCCCGCAGTTCGGCGAACAAAGCGCCCGGCTCCGGCGACGGGTCAGGGTTGCTGGCCCAGCGCCCGCCGCAGCGTACGGTCCAGCCGGACCTCGTCGATCTTCCAGAAGTCCCGCTGGACACCATCCACCAGCACCACGGGAATCTCCTCGGCAAAGCGCTCCCGCAGTTCGGCGTCGTCGTCCACCAGCTGTTCGCGCCATCCGATTCCCAGGCTCTTTGTGACGCGGTCGACGGCGGCGCGCGCCGCCGAGCACAGGTGGCAGTCAGCTTTGGTGATGAGGACGACGTCGGGGCTTGGCATGGCTCCACGGTAGCCCGGCGTCCCGTCCGGCGTCGACGCCGCCGCGGAGCCATGCGACTCCGCGGCGAGCCGCCGGGACGAAACCGGCCCCGTCGGTGACTAGACTCGTGGCATGTCCGAAGAGAAGTACGCCGCCGCGGCCGCAGAACCTGCTGCCGCGGCGCAGCACGGCGAAGCCGCGTTCTTCGACGTCGACAACACCCTGATGCGGGGGGCCAGCTTGTTCCATGTGGCCCGCAAGATGCACCAGCGGGGGCGTTCTCCATTCGCCAGGCAGCCGGGTTCGCCTGGAAACAGCTGATGTTTGTGCTGCGCGGGGAGAACATGGACGACGTCCACGCCGTCCGGGACACCGCCCTGGCGCTCGCCGCCGGAATCACCGTTGCGGACATCGAGGCACTCGGCGAAGAAGTCTATGACGAAATGATTGAATCCCGGATCTGGCCGGGCGCCAAGGCGCTGGCGGAGCAGCACCTACGGGTAGGCCGCCGGGTCTGGCTTGTCACGGCGACGCCGATCGAAGTGGCCACGGTGATCTCGACGAGGCTCGGACTCACCGGAGCCCTCGGCACCGTGGGCGAAATCGTGGACGGGTCCTACACCGGGCGGCTGGTCGGCGAAATCCTGCATGGTCCCGCCAAAGCGGTCGCCGTCAGGGCGGTAGCCGATGCCGAGGGCCTGGACCTGGCCCGGTGCTGGGCCTACAGCGATTCGCACAACGACATCCCGCTGCTGAGCATGGTGGGCCACCCCGTGGCCATCAACCCGGATTCCCGGCTCCGCCGTCACGCCCGCGAACACAACTGGCCGGTCTACGACTTCCGTTCCGGCCGCCGCGCCGCCACCCTGGGGCTCAAGGCCGCCACGGTTGGCGGCGCCGTCTACGGCCTCTGGCGGGGGTTCTCCCGCTTCCGCGGCCCCTCTATCTGACCGCGGACACACCCCTGCCACGCCGCTTTCCGACGCTCTTCTACCCCGGCGGTGCGCTTCGGGCCGAGCGCTGCGCGGATCCGCGCGTCGCCAGCGTTTCCCTTGCCTCGCCTGCGCCCGCGCGCGTCCGGCGTCGCCAGCTGGCGCGACAAGCCAAAGAAAATGCCCGCTGCCGGGAAGGCAACGGGCATTGACATAATGCGAAGTATCTCTACTTCTTATTGCGACGCTGGTGGCGCGTCTTGCGAAGCAGCTTGCGGTGCTTCTTCTTGGCCATACGCTTGCGACGCTTCTTAATAACTGAACCCACGAAAGTTCCTTACCGGCTAGATGCAGTACCTGCCTGTTGGAAAGGATCCGCGGGCTAAGCAGCAGACTGTACAACTGACAGGTTCTTACAATGACGTAAAACGTTCCTTAACAGGGTACCGCCTATCGGGGGCAGACTACGACCGCAGGCCGGCCCGGGTGGCCGGACGTTGTGATTTCCGGTGTAAAGAACGCAGGGAATCAGGCCGTTTCCGTGTGTCCGTCGACGACAGCGCCCTTGAGGTACTGCTCCACGGCGGTTTCCGGCACCCGGTAGGAGCGCCCGAACCGGACTGCCGGCATCTCGCCGGAATGAACAAGCCGGTACACGGTCATTTTGGACACCCGCATCACGTCCGCGACTTCGGCCACGGTCAAGAAGCGGGCGTTGGAGAAGTTAGCCTCCGAAGACATTTCCCTGTTTCCTTTACTCAAGCGAACGGCAGCCGCATCTGAACGACATGGCGGTGTGCCGATGCTGAGCCATCAAACAACCATGTGTTAGATACTCTAGGGGCTGATGGTGCCAATGTGAAAGAGTTACCGTCAATCTGCCGGCGCTTGGACGGATTTCACCCTGGCTGTCCGGGCACGCCAATGTTTAGGCTCGGGTCCGGCGCACACGAGCAGAAGCCGCCAGCGACGCCAACACCGATTCCGTCACATCCCAGCCCATGCAGGCGTCCGTCACGCTCTGGCCGTAGACCAGCTGGTCCGTTCCGGCGGCATGCTCGGCAACGTCAAGGTTTTGCGCCCCGCCGACCAGGAAGCTCTCCAGCATCACGCCGGCAATGGCTCCCCCCATGCTGCCGCCGCCCGCCAGCCGGGCTCCGATTTCCAGGGCAACTTCAGCCTGCCGGCGGTGGTCCTTGCCGCTGTTGGCATGGCTCGCATCAACGATCAGCCGGGGATTGAGCCGCATGGCAGCCAATTTGGCGGTGGCGGCCTCGATGTCCACGACGGAGTAGTTCGGCCCTCCGCGTCCGCCGCGGAGGATGATGTGGGTGTCCGGGTTGCCGGCGGTGGCGACCAGCGCGGCCCGGCCTGCACCGTCGATCCCGAGGAACGCCTGGGCGGCTGCCGCGGCGCTGCACGCGTCGAGCGCCACCTGCAGGTCGCCGTCGGTCCCGTTCTTGAAGCCGATCGGCATCGACAGCCCGGACGCCAGCTGGCGGTGGATCTGGCTCTCCGTGGTGCGGGCACCGATCGCGCCCCAGGCGACGAGGTCCGCGACGTACTGCGGGCTCACGGGCTCGAGGAACTCCGTGGCGGCGGGGAGGCCGAGCCCGGTGACCTGGCGCAGGAAAGACCGGGCCGCGCGCAGGCCTGCGGCGATGTCGTGGCTGCCGTCCAGCCGGGGGTCATTGATCAGGCCCTTCCACCCCACAGTGGTGCGGGGCTTCTCGAAGTAGGTGCGCATTACGATCAGCAGGTCTTCGCGGTGCCTCTCAGCCTCACTGACCAGCCGGCGGGCGTATTCCAGGCCAGCCTCGGGATCGTGGATGGAGCACGGGCCAACAATAACCAGCAGGCGGTCGTCGACGCCGTCCATCACGGCGCGGACCTCGTCGCGGCTGCGTCCGACAACCTCGGCCAGTCGGGCATCCAGCGGCAAATTAGCAGCGATCTCCTGCGGGGTGGGGAGCGGGGTGAACTCGCTCACGCGCAGGTTCGAGGTGGATTGGTGGGACTCTGGGGCTGCTTCGATACTCACGGGGCGGGTCCTGTTCCGAGGTGCGGAGCGGGCCCTGATCAGAACCCGCCGGGAAATGGCGAAGGGCAGAGAATAATCTCTGCCCTGTTGGCTCTGAAGGAAGGTTGGCGGCGTGCTAGCTAGACGCGGGCCCCTCCAGAGCCAACGAAAAATACGCATACCAACGATTAGTCATGACCCGAGGTTAGCCCGGCGCTTGCCGTGACGGCAAAAGCCGGCGCGTAACATTGCCGCCTTCGCAGCAGATCACACGCCGGGTCACGCCCCGGATCCCACCCCGGCTTCCGCGTAGTAGCCCTCGATATGGTCCGCCACCAGCTGGGCCGCGCGGCCGCCGTCGCGGCCGGTGATGGCGGCAAGGATGCTTCGGTGTTCCACACGAAGCCGTGCAGCCGTGGCGTCCCAGTCCGGGAGGTTGCCGGTCAACCCGCCGGCGTAGTCCTGGATGGCTTCGCGGAGGGAGCCCATCATCGCGCTGACCACGGCGTTGCCCGCGGCATCCGCCAGCGCCAGGTGGAATTGCACATCCAGCGCCAGGAACGCCTCCGTCCCGGCACAGTCCTCCATTTTTTCCAGCAGGCTTGCCGCCTCCGCGAGTGCCGGCGAATCCGGACGGGCGCGAGCTGCGGCCCAGGACTCCAGCAGCACACGCGTCTCCACAATGTCCTTAACGGGCAAGTGGGAGGTGGCCACGTGCAGCCGGAGGGCGGAGCCCAAGGCTGCCGTGGGGTCTGCGATGACAATAGTGCCCGCCTCCGGGCCCGACCCAACCCCGGCCCTGAGCACTCCCATGGCTTCCAGAACCCGGATGGCCTCACGGACGGAGGTGCGGGAGACCTTAAGCTGCTCGGCCAGGGTGCGTTCGGGCGGCAGGCGTCCGCCCAGGGCGAGCCGACCGCTGGAGAGCTGGCCCTCAATCCAAGTCAGGACAAGCTGGTGGGTGCGCATAGCACCAGCCTACTTGATGTGGTTGGACCATAGGCCCTAGACTGTGGTCGGACCACATTCCCCGCCGGCATATTCCTTGTGGGGACCCGACACCCAGGACCACGAGACCTGCCCGGAGGCAGCAATGACGCAGACCATCGAGCCCGGCAACCCCGAGGCTCCCACCCAGCCAACAGACACCGGCGCTGACCGCCGTCCCGCCGCGGCCACCCCGGGCAGCGTTCCCGCAGCCCTCAAGCGCCGCGTCCCGAAGTACTCGGACCTCGCCCCGCTCATGCAGTTCAAGAAGCCCGGGTTCGGCCGGGCCGCCAGGCTGAGCCGGGCCAGCACCATCTGGGATCTCCGGGACATGGCCAAGCGCCGCACCCCGCAGGCCCCGTTCGACTACACGGACGGCGCGGCCGAAGCTGAGATCACCCTGCGCCGCGCCCGCCAGGCGTTCCTGGATATTGAGTTCAGGCCAGGCATCCTGCGCGACGTCTCCCGGGTGGACCTTGGCACGCAGATCCTCGGTAAGCCATCCCGGCTGCCGGTGGGTATCGCGCCTACCGGCTTCACCCGGATGATGCAGTCCGAGGGCGAGTACGCCGGCTCCCAGGCCGCCGCGGCGGCCGGAATCCCACCACACTCTCCACTATGGGCACTGCCTCGATCGAGGACGTGGCCGCTGCCGCACCGGGGGGCAGGAACTGGTTCCAGCTCTACCTGTGGACGGACCGGGACCGCTCGCTGGAGCTGATCGAACGCGCGGCCAGGGCCGGAAACGACACCCTGATGGTTACCGTGGACACCGCCGTCGCGGGCGCCCGCCTCCGGGACGTCCGCAACGGCATGACCATCCCGCCGGCCCTGACGCTGAAGACGGTTGCAGATGCCTCCTACCGGCCGGCGTGGTGGTTCAATTTCCTGACCCATGAGCCGCTGACCTTTGCCTCGCTCTCGCGCTATACCGGCACCGTCGCGGACCTGATCAACTCGATGTTTGATCCCACACTGACGTTCGAGGACCTGGACTGGCTGCGCGCAACCTGGAAGGGCAAGCTTGTGGTCAAGGGCATCCAAACGGTCGAGGATGCCCGCAAGGTGGTTGACCACGGTGCCGACGGCGTCGTGATCTCCAACCACGGCGGCCGGCAGCTGGACCGCGCTCCGGTCCCGTTCCATCTTCTTCCGGAGGTCGCAGCTGCCTTCCAGGCGGACCACAGCGACGCAGCGATCATTCTGGATACCGGCATCATGAGCGGGGCGGACATCATCGCTGCCCTGGCCCTGGGCGCCGATTTCACCCTGATCGGCCGCGCCTACCTCTACGGACTGATGGCGGGCGGCCGGGCCGGTGTGGACCGGGCCATTGCGATCCTGGAGACGGATATGCTCCGGACCATGGCCTTGCTCGGCGTCAGCCGGATCTCGGAGCTGACTCCGGACCACGTGCGGCTGCTCGCCAAGTAGCCCGCCCGCCCAGCTATTTCCTGCGGCCGAACTTCGGCAGGTTCGCCAGCAGGTCCGCGGCTCGGGTGGCGGCGCGGCCAACAGTGCGGCCGATCTGCTGCGGCCGCTTGTCGTCCCCGGCGGTGCCGACGGGGAGGACGACGGCGGGGCTCAGTGCGCTGCCCGTCGGGAGTTCCGACAGCGCAGGGGCAGCCGGCACCGAGGCAGGCACTGCAGCGGCAAGGGTGGACGTTTCAGCCGCCGCGGGACGGCCGACGTCGAACGTCTCCAGCCAGCTGGCGACACCGGCCAGCGGTTTGGGGTTCAACGCGTAGTAACGCTTCTGGCCCTGGGCACGCATGCTCACCAGGTCCGCCTCGCGGAGCACTTTCAGATGTTTGGAAATGGTGGGCTGGCTGGCCTCAAGTTCCTGGACCAGTTCCCCCACTGCCTTGTCCCCGTTGCGGAGGGAAACCAGAATGTCACGCCGGGTTGCCTCAGCAATGACGGCAAATACGTCGTCTGTCACCATGCCTCCACACTAGCGACATATACGCCGGATGGCATCCACTAAATCGCGGGCCCGCTGGCGCCGGCTGGCCGCGCACCGGTCCGCTTCGGGAACTGCCCTAGTCGAACCAGGGATCCAGTCCATAGAGCGGGAAGACTTCCTTGCGGGTGGCCATCACGGTCCGGTCCACGTCGTCGTTCGGGTCGAAGCCGACTTCCCAGGAGCGCCACCAGAGGTCGACGCCGTCGCCCATCATTTCCGGTGCGGCGACACCATATTTGGCGCCGTACTTGTCCAAGACGTAGCGGCGCCAGTCCTCCGGCACCGGGGTATGGAGCGAGACAGGCCGCCCGGCCGCGATGGCGATCAGGTGGCTCCAGGACCGAGGCACCACAGTAATAACGTTGTAGCCGCCTCCGCCGGTAGAAATCCAGCGGTTCTCGCAATAGCGGGCCGCGAGATTGCCGATCGCGGTGGCGGCCTCCCGCTGGCCGTCGATGCTGATGTTCAGATGCGTCAGCGGGTCCAACCGGTGCGAGTCGCAGCCGTGCTGGCTGACGATGGCCTCCGGTTGGAAGGCGCCCACCAGCTGCGGCACAACGGCGTGGAAGGCCCGCAGCCAGCCGCCGTCACCTGTTCCGGCCGGCAGGGCGACGTTAACGGCGCTGCCCTGCGCGTTGGGTCCGCCGATTTCATTGGCGAAACCCGTGCCCGGGAACAGGGTCAGCCCGGTCTCGTGCAGGGAAATAGTCAGGACACGCGGATCGTCCCAGAAAATGCTCTGCGTACCGTCGCCGTGGTGGGCGTCGACGTCGATGTACACCACACGCTGCATTCCGCCGTCGAGCAGCCGCTGGATGGCGAGGGCAGCATCGTTGTAGATGCAGAACCCGCTCGCACGGTTGCGGGCAGCATGGTGCATACCCCCGCCGAAGTTCACCGCCCGCACGGCGCTGCCGTCGAGGATCGCGGCGGCGGCCAGGAGTGAGGCGCCGGCCAGCCGGGCGCTGGCCTCGTGCATGCCGGCAAAGGCCGGGTCATCCTCGGTCCCGAGCCCGCGTTCGATGTCCGGGGTCCCGGGATCCGCACTCACGCGCCGCACGGCGGCGACGAATTCCGGGCTGTGGACGGTGCACAGCTCGGCATCGCTGGCGACTTCCGGAGCCGCTACGGTGACGTGGTCCAAGTCCAGAAGTCCGAGGCTTTGGGCGAGCCTGGCGGTGAGTTCCATCCGCTCCGGGGCCATTGGGTGGCTGTGGCCGAAGTTGTAGGCGGTCATGGCGGGATCCCACACCACCGTCGTTGGCAGTGCGGACTGCGCGAGCCCCGGCAGATATGTCATCAGTCACAGGCTACCCGAGCGTGGTGGCCTGCCCACGGTCATTGCGCGGGGTTTAGTGGTTTACTACTCAAGGAAGCAGTTTCAAGCGAGGATAAGCCACCCATGACGCAAAGCCAGTCGAGGTCCACGAGCCCGGCCAACTGGCACCCCGGCACTCCGGAGCGGGAAGGCCTGTGGATCTTCACCCGCGTTCGCGACTTCATCGACAACATCGCCAACACCTCCCCGGCACGGCTGGCCCTGTCGGTATTCGGCATGGTCATCCTGGTTTTTACCACGTTGCTCTCCCTCCCGGTGTCCTCCGCGACCGGGGACCCCACCGCCCTGCACCAGGCGATGTTCACCGCCGTGTCCGCCGTCTGCGTCACCGGCCTGACCGTGGTGTCCACCGCCGTGCACTGGTCCTTCTTCGGCCAGCTTGTGATCCTGGTCGGTATTTTCGTCGGCGGCCTCGGCACCTTGACACTCGCCTCGCTCTTGGCCCTGATGGTCAGCAAGAAACTCGGCGTCCGCGGCAAGCTCATCGCCCAGGAGGCCATGAGCAACGCCGGCCGGCTCGGCGAAGTCGGCACCCTGCTACGGATCGTCATTGTCACCTCGGTGTCCATCGAAGGCGTCCTGGCTCTGGCTCTCATCCCCCGATTCCTGGCCCTCGGCGAAAGCTTCGGCCAGTCTGTCTGGCACGGTGTGTTCTACGCTATTTCCTCGTTCAACAACGCCGGGTTTACCCCCACTCCGACGGCATCGTGCCGTACGAAACGGATTTGTGGATCCTCGTTCCGTTGATGATTGGTGTCTTCCTCGGCAGCCTGGGCTTCCCTGTGGTGATGGTGCTCCAGCAGAACGGCCTGAACTGGAAGAAATGGAACCTGCACACCAAGCTAACCATCCAGGTATCCGTGATCCTGCTGGTCGGCGGCACCATCCTGTGGGGCCTGATGGAATGGGAAAACCTGAGAACCATCGGCGGAATGAACGTCGGGGACAAGGTCATTCATTCGCTGTTCGCGTCCGTGATGACCCGTTCCGGAGGCTTCAACCTGGTGGACCAAAACCAGATGGATTCCACCACCATGCTGCTGACCGATGCGCTGATGTTCGCCGGCGGCGGCTCGGCGTCCACGGCCGGCGGCATCAAGGTGACCACCATCGCCGTAATGTTCCTGGCCATCGTCGCCGAGGCCCGCGGCGATTCGGATGTGAAGGTGTACGGCCGCACCATCCCGCAGGGAACCATGCGCGTGGCCATCTCGGTCATCGTCGCGGGGGCCACGCTCGTTGCGGTGTCCGCCATGCTGCTGCTTCAGATCAGCGGCGCGTCCCTGGACCGGGTGCTTTTTGAGACGATTTCCGCTTTCGCCACGGTGGGCCTCAGCACGAATCTCAGTGCCGAACTTCCCCCGTCCGGCGTCTACGTCCTCACCGTCCTGATGTTCGCGGGTCGCGTCGGGACCGTTACCCTTGCGGCTGCACTGGCGCTGCGCCAGCGCAGCCAGCTGTTCCACTACCCGGAAGAGAGACCGATCATTGGCTAGTTCCTCAAGCGCCGCCAACCGTCCCGCCCACAATGCACCCGTGCTGGTGATCGGGCTGGGCCGTTTCGGCGCCTCCACCGCAGAACAACTGGTCAAGCAGGGCCGCGAGGTGCTGGCGATCGAACGCGACCGGAACCTCGTACAGAAATGGTCCGGCGTCCTGACCCACGTCGTCGAAGCCGACGCCACCAACATTGACGCCCTCCGCCAGCTTGGCGCGCAGGAATTCAGCTCCGCCGTGGTGGGAGTGGGCACCTCGATCGAATCGTCGGTGCTCATCACGGTGAACCTGGTGGACCTCGGCATCGAGCACCTGTGGGTCAAGGCGATCACGCCCTCGCACGGCAAGATCCTGACCCGGATCGGCGCCAACCACGTGATCTACCCGGAGGCCGATGCGGGTGTCCGGGCGGCGCACCTGGTCTCCGGGCGGATGCTGGACTTCATCGAGTTCGACGACGACTTCGCGATCGTGAAGATGTACCCGCCGCGCGAGACCGTGGGCTTTACCCTGGACGAATCCAAGGTTCGGTCCAAGTACGGGGTCACGATTGTAGGGGTGAAGTCCCCGGGCGAGGACTTCACCTACGCCCGTCCGGAGACGAAGGTTTCTTCACGGGACATGCTCATCGTTTCCGGCCACGTGGACCTGCTGGAGAGGTTCGCGGCCCGGCCGTAGGGCAGCTCAGGCCGCGTCCGGCGCCGGGCCCACCTCCGCCACGGATTACGGGTTCCGCACAAGGTGTCCGGAAGGATCAGGTCCCGCCGGTCTTCGCAGCCTTGGCGGCGGCTTTGGCGGCCTGTTTGCTGGAGCGCACCTTGCTCAGCGACTCCGGATCTACAATGTCGGCGACGGACAGGAAGGCGCCTTTTTGGCCGTAGTGGCCGGCGGCCTCGCGCCAGCCCTTAGCCTGGAGGCCGCACTGCTTTCCCAGCAGCGCCAGGAAGATTTTGGCTTTTTGCTCGCCGAATCCTGGCAATGCCTTGAGCCGGCGCAGCACTTCCGGCCCGTCGGGGTCACCCTGGGTCCAGATGGCGGTGGCGTCCCCGTTCCAGTCACTGTGCACCGTTTCGGCAAGGGCCTGGACGCGGCCGGCCATTGATCCGGGAAAACGGTGGACGGCCGGGCGCTCCTTGAACACCTCGACGAACTCCTGCGGAGCGTACCGGGCGATCGCCGCGGGGTCCATCGAACCGATGCGCGTCCGGATCTTTTCGGGACCGGCAAAGGCCGACTCCATGGTCACCTGTTGGTCCAGCAGCATGCCGGTGAGCAGCGCGAACGCGTCGTCGCTGAGGAGTTTGTCCGCTGCGGGATCCCCTGTGATGTGCAGTTCCATGGGTCCTATCCTGCCACCAGGTCCGGCTTCCGTCATTGGCTTGCGCCGGCGTCGCAGCTAGGCCAGCTGTTTGGTGATTTCCCCGGCCCGTTCGGCGGCTGCCCGGGCGCCGTCGGCAATGATCCCGGGCAGGCCGCGCGCGTCAAAGGTGGCGATGGCCCGCTCGGTAGTGCCGTTGGGGCTGGTGACGGCCTTGCGCAGCGCCGTCGGATCTGCGTCCGGCTCGGCCAGCATAAAGCCTGCCCCGGCGACGGTTTCCCGGGCAATGAGCAGCGAGAGTTCACGGTCAAGTCCCAGTTCGACGCCGGCGTCGGCCATGGCTTCGGCCAGATAGAACACGTACGCCGGGCCGGAGCCGCTGATCGCGGACAGCGCGTCCACCTGGTGTTCGGGGATCTCGACGACGGTGCCGGCGGCGGCCAGGACGTCCTTGGCCAGTTGCAGCTGGGCCGGGGAGCAGTGGGTGCCCGGCGACACGGACACCACGCCGCGGCCCAGCTTCGCAGGGGTGTTGGGCATGGTCCGGATCACGGGTTGGCCAGCCGGCAGCGCGGCTTCCAGCTGCTCCAGTGACACGGCCGCCGCAACGCTGATGACAACCGTGCCCGGTGCCAGCGCCTCGCCGATCTCGCGGGCAAGGTCCGCGATCCCCACCGGCTTGACGCCCAGGATCACGACGTCGGCCCCGGTGGCAGCCTGCTTGTTGTTGTCCGGCTCTTCCGCCCCGGCGATAGCTGTAATGCCGTGATGCCGTTCCGCGAGTTCGGCGGCGCGTTCAGCGCGGCGGACGGTGGCGACGATGTCCGCCGGGTCAGCACCGCCCGCGATCAGTCCGCCAAGGATGGCCTCGTTCATTGATCCACAGCCCAGGAATGCGATTCGGTTACTCATGCACCCATCATGGCAGTCGGGCCCGATTCACAGCCAGTTCTCACCCTTGCGCCAGCGTCTTCACAACATCCGTGACTAACGTCGTAGTTACCTCATTGAGGGTGCGAGTGATGCAGCAGGCATGCGGATGCCTGCCGGGCACCGGTCGTCTGCAGCGGGTTTTCCCCCATTTTCCCGCAGCGGATGGCCGGTGCCTTCGTTCGTTAAACGGCGTCCTCGTTCACCCCGGGGATGCCCCCCTCCCCCGGTACCGTGGCCCGGACGCGGCAGTCGCGCAGACGGGATTCCAGGAAGCTCCGGTCCGCAGCGTTTCCGGCCAGGCGCAGCGCGGAGCTGTACGCTCCGGCGGCCTCGGCGCCGCGGCCGAGCCGGAGCAGGAAGTCGGCGCGGACGGCGTGGAACAGGTAGTAGCCATCCAGTCCGAGCGCATCGGCGATGCCCAACGCCGCTGCCGGGCCCTCCAGTTCGGCCACGGCCACTGCGCGGTTCAGAGCCACGATTGGCCCGGGCGCGAGGGCGATGAGCTGATCGTAGAGCCGGAGGATCTGTCGCCAGTCCGTTGCTCCGGCGTCGGACGCGTCGCTGTGGACCGCATTGATCGCTGCCTGAAGCTGGTACGGTCCGGGCTGGTTCCAGCGCTGACACTGGCGCACCAGGGCCTGGCCTTCGGCGATCAGGGCGCGGTCCCAGCAGCCGTGGTCCTGATCTGCCAGGAGTACCAGGCGGCCGCCGGTTTCCCGCGCCTGCCGCCGTGATTCGGTCAGCAGCATTAGGGCGAGCAGGCCCGCGGCCTCGGGTTCGTCAGGCATAAGCGCCGCCAGCAGCCGGCCCAGCCTGATGGCCTCACGGCAGAGGTCCGCACGGATCGAAGGCCCCGCCGAGCTGGAGCTGTAGCCCTCGTTAAAAATCAGGTACACCACCGCAAGGACCGGTTGCAGGCGGGCCGGGAGTTCCGCCCGCTGCGGCACGCGGTAGGGAATTCGGGCATCCCGGATTTTCGCTTTGGCCCGCACAAGGCGCTGGGCCATGGTGGTTTCCGGTACCAGGAAAGCACGGGCGATTTCCGCCGTCGTGAGTCCGCCCAGCAACCGCAGCGTCAGTGCCGCCTGAACGTTGGTTGCCAGGGCCGGGTGGCAGCAGGTGAAGATCAGCCGCAGCCTGTCATCGTCCACAGTGTCCTCAGTGGAGAGTTCAGCAATCACCTGTTCCTCGGGCGTCGGCGGCGCCGGGGAGCGCGATGCCTGCAGCAGTGCTGCCTCGCGTTGTTTCTTCCCGCGCCCGGCCTCCCGGCGCATGCGGTCGACGGCCCGGTTCCTGGCCGTAGTAATGATCCAGCCTGCGGGACTTGGCGGGATGCCGGCTGCGGGCCAGTGCCGGACGGCGGTGGTGAAGGCATCCTGGACAGCGTCCTCGGCGGCGTCGAGGTCGCCCAGGACGCGGTTCAGTACGGCAACGGCCCGCCCGTACTCCCGCTGGAATACCCGGGCAATATCCTCCTCCGCCGCCGGCGTCCCAGCGGACTCAGGCGGTGGTTCGGGCTCGGGGTCGCAGGCCATTGCCGGTGGTGCCTAGTGCTGAATCGGTCGTACTTCGATGGGGAGGGTCGTGGCGCGGGCGAGTTTGCCTGCCCAAACCAGCGCGGCGTCGAGATCCTCTGCCTCGATGACGGTGAACCCGCCGAGATGTTCCTTGGCTTCGGCGAAGGGACCGTCCGTGATGAGCACCTCGGTGCCCTGCTGCCGCACGACCGTGGCGGTATCGGTGGGATGAAGGCCAGCGGCGAATAACCAGACTCCGGCCGCCTTCATTTCGCGGTTCAAGGCCGCAAGATCAGCCATGATGGGCCCAAGGACTTCCGGGGCCGGGGCCGGGCCTACGGGCTGGTAAAGGCTGAGCAGGTACTGTGCCATGGTGCTGTCCTCCCTGGCGAATCGGCCGGCTCCCTGCCGGCCTCTCATCTTCTAGACGAACGGCCGGCGGCCGGATCGACAACCCGCGGCCAGGAAATCGTTCACCGGACGACGGCCGGCCGGGACGTGTTTACCTCCGCCGGCTCCGGCTCGGGCAACTGCGGCTCAGCAGGGTGGCCGGACTGGGTCACATGGGGCGCCGGCTGCAGTGGACCTTCGAAGACCAGCTGATCCAACCGGCGGAGGATGAGGCCTTCGCGGAGAGCCCAAGGGCAGATCTCCAGGCTGCGAAACTCAAACATTTCGAGGGCGGCCTCCGCCACCAGGGCCCCAGCCAGCAGCTGGGGGCGCGCGCTTCGGAAACACCCGGAAGGTTTAGCCGGTCCTCGACCTCCATGGCCGAAATACGCTGCGCCCACAAGCCCAGGTCCGTCGCGAACAGCTCACGCTTAACGTAGGGCCCGGCACCGCTGGGCGCCGCCCCGGCGATCCGGGCCAGCGAGCGGAACGTCTTGGAGGTGCCAGCGACATGGTTGGCCTTGCCCAGCTTCGCGAAGTCGCGCACCACCGGCTTGAGTGTGGCCCGGATGTAGCGGCGAAGCTCCTTCACGCTCTTGGCCGAGGGCGGGTCCTGTTCCAGCCAGTCCCGGGTCAGTCGGCTCGCTCCAAGCGGGACCGACGTCGCAAGTTCGGGGAGCTCGTCCTCGCCGTAGGCCATCTCGAAAGAACCACCGCCGATGTCCAGGTTCAGCACGGGTCCGGCGCCCCAGCCGTACCAGCGGCGTACGGCGAAGAAAGTCATGGAGGCCTCTTCGCTGCCGGTCAGTTCCCGCAGCGTCACGGTGGTCTCATGCTTGACCCGGGCCAGCACTGCGGACCCGTTGGCAGCCTCGCGGATGGCGGAGGTACAGAACGCCAGCAAGTCTTCGGCCTTGTGCTTGGCCGCGAATTCCCACGCCTCGAGGACGAACTCGATCAGCTCACGCTGGCCGGCGTCGTTGATACTGCCGTCGGGCTCGAGGAACTGCACGAGGGACAGGGGGCGCTTATGCGAGGCGAACGGCACCGGACGCGCCCCCGGGTGGGCATCCACAAGCAGGAGGTGGACAGTGTTTGAGCCAATATCGAGGACGCCTAGACGCATAGGGCCATTATTCCCCGGGGAGCGCCGCCCGCCTAACGGGCCGGCACCGGCCGGGCCGTGGTTACGGCTGGTGGTCCTCGTCGGCGGCCTCGTCCGGCTCGTCTGCGGGCTTGAAGTCGCGTCGGATGTTGGCTACGCCTTCCGGGTCGATCTCAAAGCCGAAGGCCGCACCGGGGTTGATGACCATCCCAAGATCCTCGCCAAGGTTTCCGAGGATCGCGGCGCCTTGGGTGCCAAGGACGTTGGGTGCGGCCGTCAGGTACTGCTCGGAGACGCGGCTGGGGTGCGAGAAAACCGCCAGGACGGGGCTCCCGGCGGAGTTGGCAAGCACCAGCGGCTCAACCTTGGCGTCGGCCCCTTCGAGCGCGTCGGAGCTGACGATGTAGACCTCGTTGTTGAGGAAAGCCAGGATGACGTCAACGGGGTTGGCGTCCGGCTGTTCGCCCCGGGCAAGCTTCTCTTCGAGGTCGTTGAGCGGCTGGAGGTCCAAGTGATCGGGCTGTTCAGTCATACTCCTACTCGATCACGTTGCGCCCCGGTCCGCAAACGCGAGGGTGACTCGCGGGCTCCGTCCGCCGTCGAGGTTTTGACACCGCGAGCACGGACTGAACCCGCGAGCACTTCACGAGTCCAGGGCCCGGAGCAGCCTGGTTTTGAACTCGCTTTCCCGGAACAGGTCCCGCCACTCAACCCGGACCACCTTCCACCCGAGTTCCATCAAGGCCTTTTCTCGGCGCCGCTCCTGGAAGACTGCCTCCGCCGTGGGCGCGTAATCAAAGTATTTCCGCCGGCCATCAAATTCCAGTGCCACCCGCCGGTCCGGCCATGCACAATCCGTCCGGAACAGCCCCAACCTGGTCCGGACTTCGAACTGCAACACGGGTGCGGGCAACCGCAGCCGTCGAATCAGATCCCGGGTGAGGGTCTCACCGGGCGACTCGGACCGGGCGTCCGCACAAGCGAGCACCTTCCGAAGCGAACCGATCCCGGGGACCCGGCGGAGCTGGCCCGCCTGGCGCTCCAGCTCCTCGGGGTCGAGACCAAGCCGAAGGGCATGGTCCATAAGAATCAGGCCCTGGCGGAAGTTGAGGATCAGGCAGCACTCGAGTGCGGTGCGCGCGAGGGATGTCACCCGGTAACCCTGGAGTTCCGTGACATCTTCGGCCGGCACGGGACGAGTGTGCGCGATGACGTCGCCCGCGTGGCCACCGGACGAAGGCAGGAACGGTACCGTGAGGTGGATCGTGTCGTCCACCTGCCAGAGAAACAGGCCGTGGAGCCTGGCTGCCGTCGTATGGCTGAAAACAAAGCTGCCGGTGGAGGTTGTCAGCGTCCTGTGTGCGTAGGCGTCGATCCTGGTCCGGGAAATCCCGTCCCGGTCCAGGGAGGCCCAGAAGCTGCCCAGGACATAGCACCCCCGGCGGACCCTGAGAATGGCACCCTGCTCCAGTAACTGCCGCACCCGGCGGGCAGAAATTCCATGGTCCCGCAGTTCCTCGGTGCGCCACAGCCTGCCCGCCGGCAGCACCCCGGCCCGGAGGGCGGGTGGGCCCGCCGGTGCTGGTGGTCCGGTGGGCACTGGCTGGCCCGGGCCTGCGTTACGGGCCCGCTGGCCCATAGCCACGGCAAGCGGGTCGGTCGGGTACGGCGCGGAGGGTCCCATGCCGCCCAGCATTCCGCGGCTACCAGGGCCTGGGCACCCCTCCCGCCGGCCATGTGGACAACCGCTCGCGGCCCCCGTCCGCCGTCGACGTTTTGACACGTCGAGCCGGGACGGAACCCGCGAGGCAGGCTACTTCTTGGCTGCGGCCTTGCGGGCCGGAGCCTTGCGGGCCGCCGTCGTGCGCTTGACCGGCCCCCTGGCCCGCTTGTCCGCGAGCAGTTCGACAGCCTGTTCGCGGGTAAGCTCCTCCACCGAGGTGGAGCGGGGAACTGTGATGTTGGTGACTCCGTCGGTGATGTAGGGGCCGAAGCGGCCTTCCTTCACCACGATGTTCTTCTCCGAGACCGGGTCCGGACCAAACTCTGCCAGCGGCGGCACGGCTGCCCGGGCGCCTCGCTGCTTCGGCTGGGAGTAGATCTCCAGGGCCTGCTCGAGGGTGATGGTGAAGATTTCCTCCTCCGAGCCGATGGACCGGGAGTCTGTGCCCTTTTTCAAATACGGGCCAAAGCGGCCGTTCTGCACCGTGATCGGGTTGCCTTCGGTGTCCTGTCCGAGGACCCGGGGCAAGCTCATAAGCTCCAGGGCCTCGGCCAGGCTGATGGATTCGACGCTCATCGATGCGAACAGCGACCCGGTGCGGGGTTTGGCCTTTACGGGCTTCTTCGCGGGCTTCGGCTTTCCGTTTTTGTAATACTCCACCGGCTGGTTGGCGAGCTGCTCCTCGGTCATCTCCGGGATGATCTCGGTGACGTAGGCGCCGTAGCGGCCATTTTTCGCGACGACGGTGTGTCCGGTATGCGGGTCCGCGCCGAGCACCCGCTCTTCGGGGGCAGCGGTTTCCATCAGCTCGACGGCCTTGGCCGCGGTGAGCTCGTCCGGTGCCAGGTCCTCGGGGACGTTGGCGCGGGCCGCATCAACCACTTCGCCGGTCTTCGGATCGACCATTGGAACGGAGCTTTCCAAATACGGGCCGAATTTTCCGACCCGGAGCGTGATGGCGTCGGTGATCGGAATCGAGTTGATGTCCCTCGCGTCAATCTCGCCAAGGTTGTTGACGATGCTCAGCAGGCCGGGATCGGAATCCTCGCCGAAATAGAAGTGCTTGAGCCAGGCCGGACCCGCCGCCTGGCCGTTGGCAATCTTGTCCAAGTCCGCTTCCATGTCGGCGGTGAACTCGTAGTCCACGTAGTCGTGGAAGTGCTGCTCGAGCAGCCGGACCACGGAGAACGCGATCCAGCTCGGGACCAGCGCGGACCCCTGCTTCCGGACGTAGCCGCGGTCCTGGATGGTGGAGATCGTCGAGGCGTAGGTGGACGGGCGGCCAATGCCCTTCTTTTCCAGCTCGGCGGTCAGGGACGCTTCGGTAAAGCGGGGCGGCGGCGACGTCTCATGTCCGACGGCGACGATATCCGATGCCGTGAGCGCGTCGTCCTTGGCCACGTTGGGCAACCGTCGGGCTTCCTCGGAGTCCTCGTCGCCGCGGCTTTCATCCTTGCCTTCTTCGTACGCGGCAAGGAAACCGGGGAAGGTGATCACGGTGCCGGAGGCCGAGAACTCGGCGTCGCGGCGTTCGGCTGCGCCACCGGAGGTCACCGCGCCAAGGCGGATCGTGGCGGTGGAGCCCTTGGCATCGGCCATCTGCGAGGCGACGGTGCGCTTCCAGATCAGTTCGTAGAGGCGGAATTCGTCGCCTGAAAGCTGCTTGGCCACCTGGGCCGGCGTACGGAAGGAGTCACCGGCGGGCCGGATGGCCTCGTGGGCTTCCTGCGCGTTGGCCGCCTTGCCGCTGTAGACGCGCGGCGAAGCCGGGACGTATTCGGCACCGTACAGTTCGGAGGCCTGGCGCCTTGCGGCCGTGACGGCCTCGTTGCTCAGCGCGGAGGAGTCCGTACGCATATAGGTGATGTAGCCGTTTTCGTAGAGCCGCTGGGCCACCTGCATGGTGCTTTTCGAGGAGAAGCGCAGCTTGCGGCCCGCCTCCTGCTGCAATGTGGACGTGGTGAACGGCGCGGCCGGCCGGCGGGTGTACGGCTTGGTATCGACGGAGCGGACGCGGAAGTCGGCGCCCTGCAGTCCCGCGGCCAGCGATCTGGCCAGCTCCTCATTGAGGTGCACGGCGTTGCGGGAGGTGAGCTCGCCGCTGTCGTTGAAGTCGCGGCCGCTGGCGACCTTGGCGCCGTCGACGAGGGCCAGTTTGGCTTTGAACGAACCGGACCCTGCGCCGAACTGGCCGGTCAGGTCCCAGTACGAGGCGGCTGTGAAAGCCATCCGCTCACGCTCGCGCGCCACCACCATGCGGGTTACAACCGACTGCACCCGGCCGGCGGAGAGCCCGCGGGCCACTTTGCGCCAGAGCACCGGGGAGATCTCATAGCCGTAGAGACGGTCCAGCACACGCCGGGTCTCCTGCGCGTCCACGAGGTCCTGGTCGACATCGCGCAGGTTGTCCATCGCCCGGTGGATGGCTTCCTTGGTAATTTCGCCGAAGGTCATGCGGTAGACCGGAACCTTGGGCTTGAGGACCTCCAGCAGGTGCCACGCGATGGCCTCGCCCTCGCGGTCCCCATCGGTTGCGAGGTAAAGAGCGTCGGCGTCTTTAAGCTGGGCCTTGAGTTCCGCGACTTTCTTCTTCTTGTCCGGGGAGACCACGTAGTACGGCTTGAAGTCGTTATCAATGTCGACGGCGAACTTGCCCACCGAGGTCTTCTTCAGTTCCGCGGGCAATTCCGAGGGCTGCGGGAGGTCCCGGATGTGACCAACGGAGGCCTCGACGATGAAGCCCTCGCCGAGGTACTTGGCGATGGTCTTGCTCTTGGCGGGAGACTCCACAATCACGAGTTTCTTGCCGGTTTTGGCCTTGCTTGGCACTGTGCTCCTACAGAAAAAGGTTGCTCGGGCAGATGCGCCCATACCCGCCTAGTTCACCATATTTTGCGGATTCCCGCGCATTCGGCCCTAAATGGCGGGCACGCGGGCACGACTTCCGGACGTCATGAACCCCGGCCCGGCAACGCCCGGCAGGGCGCAGCAGGCCCGGCCCGGCAACACCTTCAGCCAGGGCTCTGCGTGGCCCGTTGCGGAGGCCGGCCCCGGTCATCCGGGATCATCGACCACATGGTCGCCATCCGTTCCGCCCCTTCGGGAACCTGGTCCGGGTCCTCAAGCTCATAGTCGCGCAGCAGCTCAAAAAAGCCTGCTGTTAAGCTCCGCACGCTGGTCAGTCGTCAGGTAGAGCAGATTGCTGGCCAGCACCACCGAAGAAGCTCCGTCCACGGGGTCGCCGCGCCGGCGCTGCTCGTCCCGGGTGTTGGCATAGGCCTTAACCCGACGTCGGTAAGCGTCCAGTTCAAGGTCCAGCACGGCAAACTCGGGGCTCGCCACTCCGCCGCCTGAATTGATGGTGAAGTCGGTCCCCGCGGCTTGCCAGCGGCGCTCACGCGCATCGCCGGCGGTGGCGGCGGGCACCACAATCCCCCATTTCTGCAGGGCACGCAGGTGGTAGCTCATTGCGCTCGGCGTGAGCCCCGTCTGGGCGGCGAGTTCCGTGGCCGTCCGGCTGACCTGGGTTGAATACAGTTCGGAAATGACCTCCAGCCGGGCCGCATGGGCCAGCGCCCGGATCGCCTTCGGGTCGGTGATCTCGACGTTCTTTTCCGGGCGTTGCCGGCGCTTTGTGCCCGCAGGGACCGGTGAGTCAGCAATGGGGATTTCTGCATTCACTCCACCAGTCTACCGAGCACGGCCAAACTATGAAAGAAATGCTTGACATGCCAATCCGCCGCGGGTATTTTGCTATTAATGAAACAGGCCCTTCATACCCCGCCGGGTGAATCCCGCGCCGCGCAGCCGCTCTGGCGGAACCGCGATTTCGTCGTCGCCAGCAGCTCCCGCTTTCTCGCCACGGCCGGCGCGGGCGCCGTCATCATCAGCGTGATGCTGCACCTGCAGAATCTGGCCGCGACCGGCCAGACCGCCGTGGCAGGGCCCTGGCTGGTGGCAGCCTACCTGTTCTGCTCGGCGCTCCCGCTGGCGCTGCTCGCCCCGTGGGCCGGCCGGTTGGCGGACACCCGTGATTCCCGGACGTTGGCGACGGCGTCCGCCGTGGTCAGTGCCGCGGCGGTCGCCGGCATGGGGCTGAGCCTGCAGTACGTGGAAAATTACCTTCCGGCCCTCTTCGCCATGACCTTCCTCCTCGACGCCGCGCAGGCTGTGGCCGGGCCTACCTGGCAGGCCCTGCTGCCCCGGCTCGTCGGTGAAGACCGGACCCCCGGGCCCTGGGCACCATGCAGGCAACCATTATGATCGCCGGCATGACGGGACCGGCAGCGGGAGGCCTGCTCAGCGGCTGGGGCGGATCCGGCCTCGTCTTTGCCGTGGCCAGCGGGTGCTACCTGGCGATGGCCGCCGGCGCCCTGCTCATCCGGACGCGCCGGGGCACTGCCGCCGAGCGGGCGGGCAAGACGAATCCCGCTTTGCTGGACGGCCTGCGCCGGATCCGGCGGGACGGCTTGGTCTGGTCCCTCATCCTGGGTGTGCTGTTCTTCATTGCGGTCGGTGAGGCGACCAATGTCCTTGAAGTGTTTCTCGCCCGTGACGAGTTCGGCGCCACCGAAACGCAGTACGGGCTGCTGGTCGCGTTCTTCGGACTCGGGATGGCCTCCGGGGCGGTGCTTGCCAGCCGCATCAAGACCGCCGCAACCCGCCTGCGCGCGCTGCTGGTCTCGATGGCCCTGACCTCCGCCTTCCTGGGAATCATGGCGCTGGTACCCAGCCTGGAACTGTTGTTTGCCGCCTACACCGCGATGGGGGCGGCCTGTGGTGCGCTGAACGCGTGTTTCGGGGCGATTGTGATCCTGCGGGTCGCCGAAAGCGGCCGGGGCCAGGCGATGGCGATCATCGGCGGACTGACCCGGGCCGTCTCCATCGGGGCGCTGGCGCTGGGCGGGCTGCTCGGTGCGTTGTTCCCCATCCGGGCGAGCTTCCTCGTCGCCGGCGTCTGCGGGGTGCTGGCCGGGCTGGCAGTCGCCGCATATGTCTTGCCGCGCTTCGGCAGCGACGCCGTGCCAATCACCCCGGCCGCGTCAGGCCGGAAGCAGGAAGCCGTCCCGGACCAGATTCGCCACTTCGCCGCGGAGCCCGGCGTCGAAGGTCCGGCTGTCCCACCCCTCGCCGCCGCCAAGCAGCGCCTCAAGGGCGCCGATGATCTGGCTGACGGACAGATCCCCGTCGCAGGCTGAGACAAAACCGGCGAGCTCGGTGCTGAGCAGGTTGGTGCGGCGCAAGCCGGCACCCTGGCGCAGCAGGATCACGCCGGGGTGTTCGGCGCCGGGGCGCTGGTGCCGCTCCTCGGTAACGTCCTCCGCCACCAACAGGTGCGTGGCGGCCAACTCGTGGGCCGCCAGCCAGTCGGCGCGTTCCACGGCCGCGCCGAGGTACGGACCAACGGGCTGCTCAATCGGATAGGTGATCTCCTCGAAGCGCCTCAGTACCGGGGAACCTTCGGCGGGCGCCGCAGCCAGATCATCCCGAAACCGATGGCATCAACGTCGCGGGCAGCGAAGTCGTTAAGGTAGGCGGCGTAGGAATCCTGGTAAAGCAGCCGGTCACGCGCCGAGGAGGCGTCCTGCAGCCAGGTTTCTGCGTACTGTTCCGGGCTGACCTGCTCACGCTGGATGAACCAGACGTCCGCATCCGGTCCGGCCCAGCCCTGCGGCCGTTCGGCCCACTCGGCCCCGGCCCGGATTTCCCAGTTTCCCAGCAACTGGGCCGTTCCGCCGGGTGTCAGGACCGACGGAAGGTCCCGGACCAGCCCGGCGACGATGTCATCGCCCGGCAGGCCGCCGTCGCGATAGGTGAACTGGTCCGCGGCGGCCTCCCCCGAGCTTCGCGGCGTGATCACAAACGGCGGGTTGGAGACCACCAGCTCAAACTCCTCGCCCGCCACCGGATCGAGCAGCGAGCCCTGGCGCAGGCTCACCCGGGCTTCCAGATCGAGGGGGTCAAGGTGCAGCCCACCGGCGTTGAGCAGCAGGTTGAAGCGGGTGAAGGCAAGGGCCCGTGCGGAAATGTCGGTAGCAGTCACGTGGTCGGCGTGGTGCAGCAGGTGGAACGTCTGGATACCGCAGCCGGTCCCGAGGTCCAGGGCCCGGGCCACATGCCGCCGGGCGGTAACCTGCACGAGGGTAGTGGATGCCTGCCCGATTCCGAGTACATGGTCGCGGCGGAGCACACCGGGTTGCTGGTGGGCGGCGAGGTCGCTGGCCACCCAGAGCTCCGCCCCGCCGCGGCCATCGGAGTCCTCCCCCGGGGTTCCGTCCCAGCCGTACGGCCGGAGATCAACTTTCGCCCGCATCAGGCCACCCTCGGAAGGCTCCACGAGACCGAGCTCCAGCAGGCCCGCTGTGCGGATGCCGGGCAGCGCGGCATCGAGCGTGGCACCGGCCTGCGGTTCGGCCAGCAGCCAGAGCCGCACGACGGCGGCGAGTGCCGCCGTCGTGCCCTCCCCAAGCGGGCCTTTTCCGTGATGATCAGCGCGGGAACGAGTTGGTCACGGCTTAGGGCGCCGTGCGCTGCGGCGCCGAGAAGTTCGGCCACGCCGTCAACGGTGTAGCCGATGCGGCGCAGGTCCGCGGCCAGCGAATCGAGCAGGCAGGGCAGATCGCTGCGCGGGGCGTCGGGGGTGGTGCCGGCCGTGAAGTGCGTTGAAGGAGTCACCGGACAAGTTTAGTCCCGGCCCGGCGGTGTCGATCCTAGAGGTGTTTGCCGGCGTGGATGCGGAGGGCGTCACGGACAAAGGATGCCCCCGCTTCGCCGCCGTAATTCGCGGCGAAGCGGGGATCGGCAGCGTACATCTCGGCCAGACCGGTGACGTAGCTTTTGACGTCGCCGCTGCTGCCGCCGGCGGCCGACGGTGCTGCGGGTGTTCCGGGAATGCCGGCAAGCCATTCGACCTGCCGGCGGGCCAGCTCCTGCGCCTCGCTGCCGTCGGCCGGGATACCCGACTCCGCTGCCGCAATCCAGTCGTTGCCCAACTGCCGGGAATGCTGCTTCCAGGCCTCTTTCTCGGCCTGGCTCATCCCCCGCCACCAGGCGTCACTCGTCGCGTACGTGTCCGCGCCCCAGCGCTGCTCCACCTCATCCTGGAACTTCGTGTGGTCAAAACCGTCAAACATTGTCGCTGCCATGATCTCTCCTCCTGCTTTCAGCTCTGCAATCGTGCGCCGGACCGAGCTGATCTGGCGGGCCAGCCTCTCCTGTTCCTGCCGCAGCCAGTCCAGGTGCCGGTCGAGCGCCTTTTCGGCATCGGGCTCGTGGCCGAGGACCTCGGCGATGGCCGGAAGTCCAAGCCCGAGGTCCCGCAGCAACAGGATCCGCTGCAGCCGGACCAGGGAAGCCTGGTCGTAGAACCGGTAGCCGTTGTTACCCGTCCTGCTGGGTTTAAGCAGTCCGAGGTCGTCATAGTGACGCAGCGTCCGGCTAGTGGTCCCGGCGATCCTGGCGATGTGCTGCACGGACCATTCCATCTGGCTGACCCCTTGGGCTGCGGCCGCTTCCGGGCCGTTCCTTCGATGCTAGAGGTTGACGTTACGTCAACGTCAAGCCCTGTGTGCTGCGGCGGGCCAAGCGCTGGCGCCCACCGGGTCGATGCGGAATCTGTTGCCAGCGTCAACGGCGGTAAGTTTGAGGAATGTTCCTTCACATTCCAGGCCTCCGGCGTTCCCGGACCCGCGTGCGGCCCGCCCGATCCCTTCGGCGTGGTGCCCTCGGCGCCGCGGCAGGTGCCGCCGTCGTCCTGGCCGCGACAGCATGTTCCGCAGCGGGTTCGGTTGAATCAACCGACGTGACCGCCTGGAAGGCCACGGCCCTTCCCGCTGCGGGCGGAATTGTGCTCGACGACGCCGGGAAAATCCTCAAGCGGGATCCGATCGTCAAAACCGCCACCGGGATCGGCGCGGGGAACTACGTGCTGACCATAAGCTGCGACGGCGGCGGCAAGGCCTTCTTCGAAGTCTCCCTGGACGGCGCCAGGCTGACCGAGGCCGGGGCAGCCTGCAACGGCAGCCGCGAGACGTCACGGATCAAAGTCCCGGCCGCCGGAACGGTGCAGATCAGCGCGTCCAGCGTCGACGCTCCGCTCCTTTACGCCTACCAGCTGACACCCGCGCCGTAGCGGCAGGACCCGGCGGGTCTGGTATGCGGAGCGCGGGATTTAGGCCGCGCAGCCGTCCGGGCACCGGAGCGTTGCAGGGCTGGCAGCGCACTCCGCGCAATACAGCGTCAACGTGCGGCAGGCCGCGTTGGAGCAGTTCTCAAACTTGCTCGTCGGCGCCGCACAGCGGACGCATTCGCCGATGGTCTTGGCGTCGGCACTGAATTCAAGGTGCATACGCTTATCGAACACGTAAAGGGACCCCTCCCAGAGGCCTTCGTCCTTGAACGTTTCGCCGTATCGGACAATCCCGCCGTCGAGCTGGTAGACCTCTGTGAAACCACGGTTCACCATCAGGCTGGAGAGGACTTCGCAGCGGATGCCGCCGGTGCAGTACGTGACCACGGGCTTGTCCTTGAGCGCGTCATACTTGCCCGAGTCGAGTTCTTTGATGAAGTCGTGGGTAGTGGCCACATCCGGGACGACGGCGTCCTTGAATTTGCCGATCTGGGCCTCGAAACCGTTGCGGCCATCAAAAAAGACGACCTCCTCGCCGGCCTCCCGCCTCGATTCCACAAGCTCGTGCAGTTCCGCGGGTTTGAGGTGCGTGCCGCCGCCGACCACACCGCTGGCGTCTACCTTGAGCTCCCCGGGCGCGCCGAAGGAGACAATCTCGTCGCGGACTTTGACGCTGAGCCGGGGAAATCCGCGGCGCCGCCCTCGGACCATTTCACGTCGATGCCATGGAAACCCGGGTATTCGCGCGTGGTTTTTACGTATTGTTTGACCGCGCCGATCTCACCGCCGACGGTTGCGTTGATGCCGTCCTTGGAAAGGATGATGCGGCCCGTGAGCCCAAGTTTCTCGCAGAGGGCACGCTGCCAGAGCCGGACAGCCTCCGGGTCCGGGAGCGGGGTGAAGCCGTAAAAAAGCACAATTCTGTTCAGAGCCACATTTTAAAGGGTACCGGCTGGGTCAGGCCCGGTGATCCGTTCGCGGTGCCAGCCGCTCCGCCGCAAGCTGGCCGCCCGGACCCGCCGTCCGGACACCGGTGTGTACCCGCCCCTTTCGTCCCACCGGTAACCGTGCCGGTCACAATTGGGTCAGCAGGACCGGTTCCCGGACCGGAACCCTGTTGCTTGCGGCAGGGCTGCAATACGCTCATCACATGAGTCTTGAGCGCATGGTTGAGGACACTACCCATCTGCTGGAAACCTGGGTGGCAGGCTGGGCTGGCTGCCGGGGTTACGAGACACGCAGAGAGGGCAGGTTTCCTGCAGCCTTTAGGGATGACACCACCACCGAGTGGGAATATTTCGCCCATGATCCCTCGGATCCGGAGTTTGCGCAGCTGGCCGCCGCCACGCTGGAAGTACCCGCACGGATCCTGACCATCTTGAGCAATAACCCGGCGAGGTATACAAGTCTCGCGAAAGAACACGGCCTCAACGTCACATCAGCCTCGCAGACCATGATGATCGTGGACATGGAGACCCAGGACGCCGAGGACCCCTGGCTACCGGATGATGACCTTCGCTGGGTGCCGTCCCGGGCTGACGGCGTCCACCATACTGTCGTCTATGCCGGTGATGAAGTGGCCGCGAGCGGGCGTCTGTTCGTTGTGGACCACACCGCAATCTTCGACAAAATCGTCACCAACCCTCGGTACCAGCGCCGGGGTCTTGGCAGCTTCATCATGCGGGCCCTGGCGGCCCAGGCTTTCGAGCACGACGTGCAAACCGGATTGTTGCTCGCCTCGCTGGACGGTCAGCAGTTGTACTCGCACCTCGGCTGGACGCCGGTCTGCCAGGTTCTGATGCTGTCCGCCTCGGACGAGGGCGCCGACTTGTCGGTCGGCTGAAGCGCAGCTGAAGATCCCGCGCCCCAGCCGATTTGAGGCCGGGTGAAAGAATGGCTGAGTGAACCCGCATGAGTCCCTGATTCCGTTGCTGGGCCGCGGCCCGGACCCGGAACAGCTCCGCCATGTGCGTACCATCGCCGCCCGCGAGGCCGTGCATGCCCCGTGGCCCGAGTGGGCCCACACCGACGTGGTAAACGCCTATGGCTCGCTCGGCATTCACGAGCCCTACCGGCACCAGATCCAGGCCGCCGACCTCGCCCATGCCGGCGAGCACGTGGTGATCGCGACCGGCACTGCCTCCGGCAAATCGCTGGCCTACCAGTTGCCGGCACTAGATGCCATCCACCGGTCGGAACTGCGGGTCCTCGCCGACCCGGGCAAGATCCACGACGACGGCGCAGTCACACTGTATCTTTCCCCCACCAAGGCTCTGGCTGCCGACCAGTTGGCTGCCATCCGGGCGCTGAAGATTCCCACCGTCCGGGCAGAGACGTACGACGGCGACACCGACCCTGCCTCCCGGCGCTGGATCCGCGACCACGCGAACTTCATCCTGGCCAACCCGGACATGCTGCACTTCGGGATCCTCCCCAACCACGCCTGGTGGGCACGGTTCTTCCGCCGGCTGCGCTACGTGATTGTGGACGAGGCCCACAGCTACCGCGGCGTCTTTGGATCCCACGTGGCCAATCTGATGCGCCGGCTGCGCCGTATCTGCGCCTACTACAGCCCCGACGGACCCGGGCCGGTGTTTATCGCCGCCTCCGCAACGGCGTCCGAGCCCGCGACGTCCTTCGGCCGGCTCATTGGCGCTCCGGTCCGTGCCGTGTCCGAGGATTCGTCACCCCATGGTGCCACCACCGTCGCGTTCTGGGAGCCCGCACTGACCGAAGTCCGCGGCGAGAACGGCGCCAAGGAGCGGCGCACTGCCGTGGCGGAAACCGCTGACCTGCTGGCCAATCTGGTGTCTTCGCGGGTGCGGACCATTGCGTTCATTAAATCCCGGCGCGGGGCCGAAACGATTGCCAGCATTACCAAGCGTCTGCTGGACGAGGTCGATCCCAGCCTGCCGCCCCGGGTCGCCGCGTACCGCTCGGGGTACCTGCCGGAGGAGCGCCGGGCGCTGGAAAAATCACTGCGGTCCGGCGAGCTGCTGGGCGTCTCCAGCACCTCGGCACTGGAACTCGGCATCGACATCTCCGGGCTCGATGCCGTGCTAGTCGCCGGCTGGCCGGGAACCCGCGCCTCCTTGTTCCAGCAGATCGGCCGGGCCGGCCGGGCCGGCCAGGACGCCATCGCCGCCTTCGTCGCGAGCGATGACCCGCTGGACACATACCTGGTAAACCATCCCGAAGCGATCTTCGACGCCTCGGTCGAGGCCACCGTCTTTGATCCCTCCAATCCCTATGTTTTGGGCCCGCACCTTTGCGCCGCCGCCGCCGAACTGCCGCTGGGGTACGCCGAGCTGGGCCTGTTCGGTGCCACAGCCGAGAAGTTGCTGGACCAGCTGGTGGACCGGGGTTATCTGCGCCGCCGTCCCGCGGGATGGTTCTGGACCCATCCGCAAAGCGCGGCCGGCATGGTGAACCTGAGGGCTGACGGCGGCGGCCCGGTAAGCATCGTGGATGCGGACACCGGGTCCCTGCTGGGGACCATGGATTCGCCGCAGACGCATTACCAGGCCCATACCGGCGCCATCTACGTCCACCAGGGCGAGAGCTACGTTGTGGAAGACCTGAACGAGGACGACCACTGCGTGATGGTCCGGCGGGCGAACCCGGACTATTACACCACCGCCCGGGACGTGACCCAGATCGAGGTGCTCGAAACACAGCGCACCACCGAGTGGGGCGATGTGGCAGTGCATTTCGGGGATGTGAAAGTGACAACACAGGTGGTCTCCTTCCAGCGGAAGGCGCTGATTTCCAACGAAATCCTTGGTGAGGAGCCACTGCAGCTCGGTGCCCGGGACCTGTTCACCAAGGCAGTCTGGTTCGTCATGGACAACCGCTCCCTGACCGGCGCGGGGCTGATAGAGGCCCAGTTCCCGGGCGCCCTGCACGCTGCAGAACACGCCGCCATTGGGCTGCTGCCCCTGGTTGCCTCCAGCGACCGCTGGGACATCGGCGGAGTGTCTACGGCCATCCACGCAGACACCGGGGTGCCGACCATCTTTGTATACGACGGCCACCCCGGCGGTGCGGGCTTCGCGGAGCGCGGATACGACAAGGCCCGGACCTGGCTCGCCGCCACCCGCGACGCGATCAAGGCCTGCGAATGCGAATCCGGCTGCCCGTCGTGTTCCAGTCGCCCAAGTGCGGCAACAAGAACAATCCCCTCGACAAGGACGCCGCCGTCACGTTGATCGACGTGCTGCTCAAGGATGCGACGGATCGGATGCAGGCAGGACAGGCGGACCACTCCCCGACGCCGCTGCAGGCGTAGTCCGGCCACTGGCCCCGGCTCACGGGGGTGGCCCCGCCCGGGCCAGTCCGGTGGCCACGCCCAGCGGCATACGAACCTCGAGCTCGGTGCGGACCTGGACCGTGCTCCCGCCGCCTTGCACGCAGCTAAGGACCCGGGCCCCATTGCGGTGTGCGACTTCCGCGGCGACGGCACAGGGTTCGCCCGGAGAAATGCCCCGGGCAGTATCCGCGGCGGCGAGGGCCGCAAGATCGGCGGCAGCAGCCGCCCTGGATCCCATCGTTGCGGACTGTGCGAGCAACAGGAGCGAGATGGTGGCGAGAATGACCATCAGTCCCAGTCCTAGTGCCAGCACTGTGCCTGCACCACGCTCGTTCTGCCCGGTCCCCGCCGGGGCCCGCACGGCCGGCGGGTGACCGCCCGGCGGCATCCCCCGGCTCTCCGCGCGGTTCATACTGCCACACTCTCCAGCGGAAGAAGCCACCGCCGTGGCTCCTGGGCTGCAGCTGCCGGCGCGGACGTTTCACCCCGGGTCCAGGCGCGGGCCGTGAGGGTCCACGGCAGCAGCGCGCCAACGGCGCCCGGAACCTTGCCGGAGACCGTGACGCTGAGCCATTCGCCGTCGGACGCCACCGCTGACGCAGCTGAGGCGCCCGCGAGCCGGCGGACAATCACATCGACGCTGGCGGCGTCCTCACCCCGGGCCAGCGCCCGGGCGCCGGCCCGGGCCGCTTCCTCCAGCCGCAGTTGGGTCACACCCGCCGCTGAACCGGCCAGCAGGAGGGCCAACAGGAGCACTACGGCGGGTAGCGCCACCGCGAATTCCGCCGTCACCGCACCGCGGCACGTGACGCCATCCGCCGCCGTCCGGCGTGTGTGTCCGGCCGGAGGTGCTGGCATCACAGCCCGGGTCATCCGCGCCGCCGGCCACGGGCGGCTCATGGCAGGGCGAGCGCCGTGCGAATGAGGTTCAACAGAAAACCCCGCACCTCGTCACTGCGCATAATAAACACGAGGATGCCGGCAAACCCCACGGCGGCGAGCGTAGCAATCGCATATTCTGCCGTTGCCATCCCAGCCTCGGAACCGAACAGCTTCCGCAGCCTGCGCGCCCGGCGAGGGGCAGCAATACTGGCGCCCGGATAGATCTCGTGGATCTCGGCGCCCTCGGATTCACGCTGGATTTGCTGCGCCCTGCGGGTGCCGGCGGACGCAGTGTCTTCAAGTAACATGAGCTTTCCTTTCCTTGGCTCCGGCGGGACCGCCGGTTGTTCTTCGACTCTTCCGGGCCGGACGCGGAGGCGGAAGGGGCTCATCCCGCCAAGTGGAAAACCTCACCCGGGTGAGGGCAGCGGAGGAAGACTAAAGCATGCCCCGAGGTCCGGCGCCGGGTCAGCCTGGGAGCATCGACAGCAGCACCGGGATGACGCCAAGGCAGATGAAGGCCGGCAGCGAACACAGCCCGAGCGGCACAACAAGCTTCACCCCGAGCGCGGCGGCCCGTTTTTCTGCGGCTCGGAACTGTTCGCGCCGCATGCGTGCCGCTTGGGCATAGAGGATGGCGGAGGACGGGGCGCCGGTGAGCGCGGCGAATCCCAGCGCATCACGTACGGCCAGAAGTCCCGGTGACAGGAGCTCCGAGCTGCGCCAGGCCGTATCCCAATCGGTGCCGATCGCGAGCGCGGCGACGACCGGGCGCAGTGGATCACGAATTTCCGGCGTTGCCAATCCGGCCAGCAGCGCCAGTGCGCGGCCGAGACCGGCGCCCGCTTCGAGCATCGCGCCGATCAGTTCCAGCATCATGGCCACGTCGTCGAGTCCGTGCCCGGCTGATTCCGCGGGTGTTTCGGTGCCGTCTTGGGGGCGGCCGGGGTTTCCGGCCTCCGACGCTCGCTTCATCTGGCGCCGGAGTCTCCGCCTGGGCAGGCTTCGGTTGGCATGGACCATAACGGCAGCAGCGGCCAGAAATGCCACCACTGCAAGACTGGGCGCGTCGACTGTCACGGCCGCAGTCCTTCAGCCGCACGGACAAGCCGCGCCGACCAGATCCGTCCGGCCGCGGTGAGGGTCAGCCCGGTCGCGAGGACCGCCGCGCCCAACGGGGTTCCCAGCAGCACCCCGACGGGATCCGCTCCCAGCAGCGAGCCCAAGCAAAGGCCGAGAAACGGAAGCCACGTCAGCAACCGCACCGTCGCGCGCGGCCCTGCCAACGCCGTCTGGCGGGCGGCCCCGGCATCGTTTTCAGCTTCAAGCTGCGCGGCGAAACGCGTCAACACGTCAGCCAGCGGGGAGCCTGTGGCTTCGGCCGCGTCAAGGCACGCTGCCAGCTGAAACCAGACGCGTCGTTCGCGTATGCTCTCGCCGTTACGTCCTCGCCACGTCCTCCCGTCGCCGGTACCCGCGGGGGTGGCCGCAACGGCTGAGCGGATTGCTGCCCCGACTGGAGCTCCCCGCATCGCCGCGGCGCGGGCTGCGGCCAGCATCCGCACGGATCCCGGCGCCAGCCCGGACGGCCGGACCGGCGTCCTGGCCCCAGCCGAGGATACGTCGGCTTCGCCCACCAGCAGAAGCCATAGCTCTTCCCACAACCGCGAGGGAGTACGTCCACCCTTCAACAACGCCGCCAGTTGCTGGACGAGTAGAGTCATCGGCGTTGTCGGCTCGTACCGGCGCCGCCAGCGGGGTCCTGCGCTGGCGGCCGCTTCGGAGCCAGCGCGAGCAACCTGCGACCCGGCCAACGCGGCACGAATACGTCGACGCGGCGCTCGACGCGCCGAAACCGCCAGGTACACCGCGGCGGCCAGCACGCCAGCCAAGACGGCGGTCACTCCGGCCCCCTGCCCGTGCCGGTGCCCAGTACGCTTTCGGCCGTCCCGACAGATCCTGCCGAATTCAGTCCTGCCAAGCTGCCGGTGTCAAAGCCGCCGGTTTCGATTGCGTCGGCATCCAATCCGAGGCGCAACAACAGCCGCGGCCAGCCCGGCCCAGGCCTGGGCCGTCCGGCGAAAATCTCCAGCGCGGAGCCGACCACTAAGCCGGCCGGGCCGTCTTCCATCACCGCGATGCAGGCCACGCTGCGCCCGTTGCCCTGCCGTTCCAGATGGATGACGGCATCGATGGCGCTGGCTGCCTGCAGACGGACTGCCTCCTGGGACATCCCGGCGAGCGCCCCCAACGCAGTCAACCTCGCGGGAACGTCGGCCGCGGTGTTCGCGTGGATTGTTCCTCCGCCGCCGGTGTGGCCGGTGTTCATCGCAGCCAGCAATTCGCGCACCTCGGCTCCCCGGCACTCCCCCACCACCAAGCGGTCCGGTCGCATCCGCAGTGACTGCCGAACGAGCTCGCCCAAATCCACGCCGCCGCCGCCTTCAAGGTTGCCGTGGCGTGCCTCCAGCGACACGACGTGCGGGTGGAACGGGTTGAGCTCCGCGGCGTCCTCAATCAGGACCAGCCGCTCGCCCGGGGGACACAGGCCCAGGAGGGTGGCTAGGAGCGTTGTCTTCCCAGAGCCCGTGGCGCCGCTGATCAGGAAGCTCAGGCGGCGTTTCACCATACATTCGAGCAGGGTCTGCACCAATGACCCGAACATCCCGTTCTGCCGCAGTTCAGCCATCGAGAAGACCTGCTCGCGCCTGATCCTGATGCTCAGCAGTGTCCCCGTCGTGGAAATCGGCGGAAGGACGGCATGAACCCTGAAGCCGCCGTCGAGCCTGACGTCCACGCACGGTGATCCCTCGTCCAGACGGCGCCCGCCCACCGATACCAGCCGCGCCGCGAGGGCCCTGACCTGTCCCTCGCTGGAGAACGCGACCGGCGCCCTTTCGAGTCCGCCGCCTCGGTCCAGCCAAACGGAGCCCGGACCGTTGACGAAGATATCTGTCACGGCCGGGTCCCGGACCAGCACCTGCAGGGGCCCGAGGCCATTGAGTTCCGCGCTGATCCCCTCGACCGCAGCCAGCGCACCTGCGGTCCCCAACAATCGCCCGCTCGCCTGCACGGCGGCCGCCACGCGCGACGGCGTCACCGGCCCGGCGTCGGACATTACCGTTTCGCGCACGGACTCCAACAGCCGGGCATCAACAAAGGCACGGGCCGCGGGCCGGGAGTTCGGGGCGCCAAAGCCGACCGTTACGTCCGGCGGCCCGGCCGCCGAGTGCGCACTCACCCGGCCCCTCCAGTGCCGAAGTCCAGGACCGCGCCGGCAAACCTTCGAACGTTTCGCTGCCGCCCGATGTCCAGCAGCCGCCCGAGCTCCGTGGCGGCCGTGGCGTTTCTGACGTCCGGCATGATCCCGGCCAGGGGCAACGCGACGGACTCTGCAATCAGTTCCGCGTCCAGGCAGGCCCCGGGTTTTCCCCGCACCACCAGCGACGTCTCGACTGCGGGAAGTTCCTGCAGGAGCCGGGCCGTCGCAACGGCCGCCCGCAGCAGCGCCGGCAGGACCACAATCAGCCGGTCGCAGTCCCAGGCGAACGTCCGCAGCGTCTCGGCACCCCGGCCGACGTCGACCACAACGAGCTCGAAGCCGCGCCGGGCCCCGTCCAGCACGCCGGCCGCCACGGCCTGGTCCACCCCGCTGTGGCGTTCCCTGTTCCCAGGCCAGGAAAGGAAGTGGAATCCGCCCGCCTGGGGCAGTGAATCGGCGAGCTGTCCGGGATCGATCGTGCCGCTGGCGTCGGCCAGATCCGGCCAACGCAGGCCCGGTGTTTCCTCGGCGGAGAGCGCCAGTTCCAGGCCGCCGCCCCAGGGGTCCCCGTCCACGAGCAGGACGCGGATACCCTGCCGGGCCGCAGCATGCGCCAGCCACACCGCTGCGGTGCTGGCGCCGCCGCCGCCACAGCCCCCGACGATCCCGAGGACGAGCCCGCCCGGGTCCGGGGTGCGGGACCGGCTCAGGTACTCGGCGAGCCAGGCCGCCGCATCGGGCAGCACGGCGACCCGTTCGACGCCGAGCGCGGCGGCGAGCTGCCACAGGCTGTCGCCATCCTCGCTGAGGCCAACCAGCACCGCCGGGGACCGTCCGCGCGGCGGCAACTCCCGGACGTCACTGCCTAGCAGCACCACCGCAGCCGTGTCCCAAAAGGGCGCCGCCTCCCTGATGTCCGGCACCGTCCGCAACTGGCCGCCGGAGGCCGCCACAACGCGCTCCACCTCACCGCGCAGCACCTCGGACCCGGTGACCAGCACGGTCTCCGACGACTCGTGGGGCAGCCACCGCCCGGGCCCCGCCGCGCCGGCCTCGGTCCCGGGGCGGGAACGTGATCGCTGGTGCCTGCTCATGCGGCTACTCTTCCGGTCCCCCGGAGCCGCAGTAACCCGCCCCGGCTGCTATGTGGACAACCGGGCTCTGCGGCTCAGTGAACACGGGACTGCGCCCGGCAGGGCAGAATTATGACTATGTACCTGCTGCTTGCCGCCCATGCTGACGGCGCAGCCCTCCAGGAACTCACCGCGGACGGCGCCCCGCACCCGGACAAACCCGAACCGCGGGTCGTCAGCGCCGCCGGCTTGGCCGGCGTCGTGCGTGAACTGGAACAACGGCGGCCACGCTGGATCTGGCACCGCACACAGGACTGGTACCCCGTTCTGCTGGCGGCCGGCGTCGAACTGGAACGTTGCCACGACCTCACGTTGTGCGGTGCGATCCTGGCCCATTCGGAGTTCACCGCCCACACCGGGTATGCGCAGAACGCCGAGAAGTTGACCCAGGACGATGAGCTGGAGCTGCCGCGGGCGCTCCAGCCGCCGCCCCCGCCAGCCGACCAAGGTGCCTTGTTCGATGACCCCGGCGTGCGTCATAAGCCGCGCCATAGCCCCGAGGAGCTCCGCGCCGAATACGCTGCCCAGCAGCACGCGCTGGCCCAAGTAGGCGGGACCGGCGTCGAACGCCCCGCCGGCCACCGCAGGCAGCGCCTCCAGCTGTTGCTCGCCGCCGAGTCCGCCGGCGCCTTGATAGCGGCGGAAATGCAGCACACCGGAGTGCCGTGGCGTGCGGAACTGCACGAGCAGATCCTGGCGGACTATCTCGGCCCCCGGCCCCCGCTGGGCCACCGCCCGGCCAAGCTGGAGTCGCTCGCCGTAGAGTTGCGGCTGCTGCTGAATTCCCCGTCGCTCAATCCGGATTCCCCGCAGGAACTTATGCGGGCACTGCACCGGAACGGCATCGAGGTGAAGACCACCAGGCAGTGGGAACTGCAGGAATTGACGCACCCGGCGATCGAGCCGCTGCTGGCGTTCAAGAAACTCTCCCGCCTGCACGCCGCCAACGGCTGGACATGGCTTGATGCCTGGGTCAAGAACGGCCGGTTCCAGCCGGAGTACGTCGTCGGCGGGGTGGTCTCCGGCCGATGGGCTTCGCGCGGCGGCGGCGCGCTGCAGATTCCGCGCCAGATCCGGGGAGCCGTCCATGCCGATCCCGGGTGCAAACTGATCGTCGCCGACGCCTCCCAGCTTGAACCCAGGGTGCTCGTGGCGCTGGCACAGGATGCCAGGATGGCCGAGGCCGCGCGCGACAAGGACCTGTACGCCGGCATCGCTGCGCAGGGTTTTGGCGGCGACCGCGCCAAGGCCAAAGTGGCGTTGCTCGGCGCAATCTACGGGGCCACAACCGGTGAGTCCGGGCGCCTGATGCCGCAGCTGACCCGCACCTATCCGCGGGCCGTCGGCTTTGTGGAGCAGGCCGCCCGCGAAGGTGAGGCCGGCAGGACTGTCACCTCCCGACTGGGCCGCAGCAGCCCGCCACCCTCTGAGCGCTGGCGGCAAAGCCAGCATTCGACCAGCGCCGAGGAGCAGCGCCGGGCCGAATCGATCGCCCGCTCACGCGGAAGGTTCACCCGCAATTTTGTCGTGCAGGGCTCCGCGGCGGACTGGGCGGCCTGCTGGCTGGCAGAACTGCGACGCCGGCTCCGCGCCATGCGCGCGGACGGTGGCCCCGCCGGGGAGCTGGTCTTCTTTTTGCACGACGAGGTGATGGTCCACTGCCCCGAGACCGCGGTAGCCGACTGCATTCGCGCTATCGAAGAGGCTGCGAACACCGCCAAGGAACTGCTCTTCGGCCGGATACCCGTCGAATTCCCGGTGAGCGTCGCGGTTGTGGACTCGTACGACAACGCCAAATAGTCCCCCCGGGTCACCCTGCGTAAAGTACCCGCCGGTAGCGTTGTGGGGCACTCCGGGACGCGGCTACCCTCGTAGGAGGCCGGTAACCGATCGGACAATCCGCCGGCCGTGCGATGGAGCATATTTTTGGGGAGGCGCCACCTTGGCTGGAATTTTTGAGATCGCCGAGGCGAGCGGGAAGAAGTATTTCTTCAAGCTGACGGCCCCGGACGGAACGGTGGTCGCTGTGTCACCGCTGTTCAACACCGTCAAGAGCGCCGCCGCGGGCATCACCGCTGTGCGGGAGAACGCCGCGACCGGGCTGATCGTCGACAGGTCCCGGGCCAGCAGGCGCGGACCGGCGACCGAAGCGGAAGAACTGCCTCAGCCGTAAAGCCTGCTCCACGCATCGACGCTGAGCAGGCTGTCGCGGTCCCAGGGGACCGCCCACCCCAGCTGATCGAAGAGCTGGTTGAGGATCATTCCGGTGAAGCCCCAAACCACAACATCGTTGACGGTGAAGGCCGGACTCTGGAAGGTTTGCCCGGCCCGGGACACGGTGGCCATCACGCGGTTGTCCGGGTCCAGCAAGTCCCTGACCGGAACCCGGAATACCTGGGCGGACTCCCCGTAGTCCACCACCCGAACTGGCGACTGGGAAGCCCACCAGCCCAAGACAGGCGTCACCAGGAAATTACCGCGGGGAAGGGCAAGTTCGGGCATCACGCCGAGGACTTCGACGCCGGCCGGATCCAGTCCGGTTTCTTCCTCGGCTTCCCGCAGTGCGGCCGCGATGGCCGACTCGCCGGGGTCAATACCGCCGCCGGGGAAAGCGACCTGCCCCGGATGGTCATCCAGGGTCTGGGCGCGCTGCAGCAGGAGCACATCCAGATCCGCCGGGGCCAGGAGTTTGACCGAAGTGGCCGGGACATCGTCCAGCGAGCCAAAAAGCATCAGCACGGCCGCGCGGCGTACCCGGTCGCCGGGGCCGACAACGAGTTCCTGCCAGCGCGGATCGGGCGGCAGCGCCGTCCCTGCCGCCACCGCGGCCACCAGATCAATCAGGTCCTGGCGGGCGGTCACAGCGGTTTCCTCTGGGATTCCATCCGGATTTCCGCGGCGCGGTGCGTCTCGGCCAGGAGCTTGGCGAGCAGCTCCTCCTGGCCCGGGGCCAGCTCGTACTTCAGCAGCTTCCGGGCTTTCTCGGGGTCGGTTTCCCCCATGCCATAGCTGGGACACCAGTTCGCGGCAGCACAGGCGCCGCACGCCGGTTTTCGGGAATGGCACACCCGCCGGCCGTGGAACACGACCCGGTGCGAGAGCATCGTCCAGTCGCGGGGCTCGAACAATTCCGCAACATCGGACTCGATCCGTACCGGGTCCTCGGACTCGGTCCAGCCGAAACGCCTGGCGAGACGGCCGAAGTGCGTGTCCACGGTGATCCCCGGGATACCAAAGGCGTTACCCAGCACCACGTTCGCGGTCTTCCGCCCGACCCCGGGGAGCGTCACCAGGTCCGCGAGCCGGCCGGGCACCACACCGTCGTACTCATCCACGAGCCGGGTGGCCAGCGCCATCAGGTTCCGGGACTTCGCCCGGAAGAACCCGGTGGGTTTGACGATGGCCTCCAGCTCGGCCGGGTCCGCCTCTGCCAGGCTCCGCGCGTCCGGGTAACGGGCGAACAACAGGGGCGTGATCTGGTTGACCGTCACATCCGTGGTCTGAGCGGACAGCACCGTGGCCACGACCAGTTCAAACGGACTGCGGAAGTCGAGTTCGGCGTGGGCGTAGGGGTACTGTTCGGCCAGCGCCTTGTTGATCCGCCGCGCGCGGCGCTTCAACGCCAGCAGGGATTCCCCCGCCGCGCGCGGCGCCCGCTGGCGGTGCGGGAGATCTTGGCGGGGGCACCGTTGCCCGGCACGACGCCGCCGGCGTACCGGTTGCTGGACTCAGTGGCCACGGGGGCTGGCTAACCGCGTTCGATGTTGCTCAGGTCGCGGAGCAGACCGACCCGGCCGTCGGTGTGCTGGACCAGGAATTCGTCGCCCCGGTCCTCCAGGGCGAGGACCCAGCCGCCCGGTTCAATGACAAAAGCGGCTGCGCCGCTGTGCTCGTCCACGGCAGTACGCGGCTGGGCAACGGCAAACCAGAATGCTTCATGGACAGGCTCGTCTCCGTAGGCCTCGGGGCGGCTGTCCGGGTCGACGGTGGCTCCGATTGGCTCCACCTGGCGCACCTGCGGGTTCACTGTGGTGGGCATGCTGGCGCTGGATGCTGCGGGGACCTCCGCGGCACGGGTTTCCCTCAGCCGCGGCCGGGTCGCTGGTCTGCGCGTCCGCGGCTTGCGCGGCCGCGGTCTGCGCTTCCGGGATTCGCGTTTCCGGGGCCTGGGCCACGGCGGCGGAAGTTGCGGCCGGGGGCACAGCGCCAGCGGCTTGGGTCTGCGCCGTGGCGGACGGTGCCGCCGCTACGACCCCAGCGACCTGGGTTGCCGGGGAACCGGCCTGCGGGGCGTTCGTCGCAGACTGCACGGGTGCCTCCTGAGCCGGGGCCGGGGCCGGGGCCGGCTCCGGGGCGGCAGACTGTCCGCCAGAGGTCAGCCGCTTCGCCCAGCCGGCAACAGCGCCGGCGCCGCTGGCTTTTGGCGTCGTCTCATCCGTGGCTTGCCCGGGTGCCTTGGGCTCCTTGGGTGCCCGGGGCTTGCGGAAGGGGACCGCTGACTCGCGGGCCACTACGTGGGCAGGCACTTCTGCCCGGCCCAGGAAATCTCCGGCCAAGACCGGAAGCAGCCGGCCCAGCACTGTGGCCACGAAAAGCCCGAGGGCGCCGACGAGTGCCAGCAGCATGGTGGGGACGTAGTCACCGGCGACGGCGAGGAAGAAGAACGCGACAGCAAAAGATGCCACCACGGAACCGAACTGGTCGACCGAAAGGGAACCGATCCGGATCTTCGACTCCGGGCTAAGCCGGCGCGCCACGAACAGGGCGGTAACAATCACCGGCAGCAGGATTCCGAGCCCCAGGAAAAACAGGCTGCCAAGGTTCCACAGGTTGTAGCGGTCCGCAAACATTGGGATCAGGGAGGCAACAAAGAGAATCAGTGTCGAGCCGAAAACAGTGAGATCACGGACGGTGAACGGCCCGAGGACCGCCGCGTTTTTCTTGCCCGCCACTTTCCCGCTTGCCTTGTCCACGGTGAATCGGGGTGCTTCGCCGTAGCCGCCGGAGCGGACACCGCCACCGTTGCCCTGGCCTTGGGCGGGCGGCTTTTGCTGGCTGCTTGTTTGCTCGTTCATTCGGTTCTCCTTAGCGTGGCGGTGCCCTGGACAGCGCCGCCTAACGGCAGGCCGAGCACGGACCGCAAGCGGTCCCGTCGCCTCCATCGGATGTCACAACTTCATCTCAGCCTAGTCAAGTGTCCGGCCGATCACTAGCTGACAAGCCGCGGACGGGGCTTCGGAACCGGGCTCGGAAGCCCCGCCCCAACGGTCACCTTCCCCGCCATTCGGCGCTTAACAAACACCGCTCACGGTTCAGCGTGTGACGCGGCACACGTCGGGGGCGGCGCAGGCGTTAGGGTGTATTTCGGAACAGCTCTCTGCGGCACGTCCGTGACCAGCCGCCACCCGACGTCGTGTAAGCGGCCCGGCAGTGCGGCGGAACGGCGGAGCCGCGCAGCAAGGATCGATGAATGATGAGGTTCACCATGTCCCAGCAGACCCCCGGCTCCACGACGACGCAAGTCCCGCAAGGCGATGCCTTCGAAAACCTGTCCCAGGAGAACCGCAAGTTCGCCCCCTCCGCCGAATTCGCCGCGCATGCCGTGGTGACCGCCGCTGACTACGCCGAGGCCGACGCCGACCGTCCCGCGTTCTGGGCGAAGCAAGCCCGCGAGCTGCTGACCTGGTCCAAGGACTTCACCCAGGCCCTGGACTGGAGCACACCGCCGTTCGCCAAGTGGTTCGTCGGCGGCGAGATCAACGCCGCCTACAACGCGCTGGACCGTCACGTCGAAAACGGCCACGGCGACCGGGTAGCGATCTACTTCGAAGGCGAACCCGGCGATACCCGCACCTACACGTACGCCCAGCTCACCGAGGAGGTCAAGAAGGCCGCCAACGCCTTCGAATCCCTCGGCGTCGCCAAGGGTGACCGCGTCGCGGTGTACCTGCCGATGATTCCCGAGGCCGTCATTACGCTGCTGGCCTGTGCCCGGATCGGTGCCATCCACTCGGTGGTGTTCGGCGGCTTCTCCGCTGAGGCGCTCCGCTCCAGGATCGACGACGCCGAAGCCAAACTGGTCGTCACAGCGGACGGCACCTACCGCCGCGGCAAGCCCAGCGCCCTCAAACCCGCCGTCGACGAAGCCCTCTCCCACGAAGGATCCGGCGACGGCCACACTGTGCAAAACGTCATAGTCGTCAAACGCAACGGCCAGGACGTCGATTGGCATGAGGGCCGGGACCACTGGTGGGACGACACGGTCGGGACAGCCTCCGCCGAGCACACCGCCGTCGGGCACGATTCCGAGCACCCGCTGTTTATCCTTTACACCTCTGGCACCACCGGCAAGCCCAAGGGCATCCTGCACACCACCGGCGGCTACCTCGCCCAAGGCGCCTACACCCACAAAGCCGTCTTCGACCTCAAACCCGACACCGACGTGTACTGGTGCACCGCCGACGTCGGCTGGATCACCGGGCACTCCTACGTCGCCTACGCCCCGCTCATTAACGGCGCCACCCAGGTCATCTACGAAGGCACCCCGGACTCCCCGCACCAGGGCCGCTGGTGGGAGATCGTGGAGAAATACAAGGTCTCCATCCTTTACACCGCCCCCACCGCCATCCGGACCTTCATGAAGTGGGGCAAGGAGATCCCGGCCAAGTCGGACCTGTCCTCGATCCGCGTCCTGGGCTCCGTCGGTGAACCCATCAACCCCGAAGCGTGGATGTGGTACCGCGAGGTCATCGGTGCCAACGCCGGCAAGAACGGTGAGCGCAAGGAAAACCCGGCGCCGATCGTGGACACCTGGTGGCAGACCGAAACCGGCGCGCAGATGATCGCACCGCTGCCGGGGGTGACAGCGACCAAGCCCGGTTCTGCCCAGGTCCCGTTGCCCGGCATCGCCGTGGACGTCGTGGACGAGGCCGGCGAGTCCGTGCCCAACGGCTCCGGCGGCTACCTCGTGATCCGCGAGCCGTGGCCAGCCATGCTGCGCGGCATCTGGGGCGACCCGGAGCGCTTCAAGGAAACGTACTGGTCGCGCTTTGAGACGATGTACTTCGCCGGTGACGGGGCCAAGAAAGACGAGGACGGCGACATCTGGCTGCTGGGCCGGGTCGATGACGTGATGAACATTTCCGGCCACCGCCTCTCCACCGCCGAAATCGAATCGGCGCTGGTCAGCCACCCTGCGGTGGCGGAGGCCGCCGTCGTGGGTGCAGCGGACGAGACCACCGGCCAATCTGTGGTCGCCTTCGTGATCCTGCGCGGCGACGCCGTGGACACCGGGGACGCGATAGTGCAGGAACTGCGGAACCACGTCAGCAAGGAGATCGGGCCAATCGCCAAACCCAAGACCATCCTGGTGGTACCGGAACTGCCCAAGACCCGATCCGGGAAGATCATGCGCCGCCTGCTCAAGGACGTCGCGGAAGGCCGCGAAGTCGGCGACGCCACCACCCTGGCTGACAACACCGTGATGGCCCAGATCGCGCAGTCACTAAGAAAGTGAGCAAGCCTCCGGCGGGGGCTGCGCGGTGCCGGAACGTGCAGCGATGACGGATTCGTGTGATGTGTTGGTGGTGGGCGCCGGCCTCGCCGGATTGCAGTGCGCCCGCGAATTGGAGGCCGCCGGGCGCGGGGTACTGGTCTGGGAAGCCGCCGATGACGTCGGCGGCAGAATCCGGACGGACCGGATCGACGGGTTCCTCGTTGACCGTGGCTTTCAGGTACTGAACCCCGCCTACCCGGCGGTCCGGCGCTGGGTCGACGTCGAGGCGCTGGGGCTTCAGGCCTTCGGTGCCGGCATCCGCGTCCGCCGGCAGGACTCATTGACGGTCCTGGCCCACCCGGTGCACGAGCCCCGCCTGCTCCTCCAGACCCTGCGCAGCGGCCTCCTTGGCCCCCGCTCCGTCGCGGGACTGCTGCGGTGGGCGGCGCCGGCATTTTCCGGTCCCCGGCGGCGGGGCAAGGATGTTGCGCTGCGGGAAGCCCTGGACCGGGCCGGATGCTCCGGCGGCCTGCGCACGGTGGTGGACCAATTCCTTGCCGGCGTGCTGCTGGAGGACGAGGGCAGCACCTCCAACGCCTTTGCCCTGGAACTGCTGCGGGTCTTTGCGGCGGGGGTGCCGGGACTGCCGCGGGACGGTATGCATGCGCTCCCGCGGCAGTTGGCGGCCGCTCTGAGCATCCCGGTACGGACCTCGACCCGGGTGGAGTCGATCACGCCGGACGGGAAAGGAACCCTGGTCACCGCCGCGGATTCTGCCATCCGGGCCCGCCACGTTGTTCTTGCCACCGATCCAGTGGACGCCGCCAGGTTGGCGGGGAGCCCTGTGCCGGCCATGAAAGGTGTGCTCACGCACTGGTTTGCCGCCGACTCGGCACCCAGCGACGTGAACATGCTCTGCGTTGACGGCCGCGGCAACCCCGGCGGCCCGCTGGTCAACGCTGCCGTCATTTCAAACGCGGCGCCGAGCTACGCACCCGCCGGTCGGCATCTGATCCAGACGTCAGCACTGTTCGGCCCCGGCCGCCCGGTTCCGGCTGACGACGACGTCCGCCGCCATGCCGGCGAGATTTTCGGCTCCGCCACTGCCGGCTGGGAGCTCGTGGCAAGGCACGAGGTCCCCCGCGCCCTGCCGCGGCAACCACCGCCGCTGCGGTCCCTGGGGCCGGTGGAAGACCTGGCCGGGCCGATCATCTGCGGTGACTACCGGGACGCGGCATCCATCAACGGCGCGCTCGTCAGCGGCCGCCGCGCCGCGTTATCGGTCCTCGGACGGCCCGGGTGACGTTGGCCGTATCGCGCCGGGTCGCAGCGTCACCGGACCTGGTGTGGTCGCTGCTCACGGACATCAGGCAGTGGCCGGAGTGGGGACCGTCAGTCAGAGCCGTCGAGCCTGCCCCGGCCGGGTCAGCTTCCACGGCACTTGGGCTCGGCAGCCGCGGAAAGGTTCGAACCGTCCTGGGTGCGGCGCTGCCGTACACCGTGACAGCATTTGAGGCCGGACGGTCCTGGTCGTGGTCCGTTGCGGGGATTCCGGCCACCGGGCACCGGGTCACCCCGCAGGACGGCGGCTCCCTTATCACTTTCACCGTCCCCTGGTGGGCAGCGGCCTACCTGCCGGTCTGCGCCCTGGCGCTGCGGCGGATAGAGCGGCTCGCCGCCACCCCACTGACCCGGCGCTCCGCCGACCCGCCACCCCACTGACCCGGGACGCCGCCGGGCTGTCCGCGTTTGGGTACTTCGCGGGCAACATCAGCGTTCTGCACGGTACAACGCGATAGATTGGCAGGCATGAGCGAAGCCACCACCGACGGCGCCAGCCGCGGCACCATCCTGGTCCTTAACGGGCCCAACCTGAACCTGCTCGGCACCCGCGAGCCCGAGAAATACGGCACGGCAACCCTGGCCGACGTCGAGCAGCTCGCCAAGGACGCCGGCGCGGCGCACGGCCTGGACGTCGAGTGCTTCCAGTCCAACCATGAGGGTGCACTCGTGGATGCCATCCACGCCGCCCGGGGCAAGGCAGTCGGCATCGTCATCAACGCCGGCGCCTACACCCACACCTCAGTGGCGATCCGGGACGCCATCTCCGCCGTGCAGCTGCCCGCCGTCGAGGTCCACATCACGAACGTCCACGCACGCGAGGAATTCCGGCACCACTCGTACCTCTCGGGCATCAGCGCAGCCGTGATCGCCGGCGCCGGGATATTGGGCTACCGGTTCGCCGTCGAGTACCTCGCCGGGCTGCAGGCCGGCCGGAACTGAGCATGGCCGCCGTCGGCACCGCCGGCCGGGAACCGGATCCTACGGAGTCCCCCACCGGGGAGTGGTACCGGCACTTCGGCACCGTGGACGCGCCCGGCAATTCCGAGTGCTACGCCGAATGGTCCGTGGGCATCGCGGCGGACCCGGAGCTGATTCGGCGGATCGATCAGTGGCCGTACAACAAGCGCCAGCCGCTGCTGATGCTGGCCGCGGCCCGGTTCCTCGGCGCCCGGATCAGCCCCTACCCGGAATTCCGGGCATTCCTGGACGCCCGCTGGGGTGACGTTTCGCGGACAGTGCTCAGCCGCGCAACCCAAACCAATGAGGCCGGGCGTTGCGCCACTTTGCTCCCTTCCCTGGCGAAGGCCGCCGCGTCCGGCAACGGGCGCCCGCTCGCGCTAATCGAAGTCGGCGCCTCAGCCGGGCTCGCACTGTATCCGGACCGCTACGGTTACGCGTACGACGCCGGCGCCAGCGTCGTGCGGCTGTCCCCGGCGGGCGCCACGCCCGGCAGCTACCCCGTTCTGGGATGCACCGTCACCGGGCCGGCGCCGCTTCCGGCGGAACTGCCGCAAGTCGTGTGGCGGGCGGGGATCGACCTTAATCCCCTGGACGTCAGGAATCCCGAGGACGTCGCGTGGCTGGAGGCGCTGATCTGGCCCGAGCAGGACTTCCGCCGTGAGCGCCTGCGCCGGGCGATCGCCATCGCGCGCTCCGCCCCGCCCCTCCTTGTCTCCGGGGACCTCAACGACCAGCTCATCGCCCTCGCGGCGCGGGCGCCGTCGGACGCCACACTTGTGGTCTTCCACAGCGCGGTGATGGCCTACCTTGATGCGGAATCCCGCGACCGGTTCCGGGCCACCATGTCCCGGCTCACCGCCGAACGAGGCTGCCACTGGCTCTCCAACGAGGGCCACACCGTCATCGTCCAGGCGGATGGTTCCAGCGTGGTCCCGGAGATGGACGAGGCCCGGCTCCGCGGCCGGTTCCTGCTGCTGCACAATGGCGCACCGGTGGCGATCACCGGACCGCACGGCCAAAGCCTCGACTGGCTCTAGCGCGCTATTTCTGGATGCACTGGCCCGGCGAGACGGCACTGCCGAGACCAGGAGCTTGGGCGGCAACCGGTCCCAGATCTGACATTGTGATGGCGTAACCGAGCGAAGTATCCCCCGTGGCCTTGGCAAAAATCACCCCGGCGACCCGGCCGTCGGTGGTCAGCAGAGGGCCGCCCGAGTTGCCCGGCTGGACATCCCCGGCGAGCCGGTAGACGTCCTCGGGTGCGGGGTTGTTGCCGTAGATGTCCGGGACCAGCACCGTCGTAATGTCCTGTACGGTGGCGGGTTTGGACTGGAACGGACCGCCGTGGGGGTAGCCGGCAAACGCGGCCGGGCTGCCGGCGGGCAGTTCAGCGCCGAGGGGCAGCGCGGCCGACCGCAGTCCGTCCACGGCCACCACGGCGAGGTCGTGCCGGCTGTCGAAGTACACCACACGGCCGGGCAACGCTCCGCCGCCGGGGATCTCAACGACCGGTTCCGGTACACCGGCCACCACATGGGCATTCGTCACCACCCGGCCGGGCGAGACCACAAAGCCGGTTCCGGTCTGGTTTTGTCCGCACTGGTAGGCAGTCCCCGTGATCTTCAGCACGGAGGCCGCCGCGTTGTTCAGGGCCGGAGTATCGGTGCTGGCATCCGGGACAGCTACCGGCTGGCCTTGGCCGATTCCCTCGAAAAGAGTCGGAATGCCCTCGCCGATCACAGCGGAGCGGAGCTGGGCCATCGAAGTCTTTACCGGCACGGGGGTCACGCCGTCGATGAAGCGGATCACCTTGGACTCGGCCAGCGGCTGGGAAACAAAGGGAACACCGAGCGCACCGATGCTGAAGGCCAGCATCGACATCACAAGGGCGGCGACCACCACATTAACGCCGCCGCCGGCCAAACGGTCGACGGAGCGCAGCGGGCTGATCCGCACGATGCTGCGGATCCGGCGGCCGATTGCGGTGCCCAGCCCGTGGCCCAGGACCATCAGCAGCACCGCGGTGGCGATGATCGCCGTGAGTCGCCAGCCGCTGTCTGCCACCAGACCGCTGACGATCGGGACGGACACAAACGCCGCCACGGCGCCCGCAGCAAATCCGGCGATGCCGCCGACAGTGACGAGGAACCGCTGCGCAGGCCGTGGAACAGGTAGGACAGCAGCGTCAGAATCAATACGAGGTCCAAGATGGTCAAGCCGAACACCGACGCTCCTTACAGGCAGGTAAGCCCCAATTCTACCGGCGAGGGCTGACAGTTTTCCGACCACCAGCCGGGGCCTGTGGCGGGCACCGGGTTTCCTCCGGCCGGATATTTGGCGCGTCTCAGTGCCAACTACGTCACAGACGCGCCAAAATTCTGAAAGAATAGCGGAAGCGCCCCAGCCGACACACCTAGTCAGGAGATTTTATGGATATCGAGGTATTGCGCCGCGCCCCCCTTTTCGCCACGCTCGACGACGAGGCGTTCCGTCTGCTGACGGACGAACTCACCGAGGTGGACCTCTCACGCGGAGCTTCGGTATTCCGGGAAGGCGACCAGGGCGACCAGCTCTACTTCATCGTCTCCGGCAAGGTTAAGCTCGGACGCACGTCCCCGGACGGCCGGGAGTCACTGCTCGCCATCCTCGGCCCGGGCGAGCTCTTCGGCGAAATGGCACTGTTCGATCCGAGCCCGCGTACCGCCACAGCCACGGCCGTCTCGGAAACGCGGCTGGCAGGGCTGAAAAACGAGAGCCTCAACGCCCTCCTTCGCACCCGCCCGGAGGTTTCGGCCCAGCTGCTGCAGGCCCTGGCCCGACGCCTGCGCCGCACCAACGATTCGCTCTCCGACCTGGTCTTCTCTGACGTTCCGGGCCGCGTCGCCAAGGCGCTGCTGGACCTCGCTGACCGCTTTGGCCGCCCCGCGACCGACGGCGTCCTGGTGGCCCACGAACTCACCCAGGAAGAGCTCGCGCAACTGGTCGGCGCCTCCCGCGAAACGGTCAACAAGGCCCTCGCGGAATTCGTCCAGCGCGGCTGGCTGCGGCTGGAAGCCCGCGCCGTTGTGATCCTCGACATGCAGCGCCTCCGCCAGCGTTCCCGCTAAGCCTGTTTGGCAACACACCGAAGGCCGGCCCGTAACAACGGAGCCGGCCTTCGGCGGTTAAGGGGCACGGCCATCTGCGCGGCGGGACATGCCCATACCCGGCCGCACCCGCGGGACATGCCCATCACTGGCGGCCAAGACTGCACACAACACCATCATGTCCAACGGTCCGAGCTAACGCAGGACATGTCCATGGAAACAGCTTGGCGCCGCAGGACATGTCCAGTGGCCCGGCCGTGTGTCCGCAGCGCATGCTCAAACCTGGTTCCGTAACGCAGGACATGTCCAGTGGCCCGGCCGTGTGTCCGCAGCGCATGTCCAGCGGCAGCACCGGGTTGACGTGGGGCGGTGCGTCAGCGTTCGCGTTGCGGTTCGCCGACGACGGTTTTGGCCGCCTCGACCTCGAGCATAAGCCGGCCGTCTTCATCGATCAGTTTCGGCTGGTAGACGTGGGCCTTGCGTTTGTAGCTCAGGTACGCGATGCAGCCGTTCGCGGCAGCCATCTTCTCCAGCATGATCTCCGAGCCGGGCACCAGAAGCTGGCCGAGCGTCCGCCCCACTGTGTTCTCCTGCCCAACCTCATCGCCGAGTGCCGGGGTGTTCCGTCCGTCAACGACCTTCCGGACGCAGACCCACCGGCCCCAGACACCCTTGCTCGCCAGCAACGACGGCTGCTGGTTCACCGGCACAGTGGCCGCAAAGTAGCGGGTGTTGAACCGGCGGTGGGCGAAGTCCGGACTCAGCCAGTTCACCAGCGGCCTCAACAGGTCCGTCCGCACGGAGAGCCCCCGCTTGGCGAGCACCTCGGTGAAGGACTTCTCCTGCTCCGCCACCGCCACGCGCGCCCGCATCCATTCTGCCGTGGACGTCGCCTCCACCGTGGTGGAGAGGTCAGTCCCGGCCAGCAGGATGCCGGTTTCCTCGAACAGTTCGCGGATGGCGCCCACCACGTGGCGGCGCGCCAGTCCGACGTCGGCTGTCCCCATAAAGTCCGCCCAATACTGCGGTGAGGGGCCAAGCCAGCCGACGGCGTCGTGGTCGGAGGCCTCCAACGAACCGCCCGGGAAAGCGAGGACACCCAACGGCGACGAGCCGGGACGGTATCCCAGCCAGGTCTCCAGCCCGGTGGGCGAATCACGCAGCAGCACCACCGAGGACGCAAAGCGCGGCGCACGGGGGTCCGCTCGCCGTGTTCAATCCAGCTGCGGGCGGCCCCCTCAAGATCGGGGGAAGGGCAAAGAGGCGTCGGGCTAACTGAGGCAAGGGAACTGACCTCTACGCGAATTCAGCGATCAGTTCGACTTCTACCGGCGAGTCGAGCGGGAGGACGGCAACGCCGACGGCGGACCTTGCATGCTGGCCGGCGTCGCCGAGGACCTTGCTGAGGAGTTCGGATGCGCCGTTGATAACGCCGGGCTGGCCCGTGAAGGACGGGTCAGAGGCTACGAATCCGACAACTTTGACAATCCGGGTGATGCGGTCAAGGTCGCCGATGACGCTTTTGACGGCGGCGAGTGCGTTGACTGCACACACGGCGGCATACTGCTTGGCAGCTTCCGGGGAAACCGTGGCCTCGTCCGAGGCGCCTTCGGCACCGGAGGACACCTTGCCGGTCTCCTCCAGTTTGCCGCCGATAAACGGCAACTGGCCGGAGGTGTAGACGTGGTTGCCCGAGATCACCGCGGGAACGTAGGCCGCCACCGGGGCGGCCACGTCAGGCAGGGTCAGTCCGAGCTCGGCAAGGCGCTGCTCGACGGCGGACGGCGCGCCCGTGACGGCGGTGCTGTGGGCCTGGGTTCCGGAGACCGCCGGGGCGCCCGGAGCGGCGGATGGTGTGGTGCTCATGGCTACTGCTTCTCCCGCTTCAGGTACGCAACCAGGCCGTTGCCCTCGGGGCCCGGGACTACCTGGACAAGTTCCCAGCCGTCGTCACCCCACTGGTCCAGAATCTGCTTCGTGGCGTGGATAATGAGCGGAATCGTGGCGTACTCCCATTTGGTCATGAGCTAAAGCCTAGTCCTTGCCGGTAAAGTGGAAAACATGGCGACTGGTAAGAACCCTCTATTTGACACGGCCACCACCCTCGGAAAGATCCTTCTTTTCCTGGGCGTGAGCGCCGTTTGCGGTGTCCTGGTGGCGGGACTGCTGGTCCCCGCGGCCGCCGTTACCGGCAGTTCGGCCAGCGGATCGATCAAGTTCTTCGAGACTCTGCCTGCCGAACTGCAGGTGGACCCGCCCAGCCAGTCGACGACGATCCTGGCCTCCGACGGCAGTGTGATCGCAAGCCTCTTCGCGGAAAACCGCACCAAAGTTTCGCTCGACCAGATGTCGCCGTTCGTCAAGGACGCGGTCATCGCCATCGAGGACAGCCGTTTCTATGAGCACGGCGGTGTGGACACCACCGGCATCATGCGCGCCCTCGTCAGCACCGCGCGCGGCAACAAGCAGGGCGCGTCGACCATCACGCAGCAGTACGTCAACAACGTCATCAACTCCTCCCTCGAGGCCGAGGGCAAGGGCGACCAAGTCCTCCTCAACGGCGTGAACAAGGGCGTCGGTGACAAACTGCGGGAAATGAAGCTCGCCATCGCCCTGGAGAAAAAGCTCACCAAGGAACAGATCCTCGAGGGCTACCTCAACATCGTCTTCTTCAACCGGGATGCGTACGGAATTGAAGCCGCTTCGAAGTTCTTCTTCAGCACCACCGCCAAGGACCTCAGCCTCCCGCAGGCCGCGTTGCTGGCTGGCTTGGTTAACAGTCCGTCGTTCTACGATCCGATTACCAACCCCGAGAACGCCAAGGTCCGCCGCGACCTGGTGCTCAAGGCGATGCTCACGCAGGGCAAGATCCAGCAGGCGGACTACGACAGCGCCGTCGCCACTCCGGTGGAAACTAAGGTTACGCCGGCGCGCCAGGGCTGTGCCTATTCGGCGACCGCCCCCTATTTCTGCGACTACGTGCTGCACTTGCTGCTCAACAACCCGGCCTATGGCGCCGACGCCGATGCCCGGGTCCGGAAGGTCTTCCGCGGCGGCCTGACCATCAAAACGACGCTGGACCCGAACGCCCAGGCCGTGGCCCAGGCCCAGGTTGAAGGCTCCGCAGGGGCGAACCCGGATAAATGGGGCGCCTCCCTGGTCTCCGTGCAGCCCGGTTCCGGAAAGATCATCTCGATGGCCCAGAACACCCAGTTCCTGGAGGCCGAAGGCAAATTCAACAACGTCATCAATTTCAACGTTGACATGAAGGACGCCAAGGGCAACGACCTCGGCGGACTGGGCGGCTTCCAGCCCGGTTCGACGATGAAGCCTTTCACCTTCGCCGAATGGCTTGACGAGGGCCGGTCCATGAACACCGTCCTCAACGGCGCCGTGCGCAAGTACCCGTTGAACTACAGGTGGCGGAACACCTGCCCCACACCGGTGGACGGGGCCTACAACACGGCGGAAAAGGGACTCGGCGCGGCCGATGACCTGCAGAACGCCGAAGAGGGCTACTACAAGAACATGACCGTCGTTGACGGCCTGGCGAACTCCATCAACACGATGACCTTCGCCACCGCGGCACAGGTAGACCTCTGCGGCATCCAAAAGATCGTCGACGCCGTCGGCATCCACGCCGGCCAGACCAACGAGCCGGTGCCCATGACGCGCCTGTCCAACCTGATCGGCGCCACCCAGACCTCGCCGCTGACCATGGCCAGCGCGTTCGCGACCTTCGCCAACGACGGCAAGTACTGCGAGCCGATCGCCATTGAGTCGGTAACTGACGCGACCGGTGCAGCCATGCCGGCACAGGCCCCCAGCTGCCGCGACGCGATCAAACCGGAAGTTGCCCGCGGCGTGAGCTACGCGCTGCAGGAAGTCCTCAACCGTGGCTCCGGCTCGCTGATCCAGCCCCGGATCTCCACCCGGACCAGCTTCCCGATCGCGGCCAAGACCGGCACCAACGACCCCAACAACTCCACCTGGGTGGTCGGCTACACCTCCGGCCTGGCGACGGCATCGTGGTTCGGCGACGCACTCGGCAGCCAGGACCGGCCGGGGCGCAACCTCACGTTCAACGGCAAGTTTTACCAGGCAATCGATGGCTATATGATTGCGGGTCCGCAGTTCTCGAACTACATGACCCAGGTGGCCCCGGCCTACGGCACCAACCCGTTCACGGCGCCGCCGTCTAACATGGTGAACGGCCCGGCGCCGGCGCCCCGGCCGAGCACACAGTCGACGCCGGCACCGTCTGCCCCCGCTCCTGCCCCGGCTCCGTCCACACCGGCCGCGGCCCCGGCTCCGTCCACACCGGCCGCGGCCCCCGCCCCGTCGGCGCCCGCGGAGCAGCCGGGCAACGCTGCCGCGCCCAAGCCGTGACGGCCCAAAACCAGTTGGCCGGCCGCGCCCGACGCATCGGACGCGGCCTGGCCGTGTCCGCCGCGACCGGAGCCGCCACCGGCGCCGTCGCCGCCGGGTACGGGCTCTGGGAAAAGAACCAGTTTGTTGTGCGCGAAGAGACCCTGCCGATCCTCCCGGCCGGGTACGGTCCCATCCGCGTGCTGCACCTGAGCGATATCCACTTTGTCCCCGGACAGCGCCGCAAGGCAGCGTGGCTGTCCTCGCTGGCCGGCCTGGAACCGGACCTGGTGGTGAACACCGGCGACAACCTCAGCCACGTCAACGCGGTGGACCCGCTTTTGGACTCGCTGCGTCCGCTGCTGAAGTTTCCCGGAGTCTTCGTCCCGGGGTCCAATGATTACTTCGCCCCGCGGCTGAAGAACCCGGCGTCGTATTTCCTGGGACCCTCCTCGAGCCCCAAGGGTCCGACCAAACTGGATTGGCCACGGCTGCGTTCGGGTTTTGGGATGGGCGGCTGGCTGGACTTGACCAACCGCTGCCAGTCCCTGGTGGTCAAGGGCCTGCGTCTTGACTTCTCCGGCGTCGACGATCCGCACCTGGGCCTTGAACGGTACGCCGGCTGGCCCCGCGGCACTAGGGGCCAGGATGCCAAACCGCACCTCCGGGTCGCGGTCATCCACGCCCCGTACCAGCGCGTCCTGGACCACTTCACCGAGGACGGCGCCGATCTCCTGCTGGCCGGGCATACCCATGGCGGCCAGATCTGCCTGCCCGGGTTCGGTGCCCTCGTCGTTAACTGCGACCTCCCGACCTGGCGCGCCAAGGGCCTGCATGACTGGAACAGCAAGGGACGCACGACGCCGGTAAACGTCTCCGGCGGTATCGGCACCTCGCGCTTTGCCCCGGTCCGGATCGCCTGCAAGCCTGAAGCCGTGCTGCTGACGCTTACTGCGCAGCCCTGAGCCGGACCCTCCGCCGCGCAGTGGACATGCCCGCCCGTGGCCTCCCCGGCTGGACATAATGGGCATATGTCCACCCTTCGCGCGCAGGAGTGGACATGCGCCGAGGGAAGCGCGGATTGTGTCCGCTCTCCGCGCCCGGAAGTGGACATGTCCGGTGGGGCAGCGGGGTTGATGTCCACTTTCAGCAGCCACGGGTGGACATGTCCCTGACGGGCCGTGCACCGTCCGAGCATTGCGGAACGTAATTACTGGACGAAATCCTGCCCTCCGCCGATGTTCATGTGAACCGGCTCACGCGATGGCCTAGGGTAGTTGCTACAGGAAACTACATCCAGTTGCGCCGGCCCGCTGCCGTCGCGTGTGAAGAAGTCAGGCATGGCCCAGCAGACCTCATTTTTCTCCTCCATCAGCCGCCTTTACCCCCACGTTAAGCCGATTATTCCGCGGCTGGTCCTGGGCCTGCTTTCCGCCTTGCTGGCGAGCCTGGTGGCTCTGGCCATCCCCCAGGTGCTGCGGGTGCTGATCAACCAGTCCCTCCGGCCCGGCGGCAGTCCGGACGCAGTCTGGATCGCCTCCCTCGTTATTCTGGGCCTGGGCATCGCTGAAGCCGGCCTGGTAGCCCTGCGGCGGCAATTCGTGATCAACCCTGCCACCACTGTTGAGACCCGAATGCGTGTGTCCCTCTACGACCATCTGCAGGATCTGACCGTTTCCTTCCACGAACGCTGGGGCTCCGGCCAGCTGCTCTCCCGCGCCATGACGGACCTGAACTTCCTGCGCCGTTGGATGGCCTTCGGCGCCATTATGCTCGTGGTCACCACCCTGACGGTGGTGATCGGCGTTGTGGTGATGTTCACGATGAGCTGGCAGCTGGCCCTGATTTTCCTCGCCGCCGCAGTGCCGCTTATGGTCAACGGTTTCCGTTTCCGCACCCGCTTCAGCAAGGTGGCGCGCCGCAGCCAGGACCAGGCCGGCGACCTCGCCACCACTGTCGAGGAATCGGTCCACGGGATCCGGGTGCTCAAGGCATTCGGCCGCAGCCGCGAGGCGCTGGAGAACTTCAACGAGCAGGCCGAAGGCCTCCGCCAGACGGAGATAGTCAAGGCCAAGCACCTGGCTACCTTCAGCCTGGTGGTCACCCTGCTGCCCGAGCTCGCCCTCGGCGCCGGCCTCGTCGCCGGTATTATGCTCGCCTCCACCGGCGCGCTGAGCATCGGCGCCCTGGTGGCGTTCTTCGCCACCGCTGCCGTCATCGCCACTCCGGTGGAGTTCAGCGGCTTGCTTCTGGCCATGGCCCTGACCGCCAAGACGGCCGTGGACCGGCACTTTGAGGTGATGGACTCGGTGAACACCATCACCAGTCCCGAACATCCCCGCCGCCCCGAGGCCCTGACCGGCGCCCTGCGCTTCAACAACGCCGGGTTCGCCTATGAGGACGCCCCGGACAAACCGATCCTCCGGAACATCAATCTTGACATCAGGCCCGGCGAGACGATGGCACTGGTGGGAATCACGGGCAGCGGCAAAAGCGCCTTGCTGCAGCTGGTGCCCCGGCTGCACGACGTCACTGCCGGTTCCATCACCATTGACGGGGTCGATCTGCGCGAATTCAGCGTCGAGGAGCTCCGCACGGTTGTCGCCGTCGCCTTCGAGGACACCACCTTGTTCTCCAGCTCGGTCCGTGACAACGTGATGCTCGGCGCACCGGAAAGCCTCACGGCCGAGCGCCGCGAGGAGGCCCTCGCGGAGGCCCTCGACGTCGCCCAGGCCCACTTCGTGTACTCGCTGCCGGACGGGCTCGACACCCTGATCGGCGAGGAGGGGCTCAGCCTCTCCGGCGGCCAGCGGCAGCGGCTCGCCCTGGCCCGCGCCATCGCTGCCGGGCCAAAGGTCCTGGTCCTGGACGACCCGCTCTCTGCCCTTGACGTCAACACCGAGGAACGTGTCGAGACCCGGTTGCGCGAGGTGCTCGCCGACACCACCACCCTGATCGTGGCCCACCGGCCGTCCACCGTAGCGCTGGCGGACCGGGTGGCCCTGCTGGAGGACGGCGGGATCGCCGCCGTCGGAACCCACACCGAACTGCTCGCGGGGAACCGCCACTACCGGCATGTGATCGCCAGCCTCGACCCGGAGCCCCGGGACCTGGACTCCGACCTGATGGACTCGGACCTGACAAGCCTCAACGCAGAGGAGGTTTCCCGATGAGCAGCACAACTTTCGGCACCGCGAACGAGGACAACGCGCACCTGTCCAGGACCGAAAGCAAGACGGTGCGCCGCCGGTCCCTGGTCCTGCTTGGTTCGCTGATCCGCCCGGTCCGACGGCGGTTCTGGCTGACCATTGCCGCCGTGGTGCTGTCCCAGGCCGCACGGGTCGCCGGGCCGGCGCTGATCGCGTTCGGCATCGACAGAGCCCTGCCGGCCCTGACCGCGGGCGACAACCTTCCGCTCCTGTTCACCGGCGCAGCCTACCTCGCAGCCGCCGTTGCGACGGCGGGCCTCACCGCCGTGTACGTGACCTCGACCGCACGGCTGAGCCAGGCGATGTTGCTCGACCTCCGGGTACGGGTCTTCCGGCACACCCAGCGGCTCAGCCTCGAATTCCACGAAAAGTACACCTCGGGGCGCATCATCGCCCGGCAGACCTCGGACCTTGAGGCGCTGCGCGAACTCCTGGACTCCGGAATCAGCTCCCTGTCCTCGGGGATCCTGTTTATGCTCTTCACCGCGGTGACGGTGTTCGCCCTCGACTGGCGCAGCGGCCTGCTGATCCTGGCCGCGGGGCTACCGATGTTCTTGCTGGCCCGCTGGTACCAGAAACACTCCCAGATCGCATTCCGTGAATCCCGCGCAGTCTCGGCCCGCCTGATCGTCCATTTCGTCGAAACCATGACCGGAATCCGGGCGGTCAAGGCCTTTCGGAAGGAACGCGACAACGCCGCACGGTATGCCGAACTCTCCGAGGACTACCGCCAGGTCACGGTCCGGTCCATCAATCTCAGCGGCATCTTCCAGCCCGGCCTGGTGCTGATCGGCAATGTCTGCGTCGCCGTCGTCCTGCTGCTCGGCGGTTTCCGGGTGCTCGGCGGAGACCTTGCCGTCGGTGTGCTGCTGGCCCTGATCCTGTCCACCAAACGCTTCTTCCAGCCGGTGGACCAGATGGCCATGTTCTACAACTCCTTCCAGAGCGCCCAGGCGGCGCTGGAGAAGGTCTCCGGGCTGCTCGAGGAGGTCCCCACCGTCCGGCCGCCCAGGAACCCGGTGGCCCTGCACCGGGCCAAGGGCACCATCGACTTCAACGGCGCCGAGTTCCGCTACGGCACCGGGCCGCTCATCATTCCCACCCTGGATCTGCATATTCCTGCCGGTCAGACGGTGGCCCTGGTGGGCCAAACCGGTGCCGGAAAATCCACGCTTGCCAAGCTGATCGCCCGCTTCTACGACGTCTCCGCGGGCTCCCTGACGCTAGACGGCGTGGATCTGCGGGAGCTGACGACGGCGGACCTGCGGCGCAACGTCGTGATGGTCACCCAGGAGGCGTTCCTGTTCAGCGGCTCCGTGGCGGACAATATCGCCCTGGGGCGTCCCACTGCCTCCCGGGATGAGATCGAAGCCGCCGCCAGGGCGGTGGGCGCGCACGATTTCATCCTGGCGCTTCCGGAAGGCTACGACACGGACGTCAACAAACGCGGCGGCCGGGTTTCGGCCGGTCAGCGCCAACTGATCAGCTTCGCCCGGGCGTTCCTGGCCCGCCCTGCCGTGCTGATCCTTGACGAGGCCACGTCTTCGCTGGACATCCCGTCCGAACGCCTCGTGCAGGCCGGCCTCGCGGGCCTGCTGCAGGGGGCCGGGGCGGACTCCGGCCGGACCGCCCTTATCATCGCGCACCGCCTGTCCACGGTGGAAACCGCCGACCGGGTGCTGGTGGTCCAGGACGGGCGGGTAGTCGAGGACGGCACCCCGGCGGAGCTAATCGGCGGCGGAGGACGCTTTGCCCGGCTCCACGGTGCCTGGAAGGATTCGCTGGTCTAGCCCTTCGGCGCAGCGAGACCCGCGGTTCGATTTCGCATCCGGGGCCACCATCGGATAGTCTTGTGAAGTTGCTTTTGAAGTAACGGATCGGGATGTGGCGCAGCTTGGTAGCGCGCGTCGTTCGGGACGACGAGGTCGCAGGTTCAAATCCTGTCATCCCGACCAATAAACAAGAGGGTCTTCCAACTGGAAGGCCCTCTTGTTGTATGTGCCCGGAATATGAACCCGACCGGGGGCGGGTGACAAAACAATGGCTCCGGGACGTGGTGCCCCGGAGCCATCGAAGTGCCGCTGGCTACATCGGATCGGGCCAGTTGCCGACGTTGGTGGAGTAGACCATCGGATCTGGCCAGTTACCCACGGCCTGCGGTGCATTCATCGGGTCAGGCCAGTTGCCAACTGCCGTGACGCTGGTCCCAGCGGCGAAACCGGCAGACAGAACTGCCGGAGCGGCGGCGGTGAACGCCAGTGCGCCCGCCAGGATGGCGCCGGCAGCAATTTTCTTCAACATAGAGTTCCTCAATACGAGTTGGGGTCCTTACCAAGTCAGCACTACCCTTGTTGACATACATTGTAAAATGTTTTCCACAGGGCCTGTCAAGCATTTAGTACAAAGAGTGTCCGGAATGAGGAGGTATCCGTGGGGAACGGATTCGGTGAGAAGCTCCGAGCGGAACGGCTCGAGCGTGGCCTGACGCAGGCGGACTTGGGCCGCAATCTGTACTCTCCCAGCTATATCTCCCTCTTGGAGACCGGCCGCCGCGAACCGACCGCGGACGTGATCCAGGAACTCGCCCGGCGGCTGGAACTGGCACCTAAGGCGCTGGAAGCCTGGAGCCAGCCCGTATCCGTCAGCGACGCCGAATACGTGCTCTCCGGACTGTACGCCCGCCAGGCCTGGGACCTGCGGGATTATCCGCTGGCGGCCACCCATGCAGCCGCCGCAGCCCAGATCGCCCTCGACGCCAAAAACACCAGCGCCTGGTGGAACATGACCTATATGCAGGCCGAATGCTTGATCAAACAGGGTCAGTGGCAGGAATGCACGGACATCGTCCAGCGCCTGCTGGATCACCCGATGGCCGCCGAGTCGGCAGGCCTGGGAGTGCGGGCACGGCAGATGCTCGCCGCAGCCTCACAGGGACAAGGGCAGCTGGCTGCCGCCGTCGGACACGCCCAGGAAGCGGTGCGGCTCTGCGCACAGCTGCCCAAGGGCTCGACCCTGATCATCGGCGCGCTGCGCGCCCTCATCGGTGCGCTGGCAGAAAGCGGGCGGCTGGACGAGGCCTGGGAATACTGCCGGGCCATGAACGGGCAGATGGATGACCACTCCATGACCCAACTGGCCGGCGAAGTAGCCTGGGTGATCGGCAACGTGGCATTTATGCGCCATGACTACACCGAGGGCATCAGGCACCACGAACGTGCCTCCCGGTTGCTCTCCCCCGCCAACGACATCGACCTCTGGGCGCGGTTTAACAAAGCTTCCGCGGCCGTCCGGCTGTCCTCGGGCATTGTCGAACCGGAAACCCTGAGCTCGATCGAGCGCGCCGAACTGGCACTCTCAATCGTGGGCGGCAACAAAACTGACGAACTTGAAGTCGCTTTTATCCGGGCCCGCTGGCTCTACCTGACCGGGGACATCGTGGCCGCAGTCCGGAAACTGCGCGACATCCACGCCGACAAGGACGCGCTCGCCAAGCACACCGCGGGCGAGGTCTCGCTGCTGCTCGGCAAAGCGCTCAAGGCCGCGGCCGAAGCCGAGGAAGCACTGGTCTACCTCGAGGAAGCCCAGAAGGAGTTCAGCGCCGCCGGCGCCTCGGACCGGGTCCAGCAGGCGATGGACGCCGTGCTGGAAATCCGGCTGGCCCAGCGCCGCGCTCAGGCCGCTGCCTCAGCCGGGACCCAGCACCGCCTGCCCGCGGAGGCTTAGGCGAACGTCCGGCCGGTGAGCTTTTCGTAGGCCTCGACGTAGCGGCCACGGGTCCGCACCACAACGTCCGCAGGCAGCGGCGGCGGCGGTGCGTCCGAGGAGCGGTCCCAACCGGATTCCGACGAGGTCAGCCAGTCACGGACGTACTGCTTGTCATAGGACGGCTGGGCTTGGCCGGGCTGGTAGGTGGCGGCGTCCCAGAACCGTGAGGAATCCGGGGTGAGCACCTCATCGCCGAGGGTGATGACGCCGGAAACCGTGTCGACGCCGAATTCCACCTTGGTGTCGGCGAGGACGATGCCGCGCTGACGGGCAATTGCCTCGGCCTTTGTGTAGATCGCCAGCGTCAGCTCGCGCAGCGAGGAGGCGGCGTCCCCGCCCACGGTTTCCACAACGGCGTCGTAGGTGATGTTCTCATCATGCTCCCCCACCTCGGCCTTCGCTGAGGGGGGTGAAGATAGCCTCCTCGAGCCGGGATCCGTCCACCAGGCCCTCGGGCAGGGGAATGCCGCAGACGGTGCGGGACCGCCGGTATTCCTCGAGTCCCGAGCCGGTGAGGTAACCGCGGGCGATGCATTCGACCGGGAACATCTGCAGTTTTTTACAGATCATCGCGCGGCCCTCCACGGCGGCCGGCACCCCGGCCTCGACAGTTGACGCGAGCACATGGTGCTCCACGCCGAGCTGCTCGAACCACCACAGGCTCAGCTGGGTCAAAATGCGGCCCTTATCCGGGATCTCGCTGGCAAGGACGTGATCGTAGGCGCTGATGCGGTCGCTGGCGACGACCAGCACGCAGTCCTGGCCGATGCGCTCCGTGATGGACCCGTCCGCCGGAACGTAGAGGTCGCGGACCTTCCCCGAGTAGATGTGCTTCCAGCCGGGAAGATCCACCGTGGCGGTGTCCAGGCCGCCGCCCGGGGCGGACGGCGCGGGTTCGGCGGCTTCCGGCACGCCGGATTCGGAGGGGGTCATACTCAAGCCTTCGCTTTCTGGGCTGTGGTGGTTCCGCGGTTCTGAACGTTGATCTCACCGCGGGCCGCTTTACCGCCGATATCCGTGCGGAACTGGCTGCCCTCAAGCTGGACCAGTTCGACGCCGTCGTACGCGCGTTCCCGCGCCTCCACCAGGTCCGCGCCGAGCGCTACTACTGCCAGCACCCGCCCGCCGGCGGACACAACTTTGCCTTCGTCGTCGAGCCGGGTGCCGGCGTGGATCACGTGGACACCCTCGATCGACTCGACTTTTTTGAGCCCCCGGATCCGGTCGCCGGTGCGCGGGTCGTTCGGGTAGTTTTCGGCAGCGACGACGACGGCGACGGCGGTGTCCTTTGACCAGCGCAGCGGCTGGACCTTGTCCAATTCGCCCTTGGCGGCCGCCATCAGCAGCCCGCCCAGGGGCGTCTTGAGGCGGGCCAGGACGGCCTGGGTCTCCGGATCGCCGAAGCGTACGTTGAATTCGATCACGCGGGTACCGCGGGAAGTCAGGGCCAGGCCGACAAACAGCACGCCGACGAACGGAGTGCCGCGGTGCGCCATCTGGTTGACCGTGGGCTGGGCAACGCGGTCCAGGACTTCCTGGACCAGGCCTTCCGGTGCCCATTCCAGCGGGGTATAGGCGCCCATTCCGCCGGTGTTGGGTCCTTCGTCGTTGTCGAAGATCCGTTTGAAATCCTGGGCCGGGGACAGCGCCACGGTGTTCACGCCGTCGCAGAGGACAAAGACGGACACCTCCGGGCCGTCGAGGAACTCCTCGATCACAACGGTGCCGCCGGCGTCGAAGCAGCTCTGCGCGTGGGCGAGGGCCTCCTCCCGGTTGCTGGTGACAACAACACCCTTCCCCGCGGCGAGTCCATCATCCTTAACAACGTAGGGGGCGCCAAAGATATCGAGGGCGTCGGCGGCTTCACCGGCGTTGGACGCCACCCGGGCCATGGCAGTGGGTACGCCCGCCTCGGCCATCACTTCCTTGGCAAAGGCCTTGGAGGCCTCGAGCTGTGCTGCTTCTTTGCCGGGACCGAAGACGGGGATGCCCGCGGCACGGACGGCATCGGCGACTCCGGCGGCAAGAGGCGCCTCGGGGCCGACCACCACCAGATCCACTGTGAGCCTGGCGGCCAGCGCCGCGACGGCGGCGGGATCACTCGCGTCAATGGTGTAAGTGGGGACCAGCTTGCTGATGCCGGCGTTGCCCGGGGCCGCGTGGACCTCGGACACAACAGGGTCGGCAAGCAAGGATCGGACAATGGCGTGTTCGCGGCCGCCGGGGCCGATGACAAGTACCTTCACAGTTCCCAAGAGTACGTTGTGGACCCGGCAGGCTCCTAAGCTGTGACCGCCGCCGGACATGCCCAGCCCCGGCCGTGCCCACTGGACATAATGCCAACATGCCCATCCCCGCGCCCACCCGGCGGACATGTCCCTCCTTGGCCTGCGCCAACCCCGCCGGACATGCCCAGCCCCGGCCGTGCCCACTGGACATAATGCCAACATGCCCATCCCCGTGCCCACCCGGCGGACATGTCCCTCCTGGGACGGCGGGCCATCCGGTGCGGAGGCCGCTACGAATTTCCGGTATGGACAAGCCCAGCACGCACAGACTCCGCGCGGATGAACCCGGCACAGCGAACGCCCGGCGGAAGCAGCCGGGCGGCCGCACCCCCGCGAAGGCGCTGTCCGGCCGCACCGGCCCCACCGGCCTGGCCGCGCTGGCCGGCGTCGCTGCAGCCGCCGTTGTCCTGTCCGTAGCGGAACTGATCGGCGCGTTCTTCACGGCGCGGGCGACGCCGCTGATCGCACTCGGCTCGACTTTCATCGACTTCACGCCGTCGTGGATGAAGGATTTCGCGATCGCCACCTTCGGCACCAATGACAAGCTCGCGCTATTCGTCGGTATGGCGGTTTCCATCCTGGTGCTCGCCTGTGTCCTGGGCGTTGTGGCCTACCGCAGGTGGGCACTCGGCGTCGCCGGCGTTCTGCTGATGGGCGCGGTCATCGTCGCCAGCGTCGTGACCCGGGCCGGGGTGCGGCCGGTGGACGCGATTCCCGCCCTGATCGGCACCGTTGCAGGGCTCATCGTGCTCCGGATCCTCGTGACCCGGCTGTGGCGGATGCAGCAGTGGCCGGACCGGGCGGCCGACATCGCAGCCAAGGAACCCGAACGCCCCGCGACCACCCGCCGCGCTTTCTTCGCCGCGACCGGAGCCACCGCCGCAGCCTCCGCCATCGCCGCGACCGGCGGACGCCTGCTCAGCTCGGCCCGCAGCAACGTGGCGAAGGCCCGCGAATCCCTCCAGCTCCCCGCCCCGGCGGAACCCGCCGCCGCCGTCCCCGCCGGCGTTCAATCCAGGGCATCCGGGGTCACGCCGTGGCTGACGCCCAACAAGGACTTTTACCGCATCGACACGGCGCTGAGTGTGCCGGAAATCAACGCCCAGGACTGGGAGCTGCGCATCCACGGCCTCGTGGACCGGGAAATCAGGCTCAGCTTCCAGGACCTGCTGGACGCGAAGCTGATCGAATCGCACGTCACTTTGACCTGTGTCTCCAACCCGGTTGGCGGGAACCTGGCCGGTAATGCCAAATGGTTGGGCATGCCCATCCGGGATGCACTCGCTATGGCCGGGCCCAAAGAGGGTGCCGACATGGTGCTCTCCACCTCAATCGACGGCTTTAGCGCCTCGACTCCGCTGGAGGTCCTGCAGGACGACCGGGACGCCATGCTGGCGATCGGCATGAACGGTGCAGCCCTGCCGCTGGAACACGGCTACCCGGTACGGATGGTCGTCCCCGGGCTGTACGGTTTTGTCTCCGCCACCAAATGGGTGGTGGACCTGGAAATCACCCGTTTCGCGGACAACAAGGCGTACTGGACCCAGCGCGGCTGGTCCGAGCGGGGCCCCATCAAGACCATGGCCCGGGTGGAAGTCCCGAAGTCCTTTGCGAAGGTACCGGCCGGACGAGTCGCGATCGGCGGCACCGCCTGGGCCCAGACACGTGGCATCACCAAGGTTGAGGTGCAGATAGACAACGGCCCCTGGATCGAGGCAACCCTCGCCGAGGAGGCCTCACTTATCAGCTGGCGGCAGTGGTCACTGGATTGGGAAGCGACCCCGGGGCCGCACTACATCAAGGCCCGCGCCACCGACGGCACCGGCGAAGTCCAGACGGATAAACGTGCCGATCCGGTGCCGGACGGCGCGTCTGGCTGGCAGTCGCTGATGGTGACCGCGGAATAGCGCAGGTATCCCCGCCGGGCACCTTAGACTTGCTCCATGCCCTTGAATTCGCATGCCACGTTTACCGTCGAGTCCGCCGTCGAACTGGCCGTCCTTGAGCGCAGCGGCTTCGTGGAGTCCCGGCACATCGGCTCCGCCGTGCTGATCGCCGGTGACGGCACCATCGTCACCGAACTGGGCGACATCACCACTCCGATCTTCGCCAGGTCCACGCTCAAACCGCTGCAGGCCATCGCGTCCATGCAGGCCGGCGTTCCGCTGCGGGGCGCGCAGGCAGCCATCGCCTGCGGCAGCCATGTCGGCTCGCTGGATCACATGGACGTCGTCGAGGGCATGCTCAAGGCGGCGGGGGTCACCGAAGAGCAGCTCCAGTGCCCGGCCGCCTGGCCCGAGGATGAGGACGCCCGGAACTGGCTGGTCCGCTCCGGACGGGGCATGTCCAAACTTGCGTTCAACTGCTCCGGAAAGCACGCGGCTTTTCTCTGGGCCTGCACCGAGAACGGCTGGGACACGCACAGCTACCTTGAACCAAATCACCCGCTGCAGCAAAGCATCAGGTCGGTAATCGAGGAATACTGCGGCGAAAGCATCGCCCACCTCGGCATTGACGGGTGCGGCGCCCCGGTGGCGGCCGTCTCCCTGACCGGGCTGGCCCGGGCCTTCTCCAAGCTGGCCAAGGCCCCCGGTGACAAGAACTCCAACGCCCGCGCCGCCACGATCGCCACGTCGATGCTTGATTATCCGTGGGCGGTGCAGGGCACGGGCGAGCCGAACACGATCGTTATGGACGATCTGGGCATCCTCGCCAAGATCGGCGCTGAGGGTGTGCTGGTGATGGCCACCCCGACCGGGGCCGCCGTGGCCCTCAAGGTCCTCGACGGCAACATCCGGGCCACCACGCTCGTCGGCTTGACCCTGCTCGCGGCCGCCGGAGCGGTTGACGTGCCGGAAGTGGCCAGCGTCCTGGACAAGGTGGTCTCCCCCGTTCTCGGCGGCGGCCGCCCGGTCGGCAAAATCCGCCTCGGCAACGCCGTCTCGGCGCTGCTGGACTAGCCATGGCCGTCGCCCGACGCCGGATCGCCATCGAGGAGGGCCGAGCAGCCCTCGCCGTGTGGCAGGCAGCCAACCCGCCGGCACCGGAGGTTTCCGCACACGCCGGCCAGGACGCCGGCCCTCCCGTCCCCCGCAGCACCCTCGCAACGGCGGTCCGCTACTGCCTGGAGGAGGTCACCGCCCGGGCACCGGGGAACTCCGTGGAGGTGCGGGTTCCGCCGTTCGGTGTCACGCAGTGCGTGGCGGGCCCGCGGCATACCCGAGGTACTCCGCCGAACGTTATCGAGTGCGACGCCGCCACCTGGCTGGCGATGGTCAGCGGGCAGTTGAGCTGGGCAGAGGCCGTCGCCGCCGGGCAGGTGGCAGCGTCAGGGCTCCGTGCGGACCTATCCGGACTGCTGCCACTCTAGAGGGGGCGCTTTTTCGCTGCTAACCGCGCCCGATGAATGGCATCCCGGCGGCGGTGACCACCAGGGATCCGACGCTGGCGGACGGCGGCATCCCGGCCATCAGCAGCACTGCACGCGCCGCGTCATCGACCGGGAACGTCGGCTCCACACGGCTGCTGCCGTCGGCCTGGACGGCTCCTGAGCCGACTCCGATGGTGTCCATCAGTTCCGTGGCCGTATTGCCGATGTCGATCTGCCCGCAGGTGATGCCAAAACCACGGCCATCCAATTCAATGCTTTTAGTCAGCCCGGTCAGGGCGTGTTTGGTGACCGTGTACGCCACCGTCCGGGGCCGGGGCGAATGCGCGGCGATGGAGCCGTTGTTGATGATCCGGCCGCCCTGCGGCGTCTGCGCCTTCATGGCCCGGACAGCGGCAGCGGCGCACAACAGGGAGCCGGTCAGGTTAACTGCCACGGTGGCGTCCCAGTCCGCGATGCTGATCTCGTCCACGGATGCGGCAGGGCCGAAAACGCCGGCGTTGTTGAACAACACGTCCACCCGTCCCCAGCGCCCAAGGGCGGCCGCGAACAGCCGTTCGACGTCCTCCGGCACCGTGACATCGCACGGAACAGTCAGTGCCTGGGCATGACCTGCCCCGGTCTCGAGCAGTTGTGCTTCTCGGCGTCCGGCCAGCACCACCCGGTACCCGTCGGCGAGCATAAGACGGGCGACGGCCCGCCCGATCCCCGAGCCGGCGCCGGTGACGATGGCGATCCGGCCGGGCAACTGATGTCGTGTCATCGGTCCAGCGTAGGTCGGGTTGGCGTTTCACGGCATTGTTCCGGGCAAACATTGCTGCCATGTGTCACCGCGTGAGGGGCCGACCGGCGTCCTTCCTGCCGGAGCGCTGTCCGGCACGGTAGCCAAACCAGAACGCGAACGTGGCGACGCCAAGTCCGATCAGCGCGAGGGCAGCCCACTTCCCGGCGTCCATGATCGTCATGGCCTGGGGGTGAAAGTCCGCTGGGACAACGGGGCGTAGGCGAACCAGCCGAAACTCTCCCGTTGCACCGGCTACAGGATCAAGACCAGCCCTACCGTCAGCAGCGCCAGGCCCGCAAGCGGCGCGGCGAACCGGGCCGGCCGGAAGCGGCGCCGCGGGTCGGAGACTGTGCCCTCTGTCGGATCCATGGACATACTGTAACCGGCCGCCGGCCGTCTTTGCCGCTAGCTCCGCCGGGTACGGGCTGCCAGCTGACCTATCGCACTGCCGGCAAGATTTTCCAGCAGTGCCCGGGGGCTCGAATAGACTTCGACGGCGCCGGCGTCCCGGAGTTCGGCTTCACCGGTGCCGCCGCAGGTCAGCCCGATGGCCGGGATCCCGAGTTCACGGGCGGCGTAAATATCCCAGACCGCATCGCCCACGTAAACGGCGTCCGAGGCCAGCACGTCGACGGCCCGGAGCGCGGCCACGAGGATATCCGGGGCCGGTTTGCTCTCCTTCGCGTCTGCAGAGCTGGTGGCGGCGTCGATGAAGGCGTCGGCACCGATCGTGGTTCGCAGTACTTCGAGGTCGCGCTCCCGGGCCGAGGATGCCAGCGCCACGGCCAGGCCGCCGTCGTGGCAGGCCGCCAGAAGCTCACGCGCTCCCTCCAGCGGCCGCAAAGCGGGCCAAAAGGTGGAAAACACGGCGGCATGGGAGGACATGATGGTGCTGTCCTCGGTGGTGTCCCGTTCAGCCGGCAGGAGCTTGCTGAGGATCCTGTCCCCACCCATCCCGATGAGGCGATGGATGTCCGCCATCGGCACCTCGTATCCTGCCTGCCGGAAAGCCTGCCACCAGGCCAGGGTGTGGAGGTACGAGGAATCGACCAAGGTGCCGTCGACGTCGAACAGTACGGCGGCCTTGCCGGCGCCACGGCGCGGGGCAGAAGTCAGGGGAGCTGAGGCGTCCTGGCCACGGAGGGCTTCGGGACCTGATTCAGTGATGAGCCCGCGCTCGCTTTCCCGCAGCCAGCGATCCGCCGGAGAGCACGGTTCCGCGGCTGGTGCCGCCCGCGCTCCTGCGGGGCACCTTGCCAAATGGCACGGCCTGCGCTGCCAGCCGCCCGGCACTGCGGTCCCGGATAAGTCCTGTGCCGGCGATTTCACGGGCCTGAGCGATGCCCGCCACGGCAGCCCTCTTCGTGGGGAAAGTGACCGAAACAGCCATCAGGCTGCCCGCGCCGTCAAGCATTCGAATCCGGTAGCCGCCGTCAGGCGCGTCCACGACTTCAAAATATCCAGCCATCGCACTCTCCTAATAATCCTCTACCCCAACGCCGGGATATATAGTAAGTGTACTTATCTAAGCGTTGGATGAAAAGCTGTCCAGCTCAACCCGGGGGCCACGCACGGCCGGCTCATCGGCCCGGATCGCTGGCCGGGATGCGGGCTGGCGCCGCCGGCAAGCCATCCTCCTGCAGGATCAGGGCGCTCATCACGAGGGCAAAGTGGCTAAACGCCTGCGGCGTATTTCCCAACTGCCGCCCGTCCTCGAGGCTCCATTCCTCACTCAGGAGTCCGACGTCGTTGCGCAGCGCCAGCAAGCGCTCGAACAGTTCCCGCGCCTCGTGGTGTCGGCCCGCCCCCACAAGCGCCTCGACCAGCCAGAAAGAACAGGCGAGGAACACTCCCTCCCCGCCGGGCAGCCCGTCCCGGGATTCCTCCGGCTTGTAGCGGCGGACAAAACCGTCGTGGGTCAGCTCCCGCTGGATGGCATCAATTGTCCCGATCACGCGCGGGTCATCCGGTGGCAGGAACCCGACGCGCGGGATGAGCAACAGGCTCGCGTCGAGCTCGGGCCGTCCGTACGACTGGACAAAGGTGTTTCGTGCAGCATCAAAGCCATTGGCCATCACGTCGGCATGGATGGTGTCCCGGAGTTCCTCCCAGCGGTCCGCGGGTCCGGTCAGGCCGAACTCCCGGACGCCGTTGACCATCCGGTCGGCCGCCACCCAGGCCATCACCTTGGAGTGGGTAAAATGCCGTCGTGGCCCGCGCATCTCCCAGAGTCCGTTGTCGGGCTCCTGCCAGACACTCTCGAGGTGGTCCATCAGTGCGAGTTGCACGTCCCAGGAGTCATCGGTGCCGGTCAGCAGCGAGGTGCGGGTCAGGGAGAGGCCATCCAGTACCTCGCCCCAGACATCAAGCTGCAACTGTCCCGCCGCCCCGTTTCCGGTCCGGACCGGCACGGAGCCCTCATACCCGCGCAACCACGGCAGCTCCGTTTCGGGCAGCCGGCGCTCGCCGTGGATGCCGTACATGATCTGGAGTTCCTGCGGGCTTCCCGCCACCGCCCGCAGCAGCCATTCGCGCCAGGCGGCTGCCTCGTCCGTATACCCTGCCGCGAGCAGCGCCTGGAGGGTCAGGGTGGCATCACGGAGCCAGCAGTAGCGGTAGTCCCAGTTTCGCTCGCCGCCGGGCTCCTCCGGCAGGGAAGTGGTCACGGCCGCCACAATTCCTCCCGTGGGGGCATATGTCAGCGCCTTCAGGGTGATCAGTGAGCGCTGCACAACTTCACGGTAGGGTCCGGTAACCGTGCACCGGGCGGACCAGCGCTGCCAGAAGGACTCCGTCGAGGCCAGCGCCTGTTCCGGGTCCACCGTGCGGGGCCGCCCCAGGTGTCCCGGCGTCCAGGTCAGGACGAACGGTACTCTCTCCCCGGCCTGGACGGTAAAGTCGCTGATGGTCTGCATACGTTCGCCCCGCAGCGGCGCCTCGGTCACCAGGTAGGCCGCATCGGGGCCGGCGACGGCGCTGATCCCACGGTCGTCGCGCCGGACCCACGGGACGATGTGGCCGTAGTCGAAGCGCAGCACCAGCTCGCCGCGCATCCGGACGGTGCCGCTGACGCCCACAACAATGCGCACAATGTCCGCCGCTCCGTCGCGGGGCGGCATAAAGTCGATGACCTTCGCCGTCCCGGTCGGCGTCACCCACTCTGTTTCCAGGACGAGGGTGCCCTCGCGGTAGCTCCTTCGGGTGCATTCACCGCCATCCTCCGGGGCCAGCAGCCAGCGCCCCGCCTCGGGCGAGTCCAGCAGCGCGCTGAAGCAGGCCGGCGAGTCGAAGCGCGGCAGGCAGAGCCAGTCAATGGAACCCTCGGTACTGATCAGGGCTCCGGTGTGGAGATCGCCAACAAGTGCGTAGTCCTCTATGCGAGCCATGGGACCTACAGTGCCACACCGGCTTGGCTTTGGACCACCGAACTCGGCGACCGCCGCGCGCTCCGTGCGAAGCGCCGGGCTGCTGGACCATTTGCTGACCGTCCATCAGGTCGCGGCGCTTCCACCCCCGGCGAATCGGGCCCCTGTGAGAGGGTTGAGGCATGGAATTGGCCTCACACCACACCTCCGGGCGGCAACAGGTCTCCGGCACCAGGGTCTTTCGCCTGGCGCACACGGTCTCGGACACTTTCAACAGTCTCCGATTGAAGACTGCCCGGCGCTGGAATTTTGCCCCCAAGACGGTCGCCTACCAAGGCTACGGGTCGACGAGCTGGGTCCGGGTGCTCGGCCGGGTGGTCCTGACCAGTACGCTCAACCCCGGGAGCCGGGCGGCACAGGCTGCCCGGAACGGAAACCAGAACATCCGCGGCTGGCGCGCGTTTACCTCCGTGCCGGTGCAGTATTCCACGGTGGAGATCGAGATCGGCGGGGTGACTGCCCGCGTGCAGGCGGATCGCGGCGGGCTGGTGGATACCGTGGTGCAGGTGGAGTTGGCCCCGGGGTGGCATACTGCCGTGCTGCGCGCCGAAGGGACCGAACCGGCCACAGCGAAGATCTTCGTCATTTCCCCGGATACCAAGCTTGGAATCGTATCCGACATCGATGACACCATTATGGTCACCGCGCTCCCCCGGCCGTTCCTCGCGCTTTGGAACACCTTTGTGCTCAATGAACGCGCCCGGATGGCGACACCGGGCATGGCGGTGCTGATGGATAGGCTCACGCTGGAGCACCCGGACGCTCCGGTGATTTACCTCTCCACCGGGCCGTGGAACGCGGCCCCCACGCTGGCGCGGTTCATCACCAGGAACATGTACCCTTCCGGTGCCCTGCTGCTCACGGACTGGGGCCTCACCCACGACCGATGGTTCCGCAGCGGCCCCGAGCACAAACGCCGCAACCTTGAACAGCTGGCCCAGGAATTTCCGAACCTGCGCTGGTTGCTCTTCGGCGACAACGGGCAGCACGACGAAGCGATCTATTCGCACTTCGCCCGGCAGCACGGCGAGTGTGTGGCCGCCATCGGCGTCCGCCAGCTCTCCGCCAGCGAGGCCGTCTTCGCCGGCGGCCATTCGAACACCGGGGACCATACCGGTTCCAAGGTTCCGTGGATCTATTCCCCGGACGGTGCCGGCATGGCGAAGGGCCTGCAGGACTTGGGCATTCTCTAAGCCGGCACGGCCTCCGCGCCGGGAACCGCCGGGCTGGCGGCCCTGTTCCGGGCCGAGAGCACTTCCTGGAGCCAGTAGTACGATGCCTTCTTTGTGCGCGTCTGGGTCCCGCTGTCCACGTGCAGCAGCCCGAACTGCTGCTTAAACCCGCCGGACCATTCGAAGTTGTCCATCAGCGACCACACGTAGTACCCACGCAGGTCGATCGACTCCGCCGCACCGCCGGGAGACGTCGCCTCAATGGCAGCTGCAATGTGGTCCGCCAGGTAGCGCACGCGGCGTTCGTCCGGGATGATGAGCCGTCCCTCCGGGTCCCGGATTTCGAGGTCTTCAAAGCTTGCCCCGCCCTCGGTGATGTAGACCGGCGGAAGGTCGGGGTATCGCCTGGCCATTTCCGCGAGCGCGACTCCCATGTATTCCGGTTTGATGGGCCACCCATAGGCGGTGGTCTCGGTGTCCGGGAACGATGTGATGTGGAACGGGGAGCCGGACGCCGAGCCGCCCAGGTCATCCCCCATCGCCTCCGCCATTCCCTTGGGCACGGCGCCATCGCCCGGCCCGGCTGCCACCCTGGTGGGCATGTAGTAGTTGAGCCCGTAAAAGTCCAGCGGCTGCGAGATCAACGCCATGTCTTCGCTGGACGGGTCGAAGGAGGAGAAGAATGCGGCGGTCCGGACGGCGTCGGGGTACTTGCCCAGCAGCACGGGGTCCGCGTAGAGCCGGTTCTGGGCCATGTCCATCAGCCCGGCGCCGATCTTGTCCAGCGGGTTGATCGATGCAGGCACCATCGGCGAATAGACGTTCGTGATCCCGATCTCGCCCGGCACCTTGGCTGCCCGGAGTGCCTGGAGCGCCAAGCCATGGCCCAACAACTGGTGGTGGACGCTGGGCAGCGCCTTTAGCATCAGGGCTTCCCCGGGAGCGTGCAGCCCGAGCATGTAGCCGTTGGTACTGACGGTGGCCGGCTCATTGACGGTTACCCAACGGGACACCCGGTCCCCGTAGGCGGCCGCCGCGATCGCGGCAAAGTCTCCCAGCCGGTAGGCCGTGTCGCGGTTCATCCAGCCGCCGGCGTCATCCAGCTCAAGCGGCGTATCCCAGTGATACAGCGTGGCCATCGGTGCGATCCCGTTGGCCAGCAGCAGGTCAATCAACCGGTCGTAGAAGGCGAGGCCTGCCGGGTTGACCGGGCCACTTCCGCCGGGCTGGACGCGTGACCAGGACAAGGAGAACCGATATGAATCGATCCCGAGCTCCTTCATCAGCGCCACGTCTTCCGGCATCCGGTGGTAATGGTCGCAGGCTATCGCGGGGCTGTGGTCCTCCACGATCGATCCGGGCTTGGCGGCGAACACGTCCCAGCCCGAGGGGCCGCGACCGTCCTCATCCAGGGCGCCTTCGATCTGGAAAGCCGCGGTCGCCACTCCGAGGGTGAAGCGCGGCGGCAGCAGGGCGGCCAAGCCCTTGGCGGAAGCATTCATCGGCCGGTTCCTCTTTGTCGTTTCAGGCAGTTGACTGATTTTACGCCGCTCCGAATCGCCGCGCCACGGCCTGCGGCTCAGCGCCACGGACGACACGGCGGCGGTCCGGAGTCAACCCTGGCTGGTGTCGGTTTTGGAAAGCGTTCCGGTGACGGGTTCCCCGTGAACGCGGGCAGTGCGCCAGGTGTCCACGGCGATCACCCCGCCGAGGACCACCAACGAGATGGAGAGCGAGGCCAGCGCGTCAGTCAACCAGTGATAGCCCAGATAGAGCCTGCTGATCGCGGCAAAAAAGATCCCGACGCCGGCCAGGATAAAGCCCCATACGGCGCCTGCACGGCCGGGTCGGCGGGAGAAGATCAAAAAGGTGCTGACAAGGAGGAAGTCACAGGCTCCGAGAACGTGCCCGGACGGGAAGGAAAACGTGAAATCGGCGCCGAAGAGCATCAGGTCTACGGGCGGGCGCTGTCGTTCGACAATGCGCCCGATGATCTGGGCAAGGATCACGCCGGTGAGCATGGCGCCGGCAAGGAGCATCGGGCGCCAGGCGTGCTTGGCGAACAGCCCCCAGGCCACCGTCACCACCAGGACGATGACCGGCAGGGCAACGGGGCCGAAGACGACAGCGAGGATGATCATGATCGTTGTGAGTGGTTCGGAGCGGAGGGCCACAAGCCCGGACCGGACAGGTTCGTCGCCTGCCGTGAGGCCGCCATGCTGGAGGACACCGGCAAGGATTGCGGCGAACAGCACGGCGCCACACAGTACGAGGCCGACGGCGGTCCGATACAGGCTTCGTCGGTCCTGCACGCTCAGGTAGCGTTCTTCGACCACAAATTTGTCGTGGAAGACCCGCCACCGTCCGGGCGACTTTCCCGTGATTTCCTTTGACATTCCTGCATCCGCCCTGCACCGTTCGTGGACATTCCGTCCGTGCAGAATATCCCGACTCCGGGTTCTCCGCCGTTTAACTGCGCTGCGGACCCGCCGGCCCGGTCGCCGGTAGCCTAAAGCGATGGGCGCCATGAATGAACTAATCAACAACAGCGTGGTCGGCTCGCTGGAGCGCATCCTCGCCGCGGCCGGACCGGCCATCCGCCTCCCCCGCCTGGCCGAAGCAGCCGGGCACCTCGACGAACTGAGCCTGCGCGAACGCACCGATCACCTCAGCCGCGCACTGCTCACCGACCTGCCCGGCGGCTACCAGGCAACGGCGGCCATCTTCCGCCGGGCACTCGCGGAGCCGGACTTCACCGGCTGGATGATCTGGCCCGTGGGCGAGACAGCGGCCACCCTCGCCCTGGCCAGGACGGGCCCGGGCGATTTCGCGGACTGCCTGGCCCTGCTTGCCGAGCTGACTCCGCGGCTCAGCAGCGAATTCGCGATCCGGCGGCTCCTTGCTGCCGACCTGGAGCGGGCACTGCCCGTCATTCAGACCTGGACCTCGCACCCGGATTGGCACGTCCGACGCCTCGCCACCGAAGGCACCCGGGCCTACCTGCCCTGGGCAGTGCGCGTTCCGGCGATCATCGCGCACCCCGCCGCCACCCTGCCAATCCTCGAATCCCTCTACCGGGACCCGGTCGAGGACGTCCGTCGCTCGGTAGCCAACCACCTGAACGACCTGGCCCGGCACGCGCCCGAGGAGGTAGTTGCCACCGCCCGCCGATGGATGGCCGCACCCGACGCGAACACCTCCAGGGTGGTCCGCCACGGCCTGCGAACCCTCGTGAAGAAGGCCCATCCCGGGACGCTCGAGCTGTTGGGGTTTGCGCCTGCCTCGCTCGCGGTGACACCGCTGCGCCTGGACCGCACCGTCGTCGAACTTCCCGGCGAACTCGGCTTTTCCTTCGAGCTCGCCAACACCGGGACGGTGGAAGCCCGGCTCGCCGTCGATTACGTGGTGCACTACGCCAAGGCCAACGGATCCCTCGCCGGGAAAGTCTTTAAGCTCGGAACTGCCATCCTCGGGCCAGGCGAGTCCCGGACCTTCTCAAAGCGTCACGCCTTCCGCCAGATGACCACCAGGGTCCACCATTCCGGGGACCACTTACTGCAGCTGCAGGTGAACGGAGTCCGCTTTCCGTCGGCCGGATTCACGGTGCTGGCGTAGCTGCACGGCCGCCTGCGCCCCCGCAGGTTCTCGACAGATGCCGGCCGGTCCTTGCTGTGAGCCGCTTCACACTGTAGTTTAATCATCACTTGTAGCTTAATCAGCAACTTGTGATGCTTATTGAGCAACTCACGCAGGACTTTACGCTGGATGGAGAACACCATGTCCGAGGCACAGCACACCGCCGCCCGCAGGAGACAAACCCGGGGCAAAGTCACCGAAGTGGAAACCTACGGCATTGAGCGGATTCCGGAGAAGGACCGCAACGCAAGCCCCCTTGACCTGTTCAGGGTGTCGTTCGGCGGTGCCAACACCTTCGCGACAGCGTTCCTGGGTGCGTTCCCCATTCTGTTTGGACTTTCCTTCTGGCAGGGCCTCGCCGCAACAGTCACGGGGCTGGTGATCGGTGCCCTCCTGCTGGCGCCGATGGCTGTCTTCGGGCCTACCAACGGAACCAACAACGCTGTGTCATCCTCCGCCCATCTGGGGGTTCACGGCCGGGTGGTTGGATCATTCCTCTCACTCCTGACAGCCATGGCATTCTTTTCGATCTCCGTCTGGAGTTCCGGCGATGCCCTGGTGGGCGGCTTGAACCGACTGGTTGGCCTCCCGCAGGAGATGGGTTCCTTCGCCGTCGCGTACGGGGTCTTCGGTGTGCTGGTGCTCGCCGTCTGCGTCTATGGGTTTAAGTTCATGTTGCTCGTCAACAAAATTGCCGTCACCGCGGCCACGCTGCTCTTCGTCGTTGGTTTCATCGCCTTCGCCGGCGACCTCAACCTGAACTTCGAGGGCGCCTTCGGAACCGGGTTCGACGGCGTCGGCATCGCGGGCTTCATCCCCGCCTTTATCGGCGCAGCACTGATCGTGATGTCCAACCCGATCTCCTTCGGCGCCTTCCTGGGAGACTGGGCACGTTACATCCCCACCGACACACCCAAACGCCGGGTGATGGGGGCCGCGCTCCTCGCGCAGCTGGCCACCCTGGTGCCGTTTGTCTTCGGGCTCGCGACGGCCTCCATCATCGCCGCCAAGGCACCGGAGTTCATGGACCCGGCCGCTCCGAATTACGTCGGCGGGCTGCTGGCAGTCTCCCCGGCCTGGTACTTTGTGCCGCTCTGCGCCATCGCCCTCATCGGCGGCATGTCCACCGGCGCGACCTCGCTCTACGGAACCGGCCTGGACTTCAGCAGCGTCTTCCCGCGCTTCAACCGTGTGCAGGCCACCCTGTTCATCGGCGTCCTGGCCATCGTCTTCATCTTCGTCGGCCGCTTCGCCTTCAACCTGGTCCAGAGCATCTCGACCTTCGCCACCCTGATCGTTACGTGCACCGCTCCCTGGATGGTCGTTATGATCATCGGCTTCATCACCCGCCGCGGCTGGTACGACGCAGACGCCCTCCAGGTCTTCAACCGCCGCCAGACCGGCGGCCGGTATTGGTTCAACCACGGGTGGAACCCACGCGGCATGGGTGCCTGGCTTGTCAGCGCCGCGGTCGGCCTGAGCATGGTCAACATGCCCGGCCAGTTCCAGGGGCCGCTGGGCAACCTGGCGGGCGGCGTTGACATCAGCCTGCCGGCATCGCTGGCGCTCGCCGCCGTCCTCTACCTCGGCATGCTGTGGATCTTCCCGGAACCGCGCGAGGTGTTCCCGGCCGCCGGGCCCCGCTGGATCCCCTCGAAGGACACCGCGGTCCGACCGGTGCTGGACGCAGACGGGAACATCGTTCCGGCCGCTTTCGACGACGGTGCCGACGGTACCGGCGGCGCTGGCGGCATCGATGCAACCGTGCCGCACCAGCGCAGTGGCCGTGAGCCGGAACTGGTGGCCGGGTCATGACCTGGATGGATCTTAGCGTGCCCCTGCGCACCGGGATGCCCGTCTACCCGGGCGACCCTGACGTCCGGATTGAAAGTGCGCTGACCGTTGACGCAGACGGCGCAAATGTCCTCTCGCTCGCCATCGGAACCCACTCCGGAACCCACGCAGATGCACCCCGGCACGTCAGTGACGAGTGGGAAGCCCTGGACGAGCTGCCGCTGGGCCTCTTCAGCGGCGCCGCTGAACTGGTGGATCTCCGCGGTGTGGATCGCGGCGCACCCATTACCGCGGCGCACCTCGCGGGGATCGCCCCGGCGAACAACGACGAACCGGGCGACGGCGAACCCGACGACGGCGGTCCGCAACGGATCCTGCTGCTGCGGACCGGGTTCGCCGGGGCCTGGGGAACTGCAGACTACCTGGAGCACCCCTGGCTGGACGCCGCCGCGGCGCAGCTGATCATCGACCGCGGCTATCGGGCAGTGGGCCTCGATGCCCTGAGCGTGGATCGCACCCCGAACGCCGGCCACGATACTGGGGCAGCCGACCACGGGTTTCCGGCCCACAACATCCTGGCCGGGAACGGCTGCATCATTGTGGAAAACCTCACCGGGCTCGAACAGGTCCAGAGCACCCTCGAGGCCGGCGCCGCCGTCGAGGTCTTCCTCTTTCCGCTCAGCATTCCCGGCGCGGACGGCGCCCCGATCCGCGCCGTGGCACGGCCGCTGGCTGCCGCGCCACCGGCGCCGCAGCTGCCCGGCGGCCGGGACCTCAGCCGCACGGAGGTCCAGGACGCAGCGGATCGCCTTGTCGCAGCGTTTGCAGCCTGCGACACCGACGCCTACTTCGCCGCCTTCAGCGCCGACGCGACCTTCATCTTCCACCCGGAAGCGGAAAGTCCTTCCTCCCGGTCCGCCTACCGGGACCTCTGGCACAGGTGGCTCGAATCCGGCTGGCGGGTCTTGGAGTGCCGCAGCACCGAGCAGAACATTCAGCTGCTGGGAGCCACCGCAGTGTTTTCGCATCGCGTGGCCACGACCGTCCAGACCGATCACACGGGAGGACGCTTTGCCAGCGACGAACGGGAAACCATCGTTTTCCACCGCTCAGAGGACGGCAGCATCCACTGTGTCCACGAGCACCTTTCACTGTTCCCCGCGTGATCACGGGTACCAACACCGGCGCGCGCGGATTTGACGCGCCCACAAGTATGACGTTACTGTCCTTTCAATCATTGGGGCCAACGAGAAGTACACACGAAAGACAGTGCAATGATCACCACCACCGACTCCATTGAGATCCAGGTCGAGAACCGCCACATCCTGGACGAGCGCCTTAACGCCGCCGTCCTCGGACTCCAGCAGATCGCGATGGCCACCGGGACCCAGGGCATCCTGATCACCCGGCACAAGCCCGGCCACTACACGGCGGAGCTGTCCGACCTGGTCCCTTACGGCATGACCCGGGAAATCATTCACTAGTCCTGGCGCAGGGTTGCCGTCCGCTCCAGTTGCGGACGGCAACCCGATGCTCAGCTTCCCGCCTCAGCTCCGGCCCTCGTCAGCGCCGCCTCCAGCAGTTCAATATCGATCCGCGCGTGCATCACGCCGATGGTCGCTGCCTCTGCCGGGCGCTGCCCGCAGATGGCCTCCACCAGCCGCTCATGATCGGCTAGCGCCCGGAGCTCCATTTCCTGCATTCCCTCGGGGAAACCCCAAAGGTGGGCTGGTGCGCCGAGCCCGATCTGGGCCTCAAGTTCCAGGAGGATGCGGGTTAGCGTCAGGTTGTGGGCGGCCTCCGCTATAGCCAGATGGAGCCGAGCGTCCGCCTTTTGCGAGGCGCGGCCCGACTCGGCGGCACGGTAAGCGTCAAGTCGTTCGCGCAGGACCGCCGCATCAGCCGCATTTCTGTTTTCAGCCGCGGCCCGGGCGATCGCTCCGTGGAGCTGGACCATGGCTTCGCACGTGTCACGCAGCGATTCCCAGCGAGACGTGAGTGTCCTTTGTACTGACGCGTTCGACGCATCAGTCCACTGTTCCCGAACAAAGGATCCCCCTGCGCGGCCGCGTTGGGTGGCGAGCAGGCCCTGGTCAACGAGTCGTCCGATTGCGGTCCGGACCGTCATTCTTCCAACGTGGAGCGACTCCGCGAGGTCGCGTTCTGACGGCAGGCGCGCGCCCGGCAGATACTCCCCGACGGCGATCGCCGTGATGAGCCGGTCGGTAATTTCATCCGCCCGGGACGACGCGGCCAGAGGTGTGTCCAGCGTCCTTTCGGGACCGTCATCTTTGCTCTTGGCCATGGGACAAACCTATACATATTTCTAAAAGGTCTTGGAATTAGACCATTTATGCGCAAGGATGATGCTCACGCCCGACCAAAGGATCGCACGTGACAAGCCTCACAACCCACCGGGTTCCCTTCGGCCAATGGGAGACCTGGACAGCCGTCTTCGCCCCTGATCTTCCCGTACCCGGCGCGCTTCCGCTCATCGTGCTTCACGGCGGACCGGGCATGGCGCACAACTACCTCAAGAACCTCAAGGCGTTGACGGCCACCGGGCGCACAGTCATCCTCTACGACCAGCTCGGCTGCGGAAACAGCTCGCACCTACCAGATGCGCACGAGGGTTTTTGGGTACCGGAACTCTTTGTTGACGAGTTCCACAACCTCCTGGAGTACTTCCGCATCGGCAGCTTCCACCTGTTGGGGCAGTCCTGGGGCGGCATGCTGGGTGCCGAAATCGCGGTGCGGCAGCCCTCGGGCCTGGCAAGTCTTTCCATCTGCAATTCGCCGGCTTCGATGGAGCTATGGGCGGAGGCCGCCGCGGAGCTCAGGAAGGACCTGCCCCGCGAGGTCCGGGATGCGCTGACTCTCCACGAGAAGGCGGGCACGTTGACTTCCCCGGAATATTCGGCGGCGACCATGGCCTTCTACGAGCGCCACGTCTGCCGCATCTCGCCGCTTCCCGCCGATTTTGAGCAAAGCGTGGCCCAAATGGAAGCCGAACCGACGGTCTACCACACCATGAACGGCCCCAATGAGCTCCACGTCATCGGAACGCTCCGCGACTGGAGCGTCATCGACCGGTTGCACCTTGTGAGGGCCCCAACGCTGATTGTCGCCGGTGAATTCGACGAAGCAACCCCTGCCACTTGGGCCCCATTCATCACCAATATTCCGAAGGTCGACAGCCACGTCTTCCCCGGGGCAAGCCACTGCACCCATCTGGAACAACCCGAGGGATTCCAGCGAGTAATCGCCGCCCACCTGGCCCGGCACGATCAGCCACGCCACTCCTAGCACCGCCTCCGCCACTCCCCTCCCAGAAAGTACCCGATGGCAAATTCATCCAGCTCCCCTGAACTCAGCGCCCAACAGCAGCTCGAAGCGTTCGGCTACAAGCAGGAACTGAAACGGTCGGTGTCCACCGCTGACTTGCTCGTCTATGGACTCGTTTTTATGGTCCCGATCGCCCCGTGGGCTATTTTCGGCGTTGTCTATAACGCGGCCGGCGGTATGGTCCCGCTGGTTTACGCTATTGGACTTATCGCCATGATCTTCACTGCCCTTGCCTATCAGCAGATGGCCAAGTCCATCCCGCTCGCCGGTTCGGTGTTCTCCTACGTGGGGCGCGGGCTACATCCCACCGCCGGGTTTTTTGCCGGGTGGGCAATCCTGCTGGACTATCTCCTCGTCCCGACGCTCCTGTACGTTTTTGCTGCCGAGTCGATGGTGGGCATCTTTCCTGACTCCCCGCGCTGGCTATGGGCGCTGATCTTTGTGGCTGTCAACACCGTCGTTAATCTGCTCGGCATCAGCTCGATCAAACGGATGAACCGCATCTTCCTGGCAATTGAACTCATCTTTGTCGTCATTTTCGTCGTTATCGCCGTTAATGCCCTGGCCACAAACGCTGTTCCCGGCGCCGAGCTGACCATGACCCCGATCTGGGATGCAACCAAGGTGACGGGTCCGCTGATCGCCTCGGCCCTGTCCATAGCGGTCTTGAGTTTCCTCGGGTTTGACGGCATTTCCACCATGTCGGAGGAAGCCACCGGCGGCCGCAACGCTGCCGGACGGGCCATGATCATGGCGCTGTTCCTGGTGGCGTTCCTGTTCATCCTGCAGACCTGGCTGGCCAGCGCCCTGGCAGGCGGCCGGGAATCATTCAACGATGACGAGGTCGGCAATGCCTTCTTTACGATCGTCGCGGCCGCCTCGAACAGCGGCTGGATGACGGCGTTCTTTGTGGTGAACGTCCTCGCTATCGGAGTGGCGAACGCCATGGCCGCACAGGCCGCCACCTCGCGGCTGCTGTACTCGATGAGCCGCGACCGTCAACTGCCCCGGTTCCTGTCCCGGATTGACAGCCGGCAGGTTCCCCGCAACGCCATCATCCTGGTGTCCGCCATCTCGGCGGTCCTCGTCTTGTTCTTTGTGGGACAGATTGACGTCATCTCCGCGCTGGTGAACTTCGGCGCACTTTTCGGTTTTATGCTCCTGCACCTGTCGGTCATTTTCCACTACATCGTGCATCAGAAGTCGAAAAACTATGTGCTCCATCTTCTGGTGCCGGTCCTGGGCTTCCTGATCATTGGCTATGTGCTGCTCAACGCGGCTCCGGAGGCAAAAATCGGCGGCGCCATCTGGCTCGCAGTAGGAGCCGGAGTCTTCGCATACTACAAATACACCGGCCGGACACCTGACCTCAGCGAAGAGAACAACGGCGCGCCGGAGTTGTCCATGAGCGCAACGGAGTCCCAGCGATGACCGCCAGCGCTGAACATTTCCTCGACAAATCCCAAGGGAAGTTCTCGTTCTCCGGAAGGGAAGAACCTGCGCTGCGAATCGCCCCCGGAACCGGTGAACGGATCGCGTTCGAGACCAGCGACGCCGTCTACGCGGAACTGCACGTTCATCACGACCTTGACCGGCTCACCGTTGGCATCAATCCCGTCACCGGACCGGTCTTCGTGGACGGAGCGGAGCCGGGCGACGCCCTGATCGTCACGATTCACGAGATCCTGCTCAACGACTGCGGCTGGTCCGTCAGCCTGCCGGGAACGGGGGCACTGCGCCACGTGATGGGCCGGGAGATGTTCACCAGGCGGATCCCGATCGACGCTGACGGAGTGCACGTAACCGACCGGCACGTCTTCGATGCCCGGCCGATGATCGGCTGCATCGGCACAGCACCGGCAGAGGGGGAAAACTCCACCGTCATGCCAAGCTTCGCCGGCGGCGGGAACATGGACCTCACCGGGTGCCGGCCAGGCTCGAAGGTGTATCTGCCGGTCATGGTGGAAGGCGCGTACCTCTCGATCGGAGACATCCATGCCCTGATGGCCGAAGGCGAGTCGTCATTCGTGGCCATCGAGGCCGAGGGAACAGCCGTGATCAGCATTGAGCTGGCAAAAGACATGAACCTCCGCGCCCCCGGATCGAGACCGGTGAGGAATGGATCTTCGTCGGCCTGGGCAACCCAGTCCAGGAAAGCATCACCCGCGGCTACGAAGACATGTTCCACTTCCTCGTCAAGGACCACGGCTGGGAGCGGGAAGACGCCTACGCCGTGCTCAGTGCAGTCGGCGACTCCCGTCTCGGCGGACCGACAGGATCATCGGCGCCGGACCCGCTCCACCCGTTCACCCCCCGTGGGGGCAGTCACGGTGCACCGCCTGCCCAAGAGTGTGCTGACGCCACAGTCCTGAACTGGAGCCGCTCAAAATGGCTGAGCCTGCCGCCTCGCCCCGGCAGGCTCAGCTTCCCAGCGGCTCAGGCGGGGTAAGCCTCCGAAAGGGCTCAAGCCGGGATTCAAATTCGGCGCGGTCCTCCGCTGCCAAAAGGCCGTTGGCCCCGTACCCCAGCGCCAGCGTATTGAGCTGCCACGGCGATCCTTCGGGCTGCTGGAGCCGTTCCTTGAAGGTGCCGCTGGTGTCCTTTGAAAGGTCCTGAAACCTGAAGGACAGCCACTGACCTGCCCGCCCAAGCGCCACCCCGGAAACAATAACCTGCTCCTCCGGGGTCAGACCGCCAAGGTCCCGGGTCCGGTCCGCTGCAGACCAGCCCTCCAGGGCGTTGATTGTCGGCGTCCCATAGCCGTACCGGCCACTGACCTCCCCGATGATGCCAATTGCCCGCTGCTTTTCTTCCCACGCCTGCGGCACTGTGGTGCTCTGGGATTCGGGACCGTTCACGCTAGTAAGGAGTGATTGGCCTCCGTAGTTATTCTCGATCGGCCGCTGAAACGGACTGCCGCCGGCTTCGTCGCCCGCAGGGGACCATTCGAGCTGGAATTCCTCCGACAGGGCGGCCCTGATCTCGGCAACCATGGCCTGCCCCGCGTCGAAGCCCTCCTGCGGTGTGGGGCCGTCCAGGATCTGCCGGGAATCGACGCCGGCGACACCGGGGTACTCACGCCAGTAGACGGTGCGCTCAGCACCGTCGGCCCCTGCGTCCACTGTCGTCCGCCCGATGGCGCTCCCGAACATGTGCTGCAGGATGGTGGCAGCGGGAACCGCGACTATCCCGGCAACAGCGAGGAGTGCCGCCAGGATCCACAATCGACGGGACCAGCGGAACGTCAACTGTGACATCTAACCGCACCCCCATACAGTAGTTGCCACGACACTACAGGAGACCGGCGTATCCGTCGGACCCACGATTACCAGTCGTGGACCGTTCCGTCGACGAGGCGGTTGTAGGGCAGGTAGGCCTGCTGGTAGGGGTAGGCCGCGGCGGCTTCCTCGTTGAACTCCACGCCGATGCCGGGCGTGTCGCCGGGGTGCAGGTACCCGTCCACGAAGGTCATGGATTGTTCGAAGACCTCGTTCGTTTTGTCCGAGTGCTGCATGTATTCCTGGATGCCGTAGTTGTGGATCGCCAGGCCCACATGCAGCTGCGCGGCGAAGCCCACCGGGGAAATATCAGTCGGCCCGTGGAAACCGGACTTGATCTGGTACTGCGCGGCGAAATCCATCACCTTCTTCAGCGGCGAGATCCCGCCGAAGTGCGTCGAGGCGGCCCGGACATAGTCGATCAGCTGTTCCTTGATCAGCGTCTGGAAGTCAAAGACGGTATTGAAGATTTCCCCGATCGCCAGCGGCGTTGTGGTGTGGGAACGGACAAGGCGCAAGGCCTCCTGGTTCTCGGCCGGGGTGCAGTCCTCCAGCCAGAACAAGTCATAGGGCTCCAGCGCCTTGCCCAGTTTCGCGGCCTGGATCGGGGTCATCCGGTGGTGCCCGTCGTGCAGCAGCGGCAGCTCCGGCCCGAATTCATTCCGCACCGCATCGAACACCGTCGGCAGGTGCCGCAGGTACGCTCGGGTGTCCCAGTCCTCCTCCGCCGGGAACGCCCCGCGACCGGCAGGCTCATAGTCATACCGCTCCCCCGAGGCCTGTGCCTGCGCCGCTACGCCGTACACGGCCTTGATCCCGGGCACCGCGGTCTGGATCCGCACCGACTTGTAACCCAGCTCCAGATGTTCCCGGACCGAATCAAACAACGCGGGCAGGTCCGCCCCGGAGGCATGCCCGTAGGCGCGCAGCCCGTGACGGGACGCCCCGCCGAGCAGCTGGTAGACCGGCATCCCGGCGAGCTTGCCCTTGATATCCCACAACGCCATGTCCACCGCTGCGATCGCCGCCATCGTCACCGGACCGCGCCGCCAGTACGAGGACCGGTACAGGAACTGCCAGGTGTCCTCGATCCGGTGCGGGTCCTTGCCGATCAGCAGCTGCGCAACGTGTTCCTTCAGGTATGCGGCCACCGCGAGCTCGCGGCCGTTCAGGGTCGCATCCCCAATCCCGGTCACACCGTCCTCCGTGGTGATCCGCAACGTGACGAAGTTACGGGACGGGCTGGTCACAAAGACTTCAGCGGCAATGATTTTCACAGTGGGTCCAGGCTTTCTGAGTCGGTTTGACGTTGGGGGTTGAGGCGGCGGTGCCGGCCCTAGCGTTGAGTCGTTCCGCTGGGTGCGGTCCCCAACAGTTCCAGTTCGCCCCGGCAGGGCAGGCCTTCCCAGTCGCCGGCAGTGCTGACCGCGAAGGCGCCCGTCAGGGCGCCGCGCCGCAGGCGGCCGGCGACGTCCTCGCCGTCGAGCAGGGCGGAGAGGTACCCCGCAGTGAAAGCGTCACCGGCTCCCACCGTGTCGATGCTGGTGACCTGCACGGCGGGCGTTTCCCAGCGGCCCGCCGCGGTGTGGACCCCGGCACCGGCCGCGCCCCGCTTGACCACAACCTCCCGCACGCCCCGGGCCAGCAGTTCCGCGGCCATCGCCGCTTCGGCGTCGTCGGCCGCGCCGGAATACCCATGGCCGGAGGCGACCAGGCCGAGTTCATCGTCGGATGCGATCAGGATGGTGGCGTGCCGGGCCAGCGGGGTGAGGACTGCGCGCGCCTCTTCCCGGGACCAGAGCTTGCCCCGGTAGTTAACGTCGAGGGACACCTCCAGGCCTTCGCCGGCGGCCCGGGCGGCCGCATACTCGACGGCCTGCCGTGCCTCCTGGCTGAGGGCTGCGGTAATCCCGGTGAGGTGCAGGACCCGGGTACCGGTCCGGAAGGCCGCGTCGACGTCGGCCCGGCAGAGCGTGGATCCGGCGGAACCGGCGCGGTAGTAAAAGGCCCGGCTCACGTCGGCGGTGCGTTGTTCGAGGAACATCACCCCGGTGCCGCGGCTGCCGTGCTCCCGGTAGTGCACCCCGATGCCCTCGCTGCGCAACTGCCGGAGGATGAACTCACCATGCGGGTCGGCGCCAAGCACGCCGGCCCAGGCCACCCGGTGGCCAAGCCGTGCGGCGCCGACGGCCACATTCGACTCCGCCCCGGCAACGTGCATGCCGAGGGTTCCGCCAGCGGACAGCGGCCCGGCGGAGCGCAGCGACACCATCGATTCACCAAAAGTCAGCAAATCAACGGCCGGCAGCCCGGCTTCAGCGCTCACTGCGGACCCTTCGCGACGCTGCGCAGCCCATAGTCGGCGGCCAGCGCCACAAAGTCCCGGGCCCGCGCCCGCATCGGCGCCAGCTCGCCGCCTGAACCGGTGTCACCGAAGAGCGGTCCGCCCAGGCCAACGGCGACGGCGCCCGCCTGCCAGTAGCCGGACGCCTGCTCCAGCCCCACCCCGCCGACGGCGATAAACGGGATGCCGGGAAACGGGTCCCGCAGGGCTTTGAGGTAGCCCGGTCCGCCGATGGAGGCGGGAAAAAGCTTCACGGCTGTGGCTCCCCGGGTCATGGCCTCGTAGGCCTCGGTCGGGGTCAGCGCCCCGGCCAGGACTGGGATGCCCCGGGCCGCGGAGACGGCGATGGACTCGGCCAGCGCCGGGGTCACAGTGAACTGGCCACCGGCCGCCGCCACGTCATCCACGTCCTGCGCGGTCAACACGGTGCCGGCCCCAACGAAGCAGCCTGCCGGCGCGGCGGCGCGGACTGCGCTGATCGCCTCGAGCGCGTCCGGTGTGGTCAGGGCAATTTCGACGTAACGGAAGCCCTCTTCCATGGCCGCCAGCGCCGCCGCTGCCGCGGCGCGGCCGTCAGTGCCGCGCACAATGGCGACGAGCCTGGTTTCCTGGATTCCGGCCAGCAGGCTCTGGGAGGTCAGGACATTGCTGGGGTTCACGGTCATGTTGTTCACCATTCTGCGAAGGCTCCGTCGGGGTGGCGCCAGACGGGTCCGCGCCAGGCGTGGCCGCGTTTGTCCGCGGCGCGGACCACTGCCTCGTCGATTTCGATCCCGAGGCCCGGGCCGGTCAAGCGTTCGATGTGCCCGTCCACGAATTTAAGCGGGGATTTGTCCAGGACATAGTCCAGGACTTCGGCGCCCTGGTTGTAGTGGATTCCGATGCTTTGTTCCTGGATCAGGAAGTTGGGCGTGGCGAAGCCCACCTGCAGGCAGGCGGCCAGGGCCAGCGGACCGAGCGGGCAGTGCGGGGCCAGCTGGACCTCGAAGATTTCGGCGAGCGAGGCAATCTTGCGGACCTCGGTGATGCCGCCCGCGTGCGAGAGGTCCGGCTGGGCCACGGCGATGCCCGCCTGCAGCGCGGGCAGGAATTCCTGCCGGCTGTAGAGCCGCTCCCCGGTGGAGACCGGCGTCGTCGTCGACGAGGTGAATTCGCGCAGCAGGTGGGTATTCTCCGGAACCACCGGTTCCTCCAGGAAAAACGGCCGGTACGGTTCCAGCAGCGGCGCCACCCGCCGGGCGTTGGCCAGGCTGAAGCGGCCGTGGAAGTCGACAGCGACATCGCGGTGGTCCCCGAGGACCTCGCGGGCCGCGGCAACCCGGCGGACAACGCCGTCGAGCTCCGCCACCGAGGCAATGGGGCTCATCCGGCCGCTGGCATTCATCTTGACGGCGGTGAGACCGACCTCCAGCTGCGCGCTGATCTGGTCGGCCACCTCGTTGGGCTCGTCACCACCCACCCAGCCGTACATCCGGATCCGGTCGCGGACGTGGCCGCCCAAGAGCTGGTGCACCGGTGTGTTGAAGTGCTTGCCGGCGATATCCCACAGGGCCTGGTCCAGCCCGGACACAGCACTGGCGAGGATGGGTCCGCCACGGTAGAAGGAACCTTTCGTCATGACCTGCCAGTGGTCTTCGATCCGGAGCGCATCGTTGCCGATCAGCAGCTCGGAGAGCTGGTCGACGGCGGTGCGGACCGTTTCGCTGCGGCCCTCGCAGCTGGCCTCGCCCCAGCCGACGATCCCGGACTCAGTCTCGATCCGGACGAACAGCCAGCGCGGCGCGACCAGGAAGGTTTCAATCCTGTTGATGAGTGTCATGTGCCCGCTACCCTTTGGTCGCGCCGGCGGTCATGCCGGAGACGATGTATTTCTGCGTGAACAAGGCAATGACCATGATCGGGATCGTGACCACCATGGCGGCCGCCATCAGCCCGCCCCAATCGATCGAGGCGTAAGAGACGAAGTCGAAGATCGCGACCGGGAGCGTCTTGGTTTTGGACCCGGACAGTACGAGGGCAAACATAAAGTTGTTCCACGAAAAGATGAAGGACAGGATCCCTGCAGTAGCCATGCCGGCCACGGAGAGCGGCAAGGTGATGCGGCGGAAAGCTCCGATCGGGGTGAGCCCGTCCACCTGGGCCGATTCCTCGAGTTCCAGCGGAAGGGAATCGAAGTAGCTCATCATGATGTAGACGATCAGCGGGAGCGCGACGAACATGTGGCTCAGAATCAGCACTTCAAATCCGCCCACCATCTTCAGGTTGGAGAAGACGTAGTACCAGGGCACCAGCAGGGAGACGCCCGGAATCACGCGGGCCATCAGGACCACCAGGGCCGAACGGTGCATCGTGAAACGGCTCATGGCATAGGCGGCAGGGACGCCGAGCACCAGCGAGAAGGCGGTGGAAACGAAGGCCACCCAGAAGCTGTTGATGATAAAGACGAAGTAGTTGTTCCGCTCCAGCACGTTCGCGTAGTTCTCGGTGGTCGGGGTGAAAAAGAAGGACTTCCCCGTGTCGTAGATGTCCACGTTGGTCTTGAATGAGGCCAGCAGCATCCAGAACAGCGGCGCGACCAGGAACAACACCACCGCCACGAGGGCGACCACGCGGAAGACCTTGTAGGCGCGGGGGCCGCGGGCTTTCCGGCGGCGCGGAGCCGGGGCAGGCCGCGCGGCGGGGATTTTGGATTCGGTCTGTACGGTCATTTGTTTGCCGCCTTCTTGCGCATGGTGAGCAGCCACATGGTGCCGATGATGATCATAAAGAACAGGATCAACACCGCGGAGGAGAGCCCGTACTGGTTGTAATCGAAGCTCAGCCCGTAGGCGTAGACGTTCAGGGTCTCTACCTCGTGGAATGAACCGCCGCCTTTGCCTTTGGTGGCATAGAGGATGTCGAAGGTCTTGAGGGCGTCGATGCCGCGCAGCAGGATGGCGACGATCACCGTCGGCAACATCAGCGGAAGGGTGATGTAAAAGAAGCGCTGGAAGGCGTTGGCGCCGTCCATCCTGGCGGCCTCATCGGGTTCCTCGGACAGCGAGGTCAGGCCGGCGAGAAGGATCAGCACCACCATGGGGGTCCACTGCCACACGTCCATAAAGATCGTGGTGCCAAGGGCCGTGTCCTGGCCGGAGAGCCAAGGCTGGGCCGGAATGCCGATCAGTCCGAGAAGCTGGTTGGCGAAGCCGATGTTGGGATCGAAGATCAACCGCCACATCATGCCGACCGCCACCGGGGTTGCGACGAGCGGCAGGAGAATGGCCACCCGGACCCACTTTTCGCCGCGGAACGGCCGCCACAGCAGCAACGCGATGCACATGCCCAGAACCACTTCGCAGGCCAGGGCCACTCCGGTGAAGGACATGGTGCGGCCGACGGCGGGCCAGAACCGGTCGACGTCGGAGAGGACCGTGATGTAGTTCTGCAGGCCAATGAACTCAGAGGCTGCGCGGACGGATCCCTGGGAGTCGGTCAGGCTCAGGAACAGCGTCCAGGCCAGGGGGAAAACGATCAGGACGCCGACGAAGATCATGGCGGGGGCCGCGAAGAGCCACTTGCGGTGCCGGTTGGCCCAGGCGGAAAAGTTCGCGCGCGGACCCGGCGGGCGGCCGGCGCTGCGGGCCGGTGCGCTGCGGGGAGGGTTCAGTACAGACATGGTTCACCTAAGGAGTTGGGGGTGAAGTGAGAAGCTGGCACCGGCGGAACGGCAGCGGACCGCCGTTCCGCCGGTGCTGTGCAGGGCGACCAGTACGAGATGCGCCCCGGTGTGCTACTTCTTTTCGGTATCCAGGAATTTCTGGAAGTCGCCGTTGGCGGCATCGGCCGCAGCGGGGACGTCGGCTCCGGTGATGGAGGAGACAATCGGCCCGCCGACAATTTCGCGGGCCTTGCCTACCGTGATGACCTCGGGCCGGTCGTGGCCGACGCCGTTCTTGGCGCTCGCGGAGATAGCCTCGGCCAGATCCTTCGGGTACGTGGACGTTCCGGCCGGGTCGGCCCAGACCGAACTGCGGGGTCCGGGAACGCCGGCCTTCTGCGCGGCCAGGGTGCGTTCCTTGCTCGTGGCCCACTGGATGAACTTCCAGGCGTTGTCCTGATTGCTTGAAGCCTGGTTCACGGCAAGGCCCCACGACGGGATGTTGTACGGCTTGGAACCGGCAGGGCCTGCGGGCAGCGCAGCAAAACCGACCGTGTCGGAAACCTTGGACTTGGCCGGGTCGGTGGCGTTTTTGTACAGGGAGTCGGCCTCGGTGTAGAACGCGGCCTTGCCCTGGGTGAAGATGGCCATCGCTTCGGGCCAGCTCATATCGGTGCTGACGTTGGCCGGGCCGTAGTTCTTGATCAGGCCGCCGTAGTACTCATAGGCCTTTTTGGCAGCGTCGGAGTTGATGGCGGATTTGCCGCTGGCATCCGTGAAGTCGCCGCCGAAGCTGTACAGGAAGCTGGAGAACTGGGTGACGGCCGCGGACTTGCCGGTCCGGGCGACAAAACCTGCCGTGTCCGGTGTGGCGGCTTTGATGGCCTTGGCGGCCGCTTCGAGCTCTTCCATGGTCTTGGGCACCTCAAGGCCGGCGGCCTGCAGCAGGTCCTTGCGGTAGTAGAGCACTTCGCGTTCGGTGATAATCGGGACGCCGACGACCTTGCCGTCGGCTGTAGTGGCCTTGACCGGGCCCTCCTGGTAGTCCTTCCAGTCCCAGCTGGCGTCCGCGGAGACCTTGGACGTCAGGTCGGCGAGGTAACCGTTCTTCGCGAACGCCTTGCCCTCCTGCAGGGGGCGGTACATCATAACGTCGATCTCGTCGCTGCCGGCGTTGAGCTTGACGTTGTACTGGTCTGAAAGCTGGTCTTCGCCGAGCTGGGTCAGCTCAACTTTGAGGCCGCTGGACTTCTCGAATTCCGGAATCGCCGCCTTGATGCCTTCGGTCCAGACGTGGTTCGCGAGGGTCACCCGGACGGTGCCGGACGCTTTGGCATCGCTGCTGCCGCTGGCTCCGCCACAGGCGGTGAGGCCCAGAGACAGCGCAGCTGCGACAGCCGCGTACTGCATGATCGAACGTCGCTTCATTACGACTCCCTTGGTTCATTTAGGGCTGGGCGTCACTGTCCAGCCGGCCGCAAATGCATCTTTACATCTGCTCTGGAAGCGATCTTAGGGAAATAAAGCAGACTTAAACAACCCCTTGCGCCTTATCGGTATGATTTATTTATGAAAACCCCAAAGGCGGAGTTCCCGGCCGACCTGCATTCCGTGCTGGTCCAGAATCTGGGACTTGCCATTGCCGAGGGGACCCTGGTGCCACACTCGATCCTGCGCCTGGACGAACTTGAGGCCCAGTACGGGGTGTCCCGCTCGGTGGTTCGGGAAGCCACGCGGGTCCTTTCCTCCAAGGGGATGCTGGAATCGCGGCGGCGGCTGGGAACTGTAGTCCAGCCGGAAGAGTCCTGGAACGCTTACGATCCGCAGGTGATCCGGTGGCGGCTGGCCTCCTCCAAGCGGCTGGAGCAGTTGCAGGCGCTGAACGAACTGCGCGGCGCCATCGAACCACATGCTGCCCGGCTGGCCGCCGAACGCGCCTCCTGGGATACCGGCAGCGACCTGGTTTCCGAAGCGGCCCGGCTCTGGGCCGCGGGCCAGCAGGGAGACCAGGACGAGTTCCTGCGCCTGGACATCGAATTTCACGCGGCAGTACTTCGAGCCTCCGGGAATCCGATGTTTTCCCAGCTGCACAACCTTGTCACGGAGGTTTTGACCGGCCGCACCCAGCATGGACTGATGCCACATCTGCCGCAGCACGAGGCCCTGCAGCTGCATGTGGACGTAGCCAGCGCCATTCAGCGCGGCGAGGCGGACGTCGCTCACGCGGCTATGAGCCGAATCGTGGAGCAGTCCTCCGAGGAAATGAGTTACATCTGGTCCAGCAACCAGCAGCCCGCCGGCCCGGCACCGGCCCCCGCAACACAACGCGGGGCCACCGAGGGCTCATCCCCGGTGGTGGGATAGGCCCGCGGTGACCCCGCGTCGTTGACGCTAGCGGCCGCCCTCGATCTTCCGGCTCCGCTGTTCCTGTGCCATCGGCCCGTACGGGTAGACTCCGACGCGCGGGCGGCTCACCTCGCTGAGGCGCATCAGTTCGCCCTCAGTCAGCCGCAGGTCGGCCGCCGCGAGGTTGTCGGCAAGCTGTTTGGTGCTGCGGGCGCCCAGGATCACCGACGTCACGGCCGGCTGGTCCGCCAGCCAGGCCAAGGCCACCTGGGCGGCACTGGCCTCGTGCCGGCCGGCGATCTCATGCACTGCCTCCACGATTTCCCAGGTGCGAGGGTCCGCGTTCCTGGCCTTCCAGGCCTCCATGCCCCGTTCCGGATTTTCGCCCAGCCGGGTGGCACCCGCGGGCGGCTCGTCCTTCTTGTATTTGCCCGAGAGCCAGCCGCCGCCCAGCGGGGACCACGGCAGCAGGCCGATCCCGGCGTCGAGCGAAGCAGGAACGATCTCGGACTCGATCTCACGGACCAGCAGGCTGTACTGCGGCTGCAGCGTCACCGGGGCGCTGAAGCCAAGGGCCTTCGCCAGATGCACTGCCTTCGTCAGCTGCCAGCCAAGGAAGTTCGAGAACCCGTAGTAGGCGATCTTGCCGCTGCTGACGGCGTCGTGCAGGAACCTTAAGGTCTCCTCCAACGGAGTGATCGGATCCCAGGCATGCAGCTGGTATAGGTCGATCTGCTCCACGCCGAGCCGGCGCAGCGAAGCATCTAGTGCCTGGGTGAGGTGGCGCCGGGAGGTCCCGACGTCGTTGGGGGCGGCCCCCATCGGAAACCGGCCCTTGGTGGCCACGACGGCCCGGTCCCGGACCTCGGTCCGGTCCGCGAGCCACCGTCCCACAATCTCCTCAGAGACCCCGGAGCTGTAGACGTCCGCGGTGTCAATGAAGTTTCCGCCGGCCGCGAAGTAGTCGTCAAGGATCGTGCGTGACTGCTCCTCTGTGGCCTCGGCGCCAAAGGTCATGGTGCCCAGCGCGTAGGTGGAGACGACGGCGCCGCTGCCGCCCAGGGTGCGGTATTTCATGGAACTCCTTAGTGGAAAGTGAATGAATGCAGCTGATTCAGTCTTCGGTGGGGGTGGTCCGCTCGGGGTGGTAATCGCGCCAGCTGTGCTCAGGGGCGTAACCCAGGAGCCGCTTGGCCTTCTCGATCGAGAGCATGGTTTCGTGTTCGCCGAGTTCCTTGACCACCGTGACGTCCGGGAACACTTCTGCGGCGAGGCTGGCACTGGAGCGGCCCATCACGGTGTCCTCATTGGCGATGATAAACGCCTCGAACCCGGGCTTGCCGTGCTCCAGGGCGCGCGCGACGGCCTGCGCACCGTCCCGGCCGTCAATGTAGCCCCAGAGATTCCACTTGCGCAGGGACGCATCGTGGTCAAACGAAGGAAACTCCTCGTAGTCCTCCGGGTCCATCACGTTGGAGAACCGCAGGCCCGTGATGCTCAGCTCCGGGTCCCAGCGGGTCAGCTGGATGGCCATCTGCTCTTCGAGGTGCTTGACCAAGGAGTAGGTACTCTCGGGCCGCGCCGGGTATTCCTCGTCAACCGGGATATAGGGAGGGTCGACGTCGAACGGCAAACCCAATACCGTCTCGCTGGAGGCGTAAACAATTTTCTTGATCCCGGCTCGGCGGGCTGCTTGGAACACGTTGTAGCTGGACTGCATGTTGTTCTCGAACGTCGCCGCGTCGGGGGCGAGGCCGGGAGCCGGGATGGCGGCCAGGTGCACCACCGCGTCGAAGCCGGCGTGACGGTCCTCCAGTCCCAGGAAGACATCCACGACCTGACCATAGTTGCGCAGGTCCACCTCGGTGAAGTCCCGGCCGCGGGCACCGACCCGGTCCAGGCTGGTCACCTCATGACCGTCCTCGCTCAGTCTCCGGACTACGCTCCGTCCCAGTTTTCCGCTTCCTCCGGTAACAGCAACTCGCATCAAGATCTCCTCTGGTGGTCTTCGTCACTCCACCCTAAAGGCGGTAAAGAGTGCTGCCCAGCCCCCGTGGCAGGCCCTGTGCGTCCTAGGAAGATCCAGTCCCCCTCACCTGCCCGGCCACGGACCGCCAGCAGGGCCGCCGTGACTTTCGGCCCTAGGCACTCCGCCAGACCGGGAGCAGGCTGGGGCCATGAACGGTGATCAGCGCGTAGTCGTGGGCGTGGACGGTTCGGATTTCTCGACGGCGGCGCTCCGGCTCGCCGGCCGTATGGCCAGGGGCCTGGATGCGCCCTTGGCGGTCGTGACCTGCCTGGGCACCTCGGATCTCTTTCTGGCATCCCACCTGCCCGAAGAGAGCTCCCCTACGACCACCCAACTCGAAGAGACGGCCAAGCGGCTCGTTGACGAAGCCCTGGAGCGTGCCTTTGGCACCGACCTGCCGGAAGGCCTGAGCCGGACCGTGAAGTTCGGCGCCCCGGCCAAGGTCCTCGTGGCGGAGAGCCGGAACGCCCAGCTCCTGGTGGTCGGCCGCCGCGGCCGCGGTGGCTTCCTTGCACAGGTGATGGGATCAGTCAGCGGCGCCTGCGCGGCCCATGCCCATTGCCCGGTGCTGGTGGTCGGTCAGGACCCGGACAAGGACCAAGCGGGAAGATGAACCACAGCCAGTGGCCGGTCCGGGCACTCTGGATGGTCATTGGCTTGCTGACCGTCACTGCCGCGGTGGCCGGGCTGGTCTTCCCGGACATCTACCGGGGCGTCGTGGCAGCGGACCTGCTTCCCGGCGCCGTATCGCAGGACCTGATGTCCGGTGTTGCGGGCATCGCCCTGATCGTCCTGGCGCTGACAGTGCGTCGGGAGCAGACCAAGGCGCGGCTCGTGGCTCTGGGAATCTTGGGCTACCTGTTCTACGCCTACGGCATCTACTCCATCGAGCGGACCTACAACGGCTTTTACCTCGTGTATCTCGCCATCTTTGCGTTGTCTTTCTGGGGGGTGCTCTACACCGCAATGGAGGTCAGGGCGGAGGGGCCAAAGCGGGTCCGTGTGCCTGCGGGCATCCGCAGGCTTTCCGCCACGGGCGCGCTCCTGCAGCCGCTGATCTTTTATCCGCTGTGGATTGCCATGCTGCTGCCGCTGATGCGCACCCGCGAGCAGATCGATTCACTCTATTCCGTGTTCGTCCTTGACCTGTGCTTCATCATGCCCGCGTTCCTGATCCTCGCCGTCCTGACGTTCCGCGGCCGCTGGCCGGGTCTGGTCTTTATGCCCGCGCTGTTCCTGCTCGGCTTCACGCTCATTTTCTCCCTGGCCCTGGGGGAGCTGTTCAAACCGCTGTTTAAGCTCCCAGTGTCGGCGGCGTCCCTCTGGTCCTCGGTGCTGTTGTCTGCCCTGTTCCTGGTACTGGGAGTGCTGCACCTGTGGAAACTCGAGCTGAATCCCGGCGGCGTCGGCAGGCGCAACCGGGACAGCCGCCCCGTCGGGCAGCATACCGGCGCCGGCACCGTTTCCGGCCCTGAAGGTTAGCAGCGGTGGCCCGGCTGGAGATTCCGGCGGTGGAGCGTCCCCTTGCTGGCGCTCCTCGTCACGTCCGCAATCGCGCGGTGGCGCCGCCGGTAGAGCCTTTGGAAGGCCTCGTCCCGTGAGCCGGCTCGCCTGCTCCTTCCGGTTCCGCGGTCCAGTGGCCGCCCTGGCCGCGGCCGCCGCCGCTGCCGGCTATGTCCTCGCCGTCCGGCCTCGGCTGCTGCATTGGGGGCGACGGCCCAGGAATCAGCTGCCGCGCTTCCCGGCGACGAGATCGTCCCGATGCCGCGGATGCAGAGTACGCGTGCCGTCACCGTCCACGCTCCTGCTGCGGACCTCTGGCCCTGGCTCGTCCAGCTGGGTGCGGGACGCGGTGGCATGTATAGCTACGATCTGCTCGAAAACGGGGCAGGCCTTGGTATGCACAGTGCGGACCGGGTCCTTCCCGAATACCAGCAGCTCGCCGTCGGCGACGTCATCCCGCTGGGCCCGGGCACGGGGATTCCGGTCCGGAGGCTGGAGCCCGGATCCGTGCTGGGCCTCGGCGGAACCATGGACCCGCGCACCGGAAAAATCATCTCCTCCGCCGGGGCAGCTGCAGGCCTGCGGCTGGAGCTCGGCTGGTCATTTGTGCTGCATCCCGTCGATGCGCACACCACCCGGCTGCTGTCCCGGACGCGGTACGACTATTCCCCGCTTCCTGTGGGGCTGATCCTCCGGCCAGTGCTGGAACCCCTGCAGTTCCTCATGGAGCGGCGTATGCTCCTGGGCATCAAGTCCCGGGCCGAGGGCCTCGGCCGCCAGCCCAGCCGCGTGCGGCGCCCGTGACCTTGTGCCCTACCCCGTCGGGAGGTGCCGGCATAGCCTCGAACTTGCCGGGCGGCCCTCAGCCGCCCGCAGTGTTCCGGGGAGGCAAACGGTGAAATCAGCACGAACAAGCATCATCGTGGGAATCGCGCTGATGGCGTCCGGATTCCTGCTTTTGTTGGACCTGCTCGGCTACCTCGACAGCGCTGCTCTGGTGTGGCCGCTCTTCTTTGCGGCGGCCGGGGTCGTTTTTGTCGTTGTGTTCTTCCGCAGCCGGGGTAACTGGTGGGCTGCCATTCCCGGTTCGGTATTCCTGGGCCTTGCCTCGGTTACCCTGGTCACCCAGCTTTGGCCGGGGCGGGCCGGAACTTGGGCCGGGGCTTTCCTTTTCCTGTTTATGGGCGCAGGATTCGGCGCTGTTTACCTGCGCGAGCGCTCCAACTGGTGGGCGCTCATCCCCGGCGGCGTGATGCTGACGCTTGCCCTCGTGGTGGCACTCCCGCAATCCTGGCAAGGCATGCCGGTGGCCGCGGTGCTCTTCCTGGGCCTCGCCGCTACATTCGCGGGACTTTCCCTGGTTCCCGTCCAAGCCGGGCCCGGCCTGGCCCGGCAGGCAGCCGCAGCCGGCCGGGCCGGGTCTGCAGAATCAGCGAGGATGAAGTGGCCGCTGATACCGGCCGCGGTCCTGGCCGTGCTGGGTGTCGTTTTCGCCGTGCAGGCTACGGCGCTGCTTACCGCGAGCGAGTTCTTTGTCCCGGTGTTCTTAGTGCTCGCCGGTGTGGCGCTGCTGGTCTACGCCTTCCGGCACCGTTCCGGCGGCCGCCATGGGGTGCGTGGGGCCTGACCGTATCAGCCTTCTCCTGCCAGTTCGGCTATGGCCGCACGCAGGCGGGTGCCGGCGTCGTCCGCAACGTCGCGGACTGCCGGGGTAGCGCTGAGCTGGACCATGGTTTGCGGGTCGATGGCATCGACAGTCGTCGCGGTGGCCCCGGTCCCGCGGCGCACCACCACGTTGCAGGGCAGCAGTGCCCCCATTTCCGGCTCCGCGGCCAGCGCCTTGCTCGCGAGCACCGGGTTGCAGGCGCCGAGGATGACGTAGTCCCCCAGGGCTTCCGCTGCGTCCGCGCCGAGTTTAGCGGCGAAGGTGGCACGCACATCGATTTCCGAGAGTATCCCGAAGCCCTGGGTGGCGAGCACGGCGCGTGTCTTTGCCACAGTGTCTTCCCAGTTCAGCGGAACGACGGCAGTGTAGGTGTAGCTCATTCGGTGGCTCCCGGGGTTTTGGTTTCGGTTGGCAGCAGGTAATCGACGAACCAGTCCCTGGCGAGGATGGCAGCCGCCGCCAGCGTACCGGGTTCTTCAAAAAGGTGGGTGGCGCCCTGCACGACGGCTAACTGGTTCGGACAGCGCATCATGGACTTCGCTTTGCGGTTGAGCGCCAGCACTCCGGAGTCGTAGCTTCCGACAATCAGGAGGGTGGGCGCCCGGACCGCGGAGAGCCGGGGCCCGGCCAGATCGGGCCGGCCCCCGCGGGAGACGACGGCGCCGATCCTGGCGGTTGGTTCGGAGGCGGCCCAAAGCGCAGCTCCGGCACCCGTGCTGGCCCCGAAATAGCCAAGCGAGCAGGACACCGTGTCCGGCCGGCCGGCGAGCCAGGCCGTGGCCGAGGACAGCCGCCGGGCCAACAGCTCGATGTCAAAGACGTTGGCGCGGTTTCGTTCCTCCGCCGGGGTCAGCAGGTCCAGCAGCAAGGTGCCGAGTCCCGCCTGCTGGAGCACCCCGGCCACGAACCGGTTCCGTGGGCTGTGCCGGCTGCTGCCGCTGCCGTGCGCGAACAGCACCACGGCACGGGAAGGGACCGGCAGGTGCAGCTGACCCTGGAGTCGAACCCCGCGCGACGGGATTTCGACTTCCTCATCGAACTCCGTGGCGGCTGCCATGCTGGTCCCCGCCGGCGTGCGGGACGCCGGCGGGGAATTCTGCAGTCGCTTGGCTGCGGCGTCGAGCAGTTGCACCACCTCATCGTCTTCGGTGGGGGAGAAATCGCGGTAGTGGTACCCCACCGCGGAGAACTGCTGCGGGGTGGCGAGGCAGATCAGCTCGTCGGGCTCGGTCAGGGCCCGGAGGGTGTCGGCGGGGGCGACCGGGACGGCCAGGATCACCCTCGCGGCCCCAAGCTTCCGGGCGATCCGGCAGGCGACCCTGGCGGTGGACCCGGTAGCGATGCCGTCGTCGACGATCACCGCTATACGCCCGGTAAGGTCCTGCCGGGTCCTGCCCTTCCGGAACCGGGCCACCCTGCTCTCGAGCACCGCCCGCTCGTGGTCTTCAACGGCCTGCAGTTCCGCGTCACTGACCCGGGCGTGGGCCAGCACGTGGTCTTCGAGCACCCGGGCGCCGCCCTCCCCGACCGCTCCCATGGCAAGCTCCGGCTGGTAGGGAAGGCCCAGCTTCCGCACCACAATCACGTCAAGGGGTGCATCGAGGGCGGCGGCGACTTCGGCGGCGACCGGGACTCCGCCGCGGGGCAGGCCCAGGACCACGATGTCCTGGCCCCGCAGATCCGCGAGCCGCCTTCCCAGCTGCCGGCCGGCGTCGACCCTGTCTTCGAAGATGCTCATCAGTGCGGCTTTCCAATCGGGACGTCGGCCGGCGCCTCATCACGGTGTGCACTCCGCAGGCTGGGAAATTAGCCGGTTGGCCGTTCCTCCCACTATCTGTCAGGAGCGCCCGGGGTGTGAGGGCCTTTGGGCCCGGATTCGGCCGCGCCGGCGCCCCGGTCCCCGGTTATGGAGCAAGGGGCCGGCATTTGCGATGCTGAAGCGTGCAGCCCGGCGCGCGATGCGGTGGGTCCGGCCGCGGCGCCGCACCCCAACAGGCGTGGGCGGTCGCTGCAGCGCGGCGCGGGCATAAAACCAGAGTTTGGCCATTTCAACCAGCACCAGGTACACGGCCCCCATGCCCAGCAAGGCGAGAAAAAAGGGGACGGGCAGCGGGTCGAACCCAAGCACGCCGGCCAGCGGCGAGAGCGGCAGGTAGACGCCGAATGCCACTACGCCCAGGGAGGCCCCGACCAGGCCCAGCGACGGCCGGCTTCGGAAGAAAGGCACCCGCCGGGTGCGGATGACAAAGATGATCAGTGTCTGCGTGACGATGGATTCGATAAACCAGCCGGCGCGGAATTCGCCGGGAACGGCATCAAAGACGAACAGCATCAGGGCGAATGTGGCAAAGTCGAACAGCGAACTGATCGGGCCGAAGACGAACATAAAGCGCCGGATAAAGCCAATATCCCAGCGCGACGGCGCCACGAGTTGTTCCTTGTCCACCCGGTCCCCCGGGATGGCGAGCTGGCCGGCGTCGTAGAGCAGGTTGTTCAGCAGGATCTGCCCCGGCAGCATCGGCAGGAAGCTCAGCACCACCGAGGCCGTCGCGGCGCTGAACATGTTGCCAAAGTTGCTGGAGGTGCCCATCAGGACGTACTTGATGGTGTTGGCGAAGATCCGCCGGCCTTCCATCACTCCTTCGGCCAGGACGCCCAGGTCCTTGTCCAGCAGCACAACGTCGGCGGCATCCTTCGCTACGTCGGTGGCGCTGTCGACAGAGATGCCGATGTCCGCCGCGTGCAGCGCCAGCGCGTCGTTGACGCCGTCGCCCATAAATCCGACCGACCCGCCGCTGCGCCGCAGCAGCCTGATGATCCGTGCCTTCTGTTCGGGCGAGACGCGGGCGAAGATGCTGGCCTCACGCGCGGCAGAGGCCAGTTCCGGATCGGACATGGCCTCGACTTCGGCGCCGGTGAGTGTTCCGCCGGAGGGGACCCCGAGTTCGTCGCAGACTTTTTCCGCCACCTTGGCGTTGTCGCCCGTGGCGATTTTGACCGTAATGCCGAGTTCCGCGAGCCTTTCCAGGGAGGCGCGTGCGGCGGCCTTGGGCCGGTCCAGGAAGATGAGGAAGCCGGCGAGAACCAGGTCCTTTTCGTCGGCGGGACCGATAGCCGTCAGCCCGTCAGCCGCACGGGTGGCGACAGCAACCACCCGTGAGCCGGCGTTGAACTGTTCGTCCAGCATCGCCTGGACGCTGGCCGGGATATCTCCGCAGAGCGCCAGGACGTCTTCGGGGGATCCCTTGGTGACGATGCGGGGCGCGGCGCCTGCTTCGCTGACCAGTATGCTGGTCCGGCGCCGCAGATGGTCGAAGTCGATAACGTCGAGGCGCTTGTACCGGGCGGGCGCGAAGTCAGCGCCCCCTGCGGATGCCCACAGCGCGGCGTCCAACGGATTCAGGCCCACCGGTGAGGCCTGGGATTCGGTGTAGTCGGCTTCGGTGGCAAGCAGCCCCAGGGTCAGCAGCTCGCCGGCGGAGATGCCGGTGCCGGCGGGCAGGGCGGCGGTGAAGCTGATCCGGCCCTCCGTCAGGGTTCCGGTCTTGTCCGTGACCAAAACGTCCATGTCGCCAAGGTCCTCGATGCAGACCAGGCGTTTGACCAGCACCTTGCGTTTGGCCAGCTGCTGGGTTCCGGTGGCAAGGCTCGTGCTCACGATGGCTGGCAGCAGTTGCGGCGTGATCCCGACGGCGATCGCGAGTGAAAACAGCAGCGACTCGATTAACGGCCGTTGCAGGAGCAGGTTTGCGATGAAGATCAGGGATGTGAGGCCGATCGCGACCTGAAGCAACAGGTAGGAAAAGCGCTGGAGGCCCAGCTGGAATTCGGTCTGGGGCTGCCGCTCGCCGAGGCCCAGGGCGATCCGGCCAAATTCGGCCCGCCCGCCGGTGGCGACCACCGCGCCGGTACAATTACCGGCCTGAATCACGGTTCCCATAAACAGGCACGACGTCAGGTCCCCCAGCGCCGCAGCGCCGGGGACCGGAGCAGGGTCCTTGGCGACAGGCATCGATTCCCCGGTCAGGATACTTTCATCGCACAGCAGGTCCTTGGCGCTCAGCAGCCGGATATCGGCGGGGATGATCGCGCCCAAAGCCAGGTGCACAACGTCGCCCGGCACCAGGGCAGTGACGTTCACTTCCTGCACGGTTGCGTCGCGGACTACAACGGCACGGTGGGTGACACGGGAGTGCAGGGCCTCCGCGGCGCGTTCGGCCCGGAATTCATTGCTGAACCCGAGACCGACGCTGACCAACAGGATGACACCGATCACGATCGAGTTCGTGGCGTCGCCAAGGAACAGGGAGAGCCCGGCGGTGACAAGCAGCAGGATCAGGATGGGGCTGCGCAGTTGACGGGCCAGGACGGACCATCCGCTGGCCTGGTGGGTGCGTAACGCGTTCGGTCCCAGCGACACGAGCCGCCGGGCGGCCTCGGTGCTGCTCAGGCCGTTCACGCCTGCTCCAAGCTGCGCCAGGACCTCTTCCACCGGCCGGTGGGCGGCGTCTGCGATGGTGAGGGGCAGGGAACGCGGTTCCCGGATATCGAGATCTGGCATGGAGCTTCCGTTCCAACGTCGGGTTATGTCCTAGGGTACGTCCGGGAGCTTGCCGTTGAGGGCCCAGGACGGTAGCGGGCGCGGTCAGGAATGCGGGCACCGGCTGTATATAATCTCCCGGTACGGTTTTGCAGCAAGCCGTTGGATTGTTCTTCGATCCCGCCGCCTGCATCCGCCACAGCCGCTCCGCTGCACGTGGGGCGCGGACCGTCCGGATCGTGTTGACCTGAGTGAAACGGCACGGCAGTGGCCAGCGAATCGACCGCAGCTTCAATTGACGAAACTTCAACCCACCAGAACCTGCATGAATTGGTGCTTCACAGCTCCGACGTGGAGGAGTTCCTGCGCGAATTGGCGCGGATCTCCGCACGCAGCCTTTCGGAGCCCGGAGACGAGATTCTCTGCGGAATTACCCTTTTCCGGCAGCGGAAGGCAGCGACGGTTGCCAGCAGCAGCGCGGCCGCCCAGTCCATGGACGAAATCCAGTACGCCTTCGGTGACGGCCCCTGCGTGACCGCCTCCCGGGAACAGGAAACCGTGCATATCAGGGATCTCGAGGAGTGCGGGCGCTGGCCACGGTACGCCGAGACCATGCGCGGCCACGGGGTCCGGTCGATCCTGGCGTTGCCCTTCCTGCTCGACGGCGACACGCGGGCCGCGCTCAACCTGTATTCACGCCGGTCCGGAAGGTTCGATGGCAGGGCGATGGACCTGGCCCAGGACTTCGTCAGCCAGACGTCCCTGGCGTTGCGGCTGGCGGTGCGTTTTGCGCACTACAGCGACACTGCCGCGAACCTCAAGGCGACCCTGGAAACACGGACCGGGATCGACGTCGCGGTCGGTATCATCATGGCCCAGAACCGCTGCAGCCAAGCTGAGGCCTTCGAATTGCTCAAGGCTGCTTCCAGTGCGCGCAACGTCAAGCTGCATGCTGTGGCGGCCAGAGTCGTGGAATCGCTCGGCAAGGGTCCGGCCAGGACGCATTTCGAGGTTTAGGCTCCGCGCCGGATCTCCCGGACCAGCCAATCCACGATCATCCGGCTGGCGCCGGAGCTGCTGTCGGCCCTGTGCTGCTGGGCATGCCAGCGCTCGACGTCGTCCGGGCGCCCGCCGCGGGCGGCAAGGTATCCAGTGAAGGGGCAGTCCTCAATCTTGTGCGGGTGCGGGGAACCGAGGCGCAGGAATTTCCAGTGGTATGCCAGCGCCCCCAGAGCCGTCCGGACCTGGTGGGGGTATTCCCGCGATTCGAACTCCGCGGTCCATTCGGGTACCTCGGAAGCAGGCATCGGGCGGGCAAGGTGGTAGCCCTGGCCGTACCCCGCGCCCATCACGGCCACCGCCTCGGTCATCCCAAGATCCTCAAGGCCTTCGGCTACGACCGTCATGCCAAAATCCCTGCCGATTTGCACCAGCGTGGCGATTAGGCTGAGTGATTCCAGCGGACTGGTATGGAGTCCGGTGAGCATGTCCCGGTCAATCTTCACCGCCGTGAACGGCAGCATGGACAGCCGCTTCAGGCTGCTGTAGCCAGCTCCCAAATCGTCCATTGCAAGGCCTACACCCAGCTGGACGAGCCTGCTCAGCGGAGCGTGCACCGCGTCCCAGTCCGTCGTTCCGGTTTCGAGCAGTTCCAGGACAAGCCGCTGCGGCGCGATCCCGTGCCGCTGAAGCGACTCTTCAACAAACGTCGGGCAGTCCGGATCCAACAGGGTCGATGGCGCAATGTTAACGGAGACCTTCGCGGAAAGTCCCTCCCCGTCCCAGGCCGGGAGGCAGGCCAACGCCTGGTCCAGTCCAAGCCGGAACAGCCTGTCGGTCTCCGCCTCGCTCAGGTACTGGAGGAACGCTGCCGGCGGCAATACGCTGCCATCCACCAGCCTCAGCCGGGCCAGGGCCTCGAAAAGGTAGACGCTGCCGGCGCCGAGGTCCACGGCCGGCTGCATAAACATTTCCAACCCGCCGCCGAACAGCCGTTCCTTCAAGAGGTTCACGGGGCCGCTGCCGGCGCCCGGTTGCACCGGCATGCTGCCGGGGACGCGCGTGCCCGGCAGGGTTCCGGGAGCCACGCGGGCGTCGGCTGTATCCGCGGCCAGTTCCCACCAGCTCTCCGGTCCGCCGGCGCGGGTTTTGGCCACATTAAGGGCGGCGTAGGCGCCGCGCAGCAAGGTGCGCGTTTCCGTGCCGTTGCGGGGCGAAGACGCCAGTCCCGCGCTCATGGTCAGGGAAATCCTTTCGCCGGCCGCCGCAAAACTTTCTTCAACGCTGCGGCCGAGGCGTTTGAGCACCCCGTCGAGCGCCGCGGCGGTGTCATCGCCGGCCGCGTATTCCACCACGAGGACAAATTCGTCGCCTCCCATCCGCGCCAGGAACTCCGCCGGCTGGAGGAGAGCCTGCATCCGGGCGGCCCAACCTGCCAGGATCGCGTCACCGGCACTGTGACCGACGGCGTTGTTCACGTCCTTGAACCGGTCCAGGTCGATCAGCCCGACGGCGACGGCGACGGCCGGCCTGACGCCCGCGTCGGGGTCCAGCACCTTGGCCAGGTGGGCGTCCAAGGCGGCGCGGTTGGGCAGGCCTGTCAGCTGGTCGTGGGTGGCCTGGAACCGGAGCTGTTCGTGCATTGCCATCCGGGCGTTGATATCGCGCTGCACGCTGACGAAGTGGGTCACCTGCCCGTCCTCATCCAAGAGCGGGGTGACGGTCAGGGCGTTCCAGAACGGCGAGCCGTCCTTGCGGTAGTTGAGGATGTCGCCCCGGAACTGCTCACCACGGGACAAGGCGTCGCGGATGGCCCTGGCGGTCTCGGGTGCGGTGCCCGGACCTTGGAGGACCCGGCAGTTGTTTCCCAGCACCTCGGCCTCTGCGTAGCCGGTAATAGCGCTGAAGGAGCGGCTGGCATGCATGATTCTCTGAGCCGAGTCCGTGATCAGGGAGATTTCGGAGGTGGCTGAGAGCGCCCGCACCAAGAGCTCCGGGGGAACGCCGTCGGCAACGTGCGGCGATCCCGCGGGCTCGGGAGATGCCCTGGGAAGTGACATGCTGAAAGCCCCTGAAAGGTCAGTCCGGGGTCCGGAAATTGATAAGTCCATTGACAGACTAGCCCCCTGCCGCCCGGGTGCGGACCGCTAGTGCTGCCCCGGCGCGGCTGTTATGTCCAGGACAGTGCGGATTGTGTCCTCGTGAGCCAGGATCCGGAAGTGGCCGGCGGTGTCCAGCTGGATGTTCCGGGCGCCGGGAAGCACACTGCCCTCGGGGATATGCGGATCAAACAGCCCGTAGACCGAGGTGATGCGCTCGTTCACGCGTTCCTCCCGGGACAGCTGCACGGTCACGGCATTCCGGGGCGAAAAGGCGCGCAGGCTCGGCAGCAGCATAAACGAGGCGTAGCGCGAGCCGGAGAACGGCGAGCAGACCGCCACCATGCCCGTGATCCTGCGGTCGGGGTCCAGCTGCATCATCACGAATTTACCGATCAGTCCGCCTTTGCTGTGGGCGACGATCATGGCGTCGGAGAGGTCACGATCCCGGATGTAGCCGGCAATCGCATCCGCGGCCTTGGGCACGGGAAGCCGGTTCCGGTGCAGCTGGGCCAGCACATGCACCGGATGTCCTGCCTTATGAAGCCGCCGGACCAGCGGCAGCATAAAGCGCCAGTCCTCGTAGATTCCGGGAATCACAACGACGGGCCGGGCCGTCCCGCTGAGGAAATCCTCCGGCCTGGTCCGGGAAGCTGCGCTCCTGACTTGCCGACCGGCGGCGTAAAGGTAGTCCTGGATCCACCATTGGACTCGCTGCAGGATCCCGCTCATCCGGGGCGCCCCGGGTGGACTTCCTCTGCCGGACGGCGGATCCCGGCGAAGTCCAGGATGGCTGCCGCCACGTCCTCGGATCGGTTGTGCTGCACCACATGCCCGGCGCCTTCGATTTCCAGCAGCTGCCCGTTCGCTGCGCGTCCAGCCAACCGGCGGCACCAGTCTACGGAGGCCACGGGGTCGTCGGCACCGCGGATCACAAGGACCGGCGCAGTGACCCCGGGGATGCGCTTTTCCGTCGGATAGTCCATCATGACGCGCAGCGTTTTCAGGTACCAGCTGGCGCCGCACCGGAAATAGTCCGTAAGGACAAGGGCGTTCGAGGACGGGCTTTCGTAGAACAGGCTGTCCCGGCTGAGCGCCAGGGCCTGCTGCAGCACGGTCCGCCGTTTCGAATCAACTACCGGCCCCATCAGGACCAACTGGGAGATTCGGTGGGGCTGCTGCAGTGCCGCAGCCGTGGCGAACTGCGCGCCCATCGAGTGCCCGACGAGCACAAACTCCAGGACGCCGAGCTGTTCGAGGGCACCAAGGATGTAGGTTGCCTGGTCCTCAACGGAGAGGGTGCGCTCCGGACGCGGTGTCGCTCCGAAACCGGGAAGGTCTATCGCGTAGGTGTCAACGGATTCCGCCAGCAGACCCTGGAGCCGGGTGAAATAGCGGTGCGAGACGCCGATACCGTGGATCAGCACAACGGCGGTGCGCGGCGCCCCCGCACGGGCTGGGGCCCTGGACGCGAACACGTGGCCCAGATGGCCTGCGGCCTCAACCTCAACGGGTGCGGGCCAGCCTCCGCTTTGCATTTTTCGTTTCCACGCAGTCCTGGTTTTTTGCCCCGTGCCAGCGTCGAGTAAGCGTCCAAGCAGCACGCTTCAGCCTTGCCGCTTGTCCCGTTCGCTGAACTCCTCATCGAGGTCGTAGTGCCTGAATTCGGTCTCCGGATTAGGTTCGCCCTCAGCCACGTATTCGTAGTCCAGCTGCCGCTGAACCTGGCTGTCAAGGACCTGCAGGTCCTTGTCCGCCACTTCGCTGAGGTCCTCGGGGAATTCATCCTCCGGCGTGAGGTGTAACTTCTCAGTCATGGCATGCCTCTCTGGGCAGGAAAGGGGATTCGAACGGGGAGTAACGGCCGTATACAGGATACCCTCGGCCGCGCGGAGACAGGTAGCCGGGGCATAAGCATGGTGCGGGCAGCGGCCAGAGCATGGTGCGGGCAGCGGCCAGGGTGCCCGCTAGCTCCCTGATGGGCCGAGCGGCAGCGGCACCCCGTCATCCGGATTCTTCCCGGGCGGTGGTTCTTTGAGTTCAATGAAGACAGTATGGGTTTCCGTGTCCCCGATGTTCTCGCCGGAATGGTCCTGAGCGGCGAGCCAGCGGGCCGCCCCGGCGGGGATTTCGACGTCGATGTGCTCCCCTTGGCCGGACAGCCTCCGGCGGAAGGAACTCAGTGTGACCATCACGCTGTCCGGGTGCCCGTGGGGCACTGTTTTATCGCCCGGCACGTCGCGGTACTCGAGGACTCGGACCCGGTCGTTTTCGAAAATGACCCTGTACAGCGAGGGGTTTGCTACCACCGGATCCTGTCCCATGGCGCGAGCATACGCCCGTGCCGACGCCCCCGCCAGAGGGGCGGGGGCGTCGGGTGGCCTAAGCTTCGGCCGGCGCCTGTCCCGGCTCGGAGCCGACATTGACAAGCCAGTCGGTCCCGTACTTATCCGTGCACATGCCAAAGACGTCTCCCCAAGGAGACTTCTCCATCGGCACCGTCACCGCTCCGCCGTCGGCAAGACGGTCGAAGTAGCCGCGCAATTCGGTCTCGTCGGAACCGCTGAGTGAGACCGAAATGCTGCTGCCCGGCTTGTAGCCCATCGCCTCCGGCGTGTCAGCCCCCATAAGCACCATGCCGTTTCCGGCGGTCAGCATGGCGTGCATGATTTTGTCCTGCTCGCTGGCGTTCTCACTCATCTGGTAGTCGCCGAAAGTGCTTATGGTCAGTTCACCGCCAAAAACCGACTGGTAGAACGTCATGGCTTCCCTCGCGTTGTCGCGAAAGCTCAGGTAGGGGTTCAACGTGGTCATGTCCAGGACTCCTAGCAGCTTGGATCCGGCCGGTACAGGGAGGGTTGGCGCGGCGGAGGCCGGTGCACCGTGCAGCCATATCATCCCGCAAATCGGTCCCCGAGGGTAGGTGTGCACACTGCCGTTTGCAGAGCGAGCGAACCCTCTACGCTGTCCTGGTGGAGCGGCGCCGGCTAGGCGGTCTGTCCGGCGTGCTCTCCCTCTGCGATCTCTTCGAGCAGCTTGTCGTTAAAAGCCGGGAGGTCGTCCGGGTTCCGGCTGGTCACGAGGCCCTGGTCCACTACCACTTCCTGGTCACTCCAATTGGCGCCGGCGTTTTTCAGGTCGCTCTGGAGTGTGTGGAAGGACGTGACATTGCGGCCGCTCACGACGCCGGCGTCGATCAACAACCACGGCCCGTGGCAAATCGAGGCCACCGGCTTATGCTGCTCAAAGAATGCCCGCGTGAAGGCTTGGGCGTCCTTGTCGGCCCGAAGGTTGTCCGCGTTAACGACGCCGCCGGGGATCACCAGGGCGTGGAAATCGGAAGCGTTCGCGTCGGCGACGGTGAGGTCGACGTCGAACACCTGACCCTTCTCGGTGCCGTCATAGCCCTGAAGCTTGCCCCGGCCGGGCGCCACGAGAGTGGGCTCGCCGCCGGCCTCCTTGACGGCGTTCCAAGGACTTGTCAGTTCCACCTGCTCCACGCCGTCGGTCAGCAGGAAGGCAACCTTTTTACCGGAAATGTTGTGTTCTGACATGGGTCCTCCTTTGGTATCCGGGGAGGTCCACGCAGCCGTCGGACAGGCCGGGTCCTCCACTCGGAGAGATTAATGCCTTACGGCATCCACTCTAAGAAGCCCCAAACTCATAAGCAAGCTGATTATGCTGCCGGCGGATGCAGGGAGTCGGCGGGCATCCGGATGAACTACCACCACACGACGGTCCTCTGGCCAGCCCACCAACACCTCGCTACTCTGGCACAAGGACAGCTACCCGAAAGAAGGCCGTCATGGACGAACAACACATCCTGAAGCGAATCTCAGCCCTGGTGGAAGAAGAGCAGACTCTCCGCGAGAAAGCGCCCTCATCTTCGGCAGATTACGAACACGGTCCGGAGCATGCCCGACTCAAGGGCATCGAAGAGGACCTGGACCAGTGTTGGGACCTGCTGCGGCAGCGCCGGGCCAAGCGGCAGTACGGCGAAGATCCGGATGAGGCGCAGCCCCGCCCCACCAATCAAGTGGAAAACTACGACTCCTAGCTCCACGGCACACAGCCCTGGCGCGGTGAGCGCCCTGCGGGGTGATTGCGGTCCGGCCGGTCTCAGCCCTTGCTTGCCATTTCCCCGCTGACGGTTAAATTCTCGGCGACGTCGCGCAGCTTGATGTTCAACTCCGAACTGGCCCGCGAGAGGAGTAGGAAGGCCTGCTGGGCAGTGATCTTGTAGCGCTCCATCAGGATTCCCTTGGCCTGTCCGATCAGGTCCCGGGTATCAAGGGCCTGGGTGAGCTGGCTGACCTGCTGGCTACCGGCGAGCGCCACTGCCGCATGGGCTGCCACCATAGCCCCGATTCGCTCCGATTCGGCGTCGAAGGCACCAACCTCCCGCCCGAAGAGGTTTAGAGCTCCGAGGTGGTTTCCGTTCACAAAGAGCTGGAAGGAGAGCATACTCCGGGCCCCGATCTTGTAGGCCGCCCGGGAGAAATCCGGCCAGCGCTGGTCCGTGCTGAGGTCTGGAACGCTGACAACCCTTTTGTCATAGGAGGCGTCCAGGCACGGGCCCTGCCCGGTCTCGCTCTGGAGCGCATCCACCCGACGCGGAAGATCGCTGGAAGCGGCACGCGAGTCAATTTTCCGGCCGGGCGAGACGAGACTGACCGAAGCCTCGGCCACGTGCGGCACCAGTTCCAGGGCCGCGTGCACCACGCCGGCCAGCATGGACTCGGGGTCGTCCTCGTGCTGGAGTGCGCGGGCGATGTCACCGAGCCGGACGGCGAGTGCCGCCGCGCTGATCGGAGAAATTTCGCGTGTACCGTCCATCCGATCACCGTTTTGCGCTACACCTGTCACCATCGTGGCGTACCTCATCTTGGCCGGGTAAATCTAATGTCTCTTCACTATGAAATATACGCCCTTGCCGGCCCTAGTCCCGGCGCCCGTCAGGAGACCCAGACCTTACCGCATGGTAACCCGGAGTTAATCCGGGGGTGCGAGACTGGTCTTGCCGCCCCTTTCGAGACGGACCCATCCGGCACGGCATACTCTCCAAGGAGCTGCAGACATGAACAGTCCAGAAGGCAATACACCCAGTGGCCCCCGGAATGAGCACCCCAGCCAGGACCGGCCCGATGCCAGCAGCTCGCACATTCGCGAGGACGTAGCCATGACCGGCCGCTGCGGCAACGTGCACCTGCCCTCGGGCCGGACGTGCGTCCGGCCCGAACGGCATCAGGGTTCGTGCCGCTTCGTCGGCCCCGAGGACACCGGCCACCCGGCAGGGAACTAGCTGCCTCGGCGGGCGGGGCTGGTTGCCGGCCAAGGACGGCGCGTACGCTCACGATGTGGACATTGTCGAATTTTTGTCTGAGCGGATCAGCGAGGACGAGGCCGTGGCGCGGACCCTCCTCGGCGACCGGACCGTCTCGCAATCCGGCGCCTGGTACGAACAGCGCCTGTTGCTCGAATGCGAGGCGAAAAAACGCCTGATCCGAATCGTGGAATCAGCCCGCCAGGCGGCACTTGCAGCCCTGGTCAGCGCCCCGGCTCAGGACGCCGGCTGGATCCCGCAGTCCCTCGAATGGATGGAGCGCTCACTGAACGCCCTCGCCCTGCCGTACATCGACCACCCTGACTTCGAGCAGGACTGGCACCAAAGCTAGGCTCTCCCCCGGCGGCGCCTGACAGAATGGCTCCATGGACGTTGCTCTTGGACTGATTGCGCTTGTGTCGGTGGTTTGCGCGGGCAGCGCACTGGGCCGGAAAATCAATGTGTCCGTTCCGCTGTTACTGGTGCTGGCGGGAGTGATCGGATCTTTCCTGCCGTTCGTACCGGACATCGAACTGAACCCCGAACTTGTCCTGGTGGGGTTGCTGCCGCCCCTGCTGTACGCCGCGGCCCTGCAGACCTCGCTGTTCGATTTTGGCTCCAACCGGCGGGCCATCGGCCTGCTTTCGGTCGGCTATGTCATCTTTGGCACGCTCGCCGTGGGCTTCGTTGTCTGGTGGCTGTTCCCCGAGATTCCGCTCGCTGCAGCGATTGCCCTGGGCGCCGTCGTCGCGCCACCGGACGCCGTCGCCGCCACTGCGATCGCGCGCAAGGTGGGCATGCCCCGCCGGATCGTTACGATCCTGGAAGGCGAGTCGCTGGTCAATGACGCGACCGCCTTGGTCTGTCTCCGGGCGGCTATCGCCGCCATTGCGGGAACCGTCTCCGCCGCGCAGGTGGCCGGCGGGTTTCTGCTCGCGGCCGGCGGCGGACTGGTGGCCGGGCTAGCCGCGGCTTACGTCCTGACGCAAGTGCGCAAACGGACCCGAAACGTCGCAATCAACACGTCCATTTCGCTGATGGCACCGTTTGTCGCGTACCTCCCGGCGGAGGCGATCCACGCCTCCGGCGTCCTCTCCGTCGTCGTCGCCGGCCTGGTGATGGGCACAAAGTCGCCGTCCATGCCCAATGGCGCCGCGCGGCTGAGCCAGCGCAGCAACTGGCACACCGTCCAGTTCCTGCTCGAGAATTCCGTGTTCTTGCTGATCGGCCTCCAGGTTCGGACCATCATTGACGGAGTCCAGGGCGATTCACTGGGGGCATCCCGGATCTGGGCAGGCTGTGCCGTGATTCTGCTGGCCGTGCTGCTGCTCCGTCCGGTCTGGGTGTTCCCGGTAACCTACCTGCCCCGGCTGATTCCTGCCAGCCGCCGGAAGGATCCGTCCCCGCCGTGGCAACACGCTGCCATCGTCTCCTGGGCAGGTATGCGCGGTGTTGTTACGCTCGCCGCCGTGCTGGTGCTGCCGGCGGACCTGGAACACCGGTCAGTCCTGGTGCTGGCGGCCATGGTGGTGGTCGGCGGAACCCTGGCGTTGCAGGGCTTTACCCTTCCCGCGTTGGTCCGGCTGCTGGGGGTCCAGGGTCCGGACCAGCGCGAAGATGCCCTGAATCAGGCGTCCCTGATGCAGCTGGCCACGGCAGCCGGGGTGGAGCGGCTGGCGGAAATCGGCACCGAGAACGATCCTCCGGAAGTCATGGCAATGCTTAAGCGCCGCACCCAGGAGCGCGGGCTGGCCGCCTGGGAACGGCTCGGCCGGCCGTCGGCGGAGACGGCGACACCGAGCCAGCGCTATGCGCATCTGCGCCTGGCCATGCTGGACGCTGAACGGACGAAAGTACTGGAACTGCGGCGCGGCGGCGCGTATCCGCATGAGGTCCTCAGTTCGGTCCTGGACCGGTTGGATGTTGAGGAATCGATGCTGGACGCTGCGGCGGAGGACTTGGACCTCTCCAGCGGCGGTGGCGAGGGCGTTGCCCAGCCCGGTGGGGTGTGTGAGCACCTGGCATCCGCGCCGGACGCCGGCGCGCCGCACAACCCGTTTTGCGCGGAGTGCGTCCGGGAAGGCACAACGCCGGTCCACCTCAGAATGTGCCTGAGCTGCGGCGCCGTGGGGTGCTGCGATTCGTCGCCAGGAACCCACGCCTCCCGGCACTACGCCGCGACCGGCCATCCCGTCATGCGGAGCATCGAACCGGGTGAGGACTGGCGCTGGTGCTATGAGGACGACCTTCTGGGCTGAGCGAAATATCCTCACCCCGTGCGGTGTTGGCTCTGACATGACAACAATCGGAATCATCGGTGCAGGACACATTGGCAGCCAGATTGCGCGCAAAGCGGTGCAGCTCGGCTACGACATCGTCATCAGCAACTCCCGCGGACCGGAAACCCTCACGGACCTCGTCGCGGAACTCGGCCCGCACGCCCGGGCCGCGACCCCGGCCGAGGCAGCAGCGGCGGGCGACTTCGCCGTCGTCACCGTACCGCTCAAAAACCTTGGGTCCGTTCCCGTGGAGCCGCTGGCGGGCAAGGTCGTGGTCGACACAAACAACTACTACTGGGAACGGGACGGCCATTTCCCGGCACTGGACAACGGGGAAGCCACCACGTCCGGGCTCCTGCAGGAACACCTGCCCGCGTCCAAGGTGGCCAAGGCCTTTAACCACATTATGTTCTCGCAGATCACCACCGACGGGGAGCCCGCCGGCACGCCCAACCGCCGCGCATTGGCCACGGCCAGCGATTTTCCCGAGGCTGCGGATCTGGTCACCCGGCTTTATAACGAATTCGGCTTCGACACGGTCAATATCGGCCCGTTGTCCGAGAGCTGGCGGGTGGAGCGGGACCGGCCTGCCTACGGCCAGCGGCAGAATGCCGCCGAGCTGGAAGAGAATCTGGCCCGGGCTCCGCGCACCGTCTAAGACAGCGGAAGCCCTCGATGCGGGGGCAGGTCAGAGCATCGGCAAGACCTCTTCCCGCACCTGCTTGCGCAGGATCTTTCCGAGCATCGACCGCGGCATGTCCGGGATGGCAACGATCCGTTTGGGCACCTTGTAGCTCGCCAGGTGCTCACGGCAGTGCCCGCGGAGGGCGTCCTCGTCGAGCGTGGCCCCCGGCTCCAGTTCGACGGCGGCGACCACCATCTCGCCTCCCCGCTCGAGCGGCTTCCCAACGACGGCGGCGTCCTTGACGTCCGGATGAAGGCGCAGCACTGCCTCGGCTTCGGTGGGCGAGACGTTGAATCCGCCAGTGATGATGAGCTCCTTGGCCCGGTCAACGACTGTGGTGAAACCGTCCTCGTCCACGGTCACGACGTCGCCGGTTCGCAGCCACCCATCGGCGGTGAGTGTTTTCGCTGTTTCTTCCGGGTTGTTCCAGTAGCCCTGGAACACCTGCGGGCCTTTCAGCATCAGCTCCCCCGGCTGGCCCGGCGTTACTTCCACGGCAGGATCATCCAGGCTGACGACCTTCATCAGGGTCGATGGGAACGGCACGCCAATCGTGCCGTTGCGGCGTGTGGGGTGGAAGGGGTTGCCCAGCGCGACCGGTGAGGACTCGGTCATGCCGTAGCCTTCAACCAGCAGCCCGCCGGAGACCGACTCCCACAGTTCCACCACATGGTCAGGCAGGTTCATGGCACCGGAGATGCAGTATTTGCAGGACCGGAGCGAGATGCCCTTCTCCTTAGCGGCCATCGCTGTGCGCTCGTAGATCGGCGGCACCGCACAGTAGACCGTCGCAGGTGACTTCTTCATCGCAGCCAGGACCAGCTCCGGCTCGAATTTGGGGAACAGCACCAGCAGGCCTTGCTTGCGGATCCCGTAGGTCAGGTAGAGCGTCATGCCAAAGGCGTGGAACATGGGCAGGATCGCGTAGAACACTTCCTTGCGGTACTGCGCCCCATGCATCCACGCTTCGCCCTGCAAGGCGTTGGAGTAGAGGTTGAAGTGGGTCAGCATCGCGCCTTTTGGGCGGCCGGTGGTTCCCGAGGTGTACTGGATCGCGGCGAGGTCATCCACAGCGGGGCGGGGGTGTCCCGGATCCAGCCTGCCGTGGCTCAGGAGATCCTTCCACGGCGTCGTTCCCGGCGCCGGTGCGGTCAGCGCGTCGCGGGACTCGCGCAGCTTTTTCACGGGCAGGTGCAGGGCAAAGCGCTTGACGGCGGGGAACGCCGCGAGGATGTTGACGGAGACGACGTGGTCGATCTCGATGTCGGACGGGAAGTCACGGATGGCCGCCGCGGCTTTGTCCCAGGTGATCACAACGCGCGCCTGGTGGTCTTCAAACTGGTGCCGGAGTTCCCGCGAGGTGTACAGCGGGTTGTGCTCGACGACGACGGCCCCGAGGCGCAGCACCGCGTAGAACGCGACCACGTGCTGCGGGCAGTTCGGCAGGATCAGGGCTACCCGGTCGCCGGCGCGGACGCCAAGCCGCCGCAGCCCCTCGGCGGCCCGGTCGACCTGTTCACCGAGTTCGGTGTAGCTGGTGCGGCGGCCGAAAAACTCCATCGCGGGTGCTGTCCCTGCCTCAGCCACGGACCGCTCCAGCATCGCGGAGAGGGACTCGGTGGGCAATTCAATCTCCGCAGGGACACCCGGCTGGTAGTTCTTCACCCAGGGCTGCTGGTCAGTGTGCTCCATGCTCACATCTTGCCGTTAACCGCCGTCCTCCGGGAAATCTCGGTCCGGCATCTCCCGCCGACCACCTTTCGGGTCCGCAGGAGCGGCCGAGTGGGACTTTTTCCGTCCGGGTGACATCCTGAGGGCACTATGACCGCACACGAAGAGGCACCCAGCCCGTCTCCCATCACCGGCAAGGCTCCCGGCGCCGCCCCAGCCGCGACCGGCGCTGAGGCCGCCGGGGCTGGTTCGGGCACGGACCGCAGCCGGCGCGGGCTGCTGGCCCGGGCCCTGGGCGGAGGGACCGACCCGGACCCCCGTTTCACGCTGGCTAACGAGCGCACGTTCCTGGCTTGGATCCGCACGTCGCTGGCGCTGGTAGCCGGCGGCATCGCCGTCGAAGCGTTCACGTCGGCGCTGTTCGGACCGGAACTCCGAAAGTCCGTGGCCGTGCTCCTGCTCCTGCTGGGACTGTTGACCGGCGGCGGCTCCTTCTTCCGCTGGCTCAACGTGGAACGTGCCATGCGCCGGCAGGAACCGCTCCCGGCGCCGCTGCTCACCCCGCTCCTGGCGGTCGGCGGCGCCATCGTCGCTGCCGTGCTGATCGTCTTTGTGATCGTTCGGCCGGCCTAACCATGGCGACATCCAGGCCCGCCGCGGTGCATAACGATCCGGGGCTCCAGCCCGAGCGTACGGACCTTGCCTGGCGGCGGACCTCCTTCACGCTGATTACGGCGGCGTGCATCTTCCTGCGCTGGGTGCCGCACCATGGCTGGTTTGCCGGCACGCTTGTGGGAGCGTCCCTGATGGTCGCCCTGGGCATCGCCATAACGCAGCGTCGGCGCTACCACCACCACGCCAGCGGCATCGCAGGAGCCGTGATGGTAGCGAATTTCAGGGGCGCGGCGGCCATCGCCGGCAGCGTTGTGGTCCTCTCCGTCCTGGGAATCTACACAGTGCTGTTCCTGCCGCTGCCGTGAACGCGACACCGCGTCCCACAATCAATGATGGTCCGCGCAAAGCGGCAGCCGACCCGGCCGCCGGCACTGGGGCCCTGCCGCTGCCCGGGAGGATAGTTTGAGTCCATGATGGAAAGTTACAGGTACGACGTCGAGGTCCTCCACCTCCTCGTGTCCCCCGCGCACGCCTACTTCGGCCGGGCCCGCGAGGGCGCAGCGGACGTCCCGACGACCGATGCGGACCGTGCCGAGCTGGTGACCGGCAAGGGAATTGTCGGCGACCGGTTCTTTGGCAAGGCCGCGCATATGGATGCCGCGGTCACCCTTATGGCGGTCGAGGCTCTCGAAGCGATGGCCACGGAGCTGGGCACCGGCGCCTTTGACCCGCTCCTGACCCGGCGCAATGTGGTCCTCCGCGGCGCCGAACTGGCTCCGCTGCTGGGCGGGGAATTCGCCATCGAATCGCGCGGGCACCTGGTGCGGCTCCGGGCCGGGCGGCCTGCCCACCCCTGCGCCTGGATGGACCAGATGCTCGCGCCGGGTGCCCACGCGGCGATGCGCGGGCGCGGCGGGGTGAGATGCCAGCCTCTTTCGGACGGCCTGCTGCACCGCGGACCCGCCGTGCTGATCAGCCCCGTGCCCCTGGATCCCGGGAAGGCGGGCACCCCGAGTGCGCTCCGACCGTCGCGGCTGCCCTAGCCGGGGTGGCGGCCGGCGCAGCCGTGACGCCGGTCCGGGACCCCTGCGGCTACGAATCACTTTCTGAAACCACAAACAGAAGGTGACAATGAGTGTTCAGCAGGAAACCGCTCCCTCGGGGGCCGCGACGCTGCGGCGGAGCATCCTTCGGACCGAGCTGGGCCCCTGCACGGTAAGGGTCCAGCACGGCACCGATGGTCCGCGCCCGGCAACCGGCACCCCGGATGTCTACCTCCACGGGGCCGCGGGATCATGGACGACGTTCCTACCGCTGCTTTCCCGGGCGCCGGCCCATGACCGGGTGCTCATTGATTTGCCGGGCTGGGGAGATTCCACGAGCGGCTGCCGGCCGGAGCGATTCAGCATCGAGGCGATGGCACGCGCCGTCACCGAGGTTCTGGACTCGCTCGGCTACCAGCGGTGGAACCTGGTGGGACACTCGATGGGAGGCTTCCTGGCCTTGCACGTTGCCGCCACGTCGCCGGAGCGGACAGCCAGCGTTGCCACCATCTCGGCCACCACCTTCGGTGTGGCCGGCGCGGCCCGGCGGCCACTGCGGTCCCTGTTCCGGTTCCCGGCTTTTGTTGGCATGCTGACGGTGATGCGGGCCATGGCGGCCCTCGGCCCGGCCGGATCCGCGCTGATCCGCGCCGTCGGCACCACACCGGTCATGCGGCCGCTGTTGGCACCCTTCTTCGCAGACCCCGCAGCCATCTCCCCGCAGGTCATTCGCGGATTGGGCCTGGACGCCCGACCGGCCAGCTTCCTGGCGGCTGCCCGGGCCGCGGCCCGCTACGATTTTTCCCAGTGGCGCGGCATCAGTTGCCCGGTGCTGGCCCTCCGGGGCGACCGGGATGTCTTTACGCCGGCATCGGACCTGATCCGGCTGGCCGCCGTTATCCCGCATATCCAGCCTGCCACGGTCCCGGACTGCGGCCACTTCGCCAACATCGAGCGTCCGGAGTACGTGCAAGCCCTGCTCGATGACCTGCGCCGCCCCTAAGCCGGCCGCCACCGACACTCGATGACCTGCGTCGCCCAGCCGACTCGCCGGAAGGGGCATAATCAGGGCACCGCTGAATCTTGATCGCTTCACGTTTACCCCGATGATTGCCCGGCCCCTGCCGGATCGCACTGTGATCAGTCTCACCCTGCAATATTGGCCATCCGGCTTGAGACTCCAGCCCGGCACTGTGCATCATAAAAGGGCACGGCAGGGACCTCCAACGTCCCGCCGGGCCAGCCCGCTGACCGCGCCGACTCCGGCGCCGAAGTAAATCAGGGGCGACGGTTTTACCCATCCTGGTGGACGCAATGAAGCCAAACCGGTGAGCTCGCAGAGCCGCCCGACGGTCTCCGGCGTTCCTGGTGTGGCCGCACGGCGGCTCCGCAACGTTGCGGCAGCCGGACATCCGGAACATGAATGGAAGCACTGAACAATGACGTTTGAAACTGCCAACTCTGTCACCCACAAGCTCTGGGACCGCTCCAACATGCACAGCGAACTGGACGCCCTGGTGCACGATCTCTCGGTCCGCCACAACACGCCCAAAAGCAGCATCGCGGTGCACGCCAGCGGGCCCAACACCTTTACGCTCAGCCTGAACCACGGCGCAGCCAACACCGAAACGGTCAATCTGTAGCAGCACCAACGGACGACGGCGGGAGGCCCCAACCTCCCGCCGTCGTCAGTTGCTCTCATCCCTTAGGCCGCTTCCTGGAGCTCGAAAGAGGACGAGGTACTCGCCGGTTGGCCCGCCTCGGTGGCCCGACTGCTGGCCCAAGACGTCCCAGCGGGCGCTGCAATTACGGAACCATTCAGTCAGGGTCGACTGCGTCGGGGCCGGGCAGCCGGTCTCCCGGGCAGCCGTGAACTTCATCCTCCAAGGTCCGGGATACCCAGGATTTCCGCTCCCCCCGCTTGAGTCCAGGCAGACCGGCAACTCCCGGCCCAGAACACCTAGGGCACTGAACCCGGGCCGGCCCCGTTGACCGACGCACTGGCACGTTCCTGCGATAGTCGGTGCCCGAGGGCCAGGACGCGTTCGGAAATATCCGCCGCATCCCGTCCCGGGAGACCGGTTGAGATTTCAGGCAGCTCCAGGGACCTTGCACCGGTGGTGCCCCGCAGGACAGCGGTCCAGAGCATTTCCACAGTCGAGACGGTTTCGATGGCACCTGTCGGCCCCGACACCAGCCAACCCCCGCTGGTGGCAGCCACCTTGGAGGCCCCGGCCCAGGACCGGCAGGCTTCGTTGACCGTTTGGGCGACGATCAGGTGTTGCCGGATCGTTCTCTCCGGGCCCAGCACGGGGTCAGCTACGACAGTTTGTCCGCATGCACCACACATGTAATCTTCCCTTTCTAGGGCATAACGTCGCCGGAATTTGGTCCCAACGTCTGGCCGACATACAGGTTGCCGCCCGGATCGCTCGCGAGAAGCAACGCAGTGGGAGCTACCTCGGCCGGGAGCCCGAAGCGCAGCAACGGGAGTTCGGCACGCTTGGCGGCTTTCCACTCCTCTGAGATTCCTTCCACCAACGGCGTTTCGATGGGCCCCGGGGCGATGCTGTTGACCAGCACATTGTCGCCGGCGGTTTCCAGGGCCAGGGCCTTGGTCAACCCCACCACCCCAGCCTTGGCTGCACTGTAGTGGCTGAGTCCGGTTCCGCCTTTGATGGCCAGTTGGGAGGCGATGTTGATGATGCGGCCCCACTTCTGCTGCCGCATCTCCCCACGACTTCACGGCAGCAGAGGAAGACCCCGGTCAGGTCAACGGAAACCGTTTCGTTCCACATGGCCAGGGTCATGTCTTCCAGCCGTGATTCGGTCAGCAGGCCCGCGCTGTTGACGAGTATGTCGATGCTGCCGAGCTGCGAGCGCGCTGCCGCAAAAGCGGCTTTTACGCTTGCCTCATCTGAGACGTCGACGGCGACAGTTCCCGCCGCGCCGGACCGGTCCAGGACAGCCACTCTGTCTCCGTTGGCGGCAAAGGCTTCGGCGATGGCCTTGCCGATGCCGCTGGCTCCGCCCGTAACCACCACAGCCCGGCCCGACGCCCTAGGGGAGGTGTCAGTGTTGTTCATGCTTTCCCTCCAATACCTCTCAGGCACGCATCTTGATGGTGAGGCCGCCGTCGACGATCAGCGACTGGCCGGTAACGTAAACAGAGTCATCGGAGGTCAGGAAGCCGATCACGCTGGCAACCTCCTCGGGCCGGCCGACCCGGCCCCAGGGGATCTCCCGCCCGGCGCGCTGCAGGCCCTCGGGTCCCAGCGAATTCACCGGGTCCAGGGACTGGGGCGTCTCAATCAGCCCGGGGATGACGGCGTTGGCGCGGATGCCGTGCGGTCCCAGCTCGGCGGCCACGCTGCGGATAAACCCGAGCACACCGGCCTTGGCGGCAGCGTAGTGGGCATGTTCCTCCCACCCGTAGACTCCGCCGGCAATCGAGGACACCGCAACCATTGCTCCGCCCTCGGTCATTCTTGCGGACCCTGCCCGGAGGGTCCGCAGCACCCCGGTGAGGTCGACGTCGAGCATGTCCTCCCAGCGTTCGTCGGTCATTTGGCCCAGGGGCGAGTTGCGCAGGATTCCCGCGTTGGCCACCGCGTAGTCCAGCCGGCCATACTCCTGGACCGCGCGTTCGGCGAACGCATCGACGGAGGGGGTGCTGCGGACATCCACTTCGTGGATGACGCCCGCACCCCCTGCCGCATGCACCAGGCGGAGGGTTTCCGTCGGGTCGTGCGGGTCGCCGGGAAAGGTTCCGATAACCGACCGCACCCCGTGTCCGGCGTAGTAGACGGCTAGCGCGCGTCCGATTCCGCTGGCCGCCCCGGTGATTATCGCGACCTTTCCCGCTGTCATGCGGCAACCTCGTGCGGGTGGTCCTCGAGCAGGGCAGCTGCCGGCGGTTTCGCGGCGATCATCAGCAGACCGGAGATCAGTGTTCCCAGCGCACCGACCCAGACGGCCGCGGTGCTGGTGCCGCTTCCGGCGGCAATTGCGGTGAAGATAGCGCCGCCGATGATGGTGCCGGGCTGGCTCATCGCACCGATGAACGCGGTACCCGTGGCACGGCAGCTGACGGGGTAGCACTCAGCCATAAAGTACTGGATCGCAGCGTACGGGCCGACCAGGAAGAACAGACCTGCGCCGTAGGTGATGATGATCATGACCGGGCTCGTGGCGATGGGGCTGAGCATAATCGTGAAGGAAATGCCGGAGAGGATCCAGCCGCCGATGATGGTCCGCTTGCGGCCGATCTTGTCCCCGAACCAGCCGTGGAAGACGTAGCCGAAGTACGCCAGCAGGTTGATGACGATCAACATCCAGAAGGCATCCGAGAGTTCCACGCCTTTGGCGTTTTTCAGCACGGAACTGCCGAGGACGCTGAAGATGGTGATGCCGAAGAAGTTGAAGATCCAGGCCAGCGAGAAGACGATGGTGTTCCGGCGCAGCTGCGGTTCCCAGATTCGCTTCAGCGGAGCTGCCGAAGAGTGTTCGACGCCGTAGGCGTGGGCCAGGGCGTGGGCCTCCTCGGACTGTCCGCCCTTCTCGAGCTCGGTCAGTTTGTGGTGCAGTTCGAACTGTGGTGTCTCCTTGAGCTTTTTGGCAATAACCCACACGATGATCGCCGCCGGAACCGTGGCCATGAGGTACAGGGCGCGCCAGCCGAGGGTCGGCAGGAAGGCCAGTGCGAGGGCACTGGCGAGCAGGAAGCCCAGCGGCCAGCCGCCCTGGATGAAGGAGTAGTGGAATCCGGGGCGCTTGCGCTTATCGGCGACTTCGGTGACCTGGTAGACCTCGTTCATGTAGGTCGCGTTGACTGCCTGCTCCGAGAATCCGAGGCCGCCGAAGGAACGGACCAGCACCAGCAGTCCGTTGCTCAGGAACGGGATTCCGGTCGGAATCAGGGCCGTCAGACCGGAGACAACGGCCGTGCCGCCGATGGTGACCATCATGCCCTTGCGGCGGCCGAGCCGGTCAATAACAGGTCCAATGCCGAAGCAAACGATCGCGGTGCCAACCGCGATCCAGGTGTTGATGGCGTATGCTTCGGTCGCGCTCCAGCCGAACTCCTCCTGCATGGCCGGCAGGAGGGTGCCAAAAAGACCGTAATCGAAAACGGCAATTGTCCACGCAAACAGGGCAAGCACGGTGGCGGTGGTGGTGTGGCGCTTGAGAAGACCGGGAAACGGCGTTTCTCATCGGGTGCGGGTTGCGTCAGATCGACGGCGGGCTGCTGGATGGTCATTACTGGTTTTCCTTTCGGGGGCTGCGAGTGAGGAAGGAGTCCGCGATCTGGTCGAATGTGTGCCAGCTGACGCCCTCGTGTGAGTTGATGTGTTCGATAAGGCGTTCGAGCATCAGCAGGACCTGGGGCCGGCCGGAGACGTCCGGATGGATGGTCATGGTGAAGACCGCCTGGTCCATTTCGCGGTAGACCCAATCAAACTGGTCCTTCCACATCTGTTCGATGTCCCGGGGGCTGACGAAGCCGTGCGAGTTTGGCGATGCCTTGATGAACATCATGGGAGGCAGGTCATCGAGGTACCAGTTGGCCGGGATCTCCACGAGGTCGGTTTCGCGCCCCCGGACCAGCGGTTCCATCCAGGTTTCGGCGTCTTTGGTGTAGTCGATCTTCTTCCAGCTGTCGCCGACCCTGACGTAATAGGGCTCAAAGTCGCGGTGCATCAGGGAGTGGTCGTATTTGATCCCGCGTTCCAGGAGGATCTCGTTGGTAACCCCGGAGAATTCCCACCAGGGTGCGACATAGCCTGTGGGGCGGCGGCCGGAGACCTTTTCGATGAGTTCGATGGACCGGTCCAGGATGGCCGTCTCCTGCTCGCGGGTCATGGCGATGGGGTTCTCGTGCGAGTACCCGTGCACGCCGATTTCGTGGCCTGCGTCCACGATCATCCGGGTCAGCTCCGGGAACGTCTCGATCGAGTGACCGGGTACGAACCATGTGGCGGGAAGTCCGTACTTCTCAAAAAGACGGATGAGGCGCGGGCCGCCGACTTCCCCGCTGAACAGGCCGCGGGAGATATCACACGGGGAGTCTTCGCCTCCGTAGGAGCCGAGCATTCCGGCAACGGCGTCCACGTCGACGCCGAACGCGACTTGGATGTCCTTAGTCATGAGATCAACCTTTCACTGCGCTTTTTTCTTGGGTTTTGGTTATTGGGGTTTGGTTCGGTGCGGTAACGGTCAAGGGACCTTGCCCCGGAGGGCGAAAGTTTCCGCAATGCGGTGCTGGGGAGTACCGAGCCTGAGCAGCAGGCTGAGCAGGACCAGGGACTGGGATGGCCTGAGCAGGCCGGAGGAAATGGCACCTGCGGCGCGCAGATCTTCACCGCCGCCGTCGCCGTACCTGGGCACAACGGCGCCGGCCTCCACCCTCGTGCTCGTCACCACCACGACGCCGGCAGCGCTGGCGTCCACTACCGCCCGACACATCGTGCGGTTGGCATTGCCAGTACCCGTCCCCTGGAGCACTATGCCCGCCGCCCCGGCCTGGAGGCTGGCCCGCAACAGGGTCGCGTCGGACCCGGGGTAAGCGGCGATGAGGTCCACGCGGGGTGAACCGGCCGCCGGTCCCGGCAAGGGAAACGGGTCGTATGCGGGCCGGGCACGCTCGAGGCTGACGTCGCCTGAACCGGATACCGATCCTGCCGTGCCGAAGTCCGGGTTGGCGAAGGCATCGAGCCTCGTTGTGTGGCTCTTCCGGACTCCTGCCGCGGGGTAGATGGTCCCGGCGAAGGCGAGCAGTACGCCTTTTCCATGCGCCTGCGGGGAGCCGGCGACGGCAATCGCGCGTGCGAGATTGTCGGGACCGTCCGGGGCGTGGGAGTCGGCGGGGTGCTGCGCTCCGGTAAAGACGACTGGCCGGGGATCATCGTGGGTGAGGTCCATCAGGTAGGCGGTCTCCTCCATGGTGTCCGTTCCGTGGGTGACCACAATTCCCAGGACCTGCGGGTCGGCAAGGGCCTGCCGGACCTTGGCGCAGATGGCGATCATGTCCTCAACTGTCAGCAGGTACGAACCTTTCCGGAAAACATCCACCACACGGACCGGATGCCGGGCCGGAATCCCCATGCTGGCGAACACCTGCTCGCCCGTGTCCGACGCCACAGCGGCACCCCCGGCCTCGGCCGCACGGGAGGAAATTGTTCCTCCCGTGGCCAACAGCACCACGTGGGGGCCCTGCATGTCTGTGACAGTCATTTCCACTCCGTTAGTTAAGCGCCTGATGCCTGATGCGCACCCAATCGATTGGGTAGTTGGCTAAAAAGTTATCCCCGCGATGTTTCGGCTAAATGCTTCCGGGTGTTTCGAGGGTGTAAACACTGTGCCGCCTGCTTCCGGCCTGCTCGGTACCCAATCGATTGGGTTAGCCGGTGAGATGACTATAGAATGTGATGTGCGGCACGTCAAGAGCTCACGAATCAGAGATACGCACGTTTTCGGGCAGTCTTGGTGATGACGCCTTTTTGAGCCGAGCCAGGGGGAACCAATGAAAGAAGCCGCAGGCGATGGCCGGGCCGTCACGCTGAAGGATCTTGCCAACGAGCTCGGGATCCACCCGTCGACAGTGTCCCGGATCCTGCACTCGGGCACTGACGTTGCGCGGGGGCCGCCTCCGTGGCGACGGCCGAGCGGGTGCGTGACCTGGCGCGGAAGCGCGGCTACTCCCCCGACCCCCAGGCGGCTGGCCTGCGGACACGGCGGACCCGGCTTATGGGCGTAATTGTTCCCCGGCTCTCGGACCTTGTCCTGGCAATCATGTACGAGGGCATCGACGAGGCCGCGGCGGAACTGGGCTATTCGACATTTGTGATGAACTCGCGCGATGACCCGGAGGAACAACGACGCAAGACGGACACCATGCTCGCCCGGCGGGTGGACGGGTTGATCATCGGTGACGCCCATTTGGACACCGGGCTGCTGGTGGAACTGACCGACCGGAAGGTGCCGTTTGTGCTGATGAACCGCCGCGTCCCGGGCTACCCGGCGGCCACCTGCGACGACGTCCTGGGCGGGGAGCTTGTGGCCGAGCACCTGTGGAAGACCGGGCACCGAAATGTCGCGGTGATCGCCGGCGAGCCGTACGCCAGCACGGCTGTCGACCGGACGGCCGGTTTCGTCGACCGCTGGCGTTCGCTGGGGGAAAGCTGCCCGGGAACGCCGTGGTGTGGTCCCGGTTCGATACTGCCGGGGGCCGTGAAGCGGCCGAGACCATCCTGACGCACTGCCGTCCCCGCCCGACGGCGCTTTTCGCCGTCAATGACTTCGCCGCGATCGGGGCCATGGGAGCGCTGCGGTCCCATGGGCTCACCGTCGGTACCGATGTGGCAGTGGTCGGCTTTAATGACACGTCACTGGCCGCGGAGCTGCCCATTCCGCTGTCCTCCGTCCGCTCGCCCATGCTGGATATCGGACGTACGGCGGTGCAGCTGCTGAAGGGCGTGCTCGACGGCGCACACGTCGAGTCCGTGAAGCTGGTGCCGACCTTGTGCGTCCGGGAAAGCAGCGCCTAAACCAGTTCAGAAACGACTCGCCAACGGTGCGGGGTCCTCCGCGCGGCCGCCGTCGCCGGACTAGACGAGCTTTGCGTCGACCTTCAAAGAGGCAACGATGCTCAGAGCGAGCATGCAGGTGGCCCGGACCTCTCCGTCGGTCAAATCCAGCTGCAGGAGCGCCTCGATCTTCCGCAGCCTGTAGCTGAGGGTGTTTCGGTGGATAAAAAGCTCATCGCAGATCCTGGCGGAATTTCCGCTGTGGCGGAGGTAGGCGTCGAAGGTCTCGTGCAGGGCGCCACCACCGTCGGCGGCCAAGGGTGCCAGAAGCCGCTGGCACATTGCCACCAGACCAGGGCTGGGCAGCCCCTGCACTATGCCGGCGAGATCGGCCGGCGGCGCGTGATGGACCCCGGGCCGCCCCATCTGACGCCGGGCCAGCTGCAGAGTCAGCGGCAGTTCGCCAAGGCTCGCGGATTCCGCGACGATGACGGACAATTCCGGGGCATCCACAAAGAACTCACGGACGGCAGCGAGCAGGTCAGCAGGTCCGTGCCGATGCTGCAGCAGCAATGTGGTGAGCCCGGACTCCTCCATAAACCTGACAGTGCCGTAGGCGCCCTGCAAGCCCACACGGGCTCGCCAGGCGATGGCACGAAGCCTGGCGGGCGCCACCTCGCCGGAACTTCCGACCAGCACAGTGTCCCAGTCGCCGTCGGGATCGCAGCCGGATTCGAGGGCATAGCGGCGCAGCGGGGTAGAAGGATCACCGCGATCCTCGTAGAGGGCCTCCATAAACCGCGCGGCTTCGACGGAATGCAGTGGCGAATGCGACCCGAGCGTATAACTCAGCTGCATTCCAATGACGGCAGCCACCGGACCCAGGATCGGCTGCAGGACGATATTGCTCCCGATACCCTCAATGGCCAGCCGGAATTGAGCGGATTCACCGCTGGGCAGCCGAAGCGCGGTCCGGGTGGTCCCGCCATGAGCCGTGCCCGCGGCGACGAGCTCAAAGGCATTTTGATCGATCACCGCTACCCTGGCGTCGACGGCGTCCGCCACCCGCTCCAGAACCTCGGCCAGGGAATGCCCGTCGGCGGCCAACCGGGTGCATTCATCCGCCAGCTCCCAGCCCTTGCGCAACTCCTCGTAGCGCTCGGCGGCGATCACCCGGTCCACGTGGCGCATGATCAGCACAAACGGCACTTCCGGCGGGAGTTCCAGCAGTGGCAAGCCATGGGTCTCGCAGGCCCGGACCAGGCCGGCCGGCAGCTCGCGGTGCGCGGCGCCCAGCCCAAACGCCAGTCCGGAGACCGGGACGGCGACCAGCCGTTCCACGTAGGCGTCCCAGATCCTGAAGTCTGTAACGTTCAGGCCCATGCCGTTGGTCAGCACCAGGGCATTCACGCTGAGGAACGGCGTGGGGTCCATGTGCTCGGTAGGGGCGCACCAGGTGATGGGCCTGGCCAGCCGTCCGGCGCCGCCCGGAACACGAAGGCGGATGTTGAGGTCAGGGGTCTCCGACCAGGTCTGAAATTCGCAAGGATCCTCCAGGAACGGCAGGCTCAAGATCTTCGGCTAGTGCGGTAAGCATAAGTGAGGGAATCAAATTCAGCGAGCTGCACAATATCCGTAAGCCCAGATGCTGAGTAGCGTTACACCCATGCAAAGCAATGTGACTCCCGACACCCCCGCCTACCCTCCAAGCCGGGTGCTCCTGAACTCCGACATGGGCGAAGGCGTGGGCCTCCACGAGTTCGGCAACGACGAAGAACTTATGCGGATCATCGACGTCGCCAATGTGGCCTGCGGCTACCACGCGGGCGATCCGGACGTGATGAACCGGACCGTTGCGCTGGCCGCAGAGCACGGCGTGGCCGTCGGTGCGCACCCGGGCCTCCCTGACCTGGTCGGATTCGGACGCCGCCGTATGACCATGAGCCCCGGTGAAGTCGAGTCGATCATCCTCTACCAGACCGGTGCCCTGGCTGCGTTCCTCGCCAAGCACGGGCTGGAACTGAACCACATCAAGCCCCATGGCGCCCTGTACGGAATGCTGGCCGGCGACGAGGAACTGATGCAGGCCGCCGCCGGAACCGCGTCGCAGTTCGGCGTCCCCTTTTTCGGACTTGCTGGGACGGCCCACGAAACCGTGTGCCGGGCCATGGGCGTCGAGTTCGTGCCCGAACTCTACGTTGACCTCAATTACGGTCCGTCCGGGGAGCTGCTGATCCAGCGCCGCCCGGCTCCCACCGACCCCGACGCCGCCGCCGCGCGGGTGCGCGGGGCGCTGGCCGGACGGCCCGTCCTGGCCGTTGACGGAACCGAACTGGACATCACCTTCCGCAGCGTCTGCGTCCACTCCGACGCGCCCAACTCCGTTGCAGTGGCCGGCGCCGTTCGTGCGGTCCTGGCCTGAACCGTAGTATCCAACTTCCCGAAAGAGAGCACCCCGTGGCAACCATCATTTCCCCGCTTCCCGGCATCTTCTACCGCAAGCCCGGTCCGGGCAAGCCACCCTTCGCCAATGAGGGCGACACCATCGAGGTAGGACAAACCCTGGGCATTATCGAGATCATGAAGCAGTTCACCGAAATCCAGTCCGATGTCGCCGGAACACTGGAATCCTTTGAAGTCAAGGAAGGCGACATGGTCAACCCGGGCGACGCCGTCGTTATCATCCGGGAAGGATAGCCATGAGGAAACTGCTGATCGCCAACCGCGGCGAGATCGCGGTGCGGATTGCCCGAACCGCCCGTGAAATGGAAATCGAGACGGTCCTGGCTGCCAGCGAAGCCGACGTCGAGTCCCTGGCTGCCCGGACGGCCGACCACGTGATTGTGGTGGGTCCGGCTCCTGCCCCCGCCAGCTACCTGAACCAGGACGCCATCATCGCTGCGGCGCTGGACGCCGGCTGCCATGCTGTCCACCCTGGCTATGGGTTCCTCTCCGAGAACGCGGTATTCGCCCGTAAGGTCGCAGCTGCTGGCCTGATCTGGGTGGGGCCGGATGCCGACGCGATCGAAATGATGGGCAACAAGTCCTTGGCGAGGGAATCCGCCCGCAAAGCGGGCGTCCCAGTCCTCCAGGGGTCGGACGGACCCCTGGAGCCCGATGCCGACGCCGTGGAGGTCGCCCGCAGGGTCGGCTATCCGCTCGTCGTCAAAGCCTCCGCCGGCGGCGGCGGACGGGGTATCCGCTTTGTGCACAGCGAAGATGAGCTCCTGGACACCATCGAGATCGCGCGCGGCGAAGCGGCCTCCGTATTCGGGGACCCGACAGTCTATCTGGAACGTTTTGTGCAGCACGCCCGGCACGTAGAAGTACAGATCCTCGGCGACGGAACGCGGTTCATCCATCTCGGGGACCGGGACTGCTCCATGCAGCGGCGTTCGCAGAAGGTCATTGAAGAGGCTCCGGCGCCGGACCTCCCGGACACTGTCCGGGAAAGAATCCGGGAATCCTCCGTGGAGCTCGCCCGCGAATGCCGCTACAGCGGCGCCGGAACAGTCGAGTTCCTCTACGACCCGGTCAATCATGAAGCTGCGTTCATCGAAATGAACACCAGAATTCAGGTTGAGCACCCGATCACCGAGCAAATCACGGGCGTCGATCTGATCCGCGAACAACTGCTGATCGCATTCACCGGTGAGATGTCCTTGCGGCAGGAGGACATCACGTTTGCCGGCCACGCCATCGAGTGCCGCATTAACGCCGAGGACCCGGAGAACAACTTCTTCCCCAGCCCCGGCCTCATCACCGCCTTGGACTGGGCCGCAGGCGGCGGCATCAGGGTGGACACCGGCGTCGAGGCCGGATCCACGGTCAGCCCTTACTACGACTCGATGCTTGCCAAGCTGATAGTCCATGCGGAAAGCCGCGACTCCGCCATTGAGGCCATGCTGGCTGCGCTGGACCAGACCGTGATCGAAGGGGTCAAAACCACGATCCCGGTGCACAAGCTGTTGCTGGCCAGGCCCGAATTCGCCGCGGTCAGCCACCACTCGAAGTTCATAGAAACCGTTGCCGATCTAATGGAGGCGCCATGAATAGCCCCGCACCTGCAGTACCGGAGGCTCGCTACACCTGGGGCGGGGACGAATTCCTGTTCGTTGAAGTTTCGGAGTCCATGAGCCTGGCCGCCAATTTCAAGGTGATGTCCATTGCCGCGAAGCTTTCAGCCATGGAATTGCCGGGCATCGTGGATGTCTGTCCTGCCAACGCTTCGCTGCTGGTGCGGTTCGATCCTGACGTCCTGCCGCCGTCGACCTTGGAAAAGACCGTCCGGACGATTGAAGGGGACCTGTCCCATCAGGAGGATCGGGCCCTGGAAACCCGGATCGTCGAAGTCCCGGTCTGGTACGACGATCCCTTCACCGCAGAGGTGGCCGGGCGGTTCCGCGAAGGCTTCCATCAGGAGCCGGACGGCACGGACATCGACTACGCAGCAAAGGTCAACAACCTCAAGGACGCCGCCGAATTCATCCAGCGCCATCATGAGCAGCCGTGGCTTGTCACCATGGTTGGATTCGTCGCCGGCTTGCCGTTCCTGTTCCAGCTAGTTGAGCAGGACAAGCAGCTGGAAGTGCCAAAGTATCTGAGTCCCCGCACCGATACGCCCAAGCTGACGGTGGGCCACGGCGGCTGCTTCGGCTGCATCTACTCCGTGCGGGGTGCCGGGGGCTACCAGATGTTCGGGGTAGCCGCCGCGCCGATTTTCGATCCGGCCCAGGCACTGGCTGACTTCAAGGACTTTATGGTCTTCTTCCGGCCGGGCGACATCGTGAAGTTCAAGCCGGTCACCGAAGCCGAATACAACACCATCCAGGCCGAGATCTCGGCGGGGACCTTCCGCTACCGGCAGGCGCCCGTGACATTCGATGTGTCCAAGGCGCTGGCCCATCCCGAAGCGTACAACCAGGAACTTATGGGGGCCCTCAATGGCATTTAATATCAAGAACCCCGGGCTTGCCACCACGGTCCAGGACCAGGGCCGCACCGGCCACTACAACGTGGGCATCCCGCAGAGCGGATCCATGGACCAGTACTCTGCCGAACTTGGCAATGCCCTGGTAGGCAACACCGCCCGGGAAGCAGTCCTGGAATGCACGTATCTCGGCCCGGTGCTGACCACCGGCGAGGACGCCGTCGTCGCCATCACCGGGGCTCCAGTGGAGGTGAAAGTCAACGGCGAAGCCCGCCCCCAGTGGACGCGGCTGCGGCTGGGCGCCGGAGATGAGCTGAGCTTTGGGGTTATCCGCGGCGGGACGCGCTACTACATCGCTGTCCAGGGCGGCGTCGACGTTCCCGAGGTGCTCGGCAGCCGGTCCACCTACAGCCTGGGCGCGATCGGCGGCTTCCATGGCCGCAAGCTGGAGGCCGGCGACCAGGTTCCGGTCGGAATTCCGCTGAACGGCGGTGCTGTACCCAACGGCGACACGATTCCGGAAGAATTCCGTCCAGGGTTCGCAAAAGAACAGGAAGTCAGGATAGTCCTTGGCCTGTACGACCACCGCCTCACCGCCGAAGGACTGGACAACCTCCTGAACGGCGAGTGGAAAGTGACCCCGGTGGCTGACCGGATGGGCTTGCGGTACTCCGGCCCCGGCGTGAAATGGATAGAGCGCGAGCAGCCTTTTGGGGCCGGTTCCGATCCGTCCAACATTGTGGACGCCGGCTACGCCGTCGGCTCCATCCAGATTCCCGGCGGTACCCAGCCCATCATCCTGCATCGCGATGCTGTCTCCGGCGGCGGCTACGCCATGGTGGGAACCGTCATCAGCGCCGACATGGATCTGGTTGCCCGTGCCGCCCCCGGGACCTCCACCCGATTCGTCGCCGTCAGCCAGGACGAGGCGCTGGTGGCGCGCAAGGAACTCGCTGAACGCAAAGAGGAGGCGCGGGCAGCCCTCGGCTCCAGCCGTTGATGCACGGCACAAAAGCAGGAACCGGAAGGACTCCCGGTTCCTGCTTTTGTGTTTCCGGCTGCTGTACGGCCCGGATACTGGCCAATCGCCGATCCCTGCCGTTCACTGCCACTCCACAATGGGTTCATTACCACTGAGTAGGTTGGCGGGGTCCTGTTGAGATCCACCCTTTGAGAGGCTCCCCCATGAGCACGACTCGCACCCGAGGCATCCTCACGGCCGCCGCAGCCATCGTCCTGACAGCGGCCGCAATCGGCGGCACTGCGGCCGCCCAGGCCGCCGGCAGCAACGATCAGCACGGCGGGGGCGGCGCCGGCAGCCACCACGTAACTGACACGGCACTGTCCGAGGCGTTCAGCGGCGTCGACCGTGCCACAGCCTGGCAGCAGACCGGCAAGCTGAAGTTGAACTTTCCCACGTACCACACCGAAGGAATCGCCTTCAGTGAGGACCACATTTTCCTCTCGGCTGTCCAGATCCTGGAACCGACCACAAAGTTGCCCGCCACACAGGACGGTTTTGACCGTACGCCCGGCAAGGGCGTCGGCCACCTGTTTGTGATGGACAACGCCGGGAACCTCCAGAAGGACATCATCCTTGGCGAGGGCGACATGTACCACCCCGGCGGCATCGACTTCGACGGCACCAACGTCTGGGTGCCGGTTGCCCAGTACCGGCCCAACAGCAGCGCCATCGTGTACCGGGTGGACGCGAGCAGCCTCGAGGTGCACAAGCAATTCGAGGTCAAGGACCACTTTGGCGGCATCGTGATGGACAAGCAGACGGGCCGCCTCGTCGGCAACACCTGGGGGTCGCGACGCTTCGCCGAATGGGACCTGCACGGCCGGCAGCTCGCTAGCTGGCAGAACCCGAACTACTTCATCGACTACCAGGACTGCCAGTACGTGCCGAACTCAAAAATGCTCTGCGGCGGGATCACCAACCTCCCCAGACCACGCAGTCCGGCGGAGCCGACGCAAGCTACGAACTCGGCGGAATGGCGATGATCGACCTCAAGTCCCGCAGTGTACTCCGCGACGTCCCCTTCCAGCAGTGGTCCACCGCCGGTCACGCGGCGACGCGTAACCCGTTCAAAATGACCGCCGACGGCGACCACCTCACCATGAGGGTGGCTCCCGACAACGGCGATGAGGGCAACGGCACCGAAATCCTCAGCTACGAGGCCACCATCACCGCAACCGAGTAAGCCCCTTGCACCTCCTATAAATGAATGGACACCCTATGCCTCATCCAGCACGCTCCACCCGAAAACGCCTCGCCGCCGTCACCGGCGCCGCGGCTCTGGCCGCGTCGACGCTGGCAGCCGGCCTGATCGGCGTCGGCGCCGCCCCGGCCTCGGCCGGAGATAAGCACGCTGAAACCGCGACCCCGATCAAACATGTGGTGGTGATTTTTCAGGAAAACGTCTCCTTCGACCACTATTTCGCCACCTACCCGGAGGCCGCGAACATTCCCGGCGAAACCCAACAGGGCACCGGCACCCCGGCGGCCACCTTCACTGCCGCCAAGAGCACGCCCAAGAAAATCGACACCCTGGCCACCGCGGGCCTGCTAGCCCCGAACAACCCCAATACTGCCCAGCCGGCCCGCCTCTCGCCCATGCAGGCCGTCACCTGCGACCAGGACCACAACTATGGCGCCGAGCAAAAGGCATACAACGGCGGCTTGATGGACAAGTTTGTTGAGTTCACCAGCCGGGACGCCTGCGGCACCAACCAGTACGGCCGCAGCGGGCTGACAATGGACTACTACGACGGAAACACCGTCACCGGCATCTGGAACTACGCCCAGAACTACGCCATGAGCGACAACCACTTCAGCACCGTCTTCGGACCGTCCACTCCGGGTGTGCTGAACCTGGTCTCCGGCCAGACCCACGGAGCCACCGAATACACGGCGGCCGGCCAGCCCGTTAAACCGGCGGCCAGCGACTACACCGTCCGCCGGCCGGACGCGAAGGGCGTCGGCACCATCATCAACGACCCGGACCCGGTCTACGACGACTGCTCCAACAACAGCCACGCCAAAACCAACAACCTGGCCGGCCTAGACGGCAAGAACATCGGCGACCTACTTAACTCCAACGGCACGTCCTGGGGCTGGTTCCAGGGCGGCTTCGCGCCCACCACCCCGGCGTCCGGGAGCACACCTGCATCGTGCCTGTCCAGCCACACCAACGCCGCGGGCGCCGACGTCGTGGACTACTCCCCGCACCACCAGCCGTTCCAGTACTACGCTTCCACCGCCAACCCGCACCACGTCGCCCCGGCGTCGGACGCGGAAATTGGCCACAACGGCCAGGCCAACCACCAGTACGACCTCACGGCGTTCAACACGGTGGTCAACACCGACAACATGCCCGCCGTGTCCTTCCTAAAGGCGGGCATGTACCAGGACGGCCACGCCGCCTACTCCGACCCCATCGACGAGCAGAACTTCATTACCAGCACCGTCAACCAGATCCAGAATTCCAAGAACTGGGAGGATACGGCCGTGGTGCTCGCCTACGACGACTCGGACGGCTGGTACGACCATGTCGCCGCCAAGGTGAAGAACTCCTCCAACACTGAAGACGACGCCGCCTGGTGCACGGACGCCGCCGCCAGCGGAGTTCCGCTGGCGGGCGGCTACGCTGACCGCTGCGGACCCGGCCCACGCCAGCCGCTCGTGATCATCTCCCCGTACGCAAAGAAGAACTTCGTAGACCACACCGAGACCGATCAAACCTCGATCCTGCGCTTCATCGAGGACAACTGGCAGACCGGACGGATCGGTGACGCTTCCGCCGACTCCGCGGCCGGCTCGCTGAACGAGATGTTCAACTTCCACAAGCAGCGCACCGGCAAGGTCCTGCTCGACGAAAACACCGGCGCCGTCGCCTCCATCACAAAAAAGGAACGACGATGACGAAAAGCACGGCAGGGACGACGAGAGGTAGGCACCCTCGCGGAGTCCCTGCGCGTCCTCAACACAGCACCCCCAGGAACCGCCTCCGGCCACGCGCCGGAGGCGGTTCCTTTCCTTGGCAGGCGGTCTTGATGCAGGAACCGTTTTCGGAGTAGACCAGCTAATACAGCCAACAGTCCGTCGCCCGGGCCGAGAGGTCCTTGCCGTAGCCGTGCAGACTCCGGGTGCCGGCGGGCGGAACAGCAAGGACAGAGGAGAGCACCATGAGCGAAGAGCAGGCGGCACCGAAGACAAAAGGTGTTGCGGCGCAGCTGCTGGGAACGGTTGACCTGGGGCCCGAGATCGAAGGCATGGCAGGACGCCTGCTCCGGATGCGGATGGTGACCATCGAGCCGGGAGGCGTCTTCGGCCCTGTGCATGACCATAAAGACCGGCCCGGCATGGTCTACATCCTGCAAGGAACCATCACCGACCATCGCAATGGAGCGGCCACGGACTATGGCCCGGGAATGGGTTGGCCCGAGGACGGGAACACCATTCACTGGCTGGAGAACAGGGGGCCGCTCCGGCGGTGGAGATCTCGGTCGATATCGTCAGGCAGGCGTAGGCGCCCGCAGCGGCCCCGGATCAGGCCGGGAGGATCTTCCGGTTCACGCCTCTGGTGAAGCTATGCAAAAAATACCCCCCAGGGTATAGAGTGGTTGGCATCACAGTGTGTAGCAACACGAAGAGAACGGCGTCCGCGCTGAAGCGACGCCCGGTTCGAGAGAGGCGCCTTATCCATGACTATGCATCACGAGATCCTGATCGTCGGAGGCGGCAATGCGGGACTGAGTGTCGCCGCCCGGCTCCGCCATGCTGGCCGGACTGATATCGGCCTGATTGAGCCGAGCGAGCACCACTACTATCAGCCGTTATGGACCCTGGTGGGAGGCGGTTCGGCCAGCCAGACGGAGTCGGTCCGTCCACAGGCAACCGTAATGCCGCAGGGAGTTGCGTGGATCAAGGACGCCGCGACGGATATTGACCCTGAGCGGCGAAGCGTCGCACTGGCGTCCGGCGGATCCGTCACCTATGACTATCTGGTGGTCTGTCCCGGCATCCAGTTGGACTGGGACAAGATTCCGGGCATGGCCCAGGCCCTGGAGTCGCCGACCGTCTCCAGCAACTACCGCTTCGACTTGGCACCAAAGACCTGGGACATGATCAGGAACCTGAAGTCCGGAACGGCCGTTTTCACCCAGCCCTCGGGGCCGATAAAGTGTGCCGGCGCGCCGCAGAAAATTGCGTACCTGGCCGCCGATTACTGGCAAAAGCAGGGGGTGCTGGACAAGATCCGGGTCGTGATGGTTCTGCCGACGCCGGGTATGTTCGGGGTCAAGGTGTTCGCCGATGAGCTTGAGCGGGTGGTGGCCAAGTACGGCATCGAAGTCCGCTTCAACAGCGAGATGACCTCTGTGGACCCGGCCGCTGGCGTGGCAGTGATTAAGGACAATGCGGCAGGCTCCCAGGAATCCTTGCACTACGACCTGCTCCACGTTGTGCCGCCGCAGTCTGCGCCGGACTGGCTCAAGCGCACCCCGCTGGCGGACCCGGCCAACCCCGCCGGCTACGTGGACGTTGACAAGCACACCATGCAACACAAGCGGTACCCGGAAGTTTTTGCCCTGGGCGACGCGGGGTCTACACCGAACTCGAAGACCGGCGCTGCGATCCGCAAGCAGGCCCCGGTGCTGGTGAAGAACCTGCTGGCCGACATTGAAGGGAGGCCGCGGCCGCCCAGTACGGTGGGTACTCCTCCTGCCCGCTGACCACGGCGCGGGGGAAAATGCTGCTGGCGGAGTTTGATTACACTTTGCAGCCCGCCCCCAGCATTCCGTTCATAGACACCACGAAGGAACGCAGCGACATGTGGCTGCTGAAGCGCTACGGGCTTCCGTTTATGTACTGGAACCTGATCCTCAAGGGGCGCATATAACTCCACGGGCAGCAGGAGAACTCCGACGGGGCAGTGGCTCCGCCCCGATCCCATCGGCAGGCAGGCGCGCCCACGGCAGGTTCCGGGGGCAACGCCCCGCCGGGGCCAGAATGGCACCATGAGCTTTTCATCCTCCGGCCGCGTTCAGACGCCCGTCCTGGACATCGGATACGAGTCCGCGGGCGACCCGGGCGGGACCCCGGTCATCCTTCTGCACGGATTCCCGTATGACGTTAGGGCCTTCGACGACGTCGCTCCGGTCCTCGCCGGCCAGGGCGCGTATGTGCTCGCGCCCTACCTCCGCGGGTTCGGTCCAACCCGGTTCCTCGACCCCACGACCATCCGCTCGGGCCAACAGGCCGCCCTCGGCCAGGACCTCATCGACTTTATGGATGCCCTCAGCATCGGCCAGGCCGTCGTGGCAGGCTACGACTGGGGCGGCCGGGCGGCCTGCGTCGTGGCGGCCCTGGAGCCCGGACGGGTTTCCGGCCTCGTCTCCGTGGGCGGCTACAACATGCACAACCTAGCCCGGTCCGGCGAGCCTGCCCTCCCGGAATGGGAGCGAAGCTACTGGTATCAGTACTATTTCCACTCGGAGCGGGGGCGCCGCGGGCTGGAACTAAACCGCGAGGAATTGTGCGGGCTGTTGTGGCGTACCTGGTCGCCCGGCTGGGATGGTGCGCGGCAGGCCTTCACCGCGAGCGCCCCGAGCCTGCACAACCCCGACTTCGTCGACGTTGTCATCCACTCCTACCGCCACCGCTACGGGCTGGTCGACGGCGACCCCCGGTACCAAGGGCTCGAGGAGCTGATCGCCCGGGAGCCGTCGATCAGCGTTCCAACGGTAATACTCGAAAGCGGGGACGACGGCGTCGGCGGCCCCGCGGCGGCAGCCGGCAGGGGGCACTTCACAGGCCCCTACCGCCACCGGGTCCTTCCGGGCATTGGGCACAACGTGCCGCAGGAGGACCCGGACGCGTTCGCGCAGGCGGTACTGAGCCTGGTCGGCTAAGAGACTCGAAGCGGGCCCTCAGAGCATAAGTTTGAAACCGAGGTGCGACGCTTCGAAGCCAAGCCGCTGATAGAACCGGTGCGCCGCGACCCGGGAGCCGTCGGACGTGAGTTGGACCAGTCTTGCGCCTCGCCGGCGGCCCTCGTTGACAGCCCAGCTGATCATGGCGCCGCCGAGTCCGTTGCTCCGCAGGTCCGCCCGGACCCGCACCGCCTCAATCTGCAGTCGAGTCGCCCCACCACGGGCGAGTCCGGGGATGAATGTCAGCTGCATCGTCCCAACTACCTCCCGATCAGTCGTCACGACGGCGACCAGCAGTTGCGCAGGATCGGCGTCAATGGCTTGAAAGGCGCGATCGTACGGCCCCCGGGCCTCGGCCGCTGCCGAGTCGGTGGAGGCCCTGAGCTGGTCGTCCGCCAGGAGCCGCAAAATCGGGCCGACGTCGGAGGGTTCGGCTTTCCGGATCGTAAAGGGTCCACCGGGCAGGTCCAGTGCGGCGAGCATCATGGGCCCAGTATTTCAGCCCCGTGACCAGCTGGGACAACCGACGCCGCCGGCTAGTTTTCGATTGCCTCGGCGCGGCGGTGCTGCCCGGCTGAGCCTGCGTTGTGGCTGGTGGCCGGCATGGCGATGACGGCGATCACCGTGAGCACGGCCCCGACCAGCACCGAGAGGAACACTGCCCCGGAGGCCGAGACGATGGTGTGCGGATCCGTGCTGCCGCCCGGGGTGCCGGAGTAGATCGCGTTGGCAACCGCCCCGAAGACTGCCACGCCGATGGCGCTGCCGATCGAGCGGGCGAAAAGATTGGTGCCGGTGACTACCCCGCGCTCGTTCCATTCGACGCTTGACTGGGCGGCAATGAGGCTTGGGGTCGCGACCAGCCCAAGACCGAGCCCGACGATGAAACAACTTATGGCGACTAAAAGAATGCTGGGTGTGGAGGCGGTCAGGGCAAGCACCGCTGCGCCGATGACCGTGACCGCGACGCCGATCATGGCGGTCCGCCGGAACCCGATCCGAAGATAGACCCGGCCCGACTGGGAAGCACTTATCGGCCAGCCAATCGTGAGCGCCGCCAGCGCCAAGCCGGCCAGGATCGGGGAGGTGGAGAGGGCACCTTCGAGGAACGTCGGCACGTAGGAGGTGAGGCCCAGCATGATGGCTCCGACGCCAAAGGAGATCATCGCCGTCGTCGCCAGCAGACGCCGCGATACCACCCACGGCGGCAGGACCGGTTCCGCTGCCCGCCGCTCAACGAGGATAAACGCTGCGAACAAGACTGCGCCGGCGGCAAAAACGGCGATGCTGATCGCGGAGTTCCAGGCCCACGCCTGGCCGCCCTCGAGGGCGCCGAGGATGATCAGGCTGAGCGAGACTGTCAGCAACCCCGCCCCCAAGTAGTCAACGCGGTGCTTCACCCGCTCGATGTCCTCGTGGAAGGACCGGATCAGCATCCACCCGGCCAGGAGGCACAGCGGGATGTTCACCAGGAAGATCCCCCGCCAGATGCCCAGCGAGGAAAACACGCCCCCGAGCGTTGGACCCACCACGGAGGAGATAGCCCAGACGCTGGCCAGGTAGCCCTGCACCTTGGCCCGTTCGGTCAGTGTGTAGATATCGCCGGCGATGGTGATGGCCATCGGCTGGACCGCCCCGGCGCCCAGTCCCTGCAGCACACGGAACGCAATGAGGGCCGGCATGCTCCAGGCGAGCCCGCACAGGATCGAACCGAGCAGGAACAACCCGATCCCGATCAGGATGATCGGTTTGCGGCCCACGATGTCGGAGAGCTTTGCATAGACGGGAACCGAGACGGCTTGGGCCAACAGGTAGGCGGAAAAGAGCCACGGAAAGGACGTGAATCCGCCAACGTCATGCACAATCGAGGGAACGGCGGTCGCGACGATCGTCGAGTCGATCGCCACCAGGCCGGTCGAAAGCATCAGGGCTATCAGGATGGGCCCGCGTTTGGAGCGGAAACCGACTCCCTCGGCAAGTGTTGTTTTCACGTGATCGTCTCTTCCCGTCCGCGCCGAAGCGCGTTGCAGCCGGAACCGGTTCCGGCTCCGATTCCATAACTGCACCTTGGCGCGAAATAGTCCCGGCCAGGCCCGGGCAGGTAGTGCTCAGGCCTGGCGGTAGACCTTCCGCGCAATGGTCAGGCTCACGGCGGCGAGGACCGCAATGCTCACCAGGTAGAACCCGGGCACCAGCAGGGAACCGGTGGTGCCGATCAGCCAGGTCAGGATAAAGGGCGCGAATCCGCCGAAGACTGTGACGCCGATGTTGTAGCCGAGGGAAAGCCCTGTGGAGCGGATGCGGGCCGGGAACATCGAAGACATAATGGCCGGCAGCGGTGCAAAGTAGCTGGTGGCCAATACCGAGAGCACCAGTTCCACCACGACCATGGTGGGCAGGGCCGGCGCGGCGATGAGGAGCATAAACGCCGGGATGCCGACGACGATTGTGCCGGCAGCAGCCCAGGTCATCACCCGGGCCGGGCCCACTTTGTCCGCCAGCATGCCGATGAACGGCGAACCCAGGCTCATCACCACACCGAAGATCAAGGTGGAGAGGAAGGCCACGGATTTCGGCATCCCCAGGTTCACGATCGCATAGGTGGGCATAAAGAGGGCAATGTAGACGCCCACGGATCCCAGCGATACAACACCCACGATCGCCCAGAGCCGGCCGCCGTTGCCGATGAACGTCTCCCGCAGCGGCGAAGTGGACTTTTCGGTGGCGAGGAACTCCGGGGTTTCCTCCATCTTGGACCGGATGTACCAGCCCACGGGTCCGATGGCCAGCGCGAAGATGAACGGCAGCCGCCAGCCCCAGGACTCGAGCGATTGGGTGCTGAGGTAGGAGTTGAGTACAAAACCGAAGATTCCGGCCAGCAGGATGCCGCCGCCTTGGGTGGCCACCTGCCAGCTGCCGTAGAACGCCTTCCGGTTCGGCGCGTACTCGATCAGGTAGGCCGTGGCCGTGCCGAATTCCCCGCCGGTGGCGAAGCCCTGAAGCAGCCGGGCGACCAGCACCAGGATGCTGGCGGTGACCCCGATGGCTGCGGCCGTGGGTGCCACCACAATCAGTAAGGTGCCAACAAACATCACCAGGATGGACACCAGCATGCCGGCCTTGCGTCCGGCCTTGTCGGCGTAGCGGCCGATGATGATGCCGCCCAGCGGGCGCATGATGAAGGACACCCCGAACGAGGCGAAGGTCAACAGCAGTGATGCGGCTTCATTGCTGGTGGGGAAGAACAACTTGGAGATGGTGACGGCGAACGTGCCGTACACAATCAGGTCAAACCACTCCAGTCCGTTGCCGATCGAGGCGGCGACGACGGCTTTTCGGGCATTTTTTTGTTCCAGCGCCAGGGTGTCCGGCGGGCGCTGGCCGGTAGCCTGGTCACCGGAACCGAGGCTGGGGGCAGTTTGATGGCTCATGGCTGGGCAGTCCGTTCGGTTGGGGAGAGGTGGGCGGAGAGTGCCTGCAGAAAGCTCTCGCACGCGGCGATCTGGGACAGCTCGATGTATTCGTTGGCCGTGTGGCCCTGGTCCATGTTGCCGGGACCGCAGACCACTGTGTCGATGCCGGCCCGCTGGAAAAGTCCCGCCTCGGTGGCGTAGACCACGGTCTCTTCGACGGCGTGTCCGCTGAGCTGCTGGGCCAGTTCCAGGGCGGCACGCGGGCCTTCCGGGCTGAGCCCCGGGACCGTACCCCGTGGCACCATCCGGATGTCTGCGGCCGGGTTCTCCTGTTGGATTTCGGCCCGCAGCTGCGCCAGGTGGTCCTCGATAGAGGAGATCACCGTCGCCGGGTCCTCACCCGGAATGGTCCGGAACTCAAAGTCGAAGTCGCAGTGTTCAGCAACGGTGTTCACTGCCGCACCGCCGCTGACCAGGCCCACGTTGGCGGTGGTGTAGGGGACCACAAAGGTGTCATCAAACGGGCCGGACAGCCGGTGTTCGTCGGCGAGCGACCTGATAAAGGCAATGGACCTGGCCGCGTATTCGATGGCGTTGACGCCGGTGGAAGTCATGGAGGAATGGGCGGCGATGCCCCTGACGCTGACGCGGAAGAGCTGGCTGCTCTTGTGCGCCGAGACGGGACGCATGCTGGTCGGCTCGCCGACGAAGGCAATCCGGGGATGGATCCCGCGTGCAGCGAGCTCGGCCAGCAGGACGACTGCGCCGTGGCAGCCGACCTCTTCGTCGTAGGTCCAGGCGAAGTGCAGCGGTTCGGACAGTTCGCGGGACAGGAACTCGGGCAGCAAGCCCAAGATGGCGCCGCTGAAGGCCTTCATGTCGGTGGTGCCGCGGCCGTAGAGCCGGTCCTCGCGTATCTCGGGGGTGAAAGGATCGCTGTGCCAGTCCTGGCCGTCCACGGGTACGACGTCGGTGTGGCCGGCGAGCATAACACCGCCGGTGACGGCGCCGTCCCGGGCCGGGATCGTGGCGAAGAGGTTGGCTTTGGTGCCGTCGCGGCTGGGAACGATGACCGGGGTGATCCCGTGGGCGGTGAGCTCGTCCGCTATGCAGTGGATCAAGGCAAGGTTGGAATTGCGGCTGGTGGTGTCGAAGGAGACCAGCTTCTCCGCCCAGGCCAGACCCGCGGCGCTGGGGGCGGCGGCAGTTGGATCGTCGGTGCTGGGTACTGCTGTTGCCGGTGTGGTGGCGGACGTCATGGGCTGGTTCCTCGCAGTGTTTGACGGTTTGGGTGCGGTGGGCGGCAGCAGCTGGTTGTGCCTGCCGGCCTATTCCGCTCTCTTCCCCCAGTATTTGACCGACTCACCACTCATGTCAACACTTTGAACACGATTTGTTCATTAAATTGAACGCAGCGTATCTCCCGCAGGTCCGCCGTCGGCCGTCGGCCGTTAGAAGGAGGGCGGCGTCATGGCGCCGATCAGCGCCGCGTCTTCCGAGGTGGAGTTGCGGTACCAGTGCGGCAGCGCGGAGTCGTAGGTCAGCGAATCGCCTTCCTCCAGGTCATACCCCACGCCGTTGACGCAGACGTGGAGCCGGCCCTGCACCATGGTCACGCATTCTTCGCCGGCGTGTTTGAAAGGAGCATCCTCGTTGTCCCAGCCCGGGGCGATCTGGGCCCGCAGCATCCCCAGCTGGCCGCTCATGTGCGGTGTCAGGAGTTCGTAGATGAGGTTGTCCTCGGCAACTTCGAGCCGCCGCCGGTCCTCGCGCCGCACCAGCGCCCCGCCTTGGTCTTTGCTGTCAAAGAAGCGTCCCACCGGTACTTTCAGGGCCTGGGAGAGTTTGATCAGCGTGGTCAGCGACGGGTTTCCCTGGCCACGCTCGATCTGGCTCAGCAGGCCGGGGCTGAGGCTGGCCGCCGCCGCAAGGCTGCCGATGCTGTACCCAGCCTCCCGCCGTAGCTGCAGGACCAAAGCGCCGACGGCGGTCATCGCGCGCTCGGCCTGATCCTCTACCGGCGGATATTCCAGTCCTGCCCCGGGGCCGACGCCGTGATTCTCCATCCCACGATCGTCCGCCATAGTGAAGATATCGTCAAGATAATGAAGTGGATGCGCCAGCCGAGGACACGTAGCAGCAACGGGATGGTGGCGGGTTCGCCGTCGAGGGCGCGGTCAAAAGGCGCGGCAAAAGGCGCGGGCAAAAGTGGGTCCTCCATATTCGCGACACGCGCCCAGTCAACCAAGCAGCGCGCCACTTTCGTAGACTCAGTGGAGACTCGACATGTTCCGCTAGGGGCGTGCCCGCCACAGGAAGAGCCATCAATGAAGATTGTCGTCCTCGTCAAGGAGGTTCCCGACACGTACGGGGACCGAAAACTGAACCATGAAACAGGCCTCGCCGACAGGGAAGCCAGCGAGGCGGTCATCGATGAGATCGGTGAGCGGGCGCTGGAGCTGGCGCTGACGTACGCCGACGCGAATGCGGGCACCAACGTCGCAGTCCTCTCCCTCGCTCCCGGGAATGCGACGGCAACCATACGCAAGGGGCTTGCGATGGGCGCGGGGAGCGCCACCCATGTCTCGGACGAGGCGCTCCGGGGTGCCGATCTTGGCCTGACCGCCGAAACCCTCGCCGCAGCGCTCCGCCGCATCGAGTTTGACCTGGTGATCACGGGGAACGTCTCCACCGATGGATCCGGCGGCATGATTCCCGCGATGCTTGCGGAATTGCTGGACGTGCCCCACGCCACCGGGCTCAGCTCCGTACAGATCAGCGACGGAGAGGTGTCCGGCTCCAGGGCCGTTGAATCAGGCGTGCAGCAGGTATCAGCGACCCTGCCCGCGGTGATTTCCATTACCGAGGCGCTTCCCGGGGCACGCTTCCCCAATTTCAAAGGAATTATGGCCGCGAAGAAGAAGCCCTTCGAGACGCTCACCCTCGCAGACCTCAGGATCACCGCCGACAGCCCGGACGCGGCGCGTTCGATTATGCTGACCGTCGCCGAGAAGCCCCCGCGCGCGGCCGGCGTCAAAATCATCGACGAGGGTGACGCCGGCGAAAAGCTCGCTGACTTCCTGATCGAAAACCGACTGGCGTAAGGAGTAACGACATGACTGAATTCCCTCGTGACGCAATCCTCGTCGTTGTGGAAACCCGGGCTTCCGGTGAACTTGAGAAGGCTGCAGCCGGACTCTTCGGCGCTGCCGCCGCAGCCGGCACGCCCGTTGCCCTGGTACTTGCCGCACCCGGGGCCGGGAGCGCAGCCGCCGCGGAGGCTGCGGCCCTCGGCGCCGCACGCATCCTGATCGCCGAGACCCCGGATACTTCCGCGCTCGGCGTTCCGGGCGTTGACGCGTTGGCGGCCGCTGTGGAGCAGGTGCAGCCGGACGCGATCCTGATTTCGCACTCACTGAACGGGCGCGATCTCGCCGGCCGGTTCGCGGCGCGTTCGCGCGCGGCGGTTTCCGTCGATGCGATCGGCGTCTCACGTGATGAGGAGGGCGTCGTGGCTCACCATTCCGTCTATGGCGGCGCCTACAACGTGACCTCAACGTCCACGTTTGGGCCGCCGGTGATCACGGTTCGCCAGGGCTCCATCGAGGCCCGCGCCACGGCTCAGCCGGAAGCGGCGGAGACCCTGGCAGTGGCGCCTCCCCGGGAAACCGGCCGCGCGGATCGATTCCTTCGAAGAGGTTGTGGCCGCCACCTCGCGGCCGGAGCTGCGCGGGGCCGCGAAGGTTGTTGCGGGCGGCCGCGGCCTCGGGTCCGAGGAACAGTTCGCCCTCGTCGGACAGCTCGCCGACACACTCGGCGCTGCCATTGGCGCTTCGCGTGCCGCGGTGGATGCAGGCTTCATCCCGCAATCGCACCAGGTGGGCCAGACCGGGGTTTCCGTGTCATCGCAGCTCTATATCGCGCTTGGCATTTCGGGCGCGATCCAGCACCGGGCCGGCATGCAGACCGCGAAGACGATCGTCGCCATCAACAAGGATGCAGACGCACCCATCTTCGAGATCGCCGACTTTGGTGTGGTGGGCGATCTTTTTAAGGTTGTACCCCAACTGATCAGCGCCCTTGAGGCTCGGAAGAAGTGACGGCAACCCAGTCCCGGCCGCTGCGGCGGGGCCTGCCGCGCGTGCCGGGTGGTGACCCTTGGCCCGCAGCAGGCCAGGCACCCGCACGCATCGATATGGAACGAGCGGAGACGGCCACCACTCCCGCCGCTGCCCGTACAACGGAGCCGGCAGCTCCGGTTTCGGCCGCTCCGGTACCGGCCGCTCCGGTACCGGCCGCTCCGGTACCGGCCGCTCCGGTACCGGCCGCTCCGGTACCGGCCGCTCCGGTTCCGGCAGCTCCGGTTCCGGCAGTGAACGCCGACGCCGGGACGCGGCAGCTTCGCCGCGGCCTGCCACGGGTGCCCGGCGGCGAGCCTTGGCCGCCCGCGGGCCAGGGCTCGGTGCCGGCGTCGGCTATGTCCAGGGCGCCCGCCGCGGGCGAAGCTGCAGCGCCAGCGCTAGCCTCTGATTCTGCTGAGCCGGCTGCGCCGGTGGCATCTGCGACGCCTGCGACACCTGCGCAAGCAATCCCGGCGGCGACGCTACCCGCAGCTACCTTGGCGACCGTACCGGCCACGACGACGGCGGCGGCAGCGACCCCGCTGCGTCGTGGGCTTCCCCGTGTCCCCGGTGGGGAACCGTGGCCGCTGGCTGGACTTGCTCCCTCGTCCGCCGTTGCTCCGACAGTGCAGGCAACTCCCGAGCACATTGTCCAGGCCCCTGCCCGGGCTACCAGTGTGGAGCACGCCGTGGCCGAGGCCGAACCGCCGGTGGCAGCGAGCGCACAAGGGGCCCCTGTGGTCCCGGCGACCACCGTCGCGAGCGTACCCGCCGTCCCGGCGTCAGCATCAGCATCAGCATCAGCGTCTGCACCGGCCCCGGCACCGGCGTCGGCCCCCGCACCGGCACCGGCAGCGGCGGCACCGTCCGTTGCCGCTGAAAAGCCCGTCCGGCCAAAAGCCGAGGCGCGGCTCTACGGTTCTCGGACCCTGGGTCAGTGGATAAAGCTGGTGTTGATCTTCGCAGCCGGCGCGGTGTCCGCTGCCGGCATTTTGGTGCTCGCCGCGCGCGGTGTGACCACGCTGCCCGGTGTGCCGGCGTTCCTCGACCGATACCCGGGCGAATACAGCCTGCCCGAGACGGCGGAGCCTGGCTTCCCGTGGTGGGCGCAGTGGTCACACTTCCTGAATATCTTCCTGATCGCGCTCATCATCCGCTCCGGTTACCAGGTGCGCACCCAGCAGAAACCGCCGGCGTTCTGGACGCCGAAACGCGGTGGCAAGAAAATTAGCATCAACCTGTGGCTGCACCAGTCGCTCGACATTTTGTGGCTGGTCAACGGACTCGTCTTTGTGGTGCTGCTGTTTGCCTCCGGCCACTGGATGCGGATCCTCCCGACCAGCTGGGAGGTGTTCCCGAACGCGCTCTCCGCGCTCCTGCAGTACCTAACACTCGACTGGCCCGTCGAGAACGGCTGGGTGAACTACAACAGCCTGCAGCAGCTGATGTACTTCATTGTCGTCTTCGTCGCGGCCCCGCTCGCGGCGATCACGGGCGTACGCATGAGCGAATTCTGGCCGAAGAACGCGAAGACGTTGAACAGGGCCTACCCGATCGAGCTTGCGCGCGCGGTCCATTTCCCGACGATGCTGTTTTTCGTGGCGTTTATACTCGTCCATGTGTTCCTGGTGTTCGCTACCGGTGCGCTGCGCAACCTCAACCACATGTTCGGCGGCACCGACGCGGTGAACTGGGCAGGCTTCTGGCTCTTCGCCGCCGCCATCGCCGTCACCGCCGCCGGTTGGTACGCCGCCCGTCCGATCGTGCTCGCACCCATCGCTAAGCTGTCCGGGCAGGTGAGCAGCCGCTAGTATCAACCCGCGGTTTTGATCGGGCCACGGTTCACGCGTAGTCGGTCCGCGCTGAAGGCGTTGGCGTGGCCCCGTGACCGGCGGCAGCAGTGCGTCCGGCGAGTCGGTCAGGCCAGGGAGCCGGTTCCCAGTTCCGATCTTCCCCGAATGTTCCGGCCAGGGAGCCGGTTCCCAGTTCCGATCTTCCCCCGAATGTTCCGGCCAGGGAGCCGGTTCCCAGTCCTGTTGTTCGCTGGGGTAGGAGCGTCCCGAGGGCGAGATCCAGCGCGGCGGCTGGTCCCTGGTCGCACCATCAGGCCGCCAGGGCGTGAGGTGTTTGAGGCGGTGGTGCTTTCGGCAGGGCTGGCCAAGGTTTGCGACGCCGGTGCCGCCTCCCTCCGACCACGCCAAGAGATGGTCCGCCTCGTTGTCCAGGGAAGGGTTGCTGCAGCCGGGAAAAGGGCACCGGCCATCCCGGAGCCGGAGCCATTGGCGCATCGCCTTCGGAACCCGGTAGCTGGTGCGTCCGATTTCCAGCGGCGCTCCGCTGGCAGGATCGGTCAGCACCCGCAGGAACGATCCGGCACCATCGCCGACCAGCCGGCGGGCCATACTCCCCGGAATGGGACCGTACCCATCCAAGAGGGCCGGTTCCTCCCCTGCGCCAATCAGCGTCAACACCGGAACGGTGACCAGGACCTGAGCCGCGGGTGATGGGGTTCCATCCGCCACTCCAGCCAGCAGCCACGTGGCGGCGACGTCAACCCGCAACTGGGTTAAGGTCCGGGATTCGGACGGACCCTGCAGGGCACGGGCCGCCTCCGTGGCACGCGCCCAGACCCCCGCCGCAGCGTCCGCCGGCAGGTAGGCTGAGAGCCACGCCATGCCGTCCCGGTCCGGGGCATAGTCCAGCCGCCGGTCCTGCATGCTTCTGCAGTGGCGCACCTCCATGTTCACTGGATGGTGCCGTTCACGCCAACTGCGCGCCTTGGCCCGAAACCTGCCTGGCACCAGCTCTCCCGCCGGGCAACCGCGCGCTGCAAAGGGAGCCTCCGGGTCCAGGAAATGAGCCTCCAGGGCAGCGGCCGCGGCGGGCTCCAGCCCGGACGTCTCATCACACATCACCCGTGCGTGCTGCCACGAAATGCTCCCCGACAGCAGCGCCGACAGCGTCAACGGCAACCCGGTTGTAAGCGTGGCGGACTCCGCCAGGAGTGCCGCGGCCGACCGCTCACTCACTGTCAGCACGCAGGCAACTTCAGCCGTCACCGCCATCTGCCGGGAGATGCGTTGCTGCGGGGACACGGCCGGCGCCGTCATGGCCACCCCCGCGGCGGCGTAGCCGGCGGCGAAATGTACCTTCAGCGCGGCCAACCGGGCTTCCATACGGCCCACTTCAGCAAGACCATCCAGACACGCATCCGCCTGATCCCGAATCGGGTCAGCACCCGGCGCACCCACAATCGTGCCTGCGGTCACGCTTGCGGTCCCGGTCCCGCGGCCGGCGCAAACACCCCCACAGACGTGAACAGACAGAGCGGCAACGGCGGCCGCCATGGCCGCCAAGGTCTCCAGCACTGCTTCGCCTTCCATACCCACAGCATCTCAGGAGGCACTGACAATTTAGCGGCCGGCCCGATCGTGCTCGCCCTATTGCGAAGCTGTCCGGACAGGTGAGCGGCCGGGAGCCCGCGGGGCCCGTTCCGACGTCGGCCTATCGGGCCGTGCGTCGAGTGAAGACCAGATGGAGGACACCGCGGGGGGACGGGGTCGCTTCGATGTCAAAGCGTTCTTCGAGTCCTTCGAGTCCGTCCCAGAGCCGTTCGCCCCGACCGAGGATGATCGGCACGAGGACAATGTGCATGTGGTCGATCAGATCGGCCTCGAGGAACTGCCGAACCGTGCTGACACCGCCGCCGATCCGGACGTCGAGGTCGCCGGCCAGGGCCCGAGCCTGCTGGAGCGCGGAGACGGGGTCGGCGTCCACGAAATGGAAGGTTGTTCCGCCTTCCATCTCGAGTACCGGCCGAGGATGGTGTGTCAGCACAACAACAGGAGTGTGGAAGACCGGGTTTTCGCCCCACCAGCCCTTCCATTCCGCGTCCTCCCAGGGACCGCGCTGCGGGCCGAATTTGTTCCGTCCCATGATCTCCACGCCAACCCCGGGCCCCCACTGGCTGGCGAATGCCTCGTCGACCCCGCGGGATCCCGGCGACTCCCCGTGGATACCCATTTCGCGGAAGGTGCGCGTTTCGAACGCCCACTCCATTAGCCGTGTGCCTGCGTGACCGAACGGGGTGTCGAGTTGCTGGCCCTCGCCGGTGCCGAAGCCGTCGAGGGAGATCGAGAAGTTATGCACGCGGACGAGGGACATGTCATCTCCTGAAGTGCTTGTGGTTCGCAGTCACTGTATGGTCATCGATCCCAACGCTCAAGACCAACGCTGAAAGTACCGTACCGCCGTCGAGCGAAAACTGAACTCGCGCGGGCCGGCCGCCTAACTTGCCCAGTCGGAGTCACCGTAGGGGCGGCCACGGAAGTGTGCGCGGAGATATTCACCCACTACTGCCGCTCCCAGATCGTCGGTTTCCGGCGCCACCACACGCGCATCGATCCGGCGGGCCATCTGCTGGACGAAGCGTTCCAGGCCCGGGTCATCGCCCAGCCGGAAGAACGTGGACTGCGCACCGGCTCGGCCCACCTTGTCCAGTTCCTCGACCGTGCGGCGGATGGTCTGCGGGTGCGGCGGCCAGGAGAAGACCGATTCGCCGTCGGGCAGCAGGTGGGCGGTGGGTTCGCCGTCGGTCACCACCAGCAGGACCGGCTGCATGGACGGGTGCCGGCGGAAGAAACGGCCGGCCAACAGCAGGCCGTGGTGCAGGTTGGTGCCTTGTTCGCGCACGGCCGGCAGGGAGGTGAGCTCGCCAATGTCCATCGACTGCGCGTAGCGGCCGAACGTGATCAGCTGCAGCCGGTCGCCGCGGAACTTGGTGGAGACCAGGTGGTGCAGGGCCAGCGCGGTGCGTTTCATCGGCACCCAGCGTCCCTCGGCGGCCATGGAGTAGGAAACGTCGACCAGCAGGACGACGGCGGCCTGCGTGCGCGCTTCGGTCTCCGTCACCTCAATGTCGTCCACCGCCAGCCGGAGGCCGTGGCTGGTATCGCCGCCGTCGGCGATGGTCCGGCGGATCGCGTTGGTGATGGTCCGGGTGACGTCCCAGGGTGCGGCGTCGCCGAACTCCCACGGCCGGCTGGAGCCGGTGGGCTCCCCCGCTGCCCCGGACTCCCGGGTTTCCCGGCTGCCCTGCCGGCCGGAGAGTTGCTTGGCGGCGTCGCGCAGCAGCGACCTGCCCAGCCGGCGCATGGCCTGGGGTGAGAGCTGCAGTTTCCCGTCCTCGTCACGCTTGAGGTAGCCGCCGTCGTGCATGGCCTTTTCAATCGCGGCGAGCGTGCGGGCGGTGACCGCTGCGTCGTCGCCGAGCTGTCGAGCCAGGGCGCCCAGGTCCAGGTCATCCATATGCGCACTGTCATAATCCTGGGAAAGTTGCTCGGCCAGGTCGTCCAGTTCGGCAAGGTCCTGGAGCGCGCCGGTGCCATCGCCCAGGCCCATCCCTTCCTGGCCCTCGAATTGTTCGGAGCCATTCCAGTCCTCGCCGGGGCGCAGGGCCTGGAGGGTCTGGTCCAGTTGGCCCAGCTGTGCCATCAGCTCCGGTGAGCCGAAAGCTTGGGCGGAGAGCCGCATCAGCTCTTCGCGCTGTTCCGGGGACATGGACTGCATCATCCGCTGGGCGGCGGCCGCCCGCTTGGCCAGCGCGTCCACCAGCTCCTGAACCGACTGCGGGTTCTCCGGGAAGTGCTGGCCGTGGCGGGCCATGAAGTCCTGGAAGTCCTGCTCGGTGTCCACGCCGCGGCGGTGCTTGTCCAGGAGCTCGTTGAGGTCGCGCAGCATCTTGCTGATGGCGGCCCTGTCCTCCTCGGTGGCGCTTTCCAACGCCTGCTTCATGCCGGCGAACCGCTGGTCCAGGACTTCGCGGCCCAGCAGGTCCTTGATCCGTTCGTACGTTTCCTTGGCGGTGCTGGACTGCCAGCCGTAGGAGGACAGCTCCTGGACGGCGGCCGCCGTGGACTGGGGCAGGTTCTGCAGCTGCATTTCGCGGAACGCGCGGTCGGCGTTGTCCATCATCGCGTCGCGGGCCAGCTGTTTGCGCTCCTCCAGGACGGCGGCGTCCAGCAGCCTTTTGACCTCGTTGAGGGTGCCGTCCAGGTTGTGCTTGCCCAGCAGGTCCTTGCGGCGCTGCTGGATGCGGCCGGCAAGATCGTCCAGGCCCTGTTGGTTCCGGCCGCCGCGCCGGAGGAACTCCTGCAGCGCGCGCCGGGGCGAGTAGCCGGCCATCACGTCGTCGGCGACGGCATCCAGCGCCTCCGCCAGGTCCACCGGGGCGCCAGCGGGTCGGGTCCGCCGGCGTAGCGGCCGTACCTGGACCGGTTGTGAAGGCTCATGGCGCTTCCTGTCCTCTGCCTTGGAACTACCTAGCCGTAAATGGTGGCCTCGTCGTCGGACTCCTTGGAAATCCGGCGGCTGAGGTAGAGCCCTTCGAGTGCCAGTTCGACGGCGGCGGCGCGCTGTCCGTCGTTGTCCGCGCCCAGGCGTTCGCCGATCTCCTCGTAGAGGCCGGAGCCGTTGAGGGAGGGGAGGTTGGCCAGGAATTCCTTCGCGGTGACCAGCTCGCCGGTGGTCACCGTGGCGTGCCCGTCCAACGCGGTGACCAGCGGTCCCAGATCCAGGCCGTGGAAGTGCTCCCGCACGGCCTCCATGGTGGCGGTGCGCAGGAGGTGGTCCAGGATGTCCTGTTCGCGGCCCTCCTCGCCGGACTCGAACTCGATTTTTCCGGTCAGGACTTCCACGGCGGCGTCCAGGTCGATGATTCGGGCGACGGCTTCGTCCTCGCCGCGGACGCTGGCCCGGCGCAGGGCTGCGGCGGCCACCGTTTCGGCGCCGGCAATGGCGAACCGGGCGGACACACCGGAGGTCTGGTTAATGGCCGGGGACTGGCGCAGGGCCCGGGTGTAGCGGGCCAGGATTTCCAGGATGACGGCCGGTACGTTGGCCACCAGGTGGCCCTCCTGAGCTATGACGGACACTTCGTCGTCGAGTTCGATCGGGTAGTGCGTGCGGATTTCGGCGCCGAAGCGGTCCTTCAGGGGGTGATGATCCGGCCGCGGTTGGTGTAGTCCTCCGGGTTGGCGGAGGCCACCACCAGGACGTCCAGGGGCAGCCGCAGCACGTAGCCGCGGATCTGTATGTCGCGTTCCTCCATCACGTTGAGCATGGAGACCTGGATGCGCTCGGCGAGGTCCGGGAGTTCATTGATGGCCACGATCCCGCGGTTGGAGCGCGGGATCAGGCCGTAGTGGATGGTTTCCGGGTCGCCCAGCCGGCGGCCCTCTGCCACGCGCATGGGGTCGACGTCGCCGATCAGGTCCGCGACGGAGGTGTCCGGCGTCGCGAGTTTTTCCACATAGCGTTCCGAGCGGTGGCGCCAGGCCACGCGCAGCCTGTCCCCCCTCCGTGAGCGCCAAGGCACGCGAATGCGCGGTGATGGGCTCGAAGGGGTGTTCGTTCAGTTCCGAGTCCTCGATCACCGGCGACCACTCGTCCAGCAGCCCGGCCAGGGTGCGCAGCAGGCGGGTCTTGCCCTGCCCGCGCTCGCCCAGGAGGACAATGTCATGGCCGGCGAGCAGGGCCCGCTCCAACTGCGGCAGCACGGTCCGGCCGAAGCCGAATATGCCGGGCCACGGATCACGTCCCGCCGACAGCGCGGCGAGGAGGTTGTCGCGGATTTCCCGGCGCAGGTCCTTCTGGACGTGGCCGGAGGCTCGCAGTTCACCAACTGTGAAGATTTCAGGGCGTTCAGTCACCCCTCCACCGTAGACCTCGCCTCGGGACCATGGCACCCCCTAGCGCTCCGCAGTTTCCCCTTCCCTCGCAAGCTCGGGCGGGGACCCCTCCCGCTACGCTTAGAACTTGATGACTTCAGCAACCTCCGAACCTTCAGCGGAGCCCCGGCGGCAGGGCACGCTCCTGCTCCTGGTGCGCCACGGGGAGACGCCGACGACGGGCACCGTGCTGCCGGGCAGGGCGCCGGGACTGCATCTATCCGACCGGGGCCGGGCCCAGGCCGAGCGGGTGGCTGAACGGCTCACCGGTTTGTCCGTCAGCGCCCTGTATTCCTCGCCGTTGGAGCGCGCCCGCGAGACGGCGGAGCCGACGGCGGCCCGCACCGGGCTGGAGGTGCAGCACGAGCCCGGGCTGCTGGAGTGCGACTTCGGCGACTGGACCGGCGCGGCAATCGCGGACCTGGCGGTCCTGCCGGAGTGGCGGACCGTGCAGAACAGCCCGTCCACCTTCCGTTTCCCCCACGGTGAGAGCTTTACGGAGATGCAGGACCGGATTGTTGGGTCGCTGGCGGCGCTCTGTGCGGCGCACCCGGGCGGCGTCGTTGTCTGTTTCTCCCATGCCGACACCATCAAGGCGGCGGTGGCCCATGCACTGGGCACCCCGCTGGATCTGTTCCAGCGCATTATGATCAGCCCGGGCTCGGTGTCCGCGGTGCAGTTTGTGGATGGCCAGCCGTCCTCGGTGCCGATGGTGAATTCCCATTCGGAGCCGCTAAGCAAGCTGAGGCCGCGGTGACGCAGGAATCTGCGGGGGCCGGGCGGGAGCTGACGCTGCTGACCGAGGGCGGTGTGGAGCTGGTGGGGCAGATTCTGCGCAGCAGCAACGAGACGTTCCTGGTCCGGCTCAGCCACGGGGAGGACAGCGCACAGGCGGTGTACAAGCCGGTGGCCGGGGAACGTCCGCTGTCCGACTTTGAGCCCGGGCTGCACCGGCGCGAACGTGCGGCGTATCTGCTCAGCGAGGCGCTGGGTTGGGGCATGGTGCCGCCCACGGTGATCCGCGAGGACGCGCCGCTGGGGGTGGGCTCGCTGCAGTGGTTCATCGACTGCGACTTCCGCGAGCACTATTTCACGCTGGCATCCGAGGACCCTTCCACGCACCCCGACATGGCCCGGATGGCACTGTTCGATTACATCGCCAACAACACCGACCGCAAGAGTGGGCATGTTCTGCGCGGCGACGACGGGCGGATCTGGGGCATCGACCACGGGCTGTGCTTCTCGGCGATCTTCAAGCTGCGCACCGTGATCTGGGACTTCGCCGGCGACCCGATTCCCGATGCCCTGCTGGCGGACCTCGCTCCGCTCGCCGATGATGTGCCTGACGAGCTGGCCGAAATACTCGACGACGACGAGGTCACAGCCCTGCAGCGGCGCGTTCAGCGCATGCTGGTCACGGGGGTGCTGCCCGTGGATCGGACGGGGACGCGGTACCCGTGGCCGCTCGTGTGAAGGGAACCCCTGATGAGTGCAACGGCCGATAGTGGCCCTTTCGTCAACTGGGCGGAGCGGCCGTTCAACGGCAACACATTCCCTCGAAAAGTTCGCCTAGCGCGGCCTGTAGGCATCGGACCGGTGTTCGATGCGAAGGACTTACAAGGTCCGCTCTTGGATCTCCAGGGTGAACAACACCCTGGAGTCGCCACGCCGGGCCGTGCGGACCCCAGCAGGTCGTTCGTGAGGGGCTTGCTCAGGCGGTGGGGATTATTCGCAAGCGGGCCGGTGACGAATTCAACGATAGCCGCCGCAGCCTTCTCCGGCAGCCGCCGGAAACCTTTCATTGCCGGGCTGGTGACCTCAACCTTCCACGCAGCCCTATCCGAGGATTCTGCGCCGGTCACCGCGACGGCTGACCGAATTCACGACGAAGGTCGGCGCCGCCGGTGGTGTAGAGTTCGACTCTGTCGCTCCGGGCATGGTCCAGGTCTTCGCGAACGCCCGTCTGCGAGAGCCAGTGGATGGTTGCCTGCAGGGATTCCAGGTCGTCAGCGGACATCAGCACGGCTGACGGGTGCCCGTGCCGGGTGATCTGGATGATCTCGCGCGTCGTGCCTGCTTGCTCTACGAGGGCGGACAACTTGTCTTTGGCTTCTCTTGCCCGGCACCGTTCTCATGCTGAAATATAGCCTGATATCAGGCCGCCAACTAGCCATACTTTTAGCCGATACCGGGCGATGTGTAGCTTGGGGATGATAGATCCGCCAGATCGCACCATGACCGTCGAATCGCCCGTCCGTACGAGTTGAGAAGCCCTTTAAACCTCCGCCACAGGGGCCGCGAACTGCGCCGCGTACAGCGCTGCGTACGCCCCGCCCGCCTCCAGCAGCGAAGCATGGTTGCCCTGTTCCACGATCTGGCCGGCCTCCATCACCAGGATGAGGTCGGCGTCGCGGATGGAAGAGAGCAGGTGCGCGATGACGAACGACGTCCTATCCGACCGCAGGGCGCTCATCGCCTTCTGCACCAGCACCTCGGTGCGGGTATCCACCGAGGTGCTGGCCTCGTCCAGGGTCAGCACCGAGGGCCGGGCCAGGAACGCCCGGGCAATGGTCAGCAGCCGCTCCTCCCCCGCCGAGACGTTGGCGCCCTCGTCGTCGAGCACGGTGTCGTAGCCCTCCGGCAGGGACCTGACAAACCGGTCCACGGAGGGCGGCGTCGCCGCCATGATCTCCGCTTAGGTGGCGGACGGCCAGCCGCAGGTGATGTCGTCCCGGATGGTCCCGCCGTACAGCCTCGCGTCCTGCAGCACCACGACCTTCCGGTAACGCGCAGATTGTCGCGCATCCTGGCTGCAGTCGGCTTTGCGCCAGGCGCGGCCTATTGACTGTTCTTCCAGGCGGGCGATACTGAAAGTCCGCTCCACCACCGTAAGGAACCGGTTCAACGTTCTTATTCACTCAGCCCGAGGGGGACGAATGCTATGTGGAAGTTCGTTATCGAGCGGGCGTTGCCAGCGTCCAAAGTTTTTGTGAAATTAGTCTTAGGGATTTCAGCATTCGGAGTCGCTCTTATTACGATATTCGCATGGTGGCCACTGGCCAAGGACACCCTCTTTCCCTTCGAAAAGGACTACAAGAAGCTTGCCGAATTGGGCGCTGGCTTTAGCACCGACCATTTTAGCGAAATGCTGGGTGCACCCACAACGCTGAAACAGGTGTCATCCAATCCAGCACTCAAGCAAATCAACTACATCAACAAGGACTACATCGTAACTACGGTTGCAGATGACTCAGGTCGCACGCTTCTATTCTCAGTCCTGTCGTGCAATCCAGATTTTCATCCTCGGTTCACGGCCCCAGACAAGACGGAACTTCAGCTTCAGATGGAGCCCTTGGAACTTATCGCGCCAAGGAATTTGAACCACGATTTGTATTACAAGCCCGGAAGCACAGGCTCAAGCGTCGATCAGTTGGTCGAGCTGGGAGATCCCACGACGACGACCGCCAACCGGCTACGCGCTTACGCGTACGGCGTCAATGGGGCCTGCGGTCCGACACGCCTGGAACGTCCTGATGGAATTCACGAACTTGATTATTCAGGCCCCATAAACGAGGCGCCAGATGATGTAAAGGACTTTAGGCGAGATCTGGCTGCAAATTTCTACACGGAAACGGTTGGTTGGGACCTTAGGCTAGTCGATCCAGGTGCCTTGAAAGTGTCAGCGATCGACAGCGCTTCCGGCCTGAATGTTCAACCCCAGACGACCGACACGGTACCTTTGAGCCCTTTGCGCTTCGATCTACCGACATATTTTATAAATCCAAAAGGCACAAAAACATTTACGCGCTGAACGCCGGCAGCGAGCTCTGAGGCGCTCTACGATTGAGTTCGATCGTCGCCCTTTAAACCTCCGCCACCGGAGCAGCGAACTGGGCCGCGTACAGCGCCGCATACGCCCCGCCCGCCTCCAGCAATGAAGCATGAGTCCCCTGCTCCACGATCTGCCCGGACTCCATCACCAGGATGAGGTCGGCGTCGCGGATGGTGGAGAGCCGGTGGGCAATGACAAACGAAGTCCGGTCGCTCCTTAGTGCGCTCATGGCCTTCTGCACCAGCACCTCGGTCCGCGTATCCACCGACGATGTTGCCTCGTCCAGGATCAACACCGACGGCCGGGCCAGGAACGCCCGGGCAATGGTGAGCAGCTGCTTCTCCCCCGCCGAGACGTTGGCGCCCTCGTCGTCGAGCACGGTGTCGTAGCCCTCCGGCAGGGACCTGACGAACCGGTCCACGTACGTCGCCTTCGCCGCTTCCATGATCTCCGTCTCGGAAGCGGAAGGCCGGCCGTAGGCGATGTTGTCCCGGATGGTCCCGCCGAACAGCCAGGTGTCCTGCAGCACCATGCCCATCCGTGAGCGCAACTCGTTGCGGGTCATCGCGGTGACGTCCACGCCGTCCAGTGTGATCCGTCCGGCGTCGAGCTCGTAGAAGCGCATCATCAGGTTCACCAGGGTGGTCTTGCCCGCTCCGGTGGGGCCCACAATGGCCACCGTCTGCCCCGGCTCGGCCACCAGATTCAGGTCCGCGATTAGCGGCTTGTCCGGCGTGTACGCAAAGGACACGTCCTCGAACACCAGCCGCCCGCGCTTCGACTCGGGAACCACCGCAACATCCGGATCAGCCGATTGCTCCTCGGTGTCCAGCAGCTCGAACACCCGCTCGGCGCTGGCCACACCGGATTGCAGCAGGTTCGCCATGGACCCCAGCTGGGCCAGCGGCTGGGTGAACTGCCGGGAGTACTGGATGAACGCCTGCACGTCGCCGAGCTGCATCGCTCCGGAAGCCACTTGCAGCCCGCCCACCACGGCAATCCCCACGTAGACCAGGTTCCCGATGAACGTCATGGCCGGCATGATCAGCCCGGAAATGAACTGCGCGCCAAAGCTCGCCTGGTACAGCTCCGCGTTCTTCTGCCGGAACGTCTCCTCCACCTCACGCTGCCGGCCGAAGACCTTCACCAGCGCGTGCCCGGTGTAGGTCTCCTCGATCTGGCCGTTCAACTCACCGGTGTGCTTCCACTGCGCCACGAACAGTTTCTGCGAGCGCTTGGCGATCAGCGCTGTCGTCACCAGTGTCAGCGGAATTGTCACCAGTGCGATCAGCGCCAGCGTGGGCGAGAGGATGAACATCATGATCAGCACGCCCAGCACGGTCAGCAGCGAGGTGACGGCCTGGCTGATGGACTGCTGCAGGCTTTGGGAGATGTTGTCCACATCATTGGTGACGCGGCTGAGCAGCTCGCCGCGCTGCACCGAGTCGAAGTAGCGCAGCGGCAGCCGGTTGATCTTGGCTTCGATCCGCTCGCGCAGCCGGAACACGGTGCGCTGCACAATCCCGTTGAGCACGTACGCCTGCACCCAGCTGAACGCCGAGGCCAGCACGTAGAGCACCAGCGCCCACAACAGGACTGAGGACAGCGCGGTGAAGTCGATCCCAACGCCGGGCGTCAGCGTCATGGCGCTGAGCATGTCCGCTTTTTGGTTCTCCCCCGCGGCGCGCAGCTGGGCGATCAGCTGGGCCTGGCTCACCCCTGCGGGCAGCTGCTTGGACACGACGCCGGCGAAGATCAGGTTGGTGCCCTCGCCGAGGAGCCGCGGGCCGATCACCGAGAACGCCACGCTCACCACCGCGAGTCCCAGGACCAGGGTCAACCACAGCCGCTCCGGGTGCAGCTGGCCGAGCAGCCGCTTCGCGGACGGGCCGAAGTTCATCGCCTTCTCCGCCGGCACGTTCATCCCGGCAAAGGGTCCGCCGTGGCCGGGGCCGCCGCGCGGACGGGGAATGCGCTCGACGGCGGCAGGTCCGCCGGGTTTCCCGGTTCCCCCGCCGGGCACCCGTCCGTCAGCTGCGGTCCGCGGGCCGGTGCTGTTGGTGCCGCTCATGCTGCCTCCTCCGCTGCGAGCTGGGAGTTCACAATCTCCTGGTACGTCTCCGAGGCCTCCAACAGCTCCTCGTGCGTGCCGTCCGCGACGATCCTGCCGTCGTCGACGACGAGGATCTGGTCCGCGTCCACAATGCTGGAGACCCGTTGGGCGATGATCACCAGGGTGGCGCCGGCGGTGTGCTCCTTGAGCGCCCGCCGCAGCCGGGCATCGGTGGCGGTGTCCAGCGAGGAAAAGGAGTCGTCAAAGATGTACAGCTCGGGCCGTTTCACCAGCGCCCGGGCGATCGCGATCCGCTGCCGTTGCCCGCCGGAGACGTTGGTGCCGCCCTGGGAGATGGCCGCATCCAGCCCGCCGTCCATCTCCCGGACAAAGTCCTCCGCCTGCGCAATGGACAGCGCTTGCCACATTTCATCCTCCGTGGCGTCGGGTTTGCCGTAAAGCAGGTTGCTGCGGACGGTCCCGGAGAACAGGTAGGGCTTCTGCGGGACCAGGCCGATGTGCCCCCAGAGCAGGTCCGGGTGCAGCTGGCGCACGTCCACGCCGTCGATCCGGACCGAACCGGAGGTGGCGTCGAAGAGCCGCGGCATCAGGTTCACCAGGGTGGTCTTGCCGGAACCGGTGGCACCGATGATCGCCGTCGTCTGCCCCGCGCGGGCGGTGAAGCTGATCCCGGACAGGACCGGCCGTTCGGCACCCGGGTAGGCGAAACCGACGTTGCGCATCTGAAGCTCACCGCGGCCGGTGCGGCCGGAAAAGTCGACCGGATGCTCCGGCGGGCGGACGCTGGACTCGGTCCCGAGCACCTTCCCGATCCGGTCGGCCGAGACCGCGGCGCGCGGGATCATGATCGCCATAAACGTCGCCATCATAACGGACATCAGGATCTGCATCAGGTAGCTCAGGAACGCGATCATGGTGCCCACCTGCATGGAGCCGTCCTGGATCCGGAACGCGCCGAACCAGATCACGGCCACGGAGGAGACATTCAGCACCAGCATCACGGTAGGGAACGCGAGCGCCATCAGGCGGCCGGCGCGCAGTCCGGTGTCTGTGACGTCCGCGTTGGCCCGGCCGAAGCGGGCGCTCTCCACGTCCTCGCGGACGAAGGCCCGCACCACCCGGATGCCGGTGAGCTGTTCGCGGAGCACCCGGTTTACGGTGTCGATCCGGGTCTGCATCAGCCGGAACAGCGGCACCATCCGGATGATGATGAGCCCCACGGCGACCAGCAGCACCGGCACACTGACCGCGATCAGCCAGGACAGCTGCAGGTCCTGCCGCATCGCCATGATCACCCCGCCGATGCTGAGCATGGGCGCGGTGACCATCAGCGTGGCGGACATCAGCACCAGCTGCTGGACCTGCTGGACGTCGTTGGTGGAGCGGGTGATCAGGCTCGGCGCGCCGAAGTGGGTGACCTCCTGTTCGGAGAAGGCCGCTACCTTGCTGAAGATCGCCCCGCGCACGTCCCGGCCCAGCGCCATCGCCGCCTTCGCCCCGAAGTACACGGCGGCGATGGCGCACACGATCTGCAGCAGGGTCACCAGCAGCATCACGGCGCCGGTGCGCAGGATGTAGTCGGTGTCCCCCTTAGCCACACCCTGGTCGATGATGTCCGCGTTCAGCGTGGGCAGGTACAGCGACGCGATGGATTGCGCCAACTGGAAGACGACGACGGCGAGCAGCAGCCGCCGTTGCGGCTGTAAGTATTCAACGAGCAGTTTCCAGAGCATCCGAACTCCAAGCCACGTGTCACACAAAGTGATTCGAGGCTCAGTTTACGTCCGGATGCTTGGAACGGACGGGGTTCCTCTGAGGGCTGATCCGGGTTGGATCTCAGTCGACCGCGGCGCGGACGTCGCCCTCTTTGTGCCCGCCCTCCTTCTTGCCGAACGGCAGCACTTTGAGCAGCGGATGCAGGAGAGCCATGACGACGATGCCCCAGGCGAGACCAAGGACGGCCGAGCACAGGGTGTTCACAAGCCAGGCCAGGAAGCCGCCCACCACCGGGATCCCGGCGAAGGGAGCTTCCAGGACGTGGACCAGGTCATACGGCAGGTGCCAGCCAAGGTCGTAGGCCCCCTGGAGCATGATGTGGCCGCCGACCCACAGCATGGCGACCGTCCCGATAACGGTGATCGTGGTCAGGACGGCGGGCATGCCCTTGACGAGCAGCTCGCCGAAGCGCTGGGAGCCCGCGGACTCCTTGGTGGTCAGGTGCAGGCCGATGTCGTCCATCTTGACGATGAGCGCGACGGCGCCGTACACGCCCACCGTGATCGCGAGCGCCACAATCACCAGGATGACCGCCCGGGTCCACAGGGACTCGGCGGACACCTCGTTCATCGCGATGACCATGATCTCGCAGGAGAGGATAAAGTCCGTAGTGATCGCGCCCTTGGTGACCTTGGCCTCCGCCTCCGGGCCCCGGTCGACCGCCGGCGTCTCTTCATCGGCCTCGTGGTGGCCGCGGAGCTTATGCCAGACCTTCTCGGCACCCTCATAGCAGAGGTAGGTGCCGCCCAGCATAAGGATGAACGGAATGACCCCCGGGATGAAGGCGCTGATGAGCAGCAGCGCCGGCAGGATGATCAAAAGTTTGTTTCGCAGCGAGCCCCAGAAGATCCGCTTGATCATCGGCAGTTCGCGGGACGGGTCCGCCCCGGACACGTACTGCGGGGTGACGGCGGCGTCGTCAATGACCACGCCCGCTGCCTTGGCCCCCGCCTTGGCCGCTCCGGCTGCGACGTCGTCCACCGAGGCGGCCGCAATCTTGGCCAGGGCTGCTATGTCGTCCAGCAGGGCGACGAGACCGCCGCTCACAGCTCGCTTCCGGACTGCTGGAGGGCGTACGGCTGGATGAAGTTGCCTCGGTCAAGGCGCGTGATTGGCATCCTCGAATTATATGGTGGCGCGTAGCCCGTCGCCGCTGGATCTGGACCGGGCCGGCTCGGTAGCGTGAAGAGCATGAACATCAGACTTGAGAACGTCGGCATCGCCGTCCGCGACTTGGAGGCAGCGATCGCTTTCTTCACCGACCTCGGTCTCGCGGTCGTTGGCCGGGACACCGTCAGCGGCGATTGGACCGACACCGCCGTCGGGCTTGACGGCAATCACGCCAACATGGCCATGCTCGAAACGCCGGACGGTCACGGCCGCCTCGAACTCTTTGAGTACATCCACCCCGATGCGATCGAGACGGCGCCCACCCGTCCCAACGAGATTGGCATGCACCGGGTCGCGTTCTCAGTTGCTGACATCGACGAGGCCCTGGAAATAGCCGCAAGGCACGGCTGCTATCCGCTTCGCGGCGTGGCGACCTACAAAGACATCTACAAGCTCACGTACGTCCGCGGGCCCAGCGGCATCCTCGTGATGCTCGCCGAGGAATTGAAGAAAAACTGAGCGCCTGGCCGGTGCGCCCGGTCGCCGGCCCGGTGTAGCTCGCGTGGTGGACACCGCGGGGACCGGAGACCCGGCAGCCACCGGAGGAAACACACGGACTGGAAAGCGCGCGTAGCCGGGGTGCCACCGTCGAAGTCGGCCGGTTTTGGGCGGCGGCGTTCGGCTGGGGTGTTTCCAGCGAGGGCCCCGGCGGCAACGAGTTTTGCGTCCTCACCCCGGGGGACGTCCGGGGCGGCGTCGCACGCCAAGTTGGGACCGGCCTGCCTCAGCGCACCACGACCACATCGGCGACGGCCGCGGGCTGCTCCAGCTCGTTGACCCGGACGGCGGCGGTGATCTTCCATTGACCCGCCACCGGCAACACGACCACGGCCCGGTAGCTGCCCGGCGTTTCTCCGGGCTGGACCTCGGCGGCCAGCGGTCCGAGACTCAGGTTCGGCTCAGCCACACTGACCTGCGGCATGCCGAGGGGCACGATGGGAGCGCCCCCGGCGTCGGTGAGGTCGAAGGTGATGACATTTGTCCCTGCCGTGCCCGGGCTGAACCGTCCGGTCAGGTGGCCGGTGCCGAGCTCGGCAAGCACCGGGGTGCCGACTGAAGTGGATGCCTCGGCTGCCGCCGCAACCAGTTCAGCGGGGTTATCGGTGGCGCGGGGGTTCTGCAGCGTCAGGGCCGAGGTAAGTCCAACGACCAGCACCACCCCCACCGCTTCCACGCGGATGGCCAGGGCCAGCCGGGGCCAGGCGCTCCCCGTGATTCCCTCGCGCTTCAGGCGAGGGACGAGCCCGAATCGGTTCCACGCCGCAAGTGCGCCAATGATGACGACCATGCCAAGTTTGGCCAGCAGAAGCAGACCATACGAACTGCCAACCAGGGCCGCTACCGAACCGACCATCACCACGGCCAGGACGGCGCCGGTGACGCCCAGCAGGACAACGATGCCACCGGCCAGCGTGGAGAACCTGCCCAGGACCACGGCCGCCTCGGCAGCGTCGCCCTTCCGGCGTCGGGCGCGGGCGAGGTGGATGACTAGGGCCGCGAGGCCACCCAGCCAAACAGCTGCCGTCCCGGCGTGGACCAGGTCGGCGCCCATCACCAGCCAGCTGGGTCCGAAGGTCCGGGTGTGGCCGACAGGCAGCACCGAGACCAGCGCCGCTCCGGCTCCCACCGTCCCGACCCAGAAGCCCTCCCGGCGCGGCAGCAGTGGCCGCAGCAGCATCAGTGCCACCCCGGAGGCGGCAAGGACCAGGGTCAGCGCGGCAGCCCCGAACCATCCGGTGAGGACGAGAGCCGGATCCATTAGCGCGCCGAGACCCAACCCTCGCTCCCGCACCACGGTGAGTGGCACGAGCACGACGTAGGCGCTAACAGCGACGAGTGCGGCCACCCAGGGTAGCCGACGACCCGCTGCGGTGGTGCGGGCAACAAACAAGTCGAAAACCGTGAAACCCACGAGACAGAACAAGCCCAGATATCCGAAAGCGCCGAGTGCCCCGTACAGGACGTCCACCGGCCGGGTGTCACTTTCGACGATGGTCGGGACCGCTGCGCTGGCCCTGCCCACTGCGAACGACAGCACCCCGGATTCAGGGTGCGAGTCGTCGGAAACCACCCGCCAGCCAAGCACGTAGCTGCCCTCGGCGAGATCCGGTGGCAGGGTAACCCGGACCGTCGCGTCCAGCGCCTCGACAGGCACGGGGCGATGACCCCCGCTGCCGTCGTAAAGCTGAAAGCCGTCGGGGACCAGGAAGACCGGCTCGTCGAAGGCGAGTTCTACCGATCTCTGCGCAACGGCCAGCACGGCGCCTTCGTCCGGCGTCGTGGATACAAGCTCGGCGTGCGCCCATGCCGGGGCCGCGGGCACCGCCAGCACCAGGGTGAGCGCTGCGAACAACATCCCGAGGAGCCGCCGGACCAGGGGTCCCCGGGCTCGGGATTCCCGCTCCCGGGTCCGATGGGGCGTTCCTCTCGACATGATCGTCTCCTCGTTCTGGGTAGCAGTGCCGATGCGGGGCTAGCAACGCTCACCGCCGCCCGGCCTGGGGGCCGGGCGGCGGTGAGCGTTGCTAAAATGCTAGTTGCCCGTTGTGAAGTTCCAGGTGACGGGCGTTAGCAGGTTGCCAGCGGTGTCCTTGATCCCGCTGCTGAGGGTGACGGTGTACTGGGTGTTGGCCAGCAGCGTGCCGGTCGGATTCAGCGTTGCCACCCTGGTGAGGCTGGAGTAGCTGACCGTTGCGGTGAAGGCGGCGCCGTTCGACGTCCGCTTGATGGTGAAGTTCCCGTTCGCCGTGGCCGTGTTTGGCAGACCGGTGACCGCCTCGCTAAATGTGGCGGTGATGTTCGCCGTCCGGCTGACCCTGGTGGCGTTGACCGCCGGGGTCCGAGCCGTGACGACTGGGGCGGGACCGGTGATGAAGGTCCACGTTTTGGCGGTGAGCGGGTTGCCGGCCACGTCCTTGACCGCGTTGCTCAGGGACAGCGTGTAGGTGCGGTCACTGGCCAACGGAGCGTCCGGCGTCAACGTGGCGACCCTGGTGATCGCGTTGTAGGTCACCTTCGAGGCGATGGTCGCCGCCCCCAGCTTCAGGGTGAAGTTGGGCGTACTGGCGGCGGTGGCGGGCAGGCCGGTCACGGCCTCGCTGAACGTTGCACTCAACGGTGTCCGCGCGAAGATCGTGCCCAGACCGACGCCGGTGGCCCCGGCGGCGGGGTTGGTGGTGGTGACTGTCGGGCCGGGTCCGGTGATGAAGCCCCAACTCGTCGCCGCTACCGATCCGCCCGAGACGCTCTTGATGGCCGTGGTCAACGAGAGGGTGTAGGGCTTATCAGCGGCCAGTGCAGCCGTAGGGACGAGGGTGGCCGTCAACGTCGTCGCGTCGTAGGTCACCGAAGCCGGAACGGCCGTGTTGCCCTGCTTCAACGCGAACGAGGTGTTGCTGACGCCCGTGACGGCTTCGTTGAACGTGACGGTCGGCCGGATGTTGGTCGCCACCCCGGTCGCCCCGGATGCGGGGCTGCTAGCGGTCACCGTCGGCGTGGTGGAAGCGGTAAGCAGCGGTGCGGACACCGTGTTCCCCGCCGCGTTCCACGCCGTTACCCGGTAGGCGTACTGCCCGGTCCCGGCGGTCTTGTCGGTGTAGGTGGAGACGTTCGCCAGTGTGGTGCCGACCTGTGCGAAGGCGCCGACCGTGCCGTTGGTCAGTGGCGCACGCTCGATCCTGTAGCCGATCTCGTTCTTGGCGTTGCCCCAGGTTGTGGGATCGGTGATCGACACCGGGGTCCCGTCAGTCCAGCTCAGCAGCACGTCATTGGTGGGTCGAGTGAAGCTGACCACCGACGCGTCGGGGAGCGTGCGAGGCGTGCTGACCGAGATAGGCCGCATCATGTCCATCTCCTCGTGGCTGAGGATGTGGCAGTGCCACACGTACTCCCAGCCGAAGTTGGTCATGTCGTTGCTGATCGGGGCTATCGGGTTACCGTTTGTGTCGGTGTTGTTGAACCCGGCTTCGGACCCGTTCGGGCCGGTCGTCGAGCCTTTGGCGCCTAGCGGCATCATCGGGTTGAGTGGCCGGTTGCTGTCAGGAATGGCGAACGGGAGTTTCGGCACGATGGGACGGACCGCCACAATCGTGTCCTCCAGTGGGCTGACACGCACGGTGTCCTTCCAGCCGAGTTCTGTCGGTTCGGGCGGGATGATGATGTTGTCCCAGGTGACCCTGTTCAACACCTGCACGTCGTTGAGGTGGAAGTGCAGCGGGTGGGTGTCCACGCCGTTGTGGGTGATCTTCCAGATCTGCGTGCCGTCGGCGTTGGTGGAAATCGGGGTCACGTTGAGGCTGTTCGTGCCCTTGGTGCCGTCCAGCTTCTCCGTGACGGGGTTGACGAACGGGTAGAGAATCACGTTTTGCAACAACGGTGTTGCTCCGGGCGCCTCCAACCCGATGTTGCCGCTCATCCGGCCCCACTCGTCAAAGTTAGCCGAGTTCATCTCGTCGTGGACGCTCTTGCCCTCAATGGGGATGCTGAGCTGCGGGCCCAACAGGGTGTCGAACTTGAACGTGTCTCCTCCTTGCTCGGCGATCCTGGCGAAGCCGTCGCACTTGGCTGCCGGGTTGGCGGCCGCGTTGCAGTAGCCGCTGTTGGCGAAGCTCTTCCCGTAGGCCTGGTTGTAGGCTGCCTGGCCGACCACGATCGGGTTCTGGCTGGACTCGAAGACGCCGGCGGGGTTGCCGGCCGCGTCGGTGTGGTGATCGAAAGCCGCCATCAGCTTGCCCATCTGGTCGGCCGTGGTGTTCGGCCGGTCGAAGGCGAGCGCGGGTGCGGCGTTCGAAATCTTGACCTGCATAACCGAACGGGTGTCGGGTCCGTAACCGGGCAGGGTCGACGGAGCGCCGGCCGGGGACATGTCCGGTCCTCCGGTGTAGTAGTCGTAGCCGGGGATCCGGCCCGGGAACGCCGCCGGTGCGTCGTTGTAGAGGATCAGCGTCTTCCCCTTGTAAGCCGAGAAGTCGACGATCACGTCGGCCCGTTCGGCCGGCGCGAGCAGCAGCGAGTGCTGGTCGACGTTGCCGACGTCGAACCGGGTCGGGTCGGTGATCCACGTCGTCTCGTGGGCCGGGACCACCGCCGGGGTCGGCAGGAAGCCGCCCTCGTTGCCGATCTGGATCCAGTCAGGGCCCTTGGGGCTCTTTGTGGTGTCCGGCGTCGGTGTGACGACGGGGTCGGTCTGCGCCATCGAGACCTCGCTGGACTTCAGCGCGACCTCGGTGCCGGTGGCGGGATCGGCGACGTACCAGGAAAGGTTCCAGAACCGGTCATCGGAGCCATTGAGGATCCGGAACCGGTATGTCTTCGGGTCCATGGTCGTCGTTGGGTAGGCGGTGCCGTTCACAACCGGCGTGTCGTGGAAGGCCTCCATGCCGACCGAGTTGTTGGGTGTCGACGGGATCAGGGCCGGCTCGCAGAAGTCAGCCACGTTAGGGTCGCAGGCAGGGTCGTAGTAGGGGTTGGCCATCGGCGGGTACTTGGCGTCCTTGGCCGGCGGCCAGAACCATGGGCCGTAGAACCAGCGGCCGAACGCACTCATCCCGCTGGGGTCGCTGGGGTTCTGCGCGGGCATGTAAACGTGCGGCTGCCAGAGGTTGCCCTCACCGCCCCACTTCTTCGGGTCCCAGGTCGGGTCAAGCTGGGCCATCCGCTTCGCGCTCGGCACGAAGGTCTTGTCCTGGATGGTGAGCGAGGTCCCCATGCCGAGACCGTCGAGGGCCCCACCGGGAGCCATCAGCTTCTGCTCGGTGTCGTCGGTGATCATGTAGCCGGCTTCCTCGCCGGCGTACACGTTGAGCCGCGTGATGCCCCACGAGTGGTCGTGGTAGAACATCATCCGCGCGCTCTGCTGGTTGGTGTAGAAGAAGGTCTCTGCGCCGGGGCCGGGATCCGGCATGTCCGGCACATTGCTGACGCTCACGCCCTTCGGGTACGCGGTGTTCTCACCGGTCGGGGTGACCCACTGGTGCGGCGTGCCGTCGCTGATCCACGGGGTGATACCGCCGTGCAGGTGCAATGTGGCACGGTTCTCCGAGTAGCAAGTAGTCGGCTTCGGCGTCTCGCCGCACATCGGGTTGCGCACGCCGTCGAGGACGCTCTTCTCATCCTTCGCCATGTCCACCGGGATCTTGGTGGTGGGGTCCAGCGTCATCATGCTGGGACCGGCACCCGCACCCATCACAGAGGTGTCGACCGGAAGGAACAGGTCACCATCCACGCCGGTGGGCAGCAGGTTGCGGAACAGTACCCGGACGGGCTTGTTCTTCGTGGCGATGATCGTAGGGCCCAGGTAGTGCGGCTTATCCACTCCGCTGAAGCTGATGGGACTGTCGGGAATGGCGGGGTCGAGGTTGGCGTTGCCGAGGGCGACCTTCTTGCCCGGGACGACGCTGGTCGAGAGCTGAACGTACCCGCGGAGCAAAGTGGCCGGCAGGTCCCGGTGGAACTTCATCCGGTACTGCACGACCGCGATCTCGTAGTAGTCGGTGCCGGGGTAGGTAGTGGTGTCCGGCACCGCGACCGGGATGTACTGGCCCAGGTCGTTGGCGTTCGCCTCTCCCTGCCCCGGAAGGGTGTCGACGAACTTCTTGATCCCCGGGGTGAGGTATCCCGCTCCGGGGGTAGTGACCACAATGTCGGTAACCGAGCCCTTGACCGCCACCTTGGCGGTGGCGCTGGCGCCCTTGTCTGGAGTGCCTACGGTGTCGGCGATCGTCACGGTCGGTGCTGAACCGTAGCCCGCGCCGCCGTCGGTGACGTCGATGCGGGTAACGCCGATGGTGGCCTCAACCTTGGCCTCCTGGTCGGGAGCGGTCTTGCTGGCGTCGCTGACGGTCACGGTAGGGGCTGAGGTGTACCCGCTGCCGGCGTTCGCAATCCCGACGCCGGTGACCACGCCGTTGGCGTCCATCGTTGCGCTGCCGGTGGCCTGCTCGCCGTCGGCGAGGTCAGGCTTGGAGATGTTCACCAGCGGCTGGGCCTGATAGCCCTTGCCGCCGTCGGTCAGCTTCAGGTTGTCGACTGTACCGCTGGCCAGCGCATGCGCCTCGGAGCCCGCAGTGGGATTCCCGCCCGCCAGGGTCACGGATGGCGCGGTGAACCCGTAGCCGGTCTCGTTGACGTCGATGCTGGTGATGACGCCGGTGGCGATCTTGGCGGTGGCCTTGGCCACCGTGGTCGGGGTGACGCCAGCGGTCGTGATCTCCACAGTGGGCGGGACCACGTAGCCAGCGCCCGGGCTGGTCACGGTGACACCGGAGATGGCGCCCGTCTTCGGGTCGACCGCGGCCGTCGCTTCCGCACCCGTGCCCGGGTCGGTGATGCTCGGCGTGACGTCGGCCCCAAAGGAGTACGTGCGGTCGTGGGAGAAGTCCGGGTAGTTCGAGGCACCGAGCTTGACCGTGCTGTCCTTGGCCGGGGCGACGTTGGTGGCCAGCGCCGGGTCACCGCTCGCCGGTGTGCTCAGGGTGTCTCCATTGGCGGGGACTCCGGTGTCGATCGGAATGCCCTGGCCGTAGAAGCCGATCACGTCGTCCTTCTGCACCGTCACCGCTGGCACGGAATAGGTCTCGACCTCACCGGTGCTCACCGTCGGGGTGGGCACCTTCAGCTCATTGCTGGCGTAGACGACGGTGTACTCCCCCGCGGTGCCGGTGGGTCGGAGCACCAGCGCGTAGAAGGTGTTGCCCGCCGAGGTGGTCGGGCTCGCTCCGGCGGTGCCCTGGTTCCAGCTCTGAAAGTCGTTGAGGGTGCCGGCAGGCAGCTTGGTATGGTCGAGCACCACCAGCACCGGACCCAACTCACCCGTCGGCTTCGCGTAGTCGGTTGCGTACTTGCGCTCGACCAGCGGGTTGCCGAACAGGACCGGGGTCGGGGTCCCGACGCTGATCTTCACCATCGCGTCCGCCAACGTTTGAGGGCTGTTCGCCCAGTTGGGGTAGGGGCCAAAGTAGTGCGGTACCTTCGTCATATCTGTGGCGCTCGAGGGAACCGCGGCCTCGGCCACATCGGGCCGGAAGAGGTTGTGCATCCCCCCCAAGGGGCCGAAGCTGCTGATCAGCAGCGCGAGCGCCACGATGATGGCCGTCCTGGGCAAGCGGCGCCTCGGGGCCCGATGGAAGGGTGGGCGGGCAGATGGTTGCATGGTTGGTTCCCCTAACAATCGGAGCGCTTTCTGACTGGATACCCCCGCCGAACCAGAGCATACGATGGTGGCCACGCCTGGGACTCGCGTACCCGCTACCCGTCTTTCCACCCCCCTACGCAGGATCTTTGGCTGCATACCCGCCCCGGGTTGCATCATTGGGGGAACGCCACCCGGAGCGTTCAGGGCTGCCGTCTTTCCATACCTGCAACGGACCACGGCGGCCCGGTTCGCCACCGCCCACGACGCTTGGACCGCAGGCTGCTCAGGGTCGTTTAGCTCTCATCCCTGCCGGCCTCGAATAGCTGCCCCGCGTCAGGGAAGGATTGGCTCGGAGGGCTGTGAAGTGACGATCTCGCGGGGGGTGGGCAGATGCCGGCCGGCCCTAACGGGTGATGCTCAGTGACCGCGACGCTCGTCGCATCGGTGACAGTCACCTGGATGCTGGCGTTCTGGCCGTAGCGGGGATTGCAGTCAGCGTCTGGTGCCCTGACCGTCACCTTGCCGCCGGCCTTCGCGCTGGACGGGTTCACTGCAAAGGCGGGCGTACCCGAATTGTTGCCCGGCACCCCAGACCAATGAGCGAACGGTTTCTTTACGGGGATAACTAAGGAGCGGGCCGGCCCGCAGCTGGTTTAGCTGCCCAGCACCACGTTCGCCGGCGGCTCGCCCGTCAGCATCAGGTCGATCTGCCGCTGGAGCAGCCGGCCCATCCGCGGGAGCATCGCAGAGGTGTCCCCGCCCACATGCGGGCTGATGATCACGCCTGGCGTCCGCCACAGCGGGTGGTCCTGCGGCAGCGGCTCCGGATCAGTGACGTCCAGGGCCGCCCGGATCCGGCCAGTGGCGGTATGCCGGATCAGGGCTTCGGTATCCGCGACGGGTCCGCGGGCCACGTTGACCAGCAAGGCGCCGTCGGGCATGGCCGCGAGGAAGGCATCGTCGATGAGGTGATGCGTGGCGTGGTTGAGCGGGACCGCCACGATCACAATGTCGTGCTCCGGCAGCAGGGCGGGCAGTTCGGTGATGCCGTGGACGTGGCCCCGCGGCTCGGCCCGTTCCGTGCTGGCCACGCGGGTGACGGTGGTTTCAAAGGGCAGGAGCCGGTCCTCGATCGCCTTGCCAACGCCGCCGTAGCCGACCAGCAGTACCTTGCGGTCCGCGAGGCCGGCCGTGGAGCGGGTCTCCCAGCGGCCCTCCTGCTGGTTCTGCAGTTGCCGCGGGAACTCGCGCTGGCTGGCCAGGACCAGGGCAAGGGCCAGCTCCGCGGTGGAGGTTTCGTGGACGCCGGCGGCATTGGCAAACACCCGGCCCGGCGGCAGCGCCTCCGCAACACCGTCATATCCAATCGACTGGCCCTGCACGAGCCCGGTTTCCACTGCCGCCAGGCTGCGCAGGACGCCCGGACCGCCCATGTAGGGCGGCACCACAATGTCGATCCGCGGCCGGGGAGGTTCCCCGGACAGGTCCCACTCGACGACGTCGACGTCGGGGTGCGGCCTGAGGTACTGGCGCAGGGTCGCATCCGGCAGGCTGACAGTAATTTTCCTCGGCATAACTGCCAGCCTAGCGGGGCCGCACGGGCCGACGGCGCAGGCTGCGCCGACCGCCGTGGCACGCCAGACAAAGTCAGAGCTGGGAGTTTCCCCTCAGCTTGGCGCCGCCCCGCGCGGGGCGTGGACTTGCCCCGCCTCCCGGCATACATTTCAAGGAATCCCCCTCTTGTTGACCCGGAAGGTCCTGCACCATGAACACCTCGGGACCCTCCCGCCCGGCCGCCAAAACCCTCAGCGCCCGGAGCAAGCTGCTCCTGGTCTGGGCGGCGACGGTCCTGGTGCTGCTCGGCGTGGGAATCCTGGCCGTTGTGCGCACCGGTCCCGTTCCGGCCTCGGGCTTCCTGTCCAGCCTGAAGGACCAGTGGCCCGGTCAGCCCGGTGCGGCTCCGGCGGCGCAGGCTCCGCGGGCCGCCGTCGACCTCGACGCCGAGATCCCGCGGATCCTGGCCGAGAACTCCCGCTACCGGATCGGCGTCGCAGTGGCGGACACCCGCGGCGGGGAGCCGCGCAGCTACGGCGACGGGGCCGAATTTGTGGCAGCGAGCACGGCAAAGATCATCACGGCGGCTGCCTACTACCATCTGGTGGAAACCGGCGAGAAATCCCTGGACGCGCCGCTGGGCAGCTATGACGCCGCGTTCCAGCTCCAGGCGATGGTCAACACGAGCAGCGACGACTCCTGGCTGCTACTGATGCAGGACATCGGCTACCCGAAGCTGATCGCGTACGCCGCATCGATCGGGATCAGCTACGACCCGGAACTGAACCTGCTGACACCGGCCGAGATGGCGGGGTTGCTCCAGCAACTGTCCACCGGGCAGCTGCTCAACGCGGAGCACACCCGGGAGCTGCTGGGCTACATGCAGGAGACCAACAACGAACGGCTCATTCCCGCCGCAGTCGGCCCGGAGATCACTGTGCAGCACAAGTACGGCGAGGTGGAGGGCTACGTCCACGACGCGGCGCTCCTGACCGCCGGCGAGCGGTCCTACGCGCTCACGATTTACACCTGGGGCGAGGACCTCGAGAGCGAGGAACGGTTGGCCGTGATCCACGAACTGACCGACGTGGTGGCGAGGGCGCTGCTGGACTAGGGCCGGTTAACGGAAAAGGCCCCTGCTGCAGCGGGTGCGGCAGGGACCTTTTCGTTCCGGCGGGAGAATCGGTTTAGCGGCCGAAGAGCTTGGCGAAGAAGCCGGTCTTGGTGCTGACTTCACCCTCGTGACCCTTGCAGCGGTCGGCGCCCTTGACGCCCCGCATGACCTGGTCAACGTGCTGGCCGCAGCCCGCCCAGGTGGTCTTACCGCACTTCTTGCATGCAACCTGTCGGCACATCTGGTTCTCCTTTGGGTAGGTCCGTCACGACGACTATACCCCCAGGGGTATGCCCGCACCAAATGCGGCCCTGGGAACACTCGCTGGCCGGACGGCGTTGGTTCCCTACAGTGGCAGCTGGACCGTGCCGCTCCCGCACAAACTGACTTCCGAACCGTACCGAGAGGACCGCTGATATGGCTTACATCAAGGTTGGAACCGAGAACAGCACAGACATTGAGCTCTACTACGAAGACCACGGAAGCGGCCAGCCGGTAGTCCTGATCCACGGCTATCCACTGGACGGATCCTCCTGGGAGAAGCAGACCACGGCACTGCTGGGCGCCGGCCACCGGGTGATCACCTACGACCGCCGCGGCTTTGGACAGTCCAGCAAGCCCACTGACGGCTATGACTACAACACCTTCGCCGCCGACCTCGACACCCTGCTCACCACGCTTGACCTGAACGACGCCGTGCTGGTGGGCTTCTCGATGGGCACCGGCGAGGTGGGCCGGTACCTCGGCACCTACGGCTCGGCCCGGGTGGCCAAAGCCGTGTTCCTCGGCTCCCTGGAGCCGTACCTGCTGCAGGCCGACGACAACCCCGACGGCGTCCCGCAGTCCGTATTCGACGGCCTGCTGGAGGCCGTGACCACGGACCGCTACGCCTTTTTCACCGAGTTCTTCAAGAACTTCTACAACAGCGGCACCTTCCTGGGCACCCCCCGGCTGAGCGAGGAAGTGATGCGGGCAGGGTGGAACCTGGCATCCTCGGGCGGCGCCACGGCCTCCGTGGCCGCCCAGCCCTCCTGGCTCACGGACTTCCGGGGCGACATCCCGAAAATCGACGTCCCCACGCTGATTGTCCATGGCACCGCAGACAATATCCTGCCAATCGACGCCACCGGCCGGCGGTTCGCCAAGGCGCTGCCAAGCGCCGAGTACGTGGAGATCGAGGGCGCCCCGCACGGCATGCTGTGGACGCACGCCACCGAGGTTAACGAGGCACTGCTGGGGTTCCTGGCAAAGTAGCGCCGCCCGGTTCGCCGGGATACCGAGGCAGTCGGGCACGACAGCTCCCGACGCAGCACAAGAAGGGCCCGCGGCGCCGCCGCGGGCCCTTCTGCGCGCCCATCACCCGGCCCCTCACGCCTCCGCGCCCGGCCCAACCGCGCAGTGAGACGATCCCCCATGGCAGTCACAATCGGTTATTTGGCCCGGCTGGGCCACGACGCAGGAAAATCCCTTGACAGTGGCGGAGGTCACTTCTACTCTGAATTTTGGGATCCCAAAATGGGATCCCAAAAGATCGCGTTACGGATCCCGAGCCGCAGTCAGTTACTTGCCCGGCGCGTCCGGATTGGACCCAGGGTGCCCCACCAACCGGCCTCCTGCCCCGCGAACACCCACGTCTTTTTTCCCCGCCTGCAATCTTCCTCTCTGCAAAGGAGAAGTTGTGTCTGTTCAAAATACTGAAACCGCAGTACCCCTCCCCGACGACAAGACCGGCAAGGACGGCGTGCAACGTCGCACCAACGTCCGCTGGAAAATGTTCCTGCTCCTGCTGGTCCTGGTCGCCGTCAACTACATCGACCGGGGCTCCATCTCGGTGGCCCTGCCGATCATCCAGAAAGAATTCAACCTCGCCCCCGAACTTGTGGGCCTCCTGCTCTCCGCCTTCTTCTGGACCTACGCGCTGATGCAGGTCCCGGTAGGCCTCCTGATCGACAAATTCGGTCCCCGCAAGGTCATGACGGCGTCCTGTGTTGGCTGGGGCGCGGCCACGGCAGCGTCCGGGCTGGCCGGCGGCTTCATCAGCATGTTCATTGCCCGGCTGGGCATCGGCGTCACGGAAGCCGGCGTTATGCCGGCCGGCGGCAAGCTCAACGCCATCTGGATGCACAAATCAGAGCGCGGACGCGGCGCCACGATCCTCGACGCCGGCGCGCCCCTTGGCGCCGGCCTGGGCGGCATCCTGATTGCCGGCCTAATCGCTTCCACCGGCAGCTGGCGCATCGCATTCATCATGGCCGGCGCCGCCACCGTACTGATGGGCCTTGCCGTCTGGTGGTACGTCCGGGACAACCCCCGCCAGCACCGCGGGGTCAATGCTGCCGAGGCTGAATACATCGAAGCATCCCACGCTGCCGAGGACGCCGCGGCCGAGCTCGACGGAAGCAAGGGCAAGCGCGCACTCCTGCCCTACCTGAAGTTCCGTTCCTTCTGGGCCATGTGCTTCGGCTGGCTGGGCTTCAACGGCGTCTTCTACGGACTCCTGACCTGGGGCCCGCTCTACCTGGCCCAGGACAAGGGCTTTGACCTGAAGACCATCGGCTGGTCCACCTTCGTAATCTTCGGTGCCGGCTTCGTCGGGGAAATCCTGGGCGGCGCGATCGCCGACAAGTGGCAGTCCACCGGCGCCTCCGCCAACCGCGTGATGCGCACACTCCTGGGCACCTCCAGCGTGGTTGTGATCGGCGGCCTGATTGGCGTCACTGTCGTGGCCGATCCCACCACCGCCGTGGTGCTCCTGTCCGTGGTGATGTTCTTCCTCCGCTGGGTGGGCCTGTTCTGGAGCATTCCCTCCATCCTGGGCGGCCGGACCAACGCCGGCGTCCTCGGCGGCGCGATGAACTTCAGCGGCAACATCTCCGGCTTCGTGACCCCCATCGCGGTCGGCCTGATCGTGGGCGCCACCGGCTCCTACACCTGGGCGCTGCTGTACTTCGTCGGATCCGCGATCATCATGGGCGTCTCCGTGCTGACCCTGAACTACAACAAGCGGCTACCTGTCTAAGCTGGCCACACGCACCTGTTCCTGAAGCCGGGAACGCAATGCCGGAAAAGAACCGAAAGTGGAGAAACATGCACAGCGCAGAACAGACCCAGGACAAGGAACGCCCCCTTCGGGAGTCCGTCCGGGACACCCTCCGCACCAGGATCTTCGAAGGGCATTACGTTCCCGGCACCAGGCTGGTGGAACGCGACCTCGCCGCTGAATTCAACGTCTCCCGGCTCCCCGTCCGCGAAGCGCTCCGCATGCTCCGCCAGGAAGGGCTCATCAGCGACCGGGGCGCCCGCGGGGCCGAGGTCAGCACCCTGAGCCCCAAAGACGTCGAGGATCTGTTCGACGTCAGGCAGTCCCTTGAGGTGTTGGCCTGCCGCCTGGCCGCGGCCCGCGCTACCGCGGAGGACCTCGGCGGCCTCAAGGGCCTGCTGGACGAGGCAGACCGCTGCCTGGCCAGGGGCGACATTATGGAAGCCCACCGCGCCAACAGCGAATTCCACGATGCCCTCACCCGGATCGCGGACAACGGCTTCCTCAGGTCCGCGCTGGAACCGCTCCAGGGCAGGATGCACTGGCTCTTCCGTCACGTCAGCGACCTGCCGGAGCTCATCGAAGAACACCGTGCCCTCTATGCCGCCATCGCCAGCGGCGACCCGGAACGGGCAGCCGCCCAATCGGCGTCGCACATCGGCAAATACCGTGAACAGTTTCCGGAGGATTTCAGCCGGACAGAACCCGCCCTTCATCGGAAGAACCCATGAAACTTCTTGTTATCAACCCCAACATCAGCGACGACGTTACGGCGCTGATCGAGGCGGAAGCCCTACGCTCCGCCGCCCCCGGCACCGAACTTGTGGTCCGGACCGCCGGATACGGCGTGGAATACATCGAAACCCGTTTTGAGTCGCTGATCGCGGCGGGAGCCGTGGCAGAAATCGTCGCGGAGTACACCCGTGACGGGCCGGGATCCGATACCAGCGTCGACGCCGTGGTGGTGGCCGCCTTCGGGGACCCCGGGATGCCGGCACTTAAGGAACTCACCGACATCCCCGTCCTTGGCATCACCGAGGCAGCCCTTTGCGCCGCCGCCCTGCAGGGACACCGCTTCTCCATCATCGCCATCTCGGACCGGATCCGGCCCTGGTACCGGGACTGCGTGGAACGCTTCGGCCTCGGCGGCCGGCTCGCATCGATCCGCTCCCTCAACGAAGCCCTCCACGGCATCGCCTCGGTCCAGCAGGACTTCAAGGCAGCCTTGCTGGCACTCAGCCACCAGGCCGTCACCGAGGACGGGGCCGACGTCGTGATCCTCGCCGGAGCGCCGCTCGCCGGGCTGGCCCGCGAACTCCGAGGGCAGATCGGGGTGCCCGTTGTGGACGGCATCTCGGCGGGCATCCGCCTGGCCGAAGCCGTCGTCGGACTTGATTCCGGCCCGCACCGCGCCGGTGCCTTCGCCGCTCCCCGGCCAAGGCCCGCCGTGGCCTCTCGGAGAACCTGGACGCGGCCCTCACCACCGCGCAGAACGCCGCCCGCGGCGAAACCGCCGCGAACCGCGCCATCCGGCACCCGGTCATCACGTAACCGGCCAACCAGCTACTTCTACCCAGGAGGACACCGATGTCAGACACCCCAGAACTCGTCATCGCCAACGGCACAGTGGTCAACAGCTTCGGCCGCCAAGAGGCCCACGTTGTGGTCCGTGAAGGGCGCATCGACCGGCTTGTGGATGCTGCCGAGCCCATCCCCGCCGGCGTTCGCGTCATCGATGCCGCCGGCCGGCTCGTTATTCCCGGCGGCGTCGACGGACACTGCCACGTTGCCCAGGTCACCGGCCGTTTCCGCACCCTCGATGACTACCGGACCACGTCGACGGCCGCCTTGTGGGGCGGCACCACCACAATCATCGACTTCGGCATCCCCCGCGATGCCCGGGAGACCCCGCTCGCGGCCGTGCTGCACAAGAAGGAACTGGCCCGGGAGTCCCGCTGCGACGTGGCGCTGCACGGCTCCGTGGTCAGCTGGGACGAAACTGTGCCGTGGCAACTGGAGCAGCTCGCCGCCGAGGGCGTCAGGTCCGTCAAGATGTACACCACCAACCGCGGCAGCACCATGGCGGACGGGGACACGATCCTGAAGGTAATGCGCGAGATGGTGCGCCTGGACGGCCTCACCTACATCCACGCCGAGCACGACCCCATCATCGCGGACTGTACGCAGCAGCACGCGGACGACGGCCGGATCGGCATCGAACACCTGCACCGCACCCGCCCCGAACTGGCCGAAGAGGTCTCGGTCAAGGAAACCCTGGCCATGGCCGAATACACCGGAGCCCCCGTCTACTTTGTGCACCAGTCAACCCCCGGCGCCGTGGACCTGGTCACCGAAGCCCGCGAACGCGGCCAGGAGGCGTACTCCGAGACCTGCCCGCACTATCTCACCCTCGACGACAGCGTCTACGGCTCGGTGATGCCCGAATGGTACGCCTGCTGCCCGCCCATGCGCAGTCCGCAGACAGTCGCCGCACTCCGGGATCGGCTTGCCGACGGCGCCATCCATACCGTCGCCTCCGACCACTCCTGCTACGACCTCACGCAAAAGCGGGAGCGCACGGACGACATCCGCGAAATGCCGCACGGACTCCCGGGCGTCGAAACCCGGATGCCCGTCACCTTCACCGCCCTGCTGGAGGCCTCCCGCGGAGCACGGGTGGAGGACTTCGTGGAAGTCTTCTCCGCCGGGCCGGCCCGCATCAACGCCCTCCCGGGCAAGGGAAGCATCGCGCCCGGGTTCGACGCCGACCTGGTCATCTTCGATCCGGCGGAGGAACGCGCTGTCGACGGCGGCGCCCTCCACATGGGCACCGACTTCTCGCCCTTCGAGGGCCGGACGCTTACAGGCTGGCCCGCCGTCGTCGTCTCCGCCGGACGTGTGGTGCTCGACGGCGGCGGGTTCCATGACCCCGGCCCGGTCGGAAACTTCGTGGCCCGCAACGGTTTCCGCGAGCATCAGGCCACCACTGCATCCGTCCGTGTTCCCGCCGCCCAGTCCACCCGCTAGGAGCCCCGCAATGCCTTCCGCAACCCGCGCTACCCGCATCGGCATGATCGTGCCGTCATCCAACACCTGCCTCGAACCGCAGAGCTACCGGATCCTGGGTGACCGTGAGGACGTCACCATCCACTTCGCCCGGATCCCCGTCACCCGGATTGCCCTGGACAAATCCTCGGACAAACAGTTCGATGCCGCCGTAATGCGCTCGGCCGCTGAACTCCTCGCCACCGCCGATGTGGACGTCATCGCCTGGAACGGTACTTCCGGTTCCTGGCTGGGCGTCGACTACGACCGCCGGCTCGCGGCGGACATCACGGACGCCACGGGCATCCCGGCCACCACCTCCACCCTGGCGTACATGGCGGCGTTCAGCTCGTTCGGCACGGAACGCATCGGGCTCTTCACCCCGTACACCGCGGACGTCAACGAGCAGATCGTGGCGTCCTATCAGCGGGACGGCATCAAAACCCTCGACCATCGGTACCTGGGCCTGAGCGACAACGAATCGTTCGCCCGCGTGGCGGATGAGGAGATGCGTCCGGGCTCGCTGGAGCTGGCGGCAGCCGGGCCCGATGCCATCATCTACCTCTGCACCAATCTCTATGGCGCCAACATCACCGCAGAAATCGAGGCAGAGACGGGCGTTCCCGTCCTGGACTCGGTGGCCGTCACGCTGTGGCATTGCCTCAAGCTGGCCGGCGCACCGCTGCTGGATCGGCGCTGGGGCAGGCTCCTCGCCTCGGCCTGAGCCGGCGCACTTACGCCGGGAGGCCCGAACCGAGCAGCTCCTGCAGGCCACGCTTAAAACCGGACCGGCCGCCATGCGCGGGATGCCTGATTTTCGGCACATCCAGGCCGCTCCGCTGCAGGCTGCGGTGCGCCACGTTGCCCACGGCCACCACTGTTTCGATCGCGAAGGCGTCGGCCAGCGCCCGCCAGAACGGAGATCCGAGTGCTGTTTCGGCGGCTGTCGGAGTGCGGTTGGACAGCGGCCGGCCGGGCACGTGGGTATGCCACGGACACGCACTCCAGAGCAACGGCAGGAAGTCCAGCTCGGCAAGGACCTCCCACATCACCGTTGCTGTGGGCTCTGCCGCAACGCCGTCAGCATCCGGCGGCAGCACGTATCCGCCTCCCGGCCCGAACAGGCCAAACCCGTGAGGATTCTGGAGGGTGGTGCGGCTGGTGAACGGGACTCCGGTGAGCTTCATGCCCCGAAAGCCCGGGGCTTCCCCTACCAGCAGCACTTTCGGGGACCGGTCCAGCATTTCCCGCAGGTAAATCGCCAGATTCCGCCGGCGCAGCGCATTCGCGGGGATGCTGTGATCGAAGAAGTTGGCGCAGCCCGAACCCGTTTCCACCGACGCCAGCCTGGCAACAAAGTCCTCAATGGCGGATGGTGCCATGGTGGTGCCCGCTCCCTTGGCAGTTCGTTGGTTACCTAGACTATCCGGGCGCCGGGCCGTCGGCACCAGCCCTTGTGGCGCCCTATCATGGGGACATGACGGACATGACCATCTTTACGGTGGGGCATTCCACTCATCCCATCGACGAATTCATCAGCATCCTCAAAGCCCACGGCGTCAAGAAACTGATCGATGTGCGCACCGTCCCGAGGTCCCGGCACAATCCGCAGTTCGCTGCGGACGTGCTTGCGGCGAGTGTGCGTGCCGGCGGGATCACCTACCGGCGAATGGCATCCCTCGGCGGTCTGCGGCACACCAGCAAAGGAAGCCCCAATGGCGCCTGGCGGAACGCGTCGTTCCGGGGATACGCGGACTACATGCAGACCGAAGAATTCGCCGCCGCCGTCGGGAAGCTGATGGAACGCGGGCGGACCAACGATGCGGCGATTATGTGCGCCGAAGCCGTCCCGTGGCGCTGCCACCGTTCCCTGATCGGCGACGCCCTCCTGCTCCGGAATGTCGAAGTGCTGGACATCATGACGGAAAAGTCCACCAAACCTCACGCACTGACTTCTTTCGCCCGCGTTGACGGCCTCCGGCTCTGGTACCCGGCAGAGTGACCGCCTACCAGCGCGGGTGGATCGATGCGCGGAAGTAGCGGTCGTAGACTTCGTGGACGCCGGCGTCGAACGTCGCGTCGATGCCGCCGACACCCGCCGCTGCGGCACTGGACCGGGCCTGGTCCGGGTTCCGCGCCCCGGGGATCACGGTGCTGACGCCGTTCTGGGCCGTGATCCAGGCGATGGCCGCCTGGGCGGTGCTGACGCCGTCGGGCACCAGTTCCTCGAACGCCGCCACCGCGGCCAGGCCCTGCCCGAAGTCCACACCGGAAAAGGTTTCCCCGACGTCGAAGGCCGAACCGGTGCGGTTGTAGTTCCGGTGGTCGTCCGCCGCGAAGGACGTGTCCGCGGTGTATTTTCCGGAGAGCAGCCCGGAGGCGAGCGGCACACGGGCGATGATGCCAACGCCGGCCGCTACCGCCGCGGGCAGCACCTCATCCAGGGGTTTGAGCCGGAAGGCGTTGAGGATGATCTGCACGGTCGCCGTTCCGTCGTGGCGAAGGGCTTCGAGGGCTTCGTCCGTCCGTTCCACGCTGACGCCGTAATTCCGGATGGCGCCCTCGTCCACAAGTGTGTCCAGCGCGTCGTAGACTTCGGCGTTGCTGTACACCGCGGAGGGCGGGCAATGCAGCTGAACCAGGTCCAACTGCTCCAGGCCCAAATTCCGGCGGGACCGGTCTGTCCACTCGCGGAAGTTCGCCAGGTTGTAGTTCTCCGGCAGTTGCTCCAGCCGCCGCCCCATTTTGGTGGCCACGGTGATATCCAGGCCCGGGTTGGTCCGCAGGAACGCACCGATGGCCTGCTCGCTGCGGCCGTCGCCATAGACGTCGGCGGTGTCGAAGAACGTAACACCGGCCTCCGCGGATGCGCCCAGCACGGCCTGCGCCTGCGCGGAATCCACGTTTCCCCAGTCCGCGCCCAGCTGCCAGGTCCCCAGTCCAACGATGGAGACGTTCCGTCCGGTCTTACCCAAGATTCGCTTTTCCATCATCCGACTATAGCCACCCTGCCGCGGGGAGGACCGGCGGACGCCACCAGGTCCGGACGCCGGTCCGCCCACGGGCGCACTGTTTCGACGGCGGCACCCACGGCGAAGACCGTCGCGTCATCGAACGGATGGCCCACGATCTGGACCCCCGTGGGAATGCCGCACTCGGCCATGCCGCTGGGCACGGCAAGCACCGGGCACCGGTTGGCGATATTAAACGGCGCCGTCATATGGGCTTGCCAGTAGTGCCCAAGCCGGACGCCGCCGGCGTCGATCCCGTCAAGATACATGCCGTCGGCGTCCAGCGCCGCGACGGCCGAGGCGGGGCAGATCAGGGCATCAAAGCCCGCCATCGCCGCGGCAAGCTCGGCTTGGATTCGGGTCTCCGCCCGGACCCCGTCGATGAAACGATTTTCCCCGGCCGCTTTTTGTGCGTCGGCCATAAAGCGCCGGGTGTAGGCGGCCAGCAGCTCCGGCGCATCGGCAGTGTCATCTTCCATGGCCGGGCCCAGCAGGTAGCCGAAGTGCGTAAATATCGTCCGGCTGATGTGCTCCACGGTCCAGGGCAGTTCGATCTCCTCCACCACGGCGCCCGCTGCGGCCAACGCGGATGCCACGGCGCGTGTGTTGGCCTCCACATCAGCAGCAACCGGGTAGTTACCCAGCCGGACGCACAGTGCAATCCGCAGGCCGGCCACCGAATCGGCACCTGTCGGCGGCAGAGCCAGCGCCAGGCCGCCGCCCAGGGACGTATGGTCAGCGGCATGCCGGCCGGCCATCACGTTCGCCAGCAGCGCCGTGTCCGCGACGGTCCGCGCCATCGGGCCGTCACCCCGGTAATGGTCCGCGGAGAGCGGCGGCAGGCCCGGGATCCGTCCGTACGGCGCTTTGTAGCCGACGGTGCCCGTAAACGAGGCCGGCAGCCGGGTGGAGCCGGCGATGTCCGAGGCTGTGGCGAGCGGTGCCAGCCCCGCGGCGAGCGCCGCCCCGGAGCCGCCCGAGGAGCCGCCGGGGGAATATTGCGGATTCCAGGGATTGCGGGTCACACCCCACAAGGGGCTGTGGGTGACCGTGGCGCAGCTGTATTCCGGGGTTGTGGTGCGCGCATGAATGATTCCCCCGGCCCGCCGGATTCGATCGATGACGGGATGGTCTGCCTTTGCACGGTCCCCTTTGCGGGCGACGAGCCCCTGCGAGAGGGTGCGTCCCTTGAGCCCGTGCTTCTCTTTAGCGGCGACCGGCAATCCGAGCAGCGGTGTCAGGTCCCGTCCGCGCGCATAGCTGGCGGCCGCCTGCCGGGCGGCCGGGAGCGCTTCCTCAAACAGGGTTTCCGTCAGGGCATTGATGCCCCCGTTCACGGCTTGGGTCCTTGCCGCTACCGCTTCCAGCAATTCCACCGGTGAGAGTTCCCGGGCCCGGAAGAGCCGCAGTGCCGTCGTGGCGTCAAGGTAGTGCAGCTCGGTCATGCCACGCCCGACGCCGGCACATCGGCAGCTTCCGCGAGGGCACCGTCGATGAGCTGGCGGGCGACTCCGGTGAGCATGTCCACTCCGGTGACCATGTCGGCGTCGGACGTGAACTCGCGTTCGCAGTGCGAGACGCCGTCGACGCTGGGAATGAAGAGCATCACGGCGGGCGCCACGGTGTTCATGGCCACCGAGTCGTGGCCCGCCATGGTCCGGATACGGCGGGAGGAAAGGCCCAGGTCGGCGGCGACTTTGTCCGCAAGTTCCAGTCCGGCCTCGGGGAACCGGCGGATCGGGCGCACGTCGAAATCCTTGACGTTGACCTTGATGTCGTGTGTGCGGGCCAGCAGGTCGATGTCAGCGATGAGCTTGGCCCGGGCAGCCGCGACGATGTCCGGATCGCCTGATCGGAGGTCCGCCACAAGATGCACCCTGCGCGCCACCACAATGGGCGAGTTCGGTTCCAGCGTCAGCTGCCCCACGGAAGAGACGAGGGCCTGGTCCGCGAAGTCCTCGGTGACGTCGTGGACCATCAGGATGATTTTGGACGCGGCCACCAGGGCGTCGTGCCGGTCAGCCATGGCCGTCGCTCCGGTGTGGGACTGTTCGCCCAGCACTTCGATGTCCAGTTTCTGGGTGTACCAGCTGCTCTCAACCAAGCCGATATTGATCCCCTCCCGCTCCAGGATCCGGCCCTGCTCGATGTGGATCTCCGCGTAGCCGGCCACCTCGGGCCCCTCGGACGTGCCGAGATACCCAATGCCGTCCAGCGCCTCGCGGACGCTGGTGCCGTGCAGGTCCCTGACGTCCAGCATCCGCTCCAGCGGCAGCAACCCGGCGAAGACTGAGCTGCCCATAATGCTCGGGGCGAAACGCCCGCCCTCCTCGTTGAACCAGTTCACCACTGCCAGGTTGAACCGCGGCGCCGGCCCGCCCGCAGCGACGTCGGCCCCGAGCCGCCGTGCCGCGTGCAGTGCGGCGATGACGCCGTAGGCTCCATCGAACCGTCCGCCGAGCGGCTGGCTGTCCAGGTGCGAGCCAATGAGCACATACGGCGCTCCCGGCGTCCACTCGAGCAGGGCGAACATGTTGCCGATCCCGTCGACCCGAAGTTCCCAGCCGGCGTCGTTGACCCAGTTGGCGAACCAGTTGCGGGTCTGCGCATCCTCGGCGGTGGCCGCCTGCCGGTCGACGCCGCTATTGGGTGTGGCGCCGATGGTGGCCACGAAATGGAAGTCTTGGAGGAAAGCTGCTGAGTTCATGGGGAGTCCTTTGTGTGGTGGGGTGTCGAGGAACCGGCGGCGGCCTTAGCCGACGCGTCCGCGCGTCTCGGGCACCTTGGTGAACAGCACGAGCAGGAGCACAACGACGGCCGCGGCGGCCATGTAGAAGCCGGGTGCGTGGGGAACACCTGTGCTGCCGACCAGGGCCGTGCCGATGAACGGCGCTGTGCCGCCGAAAAGGGCGTAGGCGCCGTTGTAGCTGATCGCCGCCGAGGTGAAACGAGTCCGGGTCGTGAAGATCTCGACGAAGAAGGTGTAGCAGCCGCCGCCGTAAATGCAGAGCGCGACGACGAAGAGTGCCTGGCCCAGCAGGGCCAGGGGCAAGCTGCCGCTGGTGACCAGCATGAAGCTCGGAACCGAGAGCAGCGCCAAAGCTGCCGAACCTGCAATCAGCATCGGTTTGCGGCCGAAACGGTCCCCGAGGCGGCCGCCGATCGGAAGCAGGACAGCGTAGAGGGCAAGGGCTGCAGCGTTGGCCATCAGCGACTGCTCGCGGCTCAGGTGTCCGGTGGTCTGGACATAGGAGACGAAGTAGGCGGAGAGGAAGTAGAACCCCATGGCCGTCAGCCCCATCACAAAGATGACCTGGACCATCCGGAGCTTGTTCTCGCGGAAAGATTCGCGGACCGGGCTGAATTCCTTGGTCCGGGCCGCCTTGGCCTCGTTGAACGCTTCGCTCTCCACCGTCCGGCTGCGGATCCAGGCGCCGAAAAGCGCCAGCGGCAACGCCAGCAGGAACGGCAGGCGCCAGCCCCAGGCCGTAAAATCCTCGTTCGACAGGGACTGGCTGAGGATCAGGATCATCGTGCCGGCAAAGACTGAGGGCAGCGCGGTGGCGGCGATGGTGATGTTGAGCCAGAACCCGCGGCTGTTGACCGGTGCGTGTTCGAAGACAAACGACGGCGCTCCCACAGATTCGCCGCCGGCGGAGAAGCCCTGGATAAGGCGGCAGAGGACCAGCAGGACCGGTGCCCACGCGCCGATCTGGGCGTAGGTGGGAAGCAGCCCCATCAGGGCGGTTGCCCCGCCGATGGCAATAAGCGTGATGGTCAGGACGTGACGCCGGCCGATCCGGTCGCCGAGGGCCCCAAAGAACAACCCGCCGATGGGGCGGACCACAAATGCCACGCCAAAGGTCGCGAAGGTGGCCAGCATGGCCGTGACGGGATTGCTTCCCGGAAAGAACACCTGCGAGAAGATGACGGCGGTGAGGCCGTACAGGGTGAAGTCGTAGAACTCGATGAACTGGCCGATGCTGCCGCCAGCCAGCACCCGGCGCTGCATCTTGGTGATGCGGGGCACGGCAGGGGCGGAGCCCTGTTCCGTTGCGGTTCGGGCGGACTGCGGCTGGTCTTTGATGTCGTTGCTTGTCATGAAAGCCACGCTAGGGGCGCCGTGTTTCCGATGACCTGTGCCAGGTTACGGCCGCGGAAATTGAATTCTGCGGTTGTTGCCGCGGTGTTGCCTGCCTGACTCGGCCTGGACATGTTTCGGACACGCGGGCTGTGAATCGGAACCATGGAATCTCCTTCGATCAGAATGGCTTTCGAGCTGAGGTATTCGGCCTAGGCCGTCGCTGCGGGGATTTTTTCACCGGTAAGTCGCCAGCGCCGCCGCACTGCAGCAACTCTGTGTGATCCGCTTCACATCTGTCCAATTGATTGTTTTTGATCGACCGATCGATTTTGTCAATGCCAAAACGGCTGGCCGGCATGGCCGCGGCTAGTTCCGGGCGGCACCGGGCGGCACCGGCTGGTTCCGGGCGGCTAGTTCCGGGCGGCACCGTAGAGGCGGATGCATGTCTGCTCAAAAGCCAGGGCCCTGCGGGTCGGGGTGACGCCGTCGGGGCGGACCAGCATAACTTCGATCGGCGGGAAATCATCCGTCAGGGTGAGCGCCACAACCCGCCCCCGGAGTACGTCAAGTCGCTGTGGAGCCGCTGGTTGAGCATGGCGTACCCGTGGCCCTTGGCCACAAATGACCGGACCGTTTCATAGCCGGCAAATCGGTGCCGGACGTTGGGGGTGACACCGGCGATGGCATAGAGCTGCTCGTAGTATTCCCGGCTGTGCGGCAGGTCCAGCACTACCGAAGGTTCGCCTTCAAGGTCCTTCAGTGCGATGCTGCGCTCGGGGCGGTTGGCTGCGGGATGCTCCGCGTGGACGAGCACATGGGGCGGCACGCGCTCCAGGACGGTGTGCGTGAATCCGCGGCCCAGGCCAAGACCGTACATCAGTGCCACATCGCACAAGCCCTCAAGCAGGGCGGACTGCAGACTCGCAAGATCGGCTTCGAGGAAGGAGACCTCCACTCCCGGGTGCTGGCCTTCGAAGGTCTGAAGAATTGCCGGTAGCCTGAATGGCGCCAGCGGCGAAAAGACACCGACTTTGAGCTCCCCCACCAGGCTCGTCGCGAGCCCTCGGGCCGACTCGTACAGGGAATCGGCGTGTTCCAGCAACACCTTGATGTCCTGGGCCAGTTGCCGGCCGGACGGCGTCAGCCGCAGGCCGCGGGTCCGGAGCCGGACGAACAACTGGGTAGCCAGGCTGGCTTCAAGCTGGGCCATCGCCGTAGAGAGTGTGGACTGGGTGACCAGCAGCCGCTCGGCCGCGTTGGTCATATTTTCGAGCTCGGCCACCACCGCGAAGTACCGAAGCTGGGTGAGGGTAAAGGGCTTCGTCATCCTCAATGGTCGCATTCCCGCCCGGAGCACCACATGCCGCGCGGGCCCCGATGGCGCGGACAGCGGAAATATTTACAATGTGCAAAACGCGCCGCGATTCTCTTTACGCACCCGCACTTTTGCTGCGGCGCCGCGCCGGACACACTGAAGGCAAACAACTGACCATCCCGCATGAGGAGACACCTTGAACATCATCGAGCACTGGATCAACGGCCGCTACGTCCCGGCCGGGGCGCGCACGGCCCCGGTCACCAACCCGGCGACGGGCAAGGTCACCGGCCTGGTGTCGCTGGCGAGTGAGGACGAGGGCAACTCCGCCGTCGCGGCGGCCCGGGCCGCGTTCCCTGCGTGGCGGGACACCTCCTTGGCCCGCCGCACACAGGTCCTCTTCGCCTTCCGCGAACTGCTCAACTCACGCAAAGGCGAACTCGCCGCCATCATCACCTCGGAGCACGGCAAGGTTTTGGATGACGCCCTCGGTGAGGTGACCCGCGGGCAGGAAGTCGTCGAGTTCGCCTGCGGCATCCCGCACCTGCTCAAGGGCAGCTACACGGAGAATGCGTCCACCAATGTGGATGTCCACTCGATCCGGCAGGCGCTGGGGCCGGTCGCCATCATCAGCCCCTTCAATTTCCCGGCCATGGTGCCGATGTGGTTCTTCCCCCTTGCGATCGCAGCCGGCAACACCGTCGTTATCAAGCCCAGCGAAAAGGACCCCACGGCGATCAACTGGATGGCCGAACTCTGGAAGGAAGCCGGGCTGCCGGACGGTGTCTTTAATGTCCTGCACGGCGACAAGGTGGCAGTAGACACCTTGCTCGGCCACCCCGATATCAAGGCCGTTTCCTTCGTCGGATCCACGCCGATCGCCAAGTACGTCTACCAGACGGCAACGGCCAACGGGAAGCGTGTGCAGGCCCTCGGCGGCGCCAAGAACCACATGATTGTCCTGCCCGACGCCGACCTCGACCTCGCGGCCGACGCAGCAGTGAACGCCGGCTTCGGTTCGGCCGGCGAACGCTGCATGGCCATCTCCGCGCTCCTCGCCGTGGGCGGCATCGCCGATGAGCTGGTGGCGAAAATTGCCGAGCGTACCCGGCCGCTCCGCACCGGAGACGGCATGCGGGGCTGCGACATGGGCCCGCTCGTCACGGCCGTCCACCGGGACAAGGTGGCCGGTTACATTGACGCCGGAGAGGCCGCCGGCGCCACAGTGGTGGTTGACGGACGCAACGTGGCCCCCGATTCGGAAGGTGACGGCTTTTTCGTCGGCCCGACCTTGTTCGACAACGTCACGCCGGACATGTCCATCTACCAGGACGAAATCTTCGGCCCTGTCCTGTCGGTGGTCCGGGTCGACAGCTACGAGCAGGCGCTCGAACTGATCAACACCAACCCCTACGGCAACGGCACCGCCATCTTCACCAACGACGGCGGCGCTGCCCGCCGCTTCGAAAACGAGGTGGAGGTCGGTATGGTCGGCATCAACGTTCCGGTTCCGGTCCCCATGGCCTACTACTCCTTCGGCGGCTGGAAAAACTCGCTCTTTGGTGACACCCACGCCCACGGCACCGAGGGCGTCGGGTTCTATACCAGGGGCAAGGCTGTAACGTCCCGCTGGCTTGACCCCAGCCACGGCGGGATCAATCTCGGCTTCCCGCAGAACGCCTGACCGGCATCACACCAGAAAGGCATTTGATATGACTTCCACAATTGACAGCAGCATCCTGGACATCAAGGACACCGCCGAGACCGCGCGTCGGGCGTACGAGCTGGACCGGAAGCACGTTTTCCACTCCTGGTCCGCCCAGGACCTCCTGGACCCCATGGTTATCACGGCAGCTGCGGGATCCCACGTCTGGGACGGTGAGGGCAACAAATATCTGGACTTCTCCTCCCAGCTGGTCAACACCAACATCGGTCACCAGCACCCCGCCGTCGTAGCCGCGATCGCCGCCCAGGCCGCGAAGCTGTGCACCATCGCGCCAAGCTACGTCAACGACGCCCGTTCCGAGGCGGCCCGCCTGATCACTGAGCGGACCCCCGGGGAGCTGAACAAGATCTTCTTCACCAACGGTGGCGCGGATGCCAATGAGCATGCCGTCCGGATGGCCCGGCTCCACACCGGCCGCCACAAGGTGCTCTCCGCCTACCGCTCGTACCATGGCGGCACGCAGCTCGCCGTGAACCTCACCGGAGACCCGCGCCGCTGGGACAGCGACAACGCCAGCACTGGAACCATCCATTTCTTCCCGCCGTACCTGTACCGCACCGCGTTCTACTCCACCACCCAGGAAGAGGAAAGTCAGCGGGCCCTGGAACATTTGGAGCAACTGGTCAGTTTTGAGGGCCCGTCCACCATCGCGGCGCTGATTCTCGAATCCATTCCGGGAACGGCCGGCATTTACCTGCCGCCGCCCGGCTACCTCCAGGGGGTCCGGGACCTCTGTAACCGATACGGCATCGTCCTGATCTGTGACGAGGTGATGTCAGGTTTCGGCCGGACCGGCAAGTGGTTCGCCATCGAGCACTTCGACGTCGTCCCGGACCTGCTGACCTTCGCCAAGGGAGTGAACTCCGGCTACGTTCCGCTGGGCGGGGTGGCGATCAGCCCCGAAATCGCGGCCACCTTCGGCAAGCGGGTCTACCCTGGCGGCCTGACCTACTCCGGACATCCGCTGGCCACCGCGGCCGCCGTGGCCACCCTCAACGCCATGGAGGACGAAGGGATTGTGCAGCATGCAGCGCTGCTCGGGGAAACCGTGATTGGGCCGGCACTCGCCGGCTTCGCGGAAAACCACCGCTCGGTGGGCGAAGTCCGCGGAACCGGGGTCTTCTGGGCCATCGAGCTGGTCAAGAACCGTGCGACGCGCGAGCCGATGGCTGCCTATGGCGGCTCCAGCCCGGAAATGAACCAGCTTGTGGCCGCCTGCAAGTCCCGCGGCCTCCTGCCGTTCGCGAACTTCAACCGCATCCACGTCGTCCCGCCCTGCAACACCAGCATCGAAGACACAGCGGCCGGACTCGCCATCCTGGACGAGGTCCTGGACATCGCGGACGGCTTCGCGGCCTGACGAAGGGCGGACTTCACCACGAGCTGACGATCCACGCAAGGACGCCACGGCCCCGCGGACGAACATCGACCGCGGGGCCGTGGCGTTGTCGCAGACGGTTCAGGCGATCCGAGGTCCGGACGGTTTTCCCCTCCCGAGTGCAGGCTGGCTACATCTGGCTGAACGCTGCCACGGCAGGATCTGCGCCGGCCCGGGCGCCGGACTCCAGCGCCGTGATTTCCGCCAGCTCGGCAGGGTCGAGTTGGAGGGCCACGGCACCGAGATTTTCCCGCATGCGGGTTGAGTCGGCCGATTTCGGGATGACGATAGTGCCCTGGCTGAGGTGCCAGGACAGCACGATCTGGGCCGGGGTGGCACCGTACGTGTTGGCCAGGGACTTCACCGCGGCGGCATTCAGGTCAGCGCCCTGACCCAGCGGGCTGTACGCCTCCACTGCAATGCCCAGCGCCCGGCTCTTGGCGGCCAGCTCCTGCTGCTGGAAGGTGGGGTGGATTTCGATCTGGTTCACGGCCGGGACAACGTCCGACGCCGACAGGAGGGTGTCCAGATGGTCGGCCAGGAAGTTGGAGACCCCGATGGCACGGCTCCGGCCGCTGGCGTGGATTTCCTCCAGCGCCTTCCACGCCTCGGTGAACATGCCCTGGGACGGCACCGGCCAGTGGATCAGGTAGAGGTCCACATAGTCCACCGCGAGCGCCTTGCAGCTGTTCTCAAACGCTTCCCGGGCCTGGGCCTGCTCACCGTTCCGGAGCTTGGTGGTGATGAAGATTTCCTCGCGCGGAATACCGGACGCGGCGATCGCCGCACCCACGCCGGCCTCGTTCCGGTACGCTGCGGCGGTGTCAATGTGACGGTAGCCGGCCTCCAGGGCATCCTCGACAATGCGTTGGGTTTCCGCGGGCGGAACCTGGAACACGCCAAAGCCCAGCTGCGGGATCCGCAGGCCGTTGTTGAGCGTTACGGTGGGAATGGTGGTTTCGTGTGCGTGGGTCATCATCACTTCTTCCGTTAGGGGATGGGCCTGCACACGATGCTACGCAGGCAGCGAAGTGAAGTCAGCGGATTTTCCACTCCCTGCGATTCCTAGGACTGGGAGTCCTACCTTCGGCGTAGAAAGCCAAGCGCCGGGCACGGCAGAATGGAGCGCATGGGTCAGAGCGCCGAGTTTGGAAAATTCCTGAAAGCCATGCGGTCACGGCTGACGCCGGAGAACGCGGGGATCGCCTCGGGCTCCGCCGGCAGGCGGGTCCCCGGCCTGCGGCGCGAGGAGATCGCGCGGCTGGCTGACGTTAGCACCGACTACTACACCCGGCTGGAGCAGGGCCGCAACATCCACCCGTCCCGCGCCGTGCTGGATTCCGTGGCCCGGGCGCTGCGCCTGGACCCGAGCGAGCAGGCGCACATGATCGACCTCCTCGAGAACTGCGCGAACACCCAGCGTCCGCCGGCTTCGGCCCAGGGTGTGCGGCCCGCGCTGCGCCAACTCCTGGACGCCGTCGGCAATGTTCCCGCCCTGGTGCTGGGCCGCCGCACCGACGTGTTGGCCGGAAACCCACTGGCTTTCCTGTTACTCGCCGACTTCCCTGCCCTGCCGGCGGCGGAGCGGAACCTGACCCGGTGGATCATCCTTGATCCGCTGGCGCGCGAGCTTTTCCGGGACTGGCCCGCGGTCGCATCCGAGGCCGCCGGGTCCCTGCGTGTGGACGTCGGCCGGCATCCCAACGATGCCCAAGCCAACCAGCTCGTCGGCGAACTCGCGGTCCACAGCGAGCAATTCCGCCAGTGGTGGGCCGGGCACCGGGTGGCCAGGGGCTCCGCGGGAAGTGTCCGGCTCCACCACCCCGTCGTCGGGGACCTGGAACTGAATTTCGAAGACCTTTCCCTGCGCGACGACCCGGATCAGGTGCTTAGGCTCTATTCAGCAAAACCAGGATCGCCCTCCGCCGATTCGCTCGCGCTGCTCGGCAGCTTCGGCGCCGGGTCAGCAGCGACAGAGGAAAGTCCGCGATCACAGGAAACCCGGGATGCATCCGGCGCCGCCAACACCGGCTGACCCGCTTGCTGACGCTTGCTAGCCTGAAGCTGTGAAATACGAATCCCTGTGGATCGGCATGCTCCTCGGCGCGGCCCTTGGCTTTGCCATCGGAGTTGCCACCGCCGACAAGCCCTTTACCGGGCTGTTGATCGGCGTTGCCGTCGGGGCGCTGGTGGGCCTTGCTGCCCGGAAGGACCCCACCAAGAGGTAGCTGGAGCCGTCCGCGGCGAAAAAGCCCGATGGCTTTGAAACCGGTGGTTCCGCGGTGCCCGTCCGCTTGGCCAACTGGCAAAGTCGGAATACCCTACCTAGCGCGGTGGTTGTGTGGGGAAAGACTGCAGTGCCAACAGACGGACCCGCAGACCTCCGCAGACCCGAAGGACCCTTTATGAGCCCCCAGCTGACTGTCAAACTCCAGCCCGGAACCCCTGCCCCGGACTTTACCCTTCCGGACGCTGCGGGACAGCACGTCTCGCTGGCCGACTACCGCGGCAAGAACGTCATTGTGTACTTCTACCCGCAGGCCGCCACGCCGGGCTGCACCACCGAGGCCTGCGACTTCCGTGACAACCTGGCGTCCCTGCAGGGTTCCGGCTATGAGGTGCTCGGCATCTCCCCCGACGCACCCGAGGCGCTGGCGCACTTCACCGGCGACTTCGCGCTGACCTTCCCGCTGCTGGCCGACGAAGACCACGCTGTGGCGCTGGCCTACGGCGCTTGGGGCGAGAAGCTGGTCGGCGGCGAAGTCACCGACGGGATCGTCCGCTCCACGGTGGTCCTGGACCCCGAGGGCAAGGTCAAGCTGGCGCAGTACCAGGTCAAGGCGCAGGGCCACGTCGCTGCGCTGAGGGACGAGCTGGGCCTCTAAGCTCTCGCGTTGGCCGGACGCACTGGGTAGGCTCAGTCCAAACAGCGCCGGACAGCGGCCCAACCGAAGGCGGACACCAAGTGGCAACTGGAACCAAGCTGGATCCGTGGGTCCTCAAGACAGCCCCGGGGACCTCCGAGTACACGATGTACCGCGACGAGGAGTCTGATCCCCCTGCGCTCGTCTGCCAGGTCGGCTCCACCACACTGAAGTATCACCTCCGGGCCCTCGAAGACCTGCCGCTGTGGCTGATGGAGAAAGTCGATTGGGTGCCATTGGGTGCCGCCGATGAGAACAAAGCGGCAGCCGAGGGAACTGTCGAGGCCTGGGGGCGGCACCCGGACAACCCGGTGGGCGGCTGGTACGGGCTTCGGAAGGGATACCGCGGCCGGTTTGGCATGTACTTGCCGCCCTTGCTGGAAGCGTTGGGCCTGGTGGAGCTCACACATGACAAGCGTAATAACTCCGTCCGCGCCATCATCGCCGACGCCTCGGGACCGGCTATTCCAGCCTAAGCGGGCCCGTCCGCGTTTCGGCAGCGCAGCCGGAGGGGCGGTAGCAGTGGCTGCCGGGGCAGTAGGCTTAACGGCATGTCTACCCCCGAAGAATCCGGCACCGCAGGCGAACAGCACCTCCCCGAGCGCCGCAGCGTCACTGTCCGCCGGGCGCCCAAGTATGTGCCCTTCCTGGTCCTGGGCGGACTTCTGGGCTTCGGCGTGGCCGCCTTCCTCGCCTACGGACTCCCGGGGGATGAAAGCTACGACGCCAGTGCGGTGTTTGGTTTCTTTATGATTCTCTGCGGCGCGGGCGGCATTATTGTCGGCGGCGTCGCGGCCCTCATCCTGGACCGCCTCAGCGTCCGCCGGGCCGAGCGCGCCGTCGTCGAATCCGTTGCCGACGCCGGGGATCCGCAGGAGTCCTGAACGGGCCGCAGGTCATAATCCGGACGCCGCAAACGTCCTCGCGCACAACGTGAGATAATCGACCAGTGGCACGCGGCGATGGAAAACTTTCTCATGACCTTCTCTCTGGCGAAAAGGGCCCCCAGGACGCATGTGGCGTCTTCGGGGTCTGGGCGCCCGGTGAAGAGGTTGCAAAACTCACCTATTACGGGCTGTATGCGCTACAGCACCGCGGTCAGGAGTCGGCTGGCATAGCCACCAGCGACGGCAACCGGATCAGCGTCTATAAGGACATGGGGCTTGTGTCCCAGGTCTTCGACGAGACCACCCTCAACACCCTGACCGGGCACCTGGCCGTCGGCCACTGCCGCTATTCCACGACCGGCGCGAGCCACTGGGCCAACGCGCAGCCCACCTTGGGCGCGACCGCGACCGGCACCGTGGCTCTGGCCCACAACGGCAACCTGACAAACACCGCCGAGCTCAAAGCCATGATCGCGGACCGCAACGCCGGCCAGCTCACCGGTGAAATGAAACAGGGGAACACCTCCGACACGGCCCTCGTCACTGCCTTGCTGGAGGGCGAAGAGGGTAAGTCGCTCGAACAGACCGCCATGGAGCTTCTGCCCAGGATCAAAGGCGGTTTCTGCTTTGTCTTTATGGATGAAGGCACGCTCTACGCGGCCCGCGACACCTATGGAATCCGCCCGCTGGTCCTCGGCCGGCTGGAGCGCGGCTGGGTGGTCGCTTCCGAGCAGTCGGCCCTCGCCACCGTCGGCGCCAGTTTCATCCGCGAAATCGAGCCCGGCGAGTTCATCGCCATTGACGAAGCCGGTGTCCGCTCCGAGCGCTTCGCCGAGGCGACGCCGGCCGGCTGCGTTTTCGAGTACGTCTACCTCGCCCGGCCGGACGCCTCAATTGCAGGCCGTTCCGTGTATGAGTCCCGCGTGGAAATGGGCCGTCAGCTGGCCCGCGAAAACACCCAGGAAGCGGACATCGTCATTCCGGTGCCGGAGTCCGGCACCCCCGCTGCCGTGGGCTACGCCGAGGAATCCGGCATCCCCTTCGCACACGGCTTCGTCAAGAACGCCTACGTGGGCCGGACCTTCATCCAACCCTCACAGACCCTCCGCCAGCTCGGCATCCGGCTCAAACTCAACGCCCTGGAATCCGTGATCCGCGGCAAGCGTGTGGTGGTGGTGGATGACTCGATCGTCCGCGGCAACACCCAACGCGCCATCGTCCGGATGCTCCGCGAAGCCGGTGCCGCGTCCGTCCACGTCAAGATCTCCTCCCCTCCGGTGCAGTGGCCGTGCTTCTACGGCATCGACTTCGCATCCCGGGCTGAGTTGATCGCCAACGGCGCCACCATCGAGGAGATCTGCCAGGCCATCGGCGCCGACTCGCTCGCCTACATCTCCGAAGACGGCATGATTGACGCCACCCGCCAGCCGCGCGAACGCCTGTGCACCGCTTGCTTCACTGGCAAGTACCCGATTGAACTTCCGGGGGCCGACAAGCTGGGCAAGAACCTGCTCGAACGCACCGACCTGGGGGGACTTCCGGCCGCCGGCGCCCTGCCGGCCCGGCGCCTGCCACCACCGGCCCCACCGCGGTCGCCACCGACGCCGGGTCCGGATTTTCCCCGGACGAGGATCCGGCCGGGAAACCGGGAGCCACCGGCTGCGATCCGGGCCCCGACGCCGAATTCGAAGAACTGCTCACCGATGCCGATCGCATTGATCGTTCCATTGCTGCCGACAAGAAAGAGCCCGTATGACTTCCGCCTCCCCGGCCGCTGAGATGAACGCCGCCCAAAATGCTGTCGGCATCACCTACGCCTCCGCCGGCGTCGACGTCGAAGCGGGCGACCGCGCCGTCGAACTTATGAAGGGCGCCATCAAGGCGACCCATAACTCCTCGGTGATTGGCGGCGTCGGCGGCTTCGCCGGCCTGTACGACGTCTCGAAGCTGCTCAGCTACAAGCGCCCGCTGCTGGCGACCTCCACCGACGGCGTCGGCACCAAGGTTGCGATCGCGCAGGCCATGGACATCCACGACACCATCGGCTTCGACCTCGTCGGCATGGTGGTCGATGACATCGTGGTGGTGGGTGCCGAGCCGCTGTACATGACCGACTACATCGCCTGCGGCAAGGTTGTCCCGGAACGCATCGCGGACATCGTGCGCGGCATCGCCGCCGCCTGCTCCGTAGCCGGCACCGCCCTGGTGGGCGGCGAAACCGCAGAGCACCCCGGGCTGCTGGGGGAGCACGAGTACGACGTCGCCGGTGCCGCCACAGGTGTTGTTGAAGCCGCCGACCTCCTGGGCCCGGACCGCGTCCGCGCCGGCGACGTCGTGATCGGCATGGCCTCCTCCGGGCTGCACTCGAACGGCTACTCCCTGGTGCGGCGCGTCATCAACCACGCCGGCTGGGCGCTGGACCGCCATGTCTCCGAATTCAGCCGTACCCTGGGCGAGGAACTTCTTGAACCGACCCGCGTCTACGCCGCCGACTGCCTGGACCTGGCCCGCACCTTCCCGGTGAACGGCTCGGCCGCCGGCGCAGCCGTGCACGGCTTCAGCCATGTCACCGGCGGCGGCCTTGCAGCCAATCTGGCCCGCGTGCTGCCGCAGGGGCTGCTGGCCACAGTGGACCGCTCCACCTGGCAGCTCCCGGCCATCTTCCGGCTGGTCGCCGAACTGGGCAACGTCCCGCTGGCCGACCTGGAGCGTACGCTGAACCTTGGTGTGGGAATGGTGGCGATCGTCTCACCGGAGGCGGCCGACGCCGCAGTGAACCGCCTCAACGAACGAGGCCTGCCGTCCTGGGTGATGGGCACCGTCGAGGAAAACTCGGACTCGGTCATCAAAACCGGCCCGGACTACGTACAGGGCGCCAAGGGCGTCGACGGCGGCGCCGTCCGGCTGGTCAACGCTTACGCATAAGCCGCTGCGGGTGCTCCCGTACCGCCGGGTAACCGGCGGTACGGGAGCACCCGTGCTTTTAAACCTCCAGGACGCTGAAAACGCCGCCCTGCGGATCCGCGAGGGTGGCGATGGTGCCGGCTTCCTCGACCTCGTCCGGTTCGATCAGGACCGTCCCGCCGGCCGCGACGGCCGCCGCAACGGCTTCCGCGACGCTGGACACGCCGAAGTACACCTGCCACCCCGGCTTGAGCGTACCCACGGCGTCCGCCGGGACCCCGGCAACCCCGGCCACTTCCGCGCCGTTGACCATCAGTGTGGTGTATCTGCCGCCGTCGTCCTGCGGATACTCCGTCACGTCGTGCCCAAACAGCTGTTGGAAGAACCCGACGGCGGTCTGCGGCTCGGGCGTCAGCAGTTCGGCCCAGACCAGGGAACCGGGCTCCCCGCTAAGGGCAGCGCCGATGTGGCTTCCGGCTTGCCAGGCACCGGTGGTGCCGCCTCCGGGCGGGGCGAAAAGGACCAACACTCCGGTGCCGCCCACCGGCTCCGGCCCAAACTCAAGGTTTCCGCCGGCGTGGACCAGACCGGCAGCGAGGTCACCGGCGTCGGAAGACGCAAAGTGCACGTTCCACTGCCCCGGCACCCCGGCGCTCCGCTGCTGCGGATTCTGCGGCGCGATCACTGCCACCAGGTCATCGCCCAGGAAGGCCTGGGCGCAGCTGCGCCCGTCCGGGGCGGGCAGATCGTTGTAGTGCCAGCCGAAGACCGCGGCGTAGAACGCCTTGGCGGACTCAACGTCGCTGCTCTGCAGGTCCGTCCGGCAGATCTCGCCGTCGGTGTACTCCGTGTGGGTGGTCATAATTTTCCTTCCGGAACAGAGTGCAGAAAACCCGCCGGTCGCTCCCGTACTGGGGGCGGCCGGCGGGCCTGAAATCGTGTGGTCGGCAATCCGCAATCGGAGGAGCATGCCGGAAGGAAGTTTCGACTAACCTATCCGACGGGAATCTACCTCGTCGTCGTCCTCTTCCACATCGTCCGCGTACTTATCCACGTAGGCCGAATAGTCCGGCTCCACTGGCTCAGCCGAGAATCGACTCGGTGCACGAACCTCAGAGCTCTTGAGCTCACGCTGAAGGGCCGTGTAGTCAGTGTTCGGGGAGTAGTACTTGATGTCCCGAGCCTGCTTGGTAGCTTTTGCCTTTTGACGGCCGCGCCCCATGGCGTGACCCCCTTTTGTACTCGGACCGGAGGTGGTCACCATTGGCGTTAGTGAGGCCCCGGAATGTTTGGTCAATTTGTCGTACACCTAGATTACATGCTTTCAGCGGTAACTGCTCCCCGCGGCAACAGCCGTGGACAGTGTGGCGTGCGCCGCCACCCCTATCGGTCACCCGGCGGCATGCAGCCGGGCCAACATCTTAGATAGAGTTCCGTTGTGGGCTCCCGGAAACGGTCCCCTCCGCCGGACGTCCGGCCCCGGCAAAAACGCACGAAAGTGGTGAATTCTCAGTGACCGAAGAGAACGAAAGGCCCGGGGACGCCGGCACACCCGGGGTTCGCCCGGCCGGTGGATCCGGCGAGCGGCCGGTCCCCCCGAGGCCCTCGTCGCCGCCTACCTCCGGCACACCGGTCGTGCCGCCAGCGGCGCAGCTCCCGCCCCCCGTCCGCCCGTCCGTTCCGCCGGTCAACCGGCCCGACGCCGGGGAAGCCGGCGCGGGCGCCGGGGAAGCCGGCGCGGGCGCGCCTCGAGGGGCCGGGGAAGCCGCGGGAACAGCCGGCGCAACCTTCGCCGGGGCAGGGAAGGCCGCCGCGAGGAACGCCAGGCGGCTTGGCGGGTGGGTTCGCCGGCAGCGTCCGGCCAGGATCGGCGCAGCCGCGGCCGCAGTCGTCCTTGCGGTCGCGCTGATCTGGTGGCTGACGTCGTTGGGCGGCGGCACCCAGCAGCCCGCTGCGGATGCCTCTCCCGCCGCCAGCGCCCCGTCGGCGCCGGCAAGCCGTGGGCCGCTCCCGCTGGAGGGTGTAGGCCCGTTGGATTTCCAGCTTGGAGACTGCTTCAAGGATTTCGACCCGGAAGCTCAGACGTCGACGGTCGTCGAGTGCAGCTCCGGCCACTCCGCCCAGCTGGTCGCCGTCGCGCACTACGCTGACGCGGACTCCTACCCGGGACGGGACGCGCTCAAGCAAAAGGCCCTGGACACCTGCAAAACCGCATCGCTGACGCCGAAGGAGTCCGACTATCTGCTCGGCTACAGGCTCGCGTACCCGAGCTCCACTAGCTGGGACAAAGGCGACCGTCGGGTGGACTGCTACGTGGCCGTAGAGTCCGGGAACACCATCATGGAATCGCTGGTTCCCTAGCGGCACCCCGGTCCGCCGGAGTTTTGGCCCTCACACAAACTGCCAGCCGGAGAAAGGTCCGGCTGGCAGTTGGTGCTTAAGGCCGCGCTAGACGCGGCGGGGCGCTATTCTTTCCGGCGGACGGAGAGACCGTGGCCGGTGGCGGCTCCGCCGTCGGGCCGGTCCGACGCTTCGGCACCGCCCGTGGTGAGCTGGGTCAGGTCCGGAGCGGTATCCACCAGGACGGTGTCACCGTCCGTGATCTCGCCGGCCAGGATGGCTTTGGCGAGCCGGTCGCCGATTTCGCGCTGAACCAGGCGGCGAAGGGGACGGGCACCATAGGCCGGGTCGAAGCCGGTCACGGCGAGCCAGGCCCTGGCGCCTTCGGTCACTTCCAGGTTGAGACGGCGGCCCTTGAGCCGTTCGCCGAGTTCCTTGACCTGCAGTTCCACGATCCGGGACAGCTCCTCGACGCTGAGCGGATCGAACAGCACCACCTCGTCGAGCCGGTTCAGGAACTCGGGCTTGAAGGAGGCGTGCACGGTGGCCATCACGGCCTCGCGCTTGGCGTTCGCGTCCAGGGTGGGGTCCACCAGGAACTGGCTGCCCAGGTTGGAGGTCAGGACCAGGATCACGTTCCGGAAGTCCACGGTGCGCCCCTGGCCGTCGGTGAGGCGGCCGTCGTCGAGCACCTGCAGCAGGATGTCGAACACTTCCGGGTGGGCCTTCTCCACCTCATCGAGCAGGAGCACCGAGTAGGGCCGGCGGCGGACGGCCTCGGTCAGCTGGCCGCCTTCCTCGTAGCCGACGTAGCCGGGAGGCGCTCCGACGAGGCGCGCGACGGAATGCTTCTCCGAGTATTCGGACATGTCGATCCGCACCATGGCGCGTTCGTCGTCGAAGAGGAAGTCGGCCAGGGCTTTTGCCAGCTCGGTCTTGCCGACGCCGGTGGGGCCCAGGAACAGGAAGGAACCGGTGGGCCTGTTGGGGTCGCTGATCCCCGCGCGGGCGCGGCGGACGGCGTCGGAAACCGCGGTGACGGCCTTGGCCTGGCCAATCAGCCGCTCGCCCAGGACGTGCTCCATGTCCAGCAGCTTCTGGCTCTCGCCCTGCAACATACGTCCGGCCGGGATGCCCGTCCAGGCGGAGATGACCTCGGCGATGTCATCGGCGGTCACCTCTTCGGCAACCATTAGGTCATGCTTGGCACCACCGCCGGCCACTCGGGCCGACTCGGCTTCGGCGGCTTCGTTGAGTTCGCGCTCCAGGGCGGGAAGTTCACCATAAAGGATCCGGGAAGCGGCTTCGAGGTCGCCTTCGCGCTGGTACTTTTCGGCCGCGGAGCGCAGTTCGTCAATCCTGGCCTTAAGATCTCCGACCCGGTTCAGGCCCGCCTTCTCCGCCTCCCAGCGGGCGTTGAGCCCGGCGAGCGTTTCCTTTTTGTCAGCCATGTCCGCCCGGATGGCGGCAAGCCGCTCCACGGACGCGGGATCAGTCTCCTTGGCCAGGGCCAACTCCTCCATGGTCAGGCGGTCCACGGACCGTCGCAGCTGGTCGATCTCCTCCGGGGCGGAATCGATTTCCATCCGCAGCCGGGACGCGGCCTCGTCCACGAGGTCGATCGCCTTGTCCGGCAGCTGCCGCCCGGAGATGTAGCGGTTGGAGAGCGTGGCAGCGGCGACGAGGGCGGAGTCGGCGATGGCGACCTTGTGGTGGGCCTCGTAGCGTTCCTTGAGTCCGCGCAGGATGCCGATGGTGTCCTCCACACTAGGCTCCCCGACGAAGACCTGCTGGAAGCGGCGTTCCAGCGCGGGGTCCTTTTCGATGTTTTCGCGGTACTCGTCCAGCGTGGTCGCGCCGATCAGCCGGAGCTCGCCCCGCGCGAGCATGGGCTTGAGCATGTTCCCGGCGTCCATGGAGCTATCCCCGGAGGCGCCGGCGCCCACCACGGTGTGGATCTCGTCAATGAACGTGACGATCTGGCCGTCGGATCCCTTGATCTCCTCCAGGACCGCTTTGAGCCGTTCTTCGAATTCGCCGCGGTACTTGGCGCCGGCCACCATGGAGGCGAGGTCCAAGGCGATCAGGGTCTTGCCGCGCAGGCTTTCGGGGACGTCGCCGGCGACGATCCGCTGGGCGAGACCTTCGACGACGGCGGTCTTGCCGACGCCGGGCTCGCCGATGATGACCGGGTTGTTTTTGGTCCGGCGGCTCAGCACCTGGATGATGCGCCGGATCTCTGCGTCGCGGCCAATGACAGGGTCCAGCTTGCCGGAGCGGGCAATCGCCGTAAGGTCGGTGCCGTACTTCTCCAGCGCCTGGAAGGTGTTTTCGGGGTCGGCACTGTCCACCTTCCGGTCGCCGCGGACACCCGGCAGGGCGGCGAGCAGGGCTTCGTGCGAGGCGCCGGCGTCGCGCATCAGCTTGCCGACGGCGTCACTTCCGGAGGCGAGCCCCAGCAGGAGGTGTTCGGTGGAGACAAAGGAGTCGCCCAGCCGCTCGGCCTCGTTCTGGGCGTTCTTGATTGCCTGCAGCGCGGTGCGGGACAACTGCGGCTGCTGCACCGAACCGCCGGAGGTGGACGGAAGCGCTTTGATGGCGGAGCTGGCCTGGACACTGACCGAATCCGGGTCGGTGCCCGTTGCGCGCAGGAGTGCAACAGCGACGCCCTCGCGCTGGTCCATCAGCGCCTTCAGCAGGTGGGCAGGTTCGAGCTGGGGATTGCCCGCCGTCGAGGCGTTCATGGCGGCTGCCGCAAGAGCCTCCTGGCTCTTGGTGGTGAATTTCGCGTCCAAAGAGAGCTCCTTCCGGGAAAAATGCTGATATTAAAGTTGAGTCTACTCCGCTCAACTTTGTGCGCAGTCCCTTTGGCTCCATGTTTGCCGACGGCGAAACCGCTGTCTAGGGCCAGAGTCCCCCGGAGCGGCGCACCCCACCCCCTGGGACATGCCCTCTCCAGCGGCGCACCAATGGACATGTTCCCAATATGCCCCCTCTCCGGGCCCGGGGCTGGACATGCCCCCGGGATCGGACGCGGAGATCGGGCATGTCCACTGGCGCACGGGTACGGGCATGATCCAGGTCGCGGAGTAAAGTTCAGTCCGCAACCCAAGTGTGGACATGTCCCACGGAATGGGCACGCGGGAGTGGACATGTCCCACCTACCGCCGCACCCATGGACATAATGCAACATGACCACAGGCTGGCCAGAGGAGTGGACATGTCCCCCAACGGGTCGAGCCCACCTCGATGATGCGCGCGGGCACGGCGCTTGCCGCGGCCCTGTTCGCGCCGCCGCCGGACCGGCGTCGTGGTCCGGCAGCGCGAACAGGGCGCCCCCGCAGCGGGACCTAGGCGAGCCGCGCTTCCGTGACCAGCTCGGCGCAACGCTCCCCGATCATCATGGTGGTGATGTTGGGGTTCACCGTGGTCAGTTCCGGCATCACCGAGGCATCGGCCACCCGCAGGCCGGTGACGCCTTTGACCCGAAGCTCCGGATCCAGCGGCGAGAGGACATCGTCCACGGCACCCATCCGGACCGTGCCCGCCGGGTGGTAGACGGTGTTGTGTGTCTTGCGGATGTAGTCGGTGATCTCCGCGTCGCTCTGGATCGCTTCGCCAGGGTAGAGCTCGCGGCCGGCCCACTCCGCCATTTCCGGGCGCGCCACAATCTCGCGGGCCTTGCGGATTCCGGCTACCATCACCCGCATGTCGTGCGGGTCGGTGAAGTAGCGCGGATCCACCCTCGGCTTGTCCCGGTAGTCGCTGCTGCGCAGCTTAACGGTGCCGCGGGACCGTGCATGGGTGACGTTAGGGGTCAGGCAAAAGCCGTTTTCCGTCGTCGGGAATCCCTGGCGCAGGGTGTGCATGTCGAACGGTACGGAGCCGTAGTGGAACATCAGGTCCGGGCGGTCCAGCCCGTCTTCCGTGGCGGCGAAGATCCCGATCTCCCACCACTGGGTGGACGTCTCCGGCATAGGCTGCTTGGCTTCCCACTGGATGACACCTTCCGGGTGGTCCTGCAGATGCTCGCCGACGCCGGGGAATCCACGCGGACGTCGATGCCGAATTCTGCCAACTGCGCGGCCGGCCCGATCCCGGAGAGCATCAGGAGCTTCGGGAGTCAATCGCCCCGGCGGAGAGGATCACTTCCGCGCGCGCCGTCAGCGTTTGGGTCTTGCCGAAACTGTTATCCACCACGTCGACGCCGGTGCACCGGTTATCGGCGTCGAAGTTCAGTTTGCGGGCCCGGAGGTCGGTCAGCAGCGTGAAGTTTTTACGTTCCATGATCGGGTGGATATAGGACACCGACGATGATGCGCGGGTGCCATCGGCTTGCCGGTTGATCTGGAAGAAGTTCGCCCCGTTGATGACTGTTTCGCCGGAGTTGAACCGCACTTGAGGAAGGCCGGACTTTTCGCAGGCCGCCAGCAATGCCCTGCCGCTGGGGTCCGAGGGCGGGACGTTCATCAGGTGCACCGGGCCGCTGTCGCCGTGGTGCTGACCCTCAGCTCCGGCATCCTCGTTGGTTTCGAGCTTTTTGTAGAGCCGGTACGCCATCTCGGCGTTCCAGCCGGCGGCGCCGAACTTCTGCTCCCATTCGTCAATGTCCTCCCGGGGCGCCCAGAACGCGATGCAGGAGTTGTGGCTGGAACAGCCGCCCATCACCTTGGCGCGGGCGTGGCGCATAAAGGAGTTGCCGTTTTCCTGCTCCTCGATGGGGTAGTCCCAGTCGTAGCCGGATTCCAGCAGTTCCATCCAACGGTCCAGCCGGAGGATGACGTCGTTGCCGCGGTCATCCGGCCCGGCCTCCACGAGGGCAACCTGCACCGCGGGGTCCTCGCTGAGGCGCGATGCCACGGCGGCCCCGGCGGAGCCGCCGCCGATCACAAGGTAGTCGAATTCGGTGTTGTTCAGATCCGTCATGTGCTACTTCCCCCCGTTGTGGTCAGCGAACCAGCCGGTGACCTGCGGATCGGTGTTGTGATAGACGTGTTTGGCTTCCTGGTACTCCGCCAGGCCGGTGGGGCCAAGCTCGCGGCCCACGCCGGACTGGCCGAAGCCGCCCCACTCCGCCTGCGGCAGGTAGGGGTGGAAGTCGTTGATCCAGATGGTGCCATGCCTCAGCTTGCGTGCCACCCGCTGGCTCTTTCCGGCATCCTGGGACCAGACCGCGCCGGCGAGTCCGTAGTCGGTGTCGTTGCCAAGCCTGATGGCCTCGGCTTCGCTGCTGAACGTCTCCACGGTGACGACCGGGCCAAAAGCCTCATCGCGCAGCACCGACATCCCGCTGGTGACCTGGTCCAGGATTGTGGGCAGGTAGTAGAAACCCTTGGCAAGGTCGCCCTCGCCCCACTTTCCGCCGCACCGCAGCCGTGCGCCTTCGGCGATGCCCTTGTCCACGTAGGCGGTGACTTTGTCCCGGTGGGCAGCGGAGATCAGCGCCCCGGTTTCAGCCTCGGGGTCGAAGGGTCCGCCGAGGCGGATCTGGCCGGCGCGGCGAACGAGTTCATCCACAAAGCGCTCCGCGATCGATTCTTCAACGATCAGGCGGGCACCGGCGGAGCAGACCTGGCCGGAATGCACAAAAGCGGCGTTCAGGGCGTTGTCCAGCGCTGCGTCGAAATCGGCGTCGGCAAAAATAATGTTCGGGTTCTTGCCGCCGAGTTCGAGCGCTACCTTTTTTTACCGTCGCGGCCGCCGAAGCAGCAATGGTCTTGCCTGTTTCCAAACCGCCGGTAAAGGAGACCATGTCCACATCCGGGCTTCCGGTCAGGACCGGTCCGACGACGCCGCCCGCTCCAAGGACCAGGTTCGCGACACCGTTTGGGAGTCCCAGCTCGTCCAGGACGTCCACCATCAGGATGGCGGTGTGCGGCGTTAGTTCGCTCGGCTTGAGGATGAAGCTGCAACCGGCGGCGAGCGCTGGCGCAATCTTCCACGCTGCCTGCAGGAGCGGGTAGTTCCACGGAGCGATCAAGGCGCACACACCCACCGGCTCGTACTCGATCCGGCTGATCACCGAGCTGGTGCCGGCGTCGACTACCCGGCCGGAGTCCTGCCCGGAGAGCTTGCCGAAGTATTCGAAGCAGTTGGCGATGTCGTCGATGTCGATTTCACTTTCCACCAGGCGTTTGCCGGTGTCCAGTGTTTCGGCGCGGGCAAATTCTGCCTTCCGCTCACGCAGCCGGGCGGCGACCCGGAGCAGGAACGACCCGCGCTCCAGCGCCGAGGTACCGGCCCATTCGCCGCCGTCGAACGACTTCCGCGCGGACGCGATCGCCCGGACCGCGTCCGCAGCAGCAGCTTCGGACACAACGCCGACGACTTCGCCGTCCGCCGGGCATCGGATCTCCCGGGTGTCCCCGTCGGCTGCTGCCGTCCACGTACCGTCGATGAATAGCGTTTCCGCGCTCATTTGTTTTCCTCCTGGGGTTCGAAATCGGCTTCCCAATTATCTTTTGCTGCGTGTTCCTCGATCAGGACCGTATTGCCGGGCTCGGCACGGTTTGAATGGAGGAACTGCAGATGTTGCTCGTAGTGGTCCAGCACATCGGTGATGACTTGCTCCTTGGTGTAACCCATCAGGTCGTACCCGTGGCTGCCTTCCAGGGCAAAGACTTCCATCCGGTAGTAGTGGTCGCCGGAGCCGGTGCTGCGGGTGGCGTAGGACGGCGTCTCGTACTGCACCGGGTAGACCTGGTACTTGAAGGCCCGCTCGTCGCCCATAGCAACCGCCAGGTCCACACTGTTGATCCTGATCGTGTCGACCTCCGTCACGGAGACCTCGGCTCCGGCACCCTGGGAGACAAGCTCGGCACTGACTTCGCGCAGGGCCGGGAGGGCCACTGTCTCCACGAAGCGGTTGGCCTGCCGTCGTCCCGGGTAGCTCATGGCCCGGGTCAGCCGCTGGCGCCAGTTCAGACCGTCGCGGTGTTCGCCGCCGGCCCGTCCGGCAATCATGCCGGGCAGGCTGGCCCGGAAACTGTCCGTCAGGGATGCTTCCACGCGCAGGGCCTTGAACAGCCCCAGCATAATGAACACCAGCAGCAGCGACAGTGGCAGGCCCATAATGATGGTGGCGTTCTGCAACGTGGTCACACCTCCGACCATCAGCATGGCCAGGGTCAGCAGGCCGGTGACAACTGCCCAGAAGACGCGCATCCACTTGGGACCGTCGGAGTCGGCGTCCTTGAGGTGTGAGGTGAAGTTGGACATCACCAAGGCGCCGGAGTCCGCGGAAGTCACATAGAAGAGCAGCCCGGTGAAGGTGGCCACCGCGGCGCTGATAGGCACTGCCGGGAATTCGGCGAGCAGGCTGTAGAAGCCCCGTTCCGGGTTGTTCATCGCGATCTCGCCGAACGCGGCATTACCGCCCATGATGAGGTCCAGGCTGGAGTTTCCGAAGATGGAGATCCACAGCAGAATAAACAGGAACGGCACGGTCATGGTGCCCACCACGAACTGGCGGATGGTGCGCCCGCGCGAGATCCGGGCGAGGAAGAGTCCCACAAACGGCGCCCAGGCGATCCACCAGGCCCAGAAGAACAAGGTCCAGGCGTTCAGCCAGTCCGTGGGGCGGTCATAGGCGAAGGTGTCCAGGGTCATGCCCGGGAAACGGCTGATCACGTCGCCGATGTTCTGCACGATGCCGTCCATCAGGAAACTCGTTTTGCCGGTGACCAGCACAAAGAGCATCAGGCCGACGGCGAGGATCACGTTCAGCTCTGACATCCGTCGGATGCCCTTCTCCACACCGGAAACCACGGATACCGTCGCCATCACCACGGACAGGGCTATCAGGCCGATCTGGACGCCTAGGTTTTCCGGGACACCGAACATAAAGGTGAGGCCGTAGTTGAGCTGGACCACGCCGATGCCCAGCGAGGTCGCGATGCCGAAGATCGTACCCAACAGCGCTGCGATGTCCACTGCATGGCCGATGGGACCCTCGATCTTCTTGCCGAAGATCGGGTACAGGGCTGACCGGATGCTCAGCGGGAGGTTGTGCCGGTAGGCAAAGTAGCCCAGCGCCAAACCCATCAGTGCGTAGAGGGCCCAGCCGGTGATGCCGTAGTGGAACAAGGTCCAGACCAGGGCCTGTCGGGCGGCATCAGCGGTACTGCCTTCACCCGTTGGCGGTGCAAGGTACTGGCTGACCGGTTCGGAGACCGAGAAAAACATCAGGTCGATACCGATCCCGGCGGCAAAGAGCATCGCGGCCCAGGTAAACATTCCGAACTGGGGCTTGGAATGATCAGGCCCCAACTTGGTTTTGCCCACCTTGGACATCGCGATGATCACAACAAACACCACAGCGGCGGTGACGATCAGGAAGTAGTACCACCCCATATTGGTCGATACCCACCCGACCAACGAGCCGATCACGGCTTCGGCGTTGTCCTTGGCAAGGATGGCCCAGAGTGCAATGGCAAGAACGCCAATGGCGGAACCAAAAATACTGTTTTGTTGACCCGGGTGCGGCGTTCCGGAGGGGTGGCGCCGGCGGCGCCGGGCGGAGGATTTTCAGGAGTCCCGGACAAGTCCGTACTCGGCGGTGCTGACTGGCTCATTGGGGGCCCATTTCAGTTTTCACGCTGCGGTGCGGACGCAGATTCCGCAGCTGTTACTGGTACCGGCGGGGCCTTGCTGGCGTGCGAGACCCGGACGGCGTGCGTCCGGCTGGGTGTCTTTTCGAGTTGTGCGCGGCTTTCGACGCTATCAAGTCACCAACACTCTCCCCAAACAAGTGAGCCCGGTCACTGTCTTATAGCACACTATCCCATCGTCCAATTCCGAGCACGGCGGCGGGGCGGCGGTGGCGGCGGGCGGGGCCGCGGGGAAGGCGGCGGGCGGGGCCGCGGGGAAGGCGGCGCGGCGGCGGGCGATACCGGTGAACGTGAGCCAGGGGGCGGCACCGGCGGGCTGTGCGTCCGCTGTCGCGGTGGCGGCCAATCGCGCAGATGACGGCGGCGGGGCTGCTGCGGACGCGGCCGGCTCCCCCAAGGAACCGGCCGCGGCGCCGCACTTCACTCCATCAACGATTCTGTCACGAATATGACAAATCTGTCACGCTTCGTGCTTCGCCGTCCGCCGTCGGTATCCTGTGAACCATGGATGAGAACGCGCAAGGCCCGCACGACACCCACCGCCGGCTGTTCCTGGACAAGGCCGATCCGGCCGCCTGGCGCGCGCTCAACGGACTCGGGCTCAAGGCCAAGGAGTCGGCCGAGGCGGCTGGACTGGAGCGCGGACTCATTGAGTTGCTCAACGTCCGCGTCTCACAGATCAATGGCTGCGCTTATTGCCTCGACCTGCACGTCCGGGATGCCTTGGCCAATGGCGAATCCTCGCAACGCATCGCCGTCCTTCCGGCGTGGCGCGATACCGGGATCTTCAACGACAAGGAACGCGCCGCCCTGGCCCTCGCCGAAACCATTACGAACATTTCCGACGCCGGGACCCGTGAGCAGGCCGGCGCAGCGGCCCGGAAACACCTGTCCGACGATGAATTCGCCGCCGTCAGCTGGCTCGCGATCACGATGAATGCCTTCAACCGCGTCTCCATCGTCAGCGGCCACCCGGTGAGGCCCGCATCCGACTAGCGTGCCGCGGCTAAGCCGCCGCGTCCGGCGCGGCCGCGGTTAGACCGGGTAAATCGCGACGGCGGCGGCCTTGACCACAAAGTAGGCCACGGCCCCCGGGACCAGGCCCAGGTCCGCCAAGGCCGCCGGGGTGATGTCCGCGGCGAGCCCGCCGGCACGGACCCGGATCTGGTCCCCGTGCGGTTCGAGTTCCGTGACCACCACCGGAAACGCGTTTCGCGGGCTGCCGTGCGGTAGCTCCGGAAAGACCGAAACTGCCGACGGGGCGAATGCAGCCACCCCGGCGCTGCCGGCGCCGCGGCCGCCGACACGGCCGGCCTCGTCAGTCCCGCCGTCTTCGGCGTCATCATGTTGGCCTGCGATTTCCAGTCCCTCGGGCGTCCGCAGGCCCGCCGCCGTGATCGTGCCGGCGAGCAGGTTCAGCCCGCTGAGGCCGGCCGCGAAGCTGCTGCGCGGACGCTGGAGCACCGCGCGGGTGGGCCCGTCCTCGCTGACCCTGCCGTCCTCCAGGACGATCACGCGGTCCGCGAGGATCAGGGCGTCCAGGACGTCGTGGGTGACGATGATGGCCCGGCGCCCGGCCAGCACACGCTTGAGGAGCCGCCGCAGCAGTGGCGCGGCGTGAATATCCAGGGCCGCCATCGGTTCGTCCATCAACAGCAGCTCCGGCCCGGCCGCCAGCGCCCTGGCTACGGCGACCCGTTGGGCCTGCCCGCCAGAGAGCTGCCCGGGGCGACGGTCGGCGAGCTCGGCAGCCCCCACCTCCTGCAGCCAGTGCCGCGCCGTTCTTCTGGCCTGCCGCGGCGAAGCGCCTGCACTGCGGGGGCCGAAGGCGACGTTGTCCAGGGCACTCAAGTGCGGAAACAGCAGGGCGTCCTGCGCCAGCAGGGCGGTCCCCCGGCGGTGCGGTGCCGTCCAGACGGAGGTCTTGGCGTCGAGGTCAAAAAGTTGCTGCCCGCCGAGGAGGCGCTGCCAGTATCCGGGCGGAGCAGGCCGGCTATCACGGCCAGCAGCGTGGATTTACCGGCGCCGTTGGGACCGAGGATCGCCACAGTTTCCCCTGCCCCAACGCTGAGCGAGACCTTGAAATCCCGGGCAGCCACCGTTGCCTCAAGCCGGAAGGTCACCGTGGAGTCCCCGCTGGAGTCTGGACGGCGCGGGGACGCCGGTAGGAGAGCCCAACGACGATCACGGCCACCGCAACGAGGACCATGGACAGGGCCACGGCGGCGTCGGCGTCGGTTTCCCGCTGCAGGTAGATTTCCAGCGGCAGGGTGCGGGTGACGCCCTGCAGGCTGCCGGCGAACGTCAGGGTGGCACCGAACTCGCCCAGACTTCGGGCGAAGGACAGCACCGCTCCGGAGGCAAGTCCGGGCAGCACCAGCGGCATGGTGACGCGGCGCAGCACGGTAGCGGGACTGGCGCCCAGGGTGGCAGCGACCGCCTCGTACCTGGTTCCGGCGCTGCGCAGTGCACCTTCCAGGCTGACTACCAGGAAGGGCAGCGCCACAAACGTCTGGGCCAGAATCACGGCCGCAGTGGAAAAGGCGATCTGGATCCCGGCGAGCTCCAGGCTCCTTCCCAAAAGACCCTGGCGGCCGAAGGTGTAGAGCAGCGCAATCCCGCCTACCACCGGCGGGAGCACCAACGGCAGCAGCACAAAGGCGCGGAGCAGGCGCTGGCCGGGAAAATCGCCACGCGCCAGGACCAGCGCCAGCGGGACACCGAAGACAATGCACAGGGCAGTGCTCGCGGCTGCGGTCCGCAGGCTCAACCCCAGCGCCGTCAGCGATGCCTCGGAGGTAACCAAGGGGATGAACTGAGCCCAGTTAACCCGGGCAGCCATGGCCGCGAGGGGCAAGAGCACCAACAGGGCACCCGCCGCCGCGGCGGCGAAAATCCATGCGGGCATCCCGCTGAAGCCGGACGGCTGCCGCACTGCGCGTGCGCGGCCTGCAGGCCGGGCACCGGCAGGGCCGGCACCGGCAGGGCTGGTGGGGCGGGTCATCACGGCTGCGGGGCCCCGAAGCCGGCGTCGGCGAGGACCTTTTGGCCTTCGACGCCGGTCACAAGGGCAATGAATTCGGCCGCCAGTTCCTGGTTCCGACTCGCAGCAACGGTAGCTACCGGATAGGTATTGACCGCTTCCCGGGCGGCGGCAAAATCGATGCCCTGCACCTTACCCCCGCCGCCCTGACGTCGGTAACGTACACCAGCCCGGCGTCAGCCTGGCCCGAGCTGACCTTGCCCAGCACATCGGTGACGGACGATTCCTCGCTGACCGGCCGCAGCGCCACGCCGGCAACCCTTTCAACCGTCTTCGCGGCGGCGCCGCACGGAACCTGGGCGGCGCAGGTGACCAGCTTCACGCCGGGCCGGGCGAGATCCTCCAAGGATTCGACGGCCGCCGGATTCGACGGCGGCACCGCGATGGTGAGGATGTTGCTGGCGAAGTTCCGGGAAGCCCCGGCCAGAAGCGATGCGTCGGCAAGTTTGGCCATGTTAGGGGTGTCCGCGGAGGCAAAAACATCCGCTGGCGCACCCTGGCTGATCTGGGTGGCGAGGTCGGACGAACCGGCGAAGCTGAGCCTGACGGCGGTGCCGGGATGGCTGGCCTCGAAGTCGGCAGCAAGTTCGGTAAATGTTGGCTTCAGGGATGCCGCGGCGAAGACGGTCAGGGTCCTGTTCGCGTCCCCGCCGGACCCTGACCCGGCAGCGGCGCAGCCCGAAAGGCCGGCCACCAGCACCCCGGCCGTGATCACGGCAACGGCATACCGCAGGACAACAGTCCGCCGTGCCGCCAGGCCCGGAGTCGGGCCCCGCCTCATACGGCGCCCTTACCGCGCGGCGTCTCCAGGATCACCGTGGTGGCCTTCACAACGGCAGTGGCGACAGAGCCAAGTTCCAGCCCCAGTTCGTGCACAGCTTCGCTGCTCATCAGCGAAACCACGCGGAACGGCCCGCACTGCAGTTCCACCTGGGCCATAACGGTGTCGGCGGTGATTGCTGTGACGAGGCCAACGAAGCGGTTGCGGGCCGAGCTGCCCGCTCTGGCCGGGTCATCGGGAAGCTGGGCCTGCTCCCGGGCGAGCCGCGCGAGTTCCAGCCCGTCCACGGCGTGGCGCCCGGCGTCGTCCTTGTGCGGGGTCAGGCTTCCGTTTTCGGTCCAGCGCCGGATGGTGTCATCGCTGACACCCAGCAGCCGGGCCGCTTCGGAAACGCGAATATTAGGCATAGGGCTACTCTATCCCGCGTTTGCGGATCTGAGGTTGGTATTTGGGCGCAAAATCGAAAACCCAGAATGACATCCGGCAGGTTCTTCGAAGCCGGGCCCCATAGCTTGGGCGCTGTTGTTGGGCCTAAAATCTTTGCGAGGGGTGGAGCCTCGGTCGTCCAAGGAGCAGCGCCATGAAATGGGTCAGGCCGGAGAACCCGGACTACGACGAAACACGCAAACTTTTCAACGCGATGATCGATCGGCGCCCGGCCGTCATCGCCCAATGTGCGGACCCGGGCGAGGTGGCCGAGGCTCTGCAGTACGCCAAGGACAACAGCCTGGCCGTTGCCGTCCGCGCTGGCGGGCATTCCGTTGCCGGTATGTCAACCAATGACGACGGCTTGGTAGTCGACGTCCGGCCGATGAGGTCAATCTCGGTGGACCCGGACAACAAGACGGTGACGGTGGGAGCCGGCGTGACGTGGGGAGAGTTCGACCGGGCCACGCAGGAACACAGCCTCGCCTGCACCGGCGGGCGGGCTTCCACCACCGGCGTCGCGGGATTCACGCTGGGCGGCGGTTCGGGGTGGCTGGAGCGCTCCTACGGCTTCGCCTGCGACAACCTGCTTTCCGTCAATCTCGTGACAGCCGCCGGAGAGCGGGTGACCGCCAGCGCCCAGGAGAACCCCGAGCTGTTCTGGGCCCTCCACGGTGGCGGAGGCAATTTCGGCGTCGCCACCGAGTTCACTTTCCGCCTGCACCACCTTGGTCCTGGGGTTCAGGCGGGCCTGATGCTCTGGCCTGGCGATGCCTCGACCGAGATCAGCCGCGCCTACCGGGAACTTTGCCTCGCCGCCCCCGACGCCGTGGGCACTGCCCTGGTGTTCCTGACGGCACCGCCGGAACCGTTCGTTCCAGCCGGGATGGTGGGGAAACAAGGAGTAGGGATCGCCTATCTTTATGCGGGAGACCCCGCTGACGGTGCTGAACACGCTGCGCCGTTCCGGGAGTTGGGCCCGGCAGTGGATCTGGTCAGCGAAATGAATTATGCCGATTTCCAGTGCATGATCGACGATCCGCCAAACCTGTACAACTACTGGAGTGCCGATTACCACAACGAGTTGCCGGACACCGCCCTGGACGTGCTCGTGGAGTCTGCGCAGAACCTGCCAGGCCCCCACTCCCAACTTCTGGTTGCCAGCTGGGGCGGGGCGGTGGCGGGGCCGGCGGCTGCCCAGACTCCGCTGCAGAACCGCAACGCCAGGTGGGTCTCGCACCCGTTCGGACTGGAGGAAACACCGGAAGGAGGCCAGGTGGCCAAGGCCTGGGTGAAGAAGTTCCGCCAGGACATCTCCCCCTATGCCACGGGCGGCGTCTGGCTGAACTTCGTCGGCGACGAAGGCCAGGACCGGGTCCGGGCAGCCTTCGGCGAGGAGAACTACAACCGGCTGGCCCAGGTGAAGCTGGAGTTCGATCCGGAGAACACGTTCCGCGGCAACCAGAACATCCGGCCCGCCGCTACCTGATTGCCCGGCCGGTCCCCGAGATTGCACCCTCCGGCTGTGAGACGGTTGGTAAGTAACATGACCATCCGAGAGCGGGAGAGAAAAACAGCATGGGCAGTCCGGAACAGACAACCCCCTGGAGCGACAGCCTGGGCCGCGCCAGCATCAGGACCGCACAGGTCCTCCTGCTGCTGGTCCTGTCAGTGGTGGTGGTCTACGCCCTGATCCAAGTGCGCCTCGTGGTGATTCCCGCGCTGCTGGCCCTGATCCTCGCCGCCGCGATCGCACCCTTCGTCCACTGGCTGCGCCGCCGGGGCTGGCCCAGCACCGCCGCCACCACAGTCTCGTTCCTGGCACTCCTGCTCGCGTTCGGCGTTGTCATCACGGGCATCGTGGTCGCCGTCGTCAGCCAGGCCGACCAACTGGCCAGCAAGGCCACGGAGGGCTTCGACCGGGTTCACGCTTTTATTCGTACGGGTCCGATCCCGGTTGATGACCAGCAGATCCAGCAGGCGCGGGACGCCGTCGTCGATTTCGCCACCAGCAGCACCGTGGGCGCGGGCGCCATATCCGGGCTCAGTGCGGCCGGCAACGTCATCACCGGGGCCCTCCTGATGGCTGTCATCCTGTTCTTTTTCCTCAAAGACGGCCAGAGCATCTGGGCCTTTGTGCTGCGGGCGTTCAAGGGCCCGAACCTGGTGAAGGCACGCCGTGCCGGCGAGCGCAGCCTGAACGTGCTCGGCGGCTACGTGCGCGGAACTTCCATAGTGGCCCTGGTCGACGCCTTCTTTATTGGCCTGGCTCTGGTAATCATGGGCGTTCCGCTCGCACTGCCGCTGGCCGCACTGACCTTCATTGGCGCCTTCATCCCGCTGATCGGCGCTACCCTTGCCGGCACGCTCGCGGCCCTTGTCGCGCTGGTTGCCAACGGCCCGGTCGCGGCCCTGATCGTTATCATCGTTGTGATCGCAGTCAACCAGCTGGAGGGCAACTTCCTGCAGCCCGTGGTGATGGGCCAGGCCCTCAGCGTGCATGCCCTGGTGATTCTGGTGGCCCTAACGGCTGGCACCATCCTCGCCGGCATCATCGGCGCGATCCTTGCCGTCCCCTTGGTGGCTGTGGCCTGGGCCGCGATCAAGGCCTGGAATTCCGGGGACGACATTACCCCCGAGGCCATTGCAGCGGCCGAACACGAAACCCGACTGAACGAAAGGGGCGACGGCGTGCGGTCCGAGCCTCGGCGTGCGCGGGGCCGGCAGAACGACGGGTCGGACGCTGCCGCCGCCGATGTCCCACAGGACTGACCGGCGGCCGGATTAGACTTCCGTCATGGCCATCTACCTCGATCCTCCGCTCTGGCCTGCACACGGAACGCACTTCTCGCATCTGGTCTCGGACGCCTCGCTGGCGGAACTGCACGACTTTGCTGCGGCCGCGGGCATTCCAGGGCGAGCGTTCGACGGCGACCACTACGACGTCGCCGAGGCCCGCTACAGCTCCCTAGTGGCGGCCGGAGCCATCCCGGTGGAGGGGCGGATCCTGGTCCGGAAGCTGATCGCCAGCGGGCTGCGGATCCCGGCCCGGCGGCGCAGCGGTTCACTCAAGCTGCCCCTGCTGACCCGGTGGAACGGGATCCTCCCCGGCCACGACGCCCTGTTCCTGGACCTGCTGGACCGCTGGGGCGAGGAGCACCGGAAGTATCACGGCCGCACGCACCTCCTGGCGGTCCTTGAAGCGTTGGACCTCCTCACCGGGCCTGCGGACCCGCCCCGGACCGTGTTGCTCGCCGCCTGGTTCCACGACGCGATTTACCGGGGAGTCGCCGGCCAGGACGAGGAGGAGTCGGCCCGGCTCGCCGAGGACCGTCTGGCCCATGCCGGCCTTCGTCCGGCTGAGGTGGATGAAGTTGGCCGGCTGGTACGGATGACTGCGGACCACCGGCCGGAGCCAGGCGATGACGATGCAGCACTGCTCAGCGACGCCGACCTCTCGGTGCTGGGCGGAACCCCGGCAGCCTATGCCCGGTATCTGGCCGCCGTCCGGGAGGACTTTGCGCACATCGGCGACGACGACTTCGCCGCCGGCCGCGCCGGCGTCGTCCGCCACCTCCTGCAGCTGGACCCGCTGTTCCACACCCGGCGCGGCAGGGAACTGTGGCTGGAGCCTGCACGGCGAAACCTCCAAGGCGAGACACAGCCCTAGCCAAAAACCCGGTGGCCAGGCCCCAGCCGCGGCGTCCGGATGCGTTCAGGTGCCGCGAGGGAGGTGTTCGGCGAGTCGGTCGAAGGACTGACGCCAGCCGACGCCTTGAGCGTCTCTGTTGTCGATACTGTCGAAAGGTCCCTGGAAGAACGTCATCCTGGTGCCTCCGTCGATCTCTTCCAGCTGGAACGTCACCTCGGTCTCGAAGCCTCGGGTTCCGTCCGCCCGGTCCCAGGCATGGGTGAAGACGAAGAGATGGGGCGGTTCAATGTCTGTGTGGACGCCGCTCCACCAGTGTTGCTCGCCGGTGCTGTCCTGGATCATGCAGGCCCGGTAGAGGCCGCCGATTTCCAGATCCGCATCGATGCTGTCCCGTGGAGTGTGGAATCCCCGCGGCCCCCACCATTCCGCAGCTTGGTCCGGGTCCGTCAAGGCGGACCACACCCGGGCAATGGGCGTCTGGAATTCGCGGGTGACCACCAGCATCAGGTCCTCTGCTGCAGCCGGGGCGGTTCCCTGCCCGGACCTGGCCGGACCTGCGCTGACGTGCTCGGACATCTCGGGACTCCTGCTCTGAAAGGGACTAGCGGTAGGCCTTGCTGTAGCCCGTCGCAAAGGGCCGGTCACTTGGGACGACCTGTTTGCCAAGCGGCATCAGCGAGACCGGAATCAGCTTGAGGTTGGCGATGGCAAGCGGGATGCCCACGATGGTGGCGGCCATTGCAATGGCGGTGACCACGTGGCCAATGGCAATCCAGATACCGGCGACGAGGAGCCAGATGACATTCCCCAGCAGCGAAAACACGCCCGTTCCGCCCGGGCGGTCCACCACGGTTCGTCCGAAGGGCCACAGCGCATAGTTCGCGATCCGGAACGACGCCAGCCCCCACGGGATGGTCACTATCAGCAGGCAGCAGACGATACCGGCCGCGAAGTAGCCGAGCGAAAGCCAGAGGCCGCCGAAGAGCAGCCAGATGATGTTCAGCAGTGTCTTCATGGCTCCATTCTCCCCCGCCGGAGCCCAATCCGGCCTAGGGGTTCACCCTGAGAAATTCCTGAAATCCCCCGGGCCGCCCCGGTTCGGGGCCCGGCGCTTTGCGAACGCACGGAAGGGCATAATACTTGGACCATGCCTGCACTCCTGAAGCTTGCCCTGATCGCGGCCGGGAGACGCAGATGACAACCATCGGAGACCTTCTTGGTCCCATTCTCGAAGTCATGACGTGGGTGGGTTTCGTCCTGGGCCTGCCGCTGCTGGTGTGGGGCTGGATTCGTCGGCGGCGCCGGTGCCAGTGGATCGGGACCACCGGGACAGTTATCAGCGCCGGTGGATTCACCGGCTACAGCTGGACGGACCACCACGACGACGGCCACCGGTCCCTGCTGCCGGCGGCCGAGTCGGGCGGCCTGGTGGTGGGCACCGGCGTCGAGCTCTTCTACGACGTGTGCCACCCCTCCCGCTGGGGGCTGACCCCGCCAAAGCACGACAATGCGGCCTGGACCCTCGGCTGGATCCTCACCGGGGTGGGTATCCTGTCCACGGTCGGCGGCTTCGTGCTGCTGCTCTTCTGAAACCTGCGGAGCCAGCCGGCTAGGCCTGCTTGACCATTGCGGCTTCGACATTGATCTTGACCTTGTCACTGACCAGCAGGCCGCCGGTTTCGAGCGCGGCGTTCCAGGTCAGGCCGAATTCCTTGCGGCTGATGTCCGCTTCCGCGCTGAACCCGGCACGGGTGGCGCCGAATGGGTCCACGGCAACTCCGGTGAACTCGACTTCCAAATCCACCGGCCGGGTAACGTCCCGGATGGTGAGGTCACCGGTCAGCACGTAATCCTCGCCGTCGCCCCTGATGCCATGGGCGCGGAACGTCATCTCCGGATACTTTTCGACGTCGAAGAAATCGGCTCCGCGGACGTGCGCGTCGCGGTTGGCGTCACCCGAATCAAAACTGGCGGTCTTGATGCTGGCATGCAGGCTGGAGTCCGGCAGGGACTCACCGACACGGGCCTCCGCCGTCGCTTCATTGAAGCGGCCCCGGACCTTGCTGATGCCGGCGTGGCGGACGCTGAAGCCGACTTCGCTGTGGGACATGTCCAGTGTCCAGACGCCTTGGCTCAATCCTTCGGGCAGTGTCACAACGGTCTCCTTCGCGGGTGGCGGGCCGGGCCCGCCGGATCATCGGGGTACTCCCCCAAGGAGCCATGCTAGCCACGCCAACGCGGCGCGGCTAGCCTCTCGGAACCCGGCCGGCTACGACGCTGGCTGCGGCGCCCAGCCGATCGCCGGTGCGATGTGCCGGACGACGGTGCCCAGCAGCTTGGCGTTGAAGTCCACGCCGAGCTGGTTGGGGACGGTGAGCAGCAGGGTGTCCGCGGCCTGGACGGCGGCGTCGGCGGCGAGTTCCCCGGCAATGGCGTCGGGCGCGCCAACGAAGCTCCTGCCGAACCGGGCCACGAGCCCGTCGATCACCCCGACCTGGTCGCGTTTCTCCCGCAGGGCGCTGAGGCCGAAGTACCGACGGTCCTCGTCGTCGACGATCGGCAGGACGCTGCGGCTGACCGATACACGCGGTTCGTGTGGATGGCCGGCGTCGGCCCAGGCCTGGCGGAACATGCTGATCTGCTCGGCCTGGAGCTGGTCGAAGGGCACGCCGGTGTCCTCCGTGAGCAGCGTGGAACTCATCAGGTTCATGCCCTGCTCCGCAGTCCAGACGGCGGTGGCGCGCGAGCCGGCGCCCCACCAGATCCGCCCGCCGAGGCCAGCGGAATGAGGCTGGACGGGCAGCAGCCCGGATCCGCCGCCGGCGTAGCGCGGCTCGGCCTCCGCCATCCCGGCGCCCGAGATGGCGCGGCGGAACACCGCCGTGTGCCGCCGCGCCATGTCCGCATCGGTTTCGCCGTCAGCCGGCACATGGCCGAACGCCGCGGCGCCGTCACGGGCGGGTTCGGGTGAACCGCGGCTGATTCCCAGCTGCAGCCGCCCGCCGCTGATCAGGTCCGTGGCGGCGGCTTCCTCTGCCATGTACAGCGGGTTCTCGTAGCGCATGTCAATCACGCCGGTGCCCATTTCGATCCGGCTGGTCCGGGCGGCGACAGCGGCCAGCAGCGGGAACGGGGACGCCTGCTGCCGGGCGAAGTGGTGCACCCGGAAGTACGCACCGTCCACGCCCAATTCCTCGGCGGCAACGGCCAGTTCGATGCCCTGCAGCAGGGCGTCGCGGGCGGTCCGGGTGCGGGAGCCCTCGCCGGGGCCCCAGTGTCCGAAGGACAAAAATCCGATGCGCTTCATGTCAGGGGCAACACGGTGCGGACCGGTGGCATTCCTGCCGCAGCGGTCAGGGCTTCGCCGCCGTCACGAAGTCCCGGATTTTGGCCAGGTCCTTCACCCCGCGGGAAGATTCGACGCCGGAGGAGACGTCCACCCCCAGGCATCTGCCTGCGAGGCCGCGCCGGCGACGTTGGCGGGATCCAGCCCGCCGGCCAGGAGCCAGTTGCGCCCGGCCAGCCCCTTGGCGCGGACCGAGGCGTAGTCCCAGGCTTCGCCGGAGCCGGGGACGGCGGCGTCGATCAGGAGCAGGTCCTCGCCCCAGTCCGCGAACGCCTCCGCCGCGGCGGACATGGTGACGGCCCGGATCAACTTGAGTCCGGCGTCGTGCACGGTGCGCACGTCTGCCGGGGTGCGGTCGCCGTGGAGCTGGACCCAGTCCAGCCCGGCTGCCTGGGCTGCGGCGACGGCGTCCGCCGCGGTTTCGTGCCGGAAAACGCCGACGGCCGGCAAACCCGCCGGGACGTGGGCCAGGAGTTCCCGGGCTTGCGCCGGGGTCACTTCCCTGGGGCTGCGGGTCAGGACAAAACCGACGGCGTCCGCGCCGGCTTGCACCGCGGTCCTCACCGACTCCGGGGTGCTGAGCCCGCATACCTTGACGAACATTCGGCTCCTTCTGCAATGTGCCTGAGTTTTCTGCCTCTGACGTTACCAAGACCGCCCGGGCGGCGGAGCCTCGCTAAGGTGAGGGGATGGAGATCATCCGTTATGCCGAGCTGAAAGCCCACCCCTGGCCCAATGGCGGCGGGGTGACCCGCGAAGTGGCGCGCCGTCCTTCGTCCGGCGTTCCGCAGGACAGTGCCGCAGGTGCCGGCTGGGACTGGCGGGTCAGCATCGCCGAGGTAGCCAAGGCGGGCGAATTCTCGGCGTTCACCGGCCTGGACCGCGTTCTGACCGTAATCGAGGGGGAGCTGTTGCTCCTGACTGTCGACGGCGCCGAACACCCGCTGGAGAAATACCGCCCCTTCCGGTTCTCCGGCGACGCCGCCGCGGCCGGGGCGCTGCCAACGGGCGACATCCGCGACCTGAACGTCATCACCCGCCGGGGAGCGTTCAAGGGCTACACCTCCATCATCGAACTCTCCAAAAAACGGGCACACCCGGTGTTCGAGGGCCAGCTGGGCATCCTGCTCCAGGGCCAGGCGGCCGTCGCGCCCGGTGGACCAGCCGACGCCGAGCAGGTCTCCGAGCCGCAGGCGCTGGACCGCTATGACGCCGTCGTCGGTTCGGACACCGCGTCCCCCGAGATCCTGGGCCGCGGCTTCCTGGCCGTGGTCTCCATCGACGCCGTCACGGACTAGCATTCCCGGACCCCGCCGGCAGAGCGTAAGTTCGCCGCACCGCGGGGCGTTGCTAGGCTGGAACCAAGGCCGACTCCTTCGCGGCCTCCGGACGACGGATCAGTACCCGGCACGCGACAAGACTGGCCACAGGAGCTGTTATGGCGTGGTTAATCCTTGTACTGTCCGGATCCCTGGAAGCCGTCTGGGCTGCGGCCCTGCACCGGACAACGCAGGCCTCGGGCCGCCGCCGGATTGCGCCGGCCGTGGTCTTCCTCATCTCCGTGCTGGCCAGTACCGGCGGCCTCGCGGTCGCCATGCAGTCCATCCCGACCGGCACCGCTTACGCAGTCTGGGTGGGAGTCGGTGTGGTGCTGACCTCCGCCTACGCGATGATCGCCAAAGTTGAGCCCGCGACCCGGGGACGGATCCTGTTGCTCGGCGGAATCGTCGCCTGCGTCGCCGGCCTGAAGCTGGTGGTGTGACCATGGCCGCGAAACGTACGCCGAAACTGCCGGCCAAGGCGCCCACATCCACCCTGTCCTGGCTCATCCTGCTGGCCTCTGCTGTGCTGGAGGCCGTCTGGGCCACAGCCCTGGGGCAGTCCGACGGCTTCACCCGTCCGCTGCCCACCCTCGTGTTCGCGTTGAGCGCGACCCTGAGCATGGTGGGCTTGGGGCTGGCGGTGAAAAGCATCCCGCTCGGTACGGCCTATGCCGTCTGGGTGGGGATCGGCGCGGCGCTGACGGTCGGCTGGGCGATGGCCACGGGCGTCGAGCCTGCGAGCCCGCTGAAACTGCTGTTTATCGCAGGGATTGTGGGCTGCGCGGCCGGACTGAAGCTGCTGCCGGCGCCACAGCAGCCGCAATCCCCTGCAGGACCTCCCCGCGTTTGAGCCAGAACGACGGCGTGTCCCGGCGACGCGCTGTCGGACCGGCCACGCGCCGTCGGACCGGCCACGCGCCGTCGGACCGGCCACACAGCATTCAAAGGTGGGAGACTCTCGCGCCGCCGCCCGGAATACTCTTGCCTCGGGTGCGGTTCTTGGCTGGGACGGCAATTCCGGCAGCGAATAGGAGTCCAAAGATGAATGCAGCGACAGTCCAACTCGGCGACGGGTTGGTGGTCAGCCTCCTCGGGTTTGGCGGCATGGCCCTGACTCCGGTCTACGGCGACGTGGACCCCGCCGAGGCCCTGGCCACCCTGCACCATGCAGTGGATGCCGGCGTCAGCTTCATCGACACGGCGGACATCTACGGTGCAGGCAGCAACGAGGAACTGATCAGCAAGCTCCTCAAGGAACGCCGCCATGAGGTGCAACTGGCCACCAAATTCGGACTCGTGGGGAACCCGGCCGCCGGCTACTCCGATATCCGTGGCGACGCAGCTTACGTTCGGCAGTCCGTGGACCACAGCCTCCAGCGCCTCGGCACCGACACCATCGACCTGTACTACATGCACCGCCGTGACCTCCGCGTTCCGATTGCGGAAACCGTCGAGGCCATGGCGGGGCTGGTGCAGGCCGGCAAAGTGCGGCATCTCGGCCTGTCCGAGGTGACGGCCGAGGAACTTCGTGAGGCCGTCAGTATCCACCCGATCGCTGCAGTCCAGAGCGAGTGGTCCATCTGGAGCCGCGATGTGGAACGCCACGTTGTTCCCGCGGCGGCCGAACTTGGTGTGGGTTTTGTGCCCTATTCGCCGCTGGGCCGGGGATTCCTCACCGGCACCGTGGACGGCTCGAAACTGGGAACCAACGACTTCCGCCGCAAGATTCCCCGGTTCGCCGCGACGGCCCTGGACGCCAATCAGGGCGTGGTGGCCGCCGTACAGTCTGTCGCGGCCGAGCTTGCCGCTGCCGGCCAGCCCGCAACTCCTGCCCAGGTGGCTCTGGCCTGGCTGCTCACGCAGGGCCGAAAGCTTGGACTGCCGGTGGTCCCCATCCCCGGCACCCGCAGGGCGGCCCGGATCGACGAAAACCTCGGCGCGCTGACGCTCGACTTCACCGCAGCCCACCTCGAGAAACTCGACGCCGCCGCGGACGCCGTCGTCGGCTCCCGCTCGGCGGACCCCAGCTGGGTGTCCGAGGGCCGCGAATAGCCGATCCGTAGACTAACCCCATGGACACGCTTATTCACTCGTTACGGGACATCACCATCCGCCGGATTTCGGTCAGCGAGATGGACAACAACGTATATCTGCTCACCAGCAAGGAGTCCGGCGCGCAGCTCCTGATCGATGCAGCCGATGATCTGGCTGCCATCCAGGGCCTACTCACCGACGCCGCCGCGGATACCTCCGCCACGCCGAAGCTGGCGCTGATTGCCACCACCCACCAGCACTGGGACCACGTCCGCGCGCTCCCGGGCCTGGTAGCGGCCACCGGCGCCAAGACGGCTGCCGGGACGGATGACGCCGCCGCGCTCCCCGTTCCGGTTGATGTGCTGCTCGATCACGGGAACATCGGGAACTTCGACGGCTTTGATGTGACAGCGGTGCACCTGCGCGGGCACACCCCCGGTTCGATCGCGCTGGTCTACCAGGATCCGGACGGTCCGGCGCACATCTTCTCCGGAGATTCGCTGTTCCCCGGCGGGGTAGGCAACACCCAGAAGGATCCCGTCCGGTTCGCCCAGCTGATCGACGACGTCAGCGCACGCCTGTTCGACGTGTATCCGGATGAGACCGTCGTGCACCCCGGCCACGGGAAACCCACCACCCTGGGTGCGGAACGCCCGCACCTAAAGGAGTGGCGCGCCCGCGGCTGGTAAGACTTCATCGAGTGCTCCGTAACTGCCCTTTTGAACCTTCTCAACGGCAGTTACGGAGCACTCGACCGCCGGGTTCCCTGACCGAGCTTGCGAGGTGAGGGAGTGGCTGGGGAGCACTCGATGGTGGTCAGGGAGCGGCTGGAGCTTAGCGGCTGCGGCGTTCGTTCGACGCCGGAGCGGACGCCCGGCGGGGTCCGCCACTGCGTGCCGGACGGCCTTCGCTGGACCGGCCGTTGCCGCCGCCCGTGTAGGATCCGCCCGAGGTGCCACCGGTGTTCGAAGACCAAACAGCCGAGTTCGCTCCGGTCTTGCTGCCGGTCTTGCTTCCAGCGGCCTTGGCGCCGGCGGCTGCCCGCTGGCCCGTAGCCGGACGCCCGCCGCGCTGGCCGCCAGCGGCAGTACCCGTGCGGGGTGCGCCGCTGCGGGGTGCGCCACTGCGGGGAGCCGAAGCGCCCCGGGCGTCGCTGCGTCCTTCGGCGGCGCGTCCGTCCGAACCGCGGCCGGCCGCAGCGCGGCCACCTGCAGCGGGAACATCGTTACGGTGCGCGCCGTATGAGGTGGAGCGGGCCCGGGCGCTGCGGCGTTCTGCACGCTCGGCATCCATCCGGTCCTCGTTCCGCTCGATCACACGATCTGCGGCGTTACGCGCAGCAGCCTGGCCTTCGTAGGCCACGGCGCGGCGCTCGGCCCGGGGAAGATCGGTGCGGGGAGCTTCAGTTCCAACGCGTCCGCGGCCGCCGCGGCCACCACGGCCACCTGCGGTGGGCGCCGCCTGGGTGGTGCGGCGGGCGCGCTTACGCTCGGCGTTGGCACCGGTGGAACTGCCGCCGCCCTGGTTGGACTTGGCAGCCAGCAGCGCGGCGCGGGTTCGCGGATCAATCTTGTCGGCCATTTCGCCCACCAGCTCGGCAACCAACGGGGAGTTGGCTGTGACGCGCTCGAAGTTGACGTCGACGCCGGCAGCCTTCATCAGCTTCTTGACGTCGGACTGCTGCTCCGGCAGGGTCAGCGTGACCACTGTGCCGTCGGAACCGGCGCGGGCTGTGCGGCCCGAGCGGTGCAGGTAAGCCTTGTGCTCCGTGGGCGGATCCACGTGGATGACCAGTTCGACGTCGTCGACGTGGACGCCGCGGGCTGCGACATCGGTGGCGACCAGGACGCGGACCTCGCCGGAGGAGAACTCGGCCAGGTTGCGGTCACGGGCATTCTGCGAGAGGTTGCCGTGCAGGTCGACGGCGGGGATGCCGGCGTCGGTCAGGGTCTTGGCAAGCTTGCGGGCGTGGTGCTTGGTGCGTAGGAAGAGCACCCGGCGGCCGGAGCCCGAGGCGAGCTCAACAATCAGCTGCTTCTTGACGGTCTGGTCGTTGACCACCAGCACGTGGTGCTCCATGGTGGTGACCGCGGCCTGTGACTCATCCACGGCGTGGGTCAGCGGGTTGGACAGGTACCGCTGGACGATCTTGTCCACGCCGTTGTCCAGGGTGGCGGAGAACAGCATGCGCTGGCCCTGGCTGGGGGTCATGTCCATCAGCTTCTTGACCACCGGGAGGAAGCCGAGGTCGGCCATGTGGTCGGCCTCATCGAGGACGGTGATCTCGACGCCCTCGAGGGTCAGGATGCGTTGGCGGATCAGGTCCTCCAGGCGGCCCGGGCAGGCGATGACGATGTCGACGCCGGCGCGCAGTGCCTTTTCCTGACGGGCCTGGGAGATACCGCCGTAGATCACTGTGGTGTTCAGGCCCATGGCCTTGGCCATCGGCTCGATCGTGGCATTCAGCTGGGTGGCCAGTTCGCGGGTCGGGGCCAGGACCAGGCCCATCGGGCGGCCGGGCTTGCGGAAATGCTTCGCTTCCCGCTCAGCGAGTCGTGCTACAAGCGGGATGGCAAAGGCAATGGTTTTTCCGGAGCCGGTTCGGCCGCGGCCCAGGACGTCGCGTCCGGCCAGGGTGTCCGGCAGCGTCTTGACCTGGATGGGGAACGGTTCCACGATCCCCTGGGCGGTCAGGGTGTCGGCCAGCGCTTTGGGCGTGCCGAGGGCAGCAAATGTAGTCATAGGTTTCAAAGTCTTTCAGGCGGTATCCGTGCGGATATCGGCCCCCGGCGCCGGTTGGCTCAGGGGTTCGCCGAAGAAAAGTCAGGTGATCAACCGGCCAGCTGCTGGGTAAGCCGGCGGCCGGGACCAAATAGAACGCGTTCATCGACGCAGGATGTGCCTCTCACATGAAAAAACCCACTCCCTGAACGAAAACCGAAAGGAATCCGGCAGGGGAACCGGTTGATGAACCGGACCGATCATTCAAGACCAAAGTGGGCATCACTGCACATCAAGTTCACCTAGTCTATCATCCGGCAAGGCCAGAGCCGTTTCCTGCCTTAGCTGAGCACCCCCGGGGCCAGGAACAGCGGGATGTGCGACGGCGGCCGGGCCGGCAGCTGCGCTGCGGCCGGAATGTTCGCTGCCTCCGCCCGCAGGACCAGCAGCGCCTCGGTGTCGATCAGCTTCCGCGCTCCGGTCCGCTCGTCCAGGATCCAGAACAAGTCCATGGCCGCCACCGTCCGGATTACCTCACCCCGATGGAAGAGTTTCCCGTTGTGCCAGGCCTCAATCCGGTCCCCCACCGACAGCTCCGCGCACGAATAAACCTGCCGCGTACCCCCTGCAGTCATTGCCCGTTCCCTCCCGGATCTTGTTCCTAGGTCCGGCTCCAGAGTCCCCCGTCGACGTTTCGCGCGCGTTTCCGGGCCGTGATTTCTGTGTGTCAATATTTCGGCAGCTCCGCTTTTCCGGTGTCCCCGGCTGCCTTCCCCTGCCATGATGTGGGAAGGAACCCACAAGCGGCGAGGACAGCAATGGCAGAGCACAATCATCCCGAGCACACCGACAACAGCGGCGCCGCCCAGATGTGGGACGAGCGGTACCGCAGCAGGGACAGGATCTGGAGCGGGCAGCCGAACCCGCAACTCATCGCCGAAGCCGCTGCCCTTCCGCCCGGAACGGCCCTGGACCTGGGCTGCGGCGAGGGCGCGGACGCCATCTGGCTCGCCAGCCGCGGCTGGGAAGTGACCGGCGTCGACGTCTCCGCTGTCGCCTTGGAACGGGCCGGTGCCCATGCGCGGGAACGCGGCCAAAGCGGGAGCATCACCTGGCTCCGGCAGGACCTCAGCACCTGGGTGCCCACCGAGCTCTTTGATCTGGTGACGGCCCAGTTCCTGCATTCCACCGTGATGCCCTGGCAGCAGGCGCTGCAGCTGGCGGCCGCAGCAGTGCGTACCGGAGGGACGCTGCTTATTGTTGGCCACCACCCGGACGGGTTGCCGCCGTGGAGCCAACACCACGACCACTCACCGGAACGGTTCTACACCGCCGAAGACCTGGCCCGCGAGCTGGGGATTGCGGCGCCGGAATGGCAGCTCGACGTCGTCGACACCCGCCATCGCAGTGCCACCGGGCCTGACGGCGAGGCAGCCGCGCTGACCGACGCCGTACTGCGCGCCACCCGGCTGGCAGCCCGCTAGGCAGGCGGACGTACACGGCGGTTCAGGGTCTAAGCCCGCTTGTTGTTTGGCTCGTGCACGAGCGACAAGGCCAGCTTGGGACACAGCTGGACGGCGTCCCGCGCCGCTTCCAGGCTTCCCGCGCTGACGGGGACGTCGGTGCGGTTGCCGGACCGGCTCCGCCGCGACACCGGGTAGCCCCACTCGTCGCGGGCCAGCAACGCCGGCAGCAGCTCGGTGCACAGCCCGCGGCCGTCGCATTTGGTCCAATCGATATGCAGCGAGTCGCTCATGCCGCACGTCCGCCCTGCCGCAGGCAACGGCCGGTGAGATGGGCCTTGACATCGTCGGCAAAGATGTCCAATGCGCTGCTGACCAGTTGGACGGTGCCGTCGGGATGATGGCAGGCGCCTCGGCCGGAGACGAGTTTGCCGAGCCGGTTCAGCTCCCCGGTCAGCCGCGGGTTGGGTTCACCGGAGGCAATCCGGTTCAGGACGCCGGCCATGGCGGGAAGGCCAAACATACACGGTCCGCATTGTTGGGCGGATTCCCCCGCCAAATAGCTAAGGATCCGTGCCGTGGCCGCCAGCCCGCACTGGTCCGCGGGCAGCGCATGGATCACTCCGGCCCCGGGGCGCACCGTCTGCCCGTCCGGGCCGGCGGGCGATATCCGGTAGTCCAGCGGCCTGACCCAACGGCCGTGATATCCGCCGACCAACACGGCGGAGAGGGAACGGGCGTCAATTCCGGCGTCGCGAAGAATCGCGCCGAGGGCAGCGTTTCCGGCAACCTCCTGCACTTGTGCCGGCCCCGGTCCGGAGACCGTGACGAGGCGGGTGCCGGGGTCCGCCGGTGACCCTACGCTGCGGAACCAATCGGCACCATAGCGCGCGATGAGACCGATGTGGGCCAGCGTCTCGACATTCAGAACCAGGGTGGGGCGGCCTTTGAGCCCGGATTCGGCCAACCGGCGCCGCTTGTCCAGCGGACGGGCGGCACCGGTGGCAATGGCATTGACCGCGGCGCTGGCTTCCCCGGCGATGAAAGCCTCCGGTGCCTGAACCAACCGGATCCGGCGTGCTGCCGGCCGCTCGGCAATCGCAGGTGCCGCCTCATCGAGGCTCGCTGACGCCGCATAGAGGTACATCTGCGAGCCTGCCACTGCGCGGTTGGCCACCAGCAAGCCGTCAATCACCAGGTGCGGGGCATTGGCCAGCAGCGTCCGGTCCTTGAAACTGAGGGGTTCGCCCTCGGCTCCGTTGGCAATCACCACCGGACGCGCAGGCAGGATTCCGGCCGAGCGGGATTCCGCAGTCACCGCCATCTTGCGCCAGGAGGCGAACGAAGCACCGCCCCGCCCGGTCAGCCCGGAGGCTTCCAGCACACGGATAAAGTCCGGTCCGATCCCTTCAATATCCAGTGGCCCAAAGGCCTTGAGATGGTCCTGCAGTCCAGCGTGCGCCCCGGCGGCGAAGAGCCGGTAGGTCCCCACCGGCGCCTGGGGCCGGAGAGCTTCGGCAAGCGAAGTGTCGGGCGGGGTCATGGCAGGCCTCCTTGACGGGCTTTTGACGTTTCGAGGAAGACGGCGGAAAGCCGCCAGATTACGGCGCCGCCAACGGCCGCCACCGACGCTGTGGCCAGAATCAGGAACCACGCGCCGGTCCCGTCAGTGCCATTGCCGATGGCGTGGGCCAGCGCGATGGGCCACACGGCGTAGCTAAGCAAATGGACGGCCTTGAAGGTTCGCTGCCCGATGCGATGGCGGAGCAGCCCCGTAATGACAATGGCAAGCACGAGGTCCAGGGCAACCGTTCCCAGCCCCTGCCAAAACGGCCGATAGCTACTGAGGAACGGGACAACCACATCGACCACGTTGAGCTTGGCGAAGGAATCCAGCAGCAGCGACCCCACGTGCAGGCCAAGGAATACCGAGGCGAGGACGGCGAAGTTTCGGTGCAGGAGGGTGACGGAGAACCGCGGCAGGATCAGCAGCGGCCTGCCCGAACGGGTCAGGATGCCCAGCAATACCGTTGCTGTGAACAAAGCCAGGGAGATAAAGCCGCTCACCCGCCCAAAAGCCCACATAGCCTCATCCATGGTGGTGGCCTCCCAACGCCGTCGGCTGCTCGCTGGGCCACCCACCGGTGGTGATGATCCGTCCTTGCTGGTCAACAAAACGGCCGGCAATGCCCCGGTCCCGGAACCAGTCCACGGCACGAAAACCCCGGACGACGCCGGCGGTACTGAACGCGTTGGCCTCCAGGCACGTCGGGGCCGCGACTGTGACGGAGCGCCACACAGTTTCGGCGGGGAGACCGAAGCGCGGATCCAGGATGTGGTGGACCTGCGCACCCGCGTGCTGCCACCGTCGTTTCTGGGTGCTGGAGGTGGCCATCGCGGATCCCGCACCGAGGCTCAACTGCTGGGCCGGATCGTCATTGAGATCCTGGACGAGCACCTGCCACCCGCCGTCAGGTGCGGGACCGGCCGTGGCCAGGTCCCCACCAAGGCAGGCCAACACACCGCAGCCCAACTCGGAGTAGACCTGATCGGCCGCCCGATCCGCGGCGATGGCTTTGGCGGTGGCGCCAAGGTCCAGGCGGATGTCGGCAGGGACTTTCAGAGTCCGCCCGTTGATGCTAATGCGGGTCCATCCTGCGCGCGCCCTGGCAACGGGATGCCCCGCAGGGCCCGAAGCCTTCCCGCGCCCGCCACGGGGGAACAGCCTGACGCTCACGATGTCCCGGTCGTAGCCCAGGGCTTCCAAGTCCCTGCCCAAGGTGGGATCAACGTCGCCCTCGGTCCAGAGGGCGACGTCGAGGGCGCGTTCGACGAGCAGCGCCAGCAGCGGGCTGACCTGGGCGCCCGCGGCAAGTTGCGGACCCAGCCTGGCCAGTTCCGAATCGTGCCTGAACCGGCTGCAAGCAACGTCAATATCGGCGAGGGTCCGCCGGACAATGCCAGCGGCCGCGGTGAGCGCGCCCGGTTCGGTTACCGTGACGCCGGCTTCCAGGCCCCAGACGGTCCATGATGCGCTGGCAGTCATTTCAGGATCCCGACGATTTGCCGTGGACGGCTCCGCCGCTGCCCGGCTGGACGGGAGTTATTCCGGAGTAGCTTTTGACCTGGCGCCCACTACTGCTATTCGAACTGCCGCTCCCGGTGGACGACGAACCGGTGGAAGACGAACCGGTGGACCCGGTGCTGGTGGTGGCTGCCGTCTTCGTGCTCGGGGTGGCGGCGTAGACGACAGCCGATGCGATCCCTGCGGTCACAAGGCTGCCCGCCGCGACGGTGACGGTGATGCCGGCGGCCAGTCGTTTGCCGCTGCTTCGAGTGTCCATGGCCTGCTCCTAGAATTCCGCGGTGAGAATGCCGCTACCTCAATAGTCCTCCCGGATTCTTTGTGTTTTCTTAGACAATGCTGTCCCCCGGATTCGAGTCTTCACGGCTTGTCAGCGGCCGGCGAAGCGCTCAGGCAAGCGGCAGGGTGACCACAATAGAGGCCCCGCCCTCCGGCGGATTCGGCTCTACGCGCACGGTTCCGTGGTGCAGCGAGACAATCTCGGCCACAAGCGCCAGCCCAAGCCCGTAATGGCGCGGCGTCCCGGTGGCGGGAGCCTCGGGGCGGGCGGAGGCGAACCGTTCAAAGGCGCGTGCCTCTGTCCCGGCGGCAAAGCCGGCTCCGTCGTCGGTGACCCGAAGCACGGCGTCCCTGCCGCGGGTGCTGACGCTGATGCGGACTGCGGTCCTAGCGTGGTCCAGTGCATTGGAAATGAGCGCGGTGAAGACCCGGCCCAGTGACACCGCGGACCCGCGGACGACTACGGGCTCCGGCGGGAACTCTGTTTCCAGCCGGAGGGACTGTGACTCTGCCTGCCCGCCGGCAAGGGCTGCGGCGCCGCCCCCGACGGCACAAAGGTTGACCGGTGTGTAGTCTGCCGCTCCCCGGGGGTCGGCCGCCATCAGCAAGTCATCCAGGATCCCTGTTAGCAGCTTTGAGTCATTGACGATGCCTTCGACGCCTCTCGCGATCTCCTGCGGTGCCGGAGCCGCACCGGAGCCCGTCAGCCGCCGGCGCAGCAGCTGCGCCCTGGTGCTAAGCAACGTCAACGGAGTCCGCAGTTCGTGGCTGGCGTCGGCGATGAACCGGCGCTGCAGTGCCACGCTCTCCACCAGCGGAAGCATGGCACGCCTTGCCATCCATACGGAAGCGGCTGCGGCGAGGAACGCGGCGGCCGCTCCGGCAACCACCAGTGCGAGGATCAGCCGGTCCGACTCCTCCTGCCGTTCTCGCTGGTCGACGGCGGCCTGGACCACCCTGCCGTCGTGGAAGGCGGTTAAAACGACATAGGTCCGGCCCGCTACCTGGACTTTCCCCGTTCGCTCCCGCCGGCCACACTCACGCGGGAGATGGCAGCGACGTCCGGCAGTCCTGCCGGCATGTTGCGTGAAACGCTCAGCTGGCCGTTGCTGGAGATGGCCAGGAAGACGTCCAGCGGGGCATCCCGGGTTGAGTCAATCAGGGTGGCCCCCACCAGTTTCCGGTTGTCTGCTTCATCGGCGCCGGCGGCCACGACGGAGAGCATAAGTCCACCCATAAGCGCGAGCAGAACCACGATAAGCGCAGCGAACTGAACGGCGAGCCGCACCACCGCGCCCTTCGAGTCCGTGCTGGCACGGGACCTCAACGGATTTCTCCGAGCCGGTAGCCGACTCCGCGGACTGTCAGCACCGAGGACCGGCCCAGTTTCTTCCGCAGGTAGTGCACGTAGGTGTCCACGACGCCGTCGTCGTCGGCATCCGGGAATACCGCGCTGACAAGGCCTTCCCGGGTGAAGATCTGACGGGGGCTGCGGGCCAGCTGGGCCAGCAGCTCACTTTCCCGCTCGGACAGGACAATGACCGTTCCGGTGGCTGAGGTGACCGTGCGGCCGTCAATGTCCAGCATGCCGCCCGGGACCCGGACGGCGCCGGCCCGCGTCGGATGGCGGCGCAGCAGGGACCGCAGCCGGGCAAGGAGTTCGTCGACGTCGAAAGGTTTGCCCAGGTAATCCTCGGCGCCCCGGTCAAGGCCTTCCACGCGGTCCGCAGGATTGCTCAGCGCAGAGAGTATAAGTGCGGGGGCATCCACGCCGCGGTCCCGAAGCCGCTCAAGAACGTCCAGTCCTTCGATGGCCGGGAGCCCCCGATCCATCAGCAGCACGTCGAACTCCTGGCTGAGACCCTCATGCAGGGCTCGTTGCCCGTCCTGGGCCAGCACCACGGCGTAGCCCTCGCCCGAAAGCAGCTCGCTGAGCATTGCGGCCAAGCTTGAATCGTCTTCCACCAGCAGCACCCTCGGCCCAACCGTCATGGTCTGAAGTATAGGTCCGGCGCCAGCGCCGGAGCCGTGCGGGGGTGCCGAGCGCGATGCCCTGCGGCGGTGCCGTGCGGGGCTGGCCCGGCTACAGCTCGCGGCGACCGGGCAACATAAGGGCGGACGCCGGGCACTAACCCTTCAACTTCCCCCGGCCGGGCCTCGCCGATGCCTGCGGCACGGCCACCCGCGGGGCGATCACGACGGCGGCGGCGGCGATCACCGCCGTAAGCGCGAAGACGCCGGCAAAGGAGGCCGCCGGCGCGCCCGCGGTGGTGAACGCGGAAAAGACAATTCCCGTGGTGGCGAGGGACAGGGCACCGCCGAGCGAGTCGGAAATGGACATCGCGGAGCTGTTGAAGCCCTCGTTCTGCTTGCTGGACAGGCCCAGGGTCATCACGCTCAGGCGGGCGTACATCAGCCCCATGCCGCCTCCGGCGAGTACCCACGCGGCGATCGCGACGACGGCCGGCCAGCCGAGGACCGTGGTCACCAGCACCAAGGCGATTGCGGCAAGCACCAGCGCCGCGCCGATTCGGACTGCTCGGCGGTGATCCAGGCGCTCCCCGAGCCGGCCCTGGACTGCGGAGCCGGCGGCCCAGGCGACGGCGCCGCCGGTCAGGGTGAGCCCGGCGAAAGTGGGTGTGAAGGAGTATCGCTCCACCAGCAGGTAGGGCAGGTAAACCTCGGCGCCGAAAAACGAAGCGGCAGCTAAGCCGCGGGTGAGGATGACGCTGGGGAGGCCGCGTTGGGCGGTCAAAGTGCCCTGCGGCACCAGCGGCCGGACGGCGATCAGGGCCGCGGCCACGGCGGCGACGGCCACGACTCCGCCGGCCACCGGAAGCCGTGCTGAGAGGTTCAAGCCGAGCACGGCGAGCGCCGCGAGGGTAGCCCACGCAAGCCGGCCATAGCCCCAGGCCTTCCGCGCACCGCCGGTGGACATGTCCACTGGCGGTGCGCCTTCCGGGATGTCGGCATCGGGCGTGCCGTGCAGTCCGCGCAGCGCCGGCACAATCATGAGCAGGGCCGGAACCACAAGCCCCACTACGCCCAGGAAGACCCAGTGCCAACTGGCCAACTGCGCCACGAGACCGGCGGCGAAGGGGCCCACCAGCGAAGGAATCACCCAGGCCGCGGAAAAAGCGGCGAAAATCTTCGGGTGCAGTGCCCGCGGATAAACCCGGGCGATCACGACATACAGCGCCACCGTAATTGCGCCGCCGCCGAGGCCTTGGACCAGGCGGCCTGCCACGAGGGCCGGCATACTCCCGGCCGTTCCGGCGGCCAGCAGCCCAACCGCAAACATGGCCACGGACGCGTACAGCGGCCCCACCGGGCCGTGCCTGTCAGACCAGTTGCCAGCGGCCACCATGCCAATAACGCCCGTGGCGAACGGCCCGGCAAACGCCAGGGCGTAGAGGTCAGCCCCATCCAGCTCGCGGCTGACCACCGGCATGATCGTGGTCACCGCCAGCGATTCGAAAGCGGCCAGGAACACCAAGGCGCAGGCACCCAGGGTCACGAGTAAATAGTCGCGGTGGAAGATGCCTGCTGAATCTAGGCTCGAAACGCGGGCGGGTCGGAGTGCGGGCATGGCCTGATCGGTGGTCAGGGACGCAGCTCTAAAACATCAACCAAAGCTGAGGTAGTGCCGGTCCGGGGGTTGCTGGAACTTTCAACGAATAACGCCAGAAGGTTAAAGGGAAGCATGCCACAGCAGGCCCTTCGCGCCCTAGCGCGGGATGTCCGGCTCACGCTGCCGCAGCGCCAACGCGGCGGTCACGGCCGCGGACGGCGAATGCAGCCACTTAGTGAAGCCGGCGTCCGGCGCTTCCAGGGTTAAAGTCACATCCGGGGTGTTGGGCATCAGACTGTGGTCAGCACGGGGGCGGTGAGCTTGCCGTCGCGCATGGTGGCGACCGAGTCGGTCAGCGGGACGAATTCGGTGTCATGGGTGACCATAACGGTGGCAACCCTAAAGTCGTCGGTGACACGGCGCAGGAGCCGGACGATCGAGCCGCTGCGTTCGTGGTCCAGGGCCGCGGTGGGTTCGTCCACGAGCAGGACCTTGGGATCGCCCATCAGGGCCCGGGCGATGTTGACCCGCTGGCGCTGGCCGCCGGAGAGCTGGTGCGGCCGTTTGTCCGCACTCGAGGAGAGTCCGACGACGTCGAGCAGTTCCGCGGCTTTCGCACGGGCCGCTTTGACGGACTTTCCGCGCAGGTGATCGCCGATGATGAGTTGTTCGGCGGCCGTCAGGGACGCGAGCAGGTTCGGTTGCTGGAAGATGATGCCGATCTTCTCCCGACGCAGCGCGGTGAGGTCCTTGTCGCCGAGCCCGGTGGCGTCAGTTCCGTCGATGATCACGAGGCCACGGGTGGGGCGGACGAGGGTGGCGGCGGCGGCGAGGAGACTGGATTTGCCGGAACCTGACGGACCGACGAGGGAGACCATCTGACCCGCCTGTACGGTGAGGTTCACGGCGTCAAGGGCCTTGATGGTTCCGTCCCCGTCCGGGTATTCGAGGCTGACGTTGACGAGGTGGAGGGGACCGCGCGCGGAGGTGCGGGAGCTGGAGGTGGAGGACATGGTGTTGCTTCCTTTCAAAATGTGCACGGGCCGGTATCTGCGCTGCGGACGCGGCCAGGCTTCCGGGGAGGTTTTAGTTCCCGCCGAGGGCGATGAGGGCGTCGACCTTGGTGACGCGGCGGACCGCCAGCGCCGCTCCGGCAAGGCCGAGGGCGATGATTCCAAGGATGGGCAGGAGTGTTGTTGCGGGATTGACCAGGAAGGGGGCTGCCTGGGCGGCGAAGAAGCCGCCGAGGATGCCGATCCCGCCGCCGAGTCCGGCCCCGGCCAGCAGGACGACAGCGGCCTGGGTGATGGCGTCACGCAGGATGTAGGCACTTGATCCGCCCATCGCCTTCAGCACGGCGATGTCGCGGGTCCGCTGGACGGTCCATACGGTCAGGAAGGCCACGATGACCAGGGCGGAGATGCCGTAGAGGAACGCCTGCATCAGCAGCAGGGAGCCGTTCTCGCTCTTGTAGGACCCCAGTGTCTGGAAGGATCCGGTGCGTGTGGCACTCACGGTGCGGGCTGCTGCGTTCGCGGCTGCCTCGTCAACGGAGGCGCCGTCGTTGTAGGTGATGGCGGCGACGGTTCCGAGCTGCTCCGGGTCGCTCAGGTGGGCCAGCTTCGACCAGGCGGGAAGCGCTGTCCAGACGACGCTGGTGTGTGAGTACCACTGGTCCTCGACCACTGCACTGACGGTCAGTTCGATTCCCCCGACGCTGGCCTTGTCCCCGCTGGTCAGGGAGAGGGCTTTGGCGACGGTTTTGCCGATCACCACGGTGTCCGCGGTGACCCGGGACGGCGCCAGCCGGGCGTTCGGCGAGACACCGAAGACTGCGACGTTGGTGGTTCCGGTACCCGCCCCGGTATCCGCGGCCACGGCCTGGAACCGGGTCTGGCTGATGCCCACTGCCTCCGCGTTCCGGACGCCGGCCCGGTTTCTCCAGCTGTCGAGCTGGGCGGCGGTGACTTCGCTTTCGGTGAAGGAGGCCTTGGGCTCGTTGGTGCCGGGGGCGCCAAAGACGATGCTGTCCACTGCCTTGGCGTCGACTCCCCCGCCGTTGGTGGCGCCGAGTTTATCGATGGCCGACGTCGACTGGTCGCCCAGCCCGGCTGTGAGTCCCGAGAGCATAACGAGCAGCAGGGTGATCAGGGCAACGACGCCGCCCATCAGGGCAAACCTGCCCTTGGCGAAGCGGATATCGCGGATGGCAAGAAACACGTTTGTTCTTCTTTCAGTGGGTGAGGCGGTGGCCGGAAAAGCTCCTAGATCCACTCTCCCGCGGGCAGGCGGCGGCGCCATCGTGCAGTTGATTGAGCCGCGGTCGAAGAATGGTTGAGCCCCGGGTCAACCATTTGATTGATCCGGCCCGAGCAGGGCAGGCATAAGCTGATCCAATGCCTGCCACGGAACCACTCCACGCCCGGAACGGGACCGGTCTTAGCCGACCCGGCGACCCGCTTCGCGGACTGGACGCTGCGCCCTCCGTTGCGATCCTGCGCGTACTGAGGGTCACCCTGCACGTCGGCTTCGCCGCCCTGCTCGGAGTGGCTGTCCTGAGGCTCCTGGTGTCCAATGAGAGGGACCCCGGGCGGTATGCCTTGGCCGGGACAGCGCTTGTTCTGGCCGGGGTTTACCTCACCGGCACCATGATGGAAAAGCGCTTCGCCGCCGGCAGCACAGCGCGCGATCCGCGCCGCTACGGTGTCCTGTGGCTGGGAATCGTCACCGCGTTGTGGGCCCTCCTGCTGGCCGGAAGTTCCGACTTCGCATGGCTGGCTTTCCCGCTCTTCTTCCTGCATTTGCACCTGTTGCCGCGACCGGTGGCGCTGCCGATGATCGCGCTGATGACGGTCGCGGTGATTGCGGCCCAGTGGGGGGCCAGCGGACTTCCCGCCCCGCAGCTCGCCGTGGTCCTTGGTCCGCTGTTTGGCGCGGCGTTTTCGGTCGTGACCGGGCTGGCCTACCGTGCCCTGTACCGCGAAGCCGAGAACCAGCGCCGTGCGGCCGATGAACTCCGCCGGACCCGTGCGGAGCTGGCAGCAACCCAGCACGACGCCGGCGTCCTGGCCGAACGCGAGCGGCTGGCCCGGGAAATCCACGACACCCTTGCCCAGGGGCTCTCCAGCATTGTGCTGGTGGCCCGCGCGGCCGAAAAGTCGCTCGCCGCCGGGGACACGGCCACCGCGGCGGCACGTTTCGCGCTGGTGCAGCAGACAGCCTCGGAGAACCTCGCCGAAGCCCGGAACTTCGTCCGTGGACTATCGTCCCCTCATCTGCAGGAAACCTCCCTGGTGGAAACCCTTCGCAGGCTCTGCGACACCACGGAAACCAGCTCTGCAGCCGGGGGCGTCGGGCTGCGGTGCCGGTTCGAGCTCGACGGGACCCCCGCGGAGCTGCCGCAGCCGTACCGGGTGACCCTGCTCCGGGCAGCCCAGGCCAGCCTCGCCAACGTCAGGGACCACGCCAAAGCCGGCAACGCAGTTGTGACCGTCGCGTTTCTGGGCAGTGAAGTCACGATGGACATCTACGACGACGGCATCGGCTTCGACCCCGCCGGGTTAGCTGCCCGGATGAACGAACGGACGGATGGAAGCGGTTTCGGAATCCGGTCACTTCAGGAAAGGGTCACGGCGCTCAACGGCTCGCTCGAGATCGAATCAGCCCCCGGGGAGGGTACGGTGGTGGCCATCCGGCTGCCACTGGACGACGCCCCGGAGAGGGAACAACAATGAACGAGATCCGCATCCTGCTGGTCGATGACCACCCCGTTGTCAGGGCGGGGCTGCGGGCCATGCTCACCGAATTCGAGGGCATCTCGGTGGCAGCCGAAGCAGCCGACGGCGACGCAGCGCTCAAGGAACTCAAACGGTTGAAAACCCTGGGCGACCGCGTGGATGTTGTGCTGATGGACCTGCAAATGGGCGCAGGCATGGACGGAGTCACAGCGACCTCGCAGATCAAGCTGCTGGAGGCCGCCCCGCCGGTCCTGATCCTGACCACGTACGACACGGATGCGGACATCCTGGCCGCCGTCGAGGCGGGGGCCAGCGGCTACATGCTCAAGGATGCACCGCCAGAACAGATCCGGCAGGCCGTGCTGGCTGCCGCCGCCGGACAGACTGCCCTGGCTCCCAAAATAGCGGCCCTGCTGATGAACCGGATCAGCAATCCCACAGCTGTCCTCACGCAGCGGGAGGTCCAACTGCTGGAATTGCTGGCGACCGGGCTCAGCAACCGCGCTATCGCGAAACAGAGCTTCATCTCGGAGGCAACCGTAAAGACGCACCTGGTGCACATCTACGGCAAACTCGGTGTGGACAACCGCACCGCAGCCATCGCGGCAGCAACCCGGCGCCGCATCATCCGGGCCCCCGGCCAGCAAGGATAGGACACCCTCGGCGCTCTTTCCGGGGCCGTCAGCCGCCGATGAAGCGGTTCCGCCCGGCCCGGTAGCCGAACACCGGGGCCAGCGAACCAACCGCGAGGAAAAGCACACCGGCCGCCGCGAAGGACCCGGTGGCCTGATGCAGCTGGCCGACCATCAGGGTGCCGGTGGAACCCACCCCGTAGCCCACACCCTGCGAACGGCGTCTCCGGCGGGAGCCCGCCGCGGGCAGCAACCTGCCACGGCCCGCAGCCTGGCGCCGCGCCGCGCGGGCGGGACCCCGCCGGTTCAGCCGGCCGCGCCGATCCCCTCGGCAGGAACGACGACGGCGCCGCTCGCCCGGGAATCCGGGTTCAGCATCCAGCCCACGCGCTTCACGGTGCGCAGCATGACCACGCTTTCGACGAGCACGATCCCGGGCACTTTTTGCTGCAGGACCAACTCGATGCTCATAACGTCCGCCAGGGACTGCAGCCACATAATGATCACAAAGTTGGTCGGACCAGTGGTGGACGCGCTGAGCCGCACGTTCCGCATCGTCTTCAACTCAGCGGCCGCTTCCTCATGCCGCCCGGCCGGGACATTGACGAACCACTGGCAGGTCACGGGGAACGCCGAGAAGCGCTGGGCGACCTCGCAGCGGAACGACAGGATCCCGCTGGCGAGCACCCGGTTCAGCTGTCGCTGCACGGTGGCGGGGTGCCTGCCCAGCCCTCGGGCAATGTCCGCCGCCGTCGCCCGCCCGTCCTTGGCCAGGTAAGGCAGCAGCGCCAGGTGGCTGGCCGGCAAATCGTCCCTGGCGGCGGCCCGGACGACACCGGGGGCATCCGGGCCGGCCATCGCCTTAACAGCGGCCTGCTGGGCCCGGCTCAGAACATTCAGCCGCCAGGTGCCGCCGCTGGCGTGCAGCCTGGTGCACAGTGCGGTCTGGTACTTGATCAGACCGTCTATCTCCTTCAAGCGCGAAACCACCTTGGTGCTGAAGTCATCCAGCGAGGAGGTGATCACGGTCAGCATGAGGTCGCGGTTGCTGGCCGCCTCCTCGACCGTGACCACTTCCGGTATCCCGGCGAGCTGGGCGGTGACCTCCTCGCGCCGGTGCATGTCGCAGTCCGCGGCGACGAACGCCAGGCACATCTGGTGTGGGTCGCCGATCAGGTGGGCGGTGACCCAGGAGACGCCGGAAGCCCGAAGCCGATCCCAGCGGGCGGCAAGGGTAGTGGCGTGGACCCCCAGCACCTTCGCGGCATCGGCCCAGCTCAGCCGCGGCGCGATCTGGAGGACATTGATAAGGGCGAGGTCGTCCTCGCTAAGCTCCACCCTTCACCTCCTTCGATGCACAAAACCTGCGTTCTCATCGACGAAATGCATTTTTCTTGCACCTCGACGGCCTGTGAACCACGTCACTTGAGAATAGACCCTGAACGCCGGATGACGAAGAAGGAGAACACATGACCATCACCGCAGACGCCCGCGAGCTGCAGGCCGGGCTGGCCCGCTTCCGCCACGAAATGCACCGGGAGCCGGAGATCGGCCTGGCCCTGCCCCGCACCCAGGAGAAGGTGCTCACGGCACTGGACGGGCTCGGCTATGAAATCACCCTCGGCCAGGACACGACGTCGGTCACCGCCGTGCTGCGCGGCCAGGCGCCCCGCCACGGCGCAGACACCCGGCCGGCGGTGCTGCTGCGCGCGGACATGGACGCCCTGCCCGTGCAGGAAAAGACCGGCGCGGACTTCACCTCCAGGGTCGACGGCGCCATGCACGCCTGCGGCCACGACCTGCACACCGCGATGCTCACCGGGGCCGCGACGCTGCTGGCCGAGCGCCGGCACCGGCTGGCCGGCGACGTCGTCCTGATGTTCCAGCCCGGTGAGGAAGGCTTTGACGGCGCCAGCCACATGATCCGCGAAGGCGTTCTGGATGCCGCCGGCCGGCGGGTGGATGCCGCCTACGGCATGCACGTGTTTTCCGCCCTGGAACCGCATGGGACCTTCGCGACCAAACCCGGCGTTATGCTCAGCTCCTCCGACGGGCTGACAGTCACCGTGCTCGGCGCCGGCGGCCACGGCTCCGCGCCGCATTCGGCCAAGGACCCGGTCACGGCGGCGGCCGAAATGGTCACCGCACTCCAGGTCATGGTGACCCGCCAGTTCAACATGTTCGATCCCGTCGTTCTCTCCGTGGGGGTCCTGCAGGCCGGCACCAAGCGCAACATCATCCCGGAAACTGCGCGCATCGAGGCCACCATCAGGACGTTCTCCGAGGAGTCCCGGCAGAAAATGATGGACACCGTCCCGCGTCTGCTCAAGGGCATCGCGGCGGCGCACGGCCTCGACGTCGACGTCGACTACCAACAGGAGTACCCACTTACCATCACCGACGAGGACGAGACGCGCACCGCGGAACGCGTGATCGGGGAGCTGTTCGGGGAGCCACGGCTCGCCCGCTGGGCCACCCCGCTCAGCGGCTCGGAAGACTTCTCGAGGGTCCTCGCCGAGGTTCCCGGCACATTCGTCGGGCTGAGCGCCGTCCCGCAGGACGCCGACCACGCCACCGCCGCGTTCAACCACTCCCCGTACGCCACGTTCGACGACGGCGTGCTGGCCGACGGGGCCGCGCTCTACGCGGAACTCGCCGTTAGCCGGCTCGCCGCGCTGGCAGCAGCCGGCCTTCCCGGCGCGGGCGACACCGCCGCCGCCTCCACCCTTTCCTAACCCCACCCCCGAGGGAGAAACATGACCACCACCACGTCCGTGCCCACGGCACTCCGGACCTCCACCCGCAAAACGATCATCGGCACCGGCATCGGCAACGCCGTCGAATGGTACGACTGGGCCATCTACGCCACGTTCACGCCGTTCATCGCCAGCCAGCTCTTCAGCAAGGCCGATCCCGCCTCGGCCGTGCTGTCCACGCTGGCGATTTTCGCCGTCGGCTTCGTGGCGCGCCCTTTCGGCGGATTCCTGTTCGGCTGGATCGGTGACCGGATCGGCCGCAAAGCGTCCATGACCCTCGCAGTCGGCCTCGCCTCGGTGGGCAGCTTGATGATCGCCGTCGCGCCGACCTTCGCCACCGTCGGCGCCTGGGCGTCCTTTATGCTCCTGGCCGCGCGCCTCGTGCAGGGCCTGGCGCACGGCGGCGAGCTGCCATCGTCGCAGACCTACCTGTCGGAGATGGCGCCGAAGGAACACCGCGGCTTCTGGGCCACCCTAATTTACACCTCCGGCACAGTTGGGATCCTGCTCGGTACGCTGCTCGGCGCCGTGCTGAACATGGTCATGAGCACGGAAGTGATGAACGCCTGGGGCTGGCGGATTCCGTTCCTGGTCGGCGCGGCCATGGGCCTGTACGCGCTGATCATGCGGTCCCGGCTGCCCGAGACGGACGTCTTCGCCGGTGAAGCCCTGGCGGAGAAGCGCGCGCCGATCTGGCCGCAGATCGTCCGGCACCGCAAGCAGGCGCTGCAGGTCATCGGCCTGACGGTCGGCCTGACCGTGATCTACTACATCTGGGGTGTCGTCGCCCCCAGCTACGCCACCACGGCGCTGAAGATCGACCGCGGCGAAGCGCTCTGGGCCGGCGTGATCGGCAACATCGTCTTCATCGCCGCGCTGCCGTTCTGGGGCAAGCTCTCGGACCGGATCGGCCGGAAAAAGGTGCTGTGGGCCGGCGCGATCGGCGCAGGCATCATGCACTTTCCGATGACCGCCCTCCTCAAGGATTCGGCCTGGCAGCTGGCCGTAAGCATGTCGGTGATGCTGATCTTCATCGCCGCGAGCGCGGCAATCGTCCCCGCCGTCTACGCGGAGCTGTTCCCCACCAGCATCCGCACGGTCGGCGTCGGCGTCCCGTACTCGATCTGTGTGGCCCTGTTCGGCGGCACCGCGCCGTACCTTCAGCAGTGGCTGGGCACGAGCCTGCAGATGCCGCAGCTGTTCAACATCTACGCCCTGGTGCTGCTGGCCATCTCCGCCGCCTTCGTCTTCACCATCCCGGAAACCAAGGGCAAGGACCTCACCGCCTGACCCGGTGCGGCGCCGGTTGCCCTATCAGGTATGGCTGTTCTGAAGGCTCAGAACAGCCATAACTGATAGGGCATCGTGTGGTGCGGGGAGGGCAGGGGTTAGGTCAGCCGCCGATGAAGCGGTTCCGCCCGGCCCGGTAGCCGAACACCGCGGCCAACGAACCAACCGCGAGGAAAAGCACACCGGCCGCCGCGAAGGACCCGGTGGCCTGATGCAGCTGGCCGACCATCAGGGTGCCGGTGGAACCCACCCCGTAGCCCACACCCTGCATCATGCCGGACAGGTGCGCTGCGGTGTGCCCGTCCCGGGTGCGGACCATGATCATGGTGAGCGCGACGGCGGTCAGGCTGCCCTGGCCCAGGCCCAGCAGCCCGGTCCACAGCCAGATCAGCTCGAGCGGGCCGAAAATGCTCAGCGCAAAGCCGCAACCGGTCATCAGCGCCACGACGGTGTTGATGGCCCGCTGGTCCCGGAACCTGGTGGCGAGCGCCGGGGCGAACAAGGAACCGAGCATCTGCAGAACGATTGAGACGGAGACGATCACCCCGGCCGTGCCGCCGTCCACCCCTCGTTCGCGCAGGATTGGGGCCAGCCAAGCGAAAACGCTGAACGACATCATGGCTTGGAGGACCATAAAGAGGGTCACCTGCCAGGCCACCGCCGAGCGCCACACATTGACGCCGCCGCGCGAAGCCTGGTGTGTGCCGTGGCGTTGCCTGATGGCCAGCGGCACAAACAGCAGAAGAACAACGCCGGCGGGCAGCGCCCAGAACCGCAGCGCCGCGGTCCATTCCCCGGTCGCGCTGAAGACCGGGTAAGTGAACCCTGCGCCAAGGGCAGCGGAGGCGCAGATCGCGGTGGTGTAGAGCCCGCCCATCAGGCCGAGCCGGTGCGGGAAGTCACGCTTTACCAAGCCGGGCAGCAGCACGTTGCACAGCGAGATCGCGGCACCGCAGGCCGCCGTTCCGGCCAGCAAGGCAGGCAGGTGCCCGGCGCCCCCGGCCTCCAGCGGCCGCAGCAGCAGCCCGGCAGTGAGCACCGCCATCGCGCCGAGCAACACCCGCTCGGCCCCGAAGCGGCGGGCAAGGACCGGAGCGAGCGGCGCGAACACGCCCAGCAGCGTAACAGGCACGGTGGTGAGGACGACGACGGCCCAGCCCGGCAGGCCGGCGTCGGCCGTCACCTCGGGAAGCACCGCGGAGAAGCTGGAGAAGACGGTCCGGAGGTTCAGCCCGATCAGGACCAGGCACACGCCCAGATAGGCCAGGGTGCGGCGGCTGCCGACCCGGGTGGGCTCCGCCGCGGGAACGTCATCGATTTCGGCGTCCACGAGCAGGGCCCGGCGGTCGGCGGCATCGTCGCCGCCGGCGGCGGCGGAATCCAGGGAGCTTTTCGGTACGGTCACGGACCCCATTCTGGCAGGCCCGCCAACCAACAGCGTCAGGAACACCCGGTCCGGCAATACCGTCAGCCCGGCCGGGCGCCGGAACTCCACTATTCTGGAAGGGATGAGTGAATCCCCAGAATCCCCCGAAGTGCCGCAGCCATCGCGCCCAATAACCCCCGGCAGCCAAGCCTCCTTCGGCACGTATGGCGGCCGCCCGGTCAGTTTTGTGCGCCGCGGCACCCGCCTGCAGGGCCGCCGGCAGGCGGCCTGGGAGGAACATTCCGACCGGTGGGCGATCGATGTTCCCCGGCACATTGCCAACACCTCAGTGCATCCGGACTACGTCTTCGACGCCGAAACCGAATTTGGCCGCACAGCCCCGCTGATCGTGGAGATCGGCTCCGGCCTGGGCGACGCCGTCTGCCATGCCGCCGAGGAGAACCCGGACACGGACTTCCTCGCCGTTGAGGTCTACACCCCGGGGCTGGCCAACACGCTGGTCAAGATCAACAGCCGCGGCCTGCGCAATGTCCGAGTGGTGGAGGCGAATGCCCCCGAGGTACTGGCCACCATGCTGCCGGCCGGTTCCGTGACGGAGCTGTGGGTCTTCTTCCCGGACCCCTGGCACAAGTCCCGGCACCACAAGCGCCGCCTCATCCAGCCGGCCTTCGCCGAGCTGGCCGCACGGTCCCTCAAACCCGGCGGCCTCTGGCGGATTGCGACCGACTGGTCCAACTACGCCGTGCATGTACGCGAGGTCCTGGCTGACTCCCCCGACTTTGAGAACCTGCACGACGGCGAGCGCAGCGGGGAGCAGAGCCCGCTCACGCAGGTATGGCAGTCCGGTGTCGAGGCCCTTGTGGGCGGGGCGCCGGTCAAGGAGGGCCGGGCACCTGTCAGCACCGAACACACCGGCCCCAACGAGGGCACTGACGACGCAGGCGGCTGGGCTCCGCGCTTCGAGGGCCGGATCCTGACGAGTTTCGAGAACAAGGCCCATGAGGCGGGCCGGCTCATCTTCGACCTCAGTTACCGGCGCCGCTAGGACACACACCGCTGTTCCCGGCCGCCTCCGCGTGGCACGATAACGGGAGATGCACGAACCGGTCGGAACCCACGTCCGGCAGAACCACCAAGCAAGTTGAGGGGCCCGCCATCAAGAGAGAACTCAAGAACGCCGCGGACGTGGCGGAAGACATCACCAACTCCCGTGCGCTGGAGCTGGTGGCCCGTGCCGGTTTTGCCGTGAGCGGCATCCTGCACCTCCTCATCGGCGTCGTTTCGATCCGGCTCGCGACCGGCGGCGAAGGCAAGGCCGACGTCAGCGGAGCCGTCGAACAGCTCGGCAGCCAGCCGGCTGGCCCGTTGCTGCTGTGGAGCTCCTTCGCCGCCTGCGTGGCCCTGGCAATCTGGCAAACCAGTGATGCCATCTTCGACTTTGAGCACCTGCAGGCCAAGAAAAAGGTGGGGAAGAAGCTCAAAGCAGCCCTCCAGGCCATTGTCTACGCCGGCCTCGCCGTCACGCTGTTGTCCTTCGCCAGCGGCGCCGGCAAGGACCACAGCACGTCCACGAGCGATCTCACGGTGACCGTTATACAAGCCCCCGGAGGCTATCTGCTCCTGCTCGCCGTCGGCGCAGGGATCGGAGTCGCCGGAATTGTCTATGCCATCCGCGGCTTCCGACAGTCCTTCCTCAAGCACCTCCGCCTCCCGGCCCCGCGGCAGGCAAGGACGGCGGTGACCATCCTCGGCGTCGTCGGCTACGCAGCGAAAGGCATCGCCTTGCTGCTGGTGGGCCTGCTGGTAACCATTGCCACCGTGAAGGCCCACCCAGAGGAGTCAACCGGACTCGACGGCGGCCTAAAGGCCCTCCGCGACCAGCCGTTCGGTGTGTACATGCTGGCCGCCGTCGGCGCTGGCCTGATCTGTTATGGCATCTTCATGATGGTGCGGGCCAAACTGGCGAAGATGTAAGGCCGGAAGCGCCCGGACCACCCGCTCATCCCTGCGGCACGGCAATGAAGGCCACCGTTTGTTGCTGCCCGTTGCGCATTTCAATGCTGGCGATGTTGGCCAGCTGCACGGGCGTGGCTCCGGTGATCCGGACCCTGCCGCTGGGCGTGGCCGTCCACGCGCAGGCTCGGTCCTCGGTGCCGGCGCTGTCCTTCACCCAGAGCGAGAAGGTGCCCTCCAGCGGCAGGCTGCGGCCGTCGACGGAAAGCTCGGTGCCCCACGTCTTTTTGACCATCCCGACGGTGATCTGCGGTCCGTCGCTGGCCTGCACCGAGTAGCTGGCGTCCGGTTTGGGCGGCGGGTTAATCAGCGGCGCAGCGAGGATTCCCAGGGCGAGGCAGGCCGCTGCCGCCGCCGCGAGCGCCGCGGTCCAGCGGCGTCGTGCCTGCCGGCGCCGGCTCGACAATTCGTCGAGCATCCGTCGCGGTACGCCGGCCGGGTCGGGAGCCGGCTCCGCTTCCCGCCCCGCCGTGGCCGCGGCGCCGAGGGCGACGGCGTCGGGCACCGGAAGCGCGTCCAGCAGCGCCGGAAGGCTGGCCAAGTCGTCAAGTTCCTGCCGGCACTCCGCACAGCCGCCCAGGTGCTGCTCGAAGGTTAGGGCCTCCGCAGGCTCCAGGCCGCCGAGCAGGTAGGCCCCGAGCAGCTGGTGCACTTCGGAGCCGATCACCGCTGCACCCCCATCTCATCCAGGATCGTCCGGAGGGCCCGGACGGCGTAGAAGGCCCGGGACTTGACTGTTCCGCTCGGGATATTCAAACTCTTCGATGCCTCCTGGACGGTGAAACGGCGGTAATGGAGGGCCACGAGAACGTCCCGGTGCTCGTTGCTCAGCCGCATCAGGGCCTCCTCCATCAATACCCGGTTGAGGAGGTCGTCAACACGTTCCTCCCCGCCGGCCAGGTCAGCCAGATCGCGGTCCGTTGTCTCGCGGGGACGGCGCTGGGCCTTGCGGTAGTTGTCGATCATGATGTTCCGGGCCGTCCGGAACAAATAGCTGCGCAGGCTTCCCGTGATGTGGGGAGACTGCTGCCAGACCCGCAGCACGGTCTCCTGCACCACATCCTCCGCCACCTGCGGGTCCCGGCAGGCGCTGAGGACAAAGCGCCTGAGGGCCGGCCCGTGGTCGCGGTAAATCGCCGCCACCACCTCTTCGTCCAGCGGCATGACCGGCCTCCAGGACTCGTAGGGTTCTGCGCTTATACCCTAGGACGCGCGGATCCCCGGAACGGTTCACTCATCCCGGTTCCGGGCAGCAGCCCAAGGATTACTGTGAACCATTCTGCCCCCGGCGCCGTCGTAACGGGTAGCTCCGGCCTGGCAAGTTGGCCGGTTTGAGTCAAGGAACAGCAGATGAAAAAGCACTACAGCGTTGGCCTGTCCGCTTTTGCCCTGGCAGCATTACTGTCGGGCTGCGCCGGCAGCACTGCCACGCCCACGTCGCCCTCGGCCGCCACTACGCCGTCCGGCGGCTCCGCAGCGAGCCCGGTACCGGTTTCCGCCTCAGCACCGGCGGCGTCCACCCCGGACCTCAAGGTCACGGATTCCACCGCGGGCAGGATCGTCGTTGACGGCAAGGGCCGCAGCGTCTACTACTACACAAAGGACGTCAAAGACTCTGGGACCAGCACCTGCACCGGCGGCTGCATTGCCGCGTGGCCGCCGGTCCTGGCAACCACTGACGCCCCCGCGGTTGACGGCGTTGCCGGCACCGTGGGGACCATCGCCACCCCGGAGGGCAAAAAACAACTGACCATCAACGGGATGCCGGTGTATTACTACGCCAAGGATCTGGCCGCCGGGGACATCCGGGGGCAGGGGTGTGGGCAGCGTCTGGTACCTCGTGGCGCCTTCCGGTGACATGATCACCGGCACGGCGGGGCAATAACCGCCGGACAGCAGTTAACGGCCGGCCGCGGCGCCGGACTTTCCGGCTTAGTCGTCTGTGGCTTCGAACTCGACGGCAGCCAGAATTTCCTTCGTCTCGGGGTGGATCATAACCGCTTCCTGGTCATCGTCAAGCATCAGGAATTCACCCTGGTCGGTGGTGAAATGCCATGCCAGGGTGGTCTGGCCGTCGTGGTCGTAATTGGGGTCGCCCATGGTGATCTTCAGCAGGGTATGCCCGGCCACCTCGCAGAGCTCGCGGATGATGACCTCGAATTCCGGCGCATCCAGCAGTTCGTCCTCGGCGGCCTCGGCCTGGCGCTCCGCCAGGTTCGGGACCCGGGACACGCGCTCGGCGATGTGCTGGTCCAGTTCTTCATCCGCCAGAAGCAGAAGGTCTGTCTGGCCGCGGAGCCAGGCGGCGTTGAGCGCGGTGATGTCTTCGGTCTCCAGCAGGATTTCGAAGTCGCCGTCGAGCTCTTCCAGGACCCGGACGGCGTCCGGTACAACACCGTCCGTTCCGCCGTCCAGATCCGCATCCCCGTCAAGGTACGCATCGCTTTCCTCCTCGGTGAGGGAGTCAAAGGCCGCTGCGGTGCGGTTGAAGAGGTCCAGGTGCGCGGCGGCCCCCATGTCTTCCAGCCCGGCCCGGACGTAGTCGTCAATGTCCGTGCGTTCGGGCGCGGTAAACACGTACTGGGCGAACCCGCCGCCCAGCGACTGCGTCAGATAGAAGTCGACGTAGTAGCTGCGCAGTGCGTTCGGTGCAATTTCCTCGACATCGAGCAACTCCGCGTACATGGCGTTGACCACCTCGACGTTCGCGTCAACGACGTCCGCGTCGCTGCCGCTGATGATCGCCTTCGGCAGGACCGTCGCGTAACCGGTGGCGGGCATGGTGGTGGAAAGGCCGTTGCTCATGGGAAATCCTCACTGCTGAAGGCGGGTGACGCTCCGTTCCCCTTTACGGTACGTGGCACCACCGGCAGCGCGGTTGAGCCGAAGCTGAACGTCCGGCGAAGTTTGGGTGTCCCGAACGGAGTGCGCGTCCGGCCGGTTATCCACCTGGCCGGACGCCGCAGTCCGGGGAGTCCTGCCAGGCTCGCTAAGATGGAGCAGATGACCAACTGCTGAAAGTAGTACGCACATGCCATCCCATCCGGACGAGAGTGCGGCACTGGCAATACAGACCCCCGCGATCAACGACCGCTCCCTTGCGGCCGGGCTTGCCTACGCCATGGGGAGCCGTGTTTCCGGTATTTCCTTCGATGCCGCCACCGGCCTGATGCTCGGCAAGGTCCGCGGCGGATCCGATGTGCCCTATTCGACGACGGCGAAACTGGTCCGTAAGGCGGGCGGCTGGAGCTGCACCGTGGGCGTGTGCAGCTGCCCGGTCCGTAAGGACTGCAAGCATGTGGCCGCGCTCCTGTTCACGGCCGAGGACAACCCGGCGATCCGGGTCCAGCTGTTGACCCCCGCCGACGGCAGCCGGCTGTCCCGGCAGGCACCGGTGCTCGAGGTCCCGGACTGGGAACAGGCGCTGAGCCCGCTGATCTCGCAGCCGGGAATCACCCAGTCCACCAACGGAATTCCGCTCGCGCTCCAGTTCGAGATCGAGGAACCGGCCCCGCACTTCTCCTACACCGGACGCCGGGATCCGCTGCGCAGCGTGCGCCAGCTCAAAGCCCGCCCCGTGATCATGGGCGCGAAGGGGAAGTGGATCCGCGGCGACGTCTCCTGGAACACCCTGAGCTACTTGAGCTACCGGCGCGAATGCAACGAGGCCCACGTGGAGTGGATGCAGGAGTTCCTTGCCGCCCACACCGCCCAGGCCAACCGCCAGCATGGTGGAACCGGGCTGTGGCTGGGCCTGAACACCTACGCCGGCAAGAACCTGTGGAGCCTGCTCACCCGGGCCCGGAAGATCGGCGTCGCGCTGGTGCACAGCCGCGGCCAGGAGCCGGTGCGGCTCGTGGAGCAGCCCGCCGCCGTCGGGCTCAACCTGACCCGGTTCGGCCCTGGGCCGGTCCCAGCCGAGGACGACGGCGGCGGACCCGCGGCGCCGGCACCGGCCGGCGAAGGCGGTGGGCTCTCGCTCGCCCCCACCATCACCGTGGAGGATGAGGTGGTCGATCCGGCAACCGTCGGGACCATCGGACGCCCGGCGCACGGAATCTTCCTCACCTCCGGGCCGGACGCACTGCCCGGTGCCGCGACGATGGACACCATCATCACGCTCGCGCCGCTGGAAGGCGGCCTCAGCGAGGAGCTGCTGACTTTCGTCACGGCCGGCACCACGCTGCACATTCCAGCCCGGGATGAGAGCCGCTTCCTGACCGGTTTTTATCCCAAGCTCAAACAAAGCACCCGGGTCACGGCTTCCGACGAGTCAGTGGAGCTCCCCCAACTGGCCCTTCCCACCCTGTCGCTGTTGGCCAACTACGGCGCCGACCACCGGGTCCGGCTGCACTGGGAATGGCACTACAAGTCCGGCAAGCTCGTTACGGCCCAGCCGCTGTGGCGTCACCCCGGCGATCACGGCTACCGGGACGACCCCGCCGAGGCCCGCATCCTGGAAGCCGTCGGACAGCCGTGGGATGTGGTGCCGGCCCTCGGCGAGTCGGCCACGGGCGGGTGGGGAACACCCCGGCTGGCAGCTTCGGCGGAACTCAGCGGCCTCGACACCCTGGCCTTCACCGAAGAGCTGCTCCCCTTGCTCCGCGACGTCCCCGGCGTCTCGGTGGACACTGCCGGTGAGATCGCCGACTACCGGGAAGCCGAAGAGGCGCCGGTGGTGGCGATTTCGACCAAGGCCACCGACAGCCGGGACTGGTTCGATCTTGGCATCGTGATCACCCTGGAAGGCCAGCCGGTCTCCTTCGCGGCGATGTTCTCCGCCCTCGCCGCGGGCCAGACACGCATGCTGCTGCCCAGCGGCGCCTACTTCTCACTGGACCTGCCTGAGCTGCACCAGCTCCGGGCCCTCATTGATGAGGCCCGTTCGCTGCAGGACAACAAGGACGCCCCGCTGCAGATCAGCCGCTTCCAGGCCGGGCTCTGGGACGAACTGGCGCAGCTCGGCATCGTGGACGAGCAGGCAGCGGCCTGGCGTGAGGCTGTGGGCGGACTGCTGGAAGGCGGCGTAAAGGGACTGCCGCTGCCGGCAACGCTCAACGCCGAGCTGCGCCCCTACCAGCTGGAAGGGTTCAACTGGCTCAGTTTCCTCTACCGGCACGGACTCGGCGGCGTGCTGGCCGATGACATGGGCCTCGGCAAGACGGTGCAGGCGCTGGCACTGATCTGCGCCGCCAAGGTCGCGGCAGGGGTCCCTGCCGAAGCACTCGACGGCGGCGCAGCCGCCGTGGCTGCCGGCGCGCCCCCGGCGCTGCGCCCTTCCTCGTTGTTGCCCCGACAAGCGTCGTGGGCAACTGGCAGGCCGAGACCGCCCGGTTCGCCCCGGGCCTGACAGTGCGCGCCATCAGCGAAACGTTCGCCAAGAGCGGCTCCAGTCCAGCCGAGGCGATGGCCGGAGCGGATATCATCATCACCTCCTACGCCTTGTTCCGGATCGACTACGAGGCCTATGCCTCCAAGGCGTGGGCCGGGCTGGTCCTGGACGAGGCCCAGTTCGTCAAGAACCACCAGTCCAAGGCCTACCAGTGCGCCCGGAAACTCCCCGCGGTGTTCAAACTCGCCATCACCGGCACACCGCTGGAGAACAACCTGATGGAGTTCTGGGCCCTCACCTCGATCGTCGCACCGGGGCTCTTCTCCAGCCCGAAGCGGTTCGCCGAGTACTACCAGAAGCCGGTCGAAAAGAACGGGGACAAGGCGCAGCTGGATAAGCTCCGGCGTCGGGTCCGTCCGCTGATGATGCGGCGCACCAAGGAACAAGTCATCCACGACCTGCCGCCCAAGCAGGAGCAGATCCTCGAGGTTGTGCTGAACCCGCGGCACCAGAAGGTCTACCAGACACACCTGCAGCGCGAACGCCAGAAGATCCTGGGCCTGATCGAGGACGTCAACAAGAACCGCTTCACCATCTTCCAGTCCCTGACCCTGCTGCGGCAGCTCAGCCTGGATCCCTCGCTGATCGATCCCTCGCTCTCCGGGGTCCGGTCCAGCAAGCTCGATGTGCTTTTCGAGCAGCTCGACGACCTTGTGGCGGAAGGGCACCGGGCCCTTATCTTCAGCCAGTTCACCGGGTTCCTCGGCAAGGTCCGGGAGCGGCTTGTCGAGGAGAAGATCGAGTTCTGCTACCTCGACGGCAGCACCCGTAACCGCACCGACGTCGTTAATGAATTCAAGAACGGCGCCGCGCCGGTGTTCCTGATCAGCCTCAAGGCCGGCGGCTTCGGCCTGAACCTGACGGAGGCTGACTACGTGTTCCTGCTGGACCCGTGGTGGAACCCGGCTTCGGAAGCCCAGGCCGTGGACCGGACCCACCGGATCGGGCAGGCCCGCAACGTTATGGTCTACCGGCTGGTGGCGAAAGACACAATCGAGGAGAAGGTTATGGCGCTCAAGGCCAGGAAGTCCCAGCTGTTCGCCGACGTGATGGAGGGCGACGCGCTGACCGGCGGGGCGCTCACGGCCGAAGACCTGGCCGGGCTGTTCACCGACTAAGCCACGGGCGTCGCCGGAGCCGTGCCAGGAGCGTCGCGGCGAGCAGCGCCGTCGTCAGCTCCAGGGCAATGACTGCCAGCAGCGCCCCGGCACCCGACGGCGGCGCTTCGGCCACAGCAGCGGCATGGTGGCTATGGCCGGCGCCCCCGGTCCCGGGCACCGCGCCGAGAAGCAGCACCGCATGCACCCCGGTCGTCGCCAGCGCCGAGGCCATCACCTGCCGCAGCGCCCGGGCCGGGCCCTGCCGCCAGATGTGTACGGCGCACGGCAGGCACACCGCCACCATGGCCAGCATCAGCACGTTCAGTGCGGTCCCATGCTGGTTCCCGGCAACAAGCCACAGGTGCGCGAGGCACGACCCCGCCGTCACGGCGGCGCAGATCCTGGCGTGCAGGACCACACCGGCGATGCCGGCCATTCCCCCCGCCACTGCCATGACCACCGTCTAGCTGTGGCAGTGGCCACCGGCCGGCTGTGCACTTGCGGGCACATCCAGCACGGGGCTGCGGTCGAAGAAGCCCTCCGGCCGCAGCTTAAACCCGGCCGTGTCCACAGGCATGATGGGCCAGTCCTCGGGCCGCGGGAAGTGGGTCAGGCCGAAGGTGTGCCAGATGACGATGTCCTGGCCGTCCAAGTCCCGGTCCTGCGCCGTGTACTGCGGCAGCCCCGCTCCCCCGCCGTGCTGGTTCACGAAATCTCCCGTGGGGTAGCGCTCGTCCTCGGCGAACCGGGTAACCCACAGATCCTTCGTGGCGAAAGCGGCGCGCCGGGCAATCGAGGACGCCGGGTCCGCCAGCAGGGTGGGCTGGCCTTCGGCGTGCAGCTTGTACGCCACCGGTTCGCCGAGGCGGTTCCGTGACTGCGGGTTGGAGATGACCCAGGTCCGGCCGTTGCGGGCATCGGCCTCGCGCGCGCCCTCGGATTCACGGGCGATGAGCGTGCGCTTCCGGGAGAAGGCGTTGCCGCGTTCGTTGCCTTCGCCAATCGCCTGCCGGACGATGTCCTCTTCTTCCACCCGGTTGGTGAAGCCATCGATTGCCATGTCCAAGCGGGCGCTGAACAGGTGCTGGTGATAGGGGCGCCCAGCCCCGGGGCGAGCTGGGAGATGTTGGCCGAGCCGCCTGCCGGGTAGGCGGAGGTGAAGACGACGCCGGTGGCCTTGGCCTCGAACTCGATGGTGCCGTCGAGGTAGAGGTACCAGTAGAAGCCGTAGTCGTAGTTTCCGATGGTCGTGAAGAACGAAATGACCAGGCGGCGGTTGCGGCGGGTGTAGTTGATGCCCGTCCAGAGGTCGCTGTGCTTGGCCAGGATCCCCCAGTCTTCCTCGTGCATGCAGATGCCGTTGCGGATTTCGCGGGGGTTGCCGAAGGCGTCGCTGATGACGGGGCTGAGGTAGGTGATCTCGCCGAGGCAGTCGCACCCCAGTTCCAGGGAGTTGGCGTACTGGCCCACCAGGTATTCGCCGGTGTCGAAGTAGTTCTGCCAGGACCGGATCGGCGACGGGTCCCCGTACGGGACCACCATTTCGGCGATCGACGCCCGGTTGATGACTGGGCGCAGGCGTTCGCCGTCCTGGAACGCAAGGTTGTGCAGCACCACGCCTTCACGAACATCGAAGCCGACGTCGAGGCTCCACTTTTCCCACTCGATGTGGTTGCCGCCGGTGACGGTGAAGCTGGGCCCGTCCGGCTGGGTGATGTTGATGGGTTTCTGCGTGCTGCGGAGCGGACCGGTGAGCTCCGGGTCCGTGTAGTTGCCGTGCTCTGCGGGAATCGGGACGACACCGGTGTCCAGGACCTGGGTGACTTCCTTACTGACTACATCGACGTACGCCACGAGGCCGTCCACGGGGTGCGCCCAGGCGCTGTCCTCGGGGAAATCCTGCACGAAAGCCAGCCCGCGCAGGATGCGGCGGCCCTTTTCCTCCGGGTACTCGAAGACACCGGCGGATAGGGGCGCGACCCGCACCTTTCCGACGTCGAGCCCGCGCGCTGCGAGCGCCTCAAGCCACCGCTCATCCGTGGCCAGAAGCTCCTCGACGACCTCGAATTCTTCTTCCAGGACAGGGAGTTCGCCAGCCACCGCGGTGTCCAGCTCGACGACGGAAATCACCGCGCCGCTGGACACCGAGACCGTCACGTCGGCCGGACGTCCTCCCGAGACGTCGTGCAGAAAGACCCGGAACCGGCGGTCCCCGGTTTCCGCCGCCGAGCCCCTGGCGGGATCCAGCAGGCCCAGGTACGCGATGCGTTTAGTCTCGCCCAGCAGCCCCGCGGCGCGCAGGATGCCTTGGACTGCCGTGATTTCGGCACCCGCGGCCAGACTGTACGGACTGTACGGACTAAACGAGGTGCGGGTGTCAGTTTGTGCGGTCATGGTGGCGGCCTTCGTCCGGGGACCCTGGCGGGTCAGAACTTTATTTTCTATAGTTGTAGAGAATACGGAAATGTAAGCTGTGCCACAAGAGTCCGTCGTGAAATGTTTTGGGGAGCTGTCCGGTGCCAAAGATTGTCGACCACGACCAGCGGCGGCTTGAACTCGTTGATGCCACGTGGCGGATCATCGCCCGGCTCGGAATCGAAAGTGCCACCATGCGCGAGATTGCGCTCGAAGCCGGCTTTGCGAACGGTGCCCTCAAGCCGTACTTCCCCACCAAGGATGACCTACTGACCTTCGCGTTCGGGCATGTCTTCAACCGCACCAACGAGCGGATCGCCGGAGTCACGGCAGGGCAGGCGGGACTCGCGGCCCTCAGGGCATTCTGCGTCGAAGTGCTGCCCCTGGATGAGGAGCGGATCAACGAGGCCCGAATTGTTATTCCGTTCTGGCAAAAGGCCATCAACGATCCCGACAAGGCCGCCATCCACCGGGACTCGATGCAGCTGTGGCTTGCCGCGATGCGGCAGTACCTCGCCGAGGCGCGGCTAGCCGGCACAGTCACCACCGCCGTCACCGACGCGGCCCTCGCCGGACAGCTGCTCAATCTCCTGCTTGGCGCGCAGATCGCGGCGGCGCTCGCCCCGGAGGGCCAGGTTGAGCTTGGGCTGAACGAGCAGTTGGACGGATTCCTGATCCTGCTGGGCCACTAGTTCCGCGGAACCTTTTTTTATTCGCCGGTTGTCGAAAATAGATGACACCGGTCGATTCCGGCGTTACCCTAAAAGGACTGTGTCCCATGACACATTTTCCGCAGTACGACGGCGTCAGGATCCTTTATGAGCGCAGTTGCAGCCCGCCCCTCCTTCAGTCCCGCCGGACAGGACCTGCGCACCAGCACAGCGGCCTCCTTCGATCACTGGCGGCACCTCGTCGCGGAGTCCTTCGTTCCGTTGGCCGCCTCAAGCAGGGACGCGGACAACTTCCGCGGCCGCATGCGGGCCCGAAGGCTGGACCGCGTGGCGGTCGTCGAGGTCGCCTCGACGAGCCATGAGGTGCACCGCACGCCGGCCCTGATTGCCCAGTCCCAACAGCGCTATTTTAAACTCAATCTGCAACTGCAGGGCACCGGGCTCCTTATCCAGGACAACCGCGAGGCCGTCCTCCAGCCGGGCGACCTCTCTATCTATGACACCAGCCGCCCCTACACGCTGGCCTTCGAGGGCGACGCCCGGCTTATGGTGGTGATGTTCCCCTGGGACGCACTGTCCCTGCCGCCGGACTGCATCGCGCAGCTTTCGGCCGTGCGGATGGCCGCCGGCTCAGGCCTCGCCGCAATCGTCGGGCCGTTCATCGCCCACCTTGCCGAGAACCTCGATGCCCTGAGCGGCCCCAGCGGGTCCCGCCTTGCCACGAATGCCCTCGATCTTGTGTCCACGATGCTGCATTCGGAGCTGGACATGTCCGCGGACCGGATGCGGCCGCAGGCCCTCCTGGCGGCATCCGTCCGCGAGTACATCGACGCCCGACTGGCCGATCCGCTGCTCTCGCCCGCGTCCATCGCGGCAGCCCATTTCATCTCCACCCGGCACCTGCACAACGTTTTCCACGAATCCGGAACCACAGTGGCGAGCTGGATCCGGAGCCAGCGGCTGGAAGGGGCGCGCCGCGAACTGCGGGATCCGCTCCTGGCCGGCATGCCCGTCGGAGCCGTGGCCTCGCGCTGGGGATTCCTGGACGCGGCCCATTTCAGCCGCTCGTTCCGTGATGCCTTCGGCGAATCCCCCAGCGACTGGCGGCGCGGCGCCTAGGGCTGCCACCCCCGGCAGGCGGCGGCCCCCGGCGCTTGTGCAGCACCCGCACCCGGCACCAGCGCTGACACCAGAAGGGGCGGTCCCGGCGCTGCCCGGAACCGCCCATGCGGCGATCGAAGCCCGCGGCTATGCGGGGACGTCCTCCCGCGCGGCCCTGCGCTCCACCCCGATCTCCACCAGCACACCGGCAACGAAGACCAAGGGAACGGCGGCAAGCAGGCCCACGGCCGTTTCGGCGCTGCCGCCAATGAGTGCCGTGAAGTTGCTGGCAACAAGGGCCAGAACCCAGCCAAGAAGCAGGGTGGCGAGTGTCGGCGCCACTTTGGTCTGCCAGACCTGGCCGGCCACCCTTTCGCGCCGGAAATACGCGACGACGGCAAGGGAGCAGAGGATATACAGGACCAGGAGCGCCGCCACGGCCAGCCCGCTGAACCAGGAAAAGAGGGTCAGCACAGGGTCCAGGGAAAGTACTGCGAACGGTACCACCAGCAGGAACGCGATCACGGTCTGGATCCGCGCCGCGGTGGCGGGAGCCCGGTGCCGGTTGGTGCGGGCGACAGTGCCCGGCATCGACCCGCGCAGCGCCAGTGAATGGAGGTATCGGTTGATGCCGTTGTGGAAGGCGATGATGCCGGCCAGCAGGGAGGTCACGAGCAGGATGCCGGTGGCGATCCCGGCCCACGGCCCGAAGAGTTCCACCATCGGTGTCAGCACGAAGGAGGTGGAGTCGCCCGATTCGAGGGCCGCCCCCGCTGCATCAATGACATGCGAGGGGCCGTAGTAGCTGACCAGCATCCACGAAATGAAGGAGAAGAACACCGAGATGACCACTACCGAAAGGTACGTGGCCCGGGCCACCGTGCGCTGGGCGTCCTTGGCTTCGGCTGAGTAGATGGCCGTCGATTCGAAGCCGAACATGGAGGCGACAGCGAACATAATGGCCACGCCCGGAGCGCCCGTCGCGATCGCCGCAGGAGAAAAGGACGCCGCCAGGCTGATTCCTTCAGGGGCCGCCGCCGCGCAACAGCACGGTGAAGCCGAACATGATCAGGATGGCGACCTCCAGGCCCACCAACACCGCCAGTACCCGCGCCCCCAGTTCGATGTTGAGGGATCCCAGCACCTGTACGCCCGCCATGGTGACCACGGCCAGCAGCCACCAGGGAACCACGAAGCCGGCGGACCCGAGGAGTCCGGCAAACGCGGCGCCGTACAGCCCGTACATCGCGGCCTGGACGGTGCTGTAGGCAAGGAGGGCGAGCCACGCGGCTCCCGCCCCTGTTTTGCGTCCAAAGGCGGCCGTGACATAGGCGTAGAAGGCGCCGTTGGCCTGGATTTTGCGGCTCATCGCAACGAACCCGACGGCGAAGATCACGATGACAATGCCCACCACCAGGTACGCCCCGGGCGCTCCAGGGCCGTTGCCGAGGGCCGCGGCCAGCGGCGACGCCCCGACGATTCCGGTCAGCGGCGCCTGGGCGGACAAAACAAAAAAGAGAATGCCCATCACGCCGACGCTGCCGGCGCGCAGTGCTGTGGAGTGCTCGGCGCGGGGAGTGGCTTCCGCGGTCCGGGACTCGGATTTTGAAATACTCATCGGATCCTTCTTAACGGTCATGAGTCTGGGGATTGGCGGTGCGAGAAAGGCGGTGTGAGAAAGGAGGGGTGTCTGGCACCATGCAATCCAGCATTGCAGGTGACGCCCATCACCCTTTTGTCGATCAGCGATCGTTTGTTGTCCCTCAGCGCAACGGCATCCAGGGCCGCCGCGATCCTTCGCAGTGGGTCAACTGCAGTTCGCGCAAAGACAAGACTGCGCGCCCCGCACCGGAGGACACTCGGAGATGACAGCACGGCCAACTACTCGATGTGGAGTACACCCCATGGAAACTTACGACGCCCTCCTGGCCTCGATCACCCCGGACACCGGCGACACCCGGACCATCCTTGACCCCGCCACCGGCGCCGTCGTCGGCGAAGCGCCGGTGCACACCTTGGCGGACCTGGAGCGGGCCGTTGCCGCTGCCGGCGCCGCGCAGCCCGCGTGGGCGGCATTGGGCCATGACGCGCGGAGCGCCGCACTGTTGCGGGCCGCCGACGCCGTCGAACGCTCTGCCGAAGAACTCGCCCACCTGCTCTCCCGCGAGCAGGGCAAACCCCTGAACGGCCCCAACGCGCGGTTCGAGGTCGGCGCCTGCGCAGCGTGGCTCCGCACGGCTGCCGGCACCGCGATGGAGCCGGAGACCGTGGTGGACGACGGCGAAACCCGCGCCGAACTGCACTACCGGCCCATCGGCGTCGTCGGGGCGATCGGGCCCTGGAACTGGCCCATGATGATCACCATCTGGCAGATCGCACCGGCCCTCCGGATGGGCAACGCCGTGGTGGTCAAACCTTCCGAATACACCCCGTTGTCCGTCCTGGCCCTGGCGAAGGTCCTCAACGAGGAGCTGCCCGAAGGCCTCCTCACCGTGGTCTCCGGCGGCCGCGACGTCGGCGCACGGCTGGCCGAACACCCCGCGATCGGCAAGGTGATGTTTACCGGCTCCACCGCCACGGGCAAGGCCATCATCAGGTCCTCCGCAGACACGGTCAAACGCCTCACCCTCGAGCTCGGCGGCAACGACGCCGGAATCGTCCTGCCCGACGCCGACCCCAAGGCCATCGCCGAAGGCCTCTTTTGGGGCGCCTTCATCAACACCGGCCAGACGTGCGCGGCCCTGAAGCGCCTCTACGTCCACAGCGACATCTACGATGCCGTCTGCGAGGAACTTACCGCCGTCGCAGCCGCCATGCCGATGGGAAACGGCCTCGACGAGGGCAATGTGCTTGGCCCGCTGCAGAACAAGCAGCAGTTCGACATCGTGGCCCGGCTGGTTGATGCCGCCCGCGACTCGGGGGCCAAGCTCCTGCTGGGCGGGGACCCGGACACAGACCAGCCCGGCTACTTCTACCCCGCGACCCTGGTTGCGGACATCGACAACAACAATGCCCTGGTGGCCGAGGAACAGTTCGGTCCCGCGCTGCCCATCATCCGCTACAGCACGGTGGACGAGGCCGTCACCATGGCCAACGCCCTCGACGTTGGACTCGGCGCCTCGGTCTGGTCCGCCGATCCGGCGGAAGCCCGCAAGGTCGCGGCCCGGCTCGAGGCCGGCACCGTCTGGATCAACAAGCACGGCGCGGTTGACCCGAGGGTCCCCTTCGGCGGTGCCAAGCAGTCCGGCTACGGCCTGGAATTCGGCGTCGAAGGCCTCAAAGCCCTCGGAGTACCGCAGGTCATCAACGGCTGACCATTTTTCAACAGCCGGAAACCGGCCGGCCGGGGCGGGCCGGCCAGAGGCCCATCGCGGTCCGGACCTCCTCGAGAATTCGGTGCATGGCGGACTCGGCCGCGCCTGCGTCCCCCGCTGCGACCGCGGCGGCGACATCCTCGTGCGCCTGCAGCGCTTCTTGCCGCGGGTGGAAGGGCATCAGCCTCTGCCGGGTGCGGCTGGAGAGAACCTCGGCCACCATCCCGTCCAGGGCCTGGAACATCTCGTTGCCGCTGCTGTGCAGGAGCAACTGGTGAAAGGCGATGTCGGCGGTCAGGAATCCTTCCAGATCGCCTGCCTCTCCGAGCCGGCGCAGCTCCGCCGCCAGCGTAACGAGCCGACGGCGTTCGGCGGAGCCCGCCCGGCGGGCCGCACCGGCCGCGGCGATTGGCTCGACGGCGATGCGGAGTTCAGTGAGGCTGGCGTACTGTTCAGTCCGTCGCCCTGAGGCCAACCGCCAACGCACCAGCTTCGGGTCAAAAACGTTCCAGTGCGCGGAATCCTGCACCACGATGCCTACGCGACGCCGGGAATAGACCAGATTCATCGATTCAAGCACCCGCGTGGTGTCGCGGGCCAGGGTCCGGGAGATGCCGTACTGCTGCTGGATGCCCTCCAGTGTCAGCCGTTGTCCGGGTGCGAAGGTGCCCGAGACAATTCCCTCGCCCAATTCGTCCAGGACCCGCAGGTGCAGGGCACGAACGGGTTCACCCCGGTCAGCGGCGTCGCCGTGTTCGCCGTCGCCGCCGTTCTCCTCGCCGCGCTCCTGGCCTGGTGTCGCCGTCGACATGTCGAGCCTCCCTCTGCCCGCAAGGGCTGCCTCCCAGCATAGTGCCCGCTCAGCCAAAGGTGTGACTTTTCTAACGTAAAGATAGTACGATTGCCACATCAAAGGTGCTACCTTTTTGATCGGGCTGTAGCGATGGCCCTTGGTTTGTCCGCGTCTTCGGACATCGTCTACGGAGGTAAACAATGACGTTTTCTGCCATTCACCTGGTGGTGATGGGGGTTGCAGGTGCCGGAAAGTCCACGGTTGCCGAGGCGCTGTCCCGAGATCTGGGCTGGGCCATGGCCGAGGCCGACGAATTCCATCCGCAAGCCAACATCAGCAAGATGAACAGCGGCACCCCGCTGGAAGACAGCGACCGCTGGCCCTGGCTGAACGCCATCCGGGACTGGATGACCTCCCAGGCCCGCGCCGGGCAGTGCACGGTCCTGACGTGCTCTGCCCTCAAAACCGACTATCGCGAGTTGCTCTCCGGAGCGGAAGGCAGGGTTGTCTTCCTGCATTTGGACGGCGAACCCGGGCTGCTGGCGGAACGTATGCAGGGCCGCGCAGGCCACTTTATGCCCGTCACCCTGCTGCCCAGCCAGTTGGCCACGCTGGAACCGCTAACCCCCGCCGAGCTCGCCGGGGGAAGCCTGCGCCTGGAAATCACCCGGACCCCCGAACAGCTGATCGCCGAGATCAAGGCGTCGCTGGGGCTCTCCGGCGGACCCGGCACCGGCCTGTCCCCCAGGGCCTGACTCTTCCCCTAATTCCTTCCGGCCTTTTCACCCCTCTTTACCCCTATTGCCCCGTTGCTTCAAAGGAGAACCATGACCATCGAAGGATGGACTCAAACCCTCGGCGCAGGTCCCCTGCTGCTGATCGCCGCCGCGGCCATCGCCGTGCTGCTGTTCCTCATCATCAAGCTGCGCGTCCATGCGCTGCTTGCCCTGATCCTGATCAGCCTGGCCACCGCGTTCGCCACCGGAATTCCGGCGGACAAGGTCGTGACCGTCCTGGTCAGCGGTTTCGGCACAACACTTGGCGCGGTCGCGCTGCTGGTCGGCCTCGGTGCGATGCTAGGCCGCATTGTGGAGACCAGCGGCGGGGCCAAGGCCCTGGCTGACCACCTCATCAACCTGTTCGGCGAAAAGCGCGCGCCTTTCGCCTTGGGCCTCGCCTCGCTGATCTTCGGTTTCCCAATCTTCTTCGACGCCGGCCTCGTTGTGATGCTCCCGGTGGTCTTCGCTGTCGCGCACCGTCTCGGTGGCGGCGTACTGCGCTACGGGCTTCCCGCAGCCGGCGCCTTCTCGGTGACCCATATCTTCCTGCCCCCGCACCCGGGGCCGGTCGCAGCCGCAACGTTCTTCGATGCCAACATCGGCCTGGTCCTCATTGTCGGCCTGATCGCTGCCATCCCCACCTGGTACGTCACGGCATATCTGTTCGGCCTGTGGACCGGTAAGCGCCTTGTCCTGCCCGTCCCCACCCTGCTGGGCCAGGCCGACGCCGCAGCTGAAGCCAACCCGCCCAGGTTCCGCACCGTCGTCGGGGTCCTGCTGCTACCGCTGGTCCTGATCTTCCTCAACACCGGCCTGAGCACACTCTCCTCCGCCGGCGTGCTGCCGGCCTCGGCCAAGTCCGAGGCTTGGTACCAGGTCCTGCGGACCCTTGGTGAGACCCCGGTAGCCCTGCTGATCTCCGTCCTCGTGGCAGCTTTTGTCCTGGGCCGCGGCCGCGGCCTGCACGGCAGCACCTTGGAAAAGCTGTTCGAGTCGGCGCTGGGCCCGGTCTGCTCCGTTATCCTCATCACCGGCGCCGGCGGTATGTTCGGCGGTGTCCTGCGCACGTCGGGCATCGGCAAGGCTCTCGCTGATGTCCTCGGCGACGTTGGTATTCCGCTGATCCTCGCTGGCTTCCTGATCGCGGCCATCCTGCGCATCGCTCAAGGCTCCGCCACTGTGGCGCTGACCACCACGGCGGGATTGATCGCACCGGCCGTTGCCGCCGCCGGCATGAACGGCATGCAGCTGGCAGCCCTCGTGATCGCGGTCGCCGCCGGCTCCGTGGTTGTCTCCCACGTCAACGACTCCGGCTTCTGGCTGGTTGGCCGCTTCTTCGGAATGGACGTCAAGACCACGCTGAAGACCTGGACCGTGATGGAAACACTCATCGGTGTGATGGGCTTCGGGATCGCTGCGGCCGTCTTTGGCCTCGCCGGCCTCGCCAGCTAGCCGCGCGGGCGTCCGGCCGGGTCGGTCCCGGCACACGCAACCAGAACGACGACGACGGGATATCCCGCCGTCGTCGTTCGTTCTAACGTCCCTGGCGCGAAGGAGGGCCCGGCATCCGAAGGTGCCCGGGCGGTCAGCCGGCGGTTTCGCTGCCCGGGCGAACCGCGGGTTCAGGCGCGCTGGTGGACAGGTGCAGCCGGGTGGAGAGCGCTGCGATCGCCGCGAAAACAAAGGCGCCGATGGCGATGGCCAGGGACGTTGCGGCCACAGCTCCATAGCCGCTGATCCGCGGGTCGAGGAACGGATAGGGGTACCACCCGGCGATCGGGCCCCTGATCAGGCTGTAGACGAGATAGAGGAGCGGAAACCCAAGCCAGACCAGGGACGTCCGCAACGGGATTCTGGTCTTGGGCAAGTCAACGAGCCAGTCGATCACCATAATCGTGGGGATCGTAAAGTGCAGGACCACATTGATCCAGGGGATTGGCGTGTTAACGTCCACGTTGCTCAGCAGCAGGTTGTACACAATTCCGGTGATGGTCATGTAGATGGTCGCCGCGCCCCGCAGCAAATCAAGCCACCGCGGGTTTTCTCCCCGCCACGCGAAGGTGCCTGCTACTGCCAGGGTCACAAAAGCGATGATGTTTGATTCGATGGTGAAGTAGCTGAAGTAATTCACCGTCGATGCTCCGGGCACGCTGGTGAGCAGATGCGCGAGCTGAAACGCGACGGCCAGCAGTCCTATGGCAGCGAACCAGTACCTGAAGATCGCAAGCCCGCGGTTGGGGATCGTCATGGTGTCTTCCTTCATGTGGGGTTCAGGGGCCCGGACCGGCTGGCACCTTCGCATTTCATCTTTGCCCTATTGGGATGAATGTACCGTGTCCACACCCGTCGCGGCCCGGACCGCCACCCCGGGTCAGCAGGCGTCAGCCTCCGCGTTGAGATCCCGGCCCCTGGTTTCGGGAGCGATGAACCCGGCCGCCCAGCCGATCGCGGCGTAGCTCATCAGGATAGCGGCGATCGGCACCCAGCCCGGACCCGTCGCCGCGACGACGGCGGCGGCCAGGACGGGCCCCAGGCCGCCGGAAAGCACCGCGCCGATCTCCTTGACCGTCGTCATGAAGGTAAAGCGGTGCTTGGACCCGAACATCTCCACCAACCAGGTTGATTCCACGCCGTACATGTTGGGCAGCGGACCGCCGATGAAAATGACGAAGACGAGGGCCACCAGCAGCGGGTTCCGGGTTTCAATCAGCAGCATCGCAGGGATGGTGAAGGCGAACTGGAAGCCGGAGAGCCACAGCCAGACCCGGCGCCGGCCGAACCGGTCGGTGAGCTTGCCCGTCAGCAGAACTGTGGCGACGCCCAGGATCGAGCCGAGCGTCACGCCGGTCGTGACGAGGTTGGCGTCCATTTTCACCACGGACACGGTCCAGCCGATCAGGAATCCCTTGACGAGGTAGACCGAACCGTTCTCACCGAGCTTGATGCCCAGTGAGACGAGGAATGATTTTTTGGCGTCCGCCGCGTCACGCCAGACGCTTTGCTGCCTGGCCTCGACGCGCGCCGCAGCACGCCGCGCCTTGAGCTCCTCGAAGACCGGAGATTCGCTGACGCTGCGCCGCAGGTACAGCGCCACCAGGGTGGTCACGACGCTCAGCAGGAAGGGAATACGCCACCCCCAGGCGAGGAATTCCTGCTTCGGCATCTGCGAGAGCAACAGCCACAGTCCGCTGGCCAGAAGCACACCGGTCGCGGTCCCCAACGCCACCACCGCACCATAGAAACCGCGTTTGCCAGCGGGCGCGGATTCCACCAGCAGCAGCGAGGCCCCGGACAGTTCAGCGCCGGCACCGAAGCCCTGGATGAGCCGCAGGAGCACCAGGAGGATGGGCGCGATAACGCCCACCTGGGCGAAGGTCGGCAACAGGCCCATCCCCAGGGTGGCGATCCCCATCATCCCGACAGTGATCACCAAGATCCACTTGCGGCCGTATTTGTCCCCGAGATAGCCGAAGTAGATTCCGCCCAGCGGCCGGACGAGGAACCCGGAGCCGTAGGCGGCGAAGCTGGCCAGCAGCGCCATTGCCGGGTCGACATTGGGAAAGAACAGCGGCCCGAAGACCAGCGCCGCGGCCAGGGTGTAAAGCGTGAAGTCCATGTACTCCAACGCAGAGCCCAGCCAGGATGAGATCGAGGTGCGGCGCAATTCAGCCGGCGTCACCCCAGGATGCAGCGCCGTGCCCTGCGCGCCCGCCTCGGCGTGTGTCAGTTTCAGGTTTTCAGTAACCACGGAGTTTCTCCCTCGTGAAGAGCCTGCAGGCAGGCTCGGCCGTAACGTCGTTGTTCGGATGGTGGTGCAGGGTGGTGCCGGAGACCGGTCAGCTCCGGAGCAGGGACACGGTTTCCGCGATGCAGGCAGGCTTTTCGGAACCTTCCAGCTCGATCAGGTGCCGGAACTGCAATTGCCGGCCGTTGGCCGTGTTGGTCACCGAAGCCAGCGTCAGCCGGTCCCTGATTCGCGAGTTCACCAGGGCGGGCGCCGGGAACCTGACCTTGTTCAGGCCGTAGTTGATAATCATCGCCGCGCCCTGGACCCGGTAGACCTGACCGGCAAGGTACGGCAGCATCGAGAGGCTGAGATACCCGTGGGCGAGCGTGGCGCCGAACGGTCCGGCAGCGGCCCGCTCCGGATCGGTGTGGATCCACTGCTGGTCCAGGGTCGCATCGGCAAATGCCTGGATCTGGGACTGCTCCAGGGTGTGCCAGCCGCTCACCCCGATTTCCTGTCCAGTCATGCTTGCCAGCTCGGCGGCGTCCTCGAACAGTCTCATCTAAACCCTTTCCAGCAGCATGGCGACGCCCTGGCCCAGCCCGACGCACATTGTGGCCAGGCCGCGGCCGGCGTTTTCGCGTTCCATCCGGCCCAGCAGCGTGACGACAATTCTTGATCCGGAGGAGCCCAGCGGATGCCCGAGGGCGATTGCGCCGCCGTCGTTGTTGACGGTGCCGGCATCCATGCCGAGCAGCCGCATGCAGGCCAGCGACTGCGCCGCGAAGGCCTCGTTGAGCTCGACGGCGCCGACGTCGTCCAGGCTCCAGCCCGCCTTGGCCAGCGCCTTCCGGGTCGCTGGGACCGGGCCGATCCCCATCACGTCCGGGGCGACGCCGGCGGCCTGGCTGGTGACGATGCGCGCCCGCGGCGTCAGGCCATAGCGCGCCACGGCCTCACCGCTGGCGACCACCACTGCGGAGGCGCCGTCGTTGAGGGAACTGGAGTTGCCCGCGGTGACAATTCCGCCGGGCTTCACGATCGGCTGCAAGGCCGCGAGCGTCTCCGGGCTGGAGCCGCTCCGCGGTCCCTCGTCGGTGTCGACCAGCGAAATTTCGCCGCGTCGGCCGGTGACCGGGACGGGGACGATTTCGTGCCGGAACCGGCCCGCGTCGATCGCCGCCAAGGCCAGTTCGTGCGAGCGCAGCGCGAAGCTGTCCGCGTCGACGCGGGAGATCCCTTCGCGGCGGGCCACTTCTTCGGCGGTTTCGGGCATCGAAAACCTGGCGTTGGCGTCCATCCGCGGGTTCACGAACCGTGCACCGATCGAGGTGTCCGCCAGCTCCCCTGGCTTGGCAAACGGTTTGTCCGGCTTGGCCAGCACCCAGGGTGCCCGGGTCATGGATTCGACGCCGCCAGCCACCACGAGGTCGACATCGCCGTTGCGCACCGCCTGCGCCGCCATGCTGATGGCGGTCAGGCCGGAGGCGCAGAGCCGGTTGACCGTCACGGCGGGGACTGCGTCGGGCAAGCCGGCGAGCAGCACTGCCATCCGGGCGACGTTCCGGTTGTCCTCCCCCGCCTGGTTGACGCAGCCCAGGATGACCTCGTCGATGCTGGCCGGGTCGACGCCGGCGCGAGCCACGACGGCCTGCAGCACGAGCGCGGCCAGGTCATCGGGCCGGACCGTCGCGAGTGCGCCGCCGTGGCGGCCCACCGGCGTGCGGACGCCGCCGACCAGGAATGCCTCGGGCATCAGCGGGCCCCGCCGTTGATGTAGAGCGTCTGGCCGGAGACGTAAGAGGAATCGTCGCTGGCGAAGAAGGCGACGGCGGCGGCCACTTCCTCCGGCTGGCCCACCCGGCCCAACGGGGTGCGGGCCGCCACAGCCTCTTGGTGTTCGGCCGGGCTGCTGCCCACGCGCTCGGCCGTTGCCGCGGTCATCGAGGTGGCGATATAGCCGGGGGCCACGGCGTTGACGGTGATGTTGAACGGGCCGAGCTCGATGGCGAGCGTCGCCGTCAGGCCCTGGATGCCGGCCTTCGCGGCGGCGTAGTTGGCCTGGCCGCGGTTGCCCAGCGCGCTCCGGCTGCTCAGCGAGACGATTTTCCCGTACTTCGCAGGGACCATGTACCGCTGGGCGGCGCGGGAGCACAGATAGGCACTGGTGAGGTTGGTGGCCAGGACCGAGTCCCAGTCCGGCCGCTCCATTTTGAAGAACAGGTTGTCGCGGGTGATGCCGGCGTTGTTGACCAGGATGTCGAGGCGGCCGAACTCCCGATGGATCTCCGCAAAGACCCGGTCCACGGTGGCTTCGTCGGTGACGTCGCAGGCGGCCGCGATGGCGCGGCCGCCTGCCGCGAGCACCTGCGGGTCGGCAGTGATCGCCTGAGCGGTGGCTTTGGCGCCTTCCTCATTGAGGTCCAGGACGACGACGGTGCCGCCCCCCGCGGCCAGCTTCAGCGCCGTGGCGGCGCCGATCCCCTGGGCGCCGCCGGTGACGACGGCCACTCGGTTGGTGAAATTAGTCATGGTGTTTCCTTCGCTTGCGTGGAATGTGGCTGATGCCGGGGTGGCGATTGCCTGGCCGGGGACTAGCTGAAGGCGGAGAAACCGGTAATCTCCCGGCCAACGAGCAGGGACTGGATGGAATCGGTGCCTTCATAGGTGGAGACGACCTCCATGTCGGTCATATGCCGGGCGACGTGGTTCTCCAGCAGCACACCGTTGCCGCCGAGCATGTCCCGGGCTTCGGAACAGATCCAGCGCGCCTTCTGCGCCGTGTGCATCTTGGCCAGCGACGCCATGGGCCCGGTCATGCGTCCGTCCTCGGCCAGGACGGCAAGCCGGAAGCAGATCAACTGCATGGCCGTCAGTTCGGCGAGCATGTTGGCGAGTTTGTTCTGCACCAGCTGGAAGCTGCCGATCGGTTTGCCGAACTGGTGCCGGGTCTTCGCGTAGTCCACCGCGATCTCGTAGGCCGCCATTGCGTGGCCGAGGGACTCCCACGAGGCTCCGCTGCGGGTGGACGTCAGAACGCGGGTGACGTCCTTGAAGGAGTGGCAGCCGGTGAGCCTATTGTCCGCCGGTACCCTGAGTCCTTCGAGGGTGATGTCCGGCTGGAGGATCGCCCTTTTGCCGATCTTTCCGGTGATGACCTCGGTGTGATAGCCGTCCGGGTAGCTGCCGTCGCCGTTGCGCTCCATCACAAAAGCCTTGACCTTGGCGTCCTCCTCGTCGCGGGCGAAGATAATTACGACGTCGGCCATGCTCGCGTTGCCGATCCACCGCTTGCGGCCGTTGATGATGTAGCTGTCTCCGTCCCGCCGAGCACTGGTCTCAAGGCCACCGAATCGGACCCATGGTCCGGTTCGGTCAGGGCGAAGGCACCGATTTTGTCCAGGGTGGCCATCGCGGGGAGCCAGCGCTGCTTTTGTTCCGCGCTGCCGAGCATGTTGATGGTGCCCATGGCCAGGCCGGACTGGACACCCAGGAACGTATTGACGGAGCCGTCGCCCCGGGAGACTTCCGCCGCGACGATCCCGGCGGCAAGCCGGCTCAGCCCGGGGCAGCCGAAGCCGGTGATGGTGGTTCCTACGATGCCGAGGGCGGCGAGTTTCGGGATCAGCTCGAACGGGAACTCGGCGCGCTCCCAGTAGCCGTTGATAACTGGCAGCAGGTCCTTGTCGACGAAGCTGCGGACCTTCAGCCGAAGGGCGCGGTCCTCGGCGGTGAGGAAATCGTCCAGCAGGTAGAAGTCGGTGCCTTGTGCGGCCGGTTCCGGTGTCATTGGGTCAGCTCCAGGGGTGGGTGATCGGGAATCTGCGGTTCACGGGGCTCCGTGTTTGCCGGTGTGGGCTGGAACTGGGCGAGCCAGTACCGTTCGCGTTCCGCCAGGGGCCGCGACTTGCCGGTTTCGGGCCAGACTGAAACAAGCACTGTCCGGCCCTCGACGGCTACAGCGCCGTTTTGGGTGCCGGTGAATTCGAGGTCGACGGAGCTGGTGCCGATCCTGCTGACCGCGAGTTCAACGTCGAGGTCTTCGCCGTAGTGGATCGGACGCCGGTAGCTCAGTTCGAGGGCTGCCACTACGGTGGGGGCCACGTCGGTTGAGTGGACTCCCTGCATCGTGGCCCGCCACTTGAGTCTCGACTCCTCCAGGAGTGTCACGACGGCGGCGTGGTTGACGTGGCCATTAAGGTCCTGGTCCGACCACCGCGGGGAGATCCGGGTCCGGTATGCCTCAGGCATGGGCCAGCGCTTTCTGGTGCAGCAGCCAGTTCCGGACCAGCTCGGAGCTTTCGTTGAGCTCCGGCGGTGCGAGTGAGTAGTCCACCGGCGTGCGGGAGTACTCGACGGGATGCCGCACGGTGGGAATCTGCCGCGCCCCGCTGCCGGCCAGCACTACCGGCTGGAGCCCGAGCTGCTCGGCGAAATCAACTCCGCCGCGGACATCCTGGATCGGCGCGCACGGCAGCCCCGCCGCGGAGAGCTCAGAAAACCACTGCGCGGCGGACTGGGTGGCCAGCCGGGCGTGGAGGATGTCGCGCAGCTCGTCCCGGTGCGCATTGCGTTCCCGGGTCTTGGCGAACTTCGGGTGCCGGCCGACTTCGGGGATCGCCAGCGCCCCGCAGAGCCGGACGAACTGGGCATCATTGCCCGTGGCGATGATGATCATGCCGTCGCCGGTCTGCATCGGTGCGTACGGATACATACTGGGGTGCTCGTTGCCCATCCGGGCCGGCACCACACCGCCGGTCACGTAGGCCGCGGACTGGTTCACCATGCCGGACAGTGCGGAGGTCAGGAGGTTCAGCTCCACCAACTGGCCTTCGCCGGTCTGGTCCTTGTGGTGCAGGGCACCGAGGATGCCGATGGCCGCGTGCAGGCCGGTAATAACGTCAAAGAGGGCGATGCCGGCCCGGTACGGCTGCGTGTCCTGGTCACCGGTCAGGCTCATCATTCCCGAGGCGGCCTGCACGAGCAGGTCATAGCCCGGGATGTGCGCGCCTGCCCCGGTGCCGAACCCGGTGATGGAGGCGTAGATAATGTCCGGCTTCAGCTCCGCGGCGGCGGCATAGTCCAGACCCAGCCGCGCCATGTTGCCGGGCTTGAAATTTTCGATCATAACGTCCGCGGAGCGGATCAGTGAGCGCGCCACGTCCAGGTCCTCCGGGTCCTTCAGGTCCAGGGCAATGGAGTGCTTGTTGCGGTTCACCGCCAGGAAGAATGTGGCCTCGCCGTCGCGGACCGGGGGCATGTAGGTGCGGGTGTCGTCGCCGTCGGGGCCCTCGACCTTGATGACTGTGGCGCCCATATCGGCCAGCAGCATGGTGGCGTACGGACCAGCCAGCACCCGGCTGAAATCCGCGATGACGACGCCGGCCAGGGGCCCGGTGCCTTCCCGGCCCAGGACGTCAACGCCGGGCCCCGCTCCGCCTGCGGCGGGGCGGTTGCGCCCGCCGTCCGCCGGTTTACTGCTCGGTTGTGTCATTCTGTACCTCCAGTATGTGGTCTGCATCACCTACCCTCGCAAGCGGATTGATCCGCGTCCAATACGCATTTGGTGCTGGATTGATACCCCACCGCCATCAATGCCTATTTCGTTGTGTTGGGTATCTTGGGCATATGAACAATGACGTTTACCTGAGCGGAAGCTGACCTGGCGTGGAAATACAACAGATCCGGGCCTTCCTGGCCGTGGCCGAAGAGTTGCACTTCGGCAGGGCCGCACTCCGGCTCCACATGGCTCAACCGCCGCTGAGCCGGTCCATTCAACGGTTGGAACATGAACTCAAGGCACCGCTCTTTGTCCGGAGTACCCGGACGGTCCAGCTAACGCCGGAGGGCGAGGCCCTGCTGGCGCCGGCCCGGGACATCCTGGCGGCCTGCCGCCGCTCAAGCCTCGCGGTCGCCTCGGCAGGCCGCGGCGAAACCGGTCGCGTACGGGTCGCGTTTGCCGGCGTTTCCTCCCACGTGATGGTGGGCAAGCTCGCCAAGCGGGTCCGGGAGGCGCATCCGGGAATTGATTTCGAACTGTCCAGCTCCAACTTCGCCCTGCCGGCGATGGACAAGGTCCTGAGCGGTGCCATGGAAGTGGGCCTGGGCCGCTGGAACTTCATCCCGGCGGTCCTGGACTCGCGGATCGTGGCCAACGAGCGGCTTGTGGTGGCCTTGTACGAAGCCCATCCCCTCAGCGGCCGCGATTCGCTGAACATGGCCGACCTCGCGGATCAGCCCTTCGTCACCCTGCCGGAGCACCCGGGATCGATCCTCCATGACCACCTCCGCAGGCTGTCCGGCGACGCCGGCTACGCCGCGGAGATCGTCCAGGTGGCCCCGGATTCCCAGACGCTTATGGCGCTCGTCGCCGCGGAAATCGGCGTCGCCCTGACGGTGTCTTCGGTACCGGAGAACTTCAACCACCCCGGGGTCATCTTTCTGCCGCTGGACGGCCCGGCCGAGAACATCCAGTTGCGGCTGGTCTGGCGGAATGACAACACCAGCCCGGCACTGCGGGAGGTCCTTCGGCTCTCGGAAGAAGTCTTGCCGTCGCCGGACGCAGGCACTCATTGATACGCCCAGGACATCAGCGGCCGCAGGATTTGGTATTGGATCTTCCGCAATCCAGCTGTCACAGTGGTCGGAGCCCGCCGGGCCTGAAGTAGACCGCCCGCCGTTAACTAGCCGCATCCGACGCCAGGAGAACAAACCGTGACCGTAACCGCACCCGCCCTGGCCCTCGACGACGTGCTCAACCTGGACAGCCTCCTGAGCGCGGATGAGCTGCAGTTGCGAAGCACTGTCCGCGACTTCGTGAACAAACGCATCCGGCCCAACATTGCCAGCTGGTTCGAGGACGCCCACTTCCCCTTGGAGCTGGTCCCCGAACTCGGGAAGCTGGGCGTCCTCGGGATGCACCTAAAGGGCTATGGCTGCCCCGGCCGCAGCGCCGTCGAATACGGCCTGGCGGCCATGGAACTGGAGGCCGGGGATTCCGGGCTCCGGACCTTCGTCAGCGTCCAAGGCTCGCTGGCCATGAGTGCCATCCATAAGTGGGGGTCCGAGGAGCAGAAAAACGAGTATCTGCCGGCCATGGCCCAAGGCAGGACGATCGGCTGCTTCGGGCTGACCGAGCCAACCGCCGGCTCCGATCCGTCCAGCATGGCGACTTTCGCGGAGTCCGACGGCAACGGCGGCTGGGTCATCAATGGCGCAAAACGCTGGATCGGGCTTGCCTCAGTGGCCCAGATCGCGGTCATCTGGGCCAACACCCGCGAGGGAATCCGCGGATTCATCGTGCCCACGGATACACCCGGCTTCACCGCGACGCCCATCGGATCCAAGCTGTCCATGCGGGCATCAATCCAATGCGACATCAGCCTGGAGGACGTCCGGCTGCCGGCCGCGGCGCTCCTCCCCGGCGCCCGCGGGCTCAGCGGCCCGTTCTCCTGCCTCAACGAAGCCCGCTACGGCATTATCTGGGGTGCCATGGGCGCGGCCCGGGACTCCTACGAATCCGCCCTCGCATACGCGCAGGAGCGGCTGCAGTTTGGCAAGCCCCTCGCCGGCTACCAGCTGACCCAGGAAAAGCTCGTTAATATGCTGCTGGAAATCCAGAAAGGGACGCTCCTGGCCCTGCACACCGGACGACTGAAAGACGCCGGGACGCTGGAGCCGGTGCAGATTTCGGTGGGAAAGTTGAATAACGTCCGCGAGGCCATCGCAATCTGCCGGGAGGCCCGCACCATCCTGGGCGGCAACGGCATCACGCTGGACTATTCTCCGCTCCGACATGCCAACAACCTCGAATCCGTGCGCACCTATGAGGGCACCGACGAGGTCCACACCCTCATCCTGGGCCAGCGCATCACGGGCATCTCCGCCTTCCGCCAAGGCTGACGGCGCCTCCCGCAGCCGCTTCAGCGGGCGGGCATTTGTCCCGGATGGCACGTCGAGCCGGCCCGGAGTTGGCCAACCCGGCCGGGGCCGCCCTTGGCGTTAGAGATCCTTCAACCGGTACAGCATCAATGCCACGTGCAGGGAGGTCCGGGATTCCGGTTCGTCCAGTTCGAGGCCAAGCTTTCGTTCCAGGCGGGCCAACCTCGAATACAGTGTTGGCCGGCTCAGGAAGCTGGTGCGGGCCAGTTCGGCCTTATTCCCCTGAGCTTCCAGGTACTTTTCAAGCAGCAGCAGTTCCTCGGACTCGTTTCCGCCCAGAATTCCCGCCAATTCGCCCTCCACGAACGTCTGGACCCGCGGATCACTGCGCAGGAGAGCCAGCAGCCCCCGCAGCCGGATGTCGGCAGCGCGATAAAACGGCTTGCCTCGTTTTTGCAGCGTGCTGGCCGCTTCGGCTACGTGATTCGCCTCATCAAGTGCGGCGGCGGTCAGCAGGAGGGAACCCTGCGGATGTCCAATGCCGGCAGCCCACTGCAGGTCTTCAGCGCTGTCTGCTGCAAGGCGGCGAAGCTCGGCGCAGATTCTCGTGACGGCCCCCTCCTCAGCTTGTTTCGGCGGCAGGCCAAGCAACAGGGCCACCGTGCCGGTCTGCAAACTTGCAGCCAAGGCAGAGTACTTCAGCGATTGAAGCGACCGGTTCACCGATTCCAACAGCGCCCGCTCCCTTCGCTGGAGGGCCAGGGGGCCCTCGCCGCCCCGCGGGTCCAGCCGAAAGACCACGGGCACGTACATCTGATAGCTCCGCAGCCCCAGCGCACCGGCCCGCGCCTGGGCCTCGGCTTCGCTGAGGGAGCGCGGTTGGCGGAGCTCGTGCATCAAACCCGCGCGTGCCTGGTATCCGAGTTCGCGCTGATCCCGTTCGGCGAATCGATTGATGGAAAGCGCCTGGCCTGCCCGCTCAAGCACCATGGACGCGTCCGTGTCATTGTCCAGCGTCACCGGCACCACCAGCCGGCCCCAGCGCTGTGAGCGAAGGCCGACGGGCGTCTGCAGCCAGTTTTCCTCACCGGTGCGCGTGGTGGCCTCGTTGAGATGGACAACGCGGGAGCGGTTCTCCCAGTCGTTGAGCAGCTTTCCGGCCGGAATGCCGCCTCCGTCGAAGGCGAGGACCAAATGCGAAATATTCTCAAGAACAACCGGCGCACCGATCAGCTGCGCCGCACGGGCGACGATCTCGTCCGCGCCGGCACTCTCCAGGCTGAGCAGCGTAAACACCTCATGAACATGCCTAGCCTTCTCAACCCGCTCCAGCTGCCCGGCGAGGATTATCTTGTGCACGTTTTCCGTGATTTCCACAAAACGCACCGGCTTGCGCACCAGGATCACCGGAATTCGAGCAGAAGCTGCCGCCTCGCGCAGCGCCCGTGACGCTTCAGCCCTGTCATCGAGGATTTCAACGATCACTCCTGCGGCGCCCAGGGACGCCAGCTCGGCCAAATACCGGGTGGCGGCGCTGCTGGAATCTTCAAAGGCCAGGCCCGTGGTGAGCACCAGCTCCCCGCCTTCAAGAAATCCCGTGAGGTTCCGGAGCTCGGCCACATGAATCCACCGCACCGGAGTCCCAAGCTTGCTGGCCCCGGTGAGGATCTCGGGATCCCCTTTCCTGACAGCAGGAAGGGAAAGGATGTGGTCAACGGTCAAGCGCATCTACACAGTGTAACTATTGGGCGGCTCTTTCGATCAGGGTGTTAGGGCGCTACCTGAGGCCGACCCAGTCAGCCGAACCGGCACGAGGGGCGCGAAGAAGGCGGCGAGCTCCGCCGTCGCCGTCAGCGGCAGGACGTTGGCCACGTACTGGTCCGGACGGACGATCACGATGACGCCGCCGCGGTCCAGGCCGCGCAGTTCGAAGATGTCCGCCGTCGGGTCGGTGCCGTAAACCTTCTCCAGATAGGTGAGCCGGAACGGGCCGACTTCCGGGGTAAACACCGCCGGAACAGCCGTGATGTCCACACCCGTGTGGTCCTGCTGGTAGATCACTTTCACGTCGAACCAGGCGTCGGCGTCCGCTCCGTCCGGGGTAGCTGCCAGCGGCGATTCCGGCGCGTTGGCCAACCAGGCGGCCAGCTCCGTCGTTGGCGACGGAGCGCCGGCCGCAGCCTGATCCGCGAAGACGTAGATACGCCACCGGCCATCCGCCGCGGCCTGGTGGCCGAGCTGAAGCGGGTTTGTGTCGCAGACCCGCTCCACCGGCGCGGATTTGAAGCGTTTGCCGACAGGAAATCCGGTAGCCAGGCCCTGGTGGGTCGCTTCGCCGACGATCATCGAGGGCGAGTACTCGGTCATAAAGCCCGCAGGAAACTCTGCCGTGCGCACGTAGAAGTCCTCGAGCTCGGAGGGGTTCTCGAACTCTTCGGGCTTCTTCGCCATCAGGGACGACCACAACTTGTCGAAGTCGATGAGGTTCTTCGCAACAACCTGCCGTTCGGCCGAGTAGGTGGAGAGCAGGCCCTCTGGGCTGCGGCCGTCAAGTACGTGACCGAGTTTCCAGCCGATATTAAAGCCGTCCTGCATGGAGACGTTCATGCCCTGGCCGGCCTTGGCACTGTGTGTGTGGCAGGCATCGCCGGTGATGAACACGCGCGGCGTGCGGATGCCGAGCTCCGCCGGAAGGACGTCGTCGAACCGGTCGGTAAGGCGGTGGCCCACCTCGTACACACTGTGCCAGGCGACATTGCGCACGTCGAGAACGTAGGGGTGGAGGATTGCGCCGGCCTTGGCGATGATTTGCTCGATGGTGGTGTTGCGCACGGCGCCGTTGTCAGCCGGGTCTACTTCGCCGAGGTCGACGTACATTCGGAACAGGTGGCCGCCCTCGCGCGGGATGAGCAGGATGCTGCCACCCGAACCGGACTGGATGGCGCACTTGGTCCGGATGTCGGGGAAGTCCGTGCCGGCAACAACGTCCATAACCCCCCACGCGTGATTGGCTTTGTCGCCGGCGAGCGTGCAGCCGATCGAGTCGCGGACTTTGCTCCGGGCCCCATCTGCCCCCACAACGTACTTGGCACGGACAATCCGCTCGGTGCCTTCGTCGGGACCATCAGTATGCAGCAGCGTCACACTGACGGGGTATTCGCCGTCGCCGGCGACCTCAAGGCCCTGGAATTCCAGGCCAAAATCGGGGGCCATGCGTGTGGGCGCATTGGCCATAAACTCGGCGAAGTAGTCCAGCACCCGGGCCTGGTTGACGATCAGGTGCGGGAACTCGCTGATGCCGGCAGGATCGTCGGCGGCACGGGCCGCCCGGACGATGCGGGACGAATCTTTCGGGTCCGGCTTCCAAAACGCCATCTCGGTAATGCGGAAGGCCTCGGCGATGATCCGTTCGGCGAAACCAAAGGCTTGGAAGGTCTCTACGCTCCGGGCCTGGATACCGTCAGCCTGGCCGATGGCGAGCCTGCCACCGCGGCGCTCCACGATCCTCGTGGTCACTGCCGGGAACTGGGATAGCTGGGCTGCCGCGAGCATCCCGGCGGGCCCCGTTCCCACGATGAGGACGTCAACGTGCTCGGGAAGCTCGGCGGGGCGTTCGATCCCGACGCCGGCGGCCGGCTGGACTCGTGGGTCACCGGATACGTAACCGTGGTGGTGGAACTGCACGGGCTTTCCTCACTTCGTTGTGTGGCGGACTCTCGCCGAGGCGGTGTTCGATATTAGAATAGACTGTTCGATAATAGAACTCGAACACTGATTCCTCACTCTACGGCACCTATGACGCAGGTTACAAGTGCCCAAAAAGATCCGGACGCAGGGGTTGACGACATGTCCACTGCGGGGCATGCTTATCGTATACGATTTCGTACTCGATGAGGAGCTACTTTTGGAACAGGTCACCGACCACACCCTGGCCGCGGCCCGCAAAGTCATCGCGGTGCATATTAACTACCCCAGCCGGGCAGCCCAGCGCGGCCGCACCCCCGAGCAGCCGTCCTACTTCCTGAAGCCATCGTCCTCCCTGGCCCTCAGCGGTTCAACGGTGGAGCGTCCGGCCGGGTGCGAACTCCTCGGCTACGAGGGCGAGATTGCGCTGATTATCGGCAAGCCCGCCCGACGGGTGGGCATCGAGGACGCCTGGAGCCACGTCGAGCGGGTCACGGCCAGCAATGACCTCGGCGTCTATGACCTCCGCTACGCCGACAAGGGCTCCAACCTCCGGTCCAAGGGCGGCGACGGCTTCACCCCCGTCGGCCCCGGACTGCTCGCCGCGGACGCCGTGGACCCGGCCGGCCTGCGGATCCGCACCTGGCACAACGGCGAACTGGTCCAGGACGACACCACCGGGGACCTGCTGTTCCCGTTCGCCCAGCTGGTCGCGGATCTGTCCCAGCTGCTCACGCTCGAAACGGGCGACATCATCCTGACCGGCACTCCGGCCGGCGCCTCCGTTGCCAAGCCCGGCGACGTCGTCGAAGTAGAAGTCAGCGCCGGTGAACTGACCACCGGCCGGCTCGTGACCACTGTCGTGGACGGTCTGACGCCGTTCGCGGACTTCGGCGCGCAACCGAAGACTGACGATCTCCAGCGCGAGGAGGCCTACGGGTCCCGCGCCGCCGCCGGGCTGCCCGACGTCGGCGGGACTGCGCCGGAACCGGCGTTAACGCCGGAGCTGAAGGCAAAGCTTGAGAGCGTGAGTACCGCTACCCTGTCCTCCCAGCTGCGCAAACGGGGCTTGAATAACGTCAGCATCGACGGCCTGCAGGCCACCCGCCCGGACAAGCGGATCGTGGGCCTGGCCCGGACTCTGCGGTTTGTGCCGAACCGCGAAGATCTTTTCAAGACCCATGGTGGCGGCTTCAACGCGCAGAAGCGCGCCATCGATTCGGTGAAACCGGGCGAAATCCTGGTGATGGAAGCCCGCGGCGAAAAGGGCACCGGAACCATCGGCGATATCCTGGCCCTGCGCGCCCAGGTCCGAGGCGCCGCAGCAATCATCACCGACGGCGGCGTGCGGGACTTCGCCGCCGTCGCCGCGATGGACATGCCCACCTACTACGCCAACCCGCATCCGGCAGTGCTGGGACGGCGCCACATTCCCTGGGATACTGACGTCACCGTCGCCTGCGGCGGCACCACTGTCCAGCCCGGCGACATCATCGTCGCCGATGCGGACGGCATCCTGGTCATCCCGCCGGCCCTCGCGGCGGAACTCGCAGACGATTCCATCGCACAGGAACGGGAGGAAGTCTTCATTTTCGAGACGGTTCAGCAAGGCCACAGCGTGGACGGGCTTTACCCGCTCAACGCCGCCTGGCGGGCCCGCTACGAAGAGTGGGAAGCAGGCAAAGCCCATGACTGAGACTGCCACCGCCGGAAATGCAGCCGGAACAGGGAGCGCGGCCAGCAAGTCAGAAATGGCGTACGCAGTGGTGAAAGCCCGGATCGTGGACGGTACGTACTCCCCCGGCTACCGCCTGGTACTGGCCAAGATCGCCGAGCATCTCGGGGTCAGTGTGGTCCCGGTCCGCGAGGCTATCCGCCGGCTCGAAGCTGAAGGGCTGGTGACGTTCGAGCGGAACGTCGGGGCCACCGTTTCCGGCATCGACCCCACCGAATACCTCTACACGATGCAGACCCTGAGCATCGTCGAGGGGGCCGCCACCGCCCTGTCAGCTCCGCTGATCGGGGCGGCGGACATTGCCAGGGCACGGGCGGTCAATGCGGAAATGCGGGACTGCCTGGAACACTTCGATCCCGACAGCTTTACCCGGCTTAACCAGGACTTCCACAGCGTCCTGTTCGAGCACTGCCCCAACCCGCACATCCTGGACCTCGTCCACCGCGGCTGGAACCGGCTGGCCTCGCTGCGGTCCTCCACGTTCCGTTTTGTCCCCGGCCGCGCCCACGAATCCGTGGCCGAACATGAGGCCCTGCTGCGGCTGATCGAGACCCGGGCCGGCGCCGACGCCATTGAAAAGGCGGCCCGCAGCCACCGCAGCGCCACCCTTGACGCGTACCTCGCCCAGGCAGCAGCACCTGCCGACCAGACCCCCCTTAGCAGTTAGGAAAACAACAATGACGTTTACTGCCCCCGCCGCCGCGACCACCGCCCACTACGTTCCGCAGGACCTGCCCAGCCACATCCAGCACTACATTAACGGGGAGTTCGTCGACTCCGTCGGCGGGGCGACCTTTGATGTGCTCGACCCGGTATCGAACGAAAATTATGCCACCGCTGCGGCCGGCCAGAAGGAAGACATCGAACTCGCCGTCGCCGCCGCCCGCGCAGCGTTCGTCAACGGCCCGTGGCCGAAAATGAAGCCCCGGGACCGCGCCCGCATCCTGAACAGGATTGCCGACGCCGTCGAGGCCCAGGAGGCACGCCTCGCCGAACTGGAGACGTTCGACACCGGCCTGCCGATCACCCAGTCCCGGGGCCAGGCGCTCCGGGCAGCAGAGAACTTCCGCTTCTTCGCGGACCTGATCGTGGCCCAGTTCGATGACGCCATGAAGGTTCCGGGCTCGCAAATCAACTACGTCAACCGGAAGCCGATCGGCGTCGCAGGCCTCATCACGCCCTGGAACACCCCGTTTATGCTGGAGTCCTGGAAGCTCGCCCCGGCCCTGGCCACCGGCAACACAGTGGTACTCAAGCCCGCCGAGTTCACGCCGCTGTCCGCGTCGCTGTGGGCGCAGATCTTCAAGGATGCCGGGCTTCCTGACGGCGTCTTCAACCTGGTCAACGGCCTCGGCGAGGAAGCCGGCGACGCCCTGGTCAAGCATCCGGACGTCCCGCTGATTTCGTTCACCGGCGAAACCACCACCGGGCAGACGATCTTCCGCAACGCCGCGGCGAACCTCAAGGGCCTGTCGATGGAGCTGGGCGGGAAGTCCCCGTGCGTGGTGTTCGCGGACGCCGATCTGGACGCCGCGATCGACTCCGCCCTGTTCGGGGTCTTCTCGCTCAACGGCGAGCGCTGCACCGCAGGTTCCCGTATCCTCGTGGAGCGTACGGTGTACGCGGAGTTCTGCGAAAAGTACGCCGCCCGGGCGAAAAACATCGTCGTCGGCGATCCGCACGATCCCGCCACCGAAGTCGGCGCGCTCGTGCACCCGGAGCACTTCGCGAAGGTGGCCTCCTACGTGGAGATCGGCAAGTCCGAGGGCCGGCTCCTGGCCGGCGGCGGACGACCGGAGGGACTGCCGCACGGGAACTACATCGCCCCCACCGTCTTCGCCGACGTCGCCCCTGAGGCGCGGATCTTCCAGGAGGAGATCTTCGGTCCCGTCGTCGCGATCACCCCGTTCGATGACGACGACGAAGCGCTGGCTTTGGCGAACAACACCAGGTACGGCCTGGCCGCCTATATCTGGACGCAGAACCTGACGCGCGCCCACAACTTCGCGCAGAACGTGGAGGCTGGAATGGTCTGGCTCAACAGCCACAACGTCCGGGACCTCCGCACCCCCTTCGGCGGTGTCAAGGCCTCCGGCCTGGGCCACGAAGGCGGCTACCGCTCCATCGACTTCTACACCGACCAGCAGGCCGTTCACATCACCCTCGGCACCGTCCACACGCCCAAATTCGGCGCCTAACCAGCCTCCTCAACGAAGAGAGAAGACCATGAGCACCTTTGTCCCCACCCCCTCCGTTCCAGCCCCCGACATCGTCCGCTGCGCCTACATGGAGATCGTCGTCACGGACCTCGCCAGGTCCCGCGCCTTCTACGTCGACCTGCTTGGCCTGCACGTGACCGAGGAAGATGAAAACAACATCTACCTGCGTTCCCTGGAGGAGTTCATCCACCACAACCTGGTGCTGCGCAAAGGCCCCATCGCAGCAGTTGCCGCATTCGCGTACCGGGTGAAGTCCCCGGCCGAGGTGGATGCCGCAGAGGCCTACTACAAGGAACTCGGCTGCCGGACCGAACGCCGCAAGGACGGATTCACCAAAGGCATCGGTGATTCTGTCCGCGTCGAGGATCCGCTGGGCTTCCCCTACGAGTTCTTTTACGAGACCGAGCACGTCGAACGCCTCACCCAGCGCTACGACCTCTACTCGGCCGGGGAACTGGTCCGCCTGGACCACTTCAACCAGGTCACTCCGGACGTCCCGCGCGGCCGGAAGTACCTCGAGGATCTCGGCTTCCGCGTCTCCGAGGACATCCAGGACTCCGACGGCGTCACCTACGCTGCCTGGATGCACCGCAAGCAGACAGTGCATGACACCGCCCTGACCGGCGGCAACGGCCCCCGGATGCACCATGTCGCATTCGCCACGCACGAGAAGCACAACATCATCCAGATCTGCGACAAGATGGGCGCCCTGCGGATCTCGGACCGGATCGAACGCGGTCCCGGCCGGCACGGCGTGTCCAACGCCTTCTACCTCTACATCCTGGACCCCGACGGGCACCGGATCGAGATCTACACGCAGGACTACTACACCGGCGATCCTGACAATCCCACCATCACCTGGGACGTGCACGACAACCAGCGACGCGACTGGTGGGGCAACGCAGTGGTCCCCTCCTGGTACACCGAGGCCTCACTGGTCCTGGACCTGGACGGCAACCCGCAGCCCGTCATCGAACGGACGGACGCCTCCGAGATGGCAGTCACGGTGGGCGCCGACGGATTCTCCTACACCCGCGCAGCAGGGGCCGAAGCGGAGGGCTTTAAGCTCGGGGCGCAGCTGTAGCCATGCTGGATGCCAAGACGATCGAGGCCATCGCCGACGAACTGCTGGAGGCGGGCCGCAGCCGGACCCCGGTACCCCGCCTCACTTCCCGCCACCCGGGCATGACAGTGGAGGACTCCTACGCCGTCCAGCAGCTCTGGCGCCGCCGGAACGAGGACGCCGGCCGCTCCCTGGTGGGCCGTAAGATCGGGCTCACCTCCCGGGCGATGCAGGTGGCTACCGGCATCACGGAACCGGACTACGGGGCGATATTCGATGACATGGTCCTGGAAACCGGCTGCTCGGTGCCGTGGGAGAAGTACACGCACCCCCGGGTGGAGGTGGAACTCGCGTTTGTGCTGAAGAAAGACCTGGCCGGTCCCGGCTGCACAGTCTTCGACGTGCTGAACGCGACCGACTATGTGGTTCCGGCCCTGGAGATCCTGGACTCCAGGATCGAAATGGAGGGCCGGACCATCGTGGACACCATCGCGGACAACGCAGCGATGGGGGCCATGGTGCTGGGCGGCAACCCGGTCCGGCCGGATGCCGTGGACCTGCGCTGGGTCTCCGCGATCCTGTACAAGAACCAGACAGTGGAAGAGACCGGCGTCGCAGCCGGCGTCCTGGACCACCCCGCGAACGGGGTGCACTGGCTTGCCAACAAGATTGCCGCACACGGGGACAGCCTGAAGGCCGGGGACATCATCCTGGCCGGCTCCTTCACCCGCCCCGTCTGGGTCTACGCTGGCGATACCATCCACGCAGACTACGGACCGCTAGGAGTCGTTACATGCCGCTTCGAGTAGCACCGGAGAGCACATTCCGCGACGCGCTGGCCGCGGCGGGCCGGCCGCTGGCGGGTATGTGGGTCTGCTCCGGCAGCCCGCTCGTCGCCGAAATCTGCGCCGGCGCGGGCCTGGACTGGCTCCTCATCGACGCCGAACACAGCCCCAACGGACTCGAATCCGTCCTGGCCCAGCTCCAGGCCGTCCACGGTTACCCGGGGCAGGTGCTGGTCCGGCCTCCGGTCAACGACACCGTGCTGATCAAGCAGTACCTGGACCTTGGCGCCCAGAACCTGCTGGTGCCGATGGTGAACTCCGCGGCTGAGGCACGGGCCGCCGTCGCCGCCACCCGGTACCCTCCGCACGGTGTCCGGGGGTCGGCTCCGCGCTGGCCCGCTCCGGCCGCTGGAACCGGATCCCGGATTACCTCGCCCGAGCCGGGCAGACCATCAGCCTCACCGTGCAGATTGAATCAACTGCCGCCGTCGCCGCCGTTGAGGACATCCTGGCGGTCGACGGAGTGGACGCCATCTTCCTTGGACCCTCCGACCTCGCCGCCTCCATGGGACTGCTCGGACAGCAGGAACATTCCGAGGTGCGCGCCGCCGTCGAACACTGCCTTGCGGCCGCCGCGACGGCCGGCAAACCCGCCGGCGTCAACGCCTTCAACCCGGACACCGCGCGGCACTATCTGGCCGCCGGGGCATCGTTTATCCTGGTCGGCGCGGACGTCGCCGTGCTGGCCCGGGCCTCGGAGGGCTTTGCCCAGGCATTTATTCCGGCGGGTGATTCCGCCGGCCAGCAACCCGCCAGCTACTAGCCTGCCCGCGAACACAGCTATGCCCGGGACCGCCAAGGTCCCGGGCACAGCTTTTTGCTAATCGGTTCCGCGCGGCCGCCACACGACCAGCGCCTGGGACCTGGCCCGGGGGCGTTTGCCGCGGGCCAGGCTGACGACGTCGCCAGCGGCTCCCGCCGCGAAGATGCGGGCGTCGAGGGGGCGGGAGCGGCGTTCGAGTTCGCCGCTCAGCTCGGCGACGCGCCGCTGCAGGGCCGCCACCTGGTTCTCCAGTTGGAGGATCCGCTTGATGCCCTCGAGGGAGACGCCCTCCTGCGAGAGCCGCTGTACCTCGCGGAGCATGGTGATGTCCCGCTGCGAATAGCGCCGTGACTTGCCGGGGGCCCGGCTCGGGGACACTATGCCCAGCCGGTCATACTGTCGCAGGGTCTGCGGGTGCATGTCCGCCAACTCCGCAGCGACGGAGATGACGAAGATCGGCTGCTCGAAGTCGATGGCCATGGCAGGCATCCGTTCCTAGAGCCGGGCCCTGGCTGCCAGTTCGGCGCGGACATCCTCACCGGCGGTGGCCGTAGCGAAGGACTTGACAGCCTCTTCGGCCTCCTTGTTCAGCTTCCGCGGGACGGCGAGGTCGATGACGACCAGCAGGTCACCGGTGGCCTTGGTGTGCTTGACTCCGCGTCCCTTAACACGAAGCGTGCGGCCGGACGGGGTGCCGGCAGGCACGCGCACCTTTACCTTGTCGCCGTCGATGGTCGGAACCTCGATGTCCGCGCCCAGGGTTGCCTCCGGGAACGTAACCGGTACGTGGATTCGCAGGTTGTCCCCGTCGCGGACGTAGAAATCGTGCGGCTTTACCGAGACGGTCACCATCAGGTCCCCATACCCGGCCGGCCCGTACTGGCCCTTGCCGCGGACGCGGACTTTCTGGCCGTCCTTGATGCCTGCGGGAATGCGGACGTCGATGACTTCGCCGTCCGGTTCCCGCAGCCCGATGGTGGTTCCGCGGATGGACCCCGCGAAGGAGATCGAGGTGGACGCCGTCCGGTCCGCACCCTTTTGCGGGGCACGCTGGAAGGACTGGCCGCCGCCGAAGCCGCCGCCGGCACCGCCGCCGAACAAGTCCGCAAACTCAGGAGGAAGCCCGCCGCCGGCGCCGTAGCCGCCGGACTGACGGCCGCCACCACCACCGGTAAAGAGTCCGCCGAAAAGGTCTTCAAAACCGGCTCCGCCGGCCCCGGGCCGCCGCCGCCCGGGGCGAAACGCGCGCCGCCGCCCATAGCCCGGATGGCGTCATACTGCTGGCGCTCGTCGGCATCGGAGAGCACGGAGTACGCCTCGGAGATGTCCTTGAACTTCTTCTCCGAGGCGACGTTCCCCGAGTTGGTATCCGGGTGGTGCTGGCGCGCGAGCTTCCGGTAGGCCTTTTTGATGTCCGCGTCGGAAGCGTCCTTGGCGACACCAAGGATCTTGTAAAAGTCCTTGTCCACCCAATCCTGGCTAGCCAATGGCGTTTCCTTTCAAAAGTTGTGCAGAGTGCGCTTCGCAGATGATGGGCCCTGTTTGTCCACTCACCTTAGGTGAGCAAAACGCTGGCGCGGAGGCCGGATAGGGGGCGGCGGTGTGGAGGGCACCGCGAAGCGGGCACCGCCCCCTATCCGGCGTAGCGCCGAAGGTGACGCTAAGCCGGGACCGCCACGATGACCTGGGCTGCCCGCAGGACCCTGTCGCCGGACTTGTAGCCCGAGCGCAGGACCTGGCTGACGGTGTCAATTTCGACATCCGTGCCGGGCTGCTGGATGAGGGCCTCGTGGATCGTGGGGTCGAACTCCACGCCGGTCTCGTCAATGCGCACCAGACCGTAGGTCTTCAGCGCATTCTCCAGCTTGGCGGCAATGGCGGCGAACGGGCCGTCCGTAAGGTCACCGTGCTGCCGGGCGGCGTCGACGTCGTCGAGCACCGGGAGCACGGAGTTCAGGACGCCAATGACGGCCATCTCCCCTGCCACGGCGCGGTCACGTTCGACGCGCTTGCGGTAGTTGACATACTCAGCCTGCAGGCGGCGCAGGTCATTTCTGAGCTCCTCCGCCTCAGCACCGTCGGCGCCCTGGGCTACGGAATCCGCGGCCGGTACGTCAACGCCGTTGAGGATGTCCTCCGCCTGGGACAGCGCGTCCCCGGAGTCGGAGTCCCGTGCGGCGGCGCGCTCCTGGTCGGGGTGGCGGGCCTGGCCGGTCTTCGGGTCAACCTTGCGGTTGTCGTGGATGATCGGTTTCTGCGGCTCGTTCTCCCGCTGCTGACCGTCGCCACGGCTCCCGGAAGAACCGTGCTCTTCTTCGTTACCGTGATGCGGCATGATTACTTCTTCTCGTCTTCGTCAACGATCTCGGCGTCGACGATGTCCTCGTCGGCTCCCGCTGCAGGCTCGCCGGCAGCGGCACCCTCGGCGCCGTCCGGGGAACCGGCCTGGGCGTAGATGGCCTCGCCGAGCTTGGTCTGGGAAGCCTGCAGCTTCTCAAACGCCGTCTTGACGGCCGAGTCATCGGTTCCTTCGAGGGCAGCCTTCAGGGCGTCGACGTCGGCCTGGACCTCGGTCTTGACCTCTTCAGGCAGCTTGTCTGCGTTGTCAGCGATCAACTTGTCCACGGAGTAGGCCAGCTGCTCGGAGGTGTTGCGGGTGTCCGCTGCCTCTCGGCGGGCCTTGTCCTCGGCTGCGTGCTCTTCGGCGTCCTTGACCATGCGGTCGATGTCTTCCTTGGAGAGGCTGGAACCGCCGGTGATGGTCATGGACTGTTCCTTGCCGGTGCCCTTGTCCTTCGCCGAGACGTGCACAATGCCGTTGGCGTCGATGTCGAAGGTAACCTCGACCTGCGGCATGCCGCGCGGCGCCGGTGCGATGCCGGTCAGTTCAAAGGTACCCAACGGCTTGTTGTCCCGGGTGAACTCGCGCTCGCCCTGGAAGACCTGGATGGCTACCGAGGGCTGGTTGTCATCGGCAGTGGTGAAGGTTTCCGAGCGCTTAGTCGGGATGGCCGTGTTGCGCTCGATCAGGTGCGTCATGATGCCGCCCTTGGTTTCAATACCGAGGGAGAGCGGGGTGACGTCGATCAGGAGGACGTCTTTACGCTCGCCCTTGAGGACACCGGCCTGCAGTGCGGCGCCGACGGCGACGACCTCGTCCGGGTTGACGCCCTTGTTCGGCTCCTTGCCGCCGGCCAGGTCCTTGACCAGGTCGTAGACGGCAGGCATCCGGGTGGAACCGCCGACCAGCACGATGTGGTCGATCTGGGAAAGCTGGATGCCGGCTTCCTTGATGACGTCATGGAACGGCTTTTTGGTGCGCTCAAGCAGGTCCTTGGTGAGGTCCTGGAACTTGGCGCGGGTCAGCTGCTCATCCAGGTGCACCGGACCGTCGGGGGTGACGGAGAGGTACTGCAGGGAGACATTGGTGCTGGACGAGGAGGAGAGTTCCTTCTTGGCCTGCTCGGCTGCTTCACGCAGGCGCTGCAGGGCGATCTTGTCCTTGGACAGGTCGATGCCCTTGACCTTGAGCTGGTTCAGCAGGTAGTCGACAACGCGCTGGTCCCAGTCGTCGCCGCCGAGGCGGTTGTCGCCTGCGGTGGAGCGGACCTGAATGGTGGAGAAGTTGTCTTCGTCCTTGCCGACCTCAAGGAGGGAAACGTCGAAGGTTCCGCCGCCGAGGTCGAAGACGAGGATGAGCTCGTCTTCCTTGCCCTTGTCCAGGCCATAGGCCAACGCTGCAGCGGTGGGCTCGTTGACGATGCGCAGGACCTTAAGGCCAGCGATTTCGCCGGCTTCCTTGGTGGCCTGGCGCTCTGCGTCATTGAAGTACGCGGGAACGGTGATCACAGCGTCGGTGACCTTCTCACCGAGGTAGGACTCGGCGTCGTTCTTGAGCTTCATCAGGATACGTGCGGAGATTTCCTGCGCCGTGTACTTCTTGTCGTCCACCGCGACGTTCCAGTCGGTGCCCATGTGGCGCTTGACCGAAGCAATGGTGCGGTCAATGTTGTTGACGGCCTGGCGCTTGGCGATCTCGCCAACCAGCACTTCGCCGGACTTGGAAAATGCAACAACCGACGGCGTGGTGCGTCCACCCTCGGCGTTGGCAATAACGGTGGGCTCGCCACCTTCGAGAACGGAGACGACGGAGTTGGTTGTTCCGAGGTCAATACCTACTGCACGTGACATGTGTTGCTTCCTTCTTTCCGGGGAATCTAGCTGAAATCGCTGCAGACCACTGGGATCCGACCGATATGAGCGATCTGCACTCAACTTTACTCCGGCCCGGGGCAAAGTCAATCCAAGGTTGAGCGTCATCCGCTCAACCTTGGATTAACTTGCACAAGGAACACACCGCAGACAGCAAAAACTCCCGGAATTCCGGGAGTTTTACGCGGCCGCCTGTCCACCGGCGGCGAATTTCGCTGTCCGCGAAGGCCGCCGCCGGGTGCGGACCTGCCGCTTAGCCGTCCCCGCGGTCCGGCTCGCCCGTGGATTCCTTCCGAACGGGCGCCGAGCCGGCGGCGCCGCGGTCCGCACCGGGGTGCCGGCGGCGCCGTAGTCACCATCCGGATACTCGCCCTCGTTCACTGCGGAGGCCGGCACGCCGACGGTACCTGCCGCGCCATAGTCGCCCTCGGGATAGTCGCCCTCTTCCACACCAACGGCCGTGGCGCCGCTGACGCCGGCATTGCCGTAGTCGCCGCTGGAGTATTCGCCTTCTTCGGCCTCTAGCGGATTGTCCCCGGCGGCGCCTGCCGTGCCGTAGTCGCCTTCGACATACTGGCCCTCCGCGGCCGGGTCTTCGGGCTCCGCGGCCGTTCGATCAAACTCGCTGTTTTCGGACATGTTTGGATCCTTTCCGGAAGCCTCGGCGCGCCAGTCAGGCGCAGGGGCAGTCTATCGACCACCACCGGGAGGCAACAGGGTGAACTGAACCAGGATCATCGGCTATTCCCGGGGGCGGCGGCTTGCGGCCCTGCCGGCAGGTCCGGTTGCGGCGCGGCGCCGGCAAGGCCGGCGAGTTCCGCCAGGGCAGCCAGGTGCAAGGCGAACAATTCATCCGGAGCGGCAAAGGTTCCCTCGCCGTACTGCCCAAAGACCTCGAAGCTGATGGTGCCGAACAAGGCGCTCCAGACCAGTGCGCCGCGTGCCAGCAGGGTGTCCGGGACCGCCAGTCCCATCTCGCTGCGGATGCGCTGCAGGTCTGCGGCGAGCCCGGACAAGACGGCGCCCTGACCGCCTGGCGCGACCAGCCCGCCGGCGCGGTAGGCGCCGTCCAGTACCGCCATCAGGGCGTAGACCACCCTGGTGCCCGGCCCCGTTGTTCGCTCGGCAGGCGCCTGGTACCCGGGCACAGGACTGCCGAAAAGGAGGCCGTAGCGCGCCGGCTCGCGCAGCGCCCAGCTGCGGACCGCGGCACCCAGGGCCCCGAACTGCCCGCAAAAGTCGGCCGCGGGTGCTGCGGCCACGGCGGCGTCGACTTCGTCGGCGAGCTCGTTGTAGGCATCGATAAGCAGCAGGGTCAGCAGCTCTTCGCGGTTCTCCACGTACCGGTAGACCGCCGAGGAGACGACGCCAAGGTCCCGGGCAACGGCGCGGAGGGACAGCGCGGCCGCCCCGTGAACTGCCAAATGCTCCCGCCCCAGGCGCACAATATCCTCAACGGTCCGGGCCCGGGCCCGCTCCCCGGGGCGTGGTCGGCTTGCCGGATGGTGCGGTGGCGGATTGCGGCATGGCTCCAGCATTCCATAAACCAGAGCAGTGTCAACAAATGAGAGCACCGCTCTTGACTTAGCCAAGGATCGGCCGCATCCTGAGGTGAGAGAGCACTGCTCTCAGTTCCGGATGTTGCCCCTAGAGAAGGCGGCCGCGCCCGGACACCCGCCGTCCGACCGGAATGAAAGCGAGAAATCGATGTCCCAGCACGCATCCCCGGAGGCAGAAGCCCCCACCTTATTTGTCGTCACCGGCGCCGGGCCGGTCGGCTGGACGGTTGCCGAACAGCTTGCAGCGGAAGGCCACCGGGTTCGGGTGCTTACCCGGTCCGGCAGCGGACCCGACCATCCCCGGATCGAAAAGATGGCCGTGAACGTGGCCAATCCGGCGCAACTTGGCGAACTGTTCCGCGGCGCCCACGCCGTGTTCCACTGCATCCACGGCTCCCAATACAGCGCAAAGGCATGGGCGGAGGAATTGCCGGGCGCAGAGCAGACGGTTCTTGCCGCCGCGGGCGAGGCTGGCGCCGTCGTCGTTTTTCCGGAAAGCCTGTACTCCTACAGCGCTCCGGAGCGCCCGATGACGGAGGACGGCCCCCGCGCGGCTGAGGGCGGCAAGCGCGGGGTGCGGACCGCACTTCTGGCCGCCCGGGCGGCGTCCGAGACGGACACCGTGAGCGTGGTGGCAAGCGACTTCTTCGGCCCCCGGGTGCGCGGCGCACATGCGGGCGAGCGAATGGTGAAGCCGGTGCTGGCAGGCACACCGCTGGTGGTCATCGGCAAGGCATCCCTACCGCACTCCTTCACCTACGTGCCCGACCTTGCCGCCGCGATGATCCGGGCGGCGAAGGACCCAGCGCTGTGGAACCGGGTGTGGCATGCACCCACCGGCACCGCTGTGAGCCAGCGGCAGATCGCCCGCGCGTTCGCCGCAGCCGCCGGCGGTCGGGCGCCGCGGGTGGCCGCTGTGCCCGGCTGGGCTCTGCGGATCATTGGCCGGTTTTCCCCGGGAACGCAGGAACTGGTCGAAACCCTTTACCAGTTTGAGCAGCCGTTCGTGCTGGACTCACACGCCAGCGAGGCGGCCATGGGACTGCGGCCCACGCCGCTGGAGGAAGCAGCCGCCGCCACCATTGCCTGGTGGGGGGACCAGGAACGGTAGCGGCGGCTGCGGGCTCTGGCTAGCGGATTCCTGCCTCCGCGGACGCCGCCTCGGGGGCGGCCGGCTCCGAAGCGGCAGAGTGCGTCCCGGCGCGTCCCAGCTTGCCTGGCCACCAGATTCGCGGGCCGATGTCGTAGGCCAGGGCGGGGATCAGGAGTGAGCGGACCAGAATGGTGTCCAGCAGCACTCCGAAGGCCACGATGAAGGCCAACTGCGCCAGGAACATGATCGGGATGATGCCCAAGGCGGCGAAGGTGGCAGCAAGCACCACGCCGGCAGAGGTGATAACGCCGCCCGTGACGGCCAGGCCGCGCAGGATGCCGGCCCGGGTGCCGTGTTTAAGGGATTCCTCGCGGACCCGGCTCATCAGGAAGATGTTGTAGTCAACACCCAGTGCCACGAGGAAAACGAAGCCGAACAGCGGAACGGTGGCGTCTGCTCCCGGGAATCCGAAGATGTTGTTGAACACGAAGGCGGAGACTCCCATCGCGGCGCCATAGGACAGGACCACCGAGGCGACCAGCAGGACCGGCGCCAGCACCGAGCGCAGCAGCAGCATCAGGATCACGAGGATGACCGCAAGGACCACCGGGATGATGGTGACGAGGTCGCGCTGGGCCGTGGTGTTGGTGTCCAGGGCCGTCGCGGTGACGCCGCCGACGAGTGCACCGGCGTCGGTCTTCTTGAGCTCCCGGCGCAGATCGACAACAACGTTCTCGGCCTCGTTGGAGTCCGCCGCGAAGTTCAGTGTCGCGTTGATCAGGACCTTGCCGTCCCGGACCGAAGGAGTCGACGGTGCCGCGGGCGCACCCGGGGCCGCTGGCGCGCCGGTGATCGGCACTCCGCCGTCGGCCAGCAGGTAGGCATCCCCCACACCGTCAGTGGCTTTGGTCTTGTCCAGTACGTCCTGGGCCTTCGATTCGTCGGCGACGATCACGGCGGGACTGCCGGAACCGGCGTCGAAGTGCCGCGCCAGGGCGTCCTGCCCGTCCACCGCGTTGGAGGCAGTGAGGATGACGTCGGTCTGCGGGACGCCGTTTGCCTTGAGCTGCAGGACGCCGGCGGATGCTGCCAGCAGCAGCAGCACAGAGGTGATCCAGACGGCCCGGGGCCGGCGTGAAACAAGAGAACCGGTCGCGCGCCACAGGCCCTTCTGGCCCTCAAGTCCCGTGACGAGCTCGGGCTCGCGCTCGGTCTCCGGCAGCAGCTTGGGCCGGAAAGGCCAGAACGCAGTCCGGCCCAGCAGCGCCATCAGCGCGGGGAGCAGGGTCAGGGCCGCCAGGAGCGAGCACAGGATGCCGGCCGCCGCCACCGGGCCGAGGGCCTTGTTCGAGTTAAGGTCCGAGAACAGCAGGCACAGGAGGGCGATGATAACCGTGGCGCCGGACGCCAGGATCGGCTCCCAGGCCGCCTTCCACGCGGTGAGGGCGGCGGCAGTGCGGTTGGTGGTGTGCGTCAGGGCCTCCCGGAAGCGCGCCACATAGAGCAGCGCATAGTCCGTGGCTGCACCGATCACCAGGATGGACAGGATGCCCTGGCTCTGCCCGTTGAGCTGGATCCAGCCGAGTTTGGCCATGCCGAAGACGAGCAGGATAGCGGCGGTGAGGGCAAAAACCGACGTGAACAGCACCGTGATCGGCAGCAGCAGCGAGCGGTAGACAATCAGCAGGATCAGGAACACCGCGCCAAGGGCCACGAGCAGCAGAATGCCGTCAATGCCGGCGAAGGCGCTGACCAGGTCCGCGGTAAGCCCGGCCGGTCCGGTGACGAAGGTCCGCATTCCCGCCGGAGCAGATGCCTGTACTTCGTCGCGGAGTTCCTGGACCACTTGCTTCACCTCGTCGGATGAGCCGATCGGCACCACAAACTGCACCGCCTTGGCATCCTTTGACGGGATGGGCCCCACGACTGTGCTGCCGGCGCCCAGCGCTTCCAGCTTGCCCTTAAGCGCCGCCGCCTCGCCGAGCTGGGCCGGGGTGAAGGCCGCGTCGTTCTCAATGACGATGACTGCCGGTATTTCCTTGGAGTCCCGGAACTTGGCCTGCCAGTCCTGGGCCTCCGTGGCTTCGGCTCCCGCCGGCAGGAAGGAGGCCTGGTCATTCGAGGAGACCTCGCTCAGCCGGCCAAAGGTCGGACCGCCGATCCCGGCGATGGCCAGCCAGGTAATAACAAGGAGGACGGGAACCAGCCAGCGCAGCCAGAAGGGGACGCGGGTACTGCCCTGTGATGTCTTGTTCATGGTTCCTTCTCGAACGGGCCTGGATCAATGCAATTGAGTCTATAATAGACTATCTCCACAATGGAGATAACCCTGAAAGTTAACTTCCCGAGCGTCAGCGCGGAATCAGCAAAGCTACGGCGCCACGGGCTGCTGAAGTAAACTCCGGAAGGCGCCTGCTGCGAAGCAGTGGGCAAGGCAAAGGAGAGAGGAAGGTTCGCGTGAGAGTTGACCCGCCGGAACTCCCCGGGCCCCAGGGTCCGCCTCCGCTGGTGCGTCTCCTTCAGGAGTTCAGCCTCGAGGCCAACCGCTATGTGGATTCCGCCGGCGGCCGCAACGACATGCACCGGACGGACCTCAATGCCTTGGGTGTGATCATGCAGCACACCGCGAGGAACCAGATTGTCACGCCCGGAGTGCTCCGCAAGGAACTCCACCTGAGCTCACCCGCCACCACCGCCCTGATTGATCGGCTGCACAGTTCCGGCCACGTGGTCCGCGAACGGCAAGGCCCGGACCGCCGCCAGGTCCAGCTCAGGATGACCCCCAAGGCCTACCGCGACGGCGGCGCCATGTTCCAGCCGCTGGCCCGGCAGATGGCGGCCGCGATGGCCGAATTCACTCCGGCGGAACTGGACGTCGCGACGCGGTTCATGGCCTCGATGATCGAGGCGACGGTCAGGGCCGGCCAAGAGGCCGCGCAACAGCCGGCACCGTCTCCCGCCGACCCGCGCTAGTTGGCATTTTCGAGCGCCCCATCGGCAACACCTCCGGGCCGGCCCGCCTGCCGGCCAAGATGGCGGCCACGGCCAGCCCGAGCGGGGCCACCAGTGCCCAGCCGCTGAAAAGCAGCACGGCCAGCATCACAGCAGCGGCCACAATAACCCCGCACCAGGCCGGCGTCCGTGCGGGCAGCAAACGAATCCCGGCGAACAGTCCAAACGCGGTCACGGCGGTGAAACAGGCCGACGCCGCCCCGATCTGGAACTGCATGTCGCCCAGCCCGGCTGCCGCCGCCCCGAAGGACAGCAACGTCATCACGCCCAGCAGTGCCAGGCTGGCCGTGGGCACCTCCCCGGACCGGCACCCCGCGCAAGGAGCCGCGGCAGAACGCCGTCGGACGCCAGGCTTGCCCCCAGCCGGCTGGCGCCGGCAACAAAGGTGTTGACCGGGCCGAAAGTCAGCACCGCGGCGGCGACGGCGGTCAGCGGCGCCGCGAGTCCGCCGAGTCCCTTCTCAAGCAGTTGCGCGATCGGCACGTCGCTGCCCGGAAGGGCTGGACCCAGCACGGCGAGCGAGGCCGAAACGACGCCGAGATAGACCACACCGACCACGATCAGGGTGAGCCAGGTGGCCCGTTTGAGGTCACGGTCCGGGTGGCGGAACTCCCCGGCGATGTGCGTGACCGCCTCCCAGCCGGCGAAGCAGAAGAAGAGCAGGCTGGCCACGCCGCCCACGGCCCAGTAGCCGTGCGGCGCGAACGGTTCGAAGTTCTCCGCCCGGGCAAAAGGCGCAGCCAGCGCGATGGCCAGTGCCAGCAGTCCGACGAGCAGCACCATCAGCACCAACTGGATGCCGCTGGACATCCGGATCCCGACGGCGTTGCTCGCGAAGGCGGCGGCCAGCAGCAAGGCAGCGGCCACCAACGCCGTCCCGCGGCCGCCGCCCAGCGCGTGGGCGATGTAGTTGCCGCCAATCAAGGCCGTCGCCGGGGCACCGAACGGAATGGCGAAGTAGAAGAGGTAGCCCGCCACGGCCGAGGCGCGGCGCCCGTAGGCACGCGTGACGAAGTGGGCAATTCCGCCGGCGTCGGGCTGCTGGCGGCTCATCTCAGCGAAACTGAAGGCCACGGGGGTGCAGAACACCAGCAGCAAGGTCCAGGCCAGGAGCGACGCCGGCCCGGCCTCCTTGGCGGCGATGGCCGGAAGGACCAGGATGCCCGAGCCCAGGATTGCCCCGACGTAGATGCCGGTGGCCCGGAACAGGCCGAGCCCTGCCTGCTTGATGCTGTTGGTTTTCACTCCTCTAATCATCCGCTGAACCGACCCGGCCGGAAGCGGCAAAACGGACGGCTGCGCGCGAAATCCTGCCGTCTTCCCGGCCGTTTCCCCCGCATTCGCGGATTTGTCGGTGCGGGGCGGTAGCGTTTTATTATGAGTGCGCAGCAGCCTGAAGATGTGTACAGCCACGGCCACCACGAGTCGGTGGTCCGCGCCCACGCCTCCCGGACGGCGGAGAACTCCGCAGCGTTTGTGATCCCGCACCTGACCCCGGGGGTTTCGGTGCTCGACGTCGGCTGCGGGCCGGGCAGCATCACGTGCGATTTCGCCGGACTCGCCGCCCCCGGGAAGGTCACCGGGCTGGACCGCTCGCCCGAGGTGGTCAGCCAGGCGACCGCCCTCGCTGCGGAGCGCGGTGTGCAGAACGTCGAGTTCGTGGCCGGCAACATCTACGACCTGGACTTCGAGGACGAGACGTTCGACGTTGTGCACGCCCACCAGGTCCTGCAGCACCTCACGGACCCGGTGGCCGCCCTGCGGGAAATGCGCCGCGTCGCCAAGCCCGGCGGGATCGTGGCGGTGCGCGACGCCGATTTCCACGGCATGAGCTGGTACCCGGCCGTCCCCGAGCTGGATGAATGGATGGAGCTCTACCAACGGATCGCACGACGCAACGGGGCGGAGCCCGACGCTGGCCGCCGCCTGGTTTCGTGGGCCCAGTCCGCCGGGTTCACCGACGTCGCGCCCTCCAGCAGCAACTGGCTCTACGCCACCGGCCAGCAGCGCCGTTGGCAGGCCCGGGTGTGGGGCGAACGCGTGCTGCACTCGGCATTCGCGGACCAAGCACTCGAATACGGCTTCGCCAACGCCGCCGACCTTGCCCGGATTTCGGCCGGCTGGCACCGCTGGGGTTCCACGGACGACGGCTGGTTCCTGATCCCCAACGGCGAAGTGATCGCCCGGGCGTGAGCGGCGGCCCGTTGTCCACATAGCCGGGCTGGCTCTGGAGCTCGAAGGGCAGGTTTCCTAGCATCAAAACATGATCATCCAAGCAGGCTTTGACTTAGAGATACTGGCCCGCCCGCTCATCCTCCAGCACGCCAGGCCCATGCCCGGCTCGTGCTGATCTGCCTGGACGCGGAGATGCAACTAAGCGACGTGGATGTCGTCCCCGGGGATTTCGCGGGCTGCCTGGTCCCTTTCCAGGATGCCGTCCTCGCGGGACTGGACCCGCAGGACACAAGGTACTTTGCCATCGCCCACCCGGGCAGCTTTGGTGAAGCCTACGGCTATCCGGATCCGATTCTGGACGAGGCCCGGGAACTGGAATCGAAAGCAGCCGGACAAGGCATGCAGCTGATCGGCCACTTCGCCATCGACGAAACAGGCTACATGTCGGCCCGAGCCCGCTCGTACTTCGACCAGTATCCGCGTCACGCGGACCTGCCAAGGACCATGTTCCACTGGTCGCATTCAAAGCATGGCAGGTGTGGCTGAGCCCTTGCGCATGCCGGATCTTCCGGGTTCACACCAGCCATTCCCCGCCGGCGGATCAGCCGCTAGGGTGCACTCAGACACCCTGTGACGAGGAGGAAGCATGCGCAACGTGACGGCCGGCCTGTTCAGTTCCGTGGACGGCGTGGTGGAAGACCCGTTCCTGTGGCAATTCGACAGCTTCGATGAGGAGCTGGGCGCGGGGATGAACGAGATGATGGGCCGGATCGATACCGGGCTCCTGGGCCGCGTCGGGTACCAGCAATGGGCGGAGTACTGGCCGAACGCCGAAGCCGACGCCGACTTCGGCGGGTTCATCAACCCGCTGCCCAAATATGTGGCGTCCCGCACCCTGACCGGCGAGCTGGCGTGGCAGAACTCGCAGCTGATCGCGGGGCCGCTGGAGGATTTCGTCGCGGGCCTGAAGGACGGCGACGGCGGCGACATCGGCGTGTTCAGTAGCATCTCGCTGGCCCGCCAACTGTTCTTCGCCGGGCTGCTCGACAGCCTGATGCTGATCGTCCATCCCGTGATCGCGGGCAATGGCCGCAGGCTCTTCGCCGACGGCGATCCGCTGACCCGGCTTGAGCTGCAGTCGTCCCAGCAGACGAGCAAGGGCAACATGATTCTGAGCTACGGCCTGCGCGGCAGCTGAGGGGAGAGCCTGGCTCCCGATAACCTCCCGACGGCCGGCAGCACCCGGCGTGAAAGGGGCGTCCGCGGCCGTAAACTGAATCAGTGCAACCCTCCCTTTGGCTGGCCCTGGCCGGCGCCGGTGTCCTGATCAGCTTTACGCCCGGCGCGGGCGCCATCAACACGATGAGCAATTCCCTGAACTCCGGCTTCCGGCGTTCCATCTGGGGATCCTCGGGCAGCAGGCCGCGCTGGTGGTGCACATCGTGATCGTGGCCCTCGGCGTGGGGGTGCTGGTGGCCAGCTCTCCGGTCGCCTTCAACGTGATCCGCTACGCAGGCGCCGCCTACCTTGTCTACCTGGGCATCCAGCAGTTCCGGCACAAACCCGACCTGGACCAGGAAAAGGCCGCCGCGCTGCGCAACGAGCCGGCATTCTCCATGTTCCGCCGCGGCCTGTGGGTCAACCTGTTGAACCCCAAGGCGATCGTGTTCTTCCTGGCTTTTATGCCGCAGTTCATCCGCCCGGAGAACCCGCTCCTGCCGCAGTACCTGACCCTGTCAGCCACGGTGATCGTGATCGACATCCTGGTCATGTGGTTCTTCTTCGCGGCCGCAGCCAAGACCTTCCAGCGTTTCACCCACGACGCCCGCGGCCAGCGCATCCTCAACCGGACGTTCGGCGTGCTGTTCATGGCCGTCGGCGTCATGCTGGCCCTTATCCACTGACGGGCCCAGGCTACGGCCAGTTATGGCTGGATGGCGCTCAGCTTCCGAAGGTCGGCCTTCCTGATCTTGCCGCTGGCGGTCCGGGGCATCTCATCGACAAACAGCACGGACTTGGGAATCTTGTAACGTGCCAGGCGTCCATCCAGGTACCGTCTGAGCTGCTCTTCCGTGAGGTGGGCACCCTCGCGCAGCAGAACCACAGCCCGGGGCACTTCACCCCATTTCTCATCCGGCACGCCAATCACGGCCACGCTTCCCACCGCCTCGAGTTCCGTGATGGCCTGCTCCACTTCTGCGGGATAAATGTTCTCGCCGCCGGAGATGATCATGTCCTTGATCCGGTCCGAGACGAAGAGGAACCCGTCGTCATCCTTGTATCCCATATCGCCTGACTTGAACCAACCGCCCTCTGCATAGGACTCGGCGGTGGCGTCCGCGCGGTTCCAGTACTCGGGGATCACGTTCGGGCCCTTTATCTGGATCTCGCCGGCCGTCCCCGGCGCAGCGGTGTCCCCGTCGAAGCCGGCGATTCGCACATCGGTGAAGAACTGCGGAAGTCCGGCCGATCCAGCCTTATCCCTGGACCGGGCCGCCGGCAGGGTGGTGGCGCCCGGCGCAGTCTCGGTCATGCCGTAGCCATTGGAGAACCGCATGCCGCGCGCTTCATACGCCTCCAGCACCCGCATCGGCACCGCTGACCCGCCACAGGTGAGCTTGTTCAAGGAGCTGAGGTCCGCCGTGGCCCACGCCGGGTGCTCGGCGAGCATCTGATAGGTGGTCGGCACCCCGCTGATGGTGGTCGCCCGGTGCCGCTCAATGAGTTCCAGTGTCCGGCCGGGGTCGAACTTCGGCTCCAGCACCACAGTTCCTCCCTTGAGGAGGGTGGGCAGGACGCCCATGTCCAGCGACGCCACGTGGAACATCGGCGAAATCATCAGCGCCACGTCTTGCGAGGAGAAGTCGAAATCAACGATCACGTTGATGCAGTTCCACGTGACGTTGCCGTGGGTCAGCAGGGCCCCTTTGGGCCGGCCCGTAGTCCCGGAGGTGTAGAGGATCATGGCACCGTCGTCCAGCGTGACCGGTTCGTCGACCGGCTGGTCCGAACCGGAGGCCACCAGGTCCGCAAAGTCCTCCACCGCCGTCGGGCCCCCGGCGGCTCCAATGCGCACCGCCGGGTTATTGCCGGCGCCGGCATCGTCTACGACGACGAGCCTTGCCACTGCCGTGCCGGCCGACCCGCGGGCTGCCAGGTCGCCGAGGCTGCCTGCATGGACCAGTACCCCGGCGCCGCAGTCCTGCAGCTGGAACTGGATTTCCGGGGGTGCCAGCCGCGTGTTGAGCGGGACGAAAATGGCACCCAGGGTGCCGCACGCAAAGAGGGTTTCCAGGAAGGACGGGTGGTTCTCGCCCAGGTAGGCAACCCTGTCGCCCTTGGCCACGCCGCGGTCCCCCAGGGCGTTGGCGAGGCGGACGGTCCGGTCCGCGAACTGTTCATAACTAAGTTCCCGGTCACCGCTGATCAGGGCGGTCTTGTTGCCGGACTTCGGGCGGCGACGTTGCAGCCACGAACCGATGCCAAAATTTTCCACGGCGAATCCTTTCTACTGTGAGGTTAGCCCGTGTGAGGGGACCCGATGAAGGGTCAGGCCCGGACGGTGCGGAGGTCGTTGTTCTTCGGTTCCCGGGTCAGCAGGATGAAGACGATGGAGACGACCGACATGATCGCCAGATACCAGACCACTGATGCCGTGTCCTGGCCTGAGTCCTTGAAGATCTGGGCCACGATGCCCGGAGTGAACCCGGCCCCAAGCAGGGTTGCCAGCTGGTAGCCCAGGGACGCCCCGGTGTAGCGGGAGGTCGTGCCGAACTGCTCGGACACGAAGGCCGCCAATGGACCGAACAGTGTGGAGTGGATCATCAGGCCGATGGCGAACGCCACGAAGATCAGCATGATGTTGTTGGAGGAGAGCAGCTGGAACATCGGCACCAGGTAGATGATGAAGAGAACCAGTCCGCCGATCATCACCGGCCGCCTGCCCACCTTGTCGGAAAGCCGGCCGCCCATGATCACGAACACGATGGAGATCAGGGAGGCAGCAGCAAAGGCGTACAGCACGCCCTGGCGGTCGGCGCCCTTGGAGACGGCGTAGGTCACCGAGAACGTGGCCAGGACCACCTGGAGCGCGAAGCCTGCGGCGCCGGCGAGCATAGTGAAAATCAGGGTCTTGGGCCGCCGCAGGACCTGTACCAGGGGCGCGGCCGGCTTTGCCGTGATTCCGGCGCCGTTTGCCTGCGCCGCGCTCTCCCGCTCAGCTTTTTCCTGTTCAATGGCGGCTTTGAAGATAGGGCTTTCGGAAACCTTGAGCCGGACGAACATGCCCACGCCCAGCAGCACGAAGGAGAGCAGGAACGGCACCCGCCAACCCCAGGCGAGGAACTGATCGTTCGGGAGCGCTGAGAACGCGCCCATGATCAGGGTGCCAAGGACGGCGCCGGTGGGCGCCCCGGCGTTGACGAACGAGGCGGCAAAACCGCGTTTGCCTGATTCGGAGTGCTCCAGCGCCATGAGGGCGGCCCCGCCCCATTCACCGCCGACGGCGATGCCCTGGAAGACACGAAGAATCACGAGGAGCACCGCACCCCAGGGGCCGGCCACCGAGGCACCCGGGACCAGCCCGATCAGGGTTGAGGACACGCCCATGACCAGCATCGAGATGATCAGCATGTTCTTGCGGCCCATCCGGTCGCCGAAGTGGCCGAAGATGATGCCGCCAACCGGGCGGGCCACGTAGCCCGCGGCAAACGTGCCGTAGGCGGCCACCACGCCTACCCAGTCGTCCATGCCGCTGAAGAAGACCTTCGGGAAGACGATCGCCGCGGCCGTGGCGTAGAGGAGGAAGTCGTAGTACTCGATGGTGCTGCCCAGGTAGCTGGAGGCAATGACGGTGCGCGCTTCCTTGCGTCGCTCGGCGGTGCCCATCGCTTGAAGCTGAGTGAGTCCTGACATGGTTGTTCCTTTGAACAGAGGGAGGGTTCGTAGAGGGGGCTTTTTACTTGTAGAAGCGGGCGAGGAACTCGGCGACGACGGCGGGCCGCTCCTGGCCTTCGATCTCGATGGTGTTGGCGACCTTGATCTGGGCACCGCCCTTGACCTCGGTCACTTCGCTGATGGTGGACCGCATCCGGATCCGCGCGCCCACCTTGACCGGGGACGTGAAGCGGACTTTGTCCAGTCCGTAGTTGACCTTCGTGGTGACGCCGTCGACGTCGAACAGCTCGCCCCAGAAAGGGATGATGAGCGAGAGGGTGAGGAAGCCGTGGGCGATGGGGGCGCCGAACGGGCCGTCCTTGGCGCGTTCCGGGTCAACGTGGATCCACTGGTCGTCACCGGTGGCGTCGGCGAACTTGTTGATCTGTTCCTGGGTGATTTCGCGGTACTCGGTGACCCCGAGATCGGTGCCGGCGAGCGTGAGCAGTTTGTCGAAATCGACGACGAGATTGGGCATGATGTCCTCCTGGAGGGCTGGGTGGGGCAGGGAACTGTCCGACGGCGGTGCCGGAGCGGGGTGTGTTGGATTTGGTGGGTGCCGGGGTCAGCGGGTGAAGGCGCTTTCGCCGGTCAGGGCCCGGCCGACGATGAGGGCGTTGATTTCGTGGGTGCCTTCGTAGGAGTAGACGGCCTCGGCGTCGGCGTGGAAGCGTGCGACATCGGTTTCAAGGGTGATGCCGTTGCCGCCGACCACTTCGCGGGCCAGGGCCACGGTTTCGCGCATCAGCAGGGATGTCTGCATCTTGGCCAGGGCGGAGTCCTGGTCCCGGTAGATGCCTTTGGACTGCTGCTCGGTGAGCCGCACCACGAGAGACAGCGCCGAGGTGACGTTTCCGAGCATCCGGGCCAGTTTTTCCTGGACCAGCTGGAAGGATCCGAGCGTGCGGCCGAACTGCCGGCGTTCCGTGACGTAGCGCAGGGCCGCCTCGAATGCACCGGCCGCGATCCCGGCGGCAATCCAGGCGACGTCCGAGCGCATCGCGCGCAGCATTGCCGCGACGCCCCGGAAGGACTCCACGTTGTGCAGGCGCATCGATTCGGGCACCCGTACGCCCTCGAGGGTGATGTGGGCGTTCTGCATCATCCGTAACGCGGTCTTGCCGTGGATCTTCTCCAGCGTCACGCCAGGGGCTTCCCGCTCGACGAGGAAGGCCTTGACCTGGCCGTCGGCCACGTCGCGGGCAAACACGGCCAGGACGTCCGCGGTGGCGGCGCCGCCGATCCAGCGCTTGGCGCCGTCGAGGATCCAGGTGTCGCCCTCACGGCGGGCGGTGGTGGAGAGCCCGCCGGCGATGTCGGAACCGGACTCCGGCTCGGTCAGCGAGAAGACCCCCTTGAGCGAGAAGTCGATGACCTTCGGCATCCATTCGGCCTGCTGTTCCGCGGAGGCACCGACCCGGATCGCGGTCCGGAACAGTCCGGCCTGGGCTGTGTAGAAGGTGGCGAGCGAGGCGTCGGTGCGGGCGAGCTCGAAGATCCGGAAGCCCTGGTAGATTCCCCGGGCCGGGCTGCCCTCCGGGCCGCGCAGTTCGGCCGGCTCCATCAGGTCCAGGCCGATCAGCGGCTCGGCGAGCTCATCCGGGAACTCGCCGCGTTCCCAATAGTCCGCCAGCAGCGGCCGGGCCTTCTCGTCGAGGAAGGTCCGCAGCCTGCCCAGCACGCGGCGTTCCCCCGCGGTCAACAGGGACTCGGCGTCGTAGTAGTCGCAGACGCCGTACAGCCGGGTTTGTTGTTCGGTATCGACAGTCATCTCAGCCTCCCAGTCCGAGCAGGCGGACGGCGTTGTGCTTGAGGATCTTGGGCCGGACCTCGTCCTTGAGCGGCAGGTCCGCAAAGGCGCGCAGCCACTTCTGCGGGGTGATCAGCGGGAAGTCGGTGCCGAAAAGGACCTTGTCCTGCAGCACGGAGTTGGCCATCTTCACCAGCGATTCCGGGAAGTACTTCGGGGACCAGCCGGAGAGGTCGATGAAGACGTTGGACTTGTGCGTGGCGATGGAGTTCGCCTCGTCCTGCCACGGCACCGAGGGGTGGGCCATGATGATCTGCAGTTCCGGGAAGTCCGCCGCGACGGCGTCCAGCAGCAGCGGGTTGGAGTAGCCCAGCTTGATGCCGTAGCCGCCCGGGAGCCCGGCGCCCATGCCGTTTTGTCCGGTGTGGAAAATCGCCGGGAGGCCGAGTTCCTGCAGGGCGGCCCAGATCGGGTAGAACTGTTCGTTGGAGGGGTCAAAACCCTGTAGGGACGGGTGGAACTTGAACCCGCGGGCACCCAGGTCGATGGCCTGGTGCTTGGCGCCCTGGATGGCCTCGGCGCCGGTCCGTGGGTCCACGCTGCCAAACGGGATCAGCACGTCGTTGTTCCGCGCGGCGCCGGCGACGAGGTCTTCGATGCTGTTCGGCTCGTGTTTGAGCTGGGTGCGGGCATCGACGGTGAACACGACGGCGGCCATGTTCAGTTCGCGGTAGACCTCGGCGATCCGGTCCAGCGACGGGGCGCGGTCCTCGGACTTGAAGTACTTGGCGGACGCTTCGCTGAGGGCCGACGGCAGGGATTCGTGGCCGTGGCCGTCCACCTCAAGGTGGACGTGCATGTCGATCGCGTCGAGCTTTGCCGCGTCGATGCCGAGTTCATAGCGCTGGGAGGCCATGTCAGCGGACCTCTGCCGGTTCGGGCTTGAGCTCTTCCGGAAGCGGCAGGAATTCCTCGCCGACGCTTTGCAGCTTGTCGCCGAAGAGCTTGCCAAAGTTTTCGATCAGGTCGGCATAGCCCCAGCCACCTTCGCGGTACTCGGTAACGGCAGCCCCCGGGTGGGTCCAGAGCTGCAGACGGTCCCCGCCGGCGCCGATCGCCTGGCCGGTGATGCCGGCAGCTGCGTCGGAGGCGAGGAAGGCAACGAGTCCGGCGACGTCGTCGGCGGTTCCGAACCCCAGATCGTGACGGAAGAAGGCCGGCATGGCCTCGCCGCGTTCGTCCGCTTCGACGGCCTTCTGGAAGTACGGGACGGTCTTGGTCATGGCGGTGGCGGCCACCGGGATGACGGCGTTGGCGGTGACGCCGGCCTTCTTCATTTCCAGCGCCCAGGTGCGGACCATGCCGACGATTCCGGCCTTGGCGGCGGCGTAGTTGGTCTGGCCGAAGTTGCCGCGCTGGCCGGTGGGCGATCCGATGGTGATGATGCGGCCGGCGATACCGTTTTCCTTGAAGTAGGTGAACGCTTCGCGGGCGCAGGTGAAGGTGCCCTTGAGGTGGACGTTAATGACGAGGTCAAAGTCCTCGTCCGTCATCTTCAGCAGGGACTTGTCCCGCAGGATGCCGGCGTTGGTGACCAGGATGTCGAGCCGGCCGAAAGCCTCCACCGCTTTCTGCACGAGCTGCCGGGCGGCTTCGGTGCTGCCCACCGGAGCGACGACGGCGACGACGCGGCCGCCGTCGGCCTCAATGGTCCGGACCGCTTCAGCGGCCACGTCGGCATCCACATCGTTGATCACGACGGCGGCGCCCTGGCGGGCGAGTTCCCGGGCGTACGCCAGACCCAGGCCGCGGCCGCTTCCGGTGACGATTGCTACTTTCCCTGACAGGCTCATGCTGCTCCTTTGCACTGCGCCTTGCGGCGGATATCCCAGGGAGCCTGCGTGTGATGCACATCTCCCTTGACTGCTTCAATTAGAAACTTAATCCTTGAGAATGTCAATGATTTATTTCTGCATCCAATCAGCTTCCCCACCCGCCGCATTCACCGCTCCCGGTGCACGCTTTTCGCAGGCGCGGTGCACGTGGGATCATTGAATAATTCAACGACCCGGCTGGCTACCCGCCCGAAAGGCACCATGACACAACAGGTACACCTCGCCGCCGAAAGCTCCGGCGAGGCTTCCACCCGGCTGGCGGAATCAAGCATCAGCACTGACATAGGCTTCCTGCTGGCCAAGCTGCACGCCGCCGGCAGCGTGCTCAACAACGCGGCCCTTGCAGAGTTCGGGCTGAAGGAGCGGTCCTACTCCGTGCTGGCGCTGGCCTGCGGCAATCTGGGACCCACCCAACGCGAACTGGCCGAGTTCCTCAGCCTGGATCCCAGCCAGATCGTGGCACTCATTGATGAGCTGGAACAGCGCGGCCTCGTGGAAAGAAAGCCGGGACCCTCAGACCGGCGGCAGAAACTGGTGTCCGCCACAAAAGCAGGCCGCACCCTCCACGCTGCCGCCCAGAAGGCAACCCAGGCCGCCGAGGCGCGACAGCTGGTCATGCTTACCGGCGAGGAGGTGGCGTCTCTGCGGTCCATTCTCCGCAAGGCCGTCTGGTCCGGGAGTCCCGCAGGCCAATAGTTCAAACCTTGCAAATATGATGTGACAAAGCCTGTAACATCCACCGCCGGGAACTAGCCAAGCGGAGCCGCATAATCCATGCTTGCACTATGACCTCACCGTCGAGCCAGTACCGGATCATCGCGGTCTGCACCGGGAACATCTGCCGGTCGCCGATGGCCGAACTGATGCTGGCGGAGGCCATCGCCGCGGATGGCCTGGCCGGCGCCGTCGTTGACTCGGCGGGGATCACGGCCTACGAAGTGGGCCGCCCGATTGATCCGCGGGCCGCCCGCAAACTCACCGCCAACGGCATTTCCTCGGAACGTCACGTGGCACGCGAATGGGACACCAGATGGTTCCACAACCGCGACCTCATCCTTGCCCTGGACGTGGACCATTTCGGCTGGTTGCAGCAGGCCGCACCGGACCGCGAATCCGGGTCCAAGATCCGGATGCTGCGCAGCTTCGATCCGGCCGTCGCGGGCAAGGATCCCCTCGACCAGGGCATCGACGACCCCTGGTACGGCGGCCACGCGGACTTCGACCTCACCTGGGACCTGATCCGCGCCGCACTGCCCGGGATCGTGGCGCATGTCCGAACGGAGCTCGCCCGGCGTCAACGGCCGGGCGGGCAACAACCGGGCAGTGATCAACCCAATGCAGGGCAGCGGGTACGCTCTAAATCATGAGTCCCGCACCCGTCATCATCGCCATCGACGGACGATCCGGCGCCGGCAAGACCACCTTGGCGATCGAGCTGGCGGCGACTCTCCGCGAACACCACAAGGTCTCCCTCTTCCATCTGGAAGACATCTATCCCGGCTGGAACGGGCTTGTGGCCGGCGTCGAGCGTTACGTCTCCACGGTCCTGGCCCCGCTGCACCGCAGCGAGCCCGCCGAATGGGTCAGTTGGGACTGGACAGCCCACTACGACGGCGCCACCCGCACCACCCAGCCCGCTGAAATCGTCCTGGTGGAAGGCGTGGGTGCTGCCGCCGCAGCCGCCCTCCCCTTCCTTGCCGCCGTGATCTGGGCCGATTCGCCCGAACAAGACCGGCGCAGCAGGGCCCTGGCCCGCGACGGTGAAACGTACGAACCGTTCTGGGACCAGTGGGCCGCCCAGGAGCAGGAGTGGCTGGCCGGGGATGACGTTCCGGCCCGCGCCGATGTCCGGGTGCTCAACCGTGCCGACGGCGCCGCCCCTGCGGAAGTACTGCAGTCCCTCTTGTACCTGCCGGCCCTGGCTCCGGTGCTGCTGCCCGAACGCAGTGCACGCACCGGGCTGGAGCTGCAGGCCGAACGGATCGACGCCGTCCCGGACCCGGTCCTGGTGTTCGAAGCCCTCTTCGGCGGCTCGGCCAATGCCGTCTGGCTCGACTCATCGCTGACGCCCGTGGCGCCCGACGGCGGTGCGGCGGCGGAACGCAGCCGCTTCAGCATCCTGGCGGACGACGGCGGCCCTTACGGACAGTCGGTCCGGCACAACTCGGGGACAACTTGTGTGAGCGTCGGAAACGCCAGCGTCACGACCGAGGGGCCGTTCTTCCGCTGGCTCGACGGCGTCTGGGGCCAGCCCACACTCCGCGGCCCCGAGGACTATCCGTGCGGGTTCACTTTGGGCTGGCTCGGCTACCTCGGCTACGAACTCAAACGTGAGACCGGCGGCAGCGACGTATCGGCCGGGACCCCGGATGCCTGCCTGCTTTTCGCCGGTCGCGCAGTGGTCCTGGACCACGTGGAGCGCACGGTCTGGCTGCTGGCGCTGGGCGCCGCAGACGCCGGAGACTGGCTGGCTACTGCCCGCTCCGCCATCACCGAGGCAAGCAACCGAAAGCCGGCCGGCGCCGGCCACGTCCTCGAACCCCGCGCACCAGGCCACGGCGGCCCGGACTTTACGGCCCGGGACTCGGAAGCATCCTATAAGTTCAAAATCAGCCGGGCGCAGCACGAGATTACCGAAGGCAACAGCTACGAGGTCTGCCTGACCACTGCACTGACCGCCAATCTTCCCGCCGCGACCCTCGAGCCTTGGCAGGCGTACCTGATGCTGCGGCGGGGCAATCCCGCGCCGTTCGCCAGCTACCTGCGCTTCGGTGACCTCACTGTGGCGAGCACCTCGCCGGAGCGGTTCCTGCGGATCGCGCCCGACGGTGCCATGCGCGCCGAGCCGATCAAGGGCACCCGGCCCCGGGATGCGGATCCGGCACGGGACGCGTTGCTGCGGCACGAGCTCGAGTCCTCCCCGAAGGACCGCGCCGAGAACATCATGATCGTGGACCTGCTCCGCAACGACCTCAGCCACTTCGCCGTGCCGGGCTCGGTATCGGTCAGCAGGCTATGCGCGATCGAAAGCTACGCAACAGTGCACCAGCTGGTCAGCACCATCGATGCCCGCCTCAAACCGGGGATGCCCCGGGCCGAGGCCGTTGCGGCGTGTTTCCCCGCCGGCTCCATGACGGGCGCCCCCAAGGTCAGCACCATGGCCATCCTCGACCGGCTTGAGGGAGCACCCCGGGGCGTGTACTCCGGCGCGATCGGCTATTTCTCGCTCAACGGCGCGACCGACCTGGCCGTCGCCATCCGGGCCCTCGTTCTCACTCAGCTGCCCGGCGGCCGCACCGGGCTCAGCCTCGGCGTCGGCGGTGCCATTACGGCAGGCTCCTCACCCCAGGCGGAGTACGAAGAGATCCGGACCAAGGCCTTCGGCGTTCTCACTGCGCTGGGCGCGCAGTTCCCGGCCGGCTGACTCGTGCGCTGCGGCGCTACTGCAACGTGGCCGTCAGGCGGGCCACATTGTCCACATACTTAACCCCCACGGGCCGCCGCATCCAGTCCTCGAGCGTCAGTTCGCGCGAGAGCCCCCGGTAGGTGTCCGCCACGGCGCTGACGCGTCGCACCACGTCCGCGCCCAGGAGCATCACTGAAACCTCAAGGTTCAGCGAGAAGGAGCGCATGTCCATGTTGCTGGAGCCCAGCACGGCGACCTCGTCATCGATGGTGAAGTGCTTGGCGTGCAGCACAAACGGCGCCTTGTACAGGTAGATGCGTACCCCGGCTTCGAGGAGCGCCTCATAGTAGGACTGCTGGGCGTGGTGGACGAGGAACTGGTCGCCCTTTTCCGAGACGAACAGCTCGACCTCCACGCCGCGCTGGGCTGCCGTCGTCACGGCGTACAGCAGTGAATCGTCCGGGACGAAATAGGGGCTGCAGATCGAAATATTGTGCTGGGCCGAGTAAATCAATGTGTTGAAAAGCCGCAGGTTGTTTTCCGTGATGAAGCCGGGGCCGCTGGGAACCACCTGCGCCGTCACGTCGCCTGCGTGTGTTTCGGGCCGGTGCGCGAGCTGATCCTCGAGGGACTCGTCCGTTTCACTGAGCCAGTCCGTGGCGAAGACGACGTTGAGGGTGGTGACAATCGGCCCGCGCAGGCTCGCCATCAGTTCGACCCATTCGCGGCCGACTTTGCGGTGCCTGGGGTTGTTGTAGGAGGGCTCGATCAGGTTCTGCGACCCGGTGAAGGCAAGCTCGCCGTCGATCACCATGATCTTGCGGTGGTTGCGCAGGTCCGGCCGGCGCCATTGACCGTGCACAGGCCGCAGCGGCAACATCGGCCGCCAGCGGATTTTGCTGGCCTTGAGCCGGGCGATCAGCTTGCTGTAACCCTTGATGCGCAAGGTGCCGAGGTGGTCGAACAGGAGCCGGACTTCGACGCCGCGCTCGGCCGCCTCTTCCATCGCGGTCAGCAGATCGTCGGTGACGTGGTCGGAGCTCAGGATATAGAACTCGGCGTTGACAAATGACTCTGCTTTACGGACGGCCGCTGCCATCGCCTTGATCGAGTCCGGGTAGCCGGGCAGGAGCTCCACCTGGTTGCCGTCCACCATCGGCAGTGAACCGAGGGTTTGGTTCAGCTCCGCTGCGGAGGCCACCCATTCCGGGCCGCTGTACCGGCTTTCCTGCATCGCCAGATCGGAGGTGCCGGCCCGTACCCGGGTATTCACAGCGTCCTGCTGCGCACGGCGCCTGCGGGACAGCCTGAAGTTGCCAAAAAGCAGGAACAGGACCAGGCCCAATGCGGGGACAAAAAAGATGATCAGGAGCCAGGCCATGGCCGTGGTGGGGCGTCGGTTTCCGGGGATGATGCCCAGTGCCAGCACCCGGATCCCCAGGTCCACCACGGACAGGATCAGCAGCATCCAGGGCGGGAGTGTCTCCGCCAGCGAAAATGGCCACAGCACAGGCGAACCCCTCAAGTTCCAGACCCGCGGAACCTTTCCGGAACGGGCAACCGTCAAATCCTATCCCGTGGTCCGCGGCGCTAAGCTGAAGTCATGAATTCTCCTGCCGGTGTTCCCGGCCCGGCCCCGGTGCTGGTCTTCCTGGATACCGCGTTCGACGGCGGCCGGGTGGCCGATGCCACGAAGCCGCAATTGATGGCGACGGACCAAGGGGCCACTCGCGGCGACGGTGTTTTCGAGTCGCTGCTGGCCGTTGGCGGGCAGCCCCGGAAGCTTCAGGCGCACCTGAATCGGCTGGCCGGTTCCGCCGGGTTGCTGGAGCTTGACCTCCCGGCGGAGGATCGCTGGCGCCGGGCGATCACGACGGCCATCAGCGAGTACCGGGGCCAGCACGTACCCGGCGCCGGAGACTCAGCGGACGACGAACTCGTTGTTAAACTGCTCGTGACCCGGGGCGTTGAAGGCGCCGCCGGGCCAACCTGCTGGGTCCAGGCCTCCGTCCCCGGCGCCATCGGCCGGCGCCAACGCGAGACCGGGATCGACGTCATCCTGCTGGACCGCGGCTATGACAGTGAAGTCGCTGAACGGGCGCCCTGGCTGCTCATGGGCGCCAAGACGCTCTCCTACGCCGTCAACATGGCCGCGCTGCGCTACGCGCATGCCCAGGGTGCCGACGACGTTATCTTCACCTCCGCGGACGGCAAGGTCCTGGAGGGCCCGACGTCGACTGTCCTGCTTGCCCATCTGGAAACCGCCGACGACGGTGCCGGCGGCGTGCGGACCCTCCGGCGGCTCATAACCCCGCAGCTCGACAGCGGGATCCTGCCCGGCACCTCGCAGGGTGCCCTGTTTACCGCGGCGAAGGCCGCCGGCTGGGAGCTGGGCTACGGACCGCTTGAGCCCCGCGACCTCTACGACGCCGACGCCGTGTGGCTCATCTCGAGCATCCGGCTGCTGGCGCCCGTCAACCACATCGACAGCAGGGAAATCGGCACCCCGGAACAGCGCAAGCAACTCACCGCGGAGCTCAACGCGCTGTACGCCACCATCGGGTAGGCACAGTGATCGGGGCAGCTTTCAGGCCCCGAGTTGCGCGCGTGGCCGCTGGGCGCCGGCGGTACCTGATCCCGTTCGGACGGGATTGTTCCGGCGGAGTACCCTCTCCCGGATTTCCTGGACCAGTGCGGCGATCACGGCCAGGCTCATAAACAACGAATACAACGGCATCAGCGGCAGCGCCCATACATGCCGCAAGTCTTTCCACGCCCGGTTGGCGCCCAGCGCGCACACCGGCAGGACCAACGACACAAGCAGGCCCAACCAGGCCAGGACCACCCAGTCGACGCCGGCCGGCGGGCGGTAGCCGGCCGCAAGGAGGACGGCCACGCCGAGGAGCAACAGGATCTGAACCGCCGGAAGGACCACCATGGTAATGGCGTGGAACACCAGCTGCGTTCCGAACGGTCCGTACCGGAGATTGCCGATCAGATCTTTGTGCAAGGCCATGGTCTGCAACAGGCCGCGGTACCTGCGGACCCGTCGGCGCCAGAGGCCGCCAACGGTCAAGGGAGACTCCGCCAGGACAACAGCCCTCGGGGCGAATACCACCCGGTAGCCTGCCTTGTGAACCCGCCAGGCCAGTTCCAGGTCTTCGCCCACCGTGTCCTGCCGGAACAGTCCCACGTGTTCGAGCACACTTCGCGGGAAGGCGCCGATGGCACCCACGTCGGTGGGTATACAGCCGAGTACCGCCAGGGCGCGCCGGACCAGGCCGCCGCCGATGTGGCCGGTGAAAGCCAGCACCCGGCCCTGGACCCCTTTGACCTTCACCGGCCGGCCATCACCACAGACCGCGCCGGTTCGCTCGTCGTCAAAGCCGCGGAGCATCATCTCGACGGTGTGCCGGGAAAGAATGACGTCCGCATCGATAAACATCAGGACCTCGCCGGCGGCGTTGCGGATCCCGAAGTTCAAGGCTGCCGCCTTGCCGGCGTTGGCCTGCGCCAGAACCTTAATCCGGGGATCCCTGGCAGCGAGAGCCGACATAATCGTGGCGGTGCAGTCCGTTGAACCGTCATCCACCAGGATCAGCTCGTACCGGTCGTAGCGGGTGCGCTGAATCGATCGGACGCAGTCCTCAATAGCGGCTGCCTCGTTGAATGCCGGGACAATTATCGACACACGGGGCCACGCATCGAACAACGTGGGGACTTCGCGGCGTCGGCGATGGGCGCTCCGAAGTTCGAACCAGACGGCAAGCGGCACAACGAGCAGTTTCACCAGCCCGAACACCAGGACCGGCAGCCCGAGGAGGACGAGCGGGAGCTGGGCCGCCGGGAGCGCTGCGGTGACGTTCATTTCAACCCATGGCATCGGCGAACGGCCCCATGCAGTGCCGGAAGGACGCCGGGTTGAAGGAGGGCAGGATAAAGGATGCCAGCACGGCATCGAGCAGCTCCGGCGCGAGTCCGCTGTTCGATCCGAATCGGGCGTTCACCGTCAGGACCACGGGTGTCCCGTCGGCGCGTCGACGAACGTCCACCTCCACAGGCCCCGTGAGGCCCAGCGCGCGGACCGCAGCCATCGCCACGTTGCCCACGTCGATCGCTTCGCCCGCCTCGGCCCGGCGAGTGGTCACGGCGTTGCCAAGGATGCGGTCCGCCGGCCCAACCTTCGCCACAACAACCACAAACGGCGCGGCACCGTTGTGCGCCGGTGTGCCGAAAACCATGGGCCGATACTCGTTTCCGGGGATGAATTCCTGGACGATGTGGCTGTCCGGCAGGCGCTGCCAGTCCATTTCCGTGCCGCCATCGACGACTGTCACGCCCCGGCCGCCCCGGGACGCCCGGGGTGTGACGACGACCGGTCCGCCCAGCGCGGCCATTGCAGCGTCCGCATCGGCGAAGTCGCTGGGCACACCGAACCGGGGCACGGGAACGCCCGCTGCATGTAGTTGCCAGGCCGTAAAGAGCTTGTCATGGGCCAGCGCCACCGGGCCCGGATCGCCGATCATCACACGCACGTCCGCTCCGAACGCCGCCCGGAACGCGGCGAGCTGCGGCAGTTCCTCGCTGACCGTGGGAATGACCAGATTGATGCCTTCCTGGCTAACCAGTCGCCGAAGTGCTGATACCCGTTCCGCGTCCGTCGCGTGCGGGACGGGGAGCACCGTGAATCCTGCCCCGTCCGGCAGCTCGCGGATATCCGTCCCGAGGACAGGAATGCCGCGCGCTTTCAGTTGGGCCGCGATGGCCTTGCCCGCAGGGCCGCAGGCGCCGGTGACCAATACGCGCGGCCTCACCGCTGTGCCGTCCTGGCAGCCCGGCCCCGGCCATCGCCGCGGGCATCCGGACCGGAGGGCCGGTTCGGAATCAACCCTTCCGTTACCTGGCGACCGGGCGTGCTGATAACAGCGGCGAAGGCCGTGCTCAGGAGAATAATGAGTAGAACATATATCGCGGCCATGGCAATCCCCTTCCCTTGTTAAAGGCCCGGCAGTCGACGGCGCCGCACCGGCCTAACTGGCTGGATCATCAGAGCCGGCCGCAAAACTGAGCGATCCTCGGATGGCGTTTTAGGGCCTGGTGACGTCCTTGGAGCTGGTCCTTCAGTAAAGTCGCGCCGACTACCAAAAGTCCCGAGTAGGAACTACCCGAAAGCCTCCCCGGTTCGAATTCGAGGCCCCGGGGGTTTGTACCTGTGTGCAATCCCCCGAGTACGTGGATGGGGACGCTGGCATGAACGCTGGCGAATGGCTTTTGAACAAACCTCCGTTTCCACCCCGCTCCTTAACATGACGGCCGCCGCCGTGCGGTCCGGCGTCGCAGGTGTTACGTTCTTTGGGAGTAATGAGAACCGGCGCCAAGCCCTGACTGGCCGGTCGGCAACCCTCCCTTTCGCGGCGGGGTGCCTCAGGTGAGTACTCGGCATATCGACCATTCGAGCTGCAAGCGTGAAAGAAGGAGATCCGTCATGCCTGACGCGTCCACCGCTGCTGTCCCCCGGACAGCAGCGAACAAAGCCCCGGCCCCGTCCCCCGCAGTCGCCGGTGCCGCCGAGCAGAAACTGCTGTACCGTCTGTTCACCGGAGCCGATGACCGCGCCTTCTGCGAGCGTGTATCGGCCGCCCTCACCGAGGGCTACGTTCTGCACGGCGGCCCGGCTGTCACGTTCAACGGCAGCAACGTCGTCGTGGCCCAGGCCCTTGTGCTGCCGGCGGCGATCGCCAACGCCGATGCGGCCGTCGCCAGCGCTGTGGACGATCTCGACTTCGACGGCGGGGGCCACGCGTGAGCTACGCCGGGGACCTCAGCCCGCAGGAGGCCTGGTCCAAGCTCGGGGACGGCGCCATCCTGGTGGACGTCCGCACCGAGGGTGAATGGGCCAGCGCCGGAATTCCGGACACCAAGGCGACGGAGAATGATCCGCTCTTCATCCAGTGGAGCCTCGCCGGCGGTATCCCCAATTCACAGTTTTTGGCGCAACTGAGACAACAGGCCCCCGAAGCCGGCGGCACCGAATTGTTGTTCCTTTGCCGCTCGGGCGCGCGCTCCGTCGCGGCCGCAATCGTGGCCACCGAGGCCGGTTTTACGTCCTTTAACATCCTTGAGGGCTTTGAGGGCGAACCGGACGGCGAGGGCCAACGCACTGTCAACGGCTGGAAAAACCGCGGCCTCCCCACCAACCTCGGAAGACACTAAGTGACATTCAACCCTGATGCCGCCGGCTGGAGCGCCGACACCCAGGCCGTCCGGGGCGGACTCGACCGCACCGGATTTCAGGAGACGTCAGAACCGATCTTCCTGAACTCCGGCTTCGTCTACGAATCGGCGGCCGCCGCGGAACGCGCCTTCGCCGGCCACGACGAGCGTTTCGTCTACTCCCGCTACGGCAATCCCTCTGTGGCGACGTTCCAGGAGCGGCTCCGGCTGCTCGAAGGCACCGAGGCCTGCTTTGCCACGGCGTCGGGCATGTCCGCTGTCTTTACTGCCCTGGGTGCCCTGTTGGCCGCCGGCGACAGGGTGGTGGCGGCCCGATCGCTGTTCGGCTCATGCTTCGTGATCCTGAACGAGATCCTGCCCCGCTGGGGCGTCGAGACGGTCTTCGTTGACGGCCCGGACCTGGTGCAGTGGCGCGAGGCGCTCGCCAAACCCACCACTGCTGTCTTCTTCGAGTCGCCCTCGAACCCAATGCAGGAAATCGTGGATATCGCGGCCGTGAGCGAACTGGCGCACGCGGCCGGGGCGACGGTCGTCGTCGATAATGTCTTTGCCACTCCCCTGCTGCAGCGCTGCGGGGAGCTCGGCGCGGACGTGATCGTCTACTCCGGCACCAAGCACATCGACGGCCAGGGCCGCGTCCTTGGCGGCGCGATCCTGGGCACCAAGGATTTCATCGAGGGCCCGGTCAAGCAGCTGATGCGCCATACCGGCCCGGCGCTCTCGGCCTTCAACGCATGGGTGCTGACCAAGGGCCTGGAGACGATGGCCCTGCGGGTGAACCACTCCTGTGCCTCCGCGCTGCGGCTGGCCGAGTGGCTTGAGGAGCAACCCGCGGTCAGCTGGGTCAAGTACCCGCTGCTGCAGTCCCACCCGCAGCATCAGCTGGCCGCCCGGCAGATGAAAGCCGGCGGCACCGTGCTGACCTTCGAGCTCGCCGCGTCCGTCGGGCATTCGGCGAAGGAGGCCGCGTTCGCGCTGCTGGACGGGTTGCGGATCATCGATATCTCCAACAACCTCGGCGATTCGAAGTCGCTGATCACCCATCCCGCCACCACGACGCACCGCGCCATGGGGCCGGAGGGCCGTGCGGCGATCGGGCTCAGTGACGGCGTGGTGCGCCTCTCGGTGGGACTCGAGGATATTGCGGACCTGATCCGCGACCTCGGGCAGGCGCTCAAAGCTCGCTAGCCCCGTTTGCGGTGCTTGAGTTGGCAGATAGCGGCGATGTCTTGGCGGAAAACTGCCGTGAACTGCACACTCAGCGCCGCCGGACCGGGCCCAGCGTTGTGCTCCCGTCGGCGGGTTCCCCGGTGTCCGGTCCCGGCACGGTCGCCGCAACGGCGCGTTCAACGACGGCGGACAGGCCGCCGGCGTCGAACGGTTCCCTTTGCAGCTGCGACCCGGTGCCCTCGGCGAGCATCCGGCTAACACCATGGCGCACCAAGTCCAGCTCGCCCTGATCCACCAGCACGGGCGCTACGAAGTCCACCAGGGCATGGACCACTTCGGCAGCCGGGGCAGGGACGAAGGTCCCGAAGTCCAGCAGCTGCCCGCGCAGTCCGCAGTTGCTGGCCTGCCAGGCGGCCATCCGCAGCAGCAGCGTCGGCACCGGGGCGGGATCAACGCCGTCGTGCCATTCCCGGGACGCGGACTCCACAAGCGCACGCACCAGCACGGCGATCAGCGCGGCGTCCTCGGCCCGCAGGCAAACGTCGGCGACCCGGACCTCCAATGTGGGATAGTGCCGGCACAGCCTCGAGTCGAAGTAGACCATTCCTTCATCCATCAGGACGCCGCTTTCCACCAGACGGTTTACGACGCGGCGGTAGACCGGAAGGCTGCCGAAGATCATGGTGGGGCCCGATCCCGGCCAGCGATTCCAAGCCTGGGTGCGGTAGCTTTCGAATCCTGTCTCAGCACCGTTCCAGTAGGGCGAATTTGCGCTCAGGGCAATTAGCACAGCAAGTTTGTCACGGATCCGGTCCATCACTGCCACACCCTCTTCCGGAGACTCCACAAGGGTGTGGACGTGCAGGCCGCAGGTGAGCTGGTTCCGGACGGTGCGCCCAAAACGCTGCTGCATGGTCTGGTACCGCTGCTTCGGCGTCAGGTGGGTTGCCGAGCCGAGCGGCGACGTGCCGAGGGCGGCGATCCGGCCGCCATGCACCCTGGCGGCGCGGTCCGCGAGGGCACGGCCCTGCCTGAGCTGCCGGAGCAACTCGGCGTACTCCAGGCACGGCCGCGTCCGGGATTCAAGCTGTTCCAGCTTGAGCTCATAGCTGAAGTTCGGTTCCTCATAGACCGGAAGCTGCGCGGAATCTGCCTGGCCGGAGGCCCGCTTCGGGGGTTCCAGCCGGGGCAAAATGGCGTCGGCGAGGGGAAGCAGCATCCCGGTTTCGGGGTCCACGATGAGCAGTTCTTCCTCCACACCGAAGGTGCGCATGATTCTATTGTGCGGCAGGATTCGGTGAAACGCGCCGCCTCGCTGCGGGCTCGCTCAGTCCTGGAAGTACTCGATTTTGGCGCCGAGGGTGTTGAGCCGCTCGGCCAAGTCCTCGTAGCCACGTTCGATCACATAGATATTGCGCAGTTCCGAGACGCCGCGCGCGGCGAGCATCGCCAGCAGCAGGCAAGCAGCGGGCCGGAGGGCCGGAGGGCAGCCCACCTCTGCCGCACGCCATTTGGTGGGGCCGTTGACGTAGATCCGGTGCGGGTCCAGCAGCTGCACCTGAGCGCCGAGTTTGTTCAGCTCCGTCAGGTAGATCGCCCGGTTGTCATAGACCCAGTCGTGGATCATCGTCTGGCCCTGGGCATTCGCGGCGATGACCGCGAAGAAGGGCAGGTTGTCGATGTTCAGCCCGGGGAACGGCATGGGGTGGATCTTGTCCTCGGGTGCCCGCAGTTCCGAGGGCCGGGTGGTGACATCCACCAGCCGGGTGCGCGCGTTGCGGGCCAGATACTCCCCGGACACTTCCAGCTGCTGACCCATCTGTTCCAGCGTCGCGAGCTCGATTTCCATAAATTCGATCGGGACGCGCCGGACGGTCACTTCCGAGTTTGTGACAATGCCGGCGGTGATCAGGCTCATCGCCTCGATCGGATCTTCGGACGGGAAATATTCAACATCGACGTCGACGGAAGGGCGGCCGGTGATCTTCAGCGTGGTGGTTCCTACGCCGTCGATCCGGACCCCCAGCATCTCCAGGTAGAAGCAAAGGTCCTGCACCATGTAGTTGGGGCTGGCGTTGCGGATGACGGTGGTCCCGCCGCGGTGGGCGGCTGCCATGATGGCGTTTTCGGTAACGGTGTCGCCGCGTTCGCTGAGCACAAAGGACCGGTCCGCCGCGTCTGCGGGCGGCGCCTGCACGGCGTAGTAGCCGGATTTGGCGTCCACGCTGAGGCCGAACTGGCGCAGCGCCTGCATGTGCGGCTGCACCGTGCGGGTGCCAAGGTCGCAGCCGCCGGCATAGGGCAGCCGGTATTCGGCGGATTCGTCCAGGAGCGGGCCCAGCAACATAATGACGCTGCGGGTCCGGCGGGCCGCCTCGATGTCCATCGCGTCAAGGTCCAGGGCCGCGGGGCGCCGGATCTGAAGATCACTGGCGTTGAGCCAAACGCATTCGACGCCGATACTCGTCAGCACCTCGACGATCCTGTTCACTTCTTCGATGCGAGCGAGCCGGCGCAGGGTGGTGGTGCCGCGGTTGATCAGGCTGGCGCACAGCAGGGCGACACCTGCGTTTTTGCTGCTGTTGACGTCCACCGAACCGGACAGGGTCCGGCCGCCTTCCACCCGCAGATGCGTCATGGCGGGCCGCCCCACCTTAACGATGCTCCGGTCAAAAATAGCCTCAAGACGCTGGATCATTTTCAGGCTCAGATTCTGCTTGCCTTGTTCCATTCGGGCGATGGCGCTCTGGCTGGTTCCCAGCTCGGCGGCCAGCTGGCCCTGGGTCCAGCCTTTTTGCCCGCGGGCATCGCGGAGTAACGCACCAACGTGTTCAGCAGTCTGTTGAGTCATCCCGCAAAAATATCATGGGTGACGTATTCCTCCGGTCATTTCAGATGAAACGCCGAAAAGCTGGCTGCGATACCCGTTCCGTGCGATAATCAGCGCTATTGCCGGGCAAGGAAGACCATGTTCCAGGTGCCTGCCGCCAACGACGCCGCGACGGCGGAACCGGCGATCAGCAGCCCGCCGAGAACCACCCAGACGTCCAGGGCGCTGAAGGTGGATTTCCGTGCCCAGGTCCGCGGCGCATCGCCGAAGCCGCGGGCCTCCATGGTGACAGCGAGGCGGGAGGCGCGCCGGACGGCCTGCACCAGCAGCCCGAAGCTCTGCCCCAAGGTGGCGCGGAGCCGCTGCAGTGGGTTCCCGTGGGAACCCACACCGCGGGCACGGCGGGCCATCCCAATGGTGTGCCACTCTTCGGCCATCAATCCCACAAGACGCATCGCGGCAAGCGTTCCGAGGACAAAGCGGTGCGGGAGTTTCGCGTTCTGCGCGAGGGCGTCCGCCAGGTCCGTGGGATCCGTACAACTCATCAGCAGCACCGCCGGCAGCGCGATGGCCAGCCCGCGGACCATAAAGCCGACCCCTAGCTCCAGGGAACCGTCGCTGATGGACCAAATCCTGGCATCAAGCAGAATACTGCCGCTGTCCGGCGCCAGGATGGTGGTACTCCAGCCGCCTAGCGCCGCGGCCAGGATCAAGGGCCAGCCGCGGAGCCAGAGTAACCCGGGTCGCAGCCCGGCCAGCGGAAGAAGTGCCAGTACCAGGACCAATGCCACCGAGGCCGACACCCAGTCGATGGACAGCGCCAGGGCCAGGGTAATGAACACAACGGCGGCGAACTTCGAGAGCGGGTTGGCCCGGGTCAGCAGGGCATGATTGCCGCGCAGCGTCAGTTCCTGTCTCATGGTGTGCTCAACGTCCCGGCCGGCGGCGCACGGGGGCCAGCTGATCGGGCGCCACTTGATCGGGGACCTCGAGGCTGAGTTCGGTCCCTCCGAGGACGTGGCTGAATTCGGCGTCGTGCGTCACCGAGACGACGGCGGTGCCGGCGTCGAGGAGTTCGGAAAGGAACGAGGCCAGTTCGGCCCAGGTGTTGGCATCCTGGCCGAAGGTTGGTTCGTCGAGGATGAGGACGTCCGGATGGGCTGCCAGGACGGTGGCCACCGACAGGCGACGTTTCTCGCCCCCGGAGAGTGTGTACGGGTTCGCGTCCACGAGCTCCGCCAGCCGGAGCCGCTCGAGCAGTTCGTCGACGCGTTCCTCGCCGCGGCCCAGGTGCCGGGGGCCGAACATCAGCTCATCAAGTACCCGCCCCGTGACGAACTGGTGCTCAGGTTCCTGGAACACCGTGCCGATCCTTGAGATCAGCTGCCGGGCCTTCCACTTGTACGGATCGCTCCCGGCACCGGAGCTGAGTTCCGGGGTGGCCGAGACCGTGCCGGAGACCGGCGCGAGCAGGCCCGCAAGCGTCAGGGCGAAGGTGGACTTTCCCGAGCCGTTGGGGCCGGTAATGGTCAAGGCCTCCCCGGCGCGGACCCGGGCAACAATGCCGGACTGGACGGGCGCCGGCGGAATGGGTCGAAAACCGCCCCGGAGGCCCGCCCGGCGCCGCCGTTCGCGGGACACGGCCAGGTCCTCCGCGGCAAGCAGCAGTCCCGCTGTCGGGGTGCGGGCAATCTGGCCACCGGACGCCCCGCCCGCGGTCGAGGCGGCGGCCGAGGCGGCGGCGGAGGATGCCAGGCCGGCGGGCCGCGGCCGGCGGCGCGTCCGGGTCTGCGGCACGTAACCAGGCACCCAAACACCCGCCGCGGTGAGCATGTCCCGCGCCTGGTCCAGGACCTGGTCCGGCGGTCCGTCGATCAGCACCGCGGCGTCCGTCGCCGAGCCCGGCTGCAGCACCACAATCCGGTTCACGAGGTCTTTCCAGACGGAAACCCTGTGCTCCACGACCACCAGGGTAGCGCCGGTCTTGTCCAGGCAGCGGCCGACGGCATCACGAAGCTCCAGCACTCCGGCCGGGTCCAGGTTGGCGGTGGGCTCGTCGAGGAGAATCAGTCCGGGGCGCATCGCCAGGATGCCGGCGAGGGCCAGGCGCTGCTTCTCGCCGCCGGACAGCGCCGACGTCGGGTGGTCCAGCGGCAGGCGGCCGAGTCCGACGTCGTCGAGCGCTTCCGCTGCCCGGGTCCAGATGTCGGCCGGGGGCACTGACAAGTTTTCCGCCCCGAAGGCGACGTCGTCGCCCAGACGCGAGAGCACCACCTGCGTCTCCGGGTCCTGCTGCATCAGCCCGGCCCGGCCGCGCCGCTCCCGGGGTGATGCCCCGTCGATCAGCAAGCTGCCGGCCTCCTCGGCATCCCCGTCGTCTGCCGGCCCGCGGCCAGCGGCACGCTCGGCGGCTCGCCCGGCGTCCCCGCCGGGCGAGTCGCCGAGTACACCGGCCAGGGCGTGGAGGAGCGTGGATTTGCCGGCACCGGATGGTCCCAGCAGCAGCACACGTTCCCCTGCCTGAATGTCCAGGTCAAGGCCGCGGACTGCGGGCCGGGTCCGGCCCGCGTGCCACCAGCCCCAGCCACGCGCGGTGATCGCAGCCGGGCGGACCCGGTCGGAGGATGTCATCAGCCGTGTGCGCGGGTCAGGAAAAGACCGGCTCCGCGGCCGCCTTGCGGGAGGCGAAAGAGCCCAGCACCCCGGTCCTGGCCAGGGCCCGGGTGGCGAGCCAGGACAGGCCGCCGGCGATCACGGCGCCGGAGACCACAGTGAAAACGATGTAGGCCATCTTGTCACCGGAGGCATAAGCGATGTTCCAGCCCCAGGGCAGGAACGAGTCATTCAAGCCGCAGAACAGGCCCGCCCCGGCGCCGGCCAGCAGTGCCACCGGCAGGTTGAATTTCCCGTGAAAGGACGGCACATTGAACTTCTTGTAGAGCACAGCGGCAAAAACCAGCTCGGCGCCGAGGCCCTGCAGGATGCCTGAGATCAGCACTGTGGTGCCGTACTGCGAGCCCATGATCAGCTCGCCGGTGGCGGCCACCGATTCGCAGAACAGTGCAGCACCCGGCTTGCGGATGATCAGCATGCCCAGCACGGCAGGAAGCATCCAGCCTCCGGCGTAGAGCCCGGTGAGCGGCGGATAGAACGCATTAACGGGGGCAGAAACCAGGTTGGCACCCTGGGACCAGGCCCAGAAGATCACGCCGCCGGCAACCGCAATGAGCGCCGCCACCACAATGTCCACCACACGCCAGTTGTGGCTGTACCGGATGGGCGCGCCGGCTGATCCGGGTTGTACGGATCCGGGCTTGGCAGATGTATCAGTCATATCGTCCTCCTGAGGAACAGGAGGGGAGAGTGGCCCGGGCCTGCAGCTTCCGCTGCCGCTCCGGCCACTCTGAGAACTCGACTCCCTTGCGCCGGTACTAACCGGATCAGGTTCGAGGGTCTGCGGCTGTCCGCACTCTCAGCGCCCACCTGTGGTCTCCCCGGATTTCCCCGGTGATGCCCGACGGCGGCGCTCCCCTGTCGTATCTAAAAACCTGTCGTATCTAAAAATCGCCCTTGTGGGCGTGACCCAGTTTACACCCGTGGAGCGCCGGCCACCCCCGGGTTACGCCGAGGTTAAACCCAAGACTCCGACGACGGCAGGGGTGTTGGCCCCGCCCGCAGGTCCCGAACTGGACCGTCGGGCGAGGAACGCTAGGCTAGGGGAAGCCCTGTTTCCCTCCCGCAAGGAGTTGCGAAGAATGAATATTTTCATCAAACTGCTCGGCGCCGGCGTCAGCCTGCTTGCCGGCTACGTCGGCACCAAGCTCGTGGACACCGTCTGGGAGAAGTCCACCGGCAATAAGCCGCCCAAGGGCCACGAGGACGATGTCCCCACCACCCTGCGCTCGGCCCTGACTTTTGCGCTGATCTCCGCGTCCGTCAGCGCCATCATCCAAGTACTCGCAAATCGCGGCACCCAGCGGGCGGTTGCACGCTTCGCCAAAACCCAGGACCTGGTCTAGGGCGCATCCTCTAGCTTCACCGCCCGCCGGTGTCCCCGGCGTCGTCGTCAGTGAATCCCCGGGTGCCGGCTGCCTGCTGCACCACGGCCTCCAGGTCGTCGGTGCTGAGCAGCTCCGGGTGGAGGTGCTTGGTCCGGTACCCGGCGCGGCCGACCATATGCGCGGAAACCGGAACCGTGAGCAGCTGGAAGATCCATGCCACCACCAGCACCGGCCAGACCCACCAGGTGCGCATTTGAAGGCCCAGCGCGAACAGCAACAGGAACAGTCCCAGCACCTGGGGCTTGGTGGCTGCGTGCATCCGGGTCATCAGGTCGGGAAAGCGGAGCAATCCCACCGCCGCAGCGAGGGACATCAGGGCACCGACCACCATAAAGACAGCCGAGACGGCGTCGATCACGGTGTCGGCGGAAAATGTCTCAGGAGGCACTGCTTTTCTCCCTCCGGTCGGCAACGAAGCGGGCTACCGTGACGGAGCCGACGAACCCGATAAGGGATACCGCCACCAGCAGCATAAGGTTGTTCAGGTGCCGGTTCACGGCCATGTCGATGCACATGGCCGCCCCCACGATGGCCAGGAGCACGTCCGCGGCAAGCACCCGGTCCAGCAGCGACGGACCCCGCGCGATCCGGATGATCGCCCCGCCGGCGGCCAACGAGAGCACCACCGCGGTCACGGTCAGGACTAGCGCCATCACGGCCCCACCTCCTGGTTGAGTGCGGACACTTCGGCTTTGGTCCCCATGATCCGGATCAGCCCGGCCTCCGTGTCGCGGACGTCCTTGCGCAGTTGCGCGGCGCCGGCTGCGTTGCGGACGTTGATCCCGTGCACATAGAGCGTGGATGTGGAGCGATCCACTTCCACCACCATGGAACCGGGGATCAGCGCGGTGACGTGACCGGTCGCTGTGACCAGCAGGTCAGAGTGGCTCCGGAGCGGGACGGCCACAACGGCACTGACCACCTTGGGTCCCTTGGCCGCTGCCAGGTACAGGACCTGGCAGCTCGCTGCCACCACTTTGGCCAGGAACACGAGTACAAACGGCACTGCACGGAGCAGGTTGAAGCGCCCGCCGAGTTCCACCGGCGGCAGGTAGAACAGCCGGGCGACAACAACCGAAATCAGGGCTCCGAAGAGCAGGTTACCGGGGCTGAAGTCCCGCCAGAGGGCGGCCCAAACCACTACGAGCCATACGAGCAGCGGCAGTTCCTGCCGCAGCGAGATCCGTTTCCGGCTCATTTGGAGGCCTCCTGCGGCTGTGGCCCGGGCCTCGGCGGAACCGGCGCATCTTCGCCCAGGACCGCTTGGATGTACGAGGTCCGGTCCAACATGTCGAAGGCAGACTGGTCCGCGACCTTGAACAGCGGGCCGGCGAAGATGGTCAGCCCGACGCCGAAAAGCACCAGGCCTAGCGTGGAACCCACCATGGTCCGCGGCAGCAGCGTGACGTTGGTCTTGCCCGCCCGGTCCCCCGTTGCCGAATCTTCCGGGGCAGCCAGCAGCACCGGATCCGGGTGTTCCGCGTCCTCCGGTTTGCGCCAGAACGCACGGTTCCAGACCCTGGCGATGGCAAGCAGCGTCAGCAGGCTGGTCAGCACTCCGCCGGCCATCAGTGCGAAAGCCAGCGGTGTTCCCAGCTGCACCCCGGCCTGAAGCAGACCCAGCTTGCCCAGGAAGCCGGAGAACGGCGGGATCCCGGCCAGGTTCATTGCCGGGACAAAAAACAGCACCGCCAGCAGGGGCGACAACTTGGCCAACCCGGCCAGGCGGTCCACCGAGGAACTTCCGCCACGGCGCTCAATCAGGCCCGTCACCAGGAACAGGCTGGTCTGGATGGTGATGTGGTGGACGACGTAAAAGACGGCGGCGCCCAGCCCTGCCACCGAGGACATCGCCAGCCCGAACACCATGTAGCCGATGTGGCTGACCAGGGTGAAGGACAACAGCCGCTTAATGTCATTCTGGGCCAGTGCGCCCAGGATTCCGACAATCATTGTCAGCAAGGCGGCCACCATCAGCGGCGCATTAAAAGTGTCGCCCGGGAAGAGCAATGTTTCGGTGCGGACAATGGCGTAGACACCCACCTTGGTGAGCAGCCCTGCGAACACCGCGGTGACTGGAGCCGGGGCCGTGGGGTAGGAGTCCGGGAGCCAAAAGGACAGCGGGAACACCGCCGCTTTGATGCCAAACGCCACCAGGAGCATTACGTGCAGCAGGTTTTGGGTGCCCTGGTCCAATTGCGCCAGCTTGATGGCGAGATCAGCCATGTTGATGGTGCCGGTAGCGCCATAGATCATCGCGATCGCCATCAGGAAGAGCACTGAGGACACCACCGAGACCACCAGGTAGGTCACGCCTGCCCGGATCCGCGGGCCCGTCCCGCCGAGGGTCATCAGCACGTAGCTGGCGGTCAGGAGGATCTCGAAGCCCACATACAGGTTGAACAGGTCACCGGAGAGGAACGCATTGGACACCCCCCGCTACCAGGATCAGGTAGGTGGGGTGGAAGATCGAGACCGGCGCATCCCGATCGCCGTCGGCCATGCCCTGACCGGTGGCGTAAATCAGCACGGCGAGGCTCACCGAGGAGGAGACCACCAGCATCAGCGAAGAAAACTGGTCCACCACCATCACGATGCCCCATGGCGGGAGCCAGCCGCCGAGGTTGACCGCCGACGTTCCGCCTTCCCAGACGGAGGCCAGCAGCAGACACTCCAGCAGCAGCGTCACGGACAGCAGCGCGATGCTCACCGTCCGTTGCGCACGCGAATGTCGGATCAGCAGGAAGGTGAGGGCCGCCCCGAGGATGGGAAGGAGGACGGCGAGCGGGGCGAAACTGGCAATGTTCACTGTCCGTCTCCTTCCGGATTGGGTAGTTGGACGTTCAAGGAACCCGGTTGCTCCTCCGCCGCCGCCCGCTCGGCGTTCAGCGTACGGTCTGCCACTTGGACCGTGGCTTCGGCGCCGGCTGGGACGTTGGAGACCCCCTGGCCGTCCGAACCGATCATGGTCAACGGAAACTCGGAGGTTTCCACCGGGATCACGGAGTCGTCCTCGACGTCGAAGCTGGGGGTCCGCGCCACGCGGCGGTCCTCGGCGTCGTCCTGGATTTCATCCTCGCGGGCCAGCACCCAGGTCCGGTAGATGATGCCGAGCATAAAGGCCGTGACGGCAAAGGAGATCACGATCGAGGTGAGGATGAGGGCCTGAGGCAGCGGATCGTTGTAGTCTCCGGCCGCGGTGTCCTTGCTGAACATCGGCGCCAGGCCGGCGTACCCGCCGGTGGTCAGAATCAGCAGGTTTGTGGCGTTTGTGAGCAACATCAGGCCCAGCAGGACCCGGGTAAGGCTGCGTTCGAGAATCAGGTAGATGCCGCAGGCGTACAAGGCTCCCATGACCGTCAGCAGTGTCAGGTTGACGCTCATGCTTTTCCCTTGGCTGTGGTTTCGGCCGGTACTCCGCCGGGCTCCTGGTCGCTGGCCGGTTCGTGTGACTGTTCCTCGAAATGTTCGTCGATTTCGGCGCCCAGGCTGCGCAGCACGTCCAGGGCCAGGCCGACGACGACCGTGTAGACGCCGATATCGAAGATCGTGGAGGTGACGAACTTGACGTCGCCGAAAACCGGCAGCCAGAACTCGATGATGGCGCTTTGGAACACCTGGCCGCCCAGCAGCAGCGGTACCAGGCCGGATGCCGCCGCGGTGGCCAGGCCAATACCGAGCAGGGTGCCGGCGCTGACGGGCGACGCCTCGCGCAGCTCGAAACGACCGCCGGCGAGGTACCGGACTGTGAGGGCCAGCCCGGCGGTGAGGCCACCGGCGAAGCCGCCGCCGGGAAAGTTGTGGCCCGCGAGCAGCAGGTAGATCGAGAAGACGATTATTGAGTGGAAGACCAGCCGCGTGACGACTTCGAAGATGATCGAGCGGCGTTCCGGGGCCAGGGTCCGGCCGGCCACAAGCCATGCATCACGGCTCGAGGCGGCGAAACGTCGGCTGATCGCCAAAGCCGCCTCGTCACGGGTATTGCCGCGTTCGCCTCCGGAATTGCGGCGGCCGACGGACCCTTCGGCCACTGTGGCGGATGCCCGGATCCCCTCGCCGCGGTTGTGGACGAAGATCAGGCTGGCAACGCCTGTGGCCGCCAGCGCCAGCACGGAGATTTCCCCGAAGGTGTCCCAGGCCCGGATGTCCACGAGGGTCACGTTGACTATGTTCAGCCCGCCGCCACCCTCGTAGGCCAGTTTGGGGAAATCGAGCGAGACGGGTGCAGCCACCCGGGCGCCGAGGGCGTAGATGGCGACAAAGACCATGGTGATGCCAAACGCCGCTCCGATAATCACCCGGACCACCCGGTATTTGCCGCCGGTCCTGTCGCGCAGTTCCGCCGGGAGGCTGCGCATGGCCAGAACAAAGGCCACGAGGATGATCGATTCCACCAGCATCTGGGTCAGCGCCAGGTCAGGAGCGCCCTGCAGCGCGAACATCAGGGCGATTCCGTAGCCGGTAACGGACACCATCAGGACGGCCAGGAAGCGTTTGTTGGCCCGCACCGCGGCCAACGCCCCGATCACAATTCCTGCGCCCGCCACAATCTGCAGCGGGGAATTGGGGTCAATGAAGTAGAGGTTCGGGGGCACGGGCTTGTTCGCCAGCACAAGGGCCGTCAGCGGAAGGACGAATGCCACGGTCAGGATGACGGAGAGGTAGAAGAACAGCGAGCCGCGCTGGGTCCGGCCGGTAATCCACACTGCGGCGTCGTCGAGCGCGCCGATAGCCAGCTGATAGCTGCGGTCACCGTCAATCCAGCCGGGGACCAGTGCCTGGAGCCGGGAGACGGTGTTCCGGCCGTAAAACATGGCCAGGCCCAGGGCGAAGGTGATGGCGGTCAGGCCCAGGCTGGGGGTAAGTCCGTGCCACAGCGCCAGATGGCCGGCAGCGGCCGCTGCATCCTCGCCGTCGGGCACAAACAGTGCAGCGTACGGCTGGATCCAGCCGTCTACCGGCGCAGGCCACAACCCGTAGGCGACGGTCAAAAGGCTCAGGATGGCGGGGGCGGCCAGGAAAGCGGGCCTGATCGGTTTGAAAGGCGTTGTCCTGACGCCGGACTTGACGGCGAACGCGCCCCACATAAACCGTGCGCTGTAGGCGAAGGTCAGGATGGAACCCAGCACCAGGCCGGCCAGGAGCACCAGACCCCACGGACCGGCCGACGCGTCGGCGCTGAAGTGGACGAAGGCTTCAAAGACTGATTCTTTCGCGACAAAACCCGCCAGCGGCGGGATTCCGGCCATTGAGGCGGCCCCGACGGCGGCCACAATGGCCAGCGCCCGGGAGGAACGGTAAACGCCCGAGAGCTTGCGCATATCGCGGGTTCCGGCCTGGTGGTCAATGATGCCCACCACCAGGAAGAGCGTGGCCTTGAACAATCCGTGGGCGAGGAGAAGTGCGAGCCCGGCAAGGGCCGCCTCGGGGGTGCCGAGTCCCACGACCATGGTCAGGAAGCCGAGTTGGCTGACCGTACCGTAAGCGAGGATGAGCTTTATGTCCGTTTGCCGCAGCGCCCGGTAGCCGCCGACCAGCATGGTGGCCAGACCGAGGCCAAGCACCACCGGCAGCCAGAACGGGGTCTCCGTGAACCCGGGCGCCAGCCGCGCCACGAGGTAGATGCCGGCCTTCACCATGGCCGCGGCATGCAAATAGGCGCTCACCGGGGTGGGAGCAGCCATCGCGCCGGGAAGCCAGAAGTGGAACGGAACCAGCGCCGATTTGGTGATCGCACCCACCAGGATGAGGAGGACGGCGGCAGCAACGGCGCCCGCGGCGGGACCGGTGACGAGCTCAGGCGCCAAGCCCAGAATGGTAGAGATCCGGTAGGTCCCGGCGTTGAAACCGAGGATGATCAGCCCCACGAGCATGGCCAAGCCGCCGGCGGTGGTGACAATCAAGGCCTGCAGGGCGGAGCGCCGAGCGGACAGCCGGGCCCGGGCGTAGCCGATCAGCAGGTAGGACAGGACCGTGGTCAGTTCCCAGAAGATGAACATCAAGAGCAGGTCATCTGCCGTCACGAGTCCGAACATCACCCCGGCGAAGGCCACCAACTGGGCGCCAAATCCACCGAGGTACTCGTCTTTGTCCTTGAAGTACCGGGCACAGTAGACGAGGACCAGCGCGCCGACCCCGAGGACCAGCAGGGACATCACCCAGGCCAGGGCATCCATCCGGAAGGCGAGCTCCAGCTTTAGCTCGGGGATCCATGGCAGGACCTCGGCGGTTCCGTTTCCTGCAGCTCCGCCCTGGGCCGCACCTGCGTTGGCATAAACGGCGCCGTGCTGCAGGACCAGCCAGAGGAACGAACCGGCAGGCACTGCCGCGAGGGCGTAGAAGGAGTTCCGGCCGAATTTTCGGAAGAGCCATGGCGCCACAGCAGCCGCCGCAAAGTGTGCGGCAAGGACTGTGATCACTGGTATCTCCGCAACGTCAGGATTTCATTTATCAACAAGTTGGAGCAGGCGGCGTATTCGTTCGGTTCAGTCCGGACAGTTTACCAAGCGTTGACAAATTCTTTTCCCACGGTAGGCCGGGTCCTGGGCGGACTGCGGATATTATTCACGCTATGAACTCCGCTGCCGTCCCTGAGGCCATGCGCCCAGAATCGGAACTTGAATCCGGGCACCAGGCGTCCCACAAGGGGCGCATCCTCGCGTGGGCGGCCTGGGACTGGGGCTCGGCCGCCTTCAATGCTGTGATGACCACCTTTGTCTTCACCGTGTACCTGACATCCAAGGCCTTCGGCGGCGAGGACCATGCCTCCGCGGTCCTGGGCGGCGCGTTGGCGATCGCCGGTGCCGCAATCGCGTTGCTGGCACCAGTCACCGGGCAGCGCTCGGACAACGGTGGGCGGCGCCGGCTGTGGCTTGGGGTCAACACGGCCGCTGTCGCGGTCCTGACCGCCCTGTGCTTTTTTGTTTTCCCGCGCCCTGAGTTCCTGCTGCTAGGGGTGGCACTTATTGCGCTGGCCAACGTGTTCTTTGAGTTTGCCGGCGTGAACTACAACGCCATGCTCGCCCAGATCTCCACCCCAAAGAACATCGGCAAAGTCAGCGGCTTCGGCTGGGGCATGGGATACCTCGGCGGCATCGTGGCACTGCTGATTGTGCTCCAGCTTTTTGTCCAGCCCAGCTTCGAGTGGTTCGGCGGCTCGACTGCGGACGGCCTGAACATCCGGCTGGTCGCGGTGTTCTCCGCCTTGTGGTTCTTCATTTTCGCGTTGCCCGTACTGTTCGCCGTTCCGGAACTGCCCAAAACAAGGCAGGGCGCCGCGCTGGGATTCCTGGCCTCCTACGGCCTGTTGCTGCGGCGGATCAAGGCGATCTACCGAACCAGCCCGCACACCATCTATTTCCTTCTTGCCAGTGCCGTGTTCAGGGACGGGCTGGCAGCGGTGTTTACCTTCGGCGGCATCATCGCCGCGGGTACGTTCGGGTTCGAACTCACGGAGGTCATCTTTTTCGCGATTTTCGGAAACGTTGTTGCCGCGGCGGGTGCCATCGTGGGCGGCTTCCTCGATGACCGGATCGGTCCTAAATCGGTCATCACCGGTTCGCTGGCAGGGCTTCTGGTCGCCGGCTCGATGATCCTGGTCCTCGGCAACGGAAACTATTCCCTCTTCGGCATACAGTGGGCCGGCACCACCACGTTCTGGATCTTCGGACTGTTCCTGTGCCTCTTTGTGGGACCGGCACAATCCTCCTCCCGGGCCTACCTGGCCCGGCTTGCCCCGCACGGGGAATCCGGTGAGCTGTTTGGCCTCTACGCCACGACGGGCCGGGCCGTCAGCTTTCTCGCGCCCGCACTGTTTACGCTGTGCATCGCCGTCGCGGCCCCGCTGGTGGAACCCGGCGGGGCGCAGCGCTGGGGCATTCTTGGCATCATGGTAGTGCTCCTGGCAGGGCTGTTGCTCCTTCTTCCGGTCAAGGCACCGGACCGGACCGAGATCGCCGTCGTCCCGGCAGCCTGAACCTCCCCGGAATCCCCTGCGGCGCACTAGGCTGGAGGGATGAATGTGGATGAAACAGACCTTCCGGGACTGGGCCGGCGCAAGGACTTTATGACCGCCTCCGGGCGGCGGATCGGCGTCGTGGAACACCGCGAAGGCCAGACTGAACTCATCGTCTCGACCTGGGACGATCCGGACACCTGCCAGGCGTCCGTTCCGCTGACAGTCGACGAAGCCGCCGCCCTCGGAAACCTGCTGGGCGGCCAGCGGCTGGCAATGCAGCTCTCCGAGGCGCACCGCGAGGTTCCGGGAATCGTCACCCGGCAGTTCTCCATCGCAGCCGACTCCCCTTTCCACAACCAGCCGATGGGCAAAGCCTGCATCCGGACCCGAAGCGGCGCCTCGATCGTCGCGATCATGCGCGAAGGCGAAGTTCTTCCCTCCCCCGGGCCCGACGTCGTCCTGCACCCCGGAGACCTCCTCGTAGCAGTCGGAACGCAAGAAGGCCTGGACACAGCGGCCAGCATCCTGCGCAACGGCTGACAGCATGGACCCGCTCGCACTGACCCTGATCGAACTCGGGGCCGTCGTCTTTTGCCTCGGCCTGCTGGCGAGGCTGGCCGGGCGGATCGGGATGTCCCCTATTCCGCTGTACTTGGTCGGGGGCCTGTTCTTCGGTGCAGGCGGGCTGGTCAAACTCGAGGGTATGCACGAATTCGCGCACCTCTCCAGCGAGATCGGCGTTATCCTGCTCCTGCTTATGCTCGGATTGGAATATACGGCGGCGGAGCTGGTCACCGGGCTGCGGCGTTCCTGGCAGGCCGGTGTCCTGGACCTCGTGCTGAACTTCCTGCCGGGCGCCGTGCTGGCGGCGCTGTTGGGCTGGGGCGTCGTAGGGGCGATGGTGATGGGCGGCGTCACCTACATTTCGTCCTCCGGGATCGCTGCCAAGGTGATCACCGACCTGGGTCGAATCGGTAACCGCGAGACTCCGGTGGTGCTCTCGATCCTGGTCTTCGAAGACCTGGCCATGGCGGTGTACCTGCCGGTGCTGACGGCAACCCTGGCCGGCGTGAGTTTCGTGGCCGGACTGCAGACGGTCGGGATCTCGCTCGCCGTCGTGACCATCGTCCTGATTGTGGCGTTGCGACACGGGCACCACGTGTCCAAAGCCGTGCACAGCGAAAACTCCGAGGTGTTCCTGCTGAACCTGCTCGGCGCCGCCCTGCTGGTGGCCGGACTGGCAGCGGCCATGCAGGTCTCGGCCGCGGTGGGTGCCTTTATGCTCGGGATCGCCATTTCCGGGGCCACCGCGCACAGCGCCACCCGGATCCTTGAGCCGCTGCGGGATCTCTTCGCAGCCATATTCTTTGTGGTCTTCGGGCTCAACACGGACCCAACGAGCATCCCGCCCGTCCTTGGCTGGGCGTTGCTCCTGGCCATCGTCACCGCGGCCACCAAGATGCTCACCGGGATCTGGGCGGCGAAGCGTGCCGGGATCGGCGTGCCGGGGCGCTTCCGCGCCGGAGCAGCACTAATCGCGCGCGGCGAATTCTCTATCGTTATTGCCGGCCTCGCCGTCGCCTCCGGCGTCGTACCCCAGGAACTCGCTGCCTTGGCCACCGCCTACGTGCTGATCATGGCAGTCACTGGCCCGCTGATAGCAAAGTTTGTGGAACCGGTTGTGGCGATGCTGCGCCGCCCGGCCAAGCCGTCCAGGGTTCGGACCGCGGACGGCATCTAGGCTGGACGCCGCTGCCGCACGGGCGTCCGCGCAGCGGGCCGGGTCAAATGACGGTGCGGTGGAAATTCAAATGGCTCCGGCTCGCCGTCGGGCCGCGCTGGCCCTGATAGCGGTTACCGTACTCGCCGGATCCGTAGGGGTGCTCGGCGGCAGAGGTCAGCCGGAAGAAGCACAGCTGCCCAATCTTCATACCCGGCCAGAGCTTGATGGGCAACGTCGCCATATTCGACAGCTCAAGGGTCACGTGTCCGGAAAAGCCCGGGTCGATGAATCCTGCCGTGGAGTGGGTGAGCAGGCCGAGCCGGCCCAGCGAGGACTTGCCTTCCAGCCGGGCGGCGATGTCGTCCGGGAGCGTCACTGTCTCGTAGGTGGAGCCCAGCACGAATTCCCCGGGGTGCAGAATAAAGGGTTCGCCGGAATCGACCTCCACCAGCCGGGTCAGCTCGGGTTGTTCCTCCGCCGGATCGATGTGGGCGTACTTGTGGTTGTCGAAGAGTCGGAAGAACTTATCGATCCGCACGTCAACCGAGGACGGCTGAACCATGGCAGGGTCGAACGGCTCAAGAACAATCCGGTGGGAAGCTATTTCGGCACGAATGTCGCGGTCAGAGATCAGCACAGTGTCAAAATTACAGTACTCACCGGGAACAGTGGTGTGCCGTCCCGGTATTACAGTTCCGGTTCCTGCTCCAGCACTGCCTTGAGCTGGTCCAGTTGGCCGACTTCAGCCCTCATCCGACGCCGGAACCGGGAACTCAACCGGGCCAGGAGCCCCCGTGCTTCGCCCTCCAAGGCAAACCGGACGCGGGTACTGGTGCCTTCGGTGCTCAGGTAGTAGCCGCCGCGGGTCCGCTCCGGTCCGGCCAGGACGGTGAACCGGATCTCTGCCCCCGGCCGCGCCTCGGTGATCTCGACGTCGCAGCATTCCGTCCGTCCGGCGGGTGCAGCGAGGCTCTGCCGGTAAACGGCACCCTTGGCCCCGGCCACGCCCGATACGAGTTCAACGCCGCGGACGCCGTCACGCCAGCTCGGCAGATTGCGGGCATCGAGCAGGAAGTCGTAGACGGACATTGCGTCCCGGTGGATCACGACGTCGTACTCTGCAATTGCCACTGAAATCCTCGCTGCGCTGACGGCTGATGGGCGTAGCCCGCTTCCCCGGAACTGCAGCTAACCCCTTCAGGATAATCAGCAAGGCCCCGCCCGCACGGTTCCGGGAACGGGCCTTTATCGAACAGTTATGGGAATCCCCAGGCTGTTTAGTGCTCAGTGGAGCCTCAGGCCTTCCCTGCCATCTGACGCGAACGCCGTTCTGCCGCCGGTGTAGCGACTGGGTGTGGCCAGCCGGGGAGCGCCGGGCCACGATGTCGCAGGGGCGACGTGTTCGGCGAACGCGCGTGGCTGGGGTAAGGTAAATCTCGTTGTTCCCCGGGACCGGCTTCAGCATTTCGGCCGTTCCCACTGCGGCTGTAGCTCAATGGTAGAGCGCTAGCTTCCCAAGCTTGATACGCGGGTTCGATTCCCGTCAGCCGCTCCACTTCGCCAGGGTTTCTGCGCCTTGGACCCCTCCGGGCCGTTAGGTCCGTGCCTGTATGGTTCGAAGTCAGGAACCTCTTCGGTTCCGCTACAGGAGCGATCATGGCTGACAAGTCCCCCCGTCAAGCAGCATCCAAGAAATCCGGGAAATCCCTGAAGGAAAAGCGTGCCGATAAAAGGACCGCCGCTTTGCCGCCAAGCTCCCTGGACAAGGCGACCGGCTCGAAGCCGGCCAGTCCGAAGAAAAAGTGAGCGGTCCGACGAACCGTCTTACCCTCGGAGTGCTTGCCAGCACCCGGAAACCTGACGAGCAGCGCCTCCCGATCCACCCTCTCCACCTGGACCGCATAGCCCCGGAACTCCAGCGGCAGCTCATTCTGGAGGAGGGCTACGGCGAGCGCTTCGGCGTCTCGGATGCCCATCTGGCACCACTGGTGGGGCGCATCGTCCCACGCGCCCAGCTTCTCGCCGAGGCCGACGTCGTCCTGTTGCCCAAACCGCAGCCCGAAGACCTTGCCGAACTCCGGGACGGTCAGGTCCTCTGGGGCTGGCCGCACTGCGTCCAGGACCGTGCCATCACCCAACTGGCGATCGACAAAAAGCTCACGCTGATAGCGTTCGAGGCGATGAACCACTGGGCCAGCGACGGCGGCTTCGGCTTGCACGTGTTCCACAAGAACAACGAACTGGCCGGTTACTGTTCGGTGCTGCACGCCCTGGGCCTAACTGGTTCCACCGGAGACTACGGCCGCCGGCTGAGCGCAGTGGTGATCGGCTTCGGGGCCACGGCGCGCGGTGCGGTCACGGCGCTGAACGCCCATGGCGTACACGACGTCCAGGTCCTGACCAACCGCGGGGTTGCCGCGGTTGGCTCCCCCATCCATTCGGTGCGGATCGCGCAGTTCGACCACAGCGACAAGGCGCCGTTTCTGAGCGAAGTCATCACCGAGCGCGGCCGTGTGCCGCTCGCACCGTTCCTCGCCGGGACGGACATCGTCGTCAACTGCACACTCCAGGATCCGAACGCACCACTGACGTATCTGCGCACGGAGGATCTCGACAAGTTCCGGCCCGGGAGCCTGATCGTGGACGTGTCCTGCGATGAGGGTATGGGCTTCAGCTGGGCGAAAAGCACCACGTTTGCCGAGCCGATGTTCACCGTCGGGGACCATATCGCCTACTACGGCGTGGACCACAGCCCGTCCTACCTGTGGAATTCCGCCAGTTGGGAAATCAGCGAGGCGCTGCTGCCCTTCCTGGAAACCGTGATCAGCGGACCCGAGGAGTGGGCCGCGAACGAGACCATCCGGCGCGCCATCGAGGTCCGCGACGGCGTCGTCCTCAACCCGGACGTACTTCAGTTCCAGCAACGGCATCCGGCGTACCCGCACGGCCCGCTGGCAGGCTGACCGGCCGGGGTTTCCGCTACAAAAACCGAGGGCCGCTGCGCGGATCCACGCAGCGGCCCTCGATCTGCCGTGCGCAACGTTAGGGTGTGGCGGCAGCCGGCCGCCCGCCCGGGTACTGCCCTGTCGCCGGACCGGCAGCCCTGCGGACGATCTTGACGAGTCTGCGCCGGTCCCGCAGGTCCACCCGGAGCATCAGCTGGTCGCGGCGGGCCAGCACAACGGCGACCGTCGCGGCTGCCAGGGCCGGTACCGCGCCGGAAACCAGGATGGCCGTGTGCGGATCCACGTGCTCTGCCAGCCAGCCGAGCATGGGCCCGCCAATGGCCTGCCCGCCGATCAGGACCATAATGTACAGGCTCATCACGCGTCCACGGATTGCCATGTTTGAGCTGATCTGGACCAACTGGTTGGCGGCGGTCAGGAACATCAGGCACCAGAACCCGGCCAGCACCATCGCCGCCGCGAACCATTCGATGGAAGGCGCCAGCGCCGCCAAGCAGAGCATAAGCCCGTACATTCCTGCGGCGAGCATCACCGAACGCAGCCGCAGCTCACGCCGGCGGGCGGAGGTGATAGCCCCGGCCAGCGCCCCGAGGGCCACCGTCCCGTTGAGCACCCCGTAGCCGCCGGCGCCGACGTCGTACACCCGGTCCGCGAAAGCGGCAAGCAACACCGGCAGGCTCATCGCGAACACAGCGACGAAGGCCGCCATCAGCCACGGCCAGTAGATGGTTGGTTTGCTCAGCGCATAGTTCAGCCCTTCACGCAGCATTCCCTTGCGCTTGGGCACGGGTGCGCTGGTGTGCAGCTGGTCCTTCCGCAACGTGAGCAGCATGGCAACTGTCGAGCAGCACGCGACGGCGTTCGCGGCGAATGCCCAGCCGGCACCCACCGCGGTGATCAGCAGGCCGGCGAGCGCGGGTCCGATCAGCCCGCCGAGCTGGAACGTTGTGGAATTCACGCTGATGGCGTTCCGGAGATAGGCCGGGCCCACGAGTTCGTTGACAAAGACCTGCCGCGCGGGCTGGTCCAGCACGGTCACCAGGCCCAACGCCAGGGCGATGACGTAGACGTGCCACACCTCAATCCGCTGGCTGAGCGCCAGTCCGGCGAGAACGGCCGCCAGCGCCGCCGCCACTGACTGGCACAGCATCAGGATCCTGCGCTTCGCGAACCGATCCGCCATCATCCCTGCCCACGGCCCCAGAAACAGCGATGGCAGGAACTGCAGGGCGACGGTGATCCCGACGGCGGTGACGGAACCGGAGAGTTGGAGGACCAGCCAGTCCTGCGCAATCCGCTGCATCCAGAGGGCGATGACGGCGATGAAATGGCCGATCGCGAAGATGCGGAAATTGCGGACCTTCAACGATATGAAGGTGTGGCGCCACGGCAGCCTTTGGCTTACGACGGCGACAGGCTGGGTAACGGCGTCTGGCAGTGCGGTGACGGTGGCCTCTAACGGCGGTGGGGGTGCCACGGAATGTCCTCAAGGGAGCGGGGTGAATGGGGATGCCTTAACGCTAAGCTGGCCGCAATAGATTGTGGAAGCTTATTCACCGCATAACTCGCATTACGTAACGCAATGGGATGCGGGAACGCGCGCACGGCCCGGGAGGCCTCATGTTTGAACCTGCCCAGCTGCGGTCCTTCCTGGCCGTGGCTGAGACTCTGAGCTTTACCAAGGCCGCGGAACGGCTGGGCCTGGCACAGCCGACGGTCAGCCAGCATGTCCGCAAGCTGGAGACCGCCGCAAAACGGGTCCTCGTGGCGCGGGACACCCGGGACGTGCGCCTCACCGACAACGGGGACGCGATGGCAGGTTTCGCCCGGAGCATCCTCTCCGCCCATGATGCGGCGGCACGCTATTTCTCCGGATCGGCCATGCGCGGGCGGCTGCGCTTCGGTACCGCCGACGACCTGGCCATCACCGGGCTCCCGCGGATCCTGCGGGAGTTTCGGCAGGTCTATCCGCAGATCAACCTGGAACTGACAGTGGGCCAAAGCGACCAGCTCTACAAGCGGCTCAATGCCGGCCAACTGGACCTGGTCTTCGTCAAATGGGTTGCCGGGGCCAAGGACGGCACGGTCGTGCAGCAGGACTCGTTCGCCTGGGTCGGCTTGGAGCAGACCTCGCTGGATCCGACCGAGCCGGTGCCGCTGATTGCCTACCCCGCCCCCAGCCTCAGCCGGAAGCTGGCCATCGACGCGTTGGAGTCCGCTGGCAGGACTTGGCGGATCACCTGCACAACCCGGCAGATCAGCGGGGTGCTGGCCGCGGTCCGGGCCGGGATCGGGGTGGCAGTCATGCCGTCCTCGCTGGTGCCGGAGGACCTCAAGATCATCACCCGGCGCTTCGACCTGCCCCCGGTGGGCGACGTGGACTTCACCCTGATCCGAAATCCGCTGGCCAACACCGAGGTGATTGAGGCCTTGACCCAGACGATCGCGGGCCGGCCGCTGAAGCGCTCCGCCTGAACGGACCCGCCGGCGTCGGGGCCGGAAGCAGCGGCGCAGCCGGGGATACCTGCCCAGCGCCTGCGCCGATCCGTTGCGGCCTACGCGACCCGGCGCTGTACCTACTTGGATTGCATACTTACGCATGCCATTGATCCACCCGGATTCGTGGCATATCCTGAGTACGTTAACGGTCAAGCAGCGGCCAACAACATCGATTCAACATACGGATGCTGTCCTTGGGTCTGCCGCACGGCGACTTCCGGAGGCGTTCGGGATAGGCCGACAATGACGCCAGCCAATAACCCCCACCACAGTCCGCTCACCGCAGTATCGTCAGGCGGTGGCCTGAAGACTGCGAGCCCGCTCTCCCAAGCCGTACACCGCGGCTCAGCCGCCCACCACCCCCGCGGGGGCCAGCTGAACCCTCACCCGCCCACCCTTGTTGAGGCCGACTATGTGGGCAGCCCGTTCTGCGAACGCTGCGGGAACGACGAGTTCATCTACCTTGAGACATTTGTTCCTGCCACGCACCGGAGGGACGGCTCCATCAACAAGCTGGGCGAAGTCACCTACTTCTGCTCCGGATGCGACGACTTCTCCGCCCATGCGGTTCCTGCCTCGTGGGTTCCGCCAGGCTGGTACTTCGGCTGAGTCCAGTCCGGGGTAATCCGCGCCCCCAAAATCAATGAGCCGGGCGACCACTATTGGAGGGTGGTCGCCCGGCTCGTTCGAATCCGCCTCCCGGGAGGCAATGCCTTAGATCAGTGCGTCGGTGATGTGGTTGGGGGTGCCGAACCGGTGGGCGGTGATGCTGATGGCTTGCTCGTGCAGGAAGGGCAACAGGTCAACATGTCCAGATTCGGTAGTCGGCTGGTGGTAGATGGCGAGATCGGGGCGTCCGCCGGTGGCCTGGGCCAGGACTGTGTGGTTGCCGCCAAGGAGCCTGATCCTTGTGGTTGTTGTTGTCTTCGCGGCGGCGAGCCAGTCGGCGTCGTTCTGCACCGTGGTGTCGATGCCGAGGCCGGAGAAGACCGTGTGCAGCTTGGCGGGGAGCGCCTCGCCGGTGGACACCGTCAGGGTTGAGCCGGCGAGGACTCCGGCCGCGACGGTCCGTACAAGGTGGGTGAGGGGTTCAGCGTCGGAGCGGCGGATGGTGACGGGCAGGGGCCGGTAGCGGAAGATGTTCCGCTCGGCGGCCAGCCCGGTGGCGTCCTTGGCGGTGCCAAACTCGTCCGCCCAGGCGCGGGCGTCCGAGCCCAGTGCACGCTGCAATGATTCGAACTCGACGGCGGCCATCTCGCTCCGGGCAGCCTGCAGGATCCGCTGGACGCCGGGGTGCCCGGGTTCGGTACTTTGGGCTGCGGAGCTGGGCTTGCTGGTCCAGGTGCCGAGTCCGGTCAGGTAGTTCGGACCGCCGGCCTTGGTGCCGGCGCCGACGGCGGATTTCTTCCAGCCGCCGAAGGGCTGGCGCTGCACAATGGCGCCGGTGATGCCGCGGTTGACGTACAGGTTGCCCGCCTGGACGGTGTCAAGCCACAAGCCCACTTCCTCCGGATCCAGGGAGTGCAGACCGGACGTCAGGCCGTAGTCGATCTGGTTCTGGATCGCGATTGCCTCGTCCAGGGTGTCCGCGGTCATAACCCCAAGCACGGGGCCGAAGAATTCGGTGAGGTGGAAATATGAGCCGCGGCGCACGCCGTTGCGCACGCCCGGGCTCCAGAGCCTGCCGGTGTCATCAAGTTTCCGGGGCTCGACTGCCCAGGACTCGCCTTCGCCGAGTGTGGTGAGGGCGCTCAGCAGCTTGCCGTTGGCGGGTTCGATGATCGGGCCCATCTGGCTGGCCGGATCCTCCGGGTACCCGACCTGCAGGGACGTCACGGCGTCGACCAACTGGTGGTGGAAGCGCCTGGATTTCGCCACCGAGCCGACGAGAATCACCAGCGAGGCCGCGGAGCACTTCTGCCCGGCGTGGCCAAACGCGGAGTATGCGACGTCTTTGGCGGCGAGGTCGAGGTCCGCACTCGGGGTCACAATAATGGCATTCTTACCGCTGGTCTCGGCCAGCAGCGGCAGGTCCGGGCGGAACGAACGGAACAATTCGGCCGTTTCGTAGCCGCCGGTGAGGATCACCCGGTCCACCGCGGGGTGGCCGATCAGCTGCCGGCCCAGCTCCCGCTCGCCGAGCTGAACCATGGTCAGGACGTCCCTCGGGGACGCCGGCTTCCCACAGGGCCTCGACCATCACTGCGCCGCTGCGGCAAGCCTGCCGGGCGGGTTTGATAACAACGGCGGAGCCTGCGGCCAGGGCCGCGAGGGTAGAGCCGGCCGGGATGGCCACCGGGAAGTTCCACGGCGGCGTCACGACCGTGAGTGTGGCCGGCACGAAGGTGGCGCCGTCGACGTCGTCGAGTTTGCGGGCTGATTCGGCGTAGTAGTGCGCGAAGTCAACCGCCTCGCTGACCTCGGGGTCACCCTGGTCGATGGTCTTGCCGGTCTCGCTCGCCATGACCTCAAGCAGTTCAGCGCGGCGGGATTCCAGGACGTCGCCGGCGCGGTGCAGGATTTCGGCCCGCTCGGCTCCGGACAGTGCGCCCCAGGCCTTGCCTTTCGCCACGGCGGTCGCGATGACGGTCTCGAGGCTAGCCTCGTCATGGATGGTGGCCGCTTCCACGGCGGCGTTGCCCAGGGTCGAGTGCGGAACCCGCTCCAGGATGGCCCGGCCCCAATCGCGGTTCGCCGGCAGCGACGGATCGGTGTCCGGGGTGTTCGCAAAAGCGTCGCGCGGCATCGGCATGGCCGGGAGGGCGCGGTTCTGCCGCCTGTTCGGGCCCGGCACCGTGCCGTCCAAGTCGGCGAGGGAGGCGAGGAAGCGCTCCTTCTCTCGCTCGAAGAGGGATCTGCTTTCTGGGGAGTTCCCCCGAGTTCGAACACGGCGGACATGAAGTTTTCCTGGCTGGCGCCTTCCTCGAGGCGGCGGATCAGGTACGCAATCGCGACGTCGAACTCGGCCGGGTGCACCACTGGTGTGTAGAGCAGCAGCGAACCGACGTCCTTCCTGACTGCTTCCGCCTGGCCCTGGGCCATCCCCAACAGCATCTCGAACTCGATCCCGGACTCCACACCGCGCTGTTTGGCCAGCAGCCAGGCGAACGCAATATCGAAGAGATTATGACCGGCCACACCGATCCGGATGTTGCCGATCCGGTCCGGGTGCAGCGCGTAATTGATGACGCGCTTGTAGTTGGTATCCGAATCCTGCTTCGTTCCCCAGGTGGCGAGCGGCCAGTCATGCAGTGACGCTTCGACCTGCTCCATCGGCAGGTTCGCGCCCTTGACCACACGGACCTTGACCGCGGCACCCCCACCGGCGCGGCGCTCGGCAGCCCAGTCCTGCAGCCTGATCATCGCGGACAGCGCGTCCGGGAGGTAGGCCTGGAGCACAATTCCGGCCGCCAGGTTCTTGAACTCGGGCTTATCCAGGATCCGGGTGAAGACCGCGATGGTCAGATCCAGATCCTTGTATTCCTCCATGTCCAGATTGATGAACTTCGCCACCGGGAAGGACGCCGCCCTGGTGAACAGCGGGGTCAGCTTCTCCACCACATGCTCCACGGCCTCATCAAACGCCCACGGCGAGTGCGGGGCGACCGTCGAGGAAACCTTGATCGAGACGTAGTCAACGTCCGGACGGGCAAGGAGCGTATGGGTGCCCTCAAGCCGGCGGGAGGCCTCGTGCTCACCGAGCACTGCCTCGCCCAGGAGATTGACGTTGAGCTTGATGCCGTCCTTGCGGATCTTCGCGATGGCGGGACCGAGCTTGGCGTGGGTCGCGTCAACGATCAGGTGCCCCACCATCTCACGCAGCACCCGGCGTGCGATCGGGATAACCAAGCGCGGCAGCAGCGGGGCCATGGTGCCGCCGAGCCGGACGGCGCTTCGCATGTACCAGGGCAGGAAAGCGGGTACCTTGGGTGCCAGCGCCGCGAGGTTCCGCGCTGCAACTCCCAGGTCCTCGGGACGGACGACGCCGTCGACGAATCCGACAGTGAAGTCGAGGCCGTTCGGGTCCTTCAACACCCCGGCGAGCTGGGCAGCCGAGGCATCAACCGGAACGCTTGCCGCCGCGGACAGCCAGCGACGCACCAACCCGATCGTCTCTTCCGACAGGGCGGTGGCCTCGAGGACCGCAGAGTCGTCCGAAAAGGTTGTCTGCTCGGCCGCGTTGCCGGCCTTCACACCGGACTCCGTTGAAACGTTGGTCATGGCTGCACTCGTTCTTTCTCAAAAATGTGGACCGTTCTTGATTCAGTATGCGACCGGATTTTCATAAGATAAAGCGATGTTTTTCGAGCAATACTGGTCAGAAAATCGAACGTTTTGCCCGCCCCGCCAAACGACCCTCCCTCACCTCCTGCGCACTTTCGCACGGCCCTCCCTCACCTCCTGCGCACTTTCGCACGGCCCTCCCTCACCTCCTGCGCACTTTCGCACGGCCCTCCCTCACCTCCGTCTCGAAACCACGAAACCCTCTCCCACAAGATGAGAGAGGGTTCGCCGGTCGTGGACCGGAGCTGAGGGAGCGTCCGGAGAAACACGACCGGAGCTGAGGGAGCGTCGGGGCTAGCCGATGTGGCGCTGCATCTCCACGGCTTCTTCGTGGCGGGGGCTGTCGGGATTCATCAGTGAGTGCTTTCGGCCGTAGCCGAAGTAGATGACAAGACCAACGACGAGCCAGACGCCGAATCGCAGCCAGGTCTCCCAGTGCAGTTGAAACATCAGGAACCCGGAAGCCAGTACACCGAAGGCCGGAACGAGGGGCATCAGCGGCAGCCGGAAGGTGCGCGGGGCGTCGGGTTTTTTGTAGCGGAACACGATCACCGAGAAGCAGACGACGACGAACGCGGCCAGGATACCGATGTTGGTCAGGTCGGCGACTGCCTTGATCGGGAATACCCCGGCCAGCAGTGCCGAAGCGACGCCGGCAATCCAGGTCACGCGCTGCGGGGTGCCGTGGCGGTCGGTCTTGGCGAACCAGCCGGGGAGCAGGCCGTCGCGGCTCATCGAGAACCAGACGCGGGTGACGCCGAGCAGGAAGGTGAGCATCACGGTCAGGATCGACAGCACGGCAAAGACCGAGATAATCGTGGCGATGACCGGCAGGCCCACACCGTTGAACGCGGAGGCGAAGCCTGCCTTGGGGTCGATGTCCTTGAAGTTCTGCATGCCGGTGAGCACCAGGGTGGCGGCAACGTACAGGAGCATCGCGATGATCAGGGACATAATGATGGCCTTCGGCATGTGCTTCTTGCCGTCGGTCGCCTCTTCCGCTGCGGTACTCATGGCGTCGTATCCGAACACTGCGAAGAACACGGTGGCCGCGCCTGCCACCACCGGACCGAAGCCGCTGGGCATAAACGGGTTGTAGTTCCCCGTGTCGATGTAGAAGATGCCCAGGCCGATGATGAACAGGATCAGGACCACCTTGATCCCGACGGCTACAAGTTCGAAGCGGCCAAAGGTCTTGGTGCCGCGGGACAGGATCCAGGTCACGAGCAGGCAGACGGCGATCGCCGGGAGGTTGATGATTCCCCCGGTGCCCTCGTCCGGCGTCGCGGTCATCCAGGCGGGCATGTGCACGCCGATGCCGGTCAGGAACGCATCGAAATACCCGGAAATGCCGATGGCCACAACAGCCACGATCGCAATGTACTCCAGCAGCAGGTCCCAGCCGATGAACCAGCCGATGATTTCCCCGAGGGCCACGTAGCCGTACGTGTATGCCGAGCCGGCCCGGGGGATCATTCCGGCGAATTCCGCGTAGGACAGCGCGGCAGCCGCGGAGGCGAGGCCCGCGATCAGGAAGGAAAACAGTACGGCCGGTCCGACGCCGGGTTCGGACTCGCTGCCATGGGCCACCAGGCCTGCCAGGGAGAAGATGCCGACGCCGATGATACCGCCGACGCCGATGGCCGTCAGTTGCCATAGCCCAAGGCTCTTGAAGAGGCCGCTATGAAGGCTTTCTTCCTCGATGTCGTCGATTGGCTTGCGTCGCAAGATCGACCTGGTCATGTCTTGTGCGTTCATTTTCAGGGTCTCCCGTTTGGTGTGGCACCCATCAACCCACCCTGTGATGGGGGTAACTCAACGACAACAGTATGCAAGCCGGATTGCATTAGATAAAGTGAATTCTCCTAATCAATAACCATTAGATTTCACAAAGGAATAGCGATGCTGGATGTCCGGCGATTGCGCCTGTTGCGCGAACTGAAGATCCGCGGCACCCTCGTCGCGGTAGCGGAAGCGCTGCAGTACAGCCCGTCGTCGGTGTCGCAGCAGCTGGCACTGCTGGAAAAGGAGGCCGGCGTCGAACTGCTTCGCAAAACCGGTCGCCGGGTTCAGCTCACCCCGCAGGCCGAAGTCCTGGTAGCCCACACGGCCCATTTGCTGGAAACGCTGGAACAGGCCGAGGCGGACCTGGCAGCCTCCCTCACGACAGTGACCGGCACTGTTCGGATGGCCGTTTTCCAGTCCGCGGCGCTGGCACTGATGCCTGACGCGCTCACCCGTATGTCCTCACGCTATCCCGAGGTGAGGGTTGAAATGACCCAGCAGGAACCCGAAACGGCACTTCACGAAACGTGGGCCCGCGATTTCGACCTGGTGATTGCCGAGCAGTACCCCGGACACGCAGCACCCCGGTATGCCGAGCTCGACCGCGTCCGGCTCACAGGCGATGCGATCCGCCTCGCGGTTCCGCCCGCCGCCGCCGACCGCGCGGCGATAACGTCCCTCGCGGAGACCGCCGGGATGGCGTGGGTGATGGAACCCCGCGGGGCCGCGTCGCGGCATTGGGCAGAGCAGGCTTGCCGCAGCGCCGGCTTTGAGCCCGACGTCCGGTTCGAAACGGCTGACCTGCAGGCGCAGATCCGGCTGATCGAATCCGGCAACGCCGTGGCCCTTATGCCGGACCTCGTCTGGACCGGAAGAGGCACGACGGCGGACCTGATCACCCTGCCGGGTGATCCGCACCGGACCATCTTCACTTCGGTGCGGCGTTCCAGCGTCAAGCGCCCGGCAATCCTGGCCGCGCGAGAGATCCTGGCCGAGACCGCCGCGTCCATCCCGCCCGCGGGCCCGTAATATGGCGGGTCGGCCCCGGCTGGCGCACAGCGCCGCCAGCGGACCGGCGCTAGAATGGTGACGTTATGAACCGCACAATATTCAAGTCCAAAATCCACCGCGCCACGGTCACGCACGCGGACCTCCACTACGTCGGATCGGTCACCGTGGACCTGGATCTGCTGGACGCCGCCGACATCCTTCCCGGCGAGCTGGTATCCATCGTCGACGTCACCAACGGTGCCCGGCTTGAGACGTACACAATCGCCGGCGAGCGCGGTTCCGGGGTCATCGGCATCAACGGTGCCGCCGCACACCTGATGCACGAGAACGACATCATCATTCTGATCACCTACGCCCAAATGACCACGGACGAGGCCAAGGCCTATCGTCCCAAGGTGGTCCATGTGGATAAGGACAACAACATCGTCCAGATCGGCACCGACCCCGCGGAGGCTCATACGCCGGGGACCATGCGTCCGCCGTTCGCGCTGGATAACGCCACGCTGAGCTGACGCCGAGCCGCCGCGCCGGCGGAGTGTCTACGCCGTAACAGGCGTCAGGAGTAAATAAAGCTGATTACTCTTGGCAGGTGACTGCCACCCTATCCCTGACGCCGACGGCCACCACATGCTAGGCGTTCTCGCCGGATTCTTTGTGGTGTGGTGCATCATCCTGGTGGGCATGTTCGTCGGCCGGCGCGGGATCCTGGGTACGAACGCCCGCTCCGTGCTCAGTGCGCTGACCTTCTTTGTTGCCAGCCCCGCACTGCTTTTCGAAACGCTCGGCAAGGCTCGTCTGGACGACGTCTTCGCGGCGCCCCTGCTGGTCACAGCGGCCGGTGCCACCACCACGGCGGCGCTTTTCTTCGTCATTGTCCGCGTCCTGCTGAAGCGTTCCGTACCGGAATCGCTGATGTCCTCGATGGGCGCCTCGCTGGCCAATTCCGCCAACCTAGGCATCCCGATCGCCGTCTTCGTCCTTGGCGACGCCAGCTACGTGGCTCCCCTGCTAATCTTCCAGCTGGCCTTCTTTACGCCGCTTTTCCTGATGGCCCTCGACGCCACGACAAGCAACCACCGGACCACACCGCTGGGTTTCGGGCTGATGATCCTGCGAAATCCGATGATCGTGGGCTCCGGACTCGGACTGCTCGTGGCGGGGACCGGCTGGCGGGTCCCCGATCTCGTGATGCAGCCAATCCACCTGATCGGCGGCGCCGCGATTCCGGCCATGCTGATCGCCTTTGGCATGAGCCTCAATGGGTCCCGGCCCCTGCAGGCCTCGGCGGGCCGGCGTCTCGACACCCTGCTGGCAAGCGGGTTCAAGCTCGTTGTGCATCCCGCGCTGGCTTACGTTTTCGCGCGCTTCCTCCTTGGCATGGAAGAGCAAGCGCTTTTTGCGGTGGTGGTCACGTCGGCGTTGCCCACGGCGCAGAACGTGTTCGTTGCCGCAAGCCGCTACCAGACCGGGCTCACGGTCGCGAAGGACACCGTGCTCGTCACCACAGTCGTTGCCGTGCCCGCCATGATCTGCGTGGCACTGCTCCTCGCCTGATACCGGCCAGGCCGTGCCCGGGGTTGTTTCCCGCGCCTGTAGGCTGGGACCGGCTTTGGCCGGTCCGCGGAGATCCGGGGCACCAGCACAAAATGGGGACAAGATGCACACACTCAGAACGCGCAGCAGCGGCGCACCCGGCGCCGTCGACTGGATCGTTGCCGGGCTGGCAGGACTGCTGCTGGTCTCGGCCACGGCCTGCGCCGCACCCGGGACCGGTCCGGCTGCCGCCCCGGCGGCCACCGCGGGCGCTACAGCACAGGCGGGGCCAGGGACCCCGGCGCCGGCCACCTCGCCCGCGGACACCACCGCTGGCCCGCCCGCCGGCAACGCCCTTGACGAATTGGCCACGATTCCGGTCAAGGGCCGGGCACCCAAGACGGGTTACTCACGCGAAGAGTTCGGCCAGGCCTGGGCCGACGTCGACCGCAACGGGTGCGACACCCGCAACGACGTGCTGCGCCGGGACCTGACGGCCCTCGCCCTCAAGCCCGGCACCGGGGAGTGTGTGGTCCTCTCCGGCGTCCTGAACGACCCGTACACGGGGACCCTGATCAATTTCCTCCGCGGCAGCACCACCAGCGCCGCCGTGCAGATTGACCATGTGGTGGCCCTCAGCGACGCCTGGCAAAAGGGCGCCCAGCAACTCACCGCGGCCCAGCGGCTGTCCCTCGCCAACGACCCGCTGAACCTGCTCGCGGTGGACGGCCCCAACAACCAGCAAAAGAGCGACGGCGACGCCGCCACCTGGCTGCCGCCAAACAAAGCCTTCCGCTGCGACTATGTTGCCCGGCAGATCTCCGTCAAGTCCGGCTACGGCCTGTGGATCACCCAGGCCGAGCATGATGCGATGGCACGGATCCTGGGCGGCTGCCCGGACACAACAATCCCTGCCGGCACAGGTACGGCCACCCCCAACATGCCGGCCCGGGCGGCGCCAGCTCCCGCCGCCCCGGGCCCCGCAGCGCCGGCGCCGGCGCCGGCGGCCGTGTTCTACGCGAACTGCGCCGCTGCCCGGGCGGCCGGGGCCGCGCCGCTGCGATCCGGCCAGCCGGGCTACCGCGAGCAGATGGACGGCGACCGCGACGGGGTTGCCTGCGAATAGGGATATCGGGGTCCGGAACCTAGTTCTTCGGCAGCGCGTCAAGCAGACGGGCGCACCGGATGAAACCCAGGTGCGAGTAAGCCTGCGGATGGTTTCCCAAGTGCGTTTCGGTGCCCGGATCGTACTCCTCCGGCAGCAGCCCGGTCGGCCCAAAAAGATTGACCAGCTGGTCGAACAGGTCCCATGCCTCCTCGATGCGCCCCACCGCCACGTACGCCTCAATGAGCCAGGTGGTGCAGATGTGGAAGCCGCCCTCCAGTCCGGGCAGCCCGTCGTCGTAGCGGTAGCGGAACACCGTGGGGCCCACCCGCAGCTCCCGTTCCACCGCCGTGACGGTGTCCAGGAAGCGCTGGTCCGCGACGTCCAGGAGGCCGGAGAGCCCAATGTGCAGCACCGCAGCGTCCAGATCCGGGCTGTCGTAGGCCACCGTGTAGGACGCGGCGCTCTCATCCCAGCCCTCGCGCAGGACTTCGTCCCGGATGAGCGCCGCAGTGGACGCCCACTGCGGCAGCGGCGTCCGTCCGTGCCGGGCGGCCGTGCGCAGCGCCCGGTCCAGAGCCACCCAGCACATCACCTTGGTATATATGTGGTGCCGGGGCGCCCGCCGGGCTTCCCAGATTCCGTGGTCCGCCTCCTGCCAGCGGGTTAGGACGGCAGCCGCCATCTGGACCATCAGCTCCCAATGGGCCTCGGCCAGTTCCCCCTGCCGCGCGCTCAGGGCATCGATGAGCTCGGCGATCGGCCCGAAGACGTCAAGCTGCACCTGGTGGTCGGCGGCATTGCCGATCCGCACCGGCCGGGAGCCCGCGTAACCGGGCAGGCTCTCGATAATAGCCTCGGTTGACAGCGGAGCCCCGGTAACCGAATACAGCGGGTGCAGCCACTCCGGGCCCGGAGAGTGGGCAAGGATCCGGCCCAGCCAGGCCAGGAACCCCTCAGCCTCCGACGTCGAGCCGAGGTCCACCAGCGCGTTAACCGTCATCGAGCCGTCCCGCAGCCAGCAATACCGGTAGTCCCAGTTCCGCGTGCCGCCGATCCCCTCCGGCAGGGAGGTGGTGGGCGCCGCCAGCACCGCACCGGTGGGCTCGTGCACCAGGGCCCGGAGCACCAGGGCGGACCTGCGGACCAGGGACGGTTTCACCGCGGGCAACTGCAGCGCCTGCACCCAACGCCGGGAATGATGCGCGACGGCGGCACGGCGGGAGTTTTCCTCGGGCGGCGCCGCGCGGTGGAGTTCCGTGTCGCCGCAGCGCAGGTTCAGCACCACCGGACCGTGCCGCAACTCAACCTCTGCTGTCGCGGTGGCGTGGCGGCCGTCGGAGGTGATCCTGAAGCTGGCACCTGGGGCAAGCAGGATCATCGGGTCGGCGGTCCCCACCACGTGCAGCTCTGATCCACGGGCCGCCATGCTGAAGGGCGCGTTGGCATAGTCCGGACGGGGCGCAAAGACAATCCGCGCAGTCCCCGTTCCGGAAAGCACCCGGACCAGGCTGGTGACACCCTCCGGCGCCGGTTCAAGGTAGTCGGTGACTGTCACGTCGGCCCAGCGGGTTTCCACGATCATCGTGCTGTCCACATAGCGCTGCCCCAGGACCTGCGAGACCTTGACCGGTTCGACCGAAAAGTGGCCGGCAGCGTCGCCGCCGAGCAGATGCGCAAAGAGCGATCCGGAATCCGGCAGCGGGTGGGTCATCCAGCAGATTTTGGCATCCGGGGTGATAAGGGCAGTGGACGAGCCGTTGCCGATCATGGAATGCCGCTCCAGTCCGACGGCGTCCTCTCCGAAGAGCCAGGCCCGCCGCAGTTCAAAGAGGATGGCCAGCACCCGGGCGAAGGACTCGGGGTCCGGAAGCCGATGCGGCGCCAGGGTGGGTCCCGCCCCCACCCGCAGCGCCATGTCCGGCCCGCGCAACGTCGCCATTGCCAGCTCATCGCTCGCGGCGTCTCCCGCGTAGAGGGCTGCGCTGACGCCGAGCATGGAGCGCAACTGTTCCAGGGCGCCTGCCTTGGCCGGTTCCACCACGGAAAGGTCCAGCACCGAACCGTCCACAATCAGGGCCAGCCCATGCGCGCGGGCTATCACCTGCGCTTGCGCGGTGGCGAGTGCAACGACGTCGGCAGCTGCCGGGCGGGTGTGCACCGACACGGCGACGGGTTTCCGTTCGATGGTGATTCCCCGGTAGGCGCCCACAGTTTCGGCAAGGGCCTGGCTGGCTTGCTGCAACACGGATTCGGTGGCCAGGGACAGGCCGTGGGCATAACCCATGTCGAACTCGGCACCGTGCGAGCCGACCAGGTGGACCTCGGCCGGGAGCCGGGAGACTGCGGCCAGGTCGCGCAGGGAACGCCCCGAGATGACGGCGGCATGGGTGTTGGGGAGCGCCGCCAGCGCACGGAGGGCAATCGCCGCGCTGCCCAGCGGCAGGGTCTCGGTGGAAATGCCTTCCGCCGCGCACAGGGTCCCGCCGTAGTTGCACGCCACGAGCAGCGCCGGGGTGCGGGCCAGGATCTTAAGTTCCGCCAGGAGTTGCGGCGTCAGCCCGTCGTCGGCGGCGTTGGTCTGGACAAAGGCCCGGAGCAGGCCCAGCGGCAGGGACTTCGTCAGGAGGGCAGAGTCCGCCAGGGACTGGTTGAGCGGAGTGGGCATGTGCGGAGTCCTTTGGTTGGTCCCCCATGCCTGCCTTGAGTGCGCCCGCTGCCGGGCGTACTCCCAGTATTCGCTGCACCCGGTTTCCTTCGGGTGTCCCGGCGGTTGCAGTTATGTAAATTCCGCAACTGCCGGGACCCGCATCGGACGCCGACGGTGGCTGGACGCCGGAGCCTAGACCCGCACAAGTCCTGCGACGTCGGCCAGGAGCTGTACCGAACGCAGCCTGGAATCGGTGGCATTGCTCTGGTGCGCGACGATCAGCTCGTCGGCGTCAGCATGCGCGGCGAATCCGTCCAGGTATTCCAACACGGCGTCGGGGGTGCCCACGGCCGAGTACTTCATCATCTGGGCGATGTGCTGGCCCTGCGGCGACTCCAGGACCATGTCCGCCTCGTCGTCGCTGAATTCGCGGCCGTTGCCGAAGAAAAGTGAGACCCGGGCGCGTTTGGTCGCTTGGAAGTTCTGCTGCGCCTCGGCTGCGGAATCCGCCGCGATCACGTTGACGCCGGCAATCACGTGCGGGGCGTCCAGCTGCGCGGAGGGCTGGAAGTCGCGGCGGTAGATGGCTACGGCGTCCCGCAGAGCGTTCGGCGCAAAATGCGAGGCGAAGGCGTAGGGCAGGCCCAGCTGCGCAGCGAGCTTGGCGCCGAACAGGGAGGATCCCAGGATGTACAGGGGCACATTGGTGCCCTTGCCCGGGGTGGCTTCCACGCCCTGGATGCGGGTGGGGCCGGTCAGGTAGCCCTGGAGTTCCAGCACGTCCTGCGGGAAGCTGTCCGAAGACATCGGGTCGCGGCGCAGGGCACGAAGCGTATTCTGGTCGCTGCCGGGCGCACGGCCCAAGCCAAGGTCGATCCGTCCCGGGTGCAGGGTCTCGAGGGTGCCGAACTGCTCGGCGATAGTCAGCGGGGAGTGGTTTGGCAACATCACCCCGCCGGCGCCGAGGCGGATACTTTCGGTGTGCGCGGCAACGTGGGCGATCAGCACACTGGTGGCCGACGAGGCGATGGCCGACATGTTGTGGTGCTCGGCGTACCAGACGCGCCGGTACCCCAGCTTCTCGGCGAGTTGCGCCATGGCCACGCTTCCCGCCAGGCTCTCGGCCGCCGTCTGGCCCTTACCGATGGTTGCCAGGTCAAGGATGGAAAGCGGAACAGTCACGGAAAAGCCGGCCTTTCGTAGCGGGGAACTCTCAGTAGCCGCACCGGATCCCGGTGCGGGCACACTGTGGACAACGACGCCGGGCCCCGGGATATTTCTGTCCCAGCTGTGGCGTCCCCCATGTTGTTCCGGGCTGAGGCTCAAGGAGGGGAATAGTTGCAGTCCCGTCCGCCGGAGCCAAACTCCGGCACTGCGACGCGTCCGGAATACTCAGCTGGCTCAGGGAGTTGCCGCCCCTATGAGCCATAACAACTCACAGCATCCGGAAACATCCGCCACGATCGTGCTCAAGGACCTGGGGACCGTCCACCGGCTGGGATTCGGCGCCATGCGCATTGTTGGGGACGGCGTCTGGGGCGAGCCGGCCGACCGCAACGCCGCCATCGCCGTCGTCCGCCGTGCGGTTGAGCTCGGTGTCGACTTCATTGACACCGCTGACTCGTACGGGCCCAATATCAGCGAGGAAATCCTGGCCGAGGCACTGCACCCGTACAAGGCGGGGTTGCGGATCGCCACCAAGGTCGGGTTCACCCGAACCGGCCCGCACGAGTGGGTGCCGCTGGGCCGGGCCGAATACCTGCGCCAGCAGACCGAACTGAGCCTGAGAAAACTGAAGGTCGACGCCCTGGATCTGCTCCAACTTCACCGGATCGACCCCAAGGTAGACCCGGAGGAGCAGTTCGCTGTGCTTCGTGACCTGCAAAACGAGGGCAAGGTGAAGGCCTTGGGCCTGTCCCAGGTCAGCGTCGCAGAGCTCGAAGCGGCCGGTAAGTACTTCACCGTTTCCACCGTGCAGAACCGCTACAACCTGACCGACCGCAGCTCCGAGGACGTGCTGAACTACGCCGAGGAGAACGGGATCGGATTCATCCCCTGGGCACCGATCTCCGCGGGCGAACTTGCTCAGCCCGGCGGTCCGCTGGATGAGGCTGCCAAGCGGCTGGGCGCCACCACTTCGCAGGTGGCCCTCGCCTGGCTGCTGCGCCGCTCCCCCGTGATGATGCCGATCCCCGGAACCGGTTCGGTCAAACACCTCGAAGAGAACCTGGCCGCTGCCGGCGTTGTCCTGGACGACGCCACCTACACCGAACTCCAAGCCGCCCACTAAGTCCCCGCTATCAACGCCGGCCCCGTGGCCGGCAGAACAGGAGCCTGACATGGCTAACATCCTGATGGTCGTATCCGCCGCCGATTCCCTCACCATGCGCGACGGGAGCGAACACCCCACCGGCTACTGGGCTGAGGAACTGGTCGTTTCGCATCAGACCCTGCTCGACGCCGGGCACACCGTCCACCTCACCACCCCGGGCGGCGCCAAGCCCACTGTGGACCAGGTCAGCCTCGCACCCGAGGCCGCGGGCGGCGAGGAACGGGCGAACGGATTCCGCGACTACATCGCCACGATCGACGCTGAGCTGTCCGCGCCGCTGGTACTTGCCGACGTCAGCATCGCCGGCTACGACGCGGTCATTATGCCCGGCGGCCATGGCCCGATGACCGACCTTTACGAGGACAAGGACCTTGGCAAGCTCCTGGTTGCGGCGAACGCCGCCGGCAAAGTCATCGCACCGTTCTGCCACGGCCCGGCCGGCCTGTTGAGCGCCACGGACGACGCCGGGGCGTTTGCTTTCGCCGGCCGCCGCCTCACCGTGTTCACGAACGAGGAGGAACTCCACGGCGGCACCGGCGCCAACACGCCGTGGTTCGTGGAGGACGAGCTGAAGGACAAAGGCGCCATCGTCGAAACGGCGGCGGCCTGGAGCTCCCACGTTGTGCGCGACGGCAACCTGATCAGCGGCCAGAACCCGCAGTCCAGCGAGGCTGTGGCGAAGGAAGTCCTCAAGGCCCTCGCCGAATAGCAGCATAAAAACAACATCCGCTGAAGCCGGGTCCGGGCCGCCGGACCCGGCTAAGCTGTCCGCATGGCCATCAAATCCACCGCAGACAAAGTCGCCACCATCCAGCAGGGCTATACCCTTGAGGGGCCCACGATTGAGCTGGGTGCCGCGATCGTCGACGGCGAGGTCCACAAGGACGCTCCTGTCCGGCTCCCGTTGTCCATGATGAACCGCCATGGGCTGGTGGCCGGGGCAACGGGCACGGGTAAGACCGTGACCTTGCACATGATGGCGGAACAGCTCTCCACCGCAGGGGTCCCGGTATTCCTGGCGGACATCAAGGGGGATCTCTCCGGGCTGGCTACAGCCGCCACCGGCAGCGAGAAACTCATCACGCGCACGGCGGGGATCGGGCAGCCCTGGTCCGGCAAAACGTTCCCGGTGGAGTTCCTGGCCCTGGGCGGCGACGGCACCGGGATCCCGGTGCGCGCTACTATCACCTCCTTTGGGCCCGTCCTGCTTTCCCGCATTATGGAGCTCAACGAAACGCAGGAATCGAGCCTGCAGCTAGTCTTCCACTTCGCGGACAAGAACCAGCTCGAACTGATCGACCTCAAGGACCTTCGCGCGGTCATCCAGTTCCTCACGTCCGCGGAGGGCAAGGACGAACTTGAGGAACTCGGCGGGCTTTCGAAGTCGACCGCCGGCGTTATCCTGCGCGAGCTGATCACCCTTGAGGCGCAGGGTATGGAGAAGTTCTTCGGCGAACCCGAGTTCGACACCGCCGAACTTTTGCGCACCGCCCCGGACGGGCGCGGCGTGATCACCTGTCTGGAGCTGCCCACCCTGCAGACCAAACCGATGCTGTTCTCGACGTTCCTGATGTGGCTGCTGGCCGATCTGTTTGAGGACCTGCCCGAGGCCGGCGACCTGGACAAGCCCAAGCTTGTGTTTTTCCTGGACGAAGCCCACCTGCTCTTCAACGGCGCCTCGAAGGCGTTCCTGGCTGCGATCACCACCACCGTGCGACTGATCCGGTCCAAGGGTGTTGGCATCTTCTTCGTCACCCAGACCCCCAAGGATGTTCCCGCCGACGTCCTGGGGCAGCTCGCGAACCGGGTGCAGCACGCCCTCCGGGCTTATACGCCCGAGGATGCCAAGGCGCTCAAAGCCACCGTTTCCACCTTCCCGGTGAGCGATTACGATCTGGCGGAAACGCTTACTTCCGCCGGCATCGGCGAGGCGGTCGTTACCGTGATGAACGAGAATGGTGCCCCGACTCCGGTCGCACTCACCCGGCTGCGCGCCCCGGAATCGGTGATGGGTCCCAGCGCAGACGCGTTGATTGCCAGCACCGTGGCCGGCTCCGCGTTGCTGGCCAAGTACGGCACCGCCGTCGACAATGTCTCCGCCTATGAAAAGATCTCCGGGAAAGCCTCGCCGGATACGGGACCCGCTGCCCCGGCTCCCGCCGGTGGCGCCACCACCGACGTCGACGCCGAAGCCCGGCGGATCGAGGAGGAAATCCTGGGCCGTCCCAGCAGCCGGCCCGCCGCGGCGCCCGAACCACGCGAACCCCGCGAGTCGCCCCGCGAGTCGCCCCGGCAGTCCCAGCGCAGTCCGGCGGCGGACGGCGGCAGCGCCGGCGGCCTTTCCGGTGTCCTGGGTGGCGCCCTTGGCGGCGGACTGAAAAGCATGGCACGCTCGCTGGGAACCCAGCTCGGCCGCGAACTGCTGCGCGGCGTCTTCGGTACCGCCCCGAAGCGCCGCCGCTAAGGTCCGGCGGGATGGCGTCCCCAGCCCACGCGATCCGTGCGGGCCGGGCGCGTCCCTAACGACAAGGGAATTCCTGCAGGGTGCAGGTAACGTATGGTAAGTGCAAATGAGTCAGGCGTTGGTCAGGATCGCAGCCGGGTGGCTGCTGGGCCTGATGCTTGCCGTGGCCGGGGGCATCGTGACGGTCAATCTGGTCAACGGATCCCTGGCAAGCCCGCAGCAACCTGTCCGGGAGTATCTGGCTGCCCTGCAAAACGGCGAGGGCGGGAAGGCCCTCGGCTTACTGCATGCTTCCGTTCCGCAGAGCAACGCGGCCATGCTGGACGGCACCGCGCTGCAAACGGCCGCGGCCCGGATCAGCGGCGTGAAGTACGGCGCGGCCGAGGACCGCGGCGGCAACCAGGTTATGGTCCCGATTGACTACACGATTGACGGCAGCCAACTGCGGACCGAATTCCTGCTGGAACGCTCCGGAACCGAGTGGTTGTTCTTCCACAAGTGGGCTATAGTTCCCGCTGCGCTGCCGGTCTTGAACGTCACCGTGGTCAACTCCAGCGAGGCGATCCTGAACGGGGTTCCGGTGAACATGCCCAACGGCAGGAATTCCTTCGCGGCTTTTTACCCGGGCGAGTACGAGGCGTCCCTATCCGGTGAGTACTTCTCCGCCGCACCGACCAAAGCCACACTCTCCGGCCGCGATGTCCCCGCCGCTCCGCTGAATCTGCTGACCGAAGCCACCGACGGGCTGAAGCAGGAGGTGGACGCCAAGGTCAAGGAGTTCCTGGACACGTGCGCCGACACTGCGGACAAAGAGCAGAAGCTCCAGCCGGACTGTCCGTTCTACCACACCACCTTCAACCAGGTGGTTCCCGGCACGATCGACTGGAGTATCACCGAATACCCCACCATCAGCATCGAACCGTTCGGCGGACGCTGGGTGGTTGCCCCGCTGAACGGCACGGCGCGGATCACGGCCCGGCAGGTGGACCTGTTTAGCGGGGCAACCACCGAACTGAACGCCGTCCACGACTTCAGCTTCACCACCCGCCTGGACGTGGACGCCGACTCGGTCAAGGTCACACCGCTGCTGAGCTACTAGCACCGGGCCTGACCGCTAACACGCTGCATCCTGGTCCCGGGCGCCCGCACCCTGCACGGAGGACCGGGCACATTCCGTCCGGCGGCACCAGCCAGGACTTCAGTCCATCCCGCGCAGGTCCAGCACCAGTTCGGTGTCGCCGTCGGCCTGCAGCAGCACCGGGATACCCCAGTCCTGCTGGTAGAGGTGGCAGGCGGCGTGGTCCGGGATCTCGCCGTCAGCTTCCTCCGGTCCGTCGCAGGCAGCGGCGCGGGGCGGTAATATGCAGGACACCTTCCGGAACGTCGGAGGCTAGTTCCAGGGTGCGCATCAGGCCCACCGAAGTCCCCCCGCCGGCCACCAGCAGTTCCGGCGGGGTGGAGGAGATCTTCAGCTGGGTGGGGTCGCCCCAGCGGTGGTCCAGTTTCTGGCCGGTGGGGGCTGTGAAGCGGACGGTGAGCTCAAGCTGCCCGGGCGCCACCGGGCTCTTGGGCCGTTGGGTTTGGGCTGCGCCCTCGTCCACCTGTTGCGCTTCCTTGGGGATGGGCACATAGACCAGCTGGTGCTTGTTCGCTTCCACCACCACCAGGAGCGGCTCGGCGCCGGCCACCTGGGTGTGGTCCACAATCACGTCAGAGGGTTCCGAGAGCCCGCGCGCCAGGGTGGAGACGGTGCCCGCGACCGGGTCATAGCGGCGGACCGCACCGTTGTAGGTGTCTGCGATGGCTACCGAGCCGTCCGGCAGTACCGTCACACCCAGCGGGTGCTGCAGCCGGGCCTCGGCGGCTTGCCCGTCGCGGAAGCCGAAGTCGAACAGGCCCTTGCCGATGGCCGACTCGACGGTGATGGCGCCGTCGTCGCCGACTATGAGCTTACGCAGCGCCGAGGTTTCCGAGTCCGCCACCCAGATGTTGCCCTCGGTGTCCTCGGCGAGGCCTGAGGACTGGGCGAACCATGCTTCCGCCGCCGGGCCGTCAAGGAGTCCCTCGAGGCCATTGCCGGCGATAATGGACACGGCGCCGGAGCTTGGGTCGAAGCTGAAGATCTGGTGCACCCCGGCCATGGCGACCACCACGGCGTTGAGTTTGCTGGACCAGACAACGTCCCAGGGCGAGCTGAGCGAAACGCGCAGCGGATCCGCCTCGAGCCGGGCGCCATAGGCGGCGCCTTCCTCATCCACCCGGGCCGGTCCGGTCTCCAGCAGCCGTTGCACACCGTTGCCGGCCAAGGTGCTGACGGCTCCGTCGGTCAGGGACAGCCCGCGCAGGCGGTGGTTCACGGAATCGGCGATAACGACGTCGTACCCTGCCGCCGCGGCGGCATCCGCCGGGAGCAGCACCAGACCCTGCGGTTCGTTGAAGCGGGCCGCAGCGGCGTTACCGTCGGCATGGCCCTTCTCGCCGGACCCGTAGGTGGCAAGCACAGTCTGGAAGTCAGTGGAGAGTTCTACGAGGCGGTGGTGCCCGGTGTCGGTGACGAGCCAGGAACCTGCTTCCGTAGCATCTTCGGCGCCACGGCCAGCGGGAAGGTACAGCGCCTTGCCCGGAAACCTCAGGGTGCCCGACGTCGGCTCCGGCGCCACATAGGGGCCATCGCCCCGGTGCAGCGTGCCCTTGGCTTCGTGCTCGGCAATCAGCTCCGGAATCAGTACGGCGAGACCATCCGCGTGGCCTTCACCGGAGAGGTGCGCCACGATGTAGCCCTCTGGATCAATGACCACCAGGGTGGGCCAGGCCCGGGCCGTGTAGGCCTTCCAAGTGTCCAACTCTGGATCATCGAGGACTGGGTGGCTGATCTCATAACGTTCGACGGCAGCCGCCAAGGCCACCGGATCCGCCTCGTGCTCGAACTTGGGAGAATGCACCCCGACGGTGACGAGGACATCGGAGTAGCGCTGTTCCAGCGGGCGGAGTTCGTCAAGTACGTGCAGGCAGTTGATGCAGCAGAAGGTCCAGAAGTCCAGCAGCACGATTTTGCCGCGCAGGGATTCCAGGTCCAGGGACTTGCCGCCGGTGTTGAGCCAGTTGCGGCCCACCAGTTCGGAGGCCCGGACCCGGAGGTGGGTGCGTACAGTTTCGGTCATGAGCGTCCTTCCAGCTTTGAGCTGCGTTCGTCCAGCCGGGCATCGCGCTCGGCCAACTTGGCAAACATATCGTTGTAAGCGGTGAGATCGGCGTTGTTATTCCTGTCCGCCGCCCGGTCGGTGCGCTTCGACTCGCGTGCGTCGGAACGGGACCACATCACGGCGACGCCGATCGCCACCAGCAAGGTGGGCACCTCGCCGATGCCCCAGGCCACCGCGCCGCCCATCTGCTGGTCCAGCAGCGCTGAAGGGCCCCAGGCCCGGCCCAGGTTGCCGAAGTAGTCCGCGGCCAGCAGCCCGGTACCGCCCATGATCGCTACACCGAAGAAAGCGTGAAAACCCATCGTGGCCAGCAGCAGCAGCAGCCGCATCGGGTAGGGCGCACGCCGGGGCAACGGGTCGGTTCCGAGCATGGTCAGCACAAAGATGTAGCCGGTGAGGGCGAAATGCAGGTTCATCAGCTCGTGACCCACGTGGTCGCGCATCGCGTAACCAAACGCATCCGAGTAGTAGAACAACACGATCGAACCGGCAAAGTTGGCGGCGGCGAACAGCGGATGCGTCACCAGCTGGGAGAACTTCGAGTGGATGAAAATCAGCAGCCACTCGCGCGGGCCGCGGAGCTGTCCCGTCGCGGCGTCAGCGCTCGGAGTGCCAATGTAATTGGGGCCCCGAGGACCAGGAAGATGGGAACCACCATTGTCAGTGCCATGTGGTCCACCATGTGCGCGGAGAACATTACCCGGCCGTAGACGGCTGGCGGGCCGGAAGTCACATAGCTCAAGAGCACAAGCCCGATCACCCAGTTGACTGCCCGGAACCAGGACCAGGAATCCCCACGCCGGCGGATTTTCCGCAGGCCCAGGATGTAGGCGGCGAGGCCAAAGGCCGCCACAGTGAGCCACAGCCAGTCAGGACGCCACTCTGTCAGCCAGCGCTCCGGGGTGAGCTCCGGTGGCAGTTCGTAGCCGGACAGAATGAAGGCCGGCGAGGCGGCCGGCAACAAGGCCTGGTCTTGCGGCGGTGCCGATCGGCCAAGCGCGACGGCGATGCCCGATGTCGCGCCCATGATCAGCAGCTCAGCCACCACAAGCTGCCAGAGCACACGACGGGCGGACAGGCCGCCGGCGTCGCTACCGAGCTGCGGGATCACCCACCGCCGGTGCATTAGTCCGATGCCGCCAAGGACAAGGGTGGCCGCTGCCTTGGCCAGGATCAACTGCCCATAGGAGGAACCGAGGAGATCGTTCCAGGACGTGAGGCGGATGCTGGCGTTGATCACCCCGGAGGCGAAGACCATGATGAAGGCGAAGCCCGCCAGTGCGGAGAAGCGCCTGAGCGTCGGCTCGGTGATGTCCCGGCGGCCACCGGCCGCCCGATCTGCCGCTGTGCCGCCCAGCACGCCGGAGAGCAAGGCCAGGGTGATGATGCCCCCCACCCAGGCCGAGACCCCAACCAGATGCAGCCCGAGCGAGTTGATGGCCCCTTCATGATCAGCCGAACTGGCGGAGTGGCCGATCAGCGCCGACGGGACGAGCCCGACCAGCGAGAGCACCAGGGTTGCCGCCAGTCCTCCCATCGAGCGGACGCCGAAGAGCGCCGTGGTGACCACGGCTGCGATGATGACAACGGCCAGCCAGGCGCGGCCGGTTTCGATGTCCGTCATAAAGTAGACCAAAGAGCGGGTGAATTCCGGATCACCGGAGATCGGTTGGCCGGCGATGTCCGAGTAGCTCATCACGAGCACGGCAACCGCTGACAATGTCCAGAGGGCACCCGCAGCGGCGGCGACAGCCAGCGCGCGGCTGAAGGCAGGATGCTCCGGGGCGTCAGGTGACTTGGAACGGGACCCGGCGAAGGACCGCGGCAGGACGCCGACGGCGAACAGCAATCCGCCGATCACGGTGGCAAGCGAGACGTTATGCACTGCCTTGCTGACCGGCAGACCCCAGCGCACCATGGCGCCCGGGTCGGAGACCGACCGCGCTGCAGCGGCGCCGGAGAACAGCAGGGCCGCCACAAGGCCCAGGAACAACGCGGCGAGTCCGGCGTACAGCCACCCCCGGGAGACCACTGCAGGGCCCGCGACAGCGCTTCGCGCTCCCCCGTAGGGGCAGGAGCGGCGGCGGTGGGGCGGGGTTTTGCTGCGGAAGGCACAGCTCCATTGTCCGCTACGCCCCGCCTGCTCACCGAATCGACCGCGGTCCCAGCCGCCTCGGTATGGCCGCCGGAACCGGGCACCAAGGAAAAGGAGCGGCGACCCAATGGGTCGCCGCTCCTTTCAAGCCTTTATGGAAAGCTACTTCTTCTTGGAAACCGCAGCCTTCAGCTTGGATCCGGCGGTCAGCTTGACGCTGTGGCCAGCGGCGATCTGGATGGTCTCGCCCGTCTGCGGGTTGCGACCGGTGCGAGCTGCACGGTCGGTGCGCTCAACTGCAAGCCAGCCCGGGATGGTGATCTTCTCGCCGGCGGCGACAGAGGTCTCGAAGACCTCGAACAGTGCATCCAGCACGGAGTTGACGGCTGCCTGGCTGGTGCCGGCCTTGCCTGCTACCTCTGCAACAAGTTCACTACGGTTCTTAGCCATTTATGTCCTCCTGGACGGTCATGATTTTTGGAGCCTGCACACGGCATGCGCACAAGCCACTGTTCGAAAACTTACCAGCTTGCCGCGGTCGAGGCGGCAAATTCCGCGTGTTTTCGGTCTTTTTTGAGGAAAAAACCCGGAATCAGGGCCTTTCCGACCCCGATTTCGCCAACAGCGGACGACCCACGCCTGTGGGTGTTGGCGTGGATTGATGGGCGGTGGTTTCCCCGCTGAGCCGACCGTGGTGTCCGGTGTGCGTGGGTGGGGGTGTTAAATGCGGGAGGACCCCCAACATTGTTGGGGGTCCTCGACCGTTTAATGATGTTCCGGCGGTGACCTACTCTCCCACACCCTCCCGGGTGCAGTACCATCGGCGCTGTGGGTCTTAGCTTCCGGGTTCGGAATGGGACCGGGCGTTTCCCCCACGCTATGACCGCCGTAACTTTGTGTCCGCACCGGTCCTCGCCTGGGCGTGGTGGTGGGAAATCTGTGGTTACAACTGTGGTGTTGTTATGTTGTTGTGTTTTTGTTCCTCACGCAACGGGTTTGTTGGTTGGGAACCACATAGTGGACGCAAGCACTCTTGTTATCTTTGTTCTCTCTTCCGGGTGTGAACGTCTTTTGAATCCGTTCACGGAAGAGGGAGTGTGGTGTAAGTTATCGGCCTATTAGTACCGGTCAGCTTCACGAGTCGTTAGTCCTCGCTTCCACATCCGGCCTATCAACCCAGTGGTCTGGCTGGGGGCCTCTCACACACAAGGTGTATGGAAATCTCATCTCGAAGCGAGCTTCCCGCTTAGATGCTTTCAGCGGTTATCCCATCCGAACGTAGCTAATCAGCGGTGCACTTGGCAGTACAACTGACACACCAGAGGTTCGTCCGTCCCGGTCCTCTCGTACTAAGGACAGCCCTTCTCAAATTTCCTGCGCGCGCAGCGGATAGGGACCGAACTGTCTCACGACGTTCTAAACCCAGCTCGCGTACCGCTTTAATGGGCGAACAGCCCAACCCTTGGGACCTACTCCAGCCCCAGGATGCGACGAGCCGACATCGAGGTGCCAAACCATGCCGTCGATATGGACTCTTGGGCAAGATCAGCCTGTTATCCCCGAGGTACCTTTTATCCGTTGAGCGACGGCCATTCCACAATGTACCGCCGGATCACTAGTCCCGACTTTCGTCCCTGCTCGAGATGTCTCTCTCACAGTCAAGCTCCCTTGTGCACTTACACTCGACACCTGATTGCCAACCAGGCTGAGGGAACCTTTGGGCGCCTCCGTTACTTTTTAGGAGGCAACCGCCCCAGTTAAACTACCCATCAGGCACTGTCCCTGACCCGGATTACGGGCCGAAGTTAGATGTCCAAAGTGACCAGAGTGGTATTTCAACGATGACTCCACCCGAACTGGCGTCCGGGCTTCAACGTCTCCCACCTATCCTACACAAGCCACTCCGAACACCAATACCAAACTATAGTAAAGGTCTCGGGGTCTTTCCGTCCTGCTGCGCGTAACGAGCATCTTTACTCGTACTGCAATTTCGCCGAGTTTATGGTTGAGACAGCGGGGAAGTCGTTACTCCATTCGTGCAGGTCGGAACTTACCCGACAAGGAATTTCGCTACCTTAGGATGGTTATAGTTACCACCGCCGTTTACTGGGGCTTGAATTCTCAGCTTCGCCTTGCGGCTAACCGGTCCTCTTAACCTTCCAGCACCGGGCAGGAGTCAGTCCGTATACATCGTCTTGCGACTTCGCACGGACCTGTGTTTTTAGTAAACAGTCGCTTCCCCCTGGTCTCTGCGGCCCCTGCACGCTCCGGACAGCTAGTGTCCATCACGATGGGGGCCCCCTTCTCCCGAAGTTACGGGGGCATTTTGCCGAGTTCCTTAACCATAATTCTCTCGATCGCCTTAGTATTCTCTACCTGATCACCTGTGTCGGTTTGGGGTACGGGCGGCTAAAACCTCGCGTCGATGCTTTTCTAGGCAGCATAGGATCACCGAATCCCCCCTTACGGGAGTCCCATCGGATCTCAGGCATCATGAACGGCGGATTTGCCTACCGTTCGCCCTACATCCTTAGACCGGGACAACCATCGCCCGGCTCGGCTACCTTCCTGCGTCACACCTGTTAATACGCTTGCCTCCCAGGATCAGGTCCCGCGCTCCACCAAAACCCTTCACCCACAAGGGGTGTCAGGCAGGTATTGGGCAGTTAGTATCCCCTGTTCAACATGGACGGTTTTTCGCCGGTACGGGAATATCAACCCGTTGTCCATCGACTACGCCTGTCGGCCTCGCCTTAGGTCCCGACTTACCCAGGGCAGATTAGCTTGACCCTGGAACCCTTGATCATTCGGCGGACGGGTTTCTCACCCGTCTTTCGCTACTCATGCCTGCATTCTCACTCGTGTAGGCTCCACCGCTGGTTTACACCGCGACTTCACTGCCCACACGACGCTCCCCTACCACTCCAGACGCCTGAACCAACCCACAAGGGGCGGCTTAGCTAATATCTGAAATCCACAACTTCGGCGGTGTACTTGAGCCCCGCTACATTGTCGGCGCGGAATCACTTGACCAGTGAGCTATTACGCACTCTTTTAAGGATGGCTGCTTCTAAGCCAACCTCCTGGTTGTCTTCGCAACTCCACATCCTTTCCCACTTAGCACACGCTTAGGGGCCTTAGTTGGTGGTCTGGGCTGTTTCCTCTCTCGACTATGAAGCTTATCCCCCACAGTCTCACTGCTGCGCTCTCACTTACCGGCATTCGGAGTTTGGCTGACGTCAGTAACCTTGTAGGGCCCATTAGCCATCCAGTAGCTCTACCTCCGGTAAGAAACACGCAACGCTGCACCTAAATGCATTTCGGGGAGAACCAGCTATCACGAAGTTTGATTGGCCTTTCACCCCTACCCACAGCTCATCCCCTCCATTTTCAACTGAAGTGGGTTCGGTCCTCCACGACGTCTTACCGTCGCTTCAACCTGGCCATGGGTAGATCACTTCGCTTCGGGTCTAGATCACGCCACTGCAACGCCCTATTCAGACTCGCTTTCGCTACGGCTTCCCCACACGGGTTAACCTCGCGACGTAACACTAACTCGCAGGCTCATTCTTCAAAAGGCACGCCGTCACCAGAATCAGACTGGCTCCGACGGATTGTAAGCACACGGTTTCAGGTACTGTTTCACTCCCCTCCCGGGGTACTTTTCACCTTTCCCTCACGGTACTGGTCCGCTATCGGTCATTAGGGAGTATTTAGGCTTATCAGGTGGTCCTGACAGATTCGCACGGGATTTCTCGGGCCCCGTGCTACTTGGGATACTCCCCGGGCGGTACACAACATTTCGGTTACGGGGCTCACACCCTCTCTGGCCGGCCTTTCAAGACCGTTCACCTATGCCTGCACTACACACCCCACTGTCCCGGCAGAGACAGAATGGGAAGTCCCACAACCCCGACCATGCAACGCCCGCCGGCTATCACACATGGAACGGTTTAGCCTGATCCGCGTTCGCTCGCCACTACTGACGGAATCACTATTGTTTTCTCTTCCTGCGGGTACTGAGATGTTTCACTTCCCCGCGTTCCCTCCACGCACCCTATGTGTTCAGATGCGGGTCACCAGGTAACTCGCGCCCCTGGCGGGGTTTCCCCATTCGGACACCCTGGGATCACAGTCCGGTTATCGACTCCCCCAGGCTTATCGCAGATTCCTACGTCCTTCTTCGGCTCCTAATGCCAAGGCATCCACCGTGTGCTCTTAAAAACTTGACCACAAAAGATCAAAAACGCTAATTTTCGAGAGAACCATGAAAACCAACCCACACACCCAAAGGCGCCCAGGTCAGATCCAGGTTCATATTCTTGGAAATTGCTTCTTATAAAAGATGCTCGCGTCCACTATGTAGTTCTCAAACAACAACCCCGTACCACACACCCCACACGCAACCCCCACAAAGGGACCAAACCGTGCGCTCGATGCAGCCAGGAACAACCAGAAACACAAGTACCGGACACCACAGCCAAAACCACGGAACCCGGCCCTGTTGCCTCAGGACCCAACAGTGTGCCAAACACTAAACCACCAGCACCCCCCGCACACCGTTCCAGGAACCACACAAGTGCAGAACCGTACTAAGTGCCGCAGGAAAAACCAGCGGCCGCTACTTGTTGATATTCCACCCGTGAGCACCCGCCGCAGAACTAGCGTCTGCGCAACGGGCGTACTCCTGACAACCCCTCCACACTCACATACATGAGGCAAGGTGACTGTAGGTGCTCCTTAGAAAGGAGGTGATCCAGCCGCACCTTCCGGTACGGCTACCTTGTTACGACTTAGTCCCAATCGCCAGTCCCACCTTCGACAGCTCCCTCCCACAAGGGGTTAGGCCACCGGCTTCGGGTGTTACCAACTTTCGTGACTTGACGGGCGGTGTGTACAAGGCCCGGGAACGTATTCACCGCAGCGTTGCTGATCTGCGATTACTAGCGACTCCGACTTCATGGGGTCGAGTTGCAGACCCCAATCCGAACTGAGACCGGCTTTTTGGGATTAGCTCCACCTCACAGTATCGCAACCCTTTGTACCGGCCATTGTAGCATGCGTGAAGCCCAAGACATAAGGGGCATGATGATTTGACGTCGTCCCCACCTTCCTCCGAGTTGACCCCGGCAGTCTCCTATGAGTCCCCGCCATAACGCGCTGGCAACATAGAACGAGGGTTGCGCTCGTTGCGGGACTTAACCCAACATCTCACGACACGAGCTGACGACAACCATGCACCACCTGTAAACCGACCGCAAGCGGGGCACCTGTTTCCAGGTATTACCGGTTCATGTCAAGCCTTGGTAAGGTTCTTCGCGTTGCATCGAATTAATCCGCATGCTCCGCCGCTTGTGCGGGCCCCCGTCAATTCCTTTGAGTTTTAGCCTTGCGGCCGTACTCCCCAGGCGGGGCACTTAATGCGTTAGCTACGGCGCGGAAAACGTGGAATGTCCCCCACACCTAGTGCCCAACGTTTACGGCATGGACTACCAGGGTATCTAATCCTGTTCGCTCCCCATGCTTTCGCTCCTCAGCGTCAGTTAATGCCCAGAGACCTGCCTTCGCCATCGGTGTTCCTCCTGATATCTGCGCATTTCACCGCTACACCAGGAATTCCAGTCTCCCCTACATCACTCTAGTCTGCCCGTACCCACCGCAGATCCGGAGTTGAGCCCCGGACTTTCACGGCAGACGCGACAAACCGCCTACGAGCTCTTTACGCCCAATAATTCCGGATAACGCTTGCGCCCTACGTATTACCGCGGCTGCTGGCACGTAGTTAGCCGGCGCTTCTTCTGCAGGTACCGTCACTTTCGCTTCTTCCCTACTGAAAGAGGTTTACAACCCGAAGGCCGTCATCCCTCACGCGGCGTCGCTGCATCAGGCTTTCGCCCATTGTGCAATATTCCCCACTGCTGCCTCCCGTAGGAGTCTGGGCCGTGTCTCAGTCCCAGTGTGGCCGGTCACCCTCTCAGGCCGGCTACCCGTCGTCGCCTTGGTGAGCCATTACCTCACCAACAAGCTGATAGGCCGCGAGTCCATCCAAAACCACAATAAAGCTTTCCACCCCCCACCATGCGATGAGGAGTCATATCCGGTATTAGACCCAGTTTCCCAGGCTTATCCCAGAGTTAAGGGCAGGTTACTCACGTGTTACTCACCCGTTCGCCACTAATCCCCCAGCAAGCTGGGATCATCGTTCGACTTGCATGTGTTAAGCACGCCGCCAGCGTTCATCCTGAGCCAGGATCAAACTCTCCGTTGAAGTAAAACAGACACAACCAACACCCCCGGGAAAACGGGACGTATTGACTGCACAAAATTTGAAACCAGCTGTAAAAACCAGACCACACCACGGGGTGGCGGACCTGATCAATTCAACCAATTCAATACAATAAATTGGTATCAACAAACTTGGCACACTATTGAGTTCTCAAACAACAGACACACCCGGCACCACCACAACCAAACCAGCCGTGGATCGCTCCGGAGCAACTTTTCAAACTTACCCGAAACCGGAACCCTTTGCAAATCAGCAATCCTGCGATCCACAAACACTCCAGAAGGTCCCCACCCGCAACACGCACTCAAAAAAGCGCCATATTCACAGGCCGTTTATCAGGGGGTCGGTCGCAAACTCTCCGCATCAGCGGCGGCGACTCGAATTACTTTACACCCCACCAGACCCCCACACAAATCCACCCCCCCACACCACCCCCCACACCCCAAAAACCCCGCCACCACACCGAAAACAGACGCTCCGCCGGGCCCCCACGGCCCACTTCGGCAAAACCCGCTACCTGTGTGCTCCGTCACCTCAAACCGGGGCACCTGCGGTTACGATCAGGAGGTGATGGCAGAACACCGGCGCCAAGGACCAGGCATGCTCCATCGGCGTGTGTCCGGACCGGCCGCCAGTGGCCTCTCCCGTGGCGATGTGGCCTCCCGGATGAGCAGCGGCCTCGACAACCGTGTGCCGGACGCAACCAGCCGCAGCCTCTGGGAAATCGTCCGCGCAAACGTGCTGACCCTTTTCAATGCGATCGTGGGCACAAGCTTTATTCTCCTGCTCCTGCTGGGGAGCTGGCAGGACGCTCTTTTTGGGCTGGCTGCTGCCGGCAACGCCGTCATCGGTGTTGTGCAGGAGTATCGCGCCAAACGGTCCCTGGACCGCCTTGCCGTCCTCGAGGCCCCACTGGCCCGGGTACTGCGCGACGGTACGGTGCAGGAGATCCCGACTGCCGACGTCGTACTTGACGATGTCCTGGTCCTGCGGGCCGGCGACCAGGTCACAGCCGATGCGTCAGTCCTTGAGAGCGGGGGGCTGGAGTCCGATGAATCCCTCCTCACCGGGGAGTCGGACCCCGTGGACAAGGATGCGGGGACTGAAGTACTTTCCGGCTCGATCATTCTCGCCGGACGGGGCACGGCGCGGGTGGTCCGGGTGGGCGCTGAGTCCTTTTCCAGCAGGCTCGCCGCCGATGCGAAGCGGTTCTCGCTGGTCAACTCTGAGATCCGCAACAGCCTCAACCGGATTCTGCGCTGGCTGACCTGGGCACTGCTGCCGGTTGCCCTCATCGTTGCCAACGGTGAAATGCAGTCGAGGGGCGGCTGGGAAGCCGCCATCTCCAGTGGGGCCTGGACCTCCGCCCTGGTGGGGGTGATTGCAAGCGTCATCGCCATGGTTCCGCTGGGACTGGTGCTGCTCTCGAGCGTTGCTTTCGCCGTCGGCGGCGTCCGGATGGCGGGCAACAAGGTTCTTATCCAGGAACTGGCCGCGGTCGAGGGCCTGGCGCGCGTTGATGTCCTCTGCCTGGACAAGACCGGGACACTCACCGAAGGCAGAATCATCTTCGACGGCGTTCACGAGCTGGCCGGGTCCGCTGAACCCGGGTGGGAGCACGCCCTGGGCTGGTTCGCTACGGATCCGGAGGCAAATGCGACGTCGCGCTGCCTGGAGTCGGATTTTGAGCACGGCGGCGGAACGCCGGCGGTCTCGTCGGTCCCGTTTTCTTCCGCACGGAAGTGGAGTTCGGTGACGTTCGACGGCGGAGGGACAAGCCCGTGCTCCTGGATCCTGGGCGCCCCGGAAATTGTGCTGGCCGACAGGTCCGGCGGCGGCAGCGCGGCGCCGTCGACCGACGACGCCCTGGGCAAGGCCGGACGGCTCGCCGCTTCCGGGTTGCGGACCGTCGTCCTGGCTTACGCGGACGGCACCGCCATCACTGCCGAGGACGCAACACTGCCGGCACGGGTGAAACCCGTCGTTGTGCTCACGTTTCGGGAACAGATCCGCGCCGATGCCCGACAGACGCTGGACTACTTCCGCAACGAGGGTGTTGAACTGAAGATCATCTCGGGGGACGATCCCCGGACGGTCGCTGCGATTGCGCGCTCCGTGGGCCTTGACGTCGGGGAGGGCTACGATGCCCGGCAGCTCCCTGACCACCCGGCGCTGTTGGAAGAGGTGATGGAGGGCAATAACGTCTTCGGCCGGGTCAGTCCGGAGCAAAAGAAGGATATGGTGGCAGCACTTCAGCGCCGCGGCCATACAGTCGCGATGACCGGCGACGGTGTCAACGACGTGCTGGCGTTAAAAGAGGCAGACCTTGGCATAGCAATGAACTCCGCCGCACCTGCCACAAAGGCCGTGGCCCGGCTGGTGCTGCTGGACGGCCGCTTCGACCGGTTGCCCGGTGTGGTGGCCGAGGGCCGCCGGGTGATCGCCAACGTTGAGCGCGTGTCGAAGTTGTTCCTCAGCAAGACGGCCTATTCGATCGCGATCGCGGTCGGCTTCGGCCTTCTTAATCTGCAGTTTCCCTTCCTGCCGCGACAATTGTCTTTCACCGACGGCCTCACGATCGGGATCCCCTCCTTCTTTCTGGCGCTGATGGCCAATCGCCGCCGCTACCGGCCGGGGTTCCTTCGAAGGTCTTTGTCGTTCTCCATCCCTGCCGGACTCGTCGTCGCCGCCTCGCTGCTGGGCTTGAACCTGTACGCGGGTTCCCTCGGGGCTGCCGGGGCCGTTCCGGAGTCGCTGCAGTCGGCGTCGGTCCTTACCCTCGCTGTGATCGGGTTGTGGATTCTCGCGGTGGTCTCCCGCCCGCTCGATGCCAGGAAGCTGGCAGTGCTGCTGGGGATGTGTGCCGGCCTCGTGGTCCTGCTCAACGTGCCACTGGCCCAGGACTTCTTCCACCTGGCCTTGCCGCCGGCTGACATGTTGTGGGCAGCCGTCATAGCCGCGGTTGGCGGAGGGCTGGCCATCGAGCTTCTGGCGTGGATTGATGGGCGGTGGTTTCCCCGCTGAGCCGACCGTGGTGTCCGGTGTGCGTGGGTGGGGGTGTTAAATGCGGGAGGACCCCCAACATTGTTGGGGGTCCTCGACCGTTTAATGATGTTCCGGCGGTGACCTACTCTCCCACACCCTCCCGGGTGCAGTACCATCGGCGCTGTGGGTCTTAGCTTCCGGGTTCGGAATGGGACCGGGCGTTTCCCCCACGCTATGACCGCCGTAACTTTGTGTCCGCACCGGTCCGCGCCTGGGGCGTGGTGGTGGGAAATCTGTGGTTACAACTGTGATGTTGTTGTGTTTTTGTTCCTCACGCAACGGGTTTGTTGGTTGGGAACCACATAGTGGACGCAAGCATTCTTGTTTTCTTTGTTCTCTCTTCCGGGTGTGAACGTCTTTTGAATCCGTTCACGGAAGAGGGAGTGTGGTGTAAGTTATCGGCCTATTAGTACCGGTCAGCTTCACGAGTCGTTAGTCCTCGCTTCCACATCCGGCCTATCAACCCAGTGGTCTGGCTGGGGGCCTCTCACACACAAGGTGTATGGAAATCTCATCTCGAAGCGAGCTTCCCGCTTAGATGCTTTCAGCGGTTATCCCATCCGAACGTAGCTAATCAGCGGTGCACTTGGCAGTACAACTGACACACCAGAGGTTCGTCCGTCCCGGTCCTCTCGTACTAAGGACAGCCCTTCTCAAATTTCCTGCGCGCGCAGCGGATAGGGACCGAACTGTCTCACGACGTTCTAAACCCAGCTCGCGTACCGCTTTAATGGGCGAACAGCCCAACCCTTGGGACCTACTCCAGCCCCAGGATGCGACGAGCCGACATCGAGGTGCCAAACCATGCCGTCGATATGGACTCTTGGGCAAGATCAGCCTGTTATCCCCGAGGTACCTTTTATCCGTTGAGCGACGGCCATTCCACAATGTACCGCCGGATCACTAGTCCCGACTTTCGTCCCTGCTCGAGATGTCTCTCTCACAGTCAAGCTCCCTTGTGCACTTACACTCGACACCTGATTGCCAACCAGGCTGAGGGAACCTTTGGGCGCCTCCGTTACTTTTTAGGAGGCAACCGCCCCAGTTAAACTACCCATCAGGCACTGTCCCTGACCCGGATTACGGGCCGAAGTTAGATGTCCAAAGTGACCAGAGTGGTATTTCAACGATGACTCCACCCGAACTGGCGTCCGGGCTTCAACGTCTCCCACCTATCCTACACAAGCCACTCCGAACACCAATACCAAACTATAGTAAAGGTCTCGGGGTCTTTCCGTCCTGCTGCGCGTAACGAGCATCTTTACTCGTACTGCAATTTCGCCGAGTTTATGGTTGAGACAGCGGGGAAGTCGTTACTCCATTCGTGCAGGTCGGAACTTACCCGACAAGGAATTTCGCTACCTTAGGATGGTTATAGTTACCACCGCCGTTTACTGGGGCTTGAATTCTCAGCTTCGCCTTGCGGCTAACCGGTCCTCTTAACCTTCCAGCACCGGGCAGGAGTCAGTCCGTATACATCGTCTTGCGACTTCGCACGGACCTGTGTTTTTAGTAAACAGTCGCTTCCCCCTGGTCTCTGCGGCCCCTGCACGCTCCGGACAGCTAGTGTCCATCACGATGGGGGCCCCCTTCTCCCGAAGTTACGGGGGCATTTTGCCGAGTTCCTTAACCATAATTCTCTCGATCGCCTTAGTATTCTCTACCTGATCACCTGTGTCGGTTTGGGGTACGGGCGGCTAAAACCTCGCGTCGATGCTTTTCTAGGCAGCATAGGATCACCGAATCCCCCCTTACGGGAGTCCCATCGGATCTCAGGCATCATGAACGGCGGATTTGCCTACCGTTCGCCCTACATCCTTAGACCGGGACAACCATCGCCCGGCTCGGCTACCTTCCTGCGTCACACCTGTTAATACGCTTGCCTCCCAGGATCAGGTCCCGCGCTCCACCAAAACCCTTCACCCACAAGGGGTGTCAGGCAGGTATTGGGCAGTTAGTATCCCCTGTTCAACATGGACGGTTTTTCGCCGGTACGGGAATATCAACCCGTTGTCCATCGACTACGCCTGTCGGCCTCGCCTTAGGTCCCGACTTACCCAGGGCAGATTAGCTTGACCCTGGAACCCTTGATCATTCGGCGGACGGGTTTCTCACCCGTCTTTCGCTACTCATGCCTGCATTCTCACTCGTGTAGGCTCCACCGCTGGTTTACACCGCGACTTCACTGCCCACACGACGCTCCCCTACCACTCCAGACGCCTGAACCAACCCACAAGGGGCGGCTTAGCTAATATCTGAAATCCACAACTTCGGCGGTGTACTTGAGCCCCGCTACATTGTCGGCGCGGAATCACTTGACCAGTGAGCTATTACGCACTCTTTTAAGGATGGCTGCTTCTAAGCCAACCTCCTGGTTGTCTTCGCAACTCCACATCCTTTCCCACTTAGCACACGCTTAGGGGCCTTAGTTGGTGGTCTGGGCTGTTTCCCTCTCGACTATGAAGCTTATCCCCCACAGTCTCACTGCTGCGCTCTCACTTACCGGCATTCGGAGTTTGGCTGACGTCAGTAACCTTGTAGGGCCCATTAGCCATCCAGTAGCTCTACCTCCGGTAAGAAACACGCAACGCTGCACCTAAATGCATTTCGGGGAGAACCAGCTATCACGAAGTTTGATTGGCCTTTCACCCCTACCCACAGCTCATCCCCTCCATTTTCAACTGAAGTGGGTTCGGTCCTCCACGACGTCTTACCGTCGCTTCAACCTGGCCATGGGTAGATCACTTCGCTTCGGGTCTAGATCACGCCACTGCAACGCCCTATTCAGACTCGCTTTCGCTACGGCTTCCCCACACGGGTTAACCTCGCGACGTAACACTAACTCGCAGGCTCATTCTTCAAAAGGCACGCCGTCACCAGAATCAGACTGGCTCCGACGGATTGTAAGCACACGGTTTCAGGTACTGTTTCACTCCCCTCCCGGGGTACTTTTCACCTTTCCCTCACGGTACTGGTCCGCTATCGGTCATTAGGGAGTATTTAGGCTTATCAGGTGGTCCTGACAGATTCGCACGGGATTTCTCGGGCCCCGTGCTACTTGGGATACTCCCCGGGCGGTACACAACATTTCGGTTACGGGGCTCACACCCTCTCTGGCCGGCCTTTCAAGACCGTTCACCTATGCCTGCACTACACACCCCACTGTCCCGGCAGAGACAGAATGGGAAGTCCCACAACCCCGACCATGCAACGCCCGCCGGCTATCACACATGGAACGGTTTAGCCTGATCCGCGTTCGCTCGCCACTACTGACGGAATCACTATTGTTTTCTCTTCCTGCGGGTACTGAGATGTTTCACTTCCCCGCGTTCCCTCCACGCACCCTATGTGTTCAGATGCGGGTCACCAGGTAACTCGCGCCCCTGGCGGGGTTTCCCCATTCGGACACCCTGGGATCACAGTCCGGTTATCGACTCCCCCAGGCTTATCGCAGATTCCTACGTCCTTCTTCGGCTCCTAATGCCAAGGCATCCACCGTGTGCTCTTAAAAACTTGACCACAAAAGATCAAAAACGCTAATTTTCGAGAGAACCATGAAAACCAACCCACACACCCAAAGGCGCCCAGGTCAGATCCAGGTTCATATTCTTGGAAATTGCTTCTTATAAAAGATGCTCGCGTCCACTATGTAGTTCTCAAACAACAACCCCGTACCACACACCCCACACGCAACCCCCACAAAGGGACCAAACCGTGCGCTCGATGCAGCCAGGAACAACCAGAAACACAAGTACCGGACACCACAGCCAAAACCACGGAACCCGGCCCTGTTGCCTCAGGACCCAACAGTGTGCCAAACACTAAACCACCAGCACCCCCCGCACACCGTTCCAGGAACCACACAAGTGCAGAACCGTACTAAGTGCCGCAGGAAAAACCAGCGGCCGCTACTTGTTGATATTCCACCCGTGAGCACCCGCCGCAGAACTAGCGTCTGCGCAACGGGCGTACTCCTGACAACCCCTCCACACTCACATACATGAGGCAAGGTGACTGTAGGTGCTCCTTAGAAAGGAGGTGATCCAGCCGCACCTTCCGGTACGGCTACCTTGTTACGACTTAGTCCCAATCGCCAGTCCCACCTTCGACAGCTCCCTCCCACAAGGGGTTAGGCCACCGGCTTCGGGTGTTACCAACTTTCGTGACTTGACGGGCGGTGTGTACAAGGCCCGGGAACGTATTCACCGCAGCGTTGCTGATCTGCGATTACTAGCGACTCCGACTTCATGGGGTCGAGTTGCAGACCCCAATCCGAACTGAGACCGGCTTTTTGGGATTAGCTCCACCTCACAGTATCGCAACCCTTTGTACCGGCCATTGTAGCATGCGTGAAGCCCAAGACATAAGGGGCATGATGATTTGACGTCGTCCCCACCTTCCTCCGAGTTGACCCCGGCAGTCTCCTATGAGTCCCCGCCATAACGCGCTGGCAACATAGAACGAGGGTTGCGCTCGTTGCGGGACTTAACCCAACATCTCACGACACGAGCTGACGACAACCATGCACCACCTGTAAACCGACCGCAAGCGGGGCACCTGTTTCCAGGTATTACCGGTTCATGTCAAGCCTTGGTAAGGTTCTTCGCGTTGCATCGAATTAATCCGCATGCTCCGCCGCTTGTGCGGGCCCCCGTCAATTCCTTTGAGTTTTAGCCTTGCGGCCGTACTCCCCAGGCGGGGCACTTAATGCGTTAGCTACGGCGCGGAAAACGTGGAATGTCCCCCACACCTAGTGCCCAACGTTTACGGCATGGACTACCAGGGTATCTAATCCTGTTCGCTCCCCATGCTTTCGCTCCTCAGCGTCAGTTAATGCCCAGAGACCTGCCTTCGCCATCGGTGTTCCTCCTGATATCTGCGCATTTCACCGCTACACCAGGAATTCCAGTCTCCCCTACATCACTCTAGTCTGCCCGTACCCACCGCAGATCCGGAGTTGAGCCCCGGACTTTCACGGCAGACGCGACAAACCGCCTACGAGCTCTTTACGCCCAATAATTCCGGATAACGCTTGCGCCCTACGTATTACCGCGGCTGCTGGCACGTAGTTAGCCGGCGCTTCTTCTGCAGGTACCGTCACTTTCGCTTCTTCCCTACTGAAAGAGGTTTACAACCCGAAGGCCGTCATCCCTCACGCGGCGTCGCTGCATCAGGCTTTCGCCCATTGTGCAATATTCCCCACTGCTGCCTCCCGTAGGAGTCTGGGCCGTGTCTCAGTCCCAGTGTGGCCGGTCACCCTCTCAGGCCGGCTACCCGTCGTCGCCTTGGTGAGCCATTACCTCACCAACAAGCTGATAGGCCGCGAGTCCATCCAAAACCACAATAAAGCTTTCCACCCCCCACCATGCGATGAGGAGTCATATCCGGTATTAGACCCAGTTTCCCAGGCTTATCCCAGAGTTAAGGGCAGGTTACTCACGTGTTACTCACCCGTTCGCCACTAATCCCCCAGCAAGCTGGGATCATCGTTCGACTTGCATGTGTTAACACGCCGCCAGCGTTCATCCTGAGCCAGGATCAAACTCTCCGTTGAAGTAAAACAGACACAACCAACACCCCCGGGAAAACGGGACGTATTGACTGCACAAAATTTGAAACCAGCTGTAAAAACCAGACCACACCACGGGGTGGCGGACCTGATCAATTCAACCAATTCAATACAATAAATTGGTATCAACAAACTTGGCACACTATTGAGTTCTCAAACAACAGACACACCCGGCACCACCACAACCAAACCAGCCGTGGATCGCTCCGGAGCAACTTTTCAAACTTACCCGAAACCGGAACCCTTTGCAAATCAGCAATCCTGCGATCCACAAACACTCCAGAAGGTCCCCACCCGCAACACGCACTCAAAAAAAGCGCCATATTCACAGGCCGTTTATCAGGGGGTCGGTCGCAAACTCTCCGCATCAGCGGCGGCGACTCGAATTACTTTACACCCCACCAGACCCCACCACACAAATCCACCCCCCACACCACCCCCACACCCTCAAAAACCCCGCCACGGCGGGCAAACCAAGCCCCCCGCGGCCACGTCCAGCATCCACAGCCCGGAAATCCATCCCTGTGTACTGACTCACATCCCCGCCGCAGCACGCTCCACTTACACCAGGCACCCGTCGTCGAGCGCTTAAACGCAAGTAGGGCCGGCGCCAAGAGGCGCCGGCCCTACTTCAAGCTACTGGCAACAGCTGTGCTGAATTACCAGGAAGACTTCGTGATGCCCGGGAGCTCACCGCGGTGAGCCATGTCGCGGAAGCGAACACGGGAGATGCCGAACTTCTGGAAGGTACCGCGCGGGCGGCCATCGATGATGTCGCGGTTACGCAGACGCACCGGTGAGGCGTTACGGGGCAGCTTCTGCAGGCCGAGGCGTGCAGCTTCGCGGGCCTCGTCGGTCGACGCGGGGTCAACCAGGGCCTTCTTCAGTTCGAGGCGCTTTGCAGCATAACGCTCGACGATGACTTTACGCTGTTCGTTCTTAGCGATCATTGACTTCTTAGCCATGTGTTTAGCGCTCCTCTCGGAATTCGACGTGCTTGCGGATGCGGGGGTCGTACTTCTTCAGAACCATACGGTCCGGGTCGTTACGACGATTCTTGCGCGTCACGTAGGTGTAACCCGTGCCCGCGGTCGACTTGAGCTTGATGATCGGACGTACGTCCTTGTCCTTAGCCATTAGAGCTTCACTCCTCGTGCCAGGATGGCGGCTACGACTACGTCGATGCCACGCACGTCGATGGTCTTGATGCCACGTGCAGAGACCTGCAAGGTGACGTTACGGCGCAGGGACGGAACCCAGTAGCGCTTCTTCTGGATGTTCGGGTCGAACCGGCGCTTGTTGCGTCGGTGCGAGTGCGAAATGCTGTGTCCAAAGCCCGGCTCGGCTCCGGTCACCTGGCAGTGTGCTGCCATGACGACTCTCCTCAAAAATAAATGAAACGGTTGCGGAGTTCCCGCGTAACCGTGCGACAGGCGGCGTCCGCATCCAGCCCCACACGAACTCGGTAGTTCCGCAGCGTTCAGGCAGAGGGCGTAAACCGACTGCTTTGCTCACTACGGCGAAGAGTGTGGGCCACGGTCACCGGGCGGAGGAAACCTTGTGGGAAGCCACCGCGAAGTACCGGGATGCCGGGCGAATACAGGAGTGCACGCAACTTGAGCCCCTAACTACCGGCCCTCAGGACTGTCGATATTGCAGACAAATCCCGTCAACCGGAGCAATTGCACACGCTCCGCGCCACCTAGCGCCTACCAAGTCTACGAGCTTGATGAATTAAAGGCCAATCCGGCAGCCGGAGGTGTATAAGGGGGCGCCAGCCGGTTCGGCGCGAAGTCACATCGGGACCCTAGGGCTTTCACAGCAGATTGATAGGCGACGGACGGACGGTGGAACCATGAACTCCTCACTCCAGACCGCCGCGCCGGCCACGGCCCGCCGCACTCCAGTGGAGCGGTTCCGCGGCCAGTCACGGCGCCGGCTGCTCCGGGCGGACCTGCTGACCGTGCTCGCGTGGGCTTCGGTGGCGGGCTCCATCGCGCTCTGGCTCGCCGACGGCGGGGCAGCCGGGTTCTCGACCCTGGCCGGCTCCTTCACGGCCATCGGAATTGTCGCCGGTCTGGCCGGCATGGACCTTGTGCTGCTGATGTTGCTGCTGGCGGCGCGCACTCCCCTGATCGACGGCGCCGTGGGGCACGATCGGGCGCTGGAATTCCACCGCAAACTCGGCAAACCCTCGCTGTACTTGCTGCTCGCACACGGAATCCTGATCGCCATCGGCTACGGGATGGCGGAAGGACTCAATCCGGTCAGTGAGCTTGTGTCCCTCTGGGTACTGGTCCCGGACATGTGGCTCGCCATCGTGTCAATCGGACTGTTCATCGCCGTTGTGGTCACCTCGCTTGTGGCGGTCCGCCGCCGGTTCCCGTACGAATACTGGTACGCCATTCACCTGCTGACCTACGCGGCGGTGCTGACCGCAATCCCCCATCAGTTCAGCACCGGGGCTCTCTTCGCCGAGGGCACCTGGCAGCGCTGGTACTGGCTGGTCATGATTATCGCCACCGGCGCCGCCCTGGTCCACTACCGCGTGTTGGAGCCAATCGTGGCGACCGTCCGGCACCAACTGACGGTGAGCCGCGTCGTGACAGAGGGTCCCGGCGTCGTAAGTATCGAACTGAGCGGCCGCCATCTGGACGAACTGGCCGGCAGCGGCGGCCGGTTTTTCATTTGGCGGTTCCTCTCCCCCGGGCGCGTGGTGGCACCCGCATCCCTTCAGTCTCTCCGCGGAACCCGTGCTGTTCGATACCTCGGGCCGCGGCCGGCTGCGGATTACTGTTCGCAACCTCGGCCGGGGGTCCGCGCAGCTAGCACGGTTGAAGTCCGGGACCAGGGTAGCCATCGAAGGACCGTACGGGCTCTTCAGTACAGCGGCCCGCAGCCGGAACCGCGTTGTGATGATCGGGTCAGGCATTGGAATCACCCCCATCCGGGCACTGCTGGAGGGCACCCCCTTTGAACCGGGAAACGCCACAGTGATTCTCCGCGGTCACAACGAGGCGGGACTTTATCTCGGCGAGGAAATCCTGGAACTCTGCCGCCGCCGCGGCGCGACGTTGTTCCATCTCACCGGCCCCCGAACCACCGGGAAGCAGGGCTGGCTGCCCGAGTCGGCCTTCCGGTCCGGACACCGGCTGGCCAGCTATGCCCCGGACATCGCCGACGCGGACGTGTACATCTGCGGCCCGTCCGCCTGGGCGCGCAGTGTCATCAGCGAAGCCCGCGCGGCAGGCGTCCGCGAACCGCAGCTCCACTACGAAAGGTTCGACTGGTGAGAATACGCGCAGCAGTTTCAGCAGCACTGGCTTCCGCCGGAATCCTCCTGGCCGGCTGGCAGTCAGGCGCCCACGTGGCAGACACGGGGAGCACCGCGGCAGCCACCTCGGCGCCTGCTTTGTCCGGGACCGGCACCAGCGGCGGGACCACCCACGGTTCTCCCGGGTCCAGCCCCGCGGGCGGCTCAACCGGTTCCAGCGGTTCCAGCGCTTCCAGCGGCGCCACCGGCTCGCCGGGTTCCTCGGGAAGCTCCGGAACCGCGGCACCGACGGCGGGGACGTTCGCCGGAAAAGCAGTCCAAACCCGCTACGGCAGCGTCCAGGTGCAGATCACCGTCAAGGCGGGCGCGATCACCGATGTCGCTGCCCTCCAGCTGACCGACGACGACCGCAAGTCGGTGCAGATCAGCAACCGGGCCGCGCCGCTGCTGCGTGCCGCGGTGCTCAAGGCCCAGTCGGCCCAGGTGCAGACCGTCAGCGGCGCAACCGTGACCAGTGACGCCTATTTGACGTCGCTTCAGGCAGCCCTCGATGCAGCGAACCTTTAAGCCTTCACCCGCCGGGAGCCCGGCGCAGGGCGCCACCGGCCCGGGCGGCCCGGCACTGAGGAGTACGAACTTCCGGTCCATGGGGACTGTCATCAGCCTCGCCCTGCCAGCGAATGGTCCCGGGACGCCGGACAGCGCCACCGCGCTGGCAGGCGCCGCGGCCGCCGTCGAACGCGTTTTTACCGGTCTGGACGAGACGTTCAGCCTTTACCGCCCGGACTCCGAAGCGAGCCGCCTGGCCCGCGGCGCACTCACACTCCGGGACACCTCGGCGGCCTTCCGCGCCCGCTTTGCGGACGCCGCCGACTGGCGGCTGCTGACCGCCGGGTTTTTCACCGCCGAGCGGCCCGACGGCGTCCTCGACCTCTCCGGAATCATCAAGGGCTACGCCATCGACCAGGCTGGCGCCGCACTGGGAGCGGCCGGCCTCACGGATTGGTGCCTGAACGCCGGCGGTGACGTTCTGGTGAGCGGATCACCAGCGCCGGGTACCGGAATACCCTGGCAAGCCGGAGTCGTGGACCCGCAAAACCGCGGAATGCTGCTCTCGGGCCTTCCGTTGGGCAGCACCGGCCGTTTCTCCGCACTCGCGACATCCGGCACGGCGGAGCGCGGAAACCACATCTGGCGGGCCGGTGCCGGCCGCACCGGCTTCGGCGCCCTCGAATTCCGCCAGGTGTCGGTGGCGGCGCCGGACATTCTCACCGCCGACGTGCTGGCAACGGCGGTCGTCGCCGGCGGCAAGCAGATGCTGGACCGGGCGACGGACGGCTGGGACGTCGAGGTGCTGGCCGTCCTCGGCGGCGGGGAACTGCTCGCGACGCCCGGCTTCCGCGCCTAGAGGTGCGTGAGCTGGGGGTAGCGCGGCGCCAGTCCGTCACCCGAGGACCTGCCCGTGATCCGGCGCACCACCCACGGCCCGGCGAATTCCCGGACCCAGCGGGCATTGGCGCGGACCGCTTCGGCCGGGCTCAGCTCAGGAACCGGGGTCATCGGCGGGACCTCAATCGAGTGGTCGTGCTCCAGGACGCCGAGGAAGCGCTTGGCCATGTTCGCGTGGCCGGCGGGGGACATATGCATCCGGTCCGTCGCCCACATTCCCCAGTCGTAATACTCGCTGAAGCGCCAGTAATCCACCAGGAGGGCGCCGTGGTCCCCGGCGATTCCGCGGACCAGTTCGTTGTAAATGGCGGTGCGGCCGCGGGTGGTGCCGAAGATCTTTGAGCCTCGGGAATCGAACCCGGTGAACATCACCACTGTCGCTCCGGTCGCCGTGAGCTTGCGGATACCGGCGTCGTAATCGACCAGCAGATTGTCGATATCGACCTTGGGCCGGAAGATGTCATTGGCGCCGGCGTAAATGCTCACAAGGGTGGGCTTGAGTGCCACGGCGGCGTCGATTTGTTCGGTCATGATCCCGCGGAGCTTCCGGCCACGGATGGCGAGGTTCGCGTACCCAAAGCCCGGATCTGCGGCGCCGAGCTGCTCGGCCACCCTGTCCGCCCAGCCCCGGACGCCGTTGGGACGGCCGGGGTCCTCGTCACCGACGCCCTCCGTGAAGGAGTCGCCAAGGGCTACGTAGCGGTGCGTAAGATCCATGGATCCAGTCTGCCAGCAGTTGCCCCAAGCAAACAAAGCCGGGATTACTCCGGCCGGAGAAGCCGCTATTCGCGGATCCGGACAGCCGATTCGCGCAGGTACTGCTCGACCCGGGTGTAAGCGTCGCGGGTCAAGGCTTTCCAGAGGGCGATCGCCAGGCGGGGGTCGGCGGATTCCAGCTCGGCGATCGCTTCCGCGCTGAGCACCATCACCGTCACCGGCCCGACCGCGCGGACAGTGGTTTCCTGCCGGTTGCCGCTGCCCAGCGCCAGTTCGCCGAAGGTCATGCCGGCGCTGAGGGTATTGAGTTTGACCCGCTCCGCCGTGGGCCCCGGAGACGTGCTGCTGACCCGTCCGGAGGTGATGAAGTAGACCCCGCCGAAGCGCAGTCCAACGCGGCGAATCACGTCACCGTCCTCGAAGGCTTTCGGCGTCATAAGGGCTTCCAGCGCCGCGGCGTCCGTCTCGTCCAGCGGGGCCAAAGCCGGCGATGCGGTGACCGGAACGTGATCCGGCAGCAGCAGGTGGCTTCCGTGTCGCTCGAGCAGGCGGTTTTCGGAGTATTCGACGGCGGCGCTTCGGGTCGCGAAAGACGGCAACAGTTGCTGATCCAATGGCCCCAGAGCCTCGGCGAGGGAGCCGTCTGACTCGATCAGTACCAGTTCCCGGCCGGCGTCGGCCATCCCTTGCCGGATCCTGGCCAGCATTCGAACGGCCACCTCGCTGATCTGGTCGGTGCGGCGGACATCCAGAACCACCAGGTCCACCTCGTCCGGCAGGCTGCTGAGCTCCCGGGCTGTGGACTCAGTTCCGGCAAAAAGAAGGTCGCCGTTGACTTCGATCACGCGCGCGCGGTGGCCGTGCTCCCGGAGGACGTCGGCAGCCTCGTCGTTTCGGCGGATGCCCGAGGGCGTTTCGGTCACGTCGTACGCGGCGAGGATGGCTGACCGGCCCGTCCGGGCCGCTCGGACAAAATGCAGTTCCATGTCCCGGGAGAGGCGCTGGGCGGTGGCCAGGCCCCGGACGCTACTGCCATGCTCATCCAGCGGCGGCGAGTAGACCGCGAGACCCACCTGACCTGGAAGCACTGCGATGATCCCGCCGGCCACCCCGCTCTTTCCCGGCATCCCCACGCTGCTGATCCACGCGCCGGCGTCGTCGTACATGCCGGAGGTCATCATGACCGACAGCACGCGTTCCACCGGGCCGATCTCCAACACCTGCTTTCCGCTGAGCGGGTTCCGGCCGCCGTTGGCGAGCGTGGCGGCCATGATCGAGAGGTCGAAGCAGTTCACCAGGACGGAGCACTGGCGGAAATAATCCTCCAGCACAGGCGCCGGGTCATCCTCAATAATGTTGAAGGAGCGCAACAGGTACGCAAGCGCCGTGTTCCGGTGGCCGTGCTTGAGTTCGGATTCGTAAACCTTTTCGCTGACCGAGAGCGGACGGCCGGCGAAGGCGGAGTAGGTGCTCAGGATCCGCTTGAAACCGGATTGCCCGCCGGAGCCCCTGATCAGCGACGTGGCGGTGAGGGCGCCGGCATTGATCATGGCGTTGGCCGGCCGGCCCGTCCCCTCGGCGAGGGAGATCTCATTAAACGAGTCGCCAGACGGCTCCACATCCACTTTGGCGTCCACGGCTTCATTGCCGAGGTCTTCCAGCGCCAGGCCGTAGGTGAAGGGCTTGGAGATGGACTGGATGGTGAATTCCTCGCGGGTGTCCCCGATTTCGTACACCGTGCCGTCCACTGTGGCCAGGGCGATGCCGAAGTTGTCCGGGTCCACGTTGGCCATGGCAGGAATGGTGCTGTAGGGCTTGCCGTCCTTGAGCAGCGCGATCTCGGCGTGGATCTGGCGTAAGTAGCTGTCGACCGGCGATTCCATAAGGCCAACTTTAGGTGTTGCGGGGGTCCCAGGCTTGCTTCCCCTCACGCAGGATCCAGTGGTGCCGGTCCAGGCCGCCGACGATCTTCTCGCCGATCCTTGCGAGGTCGGCAACGTCTTCCTCGGTCAGGGCGTCCAGGAACAGCGAACGGACGGCTTGGACATGCGCCGGAGCGAGCTCTTGGATGGTACCCATTCCTGCCTCAGTGAGATGCGCAGTCGTCACCCGGGCGTCACCGGGGTGTGGACGGCGCTCCACCCAGCCACGGCTTTGCAGTTTGGTGACCACATGCGAGAGCCGCGACAGTGATGCGCTGGTGCGTGCGGCGAGTTCACTCATGGGAAGAAACCGGCCGTCAGCCTCGGAGAGCATCGCGAGGACGTGGTAGTCAAAGAGGGAAATCTTGCGCGCGTGGTGAAGCTGCGTATCCAAGGCTGCCGGAAGCAGGGTGTTGATGCTCACTTGGGCCAGCCAGGCCCGTCGTTCGTCGGCATTCAGCCAGCGCGGTTCAGTCATGGATACAGTGTAGGAGCAAGGAAGCTTGACGGTTCAACTTCGTCGGATTCCGGGCCGGCAGGATCACGCTTCGGCGCGCACACGAGACGGTAGGCTGACGCTATGTATGTAGTCTCGCTGACCTATAAGGTCCCCGAAGAGATCGTTGACTTCCATCTTCCGGCGCACGTTACGTGGCTGCAGGGTGCCTTCGACGAAGGCATTTTCCTGGTCGCGGGGCGGAAGATTCCGCGCACGGGCGCCCTGTTGCTCTCCACTGCGGACCGGGGCGCCCTCGATGCCTCGCTGGCGAGGGACCCGTTCTACGTCAACGGAGTCGCTGAATTCGACGTCGAGGAGTTCCACGCGAGCCGGGTGGCACCGGGCTACGAGAACCTGCTGGACAGCTGACCCCCGCCGCCCGGCGCAGGACGGTCGTTCAGCCCCCGGGGATCTTGGCGGTCAGCTTCTTCAGGCCGGCCTTTGGCGGGACCCTGACCGGCGCAGGCCAGCGCGGCCTGAGTTCATCGCCGAGCGTGACGCCCCGCAGTTTGCGCCTGAACAGCGGCAGGACCCAGTCATGGACCCAGCGGCGCTGCCGGCGTTCCCAGTCCCGGAGACCGAGCTTCGCCGGCGGAGCCCACTCCTTGGGCTTGACCTGGTGCGGAACTCCAAGGTGGTCCAGGACCTGGCCGGCGAGATACTTGTGGCCCGCCTTGGACATGTGCAACCGGTCTGAATCCCACATCCGCGGATCGTAAAACGCCTCAAAGCACCAGTAATCGACCAAAACGGCCTCGTATCGCGCCGCCACCTCGCGGACCCGCTGGTTATAGACCGCGTTGCGCCTCTTGAACGGTTCCAGCAGGGCCGAGACGCGGACATCGAAACCGGTGAACAGCACCACAGTGGCCCCGCTGGCTTGCCAGTTTGGCGACCAGGAACTCGTAGTCCTTCATCAGTGCGTTGATATCCGTTCCGATATCCAGGACGTCGTTCCCGCCGCCGTACAAGGTAATCAGCGTCGGTTCCATGTCAAGCGCGGCGTCCAGCTGCTCCGCGATGATGTGCCGCAGCCTCTTGCTGCGGATGGCAAGGTTGGCGTACTCCCACCCCGGATCCGCCTTGGCCAGCTGCTCCGCCACCCGGTCCGCCCAGCCCCGAACCCCGTTGGGCAGCCGGGGGTTATAGTCCCCTACCCCCTCGGTGAAGGAATCCCCCAGGGCAACATAGACCCGCCGCCCACCGGCGTCGGGGGATAGAAGGTTTTCGGCCATGGCGCCACGGTAGCCAACCCAACGGGCCGGCAGGGGACAACAAGGTAAACGGCAGGGGCTCTCCGGGTTAGAGCTCGGCCTTGCCCTGCCGCCAGTAGCCCATAAACGACACCTGCTTCCGGTCGATCCCGACGTCCCGCACCAGGTACCGGCGCAGCTCCTTGACTGCCCCGGCTTCACCGGCGATCCAGGCATAGAACGGCATCGCCCCCCGCGGGCTTGGCCGGGTTCCTGCTGGCGCTGATCGCCGCGGCATCCATCCGTGCGGGCGTTTCCCACAGAATGTCCTGGTCCACGTCGACATCCTCGGGCTCGGGGCCGGCAGCAGGCTCACGGGAGGACCCAAGCCAGACCCAGCCGGGGAGGGTGACGGCGGCCCGGACCGCCTCCTGCAGCAATTCGCCGCGCGGACGCGACCGGCCGATCGCCGCGCCGCGCGCAAGCCAGGTGATCTCGACGTCGGCGGCTGTGGTGATGACCTGGAAGTCCCCGGCCTCCGGAACCTCGAGAATCGCGTGCCCGCTAACATTCGGCGGCAGGCTCTCCAGAATGGCGCTGATGGCAGGCACTGCCGTCTCGTCTCCTGCCAGCAGGACCCGCTGGGCCAGGCCCGGCCGCCATTCGATCCCGGAGTACGTTTCCGCGGTGACGCAGTGCGCAGCCCGGTTGTTTGGTCCGATCACGGTCAGGGTGTCCCCCGGCTTGGCGTTCAGCGCCCAGTTGGCCGCCGGTCCTCCGTGGCCGGCATCGTCAAAGTGCAGGACGAAGTCGACGTCGAGTTCCGGATAGACGGCATCCAAGCGTTCCTTCCGGACGGTGTAGGTGCGCATGGAGCCGCGGGTCGCAGGATCCATGGCCAGCCACGCGCGGTACCAGCCGGCCTGCTCCCTCCGGAACTCCGGCAGCGGCAACGCGGTGCCATCCGCGTCCAACGACGGAATCATAAGTTTGACGCGCAGGTCCAGGGTGCTGCCATGGACGCCAAAGTCCCGCAGCGAATAGCCGCCCAACGTGACCCGCCGGAAGTTGGGCCCGAGTTGCTGGACCGCCGTGACCTGGACTTCGAAGGCAAGGGTTATGGGTTCGGTGGCGCGTAGGGTCTTGAGGCCGGCCCGGTTACGGGCCGGGGTGGGGTTCATTGCAGTCACGGGACCAGCTCCGGGGTCGTAGTGTGCGGGAAACTGGCATGATGGCGGCCCAGCGGGATGATCAGGGGAGCGCCGGACACCGGGTCCGGGAGCACCCTGGACGCCAGGCCGAACACCTCGCGCACCAGTTCCTCGGTGACCACCGCCCGGGCGGCGCCTTCGGCCACGATCCGTCCGTCCTTCATGGCGATGATGTGGTCCGCGTACCGTGCGGCGAGGTTGAGGTCGTGCAGCACGATCGCCACGGTTGTTCCGCGCCGGCGGTTGAGGTCCGTGATGAGGTCCAGGACCTCCACCTGGTGGGTGAGGTCCAGGTAGGTGGTGGGCTCATCCAGCAACAGCACTTCGGTTTCCTGGGCCAGGGCCATCGCGATCCACACCCGCTGCCGCTGCCCGCCGGAAAGTTCGTCCACGTTGCGCCCGGCGAGTTCCAGCGTTTCAGTGGCAGCCATCGCCTGCTGCACGGCGCGCTCGTCATCCACCGAGCCCGCGGTCGCCCCGGACCGGAAGAATCCCTGGTGCGGATAGCGGCCGCGGCCCACGAGGTCCCGGACGGTGATGCCCGCCGGTGCTGTCGGGTGCTGTGGAAGCAGCCCCAAGGTGCGCGCCACCTCGCGGGCGCGGCGGCGGTGGATGTCCCGCCCGTCCAGGGTGACCGTTCCGGCCGCGGGTTTGAGCAGCCGGGCCAGGCCGCGGAGCAGGGTGGATTTTCCGCACGCGTTGGCGCCGACAATCATGGTCACCCTGCCCTCGGGGATTTCCGTGCTGAGTCCCTCGATCACGGTCCGCTGATCGTATTTCAGCGTCAGGCCGGAGGTCTGAAGAGTTGCCATCTCAGGCATCCTTTCGGTTGGAGGTGACGAGCAGCCAGAGCAGGAACGGGGCACCCAGGGCACCGGTCACCACCCCGACGGGCAGGACGGTGCCGCCCAGCAGCAGCGGTGCCATGTTGGTGGCGAAGTAGTCGGCGGCCAGGACGATCACCACCCCGGCCAGGGCCGAGGCCGGCAGGCTCGCCGCGCGGACGAACCGGCGCGAGATTGGTCCGGCGAGGACGGCGACGAACGCCACCGGCCCGGCGGCTGCAGTGGCCGCTGCCGCGAGTGCGACGGCGACCACTACAACCGCCAGCCGGACCGCCCCCACCCGGACACCGAGGCCGGCGGCGGTATCGTCGCCCAGTTCGAGGATGCGCAGCGGACCGGCGAGGAGCCCGACGCCAGGAACCAGGACGATCAGTGCGAGGCCGAGGACTCCGGCCCGGTCCCAGTTCGCGGAGTTGAGGGAGCCGTTGAGCCAAATCAGGACGTCGGCGGCGGTGCGGATGTCCGCTCTGGTCATGAGGAAACTGACCATGGCGTGAAGGGCTGCGGCGATACCCACTCCTGCCAGGATCAGCCGGCCCCCCGCGGCGTCGCCCCGGCGTCCGCCGGAACCGAGGGATCCGCTGCGGGAGATGGCGTAGATAAGGACTGCCACACCCAGCGCCCCGGCGAATGCGGCGCCCGAGACGGCGGCACCGGATGCGCCGAAGACCACAATGGCCGCCACAGCCGCGGCGCTGGCTCCGTAGCTGATGCCAATGACGTCAGGGCTGGCCAGGGGATTGCGGAGCATGGTCTGGAACAGCGCGCCGGAGAGTCCGAAGGCCGCGCCGACCAGCGTCCCCACAACGGCGCGCGGCAGCTTGTGCTCCATCACGATGAAAGTGGCGCCGGGGATCTTCTCGCCGCCAATGAGGTGCGCGCCCAGGATCCTGACGAAGTCGGGGATAGTGACGGTGTAGCTGCCAAGCAGCACGTTGGCTGCGAAGAGCACCGCGACGGCCAAGGCCAGGCCGGTGGTCCGGCCGAGCACACTCCCGCGAGTTGGCAGATAAGGCCAAAGTTTGTGCGGATCATTGCCGCGAAGGGCCAACTCGGCGGCGGATTCCCTCATAGTCCCGCCCCCTTGCCGCGTCTTACCAGCCAGACGAACACCGGCGCGCCGACGAGCGCGGTCATGATCCCGGCGGGGACTTCGCCCGGAAGCAGGATCACGCGGCCGATCACGTCGGCGACCAGCAGCAGCGCCGGAGCCAGGACCAGGGAAAAGGGCAGGATCCAACGGTAGTCGGGACCGGTGAGGAAGCGGACAGCGTGCGGAATGACAAGACCCACGAAGCCAATCGGGCCGGCCAGTGCCGTGGCAGCGCCGCAGAGCAGGACGATGCCGAGCGCCGTGATGCCGCGGGTCAGCCCAACACGCTGGCCCAGGCCGCGGGCGAGGTCGTCGCCGAGGGCCAGATTGTTGAGGATCCGGCCCGTGCAGAGCACAATCGCGGCACCCAGCAGCAGGAACGGCAGGGCAGGGAGGATAAGGGACCAGTCCCGCCCGGCGATCCCGCCAACCTGCCAGAACCTGAAGCGGTCCAGGGTGTCCCGGCTGGAGACCAGGATGACGTTCATGAGCGAGAAAAGTCCCGCGCTCAGGGCCGCGCCGGCAAGGGCGAGCTTCACCGGCGTCGCGCCGCCCCTGCCGAGTGCGGCGATCAGGTAGACCACGACGGCGGCACCCGCCGCGCCAAGGAACGCGAACCAGATATATCCAGCCAGAGAGGAGACACCGAAGACGTAGATTCCCGTGACGACGGCCAACGCGGCGCCGGCATTGATGCCGATGATCCCCGGGTCCGCCAGGGGGTTGCGGGCCACTCCCTGCATTGCCGCGCCGGCGAGCCCGAGGGCGCTGCCGGCCAGCAACCCGAGTGCGGTCCGCGGAACCCGGGCGAGCACCACTGCGTGGTCACCGCTGGCCGGATCGAATTGGGTCATTGCCTGCCAGACGGTCTCGAGGGTCAGGCCGCGGGCCCCGATGCCGAGCGACGCCGCGGCCACGAGCACCAGCACGCCGACGGCGGCCAGCAACCAGAGCGCCTGCGGGCCCCGGACGGTCCGGTCCGGAGCCGTAAGTGTCTCCGGGGCGGGCCGGGCGGCGGTGCTGGCCGCCGTCGTCGTAAGTTGGCTCAAGGAACGCTGCCTACTTCACCGGGGCAGCGGCTTTGCCGGCTGCCGTCGCCAGCTGCGGCAGGAAGGTGTCGAGGGCCCAGGGCAGGCTCAGCGGAGATGACGCGGAGATGGACAGCGTTAGCGTGTTATCCGAGTCCGCGACCAGGGCACCGCTCTTGATGGCCGGGATCTGGCCGAGCAACGGGTCAGTTTTGATCGATTCGGCGGTTTGCGCGTCCGGGACCCAGGTCACAAAAAGGTCGGACGTGAGTTCGTTGGCTTTCTCCGCGGACCACGGGATGAAGAACTCCTTGGAACCCTGGGTATTGTCCGCCACCACGGGGGCCAGCTTCATGCCGATCTCGCTGAGGAATCGGGGGCGGTTGTCGTTGGCGGTGTAGACGTTGACGCCGTCGCCCTTGGCCGGCTCCAGGTTGCCGTAGATGAAGCTCTTGCCGGCCAGCTGCGGGTATTGGGAGGCCTTGGCCTGGATGGTGGCCTCGGTGTCGGCGATGAGCTCAGTGGCTTCCGCCTCCTTACCGAGCGCCTTGCCGATGATGGCCGTGGAATCCTGCCACGACGTGCCGTAAGCGACCTCCGGCTGGGCCACGACCGGCGCGATCTCGCTGAGCTTCTTGTAGTCCTCCGCGGTCAGGCCCGAATAGGCGCCGAGGATAACGTCCGGGTTGAGCTTGGCGATCTCGGTGAAGTTGATGCCGTCCGCCTCGGAGTACTGCGCGGGAGCCTTCGCCGAGCCGAACCCGGCGCCGAGCTTGTTCAGCGCCGCGTCCTTCCACGGCGTGGACCCCTGGGCGTTGCCGCCCCATTCGTTCTTGGGCACTCCTGCCGGGACTACGCCGAGGGCCAGGGCGACGTCGTCGTTGACCCAGGAAACCGTGACGACGCGCTGCGGCTGTTCCTTGATGGTGGTCTCGCCGAAGGCGTGCTTGATGGTCACCGGGAAAGCGGCGCCGGCCGACTGCGCGGAGGCCTCCGCTGTTGTGGCGGCCGGTCCGGTGGAGCACCCGGTCAGGACCAAGCCGACGGCGGCCAGGAGCACGGCTGTCGCGCGGAGGGGGCGGCCGATGGTACGGCTGATGGTAGCCGGGAAGACTGCGAAAGCCACGGAACTCCTTAGGTAAGTGAAGTGAACCTAAGTAAGGCTAGCCTATCTTTGAATTAATTACGCAAGGTTTGCATAACTTAATTACCCTGATGTGGTTTCCGGCTGGAGCGGGGCCCGAAAACTGGACAGGAATCCGGGTGTTTGCGAGGATGGGCCGCGCGGGGGAATCGGCACCGGCGCCAAAACTATTGGCTGCGATCTATCAGGGAAGTGAGCATGGGCATCCACATGATGACTGTTGCCACGGTTGGCGGGGTGGCCGCTCTGGCCTGCTACGCGCCCGCACAGTCGCCAGCCCTTCCCCGACAATCGGGTACCGCTGCGGTCTGATACCGCGGCAGCCCCGGTTCAAACCGGAGTCGCAGGCTGGCAAACGCCTGCCTGCCTTCCGTCCCGGCGCACCTTGGCCGGACCGGACCACCCGACTCCGAAAGTTTCCAACATGCAAAAAATCACTGCGCAGCAGATCCGCTCGTCCTTTATCAACGCAAGCCGGTCAGAAGCCTCGAAACTCAATCTGCCCCGGAACTTCGATGCCCTCGACTGGGAGAGCCTCGACTTTCTGGGCTGGCGCGACGGGAAGATGCCGCTGCGTGGCTATCTGGTGCTGCCGGGCCCTCAGGGTCCCGCCGGAATCATGTTTCGCGACCCCGAAGGCGGGCCCAAGAAGAACCGATCAGTGCTGTGCGAGCTGTGCCGCGACATCTTCTCCAAGGACGATGTCCTGCTGTGGGTGGCCAAGCGGGCCGGGCAGTCCGGCCGCAACGGAAACACCGTGGGCACGCTGATCTGCGCCGATTTCGGATGCTGCCGCAACGTGCGGGTTGAACCTCCGGCCAATGAAATCAACCCGGACCCGGCCGCCGTCGTGCTGCGGCAGATAGGCGGGCTGGCGGCACGCACCGCCCAGTTCCTGGAGCGGGTCCAGGAAGCGTAGCACCGGCACGGGCACTGTGCCGTCAGCGCAGGACGATGTCCACCGGGTTTGCCTCGGAGCGCCACTTACCCTCGGAACCAGGGCCCGGGGCAATCACCGGCGCCGTCAGCACACCGGAACGGTTAGTGCGCTTGTCCCGCAGGATCTCGGTGACCGAGCCGAGGTGCCGGGACAGGTCGATCACGTTTTCCGGGGCGGCCAGGAGCAGCTGGAAGCCGAATTCATGTAGCGCCTTGATGCCGGCGCCCGCAAATTCCTCCGAGGCGAGCACAAAGGCTTCGTCCATCATCACCGTGCCGTAGGTGGTGAAGCCCTGCTCGGCGATGCCCAGCTGGTAACTCAGCGCCGCTGCCATAATGAACGCGGTGAAGCGTTGCCGCTCGCCGCCGGACATCGAGCCGGTGTCCGCGTGCATAAAGACCTCGGTCTTCACTGCGCGGTTCTTACCGCTGCCCTTCGCCGCACGCGAGCCTTGGATCTCGCGGTGCTCCTTGCACTGGATAAAAAGGTGGCCCCTGACGTCCAGCACCTCGGCACGCCAGCGCCGGTCCTCGGGGGTCTGCGAACCCAGCCGCTTCACAAGCGTTTCGAGCGACTTGTAGCGGCTGGTGAGCTCAACGTCGTCGTCCGGCTCGCCGGGCGTTCCGGCGGAAGGCGCGGCGGCCTTGCCCGGGCGGCTGTGCCGGACCTTGAGCGCGTTCTGGATCGCGTCCTTGAACTGCTTCGCCGTGGCCGGCAGGGTCTGCTTGATATCGAGTTCCAGGAAGCTGCCTTCGTGGAAGTTCACCTCGGAGAGGATGCCGTTCAGCGGCAGGATCCGGCTCGTGATGGAGCGGCGCTCCTCATCCAGCAGGTGCAGCAGGGTGCTGAAGGACTCATGCGTGCGCTGGTTGAAGAACTGCCGGAACTCGGCTTCCTGCGCGGGCAGTCCGTCGCTGACAATAGCGTGATAGCGGGCCTCGAACTCCCCCGCGGCCCCGATCGCGGTGCCGTGGTCCACGGAGATCGCGGTTCCCCATTCGCGGACAAAGCCCTCGAAGATCCGGGTGAGCCGCTCCGAGGTCCCCTGCCCCCGGGATTCGGCAGCGTGGAGCTCTCCGAGCAAGCGGGTCCGGACCTGGTTGGCAAGGTGGTCCAGCTCATGCATCTCCAGGACATCGCCGGCATCGGTGAAGTACGGTTCCAGCGCCGTGACCGTGGCCTCCGACGGCGGCGACTGCTGCAGGCGTTCCCGCGCGGCATCCAGCAGCGAATCGGCGCTGGAAAGCTGCGCGTCGACGGCCTTGTATTCGCTTTGCAGCACGGCCGCGGCCTCGGTGCTGGACTGGTGCTTGTGCCGGGCCGCCTCGATGCTGGCGCGCAGCGGTTCCAGGTCCGCCTGCGCGGCGAGGGCGTCCTTGAGCCGCTGCTCGATCCGGGCAAGTTCGTCCGCCGCGACAACGGCCGAGACCTGCTCCCAGGGGCGGTGGTCCTCGGCGACGCGGCGCAGGGCCTCGAGCTGCCGGCTCATCCCCTGGTGCGATTCTTCCCGGCTTTGCGCGAGCTCTGCGGCCTTGGCCAGTTCCTGCTGCAGGTCCTGGACCTGTGCGGCCACGAGCTCCAGTTTGGCGGCGTTGTCGAAGCCGAGGACATAGTCCTGCCGGGATGCGAAGCGGTCGTCCTTTTCCACGGTGTGGCGGTTGCGCTTTACCACCCCGCCCAGGCTCAGGCCCTTGTCCAGGCGGGCAAGTTCGTCCGGGTCCTCAACACACGGGTAGGCGAAATCGAGGGCGATCCGTTCCCGGATCCACTCGCCCGCATCCGCTGCCGCACCCACGGCGAGGATGTCCAGCTTGGTGAGCAGATCGCCGTCGGCCGCGTCCTCGACGGCCAGCGCACCGCCGGGAAGGGGCTTGGAGACGTCGACCGCGCGCAGCGCACCGCGGACGGAATGGTCGTTGAGGTAGCGGGTGACGGCGGCGAAGTGCTCGCCGGGAACCAGCAGCGTTGTGGCCAGACTGCGCAGCGCGCGTTCGGCGGCCGGGCGCCACCGTTCCTGTCCCTCGGTGAGGTCGATCAGTTCGCCGCCGAACGGCATCTGCTCCTCGGGGACGCCCGTGGCGGCCGCGATCGCGCTGCGGTTTTCAATGCTCGACGGCGGCAGCAGGGACTTGCGAGTCTTGAGTGACACCAGTTCCTGCTGGGCCGCGGCGAGTTCCCGCTTCCTGGCGGCGTGGCCGTCGAACGCCTCGAAGCGCAGTTCCTTCAGTATTTCGGCGTCCCCCGTCAGCTCGGCGGAACGCGCGGCGGCGTGTTGGTGGGCCTGCTCCCAGCCGGCCGCAGTCCACTGAAGTTCCAGTCCGGCCTCGGACAGCGTCTTGCGGGCCGATTCCTCCACCTGCTGGCGCAGTTTGAGCCCCACGCGGGCGTTGTCGAGCGACTGCTCAATCGCGGAGATCGCGTTGCCGCCCTGGTTGTTGTAATCCACCTCAAGCTGGCGCAACTCTTTGGCCTGGCCGTCCCGGACCCCGCGCTCGGCGCCGAGATCCCTGGCTTTCGCCTGAGCCAGGTTCTTGAACCGGACGAGGGTCTTCTCGCGCACGGTGACGGCCAGCTGCTGCCGGTACGACTCGAATTCTTCGCCGGCGAGCTCCCGCAGCCGGTGAGCGTCGAGCAGGCACTGGGCATACTCCTTATTGAGGCCGGGGACCGGGGCCAGCTGGTCGCGCTGTTGCCTGACATCCTCAAGCCGCTGCCGGATGGACATCAGGTTGCTGAATTCCTCCACCACATCATCCGACGCGGCGAGGGTAGCGGGTGCGTCCAAGACCTGGTCACGGAAAAAAGTGTTAACGCTGCCGCCGAGGCCCTTGCCGGCCTGGATGACGCGCAGCAGGGGCAGGGCCTGGTCCGAATTGATCCCAAGCAGGCGCCGGAAGCGTTCCGCAAAAGCCTTGTGCACATCGAAAACCTGGGCGTCGGGGAAGATCACATCCAGCGCCGACTTGGTGAAGCGTTTCTCCGCGATGCCCTCAATGGCCGCGAGGTCCAACGGTCTGTTGTCGATCAGGTAGTACCTGCCGACGCTGGACTCCGTGCCGTTTTGGGGCAGGTCGAACAGCGCCGACACCGTCACCCGGGTGCCCGCGGCGTTGTCGAATGTCAGGGCGACGGCGGACCAGGTGGCGCCTGGTCGCTGGAAAGCACTGGCCGAGCCCTCCCCGACGGCTTTGTCACCCACCTTGCCGCGCATGTACGTGAACGTGGTGCGTTTGTCTTCGACGGCGCCCCCGCCCGCTGGGCGGCGGCTTCGTTGGAGCGCGGCCTGGCATCAAAGACCCTGAGCATCGCATCGAACAATGTGGACTTGCCGACGCCGGAATTGCCGGTCAGCAGCGTGCCGTTGCGGTCAACATGCATGGTGTGGGCGCCATGGAAGGTGCCCCAGTTCACCACCTGGACGAGGGCGAGGCGCATCTGGCCCGGGTTGGTGAGGTCCCCCATCGGCAGCATGGTCGCGATGCTCACTTGGCTTCCTCCGAGTCGTTGGTCATGCGCTTGTGGTCGCCTTCCGCGGCGCCACCGCTGCTGTCAGTAACCGGGTCGTCGGCATCGCCGTCGTCCGAGTCATCCTCCCCCGGGCCTACCGCGTCGCCGTCGAACTCCAGCAGCGGCTCCGTGCCGGACGGGTCGGTGCTGGCGGCGACCAGGGCGTCGATTTGGGCCGGGATGTCGCCGATGTTCTCGAACGGGAGGGCCAGCGGGAGGGCGTTGGAGATCGTGTAAACCTCGTCCAGGCCGGTGGCCAGGAGGAGCTGGCGGGCCAGGAGTTTGGTGATGGCGCGGGTGACGACGTCGGAATCGCGCAGCGCGTCCTGCTGGCCGGCGGGCTGGTAGTGGGCCACCAGGTCGGCGATTTCCTCGCGCGTGATAGTAGGGTCGGTCTGGGCCGTGACGTGGCGGTCCAGGAGCAGGCGCAGGCGCAGCAGGACGATGGTTTCGATGCGGCTGAGGGCCCGCTGCTGGCGCAGGATACTGGAGCGGGTGCTGCCGCCGATCGCTTCGGGGTCCACCGGTCGCAGCACGGCCACTTTTCGTTCGTGGTCCAGTTGCAGGGTCAGGAACAGTTCGGAGAGCCGGCTGCGCAGGATCAGCTGGTTGTCCAGCAGTGTGGTCCAGAGCTTCTCGTCCCGGCCGCCGTCGATGTACGGGCCCTTAAGGAGTTTCACCAGCGCCTGGCGGACCTTCATTGGAAGCACTCCGGTGTCCCCCGGGAAGAGCGCAGCGCCGTCGACGAAGGTGTCACGCGGGGTGACGGCGAAGGGATCTGCGGACACGTGCCGGGCGGGCTCCCCCGCCGGTTCCGCCGTCGTATTTTCTTCAGTCATCTTCAATCCTTCTTGAGCGTGACGACCGGCAGGTACGCGGTGCGCGTCGAGCCGTCGATCTGTTCGAAGTCGAGAGTGTCCCAGGCCCCGCGGTCAAAGCCGGCGCCCACGTGCAGGGCGTGGGAGAGCAGGGCACGGATGGAGTTGATGTGGCGTTCCGCCGCCGGGAGCTGCTCCCAGGCCTCGGCCAGGGTGGAAGCGCCGTTGAACGCGGCGCGGATAACCCCGGGGCTCGCTTTCGAAGTCCGCGGCGAGCGCACACGGTCCGAGTCGCTGAAGGCGATCGGGTCCGCCAACTTTGGCGGGGCCGCGAACTCGTCCGGGTCAAAGAGCTTGATCATGGCGAGGGATTCGAAGCCGGCGTTGAACAGCGCCGGGCCGGGGACCAGGCCGGGGCGTTCACGTTCGTACGGCAGCGAGCGGATGGCCTGCTCGGCCTCCCGGAGGACCTTGCGGAGCCGGACGGACTGGCGGAAATCGTCACTCTGGACGTAGGTGTTGAGGCTTTCGCTGAGCTTGCCGTAGATCCGCTGGATCTGGCTGTGCTGGCTGCGCAGTTCGGCCACCAGGTTCTTCAGCGTCTCGCGCTCGTCCTGGCTGAGGTCGTCCGCGAACTGACGGCTGAGCACCTCCCCGATCGCCGAACGGAACCGCAGTTGTTGCTGCGGGTCCTCCAGGAACGCCGTGAAGGACCGGAACGTCCTGCCCTCCGGGCTCTGCCGAAGGCGCTTGTCCGCCGCCAGCACCTGCGCCATCGTGGCGCCCTTGCTGAGGGACTCCTCAATGATCTGGTTGCGGAGCTCGCCCACCAGCTCCTCAATACGGTCACGCATCTTCTTGTAGTCCGCGGGCAGGCTGGCTGCGAGGTCCAGGATGTTTCCCGCGGCTTCCACTGCCTCCTCGTCGTCCAGCAGTCCATCGAAGCCGCCCGAGCTGATGTCCTCGATAAGCTGGCGCCGCTCGCCGATCTCGTCCTCGAGGGACTCCAGCCGGGCGCTCTGATCCGGGTTCGTCTCGTTGGCGAGCTTTTCGACGTCGCCCAGCAGCGTGCCGAGGCGCGAACCGTTGAGCGTGGAGCGTTCGCTCGAGAGGCTGTCAAGGAAGGCCAGGACGCGGGCTGCGGGTTCGGTGACCTCATACACGATCTGCCCTGACTGGTTCCGCCGGGTCAGGAAGTTCTTGCGGGTCCACTCATCGCCAAACGTCTTGCCGTTTGCGGTACCGCCGAGCCCCGGATCCTGGCGGCGGAGCTGCTCGAGGAAAGCGTCGACGTCGGCGTGGAACTGTTCCAGCGGGAGCTGCGGCCTGGTGCGGGTAAAGGAGGCCTGCAGCACGGCGATTACCCACGGTGCCGAACGGGTCAGGGCCCAGGCCGGCCCTTTGGTGAGCAGTTCGAGGTCCCGCAACCTGGCGCTGATTGCGTCGGCGGAGGACAGTGCTGAGCGGGACACACACTCTCCTTCAGCTGCCGTGGGACTTGGATCGGGCAGCGGATACGGAAAAACTGCCAGCTACAAGGTTAACGCAGGCCCCGGATTGCATCCATCGTGGTGCGGGAGCACCCGGGGGCAGTAGATCTGCACGTCCGGACGGGCAGGCCGGGGCAAACCGTGCGGTGACCGCAACCGCTCCGTGACCTACGCCCCGGTAGCATTTCGATCCCGTATCAAGAACTCCGGCACGCGCGCCGGACTCTGGCGGGTCTCCCGCCCGAACCCTACGCTCGGGCTACTGATTCAGCCGATGCAAGGGTGCAGGGGGAAACATGCAGTTCGACCTCAACGCAGTGGAAACGGCAACGCTGGTGTTCATCGGAACGCTCGTATTTGCCCTGGTAATAACGGTGTTTATGATGATGGCGTCATTCGCGGCCCTGGTGCTGGTAGGGGTCGGCCGGCTCGCCTGGTTCATCGCAGGGACTCTCCTGCTGGGTCTTGTGCGAGGCATCAACCATGCCTGGGACCTGCTGGTTCATCATGCCTCCCGGGTAGAGCTGCCGGGCGACTTCGCCTCAGACATTGCCGCGGAAATGATGGGCCAACCGGCCCCTAGTACCGGGACCTACCCGCGGGTAGTATTGCGTGACAGCTGAAGGGTCCTCCACCCACGGCGGATCCAGGGCTCAAGCCGGTACCCCGGTTAGAGGAGATGCCCGATGAGCTCCGCCGTTGAAAATCCAGCCACAGGCAAGCCAGCCGCCACGCCCGCCTCGGATGCCCCTGCTCCTCCTGCGGCGCTCGGTCCGGACGCTACTGCGGCCGACGCGCGGGCCATCAGCGAAGCTGCCCGTGAGTCCAGTTGGGACCGACCAAGTTTCGCCAAGGGCCTGTACCTCGGCAGCTTTGACCTCAGCCTGATCCACCCGTGGCCGGAAGCCCCCGCGGACGACGTCGAACGCGGCGAAGAGTTCCTGGCCCGCCTCACCCAGTACTGCCGCACGATGTCCGGGCGCACCATCGAGCGCGACGCGCTGATTCCGGATGCGTACCTCAACGGCCTCGCCGACCTGGGTGTTTTCGGCATGAAGATTCCCCGCGATTACGGCGGGCTTGGCCTCTCCCTGGTCTACTACGGACGGGCACTGGCGCTGCTGGGTTCCGTCCACCCCAGCCTCGGCGCCCTGCTCTCGGCGCACCAGTCGATCGGCGTCCCCGAGCCGGTGAAGGTATTCGGCACGCCGGCACAGAAACAGGAGTATCTGCCGCGCTGCGCCGCCGGCGCCGTGACCGCGTTCTTGCTGACCGAGCCCGATGTTGGCAGCGACCCCGCCCGAATGGGCAGCACAGCAGTCCCTTCCGACGACGGCGAGTCCTACCTCCTGGACGGAGTCAAGCTCTGGACCACCAACGGGGTGATCGCCGAACTCGTGGTGGTCATGGCGGTGGTTCCCTCCCGTACCGGCGCTGACGGCACCGTGCACAAGGGCGGAATCAGCGCCTTCGTTGTTGAGATGGACTCCCCCGGCATCACAGTGGAAAACCGCAATGCCTTTATGGGGTTGCGCGGAATTGAGAACGGCGTCACCCGCTTCCACCGGGTCCGGGTGCCGGCAGCCAACCGGCTTGGCCGCGAAGGACAGGGCCTCAAGATCGCCCTCACCACGCTCAACACCGGCCGGCTCGCACTTCCAGCGCTCTGCGTCGCCTCCGGGCGGTGGAGCTTGAAAATCGCCCGCGAGTGGTCCAACGCCCGCACCCAGTGGGGTCGCCCGGTGGGCCAGCACGAGGCCGTGGGCAAAAAGATCGCCTTCATTGCAGCCAGCGCCTTTGCCCTCGACGCGGTTTTTGAGCTTTCCGCCGAAATGGCCGACGCCGGGCAGAAGGACGTCCGGATCGAGGCGGCCCTGGCCAAACTGTGGTCCACCGAGATCAGCTGCCGGATCGCCGATGAACTGGTGCAAATCCGCGGCGGCCGCGGTTTCGAAACAGCGGACTCGCTTGAGGCCCGCGGCGAACGCGCCGTACCTGCCGAACAGCAGCTCCGGGATCTGCGCATCAACCGCATTTTCGAGGGATCCTCAGAGATCATGAAACTGCTGATCGCCCGCGAAGCCGTCGACGCGCACCTGGCCGCTGCCGGAGATCTCGCCTCCGCGGACGCCAGCCTGTCCGACAAGGCCCGGGCCGCCGTCGGTGCCTCCGGCTTTTACGCGAAATGGCTGCCCAAACTGGTCGCCGGGGCCGGAATGGACCCGCGGTCCTACAGCGACTTCGGCAGGCTCGCGAAGCAACTGCGCTTCATCGAGCGGACCTCGCGGCGGCTGGCCCGGCAAACCTTCTACGGGATGGGCCGGTGGCAGGCCAAGCTTGAACACAAACAGGCCTTCCTGGGCCGGATTGTGGACATCGGGGCTGAACTATTCGCTATGGCCGCGGCCTGCTCCCGGGCGGAAATGCTGCTGCGGACCTCCCCGGAGAAGGGCGCGTCCGCTTACGATCTTGCCGAGGCATTCTGTGAGCAGGCCCGGGTGCGGGTTGATGAATACTTCGACCAGCTTTGGCGGAACACCGACGAGACCGACCACGCGCTTTCCCGCACGGTTCTGGCCGGCGATCACCAATGGTTGGAGGCTGGCGTCCTTGACCAGTCCGAAGGGACCGGACCGTGGATTGCCGACGCCAGTGCGCGCGCGTCGGTGAAACCGAATCTGCACCGAAAGTACCGCTGACAGGAGACGTGACCCACCGAGCAATAGTAAGCATCCTTGCTACCTTGTTCTGGCCGTGATTAGCTGGTGGTGAGGCCTGTACGACGGCCTCCGCCTAGCGGTGCCCGGCTCAAAAAATGAGTCCGGGTCATTCAGTGAAAGTGAGCAGTCCTCATGAGCAACCCAGCAGGCCCCGACGATCGCACACCCCGACGCGCCCGTGACGAGGACACGCCCGGCAGCCAGGACGCCAGGATCCACGACGCCCGCCAGGATGCCGACCGCCACAACACCGTCCGCACCAACGACACCCAGGCCATCCCGACCGGCACCGAACCAACCCGCAGCCGGCCCGTCACTGCCGTGCGCCACGACGCGACGGTGCATGAAACTGTGCTCGACGATGTCCCCACCCGCGAAACCGTGGTGGCCCGCGAAAAGGAGCAGTTCGGCGGCATCAAGATTGGTTCAGCATTCTTCGGCTGGCTGGCCGCCACCGGAATGGCCGTCCTGCTGACGGCACTGGTCGCGGCTGCCGGCACCGCCGTTGGCCTCGCCACTAATACGGACGTCAACGCTGCAGTCACCGCGGGCAACGAAACGATGGGGCTTGTCGGCATCATCGCCGTGCTGGTCATCTTGTTTGTGTCTTATTTCTCCGGCGGCTACGTCGCTGGCCGGATGGCACGTTTTAGCGGCGCAAAACAAGGATTTATGGTGTGGGTCTGGGCCCTCATCGCCGCGGTTGTTGTCGCCATTCTCGGCATCGTGGCGGGCCAGCGGTACAACATCCTGGCCCAGCTCAACAGCTTCCCGCGCATCCCGGTCAACGAGGGCGAACTGACCGCCACCAGCGCCATCGCCGCAGTGGTGGTGGCCGCTGTGGCCCTTGTCGGCGCCGTCCTGGGCGGAACCGCCGGCATGCACTTCCACCGCAAAGTGGATCGCGCCGGGTTCACTCCGGTGGAACCGGTCGAGGAGCGCTAGGCAGGCAATTTCGCCGGCACCTGCAGCCCGGTCATTCAGCCGAACTCGACGGCGTCAACGTAATACCAGCGGCGGTCGACCCGGACGAAGCGGCTGGTCTCATGGTGAACGCCACGTCCGCCGTGGTGACGGAAATGGGCCTTGAACTCCACGATGCCCTCGGAGTCCAGCGGGCCACCGCGCCGGGTGGCGACGATGTCCAGCCGCCGCCACTGCAATCCATGATCCAGGGCCAATGCGGCCGGCCTGCTGTCCGGGTGCCAAGTCCGCAGCAGATAGCCCGCGTCCAGCAGCACAAAAGCGCTATACCGGGAGCGCATCAGCTGTTCGGCCGTCGATGCCTGCGCCGCGCCGCTGTGGAACCTGCCGCAGCAGAGACCGTACTGCTCCCCCGAGAGGCACGGGCAGTTGTCCGTGAACTGGGCCGGACCGGGTTGGCCCGATCCGGGAGGGGCGGTGTCTGGGGGCGTCACAGTTTGTCCTTTCCGGGTAGCCGGACCACGCCGGCGAGGCTCCTTCCGACTATAGACGCACGCCCCGATGGTGCTGGCGGGGCCGGGTCCGTAACAGCTTCGACACGTCTTGGCGAAGACACCGCCTGCCTGCGTGTCCGGCAGAGAAAGTACGTATGGTTAAGGTGTGCCGTTGCCCGCAGCGCAGAGCGGGACGCGCCGCCGCAAGGCCAGCAAGGAGAGGTGAAATGGGAGATCCGACAACCATCGCCCTCAATCTGACGTTCTTCGGGACCCTGGCCGTTGCGTTTGTGATGACTTTCGGTCTCTTCCTGGCCTTTGTTGCCACGCTGGTGATTGCAGGTCTCGGCCGGCTGACCGCCGTGACCGTTATGGCCTTGGGACGCGCGCTCTTCAGTACAGCAGGCAGAACCGCCGAACCGGTCGAGCACACCGGTCCGGTTCGCGCCGCCGGAACCGTCCAGCATCGTCCGGCCCACCCTGCCGTGCCCGCCCAAGCGGCCGGGCCGGCGAGAACGGAACCTGCCCTATCAGCGGGCTGGGCTGACGCCGTCGCGCAGGCCGACGCCCGCGCAGCTGCCCGCGCCAAGGCGAAGATCGCGCCGGCCGTTAGGGTCACGGTCCGCGAACTGCCGGACCCGGCGGTCCCGGCATGTGACGTGCGTGCCGTAGCTCCGCTGGTAGAGTCCGCCACCGACCGGAACGGCCAGCCTGGCAGCGTCCCGGCCGCGTTCAAAAAGATCCCCCTGCCTGCGACTCAGTCGCTGTTGGACACTGGTTCGCTCGCTTCCGTTTCCGGGCGGCCTCCGCTGAAGCCGTTGCGCGCGGCCGTTTCCCGGCAGCCGAACGCCCGACCATCCGGGACCCAGTCCCAGAAGCGCAAGGCAAGCTAGGGCCTTACCCCCGGAAGCCAAGTCGGCTACGTTGGAACCCATGGAATTCAGATACCTCGGGAACAGCGGCTTCAAGATTTCGGAAATCACCTTCGGCAACTGGCTTACCCACGGTTCGCAGGTAGAGAACGAGGTCGCAACCCAGTGCGTACGGGCCGCACTCGACGCCGGCATCAGCACCTTCGACACGGCAGATGTCTACGCCAATACCGCCGCGGAGACCGTGCTGGGCAAGGCCCTCCAAGGCGAGCGGCGCGAGTCGCTGGAAATCTTCACCAAAGTCTTCGGCCCTACCGGCCCCAAGGGCCACAACGATCTTGGCTTGTCCCGCAAGCACATTATGGAGGGCATCAACGGCTCCCTTTCGCGGCTGCAGACGGACTACGTGGACCTCTACCAGGCACACCGCTTCGACTACGAAACCCCGCTGGAAGAAACGATGCAGGCGTTCGCGGATATCGTGCGGCAAGGCAAGGCCCTCTACATCGGCGTCAGCGAATGGACCGCCAACCAGATCCGCGACGGCCATGCCCTCGCCCGGGAACTGGGTTTCCAGCTGATTTCCAACCAGCCGCAATACTCCATGCTGTGGCGGGTCATCGAGGCCGAGGTGGTTCCGACGTCCGAGGAACTTGGTCTCTCGCAGATCGTTTGGTCGCCGATGGCGCAGGGTGTGCTGAGCGGGAAATACCACCCGGGCAAACCCGCGCCGGAGGGCAGCCGGGCGACGGATTCCAAGGGCGGCTCGAAGATGATCGAGCGCTGGATGTCCAACGAGGTCCTCACCGGCGTGCAGCAACTCAAACCAATCGCTGACGAGGCCGGCCTGACCATGGCCCAGCTGAGTATTGCCTGGGTCCTGCAGAACAAAAACGTGGCCTCGGCCATTATGGGCGCATCCCGGCCGGAGCAGATCGAGAAGAACGTCGCGGCCGCGGGCGTGAAGCTGGATGCCGGGATCATGGCCAAGATTGACGCCGCGATCGGCTCGCTCGCCGAGCGCGACCCGGCGCAGACCAAGTCGCCGGCTTCCAGGGAGGCCTAGGCCCGTGACGGGTACGCCCACGCTCGCCGTCACTGGTTCCACCGGGCACCTAGGCGGCATGGTGGCCCGCCACCTGGCCGACGCAGGCACCCCGCAGCGACTGCTCGTCCGCGATCCCAGCAGGGCCCCGCAGTTGGAACGCGCGGACGCCGCCGTCGTCACCTACGCCAACCCGGCGCTGGCAAAAGCGGCACTGGCGGGGGTGGAGACGCTTTTTATGGTCTCCGCCGCCGAGGCCGAAGACCGGATGCAGCAGCACTTCACCTTCGTGGACGCGGCTGCCGCAGCCGGTGTGCAGCACATCGTCTACACCTCGTTCTTCGGCGCGGCGGCTGATTGCGCCTTCACTCTCGGCCGGGACCATTTCGCCACTGAGGAACACATCAGGGCTTCCGGGATGGCCTACACCTTCCTGCGGGACAACTTCTACCTCGATTTCCTGCCCTTGCTGGCGGGCGAGGACGGCGTGATCCGCGGACCCGCCGGGGACGGTTCCATGGCGGCCGTTGCCCGGGCGGATATTGCCCGCTCCGCCGTGACCGTGCTCCGGGACCCGTCCCAGCACATAAGCAGAACCTACGACCTCACCGGACCTGAGGACCTCTCCCTGGCCTCGGCCGCGGCACTTCTCACCGCCGGGACCGGCCGGACCATCACGTTCCACAACGAGAGCCTGGATGAGGCATACGCCTCGCGCGCCTCCTACGGGGCTCCGGCGTGGCAGGTGGACGCCTGGGTGAGCACCTACACGGCAATCGCCACCGGCGAACTGGCCGGGCCGACGTCGGCCGTCCACGAACTCACCGGCCGCGAACCTTTGGGCCTGGCGCAGTTCCTGGCCGAGTCGCACGCGATCTAGGCTGCGGGACTGGCCCGGTGTTGACGGCTTCCGGGCTGCGGCGTAGACCTGACTATGGGTGCCACCGGTCCAAAACCGGGCTGGTCCGGAGCAGAATCGCAGCGCCATGCCAAAGCAGATGTCCCGACACTCGTCCAGTTTGAAATCAGCGCGCCACGGCCGAAAGCTGACGCCTCACCCGGGTGAACCGAGCCTTGGCCCGCTCACGGCGGAGGAACTTCAGCTCGCTGCGCGGAACCATTCCATGCCACTGGAGGCGTTGAGGAATGACACAACGCCGCCCGGGCTGCACTATGTGCTTACCCACTTCGATATCCCGTTCATCGACACCGAGCACTGGCACCTTCAGATCGGCGGCGCCGTGCGACGGTCCCTGGAGCTGAGCCTCAAGGCGCTCCGCCGGGCGCCGAGAATCAGCATTCCCGTGACCTTGGAGTGCGCCGGCAATGGCCGCTCGTTACTGCGGCCCCGCCCGCTGAGCCAGCCCTGGCAGCTCGAGGCCGTTGGCACCGCGGTCTGGACCGGGGTGCCGCTTGCCTACCTGCTGGCCCAGGCCGGGGTGGAGGACGACGCGGTGGAAGTCGTGTTCACCGGCGCCGACACCGGTGTCCAGGGTGGCGTCCGGCAGCAGTTCGCACGGAGCCTTCCGATTGCCGAGGCGCTGCGTCCCGACATCGTGCTGGCCTACCGGATGAACGGCACTGACCTTCCGCCACAGCACGGCCACCCCCTGCGCCTGGTGGTCCCCGGCTGGTACGGAATGGCGAGCGTGAAGTGGCTCTCCTCGATCCAGGTGCTGACAAAACCGTTTAACGGCTTCCAGCAGACAGTCGCCTACCGCTACCAGAAGGACGGGGACGACCCCGGCAGCCCCGTCTCCTGGATGAAGGTTCGCTCGCTGATGATCCCGCCAGGAATACCTGATTTCTTCACCCGCGGCCGGATGATGCAGGCCGGTCCGGTGCTGCTGACCGGCCGGGCCTGGTCCGGCGGAGGTGCGGTGCAGCGCGTCGAAGTGGGAATCGACGGCAAATGGGAGCCTGCGCAGCTGGAGCACCCCGGCGCACCCTTCGCCTGGTGCGCCTGGTCCATGCCGTGGGTGGCTGACGCCGGCGACCACGAGCTGGCCTGCCGCGCCACTGACGCCTCCGGCGCAATCCAGCCACTGGAACAGTCCTGGAACTACCAGGGGATGGGCAACAACGTGGTGCAACGGATCAAGGTGACGGTCCAGTAGCGGGCCGCCCCCGGTTTAGTCCCACGGGGCACTGCCCCAATAGTCTTCGATCGCGTCTGCGGAGATGCTGACAGTGTCCCCGGAGATGACCACCGCCTTATCCGGGGCCATAAAGCAGGCAAGATTTCCGACGTCGGCAGGCGTTGCGGTGCGGTTCAGGTGGGCGGTCCTACCCTGCAGCAGCCCCCTTGCGGCACCTCGTTATTCAGCAGGCCCGCGGGCGTCCCGGAAGGCCCTGGGCCCGGCCGTTTCGACGGTTCGCTGAACACTCGACGCAGCACAACAGCAACACCGCAGGAAACCGCCGCAGCTGCGGTTATGCTCAGCGTGACAAACATAAATCGTCGCTGTCAACGGCGCTACTTTGGGGGAAATTGTGAAGAACTTATTTGACCTGTCATTTACTCGTTTTATCTCGCCATCCATCGCCAAGATCGTCTACATCCTGATCATGATCGCCTTAGGCGTGATGTACCTGGTTTTTGTCATCGCAGCGTTTAGCAGCCGCAACCCCGTTTTGGGTCTGCTCGTTCTCTTGGTGATCGGGCCCCTGTTCGTCATCATTTACCTCGCGCTGGCTAGAATCGGCCTCGAATCCCTGGTAGCCGGTATCCGCACCGCGGAAAACACCGCAGAGCTGGTCCGGCTCCAGGGCGGAACGCCCGCCGCCGGAACCCACGGCGGGCTCCCTGCCGGGCCCAACTCGCCGCCGGTGTGGAATGCGCCGACCTCCCAGTCACCCGGAACGCAGCAGTACCCCGCCGGATACCGGACGCCGGAACAGCCGCCAGCGCAGTAGGGCCGGCATCAAGGGATCGGTCAAGCTCACAAGGCAAGGGTCCCGCGGACAATGCTGACGCTGGAGTGCGCGGGATCCCCGTCAACCGGTTCGTCGGACACGTCCACGATCGGGTATTCGGCCAGATCCAGGCCCGCCGGCACGGAAAACGTGCCGGAGCCGGCGGTCATGACCCCCAGGCTCACCAGCCGCGAGAGATCCGGCGCGATCAGCCAGACCTCCTGGTAGCCGCGGGCCTCGTTTTTATCGACCTGTACCTCCAGGGTGCGCTGCCCGTCCTTGGCCTCGACGACGCGGGCCGATCCGGTCGCGGAATGCTGGTCCACCGGAGTGAGTTCGGCCCGTGCCAGTGGGGTCACCGCCGGCTGGTTCTGCTGTATGGACCAGAAGGCCCCGCCGGCCAGCAGCGCTGTGGCCGCGGCCGCAGCCAGCCACATCCCGGAACGGCGGATCCGGCCGAAGCGCCATCCGCCCTCCTGCTGCTCACCGGTGCTTTCCGCCCGGGACGGGAACGGCGTCACGGACCCATACACCGGCGGTGGCTCAGTCGCTGCCACCGGGCGGGAACCCGGCGTCGTCGCGGACCACAGCGGGTCGGCAGCTACAGCGGCGGAAAGCCCCAGGACGCCGTGAATCCCTGCCCACACCTGCGGCCCCGGCGGCTCCAAGGCGACGATGGCGGGTCCGGGCTTGGCCGCCAGCACAGCGCGGCGGAGGCCAGAAAATTCTGCTGCACAACCAGCGCAGGCCCGGAGGTGGTCCGCGGCGTCGTCCCCGATCGCTTCGCCGAGGGCTAGCAGGCTCAGGGACTCCGGATCAAGATGTTGCACGGTCTACCTCCAATCGGCTTCTGAGCTGGGACAAGCTACGGCGGATGTGGCTCTTGACCGTACCAAGCGGCAGGTCCAGTTTCTGTGAAATCTGCGAATGCGTCAGGTCATCGTAGAAGGCAAGCTTAAGGATTGATCCTTGCGGCTCGCCCAGTCTCTCCAGTTCCCCGTCCAGCAGCAGGCGGTCGGCCAGGACCTCCGCGGCCGCGTGCCCGGCCGCCTGTTCCGGGTCGGGGGAGCGTTCGACGGCGGCCAGTACCTTCCGGGCTTCCCGCATCGAGGCCGCCTGCGCGTCAGTGATCACGTTCCGGGTGATGCCCACGATCCACGCCGGCAGCCGCGCCTTCTTCGGGTCGAACGCGGACCGCGAACGCCACACCCGGATGAACACCTCCTGGGTAACGTCATCGGCCGCGGAGTTGTCGCGCAGCGAGCGAAGCGCCAGCGTGTGCACCAGGGGAGAGAACTGCCGGTACGCCTCTGCCAGCACAGTTTCGTCACCGGCGGCGAAAGATTCGGTGAGTTCCTGGTCCCAGCCGGAAGAGTCCTCGCGAGGTGCCAATCCCGGCTCCTTCCCGCTGTTGGTGGCGACGATGAGCCCCGCGCCCTGAATCATGCCGGAGCCGCCGTGACAATCACATTGTCACCGTAGTCCTGCTGTTCGTCCAGCCATCGGCCCCCGCAAGTCACCAGTTTCAACTGGGGCGGACCGTCACGCCGGAAGATGGAAACGCCGTCGAACGCGTCTTTGGCCATAAGTTCGACCCCGGTCACCCGGAACGTTAGGGCTGCCGCCCCTTCGCGCTGGACCGTCACGATGGTGCCGGGCGCGAGGGACTTTAGTTGGGAAAAAGGCGCCGAATCGGAGGTCGTGTCGACGTGCGCCGCGAGCACCGCGGATCCGGCCGCGGCCCCGGGAGCTGGGCCGTAGCGGTACCAGCCAGCCTCGTCGAACGGATCCGGGATCTCCATGGCCCCGTCGGGGCTGACACCCACCTGCACGATCGGCATGTTGATGGTGGTTCCCTCCACCGTAAGGAATCGGGGGGCCGGGTCCTTGGGTGCCCGGACCAGTGGGGTTGCCGGCCGGACCGGGATAGCTGAGTTGGGGACGGCGGGACTCGCAGCCTGTACCGGCGGCGGGGGCTCCAGGCTGGGCCGGCCCGCGTCGGGGACGGACGCCTCCGTTGCGGCACTCTCCGTTGCGGCGCTCTCCGTTGCCGGGGTTAACGGCGCCACAACGTCCTGGGGAGCGGCGCACCCCGCAATCAGCAGGGCCATCGTGAGGGCGGCGGCCGCGTGTCGCGCGGCTGGGCTCCGTTCGGCTGTCCGCTGCCAAGGAGCCGACGATCCCCCGGCGCCCTCCGCCGTTGTCGTGCGCTTCATGACCGTCCTCCTGACGTGGTGAGACCCAGGCCCGGCCGCCCGGCGGGTAGCCGGGCGGCCGGGGTTTGTGGTTGCGGCTTAGCGGGTGCGGTGGAACACCGGCTGCCTGCGGGACAAAGCGACGCCGCCTCCCAGCAGCAGGAGGACCACAACACCAATGCCTGCCATCGCGGCCGGCTGACCGCTTGATGCGGTTCCCGCGTCAACGGCACCGGAGCGTCCGCCGGGAACGCCGGCGGGGGCGGAATGCAGTCCTTCAATGTTCTGCACGGCCAGCATCAGGTTCTTGTCCGCGAGGCTGCCCCAGGCGTACACGATCGTGTGGGTGCCCTCCGCAACCGTCACATCGGCCGGACCAATCACCGGAGCCGTGGTCCCGGCGGCAGCAACCGCAACGGACAAGGTGCCGGGATCCAGCGTGAGGGTCTTCTCATTGGGGTTGGCCAGGCCGGAGATGACGGAGGCACCACCGGCGAGGATGTCCACGGCCGGCGCCGCTGCCGTGTGGCGGACAGTGAGCTTTCCCTTGCCGGGCTCCAGCCGTGAAACGTCGTTCGTGAAGAAGTTAGCCGTCGGTTTCCCCCTGCGTCAAGGTTTGCGACGGCCGTGTAGTTGCCGCTGGCAGCGAGGGTAACCTTCACGGGTCCGATCACAGGGGCGGAGGCATCCGCGGCGTCTGCGGCGGTGATGGCGAGGTCATAGTCGCCGGCCGGAAGGGCCAGCGGACCGGCCAGGGTGCCCGGAGCGAAGTTGTCAAGGGTCCGTTCGCCGTTCACCCAGACGTCAACAGTAAGTCCGGGAACGCCATGGAGGACGGAAAGCTGGGCGTCGGACTCGGCGGCCTGGGCGGGGCCGGCAAGGGTGAGAGCTGCCGCAATTACTACGGCGCCCGCTGCGAAAATCCTGGTACGCATCTACATCTCCTTCAACGGCCCGCCGGGCGGGCGATTTTTGCTTACACACTTACTACCGGCGCACGGGGCCGTTTGGATGCACATGCATGTAAACAATTTTTTGAAGGAGGTCGAAGGCAGCGTCGAAGCACGGCCAAAACGATGAAGGTGGTTCGGCATAACGGCCGGGCGCTCTGGTGAACTGCCCGGCCGCTGCGTCGAGTGTCCCGGAACGGACTGGGGTCCCGGAATGGACTAGTGGCTTGGCCGGTTGTCTTGGCCCGGTGGGATGTTCGGGCCCGCCGCGGCCTCCGGTCCGGCTGGAGTCTCGCGTTTCTCCGGGCCGCGTTTCTCCGGGCCGCGGGCTGCCGGCCCGCCGATGCCGTAGAAGCCCGGCCCGCCATTTGTCGGCCCGGCGGGATCCCCACCGGGTGCACCGGGCCCGTTGGGAGGCCATGCCGGGGGTATCGCGGCGGTGTCACCCGGGTCACGCGGCCCCGAATCCAAATGGAAAGGCGGGTATTCATCCCGCATCAGGGAAACATAGGCCCAGACGCGGTAAATCCAGCGGTTGAGCCCCAGCAGGAAATCGAAGAGCCCCCTCGCGTACGCCCCTGTGAACAACAGGACCACTCCGGCGATGAGAACCAGCAGCCCAAGCAGCGACACCCCTACGCCCACCTGCGCCCAGCGGCCGTCCCGGTAGACCCACGTCTGGGCAGTTCCGGTCAGCAGTGCGACGATCAGCAGGTGCGGGATGGCCAGGAGCCAGGACTTCACGAGCACCAGGCCGCGGGACAATTTCTCCGGATAATCGACGTCGAAGTCCGCCGGGTAGTCCGTGCGCTCCAAGGTGAACGGCGGATAGGTATCCGTGCCGAGCGCCGCGTAGGAGTAGAAGGCCACCCGCCAGCTCCAGCGGAGAACGCCGACGTTGAAGTTGAACAGCGAGCGCGGGTAGCGGCCGGTAAAGAGGATCGCGAACCACGCCACGATCGTGACCACGCCGAAGGCAAACCAGAGGAAAAAGAGCACAATGAAGTGCGGGATCGCCAGGAACCATTTGAACAGCCACAACCACCGGGACAGTTTGGGGTCCAAATAGCCGCTGAGCCGGGCCGGATAGACGGCGGCAGATCCCGGCGGGGCACCCGCCGCCGCAACGGCCGCAGGAAACTGGGGGGCTGCCGCTCCGGCCGCCGCCCAGCTCTGCCCGGGCATCGGCGGCGGCGGACCACCCCGGCCCAAACCGGCGGCGCCAAGCACGATCAGCGGAATCCCGATCAGCAGGAATACAACCCCGCCGATCAGGAGACCGACGAAGACTGGCCACAACAGCTCGGAGCGGGCGCCGGCCTTTAGCTCAACGGCCGTCGGAGGGCTGGCGTCCGCGTTCATAATCACCACAGCCCAGCTACCGGAGCGCAGGTCCCATTCCAGCTGCTGCTCCCCGCACCGGTGGCAGAGGCGGCCCAAAAGCTTTGGTCCGCCGGCCGCGCCGGAACGTTGGCCCCGGCCACACTCCGGTACTCCACCCGGAACGGGTTGAATCGGACATCGGTGATCTCCGCATGGCTGACACCGTCCAGGTAGGCCGCCACCTCGCTCCGCGGCCCGACCCCGATGAAGATGTCCTTGCCGGAATCCGCCGAACCGCTCAGCATAAGGCTTCCGACCACGCCGACCGGAACGGCATCGGGCACTCCACGCTCCGCCATGATGTCCAGGCGGGGTGTGGTGAGGGCGTAGCCGCTCGTGGCGTACCGTTCCGAAGGCGTTGTGAAGTACCCGTTGTCGCGCTGGACATAGTTGCCAATGCCCGCGGCGCCTGCTCCGGCCAGCAGCCCCAGCCCGAGGAGGGCGCTGAGCGTACCCAGCACCAGCATGACTATCCGGCCTGGTCGCATGGCCGCCATCCTTTCAGATCACTCGGATAACCCTGCTCAGACAACCAGGGCTTTTATGCCGTGATGACTACTTTGAGCGCCTTCGTCTCCGCGGCACGGGCAAACGTGTCGTAGGCCTCCAGGAACTGGTCAAACGTGAAGTGGTGGGTGGCGAACTTTTCCGCCGGAACCTTCTTTTGAGCCACGAGTTTGAGCAGCATCGGGGTGGTGTTCGCGTTGACCAGGCCCATGCTGATATTGATGTTCTGGATCCAGAGGCTTTCCACGTGCAGCTCCACGGACTTGCCGTGCACACCGACGTTGGCCACGTTGCCGCCGGGGCGCACGATTTCAGTACACATGCTGAAAGTCGCCGGAATGCCGACCGCCTCGATCGCCACGTCCACACCCTGACCATCGGTCAGCGCGAGCACCTGATCCTTCCAGTCTGGGTCGCTGGAGAGGACAACGTCGGTGGCGCCGAACTCCCGCGACTTTTCCAACCGGTTCGCGTCAAGATCGACGGCGATGACTGTGGCAGCTCCGTAGAGCCCGGCGGTGGCGATGGCGGCGAGGCCTACCGGGCCCGCGCCGACGACGGCGACCGTATCGCCGGGCTTGACGCGGCCGTACTGCACCCCGATCTCGAAGCCGGTAGGAAGGATGTCGGAAAGCATCACTGCCTGTTCATCGGTGACGCCCTCGGGGAGCAAATGGAGGGAGTTTTCGGCGTAGGGGACCCTGACGTATTCGGCCTGGGTGCCGTCGATCAAGTGCCCAAAAACCCAGCCGATGCCGGCTGCACCCTCCCCGCCCATACAGTGCGAGTAGAGGCCGGTCTTGCAGTTGGCGCAGTGGCCGCAGGACTTGATGCACGAGATGATAACGCGGTCGCCCACCTTCAGGCTGGTGACCGACGAGCCGGTTTCGGTGATGGTCCCCACGCCCTCGTGGCCCAGAATCCGGCCTTTGGTGACGGCAGGGACATCACCTTTGAGGATATGGAGGTCTGTCCCGCAGATCGTTGTAGTGTCCACTTTGACAATCACATCGCTGGGATTCTGGATCTTGGGATCGGGGACGTCGGTCCAGGACTTCTCTCCTGGACCGCCATAAACGAGGGCTTTCATGCGTTCTCCTTGATTGTGGTGACGGCCGGTGCATTGGCCACGCGGTGCCGGCACGGTGTGAACGAAGCGTCGTGGACGTCGAAAGTGCCGCCACGGCTTACCTGCTGCCCGTGGGGCACGGAGATGCATACCTCCCGCGCAGCCCGTGGGCAGGACGCCATTCCTTCCCCAAGGCTCGAGCGGGAAAAGCGGGACCCGGACCACCCACATGCAAGCGGTTCATCCCCCAATGCCCGTGCAGGAACCGCTACGAATCCAGCCTCGCGGGTGCCCGTTACCCGGGTAAGGGGCGAAAGTCCCGTGTCCGGCCCGACCCCTGGCAGCCGGCGGCGGCGGAGGGTCCGGATTGGCGCATTGCGCTCCGGCCCATACCCTGTGTCCTATGCCCGAGACTGCTCACGTTCCCCGCAATGACCTCGTTCTCGCCTCGGCGCGCTTCCCCGGCGGGACGACGCTGTATGACCTGCACCTAAGCGGCGGGGTGGTGTCGCGGATCGCACGCGCCGGACTGCCGGCTGTCGCTGCATCCCGGGTGGCGGATCTGGGCGGCCGCTACCTTATCCCGGGGTTGTGGGATGAACATGTCCATATGACCCAGTGGGCCCTCGCCGCCAACCGGATCGATCTCGCCGGCGCCGCCTCGGCGCATGCGGCAGCCGACGTCGTCAGTTCCCGTCTCGCCAGCCATAGCGCCGGCGGCATGACGGTGGTGGGCGTCGGCTTCCGCGACGCTCTCTGGGCGGATGTCCCGAGCCTGGAGCTGCTCGACGGCGCCACCGGGGGCGTGCCGGTGGCGCTGCTGAGCCACGACCTGCACTGCGTCTGGCTCAACAGTGCGGCGGCTCGCCGTTATGGCCTGACTGTGGACGCCTCAGGGCTGCTGCGCGAGGAGCCGGCCTTCGAACTGACCCGTGAGTTGGGCAAACTGCCCGATGCCGTGGTGGATGCCTGGGTGCGGGGGTCGGCGCAGGCTGCGGCCGCGCGCGGGATCGTGGGGATTGTTGATTTCGAAATGACGTGGAACGCCGGCGTCTGGCGGCGTCGCGTTGCTGCCGGCTTTGATTCGTTCCGGGTGGAGGCCGGCGTCTATCCGCGGGATCTGGCCCGGGCCATTGCGGAGGGGATGCGGACCGGGCAGGAACTCGACGGCGGGGCGGGCCTGCTGCGGGTGGGCCCGCTGAAGGTGCTGATCGACGGCTCGTTGAACACCCGCACCGCCTTCTGCGTGGACCCTTACCCGCACGGCGGCCGCGGGCTGCTCACTGTGAGCGAGGCCGAACTGCTGGAACTGCTGGTCCGGGCCAAAGAGTCCGGCTTTGTCCCGGCCGTGCACGCAATCGGCGACGGCGCCAACGAGGTGGCCCTGAATGCCTTCGCCGCGGCCGGGATCGCCGGGCGGATCGAGCACGCCCAGTTCGTCCGCGGCCAGGACTTCGCCCGCTTCGGACAACTCGGCCTGACGGCGAGTGTCCAGCCCGCCCATGCCCTGGACGACCGCGATGCCGCCGATTCCAACTGGGCGGGGCGCACCGACCGGGCGTTCCCGCTCCGGTCACTGCTGTCCGCCGGTGCGACGCTGGCGCTGGGCTCCGACGCACCAGTGGCGCCGCTGGAACCGTGGACCGCAATGTCGGCGGCCACCACCCGGGCGCGGCAGGACGGTCGAAACCCTTGGCACCCGGAGCAGGCACTCACGCGGCAGGATGCCCTGACGGCGTCAACACGCGGGCGGGGCAGGATCCGGGTGGGGGATCCGGCGGATCTCGCGGTACTCGACGGCGACCCGCTGGCGGTATCCGATGCTGTCTTCGCGGCGATGCCGGTGGCTGCAACGCTCGTGGCGGGGCGCTTTACGCACGGCGGGGCAGCCTGGAGCTAGCTGCCCTTGACCCGGGCCTGGACCAGGTTGGCGTAGGGCAGCCGTCCGTACTGATCCACAAACGCGGCGTGGTGTCCGGCCTCGGCCGCATGGAGCTGCTCAACAGGCAGCTCTTTCCACGCGACGACAAGCGACCCGGCGGCGGCGAGCTGCCAGATCAGCCGGCCGTCCCAGTGGCCGGGTGGTTTGCCGATGCCGAAGTCGACGAATTCCTGGATCTGCCGGCGCAGTCCGCGGTTGCCCTTGCTGCCGGGGCCGGCCTTCCCCACGTAGAGGACGTCGGCGCCGTCGACCCATTCGGCAGCGAGCGCTTTGGCCGTCAGGGTGGGGTCCTTCTTCTTGAAGATGCCGGCCGTGCTCTTGGCCAGGAACTGCTGCCGGAAGCCCTCCGGCTGCAGCACGGCGAAAATCCCGGGTTTCTGCGGGATCCGGTTGATATCAAGGTCTCCGAGCGGGCGGAAACCGGTGAACCCGTCCTGTTTCAGCGTTTGTCTGTTGATCGGCATGGGTTCCTTGGATCGGGGCGCGGGGCGTTCCTTCAAGCTTACGGATACGCAGGTTCCGGGGCCTCTTTAATGTCGCAGGTGCCCGGTAGCCTGATTCCATGGACGGCAAGCAGGGGCCCGACGTGGTTCTGGAAGCGGCGGTTGGTGTGGCGGTCACCGAAGATGCAGCCATGCCACTGAGCGGGGTCGCGCCGGATCTGGACGGTGTGCGCTTGATTGCTGAGATCCGGTCCTTGGAGGACCAGAAGTCTGCCCTGGCTGCCCGTCAGGCCCGCCTGTCCGTCGCCTTCGAGCTGATCCAGCGCCGCGAACAGCGGGACCTGGGGATGCCGGCCGCGGAGCTGGGAGCCGGGGTCGGCGCGCAGATCGCGCTGGCCCGGCGGGAATCCCCAGCCCGCGGCGGACGGCTCCTGGGCCTGGCCAAAGCCCTCGTCACCGAAATGCCCCACACCCTCGCGGCGCTCGAGAGCGGGCAGCTCAACGAATGGCGCGCCACCTTGCTCGTGAAGGAAACCGCCTGCCTCTCCGCGGCCGACCGGGCCGCCGTCGACGCCGAACTCGCCCCCAACACCGGAACCTTCGACGGGACCGGGGACCGGGGCATCATTGCCGCAGCCCGGACCGCCGCCTACCGGCTGGACCCCCGCACCGTCACCCAGCGCGCCAGCCACGCCGCCGCCGAACGCCACGTCAGCCTCCGCCCGGCCCCGGACACCATGTGCTACCTCACCGCCCTGCTCCCCGTCGCCGGCGGTGTTTCCGTCCACGCCGCCCTGACCCGGCACGCCGACGCCCTCCGCGCCGGCGGGGACCCTCGGACCCGCGGGCAGCTCATGGCCGACGCCCTCGTCGAAGGCACCACCGGAAAGGCCGGCGGGATCAGGGGCATCGAAATCCAGCTCGTCCTGACCGACCGCACCCTCTTCCAGGGCGACAGCGAACCCGCCCGCCTCCCCGGCTACGGCATCGTCCCCGCCGGCTGGGCCCGCGAGATGCTCACACACGCCGGTAATAGGAAGGAGCCCGGCACGGGGAACCCCGCGGAGGCCGACGACGACCCTGACGCCGACACCGCTGCGAGTCATGCCCTGAACGTCTGGCTCCGCCGGCTCTACACCGCCCCGGGCACCGGGGAACTGGTCGCCATGGACTCCCGCGCCCGGCTCTTCCCGCCCGGGCTCCGCCGCCTCATCCAGGTCCGGGACAACACCTGCCGCACCCCGTTCTGCGACGCCCCCATTCGGCACCTGGACCACATCATTCCCTGGCACCACGGCGGCCGTACCACTCAAGCCAACGGCGCCGGGCTCTGCGAAGCCTGCAACCACGTCAAAGAAACCCCTGGTTGGACCGTCCGGCCCCGGCCAGGACCCAGACACACCCTCGAAATCCATACCCCCACCGGCCACCACTACCGCTCCACCGCACCGCCACTCCCGGGACCTACGGCATCGGCCGCGGCCTGAATCCGACCTTCATCCCGCGAAATCCGCCCCTGGCCAGCTAATGGCTAACGCCCGAACCACGACTCGGCCAGGTACACGTCAGCTTCAAGGCTGCAGTCGCCGGCCGAGTGACCGAGAGCCAGCCGGTAGTTGCCTGCGGCGATATGCCACTGCCCGCGCCCGGTGCTATAGCAGGCCAGCAGCCGCGGATCAACAGTCAGCTCGACGGTCCGTGATTCGCCGGGCTCGAGGTCCACACGCTCGAAGCCGAGCAGACGCATCCGGGGTCCCGCAGGGTCCTCAAGGAGGTAAAGCTGGGGCACATCGGCCCCGGGGCGCGGCCCTTCATTGGTGACTGTAACTTCGGCCCGCACCCCGCCACGGTCCTGCACTGTCAGGTTTCCATAGCCGAAGCGGGTGTAGCTGAGCCCGTGGCCGAAAGGGAACAGGGGTTTCTTCCCGGCCTTTGCGAACCAGCGGTACCCGACGTCGGATCCCTCGTTGTAGGTGACCGTCGTTGGGGTACCCCACGGTGTGCCGAGGCCCGGCAGTACCGGCCGCGGTGTCTGGTCCAGATCTTTCGGGAAGGTCAGCGGGAGTTTTCCGGACGGGTTGGTGACACCGGCGAGGATTTCGGCGATCGCCTGGCCACCGCACTGGCCGGGGTACCAGGCCGCCAGCACGGCGCTGACCTTCGGGAGCCACGGCATCGCCACGGGGTTGCCGGTCTCGAGGACGACGACGGTGTTCGAGTTCGCACCCGCAACAGCGTCGATTACGGTGTCCTGCCCCCACGGCAGGGACAGGTCAGCGTTGTCATAGCCTTCGCCCTCGACCCGGATTCCAAAAACGATGGCGACATCGGAACGACGTGCCAGCAGCACCGCCTCCCCGGGGTTCATTCCGGGGTCGTACTCGATCTCGGCGTCCGGCAGCAGCTTCTGCAGTTCTGCCAGCGGCGAGGACGGCAGCAGGTACAGGTTCCGCATGCTGCCCATAATGCCGGGGCCGCCGATCGAGTGGATTTCGGCGTATCCGCCGGGCGGGGTGACGGCGCTGGAGCCGCATCCGGCGGGGACGCCCAGTTGGGCATGTCCCCCGATGACGGCAATTTTGAACCGTCCAACGGCGGTGGACGGCACCTCCAGCGGGAGCACACCGTCGTTCTTGAGTAGGACAATCCCCTGCCGTGCCGTCTCCAGGGCAACGGCGGCATGGGCGGCCGGGTCGACGTCGGGCGTTCCCTCCCAGTCGTCGATGCCGACGTCGAAAATGGCGTAGAGGATACGCTGCACCATCTCGGACAGGCGCTGCTTGGGAAATTCGCCCGACTCGAAGGCCGCACGCAGCGGTGCGGTGAAGCTCTCTTGCCCCCACATCATGACGTCAATCTGAACGCCGGATTCCTGGTCCTGGCCCTGCAGCGCAAAGTCCCAGCTGGGCGTAGCACCCCAGTCGGACATGACCCAGCCGGGAAAGCCCCAGGCGCCTTTCAGGATGCCCTGCAGCAGCCCCTCGTTGCCGCCCGCATAGGTGCCGTTGATTTTGTTGTAACCGGTCATGACCGATCCGGGCCGGGCGCGTTCGATGGCGATCTCAAATGCGAGCAGGTCGGATTCCCGGTGCGCTGCCGGGTCGATGACCGCGTCCAGCCAGTGCCGGTTGGTTTCGTTGCAGTTCAGCGAAAAGTGCTTCACCGTGGAGATCACCTGCTCGCCCTGGATGCCCTCGACCGACTCCGCGCCAAGGACTCCGGTGAGCCAGGGGTCCTCGGAGAGGTACTCAAAGTTCCGGCCGTTTCGCGGGTCGCGGTGCAGGTTCAGTCCGCCGGCGAGCAGGACGTTGAGCCCTCTGCTCCTGGCCTCCCTGCCAATCAGCTGCCCGGATCTGCGGGCGAGCACGGGGTTGAAGCTGGCGCCCAGGGCGATTGACGCCGGGAGCGCCGTCGCGGTGTCCCCTTCCCGGTAGCCCGGGTTTGTCACGCCCAGGCTCGCGTCGGTCATCAGCAGGCCCGGGATGCCCAGCCTCGGAATCCCGGGCGTGTAACCGGCGCTCATCGGGACGCCGTCCGGGATGCGCGGATCTTTATCGGTGAGCACTGCATTGGTGCCCATAACGCTGATCAGGAGCGAGAAGCGCTCGTCATCCGTCAGTTGCGCCTCGGCTTCCCGGGCCCGTTCCATCGCTTCTGAGTTCACGCTAGCCTGCTTTCGGGTCAGCCCGGGCATGGAATTGCGGGCCGCGGCGGATTGGGGACCTGAGGATGGGTTCCATCTTGCCCGCGGCTGGTGGATGAAACCAGAGGCTCGGATGGACGCCGATGCCACACAGCCACTGCCACTGCCGTCGCCGAGCCTGGCGCCGCCTGCTTAAATGCGAGGCCTGCAGGTACCTTCGCGATCTCGCTATGAGCTGGCTCGGACATTTTTATGTCCAGAACGACCCGGCTGAATCAGATGGTTACCTGCAGGCGTTTTAAGCGTACGCCCGGGCCGCGGGCACGGCTAGGGCAAAGGTCCCGACTTCCGGGACCATTGCCCTGACCGTGCCCGGCCGCTATCCGAGGCCAACCGACGCCCCCGCGCCCAAAAAAGCGTAGAGTGGAACAAGACGCCTGATTCTGGACGCCGAGCGCTGAGGGAGAAATCGTGACGATTGACTGGGACGAAAAGAAGACCCTGCTGCAAGAACCGAATATCGCCGCCGTTACACAGCTTTGCGACGAACTCATGGAAAAGAAGCCGGGGTCGGTCGTCCCGTACATTGACCCCGTCCACGACGAGGATGAGTGCCGGATCGTCAGCCTCCACATCGCCCCGGGCAAGGGCACCGAGTCGGGCTTCGTTTCCCATTTCAACGATGACGAGACCGCCCGCCGCGCCACGTCCATCTACGAAGCCGTTGAACTCGAAGCCCGCTACGTTATGCCGTGGAACGCCTACCCTTGGGTCCGCGATCCCGAGCTCCCCTCGGCGCTGAACGTACAAGAGAAGACCGACGGCCTGCGGCCGTTCCGCCAGTTCCTCAAGATCAACAAGCGCGTCTCCGCCGTCATCGCCCACGGTGCCGACGCGCACGCTTTCCTGACGCTCTTCGAGAAGACCTACCACTCCTCCCTGAAGAACAGGGGCGTGAAGATCTACAAGGCCACCGCGCTGGGCGGCCGCGCCTTTGCCGTCTCGGCAGCCAAGCAGGAAGAACTCCTGAGCAAAAACGTCGAGGTCTACAAGGACGCCATGCAACGGGCAGGCATCCAGCACCTGTGAGCTGACACCGCGCTCGAGTTGACACCGCCGGGGCGGTACTAAGACTGCCGCCCCGCGCCGCCGTCGTTCCCGCCGCGTAGGGTCCAACGGCCCTGCCCAAGCCCGGCCGTCCTTGGTGAGCTTATGGACGAGCCCGGACGGCTGCGTCCCTGGGAAGGCTCACTCCCGAAGAGGACTCGGTTATGGGACGGTTGGACGGCAAAGTGGCCCTGGTCAGCGGCGGAGCCCGCGGCATCGGTGCAGCCATTGCGGAGCGCTTCCTTGCCGAGGGGGCGAAAGTGGTAGCCGGCGACGTCCTGGATGAGGATGGCCGGCAGTTGGCCGGGACTCTCGGTGCCGGCCTTCGCTATGTACATCTGGACGTCACGAAGCCGGCAGACTGGGACGCGGCAGTGGCGGCGGCCGAAACCGACTTCGGCAGCCTCAGTATCCTGGTCAACAACGCCGGCATAGTGACGTTCGGCCGAATCGACGAGTATCCGCAGGAACAGTGGGCCCGGATCATCGACGTTAACCTCACCGGTGTTTTCAACGGCATCAAGGCCGCCGCGCCAGCGCTGACGCGGGCCGGGGGCGGCGCCATCATCAACGTCTCCTCGATCGCCGGGCTGCGCGGCTACGAGCAGCTCTCCGGATACACGGCGTCAAAGTACGGTGTTCGCGGCCTGACCAAAAGTGCCGCCCTGGATCTCGGCAGCTCCGGCATCCGGGTCAACTCCGTCCATCCCGGCGTCATCGAGACCCCCATGACCGCGGGCATGACGTTCGACACTGGACATGTCCCGCTGCACCGGACCGGACAACCGCCGGAGATCGCGGCTCTTGCGGTGTACCTGGCGGCTGACGAGTCCTCGTTTGTCACCGGCGCCGAGTTCGTGATTGACGGCGGCGAGACGGCCGGCACCGTGGCACCTCCGGCCCCTGAGTAACGGCAGCAACCCATGCCCCAGAATCCTGGATCCAAACTCGCGATCGTTGGCGCCGGCAGCGTTGGCACGTCCCTCGCCTACGCCGCATTGATCCGCGGCTCCGCCAGCACCGTCGCCCTCTTTGACGTCAACGCCGCCAAGGCTGAGGCCGAGGTTCTCGACCTTGCACACGGCACCCAATTCACCGCCGCTGCGGCGACTGTCGCCGGCGGCGGGGACATCGCTGCGATCGACGGGGCCGACGTCGTCGTTATCACTGCCGGGGCGAAACAGGCGCCGGGGCAGACGCGGCTGGACCTGGCCGGCACCAACGTCCGCATCCTCGAAAAGCTTATGCCGCAGTTGCTGGCCCATGCCCCGGATGCCGTCTATGTGCTGGTGACCAACCCCTGCGATGTGCTGACGGTCGCGGCGCAGCAGATCTCAGGGCTGGCGCCGGCGCGCATCTTCTCCTCCGGCACGGTGCTGGACACGTCCCGGCTGCGCTGGCTGCTGGCGCGGCAGGCCGGCGTATCAGTCACCAGCGTCCACGCCAGCATGGTGGGCGAACACGGCGACACCGAGTTCCCCATCTGGTCAGGCGCCACAATCGGCCCGGTACCGATCCGCCAGTGGATGGTCGAGGGCGCCCGTATCTTCTCGCCGGAATACCTCGCCGAGACCGCGCGGGAGGTGATGCAGGCCGCCTACAAGGTAATCGCCGGGAAGGGCGCTACCAACTACGCGATCGGTCTGTCCGGCGCCCGGATCGTGGAGGCCCTGCTGCGCTGGGAAAACGCGGTTCTGCCTGTCTCCACGGTGCTCGATGGCCAGTACGGGATCTCCGGAGTGGCACTGTCCCTGCCCAGTATTGTTGGGAACGGCGGGGTTCGCGCGGTCCTGGACACCCCGATGAACGACGGCGAACTCGCCTCCCTGCATCATTCGGCCGAAACCCTGCAACAGGCGCTGGCGACGCTCGGGATCTAGCGGGGCTGTGCCGTCCCGGGTGTGCTTCCCTGGTACGCCGAAGGCACAGTATGCCCAACGTGCAGCCGGTGGCCGGACCAGCGCAGCGTGGCATCGGCCAGCATGCAGATACCGTCAGGCTCGCCTCCGCCTGGCAATTGCCGCCAGGCTGGTGGCGACGCCGTAACGCAACGTCCCCGCAACCCTTAGTATCTGCGCGTCGCATATGCTCAGCAGACAGATTCACGCTGGCTCATCGACGAACCACCCGGGAGACACCTTATGACCAACTGGCGAATCAGGGATTTCCACTCGACCGACCTTGACGGCATCCTGAACCTCTGGGAGTCCCTCAAGGCCACCAACGTCGAGCCGGTATACGCTCTCTCCGAAGTACTGGCATCCTGCGAGAAGGACCACGCCGTCGTGGCGGTGCAAGGTGATCAGGTGGTGGGCGCCGCCGTCGGCCGGGCCGCCCACGACCAGGGCTGGGTGGTCTTCCTGGCCACCCTCCCCGAGTACCGCGGCCGCGGGATCGGCACATCGCTGCTGGCCGCCGTCGAGAACCGGATGGCGCCCCATGGCCTGAACAAGCTCTCCGCCCTGATGCCGGAATCGGAGACCCGGGTGGAGGCATTTGTGAGCCGTGGCTTTGTGCTGAAGAAGAACCTGCGCTACTTCGAGCGGAAGATCCCGGTGCAGCGGCAGGAACTTGAGCCCCTTAGCCAGCTTGGCGGCCGGATCCTGGCCCGCGACCTGTGGGAAAACGTCGCCGGAATGCGCAAGGAGAAGGAACTGCTGGAGCGCCGCCTTGTCCTGCCGCTCGCGGAGGCCGACCTTGCCGACGAATACGGCGTAGTGCCGCCACGCGCCGTCGTCCTCTTCGGGCCTCCCGGAACCGGCAAAACAACCTTCGCCAAGGCCATCGCGTCCCGCCTCGAATGGCCGTTCGTCGAGGTTTTCCCCTCCCGGCTGGCTTCCGATCCCAAGGGCCTTGCCGGCGCGCTGCGCGAGACATTCCTGGAGATCGCCGAACTGGAGCATGCCGTCGTCTTCATCGACGAGGTGGAAGAGATCGCCTCCCAGCGCTCCGGCGAACCGCCGTCGCCGCTCCAAGGTGTCACGAACGAACTGCTCAAGATCATCCCGGCCTTCCGCGAACAGCCCGGCCGCCTGCTGGTCTGCGCCACCAACTTCATCCGCGCCCTGGACAATGCGTTCCTGCGACATGGCCGCTTCGACTATGTCATCCCCATCGGCCTCCCCGACCGCCAGGCCCGCGAGGCTATGTGGGAGCGCTTTATCCCGGCCACCGTCGTGGACGATGTCGACGTCGAACTGCTGGTGGACCGGACCGAGGGCTTCTCCCCGGCCGACATCGAATATGCGGCCCGGAGCGCGTCCCAGCGGGCGCTGGAGAAGGCCGTGTACGACGACGGCGGGCTGGCGTCCAGCGGCACCGGCTCCAGCCGCGACGCAGTCCGGAAGGGCCCCGCAACCCGGGACTATCTCGATGCGATTGCGGACACCCGGACCACTGTCAGCGACGAAGTCCACCAGCTGTTCCTCGAGGACATCGACGCCCTCGGCCGGGTTTAGCCACCGCCTGGCGGCATGGTCCTAGGGGATAGTGACGACGATCTTGCCCTTGGCGTGGCCCAGCTCAAGGGCGGCGAAAGCCTCGCCGATCCGTGCAAACGGGTAACTGCTGTCCATCACCGGCTGCAGTTGCCCGCCGTCGACGAGGGTGGCCAGAACGCGGAGATCATCACCGCTGGGGTGCATAAAGAGGTACCGGTAGCTTGCCTTGACCTTGCGGGCGCGCCGTCGGATTCCCAGGCTCATCAGCGCGAACACGACGGTGATCCACGGTGGCGCCTTCAGGTCCACCGTCGCGGTGCGGGGCTCCGGCACCCCCGCAATGGAGACCACTTTGCCGCCAGGCCGGAGGATGCCGAAGGATTTTTTTAGTGTCTCTCCACCGACCAGATCCAGTACGGCGTCGAAGTTGCTCAGCAGCGCCGGGAATTCCTCCCGGGTGTAGTCGATGACATGGTCGGCGCCAAGCCTGCGCACCAGGGCCAAGCCGGCCGGGGATGCGGTGGTCGTGACGTCTGCCCCGAAGTGTTTGGCCAACTGGATTGCCAACGTGCCAACACCTCCCGAGCCGCCGGAGATGAACAGCCGGGTCCCCGGGCCGACGCCGAGTACATCGCGCAGCGCCTGCAGTGCCGTCAGCCCCGCCAGCGGCAGTCCTGCGGCTGCGGCGAAATCGAGCGAGGCAGGCATCGCGGCCACCAGTTCCTCCCGGACGCAGACATACTCTGCGAACGCACCGAGCCGTTTTTTGTCCACGCGCGCATACACGTTGTCGCCGACGGCGAAGCGGTTCGGCCCGGGCCCGACGGCGTCCACGGTTCCGGCGGCTTCGCAGCCGGCGATGATGGGCAGGCGGAGCCGATTGAGAGGGCGCAAATCACCATCGCGGATTCGGGAGTCGACCGGGTTCAGGCCTGCCGCTTCAACTCTTATCCGCACCTCGCCGATCCCGGGTAGGGGTTCGGGGACGTCCTGGAGCTCCATTGCCTCGGCCCCGCCGTAGCGTGTGAGCACAAACGCCCGCATGCTCACTCCTGGTCGGCGCCTTGCCCGGCAGCTGTGTCCCCTACGGCCCCCACCAGCGGTTCTGGGTCCGCAGGGACGGCCGACGGCTCATCTGCGTACGAAAGATTTTCATAATCGGTGTCATCGGCTTCGTCCAGCAAGTCGTCAAGCTCCTGGAGCAGCCAGGGGTTGATCCTGGCGAGGATCTTCCGGGTCTCCTCGACCGGAACAGCTGCGTAGAGCACCGGGCGGGCCTCGTCGTACCGGGTGACGGGCGGCTTGTCGGGCCACTTTTCGGCCAGCGCCTTGACCCTGGACGGCAAGGAGTTATGCGCGTTGTCGGCGATCTTCACCAAGGTGGCGTCGTGGTCCCCGGCGATATAGCGGATTCCGGCCTGGTAGTCATCCGGGTTCTCGTGCAGACGCTTCGTGACCCGCTCAACAATGTCCGCCGCCCGCTCCGAGACACCCATGTCCAGCAGTGCCTGCCGGGTCATCGGGGTATCCTCCGCGATATCGTGCAGGTAGCCGGCGATCCGGATGTCGTCGTCGAAGTCCGCCAAGGCATCCCCGACGGCGATAACATGCTCGCGGTAGGGCTTCTTGAGCTTGTCCTTTTGGCGGTTGTGAGCCACCTCGGCGAGGACCTTCGCGGTCTCAACAGTGAATCGGGGGTGTGCTGGTTCTGACATGGTTCAAGCCTACGCGTCCGGGCCGGCGGCTCAGGTTACACCCCGGGCCACACCCAGGGCTGAAGCGGCAGCATCGCCGGCCGGAATGCCGCAAGGGCGTGGTCCAAGGACCCCGCCGGCAGACCGACGGAGGACAGCAGTATGTCCCTCACGTCCTCGCCCGATACCCCCGCACGGCCAAGCTCTGCCAAGGTCACGGCCCCGTCCCGCTTGGCAAGCCGGATCCCGTCGGCATTGAGGATAAGCGGGACGTGGGCATATTCCGGTACGGGAATATTCAGGAGGGAAGCCAGGTAGGCCTGGCGGGGTGTGGAGGGCAGCAGATCATCGCCCCGCACCACCTGGTCGACCCCTTGGGCCGCGTCGTCGACCACCACTGCCAGGTTGTAGGCGGTCACACCGTCATTTCGCCTGAGCACAAAGTCGTCCACCACCCCGGTGTAGCTGCCGTGCAGCACATCGTCCACGGTTGCTTCGGCGACGTCGGCGCGGAGCCGGATCGCGGCAGGCCGGACGGCGCGCTTGGCGTCCCGCTCAGCCGCGGACAGGTTCCTGCAGGTGCCCGGGTAAGCCCCCTGCGGCGCATGCGGGGCGGACGGGGCTTCCTGGATTTCGCGGCGGGTGCAGAAGCACTCGTAGCTCAGGCCGGCGGATTCCAGCCGCGATATCGCCGCCGTGTACAGCGGTTCGCGGTCCGTCTGGCGCACGACGCCGCCGTCCCAACTCACGCCAATGGCCACCAGGTCCCGCAGCTGCGCGGCCTCGGCCCCGGCCCGTGCGCGGTCCAGGTCTTCGACCCGGAGCAAAAAGCGCCGGCCGGTGGAGCGGGCGAAGAGCCAGGCAAGGACGGCGGTCCGGAGGTTGCCCACGTGCAGTTCGCCGGAGGGGCTGGGGGCGAAGCGGCCGGCAGATGTCATGGCACCACCCTATGCGGGTAAACACAAGGGCCCCTCAGCTACCGATGACAACGGAATACCGGCGCCGGTAGCTCAGGGGCCTTTGCCGTGCCGGACCCGGACTGTTGCTCCGGGCCCTGGCACCGTAAATCCTACGAACAGCGAATCAAATCGTAAGGACAGCGGGTCGGGAAACTGTGACTGTGGAAAGACAATGCGTGAACAAGTGTCAATCAGCGGCGGGTTCCTTGCGGGAAGCCTCATCCAGGGTCCGGGTGGTGTACCGGGGTGTCTGTAGCCTTCAGGATCCGGCGGTAGCTCGCATCCCTTTGTTGTCACCATTTGAACAGAAGTCCTACAGTTGGTGCAACGGACATCGCTCGTATTGGTCAATCTGATCAACACAAGCCGAAAGGATGGGCAAGCAGTGGTCACTTTGCAGCAACTCGACGCCACCGACCGGCGGATCCTCGTCGCCCTGGACAATGACCCCCGGATGCCCATTATGGTGCTGGCCCAGAAACTGGGCCTGGCCCGCGGGACCGTACAGTCGCGTCTTGAGCGGATGACAGCATCGGGCGCGCTGCGGCCCAACAGCAGCCGGGTGCTGCCCTCCGCACTGGGCCGGGGAGTGGCGGCGTCCGTGAGCGCGGAACTGGACCAGAGCCATCTGAACGAGGCGATCGCCGCGTTGCGGAACATCCCGGAGGTTCTTGAGTGCCATGCTCCGGCCGGCGAGACGGACTTGTTGATCAGGGTGGTGGCCACAAGCCCGGACGATCTGTACCGCGTCTCCGAGGAAATCCGGCTTTGTCCCGGAATTGTGCGGACCTCCACCAGCATGTTCCTGCGCGAGGTCATCCCGTACCGGACAACGGGACTGCTGGATTCCTGAACCTACGGAGCGGACGTCACCGCACCGGGCCGGCTGGCCAGGGACCTGGCCGCAAGCGCGCAGCGGCCCAACCAGCTCGGACACCAGCTCAGCGGCACCATCAGCATCAGCCCTCGGCGCGGGAACAACGGCGGCCGCAGCAGCCAGGGCGACCCGGAGCGTCCCCGAGGTCACTGCCGGGGCATAAACCATTCGGTGAATGCTGTGGCGCGGCCGTCCCCCGTGAGCTGGATGACCCAGAGGTTGTTATAGCTTGGGCTGTCACCACGGTATTCGGTGCGGCCCTGCACGAAGGCCCTGCCGCCGTCGACCCCGAGGAGATTCCACTCAAAGGTCCAGTCCCCCGGCTCGTCCAGCCTGGCGATCCAGCGGTCCACAATTTGCTCACGCCCGCTCCAAGGCTCGGGATCATCAGGACGGGTGAAGTACTGGGCGTCCTCGGTGAAGAGTGCCCTGATGTCCTCCGGTGCGTTCGACGTCCAGGCTGTGATGTAGTGCTGGATCCAGCGCGCTACATTATCTCTCATGCCTCGTTTGTACTCCCTGCTTCCGGGCGCCCGCAAGCGTCCTCGACTAGGCTGCGGCCGTGATCCACAGGCCGATCACCCAGGTGCTGGCGGCGAGGCAGGCGAGCCCGAACTCAACAATCATGCCCAGCCCGGTTGCTTTCAACGCCGCCCAGCTGGACGCCAGGGCCGTGCCGAAAACGCGTGTGCGGTGCAGCTCGCTGAGCAGCAGGCCGGCGGCGAACCCAACAAAAAGTCCCACGACGGGGATGATCAACATCCCCGCCACCCCAAGGACCAGACCAGCCACCACCGACCGGCCGGGAATGCTGTGCTCTTTGAGTTTCCGCCCGGTCAGGACCGCACTGGCCGCCATTCCCGACAGGACAAAGACCAGTCCGATCCCGAACACCACCCAGCCTGTGGTTCCGGCGCCGCCCCAGATGGCCCAGGCCAGCAGGCTCAGTCCGATCAGGATGCTGCCGGGAAGGACCGGGATCACGGTGCCGGCGACGCCGACCAGAATGGCGATGCCGCACAGGATTGTCACCACAGGCTCAGGGTTCATCGCCCCAGCCTATTCACCTGCGGCTACTCGGCTTCCACCGCCGCGGCGACGGCGGCCGAAACCGCCGGGGCCACCCGGGGATCCAGCGGGCTGGGGACGATGTAGTCCGCGGAAAGATCCTCGTCGGCGAGTGCGGCGATGGCCCGGGCCGCTGCCAGCTTCATGGCCGGCGTGATGCGTCGGGCGCCGGCGTCGAGGGCTCCGCGGAAGATGCCGGGGAACGCGAGGACGTTGTTGATCTGGTTCGGGAAGTCGCTGCGGCCGGTGGCGACCACGGCCGCATACTTGCGTGCGACCTCCGGCAGGACTTCGGGGTCCGGGTTGGATAGGGCGAATACGATCGAATCCCGGCTCATGAGCTTGAGGTGTTCCTCGGCCAGCTTCGATGAGGAGACGCCGATAAAGACGTCCGCGTCCAGGAGCGCCTCGGCGGGGCCGCCGGAGACGCCGCGGGGGTTGCCGCTGGCGGCCAGGGTGGCCTTCTTGCCGGCCGGGTCGGCGGCGATATCCGCACGCCCGCTGTTGAGAACACCCTTCGAATCCAGCAGCACGACGTCGGTGATCCCGGCGGTCAGGAGCATCTGCGCGACGGCGATCCCGGCAGCGCCGGCGCCCGAGACGACAACACGCAACTCCTCAAGGCCCCTTCCGGTCACCTTGGCGGCGCCGGTCAGTGCGGCGAGGACGACGACGGCGGTGCCGTGCTGGTCATCGTGCATCACTGGGCAGTCAAGGGCCGCAATGAGCTTCTCCTCGAGTTCGAAGCAGCGCGGCGCAGAGACGTCTTCAAGATTGACGGCGCCGTAGCTCGGACGCAGGCGGACGAGGGTCTCCACGATCTCGTCGACGTTGGTGGTGTTGAGTACCAGCGGGATGGAGTCAAGTTCGCCGAAAGCCTTGAACAGGGCGGACTTGCCCTCCATCACCGGCAGCGATGCGCTGGGCCCGATGTCGCCGAGGCCCAGGACGGCAGTGCCGTCGCTGACAACGACAACCAGGCGTTGGGCCCAGGTGAGCGTCTTGGCAAGCTCCGGGTTGGCGGCGATTGCACGGCTGACCTGGGCAACGCCGGGCGTATAGGCGATGGACAGTTCGCGCTTGGTGGCGAGCGGCACGGTGCTGGAAACGGAAAGCTTGCCGCCCTGGTGGGAAGCGAAAATTTCCTCGTCGCTGAGCACCGTGAGGGGCCCTGCGGGGGAAGTGGCGTCGGCGGGAATCGTTGTTTCTATGGACACGTCGTTGTCTCCTAAGGCTCACCGTGGGCGCACGGCTTATGGAAGCTTAAGCACAGGGATGCTCAAGATGATCTGGGGGAACATCGGCTCCGACCCGAGGTTGGCGGATCTGCGGCTTAGCTCCGGTCGTGCAGGCGGCGGGGCCGCTCCGGTTCTGTAATGGTAAACAACACGGCTCCGGCATAACGCGCCGCAGGACGGACACCGGGCCAGGTGAAACGTTTATCCTCCATACTTAGTGATCCCAGTCACAGGAAATCGCAGCTATTTTGCAGAAGAAGGCCCACCTGGACTAGACCAGTTACGCCGCCGGACGGCTGCGAGCCAGCAGCAAACAGGCCTTTTTGAGGTCTTCCTCGGCTTCGTAGAGGGACAGTCGCCGGCAGCGCACGGACTGGACCAGCCCCGTGACGGCGAGCAGCAGCACCCGGGCGCTGGCGGCGTCGCCGCTGACGGCCGTGACCGCCTTCTGCGCCGCGTCGTCAATTTCGCGGAGCAGCTTGGTGGTGTCCGTGTCCTTGGTGTACACCGCCTTGTTCAGGCACTGCTCCACGGCAGGCTGCATCAGGCGCATGTGCAAGATCTCCATCACGACGCCGGCCAGCGCCAGTGCCGGAACCTCAGCCTGGGCCGAGGCTGCGGGATGCTTGGCGCAGCGTGCCGCGGATGTCCTCGCCGGGGCGTGCAGTTCCGTGAGCTGCTTGCGGTAAAGCGCGAGCACCAGTTGCGCGGCGGAGGGAAAATACCGGTACAGGGTGCCCAGCGGAACGTCGGCTCGGGCGGCGACTTCGGAGAGGACCACGGAGTCCAGTCCCTTGCGTGCGAACCCGGTGGCTACCTCGAGGATCCGGGTGTAGCGAATCCGCTGCCTGGACAGGGTGGGGGGAGGGGCCATCGGTGGAAGTTGTACGGGGAATTCAGGCATCAGCAGCGTTCCGTGGTCAGTTTTCTCGGCAGCCTGGAGGGATCCCCCACAGCACTGCCGCGGCAATTCCCGTTCACTATACGTGACGCCCCCGGGCCCAACCCGGGCTAGTCGACGCCCTTGATCTTGACCACAAAGACGGCCCCCAGCAGGCCGATGACTGCTGCCGCCACAAACAGCGAAACGTAGCCTCCCCACAGCGTCACGAACGGGAAGGCGATGAGCGGCGCAAGCACCTGGGGCAGGGAATTGGCGATATTGAGGACACCCAGGTCCCTGCCGCGGCTCCGTGCCGCCGGCAGCACCTGCGTGATCAGGGCGAAGTCGACCGCAAGGTAGCAACCGAAGCCGAGGCCCAGCACGGAGGCGCCCAGTAGGGCCCCGGTCCAGCTGGGGGCAAACGCCAGAATCAGCGCGGCCGCCGCGATGATGAGTGATGAAATGATCACGAGCGGCTTCCGCTTCCCCATCCGGTCACTGATTCTGCCGCCAACCACACTGCTAATGATCACCATTACCGCATACAGGCCGGTCAGGACCAGCACACCGACTTCCGGCGGGATGCCCTGCGTCTGCTCAAGCTGGACTGCGTCCGTGAGGAAAAAGAGCAGGTACAGGGTGATCATGTGGTTTCCGATGTTCACCAGGAGCCTGGTCAGCCAGGCCCAGCCGAAGTCCGGGTAGAGCACCGGCGAAATCCAGAAGCCCGTGGCGAAGTCGGCCAAACGGAACGGCGGCCGGACCTCGGCCGGGAGCGGGACGTCGTCGCTCCTGAAGAAATACAGCACAACGCCGGCGAGCAGGGCCACGGCGCAGACCAGATACCCCACGGCGAAGTTGCCGGTCACCGCGGCAGCTATCACCGCGCCGGCCAGGATGCCGACCGTCTGCCCCATCGCGGCAAGGCCCCCGACCGTGCCTCGCTGGGCCACCGGCACGCGGTCGGGGATGGCGGCGGTAATGGCGGCATACGCCCCGTTGCAGCCGGCCTGCACAAGGCACCAGATCAGCGTCATACTGGCAACGTTCGGCGCCCCGGCGAGCGCGATCAAGGCCACGGCGCCGAGGATGGCCCCGAAGAGGACCCAGGGCACCCGGCGGCCCATGCGTGCGGAGGTGCGGTCGCTGAACGCGCCGAACAAGGGATTGGCGACCAGCGAGACTGCTGCACCGGCCCCGGTGACGAGGGCGAGGATGGCCTCCTTGTCGGCTTCGCTGAAGGTTGCCGCCTGCTGGCCGAGAAGTACTTGGAGCGGGGCGAAAAATGCCGCGTTGATGCCGAGGTTGACGAGCACCACCCCGGCGATCCAGACGGGGCGTACCGCCCGTTCAGGCTCGACGAGCGCTCCGGCCCTCAATTGTCCCGCGGCGGGGCCATGGGCTGGGTCCGGAGCTGCTCCGGGTAGATCGGACAGGCTCATGTAATTCGGTTCCCCCGGAAACGGATGATGCACACTGAAGATCGATGCGCAGCCAGACTATCGTGGGGATGACGATCCGCCCCCTATTTCCAGCCCAGGAGAACCGATGGCCGCATCTGCAGTGAATACCGCCGACCTTTACGACGAACGGGGCGAGGAACTCGACTCGGTTGCCCTGCAGTTCCAGTCGCTGGGCGGACGATCGCACTTCGGCGGACCAATCCGGACCATCCGCTGCTTCGAGGACAATGCCCTGGTCAAGTCCACCCTCGCCACACCCGGCGGTGGCGCCGTCCTGGTGGTGGACGGCGGCGGCTCGCTCCGCACCGCCCTGATGGGCGACCTGATCGCGGCCAGCGCCGTCGCGAACGGCTGGGCCGGCGTTGTTGTTTACGGCGCGATCCGCGACCGGACGGCCATCGCCGGGCTGCCGCTGGGAGTCAAGGCGCTCGGCAGCAACCCGCGTAAAAGCGCGAAGGCGGGCGCCGGTGAGAGCGGCGTGGAGTTGGAGATCGACGGCGTTGTTCTCCGGCCGGGCGCAATGATCTGGTGCGATCCCGACGGAATACTGGTGGAACGCTGACGACTTTGTTCGCCGGCAGTTGGAGGCGGGAACAAATCAGCCGGTAACATAGTTACTGAAAGCAACTATCGGCTTTTTCCCACTCTTTCCCTTGGAGCAGTCATGTCCAAAACCACCTCCGCGCCCGCTGCGGGAGAGGTCCTGACCCATCGTCAGACCATCACCGTCATGGTGGGACTCATGCTCGGCATGTTCCTGTCCTCGCTCGACCAGACGATTGTGTCCACCTCGATCTACACCATCGCCAACGACCTCGACGGATTGTCCCTGCAGGCCTGGGCCACCACGGCGTACCTCATCACCTCCACGGTGAGCACGCCGCTCTACGGCAAGCTCAGCGACATCTTCGGGCGCCGCCCGCTGTACCTCATCGCGATCCTGATCTTCCTCGCCGGCTCGCTCTACGCCGGCTCGGTCCACTCCATGACCGAGCTCGCCATTGCCCGCGGCATTCAGGGTATGGGCGCCGGCGGCCTCCTGGCCCTCGCCCTGACCATCATCGGCGACATCGTGGCACTCAAGGACCGCGCCAAGTACCAGGGCTACTTTATGTCGGTCTTCGGTGTCTCCTCCGTCCTGGGTCCGGTGATCGGCGGCGCCTTCGCCGGCTCGGCGACCATCCTCGGCATCGACGGCTGGCGCTGGGTATTCCTGATCAACCTGCCGATCGGACTTGCCGCCCTCACTGTGGTCTTTATGTACCTGCACCTGCCGGCCAAGCACGTGAAGCAGAAGATCGACTACTGGGGTGCCGCGGCCATTACGCTGGCGATCGTTCCGCTCCTCCTCGTGGCCGAACAGGGCCGCAGTTGGGGCTGGAGCTCAGTCAACTCCTATCTCTGCTACGGACTGGGCGTTGTGGGCATCATCGCGTTCCTGCTGGCCGAAAAGCGCGCCGGCGACTACGCACTGATCCCGCTGCGGCTGTTCCAGAACATCACGTTCGGACTGTCTTCACTGCTGAACTTCATCATCGGCATCGGCATGTTTGGTGCGATCGCAATGCTTCCCATGTACCTGCAGCTGGTCAAGGGCCTTACCCCCACCGAAGCCGGCCTAATGATGATCACCTTCACGGTGGGCATCCTCACCGGTTCCATCACGGCCGGCCGGACCATCTCGGCGTCGGGCACCTACCGGGTCTTCCCGATCCTGGGCACCGCCGTCCTGACGGCGGCCGCCGTCGTTATGGGCCTCTCGCTCGGCGTCGACACTCCGCTGTGGGTCCCGGGTGCCATCGCCGTGTTCTTCGGCCTGGGCCTGGGCTTCTGCATGCAGCCGCTGACGCTGGCCATGCAGGTCTCTGTGCCGTCGAAGGACATGGGCGTGGGCACCTCCGCAGCCGCGTTCTTCCGCTCGATGGGCGGCGCCGTCGGAACCGCCGTATTCATCTCCATGCTGTTCAGCCTCGCAGCAGACAAGATCGCCACCGGCATGAAGGATGCCGCGCAGAACGCGGACTACCTCAAAGTGCTCAAGGATCCGGCCATCGCCGCAGACCCCGCCAACGCCAAGCTGTATGAGTTCTTCAAGGGCGGGGCCAGCAACGACTCGCTGAACGACACCAGCTGGCTGCACACCGCGAATTCCACGCTGACACGCCCGATCACCGAGGGCTTCGCACAGTCAATCGACGCCGTGATGCTCACGGCTGCCGTGCTGACAGGCATCGCCTTCCTGATCACCTTCGCCCTGCCGAACAAAAAACTGACGGACCCTAAGGCGATCGCCCGGGAAAGTTCAGCCGCCGCCCACTAGGGTCCGCAGCACCGTGGGGCGCCTGTCCGCCGGAGTGTAAGTTTGCTCTCACTTTCTGGCCTTGTGACAGGCGCTCCACTGCGTCCGGTGTAAGACTGGGAAGTTGCGGCGCAGTCCGTGGAACGTAAAAAAAGCCGAGGGAGCCAGGATGACAAGCAGCGCAGAACAGACCCCAGCCAAGATCCCCCAGCGGGTTATTTGGCTGGCAGTCGCGGGGGCCGTGGGCGGATTCCTCTTCGGTTTCGATTCCTCCGTGGTCAACGGCGCCGTCGACGCCATCAAGAACGAGTTTGCCCTCAGCGAGGCCGTGACCGGCTTCGCGGTGGCCGTGGCGCTTCTGGGCTGTGCCGCCGGTGCTTACCTGGCCGGCAAGATCGCCGACCGCTACGGGCGCATCCCCGCCATGAAGCTCGGTGCGCTGCTATTCCTGGTCAGCGCGATCGGGACCGGTTTCGCCTTCAGCGTGTGGGACCTCATCTTCTGGCGGCTGGTCGGCGGCCTGGGCATCGGCCTGGCTTCGGTGATCGCCCCGGCGTACATTTCCGAAATCTCCCCGCGCCACGTCCGCGGCAGGCTGGCTTCACTGCAGCAACTCGCCATCACCACGGGTATTTTCGCTGCTTTGCTCTCAGACGCACTGTTCGCGAACTTTGCCGGCGGCGCCGCTGAAATCCTCTGGTTCGGCATCGAGGCCTGGCGCTGGATGTTCCTCGCGGCCGCCGTGCCCGCCGTCGTCTACGGCTGGATCGCCTTCACCCTGCCCGAGTCGCCGCGGTTCCTGGTGGTTCAGGGGAAGGACGAAGAAGCCCTCAGGATCTTCCGCTCCATCGCCCCGAGCGAAGACACTGACCGCCAGTTGCGGGACATCAAAAAATCCGTCGAGGAGGACCAGATCGCGGGCCAGAAGGGCTCCCTGCGCGGCAAGGCCTTCGGGCTGCAGCCCGTGGTGTGGATTGGCATCATTCTGTCCGTACTGCAGCAATTCGTCGGCATCAACGTCATCTTCTACTACTCCACGACCCTGTGGAAGGCCGTTGGTTTCCAGGAAAAGGACTCCCTGACCATCTCCGTGGCCACCGCGGTCACGAACATCCTGGTGACGCTCGTGGCGATCGCCCTGGTGGACCGGATCGGCCGGCGGCCCATTATGCTTGCGGGTTCCATCGGGATGGCGGCCTCGCTGGGCACCATGGCCCTGGCCTTCGGTTCCGCCACCGGAACCGGAGACGCCATTTCGCTGCCGGGCGCCTGGGGGCCCGCCGCCCTGGTTGCCGCCAACGTTTTTGTGATCAGCTTCGGTGCCTCCTGGGGCCCGCTGGTCTGGGTACTGCTGGGGGAAATCTTCCCGTCCCGGATCCGCGCCCGCGCCCTGGGCCTCGCCGCGGCCGCCCAGTGGATAGCCAACTTTGCCATCACCCTGAGCTTTCCGGTCATGGCGGCAGCCTCGCTGCCCCTGACCTACGCCATGTACGCGATCTTCGCCGCGGCGTCGTTCTTCTTCGTGAAGTTCAAGGTCCCGGAGACCAACGGCATGTCCTTGGAGCACGCCGAGACCCTTTTTGTTCCGAAGGGCTCGGCGAAGGCGGCCGGAAAGGCCTGAGCCGCAGATCGCGCGGGCCGGGCAGATCTGCCCCGGACGGCAGCAAGACGCCCATGTTCCTGGGGAACATGGGCGTCTTCTGTCTCCCGGCGGAAGGCCGGGTGGGCGGTTAAATGGCGTGCGGTTCGTGCGCCGTCAAATAGTTGCGGCCGCCAAGGACTACGGCAATCGCCGCTGCCATGGCCACTGCAGCAGCGAAGAACGGCACCTGAGGCCCGAAGTTCTCGCCGAGCTGGGCAGCCGCGAACGGCGCCAGGGCGCCGCCCATCCAACGGACGAAGTTGTAGCCCGCGGACGCGACCGGCCGGGGCGAATCCGATACCCCCATCGCCAGTTCGGTGTAGATGGTGTTGTTGATGCCCAGCAGTGCGCCGGAGATCACCACAAGTACCACGACGGCGGGCACCGAGTGGCCGGCGGCCAGCCCCAAACCCACCAAGTCCAGCAGCAACAAGGCGAGCGTGCCGGTGAGGACCCGGACGGCCCCGAAGCGGTTCTGCAGCACGGGAGCCGCGAAAACCGAGAAAACAGCGACGGCGACGCCCCAACCGAAGAAAACCCCGCCGATCCCATAAGCGTCCATCCCGAGGATAAACGGCGTGAAAGCAAGGACGGTGAAAAAGCCGTAGTTGTAGAACAAGCCGCTCGCCGCCGTCGTCCGCAGGCCCTTGTGGCCAAGAGCCAGCAGCGGATCCCGAAGCCTGACTTTCCGCGCCGGCAGCGCGGTCTTGGGCAACAAGGCCAGCAGGGCGATGAACGCGGCGGCCATCAGCACGGCCGTACCAAAGAACGGCGCCCGCCACTGCCAGCCGCCAAGAAGTGCCCCGAGCAGCGGGCCGAGCGAAATACCCAGGCCCAGGGCCGCTTCGTAGAGGATAATCGCCGTACCGGCGCCGCCGCTGGCGACCCCAACAATAACCGCCAGGGCCGTGGCTACGAACAAGGCATTGCCCAGTCCCCAGCCGGCCCGGAAGCCAATGAGCTCCCCGACGCTTTCCGAAGTACCGGACAACGAGGCGAAAACAACGATCACGGCGAGCCCAATCAGCAGTGTGCGCTTCCCGCCGATGCGGGACGAGACGAAGCCGGTAATCAGCATCGCGACGGCCGTGACAAGGAAGTAGCTGGTGAAAAGCAGGGAGACTTCGCTTTGCGAGGCATCGAGGTTTTTGGCGATCGCCGGCAGGATGGGATCCACCAGGCCGATACCCATAAAGGCGAACACGGCGGCAAGGGCTGTCGCCCATACCGCCTTGGGCTGTTTGAGTAATGAGGCCTTTTCGGCTTTGAGGGTATCTTCCGCTACCGGCAGGGTGTCAGCGGGCTGGCCGTGCATGGGGTTGCTCCTAAAAAATGTCGGGAAATCGGGTTGAAAGTCAGTCCTGAAGCATCGCGTTAATCTTGCCGATAACTGGCAAAGCGGCGGCAAGGGCAGCGCGGTCGGCGTCGGAAAGCGAGGCGAGGATTCCGGCCATGGCCGTGTTCCGGCGGTGATCCCCGGAGTCGACGGCGGCGCGTCCTGCCGGGGTGAGCCGCACCCGGACTGCCCGGGAGTCGTCAGGGTCCGGCTCGCGGCGGGCCAGGCCGGCGCGTTCGAGCTTGATGATCTGTTCGGTCGCACTGGGCACCTTGACGCCGAGGTTCCGCGCAATTTCGCCAACCCTGGCCCCGGTGTTTTCAGCAGGAGCCGGGCCCTCCAGCAACATTTTGAGGGTGCTGAGCTGGGCGGCACTAAGCTCACCGCCGGAGTCCAGCCGGCGAACCAGGTAGACACTGTGCCGCAGTGCCTCGCGAAAGTCCTGGGCGAGGCGGACCAAGGCGGATGTCGTCGTTTGGCTGTCGTTCATAATTAGGTAGCCTAACTGTTAGGCACCCTAACAGTCAATTCGTCCGCCGCGCCTTGACCCTTCCGGTGGGGCCCGCCGGAGCCGTCGGATAAGGACCCACCGTGATAGCGCACCGCGGGTCACGGCTGGCGTGGGCTTAAACGCGACGACGCCGGAACTCGGCTGAGTTCCGGCGTCGTCGGTGCTGCGTCGAACGAATCAAACGCCTTAGCCGGCGGCTTTGGCCTCCGCGACCAGGGCCGAGACCGCCTGGAACAGCGGGTGCTCCGGGTCTAGTCCGGTGATTTTCGCCGTTGCCTCATCGGCGCCCAAAGACGCCAGGATCTGCCCCAGCTCCACGGCTTCGGCGTCGGCCGGGTCGTTGAAGCGCAGGGCTGCTGCGATGGCGCCGAGCAGTGCCTCCGGGACGATCCCGCGCTCGGCCAGCTCCGCCGCCGGACCGATGAAGCGCTCGTGCCGGCTGAGCTTGCGCAACGGCGCCCGGCCCACGCGGTTCACAGTGTCCGGCAGGTGCGGGTTGGAAAACCGGCCCAGGATCTTTTGGACGTAGCTCTCCTGCTCATCCCGGTTGAAGCCATGCTTGGCCACCAGGAGCTCTTTGGTTTCATCCAGGACGGCACGCACGTCGGCGGCGACGTCCTGATCGGCCATGGCCTCGGAAATCTTTTCCAGGCCGCCCTGGAAACCGAAGTACGCCGCCGCGGCGTGCCCGGTGTTCACGGTGAACAGTTTCCGCTCGATGTAGGGCTCCAGTTCATCCACGAAGGTCGCACCCGGAATTTCCGGCTCCTTGCCGGCAAACGGGGTCCGGTCAATAACCCATTCGTAGAACGTCTCGACAGTGACGTCCAGGCCCTGCCCTGCCGCCTGGTTGGGTACGATCCGGTCCACGGCCGTGTTCGCGAACACTGCCTTTTCATCGAGCTTGTCATCGAGCGAACCGGCGGCGCCGTCCCACCGGGCAGAGACCTCGGACTTCAAAATGTCGGTTGCGTTGATCGCGTTCTCGCACGCCATCACCTGCAGCGGAGCGAGGCCGGCTGCCCGCGCGGCGATCCCCTTGGCGATCACTGGAGCCACGAACTTGAGAATATGCGGCCCCACCGCCGTGGTGACCACGTCCGCCGTCGAAATTTCCGCGATGACCTCCGCCTCCTGGCGGGTGGAGTTCAGCGCGCGGAAATTCTCCACGGTGCGGACGGTGGGGTGTTCGCCGACCTCGTGGACCCGGTAGCTGTCGGCTGCCGCGAGGTCGGTGATGAGGTCCTCCGCAACGTCCGCGAACACCACCTCGTACCCCGCCTCGTGCAGCAGCAAACCCACAAAGCCGCGCCCGATGTTTCCGGCTCCGAAATGAACAGCCTTCACTATGAATTAACCTTTCCGAACAGGTCCAGGATTTCCTCGACAGTGGTGGCAGCCTCAAGCTGTGCCACCTGGGCCTTGTTGGTAAAGACCTTGGCGATCGAGGACAGGATGTGCAGGTGCTCGTTGTTGATTCCGGCGACGCCGACGACGAACTTCACTTCCTTGCCGTTCCAGTCGATGCCCTCGGGGTAGCGGATCACGGAGACCGCCGACTTGATGATGTGGTCCTTGGCGGCGTTGGTACCGTGCGGTATGGCCAGGAAGCTGCCCATGTACGTCGAGACGGATTCCTCGCGCTCGTGCATGGCATCCAAGTAACCGGCGTCGACGGCGCCGCGGTCCAGCAGGAGCTTGCCGGCCTCGTCGATCGCCTGGTCCCGCGTAGTTGCGGTGCCGCTGAGCAGGACGCTCTCGGCCACCAGGATGCCGGCGGTGCCGCCGTCGGATCCGCCTTCCGGAGCCGTCGCGGCGTGCGCACCACCCGTTGCCGGCGCCCCCTCCGGGGCCCCGGCGGTGTTGCTGTGCGAGACGAGTTCCACCACTTCGTCATACCGCGGGCTGCTCATAAAGTTGTCGACAGAGTAGTGCAGCGCTTTGCCCGTCAGCGGCCTGGCCCGTTCGGTGAGGTCCTGGTGGGTGATAACTACGTCGTAGCTGTCCGTGAGGTTGGCAATGGCGGAGTTGGTGACCTTGACGTCCGGGAAGCCGGCCGCCCTGATTTTGTTGCGCAGCACCGAAGCACCCATGGCGCTGGAGCCCATGCCGGCGTCGCAGGCGAACACAATGCTTTGGATTGGACCTGCCATCACCGCCACCCCGCCGCCGCCGATCAGCGCGGCGGAAACAGAGCTCTTTTTGCCCTTCATTTCTTCCATCCGCGACGTTGCTTCGGCCAGTTCGTCCTCGTCAGAGACTTTGCCCGTTTTGAGGATGACCGCTGCGACCAGGAAGGAGACGGCTGCTGCCAACAGGACCGAAAGGATCACACCGAAGTAGCTGTCCCGGCTGGTCTGGGCGAGGACGGCAATGATGGACCCCGGAGCCGCCGGCGCCACAAGACCGGCGTTGGTCACGGCAAGGGTGGCAATTCCCGTCATGCCGCCGGCGATCGCGGCAAGGATCAGCAGCGGACGCATCAGGACGTACGGGAAGTAGATTTCGTGGATGCCGCCGAAGAAGTGGATGATCGCAGCGCCCGGTGCCGACCCCTTGGCGAGGCCCCGGCCGAAGAACATGTAGGCCAGCAGGATGCCCAGGCCCGGGCCGGGATTAGCCTCGAGCAGGAACAGGATGGATTTGCCCTGCTCCAGGGACTGCTGGACACCCAGCGGAGTGAGCACGCCGTGGTTGATGGCGTTGTTCAAAAAGAGCACCTTGGCCGGTTCGATAAAGATGCTGGTCAGCGGCAGGAGTCCGTTGTTGACGAGGAACTGCACAACGTTCCCGGCACCGGCGCTGAAGGCGGACACCAGCGGTGAAATGCCGTAGAAGCCCAGCAGGGCCAGCAGGGCGCCCCAGATGCCGGCGGCGAAGTTGTTCACCAGCATTTCAAAACCGGGGCGGATCTTGCCGTCCCAGAGGGCGTCGATCTTTTTTATGGTCCAGCCGCCAAGCGGGCCCATGATCATGGCGCCGATGAACATCGGGATGCCGGCGCCGACAATCACCCCCATGGTGCCGATGGCGCCAACAACGCCGCCGCGGACGTCGTAGACCATCTTTCCGCCGGTGTATCCAATCAGCAGGGGCAGCAGATAGGTGATCATCGGGCCAACGAGGCCCACATTCGGGTCCCCGTCGGCGTTGGTGCCGAAGCCACCCAACGCCGGCACGGGAAGCCAGCCCTTCTCAATGAAGAGGGCCGTGATGATGCCCCACGCAATGAACGCACCTATATTGGGCATAATCATCCCGGACAGGAATGTCCCGAATTTCTGCACGTGCACGCGTGCGCTGGTGCGGGGTTTTGCAACTGTATCTGTTGCCATGTGGTTTCCTAAACGTCACTCCTGCGACAGCGCAGGATGGGTGAATGTGGCGCGGATCAGCCTTTGGCGCTGGTGGAGATCCGGTGGAGCCATTCGAGGAAGAGCTTGAGTTCTGAGCTGGAGAGCTGCGCCGGATCCGAGGACTGGAGTGCCGCGTTCAGGGCGATCGCAGCCACCACCACGGAGGACTCCCCGGAGGAACCGGGCCCGGAGGCCTTGGCCTTGTCCGTGGACACGGCAAAGACCATGGCATCCCGCGTCATCGCGGACAGCTCAAGGTTTCGGTCGGCAGCACGCTCGGAGATCAGCATCAGCGTAACCCCCACGGTTGCGGCCAGAATGCTTCTGGCAGCCTCCCGCGGGGGAACGTTCAGGTGACCCATCACAGCGGCAGTGGTGAGCAGCTCCTCCATCAGCGCCTCGGCATCAGCGATGACCGCGGGACGGCTTTCCGGGCGGATGTTGCCGAACATCACCAGGTAGAGCTCGGGGTTAGCGAGCCCAAAGTGCACATGGTTGTCCCACATGCGCCGGATATCCTCCATCGGCTGTCCGGACGGGGCGAAATCACGTTCGCCCGCAACATAGGCTCTGAAACCCTCCGTAATAACGGCGTCAAAGAGCCCTTCTTTGTCACCGAAGTGGTGATACAGCGTCGGTGCAGTCACGCGTGCAGCCTGCGTGATCTGGCGCGTCGAGATCGATCCGCCAGCCGACGTGGCGAGCAATTCGGCGGCCGCCTGCAGCAGCCGCGTCTTCGGCGGCAACTCGCCATTCACACTCATACGCGCTAGCCTAGCATCTATAGCAACGCTATATGAAGTGCATCACATACACTTTTCAAGAACGCAGATTTACGGCAGCAACAACAGCGCTAGGCAGCTGCTGCCCCGGCCCGCAGGTGTTCCGACGGGCACGGCTGCCGTCAGAGAATGAGGACCTTCAGTGCAGAACTTCCCAGGAGTAGGCGTCAGCCCCGGCCGCATCATCGGACCCGTTCGCCAAATGCCCAAACCAGTCAGCGAACCACCCGCCGGGGAGCAGCTCCCGGCCGGGGTCACGGCCGAGGAGGCGACAGCGGCCCTCAAGACTGCCGCTAGGGCCGTGCACGATGTGCTGAAGGCCCGCGCCGAGACCGTCAGCGGCGACGGGAAGGCAGTCCTGGAGGCAACAGCACTGATGGCGACGGACACCATGCTTCTGAAATCCGCCGCCAAGCTGATCGGCCGCGGCACCTCCGGCCAACGGGCCATCTGGGAAGCCGGTGCTTCCGTCTCGGAAATGCTGCATAACCTGGGCGGCTACATGGCCGAACGCGCCACTGACGTCCTGGACGTCCGCGCCCGCATCGTCGCCGAGCTGCGCGGCGTCCCCGCCCCGGGCATCCCAAACTCCCCCACCCCGTTTATCCTGATCGCCGAAGACCTCGCCCCGGCGGACACCGCGACCCTGGATCCGGATAAGATTCTGGCCCTGCTCACGGCCGGCGGCGGGCCGCAGTCCCACACGGCGATCATCGCCCGCTCGCTGGGCCTGCCCGCCATCGTTGCAGCCGCCGGCGTCGACCGGATTTCGGACGGTACCGAGGTCTACGTGGACGGCGCCGCCGGCCTGATCACCGTGGACCCGGACGACTCCCAGCGGGCCGCCGCCGAACACTGGGCTGCCACCGCGTCGCTGCTGGCGGACTTCGACGGAACGGGCGCGACGGCGGACGGCCACCTGGTGCCGCTGCTCGCCAACGTCGGCGGGGCCAAGGATGCCGTGGCCGCCGCGAAGCTCAATGCCCAGGGTGTGGGACTGTTCCGGACCGAATTTTGCTTCCTGGAACGCGACACCGAACCCACCGTTGACGAACAGGCCGCCGCGTACCAGGGCGTCTTTGCTGCTTTCCCCGGCAAGAAGGTTGTGCTCCGAACCCTCGACGCCGGCGCTGACAAGCCGCTGCCTTTCCTTACCGACGCCACCGAACCGAACCCTGCCCTCGGTGTCCGCGGCTACCGCACCGATTTCACCACACCGGGTGTACTGGAACGGCAGTTGCAGGCCATTGCCAGGGCCGAACAGGAATCCGAGGCGGACGTGTGGGTCATGGCGCCGATGATTTCCACCGCCGAGGAGGCCGCCCGCTTCGCCACCCTGTGCGCCGAGGCCGGAATCAAAACCCCCGGGGTCATGGTCGAAGTCCCGTCCGCGGCGCTCACCGCCGAGGCCATCCTTCGCGAGGTGGCCTTCGCGAGCCTGGGGACCAACGACCTCACGCAGTACGCGATGGCAGCCGACCGCCAGCTGGGGCCGCTCGCAGGGCTCAACACACCCTGGCAGCCTGCCGTGCTTCGACTGGTGGGCCTAACCGTTGAAGGTTCCATCGCGGAGGGCCACCGCAAGCCGGTCGGCGTTTGCGGCGAGGCCGCAGCGGACCCTGCCCTCGCCGTCGTCCTGACCGGGCTGGGCGTCTCGACCTTGTCCATGACGGCCCGGTCCCTGGCAGCAGTGGCTGCGGTGCTGAAGACTGTCACGCTGGCCGAGGCACAGGAACTCGCCAAACTTGCCCTCTCCGCGCCGAGCGCCACCGAGGCCCGGGCCTGGGTCCGGGCGAAGCTGCCCGTCCTGGAAGAGCTGGGGCTGTAGCGCCGCAGCAGGGCTAAGGCAAGGCAGGGCCGGCCCGGGGCGCTAGGATGCAGTCCATGACACTGATTGCCCCCGGGTGGCCGCCCCCTTCTCGCTGAGGACGCGCAGAAACTCCGGTACGCCCTCAACGGCAGCGAAGACATTACGGTCTTTGTTGACGGCACCGTGCACCGGCTGCCGGACCAGGCGCGGGACGCCGTTGTGGACTTACTGGCGCGCTTCAGCCGGGGCGAAGCCGTCACGGTGGGCAGCGTGGCGGAAATGCTGACCACGTCCCGGGCAGCCGAGCTGGCCGGGATCTCGCACACCTACCTGCGGAACTTGACGGACCGCGGCGAAATCCCGGTGGAGTACCGCGGCACGCACCGGCGGATCCGGCTCGCCGACATTATGGCCTGGTTGGACAAGCAGAAGAAGAACAGTACCGCCGACGGCGTTGCGCACCACGGACGTGACGACGCCTCGGAAGGTTCGTGACGCGGTGATAAGGATCAAACAACGATCCCGCCTCCGCGCGGAAACGCGGATAACACCGGGGTTACGCTTGGATTGTGGCTAAGTTCAGAGGGTGGCACATTGTGGCTGGCATTGCCGCCATGGTGCTTACCGGCATCCTCGGAAACGCCATGGGACTGAACTACACGGCCGACTTTATGGCCAGCTGCGTGGCGTTTGTCGCCGTTTCCATGTGGATGGACAGCCGGATCTCCCGCCGCAGGGGCAGGGCCGCGCGGGCATCAGCTGCTGCCGTCGACGGTGGTCCCGGCCCCGAATCGGAGCATCCGGCTGAGGCCGAGCGGCCCGAACGCGAGGGCCGCGGCAGCTAGGACTCCGCCGGCTAGATCCTGGGGCGGCCGGCCCAGCGACGGGCCTTGAGTGCCGAGTGCAGTTCCAGCCGCACCATCCCCTTGAGCGGGTCGACACCGAGCAGCTGCCGAATCCGGCCGAGCCGGTTATAGATGCTGCTACGGTGCAGGTGGAGCTTGTCCGCGACGCCCTGGACTGAACCGTCATTGTCATAAAAGAGTTCCAGCACCGGCAGCAGCTCATGGTTCCGGTCATGGTCTTCCAGGAGCCGGAAGTAGACCGAGCCCGCGTCCGCCCACGCCCCCGCTCCTCCGCCGGCAGAGGCCAGCAGCTGGTAAATGCCGGTGGCTCGGCAGTCCACGAGCTCACCCAGTTGGGGATCCACCGACGCCGCCTGCGCGGCCTGCCGGGACTGGCGGTATGCGTCAGCGAGTTCGCGAGGCCGCGCGAAGCTCTCGGAAGTCCCCAGGATAATCCTGTGCACCGGCCGGCCCGCTCGTTTGGCCAGCTCCAACTGGTAGTGGACCAGCACCTGGGCGTGGTCTGCCCGGCCGGTTGATGCCCTGAACAACACAACGGCGTGGGTCTCGGTGCCGGCGCTGAACAGGGCCGAATCCACACCGATAGTGGCCTGCAGGGCAGCTGAGCGGTGAATCAGCGTGGCGGCGATCGGATCCGAGCCTTCCGCCCAGCCGTCAGCGTCAAGCACCGTCACGAGTTGCCAGGGGCCACGGCCCTGTACTTCCTTCCAGCCCGCCACTGCCGCGACGGCGTTGGACTCGCCCCGGCAGGCGGCCAGGAACTCCTGTTCGCGGCGGCGGCGGAACTCGGATTCGGCGGTATTGGAGTCCAACAGCAGCGCCGAGAGCTCCTCCAGCTCACGGGCCACATCCGGCAGCTGGCCAAGAACCGACACCGCGTTCGGGTCCGCCGAGTCCAGCTGGACCCAGAGGTAGCCAACCCGGAAGCCCCGCACCAGGAGGGGCACGCAGACACGGCCCAGCATGCCGAGCTCTTCGTTGGCCGCGACCACCACAGGGCGCACCGCCGTCGCGATCCCGTGCGAGAGCTGCCAGGCACTGACGTCCAGCGGGACGCGTTTGCTGAGCAGGAAGTTCACCCGGACCCGGTCAGCGTGGGACTGGTTGGAGCTGTAGGCAAGCAGCAGGCCGTCCAGATCCTCGAGTGAGAGGCCGCGGCCCAGTTTCAGTGCCACATGCTCCACGAGCTGTTCGACATCCTGCTGCTGCATCCTGCCAGACTACTGCCGGCACCTCGCCTCCGGAGAACCCGGGGACCACCCGTGCCAACGGACAGCAGGCGACACCTGACGCTTTGCCGTTCGACAAATGTCCAGCCGCCAAATTGAAAAGACCCGGATTCCCGGGGGCAGCCGCCGCTGCTGCCCGACGGCTCCTGTCGCTTGCCTCACAGCGGGATTTATTCTGGAAGTACTACTTCCCCGCATTCACCCGGGCCCATAAGGCCCCCAGCACTGGAGCCCACACATGATCATCGGTGTCCCGAAAGAAATCAAAAACAACGAATTCCGTGTCGCCATTACCGCTGCCGGCGTCCACGAGTTCCGCACCCACGGCCATTCGGTCCTGGTGGAACGCGGCGCAGGCCTGGGCTCGGGCATCACGGACGAGGAATACGCGATCGCCGGTGCCGAGATCGTCGCCGACGCCGATGACGTCTGGGCCCGCGCGGACATGGTCATGAAGGTGAAGGAACCGGTCAAGGCTGAATATCACCGTTTCCGCAAGGACCTGATCCTCTTCACCTACCTGCACCTCGCGGCCGAGCCCGAGCTGACCCAGGAACTCATCAACACCGGCGTCACCGCCATCGCCTATGAGACCGTCCAGGAGGGCCGCACGCTGCCGCTGCTCGCCCCGATGTCCGAGGTTGCCGGCCGCCTGTCCGTCCAGGTGGGCGCCACTTCGCTGATGGCACCGGCCGGCGGCAAGGGTGTGCTGCTCGGCGGCGTTCCGGGCGTCCGCCCGGCCAAGGTTGTTGTCTTGGGCGCCGGTGTTGCCGGCACCAATGCCGCCGCGATGGCCCTGGGCCTCGGCGCCGACGTCACCATCCTGGATATCAACATCAACCGCTTGCGTGAACTGGACGCCCAGTACCAGGGCCGCCTGAAGACCGTGGCCTCCAACGCCTACGAGATTGAGAAGTCCGTCGTCGACGCCGACCTCGTGATCGGCTCGGTGCTGATCCCGGGCGCCAAGGCCCCCAAGCTGGTCACCAACGAGCTCGTCTCCCGGATGAAGCCCGGCTCCGTGCTGGTCGACATCGCGGTGGACCAGGGCGGCTGCTTCGAGGACACCCACCCCACCACGCACCAGGAACCGACGTACAAGGTGCACAACACCATCTTCTACTGCGTCGCCAACATGCCCGGCGCCGTCCCGAACACATCCACGTACGCGCTGACCAACGTCACCCTGCGCTACGCCGTCTCGCTTGCCAACCTGGGCGTCAAGGCCGCGTTCGAGCGCGACGGCGCCCTTGCCGCCGGCCTGAACATCGCAGGCGGCAAGGTGGCGCACCGCTCGGTCTCCGAGGCGCACAACCTGCCCCTCGTCACCGACTGGCACCAGCTGGTCTCCGCGTAGCATCCGCTTCCGGACAACGGCAGCCATCCTTCCCGTGGATGGCTGCCGTTGTCCGTTTAATCCGCCAGCGCCCGGGCCTGCTCGATCAGCCGCAGCACCTCAACCGGCCCCGCCGGATCCACGGGGAGGGGCAGCACGGAGGCGGCCCCGCCGTCGTTGATCTTCGCCGCCAGGATCCGGTAAAACTCCGGGTAGGCGCCACGCTTGGTGGGCAGCCGATCCACGTGGCCGTCCCGCCCGAACAGCCCGGCCCAGTCCCGGTCCTCAACGCCGTAGTCCGGGTCCAGCGGGCTGCCGCCGGCCACAATAAACGGCTCCTGCGGGTCCACTCCGTGTTTGGTGAAGCCGCCGCCGCTGCCCAGGACCCGGAAACGTGGGCCCTGCTGGGCGCAGAGCATATTCATCCACAGGTGGCTCGTCACCCCGGATTCGTGCTGCAGGGCGAGGAACACATCATCGTCGGTCTTCTCCGCTGGCCGCCGCGCCGCCAGTTCGGCGTGGGTGACCTCGGCGGGACCGAACAACTGCACGGCTTGGTCCAGCAGGTGCGTGCCCAAGTCGAACAGCACCCCTCCGCCCTCGTCTGCCGTCGCGGCCGCTTTCCAGGCTTTCGACACGAGCGGGGACCAGCGTTCGAAGCGGGATTCGAACCGCGTCACGGTTCCGAGGGCGGCACTGTCCAGCAGGCCGCGGACGGTCAGGTAGTCGCCGTCCCAGCGCCGGTTTTGGAAAACGGTGAGCACCCGTCCCAGTCGCGCGGCCAGCTGGATAAGCTCCCGCCCTTCGGCGCTGCGCACCGTAAACGGTTTGTCCACGACGACGTCGAGACCGGCTTCCAGTGCGGCCCTCGCGAGCGGATAATGGGTGGCCGGCGGGGTGCCCAGGACCAGCAGGTCCAGTTCGCCGGCCAGCCCGAGGATGTCCGCCGGGGTGTCGACGATCCGGGCGCCGGGGTACCGGGTGGCGGCAACGGACTGCCTGCCGGCGTCGGAGGTGGCGATCACAGCGACGGAGAAGGCCGGGTCTGCCGCGAGCAGCGGTGCGTGGAAGATACTGCCGGAGAGGCCGAAGCCGGCAACGGCGGTGCGGATAGGACCTGTCGAGTCGGTGGACATGGCTCCACGTTACCTTTGCCCACTCACCCGACGCTCCCTCAGATTTCGCAGTAATTTGGGCGACGCCCCCTCGAAAGGTGAGGGAGCGTCGCCCAAAAACTGCTGCTACAGGTGAGGGAGCGTCTGAAGGGGAGGTGGGGTTACTTCTTTTCCCAGCCCAGGGTGGTCCAGTCCGGAACCTGGGACAGGCTCTTGAACAGGGACGGACCGTAGTTGGCCAGGCCGGTACGCACGAAGGAGATCTGCGGCCCGTTCATCACAACACCCATGGAGAAGTATTTCTCCATGTGCTTCTTTTCAACCTCCATTGCCGCCTTGTTGCGCTCGGCGTTGTCTTCAATGGAGGAGAGCTTCTTGATCTCGGCGTCCAGTTCAGCGTCGCCGAGTTCATTTTCGTTCGTTTTGGAATCGTAGAACTGCTTGACGGCGTCGGTCGTATCCGCGCCGACGGTGTAGCCGGAGACGCTCATATAGAAGTCGCGGCTGCCCAGGACCTTGCCGAAGTCGGCCGAAGCGCGCTGGTCGATGCCGACATCCATGCCGCCGTCCTTAAGCTGCTTCTGCAGGGTCTGTGCGAAGGCCAAGGTGGTGGGGTCATCACCGAAGTTGCTGATCTTGAAGGCGGCGGGGACGCCGTCCTTTTCCATCACACCCGCTGCGTTGGCCGTGTAGCCGGCGTCGGTCAGGACCTTCTTGGCGGCGTCAGGGCCGGTTTCCTTGACGGGGTAGTTGTCCTGGTAGTACTTGGAGAACGGCAGCAGCATCATCGATCCTGAGCTTTGCTCTTCCCAGTTCAGGCCATTAAAGCGGACCTTACGGAGGGCTTCGCGGTCAACGGCGGTGAAGATCGCCTTGCGGATCGCGACGTCGGTCATCGGTGCCTTCTGCGCGTTCAGGTTCAAGCCGCCGGCGAAGAGGCGCTGGCCACGGCGGACCTCGGAGTCCTTGGTACCGTCGAGCTGCTTGTACGGGGTGACGGTGTTTGCGGAGACACCGTCGATTTCGCCGTTCTTGAAGGCGGCAATCTGGGCGCTGGTCTCAAGCTGGCGGAAGACGACTTTGTCCAGGACCGGCTTGGTGCCCCACCACTTTTCGTTCTGGGCGAGCGTGACCGTCTTTGCGGCGCTGTCGTACTGGTCCAGCTTGAACGGCCCGGCCATCCATTCCGGGTGCATCTCCCCGGTGAAGCCCTCGTTGAAGAGTGCCGGGGTGTTCACAGCCGGGTGGACAAAACCGGTGAAGAGCGCATCCAGCGGGTACACCGGCTGGGTGGTGGTAACAACAACTTCCTTGGGGCTGGAACCGGCCTTGACGGAGTCCACGAACTCGTAGGCACCGGAGCTGACGACGTCGATGTCCTTGTTTTCGCCCTTGAGCATGTTCCAGGTGTTCTCGAAGGTCTTTACGTCGATGGGGGTGCCGTCGTTGTAGCTGGCCTTTTCGTTGACCTTGATGGTGATGGTCTGCTTGCCGTCCTTGACCTCACTCTTGACGTCTTCGCAGAAGTTCTTGTTCGGCGTGGCGGTGCCGTCGAAGTCAAAGTTCCAGCAACCCCACGTGCCGGCCTCGTCGATCGGGCGGTGCAGGGCGGTGTTGTCCGCGCTGTTGCCGTTGTTGGAAAAGCCGTTGAAGTCCGGGCCGATGTTGCCCAGCGGCAGGGTGACCGTGCCACCCGGCTGCAGGTCCTTGGCATCCTTGGCATTGATGCTGACCAGTTTGGCCAAGTCACTTCCCGATTCCTGGCCTTTGGCTGCGTCCGGGCCCTTGGCGGCACCGCCCCCGCCGCAAGCGGTCAGCGCAAGCGCTGCGGCGACGGCGGTAATGCCGCCGATCTTGGTCAGATTCTTCATGTGTTCCCCTTCATTCATTTTGGTGCGAGTTCTGCTGAGTGAGACTGGTAACTCAGGTGGTTTCGTGGACAACAAGCATGTCCGCGTCCAGGTCGCCGTCCGGATAGAAGCAGGCGAATTGCTGGTCTGTGGGGGCCGCAGCGGCGGCCGGTGTTGCTGTTGCCGCCGGCGTCCCGTGCCGTCCGGCGTCCGCCGCCGGCACAACGGTGGCCAGCGCCGGTTCCAGCGTCAGGCATTTCTCCTGCTTGGCCGGTGGCAGTGCCGCAAACACCGGGCAGCGGGTGGCGAAGTTGCACCCTGCCGGAGCTTCGAGCGGCGAGGGCAGGTCCCCCCGCAGGATGATACGTTCCCGGGTGCGTTCCACGCCGGGGTCCGGGACCGGAATCGCGGAGAGCAGGGCCCGGGTGTACGGGTGGCGCGGGTTGTCGAACACGCTGTCCACGTCCCCGATTTCCACGATCTTGCCCAGATACATCACGGCCACACGGTTGGAGATGTGCCGCACCACGGACAGGTCGTGGGCCACCATCAGGTAGCTCAGTCCGAGTTCGGCGCGGAGCTGGTCCAGGAGGTTGATAACACCGGCCTGGACTGACACGTCGAGAGCGGATACCGGCTCGTCCAGGACTACCAGTTTGGGATTCACGGCAAGGGCCCGAGCGATGCCGATCCGCTGCCGCTGGCCGCCGGAGAACTGGTTGGGGAAGCGGTTGACGTGGTCGGGCTGGAGGCCCACGAGTTCCATCAGCTCCATGATCCGCTCCCGGATCCGGGGCTTGGCCATGCCGGCATTTTCAAGCGGTTCGGACAATACCTCAAAGACGGTGAAGCGGGGGTCGAGGGCGCCGGTTGGGTCCTGGAACACCATCTGCAGTTCCTTGCGCATGGCGCTTTTGGTTTTGGCGTTGGAGGCTTCCTTGTTGCTGAGGCCGCCGATGACCACCTCGCCGTCCTGGTCCTTGTGGAATTCCATGATTTCCAGCAGCGTCGTGGTCTTTCCGCAGCCGGACTCGCCGACGATCGAGAAGCACTCCCCCTCGCGGATGTCGAAGCTCAACCCGTCGACGGCCTTGACAGTGCCGATCCGGCGCTTGAGCAAGGCCCCCTTCATCAGCGGGAAGTGCTTCTTGACCTCCCTGAGCTCCAGCACGGTCCGGCGCTGTTCGCGCGGGATCGCGTCGAAGCGGGAGACCGGCACCGCCGGAGCCCGGAAGATCTCATGGACGTCCACTTCGAGGCCCAAAGAGTCGGTCTTGATACAGGCGGCCAGGTGAGGCAGGCCGCCGGTCTGGTTGTCCCCGCCGACCGGCCACAGCTCCGGCTCGCCCTGCAGGCAGGCATCGCTGGCTAGTGGGCAGCGCGGCGCGAAAGAACAACCCGTGGGGGTGTGGATGAGGTTCGGCGGGATTCCCTCGATCGGCACCAGCGAGGACTTCTCGGCCGTATCGACGCGTGGCACTGCGCCCAGCAAGCCCATTGTGTAGGGCATTCGCGGGTTGTAGTAGATCTCGTCAACGCTGCCGGTTTCCACGGGTTTGCCGGCATACATCACCATGATGTCGTCCGCCATGCCGGCGACCACGCCGAGGTCGTGTGTGATCATCACAACGGCGGCGCCGGTTTCCTCCTGCGCGGTGTGGAGGACTTCAAGGACCTGTGCCTGGATGGTGACGTCGAGCGCCGTCGTCGGTTCATCGGCGATCAGCACGCGGGGGTTGTTCGCGATGGCGATGGCGATCATCACACGCTGGCGCATACCGCCGGAGAACTCATGCGGGAAGGCCTTGAGCCGGTCCTTCGGGCTGGGAATACCCACCATGCCCAGCAGTTCGACGGCGCGCGCTTCCTTGGCCTGCCGGCTCATGGTGGGGTTGTGGACGGTCAGCGCTTCTACGATCTGGTTGCCCACCGAGTAGACCGGTGTCAGGGAGGACAACGGGTCCTGGAAGACCATGGCGATTTCGTTGCCGCGGTACTGGCACATGGCCTTGTCGCTGAGACCCAGCAGTTCGGTGCCCTGGAGCCGGACCGAACCGGTGATCTCGGCCGTCGGGGGCAGCAGGCCCATGATTGCCATGGAGGTGACGGACTTTCCCGAGCCGGACTCGCCCACGATGCCCAGCGTTTTGCCGGCCCTGAGGTCAAAGTCGATGCCGCGGACGGCGTGCACCACCCCGTTCTCCGTGTTGAAGCGCACCTTCAGGTCCCGGACGGAGAGCACCGCGTCCGCGGGCCCGTGCAGCCCGGCAACATGCAGACGCTCGACGGCGGTGAGGTCGGCCGATTCGGGGCTGGCGGTCATTTCGTGGCTCATGTGGTCTTCTTCTTCTTGGCATTGCCAACGGAGCTGGAGCTGGGATCGAATGCGTCGCGCAAGCCGTCGTTCATCATGGCAAGCGAACCGGTCAGCAGGAACATCACGGTCAGCGGGACCCAAAACATCCACGGGAAGGTGGAGACCTGGGAGGTGGCCTGCCCGATCAGCACACCCAGGCTGACATCCGGGACCTTGATGCCGATACCGATGAAGGAGAAGGCAACCTCGGCCAGGATCGCCCCGGTGATGCCGCGGGTGATGTCCAGGACCAGCAGCGAGCCGATGTTCGGGACCAGGTGCCGCCAAACGATCCGCCGAGGCGGGATCCCCATGTACTGGGCGGCTTTGACGAAGTCGCGTGACATCAGGGACATCGAGAGCGAGCGGATGAGGCGGGCGGTTCCCATCCAGCTGAAGACCAGCAGGACGATAATCAGCAACAGCCAACTCGGCAAGGACTGCTGCAGTCCGTTGCCGCCACCGCTCGTGGCCACGGCGACGACCAGCAGCGCCGGCATCATGATCAGGGCTTCGAGGATGAACAGCATCACCTTGTCCACCTTCCCGCCGAAATAGGCCATGGTGCAGCCGTACACGGCGGCGATCAGCACCGAGACGAGGCCAACGACGAGGCCGATCAGGATGGAGATCCGGGTGCCCTCCACGGTCAGGGCGTAGAGGTCGATCCCGGCCTGGGAGGTGCCAAGCAGGTGTTCGGACGACGGCGGCATTCCAATGTTGAACGCATCGATTGTCTCCTTGTCCCAGCTGGTGAAGAAGCCGCCAATGAAGGAGAACAGCGTCAGGGCCAAAAAGACGACCAGGCCAACGACGGCTGTTTTGTTCCGCAGGAAGCGGCGGAGGATGATCGAGGACTTCGCGATGACGACATCGCTGTTTTCGATCTTCGCCTCGCTGGCAACGGCGGCCGGGTCGGTCGTATTGAGGTTTGTCATGTTCACTGCACCCGCACTCTCGGGTCGACCAGCGTGGTGGCGAAGTCTGCGAGGATCGCGCCGATCGCGAAGATCACGGAGCCGTAGGCGAGCGTGGCCGTCGCGGCGTTGACATCCTGCAAGGCAATCGCGTCGATGCTCCAGGAGCCGACGCCGTGCCAGGCGAAGATCTTCTCGGCGAAGAAACCGCCGGCGAAGATGGCAGGGATGGTGAAGGCAATGCTCTGCGCCACAGGGATGAAGGAAACCCGCAGGGCATGCCGGCTGATGGCCTGGTTGCGGGTCAACCCCTTGGCGCGTGCAGTCCGGACAAAGTCGGCGTTGACATTGTCCAGGAGGTACTGGCGCTGCGCGATCTGGTAGGTGCCCCAACCCACGATGGTGATTGCGAAGGTGGGCACCGCGTAGTGGGCCAGCATGTCGATGAATTGGGCCCAGCCGCCGCCGTCCAGCCCGGGCGTGGAGATCCCGGTGACGAAGAAAATGCGTTCGCCCACCGTCTCGTTGATGTTAATGGCACCGAGCTGCACCAGGAAATAAGCGATCGGTGCGGGCACGATGTACACGAGGTAGCTGTAAGAGGTGATGACCCGGTCCGAGGCTTTGTATTGCCGTGCTGCCGTGTACACACCCAGTGCGACGCCGATGATCAGGGTCAGGATGATGGAGGCCAGGAAGAGCCGGGTCGAGATCCAGACCCGATCGCCGAATTCTGCGTTGATAAAGGCGCCGTTGGGGCTCCGTCCCCAGTCCCAGCGGGTGACGATCGCGGTGAGCCACTCAACGTAGCGGTCCCAGGCGCTGAGCGCCGGGTCCAGGCCCTTGAGCCGGAAGGAGTTGGCCACCTGCTCGGGGGTGGGCCTTGGGATCCGCTCCTGCTCCAGCAGTGCCGGCTTCAAGGTATTTACGGCCAGGAAATATCCTGCCGTGGTGGTCAGGAAGATCATAAAGACGTAGGTGAGAGCACGTTTGGCGAGGTATCGGAGCATGGGACGACTAGTTCTGGATCGCCGTTGCCTGCGCGGCGCGTGCCGGGGCGGGGCCGGCAGCAGCAGCCTCGCCACGTGCAGGAATATGAAAAGTAGTCACAACTAGATCCTTCCCTAGTCCCTATCCGGCAGGGGATTACCGCTGCTGATCCGGGATCCGGGCCAGTGGGTATCTGGCCATCCGCAGGCCGTGAGGCAAGTCCGTGTGGACTATGTTGCGGATCACATTCCAGAGGAAACTATCACATGGACCCCTCCCCGGACGACCTGCCCCGCCATTCCCCGGGGCAGGTATCAGATCGTTATGAATAACTCCCGAGAATTGATTTGGGCTTTCCGCCGGGGTGGGGTTCCGGTTGGGGTTGGGCCCCGCGCACGATGCCCGAAACGAGATCCCGCCAGGAATCGGCGAGTCGCGCGGGGGAAATCCCGTTCATGCGAACGGCATGCAGGAGACGCTCGGGTTCCAGGACGGCACTCAATGAGGTGGCCATCAGCCAAGGGTCAGCCGTAACGCCCGCTTCCCGCAGGAGCACCTCCAGATGCCGATGCCAGAGCGCCGCGGCGGGGACGTCGAACCGGTTGGGTGCCGAGACGTCCGCAGCCCTTGCCAGCTCGCCGAATTCCAGCACCCAGGCAATGCGCTCCCCGCCACAGGCGATCAGCCGCTCCAGCGGCGGAGCCCCGGGTCCCAGCGGCGGCGGGCCGAACATAAAGCGCTGCTGGAACGCGGCCTCCGCATCACTGAGCAGGCTCATCATGAGCCCTGCCCGGCTGCCGAACCGCCGGAACACGGTCCCCTTCCCCACGCCGGCCCGCTGGGCCAGGGCGGCCATGGTCAGGCCGTCCGCCCCACACTCGTCGACGAGCTCGCGGGCGGCCCGCAACAGCAGCCCGCGGTTCCGGGCGGCATCGCGGCGTTCGGACTCCACGCCGGGACGGATAGGGATCAGGCTCACACCCCACATCCTAGCCCTGGGGAATATAAGCGGACCGCAGTCCGTTTTCAACCGTGAGGGCCGGAAACGGCCTCATCTGCTCAGCCAGCCGCAGGATGGTCCGCGGCGAGACATCTAGGAGTCCACATGTCCAAGAACACCGTTCTCACCCTGGTCGGCAGCTTGCGCGCCGGATCCACGAACCAGCAGCTGGCTGAAGCAATCCAGCTGAACGCCCCGGAAAATGTTGAAGTTCTGATCCACGACAGCCTGGGCAACATCCCCTTCTACAACGAGGACATCGACGTTGAAGGCCAGGTTCCCGCCGCCGCGGCCGCCCTGCGTGCCGCCGCCAACACCGCCGACACCCTGCTGCTGGTAACGCCGGAACACAACGGCACCGTTCCCGCCTCGCTCAAAAACGCCATCGACTGGCTGTCCCGCCCCTTCGGCGCAGGCGCCCTGAGCGGCAAGCCGACCGCCGTCGTCGGAACCGCCTTCGGCCAGTTCGGCGGAGTCTGGGCTCAGGATGAGGCCCGCAAGGCCGCCGGAATCGCCGGCGCCCGGATCCTCGACACCGTCAAGCTGGCTGTGCCGGGCTCCATGGTCCGCTTCGCCGAGATCCACCCGAAGGATGACGCCGAGGTTGTCGAGCAGATCAAGGCCGTCTTCGAAGCGCTGGACGAATCCCGCGCGGTCTCCGCAGCATAGCTCCAGCCCCGCCCTTCATCCTTGACGTCCCCGGCAGGCCCTGCCGGGGACGTTCCGCGTCCGGCCGGGGAATACTGCGGCTTCGGGCGACTCTGTGAACAATCGTTGCCTCCAAGACAACACGGGTTGTACGCTGGGACTGTGACCCACGAAACACTTGACGCCGCCGAAGCGCTTCCGGCCGAGGCTATTGACGCAATCGAACGTGCGGCATCGTCCGCCCACCGCCACGAGGATCTGTTCTCGGAGCGCGCAGCAAATATCAAGCAATCGGCAGTCCGGGATGTTTTCGACATCTCGATGCGCCCCGGCCTCGTCTCGCTGGCCGGCGGCAGCCCGTACCTGCAGTCGCTGCCCCTGGCACGGCTCGGCGAGACCGCCGCAAAGATCATCGCGGAACAGGGTATGACCGCACTGCAATACGGCGGCGGGCAAGGCACCGAGGAACTCCGCAGCCAGATTTGCGAAGTGATGGCCGCGGAGGGAATCCTGGACGCCAGACCCGAAAACGTGGTGATCACCGCCGGGTCGCAGTCAGCGCAGGACGTTGCGACCAAGGTCTTCTGCAACCCCGGCGACGTGGTTCTCGTTGAGGATCCCACCTACGTCGGCGCCCTCAACACCTTCGAGGCCTACCAGGTCGAGGTCGCCACCGTACCCATGGACGGTGACGGCATCGTCCCCGACCTGCTGGAGGCCAAGATCGCCGCCCTGCAGACGGCGGGCAAGAGCATCAAGTTTTTGTACACCATCCCAAGCTTCAACAACCCCTCCGGGGTAACACTGTCCGCGGAGCGGCGGCAACAGGTCGTGGATATATGCCGCAATGCGAATATTTTGGTGCTTGAGGACAACCCTTACGGGCTGCTCCGGTTCGACGGCAAGCCCCTCATCCCGCTGCGGGCCGCCAACCCGGACGACGTAATCTACATGGGGTCCTTCTCGAAAATCTTTGCACCGGGGCTCCGGATCGGTTGGGCGCTCGTCCCGGCGCACCTTCAGCGCCGCTATTACCTGGCTTCAGAGGCTGTCACACTATGCCCGCCAACCCTGAACCAGATGCTTGTCTCCGCCTATCTCCGGGACTACGACTGGCGCGGCCAGATCGAGACCTACCGGGGCCTCTACCAGGAGCGCTGCACCGCAATGCTGGCCGCCTTGGATGAGTTCATGCCGCCGGGCGTGAGCTGGACCCGCCCGGAGGGCGGCTTCTTCGTTTGGGTGACCCTGCCCGAGGGCGTAGACACCTATCCCCTGCTGGCAAAAGCGATTGACGCCGGGGTGGTCTTTATTCCGGGGGCTGCCTTCACCCATTCCGATGAGCCATCCCACAAGATTCGACTGGCCTTTAGTGCGGTCCCGCCGGAATCCATCCGCGAAGGCGTCCGGCGACTGGCGCCGGTCCTGCGCGAAGCGATCGTTGCGGGGTAGCCTGAATCATCGGCCCATGGCCACAGAAGTTTGTTGACCTCAAAGGAGCATTCATGACCGGAATTATTGTTGTCGGCGTCGATGGCAGCGAGACTGCCCTGAAAGCCGCGCACACTGCCCGTGACCTGGCCGCCATTCAAGGGGCCACCCTTCACGTGGTCAGTGCGTTCGACAGCGACCGGACCGAAGTCTTCGGCAGCGGCAGCGACAAATTCATTGTCTCCGATGCGGGAGAAGCCGAGAAGGTCGCCCGACGGGTCGCCGACAGCCTCCGGACGCCGGCACTGAACGTTACCTACGCGGCCGCCCGCGGCAAACCGGCCGAAGCCCTGATCGCCGAGGCTGGCCGCTCCGGTGCGCAGATGATCGTCGTCGGCAACCGGCGGATGAAGGGACTGGGACGCGTGCTCGGCAGCGTCGCCAACTCCGTGGCGCACAACGCCCCCTGCGATGTCTACATCGCCAAGACCGACGCTTCCGACTAGGAAGCGCCGGCCAGTGGCGCCGGGCCGGGCTACCCGGCCGCCGTCCCGGAGGTCTTAAGGATCCGGCGCAGGATTTTGCCGGAAGACGACTTCGGGACGGCATCGATGAACTCGACCCGCCGGATCTTCTTGAACGGCGCCACCTTGGCCGCCACGTACTCCATAACTGCGGCCTCGTCGAGCCGCTCACCGTCGTCCCCGGGCTGGCGCACAACAAACGCCATCGGCACTTCCTGGCCGTCGGCGTCGGACGTGCCGATCACGGCAGCGTCCGCGATGCCGGGGTGGGTCAGGAGCAGCGCCTCCAGTTCCGCCGGCGCGATCTGATAGCCCTTGTACTTGATCAGCTCCTTGAGCCGGTCCACGATGGTGACCACTCCGTCGGCACGGACGGTGGCAATGTCCCCGGTATGCAGGAAGCCGTCCGGGTCGAGAGTGTCCGCCGTTTCCTCCGGCCGGTTAAGGTAGCCGAGCATCACGTTCGGTCCGCGGCACAACAAGTGACCGGGGGCGCTGACGCCCTCGTTGGGCACCTCGATCTCCTCCCCTGTGGCCGGGTCCAGCAGCCGGCAGTCCATGTTCGGGACCGTAAAGCCCACCGAGCTGACGGGGACGTCGGCGGCGTCCACCGGGATCAAGTGGGACACGGGGCTCATCTCCGTCATGCCGTAGCCCTGCAGCACGCGGCAGCCTAGTCGTTCGCCCAGTTTCACGCCGAGGTCGCCATCCAGCGGTGCGGCTCCGGAAAGCGTGGTGTGGACGGAACTCAGATCGTAATCAGCCACCAGCGGGTGTTTGGACAAGGCCACAGCCACGGGCGGGGCGATGAACAGGTAACTGCATTTCTGGTCCTGAATGATGCGCAGGAACTCGGTCAGTTCAAACTTCGGCATTGTCACCAGGCATGCCCGTTGCAACAAGGCCAGGTTCAGCAGCACGGTCAGCCCGTAAATGTGGAAGAACGGCAGCAGCGCCAGCAAGCGGTCCTCCGGAGCGACCTTCAGCAGTCCGCGGGACTGCGCAGCGTTTGCAATCAAGTTCCGGTGGCTGAGCATCACGCCCTTGGGCCGGCCGGTAGTGCCGGAGGAGTACGGCATAACGGCCACGTGGGTGGCGGAATCGAAGGTGATTTGCGGAGCCGGCGCGCCGGAGCTGAGCAGATCCTGCAGCGAGGGATGTCCGGGGCGCCGTCGAGGACGACGAGGCGCTCTGCCGGGATACCCGCGCGGGCGGCAGCTTCCCGGGCTGCCGGGAGCAAAGCGGAGACGGTGAACAGCCACTCCGCGCCGGCGTCGGCCAACTGGAGCGCGATTTCGTCCGCCGTGTAGAGCGAGTTGACTGTGGTTACCGTCGCGCCGGCCCGCAACAGCCCGTGGAAAACGACGGCGAACGCCGGGACGTTGGGGCACAGGATGGCCGCGACACCGTGGACGCCCAGTCCTTGGGCCGCGACGGCTCCGGCCACGGCGTCGATCTGCGCGACGAGGCTCCGGTAACTCATTTCCGCACCGCTCACGCCGTCCACAAGGGCGATCCGTTCCAGGTCGACCTCCTCCAGGCCGCCGAAGAGGTACTCATAAAGGCTTACGTCGGGAATTTCCACATCGGGGAACGGGCTCGAAAACACGCAATATCTCCTTTGATCCGCGTCCGCACGGTTGGCGGCGGCTGGTGCAACTCTAATGCCGCCGGCCGGTCCTGGACAGGAACTGTGTTGAGCCGCGTCACTGCCCCCCGTGGGTAGCCTCACGCTGATTCCGGCCGGGCGCAGCATCGGCACGGCGGTAAAATTGCAGGTGCCCCCACCGGCGTGGACATCCAACTTTCGCTCTTCGGGAGACCACTATGCCCACTCTTCAGCGCCGCCAGCTCGTTGGCCACGACATACTCCTGGCCCGGCACGGCAACCACATCAGCACCATGCGGGTGGACCGCGGGGCCGGCCGGGTTATCGCTTTTTTGGACGACGGCTCCACCGACAGTGCCCCCAACGTCATCTCCCCCGGGCTCCGGATGCCGGACACCATCCGGAGCGTCCTGCGCGAGGACTGGAAGTTCTTCGCTGTGGTCACCGCGTGCACCTCCGGCTTCGCCGCGGTGATGATGGCGGCCGCCGCCGCCCTGGCCGGGATCAGCGGGGATCCGGGCCTGGCCGCGATGCTGTCGAGCTACTCGGGCACCTAGCACCCACGGGGCTCAGTCGAGCAGGAGAGCGGGCTCTTCCAGGATCGCCGCCACGTCGGCCATAAACCGCGCCGAGAGGTCGCCGTCGACCACCCGGTGGTCGAACGAGCCGCCGAGCGTTGTGATCCAGCGCGGAATCACTTCGCCGTCGAGGACCCAGGGCTTCTGCTTAATCGTGCCAAAAGCCACGATCGCCACCTCGCCCGGGTTGATGATCGGTGTGCCCGTGTCGATGCCGAGGGCCCCGATGTTGGTGACCGTCAAGGTCCCACCCTGCATCTGGGCGGGCTGGGTCTTTCCGGCCCGGGCAGTGGTCGCAAGGTCGTTCAGGGCCAGGGCCAACTCCTTGAGCGACAGGTCCTGGGCGTTCTTGATGTTCGGGACCATCAGGCCACGGGGCGTTGCCGCCGCAATTCCCAAATTCATAAAGTGCTTGACATGGATCTCGGCGGAGTCGCTGCCGTCCTGGTTGTCCACCCAGGTTGCGTTGACGCTCGGGTTCCGTGCCGCCGCCCAGATGACCGCCTTGGCCAGGATCAGGAGCGGGGAAACCTTGATGCCTTCGAAATCACGGGAGGCCTTGAGCCGTTTGACGAACTCCATGGTCCGGCTGGCGTCGACGTCGACGAAGATGCTGACGTGCGGGGCCGCGAAGGCCGACTCGACCATTGCCCGCGCGGTGGCCTTGCGGACGCCCTTGACCGGAATCCGCTCGATCCGCCGTTCCTGCGGGCTGCCCGTCCTGCCCCAGAAAGTGTCCGCCTTGTCCAGTTCCGCGTCGCGCTGGGACTGGTAACTGACCAGGTCTTCGCGGGTCACTTCGCCGCGGGCCCCGGTGGGGACGACGTCGGCCAGATCGATGCCAAGGTCGCGGGCAATCTTGCGCACCGGAGGCTTGGCCAGAACCCTGCTGACCAGGCCTGTGATGGCCCCGCCGAGGGTGGGGCGCTGATCCGGCGCGGCAGCCGCGGCCGGGCGTTCAGCGTGCGCGACGGCTTCCGGACTGATCCAGATGTCGTGGCTCTCGACTGGCTCAGCCAGCGCTGCCGGTTCTGCGGCCGGGGCCGTGGAAACCCCCTGCCTGGCTGCCGGCGGGCCAACCCGCCGGCGGCGCTTGACGGCGTCGGCCTTGGGACCGGAGCCCACCAGGGGACCGGCGGCCGGGCGGCCGTCCGATTCAACGGCGTCGAGCGTGTCCTCCGCCAGCGTGCCGTACATCGGCGCATCGGGAGCCGGCGCGCCGGGGGCCGGCGCGACGGCAGCAGCCTGGGCGTCGGTCACGCTGATGATCGCGGTTCCAACGTCTACCGTCAGTCCCTCCGCGACCAGGAGTTCGGTGACGGTACCAGCGAACGGCGAGGGCAGCTCGACCAGGGATTTTGCCGTCTCGATTTCGCAGAGGACATCGTTGATGGCCACCGTGTCGCCGGGCTTAACCTTCCAGGCGACGATCTCGGCCTCGGTCAGTCCTTCGCCCACATCGGGGAGGTTGAACTTGTGGAGAGTCATGTTGTCCTTGTTGGGAGAAGGCGCCTCAGCGGGAAGCGGCCGGGAGGGAAGGGCTCAGTCAGTAGGAGAGGGCACGGTCCAGTGCCTCAAGGATCCGGTCGATGTCCGGCAGGTAGTCTTCCTCCACCTTGGCCACCGGGTAGGGCATGTGGAAGCCGCCGACGCGGATCACAGGCGCCTCGAGGGAGTGGAAGGCGCGCTCACTGACCCGGGCCGCGATTTCGCCGCCGATGCCGCCGAAGGTGGGAGCCTCGTGGGCCACAATCAGCCGGCCGGTCTTCTTAACGGAGTCCGTGACGGTGTCGAAGTCGATTGGCGAAATGGAACGGAGGTCGATCACCTCGACGCTGTGACCGTCCTCGGCGGCGGCATTGGCGGCCGCGAGGGCCACCGGCACCAGCGGGCCGTAGACAACCACTGTGGCGTCCGTGCCCTCGCGGAGGACATGGGCCTTAAACGGGTCTGCGGAGGCGCCGGGGGAACCGGTGTCGACCTCGCCCTTGAGCCAGTAGCGGCGTTTGGGTTCGAAAACAATCACAGGGTCCTGGCACTCGACTGCCTGCTGGATCATCCAGTAGGCGTCGTGCGGGTTCGACGGGGTGATGATGCGCAGTCCGGCGGTATGGGCGAACAATGCCTCCGGGGACTCCGAGTGGTGTTCGATCGAGCCGATGCCGCCGCCATAAGGGATCCTGATGACAACGGGTACCGTCAGGTTGCCGTTGCTGCGGGCACGCATTTTGGCCAGCTGCGTGGTGATCTGGTTGAAGCCCGGAAAGACGAACCCGTCGAACTGGATTTCACAGATGGGCAGGTACCCGCGCAGGGACAACCCGATCGCGGTACCTACGATGCCGGACTCCGCCAGCGGGGTGTCCACCACGCGGTCGGCACCGAATTCGGCGATCAGGCCGTCGGTGACGCGGTATACGCCGCCCAGGGGCCCAATGTCCTCGCCCATCAGCAGTGACCGGGGGTGGTCCGTCAGCGTCGCTCGGAGGCCTTCATTGATGGCCTTGGCAATGGTCATGGTGGTCATCAATTGGCACCTTCTGCCGGGGCCGCCGAATCGTCGGCGAAGCCTGCGCTGTACTCCTCGAACCAGGCCAGTTCCTCGGCCACCAGCGGGTGGGCTTCCACGTAGGTGTTGGCGAAGGCGGTCCGGATGTCAGGGGTTTCCAGGTCGTGGGTGGTTTTTCGGACATACGCGGCGAGATCGTCGCCGTCGGCCTTGACCTGAGCGAAGAATGCGTCGTCGGCGAAGCCTTCGGCGCGCAGGTACTTCTCCAGCCGCTCCAGCGGATCCCTTGGGCCCGCCACCGGCTTTCCTCGGCTGATTCCCGGTACTTCGTGGGATCGTCAGCCGTGGTGTGCGCGCCGACACGGTAGGTAAACGCCTCGATCAACACCGGGCCTTCGCCCTGGCGGGCACGTTCCAGCGCCCACTCGGTCACGGCATGGACGGCGATCACGTCGTTTCCGTCCACCCGGATGCCCGGGAACCCGTAGCCTTTGGCCCGGTCGGCCAGCGGGACTCGGGTTTGCACGGAACTGGGGACGGAGATCGCCCAGTGATTGTTCTGGCAGAAAAAAACGACGGGGACCTTGTACGAGGATGCGAAGACCATGGATTCATGGACGTCGCCTTCGGAGCTGGCGCCGTCGCCGAAATAGACCATAACGGCCGCCTTGGGCTCCGGAACCTGCGACGTCGCCCCGTTCGCTGCTGCGGCGGCCGCCGCGAACTTCTGGTCGCGCTGGATTCCCATTGCGTAGCCGACCGCGTGCGGAGTCTGCGCGGCGAGGACAAGTGTGTAGAGATGAAAGTTGGTGTCCTTGGGGTTCCAGCCACCGTTGGACACCCCGCGGAACTGTCGCAGCAGCTCGGCAAGATCCACGTTGCGGGTCAGGGCGACGCCGTGTTCGCGGTAGGTGGGGAAGATGTAGTCCTGTGGCTGGCTGGCCCTGCCGGAGCCGATCTGGGCGGCTTCCTGACCGGTGAGGGGAACCCAGAGGGCCAGCTGGCCCTGGCGTTGCAGCGCAGTCGCCTCGACGTCGAAGCGGCGGATTTTCGCCATATCGGCGTAGAAGCCGCGCAGTTTTTCCGGGTCGAGCCGCTCGGCGTATTCCGAGTAGACGGGATCCGCGCCGAGCGTGCCGTCAGGGGCGAGGAGCTGCACCATCGGCTCATCCGGGTCCCCCACGTGGGCTTCGGCTTCAGCCTCGAGCTGTTCCTCAATGTCGGTTCCGTCGAACTCGGTAGAGGGCAGATGTGTGGCGCCCATACCGTCTCCTTGCTTGCCGCATCCGAATGCGTCGCAATCGCTGGGATATATGCCCTGCCGGTTATGCATTCCCGGGCCGGTATATATTTTGGCTTACTGGTCCTAACTTTATCCTCAGCCGGCCAGCCTCGGCCGTTATGTTAAGCGCTAGGAACGCCGTGGCGGTTTTGTATAGATCGCACAGAGCTCAAGGAACCGGGTATTGGCGTCGGCTTCGCCGATGCTGACCCGCACACCCTCGTTGGCGAAGGCCCGGACGGAGAGGGCCCGCTCCCCTGCCAGGGCGGCAAATTCGGTGCTGTCGGGACCGAGGTCGAGCCACACGAAGTTGCCCTGCGCCTCCGGCACGAACCAGCCCAGCGACCGCAGCCCGGCCGTGACCCGGTCACGTTCGTCCACAATGCTTTGTACCCTTTCTACAACATCACCGAAGTGCTGCAGCGATGCCACGGCAGCTGTTTCGGCGATCTGGGAGACCGCGAACGGGGTGGCGGCTACGCGCAGGTGCTGCGTGAGCTCGGGGTGGGACACGCTGTACCCAACGCGCAGCCCGGCGAGGCCGTGGGCCTTTGAAAACGTCCGCAAGACAACAACGTTGGGGTACTTCCGGTACATTTCGATGCCGTCGACGGCGTGCTCGTCGCGGACGAACTCCTGGTAAGCCTCATCGATGACCACCAGGACATCCGAGGGTATCTGGTTGATGAAACGTTCGGTGTCCGCGGTGGTCAGGATCGGCCCGGTGGGGTTGTTTGGGGTGCAGAGCAGGATCATCCGGGTCCGGGCCGTCACCGCTGCGGCCATGGCGTCGAGATCGTGGCGTCCCTCACCGGTCAGCGGGATCCTGACGCTGTCTGCGCCGGCCAGGCCGACGCAGATCGGATAGGCCTCGAAGGAGCGCCAGGCGTAGATGACCTCGTCGGGCTTGCCGTCGTCGTTCTGCCCCGCGAAGGTCGTCAGGAGCTGGTTTAGCGCGCCGAGGCTGCCGGCTCCGGTGACGATGTCCTCCGCTGGAACGCCAAGGAACGCAGCGAGGGCGCCGCGCAGCTTGCTGCTCAAAGGATCCGGGTAGCGGTTGAAATCGGTCTGCGCTGCGATGGCCTGCTGCACTGCAGGAATCGGTGGCAGCGGGTTTTCATTGGAGGAAAGCTTGTAGCTGACCAGGCCTTCGACGGGGACTGGCGGCTTGCCGGCCGCGTAGCGGGGAAGGAGGTCTACCACCGGACGTGGCTTGATGCCCCCGGCCGGGTTATCTGATGAAGTCATACCAACAGCCTACGTCGGGTCTTTGCCGCGGGTGGGAGATACGGCCCCTGCCCGTGCCGCCGGGCTTATGACAGCATGGGGCCATGCGCTCCTTCATCGTACGCGTCATCATCAATGCCCTGGCCCTGGGAATCGCTTGTTGGATCCTCACCGGCCTGAACATTTCCACCGCAGGCGACGACACCCTCAGCATCGTCCTGGGCTACCTGTTCATCGGCCTGATCTTCGGCGTTGTCAACGCGGTCGTCAAGCCGATCGTCAGCCTCCTGTCATTGCCGATCACCATCCTCACCCTGGGCCTTTTCACCGTGGTCATCAACGCCGGAATGCTCTACCTGACGTCCTGGATCAGCAGCTACACCGCTGTGCATTTCACGATTGATACCTTCTTCTGGACAGCGGTTTTGGCCGCCCTTGTAATCAGCGCAGTGTCGCTCCTTGCGAGTGCCCTCCCCGCGCTCGACCGCTAGGAAGTCTGCGCGAACCCATCGGCCGGGCCTGCGCAGGCTAGGGCCGCTGGCCGTTGGGTTGCCGGTCCCGTGCCTTCCCCGGGGTTGCGCCGCGGCCCCGGAGCCATCGGCGCCGAGCGCCGAGGCGATGGCATAGCCTCGCGCCGGAGGGAGAACCGAGTCACCGCGGCGGGTCCGCCCGCGCCAACCACTGCCGCGAGCGCGGCTGTGGAAGCCTGCAGCGAGGGATCCCGGCTGACCGCGATGTCTCGGGCACCCTCGGCATAACGTCCCAGGTCGTGGCCCGGCCCCAGGCCCGGACCCAGCCATTCAGGTGCGGGAATCGGGCTGGTTAGCGTGACGGTCACCCGTTCCTTCGTGTCGGGGTTGGGCACTCCGTCCGCCCCGGGGACCCAATCCTGAACATGTTCCAGGTGCAGACTGCTGGCACCGCCGGCAAGTTCAATCCCGCCCACCGGGGAACCTGCCGTGAGCACAAACTTCAGCTCGTAGGCGGCCAGGAATGCCTTGTCCCGGCCGAGGTTCATGGCGTGGATACCACCCTGGCTGTAGCCGACGGCGGCCACCTGGTCTCCTGCCCCGGCGCCCGCCGCTGCCAGTGCCTGCCGGATGGCCGCTGCAGTCCCGGCCGAGTCGTACCCCAAGGCCTCAGCGATGCCTGCCGCGTCAAACGGGTTGGTCCCCTGCGGGGGTCCATCCACCTGTGTTCCGGGGATGATCACCACCCATGCCGGGTGGCCGTTGTCCTGCACGCGGAGGATCTCGATATCACCGCTGTTGCGGCCGATGGCCCCGGCCCGCAGCAGCAGTCCGGCCGGTGAGACGTCGACATCCTCCGTCCACGTTTCGCTGGCCGCGATGTGCACGGGTCGGGGCCGCAGGAACTCCAGGCCCGGAACGGCCGCCAAACCGCGGATGGCAGAGCGGACACCGGCCCCGCCGCCGGTACCGCCTGCAACGGCGGGGCCCGCCGGCAGCCCAAGCAGCAGCGCCAGCCTCCCGGGGGCCATGGCCACCTCGTCCTCCACCGTGTCGCGGAGGGTGATGGGAGGCAGACCGGCCAGACCCCACAGCGGGAGGTAGCCAGGGCCGCTTCGGCCGATCCGCAGCAGCAGGGCGTTCCGGGCTTCGGCGAACTCATACTCACGGTGGCTCGCCCGGACCTCGCGGCAAAGCCGTTCCAATCCGATCCGGACTTGGCCCACGGCCCGGGCACCTTCCCCGACCGCGAGGATCGCCTGGCTGCCGGAGGCGTGCGGGTCGGGCTGGTACGGCAGCAGCGCGCGGCGTACCCTGCCTGTTTCCGCTTCCGCCTCCGCCAGCTCCCCGGCGATCCTCTCCAGCGCCGATGCTCCCGCCAGCAACTCCTCAAACTGGAAACTGAGCCCGCCCACGCCGCCACGGATCTGCAGCGTTCCATCCACCGGGGCAGCCGGGACAGGCGCTGCCCCGGAACCGTCCGGCGGGGCCCCGGCCATCAGTAGCCTGGCCGGCCCTGGGCCACCGCCACGCTCCCGGCATACCGAAGCACTGCGGCCACGGCATCGTGCAATGCAATCCGGCCGTGGCGCAGGGACGCGGCCTGCACGGACAGCGCCGTCCGGTAGGCCCGGCCGGCCGGGGACTGCCAGCTTTGCAGTTCCAGCCGGACCAGATCCGCGAGCGCGGCGTCGGCGCGGTCGGCGCAGCCAGCCAGCCGGGCAGCAAGCTGCTGAACCTCATAACTGCGTGATGCGCACGCCTCGGCCTCCGCGGCCAACAAGGCCCCGGAGGATGTGCCGCCTGCACCAACGCTGATTCTGGCTGTCCCGCTGTTCATAACACCGACGCTAGGGACCCCGGTGAGTACCCGAAAGCCCCCCGCGGCGCCATGTGGACAACCGCCGGTGAAGGCGGCGCCGGGGAGGGGGAAGCTGCCGGAAGTCACATGGTTCAGCACACTTAAAGCCCGGCACGACTTCGTGAAAGAATCGGAGCATGCCTGAAACTGCCGCCACAGCCGATACCCGCACGCCGTCCGGACGCCTGGCCCTCGCCGCCTCCCCACAACAGATCGCGCTCGGCCCGCTGGACGGCCGGTACCAGTCCGCCGTCGCACCGCTGGTCGACTACCTGTCCGAGGCCGCCCTCAACCGTGACCGGGTCGCCGTCGAGGTTGAATGGCTGATCCACTTGACCAGCAATAACGTGCTGCCGGGCGCTGGCCCCCTGAGCGCGGCGCAGCAGGAGAAGCTGCGCGCTATCGTCACCGAATTCGACGCCGGTTCAATCACGGAACTGGCGGACATCGAAGCCGTCACGGTGCACGACGTCAAGGCCGTGGAGTACTACATCGGCCGCCGCCTGCCGGGGATCGGCATCGAGGACCTGACGGCCATGGTGCACTTTGGCTGCACCTCCGAGGACATCAACAACCTCTCCTACGCCCTCGGCATCAAGGGCGCCGTCGAGGACGTCTGGCTGCCCGCCGCCCGGAAGCTCGTCGCGCAGATCAGCGCCATGGCCGAGGAGAACCGGTCCGTGCCGATGCTCTCGCGCACGCACGGCCAGCCGGCAACCCCCACCACGCTCGGCAAGGAACTTGCCGTCATCGCGCACCGCCTGACCCGGCAGCTGGACCGCATCGCCCGGACCGAATACCTCGGAAAAATCAACGGCGCGACCGGCACCTACGCCGCCCATGTGGCCTCCGTACCCGGTGCCGACTGGCAGCACGTTGCCAAGAGCTTTGTTGAGGGCCTGGGCCTGAGCTGGAACCCGCTGACCACCCAGATTGAAAGCCACGACTGGCAGGCGGAGCTGTACGCCGACGTCGCGCGGTTTAACCGGATCCTGCACAACGTTTGCACGGACATCTGGAGCTACATCTCAATTGGCTACTTCGTGCAGATTCCGGTCGCGGGAGCCACCGGGTCCTCCACCATGCCGCACAAAGTCAATCCGATCCGCTTCGAAAACGCCGAGGCCAACCTGGAGATCTCCGCCGGGCTGCTGGACGTCCTGGGATCCACCCTGGTCACTTCCCGCTGGCAGCGGGACCTCACGGATTCCTCTTCGCAGCGCAACATTGGTGTGGCGTTCGGCCATTCGCTGCTGGCCATCTCCAACGTCGCGAAGGGCTTGGACCGGCTCAAGGTCGCCGAAGAGATGCTGGCCGCGGACCTCGACACCAACTGGGAAGTCCTGGGTGAGGCCATCCAGATGGTGATGCGGGCTGAAGCGATCGCCGGCGTGGAAGGGATGGAAAACCCCTACGAGCGGCTCAAGGACCTGACCCGCGGGCAGCGCGTCGACGCGGCCCGAATGCAGGAGTTTGTACAGAGCCTGGGCCTGTCCCCCGACGCCGAAGCCCGGCTGCTCGCGCTGACCCCCGGCAAGTACACCGGAATCGCGGACCAGTTGGTGGACCACCTGGCATGAGGCTCCTGCTCATCCGCCACGGCCAGACTCCCGGGAACGTCCTGGGACAACTGGACACCGCCCACCCGGGTCCAGGGCTGACCAAGCTCGGCGAGCGGCAGGCAGCCGCCCTGGCGCGGTCGCTGGCGGATGAGCAGATCGAGCTGCTGTTCGCCTCGACCCTGATCCGCACCCAGATCACGGCTGCGCCGCTGTCGACCGTCCGCGGCCTGGAGATCGAGGTGCTGGCGGGGCTGCAGGAGATCGAGGCAGGGGCGTTGGAGAAGCTCACCGACAAGGAATCTCACCTGCGTTACCTCACTACTGTGTTTGACTGGGCGGCCGGGGAACTGGACCGCAGGATGCCGGCCGGACCCAACGGGCACGAGTTCTTCGAGCGCTATGACGCCTCGATCGCACGGATCGCCGACGCTGCCGCGGCGGGCGGCGGTGCCGGGACGGTGGCCGTGGTCAGCCACGGCGCCGCGATCCGGGCTTGGGCAGGGCGCCGGGCCGCGAACGTGGCGCCGGACTTCGCTGCACGCCATGTCCTTGCCAACACCGGGATCGTGGCGCTGGAAGGGGACCCTGACGCCGGCTGGCGGCTCATCCATTGGGACGACAGTCCCGTGGGCGGCCTGGCCCTGGCGGATCCGACGGCGGAAGACCCCACCGGCCGCACCCGCTAACGAAATTCTCCGAACCCTAACGCGCAGGAAACACTGCCGAAACCGGCGCTGCTTAGCCTTGATCTGCATAACCCTTCGGCGAAGCGAGGAAGCCATGCAGACCAACCCGCGGCTCAACATCCGGCAGGTCACTTGGGCCAACCCGGTGGGTGCGGATCTCCGCGCCGCCCAGCAGGCCGAACTCGATGCCCGCTTCGGCCGGGATGACCACGAACCCGGCCCGCCGCCGTCCGAGGCGGACACGGCCGTGTTCCTGGTCGCCCACGACAAGGCCTCCGGCCAGCCGGTGGGCTGCGGCGGCCTGCGCATCCTCGATGCGCACACCGCCGAGATCAAACGGCTCTACGTACTCCCGTACACCCGCGGCTCCGGGGTGGCCAGCTCCATCCTTGCGGCACTGGAAGCGCAGGCCCATTCCCTGGGCATCACTTCCATCACCGCGGAGGCAGGCTCGGTCCAGACCGACGGCCGGCAATTCTACGAAAACTCAGGCTTCGTCCCGGTGCCGAACTTCGGCCCGTACGTCGGCGTGGAGCACTCGTATTGTTATGCGAAGGGCATCGACTCGCACACCGCCGCGCACACCGCCATGGCCTGAGCCGCGTCCCGCGCCGAAGCAGGACGCGTCGGACAGGACGGCTAATGCGCGCCCGGCCAGCCGGTGTACGCCTCGGCGAGGTAGGCACGCCCGTGGCGCGATGCCACCAGCGAGTTGAGTTCGCCGAGCTGGCGGGCGCGGGCGAAATCGTCGGCCCCCACGGGGGTGTGCAGCATGGACGTCATCCAGTAGGAGAACTGCTGGGCCTTCCAGACCCGGCCCAGGGCCCGGTCGCTGTAAGCATCCAGGAGCACGGTGTTGCCTGAGGTATAGAAGCTGTCGAGGCCCTCGAACAGCACCTTGACGTCATGCAGCGCCAGGTTCAGGCCCTTGGCGCCGGTCGGCGGGACCGTGTGGGCGGCGTCGCCGGCGAGGAAGAGCTTGCCGTGCCGCATCGGTGCGTGCACAAAGCTGCGGAACTTCAGGACCATCTTGTCCATGACCGGGCCCTCCTTGAGCTCAAAGCCGTTGCCGTTGACCCGGCTGCGGAAGGCGTCCCAGATCCGGTCTTCGCTCCAGTTGTTGACGTCCTCGTTCGGATCGCACTGGAAATACATCCGCTGGACAGTTTCGGTCCGCTGGCTGATTAGGGCAAAGCCGTTCTCGGAGTTGGCGTAAATCAGTTCATCGGAACTGCGCGGAGCCTCGGCCAGGATCCCGAACCAGGCGAAGGGATACTCGTGGAAATACCACGTGCGCTGCGCCTCCGGAATCTGGAAGCGGCTGTGGCTGCGCGAGCCGTCCGCGCCTACGATGAAGTCCGCCTGCAGCTCCCAGTCCACTCCCTCGGCATCGGTGAACCAGACCCTCGGCTTGCTCTCCAGGTCGTGGATGGTGCTGTCGGTGACGCCGTAGCGGACATCGCCGCCGTCGCTCTGGCGACGGGCGGCGAGATCGAGGAAAACATCGGTCTGGGGGTAGAGCCAGACCGACTCCCCAACGAGGTCCTGGAAGTCGATGCGGTGGCTCTCGCCGTTGAAGCGCAGTTCGATCCCGTCATGCCGGTCGCCGTCGCGCAGGACGCGGTCCGAGACGCCGCTGTCCACGAGCATATTCACGGAACCGTGTTCCAGGATGCCCGCACGGACGGTTTCCGAGATTTCCTGGTGGCTGCGGATCTCGATCACGGTGGATTCGATTCCCTGTTTGGCCAGCAGGTGCGAGAGCATCAGCCCTGCCGGGCCGGCGCCCATGATCGCGACCTGGGTGGTGATGACTCTGCGCTGTGCCATGGTGTCCTCGCTTCGTTGCGGGGCCCGGGCTGCTGGGCGTCCGGGGCCGGATGTTCTCTCTGGCTACAGTGTGCGCCCGGACACGTGACCGGCGTTACAGAAATTCCGCTGAATGGAATTGGGACGTCGTCCCCGCCGGCGAAAGCTGCCGTCCGATCCCTCGGGCGGCCGTCTGCAGGGCAGGAACCAGCGCCTGCAGACGCATTTCACGCAGCGGCACAACCACGCCGAGCGCCGCGACGGTGCGGTTCCTCGCATCACGCACGGGGACTGCAATCCCCCACGTGTCCGGGTCCACAACGCCGGCCAGCTGCGCAAAACCGTGGCCGGCCGTCTCCTGAAGCAGGCTCCGGAGTTCCTCGCGCTGGACCTTGCCGGCAGGATCGTTGAACTGCTCAAGGTACCCGGCCTGGACCTCGGCCGGCTGGTTTGCCATCAGTGCCATCCCGGCAGAGGACACGTGAACCGGCATACGGCCTGCGATCTGCGCCCGGTTCGTGACGGAGCCACGGCGGGACAGCCGCTCGACGAACAGCGCTTCCCAGCCTTCCAGCACGGCCAGGTTCACGTTCTGGTTGAGCACCTGCTGAATGTCCTCCATAAACGGCATGGCCGCCTGGCGGAGGGCCAGGGTGGGCGAATTCCGGTTCACCAGCTCCCACAGGCGCAAGCCCAGCCGGACGGAACCGCCGCTGCCCACATCCAGGAGTCCGTGTCCGGCGAGCTGCCGGACCAGCCGGTGGGCGGTGCTCGGCGGCAGGCTAGCCCGCTGCGCCAGCTCGGAGAGCGGGAGAACTGTGACGCCGGCGGGGAAGGCTGCTATCACCCGCACCACACGGTCCACCACGGAGTCCCCGGTGCCGGAGTTAGCCATGGCTTCCTCTTCCGCTGAATGGATTCTGCTTCCACTCTACGCCGCGGGCCCCGGTGCCGGCCGGTGCCGGTACACCCGGAACCGTCCCTACAAGGCCCGGTTGAGGCTTCGCCGCAGCAGCCAGGTGCCCAGCAGGAGCAGTGCCGCGGCCATTCCCGCGAGGACCCCCAGCTGCGGCAGGATATCCGCCAGGGTGCCGTCACGGCGCTGGATGGCCGCGAACGCCTCATAGGCCCAGCGGTGCGGTGTGGCGAAGGATACCGCGGCCAGCGCTTCCGGGAAGAACTCCGGCGGAACCATACAGCCCCCCAGTCCGCCGAGGACCAGTCCGCCGCCCACCCCCACGCCGGCGGCCGCGGTGTCGTTGTCCATCACCGAGCCCACCGTCATCGCAGCTGCAGCGGACACGGCGCAAAAGATCACCAGTACCAGCACCGACAGCCATAGATTGCCCCAGTCGACGCCGAACAGCAGCGCGGTGCCGGCCATGATAAATCCGCCTTGGACGGAGGCGATGGCAAACCGCCCCAAGGCCTGCCCGGCGACGATCTGGCCACTGGAAACCGGGGCGGACATCACCCGGCCCACCACCCCGAACCGGCGTGCCTGGATGAGGGTGGCCGCACCGGTCAGGGAGCTGAGGAACACAAAAAGCAGCAACTGCTGCGAGGCGCCGAGATCGAACCTGCCCAGCCCGCGGAACTCCTGCGCAACGTCGTTGGTATTAACGATCTCCACGGTCGGCACCGCTATCTGCCCGGCGGCCTGGTCCAGGGCCGTCCGGGCCCGCTCGGCCGGGATGCCGGCGCCGGTCAGGGCGGCGAGCTGGCTGCGCTCCAGGCCGGCTGCCAGCACGGCGGTGCGGACCTGCTGCATAACGGTCAGCGCGGAGGACTGCGAGGACATCACGACGTCGAGCTCCGTCGGCCGTCCGGCGTCGAACGCCTCCGCGTCGGAGTTGTCCAGGAACACCCCGACGTCGGTGCGTCCGCGGCTGAGGTCCGACCTCGCCGCGTCCGCCCCGGTTGTTGAGACCGCCACGCCCGCTGACTGGAGCTCCGCGGTCAGGGCCCGGGAAAGTTCGCTGGCTGGACCTGCGATAGCCACCCTGGCCTGGCCGCTGCCGGCCCCGAACTGCGAACCAAGCAGCAGGATCAGCATAAGGGGGAAAACGAAGACAAAAAAGATGTTCGACTTGTCGCGCAGGAAGCGCCGGAGTTCCACAGTGGCGATCGCGATCACGGCGCTCATGCCTGCGCGCCCCGGTCCGGCAAAACCCTTGAGAGCAGCAGCCCCGCAGCGGCGAAAGCAAGCATAACGGCGATCGGCCCCGTCACGTCGCCGAGGCTCCCGCCGCCGGCGGAGATCCCGAGCCCCCGGATAAACGCGCCGATCGGGTTGAGGTCCAGCAGCGTTGCGGCGAACCCGGTGCCCTGGACCGGGAAAAACGCTCCACCGGCGATTCCCAGCACCATGGCAAGGACTGACTGCGCTGCGTTGGCCTGTTCAGCCGTCCGGACCACCCGCGCGACAACAAACGTCAGGCTGGTCGCGGCGGTCACGACGCTGAGGATCAGGGCGGCCACCACCAGCGGCGAGCCGAAGGAGACGCCGAACAGCAGGGAGCCGGCAGTGAGCAGGACAGTTGTGGCAAGCGCGCCCAGGATAAAGCCGGTGCAGGCCTTCGCCGTGATGATCATCAAGCCGGAGACCGGCATCGACCGAAGCCGGGCCAGTGTCCCTTGCTCCCGTTCCGCCAGCAGCCCCAGCACGCCGAACCCGACGGTGAACATCAGGAAGAGCCCGGCCTGGCCCCCCACCAGTGTGCCGCGCAGCGAGAGTTGCTCCGCGGCGGCTTTCCCTTCGGTCAGGGTGAGCAACTGCGGTCCGTCCACGGCCTGCCGGGCAAGCGCTGCGAGATCCTGGTCCGGCAGCCCGGAAAGGCCGCCGGCGGCCGCTGTCACCGTTCCGGCTGCGAACTGGTCCAGGACGCCCTTGACGGCGGTGATCAGCACGGAGGTTTCCAGCGACCCGTTGTTGCCCTCGACCAGCTGGACCGGCGCGGCCTGCCCGGTGAGCACCGCATTGCTGAAGCCCTCGGGAATGATGATGCCGAGGTCGGCGCCGGTGGCCTTCGTCTCGCTGCGGACATCTGCCGCCGGGACCCGTTTGATGGTCACGTCCATGATCTCGAGTGAATCGACGGCGCCGAGCAAAACGGACCCCAGCTGGTCGGCGTCGTCCGCGCTGGCGACCACGGTAGCCGGCTTCAGGTCAACGGTGTCCTCGCCGAGGCCACCGAAGACCAGGCTCAGCACTCCCATCAGCGCGAGCGGGACGATGAGGGAAAAGATGAATACGCTCTTGTCCCGGACTCGCTGGCGGAGGTCGTTCGCGACCATGGCCCACAAACCCCGCATCTCAGTCCCTCAGCGCTTTGCCGGTCAGGTGCAGGAAGACGGACTCGAGGTCCGGCCGGACGATTTCCACGGATGTTACCGACATCCCGGCGCTGCCGGCGCCGGTCACGATTCCCGCGAGCGCTGTGGGGCCGTCGCTGACAGTCAGCATCAGTCCGGCCCCGTCGTTGTCGACATGCTGCACGGCGGGCAATTCCCGGAGGACCTCCGCCGCCCGCGCCATGCTGCCGTCGCCGCGAAGATTAATCCGGTCCACGCCGCCGGTGAGCGTGATCAGTTGCTCCCGCGTGCCCTCTGCCTGGATCCGGCCTTCGTCAATGATCGCGATCCGGTCACAGAGCCGCTCGGCTTCCTCCATGTAGTGGGTTGTGTAGAGGACCGCCATGCCGTCGACCGAGAGTTTCTCCACGGACTCGAGAATGGCGTTGCGGGACTGCGGATCCACCCCGACGGTCGGCTCATCCAGGATCAGCAGGGTGGGACGGTGGAGCAGTCCGATGCCGATGTTCAGCCGGCGCTTCATACCGCCGGAATACTTCTTGGTCTGGTCGCCGGCCCTGTCGGCGAGACCAATCAGCTCCAGCACTTCATTGGTGCGCTGGGTGAGGCGCCTGCCGGTGAGACCCTGCAGCCGGCCGAAGAATTTCAGGTTTTCCCGGGCCGTCAGGTCCGGGTAGATGGCCAGTTCCTGCGGGACCAGGCCAATGTTCCGCTTGGCCTCGGTCCGGGCCGGATCCATCTCCTGGCCTGCCACCCGGACGGTTCCTTCGTTGGCGGCGATCAGGCCTGCGACCATCGAGATGATTGTCGTTTTGCCGGCGCCATTGGGTCCCAGCAGCCCGAAGGTTTCGCCGGCACCGATGTGGAAGGAGACGCCACCGACGGCGGTGAGATCCCCATAGCGTTTGACCAGTCCGCTGACGTCCAGCACGTCCCGGATTTGCGCCTGTGCGGCTTCCACCAGCAACCCCCGTAGCCTAGTTCTCCTCCAGACTAGCCTCCCGGTTGCACAAGGCACCGGCCAGAGACCTTAGACCCGGTGCCTTGTCCGGCCCTGGGCACCGGCAGTACCCGGCCAGCGTGGCTGCCGGAGTCGAAGACGGCGCCGCGCTGTCGGGGCCAGCACAACGGCGACCCCGACGGCGGCTCCAATGACGGTTTCGATGATCCGGTCGCGCAACAGTATGCCCGGTGCCGAGGGAGCCACCAGGAGGGTCGAAAACAGCGCCAGCGGGGTCACGAAGATCTGGGCCAGCCCGTAGTGGCGGGCAATGAACATCTCCGCGCCGAACTGGCAGGCGGCGATCACCAGAACGGTCTGCCAGGGTGCGGGCTGCAGGAGCAGGATCCCGGCCAGGAGTACCAGCCCGATCGCGGTACCAACGATTCTTTGCAGCCCGCGGCTTACCCGGTGCCGGGTGGTGTGGCCCACGAGCGGGACGACGGCGGCCACCATTGCCCAGTAGTTGTGGCCAACGCCCAACCGCTGTCCAACCAGCGTTGCGAGGGTTCCGGCCAGGCCCGCCGCCACAAGGTAGCCGATGCTCTCGCGCAGGGCTGTCCGCTTTTCACCCGGTGCCAGGGAGCCTGTGGCGGGCGCCACCCACGGTGTCCGGCGGCTCCGGACCAGGCGGGAGGACATACCAACCAGGACGGAGAACGCCACTGCCGCCACGGCCGCCAGCAGGCCCTGCCAGAGCCGCGGCTGGTGCGGAATCGCCGCGATCGCTGCGAACGCGAAGATGTGGAACAAGGAGCCTGCGGGGCGAAGCCGCCACCTGGCGACGATCAGCGAGCAGCTTCCGGCCACCAAGGCAGTGGCGAGCACCTGGAGCCAGAGGGTCTCCGGCGCCGTGAGCGCAAAGGCGACCCCGGCCCGGGCGGTCAGGGCAGCAAGCAGCATAACTGCCAGCATCAATGCACCGGCCTTCAGCTGCAGCCCGAAGCGCCTGGCGTGCGGTTCATTACGGCCGTAAATCCCGGTGAAAGCGCCGAAGGACGCGAAGATCGCCAGATCCAGGCGGTCCAGGAACACCAGCGTGATCAGCGGGACAAAAACACCGATGGCGCAACGCATGGCGGCCTGGTGGTCCTTGTTGCCGGGCGCAATGCTGAACAGCTCGGCAAGTATTTTCACGGGGTGGCGGCACCTTTCCAGCAGTCCATTGGTTACGACGGCGGCGCTGGCATCCAGGACCGATGCTACGCCGGACGGTCATGGAGCCTTCTTTCCCAGCCGTTCAATGGAACCTCGCCGGGAAGTGATAGCGTCTACCGGTTGATCCCCGCGCCCGCGGGACGGCGCACAGATTTTTTTATCTCACAGCACACCGGAGGACCCATGCTCAGAGGATTCAAGGACTTTATCCTGCGCGGCAACGTGATCGAACTGTCCATAGCCGTCGTTGTTGGCACCGCTTTCACAGCCCTCGTCGGCGCGTTCACCTCAAACATCGTGAACCCCGTCATTGCTGCGGTCGGCGGAGTCGAAACAGACGGGCTCGGATTCCATATCTGGCCGGGAAACGAGAAGACCTTTGTCAACTTTGGCGGGGTCATCACGGCGTTCGTCACGTTTATGATCACCGCGGGGGTCGTCTATTTCCTCTTTGTGGCTCCGATGAACCGGATCAACCGCCTGGTCAAGAAGCGCCTCGCAACCGCGGAGCCGGAAGAGAAAGCGCTCCCGGCGGACACCGCCCTGCTCGCCGAAATCCGCGACCTGCTGGCGCAACTCGCCGGGCCGGCGCAGGGTCTGCCGTCCGGCCACGATCCGGCCCGGATCGGCGAACCGGAACGCGTGAAATGAGGCGGCGGTCAGCCCGCAGCCCCGGCGGCACCCGCTTTGCGGGTACTCGCGTCACGTTCCCACACTGCCGGGTGCGCGGCGAGACGGCGGCCCGCCAGGGCAAATCCCAGATAGACCGAGGCGTTGACGGCGGAGAACGGGCCACGGATGGTACGAACAACCTGGGTCAGTGTTTGAGCCGCCGTACTGTGGCTTCTGCCCTGTTCGGCGTTGCCCCGGTATATGCGGTGCAGCACGGCCACTTGATCCTTGGGCGTCTTCGGCGGACAAATAACTACCGGTTCCACGTCCAGCACGGCCTTTTCCGCCGGCTCAAAGAGTCGGTCCACGAATAGATCATCTGCGGTGAGTTCAGGGAATTTCAGGAACCGCCCCCGCCCTTCTTTGGACAGTCCGTAAACGCCCCCGCCCCAGAGACCGGTCTGGGTGGCGGGCAGATTCAGCCGTGTGCAGTAGTACGAGTGGATGAGCGGGTGCGCGTCCTGAAGGTCAAGGCGGGCGGCGGGACGGGCGGCCAGAATGCGCCCGGAGAGCAGCGTATTGAGGACGTCCCGGACGGTGCCGGGGCTGATCTGCACATCCGCGTCGAGGTAGAGCCGCGGCCAGTGCGAGGCGATGGCGTCCCCGGCATTCAGAGCGGCCGTCTTGGACGGCTGCTCCAATTCCAGCACCTTCACGCCCTCGAATCGTCCGGCGATGGCTGCGGTTTCGTCGCCACAACCGTTGCAGGCCACGATGACCTCCAACTGGCCTTTCGCAGCCAGCCGGGCCAGCGGCGCTAAGGTCCGCGCGATCACGGCCGCTTCATTGTGCGCCGGAATGATCACCGAACCGTGCGGGAAAGCCCCGGCGTCCGCGTCCTCGCCCGCGCTTTTTCCCGGTCCCGGCAGGGCAGTCCAACTGCCCTCGTTGAGTACCGTCCGCAGCACGCCGCGGCGATCGGGCTTCCAGAGGCGCAGGAGTTCAGAGAGCACAACGGTGCCGCGGAACACGGCAGCATAGGCACCGGAATGGTATTTGCGGATGTAGCGGACACGGTTGACGGACAAGAGCGCGTTCAGCTCCGGTGAACTGCCGGAGGCCCCTCCGGTGTGGCGCATAACAGCCTCGGGCTCGTACCAGACGGTTTCACCCATCGTGCGCAGGCTCCGAAAAAAGTCAGTCTCCTCGCTGTAGAGAAAATAGGACTCGTCCCACGGCAGGGCATCCGCCAGCGAACGCCGGACCATCAGCGCGGCACCGGTAGCCCAATCCACGGGATGGGGATGGGCGTAACTTTCCGGCGAGTAGTCCGTTCCGGCGAGCCAGCCGGGCCGGTTGGGCGCGCGGCGGCCCAGCAGCGCGTCGCCCACGGCAGTGGCAATGCTCGGCTCCCGGAAGAGCGAGCGGCTGGCCACCCCCCGTTCGTTCACCAGCCGAGGAACCACGGCCCCGGCCTGCGAAGCATTCAGTCGGTGCAGCAGGGTCCGGATGCTGCCAGGTGCCACCGTCAAATCGGGGTTGAGCACCACCACGGTGGCGGCATCACCGGCCCGCCGCATGGCGGCGTTGATGCCGCCGGAATAGCCCAGGTTGCCGCCCGTGCTGAAGGCCTGGACGTCAGGATGGCCGCGGCGCACCACATCCAAGGTGCCGTCGCTGGACGAGTTGTCTGCCACAAGAACCCTCAGCCTCAGGTCCGCCGTTTCTCCCCGCAGGGTTTCCAGCAGGCCCTCAACGCACCCTGCGCTGTTGAAGGTCACAATAACAACGACGGCGTCCGCGGCACCCTCCGGTCCGGTGAAGCGGCCCGGAGTCCGCGGCGCAGGGGCCGCATGGGGCAGCGAATCCGTGCGGACGGCGGGAACGGCTCTGGACCCTGTCCGCAATGTCAGGTAAGCAGGTGGCCCGTCAACAAGGTAGCGGCCCGCCAGCCGCCTTGGTTCACGGGCCAGCCGGTATCCCCATTCCAGGCCGTGTTGGCTAAACCATTCAGGCGCGCGCTGAACCCGGTCGGCAAGGAAGTCCACCGCCGCGCCGAAGGCCAGCAGAACGGTTGCCCCGGTGGACGGCCCATACTCGTCTATCCAGAGTTCCTGGCGCGGCTTTCCCAATCCGACGTAGAGGATCTGGGTGCCCGAATCGGCAATCTCACGGGCAATACGCCCGGACTCCTGCACGGAGGCCAAGTCCTCCCGGCTCGGGGACCACATGCCGGCGAGCTGCAGCGCGGGGTGCTCCTGTGCCATCTTCCGCGCCAACAGCCGCTGGTTCGGTGGCGAGCCGCCGAGAAATCCTACCCTCAGCCCGAGTTGCTCTGCCCGTGCCAGGATCGGGGCTGCCAGGTCGCTCCCGGCCAGCCGGGGCCACCGGCGCCCGGTAATACGTTGGGATTGGGAGACCAGGGGCGCCCCGTCCACGAAATAGAGCCAATCCACCCTGCTTGCCGGGTTGGCGTGCAAGGTGCCCGCCCACCGGCCGCCGGTACCAAAATGGTGCACATGATCAAGGTTGACCGACGCCACCCCCAGCGGCGGATTTCCGCCGCCCTCCCGCACCCTCGCGAGTATCCGCTCTACCGCTGCTTCGGATTCCATCAGGTCTACCGGTGTCCCGCCCAGAATGACCTGGCATATTTCCAGCTTTTCCACGCTGCCTCCTTGCTCCCTAGTCCACCGGTGTTAAGCGCCCGTTGCGTTCGATGTAACTGCGGCCGGTGGCCGGGCAGAGCCAGCAGGCGCCGGCCTCCTTAAGCGGATGTCCTGCCTCGCCCACCCAGCCTGACTGCCGGGCGGGGACACCGATCACAACGGCGTAGGGCGGCACGTCCCTGGTAACCACCGCGCCGGCAGCAACGGTCGCCCACTCCCCGATCGAGGCGGGGGCGATACAGATGGCACCGGCTCCGATGGAAGCACCCCGGCCGACCGTGACGCCGACGGCGACCCAGTCATCCGAGTCCTTCAGCGTTCCGTCCGGCGTGATGGCCCGCGGATGCAGGTCATTGGTAAGAACGGCCGCGGGTCCGACGAAGACGCCGTCCGCCAGGCGGGCCGGCTCATAGACGAGGGCATAGTTTTGCAGTTTGCAGTTGTTCCCCAGCACAACGCCGGGGCCCACGTAGGCTCCGCGGCCGATGTTGCAGTTACTGCCGAGGATGGCGTCCTCCCGAATCTGCGCCAGATGCCAGATTCGCGTTCCTTCCCCCACAACGGCGCTCTGAGCCACGTCCGCAGTGTCGGCGATAGATGTCACGGCGTTCCTCCAGGTGTGCGGCGGCGTTGTCATGAGCCGCTCAGGGCTGCCTGCAGCCGTTCCGCGACATACTGCTGCTGAGCCTCGGTGATGTGCGGATAGACGGGCAACGACAGAATCCCGCGAGCGGCCCGTTCCGCGACCGGAAAACTGCCGGGGCCGAGCTCCATCCCGCGATAAGCCCCGCTCAGATGGACCGGGACCGGGTAGTGGATGCCGGCACCGATCCCCGCGGCGTTCAGCTCGGCGAGGACCCGGTCCCGATCGGGGACGCGGACCACGTAAAGATGCCAGACATCGAGGTTGTCCGGGGCGCTGCGGGGGAGCTCGACGCCGGGCACGTCCGCCAGCAGCTCCCGGTACCGTGACGCGGCCTGCCGGCGCCGTTCGTTCCAGCCCGCCAGCCTCCGCAGCTTGGCGTTCAGCACCACTGCCTGGACGGTGTCGAGGCGTGAATTCATACCCACCGCGTCGTGCTCGTATTTGCGTGCGCTCCCGTGCGCGCCAAGCATCCGAACTCGGGCCGCGACGTCCCCGTCAGCGGTCAGCACGGCGCCGGCATCACCGGCCGCCCCGAGGTTCTTGCCCGGATAGAAGCTTGTTCCGGCAGCCAATCCCAGTGTGCCGGCGCACCGGCCGTAGCGGGAGGCGCCCTGCGCCTGGGCGGCGTCTTCGATGATCACTGCGCCGCACGCGGCCGCGATCGGTTCCAGACGCTCAACGAATGCCGTTTGGCCGAACAAGTGAACGGGCACGATCGCTTGGGTCCGCCGCGTGACAGCCTGCTCCACCTGGTCCGGGTCGATCAGCAGGTACTCCGGGTCGACGTCGACGAGGACCGGCACGGCACCGGTCCGGCTCACCGCCTCGGCAGTAGCGATAAACGTGTTGGCCGGGAGAATGACTTCCCCGCCCGCACTGACCCCGCACGCGCGCAGGGCCAGTTCCAGCGCATCCGTGCCGTTGGCCACCCCGACGCAGTGTCCGGTGTCGAGGAAACGGGCGTAGGCCTGCTCAAATTCCGCCACGGCGGGGCCGCCAATGAATGAAGTCCGGGCGAAAACCTCTTTCAGGCCGATGTCGACTTCCTCGGCAATCTCGTCCTGCTGAGCGCCCAGGTCAACGAAGGGGACGCAGACTCTGGCTTCCAACGGCGATGTCATCCCCGGGCGCCCGCCTCGGCATCCGCGGGCTTGAGCACCCGGGCCGGTACTCCGGCCCAGGTCTCGTCCGGCGGCACATCGGCCAAGACGGCGGCACCCATACCAATCACAGAACCCGACCCCACGGTGGTGCCTTCGCGGACCGATGAGTTCATGCCAAGGTAAGCCGCACGGCCGATCCTGACCCCGCCGCCCAAACAAACGCCGGCAGCCAAGGTGGCGAAGTCCTCCACTACATCGTCATGGGTCAACGTCACACCAGGCATCAGCACCACATGGCTTCCGACCAGGATCGCGGCGGTCAGGGTGACATTTCCCAGCAGGATGCTTCCGGGGCCGACCTCGCAGCAGGAAGGGACCCGCACCGAAGGGTCAACAACGGTTGCGAAGCGGTAGGCCGGTACACCCAAACCGGCCAGTCGCGCCACAACACGCTCTCGCGCCCGCCCGGCGCCGATGCAAACGACGACCCGTGCTGCGGGATAACGCAGGGCATAGCTGACGGGTCCCAGGATGGGGGCACCATCAAGGGCAGAACCTACCTTGGCGTCGTCGTCGTCGAGGACGCCAACGACGTCGAATTGTCCGGTCTCGCGGACGCAGGAAAGCACCTCGCGGGCGAGGCCGCTGGCGCCGATCACAAGAAGTTCTGTCATGGCTTTTCCTCGGCAGACTTGGCTATCGAATCGATCACCCTGGACTGCTCGTCCGGTGTCAGCTGGTGGTATACGGGCAGGATTAGGGTGCTGTCCGTGAGCCGCTCCGTCACCGACAGGTCAGCTTTCCCGGTGTCCATCCCGGCGTAGGCAGGCTGCCGGTGCGCGGCCATAATTCCCCGCCGGGCGGAAATGCCGTCCTGGGCCAGTCGCGCCAGGAGTTCCTCCCGCCCGAGGGCAAAGCCCGGCAGTACTTCGAGCCAGAAGGACTGGAAATTGCTGGTGCCGTACAAGGGGTCCTGGCTGAAGCGCAGGCCCTCAACCCCGGCGAGTGCCCTGCGGTACGTATTGGCGATTGCCCGGCGCCGGGACACCGCCTCACCCAGGCGTTCCAGCTGTACGAGCCCGACGGCCGCCTGCAGATCCGTCATCCGGTAGTTAAAACCGATCTCGCCATAGGATTCCGGTGGCGCCAGGACCGTGGAGTGCCGCTCGTTCGCCGAGACGCTCATGGCGTGCTCCCGCAACGTCCGCGCCCGGTTGGCCCAGGCCGCGTTGTCGGTGGTCAGCATCCCGCCTTCCCCGGTGGTCAGTATTTTGCGGGGGTGGAAGGACCAGGCCGAGAGCTCGGCTCCCGCCCCCGCTGGCCGGCCCCGGTACGTTGAGCCCGCCGCGCAGGCTGCGTCCTCGATGACGGTGATGCCCAGTGGGTCGCACAGGCCACGGATCGGATCCAGATCAACTGGCATACCTCCCTGGTCCACGACGATCACAGCGCGCGTGGCGGGGGTCAGGGCAGCCTCAAGTGTCGACACCGACACATTCCCCGTGGCCGGCTCAACATCGGCGAAAACGGGACGGGCACCGACATAGGTGACAGAATTTGCGGTGGCGATGAATGAGAAGGACGGCACTACAACGTCATCACGCGGCCCAATGCCGGCCACCTTCAGTGCCAGATGCAGGGCAGCTGTGCAACTGGACACGGCGACGGCGAAGCCGGCTTGCTGCGTCTCCGCGAAGGCTTCTTCGAAGCGCTTCACGCGTGGTCCCTGCGCCACCCAGCCCGAGGCGATCACTTCGGCTACCGCTTCGGCTTCCTCGGCTCCGAGCCACGGCTTCATCACGTTGATCCGGCTCAAGACCGGGTTCTTGCCGGCCGTCACCGCGTGCCCCCGACCCTGGCGTCTGCAATCTCGGCGCGCAGCGGCCGCCACCAGTCCACCAATTCGCGCAGCCCGTCCGCTAGCCCGGTTTCGGCACTGAATCCAAGCTCGCGTGTGGCCGCGCCCGTGTCCGCCTGGCGTCGGACGACCCCGTTCACGGCACGGTCGGGGCCGTGCTCTACGGCCAGTTCCGAACCCATGGCCCGCAATAGTGCTTCGGCCAGTTCCAGCAGGCTGGTTTCGACCCCGCTGGCGACGTTGTAAACGCCCGCGTTCACCGGGCTGCCCGCGGCCAGGATATTGGCCCGTGCCACATCCCTCGTATGCACAAAATCCATGGTCTGCTGTCCGTCGCCGAAGATCAGGGGCGGCAGCCCGTCGTCGATTCGTTCCATCCAGCGAACCAGCACCTCGGTGTAGAGGCCGTGGACGTCCATCCGCGGACCGTACACGTTGAAGTAGCGCAACAGCACGTAGTCCAGGCCGTACATCGCGCGGAAACTACGGGCCATGGCCTCGTTGAAGGACTTGGCTGCGCCGTAAAATGTGTCGTTGTTGTGGTGGTGATGGCGTTCGGCGGTCGGAAAGGTCTCCGCCAGGCCGTAGACAGAGGCACTGGACGCCGCCACGAGCTTGCCGACCCGCTGGGCGGACACTGCTTCGAGCACATTAAACGTCCCGTCCACCAGCACCTCAAGGGCAAGACGAGGCTCTTCGGCGCATTGGGTGATGCGAATGGCTGCCTGGTGGAAGACGATGTCCTTGCCGCGGCACAAGTCATGGACCAGGTCCCGGTCGCGGATGTCCCCTTCGATGAGGTGTACCCGTCCGCTGGAGCGGGCCGGATCGAGGTTGGCCCGGCGGCCGCGGACCAAGTTGTCCAGCACGTCGATCCTGCCGGCGCCGGCGTCCAGCAGTTGGTCCACGACCGTGGACCCGATAGTTCCCGCTCCGCCGGTGACCAGGACGTGTGCTCCTTGGAGTGTGCTCATCTGCTGACCTCAAGTTTCGGTTCGTTGCCGACCACAATGCTGGCCTTCCCGTCGGCACGGAGGCTGTCGCTGACTGCCTCCAGCACACAGAGCACCCGGAGACCGGAAGCGCCGCTGGTTCGGGCAGGGCGCCGCTGCCGGATACTGTTGGCGAATTCCGCCACCATCTCCCCGAGCGCCTCATACTCGGGGAGCGCCGGTGACCAGGTGTCGCCCAGCCGGTAGGAGATGGCCGAGGCGGTTCTGGCTGCCGCGGACGGTGACTTGCGGTCCAGGCTGACTCCCCGGTCGTAGACACTGAGCCGCTGCTGGGGGTTCAAGTCATCCCACACCAGGGTCCGCCGGGAGCCTCCGACCACAAGCTGGCGGATTTTGGTCGGACTCAACCAGTTCACGTGCACGTGGGCCATGGCATCGTTGGGCAACGCAAACGTCAGGTGCCCAATACAGGCGTGACCGGTACCGAGCGGATCAGCGCCGTGCGCAGCAACCTCGACCGGCCGCAGCCCGCCCGGGAGAATGAAGTCGAGAATGGACAGGTCGTGGGGCGCAAGGTCCCAGAAGACATCCACATCCGGTTGCACCAGGCCCAGGTTGATCCGGACCGAATCGATGAACAGAATGTCCCCGAGCGACCCGTCGGCGATCAGCTCCCGGATCTTCAGCACTGCCGGGGTGTAGCAGTAGGTGTGGTCGGCCATCAGGACCAGCCCCCGCTCATCCGCTTCTTCAACCATCTCCAGTCCCCTCAGCCGGCTGTCGGCCAGGGGCTTCTCCACCAGCACGTGTTTCCCGGCTTTCAACGCCGTCAGGGCGATGCCGTGGTGGGTGTGGGCGGGCGTCGCAATCGCGACGGCGTCGACGTCGGCCAGGTCCAGCAGTTCATCGATGGACTTAAAGACCGGAACCCCGCCCTGGGCAGCGGCGAGCTTGGCGGCCCGGTCTTGGTCCAGATCCACGATGCCGGCCAGCTCCCAGTCCGGACTGACGGTGAAGTTCCGTGCCAGGTTGGGTCCCCAGTAGCCGGCACCGATGACGGCAGCCTTCAACGGCCCGCCGGTGGCCGCCAGATCCCGGCCACGAAGGTAATCTGAACGTGAATCATTCATTGAGTTTCCTTGCTTAGTTAGTACGCGCCAGCAGGCACGCACATTGCCCTGAAGGTGCGCCAGATGATGATGACGTCGCCCATGATCGACCAGTTCTCCACGTAGTAGAGATCCAGGCGCACCGCTTCGTCCCACGGCAGATCCGAACGGCCGTTGACTTGCCACAGGCCGGTAATCCCGGGCTTGATCAGCAGCCGTCGGTGCGTGTGCCTCTCGTAGCCGACCACTTCGCGCTGCAGCGGCGGCCGGGGTCCGACCAGGCTCATTGCTCCTGAGAGGACATTCCAGAACTGCGGCAGCTCGTCCAGCGAGTACCGGCGCATCCACCGCCCGCAGCGGGTCACCCGGGGGTCGTTGTGCATCTTGAAGAGAACCCCGGCGCCGTCGTTTTGGCCGGAAAGAACTGCCAGCGCGGCGTCGGCGTCGGCGTCGGTGACCATGGACCTGATCTTGAGCATCCGGAACGGCTTTCCGGCTTTCCCGACGCGCTCCTGCCTGAAGAGAACGGGCCCGGGGCTGTCGTGTTTGACGATGATCGCGAGGACGAGGAAAAGCGGGGCAAGCAAGGCCAGGGCGGCCGCGGCCACAACGATGTCCAGCAGTCGCTTGAACGCATGTTTGGCGCCGCTGTACCGGGGCACATCCACGTGCATCAGCGGCAGCCCTTCTACCGGCCGCCAGTGGATCCGCGGCCCGGCAACATTGGTCAGGGACGAAGCGAGGACCAGCTCCGCCTTGTGCTCCTCCAGCCCCCAGCCCAGCTCACGGATGTATTGGTTACCGCCGGGTACCGGTCCGGCCACGATGACCGCTTCCGCCCCGCAGCGGCCGACGGTCCGGACAACGTCATCGGTGGAGGACAGTACGGGCACCCGGCGGCCGTCGACGTCGAAGGTTGTCCCCCGCCGCCCGCCCGGCAACGCCACACCGAGGATTTCGTAGACGGCTCCGGACTTCTTGGAGATCCGCTTGAGCACGTAGCGCACGTCCTCGGGCTCGCCGATCACAATCGCCCGCACGAGGAACTGCCCCAGGGCCTGACGGGAGTTGTACCATCGGCGCGCCGTCCAGCGGCCACCGGGCAGCAGGACGAGTCCCAGCGGGAGCGAGACCAAATGGAACGCCGACGCCGGCTGGACACGAAAAGCAACAAGACCCACGGCGAGCAATCCGAAGACCGCTCCACTTGCCGCGGCCACCCGCTTATATTCACTGGTCCCGGCACCCAGGATCTTTGTGTCCCTGGTCCGGTAGAGACCCAGCGCGGCGACCCACAGGATGCCCAGGACCGCGCCGATCACAGCCGCGTTGAGATCAGCGAGGCTTCCTGTGAGAGGCTGGCCGCCCTCGAAGCGGACCAGGAATCCGGCAAAGACACAGGCGGCGACCAGCAGGGCGTCCGTGCCGCGCAGTACCCGCCGCAAGAACCGCGCCCACTCCCGGCCCGAGAGCCGGGCGGGGACCCGGACTGCCGGGACTGCGGCGGGCAGCGGCTGGGGTCGAAATATTACCGGTGGGGTGCGTGCGTCGTGTTCGGCGTGGCGTTGGTGCGGGGCGTAGGCGAGGTCGGCCAGGGTCCCGCCGGCGCGGCTGGCACCGTGTCCCGGGGCCGCTGAGGTCAGCCCCAGTGCCATCCACTCCGGACGCGCTGTCACCGGTGTTCCTCAAACCCGTGGCCCGCTGCTTGGGGAACACTTTCATCCACACAGCGGAAGGGCGCCCGGAGCAGGGAAGATCGTTCCGTCGAAAAAACATCCCATGTGAACGCCAACCAGCGCGCCATAGTGACTCCGTCCAGAATGCATTGGCTGCATCGGGTGATCCCTGAGTCAATCTAGGTTGGGAGGAATACGGCAGTCACGAGTGATTCGTACTCGCCTTTGCGAACCACACTCCCGGAGACTTGCCCGGGTAGTACTCATGGCCGGGCCCAGCCACCCCGGCTTGTGCCGGAAATGCGAAGTCGCCGAGGACCGCCCGCCGATACTTCAGCCGGCCATCCGGATCGTCAAAGCACCCCGATCGATGGCCACAGCCAAATGCGTTCCGGCGCCGAGATGGTCACCGTCCAACTGGAACTCCTGCTCGCGCTCCAGGGTGATCTCGGCGGCCTTGCCCTGGAAGTACTCGACTGAGTCGGTCTCGCGCTTGTTCCGACCGAAGATCCCGGCGACAACGCCCAGCCAGCCAAACCGGCCGCGGGGCGCCAGGACCAACAGGTCCAGCACACCGTCGTCGAACTTGGCGTCGGGAAAAATCTCGACGCCGCCCATGATCCGGCCGCAATTGCCGATCATAACGCTGCGGATCCTGCGTTGGACGGTTTTCCCGCCGTCGACGCTGATCTTCGCCTTGACCGGTTTGCCCGGAAGCTTACGGATGCCCGCTTCCACGTAGGCCACCCAGCCCATCCGGTCCTTCAGCACGTCCACGGTGTCGGCCATAATTGCCGCGTCGTAGCCGAGACCGGCCATGACCAGGAACAACTGCTGTTCATCGGAGTGGTCGAGTGTTGCCTTGACGACATCGATGGTCCGTTCGCTGCCGGTGAGGACGCCCCGGCAGGCTGCAACCGGATCGCTGATGTCCACGCCGAGGTTGCGGGCCAGGAGGTTTCCGGTCCCCAGCGGCACCAGACCCATGGGCGTTGTGGTGCCTGCGAGCACCTCCGCGACGCAGCGCACGGTCCCGTCGCCGCCGGCCGCGATTACAACGTCGACCCCGGCCTCCAGTGCCTGGCGGGCCTGGCCGGTGCCCGGGTCCTCGATGCTGGTTTCGAGCCACAGCGGTTCAGCCCAGCCTTGTGTTTCGCAAAGCCGCAAGATCTCGCGCTGGAGCTCCGGTCCGCCGGATTTTCCGGGGTTGATAACGACGGCGGCGCGCCGGGGTGGTGTAGTGCGTTCAGGCTCGGAATCGTTCTCTGGCATAACGTCCTTCAAGACATAGCGGGCGTGGGGTGTCCCGGATTGAAATCCTAGCGGGATTCCGTGCGTAACTTCGGCGGCGCGGGCGCGAACCGTGGACGTCCGCCAGTCACGGTCACTAGACTGGCCATGCTCAAGTACTGGAGCCTTCCGGGATGGGAATCCTGCCAGGAAGGCCGCCTGCCAGGATCGGCCTGGCAGGACGCGTTCCAGGGGCGGGAAGCGGGAGCACATGTCGGAAGCACAGGAGAATTTCTCGGCCGAGGCCGAGGCGTCCAGCATGGATCCCCATGATTGGGGCCGGGCCATGGCGCTGGCCGTCACGCGGCTGGCAGAACAGATCGCCCCGACGGACAGCGAGGACATACATGCCTCGCTGGTGGGCAGGGACCTCCACCTTAAGATCCGTGACGACGACGCGGGGGTCACCATCACAGTCTCGACCGCCCCTTCGCCGGACGCCGTCAGCTGAGTACAGCGAACGTCACGACGACAGGTCCGCGGAGATGAGTTCGGCGGTAGCAACCGTCGCCTCGCGCACCGAGCCCAAGTAGGCCTCCGGGTCGGGCCGGCCGGCAACCGACTGGGCGTGCAGGGACACGTTAATGGCAGCGACCACCTTGAGGCCGTCATGGACCGGCGCTGCGACGGACATCAGGCCGAGCTCGAGCTCCTGGTTGAGCAGGCACCAGCCTTGTGACCTGACCAGGTCCAGCTCGGCGAGAAGACCCTCCCGTGTTCCGATGGCACGCGGGGTCAGGGGCCGGATTTCAGTTCCGGCCAGGTACTCCTGCAGCCGCGCCGGCGGCAGGGCCGCCAGCACTACCCTGCCCATGGAGGTCGCGTACGCCGGGAACCGGGTGCCGACGGTGATGCCGACAGCCATGATCCGGCGCGTCGCCACCCTGGCGATGTAGGCGATGTCGGCCCCTTCCAGCACCGCAGCCGACGTCGATTCCCCCAAGCGGAGCGACAGCTCCTCCAGGTGCGGCTGCGCGAGCTGCGGCAGCGAGAGCCCGGACAGGTACGCATACCCGAGCTGCAGCACCTTGGCGGTCAGGGCGAAGATCTTCCCGTCGGTGCGGACGTAGTCCAACTCCACGAGGGTGTGCAGGAACCGCCGCGCCGTGGCCCGGGTCAGGTCCGTCCGGGCCGCCACCTCGGACAGTGTCATCTTCGGGTGGTCGGTGTCGAAAGCGCGGATCACCGCCAGTCCGCGTGCAAGCGACTGGACGTACTGGTCACTGGCCGCCGGCGCGCCACCGGTTTTGGCGGTCTTTGCTGCGTCGATCATTTCCTCGCCGCTCGGTCCCGCACCATTTTATCCATCCGGGCCGATGCTCAGCTCCGGACCGGGGCCGCGGCCTTGAGCGGCAACGGAACCATGTCCTGCAGCTCCTCGAGCGTGCAACCGAACGTCTCGCGGACCTGAACGCCGCCGGGGCCGGTCAGGAAGACGGCCTTGTCCGTGTAAACCCGGGTCACGCAGCCGATGCCGGTGAGCGGGTAGCTGCACGCCTCCACAAGCTTGGACACGCCGTCGCGGGCGATCGTCGCGGCCATGGGCGGCATCAAGCCCGGCGGCTGGGTCCAGATCAGCATCTTCACCGGCGTCATCTGTGTCATCGCGGCCGTCTCGGCCCTGACCGCCAAGGAATCCTTCAAAATTCCCACCAAGGAGCTCGGCCTCAAGTAACCCGGCCGCTGCGGTCCGCACCGGCCCGGGCCGGGCCGGGCCACGCCGGGTCGCGCCGGGTCGGTCAGGGTGTCAGGATGGAGCCTTTCCGTTCCCCAGGACCGCGGCCAGATCGAAGCCCGCCGGCACCTCGAGCTGGTCGTAGGTGCAGGAGCGCGGCTCCCGGTCCGGGCGCCAGCGGAGAAACTGCGTTGTGTGGCGGAACCTTCGACCCTCCATGTGGTCGTATTTCACCTCCACCACCCGGTCCGGCCGAAGCGGGGTAAACGAGAGGTCCTTGCCGCCGCTCCACCGGCTGCCCTCGGCGTTGCGGGGCGTCCGGGTCCCTTCATCCGGGTGGGTCCGGGCCCAAGGGTGGCCTTCACCGCCGGCCACAAGCGGCTGGAGTTCACCGAAGAGGTCCTTGCGCCGCTGCATCGGGAAAGCCCCCACAACTCCCACGTTGGCGAGGCTGCCGGCAGCGTCGTAAAGTCCCAGCAGCAGCGACCCGACGCGGTCCGGCCCGGAAGTGTGCACCCGGTATCCGGCGAGAACGCAGTCCGCGGTGCGTTCGTGCTTGACCTTGAACATCGAGCGTTTGTCCGGCAGGTACTTCCCGTCGAGGGGTTTGGCCACGATCCCGTCGAGACCTGCTCCCTCGAACCGGTGAAACCATTCCTTTGCTGTCCCCCGGTCCCGGGTCGCGGCGGTGAGGTGGATTGGCGGGGCACTTCCGGCGAGCACACGCTCCAAGGCGGCACGCCGCTCTGCGAACGGACGGTCGGTGAGGTCCTCGTCGTCGAGGGCAAGCAGGTCAAACGCGACAAAACTCGCCGGTGTCGCTTCGGCCAGTAGCCGCACCCTGCTTGCGGCAGGATGGATCCGCTGCTGCAGCAGATCAAAGTCGAGCCGGTCGCCCGAGGCGCCGACCATAATGATCTCCCCGTCAATCACACAGCGCCGCGGAAGATTCATTTTCAGCGCCTCGACCAGCTCCGGAAAGTAACGCGTTAGGGGCTTAGCGTTGCGGCTGCCGATCTCCACCTCGGCCCCGTCACGGAAGATGAGGGACCTGAAACCGTCCCACTTCGGTTCGAACATCACCGGACCCTCCGGCAGGGCCGGCACGGCCTTTGCCAGCATCGGCGCGATCGGCGGCATCAGCGGCAGTTGCATGGCCCTATTGTCCGCCCGGACCCCGGCGACCGCCAGCGGCCGCACGGCAACAACCCCGGCGCCGGACGCTTACCCATGTCTTACCGGATCGAAACGCGGTGGCAACAATGGCGCGCCACACTGGAAGCGCCGGCAAGAGCAGGCATCACTCTCCAGTCCAGGAGGTCCCGCCATGTTGAAGGAAGCCACAGCCCATGTCACCCGCATCCGCGCCTTGGATCAGCTGCACCGCGGCGACGAGATCGAGGCGCGGCTGAAGGTCGGCCCCAATTACGACGACGTGGTGATCCGCCGCGGGTGCGTCCAGGAAACCGCGCCCGGAATCGGCGTCGTGTGGATTATGGACCGGCAATCGGGCAGCCGGAAGGCCATTAACACCGACGAGTGCAGCCTCTGGCGGGTCGCTGCAAGCAGCTAGCCGCCCGCGACGGACTGGATGATCAGCAGCTCCTCACCCGGTGACACCCTGGTGCCCAGGCCCTGCAGCCGCCGGATTTCATTCCCGTTGACGTATATATTCACGTGACGCCGGACAGTACCGGTTTCGTCCCGGAGCCGCCTTGCCAGGGCCGGGTATTCCTCGGTGACCAGGTCAAGCAAAGCCGCCACCGTCACCTCCGCGGCTACGGGCGCAGTCAGGAAGGACTGCCCGCCGGCGAGGGGATGGAGCACACTCGGCAACACCACGCTGATCCCGGCCACGGCGACTCAGGCATTCGCCGGGATGCCGGGCGCGGACGTGCCGGACACCAGCGCCGGGCTGACAGCTGCGGCCCGCACGCACAGCACGTCAGGCAGGTGCGAAGCCAGCTCGGTGAAGTGGTCGCCTTCGTCGGCGCTGGCGTAGACGCTGCCGCCTCGCGTACCGAAGTACACCCCGGCAGGTTCCCCAGCGTCGACGCAGGCGGCGTCCCGCAACACAACGTTGAACTCAGCCTCTGGGAGCCCGTCGTCCAGGCGCTCCCAGCTCGCGCCGGCGTCGACCGTGCGGTGGACCGCCAACTTACCCTCCGGCGGGATTCGTTCGCCGTCGGCCTTGAGCGGGATGACCCAGGCGGTCCCGGCCCGCCGCGGATGCGAGAGCATCACGAATCCGAAGTCCGCGGGCAGGCCGTCAGCGATCGAGGTCCAGCTCTCGGCATTGTCGTCACTGCGGTAAACACCGTGGTGGTTCTGGGCATAGAGCCGTCCTTCGACCGAGGCGTCGGCGGCAATCTTGTGCACACACTGACCGAACTCCGGGTTGGGGTCGGGCATAAAGTAGGCCGAAATTCCCTGGTTGCGCGGCTCCCAGGAGCTCCCGCCGTCGAGCGAGCGGTAGACGCCGCCGGTGCTCATCGCGACGTGAACCTTCTCACCGGTGCGGTCCACAACGATGGAGTGCGCCGCGGCGCCACCGTAACCGGCACCCCATTCACTGCGGTGCGGGTGGTCCCAGAGCCCGCGGTTAAGTTCGAAGTGTTCACCGCCGTCGATCGATTTCCAGACCGAGATCGGCTCACAGCCGGCCCAGACGACGCCGGGGCGGGACTCGGCATCGGGGTAGATCTGCCAGATGCGGTCGAGCGCAGCATCCGTGCCCGCAGGGAAGCGGATGGCACCCTGCTCGGGCTCGCTCCAGGTCTCGCCCAGGTCATCGGAGTGGAAGACCGTGGGGCCCCAATGCTCCGAGCGGACGCCGACCAGGATCCGGGTCCGGCCATCCCTGCTGTCGATGCCAATACTGGGGACTTCGCTCATCAGGAAATGCGGGCCGGAAAGGGACCAGTCCTTGCGGTCGGGGCTGGTAGCGAGCCAAAGACCTTTTTTGGTGCCGATCGCCAGGACGTAACTCTCTTCGGTAGCCATGCCCCCATGCAACCACCACCTGCTGCTGGCCGCAATGGTGTCTTCGCGTACGCTTTTGTTCGGCTTTGTCAGTCCACGTATTCGGACTGAGTGGCGATGAAGTCCCAATCGGCGCCGGTCAGCACCCCGGAAACATCCGCCGGGTGGGGGCCGCCGGCCTCGGCAATTCCCTGGAGTACCGGCAGCGGAAGCTCGGTGGCGCGAAGGTTTTCCCGCAGCCACTCCTTGCTCGCCAGATCCAGATCCAGCCACCACATAAAGATTTCCACGGCGGTCACCCTTTCCTCGGTTTCTCAACGTTAGGCCGCGTCCCCGGGGTGTTCAAGAGCCGGTTGACTCTGGCGGCTAGAGGTCCTCGAGCACGACCGCGGGCCGTTCGAGTGCGCCCGGGACGATCGAGTAGTAGGCCCAGGTGCCACGCTTTTCGCGGTGCAGCAGACCTGCGTCCACGAGGATCCTAAGGTGATGGGAAACCGTCGGCTGGCCGAGCTCAAGGGGTGCAGTAAGGTCGCAGACGCAGGCCTCGCCGCCGTCGGACGCCTTGATGATGGACAACAGCCGCAGCCGGTTCGGATCGGCAAGGGCCTTGAAGAATTGGGCCTTGCCCTGCGCCTGTTCCGCAGCCAAAAATGGCATCCCGGACGAGGTGCCGGATATTTCCGCGGCCGCGGGCTTAACAATCTGCAGCGTCGTCATCGCTCCATTATGCACCATATTGACAGTGGTCGATATGGTGGGCCGGATTGAAACCCAGACCGGGGAATAAGCCCCTGTTCGCGCCGCAGGGCAGGGGGAAAGAATGGAGTATGTCCGCCGAGCGCCAGATTGCCCAGCCTCCGCTTGTGGTCGGCGTGCTCCCGGGGCAGAGCCCCGGGGTGCTCCAGGCCGCAGCCTCACTCGCAGCTGGCCTCGGTACCGAGCTGATCTGCGCCCATGTGGATGAAGAAAGCTATCTCGTGGAGTGGGACCCGACGCGGTCCGCGCACCGGCTCTCGCTGCACCCGGACACGGACAACGCCGAGATCAGGGCAGTGACCCGGGAACTGCGGAGCATGATCAACGCCGCCTGCGACCCGTTGGGCATTCCGTGGACCCTGCGGACGCTGGCGGGGGACCCGGCCCGGGCGCTTGGCAGGCTTGCGGCTGAGGTCGGCGCCCCCATGATTATCGTGGGTACGCCGGAACCCGGGCTGGGGCACCGCGTCTCCGCGGCCATCAACGGTTCGGTGGCCGCTTGGCTCAGCCATCACCAGGACCATCCGATCCTGGTGGTTCCGGTCCGGTCGGCAATCCACCACCAGACAAAACATGACTCGTGAGCTAATGGTTTGCGCGTTGCCTGAGGGTTCAACCGACCCCCCCGTAAGTAAAGTGAAAGTAGTTATTCGGGGTGCTGGCTTCTCCACTTACCGCCGAGTATGGTTGAATCCGTGGGCCAGAGACGGCCCCCAGAGACTGCTCCGGAGTGCGTATCCCCCAATAACGCACTCCGGAGCTTTTTTGTCCCCGGGCTCTTTCGCAGGGCCCCGGCCGTGCGCCCCGCACCGTGCTTGCACCATACCCCTGGGGGGTATATGTTTGGCTTATGGACGAGCACGAAATCGCTGTCGCAGCAGGCGCGGACACCGAACCTCCTCAACAGCACGGCTATTCCGCGAACAAAGACGCGTACCTGCGGCGGCTGAAGCGGATTGAAGGCCAGGTCCGTGGCATTGCCAGGATGGTCGAGGAAGACAAGTACTGCATCGACATCCTCACCCAGGTCGCCGCCGCCACCAAGGCCCTGCACGCCGTCAGCCTGGGGCTGGTGGAGGAACATATCGGGCACTGCGTCGTCGGCGCCGCCGCAGAACCGGACCCCTCGCTGCGGGCCGCAGCCATTGATTTTAAGGTCAAAGAAGCCACTGACGCTATCGGCCGCCTGTTGCGGTAGCGGCACCATCGACAACAACACCGGGCCGTGAACCACAACAGCCCGTCCCCCGAGGAGAGAGCCATGAGCACCGTATCCACCATCGTCAACGTGTCCGGGATGACGTGCGCGCACTGCGTGTCATCCGTCAGCGAGGAACTGGAGTCCCTGGCGGGTGTCGAGAAGGTCGACGTCGACCTCAACGCCGGGGGCGTCTCCACGGTCACCATCACTTCCGGCGGGGCGTTGTCCTCCGCCGAGATCAGCGAGGCCGTTGCGGAATCGGGCTACTTGGTGGTAGCCAACGAGACCTGAGCGCCACCCGCCCGTCATTCCACGCCGCGCACACCATCTGGACAGGACCACAGTGAGTACAGAGCAGTTATTCGGCCAGCCCGAAAACCGGGTGATCGAGCTCGACATCGAGGGCATGACCTGTGCCTCCTGTGTCGGCCGTGTTGAACGCAAGCTCGGCAAACTTGACGGCGTGACAGCCAGCGTCAACCTGCCGTTGGAGTCGGCACAGGTCACAGTGCCGGCGGCCATCACCGACGCCCAAATCACCGCCACCGTAGCGGCAGCAGGGTACAAGGCGACAGTCCGGCCTCCCCGGTTCGCCGTCGAAACGCCGGCTGGTGGCGCCACCCGCGGCGACCACCTACCGGCCCACCCGGCAGCCACGCTCCGCCCGCGCCTGGTGACCGCTGCCGTCCTCGCCATCCCGGTCTTCCTGATTTCGATGTTCCCCGTTTTCCAGTTCGCCAACTGGGGCTGGGCAGCAGGGGCCCTGGCCCTGCCGGTGGTTACCTGGGCCGCCTGGCCGTTCCACCGCGCCGCTGCCATCAATGCCCGGCACCTGGCCTCCACGATGGACACTCTTGTCTCCATCGGGGTGACGGCCGCTTACGTCTTCTCGGCCTGGCAGCTATTCGCAGACCCGCAGATGACCGGGCACGCGGGCGGGGAAAGCATGGCGATGGGTTCGGGCGGACTCTACTTCGAGGTTGCCTCGGTGGTCACCACATTCCTGCTGTTGGGCCGCTACCTGGAGGCCAACGCCAAGGAAAAGGCCGGCGACGCGCTCAAGGCCCTGCTGAATCTGGGCGCCAAGGATGCCACAGTCCTCCGGGACGGCCGGGAACAGCAGATCCCGGCCGATCAGCTAGGGGTCGGGGATCTCATTGTTGTCCGCCCCGGCGAGAAAATCGCGAGCGACGGCGTCGTCGTCGAAGGGAACTCCGCGGTGGACGCCTCGCTGGTAACCGGCGAATCGGTACCGGTGGAAGTCGGCCCGGACACTCCGGTCACGGGCGCCACCATCAACACCTCCGGCCGGCTGCTGGTCCGCACCACCCGCGTCGGAGCCGAAACGACTTTGGCCCAGATGGGCCGTCTGGTCGCCCAGGCGCAGACCGGCAAGGCGCCGATCGCCCGCCTTGCCGACCGGATCAGCGCGGTGTTCGTGCCGGTGGTCCTCCTCATCGCTGCCCTCACCTTCGGCGCCTGGCTGCTCGCGGCCGGCCCGGCCATCAGCGACGCCGAACTTCGCGCGGCTTTCACGGCCGCCGTCGCCGTACTTGTCATCGCCTGCCCCTGCGCCCTTGGCCTCGCCACCCCCGTAGGTCTGCTCACCGGAACCGGCCGCGGCGCGCAGCTGGGGATCCTGATCAAGGGACCACAAGTCCTTGAGGACACCCGGACCGTTGACACCATCCTGCTGGATAAAACCGGTACCGTGACCAGCGGCCACCTGGCTGTGGACGGCAGCAAGGCCTTCGGAGCCTTCAGCACAAACGAGGTCCTGCGCCTGGCCGGTTCGGTCGAAGCCGCATCTGAGCACCCGATCGCGCGTGCCATCGCTGCTGCCGCGCTCTCCGCCGAACGCCGCACCAACGACGCCGGGACCCTTCCTGCCGTCACCGGGTTCCGGTCGGCCCCGGGCGGCGGGGTCGAGGGAACGGTTGCCGGAAAGGTCGTAACGGCGGGCCGGACGGGCTGGCTTGCCGAAAACCGCATCTCCCCGACCGCCGCACAGCTTCAGGCATTCAGCGCCGCCGAACATTCCGGGGCCACAGCCATCTGGCTCGCCGTGGATGGGCAGCCGGCAGGCATCATCAGCCTGCGGGACACGCTCAAGCCGGGCTCAGCCGCCGCAATCCGCCGGCTCCGTGAGCTCGGCCTCCGGCCGATCCTCCTGACCGGGGACAACGCGGCCGTCGCCGCCCAGGTGGCCGCCGACGTCGGCATCGCTCCCGAAGACGTTTTCGCCGGGGTGCTGCCGGCGGGCAAGGTCCAGGCCGTCAGGAAGCTGCAGGACGCCGGCGCCATTGTCGCCATGGCTGGCGACGGCGTGAACGACGCCGCTGCACTGGCCCAGGCAGACCTCGGCATCGCCATGGGTTCAGGCACTGACGTCGCGATCGAAGCCGCAGACCTGACGGTCATGGGCAATGACCTGGGGCAGGTGACCCAGGCCATCGAATTGTCCCGCCGGACCCTCGCGACGATCAAGACAAACCTCTTCTGGGCGTTCTTCTACAACGCCATCGGGATCCCGGTAGCAGCCCTGGGCCTGCTTAACCCGATGATTGCCGGCGCTGCCATGGCGGCCAGTTCCGTCCTGGTTGTGGCCAACTCTTTGCGGCTCCGCGGCTTCGGCAAGTAAGCCGCCGTCCGCCCGCCGCCGCCTCAGGCCGCGCCGAAGCGGACTGCGGCCCTGGCCTTCGCTTTGGCAGCTTCCTCGCCGCGGTCCTTGGCTGGAGCCTGGGTGACCAGGGCGGCCAGCAGGTGCCCGGTAGCATGTGCAATCTCGTGGACAGCCCGGTTGAACGCCTCTTCGTTGGCCTTCGACGGCTTGGTGCTCCCACTGATCTTGCGCACATACTGCAGCGCGGCGGCTTCCACCTCGGCGTCAGTGGCATGGGGTTCAAAATTGTGGAGGGTGCGGATGTTTCGGCACATGCCTCCATGCTAGGCCCCAATCAACTTGGGATCGAGGGCATGGGGAGGGCTGCCCATCGACACTATTTTGGCCGGCAGGATAGTTTGGGGGCATTGGATCTTCCGGAACAGCCGGAAGCCGCAGCGGAAACCGGCAGGGCCGGATCCGTTTCTAAGCTTTGAGGAGATTTTCGAATGGCTATTTGGGGCGCAGATATTGCTCAGCTCAAGACTCTTGGGACGAAGCTGCAGGCCGGTTCGTCGGAGATCGACAAGCAGAAGTCGATGCTCACCAAGGTGCTCGAGGGCACCGACTGGAAGGGCCCGGACGCCGATAAGTTCCGCAGCGAATGGAACGGCCAGCACGTGGGGGCACTGGCCAAGGTTTCCCAGGCACTGCAGGAGGCCGGCAAGCAGGCCAGCCGCAACGCCACCGAGCAGGAAAGCGCTTCCCGCTAGGCAAAACTCCAGACACTAAGCCGGCCCGGACGCAGCAGCGTCCGGGCCGGCTTTGTCAGTTCGTGCCTACGGCACCGGTTCGACGTCGTTCGCGTGGTCCAGCGGTGCCGGCGACCCGGCCCCGCCGGCGCGGGACGGCGCCCGGAGTTCATCCAGCCGGACCAGGACCACGCCGCCGACAATCAGCAGCCCGCCGAGGAGCTGGATGGGGCCGGGCAGCTCGCCGAGCAAAAGCCACGCCCAGATGACGGCAAAGAGCACTTCGGTAAGCGACACAAAGGACGCCACTTTGGAGCCGAGGGCGCGTGCCGCCACAATGCCGGAGACATACGCAAGCACCGTGGCCAGGACAACAAGCCCGCTCAGAGCCACCCACCAAGGCGCCACCCAAGGGCCCAGTCGGGTGTCGGCGGTGCTGAACGCCATCGGCAGCAGGCCGGTCGCCGCAGCAAGCCACATCGTCACTGCGCCCACCATAAGCCCGCCCGAGGCCAACACGATCGGCGGCAGGGTGTCGTTTTCCTTGGCCGTGATGAAAAAATAGATCGCGAGGCAAACGGCCGCTGCTATCCCCCACAGGACTCCGACGATGTCGATCTTGACGGCTCCGGTGAGGTCCAGGACCAGGACCAGCCCGGCGAGGGACAGCAGCGTTCCACCGACTGTCAGCGGGCGCGGCCGTTTGCGGCTGGCGGCCCAGAGCCACAGCACGATAATCACGGGGGCCAGGTACTCCAGCAGGAGGGCAACCCCGACCGAAAGCCGTGCCACTGCGTTGAAATAGAACAACTGGCAGGCCGCGACCCCGATAAGCCCGAAGAGCAGGACGGTAAGCCAGTTGTCCCTCAGCTGGTGCCAGCGCCCGCGCAGTGCCGGGAATGCGGGAACGGCCAGGATGAGCGCGGCCCCGGTGAGGCGGGCCGTGACTGCTGCCCCGGGGCTCCAGCCGGTCTCCAGCAACGCCTTGGCAAAGGAGCCGGAGAGGCCGAACACCGCCGAGGAAAACAGGGCAACACCCAGCCCGGATGCCATGAACCCTGCCGCCGCGCCGGGGCGGCGGGCGCCGGGCGTTCCGGGGGATCGTGATCCGGAATCGGCCATGGCGGGCGTTTCGGCCGGGTAGCGATCGGCAGGCACGGGCTGCCTCCTGTCAGGAGTAAAGTGATGTTATGGTCATGACAGTACGCCACGCCTACGTAAGGAGTCAAGATGCTTTTTGCCCCTGACACTGAGGTGGCTTTGCGGTCGGTTGTCAGCCTGGTCAATTCCGCGGCCAACGGTGCGGAGCACCTTTCCACAGTGCCGGACCTGGATCGGTTTCTGGAGGCGGAGGGGTTCACCGGCTCGCGGACCCGGGACGAGGCCGAACTGGCCGGAGTGCACCGCCTCCGCGGCGAACTCGCGGCCTTGTGGTTCGCGGACGAATCCGCTGCGGTAGACACCGTGAACAGGCTGCTGCGGGAGGCGCGGGCACTGCCCCAACTCGTCCGGCATGGCGATTGGGACTGGCACCTGCACGCCACCACCCCGGACGCGCCACTGGCGCACCGGATGAGCACGGAGGCCGCCATGGCCCTGGTTGACGTCATCCGGAACAAAGAAATGGACCGGATGCTGGTCTGCGCCGCCGATGACTGCAACGCCGTCGTGCTGGACCTGAGCCGAAACCGCTCGAAGCGCTATTGCGACACCGGGAACTGCGCCAACCGCGCCCACGTGGCGGCGTACCGGGCCCGCAAGGCAGCCTCCTAGGCCACGTCAGAGCGGAGGGGCAGGGCATCACGGTCGCTGCCGGCCGGATCCAGCAGCAGTCCCGGCCGCGGAGCGTCGGCGGTCGGGCAGCTAGCGGTCGCCGCCGGGCGTGCGGTCGCCGCCCGCCTCCGGCGCGCCGGACCCTGGTTCAGGCTGCGCCGGCTGGCCGCCCTGGCCGGCGTTCCGGGAGCTGAGGTTGACCCCGGATCCCTTGCCGAGGTGTTCGGCATTGGGCTTGTGGCCCATTGACAGCATGGCAAGCACCACCAGAATCACAATGAACGCACTCCCGCCGGCCGTGAACGCCAGATCGAAGCGGGCCGTCTTTGCGCTGCCGCCGGAGGCAAAAATCAAGGTGGTGACGAATGCCAGCACAGCCCAGAACGCGGAGAACATAAGCGGTCCCTTGACCGAGGTCCGCAGCTTGCGCGGGGCTCCTGATTTCTGCTGTGCCAAGGTGCTTTCCTCCTGCAGCCGACGCAATAGGCGTGGCAATTGTGGTAGCGCAATCGTTCTACACCAGGTAGAACCTGTTCGTTTCCTAGTTTACGGCCTCTGCCGAATCTGCCCGCGCATCGTGCCGCAGCGTCAGTCCGGCCAGCACCCAGAGCACGCCACTGATAATGCCGCCGCCGCCGGCGATGCCGAGCAGCGCATGCGGACCCAGGTCAATGAAAAAGGGCAGCAGCGCCGCCGTGCCCAGTCCGATCACACCGGAGGCGATCCAGTCGCGCGCCAGGAGTGAGCGTCCCCGGAGGGTGATGCCGAGGTAGAGTTCCGCGGCGCCGGCGAGGCCAAGCCCCAGCGCTGCAAGGACACCGAAGACCAGGCTCCCGGAGATGAGCCCGACGGCGGCCCCTGTCCCGGTCAGCACGGCGCCGGCTGCCGACAGCACCTTTCCGGCGGCGGACCCGGGACGGATCCCGGTCTGGTGGATGCTGCGCAGCAGCACCAGTCCGGTTGCCAGCAGGTAGGCGCCGCCGGCCCATCCCATGCCCATGGTGGTTGGTGCAGCCCAGAAGACGGTCACGGCACCAAATCCCAGGGCGATGGCCGCCCGGATTAGCACGGGCTTCCAGAGAACCGCCGCGGCGGGCAGGGCGGTGGACGCGTCAGGGGCTGCGGGGAGAGTCACACGTCCAGTTTAGTGCGAAGCACCGAGCACCATCCACCGGTCCGTTCGCGCCCGGGCGCCCAGCGTCACGGCCCTCGCGGCCATATACCCCAGCGAAAAGGCCGCCCACAGCCAGAGCAGTCCAGCGTTGCCGCCAGCGCCCGTGCGCCCGACAAGCAGAAGTAACGGCAGATACACCGCGAGATTCACGACGCCGGCAATCGCCAAATACTTTGCGTCGCCGGCCCCGATCAGCACGCCGTCGAGAACGAAAACAAATCCGGCGATCGGCTGGCCGGCCGCCAGTACCCACAGCGCCACCGCGAGTGCGGCACGGACTTCGGCGTCGGAGCTAAACAACAGCCCCGCCCAGGGCGCGGCAGCTGCCAGCAGGATTCCCGTGAGCACACCGAACCCGATGCCCCAGCGGACCATCGTGCCGGTGAGCTCCCGCGCGGCAGCCGGGCGGGCAGCACCGAGTTCCTTGCCGATCAGCGCCTGCGCGGCAATGGCGAGGGCATCGAGGGCGAACGCGAGGAAAGTAAAGACCGTCATGGCGAGCTGGTGGGCTGCCAGGTTCACGGACCCCTGGGCAGTGGCCACCAGGACCGTGGCGAGGATTGCCACCCGCAGGCTCAGCGTCCGCAGCATCAGCCACGAGCCCACCCTGGTCAGCGCCCGGATGCCGCGCCACTCGGGGCGCAGGGATACCCCGTGGTTGCGGGCGTTCCGCCGGACAATCACCACATAAACAACCGCCATGGCCCACTGCGCGATGCTGGTGCCGATGGCGGAGCCGGTGACTGACAGCTGCAAGCCGTAAACCAGGAAGAGGTTGAGCGCGATGTTCAAGGTAAAGCCGGCGGCCGCGACAAAGAGCGGGGTCCGCGTGTCCTGCAGGCCCCGCAACACGCCTGTCCCGGCGAAGATAAGCAGCATCGCGGCGAGCCCGGGCATTGACCAGCGCAGATAGTCCACAGCAAAGGTCCGCACCTCACCACGGGCACCCATCAGGTCCAGCAGCGGCCCGGCGGCAACGAAGCCCGCCACGGCAAGGAATGCTCCCAGCATTAACGCCAGCCAGACGCCGTCACGCCCGGCAGCGAGAGCCGTGGACAGCTGCCCATTGCCGACCGCCCGCGCCACGGCCGGAGTAGTCGAATAGGCCAGGAAGACCATAAGTCCCACCACCGTATGCAGCACCGCGGAGGCCAGCCCGACGCCGGCAAGCTGGGCCACTCCGAGGTGGCCGACGATGGCAGCATCGGCGAGGAGGAACACTGGTTCGGCGATGAGCGCCCCGAACGCCGGGAGTGCAAGGCGCAGGATTTCGCGCCGTCGGCTGGCCGGGGGCGGGAGCACTGCAGGAGGCGGGGCGGAGGCTGGCACGCAACCACACTAACGGCACCCCTGGCGTCGCACCGCTTCGCAGCACAACCCGTCCACCGGGACCGAAACAGCATCAATTCAGTTCCGGCATGATTTGCCCCGCCGCCCCGGTCCGGCTTGCCGTGTGTGGCGTCCCGGATAGCCTTTGTGTCGGGATCCGGCGGCGCTTCCGCAGCCCGTTAGTACACTCTGTGCATGAGTGAGACTGCAGCCAATGCCGTAACCCTGCGCTTCCTTGCAGCTCCGACCGACGTCGGGCACAGCGGTTCGGTCGACGCCGGCACGGTGCTCGAGTGGGTGGACAAAGCGGCTTACGCCGCCGCGGTCGGCTGGGCACAGTCCTACTGCGTAACCGCCTACGTCGGCAACATCCACTTCGCGAACCCGGTCAACAGCGGGGACATGGTTGAGGTCACTGCCACGATCGTCTACACCGGCCGGTCCTCCATGCACATCCGCACAGTGGTGTCCTCCGGCGATGTAAAAGGCGGTCCGGCAACGATGCGCAGCCAGTGCCTGGTGATTTTCGTGGCGGTGGGCGCGGACGGCAAGCCCGTCCCGGTGCCGCAGTTTGAACCGACCGCACCGGACGGGATCGAACAGCGCGACCACGCCCTGGCCCGGATCAAGGTCCGCGAGGAGATCGTGCAGGCGATGAGCGGACAGGAATACACCGACGCCGGCACGGCCGAGAGCGTTGTCCTCCGCTTTGTGGCCGCCCCCACGGATGTGAACTGGGGCGGCAAGGTCCATGGTGGCATCGTTATGAAATGGATCGATGAGGCGGCCTACGTCTGTGCCTCACGCTACTGCGGCATGGACACGGTAGCCGTCTTCTCCGGCGGCGTGAGGTTTTATCGTCCGCTGCTCATCGGCCATGTGGTGGAGGTGGAGGCCCGGCTGGTCTACACCGGAACGAAGGGCATGCATATCGCGGTGCACGTCCGCTCCGGAGACCCCAAGGGACGCGAGCTTCACCTCACAACGTACTGCCTGACCGTGATGGTGGCCCGCGACGAACACGGCACATCCGTCCCGGTCCCGCAATGGGTGCCGGTGTCCGAGGAGGACAAGCGGCTGCACGCCCACGCCCGGGCACTGCTGGAGATCCGCGGCCGGGCACCCGGGAACCGGCTGCCCAACCATCTGCTGCCCAGTGGCGGCAGCTAGCTCCTAGAAGCCGCCACCGGCATCCGCCGCCATGTTCGCGAACCTTGAATAGTGGCCCTGGAAGGCGACCACAATGTCTTTTGTGGGGCCGTTACGGTGCTTGGCAATGAGGATGTCTGCTTCGCCGGCACGCGGCGATTCCTTGTCATAGACGTCTTCGCGGTGCAGCAGGATGACCATGTCGGCATCCTGCTCAATGGAGCCGGATTCGCGCAGATCCGAGACCATCGGCCGCTTGTCCTGGCGCTGCTCCGAACCACGGTTCAGCTGCGAGAGCGCAATGACCGGCACCTGCAGTTCCTTGGCCAGCAGCTTCAGCGCGCGGGAGAACTCGGAAACCTCCTGCTGGCGGGACTCCACCTTCTTGCCGGAGCTCATCAGCTGCAGGTAGTCGAGGATAACGAGCTTGAGATCGTGCTGCTGTTTGAGCCGGCGGCACTTGGCCCGGATTTCCATCAATGACATGTTGGGGCTGTCATCGATGAAGAGCGGAGCGTCATTCATCCGGCCCATCGTGGTGGCGATCTTGGACCACTGCTCGTCCTTGATCGTGCCCTTGCGCAGATCCTGCAGGCCGATCGTGGCCTCCGCTGACAGCAGGCGCATGGCGATCTCGTTCCGGCCCATTTCCAGCGAAAACATCACGGTTGCCAGATTGTTCTTGATGGCCGCGGAGCGGGCGAAGTCCAGCGCGAACGTCGACTTACCGACGGCGGGGCGGGCCGCAATGACAATCATCTGGCCGGGGTGCAGGCCGTGGGTGAGCTCATCAAGTTCGTAGAAGCCGGTCGGAACGCCGGTCATTCCCTCTTCGCGGTGGCCGGAGGCTTCGATCTCGTCCACCGTGGACTCCATCACGTCCTTGAGGACCACGTAGTCCTCTGCAGTGCGCCGTTCGGCGACGGCGTAGATCTCGGCCTGGGCCTGGTTTACCAGGTCTTCGACCTCGCCGTCCTGGCCGTAGCCAAGCTGGACGATTTTAGTGCCCGCATTGACCAGACGCCGCAGGACGGCGCGTTCACCGACGATTTCTGCGTAGTAGCCCGCGTTGGCAGCTGTGGGAACCGTCTGGATGAGCTCGTGCAGGTAGGCGGGGCCGCCGATTCGGTTGATCTCGCCCCGCTTGGTCAGTTCATCCGAAACGGTGACGGCGTCGGCAGGCTCGCCCCGGCCGTAGAGGTCGATGATGGCCTCGTAGATCGTCTCGTGTGCCGGGCGGTAGAAGTCCACACCACGAAGGATCTCGACGACGTCGGCAATGGCGTCTTTTGACAGCATCATGCCGCCCAGGACGGACTGCTCGGCGGGAATGTCCTGCGGCGGCTTGCGGCTGCCTTCGGCTCCGCGGGTCCCCTCGACTGAGTCCAGATGCGTAACTGACAAAACTGCCGTCCTCCATTGGGTGCCGCGGCGGACCTTCGTTCGCCGGCGGCGTGTATGCCTTTTGGTCTGTGCTGCGGGTTGGCCTCGGCCCGGCCGTTATCCGACGGGTTAAGTCCTATCAACCGGCTCCGACATTTTGTCCGCCTCCCGTACTGCCGGTTTTCCACAGGCCGGATCCAGCCCGGCCGGGCGGAATCCGAAAGAAAGGCAGCATCGGAATCCAGGATCCTAGGCGCGATATCCAGCAACGTTATCCCCCGTCCGGGCAGGCACCAACCCGAGGAGTCTCCACCCCTGTGGATAACCTGTGCACTACCACCCCCTGCTTGTGCACAGCCTGTGGGAACAGCTGTGGATAGAAAATTTCTTTGTCGCATAATCAGCCCCTGACCTGCGTAAACGCAAAAAAGGCCATGTGGACGTAAAAGAAATACGGCCAGCGTTCATCCACAGTGCGCCAAGTGCGGCTGGGGATAGAGATCGGAACATGAGGCCACACACCGGCGGAAATATGCGCATTTGGTGATGTTCCTCACCTTGCGGGCTGGAACGGTGCCTCCCGGCACTGATGGTATGCCGGCCGCAGAATGTGCTGTGGATAACTGCGATCTGGCATAAGCTCTTCACATGGGCGATGTACTGCTAGTTATACTGCCTGCCCTCATCGTGGCAGCTGTACTTTGGGCGTTTACGACGGCCCTGCGACCACGTGAGTTTGGCTTGTCCGACGCGGATCGCTACCAGCAGGAGCTCGCTGTCCGTTCACAGGCCCATTACGCCGCCCAGGTACAGGCCGCTACTGCCGCCCGGGCCCGGGTGGACGCGGCCACGCGACCCAGTCAAAACGAACAGCAGCAGTCCCAGCAGGCCGATCATGCCCGCATGGCATTGCGGGCCCAGACCGGATCTGCCCCGGCCGTCGGGCAGCCCGGCTACCAGGGGCCGGTCCTGCCCGGCGGCCAGCTGAATCCCCAGTTCGCCCTGCAGCTGCAGTCCCTGGCCCGGAACGGCAAAAAGATCCAAGCCATTAAGTTGCTGCGGCAAGCAACCCAGTCAGACCTTTTGACCGCCAAGAATTACGTAGATCGGCTATAGCTTCATGGAATCCCTGCTTATCCCCCTGTTGATCCTGGCGCTCGTCGGCGCCGGCGTCCTGTTGGCCGCCCGCGCCGTCGGCCGGAAGACCCTCGAGTCCCGGGCGGAAACCGCCTCGCGGCCCGGGCGTGATCCGATGGAACTGGCACGTACCTCCGCGGCGAAGCTCAGCCAGGAGCAGCACCGCCGCCTCTACGCGCTGATCGCCCAGGGTCAGGCAATGGGAGCCATCAAGCTCTACCTCGAAGCTACCGGGGACGGCCTACGGGCCTCCCGGGACGCCGTCGGGGCGCTTGCGTCCCACCCGCAGCCCTTCCGGCCGGAGGTGCCGGGACAGCAGCCCAGCGAGGACGACGACGACGACGCGCCGCAGCGTTTCGCGTACCGCTACCGTGCGATCGCCAGCAAGGGCGATGTCACCCGCGAGGTCAGCAGCAACATGCTCAACGACGAGATCTACGGCCGAATCCGCACCATGGCCAGAAGCGGCGACCCCGAAGCCGCAGCGGAAGCCCTGACCCGCCACTCCGATATCTCCATCAAGCAGGCCCGCGAGTTCATCGCCCTCCTGGAGGACTGACGAACGGTCCGGCGCCGCCTCGCGCACTCACGCGTCAGCAACTACCGGAAGCGCCGCTGCTTGGAGCTGCCGGAACGTTTCCGGCACCGGCTGGAACGCTCTACCGGCGGGCCGAGATACCGGCGAGCAGCTGCTCAAATGGCAGCGTCGCCAGGGCGTCCGGCTTCTGTTGCGTCGGTGGGACTTCCAGGAGGCGGGCGAACTCCCCTGCCGCCCGGTCGATCCGGACGGATAGCGGCGATTCGCCGTCGCCGTCTTTTCCCCAGTCCTGGGGCCCGGCGAAGACAGCCGTGCCGGCGATCCGGGTACGGAGGTAGGTGAACAGGGGCCGCATGGCAAAGTCCAGCACCATCTGGTGCCGGTCGGTTCCGGCAGTGGCGCCCAGCAGAACGGCTTTGCCCTCAAGCGACGTGGGATCGAGGACGTCGATGAAGGACTTAAAGAGGCCGCTGTAGGAGGCGCTGAAGACCGGGCTGACGGCGATGATACCCTCCGAAGCTCGGACGCCGGCAATCACTTCGGCCAGCTTTGGTGCGGCGTAGCCGGTCACAAAATTGTTGGCAATGTCCACGGCGAGGTCCCTGAGTTCCAGCACCTCGACATCGACTGCGTATCCTGCGGCGGCGAGCTGGCGCTCTGACGCGGCGGCCAGCTGGTCCGCGAGCAGGCGGCTCGACGACGGCACGCCCAGCCCGGCAGAGAGAACTGTAATGCGGCGGGATTCCACGCGAATGCTCCTCAAATTGTTATACGGCCCAAACGCCAATTCATGCGTTTGCATCTACCTGGTCAAGCCGTGTGCCTGCTCGTTTATTCCCCGCCGCTCCTGGCCATCCGGTCGGCCCCCTCAGAGCAGGACCATCCCCTCGATGCAGCTCACTGTGTTCCCGCCAATCCAGATGTCGTCCCCCACCGCGTCGATGTGGACCCGCCCGGCCCGGCCCAGCACCGTCCCCTGCGCCACCAGGTAGGACACCGGGGCCCGGCCGCTGCCGATCAGCCACCGGGCGGCACCTGCGTTGAAGCTGCCGGTGACCGGGTCTTCCGGCATGGCGTCCCCCGGAATAAAGGTCCGCACCTCAAAGCCAACCTCGGAGCCGGCCGGGTGGGGACCGATAACACCGACTTTCAATCCCGCCAGGGCTGAGTAGTCAGGCCTGAGGCCGAGCACCAGATCCGCCGAATCCAGCAGCACACCGATCCACTCAGGGCCGTTGACCAGCCAGGATGCGTCCAGCAGCGCCTCCCGGTCCAGCCTCAGCCCGGCGGCAATCCGGCTGAGGTCCGCCTCGGCCACCGGACCCGAGCGGGTCAGCGGCGGCGCCGCAAAAGCCAGCCTCCCGCCCTCGCGCTTCACCCTGACCAGTCCGGCCCCGCATTCCTGGACCACCGTCCCGTCTTGCCTGGGTTCACCGCCAGCCGCGAGCCAGGCGTGCGCCGAGCCGAGCGTCGGGTGCCCGGCAAAGGGGAACTCTTCGCTGCCGCTGAAGATCCTGACCCGGTAGTCGGCGCCGGGGTCGGTGGGTGGGAGCAGGTACGTGGTCTCGGAGAGGTTGGTCCAGTTGGCGAACCGCTGCATCGCTTCCGCGGAAAGACCCGCGGCGTCGAGGACAACGGCCAGCGGGTTGCCCCGGTACGGCGCCGCCGAAAAAACGTCGACCTGGGCGAACGGGCGGAGGCGGGGCGAGTCTGCGGTATTCGTGGTCACTGACGCAGGCTACCACCGGCGCGTACTGGGCTGACAACGCGGAGGGGACCTGCGAGACTGCACGCATGGCCGCGAATACGCCCGCAAACAAAACCACAGCCACCGGCGCGTCCGTCGAGGAGTTCCTGGCCGCCATCGAGCATCCCGTCAGGCGCCGGGACGGGCTCCGCTTGCTCGCGATGATGGCTGAAGCGACAGGTCAGGCTGCCCAGATGTGGGGTCCCACGATTGTGGGCTTCGGACGGTACCACTACAAATACGAGACCGGCCGCGCAGGGGACGCACCCGCAGTAGGCTTCTCGCCACGAAAGGCCAGCCTGTCGCTTTACGGGCTGAGCTACGGTCCGGAGTCGGCCGGCCTGCGGGCCCGGCTGGGGAAGCACAAAACCGGGGCCGGCTGTCTCTACATCACTAAGCTCGAGGACGTAGACGAGGCAGTGCTCACCGAGCTGGTTCGGGACGGTTACCGTTACGTCACGACCGTATTGCACCAGGACTGAATCTTAACGCAGAAGGCCCCCGCATCCGGTTCCGACAAGGAATCCGAAGGCGGAGGCCTTCCAGTAGTTCGGGACTGCAGAGCCGGTGAGGGCTACTTGCCTGCGACTACGTCGAGGTCGATCACAGCGGCAACGTCGTTGTGCAGACGGACGTTGGCCTGGTAGGAACCGACCGACTTGATGTGGGTCGGCAGTTCAACCTTGCGCTTGTCGATGCGGCCAAGGCCAGCGGCCTCAACAGCGTCGGCCACGTCGCCCTGCTTGACGGTGCCGAACAGTCGTCCGGTCTCGCCAGCCTTGACAACGAGCTTGACCGGCTTGGCGGAGAGTGCTGCGGCCTGCTTCTGAGCGTCTTCCAGGGAAGCGTGCTCGCGGGCGGCGCGGGCAGCCTTGATGGACTCAACCTGCTTCTCGCCACCCTTGGACCAGGTCAGAGCGAAGTTGCGGGGCAGCAGGTAGTTACGTGCGTAACCGTCCTTGACCTCGACAACATCGCCTGCAGCACCGAGACCGGTTACTTCGTGGGTCAGAATGAGCTTTGCCATGTTAGTTAATCCCTTCCTTAGCCGCGGCCAGCGCCGGAGTAAGGCAGCAGAGCAACTTCGCGGGCGTTCTTGATTGCCTGGGCGATCTTGCGCTGTTCCTGCACCGTGACGCCAGTGACGCGACGGGCGCGGATCTTTCCGCGGTCGGAGATGAACTTGCGCAGCAATGCTACGTCCTTGTAGTCGATGACAGTGATGTCAGCGGCCTTCAAGGGGTTGGACTTTGGTTTGGGCTTACGGAGTTCAGCCTTAGCCATCGTGGAGCTCCTATTCGATGGAGCCCGTGGATATTGATCCACGGGATGGTGGTGATCCGACGTTGAACATCACCGGTTCGCCTTGCGGCATCCGGCAGTGTCCGTCCTCGAACCTTAGATGTTGTTTAGAAGGGAGGTTCGGAATCCGGGCCGTTGCCCCAGCCGCCGCCTGCATTGCTGACCCCGGGCGTAGCCCAGGGGTCATCCTGCTGTGCGGGCTGGTTGCCGCCCCAGGTTCCGCCTGCGTTGCCGCCGCCCTGGTTTCCACCAGAGCCGCCACCGAAGCCGCCACTGCTGTTGCCGCCGCCAAAACCACCCTGGGCACCGTTGCCGGCACCACCACCGCCGGAGCGCTGGGTACGGTTGACCTTGGCGTTGGCGTAGCGCAGGCTGGGGCCGATTTCATCGACCTCAAGTTCGATAACGGTGCGCTTCTCGCCTTCTTTGGTTTCGTAGGAACGGCTCTTCAGACGACCGGAAACGATGACGCGCATCCCCTTGGTCAGGGATTCGGCGACATTTTCGGCTGCTTCACGCCATACCGATGCGCGGAGGAACAGGGTTTCCCCGTCCTTCCACTCATTGGACTGGCGGTCGAAGGTGCGGGGAGTAGAAGCGATGGTGAAATTCGCTACGGCCGAACCTGACGGTGTGAATCTCAGTTCGGGGTCACTGGTGAGATTACCGATGACCGTAATAGTGGTTTCGCCTGCCATCTACTGCCTCCTTGTTCGTTCCTGCGGGATGAAGAGTGAAAAGTGGACGCTGAAATTACTCAGCAACAACCTTCTGCACTTCGGGGCGGGTGATCTTGGTGCGCATGATGGTCTCGTTGAGGCTCAGCTGGCGATCAAGTTCCTTGGCGGTACCCGGCTCAGCGGTGAAGTTCACCACGGCGTAGATACCTTCAGACTTCTTCTGGATTTCATAAGCCAGGCGACGACGGCCCCAGATGTCAACCTTTTCGATGGTTCCACCATCGGTCGTGATGACGTTCAGGAACTTCTGAAGCGTTGGCTCAACGGTACGCTCTTCGACCTCGGGGTCGATGATTACCATCAATTCGTAAGGACGCATATGTGAACCCACCTCCTTTGGGCTAAGCGGTTACGGCATTTCCGTAACAGGAGGTTCATTTGCGGTGCCGTGTGCCTGCAACACCCCCGGGGACGGGGGCAGGGCGCAGCACAGACTTCAATAGCTTAGTGCATCGGGACAGGATTCCGCGATTCCATCCCTGTCCAACGTAGGCCCAACCGGCAAGGCCCGGAGATCGGTCCGGAAGCTATGTGGACAACCCTGTGCCATGATCGGGGAATGAACACCGGTTCCCTTGTCCGCGGCCACTCCCGTCCGGTCCGGCGCGGCCGGCTGCGGCTGGCGGTGATGCTGCTCGCCGGAGTACTCGGGGCCACGGCGACCGGACTGTCCGGGTACTGGGTGGAGGCCCCGGCGGTCGGCTGGGGCAGCGCCTCACTAACCTATGTTGTGTGGGTCTGGCTGGTGATCGGCCGTTTCGACCCGGACGAAACGCGCGCGCACGCGACCGCGGAGGATCCGGCCCGGAGCACCACTGACCTGCTGATTCTGGCCGCTAACGTCGCCAGCCTCGGCGCGGTGGCCGCCGTCGTCGTTGATTCCCATACCAGCGGCGGCGGATCCCGCTTCGCCGGCGGCCTTCTGGCGCTGGCGTCGGTGGCCCTTTCCTGGCTCTTGGTGCAGACGCTGTTCACGCTGCGGTACGCCGAGCTGTATTACCACCCTGACGGGAAGGCCGGGGCGGCCGTTGGCGGTATCGACTTCAATCAGGAACGCAACCCGCAATACACCGACTTCGCGTACCTCGCCACAAGCCTGGGCATGACTTACCAGGTCTCGGACACTGCCCTGAAGAACCACCGCATCCGGACCGAAGCGCTCAAGCACAGCCTGCTGTCCTACGTCTTTGGCACCGTCATCCTGGCCACGACCATCAACCTCGTGATCAGCCTGGCCTGAGGGTGGCGGCCCGGAGGCTGGTCCTGCAGGGTAGAAAAACGAGTACAGGACGCCGAGACTACTCGACTTCGATAGCAGCCCTACTCGACTATCCGGACAGCCTATCCACCCGGCAGGGCGACGGATATATTGGCTGTGAGTATCACCATCGGGACGATCCCTCCACGACAGGGTAGCTAGGCGGCTAGCTGCAGCCCTGAATTTGCCGCGGGCAATTCCGGTGGGGCTGTAGTGCGAGTGCCGAGCGTGTGAGTGCCAGCGAACGGTCGCATTTTTGACGGACGGGGACCGCATGCCTGAAGTGTGCCGCAGCGAGCAAGACCTCACCCCCGCCATGCGGATTCTTGTCTATCCCCATGAGTTGGCCATGGGTGGCAGCCAGATCAACGCACTTGAGCTTGCGGGTGCAGTGCGCGATCTGGGACATAACGTGACGGTCTTCGCCACCTCCGGCGTACTGGTCGAGAAGGTGAGGATGCTGAACCTCGAGTACGTCGAAGCGCCGCGGCGCAGATTCGCCGTGGATCCCGCGACCATTCGAAAGCTGACAACGACAGTGCGGTCACGGGGTATTGAGGTTGTCCACCCCTATGAGTGGGCGCCCAGTATCGATACAGCCTTCGGGCCCGGCCTGCGCTTCGGAACCCCGGCGGTTATGACTGTGCTCTCGATGGACGTCCCGGACTTCCTGCCGCGGCACTTTCCCCTGATTGTCGGCACACATGCCCTCGCCGTCCAGCAGAATCTCCGGCGCTCCCACGTTCAGCTCATGGAGCCTCCGGTCGACACTGCCCAGAACAAACCGTCCGTCGTCCCTAATGCCCGGCGCCGGCTCCATATCCCGCCGGATCAGCTGGTCGTCAGCGTCGTTGGCCGGCTGACAACGGACCTGGAAAAATTGCAGGGCGTTGAGGCGGCCATCCGGGTTATGGACAATTTGTCCGAAAGCCGGCCGGTGACCTTGCTGATCGCCGGCGACGGCGAAGGCCTGGCTGACGTAGCTGCGGCAGCCCTGGCGGTCAACCGCCGGCGCGGCCGGGAAGTGGTTCGGGTTTTGGGCAACGTCGGCGACCCCCGGCCGCTCTACGACGCGGCGGATGTGGTTCTTGGGATGGGAAGCTCAGCGTTGCGCGGAATGGCGTATGCCAAACCCCTTATCGTGCAGGGGACAAGGGGTTTCTGGAAACTCGCCAGCCCGGAGACGGCACCCCGGTTCCTGCAGGACGGATGGTTCGGCCACGGCGGTGGCGGCGGGGCGGACTTGACGCAGATTCTCGCCCCCCTCTTGGACAACGAGCAGTTGCGTTCGGAGCTCGGAGCCTTCGGCCGCGCACTGGTTGAACAAAGATTCGGCCTCGATCAAGCGGCACGGAAGCTTGAAGCCACCTACCGTCGCCTGCTGCTGGCACCGCCGGGGGCCCGGCTCAACAGCTCCGTGGTCCGGACCGGCTATGGGGTGGCGAAATTCCGTGCGGTGATGAATTTCAGGCAGCCCAAACCGCCCCTCAGCCCCCGCAGGTCACCGGCATGAGGGCCGCACAGCCCGGACTTGGGCCGCAAATCGGCCGCGGGCTCGCGTGGAGCAGCGTCAACAGCCTCGTGCTGCGGCTGGGCAGTTTTGCCGTTGGAATCGTGTTGGCTCGGTTGCTGGCGCCCGAACAGTTCGGCGCGTTTGCCATCGCATTAACCGTACAGGCCATCCTTATGACCCTCGCCGATTTGGGCATGAGCGCGGATCTGATCCGCTCGGCGGAGCCCGCACGGAAAGCGCCAACGGTAGCCAGTCTCGGAATTGCTTCGGGAGCATTGCTGGCCGTGACCATGGCTCTTTCGGGCCAGGGCGTAGCCGAATTGCTTGGCAGCCCGGACTCCGGTCCGGTGATCTCGGTCATGGCAGTCTCGTTGTTGCTGGCGGGGGCCGGAGTGGTGCCCTACGCCGCACTGCAACGCCGGTTCGCGCAGAAAGAACTGTTCGGAATTGCGGTCTCGGACTTCGTTATCGGCACCGCCTTAACGATCATCCTGATTCTGGCCGGCTGGGGCGTAATGGGTCTTGCCGTCGGGCGGCTTGTCTCCCAAAGTGTCGCCTTGGTCTTGCAGTTCGTCCTCGCCGGAGAAAAGGTCCGGTTCGGATTCGACCGGTCCGTGGCACCGGAAGTGCTGGCGTTTGGGCTCCCCGTTGCCGGCGCCAACATGCTCTCCTGGGTGCTCTTGAACGTCGACAACGTAGCAATCTCCCGTCTTGCCGGCCCCGTGGCACTTGGCTTCTACTTCCTGGCATTCAACGTCTCCAACTGGCCGATGAGTGCGCTGGGCCAAGTTGTGCGCTCCATCTCCATACCTGCGTTTGCCAGATTGGCCCGAGGGAATACCGACAAGAGTTTCGCTGCGGTCCTGGGTCCAACCTGGGCAGTGTCCCTGCTGGCCGGGCTTATGCTGGCGGTACTGGCGCAACCGGTCATTGAACTGGTCTACGGGACCGTCTGGCTGTCCGCTGTCCCAATCCTTGCCTGGCTCGGGCTCTTCGGAGCCCTGCGCACCCTGTTCGACCTGGCCGCGTCGTATCTACTGGCCAGAGGCGCCTCAAGACCGGTGCTCGTTGTGCAGATCCTTTGGATCGCTGCCCTTATCCCTGCTGTCCTGTTCGGCATTCAGGCCGGAGGAACCCCCGGCGTGGCGATCGCGCACTTGGCGACGGCCGCCGTCGTGGTGTGTCCCGCCTATGCCGTGGCCCTTCGCCGCAGCGGGGCCGATGTCCGGGCCGTGGCCGCCCGCCTGTGGCCACCCCTGGCGGCTGCTGTTCCGGCGGGTGGTGCCGCTATGGCAGCCCTCGGCTGGGCCCCCACACCACTCACGGGACTACTCGCCGGGGGGTTGACCGGCACGGCCGTCTACTCACTTCTGCTGGGCCGCTGGTTTCGGCAGCAGATCCGCGACCTCAGGGGCTGGATGCCGGCCGACGCCGGCGCGGCCCCGTCTCCGGCGCCCGCACCGGAGACGACGACGGCTGCGGGACCACTGTGACGGCAACGATCAGCAAGAAGATCAGAACCCGCCCCTCGCCGGCGGCCGACGGCCCGGCTACTGTCACAGTGGTCATTTCCTGCTACAACTACGGCCGATTCCTTCGTGCCGCGGTGCTCAGCGCCGTCAGCCAGGACGACGTCACCGTTGACGTGATCATCGTCGATGACGCTTCGACGGATGACAGCCGCGACGTGGCGGAACTGCTGTCCGCCGAACATGGCAACGTCCGGGTGTTGACCCACAACACCAACCGTGGCGTCGTCGAAACATTCAACCATGGTGCCAAAGCCGCACGAGGCGAGTTCCTCGTGCGGCTCGATGCTGACGACATGCTGACCCCTGGATCACTTGGCCGTTCCACTCGGGTGGCCCGCGCTTACCCCTCGGTAGGGCTGGTCTACGGACACCCCATCCACTTCTCCACCAATGTTCTCCCGCCGCCCCGGCTACTCGCATCCGCCTGGACCATCTGGCCCGGCCGGGAGTGGCTGACTGACCGCTGCCGCAGCGGCATCAACGTCATCACCTCGCCCGAGGTCCTGATGCGCCGGTCGGTACTGGAAGAAATCGGCTACCAGGCACCGCTCCGGCACACCCATGACATGGAGCTCTGGTTCCGCCTCTCCGCCTTCGCTGACGTCGCCTACATTCACGGGGCCGACCAGGCCTGGCATCGCGAGCACAGCGAAAGCCTCTCCGCCCGCGAGGTCAACGTCCTCGTGGATCTGCAGGAGCGACGGGAAGCATTCGACGTACTTTTTGCCGGCCCTGCCGGCTCGATCGCCGAAGCCGGCGAGCTGCGGCGGTGCGCCACCCGGGCGCTGGTCGAGGAAGCCCTGAAGACCGCTCGACGCGAACTCGACCGAGGCGCCGGACAGACAGATCTGTTCCGGTCCAGCCGTGAGCTCGCCCGGGAACTGGCCCCCGGAGTGGTTGGCACCCCCGCATGGACTCGTCTGGCGCTGCGCCCGGGCCAGACTTCCCGGTCCGCGCGATTCACCGCTGCCGCACTGGCCCGGCGCATGGCGGCGCGATTGAGATCCGAACTCCAGTGGCGGCGCTGGCACAGGACTGGAGTGTACTGATGACTGTTGAGGACGCCGCCAAAGCCGAGCTGACCGTCCTGACCCCCAGCTACGGACCCGACGCGGAGTTGTGCGCTGACCTGAACCGGTCCGTAATGGAGTTGACCGACGACGTCGAACACCACATCGTTGTCCCGCGCGGGGACCGGAAGCTCTTCAGCAGCATGGAAGGGGGCCGGACGTTTGTCCACGATGTCGGTGAGTTCCTGCCGCGCCGCCTGGTCAAGATACCGGGCGCCAACGCCTGGGTGAACGCCCTGCGCCCCTGGCCACCAGTGCGCGGCTGGATCGCCCAGCAACTGGTCAAATTGTCCGCGGCCGCCTCCTTCACCACCCGGGGAGTGCTGCTGGTGGATTCCGACATGGTGCTCATCCGCAGGACGTCCCTGGAGTCCTTTATGGTGAACGGGAGGCCCGCAATGTACCGCAACCCCGGGGCGGTCCACGCCGGGCTGCCACTGCACCGCACCTGGCACGAAACTTCCCGGTCACTCTTGGGACTGGCACCGCCGCCGGCCGAAAACCTCCCGGACTACATCAGCTGGCCGTGCCTCTGGAACCCCGGAATCGTCCGGGACCTGTTGTCCGCAGTGGAAGAAAACACGGGTCTGACCTGGACCACTGCAATCGGCAGTCAACTCCGCTTCTCCGAAATGATCCTCTACGGAGTGTATGTGGACGAGGTGCTCGGAGGTGCGGAGTCAACGACCTCGCGTATGAAAAGCGTCGTCTACTCGGAAGAGCGCCCCTTGAATCCTGCCGGACTGGCTGAATTGCTGGCAGCGGTCAGCTCCGACGATCTTGCAATCATGATTTCGGCCAAGTCGGGAACCAGGCTCCACCACCGCCGCCAAGCCGTTGCACACGTCCGGGGGACACTTGCCGGCGAACGGGAGCAGGGCTGATGATGCGGCCCACAGGGCGGCTGGCCCAGCTGGCCACCCGGCTGAAGCGGGACGGCCCCGGCGAAGTTTTTCGCCGCGGAACACGGAAGATCGCCCAGAAGGCCGGTGACCGGCTGGGGTGGGCCGAGCTGGATTTCCCCCTCCGGACAGAGGACATTACGGATCCGGAAACTCGCCGGGTTCCTTCCCCCTATCCCGTCCGGGACGGCGCCCTTGAAATCGGCTGGGTCTGCACACCGCCCGGGGCCGGATCCGGCGGGCACACAACCCTGTTCCGCATGGTCGAAGGATTGGAGCGCCGCGGACACAGCTGCACCCTGTTCCTTTATGACGTTAACGCCGACGACGTCACTCGCCATGAGGAAGTTATTCGGCGGTGCTGGCCCGGGATGAAAGCAGCCATCAGGTCAGCTACACCCAGCATCGACGGGGTCGACGCCGTTGTGGCCAGTTCCTGGCAGACGGCCCACGTGGTGGCGTCCCGGGTGCGGGGCCCGATCCACCTCTTCTACCTTGTACAGGACTACGAACCCTATTTCTATCCTCGCGGTTCGCTGTACACCCTCGCAGAAATGTCCTACCACCTGGGCCTCGAGTTGATTGCGCTCGGCGACATGGTAGCCGCGCAGCTTCAGCAAGAATCAGGCATCGTGCCGGCGTTGACGGTCCCGTTTGGCTGCGATACGGGGGTGTACCGGATCCTGGAGGATGCCCGCGGCCGGCCGCGAAGCGGCGTGGTTTTTTTACGCCAAGCGGAACACCGACCGCAGGGGATACGTTCTCGGCAAGTTGGCGCTGGAACTCTTCCACCATATGCACCCGGAGGTGGAGATCCATGTCTATGGCGACCGCGTGGCGAACTGGCGTATTCCTGTCACGAGTCATGGGAATCTTCTGCCAGTTGAACTGAATGAACTCTACAACCGCACCAAAGCCGGTCTGGTGATGTCGTTTACGAATATCTCCTTGGCTGCCGAAGAACTCCTGGCTGCCGGCTGCAGGCCCGTCCTGAATGACTCCGCCATGGCACGGGCCGATCTTCCCGGCACCGGTGCCGTCTGGGCCCGGCCAACCCCGGCGGCCCTGGCCGGCGCACTCTCTTTGCTGGTCGCAGGTCCGGAGTGGAAAGCTGCGCCCGGGGTCCGGCAGGGCTGGGACCACACCCAGGCGATGGTGGCGGACAGTATTGAATCGGCGTGCGGGGGAGACCTGCACGCCACATAAGCCGGCCCCACCGGTCCTACCGGGGCCCGCCCTCGCCGGCCGTCGCTAAGGAGCGCTGTGGGGCCCGCCCACGCTACTCTGGCTCGCGGACGTTGACGTCGCGTACGGTTCAGTGCTCCCTTCCGGGCTGCCGGCTGAACGTCTCCTGCCGCCGCGGGTGGCGGCCGCCTGGCCGCGGGTGGCGGGTGCCTGGCCGCGGCCCTGCCCTGGTACTCGTGTGCCCTCCGGGCCCCTTGAGACCTTGTGACTACCAGCGGATGGCTCCGGGGTGCGGGGGCCGTCCGCTGGAGGCGGCCCGGCTGGCCCGTCCCCGGCGGCTGGGGAAGCTGCCTTGCGGGCGGCCCGCTTTCTCCCCGCCACCTCCACCACTCGGGCCAGGGACACCGCGCCGAAGACCAGAATCGCGCCCACCAGAAAAACGATGATCGCTGCCCGCAGGCGGTTTGAGTACAGCTCGGTGGCACGGTCCGGCTTCGAGACCATCATCGGGGCGAAGTAATACGTCTTGTCCGCCCCATTGATGCTCTGCATTTCCAGGAGATTGGACTCCAGTTGCTGGCCCAGGGCTTCGGTGGTCGCGACGGCCTGCTGTGCTGAGTCGCCAACGCCCCTGATGTCCACCACAAACCCGTTGCCCCCGAGGCCGCGGCTCACGGCGTATTCATTGCCGAGCCCTGCCGATTGCAGCTTGTCCCCCACGGCCAGAGAGTTGAGCCTGGTGATCAGCACATCGATGACCAGGGCAGGGTCTGCTGACCGCAGGTAGGGATTGTCCTTATTCAAGAGTCCAAGTTCCGGTTTCTTTTGGATGTCTTCGCTCGTCGGGACGATCGGATTCACCACCGCGTAGCTCATGCTCGCCTCATACGACCTCGGACCGAACTGGTAAACATATCCCGCGGCCAGGAGCGTAAGCAGCACAACAGGAAGGACGAAGAACTTATGGTGCCACAACGTTTTGAGCACAGCCAGGGGATCCATTAGTTGTCTCCATTTCGCGCAGTGGGGCCGTTCTTGGGCAAACTATCCGGTGGCGCCGCGACGTCAACGACCGGCAGAAGCTTTGTCTCGCGCTTGACGAGGATCCAGACGGCTCCGCCGAGGCCAACGAACAGCGGGTAGACAAGCGCAAAGACCGGAAATGAGAGGGAGTCGAACCCCAAAGAGCAGACACCCGCGACGAGTCCCGCCGCCGCGATGGCACCGGCCAGGCATTTCAGCGACTGGGTCCGGGCAACCCGGGCGGCCTGCACAGCGGCCAGGCCCGGGAGCAACAGGTAGAGGACCACTGCGAGCAGTCCCACCAATCCGAGGGTTACCGCGGTATTCAGGTATTGGTTGTCGAGAATGAATACAGCGTTTTGCGGCACGTAGTTTCCGGGTCCCGTCCCGAAGATGGGACGCTCCTCGAACATGGCGGCCACCAGGGGATAGTTATTGGTCCTGTTGCTGATCGAGGGGTCGGACTCACCGACGCTGACGCTCTCGCTGATCGTACTGACCAGACCAGGAACGGTCAGGAAGAGTCCGGCGAGCACTACCGGCAGAATAAGGCTCAGCCACCGCCGGGCCCCCCTCGGCAGGAACGGCAGGAACGTCAACATGCCCACCGTCAGGCCGAGGACTCCTGAGCGCGACACCGTGGACGCCACAGCAAAGACCAGGAGCGCAGTGACTCCCCAATGGATCCATTTGCGGCCGACGGGATCGTAGAGCCCCCGCCAGATCGACAGCGGCAGCAGCATCGCCGTGACCACGGCGAGCTCAATGGAGTGAAAAGTACTGCCGGACACCCGCATCAGGGCGCCTCGCGCCTGGAACGGCGTATCACCGCCATTGTAGGTAAAACCGGGCATGGCGGCCTGGATCCATTCCATCGGGTTCACCCGGAAGTAGAACTGGACCACGGCCACCAGGCAACAAAAGACGCCGCCCGCCAGCAGGGCCCTGACCAGCACCAATGCGTCGGTGACGGTTCGGATCTGTTCGGTGGTGACCAGGACGATCCCTGCGCTGGCTGCCAACAGAATCAGCCATCTGTCCGCCGAAGCCCGAACAACAGGGGTGCTGCCCCCGGTCCAGCCGGACACGAGCCCGATATAGGACAGGCACGACGCCAGGATCAGCGCGCCCAGGGCAAGACGTCCCGGATGCCGGAAGCCCACGGGGTCATGCAGGCCGAGCAGGAAAGAGACCACCCACAGCACAAAGAGCCCGGCCGATAGCAACAGCGGCACGGTCCCGGCCGCCCCCAGCCCGCCCAACACCATGCTGGAGGGAAAGGAAAACACGCCAAACGCGACCATTCGGAGGAGCAGCGGCGGGTGGCCCTTGGGGGCCGGGGAAATCTCGAAGTCGGCCAGTGCGGAGGATTGCCGTGGTGACGCGCCGGATCTTCGCTCCGGGATTCGGACAGTACCGGCCATTCACTTCCCCAACCTACCTAGAGGACCGCCGGGTCACTACAACGCCAGTGCCCGTCTTTTCTGACACTAGCCCTTGGGCCGCGCCGGAAACAGTACTTGTCCGAAAACGTCTTTACCGATTCCGGCTGTGCCGTAGGCAGTAATTTAGTAGGATGACGCACAGGCCCGCCCTGCCGGACCTTCCCCACGAAGACCTTCAAAGTTTGAAGGGGTTCCCATGGCATTCGGATATCTGGTCCCTGAGTTTCCGGGGCAGACCCACAGTTTCTTCTGGCGTGAAGTGGCCGCACTGCGGACCTTGGGAATGGAGCCGGAACTGATCTCCACCCGCCGCCCCAAAGGGGGGAGGGTGAGCCATGGCTGGGCCGACGGCGCGGAAAATGAGACGTACTACCTCGTGCCACCCTCACCGGCAACCCTCGTCCTTGCCTCAGCAACCCTGCTGAGAGGACTTGTGTCCGGCCGGGCGCCCGCCCTCCGGCGGTCGGTCAGGGAATACCGCGCTGGGCGTGCACCGGCGGTCGGACTGCGCCGGCAGGTCATGGGCGCACTCTACCTGGCCGCGCTTGTCCTTGCCGCTGCCGACCTGGTCCGGGTTTCCCGGAGCAGGGCCTGGACGCATATCCACGTCCACTCCTGCGCGGACGCCGCACAGGTAGCACTCTTTGCCCACCGCCTCTCAGGCCTCCCCTACAGCCTGACGCTTCACGGTCCGCTGGCCGATTACGGGCCCAATCAAGCCGGCAAGTGGCAAAATGCCGCTTTCGCCGTGGTCATCACCAAGGGGCTACTCCGGGACATTGGCCAGCAGCTCGGCGCGGCGCTTCCAGGCAGGGTTGAAATCGCGCCCATGGGGGTCGACACCACAAATTTCATCAGGCGGACCCCTTATGAACCCTGGACGGGCGCGGGACCCGCCAGGATATTCAGTTGCGGGCGGCTCAACCCCAGCAAGGGCCACAAAGACCTCGTCGCCGCGGTCCGATTGCTGGCGGACTCGGGAATAGACGCACGGCTCGTGGTGGCGGGCGAGGACGACGTTGGCGGAACCGGATACCGGCTTGAGCTTGAGCGGCTCATCACCGAGTTGGACTTGGCCGGCAGGATCACGCTCCTCGGGGCCGTGTCCGAAGAAGTCATCCGATCCGGACTTGAGGAGGCACACGTTTTTGCCCTCGCGAGCCATGCCGAGCCGCTGGGGGTAGCAATCATGGAGGCTATGTCATTGTCCGTCCCCGTGGTCGTTACCGGTGCTGGGGGCGTCCCGGAGTTGGTGCAGGACCAGCAGAGCGGCCTTCTGGTCGCCGCCAACGATGCCGTCCGGCTCGCGGCCGCCGTCGCCCTAGTGCTGAAATCCCCGGATCTGGCCAGCCGCCTGGGCGCTGCAGGTCGGCAGCGCGTGGCGGAGCGGTTTGACAGCACCCGCAGCGCCGCAATCCTGGCCCAACTCATCCGAGGGGTATAGCCCGTGAAATTTAGCCCAGAACGCTCCCACGCGGTCTTGACCGCCGCCTTTTGTCTGGCGATCGCGCTGCTCTTCAGCGGCAGTGGGGCGCCACCCGGGGAAGCTCTGGCGGCGAACGCCACGATACCCGCGGAAGATGCTGCGGCCAAGGGCCTCCGTGCGGTCGATGGCGGGGCTGGTTTCTACGGCGGATTCGAGAACCCACTGCCGGCCACCCCGGACTACTTCCCCCTTGGTGTCTGGCTGGAAAGCGTCCTGGAGCCGGGCGACATAGAAATGGACAAAAGCGTCGGGCTGAACACCTACGTGAACTTGACGGCGAACTCCAACACCGCCCTGCTGCAGCCCGGCGGTGTCCACGCTGTGACGAGCGAACCCTCACCATGGAGCTCGGGCCTGGTCCTTGCCGACGAACCCGACATGTGGGCGGGGCCGGGGTCCTCCAAATGGACTGGAAAGTGGCCCGGGCAGGGGGAGGTCTGCAACCCCGCGGGAGTGCCCTGTGGCTATTCTGTGCAACGGAAGCTCTCTGCAGCTATTGCCGACGGAACCATGACGTATGCCAACTACGGCAAGGGCGTCAGCTTCTGGGAGACCGATGAAGAAGCGTCGGTCTTCGTCAATGAATTCCAGGACGTGGTTTCGGTGGACAACTACTGGTTCACCGACCCCAACATCTGCGGCCAAGGGGAGGGGGGCGGAAGGCTGGGCGGGGGACGCAACCTGACGGACCTGGAATGCCGGCTGGGCGCCAATTATGGCTGGACAGTTGACCGGGTCCGATCCCTGGTCCGGCCGGCCGGCAGCAAACCGGTGTGGGCCTTTGTGGAACTAGGGCATCCGGCGGGCGAGGCCAAAGCCCCCACCATCACCGGCCCACAAATCAGGGCCGCCGTCTGGAGCAGCCTGATCCACGGCGCACGGGGAATTGTCTATTTCAACCACAGCTTCGGCGGCCCGTGCCAATCCTTCCACATCCTCCGGGAAGCATGCGGCGACGAGATAAGGCCCTGGGTGACCTCCGTCAACCAACAAATCACCGCCCTGGCACCGGTGCTCAACGCGCCGTTCCTGGACGGTGCCCTGACCCGGACTGCGGGCGTCGACACGGCCGTGAAAGTACTCGACGGCGACCTCTACATCTTCGCGGGCTCGGCACAGGCACAGGCACAGCATGCTGAACTCACTCTGGGGTGCCTGCGTGGCGCCGATTTCACCGCGGCGGTGCTGGACGAGGACCGCACGGTACACGTTAGCAACGGCACCATACGGGACACGTTTAAGGACGGCAACGCGGTCCACCTCTACCGAATCAACGGGGCCGCCGCTTCCTGCCTACCCTAACGGCCGCAGGGTTACAGGGTTACAGGGTTACAGGGTTACACCTTGAGCGACTACGCTGCGGTGCGGAAGAACAATTCCGTCACCCTCGCAAGCCGGTAGGGATCGTCCACGCCGCAGAGCTCCCGGGCCGAGTGCATCGAAAGCAGTGGCACACCGACGTCGACCGTCCGGATACCGAGTCGGGTGGCGGTCAACGGACCGATGGTGGAGCCGCAGGGCATCACGTTGTTGGAGACGAACTCCTGGTACGGGATGCCGGCGTCCGCGCAGAGCCGCGACCAAAGAGCTGCGCCGGTGGCGTCAGTTGCGTAGCGCTGATTCGCGTTGATCTTCAACAGCGGGCCGCCGTTCAGCGCCGGCCGGTTGGCCGGATCGTGCCGTTCAGCGTAGTTGGGGTGGACGGCGTGACCGGCGTCGGCGGAGACGCAAAACGACGCGGCGAAGGCCTGCCGCCGCTGGCTCGCAGAAGCCCCCAGACCGTCGGAAATGCGCACCAGGATGTCCTCAAGGAGGGGCCCGCTGGCACCGGAGCGGGAGGCGGAGCCGATCTCTTCATGGTCAAACGCGGCCAGCACGGCAATCGGCGACCCGGCCGGGAGTGGCGCGGCGGCGTGGGCGATCAGGGCCGCGAGCCCGGCGTGGGTTGCGGACAGGTTATCCAGCCGGCCGGACGCGAAGAACTCGCCTTTCGCGCCGAACACTGCCGGGGCCTGGGTATCCGCAATGACAACGTCGTAGCCGCCGATCTGGGCAGCGTCCACGTCGGCACCGGCAACCCGGTCCGCGAGCAGGCCCAACAGGTCTTCCCCTGCCGGATCGCCGAGCCCATACACCGGGTTCATGTGTTGCTGCTTGTCCAGGGCCAGCCCCTCGTTGACGGCACGGTCCAGGTGGATGGCCAACTGGGGGAAACGCAGCAGCGGCCCGGTGGCCGTGAGATGCTGGCTGCCGTCACGCAGCACGAGGCGCCCTGCGAGCTGCAATTCGCGGTCCAGCCAGGAGTTGAGCAGCGGACCGCCGTAGACCTCGACGCCGGCCTGCAGCCAACCGAACTTGCCCGTCGTGGGTTTGGGCTTGAGCTTAAACGACGGGGAGTCGGTATGGGCGCCCAGAATGTTAAAGGCCGTGGTGGGATGGGCTGTCCCGGGCACCACCCAGGCGATGATGGCTCCGTCGCGGATCACGTAGAACTTCCCTGCGCCGGCGGGCATCTGCCAGGGCTCCCGCTCGTCAAGGGCCGTGAATCCTGCTCCGTTCAGCCGGCGGGCGGCTTCGTGGACGGCATGGAAGCTCGACGGCGACGCGGTGACGTACGCACCAAGGTCCTGGATGTGGGCTGCGGCGTTGGGCTGTGAAGGCATGGCTCCGAGTCTAATGCCGTGGTCCTGGCGCTGCCGGTAGACGGCGACGTTCAGGCCGGCCGCGTAGCCGCCGGACACTGACCCGGTCATGGTGGCCAGTTGGTAAATGCCGCCGGCGTCGCCGAGACATTGTCCCGTCTCAGCGTGCTCCGCGGGAAGTTCCGGGCGCCGGTTCCCCGGCCGGTGGGCATGCCCTCCCTTGGCGAGGCCCGGTGTACATATGTCCATCATGTCCACCCGTGAGCGGCAGAGCTGGACATGTCCCGCGGTGCTGGCCCGCGGGACACATCCAGCCCACGGACCAGCACCAGGCAGGGGCTTTCGGTGCTACGAGGCGGGGCGCGACCCTGCAGCGGCGTCTTCGAGGGGTACCTCAGACGCTCCCATCTTGACCTCGTCGGCCGCGGGAGCTGCAGGCTTCCCGCCGTTTTTGCGGTAGCGCCACACGCCGATACCAACAACAACCGCGGCAAGGGCCAGGGAAAGCAGCAGCGATTCGCGGGTGGACTCCAGGACCACCATGCCGATCAGCAACGCAACAATGCTGATGATTGCCACCCAGGTCAAATAGGGGAAGAGCCACATCTTGAGCTGCAGGTCCTTGGCCGCAGCGCCCATCCTGCGGCGCAGGATCAGCTGCGAGCCGGCGATCACGAGCCACACAAACAAGGCGATGGCACCTGAGGTGTTAACCAGGAACAAAAAGACCGTATCCGGGGCGACGTAGTTCAGGCCAACAGTGACAAAGCCGACCACTGTGGAGGCCAGGACTGCCGCGGCGGGTACGCCGCGCCTGGAGATCCGCATCCAGGACCGCGGGGCATCGCCGCGGCGGGAGAGGGAGAACAGCATCCGGCTGGCGGTGTACAGGCCGGAGTTGAGGCAGGAAAGCACGGAGGTCAGCACCACGATGTCCATAATGGTGCCGGCGCCGGGGATTCCGAAGAGCTCGATGACGGCAACATACGGGCTCTTGGCCACGGAGGCGGAATTCCAGGGCAGCAGCGTAACCACCACCGCAATGGATCCGATGTAGAAAACGAGAATGCGCCAGACGGTCGATTTCACGGCCTTTTTGACGGCGTCGACAGGGTTTTCGGATTCGCCGGCAGCGATCGTGGCGATTTCAGCACCGAAAAAGGAGAATACGACCACAAGGATGCCTGCCAGCACGGCACCCGGTCCGTTGGGCATAAAGCCGCCGTTTTCGAGCAGGTTGCTCACGCCGGGAGCCGGCACGCCCGGTATAAGGCCCAGGATGGCGGCGATGCCGAATATCAGGAACAGCACAATCGCCGCGACCTTGATGGAGGCGAACCAGAATTCGAATTCACCAAAGGACTTCACCGAGCCCAGGTTGGTCAAGGTCAGGAGCACCATCAGCAGCAGCGCCCAGACCCACTGGTCGATCCCCGGCACCCAGCGGTGCATGATGGCCGCGCCGGCCGTGGCTTCAATGCCCAGGACGATGATCCAGAACCAGGCGTAGAGCCAGCCGATGCTGAACCCGGCCCAGCGACCCAGGGCTTTGTCCGCGTAGGTCGAGAACGAACCAGTTTCCGGGTTGGCAGCGGCCATCTCGCCCAACATCCGCATGACCAGAATAACAACGAGCCCTGCCGCTGTGTAGGCGACCAGGATCCCGGGCCCCGCCTGCTGGATTGCCGCACCGGAGCCGACAAACAGGCCTGCGCCGATCACTCCGGCGATGGCAATCATGGACAAGTGCCTGGGTTTCAGGGACTTGGAGAGCTGCTGGTCAGCCTGCATAAGGCGCCGTCCTTCGGGAATTGTGCGGGTCCGCGGTGGAAAGTAACTATTTGTGTGGCGGACCACATTGACGTTTCACCCTAAACCGGACTCAGGACCGCCTGTCCTGTGCAATCCCACAAATGACGGGTGGGCAGGCGGGGCACTACCCCAACACCAAGGCCTAGAAGGCAATGAAAGTTGCCCCCTAGGCAATTCACCCGTGTGTCTGAAACCACTGCTTCAAGCAAACAGGCCTCCGCCCGCCGCTCACCGCGGGCTCAGTAGTCGGGGTTGCTGGGCACCACCAGGCCGGTCTCGTAGGCGTACACCACGGCCTGGACCCGGTCGCGCAGGTGCAGTTTGGTCAGGATCCGGCCCACGTGTGTTTTGACGGTGGCTTCGGAGAGGAAATACCGGTGCGCAATCTCGGCATTGGAGAGTCCCTCGGCCATCGCCCCGAGCATCTCGTTTTCGCGCGGCGTAAGGTCCTCCAGCAGCGGATCCTTGACCGGACGGGCCCCGGCCGGGGATCCCGGACCGGGTGTGCCCGGGCCCACCCCGCTGCCTGCAGCACCGCCGCCCGTGCCGGCACCGCCGCTGCGGACATACGTTTCCAGCAACCGCCGGGTGATGCGCGGCGCCACCACGGCGTCTCCACTTGCCACCACCCGGACGGCGCTGATCAGTTCAGCGGGAGCGACGTCTTTGAGCAGGAAGGCCGAAGCGCCGGCCTGGAGGCCGGCAAAAGCGTATTCGTCGAGGTCGAAAGTGGTAAGGATGATGATCTTCGAGTGGATTCCGGACGCGGTGATGGCCCGGGTGGCCTCGATTCCGTCCAACACCGGCATCCGCACGTCCATCAGCACGACGTCGGGCTGAAGGTCACGGACCTGACGGATTGCTTCGGCTCCGTCGGACGCCTCGCCCGCAATTTCCAGATCGGCTTCGCCCTCCAGGATCAGCCGGAATCCCATCCGCAGGAGCGGCTGGTCATCCACCAGCAGGATGCGGATCGGTGCAGTCTCGCCCATCGGTTCCCCTTGACTCATATGCACTTACTTTCCGTTGTCGCCGTTCAAGTGCAGGACGGCCCGCACTCGCCAACCGTATTCTCCGCTTCGTCCCGCCTCCACGGTGCCCGCATAGAATCTGGCCCGCTCCAGCATTCCGGCCAGGCCCTGGCCGGTGCCCACAGTTCCGGGGGAGTCCAGGATCCCCCGGGCCGCAGCCGAACCGCCGGCGTCCAGGCTGCCCTTGCCATCGTCCACAACTTCGATGGTGACGGTGGAGCCGTCCCGGGCAATCATCACGTCCACCCGGCCCAGCGACCGGCCGTAGCGGAGCACGTTCGTCAGCGATTCCTGCACGATCCGGTAGACCGTTAGCTGGAACGCGGTGTCCAGGGGCAGCGCGGGACCGGTGTGGGTGTAGTGCAGCGGGAGTCCGGCGGTCCGGAATCCCGCCAGCAATTTGCCCAGGTTGTCACCTGTCACGAGAGGTTCGCGCGGAGCCTGCCCGGTGGCCGAGTCGTCACGCAGCACGCCGAGGACGCGCCGCATGTCCGCCAGGGCGGTGCGCCCGGTGCTGGAGAGTTCCCCGAGGACATCGGCCGCCCGCACCGGGTCTTTTTTGATAACCACGGCTGCGCCGTCCGAAAGGCTGATCATGACCGTGAGCGCATGCGCCACGACGTCGTGCATTTCCCGGGCGATACGGTTGCGTTCGGCGGCCGATCCGAGCCGTGCGGCCCGAACGGCCCAGGCGGCAATCTCCTGTTCGTGCTCGCGCCGCTGCCGGACGGATATTCCGATCCCGGTAGCAATAACGTTGGAGAGTGTGATGCTGACGCCGGAGGCGATGCTGCTAATCAGCTGGAAGTTCTCCGGCGTGTTCACACCCGTGTCCGGCAACCTGCCGTCCAGCGGCCCAACCGCCAGCAGGACGTAGGGGATCACCAGCGGCGCAGTAGCCGACATCAGGGATAAGAGGGCAAACCGCCGGCTGCGCGCCACCGCCACGGAGTAGAGCGCAAACCACAGTCCGGCGGAGACGTTCGAACCCCACGGATGCAGCAATGTCACACCCAGGTCGAACACGGCCACGAGGGCCAAGACCGCCACCGGCCGGCTTCGCCGGAAGAAGAGCGCCCCTGCGCCCGCCGCGAGCAGTCCCACAACCGGCCACACGCCGTCGTGCGCTGACTCGACGCCCGCTGGAATGACCAGTCCAAGGTAGCAAAGCACCACAGCGGTATCCATCACCCGCGGATGCTGAAACAGGTAGCGCCGGAACCGCCCCCGGCGGCGGTCGGTGATTTCGGCGAAGGACGCGTCAGCCGGGCCGGCTGGCGCGTCCTTCACAGAAACTGCATCGATCATGTTCTGAGCCTAGACGCTGGGCCGGCGGAGGCTAGACGTCCCGCCGTTTCAGCACCAGGGCGGCCAGGACCACTGGGATGATGACCCAGGCGCCCAGGACCAGGGCAGCCTGCCAGACTTCCAGCGTGTCCGGGACGTGCTGCACGGCTATCATCGGGTCGATCGTGTTGCCGGGGAGGTACTTGCGGGCTTCGACGAAGAAATCGCCGGGGATCAGCTGGAAGGCGATCGGAGCCACAAAGAACAGCCCGACCAGGCTCATAATGCCCCCGGCCGAGTTGCGGACCAGCGAGCCCAGTGCCATGCCGATAGCGGCGACGGCGGCGATGTAGGCGCTGTTGACGAGCATCATCTTCACCGACTGCGAACTGGCGAGGTCCAACTTAAGGTTGTAGTTGCCAAGGATCGGCAGCGACACAAGGCCGGCCAGGTACACGGAAGCCGCCGTGAGCACAAACGCCGTCACCATAACAACAAGCAGTTTCGCGGCATAGGCCGGGATCCGCTTGGGGACGGCGGCGAAGGTGGAGCGGGCCATACCCGTGGTGAATTCGGAGCTCATCAGCAGCACACCCAGCGAGCCCAGGATGAGCTGGGCGAATGCGATGCCGGATGTGGGGACGCCGACGGCGAGATCTCCGCCCTGCGCGGCAAACGCCGCTGCCGCTTGCGGGTCCCGGGAGGCCGCCTCAGAGAACTGTCCCGTTCCCCACGCGGACAGGGCACCGAAGCCAACCATCACCAGGACGGTGGATGCAAGCAGGATCAGGGTGGAGAGGAGGGTGCGGAATTTGATGAATTCGGAATTCAGGACCCGGAAGAAGCTCGGTCCCGGGCCGGTGCTGGACTTCTGGCCGGCCGCAACGCCACCGGCGCCTGCATGCGCGCCGCGGCGGGAGGGTTCGAGGGTTGTTGAGCTCATGGCTTAGTTGCCTCCGGTCTGGACGGGGGCGGCAGCGCCCGCGGTGATCAGCGAGTGGTATTCGACCTCATCCTTGGTCAATTCCATGTATGCCTCCTCGAGGCTGGCCCGAAGCGGGGTGAGTTCGTAGATCAGGACGTGGCTGTCGAGGGCAGCGCGCGCGATCCCGCGGGGATCCAGGCCTGAGACCTCGAGGAGTTCGTTGTCCTGCAGTTCCACGGAGACGCCGTCAGAGGCCAACAGCTGCATCAGCTGGTCCGGCCTGTCCGTGCGCACACGCGTGCGGACCTGGCCCTTGCCGGTGATGATGTCCTGGATCGGCGCGTCGGCGATGATCCGGCCGCGGCCGATCACTATCAGGTGGTCGGCGGTAACTGCCATTTCGCTCATCAGGTGGCTGGAGAGGAAGACCGTGCGCCCCTCGGATGCGAGGTACTTAACGAGGTTGCGGACCCAGACAACGCCTTCCGGGTCCAGTCCGTTGACGGGCTCGTCCAAGATGATGGTCTGCGGGTCGCCGAGAAGTGCCGCGGCAATCCCGAGCCGCTGTCCCATGCCAAGCGAGAAGCCGCCGACCTTTTTCTTGGCAACGTCCGCCAGCCCCGTCATCTCGATCACGTCGTGGACGCGCTTTTTGGGGATGCTGTGCGTGGCGGCCATGGCCAGGAGGTGGTTGTAGGCGGAGCGGCTGGTGTGGACTGCCTTGGCGTCGAGCAGCGCCCCAACGTCGCGCAGCGGTGCAGCGTGGCGCGCCAACGGGGTGCCGTTGACGGTGACGGTGCCCGACGTCGGACGGTCCAGTCCCATGATCATGCGCATGGTAGTGGACTTGCCGGCGCCGTTAGGGCCAAGGAATCCGGTGACCCTGCCGGCTTCAATAGTGAAGTTGACTCCGGCGACGGCGGTTTTATCGCCGTACACCTTCGTCAGGCCTCGTGCTTCGATCATGGAAGCGGTCCTTTGCGTAGGAGTGGTTGGTGTACCCACCACGCTACCGAGGCCAACCGCCGGTTTCACCGGTCTCAGGGATGATTCCGGGTCGACCCAGGGTAGTCCGCGAGGATGACCCTGAGTCGACCCGGCGGCGGTCAGCGGCCCAGCAACTCCCGGAAAACCGGCGCCAGGGCTTCCGCCGACAAATCATGTCCTTGGCCGGCGATGTTGCGCCAGACGCCGCCGGGAATCATGGCGGCTACGGCCTTCGCAGCCTCGGCCAGTCCGGGGAAAGTTGCGTCGCCGCTCAGGACAAAGCTGGGGATCGAGACCCGGGACAGTGCCTCGACGCTCACGTTCGGGTCGCCGCAGATGGCCTGATCGTAAGCCAGCGTCTGGGCGATGGCCTCCATTCCCGGCCAAAAGGGTGCATTGCGCTGGCCGTGCAGAGCCGCTGGGGGATCCCCACGACCACGGTCTGGAAATATTCGACGGCGTCACCGGGCCTGCCCCCGGCCACCAGCTCTTCGATCCGCCGGACATGTTCAACGGTGGAGGCCGGAGTGCCGCCGGCCATAAAGAGCGGAGGCTCATAAAGCACAATTGTCTGGAAGTCGAGGCCGTCCACGGCAGCCCGAAGGGCCAGGATGGCGCCGGATGAGTACCCAAAGACGTGGCCGCGGCCGCCGTAGAGCCCCAGCAGCGCCTCAAGGTCTTCCACTTCACGGCGGATGTCGTAGGGCCGGGTATCCCCGCTGGTGCCCCTGCCCCGCCGGTCGTAGCTGATGCAGGTAAAACTTTCCCTGAGCGCCGCCGCCAGTGGCGCCGCGGTCATCCGGTCATTCGAGGCGCCGGTGACGAAAATCAGCGGCTCGCCGGCCCCGGCGGTCTCAAAGCCAATGCTGGTGCCGTCTGCGGATTGGACGGAGGACTGCTGCACTGGCTGCATGGCTTATCCCTTCAGGCCGGTCAGGACTCACTCACAGACTACGCCGGTCCATGCCGGGCGGGCCGGTAAATGCGTCAGCGTTCAGTCAGCGGGGAGTAGTATGTCAGGGCGCCCGGCCGCACCGAGAACTCGACGGTCCGGACCGCCGGCATAACCTCGCCGTCGACCGCTAGGACCATTGTCGAATCCACCGGTTCCACCCGGATCCGGGTGGCTTCGGACAGGTGCGTTATGCGCGAGGTGGCGACCGTCCCGGTCAAAACAGCCCACAGCAGCCGCAACCGGGCAAACGATTCGTCGGCTGTGATCATCCTGAGGTCGAAGACGCCGTCGTCAAGGACCGGACGAACCAGCGGGGCATGGTCGCGGGGATAATAACGTCCGCGGCCGATATACAGGATCCAGACTTTGTGCCGTACGCCGTCGACGACCAGGCTGGTGGGGGTCCCGGCCGCGAAGGTCCGGAACATCGCGACGATGCCGGCCAAGGGTTTGCCAAGCGCCGGCTGCAACAGCTCACGCCGGCGAACCAGGTTCGGGTAGAGGCCTATACTCGCGGTGTTGAGCATCGTCACGTGCACCTGCTCGGGGTTACCGGGAAGCCCCCGTTCCACTGCCACCAAGCCCAGGTCCGCCCGGGCCGCTTCCCCCCGGGTCGCGGCTTCCACCGCCTCCGTGAGGGTGGGAATGCCCGCGTCGCGCGCGAAATGGTTCAGGGTTCCGCCCGGCAGGACCAGCAGCGGCAGGGAATGCTCGACGGCGGCAGCCGCCGCCGTTCCGACGGTTCCGTCACCGCCCCAGACGCCCAGGGCCACAACACCGGGCTGGCCAACGACCCGCGCAATCTCCTCCGCCAGGTCCTCGTCCTGGGCAACTTCCTTTATATGCGCCTTGGGGAATATTTCGTGGAGGGCCGCCGCCGTTTCCGCCGCGTAGGAGCCCCCCAGCGTGTTCACAGCGATACCCAGGCCTGCACCCTCCGGAAGTTTGGCGACTGTCGCTGCGCTCCGGCGGATGGCCGGGAAGGGCGGCCGGACAGGCCACCATTTCCGGGCGACCAGGGCGGCCCCGGCCCCGATCGCCGAGCCGAAAAACACATCAGAGGGCCAGTGCGCGCCGGTATGAACACGGGAGTAGGCGACGCCCGCGGCAAGCGGCGCGAGCGCGGCTCCGAGGGGCGGCCGGACCATACCGACGCCAAGGGCGAACGCGACGGCAGACGCCGAGTGGCCCGAGGGCATGGACGAGCTCTTGGGTTGGGGGTGGACAAACCTGAAGGCCGGAAGGTGCTCCGGGAGCGGACGTGCCCTCGGCAGCAGCGTCTTGAATCCGAGGTTCGTGACTGCGGAGGCAACGGCCTGCGCCAGCACCCCGTGGACGGCAGCACGACGGGTCCGCCCCGGAAACAGTGCCATCACGGCGGCGATGCCTATCCACAACCTGCCGTTATTCGCTGCCGCGGAAAGCCGCCGGAAGAACTCGTCGTAATTTCCCCGGGGAGGCCGGCCACCGCACGGACAATTCGGCGGTCCACTCTTCCCACGCGCCCCGGCGCCTTCCTCAGCATGCTTCGCATCCGACCACCTTACTGCCCGGGCGGGACGATCCCTTCGCTAGGATGAGACGATGACCCGAGTGCTGGACCCTCAGCGATTGTCCGCGGGCCGCGTGCTTGCGGCCAGTACGGCCCTGCTCACCCTGGGCGCAGTACTGACGGGAATGCTGCTCACGGACGTCCAGCATCCCCCGTTTCAGTCCCTGGACGAAGGCTGGGCCGGCGCGATCACCGCCCTGCGCGCTCCGTTCTGGGACGGGCTCAATGGCTTCCTCAACCTGGCCGGCTACCGGGGCGTCCTGGTGCTGCACGGGTTACTCGTCGTGGCCCTGCTGCTGCGAAGGCGCGCGCGGACGGCAGTTTTCGCCGCCGCAGCAGGGATAGTTGTCCTTGGTCTTACCCAGATCCTCAAGGCGGCCATCCTCCGCGAACGGCCCGCCAACACCATTGTCCTGACCGACACGGGATCATTCCCTTCCGGCCACGTTGCGAGCACAGCCGCTTTCCTGGTGGTGGTGGCAATTTTGCTGGGCCGCGCCTGGGCCGGGGTGCTTGCCGGTCTTGGCGTCTTGGCCATGATGGTCAGCCGCACGTATCTGTCCGCCCACTGGCTCGTGGACACGGTCGGCAGCGTCTGCCTGGCCGTCCCGGTGGTGCTCCTGCTCTGGCTGTCCTGCCGGAACATCTGCATTCAGGAAAATGGAGATGCCCGCCGGCTCATCAGCTGGCGCGCGCGGGCTTCGCGGCGCCGGCGAGCAGCAGTGCCCCAAGAATTGGAATCATGATGGTCAGCAGTGCCACCCGGATGCCGACCAGGTCTCCGAGGTAGCCCAGCAGCGGCGGCCCCGCCAGGAATGCGATGTACCCGATCGTGGAAACCACTGCAACACGGGCGGCGGCATGCCTGGGATCGTCAGCCGCGGCCGACATCCCCATCGGGAACGCAAGGGCGGCCCCTGCACCCCAGAGCACCGCGCCGGCCGTGGCCCACCAAAGATTCCCGGCCACCACAAAAAGCCCCAGCCCTGCGGCGGCCGCCGCCATACTGGCACGGAGCACGGGTACCCGGCCGTAGGCGTCAATCGCCCGGCCGCCGAAGAACCGCACAGCGGTCATGGCCAGCACAAAGGCGGCAAAAAGCAGCGCACCGGTGGAATCTGTGGCCTTCAGGCCGTCGACGGCGGCTTTCGCGATCCAGTCGTTGCCGGCGCCTTCGGTAAGTGTCGCCCCGAGCACCACCACACCGATCAGCAGTGTCCGACCGTCCCGCCAGGCCGTGCGCCCCTTGGGTTCCGTCCGCTCCCCGGCTACCGCCGCTGGTGCCGGGAGGTGCGGCAGGAAATAGCGCGGCGCAACAACCGTCAGTGTGGCGACGATGACGGCGATCACCAGCAGGTGCGCCGGAAGCCCGACACCCAGACCCGCCAGGCCAGCGCCGATCAGGGCGCCGAGGAACGCGCCGCCGCTGAAGGCTGCATGGAACTGCGGCATGATGGTGCGCCCGAGCTGGTGCTCGACGTCGACGCCTTCAATGTTCTGGGACACGTCCCACAGGCCGATGCCCACACCGAAGAAAAACAGTGCAACGGCGGTTCCCGGCACGGAGCCGGCCAGCAGCGCCAGCGCCACACCGACGCCGGCAAAAGCCGCGACCAGGCCGGCGGCGCGCACGGCATTCGCCGTCCCGATCCGTCCCACCACGTGGCCGGCAGTGGGCAGGGCGACCAGGGATCCCGCCGCCACGCACAACAGCAGGGTCCCCATCTGCCCGGAGGAGATGCCAAGGATGTCCGTCACCGCAGGGATGCGGGCGGCCCAGCTGGCGAACACCAGCCCGTTAATTCCGAAGATCAGGAAGGTGGCCGCTGCGGCGGCGTTGAGTTGCGGGCGGGTTGCCGTCTTGGTCATACGATCACTACTTCCACCGAGTGTTGGGTGAGCTGGTCAAGGTCTTCGGCACTGAACTGATGGTCCGTGACGAGGACGTCCACGGCGTCCAGCGACGCGACAAGTGCGACGGCGGTGGCGTCCCATTTGGCTGCGCAGCAGGCCACGATCACCCGGGCCGCGGACTCCACTCCAGCGCGTTTTACCGCCGCGTCGTCGAGGTCGTGGGCCATCATCCCATCCCGGAGGTTCAGTGCGCAGGGCGTGAGGACGGCTGCATCAAACCGCAGCGAACGGATGTTCGATTCCGTCATGGGTCCGCGGAAAGACCGTTCGCCGGCGAGCAAACTCCCGCCGGGCAGCAGCAGGTCGGGATGACGGCCGGCAGCTGGGCCCCCTTCGGTCAACGCGCTGACGGCCTGCAACGACATCGGCATCACGGTCATCTGCCGCAGCCTCAGCTGGCGGGCCACCGCGGTGGCAGTGGTGCCGCTGTCCACCCAGACGTGCCCGCGGTCCGGCAGCAGTGCGGCGACGCCGGCCGCAATCCGCACCTTCACGGCGCGGTCCTCGATTTCGCGTTGGCCGTACTCAGGGTATCCGCCCCCCAGAACGAGGCTCCGGGCACCGCCATGGACCCGGCGGAGAACGCCGTGCCGGGCCAGGACATCCAGGTCACGGCGGATCGTCGCCCCGGAGGCACCAACGGCGCCCATCAGCTCATCGATCGTTACATGCTCCTGGTGCCGCAACAGTGCTCCGATGCGGCGGTGGCGCTCCTCAGTCCCCATGTACAAATGATAACCAAGCGTGATCATTTGATCACTCCTTGCGCAAATGTATTCTGGCGTTATGGCTGAAGAACTATTTACGGACGGCAGGGTCTCCGGCGCCGGGGAGTACCTCGACGGCGAACGCCACGGCCGGTGGGTCTTTTTACTTCCGCAGCGGCCAAGTCAAAGCCGAGGCCGGTTACCGTGGTGGACAGCTCGACGGCGACTGCGTCTGGTACCGCGAAGGAGGCGGACTGCTGCAGAAGGGGGCATTCCGGGACGGGCAGCAGGACGGCTTCTGGCAGCGGTGGCACCGCAGCGGCGAGCTGTTGGACGAGGGATCCTTCGACGTCGGACGGAAGACTGGCGAATGGATCACCTACTCCCCGGACGGCACCGAAACCAAGCGCAAGACCTTCAAATAGCCCAACGCTCTCTCACCTTTCGCACGAAAAACGCCAACGCTCTCCCATCCCGTGAGAGAGCGTTGGCGCAAAACGTGCAGGAAGGGAGGGAGCGTTCTGTCTACCGCGTGACCTCTTCCAGCAGCTCGAGCACGTGCCTGTACTGGGCACCCGTGGCCCGGGTCATGCCCAGTTCGCAGGTCCGGTTGCAGGAGGCGTGGGCGGCGGCTTCCATGTCGGCCACTTCCGCAGCCTGTTTCGCGGTCGCCGACGCTGTCAGTTCCGGGTGCAGCATGCCCCGATCCCCGGCGAACGCGCAGCAGCCCCAGTTTTCCGGGATCTCAACCCGGTCCGCCACGGCGCCGGCGACGGCGCCCAGGGCATCGTTGAGGCCCATCCGGGTGGACGAGCAGGTGGGATGGAGCGCCAGTGACTCCAGCTTCTCGTGGCCGGGCAGCCGGGGCAGGATCCGTTCCGCGGCGAAGTCCACGGCGTCCAGCATCCGCAGGGCGCGCTGCCCTGCCGCGGGTGCGTCCGATTCCACCGCCTGGCGCAGGCCCTCGGTGCAGGAGGACGCGTCGCACACGATTGGAAGCTCCCCTCCCGGGTCGCCTCCCGGAGGGCGGCCAGGGTCTTCTCCCTCATCGTTCTTTGGCCCGCCGCCATGCCTTTCGAGGACCAGGGCGTGCCGCAGCACAGGCCATCGATGCCTTCGGGTACGAGGAGGGTGAGCCCGGCCCGGGCACAGAGTTGTTCGAAGCTGTACTGGACGCCGCGTCCCTGACCGTCAGGACCGGCTCCTGCCGGTCCGAACATAGTGCCAACACAGGCCGGGAAGTAGACGGCGTCAACTTCCCCCGCCGGGGCCTGACGCTTGCGCACCGGGCCGCCGCCCGGCAGTTCGGCGGAATACAGCGGCACCGTATCTTTCCCGAGCACTGCCCGCGCTGCGTGGTTGGGTGCGGCGATGGCAGCGGCCGGGAGCTTGTTGACGACCGTCAGCGCCAGGGAAGCACCGCGGGTGACGCCTTCCCAGTGCTTGGCGGCGGCGTTCCAGGCACCGTTGGCGAGCGGACCGGCGTCGGCCTTCCGCAGGCGCTTGACGAGCGATCCGGTGTTGATGTCCACGGGGCAGGCGGTCTGGCACATCCCGTCCACGGCGCAGGTATCCACGGATTCGTACTCGTAGTCCTTTTCCAGCTCCTTGACCAGCACCGTGTCCCCGGCCAGCCGCGCGGATTCGATGGCGCGCAGCGTGACGATGCGCTGCCGCGGCGTAAGGGTGATGTCCTTGCTGGGGCACACCGGCTCGCAGTAGCCGCAGGAGACGCAGCGGTCCACTTCCTCCGCGACGGGCGGCGCCGTCTTGATATGACGCAGATGCGCCAGCGGATCCTCATCCATCAATACGCCCGGGTTGAGCATCCCGGCGGGGTCGAAGAGCCGCTTGACGGTGCGCATGACGTCGTAGAGCTCATCCCCGTACTGCCGTCGGACGTAGGGGGCCATGACTCGCCCGGTCCCGTGCTCTGCCTTCAACGATCCGCCCTCGGCCAGAACCAGGTCCACCATGTCTTCGGTGAACGCGCCGTAGCGGTCCAGTTCGGCCGCGGTGGCGAAGCCGTCCGTGAGCATGAAGTGGACGTTGCCGTCCTTGGCGTGGCCGAAGATCACACTGTTGCTGTAGCTGTATTTATCGAAGAGCCGGATCAATTCCCGGCAGGTGCGTCCCAGCACCGGCACCGGGACCACAATGTCCTCCAGCAGCGCGGTGGTTCCCTGGGGACGCGCTCCGGCGACCGAGGCGTAGAGGCCTTTGCGCAACTGCCAGAGCTGGCCGCGTTCCCGGGAGTCGCCGGTGAACCGGGCGGGGGCGGACAGCCCGAGGCCAGGGAGAATGTCCTCGCCATGGCGCTGGAGTTCCTCCAGTTGCGCGGCGCTGCCGGCGGAGTACTCCACGAGCAGGGCGGCGTGGTCCCGGACGACCAGGTCCTGCACGACGGCGGGTGTTCCCTTGAGCGTCTGGCCCACCTTGAGGGACAGCCCGTCCATCAGCTCAACGGTGGCGGCCCCCGTCGCGACGAGGGCGGGCAGGGCGGCGTTGGCGGCCTCGAGGTCCGGGAACACCAGCAGGCCTGCGGCGGCATGCGGGAGCCGCTGGATGGTGCGGAAGACCGCTTCGGCCACGAAACCGAGGGTGCCTTCGCTGCCGACAATCAGGTGGGTCATGATGTCCACGGGGGTCTGGAAGTCCAGCAGGGAGTTCAGGCCGTAGCCCATGGTGTTCTTCATGGAGAACTGCTGCCGGATCCGCTGCACGGAGTCCGGATTGTTCCTGACCCGCGCGGCCAGCCGGGCGAGGCCGTCATGGAGTTCCGGCTCGAGGGCACGGAGTTTCTGGTCGGCGTCGGCCGCCGCGGTGTCGATCACGGTGCCGGAGGGCAGCACCACGGTCAGCGACTCCAGGGTGCGGTAGGTGTTGTCCACTGTGCCGCAGTTCATCCCGGATGAGTTGTTGGCGACCACACCGCCGATGGTGCACGCTGCCTCGCTGGCCGGATCGGGCCCGAATTTCCGGCCGTAACGGGCGAGTCTCGCATTGAGCGCCCGCACGGTGACGCCGGGCTGGACGCGGACCCGGGCGCCGCCGTCGAGCACTTCGATGTCCCTGAAGTTGCGTCGGACATCCACGAGCACGCCGTCGGTGACTGCCTGCCCGCTCAGGCTGGTGCCGCCGGAGCGGAAAGTCAGCGGCACTCCTTGGGCCGCGCTGGCGCGCAGCAGCCCGCCGACGTCGGCGGCGCTCCCTGCCGTGACGACGGCCTGCGGGATCAGCAGGAAGTGCGAGGCGTCATGGGCATTCGCGTGCAGGTCGATCGCCCGGGTCTTCACCTGGGCGGGGTCCTGCACTGCCGAGCGGAGGCGGGCCAGGTCCAGGGGAGCCATCAGGGGACCATCCAGCCGAGCACGGGGGTGGACTGCAGGAAGATCAGCACGGTGATGAGTGCCAGGAGGCCCAGGCTCCAGCCGATGAGTTTGCGGAAGAGGGTCCCCTCGGCGCCGTCAAGCCCCACGGCCGCGGCGGCAACGGCCAGGTTTTGCAGCGACAGCATCTTGCCCATCACGCCGGCGGAGGAGTTGGCGGCGGCCATCAGCACCGGTGACAGGCCGGTCTGCGCTGCTGCGGTGGCCTGCATCTGGCCGAACAGGGAGTTGGAGGAGGTGTCGGAGCCGGTCAGGGCGACGCCGATCCATCCGATCAGTGGCGAGAGGATGGCGAAGAAGCCGCCCGCGGAGGCCAGCGCGAAGCCCAGGGTGGTGGTCTGGCCGGACAGGTTCATCACGAAGGACAGGCCCAGGACGGCGGTGACGGTGACGATGGTCCAGCGCAGCTGGACCAACGTGTCCTTGTAGATGCGCAGGCCCTGGGACGCCGTGATCTTGTACAGCGCCATGGTGATCAGCCCGGAGAGCAGCAGCAGGGTGCCGGTCGCCTTGAGGTGGTCGAGCTTGAACTTGGTGGCCGCAACCGGTTTGCCGGCCGAATCTGTGAGGTCCAGGCCGGGCCAGGCGAAGGTCACGCTGCCGACCTGGCCCAACCAGATCTTGACGAACGGAAGCTGGGCCACGGAGAACACCGCGATGATGATCAGGTAGGGAGCGATCGCCATCCAGATCTGCCGGGGTTCGGGCCGGGAGTTATCGGTCGGAACGGGGGTGCCGGGGGCGGCGGCGGTCACGGCCGCGGACCCGCCGTCCCGGGAAGTGCTTCCGGTCGCTGCGGCAGCAGCGGCGTGCACAGCTTCCGGGGCCCTCTCGGCGGAGGACCCGTCCATCCCGACGGTTTCCCTCGGCTGCCAGAACTTCAGCATCAGCAGCACGGCCGCCACGGTCACGACGGCGGCGACAACGTCAGTCAGTTCCACGGCGAAGAAGTTGGACGTGACAAACTGGGCGACGCCGAAGGCGGCGCCCGCCACGAGGGCCACGGGCCAGGTCTGCTTGACGCCGCGGCGGCCGTCGACGATGAACACCAGCAGCAGCGGCACGATCAGCGCGATGAACGGCGTCTGACGCCCGGCCATGGAGGACAGATCATTCAGCGGCAGGCCCGTGACGCCGTTCAGGGCGATGATGGGCGCGGCCATCGCGCCGAAGGCCACGGGAGCGGTGTTGGCCAGCAGCGAGACCACTGCGGATTTCAGCGGTTTCATGCCGGCTGCCATCAGCATGGCGGCAGAGATCGCCACCGGCGCGCCGAATCCGGCCAGGGATTCCAGCAGGGCGCCGAAGCAGAAGGCGATGAGGATTGACAGGATCCTCAGGTCGTTCGAGATGGAACGGATGGTGCGTCCCAGCACTTCGAACCACGGGGTGGCCACGGTGAGCCGGTAAATCCAGAGGGCGTTGACCAGTATCCACAGGATAGGGAACAAGCCGTAGAAGATGCCGGCCGCGGTAGCGCTGAGGGCCTGGTTCACCGGCATCTGCCAGCCGACGATGGCCAGCAGGAGGGACAGGGCCAGGCTGGCAAGGGCCGCCACGGGGGCTTTCACCTTGAAGACGCCCAGTAGAACGAAGAGCAGGACGAGCGGAAGTGCCGCGCAAAGGGCTGAAATCACCAGTGACCCGGCAATGGGATCGAGGATCTGCTGAAACATATGTCTCCATAGTGTGTTAGGCGTCACAACTCCGTGGCGCCCTACGATTGTCTTACAAGTGCACATGCTGGTCAAGCCTGACCAGTTGTCTTGTCTGGCAAGATTGGGATTGAACAAGAAACTCTTGGCGGAATGGGAGCTCCGGTGGCCGGCCGAATTGCAGCAGTCTCGATCGTGGACGCGGTCGCCTCGGATCTGCGGAACCGGATCTTCGCCGGCGAGCTTGGGTCCGGCGACGCCCTGACAGAGTCGGAGGTCGCCTCCTCCTACGACGTGGCGCGGCCGACTGCGAAGGCCTCGATCGAGAAGCTGGTCGGCGAAGGGCTGCTGGATCGGGGAGCCCATAAGACCGCCCGGGTGGTCGAACTCGGCCCGGACTCCGTGCGGGACATCTATCTCGCCCGCGCGTATCTGGAGAGCGAAGTGCTGCGCCGGCTCGCAACCGCGCGGGAAGTGCCCGAAGCGGCGGTGCAGGCCAACCGCGACATCGCGGCGGTTCAGACCGGCGCCCCGATCGACGTCGTCGAACCGGACATGCGGTTCCACACCAGCCTGATCGACGCTGTGGGCAATGAACGCATCAGCCGGATGTACCGCTCGCTCGTGGGTGAGGTGCGGCTGTGCATGGTCCGGATTCAGTCCCTGCACCTCCTGGACACCGCGCTGATCCAGGCCGAACACCAGAGAATCCTCGAACTGATCGGGGCCGGACAGGGCGAGGCTGCCGCCGTGCTCCTCGACGAACACTTGGGGCGCGCCCGTGAGCGGCTGGTCGCTGCCATGGGAGGAACCGCCGGCCCGGAGGCCGAACAGCCGTCCGGGCTGTTTACGGAGTAGTTGGCGCAAAACCTGCAGGAAAGGAGGGAGCGTCGACGAACTCCGTCCGCGGGCTTGTGGCTAGCGGGCGCGCTCGACGCGCTTTTCGTCCCAGACCGGCTCGGCCGATTCGTAGACCTTGCCGTCGGAGCCAAAGACCAGGAAGCGGTCGAAGGTCCGTGCGAACCAGCGGTCGTGCGTCACCGCCAGGACGGTGCCCTCGAAGTGGTTGATGGCGCGTTCCAGCGCTTCGGCCGAATGCAGGTCCAGGTTGTCCGTAGGTTCGTCCAGCAGCAGCAACGTGGCGCCGGAGAGCTGCAGCAGCAGGATCTGGAAGCGGGCCTGCTGCCCGCCGGAGAGGGATTCATACTTCTGTTCCGACTGCGGGGCCAGGCCGTATCCGTCGAGTGCACCGGCGGCGGCTTCGCGCCCCATCCCCGAGCGGTGCTCGTCTCCGCGGTGCAGGATTTCGAGCAGGGTCTTGCCCAGCAGGTCCGGGCGGACGTGCGTCTGGGCGAAGAAACCGGGCCGGATGCGGGCGCCCAGCTTCACCGTTCCGTCATGCGGTACTTCGGCGATGTCGACGTCGGAAACCGGCAGGTGCTCCCGCTCCGGGTCGGTGCCGCCAGTGGCCAGCAGCCGCAGGAAATGGCTCTTGCCGGAGCCGTTGGAACCCAGGACGCCGACTCGGTCGCCGAACCATACTTCTGTCGAGAACGGCTTCATCAAACCGGTGAGGCCCAGTTTCTCGGCGACGACGGCGCGCTTGGCGGTGCGCCCGCCCTTGAGCCGCATCTGCACGTTCTGCTCGATCGGCAGCGCCTCGGGCGGGCCGGCTTCGAGGAACTTCGCCAGCCGGGTCTGGGCGGCGTGGTACCGGTTTGCCATGTCCGAGCGGAACGCGGCCTTGTTCTTGTACATGTTGACGAGTTCCTTGAGCTTCACGTGCTCCTCGTCCCAGCGCTTCCGGAGCTCCTCGAACCGCGCGTTCCGGTCCGCTCGGGCCTCCACGTAGGTCCCGAACCCGCCGCCGTGGATCCAGGCCCCGGCACCGTTGATACCCGGTTCAAGGGTGACGATGCGGCCCGCTGCATTGTTGAGCAGCTCACGGTCGTGGCTGATGAAGAGGACTGTCTTTTTCGATTCGTTGAGCTTCGCCTCGAGCCAGCGCTTACCGGGAACGTCAAGGTAGTTGTCCGGTTCATCCAGCAGCAGCAACGGGTCCGGGCCGGCGAAGAGTGCCTCCAGCACCAGGCGCTTCTGTTCACCGCCGGAGAGGCTGGACGCGGGCCGGTGCTGCGCCCGGTCAAAGGGGAGCCCCAGGGCAGCCATACAGACCTCGTCCCAGACCGTTTCGACGTCGTACCCGCCGGCGTCGCCCCAGTCCACAATGGCTTGGGCATACTTCATCTGGGTGGGCTCGTCGTCGTGCTCCATCATCGCCAGTTCGGCCTCGTCGACGGCGCGGGCGGCGGCTGCCAGGGCGGGAGGCGCTGCGGAGACCAGAAGGTCACGGACGGTTGAATCATCCCGGACCTGACCCACGAACTGCCGCATAATTCCCATGTTGCCGGAGCGCCCGACCACACCTTCGTCCGGGACAAGGTCTCCTGAGATGATCCTGAACAGCGTTGTTTTGCCGGTTCCGTTGGGTCCGATCAGAGCAGTTTTAGTGCCGTCCGGAACCTTGAAGGTCACACCGTTGAGCAGCTGTGTGCCGTCGGAGAGGAAGTAATCGATGTTGGAAACGTCAATATGAGCCACCCTTCCATCCTCCCACGGCACACACGCGCCGCCGGGGGCGCCCTAGCCCGCAGCGGTGAGGAACTCCTTCAGGAGCGGGCCGGAGGTCGTGGCGCCGAGTCCGCCGTCCTCGACGAAGACAGCAACAGCAAGGTCGCCGTGCACCGCCACGATCCAGGCGTGGGTCTTGGGTGGATCGTCCTTGCCGAACTCTGCGGTCCCGGTCTTGGCCCCCACCGGCGCTCCGGGAACGGATGCGAGGAAGCCCGCATGTCCGGAGGTCACGACGGCCCGCATCATGTCCGAGAGCAAGGCGGCCTCGGCCGCGGTCACCGGCGTCCCCGAGGCTTTCGCCGGCGCCGGAGCTGACGACGCCGGGCCAGCCGATGTCGCCGTCGGCTCGGCCGTCGCACCGGCGGCCCGGGTGGCATCGTCGCCGGCGTTGGGATTCAGCACGAGCTGCGGGGAAACGGGAGCGCCCTTGGCGACGGATCCGGCCATAATGGCCGCTGAAAGCGGAGACATCAGCACCTTGCCCTGGCCGATCATCGACGCGGCGTGCTCGGTGCCTTCGGCGGTCCCGGGGACAGAGCCAAGGAACGCGCCGGCTCCAAGACCGGGAGCTTCCACGGCCACGCCCAAGGAGGTGGCCGCGGATTCCTGCTGGGCCTGGCTGACAGTATCGCGGGCATTGATAAAGGCCGTGTTGCAAGAGTGCGCAAAAGCGTCCCGCAGGGTCACGGAACCCAGGGAAGCCGCCGGATAGCCTTCGGCATTTTTGAACGTACGGCCGTCGACGGACAATGTTGCGGGGCACTCAACGATCGAATCGGGAGTTATACCGTTGCGGATCATGGCCAGGGAATCCACGATTTTGAAGATGGAACCGGGGGCATACTGGCCCAGCATGGCAGTGTCGTAGCCGTTGCTTCCCGGGCCTGAAGCGGCGGCAAGCACCGCGCCGCTGGAGGGCCGAAGCGCCACGATGGCCGACGCCGGTGCGACCTTGCCCAGAACATCCTCGGCCAGTTGCTGCAGGGCCGGGTCCAGCGTGGTCTTCAGCGCCGTCCCCGGCGTGATCTCCACTTGGAACAAGCCCCGGCGTCCGCCGTTCAGCAGCCCTTGCCGTTCTTCGGCCGAGAGGCCGGCTTTTTCCGCGAAGACCTGGATACCGTCGGTGCCGCGGAGCTGGGCATCGTACTGCTGCTGCAGTCCGCCGGTTCCCGTGGTGTCGCCGGCCTTGAGTGCCCCGCCGGACTTTTCAATTTGTTCGGCGTTGGCCTCGGCCACAGTGCCCAGAAGTGCGCGGGCGAACGTTCGGGTCGGTGCCAGCGGAAGGGAGTCAGCGATAGCCCGGGCCCCGGGAATCGCGGCAATTTGATCGTCCGTGATGCTCTGGCCGTCCTGGCGCAGGGTAATGGCCGGGACAAAGGCTTCGGCACCGGCCGCGGCGACCTGTTGGGAATAGGCGGCGGGGTCGGCTCCCACCAGTTGGGCGAGCCGGGTGGCGGACGCAGCGGGATCGGCGGTCCCCAGCCGGGGCTTGTCGATGCCGACGTTCACCACCGGCCGGTAGGTAACCAGCTTGGCGTCCCCAGCACCCAGAATGTCAGCCCGCGCCGGGGACTGGGACATGGTCCCGAGGACTTCGCCGTCTGCCAGTTCCGGCACCAGCGATGCCGGGTTCCAGACGGTGAGCCACTTGTCGCCCGATTTTTTGAGCTGGGCGAATGTGGTGTATTTCCACTCGCCGGTGCCGATCTTCCAGCTGTAGTCCAGCGGGATCGTAGCGGTGTCCTTGTCCAGTTTCAGCTCGCCCGTCACGACTGAAGGCTTGGCCGGATCCAGCGCCTTGAACACCTCTTTTAGCTGTTCGTTGGCCGCTCCGGAGTCTTTGCCTTCGAACGGCACTGCCGCGACGTCGAGCGCCGCGACAGCGGAAGCAAGCTGTTTCGCCGCATCCTGCGCGCCGGCGCGGCCATCGGAGCAGCCCACCAACGAGCCGCCAAGTATGAGCCCAACCAGGGCAAGTGAAAGTTTTGATGAGTTCCCCATCGCGCCATTATGCACCGGCCAGCGGAAGAATCACGTGTCACATGGTCCTTGCCGACGATCAGCTGTTCCCGTAGCGGGAGGCCGGCGGACCCTGGGCCGGCCTGTGCCGGGCTCGTGGATGCTGGCGCCTAAAGTGCGAGCGAAGGCAGCGTGAGCCCGAATATGTCCTTCAAGGCATATTTAGCGGCATGGTACCCCGGCATCCCGGTCACCCCGGGACCCGGAGGTGTGGAGGACGAACACAGGTACACGCCCGGCAGCGGCGTGCGCCAGGGTACGGTGCCCAGGACGGGCCGCCTGATGATCCCGCGGAGGTCCATCATTCCGGCACTGAAGTCACCGCCGACATAGTTCTCGTTATACCCTGCCAGGCCGGCCGCCGTCGTGACGTGGCGGCTCCGGACGAGGTCGCGGAATCCGGGGGCGAAGCGCTCCAGCTGGGCTGTTACGGCTTCGGCCATGTCCACGGTGGAACCTGCCGGCACGTGGCAATAGCTCCACAGGATGTGCCGGCCCGCGGGTGCCCGGCCGGCGTCGAAGCGTGATGGCTGCGAGACCAGGACGTAGGGCCGGTCCGGATGCCGGCCCGCGGCGACAAGGTTTTCGGCTTCGGCCATCTCGGCCCGGGTGCCTCCGACGTGGACGGTGCCGGCATCGGCCAGTCCGGGCGCGGCCCAGGGGACGGGTCCGGACAGGATGAAGTCGACCTTGCAGGCCGCGTCGCCGAACCGGAACGACTCCAGGGCGCGCCGGTACCGTTCCGGGAGCCGTCCGTCCGCCAGAGCCAGCAGCCCCGGCGGTGCCACGTCCAGTAACGTCGCCCGGACCGGTGGAAGCTCCGCCAGGGACCCTATCCTGGCAGCTGTTTCCACATCTCCGCCGTGCGCTTTGATGTCCGCCACCATGGCCTGGGCGATTGCCGCGGATCCGCCTATCGGAACAGGCCAGCCCCCCGTGTGGGCCAGCGTCGCCAGCATAAGGCCGGCTGCGGCCGCCGCCGGGGCCGGCAGCTTCGAGACTGCGTGCGCCGCGACGCCGGTCAACAGCGCTGGGGCCAGCTCCTCCCGGAACCGTGCCCGCCAGAGCGGCGAGCCCTGTTCCAGCACCCGGGCACCGAACAGGGCTGCCGCCATCGGGTCCTTGGGCAGGCGCAGAAGCTGGTTCAAGGCCAGGTCCGTGACGCCATCGGCACGGTCCACCAACGGGGCCATGAGCCGCGTGAAAGCCACGCCGTCGCGGCCCAGGCCGGCAGCGGTGCGCTCGAGTGAGCGGTACGCAAGGGCCGCCTGGCCGCCGTCGAGAGGTGTCCCGTACGAAACGTCGGGAACCTCCAGCCGGATCCGGCGGGACAGCTCGAACTGCCGGAAGAAAGGCGAGGCCAAGGCCATCGGGTGCACTGCCGAGCAGACATCATGAAAGTGGCCGGGCTCCATCAGTTCCCCGGTGCGCAGACCGCCGCCCAGTGTCGGCGCCGCCTCGTAAACGTGCACCTTCAGTCCGGCGCGGGCCAAGGTCACGGCCGCGGCAAGCCCGTTCGGTCCTGATCCCACAACTGCGACATCAGGCATCCGCTGATTCCTTACGCCAGGTCAGAACGGATGCAGTGGGGTGGAACAGGTCCACCCGCAACCTGTCCGGCGCGCCGTCGAACGGGCCGCCCTGCGGGTCATCCATGCCTTGGCGGCGGACCACGTCATAGCCGGGGTCCCAGATGTCCCAGGCTACCCGCACCATCAGGTAGCCAATGGCGATCATATGGAAGGCCACAGCGAGGACGTAGTAGGGCATATCAATATTGTGCTGGGAGACCCCGCCGCTCGTCACCTGGCCCAGATACATCCAGACTGCCGCCCAATGCAGGCCCTCGACGGTCTGCCAGATCAGGAAGTCCCGCCACCTCGGCCGGGCCAGGGCCAGCAGCGGGATGAGCCAGATGACGAACTGGGGTGAGTACACCTTGTTGGTCAGGATAAACGCGGCAACAATCAGGAACGCCAATTGCGCGAGCCGGGGACGCCTGGACGCTGCAAGGGCCAGCACCGCGATCAGCACACAGGCAAGCACAAACAGGTTCAGGGCGAGGGTGTTGATCGCCTCCGCCTGCAGGGGTTGCCATCCGAGGCGGCCGGCGACGAGGTTGTAGGCAAACCAGGGCGAGCTGTAGCCGGCGGGCCGGTCCTCGGTGAACTGGTAGAAGTATCTCCAACCCTCCGGGTTAACGGCGGCGACCGGAACATTGACTGCCAGCCACGCGGCAGCGCCGGCACCGGCAGTCACCAGGATCGCCCGTACCTTGCCCGTGCGCAGCGCCAGGAGCAGGACCGCCCCCAGGATCAGCAGCGGGTAGAGCTTGGTTGCGGTGCCCAGTCCGATGAAGATCCCGGCCAGCACGAGCTTGTTCCGGGAGAAGCAATACATGCCCAGAGCCAGCAGCCCTACCGCCCACATGTCCCAGTTGATGGTTCCGGCCAGGATAATACCGGGAGCCACCGCCACCATGGCCGCGTCCCACCGCCGTCGGCGGGCCATCCGTGCCGTGGCGAGCACCGTAATGATCCAGACGGCGGCGATCAGGGTGGCGTTGATGTCAAAGTAGGCAAGAATCCGGGCCGCCGAAACGCCCCCGCCGGGTACCAGCACGGCGGTGCTGCCGGCGATGAATCCCATCAGGACGGGGTATTCGAAAAATGTCCCCGGGGTGATGAAGGGAAAGGCACCGTCTCCCAGCCCGCGGTTCTTGAACAGCTCAGGGAAGTCCGAATAGCAGGTCGCGTAGAACTGACCCGGGGTTTCCCAGCCGTTGGTGCGGCAGTAGGACTTGATGAGGATGCCGAGCACGGCTGCCAGGACGGTCAGCATGATCAGGACGCGTTCGACGGTAAAAAATCCGGGGAAATGACGCCGGGGGCGCAGCGGCGGCCCATCGGTCCGCCGACCAGCTCCGTAAAGTTCCTTAGCAGGGCATCGCTGCGGCTGGGGATAACCAGCCGGACACGTCTGCGGTGCTCCGGCGGCTTAGTCTCCTGCATGTCCCTGAGCATACCGGGGTGGAGGCGCCTGACCGCGCCGGGCAGGGCCGGTGCCCGCGGGAGTGGCGCCGGAGTTTCTTGAACGGGCAGTTAAACGGGGGAGCCCACGCGTCGCCGCGTGGGCTCCTTGCGGATCAGTTCCGTTGTCAGGCATCAGGTCCTCCTTCGATGGCGCGAACCTGCCTCAGCGGATGAACCCGATCCGGTGCATTGTGAGAAAGACGTCTTCCCGCTTCTGGTCCAGGAGCGGGCCGTTGAACTGCGTCTTTCGCCGTGCGCCAGGGCTGAGGCTCAGCTGCAGTAGTCTCTGGAGTTTCTTCTTCATGGCGGTCACCTCCCTCCGGTGGTTGGCGCCGCGCGGCCGGGGAGTGGTACTGGCGATAGTCACGATGGACCTTTCATTGGTGCTACTGGAATGGGGAGTAATTGGGCATGCCAATTAAGGCCTCTGTTAAATATGGAAGAAAAGGCCGTAATGGGGCACGGAAAAGCCGTGGTCCTTTAGGGAATTTCGCTAAAGCGAAAAAGTGGCTCCTGGGCGCGGAAAGCGGCAACCCCAACAAGAAGCTGGGTTCCGAACTTTAGGGATGCTGCGAAACCACGTGGTTCCGTCCGGTTTGGTCCGTTGTCACGCCACTGCCGGGACGGGCGGTGGCGGTGTTATCCCGGCTGGGGGCCCAGCTACAAGAAACTAGGCCGCGAGCAGAAGATTCAGGAGGCAGTCGGGCCAAAATTCGGGCGCGGTTCAGCGACAGAGGCCGGGGTGGCAGTGACGAGGTACATCCGTCCGCTAGTCAAAGTAATCAATTCTCCCAACCTCCTTTTCTGTTGTGCCGTGGCTCCGGCTGGTCGGCCGGGCGACCTGCGCCTTGACCCCGGCAGCAAGCCCTGGGGTCAGAATTAAAATTACACCATGAATCCAGCGCTTGACCAGTGAATTCATAAACTTTCTTGGAGTTGTTTTATAAACAGTATTTATAGGCCCCAGCGGACCACTGCCGGCGTCTTTTTATCCCAACCGAGTGTGCAGACTTTGGCGGTTCCCAGGACGAAGTGGCGTCCTTCGTGCGCATCGAGCCCCAACCACCGCGCGGTGAGGATCCGGGAGAAGTGTCCGTGGGCCACGATCAACACATTATCCAGGCCGGATTCCAGCACCCGGGCCACGATCTTGTCTGCGCGCGCGGCAACGTCATCCAGCGATTCGCCGTTGGGCACGTCGTGGGTCCAGATCAGGTACTCCGGGTTGTCCTTGCGGATGAGGTCCGAGCTGATCCCCTCGTAATCGCCGTAATCCCATTCAACCGCGAGGGGTTCCAGCTGCGCGTCGGGAAATCCAGCCAGTTCCGCGGTACGCCGGGCCCGGCGAAGCGGTGAAGTCAGCACCAGGTCAAAGTCGACGGCGTCGAGTACCTTGCGCGCCTCAACGGACTGCTGCTCGCCCTCCACTGTGAGCGGCACGTCGGTGAGGCCGGTGTATTGGCCGCTCTTGGACCACTCGGTTTCGCCGTGCCGGAGGATCCACAGCTGCGGACGGGGACTGTTGGAGGGTGCAATCACTTAGGACTCCTCGGTTGAAAGTGGGAGGGCGGACTCGGGCTGGGCTGCCCACCATTGGTGAAGTTTGGCCTCGGCCACATCGGCATCCAGCGGCCCGTGCTCCATCCGTTCCTCCAGGAGAAAATTGTAGGCCCGGCCGACGACGGGTCCCGGCTTGAGTCCCAGGATTTCCATGATCCGGCCGCCGTCCAGGTCCGGGCGGACGGCCTCGAGGGATTCCTGCTCGCGCAGCGCCGCAATCCGGGCCTCAAGGTCGTCGTAGGCGAAGGAAAGCCGTTCGGCCTTGCGCTGGTTTCGGGTGGTCACATCCGAGCGGGTGAGCCGGTGCAACCGCTCCAGGAGCGGACCGGCGTCGGTGACATAGCGTCGGACGGCGGAATCGCTCCAGCCGGCATCGCCGTAGCCATAGAAGCGCATGTGCAGTTCCACCAGCTTGGCCACAGCCTTGGTGGTGTCGTTGTCGAAGCGCAGCGCCTTCATTCGTTTTGACGTCAGTTTGGACCCGACCATGTCGTGGTGGCGGAAGCTCACGGCGCCGCCCGCTTCGAAACGGCGCGTGGCCGGCTTGCCGGCGTCGTGCATCAACGCGGCGAACCGCAGCACAAAGTCCGGACCCGGCACGGCGCCGTCGCTGGCTGTTTCAAGTGCAGCCGCCTGCTCCAGGACCTGGAGCGAGTGCTGGTAGACGTCCTTGTGCCGGTGGTGTTCATCCGCCTCCAGCCGCAGGGCCGAGACCTCAGGAAGGACAAAGCCGGCCAGTCCCGTGTCCACGAGCAGGTCCACTCCGGACCGGGGGTGCGGGGCGCAAATGAGTTTGACCAGCTCATCGCGAACGCGTTCGGCCGAGATCATGGTGATTCGTTCTGCCATCCGGGACATGGCGGCGCGGACATCCTCGTGCACAGTGATTCCCAGCTGCGCGGCAAAACGGGCAGCACGCATCATACGCAGCGGATCATCGGAGAAGGAACTTTCCGGCGCGCCCGGGGTGGCGAGGATTAGCGCCTGCAGGTCGCGTACTCCGCCGAATGGATCCACGAGTTCCAGCGCCGGCAGGCGCAATGCCATGGCGTTGATCGTGAAGTCGCGGCGCAGCAGGTCATCCGTCAACGACTTTCCGAATGCGACGACGGGTTTGCGGGAATCGGGATCATAGGCTTCGGCGCGGTAGGTGGTGATTTCGATCTGGAAGCCCGACTTGCGCATCCCGATGGTGCCGAAGGCCCGCCCGATCTCCCAGAAGTTATCAGCCCATTTCTTGATGAGGGCAACTGTCTGGTCCGGAGTGGCGTCGGTGGTGAAATCCAGATCGGGGAAGTCCGGCCCAGGAAAAGGTCGCGAACGGGTCCGCCCACCAGGGAGAGCTCGTGGCCGGCGTCGACAAACCGTTGCCCGAGCTCCAGGACCACCGGGTCTACCTGGAAATCAACGGTGTGCGAGTAAATCTCGTGATGTGCGTGCGCCATAGTTTCTTAAACTTGGCAGAAATCCCGGCCAGCACCACACCGAAAGCCTTACGAGTCCGGCTGCTGGCCCCCACGAGGGAGCGGGAACAAGCGTCCGACTTTCCCTGGCGGCCACTTTCCTGCCATGTTCAGGTCATCAAGTGCGGGCAAGAGTCGTTAGAGTGGACATCATGGCCCACCCCGTACCGAGCGCTCCCGGCAGGAGGACAAACGCACCGTTGCCATCGGCAATCGGTGCCAACGTCGCGCCGGTGCAGCACTCCGGGCAGGCGTCCCTCCCTACTGTCGAGGAAATTTCGGCCGGCGGCGTTGTGGTGGACACCACCGACGCCGAACTCCGCGTAGCGATTATTGCCCGCCTAAACCGCGGCGGGCGGCTGGAATGGTGCCTCCCGAAGGGTCACCCGGAGGGCAGGGAAAGCAACGAGGAAGCCGCCGTCCGTGAAATCGCGGAGGAAACCGGCATCGAGGGCAAGATCCTCGCCCCGCTGGGCAGCATCGACTACTGGTTTACGGTCAGCGGACACCGCGTGCACAAAACCGTCCACCATTATCTGCTGCAGGCCACCGGCGGTGACCTGACGATCGAGAACGATCCGGATAAAGAAGCCGTGGACGTCGCCTGGGTTCCCATTCACGAACTGGCCCGGAAGCTTTCTTTCCCGAACGAGCGCCGCATCGCCGACCTCGCCAAGGATGTCCTTCCGGACCACCGCTAGGGCCTCGCCCGCCCCGCATTGCGGCCCGGATAGCGCACAAAGCCACATTCGGGTGAGACGATGAAGCTAATGTCATCTGCCAAACCCACCCCCGCGCCCTCCGGCCCTGCCGACTCCCAAGCTGTCCAATCCGGAGAAGTCCGTTCCAGCGCCATCATGGCCGCCGGCACGCTGGTTTCGCGTTTCCTGGGCTTTGCCAAGACGTGGCTGCTGGCAGCCGCACTCGGGTTGGGCTCCACCGTCAACGACACCTTTATCAATGCCAACAACCTGCCGAACCTGATCTTCCTGCTGGTCGCCGGCGGGGTGTTCAACGCCGTGCTGGTGCCCCAGATCATCAAGGCAAGCAAGGCCGCCGACCGGGGCGCTGATTACATCAGCCGGTTGCTGACGCTGGCCGTCCTGGTATTGCTGGGCCTGACCCTGGCGGTAACGCTGCTGGCGCCTTCGGTCATTGAACTGACCACTCAGGGTTACTCGCCGCAGCAGAAAGCACTGGCGGTGTCCTTCGCGTTCTGGTGCCTGCCGCAGATCTTCTTCTACGGCCTGTACGCCCTCCTGACGCAGGTCCTTAATGCCCACGGAGCGTTCGGTCCGGCAATGTGGGCGCCGATCCTGAACAACATCGTGGCAATCGCCGGGCTGGGGATGTTCATTGGGATTATGGGCACCAATGCGGCCAACTCTCACACCCTGGACACGTGGGACTCGACCCAGACAGTGCTGGTGGCCGGATTCTCGACAATTGGCGTCATTGCCCAGACCGCCATCCTGCTGATTCCGGTGTTCAGGCTCCGGCTCGGACTGCGCCCGCGTTTCGGCTGGCGCGGGGTTGGGCTGGGCCAGGCCGCCAAGCTCAGTGTCTGGACCCTCGCGACGGCCGCCGTCGGGCAGCTTGCTTTCCTCTATGTCATGCGTATCGCCACGATCCCGGGCGCGGAACGGCTCAGGCTGGAGCAGACGGGGGATCCGGCCGCAGGCTCGTTGCCGGGCAATGCTGTGCTGGAGGTGGCGAGCCAGCTTTACTTGCTCCCGCATTCCATCATTGCCCTGTCCCTGGCCACTGTGCTGTTCAACCGGATGACGCGTGCCTCGCAGGACGGCGATCGTGTGGCGCTGCGCAACGCGCTCTCGCACGGGCTGCGAACCATGGCCGTGGCGACGGTTTTTGTGTGCCCTTGCCTTGTTTGCCCTAGCCGGACCGCTGGGCATGTTCTTCTCCGGCGGGGTGCCCCAGGACGGCGTTATGCTGGCCCAAACGCTGACCATCCTGGCCCTCAGCACGCCGTTTATGAGCGCCAATTTTATGATGTCCCGCGTCTTCTACGCCAATGAAGATGCCAGGACACCGTTTTTCATCCAACTGGTCCTGGCCATCGTCAATGTGGTTACCGCTTTTGCCATCCAGTTCCTCCCCTTCGGCCAGATCATCTTCGCGATTGCACTCCTGTACACCGGCGGCAACATCCTCTCCGTAATCGTCAGCGCAGTCTTCCTGCGGCGCCTCCTGGGCCACCTGGACGGCCCGCGGATCGCCAATGCCTACATTCGGATGGGCTACGCCGCGCTGGGTTCCGCGGCGGCCGGAGCGGTTGCCCTGTGGCTGTTGGGCAGCTACACCCCCGATGGCTTCGCCTGGAGCAGTCCCATTGCCGCCCTAGTGAGCATCATCGTCGTCGGGCCAGTTATGCTGGCGGCTTATCTGCTGCTGCTCAAGATCTTCCGGGTGACCGAGCTGAGCGACCTGCTTCAGCCACTGATCGGCCGCCTGCGCCGCCGGTCGGTTGTTCCGCAGGATGCCGGGACTCTTCCCGACGGCGCTGCGGCGGCGCACCCGAAACCGGAGCGCGCCACAGTATCGGTGGATACCGGACTCATCCCGAGGATTTCCGGGGAATTCGACGCCGCATCCTTCCGCGCCGGCCCCGATCTGGCTGAACAGGACGAACGCTCAGCCCACAGCGGACCCGACGGCGGCTACCTCCCCGCCGAGGACCTGCCCAGCACCGCTGAGGGCGGCCTGAGCGGTGACGTTCCCCTGCCCGGGCGCAGGACGTACCAGGGCCCGGTGGGCCACAACCCCTATTTTCCGTTCGGCGGCAGGAAGAAAAAATAGCAGACGGCGGGATTCGCAGCGCTGCGCGTCCGCGGCCGGGACAGTGCATCGGCTAGGATCGAAGACTAACAAGGGGAGTTGCAGACCAAGGGTCCACCGGCTTACCGGGCGATCTGCGGTTACTGACGACGTGATCAGTTCAGCGGCTCCCGGACAGTCTAGGAGGAGCCCGTGTCCCACCCGATCGATGTCGGATCAGTACTTGGTGGCCGCTACAAGGTCACTGCAACAGTACTGACCTCACATGACCAGGATCTGGTGCTGGACGGTGTGGACCAGGTACTCAACCGTGCGGTGAGCATCCTTGTGGCCGGGCCCGGCAACGCGGACCAAGTGGCACACAGTGCACGGGAAGTCGCCACCGGCGAGCGTCCCGGCAGTGTGCAGATCCTGGACCTTGGTGTCAGCGACGACACGACGTACCTCATCACCAACCACGCCTCGGCCGCTGACCTGCTGGACCTGGTTGTCTCCGCCAATCCGCCCTACGTCGAACCGTTCTTCACGGACACCCTGGGCAGTGAAATCTTCGGGCAGCCCCGCTCCAGCGAGCCCGAAACCTACGACGGACTCTACGACGAGGAAGACGTAGACGCGGGATACATCAACTACGGGACGAACCAGCCGCCGGCCGCACCCCCGGCAGCGGCGACCCGAATGCCCTCACGTCCGACCGCGGGGCCTGCTGCCGGCGCTGCTGCAATCGCCGGCGGCGCCGCGGCGTCCACCGCGAATGCCCCCGCGACCGCACCGCAAGAGGCTGCGCCGCAGGTCACAGCCCCCCAGCCGGTCCAGGGGCGCGGCCCGGGCTCCGGCGAACGAGGCACCACAGCGGAGGATCCCGCCGAGTCACCCAAGGTTTCGCTGTGGTCTGACGACGATTACGATCACCCGGATACCGGCAACGACCGCGCTCCCCGGCAAAACCAGGCGGGCTCTGCAGGCACCGGCTCCGCAGCGGACCGCGCCCCGGGCTTTTTCCCGGGCTCAGCCCGCAATACCGAGGATCCGGCTGCTGAGGAAGACTACGACACGGACGACGAGCCGCGCCGCGAGCCCCGCTCCATGCGCTGGCTGGTCGGTGGACTACTGGCAGCGGTCCTTGTTGTCGGGCTGGTTCTCGCCGTAACGAACCTCGGTGGCCTGTTCAAGAGCACACCACAGCCCGCCGCCGGTGGTACTTCTTCCACCGTCGCCCCCAGCCCAACGTCAACGGAGACGTCAGCCAGCGCCAGCCCTTCGCAGGCCGCCGGCCCGCCCGCCGTCGAGGGCGTCACCCGGCTGGGGAACTTCGACTTCGCCGCAACGTACGACGGCGACCTGGTCAAGACCGTCGACGGCAACGGAGCCAGCTACTGGTCGGACATGGAATTTGCGACCGAAAACTGGGGCGGGCTGGCCTCGGAGGTTCCACTCGTAGTCAAACTGAAGGCCCCGGCCAAGGTCTCGTCGGTGACCCTGAGCCAATTGGGCGCCTCGGGCGGAAACATCAGTGTTTATACCAACGACCGCCCGTCCCTCGATGGTGCAAAAAAAGTCGGCAGCAACAGCTTCACCTCCCCGGACCTGACGATGCCCCTGCCGGAGCCGGCCACTGCGCAGTACGTCATCGTTTCGATTGAATCCCTGCCCAAGCTCGCTGCACCCAAGACGCGCTACGGATTCGGGCTTCGCCTGGCGGAAATCAAGGTCCAGTAGCGCCTCGGTACCACCGTCAGGAATCCCGGCCTTCGATGCGTCCTACCGTGTCAGGCCGGAATATTCAACGCTTAGCAGTAGTTGTGCCATGTGGCCGGCCACCCAGGCGGGCGCATCGACAAAGGAAGAGGTTCACCGTTCAGTGAGCAACGCAGAAAACAGCACGTCCGAAGTACGTGATGTCATTATCGTCGGCTCCGGCCCCGCGGGCTACACCGCAGCGGTGTACACCGCACGCGCCAACCTGAAGCCGCTGCTCCTGGCAGGATCGGTAACCGCCGGCGGCGAGCTGATGAACACAACCGACGTCGAGAACTACCCCGGTTTCCCGGACGGCATCATGGGTCCGGACCTGATGGAAAACTTTGAAAAGCAGGCCGCGCGGTTCGGTACCGAAATCCAGTTTGAGGATGTAACAGAACTGGACCTCGAAGGCGACATCAAGACGGTGACCACTGGCTCGGGGGAGACCTTCCGCGCCCGTTCCATCATTTTGTCGACGGGTTCGGCCTACCGCGAGCTTGGCCTCCCCAACGAGAAGCGTCTATCCGGCCACGGCGTGAGCTGGTGCGCAACCTGCGACGGTTTCTTCTTCAAGGATCAGGACATCGCCGTGATCGGCGGCGGTGACTCGGCTATGGAAGAGGCGCTGTTCCTTACCAAGTTCGCGAAGTCCGTCACAGTGGTCCACCGTCGTGAGACCTTGCGTGCGTCCAAGATCATGGCCGACCGCGCCCTTGCCCACGAAAAGATCAGCTTCGTCTGGAACACCGGCGTCGAGGACGTGCTCGGTGAAGACAAGGTCACCGGCCTTCGGTTGAAGAACCTTGTGGCGGGCACAGAGACCGAACTTGCCGTTACGGGTGTTTTTGTAGCCATTGGCAACGATCCCCGCACGGACCTTGTTAAGGGCAAGTTGGACCTCACTCCCGAAGGAACCATCGCCGTCGCCGGCCGCACCTCGAAGACAAGCCTCAAGGGTGTTTTTGCGGCAGGCGACGTCATCGACCCGACATACCGCCAGGCCATCACGGCTTCGGGTTCCGGCTGTGTAGCCGCACTCGACGTCGAGCACTACCTGGCCGACCTCCCCGCCTGAACGGCGCGCGCAGAAATCAACCGAAGAGAAGGACAAGGCTATGAGCAACGCAAAAGAAGTAACAGACGCTAGTTTCGGCACCGACGTACTGGCTTCTGACAAGCCGGTCATCGTGGACTTCTGGGCCGAATGGTGCGGACCGTGCCGCAAGCTTGGTCCGATCCTGGACGAGATCTCGGTGGAATACAGCGAGAAGGTGAATGTCGTTAAGGTCAACGTCGACGACAACCCGGCAATCGCAGCCCAGTACGGGATCACTTCGATCCCGGCTGTTTACCTTTTCCAGGGCGGCGAAGTGAAGAGCACCGTCATCGGGGCTCGACCCAAGCAGTTCTTTGAGAAAGAATTCGCGGACGTACTGTCCTGATTCCAGTTTGGGGCGGTGCGTGTCACCGGCCAACACCAAGAATGGCCCTCCTTCCCCCGGAAGCGGGGCCATTTTGGCGCTCCGCCTCAATCTCTTGTTCGCTCCACGCCGCCGCCCCACGAGCTCAATGGGAAGCGTTTCGGGCGACGTGTGACGTGAAATGCACCAATTACCGGTTGTTTCTCCGGGGAGTTTGCTCCACAAGCAATGTGCACCATGGGGATGCCTGTTCCCCCGGCGGTGAAGGGGAGGAGGCAGTGCAACCGGGGACATCGAGGTCGGAGTTGATACCAGGGCGTTTCACGTAAGACACCCAGGGATCGCTGCCGGGCCGGATCGATGAACTTCTGTGGATCTCAGTGAATTCCGTTTCACGTGAAACATTTCGGCCTGCTCTCAGCTGGTGAGCAGAGCTTTCGGAACTCGCGCTTATCGAAATCTCGCAAGAATCTCACCGACACCCACGTCGCGGCCAGCCACCATCTCCATAGGGACTTGGCCTGACCGGATAGCAGTTCTTGGCCCACGCCAAATCATTCCGCGCTTTCGGCCTCCAAAGGGCCGGGGGACAGTGGCAGGCGCCGCAGCTTAACCGGCGCAAGTTTCGAGATGCCGGATTGTCCAGCTGGCAGCAGCCCGTTCCCTGATTACGGCCACCCCTCCACCCCGCGGGGTGAAGTACATATCCCGCCGCGCTCCGTGGATAGCGTGGTGGCGGTTTCACCGGGGTGCACATGTTTAACGTGAAACGTCCTGCACCCATGATTCCAGGCGCCTACTCCCACGGTGTGTTTACCCGTGGCGATCCGCACCACCCACTACTTCGCGCCTAGCCAAGAGTCCTGGCTGTACGTCCAGGCGCAACGTCACCTATAGGCTCTCAGGGGAGCTCGGAACGGACATCAAGGGTCAAAAGGATAGTTCAACCGCGGCGGACCCGACCGGAACCAATTAGGAACGGTCGCAACAAAATCCCCGGAGCCGTATCACTCCTGATAACCATTGTTGGCACCGGGCCGTGTATTCAACACCGCGGCGGCCGGGAGGGCGCTATAGCCGGGTGGACCGGACGCCGACGTCGGAACGACTCCAAGGGTTTCACGTGAAACACCTCATCCCACGCACCGTCGCCGTCTCCGTCTCCGGCTAGAAAGGATGTGGGGACTCAGGCGGCACGGGCGGTTTCCCTTCCTGTACCGAGCACAAAATCTTCAGGGCAAGCCAGCCAGCTGCGGGACGCGGGGCACAGACGCGGTACAGGTCATGATCAAGGACCGGGTGCTCCAGGTGGGGTCTCAATGCCCTTCGGGGCACCGCCCGTCTATATGTGGCACCTTTTGCACCGAACGCCGGTGCGTGGCACTCCAGTCTGCAGAGAAAGACTGACAATGGAAAACCCAAAGAGAATATAGGAAAACACTGACACAGGGGAACCGTGATATGTCCCGGCACCGAAAGGACTGCACCGTAGGTAGCGAAGTCCACTGGACGCTCTCCTTCCGCCGGCGAGATCGCCTGCACCGACCGCCCAGGATGCCGACCTAACCATCCCGAGCAAAAGGATGAAATATTTGGCTGCCGTGGATGTCTTAGGATGGCCCACGGATCCAACGGGAACTTCCAGCCCGCTCCCCGCTTCATCAGCCAGCGGATACCCACCCATCACCGGAACCCTTGGGGCGGGGCTCAACTGTCACATCGGACACCCTAGAACGCACCTGGACCGGGGTTGCCAGATGACGATTGTCCGGCAGCCGATGGGGGAGGCTGAGGTCAGCAGCCTAAGCCACTCCCTCCCCACTTCTCTTGGTGCCTTCGAAGGATGGGGTTGAACCACAGCGACTGGGATTATGCCCAGCGCCTCCCTAATCCTGCGTGGCCTGGTAGCACCCGGGTGGTGATGAAGGGAGTCGGACGAAGACTGCCACTGATAGCCAATAGCGCCAGTCCGGGTAGATTCCCACAGCTTTCTCCACAGGGGTTACTCACAGGGTTATCCACAGGGAATGAGAACCTGATCACACGGTGAAACCATCGGCGCTCAGGGAGCCATTTTGACGTTCGCTCCGGTCGCGCCATTTCCCGCGATTCGAGGCCGCCTCTGGTCATCGACCCACGTACAGTCGGTGGCTTTCATCAACAGCGGATTGTCTGGATATTCGCGGGAAATTAACCAGCCGCAGTGGATTTAGTAAGCACAACCGGGCGTCTTCGGTCCCTTCAGAACAGTGTCACGGTATGTTTCACGTGAAACGCTACGGGAGTCCTGCCGCTCGATTGGAAGCAGCTCGCAATGGGCGCTCCACCGGCCCTGCCAGCAGAGTCGAGGCCCTGACCTGGGCGTCGAGTAATCCACAACTTTATCCACAGCGCTATCCACCGGGTTATCCACCGCCGACCATAACAGCCCAGGCAAACTTCAGGGTCCGCGGTCCCAATCTTCACCAACACCCCGCCGAGCTGGAGGCATCCGACATCGGCCCATGTCTGGCGTCCGCCACTCCGTCCAGCGGCCGAGGCGGCACGCACAAAAACGTGGTGGTAACCCGTGAGCGAGGCAACAGTCGCTCACGTCCGTGACGGCAGCGAGAACCAATGCGAATAGCCACTCCACACAATTTGGCTGCAGCGGCCCTCACAACTCCACGCGGGCGGAGTCCTCGATCTCCGCTACTCGAAGCATCGTACGATCGGCCGGCCACCCAAGGGCTTGCAGACCCCCCCAGCAGCACCCCACCATTTCCAAACTCACACTGATGTCTGTCGCTTGGGGCGCGCGGAAAGCCATGCTGCACCACCGTGCCGGCCGCTGTGCAGGATCAAGACCGCGGTGAAGCAGAACGGCAACGAAGGTGGATCACAGGATGGCGGCAGGAATGCGCTGCGGCCACAATGCCGGTTCATGGGGAGTGCGCCCCCATGCCTGTCTGGGGCTTGTGAACGGCCTCCAGGCGTACACAGAGCGGCCCGGAATTCAGGTGTCGAGGTCAATGCGCGGCGGGGGTCCAGAGCGCGCTCCAAGGGGACCCAAGACCGCTGCGAATCGCACCTGCCAGTGATCTGCGGCCCGGACCTGATGGCCTAGCGCCCTGAAGTTGTGAGTCATGGGGGACCCCCGGCCATGCCGGGCCTGTTGGTCATGCCCTAGGTTCGCTGCGATGAGACGCTGATCCAGCGGGGTTGTGTGAGTGGCGGGCACCGGGGCCTACCGCCGCCTACCGCACCCCAATCCGTGCCTTGCAGCAACAGCCGAGAGACAAATGAGTCAATCACCAGCTGAAAGTAGACTTGGTACCGGGCGTCCAGCATGCGAAGGCCCAGTCTCCACTTTCGGGAAGTGCCGAAGCCCAAACCGCCTGACTGCGGCGATGGCCTGGGAGTTAGTACTTGCGTCTGGCCGGGTAGCCCGCGGCATCACGTGCTCTTGTGTTGGGCCGGCATGGATTTGAGAATTCCAACCGTCATTTCGGTTGAGCGGAGTGTTCTGCAGCTTCAGCCGACAAGGCATCACCAGCAGTTGCGGCACCTGCGCGAGACCTAGTCCATGTTTCACGTGAAACGTGTGTTCAGCGCAGCCGCAAACCTGCGCACGGCACTGTGGCCCAGTTAGTGGACACTGCACAACTGCCGCCGGCGTGTCCTATTATCTCCAGTTGGTCCACGGCCGTTGCCGCCGGCATTTGGCATGCGGGCCAGCTCCGTCCCTTAACCACCAGACAGCCTTGCTGTCGCACCGTAGGCACTTGAACGACGGTGCGCGTTCCAAGGGCGGGGCCGGCAGCTGGGTCCGCACAAATTGGACGCCATTGCAGGAGCCACCAAACAACCAACGGGCCCGCGCACACCGTACTGGCGTCGGAACCGCCACCGCTACCAATAGAAAGGGCCTGTTTCACGTGAAACAGGCCCCTTCCAGTGTGTCGTCGCTGCGCTAACCGGCCGCCCCCGGCGTCAAGACATCCATAATGCGGTTTAGATCCTCCACACTTGCGAATTCAATGCTGACACGCCCCTTTCGCGCCCCCAACGAGATCTTGACGTTGGTATCAAGGCGGTCAGAAAGTGAGGACGCCAGATAGTCCAGGCGCTCGTGCCGTGCACCGGGCCGCGGAATGTTGTTTTTCGGTGTCGCTGTCGGGTTCTGATACAGCGTTACAGCTTCCTCCGTCGCACGGACGGACATACCCTCGGCAACGATCTTTTGCGCCATTCTTTCCATCGCGGCGGCGTCGGGGAGGGCGAGTAGCGCGCGGGCATGACCGGCAGAGATAACGCCGGCAGCGACGCGGCGCTGAACCAGTGGCGGCAGCTTAAGCAGGCGCAGTGTGTTGGACACCTGGGGTCGGGACCGCCCAATACGGTCCGCCAGTTGTTCATGTGTGGTGCCAAAATCTTCCAGCAGCTGCTGGTACGCCGCGGCCTCTTCCAGCGGGTTCAGCTGACTGCGGTGGAGGTTCTCCAAGAGGGCGTCGCGAAGCAGGTCATCATCCGTCGTATCCCGCACGATGGCCGGAATGGTATCGAGCCCAGCAGCCTGTACTGCCCGCCAACGACGCTCGCCCATGACAAGCTCGTAAGGTTCTCCACCTACTTCGGTTGAAGTACGAACGACAATTGGCTGGAGGACGCCGATTTCACGAACCGAATGCACCAGCTCAGCCATATCGTCCTCGTCGAAGACCGAACGGGGCTGTTTCCGATTGGGATGGATGTCGGTGACCGGAATCTCCGCAAACCGGACCCCGGGAACTTCGACGAGCTCCACGCCCTGGCCCTGCCTTTGGGAATCAGCCTCAGCATCCGGAACCTTGCGCACCGGCGACTTCCTGGTTTCGGAAGCGGGCTTCGACGGCGATTGCGCCGACCCACCAATGTCTGCCGCTGCCGGCGAAGACGTCTCCGCCGGCGCCGCCACCACGATGTCCTCGGTGGGGACTGATTCATCAGCTGCTACACCTGCGTCGGGTGTTCGCTTTCGGCCTTCCGGAAAGAAGAGATCCACGGGGCGGGACGGCGCGGAGCCGTTGCCTGAAGCCGCAGCGGAACTTGGAATGAGTGCCCCAAGTCCACGGCCGAGGCCGCGTCGCTTTTCGCTCATGGATAAATCCCTCCATTGGAAGAGTCGGTCAGCACCGGACTCTAGCTAGTGCAATTCTCGAAAAGATACTAACGTTGTGCGATTTCGGCTGCGGCTTCAAGATAGGACAGCGCCCCGCTGGACGAGGGGTCGTACGTCATCACGGTCTGCTGGTAGCTGGGGGCTTCAGAAATCCGTACCGATCGTGGCACCACAGCCCCGAGCACCTGTTCCGGGAAGTGTTCGCGAACCTCTGCAGCCACTTGGGCAGCGAGATTGGTGCGGCCGTCATACATCGTCAGAAGAATCGTGGAGACGACCAGATCCGCGTTTAAGTGCTTCTGGATCATTTCGATGTTTTTCAACAGCTGGCTGAGTCCCTCCAGTGCGTAGTACTCGCACTGAATCGGAATCAAAACCTCATTGGCAGCACAAAACGCGTTGACTGTCAGCAAGCCTAGGCTCGGGGGACAATCGATGAAGATGTAATCCAGGCGTTCCTCGCCATTCTTGGCGCGTTCCTTGGCATACACATCAATCGCCCGCCGGAGCCGCTGCTCGCGGGCAACGAGGCTGACCAGCTCGATCTCCGCCCCGGCGAGGTGGATGGTGGCCGGCGCACAGATCAGCTTCGCAATGTCGGGGCAGGGAGCTACAACGTCCCGCAAAGGAAAGTCATTGATGAGCACGTCGTAAATGCTGTCGACGTCGGCGTGGTGTTCAATTCCCAACGCTGTCGACGCATTCCCCTGGGGGGTCGATGTCGATAACCAGGACGTTCAAGCCAGCGGCGGCCAGGGCGGCAGCAATATTGACCGTTGTGGTCGTCTTGCCCACTCCGCCCTTCTGATTGGAGACGGTAAAAATTCTGGTCTTCTCGGGCTTCGGCAGTTCACGGCCAAGAAGACGTTCACGCCGTTTGTTCTCATGCGCGAGCTCCCGGGCAATCGGGCTGGAGTCGTCAAGGGAATCAAGCACATTTCCGTTGGCAACTACCGATGTTTCACGTGAAACACCAGCCATGCCGCTGGCCTTTGCAACCGATACCGGACGATTACCAGAGTTTCGATGAACGACGGGGGCACAACCGTGGCCCGTGCGGACCCCAGGGACACAAACGGGGGAATCCGCTGTGTGGAGGCTTCGCTACTGGTCACTGTGACACACTCACTCTCGTTCGGCTCTTGCTGCCGGTTACTAGCCTAACCTCTTACCCGAGGGGACAGAGGGCACCGGGCGGGCGCTAGGCTTTCTTTTGAGTCTTATTCACAACGATACGGACAACCGTTGTGGGTTCTTCCAGAAGTCCTTCACCCACCAGCAATACAGTGGTCTGCGTGCCACCAAGCTTGCGGATTACCTTGGCTGCCTTTTCGACTTCCTCGCCGGCGCTGCGTCCCTTGATCGCCATAACTTCACCTTTACCCGCCAACAGCGGAATGGTCAGGCCGGCAAGGTTCGAGAGTGCTGAGACGGCCCGGGCCGTCACGACGTCGGCGTTCACCATCCCAACCGCCAGCTCTGCCCGGCTGCGCATCACCGTGACGTTAATAAGGCCCAGGTCATCGACGACCTCCTGAAGCCAAACCACGCGGCGTTCGAGGGGCTCAATCAGGGTCAGTTCAAGGTCCGGGCGGGCAATGGCCAGACACAGGCCAGGCAATCCGGCCCCGCTGCCGACATCCGCCACGTGGCTTCCCTCGGCAATCTGACTTTCAATTACGGCACAGTTCAGCACGTGCCGGCTCCACAACCGGGGAACCTCGCGGGGACCGATGAGGCCCCGTTCCGTGCCCGAGGTGGCCAGATGCTCCACATACCGCTTTGCCAGGTTCAGGCGGTCACCAAAGATCGTCTGTGCTGCCTGCAATTCAGCGTCGGTTATCTCAACCATCAAGGTATCCGCCGGCATCAGTCTGCAGAAACGACGATGTGACGTTCGGCGCCTTCGCCTTCAGACTCGCTGACGAGTCCCAGATCGGCAACGGCGTCGTGCACAATTTTGCGCTCATAGGCACTCATCGGAGCAAGAGCGACGGCTTTACCGGACTCCTTGACGGAGGCAACGGCGTCGTCTGCAATCTTTTGCAGTTCGCCGGACCGCTCGGACCGGTAGCCATTGATATCCAGAACCAACCGCGAGCGGTTTTCCGTCGCGGACAAAACCGCCAGCCGGGTCAGTTCCTGAAGGGCTTCGAGCACCTCCCCGTCCGCACCAACCAGATTTTCCAGACCGGCTGATTCTTCCTCGGTAACAATCGAAATGTACGTGCGACCATTACGCACTTCAATGTCAATGTCGCCGTCAATATCGGCGATGTCCAGAAGTTCCTCGAGGTAGTCCGCGGCGACGTCGCCTTCTTCTTCCAGCCGACCGGCGGATGAACCCTTGCCCTCGTCAGCTGCCGATTCTTCGGTACCTTCATCAGTGGTCCGGTCAGCATCCTGGGTTCCGCTCAGGGCCTCGCCCTGCTCATTAATGGCATCAGCGGAAATAGCGTGTTCGGTGCTCTCGGCGGACATTACTTCCTCTTCCTGTTCTTGCGTTGTGGCTGGACACGTTGGCTCTTAGCCGCCAGGGCCGCAGCGGCTGCAGCCTCCGCGGACTCAGCCTCGGCCTTCTTGGCACTAGTCAACGGCAAGGCAGGCAGGCCCTTGGCGGCACGACGCTCAGCCAGGGCCTTGGCGGCGGGGGATCCGGGCGTCGGCATGCGGCGAATAACAAAGAACTGCTGACCCATGGTCCACAGGTTTGTGGTGGTCCAGTAGATCAGGACACCGATGGGGAAGTTGATCCCGCCGACGCCGAAGACCAGCGGCAGGATGTACAGCATCATCTTCTGCTGGCGCATAAACGGACTCGCCATGGCTTCCTCGGACATATTCTTCGCCATGATCTGCTTCTGGGTGATGAACTGTGAGGCCGTCATCGCCAGAATCATCACAATCGAGAGGATCCACACCGCAACGACGTTGCCGCCGGCCGGCGTACCGTGCAGCAGGGTGGCGGAGAGCGGGGCACCAAAAATGCTCGACTCATCGAACTGCAGGACCTGTTCGTGACTCATCGCACCGATGCCGACACCGCTGGTTGCCGCCGACGTAATCCCGGAAAGGACCTGGAAGAGCGCAAAGAAGAACGGCATCTGGATCAGCATGGGCAGGCACGCCGAGAACGGGTTGGTGCCGTGCTTCTTGTACATGGCCATCTGTTCCTGGGCCATGGCCTGGCGGGACAGCTGATCAGTTTTGCCCTTGTACTTGTCCTGCAGCTTCTTCAGGTCCGGCTGCAGGAGCTGCATCCCGCGCTGGGCCTTGATCTGTTTGACGAATACGGGAATAAGCGCCGCCCGGATCACCAGCACCAGCCCGATGATGGATAGGGTCCACGTCCAGCCATTGGCGGCAGGCAACCCGATGACGCTCAGGCCATCGTGGAAGACCAACATAATGGCGGACACAAGCCACTTGAAAGGAAACATGATTGTTCCAAAGAAATCCATACGATATCCCTATTCGTCAGGCCGCAGAGCGGCCTTCTCCATCAGTCCGAGCAGCCAGATACTTGTCCGGATTGTTCATCACAACAATTGTGGGGGTGTGGTCTGCGGGCCATTCGCATTTACCGGCGGGGACATGGTCCACACCACCGGCATTCCAGGGGTGGCAGCGCACCAGGCGCTTGGCCGCCAGCCAGCTTCCCTTAACCGCGCCGTGCACGGTGACCGCTTCAAGGGCATAGGCCGAGCAGCTCGGGAAGAAACGGCAGACCTGGCCGTACAGCGGTGAAATCACCTTGCGGTATGCCAGGAGCAGCAGGATGAGGATATTGCGGGGCGCATTCCAGACTGCCCGGCCCAACCATTCCGCTGCGAATTTTGCAGGAGGGACGACGGCGGCAGTTAAGTTACGCACGCGAGGTCCCTTCCTGTGTTGTCTCGTAAGAAACTGACGAAGCAGCCTTAGGAAGGCGGCTGCCCAGCCGTTTCATGTTGTTTTCCAGTGCGACGTCATAGTCCGATCGCAGTTGGTCCCAACCGGCTCCCGCCGCGGCGGGCAAGGCCCGAACCACGATCGCGAACCCGCTGCCGTATTTCTGCAAGGACAAGGCGCCGACTTCTCTCAGTCTCCTCTTAACGAGGTTCCTGACAACAGCGTTCCCGACACTCTTGGAAACGATGAATCCGATCCGGCTTGGTTCACCGGCAGCCAAGGCTACCGTATATAACACTACGTTCCGGCGTCCATTGCGGACACCGGAACGTACAGTTGTTGAAAAATCGGTTGATGTCCTCAGACGGTTGCGGGTGGCCAGCACCGTTAAACTCGCACAGGGATGTGTACCGACGAGTCAGTTATTTAGGCCGACAGCTCGGTGCGACCCTTGCCACGACGGGCTGCCAGGATGGCACGGCCGGCACGGGTACGCATACGAAGGCGGAAGCCGTGCTTCTTGGCTCGACGGCGGTTATTCGGCTGAAAAGTCCGCTTGCTCACGTTAGTTACTCCAGTGGGATCAAAGGTGCGCCCACCCGATCAAGGGGAAGAACTGGTCGACGCTAAGTTTTGTATGTGCCGCTTACCTCAACTCGCAAGACGCGCTGGGCGTCGGGAAAGATTCAAATGAGGCTTAAAGCGTACACATGGGACTTCACAACGTTAGGGCTTGCCGCCCTCCAGAGTCAAACCGGGGGTCGCGCCGCAAAGTTTCCCCAGCTGTGGCTAACTCCCTTCCCAGCCTGTGGATGACGAGTGTCAAAGGGTCCCAATTCGAACTACAGCAGTGTGATTATCCACAGGACAGAACCCAGCTATCTTCTGCCCATTTGATCCCCTAGAGTGTCCCAGTAGCCGATTATCCACGGACTGTGCATAACCCTGTGGATTAAGCCGGGGCCAGCACACTGGTTCGGGACTTGTGGCTGCCGGCAATTTAGGCAAGCAAGTTTGAGGAACTGATTGATGACAGTAGACGAAGCCAACCAAGCCAACACTGTCGGAAGTTCCTGGCGGCGCGTAGTGAGCCTGCTGGAAAACGATCACCGGGTATCACCCCGGCAGCGCGGCTTCGTCATCCTCGCCCAAGCCCAGGGGCTCATCGGTTCAACCCTGCTGGTGGCGGTCCCCAATGAACTCACCCGTGAGGTACTCCAGACACAGGTGAAGGAAGCCCTCGACGACGCCCTCCGGAACGTCTTCTCCGACGAAATCCGTTGTGCAATCGACGTCGACACCGATCTGGTCCCGCTGCACCCGGAGCCCGAACCCGCCGTCGAACTGTCCCTCGTGGCCGATCCTTCCGTCGAACTAAAACCACAACCCATGCTGCCGAGCACCTCGCATGAATTTGGCCGCCTCAATCCGAAGTATGTCTTCGATACCTTTGTGATTGGTTCCTCCAACCGTTTCGCCCATGCTGCGGCGGTGGCCGTCGCTGAAGCGCCGGCCAAGGCATACAACCCGCTCTTCATCTATGGCGATTCCGGACTGGGCAAGACTCATCTGCTCCACGCGATCGGTCACTATGCCCGCAGGCTGTACAGCGGAATCCGGGTCCGCTACGTGAACTCCGAGGAATTCACCAACGACTTCATCAACTCCATCCGCGACGATGAAGGCACCAGCTTCAAGACGACGTACCGCAACGTGGATGTCCTCCTGATCGATGACATCCAGTTCCTGGCCGGCAAGGACCGGACGCTGGAGGAGTTCTTCCACACCTTCAACGCCCTGCACAACAACAACAAGCAGGTGGTCATCACCTCCGACCAACCACCCAAACTGCTCGCTGGCTTCGAGGACCGGATGAAGTCCCGCTTCGAGTGGGGCCTGCTGACCGACATCCAGCCGCCGGAACTCGAAACCCGGATCGCAATCCTGCGCAAGAAGGCCCTCAGCGAGGGCCTCTCGGCACCGGACGACGCCCTGGAATACATCGCGTCGAAGATCTCCAGCAACATCCGCGAACTGGAGGGGGCACTAATCCGGGTCACGGCCTTCGCCAGCCTCAACCGCCAACCGGTGGACGTTGCCCTGGCAGAGATGGTGCTCAAGGACCTCATCACCGATGACGGGGCCCAGGAAATCACCTCCGCGCAGATCCTCACCCAGACCGCCGACTACTTCAAGCTCAGCATGGAGGAGCTCTGCAGCAAGTCGCGGACCAGGACCCTGGTCACTGCCCGGCAGATCGCCATGTATTTGTGCCGTGAACTCACGGACATGTCCCTTCCCAAGATCGGGCAGGAACTCGGCGGCCGCGACCACACCACGGTCATCCATGCAGACCGCAAGATCCGTGAGTTGATGGCGGAGCGCCGAGTGATCTACAACCAGGTCACCGAACTGACCAACCGGATCAAGCAGCAGCAGCGTAATTCCTAGGCAGTCGCGCCGAGCACTCTTACCTTATTAACAGACGCCTGTGGACAACCCTGTGGACAGTTAAAGGGGACAACTGCGGTTAATGGACTTAAAACCCTTAAGGCGCCTGTGGATCACGGGGAGCGGCAAAAACGTTATCCCCATCCACACCCTGTTTAAAACCTGCTCCGCCCACAGTCCATGAACAGGCGTTAACCGCGGAACCGCACCGTCAAACGGGGTTATCCACAGTATCCACAGCAGTTATTAACACTACTAATCCCTCAATAATGAAATTCCCTCAAATAACAATCTCCGTCCCACCCCGGAACACGGCCAGGACCGAGCCGGCCGCCGGCAGCGACCGGACACCGGAGCCGCCCGGACAATCAGCCCGGTTCCAACGCGGAGATGGGAGAATCACACTTCATGCGGCTAAGCTGTCTGCAGTGTGTCCGTCCTGGACATCTTTTGTGATTCCTTGCCGGGCCGGTGGCCCGGCCATCAGCGATGACAGCAGCAATGAAAGGCGGCACCCTTCCGTGAAGTTCAGAGTCGAACGGGACGTCCTGGCAGAAGCCGTGACCTGGACCGCCCGGTCGTTGTCTCCGCGGCCGCCAGTACCCGTCCTTTCCGGTCTGCTGCTCAAGGCTGAAGCCGGTACGGTGAGCCTCTCGAGCTTTGACTATGAGACCTCGGCAAGGCTTGAAATCGCTGCTGACATCACCACCGAGGGCACGATTCTGGTATCGGGACGGCTGCTCGCCGAGATTTGCCGCAGCCTTCCTTCGGCGCCGGTTGACGTTGAGACCGACGGCAACAAAGTGACATTGACCTGCCGGCGCAGCAGCTTCCATCTCGCCACCATGCCCGAGGCCGAATACCCTCCGCTGCCTGCTCTGCCCGCAATCAGCGGCACAGTACCCGGTGACTCCTTCGCCCAGGCCGTCTCCCAGGTGATCATCGCGGCGAGCAAAGATGACACCCTGCCCATCCTCACCGGCGTCCGGATGGAAATCGAGGACGACCTGATCACCTTGCTGGCCACAGACCGTTACCGGTTGGCCATGCGCGAGGTGCCGTGGAAACCGGTCACCCCGGGCATCTCCACGAGCGCACTCGTCAAGGCCAAGACCCTCAATGAAGTTGCCAAGACCCTCGGCGGCAGCGGTGACATCCACCTCGCTCTCGCTGATGACGACAGCCGGCTCATTGGCTTTGAAAGCGGTGGCCGCACCACCACGTCCCTCCTCGTTGACGGCGACTACCCCAAGATTCGATCACTTTTTCCCGAGTCCACGCCGATCCACGCCACCGTGCAGACCTCGGAACTCGTCGAGGCCGTCCGTCGCGTCTCGCTCGTTGCGGAACGGAACACTCCGGTCCGGCTGGCGTTCACCCAAGGCCAGCTGCACCTCGATGCCGGCACCGGCGAAGATGCACAGGCATCAGAAGAGCTCGAGGCCCAGCTCACGGGCGAAGACATCACCGTCGCGTTCAACCCGCATTACCTGATTGAGGGCCTGAGCGTCATCGAGACCAAGTTTGTCCGGTTCTCCTTCACCAGTGCGCCCAAGCCGGCCATGATTACGGCCCAAAACGATGCCGACGGAGAAGACCAGGGCGACTACCGTTACCTGGTTATGCCGGTGCGGTTGCCCAACTAACTCGCAGTTACGGGCGTTTTGAGGGATCAAAACGGCCTCAGCTGCCAGTCAGTTGGGTGGACGCCATCACCCAAAACACCCCAGCGCAGAAAAGAGTTCATCTAAGTGCACATTGGACTGATCGGCCTTGGAAAAATGGGTTTCAACATGCGCGAACGGCTGCGCGCGGGTGGAATTGACGTTACCGGTTTCGACCGCAACCCTGAGGTCACCGACGTCGCCAGCGTGGATGACCTGATCGCCGCCGTCCCGGCGCCGCGCGTGATCTGGGTGATGGTTCCCTCCGGCGGGATCACCGACGCCGTCATTACCGAACTTGGCACTAAACTCGACGCCGGTGACCTGGTCATCGACGGCGGCAATTCCCGCTTCACCGAGGACCAGAAACACGGCGCCGCACTGGCCGAAGTGGGCATCCAATTTGCCGACTGCGGTGTGTCCGGCGGCGTATGGGGCCTGCAGAACGGTTACGGATTGATGGCCGGCGGGGATGTGGTGGATATTGAGCGCGCCATGCCCGTCTTCGACGCACTTCGTCCCGAGGGCGAACGGGCCGACAGCTTCGTTCACGTCGGCGGGGTTGGAGCTGGCCACTACGCCAAGATGGTTCACAACGGCGTCGAATACGGCCTGATGCAGGCTTATGCCGAGGGGTATGAACTCCTCGCCGCTAAGGACATTGTGACCGATCTTCCCGGTACTTTCCGCGCCTGGCAGAAGGGGACTGTGGTCCGCTCGTGGCTGCTGGACCTGATGGTGAAGGCTCTCGATGAGGATCCCGGCCTGGAATCGATCGATGACTATGTTGAAGATTCCGGCGAGGGTCGTTGGACCGTGGAGGAAGCGATCGCCAACGCCGTGCCGGCCCCAGCCATCACGGCAGCCCTCTTTGCCCGCTTTTCATCGCGCGAGGACAACTCACCCGCCATGAAGATGGTTTCCGCACTGCGGCATCAATTCGGCGGCCACGCAACCCGTCCGGCAAAATAGTCCTGCCCCGAAATCCTGACCCGGCGTGTACCTAGAACAACTTTCGCTCACGGACTTCCGCAGCTATGCCCAGGTAGAGCTGAGCCTGGAGCCGGGTGTCACCGTGTTGGTAGGGTCAAACGGCATCGGCAAAACCAACCTGATGGAAGCCATCGGCTATTTGGCCTCACTCAGTTCGCACCGGGTCAGTTCCGATGCGCCGCTGCTGCGGTTTGGAACCGATCGGGCGATGATTCGTGCCAAGCTGGTCCGCGGCGAGCAGTCCACGGTGCTCGAACTCGAAATCAACGCCGCGCGCGCCAACCGCGCGCGGATCAACCGCAGCAACCCGGTCCGGGCCCGGGACATCTTGGGTATTTGCCAGACCGTTTTGTTTGCACCGGAGGATCTTGCCCTGGTCAAGGGTGACCCGTCCAGCCGGCGCCGTTTCCTCGATGAGCTCCTGGTCAGTCTCATCCCGAGGCATGCTGCCACCCGCAGCGACTATGACCGGGTGCTGAAACAGCGCAACGCGCTGTTGAAGTCCGCCCGGTCAGGAAAATTCATTCCGGGACACGAATCCACCCTGGATGTCTGGGATCAGCACATGGCCCGCGCGGGAGCGGAGCTGCTGCATGCACGACTCGAATTGGTGGAAAGGCTTGGGCCGCATCTCAAAAGCGCCTATGCCCAGCTCACCGACGGGTCCAAGGAAGCAGGCGCGATCTACCGTTCCACCCTGCAGGGTGTTGTGGACGATGACGGCGCTGTGCCGGCCGAAGCCTTGGTGGCCGTTCCGGATGCCAGCGGGCAAGTTCCGGGACCCGGGGATTTGCGGCTTCTCTCGATTGAACAGCTAACCGAACGCTACGTCCAGGCTTTCGCCTCGTCTCGGCGCAGGGAATTGGAACGCGGGATCTCCCTGGTTGGCCCGCACCGTGACGAACTCGAACTGGTGCTCGGTTCCGTCCCCGCCAAAGGCTATGCCTCGCATGGTGAAACGTGGTCCATGTGTCTGTCCCTCCGCCTGGCTTCGTACTATGTCATGCTCGATGATGCCCGCACGGGCGGATCAGCTCCCATCCTGATTCTGGACGATGTGTTCGCGGAGCTTGATGTCCAGCGCCGGCGTAAACTGGCCGCGATAGTATCCGGTGCCGAGCAGGTGCTTGTGACCGCCGCCGTCGAGGACGATATCCCCACGGAACTGGCCGGACGGCGGGTGAGGGTAGTCCCGGGAGGAATCGATGTGCGGGAAGATCGATGAATAAGGATACCGACGGCGGGCTGCAGCCGGGACGTGATCCGGACGATATCGATGCCGCGCAGTCGGCATTAAACAGAATGCGTGAGGCAGCCGCGGCCCGTGGCGAAATACGGCGCAAAGCCCCACCACGCCCCGGAACGGCTCCGCAAAGGCCTGGCCGCAGCTCCAGCAGCACCCGTGGCTTCGGACAATTCCACGGTACCGGCAGGGACCCGATGGGGCTGGGCAAAGTGGTGGGCCGCCTTGTTGCCGAGCGTGGTTGGAGCTCTCCTGTGGCCGTGGGATCGGTGATGGCCGAATGGTCAACGCTTGTGGGACCGGAAATATCCGCGCACTGCACGCCGGAGAGTTTCACCGATACCACTTTGCATGTCCGTTGCGATTCCACCGCCTGGGCAACGCAATTGCGCCTGCTCAGCATCAGCCTGCTGGAGAAATTCCGCACCGAACTCGGTGAAGGTGTGGTGACCAAGATCCAGGTCCTCGGACCTGCGGCGCCGAGCTGGCGCAAGGGTGGCCGGACGGTCAACGGGCGCGGACCGCGGGATACCTACGGATAGTGTTCAGCCTGCTGGTACGACAGGTCTGAAGCACTCCTTGCAAAAACTCTTGAAAATTCCGCAAACGGCGTGTAGGGCGCTCAGACGTACCGGAGTCGTATAGTCACCCGCATCCGGTACTCCCGGAGCCTTGCAGGTGGAGTCTGTGGCCTCCCAGCGGCACTTTCCTTCCCGTTTGGCGCGATGGAATGCGGGATTCACCCCTATAACACGGTAGAATCGGGGGAGATAACTGGGCGCCGGTGAAACGTTGACTGAGTCCGTTTCCGACGCAATTTTCGCGTGCGGTTAACGGATCCTCGAGTCGGCAGGACAACCGGTGTCATCAGTGCCGTGCCCGTTGGCAGAAGCTGTTTCCTCCGGGAAGGGGCGACGGCTGGCCTTTAACGAAAAAAGAGGAGTCGAAAGCGCCTGTGGCTAACGACAATGCAGAGATCCCGGCAGTGGAACCAGCAGTGGTAGCGGCGGATACCCCGCCGGAAGCCGCAATTGCCCACGGCTACGGCGCCAGCGACATTACGGTGCTCGAAGGCCTGGAAGCCGTCCGGAAACGTCCCGGCATGTACATCGGTTCCACCGGACCGCGCGGATTGCACCACCTGGTCTATGAAGTCGTGGATAACTCCGTCGATGAGGCCCTGGCCGGGTACTGCACCCACATTGAAATTGTGTTGCAGGCCGACGGCGGGGTCAAGGTGGTTGACAACGGCCGCGGCATCCCGGTGGACATGCACCCAACGGAGCACAAGCCCACGGTGGAGGTCGTGATGACCATCCTGCACGCTGGCGGCAAGTTCGGCGGCGGAGGTTACGCCGTCTCCGGCGGCCTGCACGGGGTGGGCATCTCTGTCGTCAACGCGCTCTCCAGCCGGGTCGATACCGAGGTCCGCCGCCAGGGCCATGTTTGGCGGATGTCCTTTGCGGACGGCGGCAAACCCCAGGGCGGACTTGTCCAGGGCGAGGAAGCCAGCGAGACCGGCACCACCCAGACGTTCTACCCGGATGCCGGCATTTTTGAATCGACGGAGTTCGATTTCGAAACACTGCGCGCCCGCTTCCAGCAGATGGCGTTCCTGAACAAGGGACTGCGGATCACGCTGACCGATGAGAGGCGCGCTGCCGAGGAGCCGACCGAAGACGCTGACCTCGATCTCGACGCCGTTGCAGTCGACGGTGAAGTCCCGGCGGAGTTCCACACCGTTGTGTACCAATACGATGACGGGTTGCTGGACTACGTCAAGCACCTGAACTCCGGCAAAAAGGTCGACGTCGTCCATGAGGATGTCATCGCCTTTGAAACCGAGGATACCGAACGTCACATTGCGCTGGAAATGGCGATGCAGTGGACCAACGCGTACTCCGAGAGTGTCCACACCTATGCCAACACCATTAATACCCACGAGGGCGGCACCCACGAAGAGGGATTCCGCGCTGCGATGACCTCGCTCATCAACCGCTATGCGCGGGAAAAGAGCATCATCAAGGAAAAGGATGACAACCTTACCGGCGACGACATCCGTGAAGGACTGACGGCAGTCATTTCGGTCAAGCTGGCCGAGCCCCAGTTTGAAGGCCAAACCAAGACCAAGCTCGGCAACTCCGAGGTGAAGGGATTCGTCCAGCGAGTCGTCACAGACGGCCTTGGCGACTGGCTGGAAAGGAATCCCGGCCCGGCCCGCGACGTTATCCGCAAGGCCATCTCCGCGGCCCAGGCCCGGATGGCAGCCCGCAAGGCCCGCGACAACGCCCGCCGGAAGAGCCCGCTGGAATCTTTCGGGATGCCTGGCAAGCTCTCGGACTGCTCTTCCAAGAATCCGGAAAAGTGTGAGGTCTACATCGTGGAGGGCGACTCCGCCGGTGGTTCCGCCAAGCGCGGCCGCAACCCGGAAACCCAGGCCATCCTCCCGCTGCGTGGAAAAATCCTCAACGTTGAACGGGCTCGGCTGGACAAGGCACTGGGCAACGCCGAGGTCCAGTCCATGATTACCGCCTTCGGTACGGGGATTGGCGAAGACTTCGACCTGAGCAAACTCCGGTACCACAAGATTGTCCTGATGGCGGATGCCGACGTCGACGGCCAGCACATCACCACCTTGCTGATGACCCTGTTGTTCCGCTACATGCGCCCGCTGATAGAAAACGGCTACGTCTACCTGGCGCAGCCTCCGCTGTACCGGATCAAGTGGTCCAACGCTCCGCACGACTACGTCTATAGCGACCGGGAGCGCGATGCGCGCCTGCTGTCCGGCCAGGCGGCCGGCCGCCGCATTCCCAAGGACAACGGCATCCAGCGCTACAAGGGCTTGGGTGAAATGGACTATACGGAACTGTGGGACACCACCATGGACCCCGATCACCGCACACTGTTGCAGGTCACGATGGACGATGCCCTGGCCGCGGACCAAACCTTCTCCACCCTGATGGGTGAGGACGTTGAATCCCGTCGAAACTTCATTCAGCAGAACGCCAAGGACGTTCGGTTCCTGGATATCTAGGGTACTCAAGCCCTACATATCCCTGGACCGATATATACCTGAAACGGAAAATATAGACTATGAGTGACGAAACACCAGAAGTTCCGGCCAGCGCGGCCGACGCTGAGCCCGTTATTGAGGGCACCGTCCTTGGTACCGACGTGCTGACCGACCGTGTTGAACAGGTTGACCTGCAGACCGAAATGCAGCGGTCCTACCTTGACTACGCGATGGCCGTGATTGTGGGGCGTGCCCTCCCGGACGTCCGCGACGGCCTCAAGCCGGTCCACCGCCGCGTGCTCTACGCCATGTTCGACGGCGGCTACCGACCGGAGCGCTCCTTCAATAAGTGCGCCCGTGTGGTCGGCGAAGTTATGGGCCAGTACCACCCGCACGGCGACACCGCCATCTACGATGCCCTGGTGCGCCTGATCCAGGACTGGACGATGCGCTACCCGCTGGCGCTGGGCCAGGGTAACTTCGGCTCTCCCGGCAATGACGGCGCTGCGGCACCCCGATACACCGAAACGAAGATGGCGCAGCTGGCCATGGAAATGGTCCGTGACATCGACGAGGAAACTGTCGATTTCCAGGACAACTACGACGGTAAAAACCAGGAGCCCACCATCCTGCCGGCGCGGTTCCCGAACCTTTTGGTCAACGGGTCCTCGGGCATTGCCGTTGGTATGGCAACCAACATTCCGCCGCACAACCTCCGTGAGGTTGCCGACGGGGTGCAGTGGTATCTGGCCAACCCGACCGCCAGCCGGGAGGAACTGCTCGAAGAGCTGATCACACGCATCAAGGGGCCCGACTTCCCGACCGGGGCCACCATCCTGGGCCACCGGGGGATTGAGGATGCCTACCGTACGGGCCGCGGCTCGATTACGATGCGGGCCGTTGTCAACGTCGAGGAACTCCAGGGCCGTACCTGCCTCGTGGTCACCGAGCTGCCCTATCAGGCCAACCCGGACAACCTGGCGATCAAGATTGCCGAGCTCGTTAAAGACGGCAAAATCTCGGGTATTGCCGACCTGAGGGATGAGACCTCGGGACGCACCGGACAGCGGCTCGTGATTGTGCTCAAACGCGACGCAGTTGCCAAGGTGGTGTTGAACAACCTCTACAAGCACACCCAGTTGCAGGACAATTTCGCCGCGAACATGCTGGCGATCGTTGATGGTGTGCCCCGCACCCTGAGCTTGGATGCCTTTATCCGGCACTGGGTGACCCACCAGCTCGACGTCATCGCCCGCCGGACCCGGTACCGGCTCCGCAAGGCCGAGGAGGAAGCGCACATCCTGCGTGCCCTGTTGAAGGCTCTCGATGCACTCGACGAAGTCATTGCACTGATCCGGGCCTCGAACACGACCGAAGCGGCCCGCGATGGTCTGATGCAACTCTTGGACATTGACGAACTCCAGGCCCGGGCCATCCTCGACATGCAGCTGCGCCGGCTGGCGGCCCTGGAACGGCAGAAGATCCAGGACCGCCACGCAGAACTCCAAGCCATGATCACCGAGTTCAACTCGATCCTGGCCTCCGAAGAACGCCAGCGTGGAATCATCAGCACCGAGTTGGCCGAAATCGTAGCCAAACACGGCGATGACCGGCGTACCAAGGTCCTGCTGGGCTTCGACGGGGACATGTCGATGGAGGACCTGATCCCCGAAGAGGAAATGGTCGTCACGATCACCCGCGGCGGCTACGTCAAGCGCACCCGCAGCGACAACTACCGCTCGCAGCAGCGCGGCGGCAAGGGCATCAAGGGCGCACAGCTGCGTGGCGACGACGTCGTCGAACACTTCTTCGTCACCACCACCCACCACTGGCTGCTGTTCTTCACGAACCTTGGCCGGGTATACCGGGCGAAGGCGTACGAGCTCGTGGAAGCCGGGCGCGACGCCAAGGGCCAGCACGTGGCCAACCTGCTCGCGTTCCAACCGGACGAACACATTGCCCAGGTGCTGGACCTGCGGGACTACCAGCAATCGCCGTATCTGGTCCTCGCCACCAAGCGTGGCCTGGTGAAAAAGACCCGCCTCGAGGACTATGACACCAACCGCTCCGCAGGCGTCATCGCAATCAACCTTCGCGATGAAGATGAACTGGTCTCGGCCCAGCTGGTTTCCGAAACGGATGACCTGATGCTGGTTTCCCGCATGGGCCAGTCGATTCGTTTCACCGCCACCGATGAAGCCCTGCGCCCGATGGGGCGGGCAACGTCCGGCGTTACCGGCATGAAATTCCGCGAGGACGACGAACTTCTGGCCGCCGACGTGGTGACGGAGGGCTCCTTCGTCTTTGTCGTCACGGAGGGCGGCTACGCCAAGCGCACCGCCGTGGAGGAATACCGCCTCCAGGGCCGTGGCGGCCTCGGCATCAAGGTGGGCAAGTACCAGGAAGAGCGCGGCCATCTGGTGGGCGCCCTGATTGTCCAGGCCGAAGACGAGGTCCTGGTGGTTATGGAAGGCGGAAAGGTGGTCCGTTCCTCGGTGGCCGGAGTGCCGGCCAAGGGGCGCGACACCATGGGCGTTATCTTCGCCAAACCTGACAAGAACGACCGCATCATCGAGGTGGCACGCAACAGCGAGCGTGGACTGGAAACCGACGAGGTGGTCGAAGACGAAGATGCAGTCGATGCTGCCGAAAGTCAGGCATCGGCGACGGATGACGTAACGTTGGCTGAAGATACCGGATCACACGAGGGGTCCGCAGCGGAAGAATCAGCACCGGCCCCGGAGTCAGATGAGTCATCAGGCAATGCCGAGCTGGACGAAGACAACACCGGAGGTAACGCGTGAGTAATTCCGACTCATATCCCAAGCCGAACAGCGGCGTACCCGGCGGGGTGCGGCAGCCCGCCTCCGCACCGCGGGTAGGTGCGCCGTCGCGTCCCGAGCAAAGTCCGGGAGCTTCGGGTGCGGCTGCTGGCTCGGCCCAGCGGCCGCAGGCCCCGGGCAGCGTCCCGCACAGGGACGGCCCGCTGCTGTCGGGCAGCGCCCGGCCACCCCCGGACAGGGCCCGGGGCAGAACCGCCCGGGGCAGAACCATCCGGGGCAGACCCGTCCGGGACAAAACCGTCCGGGACAAAACACAGCCGGACTGATTAAGCCGGCGCCCAAGGCCAAGGTCCGCCGGGCGCGCCTGTTGGTGAGCAAGGTTGACCCTTGGTCCGTGTTGAAGATGGCATTCCTGCTCTCCGTGGCACTGGGCATCGTGACGGTCGTGGCAGCCATTGTGCTCTGGACGGTCTTGGACCTGACCGGAATCTTCGACCAGGTCGATGGCCTCCTCGGCACGCTGGCCGGCTCCGAAGGCGGCGGCTTCGAGTTGAAAAAGGTCGCCTCATTGGGGCAGGTGGCATCGTTCGCTACCATCATCGCCGTCATCAACGTTGTGCTGCTGACGGCGCTGTCCATGCTCTCGGCCGTGCTGTACAACATCTCCGCCACCCTGGTAGGCGGCATCGGCGTCACCCTCACGGACGACTAAACCCGCGGTTTTCCCCGAAAAATCGCGGGAAAATGCCTCGATTTGAGATCGGGCCGGGATGTGCTGTAAAGTCGTATCTCGGCCCGATGAGGCATCGGGGCGTATAGCTCAGGCGGTTAGAGCGCTTCGCTGATAACGAAGAGGTCCCAGGTTCAAGTCCTGGTACGCCCACGGAATCTGTACAGATTCAAGTGGAGGCTCGGTGGTAGTACTTACCACTGAACCGGAACGGGGTGCATGTGAAGAAGTTGCTGGTTTTTATAGCCACGATCGCAGGCGTCCTGCTCTACAAGAAAGTGCAGGAATCCGAGGCCCGGAAAACAGTCTGGAGCAGATCGACCGACACGGTTGATTAGCCCAGATCCCAGGCGCAGGAGCTGGAAAACAGCTCCACGAACTGGGGTATGATTGTCGGGTTGCTTCTTATGGGGGCATGGCGCAATTGGTAGCGCACCTGCTTTGCAAGCAGGGGGTTCGGGGTTCGAGTCCCCGTGCCTCCACCATAGGAGGCCCCGGCCCGCGGAAACGCGGACCGGGGCCTTTTGCATTCCCGCTGACGTGCAGGCCAGCGCTGGGACCCTCGTTTCACTCCGGACGCACACGGTTAAGTGCAGCCTTTCCGCGCCCATTACTCTTAGACCGTGAACTTCTTCCTAGCCGCCCTGGGCGTCCTTGGCGTGGCTTCCTCCGGGCCGCTTATAGCAGCGACGCTGGGGGCCACGTCGGTCAGTGCACTGGCGATCGCCTTTTGGCGTAATGCCATCGGGTCGGTTGTGATGGCTGGCCCCGTCCTGGTCCGGGGCCCGCGTCAGTTCGGCAGGGTCACCGGCAGCGAGTTCCGTTGGTCACTGGCGGCTGCAGTTGCCCTGGCGCTGCACTTTGCGTGCTTTATTACCTCTTTGCAGTTGACCTCGGTCGCGGCAGCCACTGCGCTCGTCTGCCTGCAGTCCGGCTGGATAGCCATCTTCCAGCTCTTCCGCGGTGTCCGGCACCGCTGGCCCGTCCTGGCCGGCCTGGGCCTCGCGTTTGTCGGGGTCATTGCCATCACGGGATTCGACATGGGAGGTTCCCAGGGTGCCCTGCTGGGCGACCTCCTGGCGGTGGCAGGCGGCGCCTTGGCGGGAATCTATACCATGGCCGGCGGCAAGGCGCGCCAGAGCCTGGGGACGGGCGTCTACACCACGCTCTGCTACGGGATGTGTGCGGCCGTCGTTGCGCTGCTGGCGCTGTTCTCGCGGCAACCGCTGGCCGGCTTCGAAACAACCGGCTGGCTCGGCATCCTCGCCATCACAGTCTGCGCACAGCTCATCGGTCACACCGCCTTCAATCACCTGCTGGCCACCATGAGTCCGCTGCTGGTCTCGATGATCATCCTGCTGGAGATTCCTGGAGCCGCGCTGCTGGCTGCGGCGTTTCTGTCCGAGACCTTGCCGGCCGGAACCTACGCGGGTTTGGCGTTGATCCTGGTGGGTCTCGGCGTGGTGGTCCTGGGCCAGCGTGGTTCCCGCTCGGTGCAGGGTGCCGGGGCTCCGCTGGCGGAACTGGGGACGGACTGACGACGGCGGGACAGCGGCCCCGCGTCGCAGCGCCGGGTGTTACTGGCCGCCGCGGCGGCCAGGCTGGGCGGTGTTGACAGTGTGGATGGCGCGGAGCAGCTTGGCAGGAAAGTAGACGGAGAAGAAAACGACCATGGGGGCCTTGAGTGCCATCTTCTTGACGTTGTGGGCCTTGTAAGTACGGTCGAAACGCGTCACGTAGTAGCGGTAGTCGCGGGGCGAGTCTTCCAGCCGGCGCGCGGACATCCCCGAGACCATCTGTGGCCAGTATTGGATCCGGAGTTCATGGTCGGCCAGGTGCAGGGACAAATCGATGTCCTCGTGCATCTCGTCCTTCTCATCCCGGCACGTCTCGCTCCGGATTATTTCCCAAGCTGAGCGGCGGAGGGCCATGTTTGACCCAAAGAGGAAGTGGTACTGATGCTTGGCCAGCCTGAGCATCAGTTGTCGCATTTTGTCGTCTGCTTTCAGGCCAAAACGACGCATCGGCATGTCGTAATAGACGACCGGTCCGGTCGCGGCGTGCACCGCCTTGTCCCGGAAAGCCTTCTGCACCTGTTCGACCCAGTCGGGTTCGAGAACGGAGTCGGCGTCGATCCGGCCCAGGATGTCTCCGGTGGCGCGGTCCAAGCCGAAGTTGCGGGTCGGGATCAGTCCCTGGTCCCGGTCCTGGCTGAGCAGGATGATGGGGCTTTCCGGGTACTCCAACTGCATCTGCCGGACGATCTCACCCGTACGGTCCGTTGACATGTTGTCGACCACAATGATCTCGTGTGCCGGAACGGACTGGTACACGGCAGCAATCAGGCACTGCCGGATAACACTTTCCTCGTTGTAGGCCGGAATCACGATCGAGACGTCGGGCGTCTGGACAGCATCGTCTAAGGCATCCTCAGAGGATTTTTCGGGTGACATTCCCCCCAATTTAGCACCACCACGGTCTTTCCAGCCCGGCGCCGGGCAATACCGGGCCACGAACTGGTAAACATCGTGCGAAAAGAAGGGAAGGACCCCGCCCGCGGCGGAGTCCTTCCCTTTAACGACCGCCTGGTGACGGCCCTAGGCGTGCTTAGCTGCCGGTGTTCTTGTCCGTGCCGTTGTTGCGGCTCGCAGCGATGTTTCGGACTGCGGTCTTCGCGTCCGTGGCGACCTTGGCGGAGGCGTCCTTGACGTCCTCGGCAAGGTCCGTGGCGACCTTGGCTGAGGTGTCCTTGACGTCCTCGGCGGCGTCCGTGGCGACCTTGGCAGCGTGCTTGGCTTTGTCCGCGGCGTCGCCAGTGGACTTGGCAGCATCTGATGTGGCGTCGGCGGCAGCGTCTGCAGCGTCAACCGTTGCTGCGCCGGCCTGGCCAGCGGCTTCCTTAGCGGAATTCTTGACGTCGTTGACCGTAGTGGCCGGCACGGGAGCGGGGGTGACCGGTGCAGGCGTCTGCCAGGGATCTTCGACCGGCCTGGAAGCCTTCCACGCGGCCACACCGGCCGCGGCAGCGGCCGCGATGACGCCGAAGATCAGCAGCCCGCGGTGCTTGGGTTTCTGCGGTTTGGCCACCTCGACGCCAACGGCCTGGCCGGCCTTCTTGGCAGCGACCTTGACGTGCGTCCCTGCGGTCTTGGCCTGCTCCTGGACGGAGTGGATGATCCCCGCGTCGCCGAGGCGCTGGGCAACTGCATCGACATGGGCCGGCGCGTTCTGGAGTGATCGGTGTACGGCGTCGGAGGCCTGGCCGAGCTGGTCCGAGAGTTTCGGCAGATAGTCCACGACAACCCGGTCGCGGGCGTTGGCGAGGACCGGAGTTGCCTTGTCCAGCGCCTCCTGCAGGCGGGGGGTTGCTCCCTCAACGGCGTCATTGATCCGCGGCGCGAGATTGGCAAGCCCGTCTTGGAGGCGCGGGGTCACCGTAGCAACGCCGTCGGCGAGATTGTGTGCCGCCGACTTGAGCCCCTCCTGGATCTTGGGGGAAGCTGAATCCAAGCCATGCTGCAGGCGCGGAACGGCCCAGCTGACTGCCGCTTCAACCCTTGGGGTCGCCCATTCCTTGGCGTTCTCGACCCCGGTGCTGACTGAATGCTCCAGCTCACGGGCAATTCGATCCGTTTTCTTCACAACTACCTCCCGATTAAATGTGACGGTTCTGGAGTTAGCCTACGTGTCCGGGACCCCACCGGCTATTCTTCAGGCCGATTCCGGGCGGATTTCACCCAGCGCGGAACTGGCGCACCCGCCCCGCCTGCAGGGGTCGTTCGTGGAAGAATAGGGGCCATGACTGCCATCGCAACTGCAAAAGCAACTATCCACACGAGCCTGGGCGACGTCGTTGTTAATCTCTTCGGCAACCATGCTCCCAAAACCGTCGAAAACTTCGTCGGCCTGGCGACCGGCGAGAAGGCCTGGACGCACCCGGAATCGGGCGATGACAAGACGGGGACGCCGCTGTATGACGGCACTATCTTCCACCGCATCATCAAGGACTTTATGATCCAGGCGGGCGATCCCCTGGGCCGTGGTGTTGGCGGACCCGGCTATAAGTTCGATGATGAAATCCACCCGGAGCTGACGTTCAACGAGCCCTACAAACTGGCCATGGCGAACGCCGGCATCCAGATGGGCCGCGGTACCAACGGTTCGCAGTTCTTTATCACCACCATCCCCACCGGCTGGCTGCAGGGCAAACACAGCATCTTCGGCGAGGTGGCCGACGACGAGTCCAAGAAGGTTGTTGACGCCATTGAAGGTGTCCGCACCGGAATGGGCGACCGTCCGGTCGAGGACGTCACCATCAACAGCATTGATGTAGTGAAGCTCTAAGCCCGGCTTATGAGCTACGGAATTCCGGCGGCGGAGCCGTCCGCGCAGATCCCGGTGTGCCCCAGGCACCCGGATAGGGCCGCCTACGTGCGATGCCAGCGTTGCGGGCGCCCCGCCTGCCCCGACTGCCAGCGGGCGGCCGCCGTCGGATTCCAATGTGTTGACTGCGTCAACGAAACAAAACGTACGACGCCGGATGTCCGGACGGTCTATGGCGGCGCGGTAACCACAGGCAAACCTGTGGCCACGCTTACCCTCATCGGCCTCTGTGTCCTGGTCTATGTTCTCCAGTGGCTGGTGCCGAATGACGGCATCTACCAGAACTTCGCGTTCGCTACGGTTTATGCCACCCCGGAGTACGGGGTCTTCGAACCCTGGCGCATGGTGACGTCCGCCTTCCTCCATTCCCAGGGCTTCATCCTGCACATTGTGCTGAACATGTACATGCTCTGGGTGTTTGGTCAGGCGCTCGAGCCCCTTTTGGGTCGGATCCGCTTCCTTGCCGTCTATTTGTTGTCCGCCTTCGGCGGCTCGGTCGGCTACCTCGTGCTGACCCCCGGATACGTCCCGGGCCAACCGCTCAGCGGCGTTGTGGGTGCCTCGGGTGCCATTTTTGGACTTTTTGGCGCCATGCTTGTGGTCCAACGCCGCCGCGGCGGCGATACCAGGCAACTTTGGGTGCTCATCCTGATTAATGGTGTCATCGGCTTCCTGGTACCGACGATTGCCTGGCAGGCCCACCTGGGCGGGGCGGTAACCGGTGCCCTGTGCGCAGCCGTTGTTGCCTACACCCCGCGCGGACCGCGCCAGGGACTAATGCAGGCAGGCGGCCTGGTCCTGGTACTGGCCTTGCTTGTCGGCATCTCCGTTTTCAGGGTTGCCACCGCCTGAAGCCCGGCTGGCCGGTGATCCCTCCCCACCCTGCCTGCGGCGGACTCTGTTCCCAGGGATTCCACTCCCGGCTTCCCGCGGCCTTTTTTGGAGCGTAAACGCCGTTTTAGCCAACGCGCCCTGACGGGCGCGTTTTTTGTGTTGCCACTCCTTGTCTGGCTGGGCCCGGCAGGCCTGGCGACAGTATCCCGCAGTAGTTCTCCACAGGGGTTATCCACACTGTTGGTAACTTACACACGTGTAGTTCATCAGCCCACCATGGATCTGACGGCCACACCGGGGGATCTTGCGAAGCGGCGCCAAGCGATTTCCACAATTGTGGATAACCGCGGTGGGGAGGGCTGTGGTTAAGTGGACAACCCGGGTCCTGCTGGGGTTCGATCCGGTGCAGATGCCAAAGAAGTGACGATCGGTGCCCGGTACGGATGGCAAACTCCGGTCAGGTGGCCGTCTCGACGTTGATTTCAACAAGTTTTTGCACAGTGTTAATAACTTGTCGCTCCAAGTAAGGTAGCCAGGATCGGCCCCACAGTGCGTTGGAGCGCCTCTAGCGGGACCCGACGGGCCAACTTATCCCCAACTGTGGATAAGTTGTGGGTACTGGGTTGTTATTAAGTGGATAACTCGTGAGAAGGGGCACGGTTGAGCCCTTTTGCCGGTCATTTCCCGGCTAATAGTCCCACTGCGACGAAGAGCGTGCCGGACCGAATACTTATCCACAGGCAATCCACACTGTTAATAACTACCGGGACTGTCAGAGTGTGCGTATCCCTCGCCGGACGAGGCCCCTAAAGGCCAGCATCCGCGGGGAAGGCGGCGACGAGAGCCAAAGACTGCCAGAAGTTATCCACACTGTGGATAACTTAAACCATACTTGTTCACAGCCTGCTGTCCTTAGCGCGGCCAGATGCCCGAGCTTCCCCGACGGTGGCTGTCCATCAGATGCGTATCAACCATTCCGATGGCTTCCATCAAGGCGTACATGGTGGTGGGGCCGACAAAGGCGAAACCACGCTTGCGCAATGCTGTGGACAGGGCGATGGACTCCGTCGACGTTGTGGGGATGTCCGCATGCGTTCTCGGCAGGGGTGTAGAGGCGGGTTGGAAGGACCACACGAAGTCGACCAGCCCGCCGTCGGCCCGCAGGGCGATAGTGGCTTGGGCGTTGGTGACCGCTGCCCGGATCTTCAGCCGGTTGCGGACGATTCCGGCGTCCAGGAGGAGACGCTGAACATCCGCTTCGGTGAAGGCCGCTACCGTCTCGGGGCGGAAATTCCCGAAGGCGGCCCGGAACGCCGGACGCTTGCGGAGGATCGTGGCCCAGGACAGTCCGGCCTGGAACGCCTCCAGGCTGATGCGTTCGAACAGTCCCTGTTCGTCCCGCACCGGAAGTCCCCACTCCGTGTCGTAGTACTCGCGCAGCATCGGATCCACGGCCGCCCAGGGCGGCCTGGCGAGGCCGTCCTCCCCGAGGATCGGGCCGGCTACGTCCCGTACCATCCGGGTTTCCTCACTCGCACTATTCTCCGCTCCAGGCTGACGGGCCCGTGGGCTGCCGGGACAAATTGCGCAAAAGACCGGCACACGGGGTGTACCGGTCTTTCGGTCGTTGCGACGGGCTTAGGACCGCCAGCGGGTGGTCATTAGGAAGCCGGCGATGGCGATTCCGAAACCAGCCATAATGTTCCCTGATCCCCAGGCGGCCACGGGAAGTGTGCCTTCGCTGATGTAGAAAGTGATGATCCACAGGAGGCCGAGGATCATCAGGCCAAACATTACGGGCTTAAACCAGACCGGGTTGGGTTTGTTGGCCTGCGCGGCGGAAGTCTGTGGCGTTGCCTCGATTGTGCGCTTGCGGCGTTTTGACTCGGGCACGGGTCCTCCTGGGCGGCTGGAACAAAAGCGGGACCCCGGCTTGATATCCTGCAAGGAGGAATGCACCGGCGGTCAGCGCGCTTTTGGTCATGTTTGTGATCGTATTCGGACCCAATTCTAGCTGTAGTTAACACCGCGGCGGTGTCCGCCGCGAACGTCCGGGAGGAGAAGCCACGTGCTGCAACTGCAGGACAGCGCCGCACGCCGTTTCACCCGCGGCCCCCGAACATTCCGCCGGACTGTCCTGGTCCTGGGCGAGTTGCTCGTCACCGCGGGTTTCATCGTCTTCCTGTTTGTCCTCTGGCAGCTGTGGGGGACCAACATGGCAGCGGATGCCCGGCAGCGTGAGATGGTCAGGGAGTTCAGCCGGAATCTGGCGGACCCGGCCGCGGCGGTAGCGGTGCCCGCCGTCGTCGACGGCCGGCCGACTGTCGCCGCGGAGCCTGCCACCGGTACCACCCTCGGCGTTGTCTACATTCCCCGGTTCGGCACTGACTATGCCAGACCCCTGGTCCAGGGTACCTCTCCGGCAATTCTGGATGCCCTCGGAATCGGCCACTACGAAGGCACCGCCATGCCTGGCGCGGTCGGAAACGTCGCGGTCGCCGGCCACCGGCAGACCCATGGGGCCGTTCTGGATAACATCGATGAGCTGGTCCCCGGGGACCGGATCTACATTCAGACCAGGGACGGCTACTACGTGTACAGCTTCCGGAACAGCGAGGTCGTCCTCCCTGCCAGGACGGACGTCCTGCTGCCGGTGCCCGCACAACCCGACGCCGCAGCCACGGAACGCTACCTGACGATGACAAGTTGCAATCCCCGGTTCGGCTCCCAGGAACGGGTCATCGCCTACTCGGTGCTTGAGCGCTGGCAACCGGCATCGGCCGGTCCTCCACCGGCTGAGATCGCCGGCCAGGTCCAGCGTGCCGCCGGGGAGGACTGAGATTTGTACGCCTGGATCTTCCGGCATTTGCCGGGCCCCCGCTGGCTCCGCATTACGACTGCGCTGGTGTTGGCCGCCGGCGTGCTGGTAATGATGGTTCAGTTCCTTTTTCCCTGGATGGCACAATTCACCCAGTTCACTGATTCAACGATTGGTTCAGCAAGGCACCCATGAGTACAACCAAGATTCTCGTCGTCGACAACTATGACAGCTTTGTATACACCCTGGTGGGTTACCTCCAGGAACTCGGTGCGGAGACGACAGTGGTCCGCAACGACGATGTCACCTTGGCTGAGGCGATCGATCTCGCGGAGGCACGTGAGGGCGTCCTCATCTCGCCGGGACCCGGAAACCCTGCCGGTGCGGGAGTCTGCATCGAACTGATCAAGTGGTGCGGAAGCCACAACAAAGCCATGCTTGGGGTCTGCTTGGGCCACCAGGCACTGGCCGAGGCCTACGGGGGAACTGTCACCCACGCCCCGGAACTTATGCACGGCAAAACGTCCCTCGTGGAACACCACGGCGGCGGAGTGTTCGAGGGTCTGCCGTCGCCTTTCACGGCGACCCGATACCACTCCCTCGCCGCCGTCCGGGAGAGCATACCCGAGGTCCTGGAGATCACGGCGGAAACGGGGACGGGCGTTGTTATGGGGCTGCAACACCGCACCGCGCCCCTGTGTGGAGTGCAATTCCACCCCGAGTCCGTGCTCACCGAAGGCGGCTACCGAATGCTCGGGAACTGGCTTGAATCCCTTGGGATGGCCGGCGCCGCCCAGCGGGCTTCGGCGCTAAGCCCGCTGATCAAACACTAGGCGGAAAACCCGCGCAGGGACGCCCCGCTTTCCTTGGTGCTCTTGGTTGCCTTGGGGGTAGGCGTGGGAGTGGGACTTGGCGACGGCGCGGGCGGTGGCGCGGGAGCCTTGGCGACGGTAACGGTGACCGTTTTCCCCTGTTCCACGAGGGCGTCCGCCGGGTCGGCCTGTGCAGTGATCTTTCCCGGTTCAACCTGGGAGTTTTCGACTTCCGTGGCGCTCATGGCCAGGCCGAGCGCCTTGAGCGCCGCCTCCGCCTCGGCCCGGGGAAGTCCGACCAGTTGGGGAACCACAACCTTGCCGGTGGAGACGATAATTTCCACCGTGCTGCCGGCGGCCACATTCTGTCCGGGCGCAGGATTTGTCGTGATCACGAGCCCTGACGGCACGGTGGGACTGTTGGCCATGGTGGTGCCGGGGGCACCGGCGAGTCCCTTCTGGCGCAGCACGTCGCGGGCGGCGGCCTCCGTGCGTCCGGGCAGGTCAGCGGGGATGGTGATAACGCTGGGGCCTTCGGAGATGTTGAGGGTGATATCTGAGTTCGGATCCAGGGGGCTGCCGACAGCCGGAACGGTGCCGATGGCAATTCCCTTGGTGACGGTCTCGTTCTGCATGTGTTCCAGCTGGGGTTTCAGCCCGGCGTTGTACAGCTTCTGGAGGGCCTCAGTTTCGGTCAGCGAGGTAACCGACGGCACCAGGACCTTGGCGACGGGCGGCGGAGCCTGGTTCATCAGGTTGTACAGCCACAGGCCACCTCCCGCGAGAACCAGGACGGTGACGATCACCAAAGCCGTGATCCACGTCCGGCGGCGCGACTTCTGGTGCCGGGTGTGCTCCCGCTCGGGGGAAGGACCAGCGGCAAACTGCCGGTGTCCGCGGCGCCATAGCTAACACCGGGTGCCATCGGAGCGCCGTCATCATAAGCGGGCGATTCCAGGGCGGGCCGGAGCCTGCCGGTATGGGAGTCGTCCAGGAACCTCGCTCCGGTCACCGAGAAGGCAGCCGTCGGAGCGTTGTCCGGCGTCGGAATGGTGTCATTGGGATTGGTGGGCGCTTCGCTTGCCGGCGGTGCGGTGACCCCAACTCCGCTCCGGGCAGCCCGGAGGGCACGGCGGAAGGCTGCGGCATCCTGGAAGCGGTCCGCCCGGTTCTTTTGCAGTGCCTTCATCAGTACGCTGTCCAGTGCCTCGGAGACATCAGGATTCAGGCTGCTGGCCAGCTCCGGAATCTCCCGCACATGCTGGTAGGCAACAGAAACGGGGCTGTCGCCGATGAAAGGGGGCCGGCCGGCGAGCATCTCATAGAGCAGGCAGCCGGCAGAGTAGAGATCGCTGCGGGCATCAACGGTCTCGCCGCGGGCCTGTTCCGGGGAAAGGTACTGTGCGGTCCCCACGACGGCCTGTGTTTGCGTCATGGTCGCTGCCGAGTCCGCCATGGCGCGGGCAATCCCGAAATCCATCACTTTGACGCTGTTGGACTCCGGGCAGTACATCACATTGGCCGGTTTGATGTCGCGGTGCACAATTCCGGCCTTGTGGCTGTAGTCCAGGGCGGCGAGCACCCCCAGGGTGAAGTCAATCGCCTGGTCGATTCCGACGTCCTTGGACCGGATGAGGTCCCGGATCGTTTTTCCGGAAACGAACTCCATCACGATGTACGGCACCCGGACAATGTCCTCGTGGTCGCCGGGGACGGAGTGGTCCCCGGTGTCGTAGATGGCCACGATTGAGGGATGGTTTAACGCGGCCACCGCCTGCGCTTCGCGTTTGAACCTGGCCTGGAACTGAGGGTCCCGGGCAAGGTCGGGGCGAAGCAGTTTGACCGCGACGGTGCGTCCCAATCGGGTGTCCACGCCGCGGAAAACGTCGGCCATGCCGCCGCGGCCGATCAGTTCACCCAGCTCATAGCGCCCGCTGAGGACGCGCTGCGTGTTGACGGGGCCGCGGTCCTCCCGGTGCGATGGGGTGCGGGGTGAAGTGGACATGATGGCCTACGTTCCCGTCGGACTTGGGGTAGCTGCCGCGGGCGCTGCTTTGGCCAGGTGGTAGGTCACAAGTGAGCCGGCGGGGACGCTGGCGCCGGAGGCGGGCTCGGAACTGACGAAAGTGCCGGGAGCCTGCGTCTTGGTGGCCGGAGCGAGGTCAGCCCCCTTGGCCCAACGCAGGCCCGCACTTTCGATGGCCTGCTGCACGGCGGCTTCGCTGGCACCGGGCTGCAGCGTCGGGACCGTGGCGGGCGCCGGGCCCTTGGAGTAGCTCACTGTTATGGTTGTGCCCGATTGGACCCGTCCGGCCGGGTCTATTTGGACCACCGTTCCGGGGGTGGAATCGTCAAATACCTCGGCTCCGGTCACCACAAGGCCCAGTCCGATGAGTTCGCTGCGGACCTGGTTAAAGGGGCGGCCGAGATAGCTTTCCGGAATGAGGTTGATCCCGGCCGGAGTCGACTTTGTAGGCGTCGCGGAGCTGCTGGTGGGGCTCGCGCTTGAGGATGTGGGTGACGCGCTGGAGCTGCTCGGCTGCGCGCTGCTGCTGGTGGTGACCGCCGCGCTGCTGCTCGCCGGCGTCTTCGGGAACAGGATCCCGGCCTGGGTCAGTACTACGCCCACCAAGGCGAACAGCACGAGCAGGATCAGCGCCACCAGCGGCCAGGTCCAGGGGCTGCGTCCGCGGTGCCCCGGTTCATCGACGGGATCGTCGTAGTCGTCGTCCTCCTGGTCCCAGGTGCGTTCCGCGGCGAGAGCATCGGCGCGTGAGAGTGTGCTTCGGGCCCCGGCGGCGTCGGATCCGGCAGCAAACCCAGCTGCGGCACCGGCTGCGGCGGCGCCGACTACCGGCAGTGCCGAGGTGGCCGACGTCGTTCGGTCAGCCGCGCCGATGACACCCGTAGCTGCTGTGGGGACGTCTACCGGGGCGGTGATCGGGCCGGTCGCCGCCTCGAAGAGGAGCATGCCGGGAACCGCGGCGTGAGCTGCGGAAATGTCGCCGTTGCGGATGGCTTCGGCAGCCTCCGACAGCTTGAGCGCGTCGGCGGGACGGTTCTTGGGGTCCTTGGCCAGCATCGACATCAGCAGCGCGCGGACCGGCTTCGGCAAGGTCTCCGGAAGCGGCGGCGGCGCATCATTGACCTGGGCCAGTGCGATGGCGATCTGTGATTCGCCGGAGAACGGGCGGCGGCCGGTGAGGCACTCGTAGCCGATCACGCCGAGGGCATAGATGTCCGAGGCTCCGGTCGCGAGTTGGCCGGTAGCCTGCTCGGGGGCCAGATACTGGGCCGTTCCCATCACCTGTCCGGTCTGGGTGAGCGGGACCTGGTCTGCCAGCCGAGCGATGCCAAAGTCCGTGACCTTTACGCGCCCGTCCGGGGTGATGAGCAGGTTGCCCGGCTTGATATCGCGGTGCACCAGGCCCTGGGTGTGCGCCATCGAGAGGGCGCGGGCCGTCTGGGCAATCATGGAAAGGGTGCGGTCCGGGGAAAGCACCTGTTCGTGTTCTATGATGCTGCTCAGCGGTTGGCCCGGAACGAGCTCCATCACGAGGTAGGCGGAGCCTTCTTCCTCGCCGTAGTCAAAGACGTTGGCGATGCCCACGTGGTTCAGCAGCGCCGTGTGCCGGGCCTCGGCCCGGAAGCGCTGGAGGAAACCGGGGTCCCCGGTGTACTCCTCCTTGAGCACCTTGATAGCGACGATGCGGCCAAGGATCAGATCTTTGGCTTTCCAGACTTCTCCCATGCCGCCGATCGCAATACGCGTCGTCAGCTGAAATCTGCCGCCGAGGGTGATTCCTGATGAAGGCCTCACTTATTCAACACCGCCTCAAAGATCTTCTTCGCATTCGGACTGGTTAGCTGTGCGCCGGTGGTGATGTCTACGCCTTCCATCACGATAGTGACTGCCACCTGCGGGTCATTCGCCGGGGCAAACCCGGTAAACCATGAATTGTTCAGGCCGTTGCCGAGCTCAGCGGTACCGGTCTTGCCGGCCACCTGGACTCCGGGCACGGCGGCCGCGCGGGCAATGCCGTCGCTGACGACACTGACCATCCACTCATTGATCTGCCGGGCAATCTCCGATGAGGTGGAGGTGCGCAGCACCTGGGGTTTCGGCTCGCTCAATGGCCGCAGGTCCGGGGAACGCAAGGCCTTGATGAGGTTTGGTTGCATCTGTACCCCGCCGTTCGCGATCGCCGCTGTCATCTGGTTGATCTGAAGCGGAGTCGCCCGGACGTCCCGCTGGCCAATCGACGACTGCGCGAGGCTGGCGTCATCCAGTTTCTCCACGGGGAAGAAGCTGGGGGCGGAGTCCAGCTTCAGCTGGTCGCCAAATTCCTGCCCGAAACCGAATTTTTCGGCCTGGTCGACAATGGCTTGCTGGCCCAGGTCCAGGGCGATCTTGGCGAACGGGGTGTTGCAGGACTGCTGCAGTGCGAAGGCAAACGTGGCCGTGTCGCGGGAGTAGCAGTTGCCGCCGGCGTAGTTGGGCAACTTGTACTGGATGCCGGGAAAGGACATCTCAGCCGGATTCGGCAGAATGCTGTCCTTATTGTATTTTCCCGAGTTCAGGGCAGCCGCCGTGTCAACGATTTTGAACACCGAGCCCGGTGCCAGCAAGGCCCCGGTGGGACCGCTGACGTTCTGGTTCAAGTTGATCCCGGGGACCTTGTTCAGCTCGGCCAAATTTGCTGCCTCGGCTGCCGGATCCTGGGTGGCGATCAGGTTCGGGTCGTAGGAGGGTTTGGAAACCATCGCTATGATCGCGCCGGTTTTCGGATTGGTCACCACAATCGAGCCGCGCTGTCCGTCCGGAATGAGGTCGTAGGCGAGCTTTTGGATGGCGGGATCCAGTGTGAGCTCAACGGAGGCGCCCTTGGGCTGGTTGCCCAGGAACAGTTGGCCGACACGGTCCAGGAACTGCTGGTCCGAGCTTCCAGCAAGCTCTTTGTTCATCGTCTTTTCCAACCCGGTCACGCCGAAGCTCCTGGAGAAGTAGCCGGTGATGCCGGCATACTGCGGCGGTTGGGTGTAGGTGCGCTGGAATTTGCAGCTCCCCGCCGTCTCGACTGACTCCGCCACCGGGGTGCCGCCCACGATGATGGCGCCGCGGTCGTTGCAGTAATTCTGGAGCAGGGTGCGTTTGTTCCACGCATTGGCCTGCAATTCGTCCGCGCCGACGACCTGGACGTAGCTGAGGGCGCCGAAGATCAGGACGAACATCGCGATCGCTGCGATCCAGGAGCTGCGGATGGCTTGGTTCACAGCTTCACCGCCGCGGTCGGTGTGTCCGGGCTGGTCCGTCCGGTACCGGGCGCGGCGGCCGGCTTCGAAGGCATGGCAGGGGTGACTTTCTGTTGGTCGGGTTGTTCGCCGGGGGCCAGCGGGGTCGTATCGACCGGGCCGCGTGCCGTGTGCGAGATCATCAGCAACAGTCCAACGATGATCCAGTTGGCCAGCAGGGAAGAGCCGCCGGCGGCCAGGAAGGGCGTGGTGAGGCCGGTGAGGGGAATGAGCCGTGTGACGCCGCCAATGACGACGAAGCACTGCAGTGCAATCGCGAAGGACAGTCCGGTGGCCAGCAGCTTCCCGAACGCGTCCCTCGTCCCCAGCGCAGCGCGGAAGCCGCGGGTGAAGAGCAACAGGTACATCAGCACGATCGCGAACAGGCCGATGAGTCCCAGTTCCTCACCGAAGGACGCGATAATCATGTCGCTGTTGGCGAATGGGACAAGATTGGGGCGTCCCTGGCCGAGGCCGGTGCCCACCAGGCCGCCGTTGGCCATACCGAACAAGCCCTCAACGATTTGCAGGCTGCCGCCAAACTCGCGGCCGTAGACCTCGTCTGTGAAGGCGTTGACCCAGCCGTCGATCCGCAGGGCCACGTGCGAGAAGACCCGGGACGCCACAAACCCGCCGGCAGCGAGCAGCCCGATCCCGATGATCACCCAGCTGATACGGCTCGTGGCGACATAGATCATCACGAGGAAAAGCCCGAAGAACAGGACTGAGGATCCCAGGTCCCGCTGAAAGATCAGCACGCCGATGCTCACGAGCCAGGCCGCCAGCATGGGGCCCATGTCCTTGAACCTGGGGAATTGGATGGGGCCGACTTTCCGGCCGGCCAACAGGATGAGATCCCGGTTGGAGGAAAGGTACCCTGCAAAGAATATTGCGAGCGTGATCTTCGCGATTTCACCGGGCTGGAAGGTCATCGAGCCAAATCTGATCCACACCCGGGCGCCCAGGATTTCACCGGCCGAGACACCGGGAAGAAGCGGAAGGATCAACAGGAGCGCGCTGACGGCAAGCGAGATGTAGGTGAAACGGCGAAGGACCCGATGGTCCTTGAGGAACCAAATGACGGCGATTGAAACTGCCATGGCCACCAGCGTCCAGCGCAGCTGGTTGTTTCCCGTGTCTTCCCCGACCCGGTCGAGTCGGTGGATCATGGCGAGGCCGAGTCCATTCAGGGCGATCACCAGCGGAAGAATAACCGGATCGGCATATTTCGCGCGGAGGCGCAGCACGATGTGGAATACGAAGGCAGCGGCCGCCAACAGGCTGGACTGGAACCAGAACTCCGGGTCGAATGCCTTCTGCTGGTCCGCGCCGACCAGTACGTTGGCGCCGATGCCGACGGTGAGGGCCAGTACAAGCAGGACCAGTTCAACATTCCGCCGGGGCTTTGGCGTGGACTCTATCGGTGTCATTTGGCACCCTCACAGCTCGGAGCGGTCGACGACGGCGCTGGCGTGGCGCTGCCGGCCCCGCCCGGACTCGCGGTATTTCCCGGAACCGATGACGCACCTGGGCTAGCCGGCGCCGGAGATGGCGTGATGCACTCGTCTGCGGGGGCTGTGGTTCCGGTGCGCTCCAGGTTCTTGACGATCCGCTGGGCATCGTAGAGATCCCTGGCAGGCACAGTCTGTCGGACCCGCTGCTGGGAGAATTCCGGCAGAGCCGACATCCGGACCTCGGTCACCGTTTCGAGCCTGGATAACTGGATGGGTCCCAGGCGTTGGGAGACCCCGTTGAAGATGGCTACATGCTGGTCCTGCTCGCCAATGTAGTACCGGGTCTGGGTCCAGGCGTAGCCCAGCCACAGACCGACGGCGAGCAGTGCCAGGATGGCGGCGGCGATTGCGATCGTCACCCAGCGGCGCGGCCGTCCGTCCGGGCTGAACTCCTCGGCTTCTTCTTTGGCCTGTTCCGACTTGTGGGTCAGGACGGTCGCGGCCCGGCGCGCCATGGTGCGCCCGGCGATGGTGGGAATGGAGCCGGATTCGGCAGCGGTGGCTGCTGCCCCCACAAGCTCGTGCGGCCGGCCGGAGAGTTCCTCGCGGAGGACCTCCGCGGAAAGGTGCTCACCCAAGTGCGGATCGGTGGAGTTTTCCGGCTCTTCCTGCGGCCTGACCCTCTCTGCTGAGCTCGGTGCCCCGGCGGTGTCCTTCGGGGTACCCGGTGACGAGGCCGCGGATTTGGCCGCTGCGCCGAAGGTGCTCCCGGTGGCCTGCTCGGTCCTTTCGGACCCGCCGGAGGCCACGATGGGGCTCTCTGGAGCCGGAACAACATCGACGGCGGCCGTCCGGACGTCGTCGGCGGTCTGTTCGACGATCTCCAGCATCACGACCGTCACATTGTCCGGGGCGCCTGCTTCGAGCGTGAGATCGACCAGCAGTTCGGCGCATTCACGCAGATCCCTGGTCTCCCGGACCGTGCGTTCCACGACGTGGCCGGCCACGTAATTCAGTCCGTCTGAGCAGAGCAGCCAGCGTTCGCCCGGCTCCACTTCGAGGGTGTCCAGGTCCAGCTCCGGGCTCGCGTCGACGTCACCGAGGACGCGCATCAGGACATTTTTGTGTGGATGGGTTTCGGCCTCTTCGGGCCGGAGCCGCCCTTCGTCGATGAGGCGCTGGACGAAGGTGTGGTCCACACTTACCTGCTCGTATTCACCGTTTCGAAGCCGGTATGCGCGTGAGTCACCAATGTGGGCGAAGTGGAGTTTGCCTTCGGCCAGCAGGAGGGCAGTGACGGTGGTGCCCATACCGGCCAATTTGGGATCAATGTGAACGAGTTCGGAGAGCAGCGAGTTGGCAGTCTGGATCTCGTCCGCCAGTATGGTGCCCGCGTCGCCGTCGTAGTCGTCGCTATCCAGATGGATCATGTCCAGCACCGTTGCGGCAGAGGCGACATCACCTCCGGCGTGTCCGCCCATACCGTCGGCAACGACGGCGAGGTGGCGGCCAACGTAGGCGGAGTCGTCGTTTTTTCCGCGCACCCTGCCGACGTCGGAACGCGCGGCATAGCGCATGATCAGTGGCCGCTTTGAGGCGGGTGCCTTGCCTGCGGGAAGGTCGGTGGCAGCCATGGCTACGGCCTCAATTCAATGACCGTCTTGCCGATTCTCACGGGGACACCCAACTCGACGGGCAGTGCCCGGGTGAGCTGCTGATCGGCCAGATAGGTGCCGTTTGTCGAGCCAAGGTCTTCAATGAACCAGCGGCTGCCCTGCGGGAACAAGCGCGCGTGGCGTCCCGAGGCGTAGTCATCCTCCAACACAAGAGTGGCTTCCTGGGCGCGGCCCAGCAGGATGGGGCTCGCCGCCAACTGGATCGTTGTGCCCTTGAGCGGACCCTCCGTGACGACCAGTTGGCGGGGCTGCTGTTTGGCGGGGGTGGCCGGCTCGGCCAGGGCCGGGTTTTTCCGCACCTGCCGCGCCGTCGGGGCGCCGGCCGCTGCCTTGCGGCCAATCATAAGATCGCGCCGCATGGCGGCAACGATGCTGAAGATCAGCACCCAGAGGAGCAGGAGGAAACCGAAGCGCAGGGCGGTGATCGTCAGTTCGCTCACCGGCGGCCACCCGGGTTGGCGGGCAAAAGGCGGAAGATGATTTTGGTCCGTCCCATAGTGATTGTGGTGCCGTCGGTGAGTTCCGAGGACCCCACGACCTTGTGGCCGTTGACGTAGCTGCCGTTGGTGGAGCCCAGATCGACGGCCTGGGCGGTCCCCTGCCCCGTCCGGATTTCCAGGTGGCGGCGGGAAACGCCGGTGTCGTCGATGAGGATGTCTGCTTCGGAAGAACGTCCCAAAACGATTGACGGAGCGTTCAGCGAGTACCGCTGCCCATCGATGTCCAGAACCGGCTGCATCCGAGAGGGCTGGCGCGTCGGTGTGGCCGGCATGCCGCCATGCCCCGCCGGCTGCGGGGCGGAGGGGGTCTTTTCGGTCCGCGACGTGATTTCGAAGGCTCCGGCGCGGCGTTCCTCATCACGGCGGAAACTGATCCGGACCGGGCCCTGGAGGGTGTACCCCTGGCTGCGAACGTGGTTGATCACAACATCGCACAGTTCTTCCGCAAGGGGAGTGCCCCATTCCTGGGCCCGCTCGAAGTCGGAGTCACTGAGGAGGATGTCAAAGACGTTGGGAGCAAGGGTCCGCCCCGCCGCGATGGTGATGGCCTTGTTATCCACCTGGCGGCGGAGGTGGCTGGCAATCTCGACCGGCTCAACCTGGGCGCGGGAACCGGTGGAGAAGACCCCGCGGACGGCCTTTTCGATGCCGCGCTCGACTTTGTCCAGCAATCCCATGGTCCTTCTCCTTTCGTGACGACTGCAGGGCAGAATTCTGTCCGGAACTCGGTTTCCCGCATCTGCGGGAGCCCGCTGGTAACGGGCACTCCTAATCAGATACTACTGGGCGAGTCTGGAAATGGCCTTAATGCGGGCCACCGCTGCGTGCCAGGGAAAATACCTCGGAGCCCTCCTGACGTGCGCTGACACCTGCTTAATCCGCCCGGCGCGAAGACCTCCGTTTCTCCGCGGCGGTCGCATCCCGGGTGCCGGCCGGAGCCGGATTCCGGGTGCGGCGGGTGGCTGAAGTCTTCCCCTAGCTGGCCCCTTCGGCTCCGCCGGGGTCCCCCCTCCGGGGGTCGATTGGCCTTTTCCCGCTCTTGTCCGTTATGCTTGATCTCGCTGCTTTCACGAGGTTGGCGGTCCGGATTCCGGGCCCGGATTAAGTGGAAGAAGTTGCGCGCGAGTGGCGGAACGGCAGACGCGCTGGCTTCAGGTGCCAGTGTCCGAAAGGGCGTGGGGGTTCAAATCCCCCCCTCGCGCACGCACTAGAACCCCGGTCTTCGGACCGGGGTTCTTTGTGCGCTCCCGGGCCCTTCGGAGGGCCGGACCCGGACGGCTAGACCCGCAGCGCGCCGAAACCGGTGACAAGCGTGTCGAGTCCCAGCTCAAATGCGGCGTCGGCCTGATTCGCGTGCCCTTGCTCGGCCAGGCGAGCCACGGCTTCCGTGAAATTCGGTGTCGACGCAGCCATTCGGCCGGAGTCAAAAATGTCCGCGGGTGCAGTGACGTCATACGCCGAGCCGAAAATGAAGGATTCCAGGGCCACAATTGCGGAAATAATCCGCTCCTGCGGGAAACCGGCTCGGCCGAATCCGGCGCTGACGGCCTCGTACATGGCGAGGGTCTTGGGCGCGTCGGTGACCGGGAGCACTGCAATCACCGGGATCAGGGGGTGTGCTGGGAGAACACGTTCCGGTAGCTCCAGGCCCACCTGCGCACGGCCTGGTCCCACGGTTCGGCGTCGAAGGCTGACACGTCAACGAAGGACGTGAGGTGGTCCTGGACCAGCACCAGTACGTCCTGTTTGGACGAGACGTGGTTGTACAAGGCCGACGGAGCGACGTTGAGCGTCCGCGCCAATGCGGCCATCGTAAATCCGCCGTAGCCGCTCTTGCCGATGAGCTGAAGCGCCGCCACGGTGATGACGTCCTGATCGAGGATGGCGGCAGCAGGCCGGCCAGCCCTGCGGCGGGGTTTTGCGCCCTGGCGGTGCGGTTCTGCGGGGGCACTGGTTGATGCCGGCATTCCTGGCCTTTCTGCTGTGGGGCGGTTCTCCCATTCTGCCCTTACTTTGCGTCCGAATTTTCTTCGCCTGAAGGTCTTCCCTAGCGCACCCGATGGGTCTATAGTCGAGTCTAAATGAATGGCATTCATTTAGTGGGCCGCATCACTTCGCGGCCACGGAGAGGACATCATGCTGGAACTTGACCGCGACGTCGTTATTGTCGGAGCCGGGCCCGCCGGGCTGACCGCAGCCCGTGAACTGAAAAAGGCCGGCCTAAGCGTGGCCGTGCTGGAAGCGCGCGACCGCGTTGGCGGCCGCACCTGGACCGATACCATCGATGGCGCCATGCTCGAAATCGGTGGCCAGTGGGTCTCCCCGGATCAGACCGAACTGCTGGCGCTCCTCGACGAGCTGGGCCTCCACACCTATTCCCGCTACCGCGACGGCGAGTCCGTCTATATCGGATCCAACGGTAAGCGCACGCTCTATTCGGGGGCTACCTTCCCGGTCAGCGAGAGGACCGCGACCGAAATGGACAAGCTCACGGCGCTGCTGGACTCCCTCGCCGCCGAGATTGGCCCCACCGAGCCGTGGGCGCATCCCAAGGCCCGAGAGTTGGACACCATCTCCTTCCACCACTGGCTGCGGGAGAACTCCACGGATGAGGAAGCCTGCAACAATATCGGCCTCTTTATTGCAGGTGGCATGCTGACCAAGCCGGCCCACGCTTTTTCGGCCCTGCAGGCGGTGCTGATGGCTGCCTCCGCAGGATCCTTCAGCCACCTCACCGATGAGGACTTTATCCTCGACAAGCGCGTCGTTGGGGGAATGCAGCAGGTCTCGGTCCTGATGGCCGCCGAACTGGGGAACGACGTTGTATTGGACAGTCCGGTGCGCACCGTCAACTGGAGCGCGGACGCGGGCGGGGAGCAGCGTGTCACCGCCGTATCGGACCGTGCCACTGTGAACGCGCGGTTCGTTATTATGGCCGTCCCGCCCAACCTGTACTCCCGGGTCTCGTTCAATCCGCCGCTGCCGCGCCGCCAGCACCAGATGCACCAGCACCAGTCGCTGGGACTGGTGATCAAGGTCCATGCCGTCTACAGCACCCCGTTCTGGCGCGAGGACGGACTCTCCGGAACCTGCTTCGGCGCCGGCGCCCTGGTCCAGGAGGTCTACGACAACACCAACCACGAGGACCCCCGCGGCACCCTGGTCGGCTTTATCTCGGATGAGAAGGCCGACGCCATGTTCGAGCTCAGCGCCGAGGAACGCCGCCGCACCATCCTCGAATCGATCGCCGGCTTCCTGGGGGACAAAGCCCTCGAACCGGAGGTCTACTACGAGTCGGACTGGGGGTCCGAGGAGTGGACGCGCGGCGCCTATGCTTCCAGCTACGACCTGGGTGGACTGCATCGCTACGGAAAGGACCAGCACGCACCCGTTGGTCCGATCTACTGGTCCTCCTCCGATCTCGCCGCTGAGGGCTACCAGCATGTCGACGGCGCAGTCCGGATGGGGCGCCACACGGCGGCCCGGATCGCCGCGGCGGCAGACCGCGCGTCTGTCTCCGCCAATTAGCCCTTTTTTACGGCCCAGCCCGCGCAACCCTCCAGAAAGGACCGGCCAGATGCGTTATGTAGTGGGATATTCAGCCAATGCGAGAGGCCACGATGCCATTAACCTGGCCATCTCGCTGGCCCGGGGCCGCGGTGCCAGCCTGGATTTGGTGCTGGCAGTGCCCGAAATCCAGCAGGTAGCCGCCGCCCATGCACCCAAGGCCGGTTTCGAGACGCTGCTGAACGAGCAGGCACAACAATGGCTCGACGAGGCCCTTGCCCTCGTTCCGGCGGACGTCCCGGCGCGGGCCCATATCCGCAGCGGAGATTCCGACGCCCGGACACTGATCCAGGCGGCCGAGGAGCTGGGGGCCGACGTCCTCGTGATCGGGGCCACCAGCAACGGGCTTTTAAGCGATTTACCATCGGGTCGGTAGCCAGCGCGCTGCTCCACGCATCGACCGTTCCGGTGGCCTTGGCCCCCCGCGGCTACCACCGGACGGAGGCCCTGGCCCGGATCAGTTGTGGACTCGGCACCCGGACGGGGGCGGAGAAGCTGCTCGACTTCGCCATCGGCATGGCAGCGAACCGGTCCGTGCCGCTGCGGGTGGTGTCGTTGCTCGCTCTTGACGGCGGTGATTCGGCAGCGTCGGCCGAGGCCGCCCGCGAGTACGCCGAAAAGACTGTCGCGGACGCCGCGCCGGCCAGCCCTTCCGGTGACCCGCTCTCGGCCGCCACGGATGTGGTCGTTGCACAGGGCCGGAGCATCGAAGAGGCCGTAGACGGCCTCGACTGGGAGGACGGGGAGATCCTGGTCATCGGCTCTAGCCGGCTGGCCCACCCGCGGTCCATATTTCTGGGAAGCACAGCGAACCGCATCCTGCGCGCCCTTCCGGTGCCGATGTTTGTGGTACCCAGCGGCTACGAACTCAAGCACCAGAACCATTCAACGTTGAATGACACCTCCGGAGAGGCCCCATCATGAGCACCGAACACGCGACGGCCAAGACCGCGCACGATACCCACGCAGGACTCAGCGCCAAGGGCCTGAAAGCCGGATCGGTGGGACTGATCGGCGCCGTCGTTATTGGCGTTTCCTGTATTGCCCCGGCCTACACCCTGACCGCCGCCCTCGGGCCCACTGTCGCCGAGGTCGGAGTGCAGTTGCCGGCCATCTTCCTGGTGGGGTTCTTTCCGATGCTGCTCGTCGCATTCGGTTACCGGGAGCTGAACAACGCGATGCCCGACGCCGGCACATCCTTCACCTGGGCCTCGCGCGCCTTCGGTCCATGGATCGGTTGGATGGGCGGCTGGGGACTGATCGCCGCGACGATCATTGTGTTGTCCAACCTGGCGGCCGTCGCCGTTGACTTCTTCTACCTCATGCTGGCCCAGGTGTTCAGCAATCCCGATCTGGCTGACCTGACCCTGAACCTGCCCGTGAACATCGCCACCACGCTGGTGTTCATCGCGCTGGCCTGTTGGATCTCCTACCGCGGCATGGAAACGACGAAGGGTGTCCAGTACGTGCTCGTCGCGTTCCAGCTCTTTGTGCTCGGCTGGTTCGCCATCGCCGCTTTTAGCCACGTCGCCAACGGCACAGCCTTTGACGCCACGGCGATCACCCCCGACTGGTTCAACCCGTTTGCCGTTGGATCCTTCTCGGCTTTCGCCGCCGGCGTCTCGCTCTCGATCTTCATTTACTGGGGCTGGGACGTCACGTTGACCATGAACGAGGAAACCCGCAACCCGGAGAAGACCCCGGGCCGAGCGGCCACCGTCACAGTGCTGGTCATCGTGATCATCTACATGACTGTGGCCCTTGCGACACTGTCTTTCGCCGGCGTCGGAGAGGAAGGCCTGGGTGCCGGAAACCCCGAGAACCAGGGAAGTATCTTCGCGGTCCTCGCCGGACCGGTGATGGGCCCGTTCGCGATCCTGATGTCCCTGTCCATCCTGAGCAGCTCGGCCGCGTCCTTGCAGTCGACGTTCGTTTCCCCGGCACGAACGCTGCTGGCGATGGGCCATTACCAGGCGCTGCCGGCGAAATTCGGCAAGATCAGTCCCACGTTCAAGTCTCCGAGCTACGCCACGATTGCCGCCGCCATCGCCGCCGCGGCGTTCTACGTGGTCACCCGGACCACCTCCGAGAATGCGTTGTGGGACACCATCACCGCCCTGGGCATGATGATCTGCTTCTACTACGGCATCACGGCCCTGGCCTGCGTCTGGTTCTTCCGGAGCGAGGCCTTCAAGGGGGCGCACTCGTTCTTCTTCAAATTCCTCTCCCCGCTGCTGGGCGGCATTATCCTTCTGGTGATGTTCCTCAAGACCGCGTATGACTCCATGGACCCGGCGTACGGTTCCGGTTCATCGGTCGGCGGAATCGGCCTCGTGTTCATCCTGGGCATGGGCGTGATCCTGCTGGGAGTGGTCCTGATGCTGGTTATGTACAAGCTCCGCCCGGAGTTCTTCAAGGGCAAGGTTCTGTCCAAGGGATACTGAGCCCGGCAGTCAACACCGGGAAGGTCCTCCTGCCGGCAGTTGTTGATAAGTAAGCACACTTACCAATAGGCTGTCGGAAGGGGGACCTTCCCCCGTTCGGAACCTGAACGAGGTGACAGCATGTCGGACGCAGCAAACATCAGCAAAGTTACGGACATCATCAACGATTCGCGGATCGGAATGTTCACCACAGTTAATAACGAGGGCGCATTGGTCAGCCGGCCGCTTGCCGTCCAGGACGTGTTGGAGGACGGGGATATGTGGTTCTTCACCTCCGCCACCACCTCCCAGGTAGCCCACGTCCGGGCCCATCCGGCCGTCAACGTCTCCTTCGGCAAAGGGACGGAATGGGTGTCCGTGGCCGGGAAGGCGGAAGTTGTTACGGACCCGACGAAGATCCGCGGGCTCTGGAACCAGATGGTCGAGGCTTGGTTCCCGGACGGTCCCGATACCCCCGACGTGGTGCTGCTGCATGTCGATTCGGACTCTGCCGAGTACTGGACCAGCCCTGGCGGGACGGCCGCGACTGTGCTCCAGTGGGTTAAGTCCAAGGTTATGCACAACCGGATGAGCGTGGGCGAAAGCGGCACTGTGGAGCTGTAATGCTGGTCCGCTTGCTGCGGAGCGTTGCTGCGGAGCGTTGCCGCGCGCGGGTGAGTTGCCGCCGGCGTCAGCCGAGCACGGGATCCGCCGTCACCAAGGCGGCGGTGCGGACCGGGGCCTTGTGTTGCACCCCGGCGGCGCGTTCGGCCTCGGCGAGGGCTTGTTCCAGGCGGGCGACAGCCGGGGCGTAGCCGGGATCGGTTCCGCCCCGGTGCAGCTCTGCGGCCTTTATGGCCCGGATCAGCACCGCCGTCTCCGGTTGCCGCGGGTCGCTCATGGCGGGGTAATCGATGCAATGCGCGGGGTCGAGTTCGTAGCGTTGCCATCGTGCCAGGGCGCCGCGGTGCCGGGCGGCTGCGAGTTCGTTGCGGCCAGCAGTCTCCCGGGCGAACCGGCGGGCCGCCGTCTTCTCGACGATCCCGGGCGTCCCCAGGTAGCTGGCGGCAGCCGCGGCGGCGGCGAGAATGGCGAGCAGGAGCCCGGCCCAAGGTGCCGCCAGGGCGGGGAGGATTACCGCCGGAACGGCGACGGCGAGCCCGGCGAAAGCATCCCAGAAAACGGCATCCGGCAGGCCATCCTCTGCGGCCTGGTGCTTGCGGACCAGGTAGACCGAGGCTCCCGCAGCGATCACCACAACGGCGGCCAGCGCCAGGAATTGCCATAACGCGAACGGGGCGGACAAGAACGGTGACGCCATTCCAACACCTCCAGGGATTCGGCCCGGTGCGGGCGCGGTTCCACTGATTCCATTGGAGTCCATGGACGGCGGGCCGTCAATGGTCAGCTGGGGGCCGAGGGTGTCAGTTGTTCGATGTCGGTTGCGGGAACTTCATCCGGCCGCACCGGGACTGAGCTTGCCCGCCGCCTTCAGCGGCTATTCGGCCGAGTTGCGTTCGTTTTTGGTGTCCTTCTTCGCGGCTTCATCCTTGACCCGCTGGGCTTCGGCACGGACGGCGGCGTGGGTGGAGCGTTCGGCGACCAGCCAAGCCGGGGCGCCTGCAGCAGCGCGGTGATCTCCGCCGTCGTCAGCGCCTCCTCGACGCCGCCGCGGGCCAGGCCGCTGATGGAGACGTTAAGCTTCTGGGCAACCACCGGGCGGGGATGCGGGCCGTTGCGGCGAAGTTCCGCGAGCCACTCCGGCGGGGTGGCCTGGAGCTCGGCGAAATCGGCGCGGCTGATAACCGAATCCTGGAACTCCTGGGGTGTTGCGGGCAGGTAGATGCCAAGCTTCTTGGCAACGGTGGCCGGCTTCATGGACTGGGAGTTTGCAGAGGTCATGGTTCAAGGGTATCCGGCCAGAGCGGGAGCGGGCACCGGTACTGAACCCTGAGACCCGCCATGCGCCGGGCCGGGCGGTACTGTGAACATGTGTCCGCAGCAGAAGAACCTCCCCAGACCCCCGATGAAGCCACCGCCGTCCCGGCCGAAGCAGCCGCCCGGGAGTTGCGTTTCGCGTACGTCGCCGGCGTAACGCCGGGCAAGTGGACGCGGCGCTGGGAAGAGCGGATGCCTGATGTTCCGCTGCGTTCCTTTATGTCCGACGACGGCACCCAGCTCGCCGTGCTGCGCGACGGTTCCGCCGACCTGAGCTTTGTCCGCCTGCCCGTGGAGCGCGAGGGCTTGAGCGTTATTGCCCTGTACGAGGAACAGCCAGTGGTGGTGGCGCCCAAGGGACATGAGATCTCCGTGTTCGAGGAAGTGGCGCTGGCCGATCTCGCCACGGAGTCGTTCCTGGACGTCGCCGAACTTGGAGGCCCGGAAATGGCGCTGCAGGTGGTGGCGACCGGGGCCGGCCTCGTTGTCCTGCCCATGTCCGTGGCGCGCCACTTCAACGTCAAGGACACTGTGGCGCGCAAACTGACCGGGGCGCCCGCCACGGAGATCGCAGTGGCGTGGCGCAGCGAAACCACTGATGAAGTGATCGAGGAGTTCATCGGAATTGTCCGCGGCCGCACTGCCGCGAGCTCCCGCCAGCCCTCTGCCAACCAGGAAAAGCCCAAAAAGGAACCGAAGCCTGACCGGCGCGGCCCTGCCGTAAAGAAGCCAAAGGTGGCGCAACGGTACGCCCCGAACCCGGATAAGGGCCGCGGGAAAGGTTCCAGGAAAAGAGGCAAGCGCTAAGGAGCCGCTGCCCGGGAGCTACTTGGCGCAGGCGTCCTGGAGAGCCTGGACGGACTCGGCCGGCGCCTGATCCCCGGAGTCGGCGATCTGGCGCAGCGGAGTGACGATCTCCGCGGGAACTCCCGCTTTCTCCGCGCCGGAGACCAGGCTGCCGAGCACTTCCTTGTCCTTTACGCTGACCAGGCCGTCCGCCACGAGGGAGCACGCCTGCTTCTTGATTTCACTCCCGGCAGCTGTGGCAACCTGGGAGGCGCCGTCGCTGACGGCCTTGTTGGCGGCGTCCTGCACCTGCCCGCAGCCCGTCAGCGCGATCATCAGGGCAGCAGCGGACAGGGCGGCGAGGCGAAGTTTCATTTATCCACCCTAGCAAGGGCCGCTTGCCCGAAGCCGGCCGCCGGCGCTTCTCCCCGGTTCGATGGAAAACGGTTCGGTGGAAAACAGGGACGCCGCCGCCAGATCACGCGGTGCGGAAAAGCCACAACGAACGGCCCGTACCACCGGAAGCCAGTGCTGTTGTGTTGGCGCCGGCAGGCTCCTTTGTGGCCATAACGGCGGCGGCAGGACTCCCTTCGGCTGAAAAACTCCGGCGGAAACTGGCGGCGCACTTGCCCGGGCCGCGGCCGGTGGCGGGCAATGCCGACCTAGATGCGCGGAATACTTGCGGACGCCGTAGTCCGGTAGCGGCGGGAATTTACCGCGTCGCAGGGCTGAATGTGCGCCGCAGCTTGTTCTGCGCGTGGTCCCGCCCCGGCGCCGCATCACCGGCTCGAAGAATTGTTGAACAATTCGTGTATTTAGTGCATCCTTATTAAAGAGCAGCAATGAGATGAGGATCACAAATGGCAAGCATTGACCTGAACAGCGACGTTGGCGAGTCCTACGGGCGCTGGAGCCTGGGCGACGATACGGCGATGTTCGGCTCGGTCTCCAGCGCCAACGTGGCCTGCGGATTCCACGCCGGTGACCCCAGCGTCATCCGCCGGACCTGCCGCGAGGCGGTCGCCGCCGGCGTTGTGATCGGTGCCCACGTCGGCTACCGTGACCTCGCCGGTTTCGGCCGCCGCTTCCTGGACATCGACCCGATTGAACTGGCTGACGACGTCGTCTACCAGATCGGTGCGCTGCAGGCCCTGGCCGCGGCCGAGGGCGGCACTGTCACCTACGTCAAGCCGCATGGCGGCCTGTATAACGCAATTGTCGCGCACACGGCGCAAGCGAAAGCCGTGGTCGACGCCGTGAAGTCCGTGGATCCGAACCTGCCGATCCTGGGCCTGCCCGGATCCGAAGTGCTCCGTCTCGCAGAGGCTGCCGGGCTCCGTGCCGTGACCGAAGCCTTCGCGGACCGGGCCTACAATCCGGACGGCACCCTGGTGTCCCGAACGCTTCCCGGAGCCGTCCTCCACGACCATGCGGAGGTCACCGAGCATGTCCTCCGGATGGCCTCCGATTCAACCGTCCGCACGATTGACGGCTCCATCCTGAAGATCCGCGCCGAGAGCATCTGCGTGCACGGCGACACCCCGGGCGCCGTCAGTATGGCGGCGGAGGTCCGCGCGGCCTTGTCCGCCGCGGGCATCAACACTGCCGCGTTCGTCTAGCCGCCGACGCGGTTCGGATCCAGTTCAAGGCACCGGCAACGAAGAAAGCAGCTATGGAAACCCTGGCAGTACAAAAGGTCCGCTTTGTGCGGGCGGTGGGAACCCGTGCGGTACTTGCCGAACTTACCGGAACCCAAGATGTGCTGGCCCTGCAGGGAATGCTGCTCGAGAACCCGTTGCCGGGCCAGTTGGACGTCCTCGCGGCAGCCGAAACTGTGCTGGTCATGGCTGACTCGCCCGGGTCCGCCCGGCGGATCGCCCGGCAACTGCTCCAGCTCGACCTCACCGCGCCCGTGCAGCGGGACGGCGAGCTCGTGGTCATCGAAACGGTGTACGACGGCGAGGACCTCGCCGAAGCCGGGGAACTGACCGGTCTTGGGGCCGACGGCGTGATCGCAGCCCATACCGGGCAAATCTGGACCGTGGCTTTCGCCGGGTTCGCCCCGGGCTTTGGCTACATGGTGGGGGAAAACCAGTCCCTCGAGGTCCCGCGGCGCAGCTCGCCGCGCACCGCCGTGCCGGCAGGTTCGGTGGCGCTGGCCGGCAACTACTCGGCCGTCTATCCGCGCCGCTCACCCGGCGGGTGGCAGTTGATCGGCCGTACCGGCGCCGGCATGTGGGACCTGGACCGGGAACAGCCCGCCCTTGCCGCCCCCGGCCACCGGGTCCAGTTCCGCGCGGTCCGGGACGCCGTGGCGCTGGCCCCGAAACCCTCTGCCGGGGTTGCCGATGCCTGGGTGGAATCCGGCCTGCGGGTTGTTTCGCCGGGTCTGCAGAGCCTGATCCAGGACCTTGGCCGCCACGGGCACTCCGGTATGGGCGTCTCCGCCGCCGGGGCGCTGGACCGGGCTTCGCTGCGCCGGGCCAACCGCCTTGTCGGGAACGCGCCGTCGGCCGCCGCTGTCGAAACGGTCGCGGGAGGCCTTCGCGTGCAGGCAGTCGGCGACCAGGTCCTCGCGGTCGCCGGGGCGCCATCGGAACTGGCCATCGAATCGCTGCCCCCGGATGGCTGTGCGGCCGCCCGCCGGACTGTCCCAATGGCCACACCCTTCGCCCTGCTCGACGGCGAAACCCTGACCATCGGCGCGCCGGAACGTGGTTTCCGCAGTTACCTGGCCATTCGCGGCGGCGTAGACAGCTCCCCGGTGCTGGGCAGCCGCTCCACTGACACCATGTCCGGGATCGGCCCCGCACCGCTGGCCGCCGGCCAGCTCTTCGCCGCCGGCGGCGAAGCCGAATCCGGCGTCGTCGGGCATCCCGAACTGCAGCCGGACTTCCCGGGCGCCGGAGTGACGGTGCTCGACGTTGTCCCCGGTCCCCGTGCCGACTGGTTCGATGCCGCAGCCCTGGCGTCCTTCTGCGGCCAGGAGTGGGAAGTGAAACCACAGTCCAACCGGGTCGGCATGCGCCTGCAGGGATCTGCGCTGCAGCGCAGCCGGCAAGGCGAACTCGCCAGCGAGGGCACAGTCGCCGGCGCCCTGCAGGTCCCGCCGGAAGGGCTTCCGGTCCTCTTCCTCGCCGACCATCCGATCACCGGCGGCTACCCCGTGATTGCCGTGGTGGTCGATTCCCAGCTGGATCTCGCCGCCCAGGTCCCGATCGGCGGCCGGATCCGCTTCCACTGGGCGGAAAACCCGGCCACCGAACACGCCACCCCCAAAGAAGAAGTGAGTAACTGATGCGCAAGGTCCTGATCGCCAACCGCGGTGAAATAGCCGTCCGGATCATCCGGGCCTGTGACGACGCACAGCTGGCCTCCGTCGCCGTGTACGCGGACATCGACGCCGACGCCCTGCACGTTTCCGTCGCCGACGAGGCCTATGCCCTGGGCGGGAATTCACCGGCCGAGACCTACCTGAATATCCCCAAGCTGCTGGCAGCAGCGGCCGAATCCGGCGCCGACGCCCTTCACCCCGGCTACGGCTTCCTCTCGGAGAACGCCGAATTCGCCCAGGCCGTCCTCGATGCCGGACTCACCTGGATCGGGCCGACCCCGGAGGCCATCCGGTTGCTCGGCAATAAGATCACTGCCCGCGAGGCGGCCGTGCGCGCCGGTGCCCCGCTTGTCGCAGGCAGTGCCGGCCCGGTCGAATCCGCCGCAGAGGCCCGCGCCTTCGCAGAACAGCACGGACTGCCGATCGCCATCAAGGCGGCCTTTGGCGGCGGCGGCCGCGGGATGAAGGTGGTCCGCGCCCTCGACGAAGTCGAGGAAGCCTTTGACTCGGCCGTCCGGGAAGCCGTCGCCGCGTTCGGCCGCGGCGACTGCTTTGTGGAGCGCTACCTGGACCGTCCGCGGCACGTCGAGGCACAGATCCTCGCGGATACGCACGGCAACGTCGTTGTCGTCGGAACCCGCGACTGCTCGCTTCAGCGCCGGCACCAGAAGCTCGTGGAGGAGGCCCCCGCGCCGTTCCTCAGCGAGGACCAGACGCTTCAGATCTACAACGGCGCGAAGGCCGTCTGCCGCGAAGCCCGCTACTCCGGCGCGGGCACTGTCGAATTCCTGGTTGCCGCGGACGGCACAGTGGCATTCCTCGAGGTAAACACCCGACTGCAGGTGGAGCATCCCATCACGGAGGAAACCACCGGGATCGACCTGGTGCAGGAGCAATTCCGGATCGCTGCGGGGGAGCGGTTGCGCCTCACGGCGGACCCGGCACCGAGGGGGCACTCGTTCGAATTCCGGCTCAATGCCGAGGATGTTGGGCGCGGTTTCCTGCCATCACCCGGCACGGTAGAGGAGTTCCACGGCCCCACCGGCCCGGGGATTCGGCTCGACACCGGTGTCCGTTCCGGCTCCTTCGTTCCGCCGCAGTTTGACTCGCTGCTGGCAAAATTGATCGTCACCGGCGCCGACCGCCAGCAGGCCCTGCGCCGTGCCCGCCGGGCCCTCGCCGAAATCAGCATCACCGGGGTGGCCACCGTGCTGCCCTTCCACCGTGCCGTGCTGGAATCCCCGGACTTCACCTCTGAAGCCGGCCTGGGAATCCACACCCGCTGGATCGAAACCGACTTCGCGGACCGTGTCCCTGCCGACCCGGGCTACAGCACCTCGGTTCCCGACGGCGAACGCCGGACCATCACCGTCGAGGTGGACGGCCGCCGGATGGCAGTCGGGCTGCCGGCTGAACTGTTGGACGGCTGGGCACGTTCCGGCGGCGCCCTCCCGGAGCGGATCACCCTGGCGGAGGCCTCCGGTGGCGGACCTGCCCCCGTTGACCCGGGAGAACTGCGGGCCGACATGGCCGGCACCGTAGTCAAGTGGCTTGTGGAACCGGGCACCGAAGTCGCGGCGGGGGACCCCGTTGTTGTGCTGGAAGCGATGAAAATGGAAACTCAGGTCTCCGCCCACCGCAACGGCACGCTGACCGGCGTCCGCGCGGAAGCCGGCGGCGTTGTCACTACTGGAGCGGTGCTGGCTCTGATTGGCTAGGCGCTGACTGCTGCGCCGGTGCCGGCTGAGCCTTTGGCTGCCCACTAGCGGCCCAAGTGGCCAGCAGCCGGACGGCATCCTCCGAGCTTGAACCGGGCTCGGCGGTATAAACAAGCAGCGACAGCCCGGCGTCGGCGGAGAGATCCAAGGCCTCGTACATCAGGTGGAGATCGCCCACCACGGGGTGGCGGAGATGCTTGCGCCCGGTGTAGTGCTGGCGTACATTGTGCGCCGCCCACCGGGTGCGGAACTCCTCGCTGCGGGTGGAAAGTTCCCCGACCAGGTCGGTCAGGCCGCGGTCGTAGGGGTCGCGGCCGGCCTCGGTGCGCAGGATCGCCACGGTGTCGTCAGCGGCCCGGTCCCAGTCCGGGTAGAAGCCGTACGCGCGGTTGTCCAGGAAGATGAACCGGGCATGGTTGGCCGGCCGGACAGGGCCGGCGAACATCTCCGAATACAGGGCGAAGCCGAGCTGGTTGGCCGCGAGGATGTCCAGTCGCCCGTTATGCACAAAAGCCGGTGCGTTCGCGATCGCGTCGAGCATCAACTGCACGCCGGCACGGACCGGCTGGGCGGCCGCGCGGCGGCGCTGGGGCCTGCGGCTGTTGCCCGCGGCCCTGGCCAGATCGAACAAGTGCGCTTGCTCTGCCGCGTCCAGCTGCAGGGCACGCGCCAGCGCTTCCAGTACTCCCTCGGAGACTCCGGCGAGGTTCCCGCGTTCCAGCCGGGTGTAATACTCGACACTTACCCCGGCCAGCAGGGCAACCTCGCCGCGCCGCAGTCCGGGGACGCGGCGGTTGCCGCCGGAGACTGGCAATCCCGCCTGTTCGGGGGTTATTTTCGCCCGCCGGGTGGCAAGGAAGTCCCGGGTCTCGCTCTGATTATCCATGCCTCCAACGTTAGAGGGTAAGGCGCTGCCAGGGAGGCCCTGCTGGTAGGGGTACTGGCAGTGACTCCCTGAAAGGCAACTGGTTGGTGTTTGATGGAGAGTGCCCCCGATGACGTCCGGGCCGAAAGGCCGCACCGCAACGGTGCCGAACGCCGGGGCAAACTCCCCCTGAACCCCACAAACAGGAGACCCATGCTTACCGTTAACGCTTATGCCGCCACTTCCGCGACGGAACCCCTTGTTCCGACCACCATCGAACGCCGCGACGTTGGCGCGCACGACATCCTGATCGACATCAAGTTCGCCGGCATCTGCCACTCTGACATCCATACCGTCCGCGGAGACTGGGGACCGCAGCAGTACCCGCTGTCCCCGGGACACGAAATCGCCGGCATCGTCAGCGAGGTCGGCTCCGCCGTCACGAAGCACGCCGTCGGCGACCGGGTCGGCGTCGGCTGCATGGTCAACTCCTGCCGCGAATGCGTCAATTGCCTGAAGGGTGAAGAGCAGTTCTGCGTCAAGGGCAACATCGGCACCTACGGCGCCGTGGACCGCGACGGAACGATCACACAGGGCGGCTACTCCACGCACGTTGTGGTCACCGAGGACTTTGTGGTCCGGATTCCGGAAAGCCTGGAACTCGACGTCGCCGCGCCGCTGCTCTGCGCAGGCATCACCACCTTCTCGCCGCTGAACCACTGGGGCGCCGGCCCCGGCAAAAAGGTCGCGGTTGTTGGCCTTGGCGGGCTGGGCCACGTCGCCGTCAAGATCGCACACGCGATGGGCGCTGACGTCACGGTGCTCTCGCAGTCCTTGAAGAAGCAGGAGGACGGGCTGCGCCTGGGTGCGGACCACTACTTCGCCACCAGCGATCCGTCCACGTTCGAGCAGCTGGCCGGCTCCTTCGACCTGATCCTGAACACGGTCAGCGCGAAGATCGACCTGGACGCCTACCTGTCCCTGCTGGCCGTCGACGGCGCAATGGTCAACGTCGGCGCCCCGGCCGAACCGCTCTCGCTGAACGTCTTTTCGCTGATCGGTGGCCGCCGGTCCTTCGCCGGCTCGCTGATCGGCGGCATCCGGGAGACCCAGGAAATGCTGGACTTCTGCGCCGAGCACAAGCTCGGTGCCGAGATCGAGGTCATTGGGGCCGACAAGATCAACGAGGCCTACGAGCGGGTGCTGGCCTCAGATGTGCGGTACCGTTTTGTGATTGACACCGCCACGCTGGCCTAATCCCGTCCGCGGAAAAGGGCTCGGCCGGCGTGAACCGGCCGGGCCCTTTTTTGGCTTCACCGGACCGCAGGCAGCGCCGCCCCGGGGCGCTGCTGTCGTGCGGATGTCCGGCCGAGGCTTAGGATTATCACAATGATGCCTGAACGAACTCTCGCCGCGGAGGGTAAGAACTCCCTGAGTGTCCGCGGCGGGATCATAGAATCCGTCTGGCGCCCCGGCTCCTTCGTTGACGTCCAGGACGCCAAGGATGCCATGCTGGCCGTGGAACGGATCACGGGCGGAATCCCGATGCCGATGCTCTCGGAAATGACCGATGTGGAAATCAGCGCCGCGGCCAGGCGCGAGTTTGCCCAGACCTCAGGCGTGCTGGCCATCGCGGTCCTCGGATCCAGTGCAGTGGACCGCGTGATCGCTGCCGCCATGACCAGGCACACCCGTTATCCGCACGAATTCTTCACTTCCAGGAACGCAGCCCTGACGTGGCTCGCGGAAATCCTCAAGACCCGCACGTAGGGCCCGGACCCGATCGGAGGCACGTGCCGCCTCGAGCCAGCCGCCCGACCGCGGGACACCGCATGTATAACGATGTGTAACGCGCCAATATGATTACTAGTGATCGAAACGATTACTATTGAGTCATAATTGATCACTTCGAAGGGTGCGTGCGCGATGGCCGAAGTCATTGTTGTTGAGAACGAGGATGCCGCGGGCGAACTCGTCGCCGGAGCTATCCGCGAGCTGATAGCGGCCAGGCCGGAGGCGGTATTGGGTCTCGCGACCGGTTCCACACCGCTTCCCGTGTATCGCGCCCTCGCCCGCTCGCTCGCCGCACGACCGCTCGACGTATCGCGGGTGCGCGGTTTCTCGCTGGATGAGTACGTCGGCTTGCCGGACGGGCACCGGGAAAGCTACCGCGCAGTTATTTCCCGTGACGTCGTGGCGCCCCTCGGGCTGACACCAGGCAGGATCCGGGTGCCCAGCGGGGACCCCGCCGGACTTCCCACCGCCGGCGCCGACTACGAGCAGGCGATCGTCGACGCCGGGGGTGTGGACCTGCAGCTACTGGGCATCGGACGCACCGGTCACCTGGGCTTCAACGAACCTGGCTCCTCGTTTGCATCACTGACCCGGGTGAAGACGCTCACCCCCCAGACGCGTGCCGACAACGCCCGCTTTTTCGACTCGCCCGCTGAGGTGCCCATACACTGCATCACCCAGGGGCTCGGCACGATCATGCGTGCCCGCCACCTGGTCCTGCTCGCCTTTGGGCACGGTAAGGCTGCGGCGATCGCCGCCGCCGTGGAAGGTCCGGTTACGTCCAGCCAGCCCGGCTCGGCGATCCAGTTGCACCCGCACGTCACTGTCGTCGTCGACGAGGCCGCGGCGGGCAGGCTGACGAACCTGGACTACTTCCGCTATGCCTGGGCTAACAAGCCGGCCTGGCAAGGGATCTAATTCGCCGTTCCGACGTCCGGCCGCATCCGGTGGCTCTGAACGGCCTCATAGGTGAGCCGAAGTGACTCCGTCATATCGTCGTACATGGATTGGGCGATGCGCACAAAGAGAATGTCGACCAGGGCCAACTGGGCGATGCGGCTGGACATGGCGCCGGCGCGGTAGCGATTCTCCCTCGCCTGGGTAGTGAGCACAAAGTCACAGTGTTCGGCCAACGGTGAGTCGGCGGAATTGGTGATTCCCACTGTTGTCGCCCCGGCGGCGCGGGCGATTTTCAATGCATTACTCGTCTCGCTGGTCAGGCCAGAATGGGAGATGGCGACGGCGACTCCGCCAGGGCGCTGAAGCGCCGCGGAAGCCCAGGCCAGGTGCATGTCGGAGAAGGAAGTGGCCGAAAGCCCGATTCGATACAGCTTCTGCTGCAGGTCCTGTGCGGTCAGGCCGCTGGAACCGAAGCCGTACACGTCAATGCGGGGCGAGGCGGAGATGGCGGTCACCACCCGGTCCAGTGTTGCGAGGTCAAGCGCCTTGGCCGTCTCCTCGATGGCCTGCACCTCCTGGTAGGCGATCTTGGCAACCACGTCTTCGGCGCTGTCGGTCCGGTTTATTTCGCCGTCGTCCACCTGGAAACGGTCGCGCTGTGCCTGCTCCCGGCCTGCCGCTGCCGCCACCTCGATGCGGAACTCCCGGTAGCCTGAGAAGCCTACTTTTTGGCAGAACCGCGCGACCGTGCCCGGGGAAGTTTTGCACAAAGTCGCAACCTCCGTGATCGTGCGGTCAAGGATGGTGGGGTTGTCGATGACGGCCCGGGCAATCCGGGAATCCGCGGTGCTGAGGCCGGGCAGTGCCTGCCGCAGCATCAGCAGGGCATTAGCGGCCATGCACCGCTCCTCCGTCAGTTAGGGCTGCGCCAATGGCCTCGTTGAGGAAACCCCGGTGCGCCGTGAGCAGCCGGAGGGCGGTTCCTGCATCTAGATCAGTCAGTAGCACCAAAATTGCCGCCTTCACGGAGCCGTCGACGGCATTGAGCGCTCGCGCGGCCTCGACTGCGTTCGCCTGTGTCGCCAGCATAACGGTTCTCTCGGCGCGGGCCCGCAGTTTCTCGTTGGTGGCCTGCATGTCCACCATTAGGTTGCGGTAGGTCTTGCCCAGCCGCACCATCGTAATGGTGCTCAACATGTTCAGCACCATCTTCTGCGCGGTGCCTGCCTTGAGCCTGGTCGATCCGGTAAGGATTTCCGGGCCGACGACAACATCGATGGCGACGTCGGCCGACCGCCCGAGTTCAGATTCCGGATTGCATGACAGGCCGGCCGTGAACGCCCCAACCGACGACGCGTACTCGATGGCGCCGAGAACATACGGAGTGCGGCCCGACGCCGAAATGCCGATCACTGCGTCCTGGGCTGAAACGCCCACCGCGCGCAGGTCAACTGCTCCGGCGAGATCGTCATCCTCGGCGTTTTCAACGGCGGCGTGGATTGCGCCGGGTCCGCCGGCGATGACCCCGAGCACCCGGCCGGGGTCGGTGCCGAAGGTGGGCGGTGCTTCGCTGGCGTCCAGGATTCCCATCCGCCCGGCGGTGCCCGCGCCGATGTAAATCAGGCGCCCGCCTGCGCTCATCCGGTCGACGATGCCCTCAACTGCGGCAGTGATGGCTGAGCTCGCTCCGGCGACGGCGGCGGCGACTGCGGCGTCCTCCTCGTTCATCGCGCGCACGAGCTCGGCAACCGAGAGCAGGTCCAGATCCGGATGCCTCTCGCTTACCTGCTCCGTGGCGAGCGTTGCTAGTGAATCGCGCAGATCGGCGTGGTCAGGATGGTCTTGTCGCTGCGGCTTAGCCACGGATGATTCTCTTCTCATGGGGTAGTGCCCGGGAGTGGACGATGAGTGCGGCGCCGGCCAGTGCGTCTCCCCGCGGCGAAATGAGCGAGAGGCCGGCATCGGTCAGGGCAGCCTCGAGGGCGGCCCGGAAGTAGGGATGGGAGACAAGACCGCCAGTGACGCAGACGCGACCGCCGTCGGGTCGGGCCGCACTGCAGGCGAGTGCAAGCAGGGCGCACGCCTTCGCGACGATGGCCGTGGCTGCGCCGTCGCCGTCGCTGGCGTGGGTGATCACGGTGGGGGCAAAGGTGCCGACGGTCCGGGCGGGACTTCCGGCCGCCGATACCCAGCCCGGCAAAGCGGCGAGTCCGCCGGCAAGTCCGGCAGCGACCGGTCGCAGGGTGGTCTCCGGGCCACGGCCGTCGCCGGCCCGGAGGGCTGCCTGCAGCCCCTGCTGGCCGATCCAGCGCCCGCTGCCTTCGTCGCCGAGCCACGGTCCGAGCCCGTCGACCTGGCGAATCAGCCCGCCGTCGTCGAGGGTAAAGACGACGGCTCCGGTGCCGGCGATGAGGACCGTGCCCGGTTCTCCGGCGAACGCGCCAACGTGCGCGCAGAGGCCGTCGCTGATGACGGCGACCGGGGCGTCGAAATCGGCCCGGAGCACCCTGATGAGCCGTTGCACCGCGTCCGGTGCCGCCACGGCGCCAGCCGCGCCGATTCCGATGCCGTCGAGGTCCGGGAGCATCCGCTGCACGTCGGGGTGAAGTCCAGCCAGCGCGCCGAGGATAGCGTGGCGTGCCAGTTCGGCGCCATGGTCTTCGGCCAGGCCGGGTGAGCCTTGATGGGCTGCGTCGCCGAGTACCGCGGTGCCGCGGCTGAGGCGGACGCGGCAGGATGTCTTGCCGAGGTCGACGGCCAGCACGGTCGGCCCGCTCACAGGATTGTCCCCGGGCCGGCCGGAGTGCGGTGCTGTGGCGCCAGCACGCGCAGGCCGCGGATCCCGTTCAGCGGCTCCGGCATGCGCAAGGGCTTCGGCCCGGCGGCGATGTGGCCTGCCACCCGGGCCCGGCCCGGCGAACTCGCGGGTAGTTCGCACGGGACGCCATGCCAGCTGAGGAATCCGAGCAGGGCGAACATCAGCGACTCCTTGAAATCGGGATCGATGCCACAGGTGTTTGAGGAGACCAGGTCACTGCCGTCGCGGACCAGTTCCGCACCAAGCGCCGACATCAGCGACGGGTTGCGCACGCCGCCGCCCGACGCGATCAGGCGAGCCGGCTGTGCGGCCCCGCTGCTGCGCAGGGACGCAGCGATCGAGCGGGCGGTCAGCCGGGTCAGGGTGGCCACAAGGTCCGCAAGCGCCATCGGCGAGTCTCCGCCGACCGACGCGAGGGCGGAATCCACGAAGGGCAGCCCGAAGGTCTCACGGCCGGTCGACTTGGGTGCCGGCCTGAGGAAGTAGGGATGCTGGAGAAGCATGGCGAGTAGGCGGTCGTTGACCTTCCCCGCAGCCCCGAGCCGGCCGTCGGCGTCAAAGCCGTCCACGCCGTGGCTGGCTCGAGCAACGACCGCGTCGATGAGCACATTTCCGGGGCCGGAATCCCAGGCCATCACCGTTCCGTCGGAGCTCACGACAGACAGGTTCGCGATTCCTCCCAAGTTGACGGTGGCCACCGAACCGCCGGTGTCCGCTGCGGCCGCGGCGAGCCAGGCCCGGTCGAAGACGCCCATTAGCGGAGCGCCCTCGCCTCCCGCGGCGATGTCGGCCGCCCGGAGGTTGCAGAGCACGGGCGCGGCAGCTGCTTCAGCGATCCAGGCGGCCTCGCCCAGTTGGAGTGTTCCGCGGGCGTGACCGCCGTCCACCCAGTGGAAAAGCGTTTGTCCGTGCGAAACAACCAGGTCCACGGACGATCCAAGGTGCTTGATCGCGGCCGCCGCCGCCGAGGCGAACTCCTGGCCCATCCGGGTGTCCAGCCGGCATAGCTCGGCGGCGTCGATGCTGCCCCCGTCCGCCAAGGCCAGAACGCGCGTGCGCAACTCCGGGGTCCAGGCCACGGTGCGGGTGAGCAGCGGGCGCAGGGTCAGCCACGGGGTGCGGCAGGCATCGGGCCCCCGGCTGCCGTCCGCCTTGATGTCGACGATCGCAACGTCGATGCCGTCTGCGGACGTTCCGGACTGTAGCGAGAGGATCTTCATGGTTTTTCACCACGCAGGATGGCGCTGACGGTGTCCGCCGTGATCCGTGACGAACCCAAGGCATCGATGACGGCGAGCGGAAGGGCGGCAGCGGAGGGCAGTCCGGCGTTGATAACGACGGCGTCGGGGCGCAGGCCGGCTATTCGGGCCAGGGCCTCCCGCTGCGCGCCCGCGGAAGCGATCCGGTCCACCAGCACTGCCAGGCCGCTGCCGGCTGGGACCGCCGCGACCGCTTTGGCCACCGCAGCCTCGTCCGTTCCCGGTGTAAGGCGGTCCAGCTTATATGCCCGTGAAAGGCTTGTGGTGAAGGTATCGGTGGTGGACGCAACGGCAAGGGTGGCCCGTGCCCTCACGTCGAGCAGCGCCAGCCGCTGCTGGACGAGGGACGCGGTGCCGCGCACTGTGATGGCCGAGCGCACCATAAGCGCAGCGTCGATGGCCTGTTGTGCGGCGCCGGGGGCAGGGGCGCCGGGACGCCCATCGGGGTCGGCCGGCAGCCCAAGCCGCGCAGCCGACCGCCCGGCGCGCTCCAAAGTGCCCGGGGTAAGCACGCCGCCGTCGAGGGCGTCGAAGAGGGCTCCCCGCACCTGAAGGTAGTCGGCCTGGTCGGTGCTGCGGCCGCCGTTCGGTCCAAGATTGGACGGATTGCCGATGCACAGCAGCTCGGCTCCGGCGGCCAGGGCGAGCACGGCGCCCGGCCCGGCGCCGAAAGACGCCCGGATGGCCGCCATGTCGAGGGCGTCGGTGACGATCGTGCCGGCAAAGCCGGTCTCACGCAGCGCGGTGAGGATGCCCGGGTTGAGGGTTGCAGGAAGCTCGCCCCGTTCGGGCACCACGATGTGCGCCGTCATCACGGCCCGCACCCCGGCGGCGACTGCCGCATGGAACGGCGGCAGGTGGTCGCGCTCGATCTCGGCCCAGGAGAGATCGAGCCGGGGGAGCGAAAGGTGGGAATCGGTGTGCGTGTCCCCGTGCCCGGGGAAGTGCTTGACGCACGCGGCCACTCCGGAGTCCTGCAGGCCCTGGATGAAGGCGGCGACATGGCGCGCCACGAGGCCGGTGTCACGGCCGAACGCCCGCACGCCGATCACCGGGTTTGCCGGATTTGTGTTTACGTCGGCCACCGGGGCCAGCACGATGTTGGCACCGGCAGATGCGGCTCGGCGGCCGATCATCCGGCCGACGGCCTCGGTGGCCACAGGGTCGTTGAGGCCACCGAGCTGGGCATGCCCGGGCAGGAGCGTCCCCCGCGAAGAGTCGAGCCGGGACACATTCCCGCCCTCTTCATCGATACCGATGAGTACCTCGGGCCGAATGCCCCGCAACTCGGCGGAGAGCCGGGCGGGCTGCTCGGCGTCGTCTTCGTTAATGTTGTGGCCAAAGTAGACCACCCCGGCCAGGCCTTCGTCGAGTGCCCGGGCGAGCCATTCGGGGACGCGGAGGCCGGTGAAGCCTGGCCAGAGAACGCCGTTGACCAGCCGGCGCAGCGTGGGGTCCGTGGCCGCGGTCATCCCTTCACGGCCCCGGCCACGAGACCACTGCTGAGCTTGCCCTGCACCAGGATGAAGAAGATCATGACCGGAATCGTGATGATGGTGGAGGCTGCCATGACCGGTCCCCAATCGTTGGAATGTACGCCGAAGAATTGTTTGAGGCCGATGGCCACGGTGTAGTTCTCGGCCGACCCGCCCAGGAGGGTCATCGCAAAGATGAACTCATTCCAGGCAACAATGAACGAGAAGACGCTTGTCGCAACGAGCCCGGGCGCCACGAGTGGCAGCATCACCGAGCGGAACATACGCCCCCAGGTGGCGCCGTCGATGTAGGCTGCCTCTTCCAGCTCGACCGGGACGGCTGCGACGAAGCCGCGCAGCATCCAGATGGCGAAGGGCAGGGAGAACGCCAGGTAGACAACGACGAGGCCCAGCAGCGAGTTGAGCATCTGCAGGTCGCGCACCTGCACAAACAGGGGAATGACCAGGGCCTCAAGCGGCACCATCTGCACGGTGAGCACCATGATCAGGATGCCGGTGCGGAATTTGAAGCGGAAGCGCGCCACCGCGACGGCGGCCAGCAGGGCCACGATGCCCGAGATGGTCACCGTAAAAAAGGCGACGATCGCCGAATTGCGGAGGAAGGTGCCGAATCCGCCTTCGGTGAGGACAAAATCGTAGTTGGCGAGAGTGAACTCACGGGGCAGCAGGGACTGGCCGCCGCTGGAAGCCTTCGCGTCAAAGGAGCTGGAGATCATCCAGTACGCAGGGAACAGGGTAAAAACCAGGAGCAGGGCGACCAGGCTGGCCTTGACGAGCCTCCGGCCGAGTGAGGCTTGCCTCATACCTTTTCCTCCTTGAACAAGGTGCGCACATAGATGGCGGTGATGACCAGGAGCAGCACCGTGAGGAGGACGGCGATGGCTGCGCCGAAACCGTAGCGGTTTTGCCCGAACGATTCCACGTAGGACCAGACGCCCAGGTTGAGCACTTCCCGGTTGGAGCCTGAGCCGCCGGGCATCAGGTAGATCTGGGCGAAGACCTTGAAGTCCCAAATGGTCGAGAGGATGACCACCACCGAGAAAACCGGCTTGATGGTGGGGTAGGTGATCTGGAAGAAGCGCCGCACCGGGCCGGCACCGTCCATCTCGGCGGCCTCAAGCATCTCCTTCGGCACGCCGAGCAGGCCCGCAAGCACAGTGATCGCCACAAACGGGAAGCCGTGGTGGACGATGTTCAGGGCTACGATTCCGTAAAAGGTCACCGGGTTGGTGAACCAGTTGAAGGAATCACTCATCAGGCCCAGGCTTTTGAGGGTCCCGTTGACAAGCCCCTGGTCAGCGTCGAAGATCCAGATCCAGACGTAGGTGCCGGTGACGGCCGGCATCGCCCAGGCGACCATAACGGCGCTGCCGACTATAGTGCGCCAGGACGGGCTGAGCGAGGCCATCAGCAAGGCGACCAATGTTCCGAAGATGACTGTCGAGGCGACCGCCACGATGGCGAAGCCGATCGTATTCGGCAGCACCACAGTCCACAGGGATGAGTCGCCGAAGATCTCGGCGTAGTTCTCCAGCCCGATGAAATTGGTTTTGCCGCTGACAATCTGGCGCAGGCCGTAATCCTGCAAGGAGAAGATAAAAACCCGTGCCAGCGGCCAGAGCAGCAACCCGGCCAACAGGATGAGTGCGGGGGCGAGCAGCAGCCACGGCCGGGCCTTAGCCATGGTGAGGAGCCGCCGGCGTTTCGGCGCACGGCCGCCCGTGGACGATGGGAGCTTGCGTCCCTCGTTCACGGGCGGTTGCTGAAGCTTGACGGTCATGGAGTCGTGTTGCCGTTCATGATGTTGTCCATCTCCGCGGCGGCATCGGTTGTGGCGGCATCAACATTCTTCTGGCCGGACAGGATGGCCTGGATCATCGTGTTGGTGGTCTTTTTTGCCTGCACCGCACCGAACTTGGGAGTGACGGGAACGGATCCGCCGCCGTCGACCATCTGCTTGGCGAACGACTTCACCAGTGGGTCAGCCGACGCTATGGTCTCGTTCAGCATCGATTTGAGGCCCGGGAAGTATCCGCTCTGGTCGGCCCACTCCTGTGCAAACTTGCCGGTGCCCATCAACTTGACGAACGCCCAGGCGAGGTCTTGATTCTTGGCCGTGTTGAAGACGCTCAGGTGCGAGCCGCCGAGGACCGAAGGGCTGATGCCGCCGTCCTTGCCGGGGATGGGGATCGCGCCCAGCTTGCCCTTGAGCTCGGGAGCCTTCCCGACGATGCTGGCCGGAGTCCAGGATCCGGAGATCGCCATCGCGACCTTGCCCCTGGCGAAGTTGTCGAGCACGTCGGTTTCTTTCCAGGTGGTCGCGCCCGCAGTGGAGAAGCCGTGTTTGGTGGCCAGGTCCGTGTAGAACTGGATTCCCTCGCGGGCCTTGTCGCCGGCCAGTCCGGAAGCCCAGCTCCCGCCCTTCTGCACCGAGATGTCGCCGCCGGCACCCCAAACCCATGGATAAGCAAGCATCTCGGCATCGCCGGGAACCGGAAAGGGGATGAGGTCGGGGCGCTTGGCCTTGATGACAGTTGCGACGTCGACCAGTTCCTGCCAGGTGGTGGGCGGGGTCAGTCCAAGCTCTTCGAACACGTCAGTTCGGTAGACGATCGAGCGCACCCCGGCGTACCAGGGCATACCGTAGAGTTCGCCGTCGTAAGTGCCGGATTCGAGCAGGCCTTTGACGAGGTCGTCGTTGATTCCGGCTTCCTTGACCTTGTCGCCGATCGGGGCGAGTGCGCCGGCGTCAGCGAACTCGGCCGTCCACGTATTCCCGGTCTCGGCAACATCCGGAGTGGTGTTGCCGGCGATGGCCGTGACGAAGCGGTCATGGGCATCGGCCCACTGTACAAACTCGACGTTGAGGTTGGCGCCCGTCTCCTTCGTAAACTCCTCGCCGACGGACTTGAAGAACCCCTCGGAATCAGGGTTGGTGCCCTTCATGATCCAGACGTTAAGCGTTTTGCCTTCGGCATTGCTCGCGTCACCCCCGGCAGAACCGCCGCCGCAAGCGGACAGTGCAAGCGCCATGACTGCGGCCATGGCGACGGATAGATAGCGCTTCTGCATGCGGTCTCCTCATTGAAACGTGGTAGCGGACTAACTGGCCTGACTTTGATGAAAATAATTATCCACTCATGTAACCACAGTCGAAAATTATTTTCTACCCTGTCGTGTGCTGGGGGCCACGGCCACGGCCACGGCGGCGGTGCCGTTGCCGGACGTGACAAGATCGCCCCAAGGGCCGTGCCTTAGGCCGGCAGGCGTCGACCGGCCGCGAATACCGAGTCGACCGTGAGGTCATCGGCCAGCAGCACCGCGTCGGCGGCGTAGCCGACTGCGAGCCGGCCCAGGTCATGGCCGCGGCCGATGGCCCGGGCAGGAGTCTCGGTGAGGGCAGTGACCGCCTCTTCGAGGGGGATGCCCACCTCGGTGACCGCCCTGCGCAGGGCCGCGTCCAGGGTGAGCGTAGAGCCGGCGATTGCTCCCTCGCCACCCGTTCCGTTGCCGGCGAGGCGGGCTACTCCACCGGTGACGGTCACGGCCAGCGACCCGAGCATGTACTCGCCGTCTTCGGAGCCGGTGGCCGCCATGGCGTCGGTGATGAGGGCGATCCGGCCGGGCGCGCCGGCGAAGGCCAGGCGTACCACCTCCGGGTGCACGTGCACGCCGTCGTTGATAATCTCCAGCGTGACGCCGGGCGAGCGGGTTGCGGCAGCAACCGGACCGGGGGCGCGGTGGTGGATGCCCTGCATTCCGTTGAAGGCGTGGGTCAGGATCGAAGCGCCGGCCTCGAACGCCGCCAGGGCGGTGGCGTAGTCGGCCGAGCTGTGTCCGACGGCCACGGCGACTCCGGCGTCGACAAGAGACCGGATGGCGGCCGCGGCCCCTGGCAGTTCGGGTGCGATGGTCCACTGCCGAAGGTGGCCCCTCGCCGCGGCCAGGAGCCGTGTTATCGACTCGGCGTCTGGGGAGCGCAGCAGCGCCGGGTCGTGCGCCCCGCGAAAGTCGTTGTCGAGGAACGGTCCCTCAAGGTGCGCGCCGAGCACCAGCGGGTTCGTTTCGGCAGCGTCGGCGACGGCGGCGAGCCGGGACTCGAGGTCGCTCTGGCGGGCGGTGACGAGTGAGAGTACGGCGCGGGTGGTGCCGTGGCGATGGTGCACGGCCAGGGCTTTGCCGATGGCATCGGGTCCGGCGTGCCCGTTGGTTTCAACGTCGAAAGCGAACCCGCCGCCGCCGTGACAGTGGATGTCGATGAAGCCGGGGACGAGCCGGCGGCCGGCGGCATCCGTTATGTCCCCGGCCCCGGCCCCGGCGCCGAAAGCCTGCCAGCCGGTGCCGGATCCGACGGCGGACACGGTATCGCCCGTGAAAGCGACCCAGGCGTCGGCGGTGCTCGACCCGCCGGTGACCAGGCGGGCGGAATGGATGATGCAGGTGGGAGGGCGGCTCATGATGCGACAATCACCTCGAGGCCCTGGTCGGCGAAAGCGGCCTGCTGCTTTGGGGTGATCCCGTCGTCGGTAATGAGCCCGTCGAAGCGGTGCAGTTCGCCCAACCCGGCGAAGGCTATGCGGCCGATCTTGCTGGAGTCGGCCACGATCATGGCCCTGCTGGCGCGCGCTGCCATCAGGGAATTGACGGCTGCCTCGCGTTCATCGTTCACGGTTGGGCCAACCTGCGGATCTATGCCGTTTACGCCGATGAACGCGATATCCATCCGCACCTGCTGCAGCACCGCGTCGCTGTAAGGGCCAACAAGTTCGTACGAGCGCGAATGCACCACCCCGCCGGTGACCACCGTCTTGATCTGTGGACGCATCGCCAGCTGGGCGGCGATGTTGAGGGCGTTGGTCACAACTGTCAGGGTGGCGTGCGGGGACGCCTCCATAATGTCCGCCCTGGCGCCCAGCACCCCGGCAATCGCTGTGCTCGTGGTACCGCCGCAGAGCCCAACGACGGCGCCGCGCGCCACGAGCGCGCTAGCCGCGCGCGCGATCAGGAGCTTTTGCGGCGCGTTTTGCTCGCGCTTGTAGCGCAGCGGCAGGTCGTACGCCACTGACTGCCCAATCGCCCCGCCGCGCGTGCGGGTGAGTAGTTGCTGGGCTGCAAGGGTGTCGAGGTCCCGCCGGGCTGTCGCCGCCGAGACGCCGAGGCTTCTGATGATGTCATCCACCTCAATTTGGCCGGACTCGGCGAGCAGGTCGAGTACGGCGGCGAGGCGCTCGGTCCGGTCGAGTGTCATGTAGTTCCTGTTCATAGGTGCAGCGATTTCTTAGCTGCAGCGATCGATTCTGATTGAAAAGACCGCCACTCAATCACTTTAGCTCGTTGTCGTGCCGACAATAGCTGTGCTTTTCCCTGGCCGGGATGTAACGGGTTGGTTACGGGTTTGGGGTGACCCATCCGGGGTGGGGGGTGTTCCCGAAGTACTCCTGACAGACCAAGCCGGACCCGCTGGATTCATTGTCAGGACCGCACCGCTTACGGTGTGGCCGCGGGAACGGATACATCCACTGAACTACTTTCAAGGAGCATTCCCATGCGCACATCGATCAAGACTTTCGCCGGTATCGCAGCGGCCGGTTCGCTGATGTTCTCCCTGGCTGCCTGCAGTCCCTCGGACAACGCTTCCGCCGCCCCGGCGTCCTCCTCGGCCTCGATGTCCGCTGAGGCGCCCAAGGCGCTGGCCTCCATCCCGGCCCTGACCGGGACCTCCACTGCCGTGAAGCTCGATGCCTCCTTCGCCAAGGCCCTTGAGACCCTGAAGCTGACCCCGGGCACCGTCGGGACCGCGGCACTGACCGATGGTTCGCTGATCTTCCCGATCACCGGCGGCAAGGTCGATTACTACGACCCGGCCAAGGACTACCGCCCGTTCGTGCAGGGCCTGATCAGCCACGCCGGTTCCGGGTTCTCCCTGACCGCCGGAGACACCAAGGTCGACCTGACCAACTTCACCATCGACCCGGGCACCTCCAAGCTCTACGGCGACGTCGCGGTCAACGGCACCACCGCCGCGAAGCAGGCCTACATCTTCAACCTCGACGGCTCCACCCTCAAGCCCCTCGCCAAGGCCGGCGACACCGCCGTCCTGGAAGGGACCCGGGTGCTGATCTCCGACACCGCCGCCGGCCTGCTGAACAAAACCTTCAAGACCGACGCCGTGAAAGCCGACATGCTCGTCGGCATCGCCAAAATCACCGTCAACACCAAGTAACACCCACCGCAAAAGCCGCCGGGTGCAGGGTCTGCACCGGCGGGGCGTGCCACGGTACCTCCTGCTGGAGGTCCGTGGCACTGTGCGTATACCGTAAGGATTACAGGGCGAAGCAGCGCTGCCTGATCCGTCTCCTGATAAGGATGTTTGAAATGACCGCAGCCCTGGTGGATGTTGTTCTTCCGTGTCTGAACGAGCGCGGTGCCCTGCCGTGGGTGCTGTCCCGGCTGCCCAAAGGATACCGGGCAATCGTTGTGGACAACGGCTCCACCGACGGCTCCGCCGAACTCGCAGCCAGCCTGGGTGCGACAGTGGTCCATGAAGCACGGAAGGGTTTCGGCGCCGCCGCGCATGCCGGCCTCCTCGCCGCGACGTCGGAGTTTGTCGCGTTCTGCGATTGCGACGGTTCGCTGGATCCGGCCGGGCTGCCGGAGCTGGCCGGGCCTGTCCTGGACGGTACTGCGGATCTGGTGCTGGGTAGCCGCCGGCCCCAGCGCGGTTCCTGGCCGCTGCACGCCCGCATCGCCAACCTCGTACTGGCGTGGCGGCTCCGACGCCTGACCGGGGAACGGATCACGGATCTGGGCCCGATGCGGGTCGCCCGCCGTGAGGGTTTGCTTTCCCTCGGCTTGGCGGACCGGCGCAGCGGCTATCCCTTGGAGATGTTCCTCAAGGCAAGCCTGCGCCGTTGGCGGATCGTGGAGCTGCCCGTCCCCTACGCCCCCCGCACCGGCAAGTCGAAGGTCACCGGGACGCTCCGGGGCACCCTGACGGCTGTAAAGGACATGTCCGCGCAGCTCCGGGCAGCCAAGGCCCTCACCGATGCCTCTGCTGTGTTGCCGTCCGGACCGGTCCGCGGCGCGGCCGGCAACGAATGACGGTTATGGACAACAGCGTGGATCTTACTGTGGCGGTCATCGCCAAAGAGTGCGTGCCGGGCCGGGTCAAAACCCGGCTGAGCCCGCCCCTGAGCCCCGAAAATGCGGCGGCACTGGCCCAGGCGAGCCTGAGCCGCACCCTGGCGACCGTCCGGCTGCTCCCGGTCCGGCACCGGATCCTGGTTATGGACGGCACTCCTTCGCCCGCGGACGCAGCGGGCTACACCGTCGTCCCGCAAGTAACCGGCGGGCTGGACGAACGGCTCGCCGCGATCTGCGACGCCACCACCGGGCCGCTGCTCATTATCGGGATGGACACCCCACAGTTCGCCGCGGACCACGTTGCTGCGCTCCTGCGCGACTGGTCCACCCCGCAGGCAACCCGCGACGCTTGGCTCGGCCCGGCCGCCGACGGCGGCTTCTGGGCCTTGGCCCTGCGCCGGCCCGACGGCGCCCTGATCCGCGGCGTGCCGATGTCCACCGACACCACCGGAACCGAGCAGCACGCCCGGCTGACCGCCGCCGGGCTTACCGTCGGGACCCTCCCCGAACTCCGGGACATGGACTACTTCAGCGACGCGTTGCAGATCGCGGCGGAGATCCCCGGCACCGACTTCGCACACGCCGTAGACAACGCCGCCAAAACTGCCGCAGACCCGGCGCCGAAGTCACGCCCCCTGGAAGGAGCGCTGCGGTGACCGTCGCTGCGGCTGCCCCCGCTGCCGTGTTCGGCCAGGGCGACGCAGAGCCGTACGCACGGGCCCTGCAACTCGGTGCAGGTAAGCTGACGCTGCGCCCCGAGGGCCGGCATTATCACACCGAGGCCGTGGAATTTGACGTCAGCGGCTGGTGTGAGGACGCCAACGGGCTCGAGCGGTCGCTGCTGGCGAGCCTCCGCGGCCCGGTCCTGGACGTCGGCTGCGGGCCCGGCCGGCTGCTGTCCGCCGCCCGGTCCCTCGGGCTGCAGGCACTGGGCCTGGACACCAGCGCCGAAGCCGTCCGCCGCGCAGTCAACCGCGGCGAGCAGGCGCTGGAGCAGTCCGTTTTCGCGGCGGTCCCCCACACCGGTGATTGGCAGTCCATTATTTTGCTCGACGGCAACATCGGCATCGGCGGGAGCATCACCGCTTTGCTGCGCCGCTGCCGCCAGCTGATCACCGCGCGCGGCACCCTCCTGGTGGAGGTCGAAGCGGACGAATACCTCGACACCGCCTACCCCGCCGTCCTCGAAGACGAATACGGGAACCGCAGCGAGCCGTTCCGCTGGGCACGGACCGGCGGTCCTGGTCTGGCCGCCCGGGCCGACACCGGCGGCTGGACCGTCACGCACATCCAACGGCTCCAGGGCCGCGTCTTTTACCGGCTCTCCCCGGCTCCGGAACCGACGCGCTCCAGGACGTAGACGAGGGCTGCGGCGACGACTGCCAAGGCGGCCCAGAACCAGAGCAGGTTGGCGGCATAGTCCGCTTCCAGCGCGCTGGTGTTACGTGCCACGGACTGCGCCTTCAGCAGTACCCCCGCGATCAGGGTGACCACGGCGCCCGTCAGGAGCGCGCCGCGAATGATTGCTGTCGACGCCGGACGCAGTCGTGAGCCCATCCGGGTCAGGCCCGCTCCGGCCACGGTGGCGACCGGGACGATGACGCCGTCGTGGAGCAGGACGGCCACCGCCAGCCAGAGCAGCAGCCCAAGCAGCTGGGCCGGCCCGAGCTGGGTCGGCAGCCCCAAGAGCCCGTAGCCGATCACCGCCACCCCTGCCGCGCCTAGGACGATCCGGTAGATCTTCGCGGTTTTCACAGGACCTCCACAGTCTGCAGCCACTTTGTTTGCAGCACACCCGGGCGTCCGGGGGCGATGACGCGGGCCGGGTACCCGTGGTCCAGGTCGAGCGTCTGGCCGTTAAGTTCCAGGGCCACCAGGGTTTGCTCATCCTGCACATACGCGGCGGGCATTAGCATCGTCCGGTAGGCGCCTTCCGGTTCCAGGCTGGTGACGCGCAGGGTGGAGGATGACGGGGCGCCGACGCCACTGACCAGGTCCCGGATCCGGACGCCCCGCCAGCGGGCCGTCTGGCTCCAGCCTTCAACACAGGCGATGGGAAGCTCTTGCTCGGACTGCGGCAGTGCTTTGAGCTGGGCCAGGGTGTACGAGCGGCTGGTCCCTCGATGTGTAACGGTCAGCTTCCAGTCCGTGGAACCCGCCAGGTCCGCAACCTTCGCGTCGGCGGCCGTGCGGTTCACCGGAACGGACTGGGGCCCCGTGCCCATGTTCCGGGGTGCGAAGAGGTTTAGCGGGTCCAGCCAGGCAAAGGACTGACCGGCGGTTGTGGACAACAGGGCTCCCGTGCTGGCCGCGACCCCGGCCAGGAACGCACGCCGGGACCAGCGGCCCGGCGCCGTCTCGTCCGCCGGACCACTGCCGGAACGGGCGCGCCAGTTCTCCATGATCGCCGGAAGTTTGACGGCGATGTGGAGCAGCAGGGACCCCCGAGATGACCCAGGCCAGCCAGAAATGTGTTTCGCGGAACGGGAACGGCCAGGGATACCACTTGTAGGTATTGATCAGGCCAGTCGTCAGCTGCACCAGGGAAGAGGCGATGAACAGGGCGATGGAACCCCGTTCCAGGCCGTGCACCACGGACTTAACCGGTGGCCATGTCAGCAGTTCGGGATACACCGACCATAACTTCGCCAGAAGGAGCGGAATGGCGGCAATGCCGGCCGTTACGTGTACTCCCTGGGTCAGCTGGTAAATCCAGGCAGGGCGGGTAAGGAAGAACATCCAGTACGGTGGTTCCTGGAGCCCGTGGCTGAACAGACCCGTCAGGAAACAGATGGTGAAGCTCAGCCCCAGCCAGCGTCCCAACACCACCGTCAGCCGGGTGCTGCGCGTCGGCGAGGCAAATCTGGCGGCCAAGGCGTTGGTGAGCTTTTCCATAGCTAGATCACACCATCATTCCTGCGCCCACGGTGCCGCCGGCCCCTGCGAGTCCAGAAAACATGGAGCCGCGGCCCGCGGAGAAGGCTGCGTGGGACGGCATCGACAGTGCCGGGAAACTCCGCTGAACGCGGCGGGCCCGCCGCGGCACCTCCCGTCCGGGTGACAGGATGGTTGTATGGAACAATCATTTGCCGGCACGGCGCAGGCGCGCATCGGAATAATCGGAGGATCCGGCACGTACGGGCTCCCTGGCGCAATCGTCAAGGACACCGTCGACGTCGAGACTCCGTACGGACCGCCGTCGGGCCCCATCACGCTGGCCGAGGTGGCCGGACGGACCGTGGCATTCCTGCCCCGCCACGGCGGCGGCCACTCTCCCCGCCCCAGAAGATCAACTACCGGGCCAACCTCTGGGCTTTAAAAAGCCTTGGCGTCGAGGCTGTTATATCGTCTTCGGCGGTGGGCGGCCTGCACGAGGGCTACGGGCCGGAGACGTTTGTGGTCACGGACCAACTGATCGACCGGACCTGGGGGCGCGCCGATAGCTATTACGACGGCACAGTTGCCGACGGCGTCGAGCCGGCCGGCGTGCAGCACCTGCCGGCCTCGGAGCCCTTCTGCCCGGCACTGCGTGCACACCTCGCTACCGCGCTGCTGGCCCAGGATGTCTCCCATGTTTTGCAGGGCACCGTGGTGGTTGTCAACGGGCCGCGCTTTTCCACGAAAGCCGAATCCGCCTGGTACGTCAGCGGGGGCGCTGACATCATCAGCATGACCCAGTACCCCGAACCCCTCCTCGCCGCCGAACTGAACATGGGCTTCGCGAATCTGGCATTCATTACGGACTCGGATACCGGCCACGACGGTTCGGACCCGGTCACCGCCGACGCCGTGTTTGCGCGGCTGAAGAACGCCCAGGGTACTGTCCTGGCTGTGCTGGAGGCGACGATTGCCGCCATCGATGATGACTATGCCCCCCGTCCACTGATGGATCCGACGGCGGTGAACCGTGTGCTGGCGTTACCGGTTGTGCGCCGGGCGGTGTCCGCCTCATGAGGCTCCTTGTCACCGGCGGCGCCGGATTCATCGGTTCCCACATAGTCGACGCCGCCCTCGCCAACGGCTGGTCCGTGCGGGTCCTGGATTCACTGGACCCGGGCCTCCATCAAGGACCGCCGGCGTTTGATCCCCGGGTGGAGTTGCTGACCGGAGACGTCACAGACCCCGACGCCGTTCACGGTGCGCTGGACGGCATCGACACGGTCTGCCACCAAAGTGCGAAAGTGGGCCTCGGGGTCAGCTTCGCTGACGCGCCCGACTATATCCGCAACAACGACTACGCGACGGCGATCCTGCTGGCCGCGATGGAACGCCGCGGTATCCAGCGGCTGGTCCTGGCCTCCTCCATGGTGGTCTACGGCGAGGGTGCCTACACCGACTCCGTGACCGGTGCGCCGGTGCGGCCCGGGCCCCGCGCCGAGGCGGACCTGCGCGCCGGAGTCTACGATCCCCGCAACCCGGCGACCGGCGCCCTGCTGAACCCGGCGATGGTCACGGAGGACGCGCCCCTTGACCCGCGCAACGTCTATGCCGCGTCCAAAGTGAGCCAGGAGCATCTTGCCGCTGCGTGGGCGCGAAGCACAGGCGGCGAAGCGGTGGCGCTGCGCTACCACAATGTCTACGGACCGCGGATGCCGCGGGATACGCCCTACGCCGGCGTCGCGTCACTGTTCCGTTCGGCCTTGGCCCGGGGTGAGGCTCCCCGGGTCTTCGAAGACGGTGCGCAACGGCGCAGCTTCATTCACGTCCGGGATGTGGCCGCCGCGAATATCGCCGCCATCGAGTCCCTGGGCACCGGTGGTGGCGCTGGATTCCGGGTCTACAACGTCGGCGCCGATGAGGCCCACACGATCGGCGACGTTGCCGCCGCTCTGTCCCGGTTCAGCGCCGGCCCCGTGCCGGTGGTCACCGGCGAGTACCGGCTGGGCGACGTCCGCCACGTCACGGCGTCCTCTGAGCTGCTCAAGACGGAGCTTGGCTGGTCCCCGGCCGTGGGCTTTGACGAAGGCATGCTCGAATTTGCCAATGCACCCCTTCGCGGCGGCCCGCCCGCCTAAAGGGGGCGCGAACGGCTCCGGGACGTCGATCCCGCTGGCCGGCCCGCGGGAACACACACAAACTCGCTCAGGCAACAGCGAAGCCACGGCCCCCAAGAGCCGTGGCTTCACTGTTTCGCTTGCCCGCCAATTCGACCGGCAGGATTTAGGGGTGGGTGTTACTTGGTGTTGACGGTGATTTTGGCGATGCCGACGAGCATGTCGGCTTTCACGGCGTCGGTCTTGAAGGTTTTGTTCAGCAGGCCGGCGGCGGTGTCGGAGATCAGCACCCGGGTCCCTTCCAGGACGGCGGTGTCGCCGGCCTTGGCGAGGGGCTTGAGGGTGGAGCCGTCGAGGTTGAAGATGTAGGCCTGCTTCGCGGCGGTGGTGCCGTTGACCGCGACGTCGCCGTAGAGCTTGGAGGTGCCCGGGTCGATGGTGAAGTTGGTCAGGTCGACCTTGGTGTCTCCGGCGGTCAGGGAGAACCCGGAACCGGCGTGGCTGATCAGGCCCTGCACGAACGGGCGGTAGTCCTTGGCCGGGTCGTAGTAATCGACCTTGCCGCCGGTGATCGGGAAGATCAGCGAACCATCGGTCAGTGCCGCGGTCCCGACGGTGCCCGGGGTCAGCTTCAGGGTCTCAAGGGCCTTGGCGAAGGAGGCATCGAGCTTCACGGCAGTGGAGGTCCCGGTCAGGGCCGGGATGGAGGCCAGCGCCTTGGGCGCCTCAGCGGACATCGAGGCCGAGGAGGACGCCGGGGCGGCGGAAGCGTTGTCCGAGGGACTGCAGGCAGCCAGGGAGAACATCAGCGAACCGGCCGCTGCGATACCGGCGAAAGTCTTGATCGATGTGCGCATGGGAATGCTCCTTGAAAGTAGTTCAGTGGATGTATCCGTTCCCGCGGCCACACCGTAAGCGGTGCGGTCCTGACAATGAATCCAGCGGGTCCGGCTTGGTCTGTCAGGAGTACTTCGGGAACACCCCCCACCCCGGATGGGTCACCCCAAACCCGTAACCAACCCGTTACATCCGCTGGTGGACCGTCGCGGCCCATCCACTTCGGAATAGCCCGCGGACGGTGTGGGTTGACGCTCACTGAACACCCCGCCGGACGTCATCGCGTTCCGGCATCCGCAAACCGGAAGGATCCCCAGATGGATCTCAGCAACCGCCGAGGCATCATCACCGGCGCAGGTCAGGGAATCGGCCAGGCCCTGGCCCTCGAGTTCGCCGCCCGCGGTGCGCACTTGTTGCTCGTGGGCCGTAGGGAAGAAACGCTGACGGAAACCGCTGCGCTGGTTCAAGCCGCTGGCGGCAGTGCCGAAATCCTTGTGCAGGACCTGAGCATGCCGGGCGCCGTGGACCGGGTGGTCGAGGCAGTCGTGGCGTGGGACGCCGTGGACTTGCTGATCAACAACGCCGGTAACGTCCGGGCGGGCCGCCTGGAGCTCTCCAGCGAGGTGGATGTGCGCTCGATGATCGATCTGAATCTCACCGCGCCGCTGCTGCTGACCCGGGCCCTCTTGCCGCAACTGCGGGCCGGCGGCACAGCGAGGGACAGTATCGTGCTCAATATTTCCAGTGGCATCGCGCTGGTGGGTATGCCGTTCTACGCCGTGTACGCGGCCACAAAGGCCGGGCTGGCACGCTTCGGGGAATCGTTGCGGCGTGAACTGCACGGCACCGGCGTGCACGTGGCCACGGTGTATCCGGGGGCGACGGACACCGCGATGATGTCCACCCAGAACGCCGGTGCCGATCAGGGCTGGGAGCGCCGGACAGTCGAGGCCGTCATCAAGGACCTTATGGCCGGGCTTCTTGCCGGTGACCACGAAATCAACACGGCGCCGGAAAGCCGACGCAGCATGCAGCGGCTCAATGTCGAGGACCCGATGGCAGTCGATGCGGCGTTGGCGCCCGGACTTGATGCCTTGGAAGCTTCAGTCCGGGACCATCGCAGCATCTAAGCGGCCAACCCGCGGACACCAAAGGTGCCGACGTCGGTGTTACCGTTCGCGCCGGGCACCGGCCGACGCGCTGACGGGAAAGATGTGCGGCGCGGCGAAGCCCGCGTCGGAGAACTCACGGGCAATTCCCTCGGCGACCCTGGCGGCGTCGCTGTTTCGCACCAGTGCGATCGCGGCGCCGCCAAAGCCCCCGCCGGTCATGCGGGCGCCGATACTGCCTAATTCCTGGGCGCTGGAGACGGCGAGGTCAAGTTCCGGCGTGGAGATTTCGAAGTCGTCGCGCATCGAGACATGTGATTCGTTGAGGAATGATCCGATGGCGGCAGGGCCCGATGTCCGCAGCGCGGCGACGGTGTCCAATACCCGCTGGTTCTCCGTGATGATGTGGCGGACCCGGCGGAAGGTCTGCCCATCCAGCAGGGCCTCGGCGCGGGGAAGGTCGCCGGGGCCAAGGGCCCGTAGGCTGGCGACGCCCATGATGCGGGCGCCGTCCTCGCAGGACCGGCGTCGGCTGGCATAGCCGCCGTCCGAGTGCGAGTGGCTGGTGCGGGTGTCGATCACGAGGATCCCTACCCCGGCGGCGGTTAAGCCGAGGGCAATACTCTCGGTCGTGAGGTGCTGGCAGTCAAGCAGGATGCCATGATCCGGCTCGCCCAGAAGCGAAGCCGACTGGTCCATGATGCCGGTGGGCGCGCCGACCACACGGTTCTCGGCCAGTTGGCCGATCCTGGCCAGTTCCTGCCTGTCCAGCCCAAGTCCCCACAGCTCATTCAGGGCCAGGGCAACGGCGCATTCGACGGCCGCGGACGAAGAGAGGCCGGCGCCGGCCGGGACGTCCGAGGTCAGTGCCAGATCCATGCCGGTCAGCCCGGCGCGGGCAATGGTGGCACCGGCGTCGCCCGCACCTCCCGGCGGCTGGCTCATCGCCCAGGCAACGCCCAGCGGGTAGGCGGCCCAGCCGGTGAGCGCAGCCGGGTCGAGGTGGTCCAAGCTGACCTCCACCACGCCGGGATAGGAGCTGCTGGCCACCCGCAGCAGGCGGTCTTCCCGCGCGCGGGCCGCCACAGTGGTGCGCTTATCGATTGCGATCGGAAACGCGTAGCCGTCGTTATAGTCCGTGTGCTCACCGATCAGGTTGACCCGGCCCGGCGCCGACCACAGCCCGTCCGGCACGCCGCCGAACTGGCTTTCGAAGTACTTGCTTCCACGGTGCAGGACGTCGTTCATGGCCGGGGGTACTCCTGTCCTGCCGTGCGATGTCCTGCCGTGCGCTGTCCCGCGACGGGCGGTTCCGTGGCCGTCGGGGCTGCCCCGGCTGGCCCGACGCCGGCTTTTTCGATGGCCTTGCGGAGCCGTGCGGCAGCGGTTTCCGGCGGGATGTCTGCTATAAACGCACCCATCGCCGCCTCGGAACCTGCCAAGTACTTGAGCTTGTCTTTTTCCCGGCGGGGGAGGTCAGCTGCAGCATCAGGCGGATGTCGTCCCGGTGGACGTGGACGGGGGCCTGATGCCACGCCGAAATGTAGGGCGTGGGGGTGTCGTAGAGGGCGTCGATGCCGCGCAGGAGCCGGCGGTACAGCCGGGAGAACTCATCGCGTTCCCCGCCCGTTGTGGCGGCGAGATCCGGGACGTGCCGGTGCGGGAGGACGTGTACTTCCAGTGGCCAGCGCGCGGCAAACGGCACAAACGCCGTCCAGTGCTCACCCTGGAGCAGCACCCGCTCGGATTTCTGCTCAAAGTCAAGGATGTCCTCGAACAGCGAGCCGCCGTAATTTTCGATGGTGCGGACCAATTGGGCAGTGCGGGGAGTGATAAAGGGGTAGGCATAGATCTGTCCGTGCGGGTGGTGCAGCGTCACACCGATCGCCTCGCCCCGATTCTCGAAAGGGAAGACCTGCTCGACGCCGGGCAGCGCCGACAGCGCGGCCGTCCGGTCTGCCCAGGCCTCCACAACCGTGCGCATCCGGGACACGGACATCCCGGCGAGGGAACCGGTGTGTTCGGGGAAAAGCACACCACTTCGCACCGGCCCACTGATTGCCGGCTGCGCCCCAGCCCGACCCGGGCCAGATCGTCCAGGGTTTCGGGCGCTTCGGGGCCGGACAGCCCGGGCCCGAAAGACGGGGATTTGTTTTCAAAGACGGCGACGTCATAGCGGCTCGGAATTTCCGAAGGATTGTCCGGCGACGCGGGGGCCAGCGGATCCAGATGCGAGGGCGGCAGGACCACCCGGTTCTGCCGGGCAGCCGCGATCGAAATCCATTCGCCGGTCAGGGCGTCCTGGCGCATCGTGGCCGTGGGCGGCCGGACGGCCGGCTCGCGGAGATCGTCCCCGCGTTCAGGCGGCAGGACGGTATCTGCATCATCGAAGTAGATGATGTCCCGGCCGTCGGAGAGCTTGTAGGAGCGCTTTGCAATCTGGCCCATGTCAGGAGCTCCTCACGGCGTGGCCGCCGGCTGGGGTTAGCCCGGCAGCGGTGACCCGGCGGGCGGTCAGGAGCAGCCCGTGCTCCGGGTTGAGGACAGGCATCGGAAGTCCGGAACCGGCCAGGAAACGGCCCGTCGCCTCAACGCCGGCGGCTAGCCACGCCGGCGGCACGGCCTGCAGGAACGCCCGCCTGTCGTCCGGCGCCGGGTAGACCGCTTCCACCCGATACACGGCATCCGGCAGCAACCCCGGGACGGCGATCCGGCCGGGGACTTCAGCGAATGAGGTCGCCACGGACACCAGCGCGAAGAGGGCCTCGCCGCCGTCGTGCGAAACGACGCCATGCAGCCGGAGGGCCGGATCGGACTCGTCGGCCCGCACCATACGTCCGGTGTGCAGCAGCGAGCGGTATTCCTTGAACAGGGCGATTGCTGCCGCAAGTTCGGTGCGCTCGGAATCATCGAGGTGCCGGACGTCCCATTCGAGGCCGAAATGGCCGAACATGGCCGTGATGGCCCGGAAGGAAAGGTCGTGGGTTCGTGCGGTGGTGTGGCTTCGGGTCGGTCCGATGTGGGATCCGACGAGTTCCGGCGGGACCACTATCCCGGTCCAGCGCTGGATGGTTTGCCGTTCCAGGGCATCGTTGCAATCCGAGCCCCAGATCCGGTCCGTGCGTTCCAGGATGCCAAGGTCCACACGGGCACCTCCAGAGGAGCAGCTTTCGATCTCGACGCCGGGATGGGCCTTGCGGAGCTCGTCGAGGAGCCGGTAAACGGCCCTTGTCTGGTCGTGCACTGACGGCCGGCCGGCATGGCCCATTTCGCCGAGGTCCCGGTTCTGGTCCCACTTGAGGTAGGCGATGTTGTTTTCGCGCAGCAAGGCATCGAGCCGGTCGAAAATGTACTGCCAGGCCTCCGGATTGACCAGGTCCAGGACCTGCTGGTGCCGCCACCGCTCCGGCAGCCGGCCAGCCGGTCCGCCGTCGCTGGACGGCCGCGGGGCCGGGCCGGCGATCCAGCCCGGGTGGGCCCGGGCCAGGTCCGAATCTTCATTGACCATCTCTGGCTCGACCCAGAGCCCGAACTCCATCCCGTGGCCGGTGACCGCGTCAATCAGCGGGGACAAGCCTTCGGGCCACAGGTCCTCGTCAACGTACCAGTCTCCGAGGCCCGCACCGTCATGGCGCCGTCCCCGGAACCAGCCGTCGTCCAGGACGTAGCGTTCCACCCCAAGCCGGGCGGCGGATTCGGCGAGTTCAAGCAGTACCGGCATCCGGTGGTCGAAATACACCGCTTCCCAGACGTTGAGGACCACCGGGCGGGCCTTGCCGGACTCTGCGCCGGGGTGGTGCGGGCGCTGGCGGAACCAGGCGTAGAACGCGTCGCTGATACCGTCCAGCCCCTCGGCGGAGTACGCCGCGAACAACCAGGGCGTCTCGTAGCCGGTGTTTGCGGCGAGGGTGATCTCGCCGGAGCCAAGCAGCTCCGAGGCCCCGATCACCGTGCGGCCGTCGGGGGCGGCGTCGACGAAGCTCTCGTGGTTGCCGCTCCAGCCCAGGTGGACGGCCCACACCTGCCCGTGGCGGTTGCCGAATCCGGGGGTGCCGGCGGCCAGCAGGAGCGAGGCGTCATGGCCGGTCCGGCCGTGCCGCCCGGAGCGGACCCAGGTTCCCTGGCCCAGCGGCATCCGCTGGGGGTGCGACTCCCGGCACCACCGCCCGGTCAGGTCCAGGATCTCGGTGGCGGCGCGGCCCACCGGAAGCACCGCCGCGAGTTCCTCGACGCTATAGGGATCGGTCCCGTTGTTATCGAGCCGGTGCCGGAGCTGGAGCAGGCCGCCGTCGTTGATCCTGACCTCCGTGCGGACGGTGACACCCGCGGTTGGGTCGGCCTGGGTGATTACGGCTGAGCAGTCCGTCCCGCTGGATCGTTCCACCGCGCTCACGCGCAGGCGGGCCGAGAACGCCAGTCCGTTGCGGTGCCCGCGGAGGCCCGGACGCCCCCGCCAGCCGGAGGATGCCTGCGGGATCAGCCCGAGCGTGACGGGGATGTCGAGGGCCGAGTGCGGCACGGGGTCGCCCAACAGGGACAGGTCCGGAAGAGCCGGGCCAAGGTCGGCGCCGAAGTGCAGCAGGGCGGGTTCACCGGTGCGGAAATCGATCAGCAGTGACGTTCCTGAGCGGCGCAGGTAGAGCGGATCAGGGAGGGGCAAAGGGGTCTCGGGTGCACGAGTGAGGTCCGGGTTGTTCACGGTAGCTCCAGGCATAGGGGGTTGGGGTGGGCGGGCCGTACCGGTCAGCCCGGCGTGGCCAGGAGGCGTGCGGCGGGGACGGGCCGGGCGCCGCCGGCAGGAGCAAGCCGGAGCCGCCCCACGCGTTCGCCAAGAATGCGCCGGGCTTCACCGCCCAGGAGGTCGTCGCTGATGAGTTCGTCGGCATCCTCGAGGCTCGCAATCGTGCTGATACCCAGGGTGCCCCACTTCGTGTGGTCGGCGAGCACCACCACCCGGCGGGCCGCACTGACGAAAGCCCTGTCCGTCTCTGCCTCCAGGACGTTTGGTGTGGTGAACCCGGCATCGGCGTCGACCCCGTGGACGCCGAGGAACAGCACATCCAGGTGCAGTTGCCTGAGCGAGGAGGTGGCCAGCGGCCCGACGAGCGCATCCGAAGGGGTCCGCTCGCCGCCGGTCAGGATCACAGTGGACGCAGAGGAATTCTGGTGGAAAACGTCGGCGATCCGCACCGAGTTGGTGACCACCGTGATCCGGGGACCGGGGGACAACAGCTGGGCCAGCGCCCAGGTAGTGGTTCCGGCGCTGAGCCCCACGGCCATGCCTTCGCGAACCTGGGCGGCCGCCTCCTGGGCGATTGCCATTTTTTCGTCCTTGAGCTGCGTCACTTTCAGCTCAAAGCCCGGCTCGTGGGTGCTGGCCCCGCCGGGCAGCTTGGCCCCGCCATGGATCTTTTCCAGTACGCCGGCCGTGTCGAGCGCCTCGATGTCGCGCCGCACGGTCATCAGCGAGACGCCGAGCATCTTGGCGAGGTCCGTGACGCGGACAATCCGCTCACGCTGGACCTCCGCGAGAATGGCGGAATGACGGGCTGCGGCTAGCATGCGGAGTCCTTACAGGCTTGAGTGGGTTGACGTGGCGGCGGAGGGGCTGCCCTGCCGGGCGGTGGAACGGACGACGGCGACGGCCCCGGCTTCCAGCCCGAGCCCGCCGTCGAGCTCGGTGCCGGTAAGCAGGTCAACGCCTGCCAGCGGCAGCCGGACGTCTTGTGTTCCGTGGTTGATGCAGAACGTCCAGTCTGTTCCGTCTTTGCTTCGCCGGGTCACTTCGACACCGGCCGGCAGATCCGGGACAAGCGGCTGCACGGCCGCATCGGCACAGATGACGCCGAGCAGTTCGCCCAGGCTCGCCGGCGCGAGTGTTGTGGCGACGTAGTAGGCACGGCCGCTTCCGGCGTGGTTGCGGGTCACGGCGGGGGAACCGGCGGCCGGCCCCTCGTCGATGGCCGCCAGGACCTCGGCGGTGGTGGTACGCCCCAGCTCATTCCAGCAGGAGCCCGCACCGAAGCCGCTGAGCCGGACGCTTTCGCCGGCGCAAAGCGGAAAGAACTCTTCCATCCGTACGCCCAGCAGGGCACTGAACGCCCCCGGGTAACTGCCAAGCCTGATGTGGTCATTTTCGTCCACGATACCGGAGAAATACGTCACCACGAGGTGGCCGCCGGCGCGGACGTAGGCTTCCAGGTTTGCCGCCCCGGCGTCGGTGACGAGGTACTGCATCGGCGCGACCACGAGGCGATAACCGGCCAGGTCCTCGGTGCTCTGCCGAAAGTCCGTGGGAATGCCGGCCCGGTAGAAGGCGTCGTGCCAGCGCCTGGTTTCCGCGATATTCGAGGCGTGCACACTCGGGTGCGAGTCCAGTTCCGAGGCCCAGCGGGCGTCGGTGTCGTGCAGGATAGCCACATCCACCTGGCCGGAGGAGCCGGTGACAACCGAACCGCTGAGCTCGGCCAGGCTGCGCAGCGCCTGTCCCAGCTGGACGACTTCGCGCCAGACTTTGGTGTCCGTGCCTGCGTGCGGCAGCATTCCGGAGTGGAATTTTTCGGCGCCGGCGCGCGAGGCCCGCCACTGGAAAAAGAGCGCACCGTCAGCGCCGCGGGCCACGTGCTGCATGGCATTGCGGAGCATCTGGCCTGGCGCCTTGGCGATGTTGCGGGGCTGCCAGTTGACCGCCGAGGTGGAATGCTCCATCAGGAGCCACGGCTTGCCCTTGGCCCAGCCGCGGGTGAGGTCAGCCGTTGCCGCCAGCTCCTGGAAATTCCGCGGATCTTCGGCAATGAGGTAGTGGTCGTTGGAGACCACATCCATTTCCTCGGACCAGCGCCAGTAATCCACGGGCTGGTGCAGGCCCATATTGAAGCCCATGAAGTTGGTGGTGACGGGATGCCCCGAGTGCGAGCGGATGATGGCCGCCTCGGCCGTGTAGCATTCGAGCAGCTCATCGGAGGAGTACCGGGCGAAGTCCAGTTGCTGGGTCGGGTTGACCCAGGTCCCGGACGTCCGGGGCGGCAGGATCTGCGCCCAGGCCGAGTAGCGCTGGGACCAGAATGAGGTTCCCCACGCGGCATTGAGGGCATCGATGCTGCCGTACCGAAGTTCGAGCCAGCGCCGGAAACCCGCAGCGGCACCGTCGGAGAAGTCAGGCTGGTTGTGGCAGCCGTACTCATTGTGGACGTGCCACATCACCACGGCCGGATGGTCCTTGTAGCGGAGCACGATCTGCTCGGTCAGCGCCGCGGCGGCGCGGCGGTAGTCCGGGCTTGAGGCGGCAAAAGCCTGCCGGGAACCGTAGCTGTGCCGCACGCCGTCGGCCGTCACCGGCAGTGATTGGGGATACTTGTGGCTGAACCAGGGCGGTGGGGAGGCCGTGGCGTTCGCCAGGTCAACCCGGATGCCGTTGGCATGCAGCAGGTCCAGGACCCGGTCCAGCCAGCCGAATTCGTAGCTGCCCTCGGATGGTTCGAGCAGGGACCAGCTGAAGATGCCCACGCTGACCAGGTTGACGCCGGCCTCGCGCATCAGCCGGACGTCTTCGTCCCAGGTTTCCTCGGGCCACTGCTCGGGGTTGTAATCTCCGCCAAAGGCCAGCATCGGCGACCCTTCGGAGCCGAGACGGGCGGTGATGTAGTCCATGGCGGCGTTGTGGTTGCTGCTCACATTTATCCTTTACTGGAGCCGAGGGTCAGTCCGGCGACGAAGTGCCGCTGAAGCATGAGGTAGATGATCAGGGCCGGGATCGCCGTAATCATGGCGCCCGCGGCAATGAGGTTGTAGTTGGACAGGAACTGGCCCTGGAGGTTGTTCACGGCCGTGGTCAGCGGAAGCCGGTCCCCGCTTTGAATAAAAAGAAGAGGCCAGAAGAAGTCGTTGTAAATAAAGATCACTTCCAAGGTGCCCATGGCCGCCAGCGCCGGGCGGCACAGCGGCAGGATGATCTCCCAGTACTGGCGCCAGATGCCCGCACCGTCCACGAGGGCGGCCTCCGTCAATTCGGAGGACAGCGCCTTCATGTAGTTGGAGAGCACAAAGGTGACGAAGCCGATTTGGAAAGCGGTATCAACGGCAATGACGCTGATGTAGGTATTGAGCAGGTTGCCCGAATCGCTGATGCTGTACGGCAGTTCGAAGTGCTTGAACATTTCGAACAGGGGAGCGGCCAGCACCTGGGGCGGCAGCAGGTTCCCGGCCGTGAACATGATCAGCAGGGTGATGTTGAACTTCCAGTTCACCCGGCTGACGGCGAAAGCCATCATGGAGGCGAAGAAGAGGATCAGCAGGACCGAGGGGACCGTGATCAGGACGGAGTTCCATGCGTACTGGGCGAAACCGGCCTGCGTCCATGCCTGCACGAAGTTGTCGAAACTGAAGGAGCCACCGAGGCTGAAGTAGCCGTATTTGTCGGTGTCCGCCTTCGGCCGCAGCGCTGTGAAGAGGGTCCACACCAGCGGAATCAGCCACATAATGGCCATAACGCTCAGGAAAATGTGGGTTCCGTAGTGCCGCTTCGCGGATGTTCGTTTTCCGTCGGCGCGCCCTGCCGCGCGGTTCGCGGTCGTGGGCGGGAGTTTCCTGCCGCCCACGTCGGGACGGGAGGGATTGGAGATGCTCATGCCTCTTTGTCCTTTCCGAATGCGCGGGAGAGGTAGAACGTGATGGGAACCAGCGAGATAACCAGCAAGATGACTGCCAGGGCGGAGCCGACGCCGATCACTTGGCCTTCGCCGACGAGGTTCTGGACCACGAGGGCGCTGATCAGCTCCAGGCCGTTGGTGCCGCGGTTGATGACGTAGACGATGTCGAAGGCCCGCAGGGACTCGATGACTGTAATGACGATGATGATGACGTTGACCGGGCGCATGGCCGGGAAGATTACCCGGAAAAAGGTCTGTACGGCGTTGGCGCCGTCGATCTGGGCGGCCTCACGCAGGGTGGGGTCAACGCCCTTGAGCCCTGCCAAGTACAGGATCATCACGTAACCGGCGTGCCGCCAGGTGGCGGCCACCAGGGCAGCCCAGATGTTGACGCTCGAGTCGCCGAACCAGTCGACTGCCTGCGGGGTTCCTGCGGTTCCGAGCAGGAAGTTCAACAGGCCGGTGTCCCGGTTGTAGAACAACTGCCAGATGACGCCGATCAGTGCCAGCGAGAGCATCACGGGAGTGAAGAAGATGCTCTGGTAGATCTTGGTGCCGCGGATGTTCTGGTCCAGCAGGATGGCGAGCAGCAGCCCCAGTGGTGTGGCGATCAGCGCCAGAAAGATCAGCCACAGCACATTGTGCTGCACCGCGGGCCAGAACGGCGGGTAGTTCTGGGCGATGAATTCGTAGTTGTCCACCCCGGCGGGTTTGATGTCCGCCAGGGTCAGGCCGTTCCATCGGGTGAAGGACAACGCGGCGGAGAGAAACGTTGGAATCCAGACAAGGACCAGCTGAATCAGGGTCGGCAGGCCCACCATAAAGGCCAGGACCCACTTGTCGCTGCGGGACAGCCGGCGGACCCGCCGCACCGGGGCAGCGCCGGAGCGCCGCACCGGGGCGGGGCTTGTGTTGGTTGATGTACTCACTAAGACGATTCCTCGATCTGGCTCGTTGGGGGTGTCTTCGTTCGGCGGCTACTGGGCGGCGTACAGTGCTTTGGCCTGGGCTTCCAGGTTCTTGACGTCGACGGCGCCGTCCTTGATAAAGGACTGCAGGGCCGGGATCATCACGTTGTTGGCCATGGCCGGGAGGGCATCGCGGTCGAAGAACTGGCTGATGCTCTTGGCGTTGGTGATCACATCGGCCATTTTTTTGTTCAGCGGCGAGAACTTGGACGTGTCAGTGCCCTTGGCGGCGGCGATGTTGGCAGAGTCGACCGAGGCGTAAACGTCTTGTCCCTCCGGCGTGCCGAGGTAGGCCATGAAGTCCCGAGCCGACTGGTTCTGGCCGCCCTTCTTGGACAGCAGGAGGCCATCGATGGGGGCTTCGACGGCGTCGCGGCCTTCCATGGCGATTTCCGGGAACTGGAAAAAGTCGATGTCGTCAGCGACTGCCTTGTCCGTGTACTGCTGGGTCAGGAAGGAGCCAAGCAGGTACATGCCGGACTTCTTGTCGGCGAGGTTCTTGGCCGAGTCCTGCCAGGTCATGCCCAGGGCGTTGGGGTTCTGGTACGGCAACAGGGCCTTCCAGGTGTCAAAAACGTCGCTGACCTTCTTCTGGTCCCAGGATTCCTTGTGGGCTGTGAGGTCCATGTGGAACTGGTAGCCGTTGAGGCGCATGTTCATGTAGTCGAAGGTGCCCATGGCGGGCCAGCCGTCTTTGTCTGCAAATTCGATCGGGATCAGCCCGTCGCCTTGCATCTTTTTCGCCAGCGCTGTCAGCTGGTCGAACGTTTCGGGGACTTCGTAGCCCTTCTCGGTCCAGAGGCTCTTGCGGTAGAAGAATCCCCAGGGATAGTTGTAGTTCGGGATGAAGTACATCTTGCCGTCGCTGCCGGTGGACGCCTTTTTCATGGCGTCGGAGTAGTTGGCTCCGACCTTCTCCCAGACGTCGTCGATTGGCGCGAGCAGGCCTTTATCCGCGTAGTACTGCATCCGGTAGCCTGCGAACCAGGTAAAGGCGTCGTCGGGGCTTCCCTGCAGGTAGGTGTTGATCTTGTTCTGGAAATCGTTGTGCGGAACAACGTTGGTGTTGACGGTAACGCCGGACTTTTTTGTAAACGCATCCGTAACTGCCTTATAGGCGGCCTTGGGCACTTCGTCCGAGGAGCCCGAGCCAAAGGAGAGCGAGGAGCTGCCGCTGCTGCCGCCGGCGGGGGCGCTGCCTCCGGTGCAGGCTGTGAGCAGGGGAATTCCGGCCATGGCGACTGCTCCGGCGCCGAATGTCTTCAGCAAAGTCCGCCGGTCCCAGCCGCCGTGGCTGGAAGCCCGGCGCAGTGCGTCTTCATGCATGGTCATGATTTCTCCTTTGAAATAACGGCTGGCGTGTGAAGTAACTCACATCACTATCTATCATAAACGCACAATAAGTAACGTCAAGAGACCAAAGGGAACAATTTATATCAGGTCGTTAGGCCAGCGAGTTGACGGCGGCCGAGGTGCGGGGTGGGTGTGCCGGGCCGCAGGCTGACCGCGGATGCGCCCTGGAGGGATCCGCACGCCCCCGCTTGGTGGGATGCCGGCCAGGGGACGCGCGCCGGTTCAGTCATCGGATGGGCAAGCTCTGCAGGCATTGGTGATCAGCCCCGCGAGCGGAGCCGCAAACTCAGTAGCGTCAACCGTGATGGTCCCCGCCGAATCCGAGCCGAAGTCATGGGTCTGTCGGAACCGTTTGAACGGGACCTTTACCGGCTCGTCGTTCCTTTACCGGCTCGTCGTTCGGAGCGGGGCACCAAAATGCCAGGCCCGCCGGGCCAGCGTTTTCCCTGGCGGGATTAATCCTGCGCTAACGCCGGCGACGTCCGCTGCCCGCGGCCGGGCCATCAAGGCCGTGTGGCCGTCGATGCTCCGGCAAGGATTAAACCATTTCGATTTGGCATGCGCGTCCGGTGGTGGTCCTCCCTGCAGGTTTCTGGAAACAGGGGCCGGGGTCCACGATCTAGGGGGTGTCCTGCAGCGCAACGTCGATCAGGATCTCCGCCGCCGCCCGGGCCTGGCGCGCGGGCTCGGCGCTGGCGGCTATTGCCGCAGTGGTGATGGCCCCTTCGGCAAGGATTGCAAGCTGCGGAGCCAGCGATGCGGGGGCGCCGAGGTCGTCCGCCAGTTCAGCCAAGTAGTCCTGGAAATGCTTCTTCTGATTCCTGATGATGCTGGTGATATTTCCGGAAGCGCCGCCCACTTCCCCGAAGGAGTTGATGAACGCGCACCCCCGGAATCCCTCGGAAGTGAACCAGCCGGCCAGGAAGTCGTAGACGGCGAGCAGCCGCTCGCGTGGCACCTGGGTTGATTCAACCTGCCCGGTTAGACCGGAAGTCCACATACCCTGCCACACGAAAAGGACTTCCTCCACGATGGCCTCTTTGGACGGAAATAGGCGGTAAAGGCGTTTGAGGGGTATTCCCGATTCGGCCCGGAGTTCATCCATCCCCACTGCTGTGAAACCGCGGGCATAAAAAAGCTGTTCGGCCGCAGCAATGATTTTCTCCCGGGATGCGTCATCGTCCGGTCGTTCCGCAGCCCGCTGGGCGGGCCGCCCGTGTTCTGTTGTGGTCATCGCAACTACCTCCTCGGGCGCGCCGCTTGCCTAGATAACGATCGTTCTCTATGGTAAACCCTATGACGTGAGAACGAGCGTTCTTCATCGGTCCGGAGCGCTCCGGACCACGCTTGTTGTGACTGTCAGTGCCGAGAGCAGGCGTTATGGCCAGCGGTCTGCGCGTACCCCTCATCCCGCTCGTCGTTGCCGGGCCGATACCTGAAGGCGCCATGAATCTTTTAGAGCAGGATGTATCTCCGAGGCCCGAACAGGCCCGGGACTTCCTTGTCGGTCTGCTCCTGCGCACGGCCCAGGGCGACCACCGGGCATTCAGTGAGTTCTACGGGCAAACCGCCCGCAAGGTCTCGGGACTGGTGCAGCGGGTTGTCGTTGACCATGAGCTCAGCGAAGAGGTAGTCCAGGAGGTGTTCCTTGTGGTCTGGCAGGACGCGGCGAAGTACCAACCGGCCATGGGGACCCCGACAGCGTGGCTGATGACCATTGCGCACCGGCGGGCCGTCGACAAGGTCCGGTCCAGTCAAAGCAGCCGGAACCGCGATCACCGCTGGGCCACGAGTGCGCCCGGCGCCTACGACGTGGTCCTTGAGGCTGTGACGGCGAAGATGGACGCCCGGTTCCTCATCGCGTCGCTGGCCTGCCTCTCAGCCCTTCAGCGCGAATCGATCGTCCTCGCCTACTTCGGAGCGCTCAGCTACCGGGAAATCGCTGAGGAGCTGAAGGTGCCCCTTTCCACCATCAAGTCCAGGATCAGGGACGGCCTGAACCGGCTCAGGACGCAGCTCGAACCCGCCTAGCGGCGCAGCTCGCGAAACCTGTTTCCTCGCGTGCCGGACGGGCCCCGGTGGCATAACAATCGGCCCTCCGACGGGTCGGAGTCATTTTCCGACGGATGCCCTGCGTTTGCGGAAGGTCCCTGCAATGGAGAGCTTGCCCGAGTACTGGATGGAGCCGTAGCGGAACAAGTGGACCGCAAGGCGGAGGATGAGGAAGCCGGTGATATAGAGCTCGGCAATAACGATCACGGATTCTGCGGGGCTGAGGGTGCCAAAGGCGTTGCGGAGCATGGCGGTGACCGGCGCTGAAAGCGGGAAGTAGGTGAAGATCTGCACAATGACCGCGCCCGGATCGGAGATGATCAGGCTGATCGCATAGAACGGGATGAAAATCAGCGCCATAAGCGGCCCGAAGATGGTGCCGGCATCCTTGGCGGTAGGCATGATCGCGCCGATCGCGACCAGGACGCCGGTAAAAACAGTGAAGCCGCCCACCAGGAGCAGTGCGCCAACAATAATGGTCCCGGGTTCAAATGAAATGCTGGACAGATCCAGGTCCGGGAGGGCAAGTTTGTCGCGGAAGAAGAGGTAGCCGGTGGCGATGGGAGTAAGGAAGACCAAAATCTGGACCAGGCCCACCATAAACAGGGCCATGACTTTGCCAATGATCAAGGTGGTGGGGTTCAGCGTTGTCAGGATCATCTCAGTGACCCGGTTCTCCTTTTCTTCCAATGTGCTGTTGAGCATCTGGTTGGAGAGCAGAATGATGGAGATGTAAAAGATCAGCAGGAACATCAGCGGCGGGATCGCGGAGCCGAAGCCGCCGGTTGGCTGGCCGTTCTTGAAGGTTTGTGTTTCGGTTTTTACATTGCCGCTGGCCGCGGCGGTTAGTTGCGGGGAGCCCACTGCCCCCTGGGCCGAGGCGGTCAGGAGCTGTTTGGCAACGGCGTCGTATTTACCGTTTTCGAAAATTCCCTGGTCGGTGCCATAGACCTTTACCGGCTCGGTGGCCGGCTGCGCAGGGTAGGCGAAGTACGCTTCTGACACCCCGCTCTTGACGTTTTGCAGGGCCTTGTCCGGGTCCGTCTCGGCCCTGCCCCCCATGGCGGTGGCTATGTCCGGGGCAATGAGTCCGGAGTCGTCTGTGTAGGTGAAGGCCACGGTGGCGTTCCGCTGCGCGTCTTCGCTGGCGGCCGTGGAGGTATTGCTCAGGTAGACCAGTGCGAACACGATTGCCAGCACCACCGGGATGGCCAGGGTCGCGATCCAGAAGCCGCGCTTTTTCATGGTGCGGTTGAATTCGAAACCGACAACGGTGCCCAGGTTGTGCCGGGCGAACGGCCGTCTCGGGCTGACCGGAGCCGGGGTGGCTAGCTGCTTTGGGGATTGTCCTGCCATGGGGTTCAGGCCTCCGCCATGTTGTGGTTCTCGCCGTAGACCTTAATGAAGACTTCGTCCAGGGACGTTCGCGCCGTCGTGAAGGACCGCACGGCCACACCCCGGCCGATCAGCTCGCGCAACACGGCGGCTTCGTCGCCGCCGGGGCGGGGGGAGAGTTCGGCGTCGGACCCGGTGTCGGATACGACGTCGAACAGGGCCGACGGCGGCAGGGTGCCGTCGTAGGACAGCCGGTAATGGGTCCCGCCGAACTCTTCCTGAACTTCCGCGACGGTGCCGTAGGCGCGTGCGGTACCGTCCTTGAGCAGGATAACCCGCTCGCATAGCCGTTCGACTTCTTCCATTTGGTGGGTCACCATAATGACCGTCGCACCGGCGAGCTTCTGTTCCTCGATGATGTCCATCAGCAGGTTCCGGTTTACCGGGTCAAACCCCTTAGTTGGTTCGTCCAGGATCAGCAGCTCGGGCTGGTTCATGATCGTCACGCCGAGCTGGATTTTTTGCTGCTGGCCGCCAGAGAGCTTGTCCAGCCGCATACCGGCCTTGTCGGCAAGTTCAACCCGGTCCAGGTACTCCCGGGACCAGGCCTTGGCGTGCGTTTTGTCCAGGCCTTTGAGCTGGCCAAAGTAGACCATAACGTCCATGACGGACTCTTTTTGTACAGGCCGCGCTCTTCCGGCAGATAACCGAGCCGGGCCCCGTCTTCGGGGGTGAATGGCCTGCCACCGATGTGGAGCGTCCCCGCCGTCGGCTGGTAAATCCCCAGCAGGGCCCGCAAGGTGGTGGTCTTACCGGATCCGTTGCTGCCCAGGAAACCAAAAGTTTCCCCGGCGCGGACATCGAAGGAGAGGTCTTTGATGACCGTAGTGTCCCCGAAATCCATCCTAAAATCTTTGATGTGTACCAGCGGCTCGGTGGCCGCGTCCCCCAACGTCATGCACACCACCCTAACCGGATTCGTTATGGCAGGGCGGTCACGACTCGGCGCGGGGCCAGCCGGTGCCAACGGTGCCCAGACTGCCAACTAGGCTTGGCGCCATGACTTTCGAAGCGGTACTGGATTCCCTTCGCCGGCTGGCGAAGGGCTCAACCCACTCCCACACCGGTGTGTGGATCTCAGCCCAACTGCGTCAGCGGATAGCTGCCGGCGAGCTCGCGCCCGGCACAAAGTTATCCGAGGAAGCCCTGGGCGATGCCCTGGGTGTCAGCCGGAACACGCTCCGGGAGGCGTTCACCGCGCTGAACGCCGAACATATTATTACCCGCATTCCCAACCGCGGAGTTTTTGTCGCGAGACCGTCCGCGGCAGACGTTCGTGAAATTTACCGTGTGCGACGCTTTATTGAACCTGCAGCCGTGCTGTGGCAGGAACCAGCGCCGCTGGACGAGTTGCGGGTAATTGTCGCCGCGGCCCAGCTGGCCCGTTCCAGCGGGGATGTCAACGGGATGGCGGCAGCCAATCAGGAATTCCACCGGGCCCTGGTTGCGCGGGCGGCAAGTGAGCGGCTTGATTCGTTGATGGAGCAGGTCTTGGCGGAAATGCGGCTGGTGTTCCACTCGATGGGATCCGATCCGGCATTCCACGAGTCCTACGTGGCGGACAACGCGCACGTGATTGAGTTGATGGCCGCCGGGGACAATGCCGCTGCCGCGGAATTCGTGCGCCACTATCTTGACCGGGCCGAGGCTCAATTACTCGAGGCCATGACCGATTAGCCGGACGCGGCGGCGCCTTGCGCATTGTTCAACAAATCCCTAGGCTGTGGATCACGGTGATGGGCATCACTTTGCGGGGGACCACCTTCACGGCACGGGCCTGCTCGGCCATGCCACGATAACTACTCGCGTCCGCAGAGCGGACCTGATCCATGCGGGGGGTGGATGGATATGCTCGTACTATTCGGAGTTTTGCTGGTCATCGTCGGCTTTGCCATCCGAATGAACCCACTGATTGTTGTTACCGCCTCAGGCATCATCACGGCCCTTCTTGGCGGACTGACGCCGCTACAAATCCTCGACGCCTTCGGTTCCGGCTTCGCCAGCAGCAGGTCGGTCACGATTTTTGTTGTGGTCCTTCCCGTCATCGGCATCATCGAACGGTTTGGCCTCCAGGAGCAGGCGAAGATTTTGATTTCCAAGCTCGCCAAGCTCACGGCCGGGCGTGTCCTTTTGGGGTACCTCCTGGTCCGCCAAGCCACGGCTGCCCTCGGCCTGACCGGCATCGGCGGCCATGCGCAGACGGTGCGGCCATTGGTCTTCCCGATGGCAGAAGGCGCCGCGCTGCGGCGGTACGGCGAGGTTCCGGAGAAGGTACGGGAAAAAATCAAGGGCCACTCCGCTGCCGCAGACAATGTCGGCGTCTTCTTCGGCGAGGACATTTTTGTCGCAGTAGGCTCGATCCTGCTGATCACCACCTTCGTGGACGCGACATACGGGCTCCACCTGGAGCCGCTTGAGTTGGCCATCTGGGCTATCCCGTCCGCCGGGATCGCCTTCCTGATCCACGGGTTCCGTCTCTTGCGGCTCGACCGCGAGCTGGACCGGGACGTCCAGGCAACCCAACAAGCAGCGAAGACCGCCCAGAGCGCCACGGTCGGAGGCAACGCATGATCAAGGTTGAAGCTGTTTTCTGGCTGATTGGCATTCTTTTTGTTGCCTGGGCATTCTTGATTGCCCGCGATACGACCCATCCGAAGCGCTGGGGCAGTGCGGCTTTTTGGGGACTGCTGGGTGTGTGCTTCTTCTATGGCACTTGGGTCCAGGCTGGCACCGCGCCGCCGTGGATCCTGGGCGTGGCCGTGCTGGTGCTGGTGACTCTTGCCAGCTCGGGACCCCTTGGTGATGGCAAAGCAAGGACCACGAGCATGGCAGAGCGCGCCGTATCCGCCACCCGGTTCGGCAACAGGCTCTTCATCCCCGCGCTCGTCCTGCCGGTGGTGACGGTGATCATTGTGCTGCTCGCTCCGGTGCTGAAGATCGGTGGACAACCGATCTTCGATCCCACCAACACAACACTCGTGGCACTGGCCGTCGGTGCCGTCGCGGCTGCCGTCGTCGCCGTCGTTATTCTGCGGCCGAAGCAGAAGCTGACCCCGATTTTCGAAGGGCGCCGCATTCTCGAGTCCATCGGCTGGGCAGCACTGCTGCCGCAGATGCTCTCCACGCTGGGCATTCTGTTCACCCAGGCCGGCGTCGGCACGGCGGTGGGCACGCTGGCCAAAGGCATACTTCCTGAGGGTTCGCTGATTGCCGCCGTGATCGTCTACTCCGTTGGGATGTTCCTCTTTACGGTGCTGATGGGCAACGCCTTCGCCGCGTTTCCCATCATGACAGCCGCCACCGGCTGGCCGGTCCTGGTCCAGGGCTTCCATGGGAATCCAGCGATCATCTTCGCGATCGGCATGCTGGCGGGCTTCTGCGGGACGCTCTGCACACCGATGGCCGCCAACTTCAACCTGGTCCCGGCGGCGCTATTGGAAATGAAAAACAAATACGGAGTTATCAGGGCCCAGATCGCCACGGCAATTCCGTTGCTGGGCGCCAACACAGCACTGATGTACTTCCTGGCCTTCAACTGACTTTGCCCTTCAAAGGAGCACGCATGATCCTGAATCCCACGGAACAAATGGACCACCTCGCCGAGGCCTACGCGGACATCGTCCTGGACAACCTGACCCGAGAGTATCCCTACGCCTCCCACCACGTGGAAACGTCCCTGGCGGATCGGGCCAGCCCGCAGGAACTTCACCCGGCGTTCTACACCTCGTTCGACTGGCATTCCTCGGTGCACATGAGCTGGCTCGGCGTCGTCCTGGTGGAGCATGGTCTCGACGCCGGCCGTGACAGCGCCCTCCGGGCGGTGCTGGCAGCGAACCTCACCGCGGAAAACCTCGCCGTCGAAGGTGCTTACCTGCTGGCGAACCCCAGCTGGGAGCGTCCGTACGGTTGGGCCTGGCTGGTTCGGCTCGCTGCTGCTGCCGCCTCTTCCCGGGACGCGCAGATCCGGCAATGGGGCAAGAACCTGGATCCGCTGGTGGACATTGTCGCCTCCCTGGTGGCCGGCTGGACCGCCAAAGCGGAGTTCCCGGTCCGGCATGGCCTGCATACCAATGCCGCGTTCGGCCTGGGCATGATGCTGGACGCCTTCCGCACCCTGGGCAGGGACCAGGCTGCCGCCGTTTGTGAGAAAGCGGCACTGAACTGGTTTAAGGACGACGCCGGATGGCCGGGGGAGTGGGAAATGAGCGGGCAGGATTTCCTGTCCGCCGGTTTGAGCGAGGCCGACCTGATGGCCCGGGTGCTCGACGCGGATGCCTTTGCCGCGTGGTTTGCAGCGTTCCTGCCGGGTCTCGCGCCGGATGACAGGATCCTTGCCAAAGCCACTGTCACCGATGAGTCGGACGGGTATCTGGCACACCTCAACGGGTTGAACCTGACCCGCGCCGGCCAGCTGATCCGGATCCGCCGAGCGCTCTCGGCAGCGGAGGGAACGGCTGAGCCCGTGCGCGTACTCGACCTGGCAATGCAACCTTTGCTGGCCGCCGGCCTGGCCGCAGTCAGCACCGAGGAGTTTATGTCCAGCCACTGGCTGGCAAGTTTCGCGTGGGACGCCCTGGCCTCCGCTCGGTAGGAAATCCACGATGCTTCGGCACGGCTAGGTCCGTGGCCAGGCGCCCTGCGGCCGGCAATGTGTCCTCACTTGCAGAGCCCGGACCGGGGCCTTGCCTATAGTCGTAGAACGAAGGGCAACCGCCCGCGGTTTTCCGCGGGCCAGGGTTGGCAACAAGGCAGGGGCACCAATGACCAACGAACCGATCGCAAACTACGCCATGCTCTCCGACTGCAACTCCGCGGCGCTGGTGAGCCGGGCCGGTTCGGTGGACTGGCTATGCTTTCCCCGGTTCGACAGCCCTTCCGTTTTCGGCCGCATCCTGGGCGAGGCCGCCGGTTCCTGGTCAATCCGGCCTGTTGCGCCGCATTCCTCGACGCGGCGCTACCTGGGTCCCACCATGGTGTTGGAGACGACCCACACCACGTCCGCGGGAATCGTTACGGTCACCGACGCATTGGCGCTCGGGGACGGGATCCGGGGCCACGAGCTTGGTGCCGGGGCGCCGGGTTCCCTGCTGCGTCACGTGGTCTGCAGCAGCGGGGAGATCGAACTGGAAGTGGTGTTCGCTCCCCGCCCGGACTACGGCCGGGACGTGCCGGAGCTGGCCCTGGTCGAGGGTGGGGTCACTGTTCGGGGCGGCACCCGGATCCTGGCCCTGTCCACCACCGTTCCTTTCGAGCTGGTGGACGGTACTGCCCGGGCGAATCCGGTACTTCGCTCCGGCGACGTTTTGGAGTTCGGCCTCCATCACGAGGACTCCGGCGCCGGCTTGCCGGCCTTCTGGAACCCGCAGGAGATCGCGCGGCGGCTTGAGGACACGCTGGCGGGCTGGGCCAGCTGGTCGCGGCTGCACCAAAGTTACGAGGGGCCCTGGCAGGAACTGGTGGCTTCCAGCGGCCGGATCCTGCAGGCCCTAACCTACTTTCCGACCGGCGCGATCGTGGCCGCAGCGACGACCTCACTACCGGAAGTGGCCGGCGGATCCCGGAATTGGGACTACCGCTACACCTGGATCCGGGATGCGAGTATGACGTTGCAGGCGCTCTGGGTGGCTGCGTGCCCGGATGAGGCCGGAAAGTTCTTCCATTTCCTCGCGACGGTCTCTGCCAGCCGGCCGGACAGCGACGCGACGCTGCAGATCATGTACGGCATCGGCGGCGAACGGGACTTGTCCGAGCAGGAACTCGCCCACCTTCCGGGCTGGCGCAACAGTGCCCCGGTGCGGGTGGGCAACGGAGCCTGGAACCAGCGCCAACTCGATGTGTACGGCGAACTGCTGGACGCCGCAGCCACCCTTCCGGAATACCTCACCGCGATGGAGCCCGGGACCCGGAAGTTCCTTGCCGGGGCGGCCGACACCGCGGCATCACTGTGGCAGTCGACCGACCAGGGCATCTGGGAGGTCCGAGGTGCCCCCGGCATTACCTGCACTCGAAGCTGATGTGCTGGGTCGCCGTGGACCGTGCCATCGGCCTCGCCGCGGTCCTGGACGCCGAAGACCGGGTGCCGCAATGGATCCAAGCGCGGGCCCGGCTTGCCGACTCGATTCGCGTGAACGGCTGGAACGCCCACGCCCACGCCTACACCCAGGCTTACGGTTCCGAAGAGCTCGACGCGTCCGCACTGATGCTGGCCATCGTCGGGTTTGTCCCGGCCGATGACCCGCGGATGCTGGCCACCATCAACGCCATCGATGAACGGCTCACCGACAGCCGCGGTCTGGTGTACCGCTACCAGGGGGACGACGGGCTGTCCGGTGCGGAAGGCACGTTCCTGCTCTGTACCTTTTGGCTGGCGCACGCACTGGCGTTGGCCGGACAAACCGGACGTGCCCGCGCCGTTTTTGAACGGGCCTCCGGCTTTGCCACCGATCTGGGTCTGATGGCCGAAGAAGTTTCCCCGGACAGCAGCGAGCTGCTCGGCAACTTCCCTCAGGCTTTCAGCCATATCGGCCTGATCAACGCCGCCTGGGCCATTCACACGGCCGAGAACAAGGAACGGGCGCGCATCGGGGACCCCGGAGACGCCACATGAGGGGAGCGAACGCACCCATTGCGGGCAGCCGGCTCCGGGCCGGCCTGCGGCTGGGCCCGCTGCTTGCCCTGGTGGCTGCCGCGGCGGCAGCCCTGCTGTTCCCGTTACCGTCGGTCGATGAAATCCGGAACTACTTCGGCAGCACGGGTTGATGGGGACCTGCCGTATTCATCCTGGCCTATGCCGTCCTGACGCTGGCGCCGGTGCCCAAGAATGTCAGGCGGCTGGTGCCCGCCTGCGTCCAGCACTCGACCCTGGACGCGGCAGAAAATGCCGGCTTGCGCAAAATGCTGCCACTGCACCCCGTCAGCCCGGCCGGCGCTCCCGGACCAATGCATCCTTGAGGCGCCATTTCATTGCCGGGGTTGCGGACGGCGCTGAGTACCATGGTCCTGCGGGTGCAGGCGCATCAGAACGAAAAATTCGGCCCGGAACCGGCCGGGTTCAAGAATAAGGAACATGAACATGATGAAACCACTGACCCGGACCGTCGCGATGGCGGCGGGGACTTTGCTCACGCTCTCGCTGGCCGCCTGCGGCGCCGGAAATGATCCGCTGAACAAAGCCCAGCCTTCGGGAAGCAGCACCCCGGGGGCTGCCCTGGTGATCGGCTCGGCAAACTTCCCGGAAAGCGAGACGCTGGCCGAGGTTTATGCGGGTGCGCTCAACGCGGCTGGCATCCCCGCGTCGACGAAGCCAGGAATTGGCTCCCGTGAGGTGTATGTGCGGGCCTTGCAGGACAGGTCGATCGACGTCGTCCCCGATTACAGCGGCAATCTGCTCCGCTACGTTGACAAGACCGCTACCGCGGCCAGTGCCGACGAGGTCATAAAAGCACTCCCCGGCAAGCTGCCCGACGAGTTGACAGTGCTCGAAGCGGCCCAAGCGGAGGACAAGGATTCCATCGTGGTCACCGAGGCGACGGCGGCGAAGTTCGGGCTCAAAACTCTTGCCGACCTGGGGAAGGTGTGTGATCAGATTGCGCTCGGTATGCCGCCGGAAGCCAAGGAACGGCCCCAGGGCCTCCCGGGGCTCAAAGCGAACTACGGCTGCGAGCCTAAGGAATTCGTCCCCTTTAGCGACGGTGGCGGGCCGGTGACAGTCCGGGCGCTGCTCGATGACAGGATCCAGGCCGCCGATGTCTTCAGCACCTCACCGCTGATTCTCCAGAACAAGCTGGTTTCCCTGGCGGATCCGCTGAACAATTTCGCGGCCCAACAGGTGGTGCCGCTGGCGCTGAAGGACCGGCTGGACGCTAAGAGCACGGAAGTGCTGAACAAAGTGTCACGGGTTCTGACGACGGCGGACTTGCTGAAGTTGAACGAGGAAGTCTCCGGCGACCGGAAGGTAAACCCCCGGGATGCGGCTGCCGCCTGGCTCAAAGATAAAGGATTTACCGGCTAGAAGCATCGTCGCGTTCGTGCCCCGGACTGCGACCCGCAAGCAGCGCCGGGCCAGCTCAGCTGAGGGGCTCGGCGCTGCTTTTTTAGTGTGCTGCGGCCAGCACTCCGGGAAGCTCGGTCAGGGCATTGACCGTAAAATCTGGCGACTCGAAATAGCCCGGGTAGCTGCTCCCTGACCGGTTCAGCCATGCGGTGCGCAGCCCGGCACGGGCTGCGCCGTGGATGTCCCACGGATGGACGGCGACCAGCAGCATGTCCGCCGGGTCGGCGCCCGAAGCGGCAGCCGCATAGTCGTAGGAACTGCGGGCCGGCTTCCAGGCCGGCGCATCCTCGACCGAGAGCAGCGCCTCGAACTCGTCACGGATCCCAGCCCCGCTGAATAGCTTCGCGGCGATCCGGGCAGAGCCGTTGCTGAGGGTGATCAGCCGGAACCCGGCAGCGGCGAGGACCGTAATCCCCGCGGGGACGTCCGGATGTACCTTGAGACCGGTCAGCCCGGCCATAACATGGTCGACCGCCGCGTCCATTGGGCGGTTTAGCTCCACCCCGGTCAGAAGTCCCCGAAGTGCCTCCGCCCCGATCGCGGCGAACGATCCGTTGTCTCCGCTGGCTGTAAGCGCGAAGCCGTCACGCAGCAGGGTCGCGAACCAGAGCTTGGCCAACTCAGCCGGCGCCCCGACGTCGCTGAATTGTCCCCCCATCGCGGACATGTCAGAGAGGGTTTCATTGACGTCAAAGACGATGACTGAGATTGCGGTGGTCATGGATTCTCCTTGTGGTCGTGTGCAGCTCCCCCGACCAAGTCTGCCGCCTTCCCGGCGGGGGTGCCGCAGGCGGGTGCCCGGGCGCTGCGATGCGCAGCTCACCAGAATTTCTGCACTCCGGCAGCGGCGTCACGCAGCCGGGACCCGTCCAGGAAAATGGAGCACTCTGCCAGGCCGAAGTCTTTCCACTCGGCAACCAGCCGAAGCTTCCCCGCGGGTGGCAACGGCCAGAGCCAGAGCGAGCCGGAGCCGGAGAGCTCGTCGTCGCCGCCGCTCCCGCCTCCGTTTCGCATCAGGAGGACCGGCGGAGCAGGTTCCCCGGGGCCTTCGAAGAATCCGTGCGGATGCGCGCCGGTGCTGGACTTTGAGCCGTCCGGGAAAGCCGCGCCGAAGTGCAGCATCGAAGCTCCCCGGAGCCCCTGCGGGGGCCGGGTCCGGGCCGGAAAAACACGTCGTTGAGATCCGCCCACTCCTCATCGGTCTGGTCGCCCCGGCGGATGGTCCATGACACATCGAACGAACAACCCGTTGAAAAGACATCGGCGCTCTTGACTGCCATCACCAATGTCGGGCTCCGGTGCAGGAACTGAGCGATCTGGACAACCGCCGGAAGCTCGTAGGGCGGGGCGCCGGCCCAGACCGGCGGGACGTACCTCACCGCCCGCCCGCGCGGGGGAGTGGGCGGTACCGGGAAGTCCTGAAAGAAGGTCATGGCTGATCCTTTCGTCGGCGGGCAAGGCTGCTACTGCTGCCGGCGCGGGAGCTGGAGGGTGATGGGCGGTGTGGTCATGGGACCGCCGCATTCTTCCGACCCACCCGCCCTGGTCCATTCCGGCCGGGATTCCAGCCCGGCGAGCAAGGTGCCGTCTTGGGTGAGCACACGAGTTTTTACGTCCTCGGGCAATTGGCCCCGGACGGTGAACAACCAGGAATTGATCGCTGTCCGGGCTGAGGTGAAGGGTGCTGCGGATGGTGAAGGGTCAGCCGGCGGGCTGGGAACCGCAGATTTTGGTGCAGCGGGCTGGGCGGAGGCCACAACAGGAACGGAGCAACCCGCCGGGGTGCACAGCTCAACGTGGTCGACGGCGGTGAGGTCGCCTTCGAGCCGCACAGTGATGGTGCTGACCCACCCGACGGCAGGGCATACGACGTCGGTGCTGCCGCAGGCGGTCAGCTGCAGGGCAGTAGCCACCAGCACGGCGGCAGAGCGAAAGATCCCCCAATTCGACCTCATTGGGCCAGTCTAGACAGGTCCCCGGCTGGCCCCGCGGATCTTCTAACCCGGAGGTTGGGGAAAGCCATGCGCCCGTGTCCGGTAAATGGCATTCAACCCTTTCTTGGCCGGGAATCGACCGAAAGCCCCCAACAAAGCGATCGCCAGTGCCAGCAGCACCTTCGGTCCGGCGCCGCCGGCGGGACCAAGGGCCGCAGCGAAAACCTGCTTTCCCATTGCTGACATTTCCTGCAGGTCACCTCCCAGCACCCGTGTGCCCAGGACACTGCTGACTGCTGTGAACCCTGCGGGGACCACCCAGAGCAGGCCCAGGTCCACCGCCCACACCACAGCGCGGACCGCAGGGCGCAGCCCGCACCACGCCAGGGCAACGCCGACCAGCACCGCGGGGAACCAGCGCCACAGCAAGGTCAGCCATACGGGAGCGTTGCCCACCCCAGCCACTTCGGCAGCTGCGGAGGCCACCCAGGACACAAACGGAACGGCCGCAAGGCCAACCCCCAACGCGACCAAGGCCGGAGAACGGGCTGCGAGGAGCAAGAGCAACACCAGCCCGGCGGCGATTGCGGCCAGCACTCCAGCCAGCAGGCCAGCCAGGTAGAGGCGTGACAACGCGCCGGGCGCCAAGCCCTCGCCGACCACATTAAATGCCTGGATCGCTGCTGTTGCCTGCACCAGAAGTACGCCCCCGGCGGCGCACCACGTGACCAGGCGACGGCGCGCCGGGGACCAGCGCCGGACCGCCAGGCCGGCTGCCGCAGCGCCCGTGGTCATTAACGACACCAGTGTGGTGGCTTCGTACTGGCTAAGCGGCAGAAGGGCCAGGGGCATCTGTCCGGGCAGTAGCTGCGAGCCCCAAAGGTTCTGCAGCGGCAGGCGTGCGCCGGTGATCAGCCACGGCGCCAGGCCGAGGATGCCCGCCAGGAGCCCGATCAGGAGAGCTGCTGCCGTGTCCCTGCCCGCCGTTGCCGGCACCTTCTGCTGGCGGGATGCCGGTCCCGCCATTATGCCGCCCGGGACCCCGCTTGAGCCGGCAACGGGGCTTTCGTCCCCGGACGTGGGGGATACCCTCCGGTTGTGGCGGTGACTCACGGGAACTCCTTCAGACGCAACGGACACGGAAACGGCACGCAGTACCAGATACTACACCGAGTGGATTAATTGGGATGTTCCGCGGTTTCGGGAGGAGTTGCCGGTTCGGCGCTAGCCGTCTGTAAGGAGCCTCGCGTAGTTCGCGATGGAGTGCTGATACCTCGGCAGATGTGGAATGAGTGCTTCGAGTGCGACCCGGAGGGCTTCGTCGTGCCGGCCGGCGTCCCGCAGGGCCAGGGCCCGCACCGCGCCGGGGGCTCCGCCCAAGGCGTGCGGGTCGGTGCGGGAGAGGATCCTCAAAGCTTCGTCAGTGTGTCCGAGTGCGCGCTCGGAGCTGGCCATTTGCACCCAGGCGCGGGTCTGCCTGATCGGGTCGAGCCCGGCAGCAAGCCCGGAGTCATAGAAGGAGACGGCATCTGCAGTCCGGCCGGTTGAATCGCGGATACAGGCGCGTTCGAAGTCTGCCCGGCCGTCGGTTGCCGGCGAAGCCGCAGCGAGCTCGTCCAGTTCCTCGATGACGTCGTCGGCGTCACTCGGTGCTGCCTCGAAGGCCGTCCAGAATGCGGCTACGCTGCGCTCCCACTCGTCAATTGTCATGTGCCGATCCTACGTGCGCCCCCTCCGGCCGCTGTACCGTGGAGCGATGGCGATTTCAGGACTCCTCAAGAGGTACGACCAGCAGCTCCGCACGGACGCGGAGACCCCCGGCGCGGCCGCCGTGGAGCGGCTGGGTCCCTTGCGGCTCGTGACCTTCGAGGGCGGACGAGGTTTCGTCACCTACCAAGACCTTGCTGGGGCCGGCGCCGAGACGATCGCGCGATGGGTGGCCGAAGCGCTGGCGTTCTACCGCCGCGATCCGGCCATTGTGCGGATCGAATGGAAAACCCGCGGTCACGATCATGCGCCCGGACTCCACGAGGCGCTGCTGAAGCACGGATTCGAGCCCGACGAGACCGAGTCGATTATGATCGGGCCGGCCAGCGAACTGAGCGTCGAGGTGGATCTTCCACCAGGTGTGAGCCTGCGAAAAGTGACCGAGGAACAGGACATCCGGGCCATGAGCGCCATGCAGGACAGGGTTTTTGGCAGTCCCGTCTCCGATGGAAACGCTGCAGCAGTCCTGCGTCGGATGGCTCGCCGCGACGGGATGGAATTGTGGGTCGCCGAACATCAGGGGCTGATTGTCAGCGCGGGCCGCCTCGAGCCGGTATCAGGCACTGACTTCGCGGGAATCTGGGGCGGGGCAACACTCAGCCAGTGGCGCGGCCGGGGCATCTACCGCGCTCTCACCGCGGCCCGGGCCCGCGCCGCATTGACCCTGGGCAAAACGCTCATCCACAGCGATTCAACCGAATATTCACGGCCGATCCTGGAACGCTACGGCCTGCTCCGGGTGTCGACGACAACGCCGTACCATTGGCGGCGCTGAGGCGAAGAAAACCCGTCCGAGAGCGCTGCTCTGCGGTCGGCCGACGTCGGGCCTGCTTTGCTGTGCTGTTCCTTCGTCCGCCGCGCCGATTCGTCCGCCGCGCCGATTCGTCCGCCGCGCCGATTCGACCGGACGCGAGTCGCAGCGGACCGCGCAAGCGCAGCCGAATCGGATTTTTGTTGTACCCCAGGACGGATGGGCCTAGAGTGGCCACCTGCCACCTGGGCGACGTCCCGCAGCCGGGACACAAGTCCCATCAGGTTCCGGAACGGACGCCGGTGGCCGCCATGCCGATCTGCCTGAGGAGAAATCTATGGAAACCCGCACTCTCGGTTCACTCACCGTCTCGGCCCTGGGGCTGGGCTGCATGGGCATGAGCGAGTTCTACGGTCATGGCGAGGAAAAAGAGTCCATCGCAACCATCCAGGCCTTTCTCGATGCCGGCGGCAGCCTGCTGGACACCGCTGACATGTACGGCCCGTTCACAAACGAAGCGCTTGTTGGCCGGGCTATTGCCGGCCGGCGGGAGGACGTGGTGCTCGCCACCAAATTCGGCAACGAACGCCGGGCCGACGGATCCTGGGTTGGCATCAACGGCTCCCCGGACTACGTGCGGGCCGCTTGCGACGCGAGCCTGCAGCGACTGGGCGTGGACCATATCGATCTGTATTACCAGCACCGCGTCGACAGGGCCACCCCGATCGAGGAAACCGTCGGAGCCATGGCTGAGCTGGTTCAGGCCGGAAAAGTCAGGCACCTGGGGTTATCCGAAGCCAGCGCGGACACCGTTCGCCGGGCACATGCGGTGCACCCGATCACGGCCCTGCAGACCGAATATTCGCTGTGGGAACGCGAGCCCGAGACCAAGATAATCCCGGTCCTCGCCGAGCTCGGCATCGGCTTTGTCCCCTACAGCCCGCTCGGCCGAGGTTTCCTGACCGGTCAATTCCGCAGCCCTGACGACTTTGCGGCGGACGATTTCCGCCGGCATTCCCCGCGTTTCCAAGGCGAAAACTTCACCCGCAACTTACAGCTCGTGGATCGGGTGAAGGAGTTGGCGGATACGAAGGACTGCACTCCGGCGCAATTGGCACTTGCCTGGCTGCTGGCCCAGGGCGAGCATATTGTTCCCATCCCGGGCACCAAGAAGCGCGAGCGTCTGTTCGAAAACCTGGGCGCTCCCGACGTCGAACTCTCCCCCGACGACCTGGCCCGCCTCGACGAACTGGCTCCGGCCGGGGCGGCAGCCGGAGCGAGGTACCCGAACATGGACACCATCGATGTCTAGGCGGGCCGTGGCTCGTTTGGAGCGTGCCACGGCCAGTGCCGATTAGACTCGATTCCGGGCAGGGGACGGCCAGCTGACGGCCGGCCCTGAGCCCGCGACGAGGAGGTCATGATGGCCGGCGGCAGCCGTGAACCCGGCAGGACCGTAACCTCGAAAGTCCTCGCCATCCTGGAAGCCTTTGAAAAGTCCCGGGGCGCTCTCAGCCTCACCGACATTGCCGAAAAGTCCGGGCTGCCGCTGAGCACTGCCCACCGCCTGGTCAACGAACTCACCGACTGGGGGCTCCTCTCCCGCGAGCCCAACGGCCGCTACCAGCTCGGCATCCGGCTCTGGGAACTGGCCCAAAACACCGGTCGGCAGCTCCGCGATGCGGCCCGTCCCTACGTCCAGGATCTGTTCTCGCTCACCGGCGAAACCGCGCACCTGGCGGTCCGGGCCGGCCATGAGGTGCTCTACATCGATCGTGTCTACGGCTCCAGGCGGGTCCCGCGGGCCTCCCGGGTCGGCGGCCGGCTGCCCATGCATGCAACCGCCGTCGGAAAGGTCATCCTGGCCTTCGAGGTGGACTGGGTCCGCGAGGCCTACCTGAACCGGCAGCTGGAGCGGCACACCGCCCACACCCACGTGGACCCCAGGAAGCTGTCCGGGGAGCTGACCCGGATCCGCGAGCAGGGCTACGCCACGACCTTGGAGGAAGTCCGGCTGGGCTCCTGCTCGATCGCCGTCCCGGTCTTCCATACCGGCCGGATTGGCGCCTCGATCGGACTGGTGCTGCCCACCAGCCAGGCCGACACGATGACCCGGCACCTGCCCGTCCTGCGGGGCATCGCCGCTCAGATCGAGCGCGCCACGGCCCGGATCCCGCTGGAAACGCTGCTCGGCAGCAACTTCGCCGGCACGGCCTGAGCCGTCGCCGTCCCACCGGGACGGAAGACAACTGGCTTCCACTGAGTGGAAGCCAGTCCTGTCCGGCGCTGGTGATCGGGGCCACACTGATGAATAAGAACCCCCGGCAAGCACTGCCGCTGCCGGCGGGACCAAAAATCTAGGAGCCCAGATGTCATCGTCGACTGAAACGGCCGGCCGCTGCCCCTATGGTCACGGCGCCGAAGCCCCCGCCGGGCACCATGGCTACGAGCCGTTCCAGATGAAGGATCCGTTTCCGGCGTACGCCGAACTCCGGGCCGAGCAGCCGGTGATGTTCGACGAGCGGATTGGCCTCTACGTTGTTTCCCGCTACGACGACATCAAAGCCGTGTTCGACGACTGGCAGACCTTCTCCAGCGAAAATGCCCAGGCCCCCGTCCGCGAACGCGGCGCCGCAGCAAAGAAGATCATGGAAGACGGCGGCTTCACCGCCTACTCGGGCCTGTCCGCCCGCCGGCCGCCGGAGCACACCCGCATCCGTGCCGTGGTCCAAAAGGCCTTCACTCCCCCGGCGCTACAAGGCGCTGGAACCCTTTATCCGGCAGAACGTCGTCGAACTGCTGGAGAAGATGCTTGCCAGCCCGGACCACCGCGGCGACATGGTCAGGGACCTCGCCTACGACGTCCCCACCATCACCATCCTGACCCTGATCGGAGCGGAGGTGTCCCAGGTGGACACCTTCAAACGCTGGAGTGATTCCCGCGCCGCGATGACCTGGGGCGACCTCAGCGACGAGGAACAGATCCTGCACGCCCACAACCTCGTGGAGTACTGGCAGGAATGCCTCCGCCTGGTCAGGGTGGCCCACCAGGACGGCGGCGACAACCTCACCGCCGACCTGGTGAAATCGCAGCAGGAAGGCGCCGAGATCTCCGACCACGAGATCGCCTCCGTCCTCTACAGCCTGCTCTTCGCCGGCCACGAGACCACCACCACACTGATTTCCAACGCCCTCCGTGAACTCCTGGCCCGCCCCGAGCAGTGGAAGCAGCTCGTAGCAGACCCCAAGACGATCCCTGCCGCCATCGACGAGGTCCTCCGCTACGCCGGATCGATCGTCGGGTGGCGGCGCAAAGCCCTCAAAGACACCGAAGTCGGTGGCGTCGCGATCGAGGAAGGCTCGCAGCTGCTGCTCCTGATGGGCGCCGCAAACCGCGATGAGGGCAAGTTCAGCTCCGGCGAGGACTTCGACATCACCCGCACCAATGCCCGCGAACACCTGTCCTTCGGGTTCGGCATCCATTACTGCCTGGGCAATATGCTCGCCAAGCTGCAGGCCAAAATCGCCCTCGAGGAAGTCGCCCGGCTCGCCCCCGGGCTGCAGCTGGAGAGGCCGGATGCCACCACCTTCCGCGAAAACCTCTCCTTCCGCGTCCCCGAGACCGTCCCCGTCAGCTGGAAGGCCTAAAAACATGCAAAGCAACGAATACATCCAGTTCTTCGACGGCGGCATCGAGCCGAAACTTGAAAACTTGGGCGGCAAGGGCGCCTCCCTGGTCACGATGACTTCCGCCGGAATGCCAGTCCCTCCCGGCTTCGTCGTCACCACCGCGCAGTTCGATGCGTTTATGGAAGAAGCCGGCATCACCCGGCATATCCACCAGCTCCTTGCCGATCTGGACCCCGGGGACATGGGCCAGGTGGATAAGGTCTCCGCCGCCATCCGCGAGGACATCTGCTCCCGCCCGGTGCCGCAGGCGATGCGCGAGCTCACCGTCGGAGCCTATAACGCCCTGATGTCCCGCTTTGAGGAGCCGGTCCCGGTCGCCGTGCGGTCCAGTGCCACGGCCGAGGACCTCCCGGACGCCTCCTTCGCCGGCCAGCAGGACACCTATCTCTGGCTCGACGGCGTCAAGGCCGTCACCGAGCACATCAGGCAGTGCTGGGCCTCACTCTTTACCTCCCGCGCAATCATTTACCGGCTCCGGAACAACATCCCCAACGAGGGCCTGTCGATGGCCGTGGTGGTGCAGAAGATGGTCAACGCCCGTGTTTCCGGCGTCGCGATCACCATGGACCCCACCAACGGCGACCGCTCCAAGATCACCATCGACTCCTCCTACGGGGTCGGCGAAATGGTGGTCTCCGGCCAGGTCACCCCGGACAACATCATGCTGGACAAGGTCACCCTGGCCGTCATCTTCGAACACCTCGGCGACAAGCACGCCGAACTCGTCCCCGACGCCGCGGCCGGCCGCCTGGTGGAACGGGAGGTCGACGCCGACCGCCGCGGCCGCCGCAGCCTCAGCGACGCCGAACTCGCGGCCGTCGCGCAGATGGCCAAGCGCGCGGAGAAGCACTACAAATGCCCGCAGGACATCGAATGGGCACTCGACGGCGACCTGCCCGACGGCGAAAACCTGCTCCTGCTCCAGTCCCGCCCCGAGACGGTGCATTCCTCCAAGCCGACTGTCCCGTCGGCTGCTGCCGCTGGCGGCTACTTCAGCGGACTCAGCCCCCGCCAGCTCATCTAACAAGTCCTGACCCCCTATCCCGCTCCCTCACCCAGGCTCAACGCCGAGCCCGCACTGAAAGGACCGCCATGTCCCTGAAATCCTTCCCCAAGCCCTCCGAGCTTGCGGTCCCCGCCGGCGCCGAGGGCTGGGAAAAGATCTACCCTTACTACCTGGTGTTCCAGGACAAGCTCAAGGAGCAGGAGGACGCCAAGTTCTGGTTCTGCGACAGCCAGCACTGGCCCACTGTGTTCAAGCCCTTCGAGACCATCGGCGGCGAATTCGCGGTCAAGTGCCTGGGCCAGTACAACGCCCGGCACCTGATGATCCCCAACGCCAACGGCATCGAATTCCGGGTCCACCTGGGCTACCTCTACATGTCGCCCATCCCGGTGCCCGAGGACCAGATCGCCGCGCGGGTGCCCCTGTTCGAGCAGCGGGTTGGCCACTACTTCCAGAACTGGGACGAGCTCCTCAAGCAGTGGCACATCAAGGTCAAGGGGACCATCGACGAGATGGAAACCATCTCCTTCCCCAAGCTCCCGGACGTGGTCCCGATCGAGGACATCCTCTCCGGCAAGGGCAAGGACGGCTCCGAGAGGCTGCTTGAGAGCTACGACCGGCTGATCCAGCTGGCCTACCAGAACTGGCAGTACCACTTCGAGTTCCTCAACCTCGGCTACATTGCCTACCTGGACTTCTTCAACTTCTGCAAGCAGGTCTTCCCCAACATCCCCGACCAGTCCATCGCCACGATGGTCCAGGGCGTGGACATGGAACTCTTCCGCCCGGATGACGAGCTGAAGGGGCTGGCCAAACTGGCCGTCGAACTTAAGCTGCAGTCGCTCTTCGGCAACACCGACGACGTCGGGTCCACCCTGGCGGCCATCGCCGCGGCCCCCGGCGGGGACCGCTGGACGGCCCAGTACGAGGCCGCCAAGGACCCGTGGTTCAACTTCACCGTGGGCAACGGCTTCTACGGCCACGACAAGTACTGGAACGAACACCAGGAAATCCCGCTCGGCTACATCGCCGACTACATCCGCCGCGTGGACGAGGGCCAGGAGATCATGCGGCCGGTCGAGGCCCTGATCATCGAACGCGACCGCATCATCGGGGAATACCGGGACCTGCTCGAAGGCGAAAACCTGGCACTTTTCGACGCCAAGCGCGGCCTTGCCGCCACCGCCTACCCGTACGTGGAGAACCACAACTTCTACATCGAGCACTGGACCATGGGCGTCTTCTGGCGCAAGATCCGCGAACTGTCCCGCATGATGCAGGCCGAAGGCTTCTGGACCGAACCGGACGACCTGCTCTACCTGGGCCGCAACGAGGTCCGTGACGCGCTCTTCGACCTCGTCACCGGATGGGGTGTCGGCGCGAAGCCCATTGGTCCGGACTACTGGCCGGAGGAAATCGAGCGCCGCCGCGGGATCGTGGATGCGCTCAAAACCGCCCGGCCCGCCCCGGCACTGAACACCCCGCCGGAGATCATCACCGAACCCTTCACCCGGATGCTTTGGGGCATCACCACCGAACAGGTCCAGCAATGGCTTGGGGCCGGCGAAGCAGTCGAAGGAGGCGGTCTGCGCGGCATGGCCGCCTCACCCGGCGTCGTGGAAGGCCTGGCACGCGTCATCACCGACGCGGACCAGCTATCCGAGGTGCAGCAGGGCGAAATCCTGGTGGCCACCGTCACGGCACCGTCCTGGGGGCCGATCTTCGGCAAGATCAAGGCCACGGTAACGGACATCGGCGGCATGATGAGCCACGCGGCGATCGTCTGCCGGGAATACGGCCTGCCGGCCGTGACCGGCACCGGCTCGGCGTCCACCACAATCAAGACCGGGCAGCGGCTTCGCGTGGACGGCACGAAGGGCACGGTCCAGATCCTCGACGCCGAAGACGAACTGGTCATCGCCGGACCGGGTGCGCACAGCCACAGCCATGTCTGATCCGCAGTTGGACGGTGCGGGGCAGCCTGCCCGCACCGTCCTGATCACCGGTGCCGCCGGCGGGCTCGGCCGGGCGTTCGCGCTCGGCTTCGGCCGCCGCGGCTACCGCGTGGCGGTGGCGGACGTAAACCTCGACGGTGCACAGGAAACTGCCAGGCTGGTCCTGGCTACCGGTGCCGATGCCGTCGCCCTCCACGCCGACGTTACCAGCGTCGGCTCCACCGAGGCGCTGGCGAAAAGCTGCGCGGATTTCGGCAGCGGAAGCATCGACGTTGTGCTCAACAACGCCGCGGTATACGCCGGAGTGACCCGCAGCCCGTTCGAGGACATCGACCCGGCCGAATGGGACCTGGTGATGAACGTCAACCTCAAGGGCCCGTGGCTCGTCACGAGGGCCGCGAGCCCGTACCTGCCCGAGGGCGGGCGCGTCATCAACCTCTCCAGCGCCACCGTTTTCAGTGGCTCGGAGCAGTGGCTGCACTACGTCGCCTCCAAAGGCGGCGTGGTGGCCCTAACCCGGGTGATGGCCAAGGAACTGGGCCGCCGGGGAATCACGGTCAATGCGATCGCCCCGGGCTTCACCCTGACCGAAGCAAGCTACGGGCTGATGGCGGACGCCGAAAACTACGGTGTGGACCGGGGCGCCATCAAGCGGGCCAGCCAGCCGGAGGACATCGTGGGCGCGGCCCTTTTCCTGGCCGGTCCGGACAGTTCCTACTACACCGGCCAGACCATGGTGGTCGACGGCGGCCGCCAGTTCATCTGACCCCGCCCTTGACCTCACCTTTCCGCTTTTCAATCCAAGGAGGACCAATGCCAACGGTTCATTTCACCGACGCCGCGGGCGCAGTCCGCGACGTCCAGGGCAACGCCGGCGACTCGGTCATGGAGACCGCAGTGCGCAACGGCGTCACCGGCATCGTGGCCGAGTGCGGCGGTTCGCTCTCCTGCGCCACCTGCCACGTTTTTGTCCGGGAGGACTGCCTCTCGCAGCTTCCGGCCATGGAGGACATGGAAGACGAGATGCTTTACGGCACCGCTGTGGACCGTGCGGACAACTCGCGCCTGTCCTGCCAGCTCCGCCTCACCGATGAGCTCGAACTGTTCATCACCACCCCGGAAACGCAGGTGTAGTGATGGGCACCCATGTTGCCGCGGCGCAGCAGGCGTCCGCCGGAACCGCCGGCGCAGCCGGTACCGAAACTGATAGCCCGACCCGCACCGGCCTGCTTATCATCGGCGCCAGCCAGTCCGGCGTCCAGCTCGCGGTATCGCTCCGGGCGCTTGGTTTCGAGGAACACATCACCCTGCTCGGCGATGAGGACCACCGACCCTACCAGCGCCCGGCCCTGTCCAAGGAGTTCCTGCAGGGCACGGTGGGGAGCGAATCCCTCATCTTCCGCTCCAACGACTACTGGGCCGAGCACAACGTGGAGCTGGTCAAAGCCGAATACATTGTCAGGATTGACAAGGACGCAGACGGCTCTGGCGTCGCCTATTCCACCTCGGGCAGGCAATTCCCCTTTAAGCGCCTCGCCCTCACGGTGGGCGCCCGCGCCCGGAAACTGGAAATAGCGGGCGGCGACCTCGACGGCGTGCTCTATCTGCGCAACGCCGACGACGCGCTGGCGCTCAAGGCCCGGGTGGGGGACGCGCAGGATGTTGTGGTGATCGGCGGCGGGTTCATCGGCCTCGAAGCTGCGTCGAGCCTGCAAAAAATGGGCAAAAACGTCACCGTGCTGGAATTCGGCCCGCGGCTGGTGGGCCGCGCCGTCGGCGAGGAAACCGCCGAGTACTTCCTGCAGGCCCACCGCGCCCGCGGCCTGGACATCCGGCTCAATACAAGCGCCAAACGCTTCACCGCAGCCGCAGGCAACGCAGGCGCCGTCGCCGTCGCCGGCGTCGAGCTCCAGGACGGCACGGTGTTGGCGGCGCAGATCGTGCTGGTGGGCATCGGCGTCAGCCCCAACACCCAACTCGCAGAACAGCTTGGCCTCGCCGTGGACAACGGGATCGTTGTGGACCGTTTCGCACTGGCATCGGACGGCACCACGGTGGCGATCGGCGACTGCGCCAACATGCCCAACCCCGTGCCCGGCTCGGAACCGGGTGAGCGGATTCGGCTGGAAAGCGTGAACAATGCGATTGAACACGCCAAGGTGGCCGCCTACTCCCTCACCGGCAGGCGCGAGGAATACGCCGGCATCCCCTGGTTCTGGTCCAACCAGGCCGAGCTGAAACTCCAGATCGCCGGGCTCTGCAACGGCTACGACCAGACGGTGCTGCGGCCGGACAGGGAACGCGGCAAATTCAGCGTTCTCTACTACCGCCTGGGCCAGGTCATAGCCGCGGACTGCGTTAATGCTCCGCTGGACTTTATGGCCGTCAAAAACGCCCTTGCCCAAGGGCGCAACATCCCCGCCGGCGCCGCTGCCGACCCAACGACGCCCCTCAAAACGATCACCACGGACAGCTAGCCAGCAGGCCTGCCCACCCGAAGGAGAATCATGACTGCCCCCCACACCTCGGCTGCCGCCACCGGCGCCGCGAACCCGGTTTCCGAAAATCCGGCTGGAACCAGTCCCGCGGCTGTTGATTCCGCGGCTGCGGAGTTCGCAGCCGCATACCCGGTCCGGCCGGTCCCGGCGCCGGGACCGGTAGACACCGCCCCGATCGCCACCACCCCGGCAGCGCTCGGGGATCTCGACGGGCTCTGGCGCACCGTAGTGCACGAGACGCGTACCCGCGGTAATGACATCCACCTGCCGATCTCCCTCGCCTTCGCCGAAAGGCTCTGCCGGGCTTACCCCGCCGCTGACGCTGAGCTGGTCCGGGTGGCCACCCTGCTGCACGATACCGGCTGGGCCCACGTGGATGAGTCCCGCATCATCTCAGAGGGTTTCGCTGGGGATTGGCGCAAGGCCGCCATCCGCTACGAACACGAGAAGCAGGGCTGCGAGGTCGCCCGGCGGGTGCTCCCGGGCCTGGGCTATAACACCGAGTTCATTGACCGCGTTTGCGAGATCATCGACGGCCACGACACCCGCCCGGTAGCCAAGTCCCTTGAGGACGCGTTGATGCGCGACGCAGACCGGCTGTGGCGCTTCGACCAGGCCGGGGTTGCCTTGGCCTCGTCCTGGTTCAAGCTGGACCCCGCTACCTACACCGACCGCCTGGCCGCGGAAATAGTGCCCGAACTCATCACCCAGGCCGCCCACGACATGGCCAGCGCCGACCTGGACCGCTCCAATGCCCTGCTGAAGACGGCAGTCATCCGATGACTGCCGCCACACAAAACAGCCCTGCCCTGGCCCTCCGCGCCGCCCTTCAGCTGCCGTACACGCACGTTGACAACATCTTCGTCGACGGCGCCTGGAGGTCCGCGGGCGGCACCGGCCGCAACCCCGTCACCGACCCCGCCACCGGCGAAGTATGGGGCTCCGTCCCGGACGGAACCGCCGCGGACGTCGACTCCGCCGTCGAGTCCGCACGCACGGCCTTCGATGGCGGGGAGTGGCCGCGGCTGTCACCCTCGGACCGCGCTGCGTACCTGCTGCGCATTGCCGAAGAGGTAGAGAAGCGCGCCGGGGAACTGTCGCTGACCAACACCCGCGAGAACGGTTCTCCGGTCTCGGAGTCCGCCGGGGCGGCGGCCAACGCCGCGGGCATCTTTCGCTACTTCGCAGGCCTGGCCGGCTACCTTGAGCGGGAGGACGTGCGGGCTTTCCCCCGGGGCGGCGGCGAATCCGTAGTCCGGCGCGAACCGATCGGCGTCTGCGCCTTGATCGCGCCCTGGAACTTCCCGATCAACCTTGTGGTGATCAAGCTCGCCCCGGCGCTGCTGGCCGGCTGCACCGTGGTGATCAAGCCGGCGTCGCCCACCCCGCTGTCGCTCCGGGTGATCATCGATGCGATCGCAGCGGCTGGTGTTCCTGCCGGCGTCGTTAACCTCGTCACCGGCTCCGGACGGTTGGGCGATGCGCTGGTGAAGCACCCGGGAGTGGACAAGGTGGCCTTCACGGGTTCGACGCCGGTTGGCCGGAAGATCGCGGCGGCCTGCGGCGAGCTGTTGCGTCCCGTGACCCTGGAGCTCGGCGGGAAGTCCAGTGCGATCGTGCTGCCGGACGCCGATCTTGAGGAAATGTCCAAAGTCCTGATCCGCTCCTCCATGCGCAACACGGGGCAGACCTGCTACATCTCGACCCGGATCCTGGCGCCGGCCAGCCGGTACGAGGAGGTGGTGGCCATGGTCACCAGCACCATCGCGGCCGGAAAGCAGGGCGACCCGCTGGATCCGGACACGGTCTTCGGGCCGTGCGCCACGGAATCCCAGTACCGGACCGTGCTGGAATTCGTGGAGTCGGGCCTGGCCGAGGGCGCCCGAGCTACCACCGGCGGTCGCCGCGCGGCACTGGGCGGCGGGCTGGAAGGCGGCTACTTCGTGGAACCCACAGTGTTTGCCGACGTTACGCCGGACATGCGGATCTCCCGGGAGGAGATATTCGGTCCGGTGATTTGCATCCTCAAATACAACGACGCAGGTGGCAGCGTTGATGAGGCGGTTGCGCTGGCGAACAACACGGAATTCGGCCTCGGCGGGCTGGTGTTCGGCCGTGATCAGGAGGCAGCGCTGGCCGTGGCGGATCGGATGGACACCGGCTCGGTGGGCATCAACTTCTTCGCTTCCAACCATGCGGCTCCTTTCGGCGGCCGGCACGATTCCGGGCTGGGCACCGAGTACGGGGTCGAGGGCCTCACCGCCTACTTGAGCTACAAGTCGATCCACCGGAAGGTCTAGGGGCCGCCGCGCACTCCGCCCCGGGCCCGGTCTCACTTTTCAATAACGCGGGGATAAGGAACAATCGAAATGGCAAGTATGCTTATCAATCTCGATTGTGACTGGAGGAGCGGACATGAGGGCGCTTACGTGGCAGGGAAAAAGGTCAGTCAGCGTGGAGACGGTTCCGGATCCGGTGATCCAGGAGCCGACGGACGCCATCGTCAAAGTCACGTCATCGGCGATTTGCGGCTCTGACCTTCACCTGTACGAGGTCCTGGGTCCGTATATGAAGGCCGGCGATATCCTCGGCCACGAACCCATGGGGATCGTTCAGGAGGTCGGCTCCGGCGTCCGGAACCTCAAGCCGGGCGACAGGGTTGTGATCCCTTTCAACATTTCGTGCGGTCATTGCTGGATGTGCAAACGGGGCCTGCAGTCCCAGTGCGAAACCACCCAGGTCCACTCCCACAACAGCGGTGCGAGCCTGTTCGGGTTCTCCGAGCTGTACGGCTCGGTCCCCGGCGGGCAGGCTGAGTTCCTGCGGGTTCCGCACGCGGATTATGGGCCGGTGAAGGTCGGGCATGAGCTTCCCGACGAGCGGTACCTCTACCTTTCCGACATACTTCCCACGGCCTGGCAGGGGGTCCACTACGCTGACGTTCCCGACGGCGGGACACTGGCCGTCTTTGGTCTTGGCCCGGTGGGGCAATTCGCCAGCCGGATCGGCCGGCACTTGGGCCACCGGGTCATCGCCGTCGAGCCGGTTCCGGAACGCCGCCGGATGGCCGAGCGGCACGGCGTGGAGACCGTTGATTTTACGAAAGACATTGGTGACCAGCTCCGCGACATGACCGATGGCAGGGGCCCCGACGCGATCGTCGACGCCGTCGGGATGGAAGCGCATGGTTCGCCGGTGGGCGCCTTTGCGCAGAACGCCGTGGGGCTCCTGCCCGATGCGCTGGCCAGGAAGGTCATGGAGACTGCCGGTATCGACCGGATGTCGGTCCTCCATGCAGCTTTGGATTCCGTGCGCAGGGGAGGGACCGTCTCGCTCAGTGGAGTATACGGCGGCACCGCAAGCCCCATGCCATTGATGAGCATGTTCGACAAGCAGATCCAACTCCGGATGGGACAGTGCAACGTCCGGCGCTGGACGGACGAGCTGCTTCCGCTTGTTGAGGATCCGGCAGACCCGCTCGGCGTTATGGACCTCAAAACCCACGAAGTCGCCCTCGACGACGCCGCTGGGGCCTACGAGATCTTCCAGAAAAAGGAAGACGGCTGCATCAAGGTTGTGCTGAAGCCCTAGCGGTGAGTTGCCAGCCATCGCCCCCTTGCCAAACGCCAACGGGACGGCTGGGCGTACAGCCGCCTCTGGCCTGCGCTCCGCCGCCGCGACCGCAGGCTCAGTCCTGCGGTCGCGGCTTGGTGGGGAACAGCGGGCGGCAGTCGGCGCAGACGTCGACGCCGGATTCAGGCGATCCGCTGCGGCCCAGCGTGACTTTGCGCTCCAGCTCCAGTCGGCCGTGCAGGGCCCATGCCATCACAGCCAGGGACAGTAGGCCCGCGGCGACCTGGACCGACGGCACTGCCTCCCTCGCCGAGCTCGCCCACACCGCGCCGAAGAGGCCCAGGACGGGCCAGCGAAGATCGCACAGGGTGGCCGCCGCGCCGATCGGGGTGTTGACATAGCTGCCTGCCAGGAAGCCGGCCAGGATCGACGCCGCGCCCACTAGGGCGTAGCCCGTCCAGCCGGTGCCGGCGCCGGCAATCATGCCGTTGGCGCCCAGCAGGAAAAGCGCGGCGAGGCCGGCGGCGACGATGGTTGCGATCACGCGTGCCCGGGACCAGTTGCGGAGCACCTGCGCGAGTTGCCGCGCGCGGCCGCGGTTTTCCGGTATGTCAGGGGTGCCCGTGCCGACGTTCCCTGTGGGGCCGCTGTTGCTTGTCATGGCTGCTCCTGGATTTTGCCGGGACGTCGTGGCTGCCGGGCGGTCCAGATGATCACGGTGGCCACCATGGCGATGGAGAGGAACCCGAGCCCGGAATACCCGACGGCGGCAAGTACCGGACCGGCCAGCGCGCCGCCGGTCGCTCCGGCTGCGTTCATGCTCAAGTCGGAAACGCCCTGGATCGCGGGCCGGTCCTGCACATGGGCTGACTCGGCCACCAAAGCAGACCCGGCAACCACGGAGGCAGACCAACCCAGCCCCAGCAGGATTAAGCTCGCCGTCACGGCAGCGCTGGAATCCGGCGCAACTCCGGCCAGCACCAGCGAAACCAGCAACATGCCCTGGCCCAGCAGGATGGTCGGCAGTCGCCCGACTTTGTCCGACAGCCAGCCGAAAACAGGTGACAGGGCGTACATGCCGGCGATGTGCAGGCTGATCGTCAGGCCCACCACCGTCAGGCTTGCCCCGTGGTCGCGCAGGTGCACGGGCGTCATTGACATAAGCGCCACCATAGTGGCGTGGCTGAGGGCGACGGCGGCCACTGCGTACCGAGCCCGGGGGCTGCTGCGCAGAATCCGCAGACCGCTTTTGGGCTGGGGTGCCTCGAGATCGGGCACTCGGGCGGCCATCGCGGTGAGGAGCGGGTCCGGCCGCAGGCCCGTCGCATAGACGCCGGCGGCCAACAGCTGCGCGGCCACGGAGAAGGCGAAAGCGCCCGTCAGCGGGGGGAGGCCAAGGGCTCCTCCGACGGTCTCGCCGGGGCCGAACAGATTCGGGCCCAGGACGGCACCGATCGTGGTGGACCACACCACGGTCGAGAGGTCCCGGCCCCGGGAGCCGGGGCGGGACAGGTCGGTCGCGGCGAAACGAGCCTGCAGATTCACTGCGGAGCCCGAGCCGAGGAGCATGAGGCCCAGCAGCAGCAACGGGAAGACGCCCAGCGCGGCGGAGGTGATTGCCGTGACGGCGCCGGCGCCGGCAACCAGGGCGCCGGTGGACAGCGAGATCCGCCGGCCGCGGGCCTGGGCCAGCCGGGCGAGGGGGACGGCGGCGAAGGCGGCGCCGAGGGTACTCATTGTGGCGGCCATGCCGGACCACGCGTTGGACCCGGAGAGCTGCGCTGCCAGCAGGGAGCCGAGGGACAGTGTTGCTCCCATGCCGATGCCGCCGAGGATCTGGCCGCCGACGAGGATGAAGACCACACGGCGCTGGAGGCGCTGATTATCCAGTCCGGGCTGGGTCGTGGTGGCGCTTCGCCCCGGGCGGTTGGCCTGGACCGGCTTCAAGCCTTCCGGCAGTTCCTTCGTGTTCATGGCGATCCTTTAGGCTCCCGGACGTGGCCCCTGCAGCCGGGGACTTCTTCAATATACCCTATGGGGTATTTTATGCGACTCCCGCTACGAAGACCTTTTGGCCCCGCCGTAGACCCGGAAACCGTCGGCCCGCCGGCGGTCACCAATGATCTGCCTCGGCTTCCCGCTAGAGTTCAACGAGAACCAGCCACACCGCCACCTTTCCGTGACGGAGAAGTACCGGGAGTCATCTTTGCGGCAAGGATCCAAGCCCACCATCCGCGACGTGGCGGCGGCCGCAGGAGTTTCCCCCACCACCGTCTCCTACGTGCTGACCGGCCGCACCGGCAGCAGCACCCGGATCAGCCAGCCCACCCGGGACCGCGTCCATGCTGCAGTCCGAGACCTGGGCTACGTGCCCAACCGGGCAGCCCGCGGGATGCGGCGCGGACGCACCGACGTGGTGGCCGTCGCCATCACCGACCTCGAGGATTCCTGGGACCGTGCGCTCGCCGCGGCGGCCGTCCGGCTCCTGCCCGGGCACGGCTACCAGCCGGTGATCCTCGTGGGCGAGGCTGGCGGCAATTTATGCTCTCCGGTGGCGCCGATGGCGTTATCCTCGGCTCCAAGCCGGCGAACCGCAGCATTGGCGACGTTGCGACGATGAAGGAGCTCGCTGCCCGCGGTGTCGCCCAACTGGTCTTCTCCGACTCGGCGCAGGCGGATGGTGTCGACGCTCTGGCGCCGGGGGCACCTGCGGCGGGTGCCCCCGCCGAGCGCGCTGTCGCTACCTTGCTTGCGCGGCTGCCGGAATAGTTTCCCGCACGGGCCGCGCCGGACGGGGAGCGGCGGCGTTAGGCGTCCCGCAGCGGTCGGCGTGCCAGCCAGGCCGCGACGATGGCGCCGGAGACGTTGTGCCAGACCGAGAAGACGGCTGACGGCAGTGCGGTCAGCGGGCTGAAGTGCGCCGTGGCCAGGGTGGCGGCCAGGCCGGAGTTCTGCATACCGACTTCGAAGGCCAGCGCACGGCGGGCCTTGTCGTCCAGGCGCCCCAGCTTGCCGGCCAGGTACCCCAGGCCCAGGCCGAAGCCGTTGTGCAGCACCACGGCCAGGAACACAATTCCGCCGGCGGCTGCGATCTTGCCGGCGCTGCCGGCGACCACAATCGCCACGATCAGTGAAATCACGACGGCGGAGGCCCAGGGAAGGGCCGGGAGCACCCGGGCCACGAGCTTCTTGAGGAAAAAGCGGGCCAGCAGGCCGGCGATAACCGGCAGGAGGACGGTCTTGACGATGTCCAGAACCATGCCGCCGGCGTCGATCTGCAGGTAGGAACCGGCCAGGAACAGCACCAGCAGCGGCGTCACAACCGGGGCGATCAGGGTGGACACGGAGGCGACGGCGACCGAGAGGGCTACGTCGCCCTTGGCCAGGAACGCCATGACGTTGGACGCCGTGCCCGAGGGTGCGCAGCCGACGAGGATCAGGCCCACAGCCAGTTCCGGCGCCAGATTCAGGGCTCCGGCGATCAGCCAGCCCGCGCCGGGCATGATGAGGTAGTGCGCCACGATCCCGAGGACCACGGCCCAGGGGCGTTTGGCCACCGATGCGAAGTCGGGCGGGGTCAGGGTCAGGCCCATGCAGAACATGATGGTTCCCAGCAGGTACGGGACGCTGGGGCTCAGGGGTTTGAGGGCGCCCGGGAACAGGTATCCGGCGACTCCGGCGATGAGGACCAGCAGCGGGAATACGGTCACCGCGATGCGAGCAATCCTGGCCTCAACGGCGAGGGCGGGGTTGATCGGGACCGCGTCAGCGCTGGGCTCCTGGGCGGACTGCGGGTTTTTCGTTGCCTCAAGCATCCAAACATGGTGCCACCGGGGCCGCTCCGGAGCCAGTTCGTGAACGCTGCGCGGGAGAATATGTCGGATTTTAGCTGAGCCGCCGGCGCGGACCCTGGGTGGTTAGGCGGTGCGGCTGCCAAGCATGGCGATGAAGTCATCCGCTTGTGCGAGGCTGCGGGCCATCTTGGCGCGCTGATGCGTCGCCCGCCCCAGGATTTCCACGAGCCGGTCAGTGGACCCCGGCGCGTCCGGTCCACCCGCGAGCAGGCCCAGGATCTCGGACATTTCCTCCAGCGAGAACCCCAGCGGCTTCATCTGCTTGATGACAGCAAGCCGTTCGAAATCATCCTCCGAGTACACCCGGAAGCCGCCGTCGGTGCGCGCGCTGGCGGGCAGGAGTCCAACCTCGTCATAGTGGCGGATCGTCCGCAGGGACAGCCCGGTGCGTTCGGCCAGTTCACCGATGTGCATGGTGCTGGTCTTAGCGGTCATGAGGGGCTCCATCCTGTTCAAATTTAAACCCTACCATCACGTTAGGGTAGAGTTTGGGTAGTGGGGTTGAGACGTTCCTTGCGAAATCCCCCTCCCCGCGCGGCGCTGCGCCCCAGACATTAGCAAAGCGAAGCCGCATTCGCGCGTCTTCTTGACCATGAACGGAGCCAGAAATGGCCGTCAAACCAGCCATGAATGCCCCGGCATTCACGCCCGAGCAGTTGCAATCCGTCCGGGGACCCTAATGTCCCCCCGCCGGCTCAAGACCGAGGTGCTGGCCGGACTCGTTGTCGCGCTGGCCCTGATCCCGGAAGCCATCGCCTTCTCGATCATCGCCGGCGTTGATCCGCGGATCGGCTTGTTCGCCTCCTTCACCATGGCCGTGACCATCGCTTTCGTCGGCGGCCGCCCCGCGATGATCTCCGCGGCCACCGGTGCGATCGCCCTGGTCATCGCCCCGCTGGTGAAATCCCACGGAGTGGACTATTTCGTCGCCGCCGTGATCCTCGCCGGCATCTTCCAGGTCATTCTAGGGATCTCCGGGGTGGCGAAGCTCATGCGGTTCATCCCCCGCTCGGTTATGGTCGGGTTCGTCAACGCCTTGGCCATCTTGATCTTTATGTCCCAGGTTCCCGAACTCCTCGATGTCCCGTGGCTCGTTTACCCCCTCGTTGCTTTGGGCCTGGTCATTGTCTTCGGCCTGCCGAAGCTGACCAAAGCCGTTCCGGCACCACTGGTCGCCATCGTAGTTCTAACCCTCATCACCGTGTTCGCAGCCGTCGCGGTCCCCACCGTGGGCGACAAGGGGGAATTGCCCAGCTCACTGCCGACACTGTTCATTCCCAACGTGCCGTTGAGCCTCGAAACCCTGCAGGTTATCTTCCCCTTCGCCCTCGCCATGGCCTTCGTCGGACTCCTCGAATCCCTGATGACCGCGAAGCTAGTCGACGACGTCACAGACACCCGCTCCCACAAGACCCGCGAAGCCTGGGGCCAGGGGGTGGCCAACATCGTCACCGGGTTCTTCGGCGGCATGGGCGGCTGCGCAATGATCGGCCAGACCATGATCAACGTGAAGGCCTCCGGCGCCCGGACAAGGATCTCGACCTTCCTCGCCGGTGTCTTCCTGCTGATCCTTGTTGTGGTCCTGGGCGGCATCGTCTCCATCATTCCGATGGCCGCGCTGGTCGCGGTGATGATCTTCGTTTCCGTCGCCACCTTCGACTGGCACAGCATTCGGCCCCGGACCGTGAAAATGATGCCCAAGAGCGAAACCGCAGTTATGGTCGCTACCGTCATCGTCACCGTCGCAACCCATAATCTGGCGATCGGCGTCGGTGTCGGCGTTCTTGTCGCCATGGTGATGTTCGCCCGCCGGGTTGCCCACTTTGTCACGGTTGAACGGTCCCTCGTGAACATCGACGGCCACGAAACCGCCAAATACGTTGTGGACGGCGAACTGTTCTTCGCGTCCTCCAACGACCTCTACACCCAGTTCGACTACGCCCTGGATCCCGGGCACGTCGTGATCGACATGCACGCCTCCCACCTTTGGGACGCCTCGACGATCGCCGCCCTGGACGCCATCACCGAGAAGTATCACCACCACGGTACGGACGTGAAGATCATCGGCCTCAACGACGCCAGCGCCCTCATGCGCGAACGCCTCGGCGGCAAGCTCGGCGCCGGTCACTAGGCTGGGCCCCTCCGCAGTCAGGGCTTTGGTTTGGTTGCTTTGCCGTCCAGCCAGAGCACGTCCGCCTCATCGCGGTGCACGCCGGAGGACCCGATGTGCCGGGCATCGATCCGCGGCCCGCTCTTGATGACGTGGACCAGGGCCATTCCATGGCCCCGCCCGAGCCCGTAGTCCGCTTTGAGCCATTCGAGGATGGTCCCAGCCTTCACTGAAGGATCGGCGAATCCTTTTTCCTCGGCGATCTGCACGAGCCGGCGCGGGGTGAGGCCGGTTTTGTCTTCGATGGTGTCCAGATAGGCCTGGAACGACATGTCGGCGTCCTTTCATCGGGCTGCGGGTTCCTCCGTCACTCTAAGCACAGCCCGCCCGCCCCGCTAGAGCGTTTCATTCCGGACCGGGCGCGCTCCTGCCCAGTTGCCTCTGCCCGGAAAGGGAACGGTACCCCGCCGGTGCGTGCCGCCGGCTTCGGTAGGCTCAACTGCAATGATTGTCCCGTCCAAGGAGCAACCCGCTATGGCGTCCAAAAGTCCGACAATTCTTGCGACCTCCGGCGGCTACAAGCCGGGCGCACGAACGAGGCTGGAATTCAACAAACTCGTGCACTACGCGGTGGATTTGTCCGGTGTCACCGGGCGGGCACCCAGGATCGCCCACCTGGGCACCGCCAGCGGGGACCAGCGGTGGTTCAACTCCGAGATCAGCGAAGCGGGCAACGTCGCCGGATTCCGGCTCACGCACCTGAACCTGTTCAGCATGCCCAACGTCGGCAACATCGAGGAGTACCTGCTCGGCCAGGACGTTGTGTGGGTGAACGGCGGTTCAGTGGTTAACCTCCTGGCCGTCTGGCGCGCCCACGAACTGGACGCAATCTTCCGGCGCGTCTGGCAGGCCGGAGTCGTGTTGGCGGGCGTGTCGGCCGGATCGATCTGCTGGTTCCGCGGCGGGACAACCGACTCGTTTGGTCCTGAACTGCGCGCCGTGAGTAACGGCTTGGCCCTCCTCCCTTACGACAACGGGGTCCATTATGATTCCGAAGCGGCACGCCGGCCCCTGGTGCACCGTCTGGTAGCGGCGGGAACATTGGGCGAGACCCACTGCACCGACGACGGTGTGGGCCTGCTCTACCGCGGGACCCAGCTGGTGGAGGCAGTGACGGAAACACCAGGCAAGGCTGCCTACCGCGTGACGCTGGCCGCGTCAGACGGCTCCACGGCCGAAGTAGTCGAGGAACGCCTCGATCCGACCGAGCTCTAGGAGTTCCTACCCCTGCGTCAGCCGATAGCGTTCGATCTGCTTGAGCCGCCGCTGGAGGCTGTCCCGCCGCGGGTGTGGGACGGCGTCGGCCGGTTCGGCGGTGAGGTCGACATGTTTGGTGCCGTACTGCCAGAGCAACAGGTCATCCAAGAGCCGGTCCGGGCCGGGGGAGTAGCGGTGGTCCAGGGCCCTGCGGACCTCGGTGATCCGGTTGGCGCTCAGCAGCCCGGCCAGCTGCATGGTCTGGTTCAGGCCGTGGGCGGCCATCAGTTCGGCGGCCCAGCCCCAGTCGTCGTCGACCTTCCGGTCCACGTGCGGCAGCAGTGTACGCCAGACATCGCGGATCCGGTTAGGGGTGAGCTGGGCGGCTCCTTCGCCGTCGATGTCCCAGTAGCTGCGGACTTCCTCGTAGCGTTCGTGCAGGTCAGCGAACGCTCCCTCCACCGTTTCCAGCATCGCGGCCGTGGCGGTGAACTGGCGGTCGAAGTGCGGCGTCCACGCGCGCGGGTCCTCGGCCTTGAACCGGATGTCGTGCTCGATCTCGCTCCAGGCGTGCGCGAACACGGTGCGGATCTGGCATTCGAAGAAGTAGCTGCCATTGGGCTGGGCTTCCGGGTTAAAGGCTTCCTGATACTCCTTGACGGCCTCGTTGTGGATCGTCCGCAGGATCAGGTGCCGGCTGGAATAGCCGTACGTCCCCGACTCGATCGAGCCGATGTCCTTCTCGCGGTCGCCGCGGCAGTCAAAGAGCTGACGCTGGCGCTTGATCAGGTTGGCCACGACGGCGTTTTCCGCGGGCAGCTTGGTGATCACCCGGATGCCCACCATGTCATTCAGGGTCCGGAACGGGTCCGGGAACTTCAGCACCGGCGGACCGCCCGGCTCCAGCGGTTCCTCGGTCCGGGAAATCTTCTCCCGGAAGGATTCAACCGTCTTGGTCCGGCCGGTGACGAACAGCGGTGTCACCTCAGTGCCCTTGAGCATGGCCCGAAGTGTCAGCAGGACCTCGCGGGTGACCAGCTTCAGGGCAGGTCGCACCCGCTCGTAGAGTTCTACGTTTTCCTGCACGGATTCGCGCAGGTTCGGGTCCAGTCGATCCCAGTTGCTCGCCATGGTCCCAGCTTACGGCCGGGGTACGACGGCGGAGGGCTGACACCCCCGGGGCCGGCGGCGCGACCTGAAACTGCGGCTCGGCGGGAGTCCGGCCCTGCCATCGGCGCGGAGTCGCCTTGCGCCGTGCCGCGCGGCGGTCAAGGTAGGCTCGGCAGATGGCTGATGTGCGGCGTCGGGCTTTGATCGCGGCCGCAGCGACGGTGACTTTGGGGGCAGTCTTCGCCGACTGCTCGCCGGGCCCCAAGGAGGACAGTGTGAAGCGGCATAGGTACAGCTACGGCGATGACCCAAGCCAGTGGGGGGAGCTCTTCCTGCCGGAGACTGCCGCCGCCAAGGGTGTGGTGGTGGTCATCCACGGCGGCTACTGGCGCTCGCAGTACGGCGCGGAACTCGGTGAACCCCTGGCCAAGGACCTCGCGGCGCACGGCATGGCTGCGTGGAACCTGGAATACCGACGAGCCGGCAACGGCGGCGGCTGGCCACACACCTTCTCCGACGTACTCGCGGGAATCGACAAGCTCGGCGACATTGCCGGCGACCACCGACTCGAGCTGGGCAAGGTCGTGGCGCTGGGACACTCGGCCGGCGGTCATCTCGCGGTGTGGGCCGCCGGACGGTCCCGCCTCGCCCGGCTTGGGGCCCCGGACGCGGACCGCCAGCTGCTGCGCAGGGGCGACGACGGGGCGGTGCAGCTGACCGGCGTCGTCAGCCAATCGGGTGTGCTCAACCTCGCCGAGGCCGAGCGGTTGAACCTCAGTAACGGCGCCGTCAGCAACCTGTTGGGTGGTTCCTCGGAGAAATACCCAAAGCGGCATAAATACGCTGATCCGATCAGCGCGGTCCCACTGACAGTACCCGTCTATGCCGTTCACGGCATGGACGACGACACCGTTCCCGTGAGCCAGTCCGACTCGTACGCTGCGGCGGCAAAGTCGGCCGCCGCCCCGGTTCAGCTGGTGAAAGTCCCGGGCGATCACTTCGCCCTGATAGACCCCAAGGCGGGCGCGTACCGGAAGTGCCGCGAACTGGTCCAGTTGCTGCTGGGCTGAGCCCTTCGGTGGCATGCGCCACCCGGTGATAGCGTGAGCCCTATGCACGTTGAAGCTCCCGCGGTCCTGCGCGCCCTGGCAGGGGGCTTCCCGAAGTTCATCCGTGCGTTCGCGCCCCGCCACCCGGCCCAGGTGATCGTGCTCGGCTTTGCCGCGGCCGTCGCCGCCGGTACCGGACTGCTCCTGCTTCCCGTGGCCAAGGCAGGCGATGGCGGGGCGAGCGTGCTGGAAGCCTTGTTCACTGCGACCTCCGCCGTCTGTGTCACCGGCCTGATCACCGTGGACACGCCAGTTTTCTGGAGTGGATTCGGCCAGGTGGTCATCCTGGTCCTGATCCAGATCGGCGGCTTCGGGGTGATGTCCTTCGGCACGCTGCTCGGGGTCCTGACTGCCCGCCGGCTGGGCCTGCGGTCCCGGATTTCCGCAGCCGCTGAGACCAAGAGCAGCGGCTTCGGCGACGTGCGCCAAGTACTCGTCGGGGTCCTGGCCATCAGCCTGGCGGTGGAGGCGGTCCTGGCGCTGGTGCTGGCGATCCGCTTTATGGCCGGGTACGGCTATCCGCTTGGCGAAGCGCTTTGGCACGGAGTGTTCCACTCCATCTCCTCCTTCAACAACGCCGGATTTGCCCTGTATTCAGATAACCTCATGGGGTTCGTCGGCGATCCCTGGATCTGTCTGCCGATCGCTGCCGCAGTGATCATTGGTGGACTTGGGTTCCCGGTACTTTTTGAGCTCGGGCGCCAATACCGGCGGCCGATCCACTGGAGCATGAACACCAAACTCGTTCTCGTTGGCTCGGCCATCCTCCTGGTCGGCGGCGCCGCGTTCCTGACCGCCGTCGAATGGGTCAACCCGGCAACGCTGGGCGGGCTGCATCCAGCCGAGAAGGTGCTCGCAGGCTTTTTCCAGTCCGTCATTACCCGTACCGCCGGGTTCAACAGCATTGACATCGGGCAGATGAATCCGGTGTCCTGGCTGGGCATGGACATCCTGATGTTCATCGGCGGCGGCCCGGCCGGAACTGCGGGCGGCCTGAAAATCACCACGTTCGCTGTCCTATTCTTTATTCTCAGTACCGAACTCCAGGGCGGGACCGCCGTAAACATCTTCGGCAAACGCCTGTCCCGCGCAGTACACCGCCAAGCCATTACCGTCGTGCTGCTGGCAATCGCGCTAGTCACGGGCGCGACAATGTTTCTGATGCTGGTCACCGACTTCGGGCAGGAACGGATCCTGTTCGAGGTCATTTCGGCGTTCGCCACTGTCGGGCTCTCCACCGGCATCACAGCCGCTATTCCGCCGGGGGTCAGCTCGTGCTGATCGTGCTGATGTTCGTCGGGAGGCTGGGCCCGGTGACGCTTGGCGCCGCCCTGGCCCTGCGCGAACGCCCCGTGCTCTACGAATTCCCCAAGGAAAGGCCACTCATTGGCTAGGAACATCTTCTCCTCCCATGCCGCTGCAGCCGTTGACAAGGCGTCGTCGGTGGTGGTTATTGGACTGGGCCGCTTCGGCGGCTCGCTGGCCCTGGAACTTGAGGCGCAGGGAACCGAAGTTCTCGGCATCGACTCCAGCGAAGAAATCGTCCAGTCCTTCAACGGCCGCCTGACCCATGTGGTCCGGGCGGACTCCACCAAGGAAGAGGTGCTTCGCCAGCTCTCGGTCCACGAATTCGACCGGGCGGTGGTCGGGATCGGCTCGGATATCGAAGCGAGCATCCTGACAACTTCCCGGATCCTCAAATTCCGCCGGCCCCAGATCTGGGCCAAGGCCATCAGCGAACCGCACGCCGAAATTCTTGGCCAGCTCGGCGTCGAACACGTCATCCGGCCCGAACATGACATGGGCAAGCGCGTCGCGCACCTGGTCCTCGGCTCGATTCTTGACTATGTCGAATTTGAGGACGACTTTGTTATGGTCCGGACCAGCCCGCCGTCGGGCATCCGCGACCGGCCGCTGGGTGTGCTCGGCCTTAGGGACAAGTACGGAGTCACGATCGTGGCGGTCAAACGGCCGGGCGGCAAATGGGGCCACACCACGGCGCAAACGGTGCTCTACGACGACGACCAGATCATCGTCCAGGGCAGCAAAGCCCAGGCCGAACGCTTCAGCACGATGTCCTGACCCCCTAGACTGGACTACAGGTGCGCCGGGAAGTCTGGTCGGCATAGTTCTGTCGACCCAACTTTTAGGACTCCCGCATGAGCCCCACACCATCCTCTCCCCGCCCGCGCCTGACGATCTTCGGCCGCGGCAGCTACGCCGAGTCCCTCCGGATCGGCGAGATCCTCCGCAAGGAAACAGTCGGCGGCGCCTTGCTGGTGGCCGCCGCCGTGATCGCGCTGATTTGGGCCAACTCTCCGGTGTCCGAGAGCTATTTTGCGCTACGGGACTTCAAGTTCGGCTACGAACCCTGGCACCTGGAGTTGAGCGTCGGGGCGTGGGCGGCCGACGGGCTGCTGGCGATCTTCTTTTTCCTGGTCGGTCTCGAACTCAAGCGTGAGTTCATCGCCGGGGACCTGCGGCAGCTGGACAAATCGATCGTTCCGGTGGCTGCGGCCGTCGGCGGCGTCGCCATCCCGGCGGTGATCTACGCTGTCGTAAACCTCGCGAGCCCGGAAACCCTGCGCGGCTGGGCAATCCCCACGGCCACCGACATCGCTTTTGCCGTTGCCGTGCTTGCCATCATCGGCTCGCATCTGCCCAGTGCACTGCGGATCTTTCTGCTGACCCTTGCCGTGGTGGACGACCTGATCGCCATCACCATCATCGCCGTCTTCTACACCAGCGATCTGATGCCGCTGCCGCTGCTGCTGGCGCTGATTCCACTTGCTCTTTATACCTTCCTGGCGCATAAATACCGGCGGTTCTTCGGGACCAAGCCCGCAGCCGCGTGGCTGATCCTCCTGCCGCTGGGCGCGGTAACTTGGGCGCTCGTCCATGCCTCCGGCATCCACGCGACCGTAGCCGGTGTCCTGCTTGGAGTCGCCATTCCGGTCATGCGCTCCCAAGCCAGCGGCGGCCCGCAGGCCGGACCGGGCCTGGCGGAGATCTTCGAACACCGGTTCCGGCCGATCTCGGCCGGCATCGCGGTCCCGATCTTCGCGTTCTTCTCCGCAGGCGTTGCCGTGGGTGGCTGGGACGGCCTGCTCTCGGCTCTGACCGACCCGGTGGCCGTCGGGATCATCACGGCGCTGGTTCTCGGCAAGCCGATCGGCATCATGGGCACAACCTGGCTGCTCACGAAGGTCACCAAGGCGCGGCTGGACAACAGCTTTAAGTGGGTTGACGTCTTTGGCGTGTCCCTGCTGGCCGGCATCGGCTTCACGGTATCGCTTCTGGTGGCCGAGCTGAGCTTCGGTCAGGGCAGCATTCACGATGACCATGCCAAGGTGGGGATCCTCGCGGCTTCCCTCCTGGCGGCCCTGCTGGCAACGGCGGTGCTCAAGACCCGGAACCGGCAATACCGGCAGGCCGAAGAGGCCGAGAAGGTCGACTCCGACCACGATGGCATTCCGGATGTTTACCAGCAGGACGGCCCCGCACGGTAGCCGCGGGGTACGGCAGCGCGCCGGCCCGCGTTCTCTGGCAGAGTATTGACATGCTCACTGTAATTGGCGAGGGCCTGGTAGATGTAGTCCAGCGTTCCTCCGGGATCCAGGCCCATGTCGGCGGAAGCCCCCTGAACGTCGCAGTCGGACTTGCGCGGCTGGATCATCCGGTGCAGTTCATTGGCCGCTACGGACGCGACGCGTACGGCGAGGCCGTGGCGGCACACCTGAAGTCCAGCTCGGTTATGCTCCCGGTGGGTCCCGACGAGCTACCCACGTCCGTCGCCACCGCCCTGATCGACGACGACGGCGCCGCCAGCTACACGTTCGAGCTCGCTTGGGAGTTGCCCGGCCTCGCTGACCGCTTGCCGTTGATGCTGCAGTCAACGACGCTGCTGCATACCGGCTCGATAGCAACCATGCTGGCTCCAGGCGCCTCCGAGGTGCTTGCCGCCGTCGAACACGCCCACCCCCTGGCGACCGTCAGTTTCGACCCCAACTGCCGGCCCAGCATCATCACCGACGTGGACTATGCGCGGGGCCAGGCGGAGAAATTCGTCCGCCTGGCGGATGTGGTGAAGGCCTCGGACGAGGACCTGGAGTGGCTGTACCCCGGCGAGGACCCGCTTGATTCCGCCCGCCGCTGGCTGGCACTTGGCGGCTCGGTGGGTCCGGCCATGGTGGTGGTGACCCGCGGCGCCCGGGGGCCCTGGGGTGTGAATGCCGCCGGCGAAGCCCACTTCGCCGCGCCGTCAGTGCAGGTCGCGGACACGGTTGGAGCCGGGGACTCGTTTATGGCGGCGCTGCTGTCGGGGGTTGTGGACCGGGGGCTGGACGGGGCGCAAAACCGCCAGGAGCTCCGCAGGCTTTCAGCCGAAAGCCTGCGGGATCTCCTCGCCCATGCCTCCCGGGCCGCCGCTGTCACCGTCTCCCGCGCCGGCGCCAACCCGCCCACCCGCGCGGAACTGGCCCGGCTGGAGGCTGGTAGCGTGGGTTCCGGCACCCCCTAGCAGGCCCTGCCGGACAGCAGGAAGAACGAGAAAGGCAGCCATGACGGCCCATAATCCTTACGCAGCACTTCCCAGCGTCGCCGCTTTCGAGGTCAGCAGCGAGTCCTTCGAGGACGGCGGAACCCTTCCCCCGGCACAGCGCAGCGGCCTTATGGGCGCCGGCGGCACGGACGAGTCCCCGCAGCTGAGCTGGAGTGGTGCACCGGCCGGGACGAAGAGCTTCGCGGTGACCGTCTATGACCCCGACGCCCCCACGGCGAGCGGGTTCTGGCACTGGGCCGTGCTGAACATTCGGGCTGATGTCAGCTCACTTCCAGCCGGTGCCGGTTCCCGCGACGGCGCGGCCCTTCCGGCCGGGGCCCTGCAGTTGAGGAACGACGCCGGTTTCGCCGGCTACATCGGCGCGGCGCCGCCAAAGGGGCACGGGCCGCACCGCTACCTGATCGTGGTCCACGCCGTCGACGTCGACCAGCTTGAGGTCGACATCGACGGCAGTCCTGCCAGCCTGGGTTTTGCGCTCTTTAGCCACACTCTTGGCCGGGCGCAGCTGACGGGGCTCTACGAACAGCACTAGGCTCTGGTGGCCGCCTGCCGCGGACGGCGTCAGGGCGCCGACGCCAGGCTTTCCTCGGCCGCGGCTGTAGCCGCTGTTGTGGTCTCGGCGGGGCCCGGGCGCATCGCGGCCACGGCGCCGCCGGCCACCAGCACCACAACGCCGACTCCCATGTAGAGCATGGACGCGGTCCAGTGTGCGTCCAGGAGGGCGCCGGTGATCAGCGGCGCGACGATCGCGCCCACCCGGCCGACTCCGATGGCCCAGCCGACGCCGGTGCTCCGGATGGAGGCACCGTACAAGGCGGGGGTGATGGTGTACATGCCGGCAATGCAGCCGTTGATCAGCATGCCCACGACTCCGCCGGCGACAAAGGCGAGGGCCAGGATTCCCGCAGTGGAAATGAACATCACCATGGTGGCCGCGGAGAGGACGGCGAAGACGACCATCACCTTGCGGCTGTTCCAGCGGATGGTCAGCAAACCGTAGAGCAGCGACCCGAAAGTACCGCCCAGGGTGAGCATAAGGCCGCCGATCACGCCTTGGCTCTCGGTCATTCCGGCCGTGACCAGAAGTCGCGGAGTCCAGCTGTTGACGAAGTAGAAGCCGAACATGGCGGCGAAGAAGGCCAGCCAGACAAGCCAGGTGGAGCGTCGGGTTCCGGCGGTGAAGAGCTCGGACACCTTATTCCTGCGCCCGGCCGGTGCGGCTGCGGGTGGCAGTTCAGTCACTGCCGGTTGCCCGATCTTGCGGGCGATCCGGTTCAGCCTGGCCACAACATTGCGGGGCCTTCTGGTGGCCAGGAAGTCCACGGACTCCGGCAGGAGGAAGGCGAGCAGTACAAAGACGGCGGCGGTGCAGATGCCGCCGAAAAGAAACACCGAGCGCCAGCCGAAACTGGCCTGCAGGGTAACGGCAGCTGCGCCGCCCAGTGTTGCCCCCACGCCGTATCCGGCGGTGTAGATGCTGATAGCCAGACCGCGCCAGCGCTTGGATGAGTACTCACTGGCGATCACGTTGGTGCAGGCGAGGATGCCGCCGATGCCCAGGCCGGTCACGATCCGCCAGATCCCGAGTTCGACGGCCGAATGGGAGAGGGAGGCGAGCAGCATTCCTGCGGCGGCAAGGGCGACGGAGACAAGGACCATTGGCCGGCGTCCGATGACGTCAGCGAAGGGGGCCAGGCCCAAGGAACCGATGGCCATGCCGACCAGCCCGGCACTGAGCAGGACACCAAGTTCTGCGCCGCTGAGGCCAAAATCGCGGGTGACGCTGTTGGCGGTGAAGGCCATGGCCAGGACGTCGAAGCCGTCCAAGGCGTTCAGCACAATGCACAAACCGACGATGAGCCATTGGTACAACGACATGCGTGACGCGTCAATGCGTTCCTGCAATTGCATGGGTGACTACTTTCTGGAATCCGCGGACTGGCCGGCGGTGGCGGGTGGGCCCTGGCGTGAAACGAGCGGGTGCTCTGTGCCGGGCCGTCGGCGTCGGGGCCTGCCCTTCGTCGTCGAAGGAGGACCGACTGCCGCATATCTATAGTGATAGGTATGTGGCGTGACACACATCATAACTATCTCCATAGATAGTTGACAAGGGGTTTAATGGGATGAGCCCCGGCGGGCGGGCGGAAAACACCCGACCGGGTTCTTGACGAAGAGGATCGGCGGCAGATGAGCCTGCGGTACGCACTATTGGCATTGCTGACGTCCCAGCCCCTCACCGGGTATGACGTCTACAAGCACTTTGAGCGCTCGGTCGGCTACGTATGGCACGCTCCGGATTCGCAGATCTACCCGGAACTCCGGCGGATGGAAAAGGACGGCCTGCTCGGCGGGGTGGAAGAAGCCTGGGGCCAAAAGGGCAAGAAAAAGCGCTATCACATCACCCCCCGACGGGGTGGAGGCGTTTCGGGCCTGGATGAACACCACGCTCGACTATGCGCGGGAGCGCGACCCGATCCACCTCAAGGCCGCCTACCTCGAATGGGCTGAACCAGATGCGGCCAGGGCGCAGATGCGCGCCCACATTGACTACCACTCGTCACGGGCACAGCAATGGCGGGAGATGATCGCCAGCCTCGAGGACCGCAGCAATCCCACCTTGGCCCGGCGCCTGGAGTCGGCGCCGGAAGAGGACCGGGCAAAAATCGCCGGCTACAAGATCTTCACCTATGAAGGCATGATCGATCGGGCCGAAGCTGAAGTCGCATGGGCCCGCCGGGGGCTGGAGTTGATTGACAAGCTCGAAGCCTGACCCGGCGCGCCGGCGGACCCCGTGTCCGGGGCCCGCTGGCATGCTGATTCCAGTCGCGCGGGTTCCGGCTTAGAAGGGGTACCGGGCAGGCTTGGCCTGCATGGTGACCCACTGGTTTTCGGTGAATGATTCCAGGTTGGCCTCGGCGCCGCCGATCCGACCGCCGGTCCCGGAATTGCGGACACCGCCGAAGGGAATGTGGGCTTCATCGCCAACGGTCTGGTCGTTGATGTGGACCAGCCCGGACGGGATGTGCCGTGCGATGCTCCAGGCGCTCATCGCGTCGGAAGTTATGATGCTGACCGAGAGCCCGTATTCGGAATCCTTGGCCAATTCCACGGCTTCCTCAACCGTGCTGAAGCGGATCACAGGCGCCACCGGTCCGAAGACTTCCGAGCAGAACGCAGGCGTATCCGGACGCACCCCGTCCAGCACGGTGGGCGCATAAAACAACCCGTCGAAGGTGCCGCCGGCAAGCAGCGTGGCGCCGCCGGCCACGCTGTCGGTGACCAGCCGATGGATGTTGTCCCGCTGTTTCACGTCAATGATCGGGCCCAGCGCCACCTGTTCGGTGAAGGGATCGCCCACCGTGAGTTGCCTGGCTTTCTCGGCAAGCAGCGCCACATACTCGTCCGCGATGGATTCGTGCACGATATGGCGGCCGGCCGTCATGCAGATCTGGCCTTGGTGGAGGAAAGAGCCCCAGGCGCCGTTGGAGGCGGCCAGTTCCACATCGGCATCGGCTAGGACGATCATCGCGTTGTTGCCGCCGAGTTCGAGGTGCGCCCGCTTGAGATGCTCGGCAGCCGAGGCCCCGACGCGGCGGCCCGCGGCTGTTGAGCCGGTGAATGCGATGACGCGGGTTTCCGGATTGGCCACCAGCGAGGCGCCGGCTTCCGCTCCTCCCGGCAGCATCTGCAGGACTCCGGCCGGCAAGCCCGCCTCCTCGAAGACCCGGGCGATCGATACGCCGCCGGCCACGGCAGTCCGCATGTCCGGTTTTAACACCACGGCGTTTCCGAGGGCCAGGGCGGGGGCCACGGCCCGGATGGCCAGGATCAGCGGAACGTTGAACGGTGCGATCACCCCGACGACGCCGACCGGAACCCGCCGGCTGAAGCTGAGCCGCTCGGGATCTGCGGCCGCAAGCAGCTCGCCCTGGCCCCTGGAGGGAAGGGCTGAGGCCTCAAAGCACTCCTGCGCCGCGGTATGGGTTTCCAGCTGGGCCTTGGGCAGGATCGAGCCTGCCTCACGGATGATCCACTCGTGGATCTCGTCGGCGTGTTGTTCGAACAGCATGCCTGCACGCCGCAGAACCGCTGCGCGCTCTTCGAAGCTCGTTTCAGCCCATGCTGGCTGGGCCGCGGCAGCCGCCTTGCAGGCTGCGTCGACGTCGTCGGCCGACGCGGTGCCGATGCGCCCCAGCTCCTTGCCCGTGGCCGGTTCAACAACGGCAGTGTCGCCGCTGTCCGAAAACGTCCAGCTTCCGGTAAAGATTTTGCCGTCCCAGATTGTGGGGTCCATCAGTTTCACGGGGCTGCCTCTCGGTGGATGGTCCGGCCCTCGCGTCGTCGCGGAGGCCGGGGTCAGGCGTTGCCGGCTCTTGTCACTATCTATCTTCATAGATATGCTGTGATTCAGAACACTACCTATGAAGGTAGATAGTAGCCGGAACCGGAAGGAATGACCATGACGGCAATGATGCAGTCTGTGAGCTCGACGACGAACAAGGTGCTGGGCTATCCACTGAACGCCTGGTACGTGGCCGCGTGGGACCACGAGGTCACCAGGAAGCCGATGCCGCGCCGGATCGCCGACCGGCCGCTGGCCCTGTACCGCACCGAGGATGGCAAGGCAGTGGCCCTCGCGGACGCGTGCTGGCACCGTCTGGCCCCGCTGTCCATGGGCAAGACCCTGGCGAAGGACCAGATCCAGTGCCCGTACCACGGCATCATCTACGACTCCGCGGGCCGCTGCGTGTCGATGCCGGCCCAGGAAACCATTAACCCGAGTGCGACAGTGCCCTCGTTTCCGGTGATTGAACGGTACCGCTACGTCTGGGTTTGGCTGGGTGACCCCACCCGGGCCGATCCGGGTCTTATCCCCGACATGCACCAGATGAGTTCCGACGGCTGGGCCGGCGACGGCGAGACGATCTTCGCCCCCTGCAACTACCAGTTGGTGCTTGATAACCTGATGGACCTCACCCACGAGGAGTTCGTCCATTCCTCGTCCATCGGCCAGGACGAATTAAGCGAATCTGACTTCGTCGTCACGCAGGACGGCAACACGGTCACGGTCTCCCGCTGGATGCTGGATATTGACGCCCCGCCGTTTTGGCTCAAGAACATGCGGGACAAGTTCCCGGGCTTCGAAGGCCGGGTGGACCGCTGGCAGATCATTACCTTCCAGTCGCCGTCGACAATCAACATCGACGTGGGCGTCGCCAAGGCGGGTACCGGGGCGCCCGAAGGTGACCGCAGCCAGGGCGTAAACGGCTTCGTGATGAATACCATCTCGCCGGAAAGTGCCAAGACCTGTCACTACTTTTGGGCCTTTATGCGCAACTACCGGCTGGAAAGCCAGCTCATCACCACCCAGCTGCGCGACGGCGTCCACGGCGTCTTTGGCGAGGACGAAGCCATGCTCAAGGCACAGCAGGAAGCAATTGATGCAAATCCGGATTACGAGTTCTACAACCTGAACATCGATGCCGGCGGGATGTGGGTCCGTCGCCTGATCGAGCGCCAGCTGGCCGCCGAGGGCCGGCTCATCCCGACCACCTGATTGCCTTCCCGCTGTTCCGGATCCGCTGAGAAGTTAGAAGAACGACATGGCAGCAACAAACACAGAAGTCTGGCAGGCGGGCACCGTCGTCGAGGCGGAGTCCCTTACCGCGCAGACCAGGCGCCTGGTCATCGCGCCGGCCCTGCCCAGGAGGGCGGAGCCCGGCACGCACATCGACGTGATGGTGACAATAAACGGTGAACGCCAGAAGCGCTCATACTCCGTCGTGGATTCCAGCGAGGACGGGCAGCAGTTGGCCATCAGCGTCTTCCTGTCCCCGCAATCCCGGGGCGGGGCGGTCTTTATGCAGGAACTCCAGGTCGGGGACCGGCTGGAGATCACGCAGCCGCTGCAGAATTTTCCGCTCCGGGTCGGTGCGCCGCGGTATGTCCTGCTGGCCGGCGGCATCGGTATCACCGCGATGGTCAATATGGCCCGGGTCCTGAGGAACATCAAGGCCGAGTACGTCCTGGTCTATGCAGGCCGCAGCCGCGCTGCCATGGCCTACCTGCCGCAGCTCGAGGAGCTCCACGGTGAGGCCCTGCGCGTGCACGTGGACGATGAAGGCACGGCGCTGAACGTCGACGAGCTGCTGGCCGGGGTGGACCCGGAGTCGGAGCTTTATATGTGCGGGCCGATTCGGCTGATGGATGCCGTAAAACGCGGCTGGCAAGCGCGCGGACTCAGCCTGCCGAACCTGCGGTACGAGACCTTCGGCAACAGCGGCTGGTTTGACCCGGAGGAATTTGTGGTCCGGGTCCCTCGCCTGGGGGTAGAGGCAACCGTCGGCGCCGGCAAGTCCATGCTGGAAGCCCTTGAGGATGCCGGCGTCGACGTGATGTTCGACTGCCGCAAAGGCGAATGCGGGCTCTGTGAAGTCCGGCTTCTTGGTGTCCAGGGCTCCATTGACCACCGGGACGTCTTCTACAGTGAGCGCCAGCAGCACGCCGCGGCGAAGATGTGCTGCTGCGTCTCACGGGCAGTCAGCTCCGACACCGGAGCCCGTTCTGCGGCCGCCACCGAACGCGCCGTGATTTCCATCGACCTCTAGGCGGGGCTGTCCGGCCACATCCGGGCCCCGCGGCGCACGTAGACTGGCAGTATGCGGCTGGTAGCAAGTGACATTGACGGAACGATCCTTGGGCACGACGGGAAAATCAGTGACCGGACCGTCCGTGCGTTCCATGCCTGCCGGGAAGCAGGCATCGAACTGGTCTTCGTTACGGGACGTCCGCCGCGCTGGCTGCACCCCCTCGAGGAACAGCTGGGCCACACCGGCACGGTGATCTGTTCCAACGGAGCCGTGGTCTGGGATCTCGAAGCAAACCGGTTGCTCTCGGCCCGGGCCCTCCAGCTCGACGCCGTGTTCGAGGCCCGCCGCATCATTCAGCAGCTGCGCCCTTCGGCATTTTTTGCCGCCGAAACCCTGACCGGTTTCCACCTGGAACCGGGATTCCTCGACGACGGCGCCGGCCGGCTGCTGGCCGAGGTCACCCCTGCACCGTTGCACAGCACGCTGACCGCCGGGGACTCCGTCGTGAAGTTCCTGGCCATTGTCCGGGAGGGCAGCGCCGATGATTTCCTGGCCGAGGTGACTCCCGCCGTCGCCCATCTCGCAGCCGCGACGCACTCCGCGCCGAACATGGCGTTGCTGGAACTATCGCTTCCTGGCGTCAACAAAGCCGTGACGCTCGCCGAATACGCGGCTTCCCTCGGCGTCGGCGCCGCCGACGTGGTGGCGTTCGGTGACATGCCCAATGACATCGAAATGCTTCGCTGGGCCGGGGACGGCTACGCGATGGCCAGCGGCCACCCCGAGGCCATCCGCGCCGCCGGACAGCAGGCGCCGCACTTCGACGACGACGGCGTCGCGCAGATTCTCGAGGGTAAGCTCGCCGGGCTCGGCCTCCTGCACCCCTGACCACACTGACACCGGACTCCCAGCTTCCGGACAACTGACGTTCACCTTGGCGTTTTACCGTGGAGTTTCACGACGGATCAGTTGAGTGACGGTGGGAAATCATGGCCAGATACCGCATGGACAACTCGGACGACACGCCCCTGCGCCGGGTGGTGCCGGACGAGCACTGGAACAGCCTGCAGCAAGGCGACCGTGTTAGTGTCCGGCTCGCGCCCGGGTACGAGACCGGAGGCCGGGTCGACGCCATCACGGCGGACCACACAGCTGTCTGGGTGCACCTCGACGGCGGCCGCGGGCGCACGCTGCTGCACTGCAGTGACGGCGTGCAGATCCTTCCGCCCGCCAACTGACCCGGCACCTGACGGTTGCACCCGTCCGGTGCGGTCCCCGGCTCCGATAGGCTTCAGGAGTGAGCACCCCGCACCCGTTTTTCGCCTCCGGAGCTGCCTCCGGTGTCGGCCCGGACCTTCCCGTGGCCATGGCGCACCGCGGTTTCTCCCGGGACGGCCTGGAAAACTCCATGGCGGCGTTCCGCGCCGCCGTCGACCTCGGGTTCCGCTATCTGGAGACGGATGTGCACACCACCGCCGACGGTGTCCTGCTGTTGTTCCACGACGAAACCCTGGACCGGGTCACGGATGGCCGCGGCCGGATCTCGGAACTCCCGGCGGCTACCGTCGCGCTCGCCAGAATCGGCGGCGCGGAGCCTATTCCGTTGTTTGAGGAGCTCGCCACCGCCTTCCCGGAGGTCCGGTTCAACCTGGACGTCAAGGACTGGACCTCGGTGGACACCCTCGTGGCGGCGATCGAACGGTTCGGCCTGCACGAGCGTGTACTGATCGCCAGTTTCTCGGACCGCCGGCGCCGCGCCGTGCTCCGGCAGCTGAGCCGTCCTGCGGCTGGTTCGGCCGGTATGGTATCCAACGCCCTCTTTGTCCTGCTGGGACCTGTGCTCCCGGCGGCGGTAATGGCCGCTGTAACGCGCCGGACGCTGCAGGGGGTCCACGCACTGCAGGTTCCGGCCAGCTACGGTGCCGTGACCGTCGTGACCCCTGGCTTCGTCCGGCGCGCCCACCGTCACGGCTTGCAGGTCCATGTCTGGACCATCAACGACCCCGCGGAAATGCACCGGCTGCTGGACCTGGGGGTGGACGGGATTGTCACCGACCGTGCTGACCTGCTCAAGGAAGTCCTGCAGGAACGTGGTGGCTGGGCTTAGACACTGCGTCGGGTCGACCGTCCCGGACCGCCGGACTGGCAGGATAGAGCCATGCGCATCCTGATCGCCCCGGACAAGTTCAAAGGCTCCCTGACGGCCGCCGAAGCCGCCTCTGCCATCGCCGAAGGTGCTTTGCGCGTCTATCCGGACGCCGAAGCCGTCCAGTTCCCGGTCGCTGACGGCGGCGAAGGAACCCTTGAGGCGGCCGTCGCCGCGGGGTACGAGGAACGGCTGAACGCCGTCGTCGGGCCGATCCTGGCACCCGTTGGAGCAGCCTGGGCACTCCGAAAGGACGCTTTCGGCGGTGCCACAGCCGTGATCGAAACCGCGCAGGCCTCCGGCCTGGCACACATGGCGCCGACCCCGTCCAACGCGCTGCGCGCGCACAGCTACGGCTGCGGCCAGCTAATAGCCGCAGCCCTCGACGCCGGCGCCACCGAGATAGTGCTGGGCCTGGGCGGTTCGGCGATGACCGACGGCGGCAGCGGTGCGCTGCGCGCGCTGGGCCTCAAACCGCTGGACGACGCCGGAAATGTGGTGCCGCTCGGCGGCGGCTCGCTCGCGGACGTGACAGTGCTCGATGTCAGCGGCCTGGATCCCAGGCTGGCCGCTGTGACGTTCCGGATCGCCGTCGACGTGCAGAACCCGCTGTTCGGCAACGACGGGGCAGCCCACGTGTTCGGTCCGCAGAAGGGCGCGGATGCCGACGCCGTGGAGTTGCTCGACGCCGGGCTGCGCAATTGGGCCTCGATCCTGCGCCAGGCCACCGGACGGGACGTCAATGTTCCCGGGGCCGGGGCCGCAGGGGGCTTCCCGGCGTCATTCCTGGCCTTTGGCAACGCCGCGTTGGAAGGCGGGTTCGCCCTGGTCGCCGGGCTCACCGGACTCGCCGAAAAGCTCGCCGACGCGGATCTGGTAATCACCGGCGAGGGCTCGCTCGATTCGCAGTCGCTTACCGGCAAGGCGCCGATTGCGCTCGCCGACGCCGCACAGCGCCTCGGCATCCCGGTAATTGTGGTCGCGGGGCGGATCCTGGTCACACCGGAGGACCTGGCCCGGCACGGTGTTGTGGCGGCTGCTCAGCTGCTCGATATCGCCGGCAGCCCGGAGGACGCCGTCGCAAACGCCGCGAAGTACCTTGCCTGGGCCACCAGCCAAGTGCTTGAAGGGGCCTAAAGCGCCGGGGGATTGCGCGCTTCCGGAGGTGGGCCTCTGGTTACACGAGTGCCTGCCCCGATAAGCTGACCTCGATTGGGGACCGTGGCTCTCAGTGCTGGGGCGACGGGAAACTGTGGCACTGACCAGGAGGTCGCAATGTCCATGAAGCGCAACACACCTCGCCGGGCAAAGCTCCAGGAGCGCCGGCTGGAGGTCGAACACATAAACGTTGTTGACCGTCGGGTGATGCGCAAGGCCCTCGGCGGGACCATCGTCGGGAACACGATGGAATGGTACGACGTCGGCGTGTTCGGCTACCTGATCACCACCATGGGGCCGGTCTTCCTGCCCGAAGCGGACAAGACCGTCCAGAACCTGTTCCTGCTCGGCACCTTCGGTGCCACCTTCATCGCGCGACCGCTGGGTGGGGTGTTCTTCGGCTGGCTTGGCGATAAGGTCGGCCGCCAACGGGTCCTTGCCATGACCCTTATTATCATGGCGGCCTCAACCTTTGTGGTGGGGTTGTTGCCCGGCTACGGAGTCCTCGGCATCTGGGCCGCCGTCCTGCTGGTCGCCACCAAGCTCGTCCAGGGGTTCTCGACCGGCGGCGAATATGCCGGCGCAACCACCTTCGTCAGCGAACACGCCCCGGATGCCCGCCGAGGCTTCTTCGCCAGCTTCCTGGACCTGGGCAGCTACATGGGCTTCGCCATCGGCGCCGCGTTCGTGACAGTGCTGCAGGTGACGCTCGGCGGCGATGTGATGGAGGCGTGGGGCTGGCGGGTCCCGTTCCTCATTGCCGGTCCGCTGGGCCTGATTGCCATATATTTCCGGCTGAAGATCGAGGAATCCCCGGCATTCCAGGCAAGCATGGACGCGCAGGAGTCCGGCCGCCCGGACGGGGAGGCCGTGGAAACCAAGGGTCCGGTCGCCATTTTTGCCTCGCACTGGCGGGGGATCCTGCTGGCCATGGTTCTGGTAGCCGCCGCGAACACCGTCGGCTACGCGTTGACCTCCTACATGCCGACCTACCTAACGTCCAACAAGGGCTATGACGAGCTTCATGGCACCCTGCTGACCATCCCGATCCTGGTCCTGATGTCCGCCGCGATTCCGCTGACCGGCCGGCTTTCGGACCGGATTGGGCGGCGGCCCGTGCTGTGGATCGGTTCGCTGGGCACCGTGGTGCTCGCGGCCCCGGCGTTCCTGCTGATCGGTGTCGGGGCCATTTGGTCCACGCTGCTGGGACTGGCGCTCATCGCGATTCCGTTGACGTTTTACGTGGCCAACCTGGCCTCGACCCTTCCTGCGCTCTTCCCAACGGCGAGCCGCTACGGTGCCATGGGCATCGCCTACAACTTTGCCGTGGCCATCTTTGGCGGCACCGCCCCCTTTATTATCGCGTCGCTGATTGCTGTCTCCGGCAATGAAATGATGCCGGCCTACTACTTGATGGCTACCTCCGCGGTGGGCGCCGTTGCGGTGTATTTCATCAAGGAATCGGCAGGCCGGCCATTGATCGGGTCCATGCCGAGCGTTGACAGCCTGGAGGAAGCCCACGAGCTGGTGGCGGGCCAGGATTCCAACGAAAACCTTGACCTCAGCGAGATGCCATTCGACCACAGCTACGAGCCGGCCGAGGCCGAGAAGCCCCCGGAGAATGCCGCCGATCGCCGGGAACACGGAGACAACCGGGCGGACTAGGCGGACCGGCTCGGAACGGCAAGTTGCCGCGCTCCGGATGCGCCATTTGCTAGGGTCGTTTTGCTGGTGCGGCGTGCCGGCGGAGCCGGCTTGGCACAAGGACCAGCAGGACGAACAAGACGGTTAACAGCACGAGTCCGGCTGTGAGCCCCGCTGCCCGGCCCGCCGTAACATCGAAAATGAGCGCGGAAGTGCCCACGCTGAGCAGCCCGATGCCGGACAGGGCAACCTTCGCGATCCGGTCCGCGTTGGCGACAAGAGCGGACCGGAGATGCTGGCGGAACAGGCGCCGGTGCACGCTGACGGGCAACAGAATCAAGGCTGTGGTGAGGGCCGCCAGAGACACGTTTGCAAGGTAGAGGGTCCTCTGGAACTGGTCGAGGGTCTCAAACCGCGACTGGAACGGCAAGGTCAGCAGGAAACCCGCGAGGATCTGCACCCCGGTCTGCAGCACCCGCAGTTCCTGCAGCAGTTCTAGCCAGTTGCGGTCGAGTTTTTCGATCCCGGACTCGGTCCGGTGTTCCTGCGCGAGGAGTCCTGCCGCCGGATCCGGCCCCGGCCCTCGCCCTGGCGTTGGATCGGTCACAACTGGGCCTCCGGGATTAATGCGAATCCGGCTGCGGTGGCAGCCATCTTTCAACTTAGGCTTGAATCAGCCGAAATTCAAGCCAGTGCTAAGCTTGCTTATGACTTCCAGGTAGGGTGGAATTGTTAGCAGGGACAGCCGCGTGATCCCCGGGTCGCCTACGACGCAGAACCCTTACCGGCTATCGCCTTCGCCCGCGAGGGCGCCGGCTTCGCCATTTCCTACCTGCCGGAAGGGGAGCCGGACGCGCAGGACGCTGCTGCGTGGATCCGCAAGGCCAGGAGTCCATGCAGTTCACATTTCCACTAGGGAGGAACAAGATGACTCAGGAAAAGCAGCAGGAACCGATTGAGGAAGCAGGCGGCTACGGCACGCCGACTGCAGAACAGGAACTGCCCGGCGGCGACACCACCAAGTTCGCCCAGCCGCGTGATGAAGAAGCGTTCGACGCCGCAGGACTCAGCCAGGACAGCCCGGACGGGGAGACCTACCCGGCCGGGGCCCCGGACCTGAGTCAGTTCGGTGCCGCAGACCAAGACAGTGCAGGAGAACCCGGGGCAGGACGCTTCGGAGGAACGGAGGAACAAATGAGTGCAGAAAACGCCAGCACCACACCCGGCTACGACGCCGACGCCGACGAGAATTCCGAGGCGGCGATGCCGTCCTCGGAGGCGGAAATGGACGAGAGCAACACCGAACGGCCCGACGCCGGCCGGCCGTTCTCCTCGGAGCCCGGGCAGGACGCGGCGGGTCTGCCCGACGGATCGGGAACGGACCTGCCCGAGGACAAAGCGCCGAAGGACCGCGACGGGGACAGCAAGGAAGCCTTCGACGCCGGCTAAAGCCGCCGCCCGCATTCAGCGGGACCTTGGACAGCGAAGGCCGGGATCCGTGCACCTTAGGTGGTGTTCGGCTCCCGGCCTTTCGGCTGCAGGTGGCGGGCGAAGCGGCCGTTAGCGGCGCTTCTTCGGCGCGCGCCTGCCCGGCGTCGCCGCGGCGAGGGCCACAGTCTCGGTTTCGGGCTCGGCAACGGTACCCCGGGCCGTTGCGATGGCTTTCATGCCGTGGTAGATCACGAGGGCCGCGGCGGAGCCGAGGGCGATGCCGGTGAATTTCAGGTCGCCAATGGTCCAGGTGTAGTCGGCGATCCCGACGATGAGCGCGACGGCGGCCGTGGTCAGGTTCACCGGGTTGGCGAAGTTAACCTTGTTCTGCACCCAGATCTTGACCCCGAGGACGCCGATCATGCCATAGAGCATCGTCGCCGCCCCGCCCAGCACGCCCGCCGGGACGGTGGCGATGAGTTCGCCGAACTTCGGTGAGAAGCTCAACACGACTGCGAAAACACCCGCCACCCAGTAGGCCGCCGTCGAATAGACCTTCGTGGCGGCCATCACGCCGATGTTTTCCGCGTAGGTGGTGGTTCCGGAGCCGCCGCCGAAGCCGGCAAGCACAGTGGCAGCGCCGTCGGCCATCAGCGCACGCCCGGAGACGCCGTCGAGGTTCTGGCCGGTCATCGCGGACACGGACTTCACGTGGCCGATGTTCTCCGCTACGAGCACCAGGACCACCGGCACGAACAAGCCCACCACACCGAGGTGGAATTCCGGGGTCTGGAAGTACGGCAGCCCCACCCAGGCAGCGGAGTCCATCTTGGCGAAGTCCACTTCGCCGCGGATCATCGCCACGAAGTAGCCGAGCACTACGCCGACCAGGATGCTCAGCCGGCCCAGGATGCCGCGGAAAAAGACGCTGACGACGATGATCGTGGCCAGCGTGATGAGGGCGGTGATGGGGGCCGCATCGAAGTTGTTCTTCGCTGCGGGCGCGAGGTTGAGGCCGATCAGGCCCACGATGGCGCCCGTCACGATGGGCGGCATCAGCCGGTTGATCCAGCCGGCGCCGAACTTCTGCACTACGGCGCCGATGATGGCCAGCCCGGCTCCGGCCAGCACCACGCCGCCGAGAGCGCCGGCAACGCCGTACTGCTGCTGGGAGGCCATGATCGGTGCGATAAAGGCGAAACTGGACCCGAGGTAGCTCGGCACCCGGCCCCTGGTAATTACCAGGAACAGCAGGGTGCCGATGCCCGAGAAAAACAGGGTGGTGGCCGGCGGCATGCCCGTGATGATCGGGACGAGGAAGGTGGCACCGAACATGGCGACGACGTGCTGCATCCCGATGCCGATGGTCAGCGGCCAGGCCAGGCGTTCATCGGGCTTCACAACCTCACCGGGGCGGACCGACCTGCCGTTGCCGTGGAGCTTCCATTTGGTACCGAGCATGCTCATTGCCGGGCCTTTCAGAGAATATGTGGCGTGGGGCGGGAAGGAATCTTCCGGAGCAACTTTACCGCGCCCCTGATTCCGGCCCGTGTCACTGCCGGCAGGTCCGTGCCGGAGGTCACAGGGCATTGCGGGAAGGAACGGAAAGAAGTTGAAGTTGCAACTAAAGACAGCACTCAGTGGCCGCCGACCCGGCGGGTACGCCAAGCGAAAAGGATGCCCATGACCATCGCCCATGACGAAGCAGTAATCGGCGCCGCAGCAGTGGACGCCATCTTTGCCGAGGCCCGCACCGCGAGCACGTTTACCGGTGAGGTCACTGACGAACAGGCCCGGGCCATCTACGAGTTGACCAAGTTTGGTCCCACCGCGTTCAACTCGCAGCCGCTTCGGGTGACGTACATCCGGTCCGAGCAAGCACGCGCGGCACTTGTCGAAACCCTTGCCCACGGCAACCGCGCCAAAACAGCCTCCGCACCCCTTGTCGCCGTTCTGGGCTACGACACGTCTTGGCAGGAACAGTGGGAAAACTTCCTGCCCGGCTACAACGCGCCCAAGGCCATGTACGACGCCGCCCCGGATCTCGCCGCGGCCACCGGGAACAACAACGCCCACCTGCAGGCCGGCTACTTCATCCTCGCCGTCCGGTCCCTTGGCTTCTCCGCCGGACCCATGACAGGGGCAGACTTCACCGCTATTGATGCGGCGTTTTTCCCCGACGGCAGCCAAAAGAGCTTCCTGGTGGTTAATATCGGGCAGCCCGCCGCGGACGCCTGGGGTGCCCCGAAGCCGAAGTTCGCCTACGAGGACGTTGTCCGCACGCTCTGACGGGAAGCCGCCGCTGGCGAGGGGGTGGTCCCGGCGGTGTCCAGGCGCGGAGGTGCCTCCGGCACCATGGGGGACAGGCCGGAGGCACTCGGGACGCAATTCTGCGGTTGAGCGCACGGCCGCATCCGGGGCCGCACCTGAGTTTATCCCTCTTGGGGGCCCTAAAACAGGGCCCAAGGGCCGCAGGTGTGCCTGGTCAGGAAATGACGCCGTCCACCAGCGCCTTTGCCTCGGCTTGGACCTGCTTGAGGTGCTCCGCGCCCTTGAAGGACTCGGCATAGATTTTGTAAACGTCCTCGGTACCGGACGGACGGGCCGCGAACCAGGCGTTCTCCGTGACGACCTTAAACCCGCCGATCGCCGCCCCGTTGCCCGGCGCCTCGGTCAGCTTGGCCGTGATTGTTTCACCTGCCAGTTCCGTGGCGGTAACGTCCGACGGCGACAGCTTGCCGAGTGCGGCCTTCTGCTCCCGGGTGGCCGCTGCGTCGATCCGTGCGTAGACCGGGTCGCCGAATTGATCGGTGAGGCCCTGGTAGAGCTGCGACGGCGACTTGCCCGTCACCGCTGTGATCTCCGAGGCCAGCAGGGCCAGCAGGATGCCGTCCTTGTCCGTGGTCCACACGCTGCCGTCTTTTTTGTTGAACGATGCGCCGGCAGATTCCTCGCCGCCGAAGGCCCCTCCCCGGACAGGAGCCCGGGGACGAACCATTTGAAACCGACCGGCACCTCAACCAGCTTGCGTCCCAGGCTTTCAGCCACCCGGTCGATGATGGATGAGGACACCAGCGTCTTGCCGATCACGGACTGCGGGTTCCAGCCGGTCCGGTGTCGGTACAGGTAGTCAATCGCAACGGCGAGATAGTGGTTCGGGTTCATCAGCCCGCCCTGTCCATCAACAAAGGGCGTCACGATGCCGTGCCGGTCGGCGTCGGCGTCATTTCCGGTGGCGACGTCGAAGGCTGCGGACCCGTCCGCACCAGCAGCCATCCTGTTGATCAGTGATGCCATCGCCGACGGCGAGGAGCAGTCCATCCGGATCTTTTCATCCCAGTCGAGTGTCATAAAGGCCCACTGCGGGTCGACGGTGGGATTGACCACTGTGAGGTTCAGGTGGTGGCGTTCGCCGATCTCGCCCCAGTAGTCCACCGATGCGCCGCCCATCGGGTCGGCGCCGATCCGGACGCCGGCCTCCCGGATTGCATTGAGGTCCAGGACGGAGGGGAGATCGTCCACGTAGCTGCTGAGGAAGTCGAACTTTCCCGTGGTGCCGGCGCCCATGGCCTCGGCGAGGGCGATCCGCTTGACCCCGCGCAAGCCGTTTTCCAGCAGTTCGTTGGCGCGGTTGGCGATCCAGCCGGTCGCGTCGGTGTCAGCAGGCCCGCCGTGCGGGGGTTGTACCGAAACCCGCCGTCGCCGGGCGGGTTGTGGCTGGGGGTTACCACGATGCCATCAGCCTGGGGGGCACCGGCGGCAGAGTTGTTGTTGTGTGTGAGGATCGCGTGGCTCAGCGCCGGGGTGGGTGTGTAGCCGTGCCGGGCGTCGATCAGCACGTGCACGCCGTTGGCCGCGAGGACCTCGAGGGCCGAATTCTGCGCCGGTTCGCTGAGCGCGTGGGTGTCCTTGGCCAGGTACAGCGGTCCGGTGATGCCCTGGCCTGCCCGGTACTCCACGATTGCCTGGGTGATGGCAAGGATGTGGGGTTCGTTGAAGGATGCCTTCAGGCTGGAGCCACGATGGCCGGAGGTGCCGAAGGCCACCCGTTGGCCCGGGTCCGTCAGATCGGGGGATACGTCGTAGTACGCGTCCAGTAGCGCAGTGATGTCAACAAGGTCTTGGGGTTGGGCAACAGTGCCCGCGCGGCTAGCCATGGCACCAGCATGCCAGACCGAAGGGGCAGTCAACACGATTTCGGCGGATTGCGGCTCCTATGACGAAGAAATGGCCTGCCCGCGGAACAGCTCGGCGGTACTCTGGGTCCAGAGGCTTCAAGAGGGGAAATCCATGACCGAGCAGCCAAAACACGGCAACGGCGACACACCGGAGGGCTACGGTCCGGCGGCCACAGGGCAGGGACCGGGAGTGGGGCAGCACGGCTGGCCCGCCCCGGGCTATGGCCAGCCCGCCGCACCCTACGGCGCGCCCTATGCTGCGGCACCGCAACAGCCGTCCGGGCAGCCGCCCTATGGGCAGTCGCCCTATGGGCAGTCGCCGTCCGGCGCGCCCGCCCCGTACGGGCAGGCCGGCGGCGCGTTTAACGCCTACGGCCAGCCGGCATATTACGGGCTCCCCGCCGAACCCAAGGGCCTGAGCATTGCCAGCTTATGCTGCGGCATCGCCGCCCTTGTGGGGTTGGGATTTTTTATCCTGCCCCAAATTGCGGCCGTCATCCTGGGGCATCTGGCGCTGAGGCGCGAGCCCGGCGGAAAAGGCATGGCCATCGCCGGGCTTGTCCTGGGCTATGTGGGCATAGCCCTGACAGTCCTGGTGATCGTGATCATCTCGATCGTGGCCGGTAGTGTCCGCTACACCGGCGTTGCGGTCTGAAGCCCGGACCAGCGGCCAACTAGGCCGTCAGCGCCGCCACCAGCGCGTCGGCGTTTGCTTCGAGCCACGCCCCGCGGCGGCCGATCAGCTCACCCACGCCGTCGTTCCACATCCGGGCCCAGCCGCCGCCGAGTGCCGCGGCGTTGTGCCGCATCCGTTCACGGCTCAGTGCCATGGCCTCGATGCCGACGGCCGGCAACCGCCGTCGTTCGCCGTCATCCCAGCCGTAGGCGTCCGCGAAGAGCCGGAGTCGACGGAACGGGTCTGTGTACTCCCAACCTGGCCAGAGGTCGGCCGGGTCGTGGAGCGGTGTCCAGTGCATCGCCGTATTAAAGGAATCCTTAATGGCCGTTGAGGGCCCGGCAAGGTCGAAGTCCACCAGGCCCACCGCCACCCCGCCGCGGACCACAACATTTTGCGGCGTCACATCCAGGTGGCACACCAAGGTGCGCCCGGCGCTGTCCGGACTGTCCGGCCGGACGGCCTTGGGCGGGAACGGGTGCTCCCTCGGGATGAAGCCGGACGAGGCCGTATGCAGTCGGCGCAGCATCCGGGCCACGGACACCAGCAGTTCCTCGGACTGCACCCATAACTCCGGAACGGACCCGGCGCACTGCCCGGGCACAAAGGTCAGGACGTCCCTGCCGGCCGTATCCCGGCCCAGGAACCGCGGCGAGGCGTCAAATTCCGCGTCTTCGAGCCAATCGAGGTATGCCGCGACAGCCAGTGACTGCGGCTGGTGCGGGCGGCGGATGGTTCCGCCCACCCGCACCACGCCGTCGGTGACATCGCCCGCCGGCATCAGTTCGACGTCGGACGCCTCGCCGGGGGCGGGGACGTAGACGCGGGACTCAAGTGACGGGCGGTGCCTGGAACTCATCGGCTCAGCGTACGCCGCCCATTAGCTTCTTGATCGCCGGTGAGGCAGCTGCCATGCCAACGGCCAGCAGCATGGCGGTCCCGCCGATGCCGATGAAGTACGGAAGTTCATCCTCCGGGTTGTACAAGCCGGCCAATATGCCCGCCAGGGTGGTGCCCAGGGATACCGAGAGGAAGAACAGCGCCACCATCTGCGTGTGGAAGGCCTTGGGCGCCAGTTTTGTGGTTACCGACAGGCCGATGGGCGAGAGGAACAGTTCCGCGAGGGTAAAGAGGAACAGGATTCCCACGAGTGCCAGGAGCGGGGTTTTGCCTTCCCCTGCCAACGGAATAAAGGCCAGGAAGGCCAGCCCCATCACAAAGAGGCCGATCGAGAACTTCAGTGCCGAGCCGGGCTGCCTGCGGCCCAGCCGCGTCCAGAGCGCGGCCATAATACCGGCGAAGATGATGATAAACACCGGGTTGATGGACTGCACCCAGGCGGCCGGCATTTCCCAGCCGAACAGGTTGCGGTCCAGCTTCTCCTCCGAGTACACGGCGATGAAGGTGAACTGCTGCTGGAAGAGGGCCCAGAACGCGGCCGAGGCGATGTACAGCGGGATGAATGCCGCCACGCGCCGGCGTTCGGTGCCGTCCACCTTTTTGCTGCTGAAGATCAGGATGAAGTACAGCACCGAGGCGCCGATTGCGGCGTAGGCCATGGACATGGCCAGGTTTTGCGCGTTCACAGCGCCGGTGGCGAGCAGCGCAGCAATGACGGCGGCGATGCCGGCGAAGACTAGGCCGTACTTGGTGCGCTCCGCAGCGGGCAGCGGGTTGGCCACACGCTGGGATTCCTCGGGCAGCTTCTTGCGGCCCAGGGCGTAGACGCCGAGGCCCAATGCCATCCCGACGGCGGCGGCGCCGAAGCCCCAGTGGAATCCCTGGCTTTCCTGCAGCCAGCCTGTGACCAGCGGGCCGATCAGGGCGCCGGCGTTGATGCCCATGTAGAAGATTGAGAAGCCGGCGTCACGGCGTTCGTCCTTCTCCCGGTAGAGACTGCCAACCAGCGCGGTGGCGTTGGCCTTCAGGCCGCCGGAACCGACACCCACCAGCACGAGGCCGGCGATGAGGCCGGGAATGCCGGGGACCAGGGCCAGGGCGATGTGCCCGGCCATAATCATCACGGCGGAGCCGAACAGTACCCGCTCCGAACCGAAGAGCCGGTCCGCGAGCCAGGCGCCGAGGATGGTGGAGAGGTACACCCCGCCGCCGTAGGCGCCGACGAGGCTGGCGGCGAGGCCCTGTTCAATCTCCAGGCCGCCCTGGGCAGCCGTGAAGTACATGTAGTAGAGGAGGATGCCTTGCATTCCGTAGAAGGAGAAGCGCTCCCACATTTCTACGGAGAAGAGGCTGGCCAGCATCTTTGGGTGGCCAAAAAAGGAGGTATCGCCCGGCGTTGTAGCGGGGGGATCAGTTAAATGAGTTGTGCTCATTTACTTAATGCTGACAGTGTGCCGCGGGATTGTCACATTCGCGGCGCCCCGGGGCAAGTCATTTCGCGGTGCGCTGTCACTGGATGATGTTTCCGGTGCGGCGTTGGGACCCGGTAGCCTCACCCGGTGGGAACGGCGGGTGGGGGCAGGCTACCCGGCGTCGAACATGATGACTTGGCGCACCGCTTTCCCGTCGGCCAGCTGGTCCATGGCCTGGTTGATGTCCGCCAGTGCGATGCGGGACGAAATCAGCTCCTCGACCGGCAGTTTTCCTTCCCGCCACAGCTGCGCGTACTTCGGGATGTCCCGGGCCGGCACTGCGGAGCCAAGGTAGCTGCCGACGATGGTCCGGGCCTCCGCCGTGATGGTCAGGGGCGAGATCTGGGCGCGCGCGTCCGGGTGCGGCAGGCCCGCGGTGATGGTGGTGCCGCCGGCCGCTGTCGCGGCAAAAGCGGTTTCGAAGGCACGCGGGTTCCCGGCGCATTCGATCACGTACCGGGCCTTGATGCCCTCCGCCAGGACCTGCTGCGGGGTGTAGGTCTCGTGGGCGCCCAGGCGGCGGGCGTGTTCGAGCTTTTCCTCGAGCGTGTCCACGGCAATGATCCGGGAAACCCCCTGGGAGACCGCCGTGATCAGCGCGGCCATGCCAACGCCGCCAAGTCCCACGATCATCACACTGTCCTGCGGCCGGGGCCGGGCCGCGTTCAGCACCGCACCGCCGCCGGTCAGCACGGCGCAGCCCAGGACGGCGGCGACATCCGCCGGGATGTCATCACCGACCGGGACGGCCGAGGCACGGTCCACGACGGCGTGGGTGGCGAAGCCGGAGACGCCCAGGTGGTGGTAGATCCTCTCGCCGGCTCGGTCCAGACGCATCGAACCATGCAGGAGCGTCCCTTCCCCGTTACTTTGGGAGCCGGCGCTGCACGGCAGCCGGCCGTCCTCAGCGCAGTTCCCGCACTGCTCGCACCGCGGCAGGAAGGACATCACCACACGCTGCCCCGGCACCAGGTCCTTGACCTCAGAGCCGACCTCGACGACGCGTCCCGCAGCCTCATGCCCCAGCAGCATCGGCACCGGGCGCACCCGGTTCCCGTCCACCACGCTCAGGTCCGAGTGGCAGATGCCGGCGGCTTCGATCTTCACCAGCAGCTCGGTGGGCCCCGGACCCTCCAGCTCCAGCTCGGAGATGGTGATGGGCCTGGAGTCAGCGAAAGGGCGGGTGCGCCCGATTTCCTCGAGTACAGCACCGGTGATCTTCATTGTTCCCTTTCAGTTGGGAGCCCTCAGAGAGTGGACATGTCCTGGCGTTGCCCAGCTCCACCGTATCGGCCGCGTCCGCGGAAATCATCCCGGCTCATCCGGGCGGCAGGCTAGAAGCCCAGCTGTGTGGCAAGTTGCAGCAGCAGGGCCTCGGAGCCCATCGGCCCGATCAGCTGGATTCCCATCGGCAGCCCCGAGCCGGCCGCGCCGCCGGTCCAGTGCACCGGAAGGGTGATCGCGGGCAGCCCGCATACGTTCACCATCGAGGACCACGGCGCATACTGGCACTGCTTGCGGTAGTCGCCGTCGGCGTCTCCGGCCCATTCGGCCGCTGGCCAGTAGCCGTTGCCGTGGGCAGTTCCGGTGAACCAGCCAACTGGACGGGGGGTCTGGGCCAACGCCGGCGTCAGGATCAGGTCCCAGCCGGTGTATTGGGCGATCGTGTCCCGCTGGAACCGGCGCAGGAACGCGAGGGATTCGGCGAGTTTCGCGGGACTCCGCTGCTGGGCCCGGCGCCGGAAGGTCCGGGTGAGGGGCGTCAGGAGCGCCTCGCGCTGGGGCAGGATCCGGGCGCTGCCGACGGCGGCGGTCCAGGCCGTGGTGAACGCATCCGGGTAGCGGTTGTCGTAGCGGATGGAAGCATCGGAGGTCTCGTGGCCCGCTGCTTCGAGCAACCGGACGCCTTCAGCAAGTGCGTCGAGGGCCTCGGGGTCCGGGGTGAACGGGAAAATCGTCTGCCACGGACTGTCCAGGGTGACGCCAACGCGCAGCGTCCGCGGTTTTCGCGCTGAGTCTTCCAGGTAGCCCGGTGCGCCCTCCCGGCGGACCCCCGGCGGACCGGCGGGCTTGAGCGCGTCCAGCAGCAGGGCTGCGTCGGCGGCCGAGCGGGCCAGCGGACCGGCGACGACGAGCCCTGCGGCGTCCCCGGTGCTTTCCCCCGCGGGAACCAGACCCCGCCCCGGTTTGAGACCCACGATTCCGCAGGCGGCAGCCGGAATGCGGACCGAGCCGCCGCCGTCGGATCCCGGCGCGAACGGCACCAGGCCGGCGGCCACCGCAGCTGCACTTCCACCGGAGGATCCGCCCGAGCTGCGGCTGAACGCATGCGGGTTGCGGGAGGGCGGCGCGATCCGGTTCTCGCTGTAGGCCGTCAGCCCGAACTCCGGCACCTGCGTTTTCCCCAGCGAGACCACGCCCGTGCCTTTGAGCTTGGCAGCCAGGGCGCCGTCGAGCAGGGCGGGTTTGTGCTCCAGCGCTGCGCTGCCGTGGGTGGTGATAACTCCGGCGACGTCCGTCAGGTCCTTAAACGCCACCGGCACCCCGTGCAGCAGCGGCAGCCCGGCACCATCCCGGACGGACCGGGCGTAGCGGTCATCGGCCGCCGCCGCGTCGACCATCCCCTGCTCGGCCGTGACGGTGATAAGCGCGCCAAGGTGCGGGTTTATCGCCGAAATGCGGTCCAGGAAGTGGCCGGCGGCCTGCCGCGCCGACAGTTCGCCCCGGCGAAGGGCATCGCGCAGCTCGACGGCGGTCAGTTCGTGGATTTCAGCCAAGGAAACGCGGCTCCAGCGCTCGCCCGGCCGCCGTGGACCTCGGGTTCGGTGCACATGCCCACTCCCCCGGGCCCACGGGCGGACATGTTGGGCGTATGCCCAGGCCCCGCATCGGGGGAGGACATGCGCGCGGGTGGGTACTGGACATGTCCCCTGTGCCAGTGGGTCTCCGGTGCGCCATCCCAGAAGCGTAACCTGCCGCCGGGTAGGGGTGCGGCGCAGGCCGGTGGCGATACGCTGAAGGTTGACCATTCATTCTGCGGAAGGACGACCATGAGCGACTTTGACACAGTGACCGTGTCCGACATCCCTGAAGGGGCCCGGATCCTCGACGTCCGCGAAGACTACGAGTGGGTGGCGGGCCACGCGGCCGGCGCCCTCCACATCCCGCTGGACCAGCTCCCGGCGCGGCTCGAGGACCTCGACCCGGACGAGGACGTTTTTGTTATCTGCCGCACCGGTGGCCGTTCCTTGCGCGCCGCCCAGTGGCTATCCGGACAGGGGTACTCCGCCCTGAACGTGGCCGGCGGCATGGACCAGTGGCTGGAAACCGGAATGCCGCTGGTGTCCGACAACGGACTCAAGCCCGTCATCCTGTAGCTGAAGAAAGAAGCGCCGATGCCCGCATTACCTGTGACGTATACCTTCCTCGGACCCGCGGGCACCTTCACCGAGGCTGCCCTGATGCAGGTTCCCGATGCTGCGGAAGCAATCCGTATTCCGTCCTCGAACGTCAACTCGGCGCTGGATAAGGTCCGCGACGGCTCTGCGGACGCCGCCATGGTGCCGATCGAGAACTCCGTGGAAGGCGGCGTCACGGCAACCCTGGACGCAATCGCCACCGGACAGGAACTCCGGATCCTGCGCGAAGCCCTGGTATCGATCAGCTTTGTGCTGGTGGCCCGGCCCGGCACCCGGATCGAAGATATCCGCCGGATCTCCACCCACGGCCACGCCTGGGCGCAGTGCCGGCTGTGGGCAGAAAAATATATTCCTAATGCTGAATATATCCCGGGTTCCTCCACTGCTGCAGCGGCGATGGGCTTGCTCGAAGGCGATATCCACTACGACGCCGCCATCTGCGCCCCGATTGTGGCCGCGAAGCAGTCAGGACTCCACGTCCTGGCGGAGAATATCGGGGACAATCCGGGTGCGGTGACACGCTTTGTGCTGGTGGGCCGGCCCGGCCGGCTGACCGAACCCACCGGCGCGGACAAGACCACGGTCGTGGTTCCGCTGCCCGAAGACCGCCCCGGTGCATTGATGGAAATCCTTGACCAGTTCGCGACCCGCGGTGTGAACCTGAGCCGGATCGAATCACGGCCTACCGGCCAATACCTTGGCCACTACTTCTTCAGCATTGACGCCGACGGACACGTGGCGGATGCCCGGGTTGCAGACGCCCTCGCCGGCCTGCACCGGATCAGCCCGGCAACCCGTTTCCTCGGGTCTTACGGACGCGCGGACGGCCAGCGCACCATCGTGGAGCCGCACACCTCGGACCAGGCCTTCCGTGCCGCCCATGCCTGGGTAAAAGACATACTCTCGGGAGCATCAGTGGTGCCGGTATATACGCCGGGCGCTTCGCCCACAGCGTAGACAAATGCCGCATGCCGCACTTCCGCCCCTCTGCAACTGTGCGTATGCTTGCCTGATCCATATTGGGGAAGTCCTCTACGAGGGAGCAGGTTATGGCAGATACCAGCCTTGAAAATGACGGCCAGGGAATGATCGTGAACCCGAAGCCGACCGCTGACAATCAGGACTGGGACGGCGACGACGCCGACCGTGCAGACCGGCTGCGCTTCGAAGAGGAGCAGGCAATGATCCGGGAGCAGTCCGAGGCGCGCGCCGCCAAGGCTGCCGCGGAGGCGAAAAAGTCCGCAGCGGCGGCGACGGAAACCAGCGCCTAGCCTTGCTCGGTGCCGTCCTTGACGCGGACGAGCAGCGAGCCGGGGGCAACCTGTACGGTGACCTTCGTGGCCTCTCCGGACGGATCGCCGTCGACCTGTGTGGGCATTGGTTCCGGACAGCGGATGATGATCTTTCCGGAGCGGTAAAACGCCATCACCGGCAGGTTTCTCTTGTGTTTGAGCACAATCTTCCAGTACATCGCCAGCCAGCCGATCGCACTGCGCGGGCTCATCACCACCACGTCGAGCATCCCGTCATCAATCATCGCCTGCGGAATGAAATCAATCCCGCCGGGGATCAGCCCGCAGTTCGCGAACAGTACGCTGCGGATCTTCCGGCTCTGCTCCGGCTGGTCGTCCAGTGAGATGGTCACCTTCTTGCGGCGGCCCGGGAGATGCCGGACCCCCGCTTCGGTGTAAGCCAGCCAGCCCACAGCTTTCTTGAGCCCGTCATTGGTGTCGCCGATGACCTCTGCGTCCATTCCGATGCCGGCGATGACCAAGAAGGTGTGTTCCGCCGATTCGTTGGTGCGGGCGTTCTCCACCGTCATCCGCGCCGTATCAATAAAGCGTTGCTGACCGAACAGGGCAGTCTGGACGCTCGCGCGCAGGTCGCCCACGTCAAGGTGGATATTGCGGGCCAGCAGGTTGCCGGTGCCCAGCGGGATCAGGCCCATGGCGGTTTCCGTGCCGGCCAGAATATCCGCCACTACCCGGACCGTGCCGTCGCCGCCGCCCACCAGTACGACGTCGGCGCCGGACTGGACAGCGGCCCGCGCTTGCGAGAAGCCCGGGTCCGCGGCAGTAGTTTCGTAAAACTGCGGCGGCGCCCAGCCCGCTGCTGCGCAGGCATTCGCTATCAGTGTCCGGGCCTCGCCTGATCGGGCCTTGATCGGGTTCATCACCACTGCGACCTTCTGCTGGCCAAGGCCCGGGCTGTGCGTTTCCTCCGACACGGTGCTGCGGCTGTGCCTGGCTTTGAGCTTGCGCACCCCCACCAGCTGGAGACGGCAAACGCCAGAACTCCAGCGATGACGAGGTAGAGCAGCCAGTCGCGCATTGTGCTCCAACACTATCCCGCCGGTGGACGGTGACTTGGTTGCCCGGTGCAGGCGCCCGAATTGGATACTCTTATCAGGTGATCGACGTAAAAGACCTCAGCGAAAATCCGGACACGTTCCGGGCCAGCCAGCGCGCCCGCGGTGCCGATGAATCCGTGGTGGACGCGATCATCGCAGCGGACTCGACCCGGCGTGCGGCCCTGATCCGCTTCGAGAACCTCAGGGCCGAGCAGAATGTCTTCGGAAAGAGGGTGGCGCAGGCCAAGGGCGAGGAGAAGCAGGCCCTGCTGGCCGAGGTCAAGGTCCTCGCCGGTGAGGTCAAAGCAGCCTCGGCTGAGGCCGACGTCGCACAGTCCGCTCACGAGGAACTGCTGCGCGGCATTCCCAACCTCATCGAGGACGGTGTCCCACCGGGCGGGGAAGACGACTACATAGTCCTCAAGGCCGTCGGCACTCCCCGCGAATTTAACGACTTCGAGCCGAAGGACCACCTGGAAATCGGTGAGCTGATCGGCGCCATCGACATGGAGCGCGGTGCCAAAGTATCCGGTTCGCGCTTCTACTTCCTGCGCGGGGCCGGGGCGCGGCTGGAAATGGCGCTGCTGCAGATGGCCATGGAGCAGGCCATCGACGCAGGCTTTGTGCCGATGATCACCCCGACGCTGGTGCGCCCGGAGACCATGCAGGGCACCGGATTCGACGTTAAGCACGACGCCGAGATTTACCGGCTCGCGGAGGACGATCTGTACCTCGTGGGCACCTCCGAAGTGGCCCTCGCCGGCTACCACGCCGATGAAATCCTGGACCTCTCCAACGGTCCGATCCGCTTCGCCGGGCAGAGTTCGTGCTACCGGCGTGAGGCTGGCTCGCACGGCAAAGACACCCGCGGCATCATCCGGGTCCACCAGTTCAACAAGGTGGAGATGTTTGTCTACACCACGGTCGAGGAAGCTGCGGCCGAGCACGCCCGGCTGCTGGCTTGGGAAGAGGAGATGCTGGCCAAGTGCGAGCTGCCCTACCGGGTGATTGACACCGCAGCCGGTGACCTCGGCAACTCCGCGGCGCGCAAGTTCGACTGCGAGGCCTGGGTTCCGACGCAGGGGGCGTACCGCGAGCTGACCTCGACTTCCAACTGCACCACGTACCAGGCGCGCCGGCTCAACATCCGCGAACGTGTGCTGAACGAGGACGGCGCCCCCAAGGGCACCCGTGCGGTCGCCACGCTCAACGGCACCTTGGCGACCACCCGCTGGATCGTGGCCATCCTGGAGCACCACCAGAACCCGGACGGCTCCGTTAACATCCCGCAGGCACTGCAGAAGTATCTCGGCGGCATGACGGTCTTCCCGGTCATCTGAGCCGACTGCGCCCGGCCCGGGTTCCGCCGCGTGCGGCGGGACCCGGGGTCAACAGCTGTTCACCCCGGGTTTACCACCCGTTGTGGCCTGCGTCCTAGCGGGTGTCAGGGGTGTCTGCTCTACTTGTTAGATGACAACAATGACTGAAACTTCAGTCGCCGGCAACGATGACCGGCGAGACACTAACCAGAACAACAGCGCCGGCCACAAGCTGATGGTCGCGCTCGACGTCGACGGCACCCTCGTGGACCACGACGGCCATATGTCCGTTCCCGTCCGCGAAGCCGCCCGGGATGTTGTGGCGGCGGGCCACCACGTGACCATCGCGACGGGGCGGTCGCTGAATGCGACCCTGCCCATCATTGAACATATCGGCATTGAAAACGGCTATGCGGTCTGCTCCAACGGCGGCGTCACGTTGCGTCTGGATTCAGGCCTGTCCGAGGGCTACGAGATCATGCACAAGGCAACCTTCGACCCCGGGCCCGCGCTCAGAGCACTGCGCAAGCGGCTGCCCTCGGCAAAGTATGCGCTGGAGGATGCGGACGGCAACTTCCTCTCCACCGAGCGCTTCCAGGACGCCAGTTTCGGCGTTGAGGCCATCGGCGTGGACTTCCAGACCATGCTGGAAGCCACTGCCGTGCGCGTTGTTGTCTTCAGCACCGAAAACACGCCCGAAGAGTTCAACACCGCCATCCGCCACATCGGCCTTGCCGGGGTGACCTACTCCGTGGGCTGGACGGCGTGGCTGGACATCGCCGCCGCCGGAGTCACCAAGGCGAGTGCGCTCGAGCAGCTCCGCGGACGGCTGAGCATCGAACCGCACCACACCGTTGCCGTCGGCGACGGCCGCAATGACATCGAGATGCTCGGCTGGGCGGCGCGCGGCGTCGCCATGGGCCAGGCGCCCGAGGAGGTCATCGCCGCCGCAAACGAGGTCACCCACTCCGTGTATGACGACGGTGCCGCCCACGTGCTGCGCAGCCTGCTGCCCTAGCCGGACCGGGCGGGGTGTCAGCGCGCTTCGAGGATGAGGCCCAGGAGCCTGGCCGCGGCGGGGCGCGCCGCGTGTTCCTCATTCCACTGCGCGCGCGCCACTGCCTTGCTGACAGCCTGGGTGGTAATCCCGAGTTCCTCAGCCACCGCCTTTTGCTGTCCGCGGACCCCGGGAGTCAGCAGGTCCAGCACCCGCCACTCGGCAAGGCTGCGGTCGTGCACGATCTGACCGAGCAGCCGCAGGACGGCCTCCGACTCCGCGGCGAGGTCTGCAAGCGGGCCTTCAACGGCCACCGGGATCCGGTCCTTGCCGTTGCGCAGCCGGTCCACGGCCCGGCGGGCATAAATGAGGCCGTGCCCGGAGGCGTCCTTGATCTGGTTCGGCAGGGGTTCATTGACCGGGCCGACACCGATGCCGACGTACCAGCTGCCTGTCCGCAGGGCGATCAGCGCCGCTTCGACGGCCTGCAGGGAACAGTCCACAATGCCCTGGACCTCATCTTCGACCGAGCGGTCGAAGTCCAGGCGCGCCGGGATGTGCCGCAGGTCCTTGAGGAGCTGGGGCACGCAATCGCCGTCGCGCCGGCTGTCGGTTTGGTTGATCGTCAGCGTGAACATTCTGGATCCACACTACCCGGTGGAATGCGTCAGGCAAGAGCGCCAAAGCGGTGCCGGCGGGACGGCGCGCCAGCACAAAAGGAGACTGGTTCCGGTGCCGGCTGCGGCGGCTGCGGAGGCCCGGAAAGCAGCTGATCCTGACCGTTGGTTTCGGCAGGATCAGCATTCAGGACCTCGGCCGCAGTTCTCCTGCGGCTCAGACGGCGTGGTAGCGCAGGGCGCCGGGAATCCCGCCGCGGCGCCCGAGGCCCTCCCCGGCGGCGAAACGGGCCCACACGGCGCGGAGCTCCCTGCCCTGGGCGTTAATTTCCGCCCAGTCGGCACCTGCGAGCAGCCCCGCCCCTTCCCAGGTCTTTTGGTCTCCGAACAGCAGGGGCAGGTCTACGGTGTGCGCGGCACCATAGACGTTTCCGGGCGCGGCCCAGGACAGCACGTAACTGTAGGCGGTGCCGCCGGCCCGGGCGTGCCGCTTGGCGAACTTCCTGGCGGACCGGCCATACACGGCCTCGGTGACGGCCCAGTTGATGCCCCGCACGATGGCGGCCCCGAGCAGCGGGACCTTGGCCACAGCGCTGACGGTGCGGTTGCGCGGCAGGAACATCCGGGCTTCCTCGGAGGTGTGTCCGATCAAAACCTCAATCCCGGCAGCAGTGTTGTTCCATGCGTCCTCGATCGCGGATTCCCGCGGCAGCGGGGCGTGCCCGTACTGGGTGCCGAACGGCATGGCTGCTATCAGCCCGAACTTCCGGGCCACCTGCGAAACGTGCCCCTCGATCTCGACAACTTCCATCGCCGGTGTGTCCTTGGTAACGGTTTGCGCCGCGATGCCCATCGCGTGGCTCATCTTTTCCCGACCCCGGGTAATGCCGAGGGGTGCGCTTTGAATAATGGCCCGCCGGAAGAGGGCGGGGGCTTCCGCCGTTGCCATCAGGTGAGCGACGGCGTCCCCGCCGGCGGACTGTCCGAAGGCCGTGACGTTTCCCGGGTCGCCGCCGAAGGCGCTGATGTTGCGCTGGACCCAGCGGAACGCCTCAAGCTGGTCCAGGAGGCCCAGGTTAGCGGGCCGGCCGGTGCCGCTTGCCAGGTAACCAAACAGGCCCAGCCGGTAGGTCACGGACACCACGATCACCCGGTTTTCGGCCACAAGGGACTTGGGGTCGAAGATCGCCAAGTCCCCGGAGCCGGACGTGTAGGACCCGCCATGAAGCCACACCATCACCGGCACACGCTCGTGCGCGGTGAGCCCGGCCGGCATGGTGATCGAGAGCCGCTGGCAGTCCTCGCTGCCGGGAAGCTCCCCGTACCGGGTGCCGAGGATCTCATCCAGGAAAGGTACCGGAGCCTGCGGGCAAGCCGGCGAAAGGGAAGTCGCCGCGAGGACAGCGGTCCGGTCAGGTACAGGCACCGGCGGCTGGAACCGTCCGGCGCTGGCATAGGGAATTCCGCTGGCACGCAGCACCTCGCCGTCCCGCCATCCGGTGACCGGACCGCTGGGTGGACTAAAGGCAGGATCGTCGTTCATGAGCCAACAATTTCACACATTCCTGACCTGCCACTGACAGCCCCAACGTAGTTTGCGCTGCGCTTGGCTCTGCGCTTAAGCGGCAAACGCGGGGCCGGTGACAGCCACATCCGGAAGCCGGATGGGCGGTCAACGACCCCGCGTTGGAGTTTCGGAACGTTAGTGCGTGTGGGGAACGTAACGCTTTATCGACGCCTCAAGCTCGGCTTCGGCGGCAGCACGGTCGCCCCAGCCCTCAGCCTTGACCCACTTGCCCGGCTCCAGGTCCTTGTAGCGGGTGAAGAAGTGCTCGATTTCCCGGATCAGGAATTCACTGACGTCGGTGATCTCGTTGATGTGATCGAACCGGGCATCGGTCGGCACGCAGAGCACTTTCGCGTCGCCGCCGCCGTCGTCGGTCATGTTGAACACGCCGATGGGGCGTGACTCGACGATAACGCCGGGGTGCAGGTCGAAGTCCTGCAGCAGCACAAGGGCGTCCAGCGGGTCGCCGTCTTCGCCCAAGGTGTTCTCGAAGAACCCGTAGTGCGTGGGGTACTGCATGGAGGTGAAGAGGACGCGGTCCAGGCGGACGCGGCCGGTCTTATGGTCGACTTCGTACTTGACGCGTGATCCCTTGGGGATCTCGATGGTCACGTCATGCTTCATGGAATACTCCTTGACGAATTCAGGGGTGCGCGGTTTTCAGGGGTGCGCGGCACACACTCACAAGAGGTTGCCGGTGCCGCCGACTACTATTGAGGATATAGCGAGAGGCGCTGGTTTCAGGAACTAGTGGGGACATTTCAGGACTAAAGGACCAGTAGCAGGATGAAACGCAGAACGAGCCGGCCGGGCGCGGGCCCGGCGACCGGGCCGCTGCGGCGGAACCTTCCGCTGCTGCTCCAGACCCTATTGGTGGCGGCGCTCGCCCTCCCTGCCGGCGTCGCGCTGGCACCGGCGTTCCTCGGCCCCGCGTCTTCGGCGGCCACGGGCGAAAATACCCCGACCTGGCAGCAGGTCCCCGGTACGCTGGCCCCCCGCGGCGGCACCGCCGACGGCAGCGGCGGCATCGGACCGCTCACTGCCGCCGCCCCTCGTCCGGCACCGGGTGACCTCGCGGCGCAACTGAACGAAACCCTCAAGACCGACGGTGCCGGGGACTTTACCGGGATGGTGCAGGATGCCCTCACCGGGGACGTATTATTCGACCGTTCCGGCGACGCGGTCCGCGTTCCCGCCTCCAACATGAAGCTGCTCACGGCCGCCGCTGCCCTGCGCACCCTCGGACCGGAGCGCCGCTTCAGCACCAGGGCAGTGGCGGGCGGTGCCCCCGGAACTGTGGTGCTCACCGGCGGGGGGGACGTGCTGCTCGGCGCCGGGGAATCGGTGCCCGACGCCGTACTGGGCCACGCCGGACTCGCTACCTTGGCACAGTCCACTGTCCGGGCGCTGGTGGCAGGGAACGTCACCGTTCCCTTGACGGTGCAACTTGACGACTCCCTGTTCACCGGCCCCGCTCTGAACCCGGCCTGGAGCCCGGAGGATGTTGCAGCGGGTGAGGTAGCGCCGCTGTTTCCGCTGGCACTGAACTCCGCCCGTTTCGACCCGGCCAGCACCACCGGGCCCCGCCCGCAGGACGCCGCGATGACCGCCGCCGAAGCCTTTTACGCCCAGCTTTCGACGGCGGCCGCAGCGGCCGGGCTCTCGGTGGCGCCCGGCGTTGGACGGGTCCCCGCGGGAAATGCCGAAGGCGATGCTGAAGCCCGGGTCCTGGCCGAGGTCCAGTCCGCGACTGTCGGCCAGCAGGTGGACCTGCTGCTGCGCACCTCGGACAACTACCTCGCCGAGACGATGGGCCGGATGGCGGCAATCGCGGCCGGTAAAACCGGCAGTAACGACGGCGCCGTCGCGGCCGTTCTGGAGCAGCTCGACGACCTGGAGATCCCTGCCGGCACACTGCGCGCAGCTGACGTCTCCGGCCTGGCCCTGGACAACCAGGTGTCCGCCCGCCAGCTTGCCGGGGTGGTTCGGGCCATCACGTCGGGGACGGACACCCGGCTGCGGGCCGCCCTGGCCGGATTTCCGGTCGCCGGGCTCACCGGAACGCTGGGGGACCGGTACGTGGATGCGGCCACGGCGCGCGGCGCGGGCCTGGTTCGGGCCAAAACCGGGACGCTGAACACCGTCCTTGCGCTCAGCGGCTACGTGGTGGACGCCGACGGCAGGCTCCTGGTGTTTTCCTTCATTGGCAACGGACTGACGCCGGGGGCGGCGAATAAGGCCGCGCTGGACCGCGCCGCGTCCGTCCTGGCCGGGTGCGGCTGCCGCTGACGCGCGCGGCCGTTCGCCGGCCGACGAATTTAAGGCGCATTGTCAGTCCGCTGTGATCTGATGGAGCCTATGGAGTCCTCTGCCGGCGCGACGTCAGCCCAAGTCCAAGCCCTCATCAACTGGGAGCTGGCCGCTTCCACTGCCGCCCGGCTCACACCCGCCGGACCTATCCTGGCAGCGGCGGACATCGAAGCTGCCGTGGACAACCTGCGCCTGATGGCGGACATTTCGGTACCGCACGTCCATAGCATCACCGGTCTCGAAGCCGCCCGCGACCTCCGCGACTCCTCGGTCCTGGTGGTGGACCGCGCCTCTTGGGCCAAGGCCAATACCCAGAGTTTCGCCGTAATGCTGCAACCGGCGATGGAAAAGATGCTGGAGGGCCGCCGCGGGACCCTGAACCCCGGCGCGGCCAGTGTCAGCGGGGCCATTACGGGCGGCCAGCTGGGGGCGATCCTCGCGTTCCTCTCCAGCAAGGTCCTGGGCCAATATGACCCCTTCTCCGCCCTGGCCGAGAACTCCACCGCGCCCGCCGCCGGGCGGTTGCTCCTCGTCGCCCCGAACATCATCTCCGTCGAACGCGAAATTAACGTCGAACCCGAGGATTTCCGGCTGTGGGTCTGCCTGCACGAACAAACCCACCGGGTGCAGTTCGCCGCCGCGCCCTGGCTTCGGCATCACATGCTGGACGAGATCGAAAGCCTCAGCGGCCAGCTGCTTGGCAACGTTGACTCCCTGATGGAACGGGCCTCCGCCGCAGCGAAGTCGCTCAAGGACCGCACCGCGTCCGGCGCCGCGCCCAGCCGGGGAGCCATCCTCGACCTGCTGCAGAACCCCGAGGAAAAGGCCGCGATCTCCCGCCTGACCGCCCTGATGAGCTTGCTGGAAGGGCACGCCAACGTGGTGATGGATGCTGTCGACGCCAGCATTGTGCCCTCCGTGAAGACCATCCGGCAGCGCTTTAATACCCGGTCGAAGGACCGCGGCGTGATTGAGAAGTTCATCCGCAACCTGCTCGGGCTGGACGCGAAGATGCGCCAGTACAGCGACGGTTCGAAGTTCGTGCGCGAAGTAGTGGACGTGGCCGGCATGGAGGGGTTCAACAAGGTCTGGGAGTCCGCGGAACACTTGCCCAGCGAGACCGAAATTCACAACTCCAGGCTCTGGCTCGAACGGATGGGGCATTAGTTCCGTGACGCCCAGCCCTGCCTCCAGCGAACGACGCCGGCCGGGCCGGCTGGCGCCAGTCGTCGGCACGGCACGGAAAATGCTGCAGGAGTCGCTGGGCGCAGCAGGATACCCCGAGCGGATCCTGGTCGCCTGCAGCGGCGGACCCGACTCACTGGCCCTCGCGGCGGCCGCTGCCCACTTCGGCCGCCGCGGCCACGTGGACGGCCATCCCGTCTCCGTGGGCGCCGTGGTGGTGGACCACCAGCTGCAGCCCGGCTCCGCCGGTGTTGCCGCCGCCGCCGCCGCGACCCTGCGGGATCTGGGCCTCTCGCCGGTACACGTCAGGGCCGTCGAGGTCGCTTCCACCGGGGTGGGCCCGGAGGCAGCCGCCCGGGACGCCCGGCACGCAGCGTTGAACGCCGCTGCAGCTGACGACGGCGCCGGCGCCATCCTCCTCGGCCACACCCTCGATGACCAGGCCGAACAGGTACTGCTGGGGCTCGCCCGCGGTTCGGGGACGCGCTCCCTGGCGGGGATGCGGCCCGCCCGCGACAAGCTGTTGCGGCCCTTCCTGGGGCTGCGCCGCGCCGACACCCTCGCAATCTGCGCGGCTGAGGGGCTTGAGCCCTGGCACGATCCGAGCAACGTGGATCCCGCGTTTGCACGGTCGCGGACCCGGGTCGAGGTGCTTCCGCTGCTTGAGCAGAAGCTTGGTCCGGGCGTTGCCGAGTCGCTCGCACGGACCGCGGCGATCCTGCAGTTGGACGCCGACTACCTCGAGGACGTGGCGAATGACACCTTCCTCAGCCTCCGGGAACAATCCGGAACAACCATCAGCCTCCCGGAGGAAGCCCTGCGCGGGCTCGCGCCGGCCATCAGGTTCCGGGTCATCGCCAAGGCCGCGGCCGCCGTCGGAGGCCAGCAGCCCAGCTACCAGCGGTTGCTCGCCGCGGAAGCCCTCCTCCGGCGGCGGGGATCGGCCGGTCCCGTGGAGCTTGCCGGCGGGGTCAACGTCTACCGGCTCCCGCTCGTCCAGCTGCTCGCCGAAGGGCCGTCCGGGCCCGGAAGTGTTCCCCGCGGGGCGGCCCGCTGTGGGAAGCTTGTATTCCGGCCTCAAAAACCGCCCCAGATATAGTCGCCCCCGCATCTACACAGGAGTTATTGGTGGATTCAAACGACGTCCAGGCAGATCTTAAGCACGTTCTGTACTCCAAGGAGCAGATCCAGACCCGGATCACCGAACTGGCTGCCCAGATCGACAAGGACTATGAAGGCCGCGATCTGCTGATCGTCGGCGTGCTCAAGGGCGCCGTGATGGTCATGGCCGACCTCGCCCGCGCACTCCACAGCCACGTCTCGATGGACTGGATGGCCGTCTCGTCCTACGGCTCCGGCACGCAGTCCTCCGGCGTGGTCCGCATCCTCAAAGACCTGGACACGGACCTCATGGGCAAGGACGTCCTGATCGTCGAGGACATCATCGACTCCGGCCTGACCCTGTCCTGGCTCAAAACCAACCTGGAATCCCGTGGCACGGCCTCCGTGGAAATCTGCACCGCATTCCGCAAGCCCACGGCTTTGAAGGTCCAGATCGACGTCAAGTACGTCGGCTATGACATCCCCAACGAGTTCGTGGTCGGTTACGGCCTGGACTACGCCGAGAAGTACCGGAACCTGGACTTCGTCGGAACGCTCGCGCCGCACGTCTACGAGTAGCACACCGACGCTGCGGACACCGCAAAGCTCCGCCGCGGGGCCGGCCATGCCCGGCCCCGCTACGCCCTCAGGGAACTTTTGGACTTCACCGTGCGTGAGCTACAGCGACGGTGTATAGCTAGAAGCTGACGCAGCACCACACGCGCGCAGATCGGTCGCCGTGCAGCACTACCAGGAGGGACGGGGCCTGCCCCGCACAGATGAAAGCTAAGAGTTTCTTCAAGGGCCCCGGCATCTGGATTGTCGTTGTAGTTGGCATGCTCCTGCTGGCCTTTGCCACCCTTTCACCGGGCGGCGCGGCCCGGATCGACACCGACAAGGGCCTCGCGCTGCTGACCGACGGTGGCAAGGTTGAACAGGCGAAGATCTTCGACGCGGAAAACCGCGTGGACCTGATCCTGAAGGACAACCTGCAGGTTGACGGGCAGGACAAGGGCAAGAACATCCAGTTCTACTACGTCAATGCCCGCGCCGCCGACGTCGTTAAGGCCGTCACGGACTCCCGCCCGCCCAGCGGCTACACCGACCAGCCGGTCGAGAACAACTGGTTCGCCGGACTGTTCTCCCTCCTGATCCCGGTTATCCTGCTCGGCGTCCTGTTCTGGTTCCTGCTCTCCCGCATGCAGGGCGGCGGTTCCAAGGTGATGCAGTTCGGCAAGTCCAAGGCCAAGCTGGTGAACAAGGACATGCCGCAGGTCACCTTCGGCGACGTCGCCGGAGCTGACGAGGCCGTCGAGGAACTCGAAGAAATCAAGGAGTTCCTCCAGGAGCCGGCGAAGTTCCAGGCCGTTGGCGCCAAGATCCCCAAAGGCGTGCTGCTCTACGGTCCGCCGGGAACCGGCAAGACCCTGTTGGCCCGTGCCGTTGCCGGCGAGGCCGGGGTGCCGTTCTTCTCGATCTCCGGTTCCGATTTTGTTGAGATGTTCGTCGGCGTCGGCGCTTCCCGCGTCCGTGACCTGTTCGAGCAGGCCAAGGCAAATGCGCCGGCCATCATATTCGTGGACGAGATCGACGCCGTCGGACGCCACCGCGGTGCCGGCATCGGCGGCGGCAACGACGAACGTGAGCAAACCCTCAACCAGCTGCTGGTCGAGATGGACGGCTTTGACGTTAAGACCAATGTCATCCTGATCGCCGCCACCAACCGGCCCGACGTCCTGGACCCGGCCCTGCTGCGGCCGGGACGCTTTGACCGCCAGATCTCCGTCGAGGCCCCGGACCTGATCGGCCGTGACCAGATCCTGCAGGTCCATGCCAAGGGCAAGCCGATGGCTCCCGGCGTCGACCTGAGGGCCGTGGCCAAAAAGACCCCCCGGCTACACCGGCGCTGACCTGGCCAACGTCCTTAACGAGGCCGCCCTGCTGACGGCCCGCTCGAATGCCAACCTCATTGACGACCGCGCCCTGGACGAAGCCATTGACCGTGTAATGGCCGGTCCGCAGAAGCGCAGCCGCGTGATGAAGGAACACGAGCGCAAGGTCACGGCCTATCACGAAGGCGGCCACGCCCTGGTGGCGGCGGCGCTGCGGAATTCCGCTCCGGTCACCAAGATCACCATTTTGCCCCGCGGCCGTGCCCTGGGTTACACCATGGTGGTTCCGGAGAATGACAAGTACTCCGTGACCCGCAACGAACTGCTCGACCAGATGGCTTACGCCATGGGCGGCCGCGTCGCGGAGGAACTCGTCTTCCACGACCCGTCCACCGGGGCGTCCAATGACATCGAAAAGGCCACCGGCATCGCCCGTAAAATGGTCACCGAGTTCGGCATGAGCGAACGGGTCGGCGCGGTGCGCCTGGGCCAGGGCGGCGGCGAACCGTTCCTGGGCCGCGACGCCGGACACGAGCGCAACTACTCGGACCAGATCGCCTACATCGTCGACGAGGAAGTCCGCCGCCTGATCGAGGGCGCGCACGACGAGGCGTACGCCATCCTGATCGAGAACCGCGATGTCCTGGACCAGTTGGCCCTTGAACTGCTGGAACGCGAAACGTTGAACCAGGCGGAAATCGCACAGGTCTTCACCCACATCCGCAAGCGTGATTTCCGTGAGATCTGGCTCTCCAAGGAAACCCGCCCGATCCAGGACGTCGGCCCGGTGGAGTCCCGCCGGGAGAAGGCAGAACGCGAAGCGCAGGAAGAGGCCAAGGAAGCCCGGCTCGAGGAACCGCTGGACACCTTCCCGCCGCACGCCCAAGGCGTCCCCGGACAGGAGCCGTTCCAGGGCGGTGTAACGGATCTCGGGCCTGACGGCCATCCCGGCTAGGCTTCTTCAGTGACTTCTTTCTTCAATGACGACGACGCTCCCGCCACCGGCTCTTTGGTGGCGGGAGCCTCAGCCGCTGTCCCCGCCGTTGTGGACCAAGCCCGGATTGAGGCGGCCGTCCGCGAAATCCTGCTGGCCATCGGCGAGGACCCGGACCGCAGCGGCCTTATGGACACGCCGAAACGGGTCGCCAAGGCGTACACCGAGATTTTCGCCGGACTGCACCATGACCCGGCAGAGATTCTCGCCACAACCTTCGACCTGGACCACGAGGAACTGGTCCTGGTCAAGGACATCCCGTTCTATTCCACCTGCGAGCACCATCTGGTGCCGTTCCACGGGGTCGCCCATGTGGGGTACATCCCCTCCCACGACGGGAAAGTGACCGGGCTGAGCAAATTGGCGCGGCTGGTGGACATGTTCGCCCGCCGCCCCCAGGTCCAGGAACGCCTCACCACCCAGATCGTCGAGGCCCTCGTCACCCATCTCAAGCCGCGCGGCGCAATCGTCGTCGTCGAATGTGAACACCTGTGCATGTCCATGCGCGGCATCCGCAAGCCCGGTGCCAGGACCGTCACCAGTGCGGTACGCGGGCAACTCCATGACCCGGCCACCCGCGCCGAAGCCATGAGCCTCATTATCGGAAGGTAACACCACAGACAATGGACTCCCTAGCTGCAGCCCCCGGAACCGGACCGGCGACGTCGCCCCTGCCAGTAGTGCGCAAGGCACGCCGCGCGGCAACATTCGAAGCCCTGCCCACTGACCGGACACTGCTGATGGCCATCCTGAATGTCACCCCGGACTCCTTCAGCGACGGCGGCCAGCACGCCACCGCCGACACCGCCATCGCCGCCGGGCTGCGGATGTTCTACGCCGGCGCGGACATCATCGATGTCGGCGGCGAGTCCACCCGCCCGGGAGCCACCGAAGTGGAGCCCGACGAGGAGCAGCGGCGGGTGCTTCCAGTCATCGCCGCCCTGGCGAAGGCCGGGGCGCTGGTCAGCATCGATACCACCCACGCCGCCACCGCGGCCGCGGCGCTGCAGGCAGGCGCCGTCATCATCAACGACGTCTCCGGCCTGAGCATTGAACCCGAAATGGCTGAGCTCGTGGCCCGCAGCAAGGCTCCCTACGTCCTCACACACCGCCGGGGCACAGCGGGCACAATGGACACGCTGACGGACTACGGGAACGTGGCTGCTGACGTCGTCGCGGAACTGGCGGGCGTCCGGGACAAGCTCTACGCCGCAGGTGTCAGCCCGGAGCAGATAATTGTTGATCCGGGCCTGGGCTTTTCCAAGACCGACGCGCAGAACTGGGAGCTGCTGCAGAACCTCGACGTGCTGCAGGCCATGGGTCATAAGGTTCTTGTCGCCGCCTCCCGCAAACGCTTCCTGGGCAGCCTCCTGTCCGTGGCCGGCAAGGCCGCCCCGCCGGCCGAACGCGACGCGGCCACCGCTGCGGTCACCGCCATCAGCGCCTCCCGCGGCGCCTGGGCTGTCCGCGTGCACGACGTCGGGCCCAGCCTCGATGCTGTCAAGGTCGCCGCCGGGATGAGCCCGGCAGATGTTCGCGCTGTACCCGCCGCCGGCGATAACTGAACCGGAAAGCCACCATGGACCAGATCACGCTGAGCGGCGTCACCGCCGTCGGCCACCACGGAGTGTTTGATTTCGAGCGGCGCGACGGCCAGCCGTTCGTCGTCGATGCCGTGCTGCACCTGGATTTCAGCCGCGCGGCACGTTCCGACGACGTGCTGGACACGGCGCACTACGGTGAAGTGGCGGAGTGCATCCGGACCTGGATCGCGGGGGAGCCGCTGAACCTGATCGAGGCACTCGCCGTCCGGATCGCCGAGGACGTGCTGCAGAAGTTCCCCGTGGCAGCAGTGGAAATCACTGTGCACAAACCCGAGGCGCCCATCGAGGTCGCATTCGGTGATGTCTCCGTCAGCGTGCGCCGGAGCCGGCAGGACCAACAATGAGCTACACGCGGGCTGTGCTTGCGCTCGGCAGCAACCTGGGGGCGCGCAGCGACACCCTTTCGGCAGCCGTCGCGGACATCGTCGACCCGCCGGAGGTCCGCCTCCTGGCCATTTCGCCGATCGTCCAGACCAAAGCAGTCGGCGGTCCGCCGGACCAGCCGGATTTCCTCAATATGGTGATGACGGTGGAGACCACATTGACACCCCGTGAGCTGCTGCGGCACTGCCACGCGGTGGAACAAAAGCACCTCCGGGTCCGCGACGTGCGCTGGGGCCCGCGCACCCTTGACGTGGACATCATCACCTACGGGGAGCTGGCCAGTTCCGACCCGGAGCTCACGCTTCCGCACCCGCGTGCCGCCCAGCGGGCCTTTGTGCTCTTCCCGTGGTCGCTCATCGACCCTGCCGCCGAGTTGGACGGCCAACGTGTCGGCGAGCTAGCGGCCAAAGCCCCCGATTTCCCCGACCTCATTCCCTTCGACGGCTTCGACAACCTCCACCCCGCGGTCGGAGCAAGCGAATGATGAAGCTGACCAGCCCCCTGGTGCTGTCCCTCATCGGCTTGGCCGTAGGGGTCCTGGGCTGGCTGGCCGCCCTGCTGACGACCCGCTACAGCCTGAACACCCCCGTCCTGCCGCTCACCGGGCTCATCACGATGGCCGTGATCGTGGTGCTCACCATCGTGCTGGGCGTCCGGGTGCTGCGCTGGCGCAACGGCAACAAAAAGAGAATGCTTAATCCCATCCTGGCGGCGTGGACCCTCGTCCTCGCGCAGGCCTGCGCGTATACCGGCAGCGTCCTGCTGGGCTGGCACGCAGGGATCTTCATTGACCAGTTGCGCCTTTGGAACCTCCGCAGCGACCAGACGCTCGCGTGGCAGGCCGTTGCCATGGCCGGCGGCGGCCTGGCGATGATCGTCGTTGGCCTGGTCGTGGAACGGTTTTGCCGGATACCGCCCGAGGACGGCGACGGCGGATCAGCCCCGGGCGTCCGGGAAAAGCGCAAGCCGACGGCGGAAGGCGAATATGCCTACCGAGGCGATTGACCCGCCGGGCATCACCTGGTTACGGGTCTCCCCGAAATACGTCACCGTGCGGCGAGCCGGCTGGGCCGCGGCGAACCTTCTTGTTGTCGCGCTGCTGTGCCTCCCACTCGTTCTCATCCGCAATGGCTGGTGGCCGTCCTTCCCGCTCTGGCTTGCCATCGCCGTCCCGGCCGTGATCCTGGTCCTTGCCCTGTACAGGTTCCTGCTCATTCCCCGCCAGGTCCGGGCCATCGGCTACGCCGAGCGTGACGATGACCTGCTCATCCGCCGCGGCATCTTCTTCCAGCGCACCCTCGTGGTTCCTTACGGCCGGATGCAATACGTGGACATTGGCGCCGGACCGTTGGAACGCGGGCTGGGACTGTGCACGCTGAAACTCCACACCGCCTCCCCGGGTACCCGGGCGGAGATCCCGGGGCTGCCCGCCGCCGAGGGCGCCCGGCTGCGCGAGCAGCTTTCCGCGCGCGGTGAAGCCCGGCTGGCCGGGCTGTGACGGTATCGCGGTGAAATCCGGTGTGCCCGCGGGAACGTCCGCCGGCGCCGATACCGAAACGCCCGGGCCCCGGTGGCTGCGTGTGCACCCGGCGTCGCCGTTCGTGCGGGGCTGGGTGGCGCTGGCCGCCATCGGGTTCTTCTTTTTCCGGGACACCTTCGAACGGCTGCTCCAGGGCGGACCCCTGATCGATGACAGGTTCACCGGCCGGGCTCCGTGGCTGCTGCTCGGCGGCGGCGTGCTGGTGCTTCTGACCGTGCTCGGATACGTCCTGAGCTGGTACTTCACCCGCTATCAGGTGGCCGAAGGCTACGTCCGGCTCAACACGGGATTCCTCTTCAAACAGCAGCGGCAGGCGCGCCTGGACCGGGTCCAGGCGATCGATATTGTGCAGCCGTTGCTGGCCAGGTTGTTCGGGCTGGCCGAGCTAAAGTTCGACGTGGCCGACGCCGGTGAGTCGGCCGTGCGCCTGGCTTTCCTGCGCGTGGACGAGGCGCGGCAGCTGCGGGCCACTATCCTGGCCCGTGCTTCCGCCCCGGCGCGAAACCCTGCTGACCCCGCTGACCTTGCCGGCCCGGAGGCCGTGGCCGCCGAAGCGCCGGAACACGCCGTGCTCACGGTCCCGCCGGGGCGCCTGGTGGGGTCCCTGATCCTGAGCGAACAGACCGTCTTTGTGCTGGCCGGCGGCGCGGCGTCCGTGGTGCTCTCGGCGGTCACGGAGAACCGCAGCTTCTACCTCTTCCTGATTCCGGCCGCGCTGGGCATGGCGGCCGCGTACTGGAACTCCATCAACCGCGGCTACAACTTCACCGCAGCCATTTCCCCGGACGGGATCCGGTTGCGCTACGGCCTGCTGGATACGCAGGCCCAGACCCTTCCGCCGGGCCGGATCCAGGCACTGCGGGTCAGCCAGCCGCCGCTCTGGCGCGTCTTCGGCTGGTACCGGGTCCAGGTAAACGTCGCCGGTTACGGCGCCGCGGCGGACAACGGCGAGGGCTCTTCCCGGAGCACGCTCCTGCCGGTGGGGACCTTTCCGGAGGTGCTCACCATCCTCTCCCTGGTCCTTCCCGACCCGGGCACCCGGGACCCGGCGGGCATATTCACCGCCGGAGCCAACGGCCGCTCCGGCCCGGTCGCGGCAGGGCCGGCTCCCGGCGCCGACGACGGCGGCTTTGTCACCACCCCGCGGCGCGCCCGGCTGCTGGCCCCCTGGGCTGGCGGCGCAACGGCTTCGCCGCCACCGGCACGGCCCTGCTGATCCGTTCCGGCCGCTGGTGGCGGCACCTTGTTGTCGTCCCGCACCAGCGCACCCAATCGATGGCGCTTGAGCAGGGCCCCCTGGCCAGGCGCTTCCGGGTGGCGGACCTGGTCCTGCACACCACCGCCGGACCCGTCTCGCCGCGGCTGATCCAGGCCGGCCTGGACGAGGCGCGTGCCCTCCTCGACGCCCAGGCGGCACGGGCCCGGGCCGCCCGCCGGCGTCAGACCAGCGAGCACTGGCTGGAGCAGGTCCGGCCGCCCGCCGCTGAACGCCCCCACACCGAAGAACCCAACAGGCAGGAAGACCGGAAGCATGGCTAAACCAGGACGTCTCGGCATCGGAATCATCGGCGCCGGCAAGGTTGGCGCCGTCCTGGGGGCGGCTCTGCGCGGCGCCGAGCACGCCGTCATCGGAGTCTCGGCGGTCTCCGACGCCAGCCGCGAACGCGCCGAAGCCCTGCTTCCCGGTGTCCCCGTCCTGGAAGTGCGGGACATCGTCGAACGCGCCGAACTGGTGCTCCTGGCCGTCCCCGACGATGCCCTGGGCCCGCTTGTGGAAGGCCTGGCGAAGCTCGGCGCCTGGCAGCCCGGGCAGCTCGTGGCACACACCTCCGGCCGGTTCGGCGTCGGGATCCTCCATCCTGTCCGCGCCGTTGGCGCCATCCCGCTGGCACTGCACCCTGCCATGACCTTCACCGGCATGAGCCTGGACCTGACCCGGCTGCTGGACTGCACCTTCGGTGTTACCGCAGATGCTGCAATGCTGCCCATTGCCCAGGCCCTTGTAGTGGAGATGGGCGCGGAGCCCGTTGCCATCGCCGAGGCGGACCGCACGCTCTACCACGCTGCCCTGGCGCACGGCTCAAACCACCTCGTCACCTTGGTGGCACAGTCCTCGCAACTGCTCCGGGAGGTCGGCGTCGAGGCCCCCGAACGAATGCTGGGGCCACTGCTGCGGGCAACCCTGGAGAACGCGCTCGCCTCGGGCGAATCGGCACTGACCGGGCCGGTGGTCCGCGGTGATGTGGGGACCGTGGCAGCGCACGCCGAGTCCTTGCGGGAGCACGACGGCGGCGCGGGCGGAGATATTCTGGAGGCATACCTGGCCATGGCCCGGGCGACGGCCCGCCGGGCAGGACGCCGGGGACTGCTGAAGCCGGAGCAACTCGGCGGCATCGCAGACGCACTTGAAGGTTCCGGCGGCGATGACGAAAACCCTACGGAAGGTCCATAATTTGGCGATTCAACTCGTGACTACGGCTGCGCAGCTCCGGGCCGAGAGCGCCCGCCTGCTCCGGGCGAAAGGCGGCTCCTCACAGGGCCTGGTGCCTACCATGGGCGCCCTGCACGAAGGCCATGCCGAGCTGGCGCGCACCGCCGTCGAACAAAACGACGTGGCGGTGGTGAGTATTTTCGTGAACCCGCTGCAATTCGGCGAAGCCGTGGACCTGGAGCGGTACCCCCGCACCCTGGACGCGGACCTGGCGCTCCTGGATGCCGTCGGAGTGGACCTGGTCTTCGCTCCGGAGGTGCAGGAGGTCTATCCCGGCGGGGAACCGCTGGTAAGGATCAGCGCCGGGCCAATAGCCGGCAAATGGGAGGGTGCCTCCCGCCCGGGGCACTTCGACGGCGCCCTGACGGTTGTGGCCAAGCTGCTGCACTTCGGACTGCCGGGTGCCTCCGGCGGCGTGGAGCTGCCGGCGTACCGGGCGTACTTTGGTCAAAAAGATGCCCAGCAACTGGCCCTGGTCCAGCGCATGGTGGCGGACTTGAACTTCCCGGTGCAGATCGTAGCGGTGCCGATTGTGCGCTCGGCGGACGGGTTGGCGCTCTCGAGCCGCAACCGATTCCTCTCTGCTGCTGAACGCGAGGCGGCGCTGGTGCTCTCGCGGGCCCTGCGTCTGATCGAGGACCGGGCCAACGCCAACCAGCCGCTGGACCTTGAGTCCGCAAGGGCGCTGGTGGAGTCCCAGCCGCTTGTGGAACTGGACTACTTCGAAGTGGTGGATCCGCTCACACTCGAACCGCTGGCCGAGAACTGCCGGGACACCCCGTTCCGCGGCGAGGCCCTGGCGATCATCGCGGCCACAGCCGGCCCGGTCCGGCTGATCGACAACGTTCCGCTGAACTCCTGACCCGCACCCCGCCGCCCCCTGCGTTGTATGACCGGTCCCAGGAGTTAACCCCACGGCCGGGAATTACCGGGGCGGATCGCGGGTTGGCACCTAAGGCAGCGGCCACAAGCCGCAGCAGCACCCCCGTCAAAAACTCCCCGAGGGAACCCCATGCGCTCCGACGTCACTTCCAAGCCGCACGGCGATCCCGCGCCGGCCCGCGTTGCGGACGCCGCCGCGCCGCCGGCAAAGATGTCCCGGGAATCGGTCACAGTCATCGCCACCCTGCTGGTGGCTACCTTTGTGGTGATCCTTAACGAAACCATCATGAACGTCGCGCTCCAGCGGCTGATGGTGGATCTTGGGATCACGGCACCCACCGTTCAGTGGCTGTCCACTGGCTTTATGCTCACGATGGCCGTAGTGATTCCCACGACGGGTTTTATCCTGCAACGGTTCTCCACCCGCGCGGTGTTTATGCTGGCGATGGGGCTGTTCTCCGGCGGCACGCTGCTCGCGGCGCTTGCCCCGGGATTCGAAATCCTCCTGCTTGCCCGGATCGTCCAGGCCGGCGGTACAGCCATTATGGTGCCGCTGCTGATGACCACCATCCTCACCTTGGTTCCGGTGGCCCGCCGCGGCTTTGTGATGGGCAATGTGAGCATCGCCATCTCGGTGGCACCGGCCATGGGCCCCACGGTGTCCGGACTGATCCTTGAGCACTTCTCCTGGCGCTTTATGTTCGTTTTTGTCCTGCCGATCGCGCTGGCCGCCTTCGCCATCGGCGCCAAGTACCTGACCAACATTGGCGAGAATAAAAAGACCAGGCTTGACGCGGCGTCGGTGCTGCTGACCGTTCCGGCTTTCGGTGGCCTCGTCTACGGACTGAGCCAGATCGGCGGCGGCCAGGGCGGTCCTGGCGCGCCTGCCGTCATCGCGCTGGTCGTGGGCATCCTTGCCCTCACGGCGTTTGTGTTCCGGCAGTTGCGGCTGCAGAAGGCCGGGCGCCGCTGCTGGACCTGCGTGCCTTTAGCCTGCGGATGTTCACCGTCTCCGTGCTGCTCCTCGTGGTTGCCATGATCGCCCTGTTCGGCGCCGTGATTCTCCTGCCGTTGTACCTGCAGGAGGTTCGCGGCCTGTCGTCACTGGAGACGGGGCTCTCGCTGCTCCCCGGCGGGCTCGCGATGGGCCTGCTGGGCCCGTTCATTGGGAGGACTTTCGACAAGGTGGGACCGCTGCCGCTGACCGTGACCGGTTCCATCATGCTGGTGGTGGCCCTGTTCCAGTTCTCCTTGCTGGATGCGGGCTCTCCGGTCGGTTGGATCATCACCCTGCACGTGGGCCTCAGCCTGGGCCTGGCGCTGATCTTCACCCCGGCCTTCACCACCGGACTGAATCCGTTGCCGCCGCACCTTTACTCGCATGGTTCGGCCATCATGAACACCTTGCAGCAGGTGGCGGGTGCCGCCGGAACGGCGCTGCTCGTTTCGATCTACGCTGTGGTGTCCGCCGGCTCGGGCGTGGTCGCGGGAATGCACGCGGCGTTCCTCACGGCCTCGGCCATCGCCGTGGCCGCCGTTGTGCTGGCCGCCATGATGCGCAAGACGGCAGCGGTGGAACACCCCGCCGCCGGCTAACCCGGCATGTTGTTTGCCAGCCGGCTGTGTACAGCTAGCTGGCGAAAAAGGCGCTGAGTTCGGAGATGAGCTTGTCCGGTGCCTTGTTCACGCCGTCGTGCCCCATGCCCGGAAGAATGGTGTAGCTGGACCCGGAGAGGACCTCGTGGATCTGGGCGCAGGCCACGCCGAAGTACGCCGGGCTTTTTTCGCCAACAACTATCAGTGTCTCCAGGGGCAGTTCCAGGAACGGTTCGGCCGGCATGTCGGCGGCGATGATGGCCTTGATTTCCCGGACGCCGGTCTTCATCAGCTCGCGCATCTGCTTGCCGAGCGGGGTGCCGGCGGCCAGCTTGTTGGCCAAGGTCAGCATGGACAGCGGCATCCTGGACAGGGCGCTGCCGGTCTCCAGGCCCCGGAGCAGGACGGCCAAGGCGCGGTCGTCGTCACCTGCTTCGGTCGCCTTCTCGTATTCGGTAGTCCAGTCAGCGGTGACGCTGTGGTTTACGGAGACGGCGGGATCGTAGACTGCGAGCCGTTCCACCGGCAGGGTGCGGGCCGCATGCAACGCCACCGCGCCGCCGAAGCTGTGGCCAAAAACGTCGGTACTGGACGTGTGCTTCATAACCGCATCCAGGTCGCGGATGTCAACGTCGAGGGTGTAGTCCTCCGGCTGCGGTGAGGAGGAACCCCTCCCGCGCCGGTTAAAGGTGTGCACCGGGCGGCCCAGGGACGTACTGAGTTTTTGCGCAAAGCGGGTGTAGTCGGCGGCCGTCACCATGGAGGCCGGAACAACAACGACGCCGGAACCCGCCGAGGCCAGCTCGGCGCCCGTGCTGAAAAGCTCGATCGTTCCACCGTCGGGGGTCCTGATGTTCTCGCGGGTCATGCTTCGAGCCTAGCCGAGGCTGTAGCTACGGCGTAGTAGGTTCCCGCGGGGCGGCCGGGGAACCAACGGCGGTTTGGGTGCCGAGCCGCCCGCCGGAGGCCTCAAGGTAGCAGGAGCCGCACAGCGATTCGTACCAGACGTCCTGGCCGTCGATCGCTACCTGCTCGCCGTCGAAGACCACCGCATCTCCCACCCGTCGGGTATTAAAGATGGCCTTGCGGCCGCAGCGGCAGATGGTTTTGAGTTCCTCGAGGGTATGTGCGATCTCCAGCAGGCGCAGCGATCCCGGGAACGCCCGGGTGCGAAAGTCGGTGCGGATGCCGTAGGCCAGCACGGGAACGTTATCCAGGACGGCGATCCGGAAGAGGTCGTCCACCTGGTCCGGTTCGAGGAATTGGGCCTCATCCACCAGCAGGCACGCGACCGGCTGCGTGTCGACGTGTTAAGCAGGGCGTCGGGGTCATCGCCATGGGCGCGGGCGGTGAACAGCGCCCGCGCGGACGCCCCGGCCGGGATCTGGAAATCCACCGAACGGGTCATGCCCAGCCGGGACACAACGTCGGAGTCGCCCTTGGTGTCCACACCCGGCTTCGCCAGCAGCACCCGCTGGCCGCGTTCCTCGTAGTTGAAGGCGGCCTGAAGCAGCCCCGTTGACTTGCCGGAGTTCATCGCGCCGTAGCGGAAGTAGAGCTTGGCCAAGAGGGTCCTTTCGAAAGGGTCGCCCACCGATTGTAAAGGCGCGCCCCGCAACGGCCCAGCAGCGGGAGGCCCGCTACCGCCGTGGGGGCTGTTGGCCGGACTCGCCACCGCCGGGAGAATGATCCGCAAGCGGCCATGGCCGCGCGGGACCTGTGCGGGCAGAATCCCCGGTAAACTTGGGGATTGTGACTTCCCAAAACACCTCCGCCCCGCACCCCGCCGCCGACTCCCACGACGCCAGCGAGCAGACTCGCGTCCGGATGGAGAAACGCGCCAAGCTGATCGAGCGCGGCGTCGAGGCGTATCCGGTGGGCGTGGATCGCACCCATGCGCTGGCGGAAGTCCGGGAGAAGTACGCCCACCTGCAGGCCGACGAAACCACCGGCGACGTCGTTGGGGTGACCGGCCGCATCGTTTTTATCCGCAACACCGGCAAGCTCTGCTTCGCCACGCTCCAGGAGGGTGGTGCTGACGGCAAAGCGGTCCGGTTGCAAGTCATGCTGAGCCTGGCCAACATCGGTGAGGACGCGCTCGCCGGCTGGAAGGCCCTCGTTGACCTCGGCGACCACGTGTTCATCCAGGGCGAGGTGATCTCCTCGCGGCGCGGCGAGCTCTCCGTGATGGCCGGGTCCTGGTCCATGGCGTCCAAGGCGCTGCGCCCGTTGCCGGTGCTGCACGCCGAGCTCAACGAGGAAACCCGCGTCCGCCAGCGCTACGTGGACCTTATTGTCCGCGACGAGGCCCGCGAAATGGTCTATACCCGGGCCGCGATCACGCGTTCCATCCGCGAGACCCTGCATCGACAGGGTTACGTCGAGGTGGAAACCCCGATGCTGCAGCTGGTCCACGGCGGCGCGACGGCCCGCCCGTTCGAGACGCACATGAATGCGTTTGACCAGAAGATGACCCTGCGGATCGCCACCGAGCTCTACCTCAAGCGCACGGTTGTCGGCGGGATCGACCGCGTCTATGACATGGGCCGCGTCTTCCGCAACGAGGGTGTGGATTCCACCCACAGCCCCGAATTCACCACCCTGGAAAGCTACGAGGCCTGGGCGGACCAGTTCGTGATGGCGGACCGGATCAAGGAACTAATCCTCGACGCCGCAGACGCCGCGGGCGTGGGCCGGGTCCTGCAGTCCGAGGCCGGCGAAATCAACCTCGACGGCGACTGGGCCTGGATGGCCGTCTACCCGGGCCTTTCCGAAACCGTTGGCCAGGAAATCACCCCCGAGACCCCTGCGTCGGAGTTGCTGGCGCTGGCCGCCAGGCACGCGGTCAAGGTCGACGCGGCTTGGGATGCGGAAAAGCTTGTGGTGGAGCTGTTCGGCGAACTCGTTGAGCCGACGCTGCTTAACCCCACTTTCGTGTACGACTACCCGCCTTCCGCCCAGCCGCTGGCGCGGCAGCACAGGACGGATGACCGGCTGATTGAAGCGTGGGACCTCATCATCGGCGGCATGGAGCGCGGTACGGCATTCTCCGAGCTCATTGATCCGGTGATCCAGCGCGAACGGCTTACCGAGCAGTCCCGCCGTTCCGCCGCCGGCGACGTAGAGGCCATGCAACTGGACGAGGACTTCCTCCGCGCACTGGAGTACGGCGCCCCGCCGATGGGCGGGATCGGGCTGGGCATCGACCGGCTGGTGATGCTCTTCACCGGGGCGGGCATCCGCGAGACCATACTCTTCCCGCTGCTGAAGCCCGAGGGACACTGACCATGGACTATGTCGCCGTATTGCTTCCTTCCGTGGTCGTTGGGTTGATTTTCTGGTTCGCCATGAAGTCGATCTTTAATGCCGATAAATCCGAGCGCCAGGCCGAGGCGCGTGCCCAGGCGGAAGCCGATGGAAATACCCCCGACGCCGATACGCTCCGGCGCGAGGGCCATTCCAACGATCCGAACTAATAGCAGGCTATTCCGCCTTGGGTTTTCCTTTGGAAACCCTTTTTCACTTTGACTCATTGCCATAAAGCGGAGGATACTTCTAAGAAGTTTCATCCGGATTTCCTTAATACTCATCCTTTTGGAAAGAGAGTCTTTAATGGCACAGAAAGTAAAAATCATCCTTGTCGATGATCTGGATGGGGGCTCCGCGGACGAGACCGTCCGGTTTGGCCTTGACGGCGTCAGCTACGAAATCGACCTGTCATCGGAAAATGCATCAGAACTGCGCTCCGCAGTTGAGCGGTTTGCCAGCCACGCGCGCAAGACGTCGAGCGGCCGCGCCACGCGCACGAAAATTTCATCCGGCCGGAACCAGGACTCTGCCCAGATTCGGCAGTGGGCCCGCGATAACGGCTATGCGGTAAACAGCCGCGGCCGTATTCAGGCTGAAATTCAGGAAGCCTATCAAAAAGCGAATTCCTAGCCCTTGGGCCGGGAGCCTTCCGCCGTTTGATGAAGCGGTTTGGTGTAATGCCAATACCCATAACGATGCCCCTGCTGACGGCAGGGGCATCGTTATGTCCGCCCGCGCTGACCGGGCCGGTGCGTTCCCGCCCGGCTGCCGGCCAAAGGCGCAGGTCCGAACCGGGGGCTGGCCGCGAGCTGCGTCCCGGAAGACGCAGCCGGGCAGGGGCGCCGCCGGTGCCGGCAGCCCGTGTTTGGGCGGGCAGCTGGTACCGCAGCGGCGTCCCGGTTTCCCCTGTGGCGAACAAGCCCCAAAATTTGAACCCGGCCACGTAGCATCAAAGTACGTCGTTTCTAGGAGTGTGGCGAAATGTTTGAGCGATTTACGGACCGTGCCCGTCGCGTAGTTGTGCTTGCCCAAGAAGAGGCACGCATGCTGAACCACAATTACATTGGTACCGAACACATCCTCTTGGGTCTGATCCATGAAGGTGAAGGTGTTGCGGCCAAAGCCCTTGAGTCCTTGAGCATCTCGCTCGACGGCGTTCGCGAGCAGGTACAGGAGATCATCGGCCAGGGCCAGCAAGCCCCGTCCGGACACATCCCCTTTACCCCCCGCGCCAAGAAGGTCCTGGAACTCTCGCTTCGCGAAGCGCTGCAGCTGGGCCACAACTACATCGGCACGGAGCACATCCTGCTCGGCCTCATCCGTGAGGGTGAAGGCGTTGCCGCCCAGGTGCTGGTCAAGCTCGGTGCGGACCTCAACCGCGTCCGCCAGCAGGTCATCCAGCTGCTCTCGGGCTACCAGGGTAAGGAGACCACCGGTGCCGGTGTTGGCCCCGGCCAGGCCGAAGGCACCCCGGCCGGCTCCGTTGTGCTGGACCAGTTCGGCCGCAACCTGACCCAGGCTGCACGTGAGAACAAGCTGGACCCGGTTATCGGGCGCGAATCCGAAATGGAACGCGTGATGCAGGTCCTTTCCCGCCGCACCAAGAACAACCCGGTGCTGATCGGCGAGCCCGGCGTCGGCAAGACGGCCGTCGTCGAAGGCCTCGCCCAGGCCATTGTCCGTGGCGACGTTCCGGAGACCATCAAGGACAAGCAGCTGTACACGCTGGACCTTGGTTCCCTCGTGGCCGGTTCGCGCTACCGCGGTGACTTCGAAGAGCGCCTCAAGAAGGTCCTTAAGGAAATCCGCACCCGCGGGGACATTATCTTGTTCATCGATGAAATCCACACCCTCGTGGGCGCCGGTGCTGCTGAAGGCGCCATCGATGCGGCCTCGATCCTGAAGCCCATGCTGGCCCGCGGCGAGCTCCAGACCATCGGTGCCACCACGCTGGACGAGTACCGCAAGCACATCGAGAAGGATGCCGCGCTGGAGCGCCGATTCCAGCCGATCCAGGTCAAGGAACCCTCTGTCGCGCACGCGATCGAGATCCTCAAGGGCCTCCGCGACCGGTACGAGGCCCACCACCGCGTCACCATCACCGACGGCGCCCTCGCCTCGGCCGCGAGCCTTTCCGAGCGCTACATCTCGGACCGCTTCCTGCCGGACAAGGCCATCGACCTGATCGATGAGGCGGGCGCGCGGCTGCGTATCCGCCGGATGACGGCCCCGCCGGAGCTCAAAGTCATGGACGAGAAGATTGCGGCCATGAAGCTGGAGAAGGAATCCGCTATTGACGCGCAGGACTTCGAAGGCGCCGCCGCGCTGCGCGACAAGGAGCAGAAACTCATTGTTGAGCGGGCCGAGAAGGAACGCCAATGGAAAACCGGCGGCATGGACGACATCTCCGAGGTGGATGAGGATCTCATCGCAGAGGTGCTGGCGAACTCCACCGGCATCCCGGTCTTCAAGCTGACCGAGGAAGAGTCCTCGCGGCTGCTAAAGATGGAAGACGAGCTGCACAAGCGCGTCGTTGGCCAGGACGAGGCCATCAAGTCCCTGTCCCAGGCGATCCGCCGCACCCGTGCAGGCCTGAAGGACCCGAAGCGTCCGGGTGGTTCGTTCATCTTCGCCGGCCCCACCGGCGTCGGCAAGACCGAGCTCGCCAAGGCGCTGGCCGAATTCCTCTTCGGTGAGGAAGACGCCCTGATCACCCTGGACATGTCCGAGTACTCGGAGAAGCACACGGTGTCGCGTCTCTTCGGTGCCCCTCCGGGCTACGTCGGCTACGAGGAAGGCGGACAGCTGACCGAGAAGGTCCGCCGTCGTCCGTTCTCGGTGGTGCTGTTCGACGAAGTTGAGAAGGCGCACGCCGACCTCTTCAACTCGCTGCTGCAGATCCTGGAAGACGGCCGCCTGACCGACTCCCAGGGCCGGGTGGTGGACTTCAAGAACACCGTGATCATCATGACCACCAACCTCGGCACCCGGGACATCTCCAAGAGCGTTGCCACCGGCTTCCAGTCGGGCACGGACACGCAGACCGGGTACAACCGGATGCGGGCCCGTGTGACCGAGGAGCTCAAGCAGCACTTCCGTCCCGAGTTCCTGAACCGTGTTGACGACGTTGTGGTATTCCCGCAGCTGACCCAGGACGAGATCATCGAGATCGTGGACATGTTCGTCGGCCGGTTGGAGAAGCGCCTCAAGGACAAGGACATGGGCATCGAGCTCACGCCCGCGGCCAAGATCCTGCTCGCAACCCGCGGCTACGACCCCGCCATGGGTGCCCGGCCGCTGCGCCGGACCATCCAGCGCGAGATCGAGGACCAGCTCTCCGAGAAGATCCTCTTCGGCGAAATCCACGCTGGCGACATCGTGATGGTGGATGTGGAAGGCGAAGGCGACGACGCCAAGTTCACCTTCGCCGGCAACACGAAGCCGCTGATCCCGGAGATCGCTCCGAGCGTCTAAGCATTGGCCCAACGGCCCCGTCTTCCTAACCAGGGAGGCGGGGCCTTTGCGTTTGCAGCCTCGCCCCCGGCCCGACACCGGCGGCGTGTCCAGCTTGCTCGCTTGCCCCTCGCGTCGTGCAAGCCACACAATGGCGCCTGCGCCTTCGCTTCCGCAGTTGGTCACCGCACTGAGCACCGTGGTGGTATCTGAAAGTACCGTTTCACTCTTAGTGAACTTGGTGTGATCCATGCCATAGCGGGTGTTGAATCGGTGCATGGCTTCTACCGATCCGGCAACGCAGGGCGAGCAGCCCAAAACACCTTTCCATAACCTTGACCACTACCTCGCCATCCCCAGGGTCAGCGGCCTGGTGCTGAGCCCGGACGGCGGACGGCTGGTGACCACAGTGGCCACGCTGAATGCCAAGGGCACCGAATACGGCACAGCCTTGTGGGAGCTGGATCCGGCCGGGCAGAAGCAGGCCCGTCGGATCACCCGCAGCGCCAAGGGCGAAACCGGGGCCGTGTTCGCCGGCGGTGACCTGTACTTCAGCTCCGCGCGTCCTGACCCGGAATCCCCGGAGGCGGACCCGGTAAATGCGCTCTGGATGCTGCCCGCGGGCGGTGGCGAGGCCCGCGTTGCGCACACCCGGGCCGGTGGTATTGGTACCCTCCTGGCAGCGCAGGGGACCGGCGCGCTTATCCTCAACGCCGCCGTGCTGCCCGGTGCCACGGACGAAGAAGGCGATGCCGAACTCCGCAAGGCACGTAAGGACAAAAAGGTAGCGGCCATCCTGCACAGCGGATACCCCGTCCGTTACTGGGACGCCGACCTGGGGCCCGCCGAGCCGAGGCTCTTTGCCGTCGAGCCCCTCGAACCGGGCGAGGAGCAGGAACAGGCCAAGCCGTCAACTGTTGACGCCGCAGCGCCGCTTAAGCTCCGCAACTTGACGCCCGACGCCGGTGCCGCCCTGCGGGACGCGGATACCGTAATCAGCCCCGACGGCAAGACGATTTACAGCAGCTTCACCAAGGCGCTGGCCCGAGCGGACTCCCGGTCAGTTCTCATCGCGGTCGACGTCGCCACCGGCACGCGTAAGGTTCTGCTGGACACCGAGGGAATTAGTTACTTCCCCGGGCCGGTCAGTCCCGACAACCGGACGCTTGTGGTGCGCAGCGAGAGTGACACCACGCCGGAAGCGGCGCCGCAGCTGAAACTGCACCTGCTCGACGTCGGCGGCGGATCGGCCCGGGATGCAGGCCGTGCCGAGCCGGTGCCGCTCGCGCACGGCTGGGACCGCTGGCCGGTCTCCGCCGCCTGGCTGCCGGACGGATCGGCCCTGCTCGTCACCGCCGATGAGGACGGCGCCTCGCCGGTTTTCCGCATCGGCATCACCGGGGACGGGGGAGCCGGCCCGGTCACCCGGCTGACGGCCGACTCCGCGGCGTATACCGATGTTGTGGTTCATCCGGACGGCCGCAGCGCCTATGCACTCCGCAGCTCCTACGAGTACCCTCCGGAAGCGGTTCGAATAGACCTTGCCAACGGAGACGTCAGCCGGCTCCCCGCCCCCGCGGAACGCCCGCGTCGCCATGGCTCGCTGGAACGTGTGGAGACGACGGGGGCAGACGGCACCCGGGTGCCGGCGTACCTGGCACTCCCGGAAGACGCCGGCGCCGGAAGCCCGGCACCGTTGCTGTTGTGGATCCATGGCGGCCCGCTCGGTTCATGGAATGCCTGGACCTGGCGCTGGAACCCCTGGCTGCTCGTTGCCCGGGGTTACGCCGTGCTGCTCCCGGACCCGGCCCTCTCGACCGGTTACGGACAGCACCACATCCAGCGCGGCTGGGGTGAATGGGGCAAAGCCCCGTTCACCGACCTGATGGCCATCACTGACGCCGTTGTGCAGCGGCCGGACATCGACGAGACCCGCACGGCTGCCATGGGGGGTTCGTTCGGTGGCTACATGGCGAACTGGGTGGCCGGCCACACCAGCCGGTTCAAGGCGATCGTTACGCACGCCAGCCTCTGGGCGCTGGACCAGTTCGGCCCCACCACGGATTCCGCGCAGTACTGGCTCAAGGAAATGACAGCCGAAATGGCCCTGGCCAATTCCCCGCATCTGCACGTGGAGGACATCAGCACGCCGATGCTGGTCATCCACGGCGATAAGGACTACCGGGTCCCCGTCGGCGAGGGACTGCGCCTCTGGTACGAGCTGCTCGCCAAGTCCCAACTCGCAGCCGACGGGAACGGCGCGACCGACCACCGTTTCCTTTACTTCCCGGACGAGAACCACTGGATCCTGCAGCCGCAGCACACCAAGGTCTGGTACGGCGTCGTCGAACACTTCCTGGCCAGGCACCTGCTGGAGCAGGACATGCCGGTCCCGGCCGAGCTTGGCCTCTAGCTCCCGTGCGGCCTTCGGCCCGGAGGCCGCACGGCGGCGCGGCACAAAACCCGCGCCGTAGGATTGGGCTGTGACTGAACCTATCCTCATCCGCCTTGCCCGTACCAGCGATGTCGGGGCGATCAAGACCCTCGTGGCGCCGCTGGCCGAACAGCGGATTCTGATGGCCAAGGAAACCGTGGCCTACTACGAGAGCCTGCAGGAGTTCCGGATCGCCGAGTCGCCCGACGGCGAAGTGATCGGCTGCGGGGCGCTGCACGTGATGTGGGAAGACCTCGCCGAAGTGCGCACACTCGCGGCGTCGGATGCCTGGCGCGGGACCGGCGTGGGCCATCTCCTGGTTGAGCGGCTGCTGGCGGATGCCCGTGCATTGGGAATCTCCCGCGTCTTTTGCCTGACCTTCGAGGTTGACTTCTTCAAAAGACACGGCTTCGAAGTGATGGCGGACCAATCCGCCGTGGACCCCGTGGTCTATTCAGAGTTGCTGCGCTCCCACGATGAGGGTGTCGCCGAGTTCCTTGACCTTGCCAGGGTGAAGCCGAATACACTCGGAAACACCCGGATGATCAAAGCGCTCTAAGCCCGGGCCGGCGCCGGAAAGCGACACGGTGCGGATCGGGGGACGGGGTCTTCCCATCAATAAATCTGATGGATAAACTGATCCCGGTCCAGGGGTGGGCCATCTCTCTTTTCGGAGGCAAGAAATTGCACGAGCGCGCCATCTTTCCTGATTTTTCCGCATTCCAAATGACGATGTCAGGCGGCATAACAGCCCGGCACACCGCAGCACCGCCCGCCGGCGAAGATCCCGGCCAGGACCCTGCGGCAGATCACGGCCAGGGACTTGTTTCGGGGCCGGAACCGCGCGACGGGGACGCCCTGCGGCGGCTAGATACCCCGCCCTTCTCCTGGCTGGGCAGCGACGCCTGGCCGACCGTTTCGCTGCGGGCCGACGAACCCTGCTGATGGAGCCGCGGACCGCGCGGAGAGCCGCCGGCCGGGACGCCAGCGCTTCGCATCCGGCACGGCACTTCCGGCCCCTACCGCTGGCAGGTGCCCGGTAGTAGGGTCTAAGCAAGCAGCCAGGACACCATCCAGGGAGCACAGCCATGAAGAAACTCATCAATGATCCCCGGGCCGTGGTTGACGAGTCAGTGGAGGGTTTTGGGCTTGCCCACGCCGACCTCGTGACCGTCTTCGCGGACCCGAAGTACATCGTGCGCAAGGACGCTCCGGTGGCAGGGAAGGTCGGGCTGGTCTCCGGCGGCGGCAGCGGGCACGAGCCCCTGCACGGCGGCTACGTCGGCATGGGAATGCTCGACGCCGCGGTGCCGGGCCCCGTGTTCACCTCGCCCACACCCGACCAGATCCTCCCGGCCACCCTGGCCGTCAACTCAGGCGCCGGCGTTGTGCACATCGTGAAGAACTACACCGGGGACGTCCTCAACTTTGAGACCGCTGCCGAGCTGGCCCAGGCGGAAGGCGTGGAAATCCGCACCGTGCTGGTCAACGACGACGTGGCGGTGGAAGATTCGCTCTACACCGCGGGACGCCGCGGTGTAGGCGGAACCGTCCTGGTGGAGAAGATCGCCGGTGCCGCGGCCGAGCGGGGGACAACCTCGATGCCGTGGCAGCCATCGGCGACAGGGTCAACCACAACGTACGAAGTATGGGTGTTGCCTTGACCGCCTGCACAGTCCCGCACGCGGGGCGCCCAGCTTCGTGCTGGAGGAAAACGAAATCGAAATCGGCATCGGTATCCACGGCGAGCCCGGCCGGCACCGGATTCCGATGGAGAACGCCGACGGCATCACCGACCGCCTGCTGGAACCCGTGGTCAGCGACCTCGGGCTGGCGTCCGGGGACAAGGTACTGCTGTTCGTCAACGGCATGGGCGGTACCCCGTTGAGTGAGCTATACATCGTCTACCGCCGAGCCGCGCAGCAGTTGGCAGCACAGGGGATCACGGTGGAGCGCTCGCTGGTCGGCAATTTCATCACTGCCCTCGAAATGCAGGGGTGCTCCCTTACCGTCCTGCGCCTGGACGCTGAATTGACGGCACTCTGGGACGCCCCCGTCCACACTCCCGCCCTCCGCTGGGGTGCCTGACCGTGGGGCTTGACGTCAACTGGGCGCTGCGGTGGCTGACCCTCACGGCCGCGGCCATGGCGGAGCACCGGGAAGAACTTATTGAACTGGACAGGCCGATCGGCGATTCGGACCACGGCGAGAACATGGACCGTGGCTTCAAAGCGGTGATGGCCAAGATTGCCGAAGCGCCGCCGGAAACGGCGGGAGCGGCACTGAAACTGACCGCGATGACCCTGATGTCCAAGGTTGGCGGAGCTGCCGGCCCGCTCTACGGCACCGCGTTCCTGCGTGCCGGCACGGCGCTGGGTGAGGCGGCCGAGATTGACTCCGACACACTCGCCGCTGCGTTGCGGGCGGCAAGGGACGGGATCGTGGCCCGCGGAAAGGCCGAGTCAGGGGACAAAACGATGGTCGATGCCTGGACTCCGGCCGTTGACGCGGCCGTTGACGCGGCCGGAGACAGCGACGTCCTCAAGGTCCTGCTGGCCGCTGCGGAGGCTGCCGAAGCGGGGGCCGTCGCTACCGACCCGATGCTCGCGCGCAAGGGCCGCGCCAGCTATTTGGGGAGCGCAGCATCGGTCATCGGGATCCGGGCGCCGTCTCGACCGCCCTGATCCTGCGCGCGGCCGCCGGGGCTGCCGAATGACGGTCAACCTTGTCGTCGTCTCGCACAGCGAAAAGATTGCCGACGGCGCCGTCGAACTAGCCGCCCAGATGGCGCCAGATGTGATGATCCTCCCCGCAGGCGGCACCGGCGACGGCAGGATCGGCACCAGCCTCGAGCTGGTCATGGCGGCGCTGGAGCAGGCCGGGGACGCCAACACCGACGGCATTGTGGTCCTGACCGACCTTGGCTCGGCAGTGATGACAGCCGAATCCGCGGTGGAGTTCCTGGCGGATCCCGGCTTGGTACTGCTGGCCGATGCGCCCCTGGTTGAAGGACTTGTCGCGGCAGCCGTGGCTGCCCAGTCAGGCGCGGACCTGGCGGCCGTGAGGGACGCCGCGGAGGCCGTGTACCGGCCGCCGGCCGCCGGGCAACACCCGCACGGCCACCGGCCGCCGGAGGCGACCGGTGATTTTGAACTTGTCAACCAGGCCGGTATGCATGCCCGTCCGGCCGCCAAGATTGCCGGCGGCCTGTCCGGCATGGACGCCGAGGTGACCATCAGCGGCGCCGATGGCGCGTCGATGACGGAGCTGATGATGCTCGGGGCGGTGAAGGGTACGGTCCTGCACGTGGAGGCCAGCGGCCCGGATGCCACCCAAGCCGTGGACTACCTGCGCGGACTTATCACTGCTGGCTTCGGCGAACCGTAGACCGGTCGCGGGCCGGGCGGAAGTCAGGCCGGCAGCCGGATCCCGGCCGGGTGCAGCTCCGCCAGGCCATCGCTGAGCAGCCCGGACAGCGCGCGTTCGAGTTGCTCCGGAGCGCAATTGAGCCGGTGCAGGGCGGCCAGCGGGATGTCGATTCCGGCCGGTTCGAAGCCAAGGTCGACGGCGGCTTGGGCAAAAAGCTCCGGGTCTACCGGCGACTCTGCGACCCGGAGCACCGCCATTACGGCACCCCTGACCTGGCGGTCAGTTCCGTGCCATGACTGGCCCTTCGGTGTATACGTCGGCGGCGGCTCCCCGGCTGCGAGCCAGGCGCATGAGCCGCTGACCGGACATTGCCCGCACTTCGGCGACCGCGCAGTGCACACCAGGGCGCCGAGTTCCATCACTGCGGCGTTCCAGCGGACGGAGGACGCGGCGTCGTCCGGCAGCACCTGCGCGGCAAGCCGGGTCTCTGCGGCGGTGAGCGATGGCGACGGCAGCGCGGCACCGGAAAACAGGCGTGCGTGCACGCGCCGGATGTTGGTGTCCACCACTGTTTCGCGGCGGCCAAAGGCGAACGCCGCGACCGCCGCTGCCGTGTAGCTTCCCACGCCGGGAAGTTCCAGCAGCTCCGGGTACGTGCCGGGAACCTTTCCGCCGTGATCGGTGCCGATGGCTACTGCGGCCGCATGCAGGCGCAGCGCCCGCCGCGGATACCCCAGCCGGCCCCAGGCCCGGACCGCTTCGCCGGCCGGCTCACCGGCCAGATCGGCCGGCTGCGGCCAGCGCCGCAGCCATTCCTCCCAGACGGGCAGCACACGCACCACCGGGGTCTGCTGCAGCATGATCTCGCTGACAAGTACGCCCCAGGCCGTGCATTCAGCTGCCCGCCACGGAAGGTCCCTTGCGTTCGCGCGGAACCAGGTGTCGAAGGCGTTGTGCAGGGGCGCCGGCGAAACGGCCGCAGGAAGGCCGTGCGGGTCCGCGGCAACAGGGGCGGTGGGGGAATCGGTGAGGGCTTTGATGGATTCAAGCGTAATAGATAAGGGCCACAGTCCGCCCGCGGCGTGGGAGGGCCCGATACCCGGCGCGGTTCTCTAGCCTAGAAGGATGGGCAGGCAAGACAATCCAGGAACTCACGGCTCCCGTCAGGGCGCTTCCGGCAGCGGAGCGGGCTCGGGCCGGAACCGGGCGGGCGCATCGCCGCGCAATACCGTCCGCCGGCCTGCCCGGAAACCAGGCACCGCGGTCTACCGCCGCCGCAGGCTGTTCGTTGGCGCCGCCCTCCTGCTCGTGATTGCGCTCGGCCTCGGCGGATTTGCCGCCGCCGCCAGCCTGCTCAACGCCGGGGCGCCCTCCCCGGGCGGAGCAGCTGCTGCTTCCGCGCCGGTAACGACGCCGGCCGGCACTCCGCAGGCCACGGCGTCTCCCTCGGCCACTCCGACGGGCAACGGCTGCGAGCAGAACCTCGTGACTGTCGCGGCGTCCACGGACAAGCCAGCCTACGCGGCAGGCGAAAACCCGTTGCTCACGCTCAAGGTGACGAACGGCAACCGGGTGCCTTGTGAGATTAATATCGGCACGTCCCAGATGGAGTTCCTCGTCACGAGCGGCTCGGACCGGATCTTTTCATCCACCGACTGCCAGTCGGACGCGACCGAACTCGTGAAGACCATCGCGCCGGGGCAGAGTGAAACGGCCAATTTCCCCTGGCAGCGCAACCGCACGGTTCAAGGCTGCGCGCCGATCGAGGCCAAACCGGGCGCCGGCGGCGCTTATTACGTCTTCACCGCCCGGCTGGCGGGAAAGACCAGCCCCAAAGCCGTGTTCCAGCTGAATTAGACCCCGGCGGACCTCACAGGAACCTGTCCAGGAGGCTTGCCTCGGCCATCCGGCTGAGCCCCTCGCGGACCGTCCGGGCACGCTGGTCGCCGATGCCATCAACGGTCATCAGGTCATCAATCGTGGCCGCCATCAGGAACTGCAGGCCGCCGAAGTGGTCCACCAGGCGGTCTGCGACGGCCTTCGGCACGGCCTTCAACCCGGAAAGCAGCCGGTAGCCGCGCGGCTGGACGACGGCGTCGAGGTTGGCCTCGCCGCCCGCGAAGCCAACGATCCCGGCAATTTTTCCCAAGTCGATCAGCTCGGTGGGGCCAAGGTTCACCAGCGCTTTCACCGCCTGGTCGATGTCCTCTGCGGAAGTGTCCGGGCCCGAGTAATCCCGGATGATCACATCACTGCCCGGGCCGCGTCCCACCGTCAGCTCGTCCAGCTGGAGCGAGAGCAGCCGCCCGTCCTCGCCGAGCTCCAGCACGTACTGCGAAATCTCCTCGGAAATCCGGCGCACCATCTCCTGGCGCTGCAGCGTCACCGCCACATCGCGGACGGTAACCATTGCTTCGATTTCCAGGGCGGAGAGCGAACTGGTCACCTGGTCCAGCCGCGAGCGGTAGCGCTCCAAGGTAGCCAGGGCCTGGTTGGCGCGGGCCAGGACCTTCTCTGAACCTTCCAGCACGTGCCGCAGCCCGTTGACATACAGCGCGATGATTTGCATGGACTGGCTCACCGAGATCACCGGGACGCCGGTCTGGATCGCGACGCGCTCAGCGGTCCGGTGCCGGGTCCCGGACTCCTGGGTTTCGATGCTGGAATCCGGGACCAGCTGCACGGCCGCGCGCAGGATGTTGCTGGCGTCCTTGTCGCAGATGATGGCACCGTCCATCTTCGCCAGTTCGCGCAGCCGGGTGGGGGAAAAGTCGATTCCGATGTCGAAGCCGCCCGAACAGATGGATTCGATGGTCCTGTCGATGCCCAGCACGATCAGGGCCCCGGTCCGGCCGCGGAGGATGCGTTCCAGTCCGTCGCGAAGTGGGGTGCCCGGTGCCACTCGGCCCAGCGTAGCCTTGAGCGAATCTTCCGGGCTCCGAGCCATAGATTTTCCCTTCAAAGGTGCAGGTCTCAGCCCGCAAGTGCGCCGGTTTCCAGTGGTGGCCGGCAGGATCAAAAGTACTCGGTTTCCCGCTCCCACCATAGTAGAGGCAAAGGGAGCCAAGTTCCGCACGGACAAGCCCCAAAGTGGTCCATTGCGACGCGCGTGGGACCGCCCGAAGAACGCCTCCCGGGCCATATCCCGGGCCGGCATATTTGACCCACGGTTCGACCGTTTCGACCCGACTCTGCACCCGCTTCGCGGCGGCAGCCCCGGCTGCGATAAACTTGGACCCTTGGGTGAACCGTCGGGCGGCCCGCCGCCGCCCCGGCACACATCGCACCACGCCGAAATCCCAGCAGAATCACCCGCGATCCCACCGGCCCAGCCGGGCCCGGCAGGCCCGGGAGCGCCACCACCAACGCCGCAGCGAAAGTAGCATCGTGTCTCAAGAAGTCCTTAGCCCCGCCCGAGTCCAGGAGATTCACAAGCAGGCGGCCCGGCGTCGGACTTTCGCGGTCATTTCGCACCCCGACGCGGGTAAATCCACGCTGACCGAGGCGCTAGCGCTGCACGCAAAGGTGATCGGCACTGCCGGCGCCTCCAGCGGCAAGGCCAACCGCAAGGAAACCGTCTCGGACTGGATGCAGATGGAAAAGGACCGCGGTATCTCGATCAGCTCCGCGGCGCTGCAGTTCTCCTACCGGGACACCGTGATCAACCTGCTGGACACCCCCGGCCACGCCGACTTCTCCGAGGACACCTACCGGGTGCTGGCCGCCGTAGACTGCGCCGTGATGCTTGTGGACGCCGCCAAGGGCCTGGAAACCCAGACGATGAAGCTCTTCGAGGTCTGCAAGCAGCGCAACCTGCCGATCATCACGGTGATCAACAAATGGGACCGCCCCGGCCTGGACTCGCTGGCGCTAATGGACGAAATCACCGAGCGCACCGGCCTGAAGCCGATGCCGCTGACCTGGGCCGTGGGCATCTCCGGTGACTTCCGCGGTGTCTGGGACCTGCGCAATGACCGTTTCGCCCAGTTCAAGCGAAACAATTCCGGCGCCAACATCGCGCTTACCGAATACTTCACGCCTGAGGCGGCCGCAGCCAGCCAGGGCGAGGACTGGTCCAACGCCGTCGATGAGGCCGGGCTGGTGATCGAGTCCAACCTGGAGTTCGACATCGACGCCTTCCACGCCGGAGAGGCGACCCCGATCCTTTTCAGCTCCGCAGCGCTGAACTTCGGCGTCAAGGAGATCCTCGATGCCCTCGTGGACTTCGCCCCGCCCGCGGCCCCGCGGCCCGACGTTGACGGTGCCCCGCGGGCCGTCGACGCGCCCTTCGCCGGATTCGTCTTTAAGGTCCAGGCCGGCATGAACAAGGCGCACCGGGACCACGTCGCCTTCATCAGGGTCTGCTCCGGCGTCTTCGAACGTGGCATGGTGGTGACCCAGGGGCGGACCGGCAAGTCCTTCGCCACCAAGTACGCCCAGCAAGTCTTCGGCCGGGAGCGCGAGGTGATCGACGAGGCGTTCCCCGGTGATGTTGTGGGCTTGGTGAACGCCTCCTCGTTGCGGGTCGGGGACAGCCTGTTTGTCGAGAAGCCGGTGGAGTTCCCCGCGATCCCGCTGTTCGCCCCGGAGCATTTTCAGGTGGCGCGGTCCAAGGACCCCAGCCGTTTCAAGCAGTTCCGCCGCGGCATCGAACAGCTTGAGCACGAGGGCGTTATCCAGGTGCTCCGTTCGGACGTCCGCGGCGACCAGGCCCCGGTGCTGGCCGCCGTCGGGCCCATGCAGTTCGAGGTAGTTGAAGACCGGATGGCGCACGATTTCAGTGCGCCGATGCGGCTGGAACGGCTGCCGTACTCGATCGCCCGGATTTCGACGGCGGACGCCATGCCGGCGCTGGCCAACGTCCCCGGGGCCGAAGTGCTGCTGCGCTCCGATGGCGAATACCTGGCCTTGTTCAACGACGTCTGGGCCCTGCGCCGGATCGAAAAGAACCACCCGGACCTGACACTGCTGCCGATCGGCACGCACAACCCCGCCAAGTAGCTGCCGGCACCGCGTGCGTGCGTGGCAGGATGATCCGCCGCAGGTCTTCCTGAATCACCTTTTCGCGGTATCATAAGTAACCTTGCTAATGATGCGGGCGCCCCACCTTTCGGCTTTTTGGACTGATCCGCGCGATTTCGTCGGCGGGCCCCGCACTTTAAGGGACAACGAACACTCTTTGACTGACTACAACAGAAAACTCGGCATGGAACCAGGCTTCCTGCTGAGCGGCCGCTACCGGATCCAAGCCCTCATCGGCACGGGAAGCCAGTCCACCGTGTACCGGGCCCACGACGAACTCCTGCAGCGGGAAGTGGCCGTCAAACTCTTCCGGGACGACGCGGATGATCTTGAACATACCCGCCGGCAGGGGCAGGAGGTCCGCATCCTCGCGGGGATGGGCCACCACGCCCTGGTGACGCTTTTCGACGCCGGCGCGGACCTCAGCGACCCGGAGGCGCGCCTCACCTACCTCGTGATGGAACTGGTCCGCGGACCGGACCTGCGCCACCGTGCCGCCCAGGGGCCGCTCTCCGCGGCACACATGGCCCTGATCGGCCACGATCTGGCGGACGGACTCTCCTACATTCATCATCACGGGATTGTGCACCGCGATGTAAAGCCGGCCAATATCCTGCTGGTCGATTACAGCAACGACGACAGGCGCCCCCGGGCCAAGCTCAGCGACTTCGGTGTTGCCGTGATGACGGGCAACGGACCGGTGGGCGACGACTCCGGAACCTCCGGGACGCCCGCGTACCTGAGCCCGGAGCAGGCCGCCGGTGAACCGGCCGGGCCGCTCAGCGATGTATATTCCCTCGGACTGGTGCTGCTCGAAGGGTTGACCGGAAAGATGGCGTACCCCGGCGCCCCCATCCAGTCCGCCGTCGCGCGGCTGCTCCACGACCCGGACATCCCCGAAGAACTTGCCCCCATCTGGACGTCGCTGCTGACCTCCATGCTTGCCCGGGACCCGGCGGATCGGCCGCCGGCCCGGGAGGTTTCCCTCGCGTTGCGCCAGGAAGTCATCAACGGCGCGGCCCGCCACCGCCTGGAGGCAGCCCCCGGCGGGAACGGCGAGGAAGCCAGGATGCGCGCGGTGGAACGCTACCGGATCCTCGACACTCCGTCAGACGGTGTCTTCGACCGGATCGCACGCCTCGCGGCACGGATGTTCTCCGTGCCCGTGGCGATCGTGAGCGTGGTGGACCACGACCGGATCTGGTTCAAGGCCCACCACGGCACTGACGTTACGCAGATTGGCCGCGACCCGGGGCTGTGCGCCTCCGCGATCCTGCAGGACGAAACCTGGATCGTGGAGGATGCCACCCGGGATCCCCGCACCCTCGCCAACCCCTTGGTGGCGGGCGAGTTCGGCCTGCAGTTCTACGCCGGTGTCCCGCTGCGCACCCCCGACGGCTACAACCTGGGCACCTTCTGCATCCTGGACCGGGAACCCCGGGTGTTCAGCGCCGCCGATACACGGGCGCTGGAGGACCTGGCAGCGATCGTGATGAATGACCTGGAGATGCGGTTGCAGAGCAGGGAAGCGATCTCCAGTTAGCAGGTATTAGCGCCAGCCGGCACGGAGCGCCAGTTCCAGCTCAAACCGCGCCTCGGGGTCCTCCAAGGCGTCGCCGAACAACTCGCGCAGCTGCGCCGCCCGGTACCCCACCGTCTGCGGGTGGATGCCGAGCTCTGCGGCCACCGGACCACGCTGGCCCCAGTGCCGCAGCCAGGACAGCAGCGTCTCCGCGAGCCGCTCCCGCTGCGCCGGACGCAGCCCCTCCAGCGGGGCCAGCCTGCGGTTGGCCAGTTCTGCGATTGCTGAGGGCTCCGCCCCGAGGATCACCTCGGCCAAATGCTCGTCCGCCCAGATGGGCGGGTCCTCCGGGCCGTCCCGGGGCTGCAGGACCGAGGCAGCGAGCACTGCCAGACGCAGCGAATCGGGGACTTTCTCCCAGCTCCCAGCGGGCCCAACCGCCGCCCCGCGGCCACGCAGGGCCTTCTCCAGGTCCGCCCGCGCGGAGGGTGACTGCCGGGCCGGAACCAGGGCAACGGCGTCGGTCTCGCGTTCGATCACAAGTGTCCCGGCGCCCAGCCTCAGCCGCAGCCCCGCGGCCCGGTCCACCGGCAGGGTCACCACCACCATCCGCTGCGGCAACGACCAGTCCGCCATCGCAGCAGTCTGGCGCAGTGCCGCCTCATCCGCCTGTCCCAGCAGGAGCAGGTCGAGCAGTTCGGTACGCCGGCGGTCCACCGCGCCGGCACGTTCGGATTGTTCAAAGGCGTAGGCCTCGGCGCTGACGGCGGACAGTTCGTCGATGTAGGCCAGGATCGATTCACCCAGGTCCACCACCACGCTCTGGCCAAGGTGGTGTTCCACCGAAACCCTGGACATCTCGCGGAAGGTGACGCGGGCCCCCATCCGGTAGGCGCTCAGCAGCGCGTCCATGCTCCGTCCCTGCCGGAACTCCCCGCTCCCCAGCCCTGCCACGAGTTGCCTGCTCTCCTCCGAAAGGGCAGGCAGCCGGGTTGCCGGCAACTGCAGGAAGCGCTCCAGTGCCGCAGCCACCCCCGGCGCAGCCCCCGGCCGAAGCGGCCTTCAATCGGCCTGGCGTAGGCCGGGACAAGCTGCGGCACGGCATCGATGATGGCCTCGACAATTCCCGGCATCATCGGCCGGAGCACGTCACTGACCTCACGCGGCAAGGCCAGCCACGGCGGATCGGCAGCGGAAGCGGGAGCGCCCGACGGGGCTGTGTTCATGGGCCTGGTTCCAATATGTTGTTGCGGGGAGACAGTTTATCTACGTCGATCGTATGCCTAGGGTGAAGAAGTATGACCGCCACTGACATAAGATTGGTACATGATCCGGCTCCGTAAGCTGGCGCGCGCCGCATCTCTACTGACCACCCCCTAGCTCCAGAAGACATTCTGTCGCTGTTCAATCCTGTGTTTTCCGCCCGCCAACTGCGCGGTGTGGTCACTCGGGTGGTTCCAGAAACGGCCGATTCCGCCACAATTTTCTTCCGTCCCGGCCGCGGCTGGCAAGCCCACCTCGCCGGCCAGTGGGCCCGCATTGGCGTCGAGCTTGACGGCGTCCGCCACTGGCGCTCGTATTCGCTCAGCGCCCCCGCCGGCAAGGACCCGGCCATCACCGTCAGTGACATGGGTGCCGTCTCCGGCACCCTGGTGCGCCACACCAAGCCCGGCGACGTTCTCTTCCTGGCGCCGCCGCAGGGTGACTTCGTGTTACCGGAGCACCCGCGGCCACTGCTGATGCTTACGGCCGGGAGCGGCATCACCCCCGTTATGTCGATGATCCGCACCCTCGTGCCGCACCGGCCCGACTCCGACGTCGTCCTCATTCACACGGCCCGGACCCCGGCGGATGCCATCTTCCGCGAAGAATTGGCCGAACTCGCGGACCAGTTCCCCAATTTCAAGGTCACCAACTGGTTCACCGGCGGACGTGGACGGCTGGATTTCACGTCGACGGCCGAGCTGGACGGGCTTTGCCCGGACTGGCGCCAGCGCGCCGCTTACGCCTGCGGCCCCGAGAGCTTCCTGGACGACGCCGAGGCGCTCTGGGAAGCCGAGGCCGCCACCGCGGTGGCACAGCCGGAAGCCAGCCTCACGATCGAACGCTTCAGCACCAAGCTGGCCGGCGGTTCCGGGCACGACGGCGGAGTGGTCACCTTCGAGGCGTCGGACCGCGAAGTCGAAGCCGACGGCGACACTCCGCTGCTCGACGTCGGCGAGGATGCCGGCGTCCTAATGCCCAGCGGGTGCCGGATGGGCATCTGCCACAGCTGCCTCATTCCGCTCCGGGCCGGCCAGGTCCGTGACCTGCGCACGGATGAAGTCCATGGCGAGCCCGGCCAACTAATCCAGACGTGTGTTTCGGCAGCCGCCGGACCCGTTAACCTCGACCTCTGAGGAGTACCACAGCATGACGATTGTTTCTGACAAGCAAGACCTGTCCGAGGACGCTCCCCAGGGCGCCAATGACTCTGCCAAGGCGCCCGCTTCCGTGAAGACGCGGCCCGGTGCCCTCGCCGAGTCCGGCAGCCCGACCGTTCGGCCGCCGGCTGCCGCGCACCTCTCCGATGAGCAGGTCGCGGAGCTCGGCCGTGAACTCGACGCGATCAAGGACGACATCCTTGCCAAGCGCGGGGCGTCCGATGCCGCCTACATCCGCCGTATGATCAAGATCCAGCGCGGACTGGAGATCTCCGGCCGGGCCGCCCTGCTGGTGAGCAAGAACAAGGCAGCCTGGGTCACCGGAACCACGCTGCTGAGCTTCGCCAAGGTCCTGGAAAACATGGAGCTGGGGCACAACATCCTGCACGGCCAGTGGGACTGGATGCGGGACCCGGACATCCACTCCACCACCTGGGAGTGGGACTTCGTTACCCCTGCGCGCGCCTGGCAGCACACCCACAACGACCTGCACCACCGCTGGACCAACGTCATCGGCAAGGACAACGACGTCGGATACAACCTGCTGCGTATGGACGCCCAGCAGGAATGGAAGCCGTTCAACCTCGGCAACCCGGTGTACAACGCACTGCTGGCCCCGGTCTTCGAGTGGGGCATCGCGATCTACGATCTTGAGCTGCAGGATTACAAAGAGGGCAAAAAGTCCAAGGAAGCCCTCACCAAGGACCTCAAGGCGCTGGGGCGCAAGGCCCTCAAGCAGTTCACCAAGGACTACGCGGCCACGCCCGCCGTCGCCATGCTGACCGGCTCCGGCAAGCAGGCGCTCTACGGCACACTGACCGCGAACGCAGTGCGAAACGTCTGGGCCCACGCGGTTATTTTCTGCGGCCACTTCCCCGACGGGACCGACACGTTCACCGAAGAAATGGTGGAAGGTGAGACCCGCGGCGACTGGTACGTGCGGCAGATGATCGGCTCCGCCAACATCTCCGGCTCCAAGTTTATGCACCTGATGACCGGCAACCTCTCGCACCAGATTGAGCACCACCTCTTCCCGGACATCCCGTCCAACCGCTACGCGGAGGTGGCCCCGAAGGTGCAGGAGATCTGCAGGCGCTACGGCCTGCCGTACACCACCGGTCCGATCTGGAAGCAGGTCGGCTCCACCTGGGCCAAGGTCTTTAAGCTCGCGTTGCCGCCCAAGAAGGCCTAGCTCAACCGATCCGCCACGCAGCAGGGGCGCCCGCCACACCGGCGGGCGCCCCTGCTGCGTGTTGTGGCCGGCGCTCCGTCCCAGCGGCCTGCCCGGACGGCCCGGCGGGAGCGGGAAGTGCCCGGATTCCGGCCAGCGCCAGGCCCGCGGGTGCACGCAACTGGCCGGGAACGTCGCGCCGGTCCGGGCGTCAGTCTTTGGCCGCCACCCCAAGCACGTGCGCCAGCGGCGGGTTGCCTGGCAGGACCGAGAAACCGAAGCGCTCAAGCCCCTGGACTGTAAACCCCGCCCCGGCAATGCCGCCAACGGTGTCCCGGTTCGGGTGGCAGCCGCCCGCCAACCGGCTCCACAACGGCGTAACCAGGTCCTCAGCGGCAGCAAGCACCCGGTGCGCCGAGCGGACGTGCTCGTAAAACAGCAGCAGCCCGCCCGGCCGCAGGACCCGAACCACCTCCGCCAGGGCAACGGACTGGTCCGCGACGCTGCACAGCACCAGGCTGGAGACCACAACGTCGACGGAGGCATCCGCCGCGGGCAGCGACTCCGCCACACCGGCCCGCATCGTAACCGGCACGGAGGCGTTGCGGGCGGCATTCCGGGCCAGCTCCCGGAGGGTGGGGTCCGGTTCGAGGGCCAGCACGGTTCTCACAGCGGAAGGATAGAACTCGAAGGTGGCACCGTAGCCGGCCCCGATTTCGACGACGACGCCGCGTGCCGCCTCCACGAGTCGCCGCCGGTGGTCCGCTGCGCCGCGGGCGTCCATCCGCGGACCGGCGCGGGCGAAGGATCGTCCGAACGATCGGCCGGATGGGCTCGTCTCGGGCATGTGGCCTCTTTTCCGGTCAGCTGACCTCAATTACTCCCATCATTCCCAGGTCCTCATGGTCCAGGATGTGGCAGTGGTAGACAGAGCGGCCGCTAAAGTCACGGAACGCGATCCGGACCGTGGCCCGCCCGTTCGCCCGCACATTCACCACGTCCCGCATGATCACGCCCTCGACTGCCTGGCCGTTGTCCTCGATGAGCTGCATCGGCCACACATGGAGGTGGAAAGGGTGGTCCATGGGGCTGGTGTTGACCAGCGTCCATTCCTCCACGCTTCCGGCCGGCGCTACCGTATCGGTGCGGGAGCCGCTGAACTCGCGGCCGTTGATGCTGAAGCCCATCATGCCGGACGGCCCTCCTTGTCCCGATCCCATGCCCATGCCCATGGCCAGGACCAGCTGCCGACGCGCGGCGACGGTGGCCGTTCGGAGGTCCTCCGGCGCCGGCCGGGGCGGGACCGCCGCTGGCGCGACCGCGGATTCGCCGCTGACCCGAAAGACGGCCAGCGACGCCGGCCCGCGGCCGGTAAGCGGCCCCTGCCGCATCATGCCAGGCATACTGCCACGGTCGTACGGAAGAGCCTGTAAAACGGTGTCGCCGGCAGTTGCCGTCACCAGCAGATCCGCCCGGTTTCCCGGCGCCAGCAGGAGTTCCTCAACTCTGCCGGGCACCGGGGACCGTCCCGAATCCATGCCAATCAGGTCCAGCCGCTGGCCGTCCAGCCGGAGCCGCAGGAAGCGGGCGGCGCACGCGTTGATAATCCGCCAGCGCTCCCGTTCGCCCGGGCGGGCGGTGAGCAGCGGGTTGCGTTGACCGTTGAGCAGGAGTAATTCGCCTTCCCGGCCCGCCATCCGCTCCGGCTGCGACACCGCGGCGACGCTGCCGGCGCTGTCCAGGGTAGTGTCCGAGACCAGCAGCACCCGGTCCGCGCTCACCGGGATGGTCACGGAGTCCTCGACGATAATCGCACCGAAAAGACCGGCGAAGATCTGCCCGGCGACAGTGCCATGGTGATGCGGGTGGTACCAGTACACGCCCGGCGGATGGTCCGGAGGCAGCCGGTAGCTGTAGTCGAACGCCTCCCCGGGCCCGACGGCGAGAAACACGTTGTCGCCATTGGCTTGCGGGGACACGTGCAGGCCATGGACGTGCAGGTTGGTTGCTTCGTCCAGGCCATTCACCAGCCGGATGGTGAGCTCGTCTCCGGGGCGCAGCCGCAGGGTGGGGCCCGGAGAAGTGCCGTTGTAGCAAAGCGCGCTGGCAGGGCGGCCGCCAAGCTCGACTTGGCCGCGCGCGGCTTCAAGGGTGAGTTGCAGCTTGCCGGCCGTGCTGCGAAGTTCCGGGGGGATGCGCAGGCCGGGGCCCTCCGCGTCCGCCGTTCCGCCGTTCGGTGGCTCGGCGGAAGCCAGGGACCACCACAGCCCGGCTCCGCCTGCCACAGTGGCCGCCGTGCCAAGGCCGCCCAGGAGCAGGGTGCTGCGACGGCTGATTGGCCGCACTAGGATTCCTCGCCGAGGACTTTCACGTTCTCGCGGTACTGTTCCGTGGTGAGCTCGCCCTTGGCAAAACGTTCGTCCAGGATCAGCCGTGCCTGGCTCTTTCCGCCCGGTGTGCCCGGGAAGCCGGGGCCGGCCGGGGAGTACCCGGCTGGCCATAGCCTGGAGTGCCGTAGCGGCCGGGCTGATCCGGCCCGCGGCGGGCGGCTCCGGCGCTGAACGTCCGGACCGCGAGCAGCACCAGCGCTGCGATACCGACCAGCAACAGCGCGCCCCAGAGCCACATCCAGCCGATGCCGTTTCCGTAGTATCCCATCATGGCCGCGTCCCCTCGCCCCTCGCTGCTGTCCTGTCCTGTCCTGCTGTCCTGTCCCCATCGTCGGCCGGATACCGGGCGGCGGCTAGGGTCCAAAGTCGCTTCCTGAGGGTCTTGTTGCGTTGCTGCCCGGATACTTCGTCAGGGTGTGCTGCAGCCGGGATAAGCGCCTGGGCAGCTCCAGCGGCGACTCAGCGGGAACGACTCAGCTGATCAGCAGGCTCAGCGCCTCGGTCAGGTGCCCGACTTCCCGCACCGAGAAGCCCGCGGGTACCGGTCCGGGGCCATTGGGGCTGGCCGGCACCACGGCATGGGTAAAGCCCAGCCGGTGGGCTTCCTGGATCCGCTGGTTGATCCCGGGAACGGCGCGGACCTCGCCCGCCAGTCCCACTTCACCAAAGGCGATGAGCCGCTGCGGCAGGGGTTTTTTGGCTTTCGCCGAGGCCACGGCCAGCGCGACGGCGAGGTCAGTGGCGGGCTCGCTGAGCTTCACGCCGCCCACTGTCGCCACGTAGGAATCGTCCTTGTTCAGCAGGCAGCCGGCCCGCTGCTGGAGTACGGCCAGCAGCATGGCCACCCGGGAACTGTCGAGTCCGCTAGTGGCCCGGCGCGGTTGGGCACTGGAGCTTTCGGCCAGCAGGGACTGCACCTCCGCGAGCAGGGGACGGCGCCCTTCCAGGGTCACGGTGATGCAGGTGCCCGAGACCGGCTCCTTGGTCCGCGAGACGAACAGCCCGCTCGGGTCGGCCAGGCCCTCGATCCCGTCTTCGTTCAGGTCGAAGCAGCCGACGTCGTCCGTGGGCCCGTAACGGTTCTTGACGGCCCGCAGCAGCCGCAGCCGGGAGTGTCGTTCGCCTTCAAACTGGCACACCACGTCGACCAGGTGCTCGAGCAGCCGGGGTCCGGCGATCGAGCCGTCCTTGGTCACATGGCCGACCAACAGGGTGGTCATGTTGCGGCGTTTGGCGGCGGCGATCAGGGAGGCCGCGACCTCCCGGACCTGCGAGACACCGCCGGCGCTGCCTTCGACATCGGCGCTGCTGAGTGTCTGCACCGAGTCCACAATCAGCAGCCGCGGCTCCAACTTCTCCACCTGCCCCAGGGCTTGGCCGAGGTCCGTTTCGGCGGAGAGATACAGGGATTCGGCGACGGCGTCGATCCGGTCCGCGCGCAGCTTGACCTGCGCTGCGGATTCCTCGCCCGTGATGTAGAGGACATCCTGCGCGGTGCGGGCAAACTTGGCGGCAACGTCCAGCAGCAGGGTTGACTTGCCGACGCCGGGTTCGCCCGCCAGCAGGATAACGGCGCCAGGGACCAGTCCGCCGCCGAGCACACGGTCCAGTTCATCCACCCCGGTGGGCAGGAAGGCAGCGGTGGTGGCGTCCACCTCGGAGATCCGGCGGGCCGGTTCCAGCACGCTGGTGGCAGCCGTTGTGCGCGCTATGGCGCCGCCGGTTTCCTCAACGGTGCCCCAGGCCTGGCACTCGCCGCAGCGGCCCACCCACTTAGCGGTGGTCCAGCCGCATTCCGCGCATTTGTAGCCCGGCGCCTTGGTGGCGCGGGAAGTCTTGGTAGCCATTGCTCCACCTTATCGGCGCCCTGTGACAAGCACGCTTCCGCGCCGCTGCGACTACCGCGGCGACTACAGCGGGGGAAGGATGTCCCGGGCTTCCCCGGAGTCGACCCCGGCCGCCTCGAGCAGGTCTACCATCAGCGGACGGAACAGCATCACCACCGTTTCGCCTTCCAGCCGCTGCACATCCAGCAGCCGCGGGTGCAGGCGCCCGGCAATTTCCCGTAATTCCGTCCGGGCGGTCCGCAAGTGGGCGCGGCGGACGCCGTCGTGCACTTCGGCCAGGCCCAGGGAGAGTTCGTCGACGGCATCGGCCGTGTCATGCAGGACCTCGGCGATGTTCTGCGTCGCCTCGTCGGACAGGGCCGCATGATTGATGGCGCTGGTCAGGCGGCGGGCAAAGACGCGGCTGTTACGCAGTGCCAGGTCGATGTAGTCGAGCGACTGCTCCATCTGGTCCAGCTCGTCCCGGTGCCTCCGGTAGGCCGGCGACAGGGTCGCCACCTCGCCGGAGGACCGCAGGGTCTGCCGCATGGCATCGACGAGCGGCTGGCAGTTCCGGCCCCGGATCAGCGCATGCCATGCCTGGGTCGCGTCGCTGGAACTCAGCGCAGAGCCGCATTCGCGCAACACCTCGGCGAGTTCGTGCAGGAGTTTCCTGACGTCGTTGCGGGGTTCCCGGCGCGGGTCCTTCGGGATCAGGATGGTCACCAGGAGGGCAAACACCCCTCCAACAACGGCGTCGAGGCTGCGGGTAAACGGTCCTCCGTCGGGCGCCGGCAAAGGACCACCAGCAGGGACTGCAGCCCCAGCTGGGTGGTGAAAATGGTGCCGCTGTCCAGGAACCTTGCCAGCAGGATCGAGAACAGCAGCACAACGGCGGCCTGCCAGATCCCGGCGCCCAGCCAGTGCAGCAGCAGGTCGCCGACGACGATGCCGATGGTGCAGCCGAGGCCGACCTCGATCACGCGCCGCAGCCGGGGGTCGCGGGAAAAGCCCAGCGAGATCAGGGATGACGTCGCAGCGAAGAGCGGGCCGCTGTGGCCCAATACGTATTCGGCGAAGGCGTAGGCGCCGACGGCGCAGCCCGTCATTTGAATGGCCGGCACCAGGGAGTTCCGGCTGCGGACCAGGCCGGTGCGGACCCTGCCGCGCAGGAACCGGGAGCTTGCGGAAAGTCCAATAGCGGGGGCCATGCGCTCCAGTCTAGAGGGCCGTTGAGCGTCCGGTCCGTCGGGGCCGGCCCCTACGACTGCGACGACGCCAGCGCAATGGGCCCCGGCGGATGTAAGCCAATGTCCCGGCGTCGTTAACCTTGCGTTCACCTTGGGCGGCAATTCTCTTCACTTGGGGCGCCTACCTTCGATAAAGGTACAAACCGTACGCATCTTTGACCGGGCTTCTCCCGCCCGGCACGCACAGAAGAATCCCTGGAAGGGGTACATCTCAGTGAAGGCACTCCGTTTCGGCCGCAACGCGGCTATCGCTGTCATCGCCGTTGGCGCTCTCGCGCTGACCGCATGTGGTTCGGACAACGCAACCGGCACCGCACAGTCCGCCGCTCCGTCCGCTTCGGGCCCCAAGGTTACGGGCACCCTGACGGGTATCGGTTCCTCCGCGCAGGGCGCTGCCATGGATGTGTGGAAAACCAGTTTTGCCTCGGCAAACCAGGGCGCCACGGTGCAGTACTCCCCGGACGGTTCCGGTGCCGGCCGCAAGGCCATCCTGGACGGCTCCGCGCAGTTCGCCGGCTCCGACGCCTACCTCAAGGACGATGAGCTTGCCTCGTCCAAGACCCAGTGCGGTCCCGAGGGTGCGCTGAACATCCCCGTTTACATTTCCCCCATCGCGGTCGCCTACAACCTCCCCGAGGTCAAGGAACTGAAGCTGGATGCCCCGACTGTCGCCAAGATCTTCCGCGGTGAAGTGGCCAAGTGGAACGACCCGGCCATCGCCGCCCTGAACCCGGACGCGACGCTACCTGACCTCAAGGTCACCCCGGTGCACCGCTCGGATGACTCCGGCACCACGTCCAACTTCACGGATTACCTGGCCGCGGCCGCTCCCGAGGCCTGGACCGACAAGGCTGCCGGAATCTGGCCCGCCGCCCTGCAGGGCGAAAACGCCAAGGGCACCTCAGGCGTCGTCAAGACCGTCACGGACACCCCGGGCGCCGTAACTTACGCCGACGACTCCGCAGTAAGCGGCAAGCTCGGCACCGCGCAGATCAAGGTCGGCGGTTCGTTCACCAAGATCTCCGCCGACGCCGCGGCCAAGGCCGTCGACGCCGGCACTCCGGTCGAGGGGCGCAACGCCAACGACCTGTCCATCAAGCTTGACCGCAAGACCACGATCGAAGGCGCCTACCCGATCGTGCTCGTGTCCTTCCACGTTGTATGCACCACCTACGACAAGCAGGAAACCGTAGACCTGGTCAAGGCCTTCGAGAAGTACGTGGTCTCCGACGCCGGCCAGAAGGCCGCCGCCGACTCCGCAAAGTCCGCCCCGCTGTCCAAGACACTCCAGGACAAGGCCCTCAAGTCCATTGAGGCCATCAAGGTCAAGTCCTAGGGATCTTCAGCACTGCCAGGCATAGTGGAAACACCAGCCTGATAATGGTTCCCTGCCCTGTTACGGCTGTCATCGACGGCCGTAACAGGGCAGGGAACCAATGTGTTTGTCCGACGTACACACAGATCTGAAGGATCGTGAAGTGACCACCACCTCCCTGACCACGTCCCGGGGCGCAGGCCGCGCCGGCGACAAGGTCTTTTCCGCAGCCACCTTGGCCGCCGGGTGCCTGATCCTGGCCGTGCTCTTCGGGGTCGCGCTTTTCCTCGTGATCCAGGCTATCCCTGCCCTTGTGGCATCCCCGGACAAGATCCAGGGCGGCGAAGGCTTCTTCTCGTACATCTGGCCGATCGTGATCGGCACGCTGATCGCAGCCGCTATTGCCCTGGTGATCGCCACCCCGGTAGCCATCGGCGTCGCGCTCTTCATCTCGCATTTCGCGCCGCGGCGCTTCGCCGCCCCGCTCGGTTACCTCATCGACCTGTTGGCCGCCATCCCTTCGGTGGTCTACGGCGCCTGGGGTGCTGCGTTCCTGTCCGGCGCCATGACGCCGGTGTACCAGTGGCTTGCCAAGAACGCGGGCTGGCTGCCCATCTTCGAAGGCCCGGCGTCGGCAACCGGAAAGACCATCCTGACGGCCGGAATTGTCCTGGCGGTTATGGTCCTGCCGATCATTGCGTCCCTGACCCGCGAAATCTTCCTGCAGACCCCCAAGCTGCACGAGGAAGCGGCGCTGGCGCTCGGCGCCACCCGGTGGGAAATGATCAAGATGACGGTGCTGCCCTTTGCCCGCCCCGGCATCATCAGCGCGATTATGCTCGGTCTCGGCCGCGCCTTGGGCGAAACGATGGCGGTGGCCCTCGTCCTGTCCTCCGGCGCCCTGACCGCCAGCCTGATCACCTCCGGAAACCAGACCATCGCTGCTGAAATCGCGCTGAACTTCCCGGAAGCCAGCGGATTGAAGGTCAGCACGCTCATCGCGGCAGGCCTGGTTCTCTTCGTTATCACCCTCGGCGTGAACATGATCGCCCGCTGGGTCATCATCCGGCACAAAGAATTCTCGGGAGCCAACTAAATGACCGCCACCCTGACCCCCGTCAAAAAGCGTTCGGCCCTCACCAAGGGCCAACTGCCAAAATGGGCGCCGTACCTGGTCCTTGGCATCGCCCTGGTTCTCGCCGCTGCCGTGATGGCCCTGATCGGATTCAACGCCTTCGGGTGGGGACTCGTCTCGGCCATCCTCTTCGCCGCCGGTCTTGTCGGGTGGAGCGCCGCCGTCGAGGGATCCCGTAAAGCCAAGGACAAACTGGCGACCTGCCTGGTGGTGGGCTCGTTCCTGATCGCCCTGCTCCCGCTGATCTCCGTGATCTGGACGGTTCTTGTCAACGGGCTGCCGGGCCTGCTGGACCCGGGGTTCCTGACGACGTCGATGAACGGCGTAACGGGCGCCTTTGACAACAAGACCGTCGAAGAAGGCGGACCGGTTGTTGGCGGCATCTACCACGCGCTGCTCGGCACCATCCAGATCACCCTGCTGGCGACGGTCATCTCGGTGCCGGTGGGCCTCTTGGCCTCGGTCTACCTGGTGGAATACGGCAACGACCGGACCGTGGCGAAAGCCATCACTTTTTTTGTTGACGTTATGACCGGCATTCCGTCCATTGTTGCGGGCCTCTTCGCGGCGGCGTTCTTCTTCGCGGTGATGGGCCCCGGCACCAAGACCGGTGCCGTCGCCGCCGTCGCGCTCTCCGTCCTGATGATCCCCGTGGTGGTCCGCTCCAGTGAAGAGATGCTCAAGATCGTCCCCAACGAGCTTCGGGAGGCGGCCTACGCCCTCGGGGTCCGCAAGTGGCGGACCATCCTGAAGGTTGTTATCCCGACGGCGATCTCCGGCATCGCCTCCGGCGTCACCCTCGCGATCGCCCGGGTGATTGGCGAAACCGCACCGATCCTGGTCACCGCCGGATTCGCGACCGGCATCAACAGCAACGTATTCGGCGGCTGGATGGCCTCGCTGCCAACCTTCATCTACACCCAGATCCTGAACCCGACCTCGCCGTCGAACCCGGATCCGTCCTCACAGCGTGCCTGGGGCGCCGCCCTGGTCCTCATCATCCTGGTGATGCTGCTGAACCTCGGAGCCCGCCTGGTTGCCCGTATCTTCGCACCCAAAGCCGGACGCTAGGCTGCTATGGCGGCCCCATTCTTCTTCCCGTACCTCCAGCAAGTGAAGGAACATCATGTCTAAGCGCATCGACGTCAAGGACCTGAACGTCTACTACAGCAAATTCCTGGCCGTCGCAGACGTTAGCATCAACATCGAACCCAAATCCGTGACGGCTTTCATCGGACCGTCCGGCTGCGGCAAATCCACTTTCCTGCGCACCCTGAACCGGATGCACGAGGTGATCCCCGGAGCCCGCGTTGAGGGCGATGTGCTTCTCGACGGCGACAACCTGTACGCGCCCGGGGTTGACCCGGTGACCGTCCGCGCGCAGATCGGGATGGTGTTCCAGCGGCCCAACCCGTTCCCCACCATGTCCATCCGCGACAACGTGCTTGCCGGCGTCAAGCTGAACAGCAAGAAGATCTCCAAGGGCGAAGCCGACGCCTTGGTGGAGCGCTCCCTGCAGGGCGCCAATCTGTGGAACGAGGTCAAGGACCGGCTGGGTAAGCCCGGCTCGGGCCTCTCCGGCGGCCAGCAGCAGCGGCTCTGCATCGCGCGCGCGATTGCCGTTGAGCCGCAGGTCATCTTGATGGATGAGCCGTGCTCCGCCCTGGACCCGATCTCCACCCTGGCCATCGAGGACCTGATCAACGAACTCAAGGACCAGTACACCGTGGTGATCGTGACCCACAATATGCAGCAGGCCGCGCGGGTATCTGACAGGACGGCGTTCTTCAACATCGCAGGCACCGGCAAGCCAGGCAAGCTGATCGAATACGGCGACACCCACACCATGTTCAGCAACCCCACCGAGAAAGCCACCGAGGACTACGTTTCCGGCCGCTTCGGGTAAGCGCTCCGCGCGGAGCGCTTACGGCGTCGTTAGAGATTGCCCAGCGGCGAGAGGGACAAGGCGAGCACAAACGCCGTCGCCGCGGTGGCCACCGGAGTCAGCATCCAAAACATCAGGATCCGGATCACCACCTTTCGGTCGGTGGCCCGGAACTCCTGGTTGGTGCCGGAGCCTAAAACGGCGGAGGTGACGGTGTGCGTCGTCGAGATCGGCCAGTACAGGCCGATCGCGCCAATCAACAGGATCGCCGAGCTGAAGAGCTGTGCGATCGAACCGCGCAGCGGATCCATCCGGATCATCCGGTAGCCGATGGTGTAGGAAATCCGCCATCCGCCCGCCAAGGTGCCGGCGGTCAGCAGGACAGCCGGGAACAGCGCCACCCAGAACGGCATACCGCCTTCGCTAGCTAGCCCGGACGCCAGCAGCGCAAGGATCAGGACGGCGCCGGTGCGCTGGCCGTCCTGCAGGCCGTGGGCAAAGGCGACGGCGCCGCTGGCGATGCTTTGGACCCGTCGTGAGCGGCCGTTGACCACGTTTGGTGGTGTGTACCGGGCTGCCCACGTCGCCGGCCAGACCAGCAAATAGGCGCCGGCGAAGGCGATCACCGGCGAGAGCAGCAGGGGCAGCACCACCTGGAGGAGCAGGGACGAATCTACGCCGCCGACGTCGTTCCCGCCGAGCGCTGCACTCGCGACACCCGCGCCGGCCAGCCCGCCTACGAGGGCGTGGGTGGAGGACGACGGGACGCCCCGCCACCAGGTGTAGATGCCCCACAGCACGGCACTTGCCAGGCAGGCGATCAGGATGCTGAGCCCGTTCACCCCCCGGGGGCAGGCGCACCCAGGTCTGGCTGACCCCAAGGGCCAGGGCTGCGCTCAAGGCGGCGCCGATAAAGTTGAAGAACGCGGCCAGCAGCACTGCGACGGTGGGGGTGAGGGCCCGCGTCCGGACCGCTATCGCTACCGCCGCTGAGGCGTCCCTGAAGCCGTTCAGGAAGGCGAAAGCCCCGGCGAAAACCACAACCAGGGCAAACAGCATCATTGTCACGTCAGGATTCCTTGACGATGATGCTGCCCACCTGGGTCGCGATCCGGCGCATCTCCCTGCTGACCCCCACCAGCTGCTCGGCGATATCCCGGTTCCGGGCGAAGCGCGCCGGCTTCATTTCGTGAAGCATGTCCGCCACCCAGACCCGGTGGGAGCGCTCGGCGCGTTTGGCGAGGCGGAGGACCTCGATCCAGTAGTCCTCCAGGTCGTTCAGGTTGTCCAGCCTCCGCATGGCGTCCACGGTGAGCTCGGCCTGCCTGCTAATGATCTCCAGCTGGTCCGCGGCGCGTTTGGGCAGGCGGTCCAGCTGGTACAGGGACACGAGGTCAGCGGCTGCGTCGAGCTTCTCCATCGCCTCATTCAGGAACCGGGAGAGGGCGTACATGTCCTCGCGGGGAAGTGGGTTCACGAACGAAGTACGCATATGCGTCAACAGGGCGAAGTGCAGTTCCGCGGACTTGGCTTCGTGGTTGTGCATGTCCTCGAGAAGCCTGGCGTTTTCACTCGCAGGTGCGCCAAGGATTTCCGAGAGGGTGCCCGTGGCGAGGACAAGCTGGCCGGCAAGTTGGGCGAGGATGTTCAGCCCGGCGGGCTCCTGGGGGAAAAGGCGCAGCTTCACGTGTGAATTCCGGTCTTCGGGAGGGCGGTGCACGGGGGTAGGGGGCCGGACGTGTGAGGTGAGGGAGACCCGCGCATAAGGAATACATTACCGTCCGCCCGGACAGCCTCGGATAGGCGCCGGCGGGGCCCCGGAATGTGACAGCGGCCAGGGGCGGAAGCGGAGCGCGGCGTCAAACCGGGCATAAAAATGGTGCCGAACCGGAGACGCCTCTCGGCGGTAGGCCGCTCTAGGCGGCTAGATGTTGAAGCCCGGGGGTTTCGCGGTTCGGCACCGCCTTTAGTTTTCTACGTGGCCGGTGACAAGTCAACATTGACAGCCGGTGTGCGGCGTGCTTTTCGGGTGCCGGCCCCGGCTTAGTCCAGCTCGCCCAGGCGCCATGCGTTGGCGGCGTGTTCGAGGTCCTCGGCCGTTTTGACCAAAAGATGCGAATTGCGCGTCAGCTTGCTCGCGTGGTTCTCGTTGGTGTGCTCAGCACCGTCGGCGAGAGTGGCCTGGCCCAGCGCCACAACGCGGCAGAATGCTGCAGAACGTTCCAGCGCGACGTCGAACTCGCCCTCGAACGCGCCGGAGAGGATGGCGTCCGCCATCGACTTCATTTCCTCGGCTCCTGGCGGCTCCGCGGCGCCGGCCACCACGCGGGCGACCTGGGCGGTGTCTTTGCCGGCTTTGAAGTACACGGAGATCCGCTCGGCGTCCTGGATCGTGGCGGCCCGCAGGGCGTATAGGCGCCAGAGGGCGCCCGGGAGCGAGCGTGCGGGGCTTTCGGCCCACATCTCGGCGATGGCTTCGAGGCCTTGTTCATCGGCGAGCTTCACCAGCCGCTTGGTCACTGCCGGGTCCTCGTTGTCGCGTCCGCGGCGCACGAGTGCCTGGGCTGCGAGATGGGCGGCCTCGGAGACGCGGGCAGGGTCGGCCCCGCCGGCGAAGGGCTCAAAGTCGATGGGGGCGAAGGGCTTCGGCTTGTGATGCCGGTGCGGTCCGGGGGTGCTGGATCCTGCTTGCTCGCTCATGCCACCACGCTACTCCAGTGCTGTCGGGGAATCGAGCGTGGGGGCCCTCGCCGGCCTGTGCCCGCGGTCCACGAACAGGGCACACGACGGCGGGGATTCCGCTCGATGCAAATAATCCGCCCAGGTCTGGGGTACAGTATTAACGTCCAGAAATGGACTGGGCTGATCGGCCCTTGAACAGTGGATTTATCCGCCGTTGAAGGTCGTCAGCTGGGGCCTTTAGCTCAGTTGGTAGAGCATCGGACTTTTAATCCGTGGGTCGTGGGTTCGAACCCCACAGGGCCCACCCACGGAGCAGGCCAGAGGAAATGTCCTCTGGCCTGCTCCTGTTTTAAGACCTCAGCAGGGGGCCGGCAGTCCGCCCGAGAGTGCGGTACTGGTGCTCACCGCCGTGCCGGTTCTTGGTATCGGCCCGGCGGGTGTGGCGGACCTGCCCGCCGCCGCAGGGGTCACCAGAGGCTGGTTGCGGGTGCAAAATGGTGCCATGGACGCCGTCGACGCGCTGAACGAGATTGCCTTCTGGCTTGAACGCGGGCTCGCCCCAAGCTTTAAGATCCAGGCCTTCCGGAAAGCCGCCGGAATCATCGCCGGTCTCGGGACAAGTGAACTGGCGGCCCGTGCCCGGGATGGCCGGCTCAAGCGGACCAAAGGTATCGGCGACCGGACATTCCAGGTCATCAGCGAGGCGCTCGCCGGCGATGTACCCGAGTACCTCAGCGGGCTGCGGAGCCTGGGGGCCGAGCCGCTGGCGCCGGGCACGCGCACGCTGCTGGCTGCCCTCCGCGGCGACCTGCACGCCCACAGTAATTGGTCCGACGGCGGATCCACGATTGAGGCCATGGCAGCTGGCGCCAAGCTGCTGGGCCGTGAGTACCTCGCACTCACCGACCATTCACCCAACCTCAAGATCGCCAACGGGCTCAGCGCCGAACGGCTCCTCGAACAACTCGACGTCGTCGCCGGAATCAATGCCAACAACGGCGGCGACTTCCGCCTGCTGCGGGGCATCGAGGCCGACATCCTCGAGGACGGCACCCTGGATCAGGCCCCGGAGGTGTTGGACCGCCTGGATATCGTCGTCGCCAGTGTGCATTCGAAGCTTCGTGCGGATAAACCCACCATGACCCGGCGGATGCTCGGCGCGATCGCCGACCGGCACACAAACGTGCTCGGACACTGCACGGGCCGGCTGGTCCAGGGGAACCGTGGAACGCGGCCGCCGTCGGACTTTAACGCCAAAGAAGTTTTCGCTGCCTGCGCGGAGCACAACGTCGCCGTTGAAATCAACGCCCGGCCGGAGCGCCAGGACCCGCCGGGCGCCCTCATTGAGCTTGCTCTCGACGCCGGCTGCCTGTTCAGCATCAACAGCGATGCCCATGCCCCCGGCCAGCTCGATTTCCTGCAGTATGGTGCCGAGCGAGCCGAACGCCATGGTGTACCGGCGGAACGGATCATCACCAGCTGGCCCCTGGACCGCCTGCTCGAGTGGGCCGGTCCGAGAGGCTGACTGTCGCTCCCTGCTGCACCGGAGCATGCACTCCGGGGCCGGGCAGGACTGGGCATAGTGCTGCTGTGCCCAGTCCCAGGCGCGGAGGATGGACATGCCCACCGGTTCGGGAGGCGGGCGTGCGCATCTTTCCGGGCTGCATCGGGTAGCGAAGGTCTGCGCAACAGTTGTTTGGTTGGGCCTGGCGCCATTCCCGCACTTCGATAGCATGAGGGCTACTGGACCATCACCGGAAGGCGGTCTCAATAGTGAAGGCCCGTCCCGCACCCCTGCTGACGGCCATTACAAGGCTTCGGGCGGCTGGTTGCGTCTTTGCCGAGGAGGAAGCGGGGCTGCTGGCGACGGCCGCCGCGTCGCCGGACCATCTGGAAGCCCTCGTGGAGCAGCGGGTTTCCGGTCTGCCGCTTGAACACATCCTGGGCTGGGCGGCGTTCTGCGGACTCCGGATCCGGGTGGATCCCGGCGTCTTTGTGCCCCGCCGCCGCACCGAGTTCCTCGTCCGGCAGGCCGCCCGGCTGTTGGCCGCACCAGGAAGCACGGGCCGCTTGCCCGTTGTTGTTGACCTTTGCTGCGGGTCGGGGGCGGTCGGAACAGCGCTCGCGGCGCTGGCCGGTCCCCTTGAGCTGCATGCTGCGGACATCGACCCCGCGGCGGTGCGCTGCGCCGCCGTGAACATCGCGCCCTCCGGCGGTGCTGTCCACCAAGGGGACTTGTACGAGCCGCTCCCGGAGCGGCTGCGCGGCCGGGTCGACGTCCTTGCGGTGAACGCCCCGTATGTTCCTTCAGCGGACATCGCCACCATGCCGCAGGAAGCCCGCCTGCACGAACCTCGGGTTTCCCTCGACGGCGGTGCGGACGGGCTTCAGGTACAGCGAAGGGTGGCCGCCGCGGCGCCGGACTGGCTGGCGCCTGGCGGCTCCCTCCTGATCGAGACGAGCCGGCGGCAGGCGCCGCGGACCGTCGAACTGTTCATCCGGAACGGACTTACGGCCCGGGTGGCCAGTTCCAAGGCGTTGGAGGCGACGGTTGTGATCGGAACTGTCGTCGCAGGAACGGCTGTGAGTGTTTCGCCCGTCCAGCCGGGAGCTCCGGTGTAGCTAGGAAACCCTGTCGGGATCGACGTTGGTCGCGGCTCCGGCCGGGGTGGCCCCGCCTTCGTCGGACCAGTCCTGGCCGTGCTGGTCGTTGAGAGCCGGGTCGGACTCGACGTCGGCCGTTGTTCCCTTCGGGGCGTCGCTGCGGACGGCGGAAACGATCACCGTACCGGCACGGCGGGCCGCCTCGCCGAGCTGTTCAGTAACTTCGGGTGCTTTGTCCTTCACTGCGCCGGCCGCTGCACTCACAGTGTCCTGGACCGGCTGGCTTGTCCACAGGCCCGCCGCGCGTGCCTTGAGTTTCTCATACGCCGCCCGCCCGGAGCGGGCCCCGAGAACGTAGCCTGCGGCGATTCCGGCTCCGAAAATAAGCTTGCCTTTCATACTGTCCTCCTGCTTGTTGGTGGTGCTCACAATGGGTGTCCAGCAATTTCTGCCGCGAGGCTGGTGCCAAAAAACCGGTCCCGGAAAATATCCCGGGACCGGTTTCTCTTGCAGTCGCGTTTAGCGGGCTGAACGCTTGGAGATCATGCCGTAAACGAGCAGGACGATGATCGCACCGCCGATGGCCAGGAGCCAAGTGGACAGCGAGAAGAACTCGTTGATGCCCACGCCGAACAGCGCGCCGCCAATGAAGCCACCCAGAAGGGCGCCAACGACGCCAAGGATCAGCGTGATGATGATGCCGCCACCCTGACGGCCCGGGAGGATTGCCTTGGCAATGGCACCGGCGATAAGACCCAGAATCAGAAATGCAAAAAAGCCCATTTTTATCGTTCCTTCTTCTACATAGAGGAGGCACCCGGATTGCCGGGTGCGCTACATCCTTCTGCCTCAATACTAATCATGCTTAGTATAAATGAGCCAGCTGGGGCAGTGGAAGCGTCTCAACGAAGGTACCGCCGGGACCGTTGGCAGGCCTGTGCTGATGTCACCGGAACCGCAGCGGGTTGGCGGCAACCGGCGGAATTCAGGGTCTCCGGCTGCTTGTGGTCAGCGCTCCAGCCGGAACCCGAGCTTGATGGTGACCTGCCAGTCGGCGACCTGTCCGTTTTCGAGGTGGCCGCGCACTTCCTTGACTTCGAACCAGTCGAGGTTCCGCAGCGTCTTGGCCGCCTCGGCGATGCCGTTGCGGACGGCGGCGTCAATCCCTTCGGTCGACGTTCCGACAATTTCAGAAATGCTGTAAGTGTGGTTAGGCAACTTCGCTCCTCGTGATCGTCATCGTTTCCCGGCGGTGGGCCGTTCCTGCAGATTAGCCGAGAGGGTGCGGCGTTACTAGGGGTGGGCGGCGGAGCCTCAGGACCCCGAGACGGGCCCTGGTTCGGGGCGCTTGGGCGCCAGCGGGGGACGTCGGGACGGTTCCGGACCCGGCCCACCATCCAGGGAAGCAGGTAGTTGGTAAACCAGGCCAGGTCTCCGGCCTTGCCTTCCCGCCACGTTCCGGCCGGCATGGGTTTGGGTTCCAGCGGGCTCAGGCCGTGGGGGACGCTCAGGGATTCCAACACCATGGCGGCCACGGTGTGGTGGCCCATCGGGGAGAAATGCAGGCGGTCCGGGTCCCACATTCGCGGGTCGGAGAGCTGGCGCAGGGACCAGAGATCAGCGATCACCCCGTGATGGCGTGCGGCGATGGTCCGGATGTTCTCGTTGAAGACAGCCACCCGGCCCCGGTTATGGCCCAGCAGCGGCGTATCGCGCCAGTCCGGACCGGTGAAGAGTACGATCGTCGCTCCGGTTGCACTGAGCATGCCCACTGCCGCGTCGAGGGCGGCAGCCAGCCGGTCGGGATCGCTCCGGTGGAAGACAAGGTCGTTTCCCCCGGCCGAGAGGGTGACCAGGTCCGGCTTCAGCCCAATTGCGGGCCCGAGCTGCCGGTCCAGGATCTCGCGCAGCAGGAGGCCGCTGACGGCGAGGTTGGCATAGCGGAAATCCGAACGTGACTCGCTGAGCTCCTCGGCGATGCGGTCCGCCCATCCCCGCATGCCGCCGGGGCTGCGTGGTTCCGGGTCCCCGAGCCCCGCGGTAAACGAATCGCCCATCGCCACGTAGCGGCCCCATTGCCCGGTAATCCAGGGGCCGGCGGTGGCCCGCCGATTCGAGGCCGGGCCCCGTCCCGGCGCGGGGCCTCCAGCGCCGGCCTGGCCGGCGCCAGAATCCAGGAAACCGGCGGCGTTCACACCCCCAGCAATACGCCGAATGTTCAAGCTCCGCTAGGTACTTTGGTCCCTAGCCGGTCCAGCCGGGGCGGGCCGGTGCCGACGGGGACGGCGAGGGTTGAAATACCCTAAGGGGTATAGATCATACGCACGGGGGTATATCATGGAATATCACCCTGTGAATTCCGGAGGAACAAATGGAACTCGATGCCGCCGACATGAAGCCCGTCATCAATCGACTTCGCCGTGCCCAGGGGCAACTCGCCGCTGTCACCCGAATGATCGAAGAGGGCCGCGATTGCAAGAGTGTTGTCACCCAGTTGGCGGCCGTCTCCAGTGCGCTCGACAAGGCGGGATTTTCGATCATCGCCACCGGCCTGCAGCAGTGTATGCAGCAGGAGGACCCCAGCCTGGACCGCGCCGAACTCGAGAAGCTGTTCCTTTCGCTCGCCTGAGTTGATTAGTCCCGGCGTTGATTAATCCCGCGGCGCCGCCAGAACGTAGCTCTTGAGGTCATCCAGCGTTTGCTGCATGTGCGCGTCCATGGCATCCCGGGCCTTGTGTGGATCCCGCGTGGCCAGCGCCTGGACGATCTTCTCGTGCTGGCCGATGGCGTGGGCCTGGATTTCGCGCACCTCGGACGTCTGGGTCCGCCGCCTTTCCAGCACCCGGTGCAGCGGTGCGAACAGTACGGCTACAAAAACGTTCTCCGAGGCGCGCAGGATGAGGTCGTGGAAGGCGAGGTCCGCCGCCACAAACGCGGCGACGTCGTGCCGTTCGTGCGCGTCCCGCATCGCTTCCAGCTGGCCCTGGAGGGTGTTGAGGTCGGAATCGCCGATCCGGCCGGCGGCCAGCTCGCACGCCCCGGTCTCCAGCATTCGGCGCAACTCGATCAGCTGAACCGCGGCCGCAGCGTCATTCTTCCCCTCCGAAGCTGCCCGGAGGACCGCCTCCAGGGATGCCCACCGGTTGAGGGGGTTGACAAAGGTTCCGCGGCCCCGTTCCACACTAAGGATCTGCTGGGCCTGGAGGGTTTTCATGGCCTCCCGGACCGTCATGCGGCTCACCTCGTGGCGGGCGCTCAGCTCCAGCTCGCCGGGTACGGCGGCCCCGGGCGGGAATTCGCCGGCAATGATGCGGTCCAGTAGCTCGTCCGCCACGACGCCGACCAACGATTTCCTTGCCAATTTTCCCCATCCGCTGCCACAGAGTTGCCTGACCGACCACTTTACTTGCGCGTTTTTGTGCCGTATGCCAGACTAGCATTCGAATATTAGATGTCAGACATCTTACAAATATACATCGCAGCAGAGTTCCCACAATGGAGTGCAAGTGCCCTTTGAATCAGAGGTTTTTGAAGCCGACGTGCTGGCCGCCTTCCCGGCGGAGGTCCGGATTCCCGCCCGGACCGTTGCCGATGCCCTTGCGGCTTCGGCCGGGCACTCGCCCCGGATCCTGGTGGTGCTCGACGACGATCCAACAGGTACCCAGTCCGTGGCGGACCTCCCGGTCCTCACCGCGTGGGAAGTCTCCGACTTCACTTGGGCATTCACCCACCGGATCAACGGCCGCCGCCCGGACGCCGTTTATGTCCTGACCAACACGCGGAGCCTGGACCCGGCCGAGGCCGCTGCCCGCAACAAAGAGGTGGTCCGGAACGCCCTCGCCGCGGCTGCCCTGCACACCGGCGGGGCCGGTTCCGGGCTGCGCTTGGGGTTCGTCAGCCGCAGCGACTCCACCCTCCGCGGCCACTACCCGCTGGAACCGGACACTATCGCGGCAACGATCGCCGCTGACAGCGGTGAAGTGACCGACGGCGTTGTGATTGTTCCGGCCTTCCCCGACGCCGGGCGCGTAACAATCGGCGGTGTGCACTTTATGCGGGGCACCGGCGGCGACGCCGGCAAGCTCACCCCGGTGGCTGAAACCGAATTCGCCCGGGACGCCAGCTTCGGCTTCGTCAATTCCGAACTTGCCAAGTATGTGGAGGAGAAGTCCGGGGACGCTTCCCCGCGGCTTCGGTGATCGTGCTGACCCTGGACCTGATTCGTGCCGCCGGCCCGGACGGCGATCCCCGCGGCTCGGCGCTCGCCATCGCGGATGCGGTCGGCTCCGCCACCGACTCCACCCCAATCGTGGCCGACATCGTGACCGAAAACGACCTCCGAGCGCTCGCGCTGGGCCTGGAGGAAGCGGAACGCCGCGGCAAAAAGCTGCTCTACCGGGTGGGACCGCCGTTCGTCCGGGGCCGCATCGGGCAGGAAATCCGGACCGAACTCAGCGGCGAGGAGGCCTATGCCGGCCATACGCCCTCCGAAGCCGGAGGCCTGATCGTGGTCGGCTCCCACGTCGGCGTCACCACCCGCCAGCTCAAGGCCCTCGTCGAACAACACAGCGCCGCGCAGATCGTGGAGATCGACGTCGAAAAGCTGCTGGCCGGCAATTCCGCTGGCTACCTCGACGAAATCGTCCGGACCGTCGTCGATTCCCTGCGCACCGCCGACGTTATCCTCCACACCAGCCGGCTGCTCATCAAGACGGAGGACGCCGCCGAGAGCCTGCGGATCGCACGCACCGTATCCGCCGCCATCGTCGCGGTGGTGAACCGGACCCTCAAGACGTTCCCGCCGCGCTTTGTCATTGCCAAAGGCGGCATCACGTCCTCGGACGTCGCCGCCCACGGCTTGGAAATCCGGCACGCGATTGTCCGCGGCCCCATGCTGCCGGGCATTGTCAGCCTGTGGGAGCCGGTGGACGGGCCCGCTGAGGGCATTCCGTTCGTCGTCTTCGCCGGCAACGTGGGGGACGATGAGTCGCTGGTCCAGGTCACGCGCAAACTCAGCAACACCTTCTGACCGCCCACTCTTAATGGAGAGAATCATGAACTACAAAGTCACGGTCCTGGGCTTGGGCGCCATGGGACTGCCCATGGCCACCCGGCTGGCAACCCAGCTCACCGTCCACGGTTTTGATATCGCCGAGCCGCGCCTGCGGCTCGCCAATGAAGCCGGAGTCCGCACTTTCTCCTCCGCCCGCGAAGCGGCCGAAGGCGCCGATGCCCTGCTGCTGGCCGTGCGCAACGGCGAGCAACTGGACGATGTCCTCTTCGGTGAGAACGGCGTCGCCTCGGCGCTGTTGCCGGGCGCCGTCGTGATCCTCGGCAGTACAGTAGGCACCGAAGCCATTCCCGCCACCGTCGCGCGGCTCGCCGAATTCGGCGTCTCCCTCGTTGACGCACCACTCTCCGGCGGGCCGAAGCGCGCCGGCGACGGCGATCTGCTGATAGTGGTGGGCGCCGAACCGCAGGCGCTGGAAGCGGCCCGGCCGGTCCTGGAGCTGCTCGCCTCCACCCTTACCGTCGTCGGGGACAAGCCCGGCGACGGACAGGCCCTGAAGACCGTTAACCAGCTGCTCTGCGGGATCCACATCGCCGCGGCCGCCGAGGCGATGGCCCTGGCAGACGCCCTTGGCCTGGACCAGGCCAAGACCCTCGCTGCCTTGGAAGCCGGCGCCGCCGGGTCCTTTATGCTCTCCAACCGCGGGCCCCGCATCCTCGAGGCCTACACGGAGAACGGCGCGGAGGTCCTCAGCCGCCTGGACATCTTCGTCAAGGACATGGGCATCGTCGGCAAAGCCACCCGCGCCGCCGGCCTCGCCGCACCCGTGGCTGCCGCTGCCGAGCAGCTGTACCTGCTGGGCCAGGCCCAGGGACTTGCCTCCGCCGATGACTCAGCGGTTATCAAGGTTATTGCGCCCACCAAGCGCACCCCTAGTTCCCGAAAGCCGGGAGGCTAGGATCAGAACATGATTCTGGCCTCCCTCGTTTTCGCGCTTCTCGCGGCCGTGTTGCATGTCTACATTTTTACGATGGAGTCCATCACCTGGACGCGGCCGGCCACGTGGAAGCGTTTCAGCATCACCTCGCAAGCTGACGCCGAGACTACCCGGGCGATGGCTTACAACCAGGGCTTCTACAACCTGTTCCTTGCCGCCGGAGCCCTCGCTGGCACTGGTGCCGTTGCCCTCGGACACACCCCCGTCGGCTGGACGCTGATCTTTAGCAGTTGCGGCTCCATGCTTCTGGCAGCCCTCGTGCTCGCCCTGAGCGGGCGAAAATACCTTCGCGCGGCCGCCACGCAGGGCGCGACGCCGCTGCTCGCCGTTCTGTTCGGAGTGCTGGGGCTGCTAACCGCCTGAGCTTTCGGAAGCACCGTCGCGGGGCCGCCGACGCCCGGCTGTAGACCGCAAAGCAATAGATACCCATTACTTGCCTGCACCTTTCCAGCTGCTATTGACGTTGCCTGTCTTGCTGAGGAAAATCACGACTTGGAAGCCCCTGAATGAACCGCATCAAGTGCGTCGTCATAAGTCTCGGGGCCTCCTAGGGGAAACACCATGGATGAAATCCAGCTTCAGGCCTGGCCTGCCAGATCACGCCACTGGCAGACCATGAGAATCTCGCTGTTTCGGGTGGATTTGAGTGGTTCCCTTGGATTGGGGGATGCCATCAAGGACGTAACGTCAGCGGTCGGAATCCCGCCGTGCAGCGGCTGCGAACGACGTGCAGCCGTTTTGAACAGGTTTCTGCGCCTGCCGCGGTTCAAGAAAACGAACCGCTCCGACTAGTTCGGTTGGCCCGCAACTACTCGTGCGCGGCCACAGCCCGATCGTAGGATCGGGCCATGTGTCAGGAGGCGGCCATGCCGCAAAAAGTGGTGGTTACGGAACGATACTGGTGCCCCGGCCCATGGCCATGGGAGTGGTTTGACACCTGTACCCGGCAAGTGACCAAGTGGTGCTACGACTTTAGCTGGGTGGAAGAATCCGGATATTTCCTCTTCAGCCATTTGAAGGGCTGTGAGAACGGAACGCTCTACACCTGGTACGCATTTTCCTTCAACATCTTCGGCAGTACGCACTACGGTCCAGGCCGCATGTGCTTCACCAGCCAGCTCAGCAGCGCCGGTAGGTGTGCGGCGTCGGCGGTCTCGGGATTGACTGTGACGGCTGAATCGCCGCATGTCCAAGCCACGGCTCGCCGCCAGATCCGGGGCCCGGTCAACCGTCCGTTGCCGGAAAACGGAGAACAGCCAAAGCTCGACGGAGAGACGAAGTAGGAACCTGATGCGTGCCACACTAAATCTCGAAACAGTGCTCCAAGACCTTCACTGCTACGACGAGGGTGACGGGTGGGGCAATGCCGAACCGTATATCTGGACGGCCTTTTTCAAAGTCGACGGGGACAACTTTGCTGTGGAGGCCGGGGCTGGCCTGATCGGTTCTCCCGTTATCGTCACGAGTAATGGCACGCACGGAAACCTCGGGAACACAGACGTTGACGCCGGGGATGACGTCGCGATCCCGGACGCTGTGGGTAGATGGACTACGAAACTGAAACCCATTCCGATCAACGATGCCGGTCTGCGCGCGCTACTGAACGACGATGACATACCGGCCATCGGCGGAGTGGTGGTTTCCGTTATGGAAGAAGACGGTTGGCCGGACAGCCTGGCGAACACCGGCTATTCGGCTTTTGTGGATGCTGTGCAGCTGGCAGTGGTGAAAGTGGCCGCCAGCTTCCAGCATGCGCTGGCTGCCCCGACTCCCCAGGAAATCAAAGATCAGATAGACGTTGTCAAAGCCTCCGCGGCGGCATCTGTGCACGCAGCCGTGAAAGATGCCATGTCCGGATGGCAGCTGATCTGGTACGGCACTTTTGGCGACAACGATGACAATATCGGCACGGAAGCATTTACGGTCACCACCGACGAGCTGGTGGCGAACCCCGCGATCGAGATTCTGCGGCGCTGGTCCGGTGACGACTCAGGGGACGGAGATTGGGAGCTCCGCGGCGTTTTCCGCGGATTTCCCCAGCTGGATTGCAACCTGGCGACCATCTTCTCCACGCCAAGCGCGAGGCCAGCGCAGGACGACGCCCGGGGCAAGCCGTTGGAAGCCATGCGGGCCTTTCGGGAAGGCGGCTTCCGCGACTACCCGGGGCTTGGGCTGTGGTGGGAGGAACTCAGGCAGGTCAGCCCCGCCCTGGCATTCCTTGCCGCGAGCCGGCCGGAAATCGAGGATGCGTTGCATGGGCTGCTCCTGGACGCCGGAGTTTGGCTTGACGATAAGACTGTTGTGATCGAAAGATCATCGCGGGATCGGATCAATATCGTCCTTGACGCTGTTGCCGGCTCCGGTTCGAACCGGACCCGCCGTGTTGTCCGGCAGGCCAAGCGTGTGGTGGAGCGACTGGACGGGGTCAGTTTTGAGGAGGGGCTGAAACTCGCAGCTGAAATCAAGCCGGTGGGACGGACTCCGCGCCGGACGGCGGCGGAGTCGTCGTCGGGCCTCCAACCGGTGAATACGCCCTTGACAAGCTTCCTGGTGGCACTGGCCGACCCCGCCGTCCTGGAGGCCTACCGGCGGGGGCCCGATGCCCTGCTGGCCGCAGCCAGGCTCAGCGCGGAGGAGGCCCAGGCGATCCGGCAGGGGCACCGCGGACGGCTGCGCCTTGGTGCGCTCGCGGAACTGGAAAGGGCAGGTTACGCGGCGCTTGTCACGGACAAGTTGGCTCCCGGTGTCGGCGCCATGGACCCGATCACGATCAACACCAACAATTTCAACAACAACACAATCAACATCCAGACGACCTACAATTCGAGCACAAACACCAGCAACGACAATACGACAGTCACCACCAGCAATGACAACACCACTACGACCACTACCAATTCAAGCGATTGGCGGGAGCGTGCACTGGCTGACATCGAAGGCGCGATCCGGTATTTCGCCAAGGATGACTTTAAACAGCACGGGAGCCTGCATGTGGTGGGCTCTGGGATCCTGCCGATCACCGACTTGAGTTACGGCGCGCAGGCTCAGATTATGAAGGCAGATATGGTCCTTTACTGCGTTGCGGACCCCGCCACGGAGCTTCGCATCCATGAGTTGAACCCGCGCTCCACCTCGTTGTACGGGCTGTACGGCAATGGTGTGCCAAGGATTGAGACATACCGGGCAATGGTGGACGCAATTCTCGAACAGGTGCGCCGGGGCCGCCGAACCTGTGCCGTCTTTTATGGCCACCCCGGAGTATTCGCGTGGTCCACCCACGAGGCCATCCGCAGGGCGCGCAGCGAAGGCTACCGGGCCGAGATGGGCTCGGCCGTTTCTGCCCAGGACAGTCTCTTCGCCGATCTGGGCCTGGACCCTTCAACCTTCGGGCTGATGACCCTGGACGCCACTGACTTCCTGATCAGGAACCGGACGTTGGATACATCCATGCACGTCCTGTTGTGGCAGGCGGAGTGCGCCGGTGACGACGGCTTCAATTTTTCGGGCTACCGCAGGCACAACTTTCCGGTGCTGATTGAACGAATAGGGGAGTTCTATCCCAAGGATCATCCGGTGATCATCTACGACGCCTCGACTTTTGGGCACCTTCCACCCGTAATCCAACTGAGCCATCTTGACACCATCAAGGCATCCGACCTGTCCGGGATTTCTACGTTATACCTCCCCCGGCAACAACGCCCGAGACCGACCGGCAGATGCTGGAGAAACTGGGCCTGATCGGATAGCGATGCCGCCGGCCGGCGGAACTGCGCCGCCTCGCCACCCTGCAGCATCTTGCCTGCCATTGCCACACCCGCCTTTAAGTGCCAATGTCGAACCATGACGGAGAACTCTGCAGCCCGCGAAGACACGTTTCGCCCGGACGTGTCCACGACCCGTAATGATGAGCTGCACCGCTATGAGCTCCACGTTGGCGGCCAGTTGGCCGTTCAAATCCGCTTCATCGATGAGCCCGGCCATGTGGACTTTATTCACACTGATACGGCCGAGCAATTCCAGGGCAAGGGGCTCGGCAAGGTGCTGGCCCACTTCGCCCTGGACGACGTCGTCGCAGCCGGCAAACGGATCATCCCCAACTGCCCCTTTATCTACCGCTACCTGCGCAAGCACGCTTCCTATACCCAGTACATCGACTGGCCGGAACAGCCGCCGGCCGGCGCCTGAACCCCGGAAGGCCCCACTTTGGCGGCGCCGCCCGCTTGTGGCCGGGGGCAATAACCTCGTAAGGTTTTAGCAGAGTTACGCAGTCGGCTCTTGGACGTGTCCCTTTGGAGAACCCCGTGAACCATAAACTGCGTGTGCTTGTCCGTGTGGAGGCCGACGCCGGAACCGTGACCCTCGAAGTCACGGGTTGCCTTACCCAAGCTGATTTCCCCTCCCTGCTGCATATCATCCGGCGTGCGGGGCGCCTGGGCGCGGGCACCGATGTCATCATCGACCTCCACAAGTCATCCCACCTGGACCCCGAGATCCTCCTGCAGCTGCGGTCCATGGCCGATACCGGCACGGTGGCCTTCGCAGCGGGTGCCGGGCAGGCCGCAGAGCCGTTCCGCATGACGCTGGCGGAACCCGCCGAGCTGCCGATCTGCCTCCTGCACGTCGGCTCCGACGGTGAAGTCCTCGCCGGACTCGAGGCGGAACTCGCGGCGGGGCAGCCACTTGACCTTGCTGCGGGGCCGGGCGCGTCCCCCGCCGCCCTTCCCTCCGGGCCGGGGTTGCCCGCAGGAGTGGACGAGGCCTGCGGCCCGGCAGCGGCCGAGCTCAACGCCGTCAGCGACCCGCAGCTGACCGAGTACTTCGAGGGGACGCTGGACCCCGCCGCAACCGTCCGGGCACTCTCCGACATGGCGCTGGGGCAGCTGGCCGATGCCCTGTACCGGCACCTCGACACCAACAGCCCGTCCTTCGGGGCCCACACCTGGTACGAGCTGGCCACCGAAGAGTTGCAGCAGCGCCACCACGGCGCTGCAGGCGATCCCGAGGACGTGGAACTGCCTGCCGGGCAGGCCCTGGCCTGAGGCGGCGGCCGGCACCGGTTAGGCTGTGGCCATGACTTCCCGTGCCGTGACGCCTGCCGGTTCCACTGCCCTGATCACCGGCGCCACCGCCGGGATCGGGGCCGAATTCGCCCGCCAGCTCGCCGGCCAGGGCCACAACGTGGTCCTCGTGGCCCGCAACAGGGCAAGGCTGCAGGCCGGGGCATCGGAACTTTCGGAGCGGTACGGCGTCCGTGCCGAAGTTCTCTCCGCCGACCTCACGGACGACGCCGGCGTGGCAGCCGTCGTCGCCAGGCTCACGGATCCGGCGAGACCAGTGGAAATCCTGGTCAACAACGCAGGCATTGGGCTGCTGCGTTCCTTCGCGGAGAGCGACATCGCGGACGAGACCAGGCATCTGAAACTGCACGTCGAGACCGCCATGCAGCTGACCCACGCCGCCCTGCAGGGTATGCTCGGCCAGCACTCGGGCCGGATCATCAACGTCGCAAGCGTCGCTGCGTTTCTTCCCCGGGGCAGCTATTCGGCCGCGAAATCGTGGCTTGTCAGCTTCTGCCGCTGGGCCAGCCTCGCCTACTCCAGGCAGGGCGTTACCGTCACCGCGGTCTGCCCCGGCTTCACACACACCGAGTTCCACGACCGGATGGGCATGGATAAGGCGGCAACGCCGCGCTGGATGTGGCTGACGGCCGAGCGTGTGGTGCGCGAAGGCCTCGCCGATAATGCCAGGGGCAAGGCTGTTTCCATCCCGAGCAAGCGGTACAAGGTGCTGACCGCGGCCGCCCGCATCCTTCCGGACAGGCTCGTTGCGGGCCCGCCCCGCCGCGCGAAATAACGGGTCAGGGCGGACCGCCCGGCGACCGGCGCCGCCGGATCAAAACCACAACAACGATGCCGAGCCCGGCGCCCAGCAGGGTCTCGACGGCGCGTTCGGTCACCAACACGTGCGGGTCGGCGGGGGCGGCGAGCTGTGTCATCAGCAGGATCACGGGAGTGAAGGACACCATCGCCAGCCCGTAGTGCCTGGTCATAAAAAGCTCCGTGGTGAACTGCAGGACAATCACCAGCACGGCCAGGACGGCTGCCTCATGTCCGGGAAACGCCCTCAGGGGTGAGAGCGCCCAGGGGAACAGCACCACCGCGACCACCACCAGACCCGCCAGGGTGCCAACAATCCGGTGCAGGCCGCGATAAACGCTGCTGGGCATATCGGCCCCCGCCAGCGGTACCGCGGCGGCGGCCATGGCCCAGTGCGGGTGCCCGCTGCCGCTGAGCACACCGACGGAGCCAGCTGCCCCGACGGCCGTGAAGTACCGCGCCGCATGAATCCACGCGGCCCGGCGTCTGGCCCCGCGCAGTGCCGGGATCTCCCGGGCTGCACCGCGTTGCCAGGCTCTGCCCCGCACCCATCCGCCGAATCCCACGGCCATGGAAAAGCCTGCCGACAGTGCCCCGATGAGGACCGCCGTGTGCCAGTGCACAGTTGTGGGGATGGAGGCGCAGGCGCCCAATGCCAGAATGCCGAAGAACGGGCCGTTCGGCTTCAGTGCCACCTTGTCCGCGAAAAGGGATCCCGCCGCGGCCAGCACCGTTTCGATAACGACCAGCGCCCAGGAATGTAGCTGGTGTACCGAAAGGAACACGCCGACGGCCAGCCCGCCCACGAGCAGGAGGGCCGCGTGGCCCTGGTGCCTGAGCCGCAGTTGATGAGGTTCGTTGCGGCCATACATGCCGGTCAGGGCGCCGAACACCGCGTAGATCATCAGTTCCGGGCGGCCTGCGGCAAGCAGCGCAAGGGACGGCGCTGCCACGCTGACCGCCACGCGGAAGGCCGAGACGTGGTCTTTGTTGGCTGGCGCCAGGCGGTGGAGGCTGCGGAGATGGGCGCCGAAGGATGGCACGGTGCCTCCTGTTCCATGCTGGGGCCGGACGGTTAGCGGCGCGGCTTAATGCCGGACGCGCCTAAGGCCCGCCTTCCGGTGGTTCCCCAGGGGAAACACCGGAAGACAGGCCTCGATGGGCGGGACTTGCTACAGAATACGGTTTAGCAGGCCGGGTTCAGGACAAACCCGGCCGGGGTGCCAGGGGCTGACTTAGACTTTGGCGGGTACGGTCCCGGCATCCTCGCGGTTCACGGAATCAGCAGCTGCATCGGCCGAAGCGCCGGCAAACGGCATATCCATTTCCACCAGGTCGATCAGCGGGTTCTCGTCCTGGTTGGCGACGAGTTCCTTGGCCTCCTCGGGGGTGTCCACGCTGGGCATGGAACCCGGCAGGGGCATCCGGGCCGATTCCTTCAGGAAGTAGATCGCCACGGCACCGACGGCCGAAGTAGCCATCAGGTAGTAAGCAGGCATCATGTCATCGCCGGTGGCGTTAATCAGGGCCGCAACGATAAACGGTGTGGTACCGCCGAAGATGGCCACCGAGAAGTTGTACGCGATGCCCATCGCTCCGTAGCGGCTCGACGTCGGGAACTGCGCGGGCAGGGACGACGCCAGGTTGGCCACATAGAAAGTGACCGGGAAGGCGACCAGGCCAAGGCCCAGCAAAGTGGACCAGATTTCGCCGACGCCGATCAGCAGGAACGCCGGGGCGGCCAGGACGACGGTGCTCACGGCGCCGATCCACAGGACGGGACGGCGGCCGATCCGGTCGGAGAGCTTGCCGGTCAGCGGGATGCAGAGACTCATGATGACCAGCACGGGGATCGTCAGCAGGGTGCCGTGAACCGGGTCGTACCCCTTGGACTCGGTGAGGTAGGTCGGCATGTATGACGTCAGGGCGTAACCGGCAGTATTTGCGGCGGCCACCAGGATCATCGCGACGATGATGGAGCGCCAGTACGCCTTCACAATGCCTACCGGGCCCTTGGCTACCGCGGCGTCACCGGCGGTTGCGTCCTTGGCCAGGTTCGCCTGGGCGTCCAGGGTGGCTTGGAACTGCGGGGACTCCTCGATCCTGCTCCGGAAGTAAACGGCGATCAGACCCAGGGGGCCCGCCACCAGGAACGGGATCCGCCAGCCCCACTGCTCCATCGTGTCCTGACCAAGGGTCAGCTGCAGCACGGAGACGAGGGCGGCGCCGATCGCGAAGCCGAGGTAGCTCCCGAGGTCCAGGAAGCTGGCGAAGAAGCCGCGCCGCTTATCCGGGGCGTACTCGCTCACGAACGTGGTGGCTCCGGCGTATTCGCCGCCGGTGGAGAAACCCTGGATGACCTTGAACAGGACCAGCAGCACCGCTGCCCAGATCCCGATCTGGGCGTAACCGGGCAGGAGGCCGACGGCGAAGGTGCTGGCCGCCATGATCATCAGTGTCGCAGCGAGTACCTTTTGCCGGCCGATTTTGTCGCCGAGCCAGCCGAACACGACTCCGCCGAGGGGGCGGGCAATAAAGGTGGCGGCGAAGGTTCCCAGCAGGAACAGAGTCTGAACAGACTTGTCCGCTTCCGGGAGGAACACCGGTCCCATCGTGGTGATCAGGTAACCGAACACACCGACGTCGTACCACTCCATGGTGTTACCTACGATAGTGCCGCCGAGTGCCTTTTTGAGCATCGGCCGATTAACGACGTTAACGTCGGACTCCTTGAGCCGGCGCCGCGTCCGCAGCTTTGATTTCTTCGCACCCGGGGGCAGCTTGGTTGGTTCGGCCGGCGTCGATCACGCCAGCCGAAGAGTCGGTCATGCTTCGGTCTTTGGGCATTTGGTGCACTCCTATGGAGGTCATTTGCTTGCGACTTGTAGCTGCCCCGCTCTGGGCAGGCTTTCAATTTTACGTGATTTCGATGGTATTTCCGAGTTTGGTGCCGTACCATCCGCTATTTCGACCCCGCAGGGGGCCGGTTGCGGGAAATTTCTTTCCGCCGTTTCGCCGCGTCGTTACTGGGAAACTCGCGTCTGCACCATGGACCGCGCAAATATTTCACGGCCGGGCGGTCTGCCGCCGGTTTTAGGGCCCGAATCACGCCTCCCGGAACACAACGGGCTCATCCGCGACGGGGCGGGTTCCGGCTCCGGGAAGCACCGCGCAGGAGGGGTATCCAAGGCTTCCGGAAAGCGCCTAGGGTTGACTGCAACACACTGCTGATCAGCACCGCCGATCGAACGCCACACAAGGAGAACAGTCCATGACTGGCAATGAAACCACAAAGAGCAGCAACAGCGGCGCGGAGCCGGACGGCAGGCCGCAGGCCGGCCCGGAGCAGGGGAAGGGGATCAAGTCCCGTCTGACGGACGCCCAAAAGGAGATGCTCGCGAGCAAGTCCCGGGGCGGGGCTGGCTCGCAGAGTGTCGGCCACAGCCACAAGCCAACGCACGTCAGCGGCAAACAGGGCCCGGCGGAGAAAAAGGTCCGCTGGTAACCCTAGAGACATCACCGCCCGGCGGACCTAGGATGGTGGGACGTTTCATTTCATCGTGGAAAGGACGAGCCATGGCGGATCATCACTCGAAAGACGAGATCGAGCCCGAGGTTGCCGGTCACCTTGCGGAGTCCATGGACGAGGTTCCCGGGCCGGAGAGTAAACGCCCGGAACCCCCGTCGCCCGACGACGGCCATGAGTGGCCGGACGGCAGCGGGAAGCACCGCCATCCCAAGGACCGCGACGTTGTCCGGGGACAACAAGGACAGCAGGTGGCGGACGCAGCCATCCACCGGCAGAGTCGTCCCCAGGTCCCGCATCACGACTAAGCACTGCGAGGGCCCGCCGCGGCGGGCCCTCAGCTGTGTTCGACGACGACGTCGTCCGGGTTTTTGTCCGGACGCCAGCCACGCCAGACCGGGTGCCGAAGCTTGCCGGATCCCGTCCACTCACCGAATTTAACCTCGCCGACCAGCTTGGCCGACACCCACCGGGCGCCGGCGGCGTCTTCCGCGGGAACATCCGCAAACGGTGAGGTCTTGCGCGGCAAAGCCTCCAGCTGCCGGCGCAAGCCGCCGAGTTCGCGGGTGCTGAAGCCGCTGCCCACACGGCCCACGTAGCGCAGCGTCGGCCCGTCCGGAATGCCCAGCAACAGCGAACCGACGGTGTCGCGGCGCTCGCCGTTGCCGGGGCGCCAGCCGCCGACCACCACTTCCTGGGTCTTTTCGAACTTTAGCTTGAGCCAGGACCGGCTCCGCTGACCGACGTAGCGGCCGTCCGTGCGCTTGGCCATGACGCCCTCCAGCCCCAGTTCCTCAACGCTTTCCAGGATGTGCCCGGCATCGCCGTGGATTAGTTGGGAGAGGTCCACCGGGCCGCCGGCAAGGGTGAAAAATGCTTCCAGCCGTGCCCGCCGCCGGCCGAGCGGCAGGCGGCGCAGGTCCGAGCCGCTCTCGGCCAGGAGGTCAAAAAGGCATCAGCCGGACCGGCGTAGATGCCCGCGCCTGCGCGACGTCGGAGGCACTGCCGAGGTTCATCCGCCCCTGCAGCAGTCCAAAGTCGGGCCGCCCCGAAGGGCCGACGGCGATTATCTCGCCGTCGGCGATGAAGTCCTGCTCCGGCCAGCTGGAACGATTGGTCAGTTCCGGATACGCGGCGGACATGTCGTTGCCGTTGCGGCTGATCAGGCGGATCTTGCCCGCACCCCCGACGATCAGGGCCCGCACCCCGTCCCATTTGAGTTCGAACTGCCAGTCCTTGCCGGGCAGGTCGGCGGCGCTGCCGGGGCTGGCCAGCATCGGTGAAACGTCCGCCGGATCCGGGGCGGCGGGCAGCGGAGGTTCCTCCTGCGGCGGGGGAGCATGCTCATTCTTAGCGCCCGGCGCGTCCATCAGGTGGATGAGCCACTGCTCCTCGCCCCTGCCGGTATGGATCAACGCGAACCTGCGGGCGCCGGCCAGCCCGCCGTCGTCCTGGCCGCTGAGGGTGGCAATGACTTCTTTGCCCGCGATCCACTTCTCGCACTCGTAGTAGCCGTGGTCCCAGATACTGACGGTCCCGGCGCCGTATTGGCCCTTGGGGATGGTGCCTTCGAAGCCCGCATAGTCCATCGGGTGATCCTCGGTCTGGACCGCCAGGTGGTTTGTGGTCCGGCTCGTAGGAACGCCCTTGGGCAGCGCCCAGGAGACCAGGACGCCGTCACGCTCCAGCCGGAGGTCATAGTGCAGCCGGCTGGCATGGTGTTCCTGGATGACGAACTTCTCCCGGAGGGTGCCGCCTTCTGAAGCTGCCCGGTACTGCTCGGCCGTGAAGGGCTCAGGGGTGGAGCCAGCGTCACGTTTGGCGCGGTACTTCTCCAGCCGCGGGTCGGCGGCGCCGCCGTCGCCGGTGGTGTTGCTGCCGTTCGGGCGGCCACCGGGCTGCGCCGTTGCCTTGCGCCCGGCGGAGATGACGGAGAAAGGATCCTTGCCCGACTTCACGCGCGCAAGGACCTCCCGGTAGTCCAGCTGGTGCAGTGACGGTGAGTTGAGTTCACGCCAGGTCCGCGGAGCCGCCACCGTGGGCCGGAGCCGCCCGCGCAGTGAGTAGGGAACGATGGTGGTCTTTGCGGCGCTGTTCTGGCTCCAGTCCACCAGGACCTTGCCGGCGCGCAGGGTCCTTTTCATGTCACTGACGGCCAGCTCCGGGTGGTCGGCTTCCAGGGCGCGGGCCAACTCGTGGGCGAAACCCGAAATCTGTTCGGAGCCCTGGCTGCCGTCGAGGGCCGCGTACAGGTGGATGCCTTTGCTGCCGCTCGTCACGGGTACGGGATCCAGGCCCACGTCCTGCAGGATACTCCGGGCGAGCCAGGCGACCGCGACGCATTCGGCCAGTCCTGCACCCTCACCGGGATCCAGATCCAGCACCAGCCGGTCCGGTGGCATCTGCTCGCCGTGGGAATCCACGCACCACTGCGGCACGTGTATCTCCAGGGCTGCTGTCTGCGCCAGCCAGGCCAGTGTGGCCGGGTCGTTGACCAGCGGGTACTGGATGGTGCGCTGCTTGTGGGTGATGGCGGCCCGCGGAACCCAGCCCGGTGTCGAATGGTCCAGGTTCTTCTGGAAGAACATCTCGCCCGGGGCATCGGCCGTCCCGACGCCGTGCACCCAGCGCTTCCGGGTAGCCGGACGGTCCGCGGCGGCGGGGATCAGCACCGGCGCCACGGCCGCGTAGTAAGCCATGACTTCGGCCTTGGTGGTACCGGTCTGCGGGTACATCACCTTATCCAGATTGGTGACCACCAGCTCCCGGCCGCCGACCCGGACCCGCTCCTTGCCGTTCGCCGTCGCCCTTTCAGCCAAGGGGCTTCACCTCCACGCCCCTGTGCGGTTCACTTGATCCATGAGAGCCATCTGGAAAGGCGCGATAGCGTTTGGGCTGGTCAACGTGCCGGTCAAGGTTTACAGCGCCACGGAAGACCACGACATCAGCCTGCACCAGGTCCACAACGCCGACGGCGGGCGGATCCGCTACCAGCGACGCTGCGAAATCTGCAGCAAGATCGTGGACTACGAGGACATCGACAAGGCTTACGAGGACGACGGTCAGACCGTGGTCCTCAGCCGCGAGGAGCTCAAGTCCATTCCGGCGGAAAACAGCCACGAGATCGACGTGGTGCAGTTTGTGCCGGCGGAGCAGCTGGACCCGATGATGTTCGAAAAGAGCTATTACCTGGAGCCGGACTCCAAATCGCCCAAGGCCTACGTCCTGCTGCGCCGTGCGCTTGAAGACACCGACCGGGTGGCCATCGTCCAGTTCGCGCTGCGCGACAAGACCCGGCTGGGGGCGCTGCGGATCCGCGGGGACGTGCTGGTGCTGCAGGCGCTGCTCTGGGCCGATGAGGTGCGGGAGGCCAGCTTTTCCTCGCTCGAGACCACTATCCGCATCTCCGCCCAGGAACGTGAAATGTCCGCCGCGCTGGTCGATTCGATGGCGGCGGACTTCGAACCCGGGCAGTTCACCGACGACTATCAGGCGCAGCTGCGCCTGCTCATCGAGGCGAAGCTGGAGAAGGGGGAGTCCCTGGACACCGAGGAAACCTTTGGCGTCCCGGCCGCCGGCGCCGGCTCCGGCGAGGTGATCGACCTGATGGAGGCGCTCAAGCGGAGCCTGGAGAAGAAACGCGGGGGACGGGCGGCCACGTCGGACGACTCCGCCGGGCCCGGGGCCGCGGCGCCCGCTTCGAAGTCGACGACCGCGAAGGCTGCTCCCACCCGGACTTCCCGCGCCGCACCCAAGACAGCGCCCAAGACTGCAGCCAAGACTGTACCGAAGACTGCAGCCAGGGCCGCGCCGAAGGCCGGGACCAAGGCCGCCGGCACAAAAGCGGCCGCGCCGTCCGCACGGAAAGAGGCCTGAGCGGCCGGGCGTCCGGCCCGTGGCCATCTGGATCAGGCGTTCCCGAGCGCGGAGGGCTCAGTCTTCGTCTTCGGCATGGCCTGCCTCCCTGGCTGGTTGTCGGTGCCGGCGGCATCACCCACTGCCTCGCCAATCTGGCCGGCGGCGGACCGGGACCTCCGCCGGCGGCGGTGTTCCGCTGCCGCGGATTCCAAACTATCGGGGCGGCAGGCACCTGACAAGCCTTGGCTAAGGGTATGTAGCGGGCCTGAGCGGGACGGCCCAGGAACCGGCGGGGCTGCCGGTTGCCGGCCCTTAACGCAGGAGCCCGGCCACACCCTCGGTGGGTGCGGCCGGGCTGTCGCGTTACAGTCGGCGGGCGGTGCTGCTATTCGGCGTCGTGGTCCGTTTCCAGGATCTGGACCAGCCGTTCGAGGGCGGCGTCGGCGCCCGTCGCCTTCGGCGCGCAGGACTACCACGTCGCCGTGGGATGCGCCAAGGCTCATGAGGGACAGGATGCTGGCAGCATCCATGGCCTCGTCGACAGGCTCACCCAGCCGGGCGATGGTGATCTCGAGATCGAACTCGCCGGCTGCCTCCGCAAAGATGGCGGCCGGGCGGGCGTGCAGCCCTACACGGCTGGCAATGGTGGCGTTACGTTCGGTCATTTCTGCTCCTTGGATTCAGCATGGGGATGTCAGCGTGGAAAATCTTCCCGGCCGCTTCAATCAGACGGTTGCGGGGACCAGGTCTACCGTATCAACGGTCTTCCTGACGGCCCAGCGCTTGAGTGCCAGGACGGACACCGCCGTAATGATGGTTCCGACGATGATTGCCACAACAAACATCAGGAAGTTGTCGATCGCGAAGAAGACAAAGAGTCCGCCGTGCGGGGCCTTGGATCCGACGCCGGCGGCCATGGAGATGGCGCCGGTGACGGCACCGCCGAGCATGCTCGCCGGGATCACGCGCAGCGGGTCGGCGGCTGCGAAGGGGATGGCGCCTTCGGAGATGAAGGAGGCGCCCAGCAACCACGCGGCCTTGCCGTTTTCGCGCTCAGCCAGGCTGAAGCGCTGCTTGTCCAGGACGGTGGCGAGTGCCATTGCCAGCGGCGGAACCATGCCCGAGGCCATCACGGCTGCCATAATCTGCCACGGGGCCTGGTTGGTGATCGTGGCGGCACCGAGACCGGCGACGGCGAAGGAGTAAGCAACCTTGTTGACCGGTCCGCCCAGGTCGAAGCACATCATCAGACCGAGGATGATGCCGAGGACAACAGCGCTGGCACCGGTCAGGCCGGAAAGCCAGTCATTGAGGCCGGCGGTGATGCCGGCGATCGGGCCGCCCAGGACCAGGAACATCAGCCCCGATGCCACGAGGGACGCAAGCAGCGGGATAATCACAACAGGCATCAGGCCGCGCAGCCAGCGGGCGACCTGGATCTGGCCGATCACATGGGCGATGTAGCCTGCGAGCAGGCCGCCGACGATGCCGCCAAGGAAGCCGGCACCCATAAATCCGGCGACTGCACCGGCAACGAAGCCCGGGGCGATACCGGGCCGGTCCGCGATGGCGTAAGCGATGTAGCCGGCCAGGGCCGGAACCAGGAAGCCCAGTGAGAGGGCGCCGATCTTGAACAGGACGGCGCCGAGGTAGGCGCCCAGCGGGCCCCATGCGTTGTCCGGGAATTCCGTGGGCAGGTTGAAGATGCTGTTGTCCACAACGATGGCATCGGCATACTGGGTGATGAGGTACCCGCCCATCAGGAAGCCAAGCGCGATCAGCAGGCCGCCGCCGGCCACAAACGGGATCATGTAGCTGACGCCGGTCAGCAGCGCCTTCTTCAGCTTCTGCCCAACGTGCTCACCCTTTTCCTCGGCCTGGTTCTGTGCCTGTTCCTCCGCGCCGAAGTGCGGGACCCGGCGGGCGTTGGGGTTCTCCGCGGCCGCGAGGGCCTCATGGACCATCTTTTCCGGCTCGTCGATGCCGCGCTTGACGGGGGCGTTGATCACCGGCAGGCCGGCGAAGCGCTCCTTGCCGCGGACATCCACGTCGACGGCGAAGATGACGGCGTCGGCGGCGGCGATCACTGCCGGATCCAGCGGCTTTGCCCCTGAAGATCCTTGGGTCTCCACCTGCAGGTCCACGCCGATTTCCTTGGCCGCGGCCACAAGCGAATCGGCGGCCATGTAGGTGTGGGCGATGCCGGTGGGGCAGGCAGTGACAGCGACAAGGCGCTTGGGCCGGGAAGCTCCGGTCCCGGGCGCGGCGCCGCTTACGGCTGGTGCCGGTGCCGGCGCGGAGTGGGCGGCAGGCTTATCGGCAAGGGCGCCCTCGACGAGCCCGACGACCTCGGCCGCCGAACCGGCGTCGCGCAGGGCCTGGGTGAAGTCCTTTTTGATCAGGGAGCGGGCCAGCTTGGAGAGCAGCTTGAGGTGTTCCTGGTCCGCGCCGTCGGGGGCCGCAATAAAGAAGATGAGGTCCGCGGGGCCGTCCTTGGCGCCAAAGTCGACGGACTGGGAGAGCCGAGCCATCACCAGGGTGGGTTCGGTCACCGCCGTCGAACGGCAATGCGGGATGGCGATGCCGCCCGGAACGCCGGTGGCGGTCTTCTGTTCCCGGGCGAAGGCGTCGGCGAAGAGGCCTTCCACCTCGGTGGCGCGACCGTTGGCGGCGACTTTGCCTGCCAGGTGCCGGATCACGGCTTCGGGCGAGTCGCCCAGGTTCTGGTCGAGCTCGACCAGTTCGGTAGTAATGAGCGCAGTCACTGTCAATCCTTCGTCAGGGCCGTGATGGTTACGGCGTTGGGGGTGGTTTGGTGGACTGCCGGGACTGTGGAGCCCGGCAGCGAAGCGGCGGCGGCACCGTGTGCCACAGCCTGGCGGAGACAATCGGCCGGGGCGGCGCCCTGGCTGGAAGCGAGCAGGTAACCGGCCAGTGACGAATCGCCGGCGCCTACCGTGCTCACCGCGGTGACCGGCGGATGCGTGGCCAGCCACGCGCCGTCGGCCGTGACGAGCACCGCACCCTTGGAGCCGAGTGTTGCCAGCACGGCACCGACTCCGGATCGCACGACGGCGGAAGCGGCCGCCGCGGCCGCCCCCGGATCCGCTTCGAGTTCCTCGGCGGACTTGTGCGTGGCGAACCCGGCTGCGGCAGCCAGTTCCACCAGTTCCTCGGCATTGGGTTTGATGAGATCCGGTTTCCCCAGCGCATCGCCGCAGATCGCGGCGGCGAGCGGTTCGCCGGAGGAGTCCACGGCGACAAGGGGAGCCTCTTTGCCGTGATCCATGCTGCGCAGCCGCCGGGTGACGGTGGCGTAGAAGTTGGCCGGGACCCCGGGTGGGAGCGATCCTGCCAGGACAACCCAGCTGGCTCCGCGGGAGTGGTCCAGGAGCAGCCCGATCAGGGCTTCCTGCTGGTCCGCACTCAGCGCCGGTCCGGGTTCGTTGATCTTGGTGGTCACGCCGCCGGGTTCGGTGAGCGCCACGTTGCTGCGCAGCGGCTCTCCGATGGGGAGGGCGGCGAATGGGACGTCGACTTCCCGGAGACCGGCGAGGACGGGGTCCGCCTCGGCGCCCGGGAGCACGGCGACGGTCTTCAGCCCGGAGGCGACCAGGGCGCGGGAGACGTTTACGCCCTTGCCGCCGGATTCCTGCCGGACCGAGACGGCGCGCTGGACTTCGCCGCGGACCAGGGGTCCCGGCAGTGCCACGGTGCGGTCCAGGCTTGGGTTGGCGGTCAGGGTGACAATCATGCGACCACTACCTCCACTCCGGCATCCGCGAGGGCATCGGCCAGGTCCTGGCCGGGTTTCGTGTCAGTGATCAAAGTGTCCAGATCTTTCAGCGAGGCGAACTGGACCAGGGTTTCGGCATCCAGCTTGGAGGAATCAGCCAGCACCACTATGCGGCGGGCTGAATGGACGAAGGCGGCCTTGACAGCGGCTTCTTCAGGATCGGGGGTGCTCAGCCCGAAGGCTGCGTGGATGCCGTTGGTGCCGATGAAGGCGATGTCAGGGCGGATCCTGCGGGCGGCTTCCACCGTGGACTGGCCGACGGCGGCCTGGGTGATTCCGCGGACCCTGCCGCCGAGCAGGTGCAAGGCGATGCCGGCCTCACCGGAGAGCTTTGCCGCGACGGGCAGCGAGTGGGTGATGACCACGAGTTCCGCGCCGGGAGCTGCAGCGGCTGACGTCGCTGCAGTCCGCGCGGCCAGGCGGTCGGCGAGGGTCTCGGTGGTGGAACCGGCGTCGATCAGGATGCTGCCGGTACGGTTTTCCGGGATCAGCGCGAGAGCCGCTTCGGCGATCCGGGTCTTTTCCGGTTGCCGCTGGTCGGCGCGGACCAGGATGCTTTCTTCGCTGGTGCTGAAGCGGTCCGGGGAGACGGCGCCGCCGTGTACCCGGCGCACACTGCCGGCGGATTCGAGGGCGGCCAGGTCCCGGCGGACGGTTTCGGTGGTGATGCTGAAACGCTCGGCGAGGTCCGTGACGCTGGCACGGCCGCTGGCAACAATGAGCCCCACGATCAGCTGTTGGCGTTCCTCGGCGAACACTGGCTCTCCCTTGCGTCAGTACTGCGGACCTCCCCGCACTTCCGTGATGACCATCACAATGAAGTGGAGTTGATTGACTTTATCTGTGAATATGTGGCTTTGTCAATGAAAAACAACATGAACACAGAAATGTCCCGTACGCGGCCGGTGGGCATGCCCAGTTTTCGGATCGTGGAGTGGGCATATCTGGACTATGTCCATCCGCGGGGCCGGGCGGTGGGCATGTCCGCCGCCGGGCCCGGGCGCGGGGCATGCGCAGGGGTAGGGGTGGAGGCAGGGGTCGGGCGGTGTTCACGCAGGGGATGGAGCGCGTGCGCGTGCGGGAAGGGCCATACAACGGCCGACGCCGGGCCGGGCCCGGTAAAGGGTTCGGCCCGGCGTCGGGTGGCTTATGCGGTGCGCGGCGGCGTGCTCGGACTAGATGCCGGCGTCGCGGCTTTCGTTCCGGGTGATGGTCTCGCCGGTGTTGGGGTCCACAACGGAGCGTGTTTCGCTGACCCGGCGGGTGCGGCTGCGCCCTGGTGAGGCCAGGACCAGGGAAGCGATCAGCCCGATGACACCGACCGCCATCAGGATGTAGCCGATCATGGTCTGGTCCACATTGGGGATCAGGCCGGGGGTGATGGCCCAGGCGAGGATGGCGCCGAGGGCGATGAGGAAAATGGAGGAACCGATTCTCATGACTTGCTCCTTGTGTCCTGTCGGACGGTTAAGTATTGCTAAGCATGCTGTCCAGCGTCAGGCTACAGCCCGGTGCGTGTTGTTTCAACGATCTCATTGACGCCACTCCGGCCAGTTTTCGCACGTAGTCTTGAAGCGTCCGCTGCGGCCGGTCAGATACGTGCCGCCGTTTACCGCACTGCCGCACCAGCCCCGCACCCCGGCGGGTTACGCAACGTGCCTCACAGAAATCCGGTGCCCATGCTTACAGCTTTCCCCAGAGTCGTCGTCACCGGACTGGGAGCAGTGACTCCTGTCGGTGCGACGGCGGCCGAGACCCGGGCCGCGTTGCTGGCCGGGCGCTCAGGAATCGCGGCACTTGAGGATGACTGGGCGCAGGAGCTTCCGGTCCGGATGGCGGGCCGGGTGGACGTTGATGTTCCCGCGCTGCTCTCCACCCCGGAATATAAGAGGATGGACCGGTGCGGGCACCTCGCGCTGATTGCGGCCCGGGAAGCGTGGGCGCAGGCAGGCCGTCCCGCAGCCGACCCGGAACGCCTGGCCGTGGTGATCGGATCCGGCTATGGCGGCCTGGATACAACGCTGGAGCAGGCCCGGGCCCTTGATGCCCGCGGGCCGCGGCGCGTCTCCCCGCACACGCTGACCCGGATCATGACCAACGCGCCCGCGGCCTGGGTGTCCATGGATGTCGGCGCCAAAGGCGGGGCGCGCACCCCGGTGAGCGCCTGTGCCTCCGGGGCGGAAGCCATCTCCCAGGCGGCAGACATGATCCGGGCCGGGACCGCGGATGTTGTGATCGCCGGCGGCGTGGATTCCTGCATCAACGGCCTCATCATCAGCGGCTTCGCCCAAATTCGGGCCCTGTCCACCCGCAACGGAGACCCGGAGTCCGCTTCGCGGCCGTTCGACCGGGACCGGGATGGATTCGTGCTGGCGGAGGGCGCCGCGATCCTGGTCCTGGAACGCGAAGACCACGCCCGCGCCCGGGGAGCGGAAGTGCTCGGTGTCGTTGCCGGAACTGCTGTGACATCCGACGCCGTCGACATCGTCGCCGCCGATCCGGTCATGCAGCGGCGGGTGATGGAAAAGGCCATCGCCGCCGCCGGCCTTGGTGCCGGAGACATCGGGCTGGTCCATGCCCACGCGACCTCCACCCCGGTCGGCGATCGCCTGGAAGCCGACGCGATCAGGGCCGTGCTTGGAAACCGGGTGCCCGTTACCTCCACAAAATCCCTCACCGGGCACCTCCTTGGCGGCGCAGGCGCCCTCGGCGCCGTCGTCCTGATCCAGGCGCTGAAAACCGGGGACTTTCCGGGGTCCGGCAACCTTGACCAACCCGACGACGGGATCGACCTGAACCTTCTGCGGAAAACGGTGGCAGGCCAGGGAGCCAGGGCAGGCATCGCCAACGCCTTCGGATTCGGCGGTCACAGCACCGCCTTGGTGATCACCGAAAGCTAGGCTGTTGCGATGGAGCGAGTCCTCTGGTCCAAACCGGAACACGAACGCGACGGGACCCCGTTGCTGGTCATGATGCACGGCTACGGCCGGGATGAATCCCGGATGGTGGAACTCTTTGGCAGCCTGCCGTCCGGGTTCAGTTGCGCGGCGCTCCGTGGCCCCAAGGAGATCGGCGACGGGTACGGCTGGTTCCTGCTGGACTACTTCCTGACCCATGACTTCGCTGACGTCATCGCTGCCGCCAATGCCGTGTTCAGCTGGATCGAATCAGTCAGGTCCCAACACACCAGCGTCAGCCTGCTCGGCTACTCGCAGGGCATGGCCATGGCCACGACGCTGCTCCGGCTGCGGCCGGCGGAGTTCCGCGCCGCCGTCGGGCTGTCAGGATTTGTGCTGGACAACGAACTCCTGGCGATGAGCGAATCGTTCGAGTCCCGGCCGCCCTTCTTCTGGGGCCGGGACCGGGATGACCTGGTGATAAACGCCGCCGCCGCGGAGCACACCGAGGAGTGGCTCCACGAGCACACACAGCTCACGGCGAGGACCTACCCGGGAACGGGCCACGCCATTTCGGCCGCGGAACTGGTGGACGTCAGCGCGTTCCTCCGCCACTATGTGCTGAACCCGGGAAGCTAACTCGGCCCGCGGCGGAATCCCGCGTGCGCTGGCGATAGTGCCAAAGGTCCTTTTATCCAATTGCGCGCCAATTTTGTAAGCGCTTACACTCAACGTGGGCCGTATTTCTGGCCGTCAACTGACTTCAGGGGGAAGAAAGGGCTGAGCCCTGTGTTGCAGGCTAAGGCGCCGCGTCACCGTCGAGGACGTCGGCGCACTCTCCGGATTTTCCATCTGCACCGACTCCCGCAGCTTCGAAAACCGCCGGGCGCCCTTCGGGAGGTATCCGATCCCGGCGCCCCACGGCCGTGCAGCAATTGAAGGGCTCCACCGCACTGGAGTGCCAAAACCCCGTCACGCCAGCTGCTGGAGACCAAACTGACGGCGGGCCAGCGCACCCGCCGGCGTTGAACGGCGCCCGGTTGCGACCGGGAATGCCCGCGATCTACAGCGCCGGGGCCCCGTTCCGGCCCGCCCCCTTAAAACGCCGGCCCCGGCCTGCCGGCCCACCGTCTGAAAAATGCCGTCTGAAAGGACAACCGAACCATGACTGAGCTTTCCAACAGCACCCCGTCGAGCTGGGCCGGGGCGTCTGCCATCCTCTTTGACCTCGACGGCGTCCTGACCCCAACCGCGATTGTGCACGAGCGCGCCTGGCGCGAACTTTTTGACGGCTACCTCCAGTCCGTTCCCGGGGCCGCCGCCTACCGCGCAAGCGACTATTTCGACCACATCGACGGCAAACCCCGTTTCGATGGCGTCCGGGACTTCCTCGCCTCCCGCGACATCGTCCTGCCCGAAGGCCCGCTGGAGGACGAACCGGAGCACAACACCGTCCACGGCCTGGGTAACCGCAAAAACCAGGTCTTTAACGACATCGTCGCCGCCGGCGGGGTTCGGCCCTACGCAGGCTCCGTGCGGTTCGTCGACGCGGCACTGGCCCGCGGGCTGAAGCTCGCCGTCGTCTCCTCCTCCCGCAACGCCCCGGCGGTGCTCAAGGCGGCCGGACTTTCGGATTACTTCCCGGTAGTGGTCGACGGGGTCGTCGCCGTGGCCGAGGGCCTGCCCGGCAAGCCCAGCCCGGCGACCTACGAATATGCCGCCCGGTTGCTGGGCCTGCCCAGCGAAGAGTGCGTTGTGGTCGAGGATGCCGTGTCCGGCGTCCAATCCGGCCGGGCCGGGAACTTCCATTCGGTGATCGGAGTGGACCGCGGGGCAGGCCGGCAGACCCTGCTGGCCGCCGGAGCCACGCTCGTCGTCAACGACCTCGACGAGCTGCTCTAGCCCGTCACCCTCCCGTCCCGACCAGGACGCTGCAAGGCCCTGCAAGACCGCACAAAACACCTCTCATCAGCAGCCTTTTTACCGCCTGAAGGATAAACCATGGCCCTTATCACCTCTGACCGCGCGCGGTTCCCCAATGACCCCTGGCAGCTGGTCGAGACTGTGCACCTCCCCGGCAACGCCGGCACGCTGGAGACCCTCTTCAGCCTCGGCAACGGCCACCTCGGTATCCGCGGCGCCCACTGGGCCGCCGCCGACGCCGAGCTGCCGGGCAGCTTCGTCAACGGCTTCCACGAGACCTGGGACATCAAGCACGCGGAGAACGCCTACGGCTTCGCCCGCACCGGCCAGCGGATCCTCTACATCCCCGACGCCAACAACTTCACCGTGATTATCGACGGCGAAACCTTGAGCCTGGACGAATCCACAGTGCTCGACTACCGCCGCAGTGTCGACTTCGCCACCGGCGTGTACGAATGCCGGATCGTATGGCAGTGCCGCTCGGGCGCCACCGTGACCACCATCGAACGACGCGCTGTCGGCTACCAGTCCCGCGGTGCGCTTGGCATCTCGCTGGAACTCGGCGCGGACCGGGATATCTCCGCGGACGTGACCTCCTCGGTAATCAACCGCCAGGACCAGCCGGTGGACGATCACTCGGCCCACGACCCCCGGCGTGCCGGCCGGCACGCCGGGCGGGTGCTGCTGCCGGTGCGGCTCGACGGCGGCGACGGCTCCCTGCGGCTGTCCTGGGAGACCGCCGAATCCAAACAGCGCATCGGCCTGGCTGTCGACCACTGGACCAACGCCGGCGTGCAGCCCTTCGACACCCAGGTGCATGAGGACGACAGCAGTGTCCGCTACGTTCTGGCCGTAAGCGCCGACGAGCCGTTTGTGCTGGAAAAGAGTGTCAGCTACGCCGTCGGGCAAGCCTCCGAAGACCTTGCCGACGACGCGGAAGCGGGCCTGAGGCCGCTGTCAGAGATTTTCGCCGAAAGCGCGGAGCATTACCGAAACTACTGGACCACCAGCGACATCATCCTCGCCGGCCAGACCGAACTGCAGCAGGCCGTCCGCTGGAACCTCTTCCAGCTGGCCCAGGCCACCGCCTGCGCCGACGTCGCCGGCATCCCTGCAAAAGGCGTGTCCGGTTCCGGCTATGACGGGCACTACTTCTGGGACCAGGAGGTGTACCTGATGCCCTACCTGACGTACACCAGCCCCGGCAACGCCCGCCAGGTCCTGCAGTTCCGCCATGAGATGCTGCCCGAGGCCAAGATCCGGGCCAAGGAACTCAGTGTGGACGGCGCCCTGTTCCCATGGCGCACCATTAACGGGCTGGAGGCCAGCGCCTACTACGCCGCCGGCACGGCCCAGTTCCACATCGCCGCCGCGATCGCCTTCGCGACCAACCGCTACATCTGGGCCAGCGGCGACCAGGAGTTCCAGGAAACCCTCGGCGCCGAGCTGCTGATCGAGACCGCCCGGATGTGGGTGTCCCTGGGTTTCTTCGGCAAGGACGGGCAGTTCCACATTCACGGCGTCACCGGCCCGGATGAGTACACCGCCGTTGTCAACGACAACGTCTATACCAACGTGATGGCGCGCTTTAACCTGCGGGCGGCGGCGGCGCTGGATCACCCCGGGATTGACGATGCCGAACGCCAGGTGTGGGAGCAGGCCGCCAACCGGATGCAGCTGCCCTATGACGAGGACCTCCAGGTCCACGCGCAGGACAACGACTTTATGACCCTGGAGCCGTGGGACTGGACCACCCCGCGTTCCAAGTACCCGCTGCTGCTGCACTTCCACCCGCTGGTGATCTACCGCCACCAGGTGCTGAAGCAGGCCGATACCGTGCTGGCCATGTTCCTGCAGTGGCAGGACTTCACGGCCGAGGAAAAGCGCCGCGCCTTCGATTTCTACGACCCGATCACCACCGGCGACTCCACCCTGTCCGCCTGTGTGCAGGGCATTATGGCGGCCGAGGTCGGCTACGGCGACGCCGCGCTGGACCACTTCACGCACGCGTTGTTCATCGACCTGGACGACACACACGGCAACACGATCGACGGCGTGCACATCGCGTCCACCGGCGGCGTGTGGAGCTCTCTGGTCAGCGGCTTCGCCGGCCTCCGGGACCAGGGTGCGGTGCCCTACTTCGACCCGCGGCTGCCCGCCGGCTGGGAAGGGCTCTCTTTCCACCTGAAGATCCAGGGCCGGCTGCTGCAGCTTGAACTGGAGCAGGGTGCCATCAGCCTGACGGTGCGCGGGGGCGCACCGCTTGAGATCGACGTCCGCGGCGAGCTGTTTACGGTCGACGGTGATCCGGTCCGGGTGCCGCTGGCCCCGGTGGCGGTCCCGGAGCCCACGATCTTCCCGAGCGGACTACCGACGGCGTCCCTGCCGATGGTGCGCGCAGCCGGCTAGGCCTACTGCTGCCGTTCGGCGGCGCCGCTGCTGCCGGGGTGCCCGTCGGCAGCCAGGCGCTCCGGGCCGTCGTCGAGCGGGTTGGCGATCTCGTCGGCCGGCATCTTCGCGACGGCAAGTGCGATGGCCGCCACAACCGGACACACGGTCCCGGCCACCAGGAAGATGAGCCCGACCGGCAGCACCTCGGCGGCCGGGCCGGCGAGGGCCATGGAGACCGGCATCAGGGCCAGCGAGACGAAGAAGTCCAGGCTTGAGACGCGGCCCAGCAGGTGCGGGGGAACCCGGCGCTGCAGCAGGGTGCCCCAAATGACCATACCCATCCCGCCGGTGGCACCGAAGACGAAGAGCGCGGCAGCCAGCGCCCAAAAGCTGTCGATGATGCCGACGGCGGCAAGTGGCAGGCTCCCGGCGCCCCAGCTCACCATCATCGCGCTCAGGTAGCGGCGCGGCAGCGGGAACGAAGCCGTTGCCAGCGAAGCGGCGGCGCCGCCGACTCCCATCACCGCGAGCAGGAATCCGAACTGGCGCGAGTCGCCGCCGAGCTGGTCGCGGACCACAAACGGCAGGAGCACCTCAATGGGGCCGATCAGGAAAAGCACGGAGATGCAGGCCCACAGCAGGGTCCACAGCAGCCAGGGTGTGCGGACCGTGTAGCTGACTCCCTCTCGGAGGTCCTGCAGCAGGGACGTTGGGGCGCGTCCGCCGGTCCCGGAACCTGCCCCGCCGCCAGCGGCGTCCATATCCGGATGGGGCTGGCGGCGGAGCAGGCTGAGGACGGCGAGGGCCAGCAGGTGGCACACCGCCACCCCGGTCACTGCGTGCGCGGGGAGAGGGGCTGCGACCAGGATGCCCGCGACGGCCGGGCCGGTGGCCTGCTGCAGGAGCGGCCGCATGGTCCCTTCCATGCCGTTAGCCGCGAGCAGGTCCTCCGGCGGCAGGATCCGGGGAGGATGGCGGAGTAGGCGGGGAAGAAGAATGCTGCGCCGGCACCGAGCACAAACCCGCCGAGCGCCAGATGCCAGAGTTCCAGCCAGCCCAGCATGGCCAGTCCGCTGATGGTGGCGATGACGGCCAGGTTGGCCCCCTCCACCGCGATGATGAGCAGCCGCTGCGGGAACCGGTCCGCGGCGATGCCGCCCATCAGCAAAAACGCGACGAGTCCGACACTGCCGGCGGCCGCGACGAGGGAGAGCTCCAACGGCCCCCCGCCGAGCTCGATCACCTCGTAGACCATCGCCACGGCCCACATTCCGGAGCCGAAAATGGAGATCGCCAGGGCTGTAATCAGCACACGGTATTCCCGGTGTGCGAAGGGCCGCAGGGCCCTCGGTGAGCGCATGGTCCCAGTTTAGGCTGCGACTTCGCGTGAGGGCGGCGGTTTCCAGGCGGAAAAAACCGATGGAATAGGCGGGCCGGTGTCCGGGTTGTCGCCTAACGGGACGGGCAATCCAACCAGGACAGCCCGTTCCGACGTACGGGGCCGGAAAGCCGCTACGCAGTTCTGCTGCGGCGGCCACAGGCCTGATTGAGCCGGACTACCCAGAATCGGAGATGGTGGATTAATGACTGCCTACAAGACAGTGAACCCCGCGACCGGAGAGACGCTGAAGGAATTTCCGCTTGCTACCGCGGATGAGGTGGAGAATGCCCTCGCGGCCTCGAAGCAGGCCTTCCAGGCCTGGCAGGCTGCGCCCGTAGCGGACCGCGCCGCGGTCATTGCCCGCGTGGCCGAACTGTACCGGGAACGCCAGGACGAACTGGCCCGTCTGATCGCCACGGAGATGGGCAAGCCCTTGGCCCAGTCCCGGGGCGAAGTGGGCCTGGTGGCCGACATCTACTCGTACTACGCCGAAGAGGGCCCGGCCTTCCTCGAAGACGAACTGCTGGATGTTAAAGGCGGCGGCGAAGCCATCGTCCGCTCAGCACCCGTCGGGCCGCTCCTGGGCATCATGCCGTGGAACTACCCGTACTACCAGGTGGCCCGGTTCGCCGCCCCCAACCTGGTCCTCGGCAACACCATCCTGCTCAAGCATGCCGGCAGCTGCCCCCAGTCCGCCCTCGCCATTGAACAGATTTTCAAGGACGCCGGGCTCCCGGAGGGTGTCTACCTCAACGTTTTCCTGAGCAACGAGCAGGTTGCCGAAGTCGTCGCCGATGACCGGGTCCAGGGTGTCTCCCTGACCGGAAGCGAGCGGGCCGGCTCGGCAGTCGCCGAGGTAGCCGGCCGCAACCTGAAGAAGTATGTGCTCGAACTCGGTGGCAGTGATCCGTTTATCGTCCTCGACTCAGACGACCTGGACGCCACGGTAAAGGCAGCGGTCAGCGGACGGATCGGGAACGCCGGCCAGGCCTGCACGGCTTCGAAGCGCTTTATCATCCTTGAGGACCTGTACGAGGCTTTTGTGGAGAAGTTCACCGCGCGGATGTCCGCGGTCAAGCACGGTGATCCCTTGCTCGCCGATACCCGCTTCGGGCCGCTCTCCTCGCAGAGCGCCGCGGACGGCCTCATCGAGCAGATCCAGGACGCCGTGGACAAGGGCGCTACCCTGCGGACCGGCGGACACCACATCGATGGCCCCGGCGCCTTCGTGGAGCCCACGGTGCTGACGGACGTGACCCCCGGGATGCGGGCGTTCTCCGAAGAACTCTTCGGCCCGGCGGCCGTCGTCTACAAGGTCGCCAGCGTTGAGGAGGCCATCGAACTGGCCAACGGTTCCCCGTACGGCCTCGGCGGTGCGGTCTTCAGTGCCGACGCCGAGAAGGCCAAGGCGGTGGCCGATCGGCTGGACACCGGCATGGTCTTTATCAATTCCGTGGCCGAAACCCAGGCGGATCTGCCCTTCGGCGGCGTGAAGCGCTCGGGCGTCGGGCGCGAGCTGGCACGGTTCGGCATGAATGAGTTCGTCAACAAGAAGCTCATCCGGACCCCGCGCTAAACCGGGCAGTCCTTCACGGCAGTTGAGGGCGGACAGGCGCCGCCGATCCGCCCTCAACTGCCCGCCCGGGCCATCGACCGCCTCTGACGGCGGCGCCGCTGTGGCCTAGTGTTAAGGCTTGAATCCACAGCAGTGACGGTTCCGATGAGAGGCGATGATGGCCAAGCGAGGCAACCCGGCAATGAAAATTGCCCAGCAGTCAGCACACAACGCGATGTTCGACGCCGAGGGCAAACCCCGGGCAGGTGTGCACAACGTGCTCCTGCGGGCCGTTGAAATCCAGCGCCCCTTGATCCTGGCGAACCTTCGCCGGCTCCAGCGAAAGCACCCGCGGGCCACGGCGGCCCAGCTGGCCGCAACCCTGGAACGGGACTACCTCATTGCCGTCACCGGCGGCGGCGCGCTTGTGGGCGGGGCGGCCGTGATTCCCGGCGTCGGGACTGTGGCCGCACTGGGCCTCTCGGCCGCCGCGACCGCCGGTTTCCTGGAGGCCACAGCACTTTTTGCCACCTCTCTCGCCGAACTTCACGGCGTGCGGATGGTGGATCCGGAGAAGGCCAGCACACTGGTCATGGCCGTAATGCTCGGCGAGGAAGGCACCGCGCTGTTGAGTTCCCTGGGCGGCCAAGCCACCGGGCAGGGCGGCGGGCCCACCCAGGCCTGGGGCACACTGTTCGCACGCCGGGCACCGCTTGTTGGCTTCGGCCAGGTTCGTGAACGGATCCAGCGGGCTTTCCTCCGGAGCCTGCTCAGGCGCCAAGGCGGTGCCTTGCTGGGCCGGGCCCTGCCGTTCGGCGTCGGGGCCGTCGTGGGCGGGGTCGGCAACCGGATGATGGGACGGGCCGTGGTGGCCAATGCCAAGGAAGCGTTCGGACCGATGCCCCTCGTGATCCCCGGCGAACTGGGAGCGACCGCGGAGCTGGACGGCCCGGCAGCAGCCCCGGCTGACACACAGGACACCAAGGACGATTCAGCGCAGAAAGGCGGCACGTTTTGGATTTGAACGCTGACTTGGGGGAGTCCTTCGGGACGTGGACCATGGGCGACGACGCCGCGATGTTTCCGCTTCTGACGAGCGCCAGCGTGGCCTGCGGGCTGCACGCCGGGGACCCCGTGACCATGCTGGACACCTGCCGGGCGGCCTACGAGTCCGACGTGCGGGTGGGCGCTCACCTGGGCTACCCGGACATGGCCGGATTCGGGCTCCGGGCCCTGGACATGACGTTCGATGATCTCTTCGGCGCGGTGCTGTACCAGCTCGGCGCCTTGGACGGGGTGGCGCACGCCGTCGGCGCCTCGGTGGACTACATCAAGCTGCACGGGGCACTCTACGACCGGACAGTGCGCGACGCCGAGCAGGCTTCGGCAGTCGTCGCGGCCATCCAGGCCTACGATCCGGGGCTTGCCGTGTTGGGGTTCCCGGGCTCCGCCTTGCTCGGTATCGCCCAAGAAGCCGGCCACCCGGTCTTCACCGAGGCCTTCGCCGACCGCGCCTACCTGCCGGACGGCACCCTGCTCCCGCGCTCGCAGGATGGTGCAATGCTGGAGGACCTCGGCCGGATCCAGGAACGGGCCGTGCGCCTTGCCGTCGAAGGCGAGGTCGAAGCTGTGGACGGGACGGTGCTCCGGATCGAACCGCACTCGCTGTGCATCCACGGTGACACGCCCGGGTCGGTCGAAACCGCCACCGCGATCCGCGCGGCCCTCGAACGCGCAGGCGTGGAGCTGGAAAGCTTCGCTTAGCCGAAGACCAGGTGGGCCACAGCAAAAATCGCCAGGCCGGCAAGGGCGCCCACCACGGTGCCGTTAATTCGGATGAACTGCAGGTCTTTGCCGATCTGAAGCTCGATCTTCTGCGAGGTTTCCTCGGCATCCCAGCGGGATACGGTATCGGTGATCACACCTGCGATGTCCGAGCGGTATGTCTTGACGAGATACCCGGCGGCGTCCCCGATCCACCGGTTCACCTTGCCGGCCAGTTCGCCGTCGACCACGAGCCGGGTGCCGAAGTCATGCACGGCGGCTTTGAACCTGACGGTCAGTTCGCTGTGCGGATCGTCGACGGCGGAGAGCAGCGCGGCCTTGATGGTGCCCCAGGTTCGGGAGGCGAGTTCCCGAATTTCCGGATCTCCCAGGACTTGGGCCTTGATGCCTTCGGCCCGGGCAATCATGACCGGATCGTGCTGCAGGTCCTGCGCCAGATCCTTGAGGTACGTGTCGATCGACCGGCGGACCTGGTGCTGCGGGTCGGTCTGCACAGCGCGGGTGAATTTGAGGATCTCGACGTAGACCTTGTCGCCCACGAGTCCGTCGACGAACGACGGCACCCACGTCGGGGACCGGTCAGTCACCACCCGGTTGACCGTCTCCTGGTTATCCCGCACCCAGTCCACGGTTCGGTCCACGAGCACGTCCACCAAGGCGTGGTGATGGCCGTCGTCGAAGATCCGCTCGGCGACCCGGCCCACCGGGGGACCCCACGGCGGAGCGAGCAGATGCCGGCGGACCATGCCCTCGATCACGGCCTGGACGTCGTCGTCGTTGAGCACGGTAAAGGCCCCGCGAATGACGGCGGCACCTTCCTTGGCCACCCGCTCCGCGCCGCCGGGCCCGGAGAGCCAAGCTCCGGCTTTGCGGGCGATGTCCACCGAGGCCAGTTTCTCCTGGACCACCTGCTCGGAAAGGAAGTTGGTTTCCACGAATTCACCCAGCGAGGCGCCAATCTGGTCCTTGCGCTGCGGAATGATGGCGGTGTGCGGGATTTTCAAGCCCATCGGGTACTTGAACAGGGCCGTCACCGCGAACCAGTCGGCGAGGGCGCCCACCATACCGCCCTCGGCCGCGGCCCGGACGTATTCGAGCCAGGGGTACTGCTTCTGCAGGGCGAAGGCGACCACAAAGATGATGGCCATCAAAACCAACAGTGAGAGCGCCAGCAGCTTCATCCGCCGGAGCGCGGATTCTTTCGCGGCGTCGCTCCCTGCCATGGATTCGCGGCGGCTGGGACGGCCGCCTGCGGGCACGTTGGCGCCGGCGGGGCCCTCCGCGCGGGTAGTTGGCTTAGATTTCACCTGCATGTGCCCAGCCTAGCCCGGCTTGGGCGATGGCCGTCCGCTAACGTGTCAGCATGACGACTGCCGAGTCCACCGCAACCCGTCCGCTGGTCTACGCCCACCGTGGTTCCAGTGCGGCGTTCGCTGAGCACACCCGGGCGGCCTACCTGCAGGCAATTGCCGACGGCGCCGACGGTGTGGAGTGCGATATCCACCTCACCAGGGACCAGCACGCTGTGCTGCTGCACGACTCAACCCTGGACCGCACCTCGGATGGCACCGGAGCCGTGGCGGACAGGACCCTCGAGGAGCTCCGGATGCTGGACTTTTCCTCCTGGAAGGGCGCCAGGATCCCGGAAGAATACGGCAGTAGATCAGCCCAGCTGCTGACGCTCCCGGAGTTGCTGGCCCTCCTGCGGACAGCAGGCCGGGAGATCGGGCTGGCAATTGAACTCAAACACCCGAGTCCCTTCCAGCTCAAGCTCGAAGACCGTGTCCTGGAAATCCTCACGGCCGAAGGCTGGGATCCGGCGACGTCCCGGCTCGGGAACATCGTGGTGTCTTTTATGAGCTTCAGCCCGGACTCCGTGAAGCACCTGCTGGGAACTGTGCCGTCCGCCGTCGTGTGCCAGCTTGTGGACGACGTCGACGTCGAGGAGATCCGCGAGGAGCTGGGCCTTGGGGCGCTCACCGGCGGAGCGCTCGCCAACGTGATGAAGGCCGCGCAAACGGAAGCCGAACGGATCCTGGATGACTGCGAGACCGGGCTGGCCGGCCCGGGCATCGACTATGTCCGGGGCCATTCCCGGACCATCCGGCGCTGGCTCAACTCCGGCCGGCGGTTCCGGGTGTGGACGGTGGATTCGGAAGCCGACGTCGCCTTGTGCCAGGAGCTTGGGATCCACGAGGTCACCACCAACCGGCCCGGGCAGGTCCTGGCGCAGCTCTCGGCCGGGTCGCGGAGCCTCGGCTTCCACGGGTAGCTCCCGCTGGTCTTTGAGCCTCGGCCCAAGGGAACAGGGGAGGCTACGCTGCAAGGTCCCGGCGCCGCCAGCCGGCGAACCCGAACGCAGCAAGCACGGCCGCTGCCACGGTCAGGACACCCAGCGCCGCGCCATCCCCGGATCCCACCGGGAGCAGCGGGGAATGCCTGAACGGGGAGAGGTCCATCAGCCAATTCGGGGCGTTCCACAGCACCCCGAACTCTCCCAAGGCGACGAACGCCAGCAGGAGGCCCCAGGCCGCCCCGGTCAGCCGGGGCGCCCAGCCGAACACCGCCAGAGCGAGGCTGGTAACAACCCATGCGGCTGGCACCTGGGCCAAAGCGGCCACGGTGCTGCGCCCCAGCAGGGAGGCATCGTTGACGGCGAAGGCGGCTCCGGCACCAATCGACAGGCCCGCCAGAAAGAGCAGCAACACGACGCCGGCCAACGCAAAGGTGAAGTGGCTGCCCGCCCACCGGAACCGTGTAGTGGCCGTGCCCAGCAGGACTTCGGTATGGCCCGCGGCTTCCTCGCTGCGCAGATGGTTCGCCGCCGATACCCCGTAGGCGGCCGCCAGTAGACCCATGATGCTGATTTCCGCGGCCAGGAAGGCCTCCGTCAAAGCGCGGGGGCCGCCCAGCAGCTTGATGAGGTCCTGGGCGTTTGGTGAACTCAGCAGCTCTGCCACATTGGAGACCAGGGAACCGATGACAACGCCGAAAATCACGAACGCCACGGCCCAGCCCAAAAGTACGCGGTACTGCAGCCTTACGGCCAGGCCCCAGACGCCGGAGAGCGAGCCTACGGCAGGCCCGGGACGCCCGGCTGCGATCCCGGCTCCCAGGTCACGCCGTGCCCGAAGCGCGAACGCCGCCGGAACCAGCACGAGAGAGAGGGCAACAGGCAGCGCCAGCACCCACCAGCGGTCTCCGGCGAACGCCCGGATCTGCTGGTTCCACCCGATGGGCGAGAGCCACGAGAGCGCCGAGGGCCCCGGCTCGGCGAGGTCTCCGACAGCGCGCAAAGCATAGGTCACTGCGACGATACTGACGCTGATCCCGGTGGCGGCCCGGGCGCTGGCGGTGAGCTGTGCCGCCACGCCGGCCACGGCGCTGAACACCATCCCGGTGGCGGCCCAGCCCAGGCCGAAGGCGAGGGAACCGGCCGCCGGCAGTCCGCCGGCGGCCAGCGCGGCTGCCGAGAGCAACCCGAGCAGCACGTTGGCCCCGAGGCTGATCGTGAGAGCCGCCGCCAGCGGTGCGTCTCGCCCCAGCCGCCCGCCGCCGAGCAGTTCCAGGCGTCCGCTCTCCTCGTCCCCGCGGGTGTGACGGACGGCGAGGACGATCATCAGGACGGCCAGGATGGCGGCCATAAACGCGGTGTATTTGATGAGCGACAGCGCACCGATCGAGCCGGGGTCGTAGATCCGCCCGAACATGGCCACCATGGAGGCGGTCGCGTTCAGGGCGGTGGAGGCCTCGATGCGGCTCGTGGCATCGGGGTAGAGCTCGACTCCGGCACGCGCGGTCGAGTAGGCGGTCAAGGCGAAACCGACGATCCACGCCGGCAGCATCCAGCGGTCCCGCCGCAGCCCGAGCCGAATCAGGACGCCGGTTCCGGCGAGGGTCTCAGGCATCGCCGGCCCGCCGTCGGCCCGGCTTGGAAGGGGCGCCGGAGCCGGGCTGTCCGGGCGAAGCGCCGGACGCCGCCGCCGAATCCCCGGCAGTGCCGGCACCATAGTGGCGCAGGAACAGGTCCTCGAGCGTTGGCGGCTGGCTTGTGAGGGACCTCAGTCCCGCCGTCGTCAGTGCCTGCATCAGGTGGTTCAGGCCAGCCGGCTCCACTTGGGCGTTGACCCGGTGGTCCGTGACGACGACGTCGTGGACACCGGGCAGGAGTTCGAGTCCGGGCGGTACCGCGGCGACGTCGGCGGTGACGGAAGTTCGGGTCAGATGCCGCAGCTGCTCCAGCGGGCCGGTCTCCACCAGCCGCCCGGCCCGGATAATGCTGACCCGGTCCGAAAGTGCCTCGGCCTCACTGAGGATATGGCTGCTCAGCACCACTGTTCTCCCCTGGTCACGCAGTTCGCGGACGCAGCTGCGGAATACGTCCGCCATCAGCGGGTCCAGCCCGCTCGTCGGCTCGTCCAGCAGGAAAAGTTCAGCATCGGTGGCCAGGGCAGCAACAAGGGCCACTTTCTGGCGGTTTCCCTTGGAGTACGCCCGGGCCCTCTTGCTGGGGTCCAATTCGAACAGGTCCAGGAGCTGATCCCGGCGGGCGCGGTCCTGACCGCCCTGAAGCCGGCCCAGCAGGTCGATGATCTCCCCGCCGGTCAGGTTCGGCCACAGTGCCACGTCCCCAGGGACGTAGGCCAACCGGCGGTGCAAGGTCGATACCTCACGCCAGGGGTCGAGTCCCAGCACCCGGATGGAACCGGCATTGGAGCGCAGCAGACCCAGCAGCAGCCGCAAGGTGGTGGATTTGCCTGATCCGTTGGGCCCGAGGAAACCGTGCACCTCGCCGGCAGCCACGTCGAAGTCCAGGCCGTCCAGCGCCTGCACGGTCCCGAACCGCTTCACAACGCCCTTCATTTCCACCACAGCGCCCATACGCAACAACGTACCCCTTTTTGACGCTCGTGACACCCTGCAGAAAGTCCTGTTTGAGGCAGCCAGTCACGGTTAGCGGGGGGACCGCGGCTGTGATTGAGTTAATCCATGCCATCTCGCTGGTCCGGCCGGGACACCCAGACACTTTCCGCGGTCGCGATGAGCGCCGTGCTGCTGGCCAGCGCGTCGAAGCACTTTGATGATCCGGATTTCTTCGCGCCAGTGGTTCCCGATGTGCTGTGCCGGGATGATAGCGGCGGGAAGCCAAACAGCCCCCTCGCGGTCCTGTCCCGGGAGGAATGGGTCGCATTCAGCGGCCTGCTGGAGGTGGCCGCCGCCGGGGGCTCCTGGTTCCGGTGACACGTCGCGCCGCGGCCGGGTGTGTGGCGGCCATGTTCACCCTTTTCCTCGCCGGACACCTCGACGCCCTGCGAAAGGCCTACGGCCCGGGCGGGACCCCCGCCCAGCGCCGCACGCACACCCTGCGGTTGCCGCTGCAGGCGCCGCTGATTGCCTGGGCCTGGAGTTTGCGGAAGACCGCGCCGGCGCAACGGGCCCGGCAGCAACAGGCCCGGCGGTGAGGCTTCTGCAGTCCCCGGCCGTGCGGGTGGGGCTTTCCATCAGCATCGCCACCGGACTCTACGGCGTCTCTTTCGGCGCGCTGTCCATTACATCAGGCCTCGACTTTTGGCAGACTATGGCCCTGAGCCTGCTGCTGTTCAGCGGCGGCTCACAATTCGCGTTTATCGGTGTGGTAGCCGGGGGCGGCTCCGGGGTCGCCGCGATGGGGGCGGCCACCCTGTTGGGCATGCGTAACGGGATTTACGGCATGCAGATCAACGCACTGCTGCAGCCGCGGGGCTGGCTGCGGTTTGCGGCCGCCCACGTCACCATCGACGAGTCGACCGCCACCAGCACCGGTCAAACTGATCCGCTGGAGCGCAAGCGTGGCTTCTGGACCGCGGGCGTTGGCATCTTCGTTCTTTGGAACCTGTTCACCGCCGTGGGCGCCCTGGCAGGCGGGGCGCTCGGCGATCCCAAACAGTGGGGCCTCGACGGCGCCGCCGTGGCGGCGTTCCTGGGCCTGTTGTGGCCTCGGCTCAAGGGCCGCGAACCTGTGGCGATCGCCGTCGTCTGTGCCCTTGCCACTGTGCTGGCGGTACCATTCGTGCCCGCCGGGGTGCCGATCCTGGTGGCCGCCGTGGTTGCGGCGGCAATCGGCTGGTTCAGTCATGGCCGCAGCGACGAAGGACTGGAACCGGACGTGGACCCTTATGCGGACCACCCGGACGCACGGGTGCGCCCGGCCGGGGAAACCACATGAGCCTGTGGATGTGGCTGCTGCTTTCCTGTCTGCTGGCCTACGCGTGGAAACTGCTGGGTTATCTGGTCCCGGCCAGTGTGCTCCGCGACCCCCGGATGTCCCGGATCGCCGGCACCATGACCATCGGCCTGCTGGCCTCCCTGACCATCGTAAATACCGTGGCCTCGGGCCAGACCCTGGCGCTGGATGCACGGCTGGGGGCATTGGCTGCGGCGGGCCTCGCCCTGGTGCTCCGGGCACCCTTTCTCGTGGTCGTCCTGGCCGGAGCCGGCGCAGCAGCAATACTGAGGCTGCTGGGCTGGGGCTAGCCGTACCCGGCTGGCAGCTGTTACCAAAATGCCGCCTGCAAACGAATGGTCGATGGGCCTGGGGTTGGTAAGGTGACCCGGACCTTTGGGAGAATTTTGAAACGAGCTGACTGGCCGGCTGCCGGCATGGTTTTCCGGAGGACCGGACTGCCCGTCGTTGTGATGGCACTGGCCCTGGTCGGCTATCTCGCGGGCCGGATGCTGCACGGCGATGGCTTCGACGCCGTAGTTGATGGCTGGTTGGCGGCGGCTACGGGGTGGACAACGGCTGCAGTGTGCTGGCTGGCACTGCGCCGGTCCGCTGGAGTGCGGATCGAGTACGCACTGGCTACGGTTGCGGTGACGGCGACTGTGGCAGGGGATACCTATTACACCTTGGCGCAGGACGAATCCGGTGTTTTGCCTTCTCCTTCGCTGGCAGACCTTGGATACATGCTCTTTTATGCCCTGATGCTGCTGGCCTTGATCGTTGTTGTGGGAAAGAGGCTGCAGGGAGCTGCGTGGCCTGTTTTCCTCGACAGCGCTGTTGCCGCCTGCGGGGCAGCCACGGTGTTGGCGGTAGTCCTTGAACCCGTGGTGGGGTCCTCAGGCGAAGCTGGCCTCTCGGCCCGGACCGTGATTGCCGTCGCGTATCCGCTCTTTGACCTGATGCTTATTGCCGTGGTTGCGGCCATTTTCGCGGCCCGGGGTGAAACGGACGGACACTGGGCTGCGCTCGTGGTTGGTTTGCTCATCTTCGCTGCAGCGGATGTTGTGTTTGCGCTGGGGGAAGCATCGGGAGCATATTCGGTGGGGTCGACTCTGGACATGGCCTGGGCCGTCGGGATCGCACTGATAGCCGTCTGGGTTGACCGGGCCTCCCGTGCCGGGCAACCGCGCCGGCGCCGGCGAACGGCCCATCAGGCGCTTCTGCTGCCCGGAGCGGCGACAGCGGCGGCGTTGGCGGTTCTGCTGCTGGGCAGCGAGCAGCACGTGCCGGTCTACGCGCTGGTGTTAGCCAGCGCCACCCTGGTCCTCGCGGCCGTGCCGATGGCTTTCCGCCACCGACTGTTGCGCAAATTGGCCCGGACGGATGATTTGACCGGGCTGTTTAACCGGCGGGCGTTCCACGATGATTGTGTGCAACGATTGGCCGCCGCCGCCGCCGCCGCCGCCGCCGCCGTAGCCGGCGCCGGCAAGCGCAGCGGTGCGCTGCTGTTGCTTGACCTGGATCGCTTCAAGGAAATCAATGACAGCCTGGGCCACGAGGCCGGCGACCGCCTGCTGGTCCAGGTCGGGGAACGGTTGTCGCGGTCGCTTCGCGCCGGTGACCTGCTGGCCCGGCTGGGCGGTGATGAGTTCGCGGTGCTTCTGAATGGCAGCAGCGCCGACGAAGCCGACGCTGTGGCCCGCAAGATCCGCGATGCGCTGGCCGGGGGTTCCCGGTAGCCGGGATTGAACTGCGGACCAGCGTCAGCATTGGCATTGCGCTCTTCCCGGACCATGGGGTCGACGCCAACTCACTCCTTCGCAAGGCAGACCTTGCCATGTACCGGGCCAAGACGGCCCGAAGCGGGCACCACTTTTACCATCAGGACGATGACCGGCAGGGCGAGTTGCGGCTGCGCACCATCCAGGAACTACGCACTGCACTGGTCCTCGATCAGCTGGTATTGCATTACCAGCCCCAAATCGATCTCGCCACGAACGAGATCCACGGGGTCGAGGCCCTGGTGCGCTGGGACCATCCCGACCGGGGGCTGCTGATGCCCGCTGACTTCCTTGACCTCGCTGAAGAATGCGGCCTGATGCATGACCTCACGGTGGTCGTGCTGCAGAAGGCGCTGGATCAAGCCGCTCGGTGGTCTTCTCGACAGGCGAAGCTCACGGTTGCGGTCAACATCTCCGCGAGTTCGCTGGTCGACGTCGGGCTTCCCCGCCGGATCAGTGCCATGCTGCGTGAGCGGCAGCTCCCGGCCAGTGCCTTGATCCTGGAAATAACCGAGGACTTCCTGATGGCCGACCGTGACCGCGCGCGGGGAATTTTGACCGAACTCAGGGGCAACGGTATTCAGATTGCCGTCGATGACTTTGGCACGGGCTACAGTTCCCTGGCTTATCTGCGCGAGCTGCCCATTGACGAACTCAAGCTCGACCAGTCGTTCGTGCAGCCGATGGGCACGGACCCCCGGGCCTCGGCCCTTGTGGCGTCCACCATCGCACTGGCACACAGCCTGGGACTGCGGATCGTCGCCGAGGGCGTGGAAACCAGGCAGACACAGGACGAACTGAAGGAGCTCGGCTGCAACAACGCCCAAGGACACTATGTCTCGCTCCCGGTCAGCGCCGCGGAGCTCGACGGCTGGCTCGTTACCCGGCGCCAGCTGGAACCCGCCCCGCAGCCCTGAGGCATTTCGGGCCAAGGCCAAGTCCGGGACCGGGCCCCAGCCAAGGACGGAGTCGAAGGCCGTGCCCGGCAGGGCGCCTGCGGCGGAAGCGGCCGGTGGGGGCGTTCCGAACGGATCGCGTCCTCGACGAGGGCGACCGGACGGCGCCAGGCATCCGAACCCGCCTCCATGGTGTCCACCACGCCAATCAGCATGGCCAGCAGCCGGATCAGGTCGGTCATCGAAATGTCGCTGCGCAGCGTACCCTGGCCCTGTCCGCGGCCCAAGAGCACGGCGACGGACTCGATCAAGTCCCCCGTAATGCCGGTGAGCAGCCCGCGCCGGCCGGCCACGGCACCAAGCAGGTTGGCTTCTTCGCTAGCGACGCCCATCAGGGCGTCAATAACACGGAAGAGGCCGTCGGCGGCGTCGGGACCGGCCAAGGCCTCCTCGATGACCGGGTCCACCAGCAAACCGAGCTGGCGGTGCAGTGCAGCAAGGACCAGTTCTTCCTTGTCGGCGAAGTTCCGGAAGAGCGTCGCCGGGCCGACTCCTGCGGTCACGGCGATGGTCTGCAGCGGGACTTCCGGGCCGTGCTCACGGAAGCACAGGCGGGCGGCCGTGATGATCTTGTCCACGTTCCGCGCGGCATCAGCGCGGAGCGGTTTGCGGTCTGCTGCCCGGTTCATTTGCTTAGGGTAGCAACGCGCACCCGGGGCGGGGAGGTTACTCCCGGGTAGGCGGAAATGTGACGGTATGCGCGGCAGCGGCCGGGGTGCGGGTTCCGGGTCCCGGTCCGGGCCCCTGACGCCCCCGGGCGCCAGCTATGCCGCAGTGCCCCTGACGCCCCCGGGCGCCAGCCATGCCGCCGGGCGGCGGCGTACGTGAAAGACTGGGCCCATGTTGCTTGCATTCTCCGTCGCACCCTCCGGCCGTCCCGCGCGAACGGCCGATGGCCCGGAAGCCGGTTCCCGGGCCATCGCTTCGGACGAGGCTTCGGTGCACGACGCCGTCGCCGAAGCGGTCCGGATCGTGCGGGAGTCGGGCCTGCCGAACCACACGGACTCGATGTTCACCACAATCGAGGGCGAGTGGGATGAAGTCTTCGACGTCGTCAAGCGCGCCACCGAGGCTGTCGGCCGCTACGGCAGCAGGGTCTCGCTGGTCATCAAAGCGGACATTCGCCCGGGCTTTACGGGCGAACTGACCGGAAAGCTCGACCGGTTGGAAGAAGCCATCGGGGACGCCTCAAGCCCGGCAGCCGGCTAGGAGTAGGCCCCGTCGGGCCTACCGCCGGGGCGGGGCAGCTGAAAGACTGGGGCAATGTTCGAGCATCAGCCCACCGCCCGCTGGTCCGCCGTCGAAGACTTCCTGTCCGCCGTTGTGGTCCGGGCGGACAACTCCCTCAAACGCGCCCTCACCACGGCGCTTGAGGCGGGGATGCCGCCCATTGAGGTGGCCCCCAACGCCGGGAAACTGCTCAAACTCCTCGTTCAGCTCTCCGGCGCCCGGCGCGTGCTGGAAATCGGGACGCTGGCGGGGTTCAGTACCATCTGGATGGCACAGGGACTGCCCGACGGCGGGCGGCTGCTCAGCTGTGAATACCTGCCCGAACATGCCCGCGTGGCCCGTGCCAATGTGGACGCCGCCGGCCTGGGCCACCTGGTGGAGATCCGGACCGGGCTCGCGCTTGAGACGCTGCGAGGTCTCGCCGACGAGGACGTTGAGCCCTTTGATTTCGTTTTCATCGACGCGGACAAGGAAAACAACCCGCACTACCTCGACTGGGCCATCCGCCTCGGCAGGCCCGGCACGGCCATCGTGATGGACAACATGGTGTGGGAAGGTGCCGTGCTGGACCCCGCCCTGGACCCCGTCACTGCCCGGGGATCATCAGCGCCCTGCACATGCTGGGCCAGGATCCGAGGCTGGACGGCACCGTGATCCAGACGGTGGGCGCCAAAGGCTGGGACGGCTTCGCCCTCGCGCGGGTGTTGTAGCAGCGGGGGCCTCCCGCATGAGCCGGGACTGACGCCGGAATCCGAAAAGTGCTAAGTGTGCTTAGATTTACTGAGCGAGGCGCCCTATGCCAAACAGTTGTCCGGCCGGCAGGCGCGGACGACAAAGCACCAGACACCATTCGAAGGAGAACAGGCCCGAATGAACCGGAAGCCACCCTCCCAGCAGCCCCTGGCCGTGCGGATAAGCTCCGGGCCGGAGCGCCTGGCCGGCCTCGGCCCCCTGCTGGCGGAAGCCCGGTCCGCCGTCGGTGACGTCCCGGCCCTGCTGGAGCTGGCCAAATCCGCAGCCGAAACCGCACCGAATCCCGGCGAGGGAGGGACGGCGTTCCTCTGGGAAATGTTGGCTTCCGTCACGGCCGTCGACGTTGCGGCTGGACGGGTCATTGAACCGCATCTGGACGCGGCGGCAATCCTCGCCCAGTCCGCCGCCCTGGCCGCAGGCAGCCAAGCGGCCCGCCACGCGGCGCTGCCGGACCGGAACGGCCCGGACGCCGGCGCCTGGGGTGTGTTTGCCGCCGAAGCGGCAGGCCTGCGGCTCGAGGCCAAAGCCACTGACGGCAGTTTCCTGCTGCACGGCGCCAAACCGTGGTGCTCGCTGGCTGCCCAGCTGGACCACGCCGTCGTGACCGCCCACCTGGACGACGGCGGCAGGGCGGCTTTCGCAGTGGACCTCCATGCCCAGGGCGTCAGCTTCGAAGACCCGCGGTGGAGCAGCCTGGGGCTCCGGGAAATCCCCAGCGGCACAGTGCGCTTCGACGCCGTTCCGGCCGTGCCACTGGGCGACGCCGGCTGGTATTACCGCCGGCCCGGCTTCGCTTGGGGCGGCATGGGCGTTGCGGCCTGCTGGCTGGGCGGCGCCGTCGCGGTGGCCCGCGGGTTTAAGGAGGCTTTGGTTGCGGCGTCCGACGGCGGCCGCAAACCGGACCAGCTCGCGCTCGCCCACCTCGGCGAGATTGACCGTACCCTGACGGCCCTGACCGGTTACCTGGCCCGGACGGCGGAGGCAATTGATGCCGGGGAACTCTCGGGCAGCGGCGCCTGGAGCGAGGCCCTGCGCGTCCGCGGACAGGTGGCCACCGCCGTCGAACACATCCAGGCCCTTGTCAGCCAGAATCTCGGGCCCGCCCCGCTCGCGTTCGATCCCGTCTATGGGAAGCGTATGGCTGACCTCTCGCTGTACATCCGCCAGCACCACACCATGCGCGACGACGCGCAACTCGGTGCCCGCACGCTCAAAGGGGACCACCCATGGTGAGCTTCACCCATCAGGACGCCGGGACCAGCGAGGCCGCCTGGGCGGCCAGCGGGCTGGTTGCCCAGCCGGAGCTGCTGCTTGAGCCGGGGGAGGGTGCCGGCCGGGTGTTTATTGTCCTGGCCGCGCATCCGGACGACGAATCCCTTGGTGCCGGCGGTCTGATGGCTCGGCTCGAACGGCTCGGCGCACGCGTCACTGTCCTGTTGTGCACGGCCGGGGAGTCCTCCCACCCGGACTCTCCCAGCACGACGCCGGAACAGCTCGCCGGCGTGCGGCTCAAAGAATTCGGCGGTGCTCTCGAGCGCCTGCTGCCGGAATCGGAGTGGCGTTTCCTCGGGCTGCCGGACGGCAGGCTCGCCGACCACCGGGAAGAGCTGCGCGCGGCACTCCAGCGCGCGATCGCCGAGGCAACTGCCGCCTCGGGGCTGCCTCCGGCCGGCATTACGCTCGTGGCCCCGTACCGGCACGACGGCCACACAGACCACGAAGAACTGGGCGCCGCCGCGGCCGAGGCCGCCAATGCCGGCGGCCACGGGCTGCTGGAATACCCCATCTGGTACTGGCTCTGGGCGGACGCCACGGACCCCGCATGGCAGTCGTGGCTGCGCCTGCCGCTGGATCCAGCGGAACAACGGGCCAAGGCCGCGGCGATGGCTGCCCACTCGTCGCAGGTCCAGGCACTCTCCGGTCAGCCAGGGGACGAGGCGCTGCTTTCGCCGGCCTTCCTGGGCCACTTCGAACGGCCATTTGAGACGTTCGCCTGGCAGCGCCCCACTGGAGCCACCGGCGCCTACGCCGCCGCCGACGCCGAAGGCGTTTTTGATGCTGTCCACACCGAAACCGACGACCCCTGGGAGTACACCACCAGCTGGTACGAACAGCGAAAACGCTCGCTTACCCTCGCCGCCCTGCCCGGCGAGGTATATACCGCAGGGCTGGAGATCGGCTGCTCGATCGGGACGCTCAGCGCGGAACTCGCACAACGCTGCACCACGTTCCTGGCCGTCGACGCGAGCAGCGCCGCGTTGGCCCACGCCGCCCGGCGCCTCGACCACCTGCCCGCTGCCCGGACCCGCCAGCTCACTGTCCCGCAGGAGTGGCCGGACGGCCGGTTCGACCTGATTGTGGTCTCCGAGGTGGGCTACTACCTCGCAGCCGGTGAGCTGGCCGGGCTGTTCGCCCGGGTCGAGGCCGCGCTCCTGCCCGGCGGCGCCCTGGTCCTGTGCCACTGGCGTCATCCGATCTCCGGCTGGGAGCTCGACGGCGACGCAGTCCACGCCGCAGCACGCCGCCAACTCGGCTGGAGCGACGCCGGACTGTATCGCGAACGTGACTTCATCCTGGAGGTCCTGACCGCTCCGCTGGAAACCGCCGTCGTTCCGGGCCCTGAGGGTTAGGCGGAATGGCCGCCCATGCGCTGCCGCTGCCCCGCGGATGCGGCATCGACCGGATCGCTGTGGTGATTCCTGCCCACAACGAAGACCAGCACCTCGACGATGCCCTGTTGGCGGTGCAGTGCGCCGCCGACGCGCTGCACCGGATCCGGCCCGACGTGGAAGTTGGCGTGACAGTTGTGCTGGACGGCTGCACCGACGGGTCTGCCGGCATCACGGCACGCTACACTGCCACGGACGGGCGTTTTAGTGCCCTCGAAGTGGACTTCCACAGCGCCGGAGCCAGCCGGGCGGCCGGGGCCCGGGCCGCCGGCATCGGCTCACCCCGGCGGCGGCCGCCCGGCAAGCGGTGGACCCCGCCGCCGTGGGCTGGCCGGACGTGGCTGGCCAACACTGATGCCGACTCGCGGGTTCCGGAACATTGGCTGGTCCGCCAGCTGGAGTTCGCCGAGGCCGGAGCCGACGCCGTATTGGGTTCGGTGGAACCGGACCCCGCAGGGATGGACCCGGAGCTGCTGCGGCGCTGGCTGCAACGCCACCCCTTCGAGGAGGACCACCCGCACATCTACGGCGCCAACTTCGGTGTCAGGGCCTCTGCCTACCTGGCCGCCGGAGGATTCCCGAAACTCGTCTCGCACGAGGACCGGACCCTGGTGCAAAGCCTTCGGAGCCGCGCTTTCACCGTGACTGCCACCGACAGTATGCGAGTGCTAACCTCAGGCCGGATCCAGGCGAGGGCGCCGCACGGTTTTGCCGCATATCTGCGGACGCTGGGCAGGCATCAGCTACCTGCGGACGACTGACGGGGACCTAGGGCGCTTCGGGGTTATTGGGACCTTCGCCCGCAACCTTGTGACTTGATTTCGGGACCAAGGCGGGTAGGGTCGTCACATGCCACGAGCGGGCGCACGGCCGTCGGGCAATTAACGTTCAGGCCCTGATGGGTGCCGCGGCCGTGGCGGTGGTCGCCGCGATATTTCGCAGGCACGAAGCGACGTCCCGCCAATCCTGATAGAAAATCGGGTCTACGTGCAGGCGGCAGATCGTGCCACCTCGGTCGCAAGCGCACGCCAGATGCCGCGTTTCCTGAAGCCAAGGGCAGTCTGGACGCGGAGTAATCGCGCTCAGCGCCTCCTCTCGTACCTGGTCAGAACCACGCCGCCGGGAAACGTCCGCGTCTCCACCAGGTTCAGGTTCACCCAGCTGTCCATCGAGGTGAAGAACGAAGTGCCTCCGCCCACCAGAACCGGATAGGTGGCTAGCGCGTATTCGTCGATCAGCCCGGCCCGCATGGCCGCCCCGGCGAGCGTTGCGCCGCCGACGCTCATCGGGCCGCCGTCCCCGGCCTTGAGCCGAGTGATCTCGGCGATCGCGTCGCCGGTGACCAGGCGGGTGTTCCAGCCGACCTTGTCGATCGTCGAGGAGAACACCACCTTCGGCGTGTCCCGCCAGTTCCGCGCGAACTCGATCTCCGCAGAGGTGGCGTTGGGCTGCTGGTCGCCGGTCGGCCAGTAGGAGCTCATGGTCCGGCTGCGTGGTGGGTGTGTCCGTGGGTGTCGATTCCGCCGATGATGATGTCGGTAGCAGGGCTCTTCCGGGTCATGGCCGTACCTCTTCTCGATCGCGTTCAACGTCAGCTGTTGAGTTGGCACACGGTGTTCGAGTGGGACGGACAAGCCAGTGATGGGCGCTTTGAACGCACGCTCCTATGAGGTCACGCCACCGAGCCATTCGTATGCAGTGGCATCACCCGCCAGGCCGACCAATCGGTCGAAGGACAACAACATCGCGTCAGGCTTACGGTGAGTCAGACCCCGTAGGTGATGCCACCTATATCCTCACTGGCTTACGGCTTACGGCTTACGGCTTACGGCTTACGGCTTACGGGACGTGGTTGGTGGGGTGTGCCCGCGGATAGCTGTGGCTACGGTTTACTGTCCGGGTTTTCCACATCAGATTGGGACAGCCGGTTAAGCCCGCTCGGGCCAGATCACTTGCTTTGGCCTGCATCGGCGGGCCCGCTCCAGATACCTGCGCTGTGGTGATCGGCGGGGTGTTCCTCTGACCCGCTGGCGCGGTCGTGAAAGGACGCCATTCGCCGGCGCTGCGTGGCCACGATGAGCAGGGCGATGACGAGAACTGCCGCTCCGGCCGTTCCAGCGATTCCGGCCGGGGAGCTCCACGGGGTTGTCGCCGCGTCGCCGGGTCGGGTCGCGGCGGATACCGGTGCTGAGGCTGGGGCGGGGGCCGAAGCCGCAACTGCAGCGGCGGTGGCGTAGCGGGCCACGGAACCGTTTGCCAAGCCGCTGCCCGGGGTCGTTACGATGATGGTCCCGTCCGGAGCTACCGCGAGGTGATCGGGGTTGCTCTCCGTTGGGATCGAGGGACCCGCTGTTATGGCCCCAGGCGGTATTACGGACAGGGCGGGACGTAGGGCGCTGGCCACGTAAAGGGTCCCGTCGGGCCCGACGGCGGCCTCCGTGGGTCCGCCCGGGACATAGATGCGGTATGCCACGGTGTCAGCGCCTGGTTTGATGACGGCGACGTGATTGGAACTGATGTTGGTGACATAGATCGTCCCGTCCGGGCCGGCGGCGATCCCGTGGGGGTTCTCTGTCCTCCCGGGCGTGGAGCTGACCTGGATGGTCCGCGAGACGGTGTTCGCCCCGGCCGGGATCACCGAGACCGTCCCGCCGTACTGGTTCGTCACGAACGCGGTGCCGTCCTTCGTGCCCGCCACTTCCACCGGGCCGGCCCCGACCGTGACAATGCGGTCCACCGCCGATCCATTGGGTGCGATGACCGACACAGTGCCCTCGGCAGGGTTCGGAACGAAGACGGTCCCATCGGGTCCGGCGGCAATCAGATGGGTCCCATCCGACACCGGAATGCTCCGTACGACACCCGCAGCCCCGGCCGGGATGACACCCACCCTGCCTCACCCGAGGCGCTGTCCTGCTGTGACACGTACAACGTGCCGTCCGGGGTCAATGCGATCCCGGAGACATTGATACCCGTACTGAGAGTGCGCGAAGGCAGGGACGCTCCCGGCGGTATCACCCGAATCCCGCCGGCGCCGTAATCGCCCACGTACGCTGTCCCATCAGCACTAACCACTACCCCGAGGGGTGTCCCGCCGACGTCGAGAATCTCCGCAGGAGCCGCCACGGCCGGTGCCGCCCCCAGGAAAAGGACCGCCGTCACCGCTGCGGCAGTCCTCAGACTTTGATGCTTCACGCTTTTCTACCCCCATAGACGTGGCACCACACAGCGCCGCAATGTCATTGCATGGAGCTTAGTCCAGCCACCGGCGACTTTCGGCCCTACGGAATCCGGACAGCATGTTCGTCGGTGTGCGGAAACACCGCCCGCTCAAGGATCCTTTACCGTGCACTCATTAGGCCGGACTTTTGTCGGGATGGACGCTAGCTAACGAGCTGCTGGAGCGCGCCGGGAATGAACATTAACGTATTGATCAACGCGAACGTGGCGATGCCGTAACCGATGGCCAGGGCAACAATGGCCAGACCACGGCCGCGTTCTCCCTTCAACCTAATCTGGCTGAGGGCCATGTGTCCGGACCCCACCGCAAAGACAGCAACAACTGCGGCGCCAAAGATCCAGACGCCGGAGGCAGCGATTACGGCGAAGATGATGGCTGCGACGGACAGCCGGTTCAGTCGATTAGTCGACGTTTTGGCCGGCACTATTGGCGTACTCATATCGGTTCCCCAAACCTCGTTGTTCAAGCGAGTCTAGTTGGCCCCTCCAATACCTCAAGCGGATCCGTAAAGCCCGGGTGTCCCGGTAAGGGATCCCCTTGCGGGCTGCACCGAGCGCCAAATAGCGCCGTGAAAAAGCCGCCATTTATCGCCGAAAGTCACAGGCCAGGCGCTCGGAACTCATATGGCGTAGCTTCGATCAACAGAACCCCGCGTGCCCTATGCGCCACGGTCAAAACGACCGATTTTTGAGGCTGTTCCCGGCAGGCCGGCAGAACCGGGTGGGAACGGTAAGGCTACGGGAGGTAGCTGAGCTGTGGGTTGTTCAGAGGAGCCACGGCGATACAGATCAGCAGGACCGCAGCGAGCCATAGCATCCAGCCGCGGTCGAACCAGGCCCCCGAAGCCAGTCTGATCCCGTTGAAGACCAGGATGGGCAGGGCTACAAGCTGGGCGAGGGTGATAGTCATTTCAAACTGCCGCCACACCGACGTAGAGGCGCAGGAGGCCGACCGGTATTCGCCATCGCAGGCAATTCCGGACCAGCTCTGCGCTCCGGCGATCGATAGGAAGGTGCCAGCGTAGGCGCCCCAACCGAGGACGAGGATCGCTGCCACGGCCGCCCCCGCGAGGACATTCCTCCTGCGGCTGCCCGGTATCAAATTGGAAATTGGCTCGCGTGTCGTTTCCCCCATAGTTCCACCCTAGATGCATCGGAAGCAGGTGCGTCGTCGGTCTCACTGCGCCCATGCGCCAGAACAGTCGCCGGTCAAAAAGGACCGTTTCCGCTACAAGCAATCAGGCGCGTTCAAGAGTGTCGTTTTTCGGAGTCGTCTGCACAAGCACCCGTTAAAGTACGGGGTTGTGCAGACAACTCTGAACATTTAGTTGCTTGAACCCGCCTGCGCAACTCGGCGTTTTGCATCGAAGATGTCTGCACGGAACGGTTGCGGCTATTGCGTTAAGGCCTTCGCTCGGGGCTCCGACGAAATTCCACGCTAAGCGGTCCCGTGGGGTCGCCTGCGCGTTTGATGGTGCCGTAGACGGTGGAACGCGCGACCGCGAAGAGTTCGGCCAGTTCCACGGTCGTGTGGGTCCCTGCCCGGTGTACGCAGACCAGGTGCGCTTCCTGTTTTTTGAGAGCGTGGGCTGCTTCCCCCGCAGGCGGCCCTTCGCCTTGGCGACGGCCATTCCCTCACGGGTTCGTGAGCGGATCAGGTCGGCTTCGAATTCGGCGACCATGGCCAGGACGTTAAAGAGGAGCAACTCTTCCGGGCGTGCGTGTTGAGCCAGATCAGGGCCACCGCTACTGTCCACCGTCGCAGGCGTCGACGGGATGGCTGGACAACAAGCCTAAGCGTGCATGCCGGAGATATTTGCGACGGCGGGGTCGACACCACGCATTACCTGGCGGACGGATGCCCACCAGGCAGTGAAACCGCTTGGTCGAGAAGTGTTCCGTGGGACGTTCCCTACGGACATTTAGTGGGTCGTGCAGACGAGTGTGGACATTCCGTGCAGACGACTTCGGAAACTGACATTTTGTGGCTCACAACCACCTGACCGAATTGCCGCTGCCATGAGCCGGTGCAGCCGTTTCGGTGACTGCGGGATTCCTCGTGGCAGTCCCTCATCCACACCCGCCGTGACCTTTGGCCCTAACGTGGGCCGGGCGTGGAGGCGCACCCTCAAGCCATGAGCTACCTGATCCGGGTTGGTCCGCAATGTTGCGCCTAAGCGGCTCCGGGGAGCCGTGACGCCGGGGGCCACTTCCGGACGGAGCGGCGTCGGCGGCCCGAGCGCCGGAGCCGTGCCGGGCGTCGCGGGACTGAGTTCGGCGGAGGCCGCCCGGAGGCTGGAACACTTCGGGGCGAACAAGCTCCCGGAGGCCAGCACGGTACCCGGCTGGCGCAGGCTGCTGGCCGAACTCACGCATTTCTTCGCCGTGCTGCTGTGGTGCGCCTCCGTGCTGGCCTACCTGGCAGGGATGCCGCAGTTGGCCATCGCGATCGTCGTTGTGATCCTGGTGAACGGAGTGTTCGCCTACATCCAGCAGGAGCGCGCTCAGCATGCCGCAGCGAAGCTGCGCGAACTGCTCCCGGCGATGGTCTCGGTCCGGCGGGATAACCGCATCATCAAGGTTCACGCCACCGAGCTGGTGCCCGACGACGCCGTCGTACTGGTTGCCGGCGACCGGGTCCCGGCGGATCTCCGGCTGGCGTTGGCAGCAGGGTGTTCCGTGGATGAATCGATGCTCACAGGTGAAAGCGAGGCGCTCGCCAAGATCCCCGGCGACACCGTATTTGGCGGGACTTTTTTTGGTTAACGGCCAGGCTGAAGGTGTGGTCGCGAGCACCGGCGGGAAGACCCGGCTCGCCGAAATCGCGGCCCTAACCGGAAAGGTCGAGGCGCCGCCCAGCCCCCTGGCCCGGGAACTGCAACGGATCGTCCGCATCACGGCCGCGATGGCACTGGGCATCGGCGTACTGTTTTTTGTCCTCTCCCTTTTGGTGGGAATCTCCTGGCGGGACGCCTTCCTGTTTGCCATCGGGGTCGCCGTGGCACTTGTGCCCGAGGGCCTGCTGCCGACGGTCACGCTGTCCTTGGCGGTGGGGGCGCAGCGGATGGCGCGGCGCAACGCACTCGTCCGGAACCTGGAAGCGGTGGAGACCCTCGGCTCCACCACCTTTATCTGCACGGACAAGACCGGGACCCTGACCCAGAACCGGATGAACGCCGTCGAGGTCTGGACCCCTGCCGGATTGGTCAGCATCATCGGCGCAGGGTACGGCCCGGAGGCCGAGGTCACCGGAACGGGAACCGGGGAGGCAGGGCACCTCAGCACCGCGGCGCTGGCCGCGTCCGTGGGCCGTGCGGTGCTCCACGAGGGGCAGTGGATCGTCGAGGGCGATCCGATGGAGGCCGCCATCGATGCGCTGGCGGCCCGGCTGGCAGGAACCGGACAGCGCCCCGCTGAGCCCGCGGTGTCGCACCGCTTCGCCTTCGATCCCCGGCGGCTGCGGGAATCCGCAATCGCTGGGACCACCTTGTACGTCAAGGGCGCCCCGGAGTCCGTGATTCCGCTGTGTGGCGGGGCGGGCGGGGACGGTGCCGACGGCGCCGACCGCGCCGTGCAAATGGTCGACCAGATGGCCTCGCACGGGCTCCGGGTACTGGCCGTCGCCGAGCGGAGCCTGCCTGGCCTGCCCGGCGCCGATTTCAAGCTTGAGGACGTTGAACGCGGACTGACGCTGCTGGGGCTGATCGGCCTGCACGACCCACCCCGCGCCGAGGTCCGGGTGGCGCTCGAGGCGGCCCGCGGGGCCGGAATCAAAGTGGCCATGGTTACCGGAGACCATGCCTTCACGGCAGCCGCCATCGCCCGGGAGACCGGGCTGATCGGAACCCCGGAGCTTGTGCTGGAGGGACACCACCTGCCCGAGGACGACGCCGTCCTGACCGCGCTGCTGGACCGCGACGGGGTGGTGGTCAGCCGGGTTACCCCGGAACAGAAACTCCGGGTCGCCCGCCTGCTGCAACGCCGCGGCCACGTCGTGGCAATGACCGGCGACGGCGTCAACGACGGCCCGGCACTCCGGCAGGCGGATATCGGTGTGGCGATGGGGCGCAGCGGCACGGACGTGGCCCGGGAGGCGGCGGACCTGGTGCTGCTCGATGACGACTTCGCCACCATCATCGCCGCAGTGGAGCAGGGACGCGCCACCTACGCGAACATCCGGCGCTTCCTGACCTACCACCTGACGGACAACGTCGCCGAACTTACTCCCTTTGTCATTTGGGCGCTCTCCGGCGGGCGGTTTCCGCTGGCGCTGAGCGTGCTGCAGGTCCTGGCCCTCGACATCGGCACCGACCTGCTGCCCGCGCTGGCGCTGGGCAGCGAGGCCCCGAGCAAGGGAACACTGAAACGGCCCCCGGAGCGGCGGCACCTGATGGACCGGGGGCTGATGATCCGCGTGTTCGGAGTGCTGGGGCCGGTCGAGGCGCTCTTCGAAATGACGGCGTACACCGCTGTCCTGTTCGGTGCGGGCTGGACCCCCGGGGCGGCACTGCCCGCGGCGGATGTGCTGATGGCCGCCTCCGGAGCCGCGTTCACCTCAGTGGTCCTGGCCCAGCTCGCTAACGCCTTCGCCTGCCGCAGCGCCAGCGTGCCGCCGTGGCGGCTGGGCTGGTTCAGCAACCGGCTGCTGATCTGGGCGGTGCTGGCGGAGCTGGGACTGTTGGCGGTCTTCCTGTTCCTCGGGCCGCTGGCAACGCTGCTGGGCCAAGCCCCGCCCTCGCCCGGCGGTCTGGCCGTGGCTCTTGCCGCCATCCCAGCCGTGCTGCTTGCGGACTGGCTCTACAAAACGGTCCGTCACCGCCGGGTCGCTCGGGCCGCCGCGGCATTCAAGGTCCAAAGCCTCTGACATCGGATGGTCCGCCGCCACAGGATGGCTCCAGGGGCGCCGGACGCCAGCGGTCACCATCGTGTCCAGTGTTTTCCTTCCCAATTGCCGAAAGCAGGAGTTGCGACATGGCTGAATCCCCGGTGCTGTGGTTTGAAGAGATCGGTATGGGCGATGTCCCGCAGGTGGGGGGCAAAAACGCCTCCCTCGGCGAACTCATCCAGTCCCTCAAAACCAAGGGTGTGCGCGTGCCGGGCGGCTTTGCGACCACCGCGGACGCCTACCGCCGGTTCATCGAGGCCAACGGCATCGAACCGGCGATGCGCTCACAGATCCAGTCCTACCGCGCCGGCGAAACGTCCCTGCGCGCCACCGGGGAAGCCATCCGGGAGCTCTTCCTGGACAGCGAGTTCCCCGACGACACCGCCGCGTCCATCCGCTCCCACTACCGGGAACTCGGGGAGCGGGCCGGGGTGGACCGGCTCTCCGTTGCGGTCCGCAGCAGCGCCACCGCCGAGGACCTGCCGGATGCGAGCTTCGCCGGGCAGCAGGAGACCTTCCTGAACATCGCCGGGGAACGCGAACTCCTGGACGCCTGCCGGCGCTGCTACGCCTCATTGTTCACCGACCGTGCCATCAGCTACCGCGAGGTCAAGGGCTTCGACCACCTCGACGTTGCACTCTCGATCGGTGTGCAGCGGATGGTGCGCTCCGACGTCGGCGCCTCCGGCGTGATGTTCTCCATCGACACTGATTCCGGCTTCCCGGGCGTGGCAGTGGTCAGCGCCGCCTGGGGGCTTGGCGAAACCGTGGTCCAAGGCACCATCAATCCGGACAAATACGTCGTCTTCAAGCCGCTGCTGGCCCAGCCGGAGTTCGCTCCGATTATCGAAAAGACGCTGGGCTCGAAGGACCGGAAAATGGTCTACAGCCGGGGCGGCCACGCCCGCACCAAAATGGTGGACACCTCCGACGCGGAACGCCGCGCTTTTGTCCTGGACGACGCCGAGATTCTCGCGCTGGCGCGCTGGGCCGTGAGCGTGGAAGAGCACTATGCCCGGCCGATGGACATGGAGTGGGCCCGTGATGGTGTGACCGGCGAACTGTTTATGGTCCAGGCCCGGCCGGAAACGGTCCAGTCGCAAAAAACCGGCTCCCGGTTCACCCTCCACCACCTGCTGGAGGCGGGCAGCGTACTGGTGCGCGGCGCCGCGATCGGCGATTCCATCGCCCACGGCACGGCCTGCGTGATCCGCAGCGCCGCTGACATCGACAACTTCCGCGACGGCGCCATCCTGGTCACCGAGATGACCGACCCGGACTGGGTTCCGATTATGAAGCGGGCAGCAGGCATCGTGACCGACCGCGGCGGCCCAACCAGCCACGCGGCGATCGTGAGCCGGGAACTCGGGGTACCCGCAGTCGTGGGTACAGGCAATGCCACCACTGTCCTCGCGGAAGACCAGTCCGTGACGATTTCCTGCGCCGAGGGCGACGAGGGCCGGGTGTACCAGGGCAGCCTCGCGTTTGAGACCGAGGACGTGGACCTCGGTGAACTGCCCGAGACGCACACCAAAGTTATGGTCAACATCGCCAGCCCCGCGGCAGCCTTCCAGTGGTGGCGGCTGCCGGCCGACGGCGTCGGGCTCGCCCGGATGGAATTCATCATCAGCGCCCTGATCCGGGTCCACCCGATGGCGCTGGTTCACCCCGAGCGGGTCACCGACCCCCACGAGGCCGAGCAGATCCGTGCCCTGACCAGCGGCTTTGCCGACCCGAAGGACTACTTCGTGGACGCCCTGGCTCTTGGCATCGCCAAGATCGCAGCACCCCACTTCCCCCGGCCCGTGATCGTCCGGCTTAGCGACTTCAAAACCAACGAGTACGCGCACCTGATCGGCGGTTCCGCCTTCGAGGAACCGGAGGAAAACCCCATGCTCGGCTTCCGCGGCGCCTCCCGCTACTACGACGAGCGGTACCGCGAGGGATTTGCCCTGGAGTGTGCCGCCCTCAAACGGGTCCGCGAGAAGCTCGGGTTTAGCAACATTATTGTGATGGTGCCGTTCTGCCGCACCCCCGGGAAGCGGACAAGGTGCTGGCCGTGATGGCGGAGCACGGCCTGGTTCGGGGCCAGAACGGCCTGCAGGTCTACATGATGTGTGAGATCCCGTCCAACGTCGTCCTCGCCGACAAGTTCGCCACCCGCTTCGACGGCTTCTCCATCGGCTCCAACGACCTCACCCAGCTTGTCCTGGGCGTGGACCGGGATTCGGCGCAGCTGGCCGCACTCTTTGACGAGCGGGATGAGGCCGTGATGGCCATGATCAGCGAGGCTATCCAAAAGGCGCATGCGGCCGGCATCAAGATCGGCATCTGCGGCCAGGGACCCAGCAACCACCCGGAGTTCGCGGCGTTCCTGGTCGGTGAAGGCATCGATTCGATCTCGCTGAATCCGGACAGCTACCTCAGGACCGTTCCGCGGATCGCGGAAGCCGAGAAACTGCCTGCTTCCCGGTAGCGGCGGGAGCCTGCTTCCCGGCCTTCGCTGAGGTGCCCGGACTGAGTGCGCGCAGCGCATTGAGGATTGTCGCCAGGTCCACGAGTTCCTGGGACAAGGCACCTGCGATGGCCGGGACGAAGCCTGCAGCCGCGGCGAGCATCAGCGCCACGCTCAGCGCTATGCCGATCCAGATGCTTTGCAGCGCCACCTTGATGGTGCGCTGGCCGATCCGCACGGCCGCGGCTACCTTGGACAGGTCGTCCAGGATGATCACGACGTCGGCCGACTCGCCGGCCGCCGTCGAGCCGCGGGCACCCATCGCGATGCCGACGTCGGCGGCGGCCAGCACGGGGGCATCGTTGACGCCGTCCCCCACCATCATGACCGGTCGCAGCGGCAGGTCCCGGACGGCTTCGACCTTGTCCGCCGGCAGGCACTCGGCGCGGACATCGGTGAGCCCGGCCGCGTCCGCGATGTGTTCGGCGGTCGCGAGCGCATCGCCGGTCAGCATCACCGTCTGGATAACGCCGAGTTCGGTTAGCTCGGCCAGGGTGCGGCGGGTTTCCCCGCGGATGGGGTCGCTCATCACCAGGGCCCCGGCGAATTCCCCGGCGACGCCGACATAGATGGCGAGTTCGCCGCTGGCCAGCTCGATTTCCTCGACGCCGCCGGCCGATTCAGCCACGAACTTCGGCTTGCCAACCACCACGTCGCGGCCGTCGAAGCGTGCCCGGACGCCGTGCGTGGCGAATTCGTTGGCCTCCGTTGCGGTTTCGAAGACGAGCCCGCGGTTCCGTGCAGCCTCCATTACGGAGGCGGCGAGCACGTGGGAGGAATATTGTTCGGCGGAGGCCGCCAGGGCCAGGACGTCGTCCTTGGTGAAGGACCCGGAGGTCCGGACGCCGACCAGGGAGGGGCGGCCGTAGGTCAGGGTCCCGGTCTTGTCGAAGGCGACCGTTTTGATCCGGCTCAACTGCTCCAGCACGCCGGCGTATTTGACGATGATGCCGCCGCGCGCGGCACGGCTCATGCCGCCCAGGAACGCCACGGGGGCGGCGATCAACAGCGGGCACGGGGTGGCGACCACAAGCACCTCCGCGAACCGGGCCGGGCTGCCGCTGATGATCCAGCCGATCGCGCCGAGAAGGTACGCGAGGGCGGTGAACGGGACGGCATACCGGTCCGCGAGCCGCACCATGGGTGCCTTGCTGTCCGCGGCTTCCTTGACCAGGGCGACGATGCGGCTGTACTGCGAATCCGCCATCAGGGCCGTGACCCGCATCCGGACCGCGGCTTCGCCGTTGAGGGAGCCGCTCATCAGCCCGTCCCCGGCAACCCGTTCCACCGGAAGGCTTTCCCCGGTGAGGGAGGACTCGTCGAAGCTGCCGGATTCAGAAAGCAGGATGCCGTCCAGCGGCACCACTTCACCGGGTCTGACCAGCAGGATGTCTCCGATCCGGACGTCGGTGGCGGCAACATCCTCGAGCTGGCCGCCTGTGCTGGTTTCGGCGGCGGAGCTGCCGTCCCCTTCCCGGTGGGCAGTCTGCGGGACGCGTTCCAGCAGGGAGGTCAGTTCCTTTTTGGCCCGGCCGGCGGCGAAGTCCTCGAGGGCTGTGCCGCCGGCCATCATCAGGACGATGATCATGGCGGCGATGAATTCGCCCACCAGGACGGTGCTGACAATGGCGGTGACCGCCAGGATGTCGATGCCCCACTGGCCACCCATCAGCCGGCGGACCATGCCGACGGCCAGATAGGCCGCTACCGCCAGGGCGTAGCTGCTGGCTGTGATCTGCGCAATCGGCTCCTGCCCGGACAGGAGCAGGATAAGCACGGCGAGCAGGGCCGCGACTGTGCCTGCAACTAGCGGATATCGGAGAAGGATTTTCACGGATATCCTGCCTTAGCATTCGCTGGTTGGTGAGGCGCACTCCACTGCCTTTATCCTACTGCCCGCCCCCTTTGGTCTGTGAGAGGCTGGAGCGGGCGGAGAATGACCTTGGTCTGGCCCGCCGTGCCCCCTGTTGGGGCGGCGAGGCGCAGCGGACAGTACGAGGAGGAACGGCGTGGCAAGCAGTTCAGGCACCATTGATACGAGGACCGCCCTGGTGGTCGGGGCCAGCGGCATTGCCGGATCGGCTCTGGTTGACCGGCTGGCCGATGAGGGCTGGGACGTTGTGGCCCTCTCGCGGCACCCGATCCGGCGCGGCGATGTCCGGCACGTGAGTGCGGACCTGACCTCCGTGGAGAGCCTGCGTGAAGCCCTGGCGGGTGAACGGCTCAGTCACGTGTTCTACACCGCGTGGTCGCGGATGGACACGGAACAGGAAAACATCGACACCAACGCTGCCATGCTGCGGAACCTGCTCGCGAGCCTCAGCGGCCAGCCAGTGAAACACGTGGCCCTGATGACCGGGTTGAAGCACTATCTGGGACCGTTTGAAGCGTACGCGGCGGGGGAGATGCCGGACACGCCGTTCCGCGAAAGCGAGCCCAGGTTGCCGACGCCTAACTTCTACTACGCCCAGGAAGACGAGTTATGGGCTGGCGCGGGCCGGCAGGGCTTTGGCTGGTCCGTGCACCGGGCGCATACGGTCATCGGGTATGCGGTCGGCAACGCCATGAACATGGGTCTAACGCTCGCGGTCCAGGCGTCCATCTGCCGGGAACTCGGCCTGCCGTTCATCTTCCCGGGTTCCGAGACGCAGTGGAACTCCCTGACGGACATGACCGACAGCGGGCTTCTGGCAGAACACATGGTCTGGGCGGCCACCGCCGACGGGGTAGCCGACCAGGCGTACAACATCGTCAACGGAGACCTCTTCCGCTGGCGCCGCATGTGGCCTGCGCTGGCCGCCTATTTCGGCGTCGAACCCGTTGGGTACGAGGGCCGGCCACGCCCGCTGGAACAGCAGATGTCCGGCCAGGAGGGCGTCTGGGCAGGCATCGCCGCCCGCCACGGGCTGGCCGAACCCGAGCTCGCCCGGGTCGCGTCCTGGTGGCACACAGACGGTGACCTGGGCCGCAACCTCGAAGTTGTTACGGATATGAGCAAGAGCCGGCTTGCGGGCTTCACCGGCTACCGCCGCACGGAAGACTCCTTCATCCGCTTGTTCGACCGGTACCGGGCCGACCGGCTGATACCGGCAGCGTCCCCGCCCGCCCGGGCCTTTCAGCCCTAGTCCGGCTGTCGCCGGCGGTGCCACAGTCAAGCATGTGGCCGAACCTTTCCGGCCGACGCCGGTGGCTGGTGGCCGCCGCTGCGGTGCTCTTGCTGGCCGCCGCCGTGGTGCTTGCCGTTGTGTTCAGAGCCAACCCGCCGGCGGCTGCCCCTGACAACACCGCCGCCGGCGTCGTCAGCTCCGGCGTCGTCACCTGTGGACACCGCCGGCCCGTCGGAGGAGCCGCCGGGCAGCCCGACGCCGGGTTCGTCGCCGTCGGACGCTCCGGTCCGCACCCCCAGCGAAACGGCTCCGGCCGGGCCGGTACCGTTGCCTGCCATCCCGGCGCCCGAACCGCCCCCGGTCCCCGCGCCCGAGCCGGTCCCGGTCCCCGCGCCCGAGCCGGTCCCGCCCCCGGCCCCGTTCCCCGCCGCGCTCGCCGGCCGCGATCTGGAGGTAGTCCCAGGAGTGGGTGCAGTGGTGGCGCTGACCTTCGACGCCGGAGCCAACGCCGCCGGGTTGCCCAGCATCCTGCAGACACTGGCCACCACTGGCGTTCGCGGCACGTTTTTCCTGACCGGCAACTGGGCGGCCGGCAACCCGGCGGGTGTCGCGGCGATCGTCGCGGGCGGCCACCGGGTGGGGAACCATTCGATGACCCACCCTGGTTTTACCGGTCTCCCCGACGCCGCGATCGGGGACCAGCTGGTTCGGGCGCAGCAGGCCATCCTCGCGGGCGGAGGTGACCCCCGGCCCCTGTTCCGCTTCCCCTTCGGTGAACGCGACGCCCGGACCATCGCTGCCGTGAACGCCTACGGCTACGTGGCCGTCCGCTGGAGCGTGGACACCCTGGGCTGGAAGGGCAGCAGCGGCGGGATCTCCGCGCGCATCGTGGCTGACCGGACACTCGCCGGCCTTCAACCCGGGGAGATCGTGCTGATGCACATCGGTTCCAATCCCGACGACGGGACCACCCTGGACGCCGATGCCCTGCCCGGGATCATCGATCGGATCCGCCAGGCCGGCTATGGCTTTACCACCCTCGATTCGCTGCTTGGCTGACGGCTATCAGGCCGGCGGGCCGGAATAGCGGTACAACGCCACTGTCGCAGTTGCCGCAGGCCTGATACGACTGAGGAATGACGGAGTCGCCCACCCTAGCCGCAGCCCTGGCGCCCGTCGATGCCGTGATCTTTGACCTGGACGGGGTGGTCACCGACACCGCCGGTCTTCGCTCGGCGGCATGGAAGCAACTCTTCGACGCAGTCCTCCAGGACCCGCGGCTTCCAGCCGGGACCCGCCGGGATCCGTTCTGCACCGAAGACTACCTGGACCTCGTGGCCGGCCGGACGTGGGAAGACGCGGTAACCTCTTTCCTGGCCTCCCGCGGCGGGGCAGTCCCGGACGGCAACCCCTCAGATGGCTCCGGGGAATGGACCGTCTTCGGGCTCGCCGCACGCCAGAACGAACTGTTCGAAAAGCTGCTCGGTGACCAACCGGTCCGGGCGTTCCCGGGCACAGTGGACCTCCTCGGCCGGCTGAAAGCGGGGCGAATTCCGGTGGTGCTTGCCACCTGCGCCAGAAACGCCGGCGTGCTGCTGGCCGCCGCCGGCCTCGGGGACTTCTTCGACCACGTCGTCGACGGTCAGACGGCCCTGGACCGCGACGTTGCGGGCAAGCCGGCGCCCGCGCTGCAGTTGGAAGCGGTGCGGCGGCTTGGGATCCCGCCCGCCCGGGCCATGGTCATCGAGGAATCAGCGGCCGGGGTGGAAGCCGGCCGGCGCGGCGGCTTTGGGCTGGTCGTTGGCATCGACCGGTCCGGGCGTCGGGGCCCGCTGGAAGCGGCGGGCGCCGACGTCGTCGTCGAGGATGTCAGCCAACTGGATATTGGACTCGTCATCACGCACCCGTGGCTGCTGGTCTACGAAGGCTTCGACCCGGTGCATGAGGGCCACCGCGAAGCCCTCACCACCCTGGGCAACGGCTACCTGGCCACGCGGGGCGCCGCCCCCGAACACCGGGCCGGGGCCGTGCACTATCCCGGCAGCTATCTCGCCGGCGTTTACAACAGCCTGCGCAGCGTTGTGGCGGACCAGGAAACTGTCGACGAACACATGGTCAACATTCCCGACTGGCTTCCGCTGGACCTCCGGATCGGCGAAGGGGCGTGGTGGTCCGAGGGCGGACTTTCGCTCCGCAGCGAGCGCCGCACCCTGGACCTGAAACGGGCGGTGCTGACCCGGGAGGCACTCTTGGAGGACAACACCGGCCGGCAGCTTCTGCTGGTGCAGCGCCGCTTGGTGTCCATGGCCGTCCCGCACCTCGCCGCGATGGAAACGGTCGTCACGGCCGTCGGCTGGGACGGCGGCGTCAGCGTTCGCAGCGGCTGTGACACCGGGGTCACCAACTCCAATGTCCCCGAGGATGCGGCGCTGTCCAAGCGGCACCTGGGGTCCGTCCGGGCTACGGCGGCCGGGGACGGCCCGGGTGCCGCCGAACTCACAGTGGAGGTCCGGACCGTCACCAGCGGAATCGGGATCGCCCTGGCGCTCCGGACGGAAATCTCCGGGTCCGACGGGCCGCCCGGGGCAGGGATTCCCGAACAGCTGAATGGGCTGCACACCCACCGCTTCGAAGTTTTCGTGACAGCGGGTGCGCCGCTGACGATCCTCAAGAAAGTGGCCGTGACCTCCTCCCGCGATCACGCCATCGCATCTCCCCGAACGGCGGCCCGGGCCGTCCTGGCCCGCGCCTCGGGCGGTTTCACGGCGCTGCAGGCCGAGCACGACGCCGCATGGGCCGTCCTGCTCCAACCCTTTGTCATAGAGTTCGACGCCAGCTCGCAGGCCCAGCTGATCCTGAACCTGCACGTCTTCCACCTGTTGCAGACCCTCACCACCCACACCGCCGAAGTCGACGCCGGTGTACCTGCCCGCGGGCTGCACGGCGAAGGGTACCGGGGGCACGTCTTCTGGGATGAACTTTTTGTCCTCCCACTGCTGAATTCGAGGCTGCCCGCCCTCGCCCGCGAGCTCCTCGATTACCGCTGGAGGCGGCTCGGCGCGGCCCGGGACGCGGCGCGGGACGCGGGACTGAAGGGGGCCCTGTTCCCATGGCAAAGCGGCAGTGACGGCACTGAACAGACGCCGAAGCTGTTGTTCAACCTGCGGTCCGGGCACTGGATGAAGGACTATTCGCGGCTCCAGCGCCATGTCGGCCTCGCTGTCGCCTACAACGCCTGGCAGTACTTCGAGGCCACCCAGGACCGCGGGTGGCTCACCGGGCATGGGGCGGAAATCATCGTGGACGTCGCCCGGCTGTTCGCGTCCATGGCGGAATTCGACCCGGTCGAAGACCGCTTCCACCTCCGGGGAGTTATGGGCCCGGATGAATACCATACCGGCAACCCCGGTGACCCGGGCGGCGGGCTGAACGACAATGCGTACACCAACGTGATGGCGGCCTGGGTGTTCGACCAAGCCGTCTGGATGATGCATTCCGTGCGTGGATTCGACATGGACGAACTGCGGACCAGGCTGCTGGTCACCGCCGCCGAGATGACGGCCTGGGAACACCTCAGCCGCCGCATGTTCGTTCCGTTCCACGACGACGGCGTCATCAGCCAGTTCGACGGCTACGCCGCGCTCCGGGAACTTGACTGGGACCACTACCGCCGAAGCTATGGGCTCATCGAGCGGCTGGACCTGATCCTGGAGGCGGAAGGGGACAGCACCAACCACTACCGGCTGGCCAAACAAGCCGACGTCCTGATGCTGCTTTACGTCCTGGGCGAGGACCAGCTGATCCGGTTCCTGGCCCGGATGGGCTATACCGTTACCGCAGCGCAGATGGCAGCCACTGTGGACTTCTACCTGGCCAGGACAGCGCACGGATCAACGCTCAGCCGGGTGGCCCACGCCTCGGTGCTGGCGCAGCGGAATCCCGAGCGGGCGTGGGAAACGTTCCGGGAGGCGCTGGACGCGGACCTGGATGACACCCAAGGCGGAACCACCCGCTGCGGCATCCATCTCGGCGCCATGGCCGGCACGATCGACGTAGTGCAGCGCAGTTTTGCCGGGCTGCAGATTACGCGCGATGCCCTCGACTTCGTCCCCCGGCTGCCCGTCGAGCTCAGCCGCGTGGACTTCCAGGTCCGCTACCGGGACCAGATGCTCGCCGTTCACCTGGAGCGCGACCGTCTCAGGGTATCGGCAGCGCCCGGCGACGCGGCCCCGGTGCTGGTGCGGGTGGGCACCCGCAGCGTCCTGATCCAGCCGGGCCAGGAACACGAATTCCTGCGCGCGGACAACCGATCCGGCCTGCCCGCCACTGGCCGGCTACGTTGAGTCCATCCGGAGCACCGCCGCTCCGGTGACCCGGTCCTCGGACAGATCCAGCAGCGCCCGGTCCGCGGCCTCAAACGGGTAGGCCACTGTGGTGGGCCGGAGCGGGATTTCGGCGGCGACGCGCAGGAACTCCTCGCCGTCGGCCCGGGTGTTGGCTGTGACGCTGCGCAGCTGGCGTTCCTGGAACAAGTCCGTGGCATAGTTCAGCGCCGGAATATCACTTAGATGGATGCCGGCAACAGCGAGGGTGCCGCCACGGTCCAGGGCGCGCAGCGCTACCGGAACCAGGCCGCCGGCCGGGGCGAACAGGATCGCCGAGTCCAGCGGATCCGGCGGCTGCTCATCGGCGCCGCCGGCGAAGGTCGCGCCGAGCTCCAGGGCGAGGGTCCGGGCCTCCTTGGATCGGGTCATTACATACACACGCGCGCCCTGGAAAAGGGCAATCTGGGCCGCCAAATGCGCGGATCCGCCGAAACCGTAGATCCCCAGCCGACCGCCGATGGGCAGATCGGCCCGGCAGAGCGCCCGGTAGCCGATGATCCCCGCGCACAGCAACGGCGCGGCCTCCTCATCCGAGAAGCCCGACGGGAGCCGGTAGGCGAAGTCTTCGGCCACCGTGATGAGTTCGGCGTAACCGCCGTCGCGGTCCCAGCCGGTAAACACGGGGGAGAGGCAGAGGTTTTCATCTCCGCGCAGGCAAAAACGGCAGGAGCCGCAGGTCCCGCCAAGCCAGGGGACGCCGACCCGGTTTCCCGGTGAGAACCGCGTGGCGCCGTCCCCGCACTTAATGACATCCCCAACGACCTCGTGGCCCGGGATGACACCGGGCCGGCGCGGGGCGAGGTCGCCCTCAGCCAGGTGCAGGTCCGTGCGGCAGACTCCGCACACCCTCACCCGCAGCAATACCTCCCCGGGGCCCGGTTTGGGGTCGGGGCACTCGGCTTGCACAAGGGGGCCGGTCCTCATCGGCCCGGGCTGCCCTACCCGCCACGCTCGCACGGGTATCCTCCTCTGCTAGTCACCTCCAGCTCCCCTCTGAAGGCTTGGTCCGGTGAAGCGTGGTCAACGCACGATCAAGGCATTGCCGCGCGCTTTGTTCAGGTCAGCCGTGTCCGCCTCCGGGCGGTACTGCGCCCAGTAGAACTCAATGGGTCGGAGCGGGCTAGGGGCTTTGGTCCCGCGGGTTGGGCCGATCCCCTTCGGTGGCGGCAGTGCGACCCGGGACGGCCGCCGCGCCCGCTGTGCTGTGCTGTTCACGGAGTTCGCGGCCCCGCTTGATGTCCTCCTCTTCACGCGCCTGCAGCTTGTCGCTCTGCTTGGTATCCCGGGGTGGCAGCTGGATGGTTTCCTCAGCTTCAATCCCGGCCTGCAGTTGGCGGCCGCGTTCCATTTCGGCGTCGAATTCGGCGCCGAAGAGCAGTGACAGGTTCAGGATCCAGAGCCAGAGCAGCGAGATGATGACGCCGCCGATCGCGCCGTAGGTCCGGTTGTAGCTGCTGAAGTTGGCAACGTAGAACGCGAAGGCCAAGGATGCCAGCAGGAAGATCACCAGGGCGATCAGCGAGCCCAGGCTCATCCAGCGGAATTTGGGCTGCTTTACGTTTGGGGTCGCGTAGTAGAGGATGGCGATCGCAAGCACCACAAGCAACAAAATGCCGGGCCATTTGAGGATGTTCCACGCTGTCAGGACGGCACCGCCCAAACCAATGGCGCTGCCGATGGACTCGGCCACGGGGCCGCTGAGGACGAGCATGGCCGCCAGCAGTACAACAATCAGGACGGTGGCGATCGTGACGGCGAGCATCGTGCCCCGGAGTTTGATGAACGGCCGGCCCTCGTCGATTTCGTAGATCCGGTTCATGGCCCGTCCGAACGCCCCGACATACCCGGATGCGGACCAGAGAGCGGTAAGAAGTCCGATCACCAGGGTGAGTCCGGCGGCGGAGGAGCTGCTGAGCTGCTCGATTGGCTGGCGGATCGCTTCCACGGTTTCAGCGGGCGCGAATCCCCTGGCGATCTCCAGGAACGCGGTGGTGGTCTTTTCGGCTTGCCCAAAAATCCCCAGCAAGGACACCAGCGCCAACAGCGCCGGAAAAATAGAGAGGACCGAGTAGTACGTCAGGGCCGCGGCGAGATCGGGGCACTGGTCCTTGGTGAATTCCCGCAGCGTTTTCTTCGCGATGAACTTCCACGACGGTTTGGTGACGTCCGTGGGGCTGTCCGGCTTGCGCGAATCGTCCGGAGCGGGCGCCGTGCGGGCCTTGGCTGTGCTGCTCTCCTGGGTTTCGGCGTCGTTTATGCTGCTATTTTCTGCCGTGGCAGGGTTTTGGGCCATGGGATTCTTTCCTTTGTCGGGTTAAGCGCATCGGCCGGCCGTCCGGCGCGTGAGCGCAGGTCGGCCGGCCGGGTTCTTGCGGGATCAGGCCTGCTGGACGGTGTCCTTGGCCTCTGCGGTCCGCGCCTTGACGTCCGCGACCGCGCCTTGGCCCTCGGCTTTGACGGCCTCGGTGGCATCTGCAGCGCTGGCCTTGACGTTTTCCATCGCAGCCTGGGCGGGCTCCTTCAGGCGTTCGCCCACCTGCTTGGCGGCCTCGGCCAGTTCCTCGGTGAGCGGTTCAGCCGCGGTCTTGAGGGCATCGGCGGCTTCGCGTTCCTTCTGGCTGGCCGGGACCAGGGAGGAGACCAAAAGGCCCGCCCCGAAGGCGATCAGGCCCGCAGCGAGCGGGTTGCCCCGGGTCCGCGTCTTGACCTGCGCCGGGGCGTCCCCCATCGCGGCACCGGCGTCACTTAGGTGCGCACCCGTGTTTCCGGTGGCGGAGTGCACGGTGCCGGCGGTGTGGTCGGCAGCTCCGATGACTTTCTCCTTCACCCCGAAGACGGCGTCCTTGACGTTCGCTTTGACCCTGTCGGTCTGCCGCTGGACGATATGCGACGGTGTGACCTTGTCCGCTACGGCATCGACGTTCGTGCCCAGCCGCGCGCGGGTTGCTTCAATATCTGCTCGGATGGCATCCGGGTTTTCACTCATCGTGTTTCCTCGCTGGATCTAGGGGGTGGGTTTGAGCGTGGGAGGGATTTCCTGCAGCGTCGCGGCGGTCTGGGGCAGCCCTTTGATCGCGTTGAGTTGCTTGCGGCCCGTGGCTGCCAGGGCTGCGGCGACGATTCCCCAGATGATGGCGACGACGACGCCGGACCAGCCCAACCCCAGCACTGTCCCGAGCGCCCACCAGAGCGCCAGGGAAAGGAACAGCAGGACAAAATGGCCGGCGACGCCGGCGCCGGCCAGCATCCCGCCGCCCTTGCCGGCGCGGGTCGCTGACTGCTTGAGCTCGACCTTGGCCAGCTCCACTTCCTGCCGCATCAGGGTGGACATGTCCCGCGTTACCTCGCCCAGAAGCTCGCCCAACGACGAGGATTCAGCTTTGGCGTGCGCGGCGGTCTGCGGCATTTCGCTGGTCATCGACGGCCACCGTCAAAGGGATCATCGCGGAGCGGATCCTGCCGGAGCGACTCAGTCACGACAGGCTCCGAGGCCCAGCGGTCCTGTCGGCCGGCGTCCCCCGGGGAGTGGGTCCCGTGGGATTCGGGCGGGTACGTGTCCGCGAAGCCCGCCGTCGTGGCTTCCGGTGCCGGCAGCTGCACGGGCGGGGGCGGAACCGCCACGCCGGTGTCCGGGATCCTGGTGCCGGATTTTGCGGCGGCACCGGCGGCGGCCGGCTCCGGTGCGCCGGCGCTGAGGCTGCGGCTGAGCCGGCCGGCCAGCACGCCCGCTCCGGCTGCGAGGAGCAGGAAGGTGCCGGGTCGCTCGCGGGCAAAGGACTTCACCTCGGTCAGCAGCGAGCCCGGATCGCGGCCCTCAAGCCACCCGGCGACGGCCGAGGAGCGTTCGGCGGCCTGGCGCACCAGGTCGGTGGCGACGCCGGGCTGCTCGGAAGCTGCGGCCATGGTGTGCAGTTCGGTGGAAATGGAGTGCAGGCCTGCGGCTACCTTCTGCTGCTGCGTGCCGGCCTGATCCGTGAGGTCCGACTTCGCCTGGTGCAGGAGATCCCGGGCGTTCGTCTTCACCTCGGCGGCAACAGTGGCTGCTTCCGTCTTGGCCGTCTCGGACACATTCCGGGCCGAATCCGCGGCCTGGCGCTTCACATCCGCCGCCTCATCCTTGGCGGCGTCGGTTTTGCGGACCCGTTGGACGGCGGCGGAAACGTGGATTCCGGCCGGAGGGCCGTCTGCTGGGTAGCCGCAGGAGTGCCGTTGCTGCCGCCCTGGGGCCAGTGGTTCTCTGTCATCTTCGCGCTCTTTTCACGATCGGCTGCTGATCACAAACCAGCAATTGCTGGGGAGTAAATACTAAGCATGATTAGTAACTAATAGTAAGTACCCTTTGCTTTATTTCTTGGGGATGACGGACCAGCGTGCGCCCGCCGCCTTCGGCCCATGGTGACGGCCGCGCCGAGCGGTGAACTACGCTTGAATCATGAGCAAAACGGTGGACAGCTGATGGCGAAGCGGGGCCGGGCTGCCGGCCGAAGCACCACCGAAAAAACGGCTGGGGTGGTGGAACTTCCGAAGGGAACCCGCCCCGACGGGCCGGTAGAAGGCGTCTATTACATCGACACCGGTGACTGCGAGCTGATCGCGGACCAGGACAACTCCAACGGCTGGCTATTGCGGATCAATGGTGTGATGAGCTCGCACATCGACCTGGCCGATCCCTTGTTCCTTGACTTCGAGTACATGCGCTGGATCTCGGCCCTGGTGGAATCCCGCTGGGCCCGGGATTCCCGGCCCAAGCTGCGTGCCCTGCACCTTGGCGGCGGAGCGTGCTCGCTGGCGCGCTACTTCCACGCCGCCTTCCCGGACGCGCGCCAGGTGGTGGTGGAGCTCGACGGCAAACTGGCCGGGTATGTCCGGGGCTGGTTCGACCTGCCGAAGGCCCCGCTGATGCGCCTCCGGGTGGGGGAAGCCCGAGCGGTTACCGAAAGCCTGACACCGCAGACCCGGGACCTGATCATCCGGGACGTTTTCGCCGGCTCGCTGACGCCGCGCCCACTTACTACCAGGGAGTTCAACGAGTACGCCCGGGGCGTCCTGGCACCCGGCGGGATGTACGTGGTCAACTCCGGTGACGCGCCGGACCTTCGGAATGCCCGCGAGGACGCGGCGACGATCGCTGACGCTTTTAAGTACACAGTGATCATCGCCGATCCGGCCATGCTCAAGGGCCGGCGCTTCGGGAATATGATCATGGCCGGAAGCGATGTGCCGTTCGACGACGATCCCGGGCTGGCGCGACGCCTGCTGGGCGGCGGGGTGCCTGCCCATATCTGGAACGACGCCAAGGTTCGGGCGTTTGCCGCCGGCGCGTCAGTCCGTCACGACCCTCCGGCCGGGGACCCGGCGTCGCAGGCTGCTTCTTAGCGGTCCTGCTGCGGCGGGACGGCGCCTACGGGGCAGCCGGCGACGTCCGTCCCCGGCCCATCAGCGACTCATGGTGCGCCGTTGTCTGCTCCCGAAGCGCCTGCACCACGGCGGCGACGGCGGGCCGGCGCATGGAGTCAGGCCGCAGCACCATCCAATACGGCAGCAGTTCGGCGAACTGCGCCGGCAGCAGGCGGACCAGGTCTGGGTGCAGGTCGGCCGCGAAACAGGGCAGGAAGCCGATGCCGGCACCGGCACGGGTCGCCTCCACGTGGACAAAGACGTTGGTGGAGCTCAGCCCGTCCCGCATGGTCGGCACCAGCCGCCGCGGTGCGTCAAGATCGTCCACCTGGAGCATGGAATCGACGAAATACACCAGTGAATGGGCGGTCAGTTCCTCGATTGTTGTGGGCGTGCCGTATTCAGCGAGGTAGCCGCGGGAGGCGTACATGCCGAGCATGTACTCACCCAGCCTGGCGGCCGCGGCCCGGTGCACCTGCGGTTCGCCCACCACGACTTCGATGTCCAGCCCGGAACGCTGCTGGAGTGCCCGCCGGGTCACTGTGATGATCTCGACGCTGAGTCCCGGATGGTCCCGGCGCAGCCCCGCCACGGCCGGGGCCGCAATGTAAGCGCTGAAGCCGTCAGTCGCGGTCATCCGGACCACGCCTGTGATCGGGTCCGGGGCCCGTCCCGGCTGTTCGAGTGTCCGGATCGCAGCCTCCACCCGCTCGGCGACCTGCACGGCTTCCGCACCCAGATCCGTCAGCTCCCAGCCGCCGGAGGCACGCGAGAGCACCCGCCCGCCCAAAGCCTTCTCCAGGGCAGCGATCCGGCGCGAGACCGTCGTATGGTTCAGCCCGAGGGCTTGGGCTGCAGTGGTGAACTTCGCGGAGCGGGAGACGGCCAAGAGCACCAGCAAGTCGTCAGGGTTTGCGTTCATATCTGCAATTCTGCACATAAGACGTGCTTGTTTGACCATTGAATCGCCCACTTTGTGCGGCAATACTCAGTGAAGCTGCTCAGTGACGTGCCTTGCGCCTCCTCTGGGCCGTTGACGACCGCGAAACTGAGGAGTGCAGACATGGAGAGCAGCTTGAACGGGCGCAAAGCGCTGGTGACCGGCGGAGCCGGCGGAATCGGAGCTGCCAGCGTCCGCGCCCTCGCAGCACGCGGTGCCAAGGTGGTGATCGCGGATCTGGATGAGGCCGGTGCAGCAGCGCTCGCCGACGAGGTGGGCGGCACCTCCTGGGCGGTCAATCTGCTCGACGTCGAGGCGCTCGAGACCGTCAGCCTGGACTGCGACATCCTGGTCAACAACGCCGGCATCCAGCGGATCAGCCCGATTGAGGACTTCGACCCGGCAGATTTCCGGCGCATCATCACGTTGATGCTGGAGGCGCCCTTCCTGCTGATCCGGGCCGCGCTGCCGCACATGTACGCGAACAACTTCGGCCGGATCATCAACCTGTCGTCAGTGCACGGGCTCCGCGCCTCGCCGTTCAAGAGTGCCTACGTCTCCGCCAAACACGGTCTCGAGGGCCTGAGCAAGGTCACCGCGCTCGAAGGCGGCCAGCATGGTGTCACTTCCAACTGCATCAACCCCGGCTATGTCCGAACGCCGCTGGTTGAGTCCCAGATTGCAGACCAGGCCAAGGTGCACGGGATCCCGGAGTCCGAGGTCCTCGCCAACATCATGCTGACCGAGGCCGCCATCAAGCGGCTGGTGGAGCCGGAGGAGGTCGCCTCCCTCGTCGCTTGGCTGTCCTCCGACGGCGCCGGTATGGTCACCGGAGCGAGCTACACGATGGACGGCGGCTGGTCGGCCCGCTAGTGCGCAGCCGACGGGTCCTCGCCCGTGTCGCTGTCCGGCCGCGGCGTGGCCGGTTCTGTGGAGCGGCGGATGTAGTCGTTGACGGCGTCCTCGGGAACCCTGAAGGACCGGCCCACCCGCACCGCCGCGATGGCATGTGACTTCACCAGCCGGTACACGGTCATTTTGGAGACCCGCATGGCCGCCGCGACTTCCGCGATGGTCAGGAAGTGCGAGGGAAACGTTCGCTGCGCTCATTTCTTCTGGCCTGTCCATTAGTCGGGGCTCTGGAGTTGGCGGTAGTCGTAGAAGACCACATCATCGGGGGAACTGCCGGTTGTCCGGAGGCCCACGTAGGGGGCCTCGATAACAGCCACTTTGCCCAGGTGCCGGCCGTTGAAGGGATCATCGCCAATCAGGACCTGTCCCACCCGGAACGGAATCCGCGGAGTTCCTGCCCGGCCCACCTTTCCGGAGAGGAAACCGGCCATGCTGCGTCTTTGGCGTTGTGTGTGTGGAGATGCGGGGAAAACCATCTGAACCACTCCCTCGGTAGGCGTGCCATTCGGAGATACTGCGAGCCCGGGCCGGCCGCGGCAGGGCTCCCCAGCCAGCGTTCCGGCCGGTCCGGTGCCGCCGTGCAGCAAATGTATCCTTCAGTCCCTTTCGTCACACGAGTAACTTCTACCCCTACCGAAGCTGGCACCACTTGGGTTACAGCGCCGACTACTTGTCACCCGCAATGCCGGGAGCCGGCCCGGGATCACGGCGGGCAGCTCACGGGATGTCCGGCATACCAGACACTAGAACGGGCTTGGGCTGTGCGGGGCGCCCTCCGGGGGCATGCTTAAGTACGGGATACCGGACACCGTGCAACGTAAAAGAGGATCCATGCCAGCCCCCAGCAGCACCACATCGGCCAGCGCCGTGGCGGCCCGCGACACCCCCTCGAAGTCGGTCTCCAAGGTTCCGGCCGCGGAAAACACCCTCCGCATCCTCAAGCTGCTCGCCTCCAGGCGGGGGCCGATGGCGGCGTCAAACATCGCCACCGCGCTGGGCCTGCCGCGCTCCAGCGTCTACCACCTGCTGGGTGTGATGGAGGCCAATGGCTTTGTGATGCATCTGCACGAGGAGCAGCGTTACGGGCTGGGCATCAGTGCCTTCGAGCTCAGTTCGGCGTATTCGCGGCAGGAGCCGCTGTCCCGGTTAGGCCGGCCGATGCTCGCCTCGCTGGTGGACGTGATCGGCGAGAGTGCGCACCTGGCCGTGTTGCACGGCCGCGATGTGCTCTACATCGTCGAGGAACGGGCGAAGAACCGCCCGTCGCTGGTGACCGACGTCGGGGTCCGGCTGCCGAGCCACCTCACCGCGAGCGGGCGCGCCATCCTCGCAGCGCTGCCCAAGTCCCAGGTCCGGGCGCTGTACCCGAACGCCGCGGCCTTCAGCGCCCGGCACGAGACGGAATCGCCCATCATGAAGTATTCGGCCCTGTCCTCGCAGCTGGACCAGGTCCGGCAGCGCGGCTACGCCACCGAGCACGGGGAAGTCACACCGGACTTCGGTTCGATCGCCGCGGCGGTCACCGACCACGTGGGCTGGCCGACGGCCGCCGTTGCCGTGACGTTCCTGGAGGACAAACTGCCGGCGGACCAGTGGCCGGCCCTGGCCGCCAGGGTGCGGAAGGTCGCGGACGAGCTCTCAGTCCGGATCCACGGCCGCCCCGGCCCAACTAGCTCGCAGTAGGTGTCGTTTTGAGCGCTCAAAACGACAATAACTGCGAGCTAGTTGGGTCTGGCATCCCGGACAGCTCCCGCTGATACCCCCTGTTTCCGGGGCTCCGGACAAGCTTTAGTTGATACAGAACCTCATCCCCAAACCAGCAACAGAACAAAGGAGCCCCTGATGGCACCCGCCGATTTCACCACCGGTGCCCGCCCGGTCAAAGCAGCCCGCGGCACCGAGCTCACGGCCAAGTCCTGGCAGACCGAAGCCCCGCTGCGCATGCTGATGAACAACCTGGACCCCGAGGTGGCCGAACGCCCGGACGACCTCGTAGTTTACGGCGGTACCGGCCGCGCCGTCCGCTCCTGGGCCGCGTTCGACGCCATCACCCGCACCCTGGAAACCATGGAAAAGGACGAGACTTTGCTGGTCCAGTCCGGCAAGCCGGTCGGCGTTTTCCGCACCAACGAATGGGCCCCGCGCGTGCTGCTGGCCAACTCCAACCTCGTCGGTGACTGGGCCACCTGGCCCGAATTCCGCCGGCTCGAGGCCGAGGGCCTGATGATGTACGGCCAGATGACCGCCGGATCCTGGATCTACATCGGCACCCAGGGCATCCTGCAGGGCACCTTCGAGACCTTCGCGGCGATCGCCCGCAAGCTCACCGGGGACGAGGACGGCACCCTCGCCGGCACCCTGACCCTCACCGGCGGCTGCGGCGGCATGGGCGGCGCGCAGCCGCTCGCCGTCACCCTGAACGACGGCGCCTGCCTGATTGTCGACGTCGACGAAAGCCACCTCCGCCGCCGGGCCGGCAAGCGCTACCTCGACGAGGTGGAAACCGACCTCGACGCCGCGATCGCCAAGGTGCTCAAAGCCAAGGAGGAACGCCGCGGCTGGTCCGTCGGCTACGTCGGCAACGCCGCCGAGGTCTTTCCGGAGCTCCTGCGCCGCCACCGTGCCGGCGAGCTCACGGTCGACATCGTCACGGACCAGACCTCCGCCCATGACCCCCTGAGCTACCTGCCCGAGGGTGTCACGGTGGAGGAATGGCACCGCGAGGCCGCGGCCGACCCGGAAGGCTTCACCAAAAAGGCCCAAGTTTCGATGGCCAGGCACGTGGCGGCCATGGTCGAATTCCAGGACGCCGGCGCCGAGGTCTTCGACTACGGCAACTCCATCCGCGACGAGGCCCGCAAGGGCGGCTACAACCGGGCCTTCGAATTCCCCGGCTTCGTCCCGGCCTACATCCGGCCGCTGTTCTGCGAGGGCCTTGGCCCCTTCCGCTGGGTGGCGCTCTCCGGTGACCCCGAGGACATTGCGGTCACGGATGCGGCCATCAAGGAACTCTTCCCGGAGAACAAGCACCTGCACCGCTGGATCGACGCGGCGCAGGAACGGGTCGAATTCGAGGGCCTGCCGGCGCGCATTTGCTGGCTCGGCTACGGCGACCGCGCCAAGGCCGGGCTGCTGTTCAACCAACTGGTCAAAGAGGGCAAGGTCAAGGCGCCGATTGTGATCGGGCGCGACCACCTCGACTCCGGCTCCGTCGCCTCCCCGTACCGCGAGACCGAGGCGATGGCCGACGGCTCCGACGCGATCGCCGACTGGCCGTTGCTGAACGCCCTGCTCAACACCGCCTCCGGTGCCACCTGGGTCTCCATCCACCACGGCGGCGGCGTTGGCATCGGCCGCTCCATCCACGCGGGGCAGGTTTCCGTCGCGGACGGCACGGACCTCGCCGCGCAGAAGCTCGAACGCCTGCTCACCAACGACCCCGGGATGGGCGTGATCCGCCACGTCGACGCCGGCTACGACCGCGCCGTCGAGGTTGCCGCCGAGCGCGGCGTCCGCATCCCGATGAACGAAGGAACCACAAAGTGACGATCCTCCCCACGAACTCCCGAACCTCGCAAGTCTCCACCCACGAACCACTCACCGTCACCCTCGGCTCCAGCGGTGTCACCCCCGAGGATGTTGTCGCCGTCGCCCGCCACGGCGCCCACGTGATGATCTCCCGGGAAGCCCTCGACGCCGTCGCCAAGGTCCGCGCCCACATCGACAACCTCGCGCACAGCGAAACTCCGGCCTATGGCATCTCTACCGGCTTCGGCGCCCTGGCCAACCGGCACATCCCGAACGAGCTGCGCACCCAGCTGCAGAAGTCGCTGATCCGCAGCCACGCCGCCGGTATGGGCCCGGCCGTAGAGCGGGAGGTGGTGCGCGGCATTATGTTCCTGCGCGCCAAGACCCTCGCCTCCGGCCGGACCGGCGTTCGCCCCGTGGTGCTGCAGACCATGGTGGATGTGCTGAACGCCGGCATTACCCCGGTGGTCCGCGAATTCGGCTCCCTTGGCTGCTCGGGTGACCTTGCGCCGCTCTCGCACTGCGCCCTGGTCCTGATGGGTGAAGGCGAAGCGATGGGTCCCGACGGCGAGCTGTACGGAACCAAGGGCGGCCGCCCGGTTGCTGAACTCCTCGCCGCGCACGGGATTGAACCGGTCACCCTGGCCGAGAAGGAAGGCCTGGCCCTCGTCAACGGCACCGAAGGTATGTTGGGCATGCTGCTGATGGCCATCGCGGACCTCCGGCAATTGCTCACGACGGCGGACATTACGGCAGCACTCAGTGTCGAGGCGTTGCTGGGCACGGACCAGGTGTTCCTGCCCGAGCTGCACGCCGCGCTGCGGCCGCATCCGGGCCAGGCCGCCGCCGCGGACAACATGCTCCGGGTGCTGTCCGATTCCCCGATCGTGGCCTCGCACCGGATCAACGACACCAAGGTCCAGGACGCATACTCGCTGCGCTGCGCACCCCAGGTGGCCGGCGCCGCCCGCGACACCGTGGACCACGCCGCACTTGTCGCCTCCCGTGAACTGGCCGCGGCGATCGACAACCCGGTGGTGCTGCCCGACGGCCGGGTCAGCTCCAACGGCAACTTCCATGGCGCCCCGGTGGCCTACGTGCTGGACTTCCTGGCCATCGTCGTCGCGGACCTGAGTTCGATCGCCGAGCGCCGCACGGACCGGATGCTGGATCCGGCCCGCTCGCACGGGCTGCCTGCTTTCCTGGCCGCTGACCCCGGCGTTGATTCCGGCCTGATGATCGCCCAGTACACCCAGGCCGGGCTGGTCTCGGACAACAAACGGCTGGCCGTACCGGCGTCGGTGGACTCGATCCCGAGCTCCGCGATGCAGGAGGACCACGTGTCGATGGGCTGGCACGCGGCCCGCAAGCTCCGCCGTGCGGTGGAGAACCTGCGCCGGGTGCTGGCGATCGAGCTGGTGACGTCAACGCGGGCGCTGGACATCCGCAGCCAGCTCTCCGGCGGCCAGCTTAGTCCCGGCCCCGCGGCGGCGGCCGTGATCGCGGCCGTGCGCGACGTCGTCGACGGCCCGGGTACGGACCGTTTCCTCTCGCCGGAACTGGAGGCGGCAGATCACCTTGTTGCCTCGGGCAAGATCCGGGCGGCCGCCGAATCCGCGGTGGGGAATCTTGCCTGAAAGCAAACAAAATGCAGTACGGGTGACATTTTCCGGCGCCCCCGAAATGGACGGCAACACGGCGGGCGGGGGCCCGGGAAGTGTAGTACAAAGGGGAAATCACAACAATGAAGTTGTGAGCACGAACCAATACAAAGGGGTAGACGTTCATGAAAGCACGCGGGACGGTTATGACCAGGCGCCTGGCATCGGCCAGTACGGTTTCCGATTGGCGGAGCCTGCAAGCCGGTGACCGGGTCGAAGTCATCAAAAATGCCCAGATTTTGGCGGCCGGTGAAATCGAAGAAGTCTCATTAAGCGGCAGTGTTTTCTGGCTGCTCGCGGCGGACCCGTCCGAGGCACAGCTCTTCTTAAAATCCGACGGCGTTCAGGTCCGGCGTAGTTAGCCGCGGCTCGTGCTTGTCCGCGCAGAAAGCTGAGTGCCGGCGCCATTGCGCTGCGGGAGGACACGCTGGATAGGGGCAGACCCGGCGGCTAAGATAGGGGCACGAAGTCTTGGGGATAGCTTCCGGGACATTTTCGCCTTCCCGTCGTTCTCGGATCGACGGGACCATCGGTCCAGGAGTTGTTCCAGCGTGTTTTTGAAGACTTTCGGTTGGTCGTTTGCGATCACCAGCATTGCGTTGGTGGTCGCCTTTCTCTATGGCGGCCCCCAAGCCCTGATTCTCTGCCTCATTCTGGGTGTCCTGGAGATCAGCCTGAGCTTTGACAATGCAGTTGTCAACGCCCGCATCCTCGAGCGGATGAACCCGTTCTGGCAGAAAATGTTCCTCAGCGTGGGCATCATCATCGCAGTCTTTGGCATGCGGATCTTGTTCCCGCTCCTAATCGTGGGCGTCACCGCTCAACTGAACCCGGTGGAGGCTGTTAGCCTCGCGATGGAAAAGGGCGATCCCACGGTGCCCGGCACCTACGGTTACGTGCTGCACGAGGCGCACCCGCAGATCGCGGCCTTCGGCGGTATGTTCCTGCTGATGCTGTTCCTGGACTTCATCATGGCTCATCGTGAGATCAAGTGGATCAAGTTCCTGGAGATTCCGCTGGCCCGGCTGGGCAAGCTTGAAGGCGCGTCCCTCATTACCGGATTGGTTGCCCTGGCAATCGCCGGCGCGGCCTCGGGAGAAAAGCAGGGAATTGTGCTGCTGTCCGGGCTGCTGGGCCTCATCACCTACTTCCTGGTGAACGGCCTCGGCAACTTGTTCGACGTCGACCAGGACGGCGATGTAGACGCGGACGACGCCAACGCCGTGGTCCATTCCGGGCCCACCGGTGCCGCCAAAGTGGCCGGCAAGGCCGCCTTTATGCTTTTCCTTTACCTGGAAGTCATTGACGCCTCGTTCTCCTTCGACGGAGTCATCGGCGCCTTCGCCATCACCTCGGATCCCATCATCATTGCCCTCGGACTCGGCTTCATCGGCGCGATGTTCGTCCGTTCCCTCACAGTCTTCCTGGTCCGGCAAGGCACCCTTGATGAGTTCGAATACCTCGACCACGGCGCGCACTGGGCCATTGGTGCGCTGGCGGTCATCCTGCTGGTCACCATCGTGGTCCCGATCAACGAAGTCGTCACCGGCCTGATCGGGGTGGTCTTCATCGGCGCCGCGTTCGCAGGCTCGATCCGGCGCAATCGGCGCGCCACCGCTGCCGGCGAGCACGGCAGCCTGCAACCAACTGACGCGGGCAGCTAGTCCACGCTTCAGGATCCACAACCACCACCAAGGAAAGCGAGTACGGCAATGGGTTTGAGTTTGAAAAAAGGCCAGTCACTGTCCCTGACGAAGCAGAACGGTGAATCCCTGACCAACGTCCGGCTGGGGCTCGGGTGGGATTCCGCGGTTCCGGCGAAGCGGGGCTTCTTCGGCGGCACCAAAACCGTCGAGATCGACCTGGACGCGTCGGCCCTTATGTTCGACGCCGCGGGCACTCACCTCGACACGGTGTTTTTCAACCAGCTCACCAGCAAGGACGGCGCCATCCGCCACACCGGTGACAACCTCACCGGCGCCGGCGAGGGCGACGATGAGACCCTGATGGTGAACCTGCCCGGGGTCTCCCCGGCGGTCGCGCACATTGTTTTTGTCATCACGAGCTACAGCCAGCAGACCTTCAATATGGTCGAAAATGCGTTCTGCCGCGTGATCGACGACTCGGTAGCCGGTAGCCCGGAGGTCGCCCGCTACGCCCTCACGGAGTCGGGACCGAACACGGCAATGGTTATGTCCAAGCTCTCGCGTAACGGCAGTGTTTGGAACTTCACGGCCATCGGCGCCCCCGCCAACGGCAGGACCGCCGGCGAGGTCCTCAGGCGCCGCTGCCGCCGCCCTCTGATTCCCGTTCAGTACCAGAGCACCTAAGGAGCACCACGTGGCTAGCCTGACCCTGAGCAAGGGAAGCAATCTTTCATTGACAAAAGCGGACCCCGGGCTTCGCAAGGCCATGATCGGCCTCGGCTGGGACCCGCGGACAACGGCCGGGGAACAGTTTGACCTGGACGCCTCGGCGCTGCTTATCCGGGCTGACGGCAAGGTCCGTTCCAATGACGATTTCATCTTCTACAACCAGCTCTCGTCCGCCGACGGATCGGTCGTTCACCAGGGCGATAACCGCACCGGTGAGGGCGACGGTGACGACGAGCAGGTACTGATCGACCTTGATGCCGTTTCACCGGAGATCCAGAAGATCGTCATTGTCGTTTCAATCGACCAGGCCGAGGTCCGCCGCCAGAATTTCGGGCAGGTGCGCGACGCTTTCTGCCGCGTCGTGAACCAGGAGACCGACAACGAAGTGGTCCGCTACGACCTCACCGAGGATGCTGCCGCCGAAACGTGTATGGTCTTCGCCGAGATCTACCGAAACAACGGTGAATGGAAGTTCCGCGCCGTGGGGCAGGGCTATGCCGCCGGCCTTCACGGTGTCGCCACGGACTTCGGCATCGTACTGGACTAGCACCTGGGGGCCCGCGTAGCCGGGCCCGTCAGCACCACCACACAGACCGAACGAGGAGAAAAAGTATGGCTGGCTTGACCCTTACCAAAGGCAGTAACCTCTCGCTCACCAAGACCGATCCGGGGCTGAACAAGGTTCTGATCGGGCTGGGGTGGGATCCCCGGACGACCACAGGCGATGCGTTCGACCTGGATGCCTCCGCGCTCATGCTCGGCGCCGACGGAAAGGTCCGCAGTTCCGCGGATTTCATCTTCTACAACCAGCCGGCAGCAGCCGACGGCTCGGTGGTCCACAAGGGGGACAACCGTTCCGGCGAGGGCGACGGCGACGATGAGGTCATAGCCGTCCAGCTCTCCGGTGTGGCCGCTGATGTTGAGCGCATCGTCTTTGTGGTCTCGATTGACCAGGCAGAGACCCGCCGCCAGAACTTCGGCCAGGTGCGCGCCGCATACTGCCGGGTCGTGAACCAGGAGACCGACGCGGAAGTCGTGCGTTATGACCTCAGCGAAGATGCGGCGCCGGAGACCTGCATGATCTTCTCCGAGCTCTACCGAAACAACGGCGAATGGAAGTTCAAGGCGGTGGGCCAAGGCTACGCCACCGGCCTTGCAGGTGTTGCCGCCGATTTCGGCGTCCAGCTCGGCTGACCTGCGACCACAGAAGGAGAACGATACGCATGCAACTCACACCCCCGGAAGCTACGTCCGCTGCGCTGGTACTGAACGCCCCTGAACCCCTGAGCATCGTCAAGGAAGACGACGCGCCGGGGATGGTGCCGGTTCCCGCCGAACGCCAGCAGGAGATCAACGCCCAGGCGCGCGCTTTTATCGGCGAGATCGCGGCGATGAACCCGCACAGCCCCGAATACACCAGCAAGATCGACGGCATCAACCGGCTCGCCGGCGCGGAGCTGGTGGCGTCCGCAAATACCTCCAGCCGCCTGCTGGAACGGTCGTCCACGTCCCTGGCCGGCGCCAAAAAATCGGGCAGCAGTGCCCAGGTCCAGGTGGCGTCCACACTCGGCGAACTCCGCTCCACAGTGGAGGATCTCACACCGAACCACAGCGATTTGAGTGTTGGCCGCAAAATTCTCGGCATCATTCCCGGCGGGAACAAACTGGCCAAATACTTCCAGAAGTATGAGTCGGCCCAGACCCAGCTGGACAAGATCATCAAGTCGCTGATGGCAGGGCAGGACTCGCTGCTGAAAGACAATGCCTCCCTGGCGCAGGAAAAAACCCAGCTCTGGGAGACCATGCAGGGCCTGAGCGAGTACGCCGTTTTCGCGAAGGCTTTGGACGCAGCCACCGCTGCCAAGGTCGATGAAATGAAAGTGTCGGGCCAGCTGGACGAGGCCGGCAAGCTCGATTCGGATGTTTTGTTCCCCATCCGGCAGCGGCACCAGGACATCCTTACGCAGTTGGCGGTATCGGTCCAGGGCTACCTGGCCATCGACATGATCCGCAAAAACAACACCGAGCTGATCAAGGGCGTGGAACGGGCCCGCACCACAACCATCTCGGCGCTGCGGACAGCAGTTATTGTGGCCCAGGCCCTGGCCAACCAGAAGATGGTCCTGGACCAGATCGATGCGATCAACACCACGACGAACAACATGATCCTCAAGACCAGCGAGATGCTCAAGGATCAGACCGGCCGCATCCACCAGCAGGCCGCGAGTTCCGGTGTCAGCGTCGAAACCCTGCAGAAGGCGTTCGACAACGTATTCCAGACCATGGACGCGATCGACACCTTCCGGTCCCAAGCCAACAAGAGTATGGAAGGCACAGTCCATGCCCTTGAATCGGGCCTGGAGCGCGCCCGTCCGTACCTGGACCGGGTCCGCCAGCAGGAGGGGAATTAGCGGCCGCCAGTCCTGAGCAATAGGCTTACGGGCTATGGTCGCAAAATTCTTAGGCTCACTGTTCGGCAGCGGATCGGGTCCCCGTTCCGCTGCCGGCGCCGGCTTGCCCGGTGCGGAGTCCGCAGCCCCTGATCCTGCGGCGGACGAGCTGGCCGTCACGGAGGCGGCACTGCACGATCTGCGCCGGACGGTGCTGGGCAAGGGCGCCGAACTGCCCACTTTGGTGGTCTCCCAAATCCTGCTGCTACTGGACACCCTGAACGCGCTGATCGGCTACATTGTCAGCTCCGGGGCCTCCACCGAACAACGGGTGCTGCTGAACGCGATCATCACCGATTACCTGCCGTCCCCGCTGCGCGCCTACCTGAAGCTGTCGGCGTCGGCGCGGGAGACTGGTTCCGCCGACACCGCTGTGCTGCTCGACCAGCTGGACACGCTGTACGCCACCGTCGGCAACCTGGACAACCAGGTCCGGACGGGGGCCGTCACGGAACTCGCCGTTCACGGCCAGTTCCTCAGGGATAAATTCAACGTCGACGGTCTTCGCTTGGAAGGACACTAGTGGCTTCAATGGTCGCGGGCAGCAACGCCGCCCTCACTGCAGAGAACCCGGGCCTGGGGACGGTGCTGCTGGGGATCGGCTGGGACACGGTGCCCAGCCGCGGTCCGCAATCCGAACCGGTCCCCATGATCATTATGTGTGGACCGGACGGGCATGCTGTCTCGGATGAGCATCTTGTGTTCTTCAACCAGCTCGCCAGTCCCGAGGGCAGCATCGCGTTTGCCGGCACAGAGGACCAGCAGCAGATCGACGTAGACCTCAACCGGGTACCGGAGGCCGTCAGCAAAATTGCGGTACTGATCTACATCGACCCGGATGTTCGCGGGCCCGGCACCTTCGGCGCCGTCAGGAACACCTATCTTCGGATCGCCGACGAGAAGGACCGTGAGCTGCTCCGCTTCCAGGTTCCGCCGGTCAACCTGGACAAAATCAACGCCATGATCCTTGGCGAGCTGTACCGGCACGCCGGAGGCTGGAAATTCCGGGCCGTGGGCCAGGGCTACGAAACCGGGCTTGCGGCAGTTGCCGCCGACTTCCGGCTGAAGCTCTAACGTGGTCCGGGACCGCAACGCCCCCAGGGCGGACCTTGACTATCTCAGCCGCAGGCAAAGGCCCCAGGCCACGCCCCAGGCCACGCGGCAGCAGGCGGTGGCGCCGGCCGCTGAACCGTCCGCTGAACCGGCAGCGGCAGCGGCCAGCCTGAGTCTCGGAACCCGCGGGACCAGGGCCCCGGCTGCTGTTCCGGCCGCGCACGGCGGCGGCCGGCAAGGTGCCGGCGCCCCGGCTGCGGGTGCAGGGCTCGAGCTCCGGCCCGGCGGTGCCCCGCCGGCGAAGGACCGCCCCGCGACGGCGACACAGTCCAGCGTTCCGAAGCCCGGGCAGCCCTTCCCTGCACCCGCCTTCGGTGAGCTCCGACAACTGGACCAGGCACACCCGGTCGTGCGCCTGAATGCCCGGCAGTCAGCGATCGGCTCGCTTCTGGTGACCGGGGCCCGCTCGGTCGCGTGGGAGGATGAACACTTCACCACCGGGGCGCACCACAGTGGCGGGCACCGGGCGGGAACCTCGGTCACTACGCCCGGGAACCGTCCCTTGGCCGGTCTCCAAGACGGGGCCGGGGTGGTGGCCCTGCGCCACGTGCGGCAGCTCCGCCGGGCCTTGTTCATTGCGGGCGAGACCCCGCTCACCATCGGCGTCTTCGACGGGGCGGCTGCGGCGGTTGCGCCGAGGAACGACGCCGGGCTCCGGACTGTGCTCTACCTCGCCCGCATCGGCGCGGTCCTTGAACTGCGTGCCGAGTTCGTTCCGGCCGATGCATCCGATTTGGCCGTGTGGACCTGGTTCGGCTTCAGCATGACGTTACCGCTGGATGAGCGCGTTCTGCGACACTAGTGCGGCGCCGGACCGGCACCACACCCGCAGCTATCACTAAGGGGATTATGCAGCATTTCAGAGCGTTGGCAGAGTCCGTCAAGGAGCGGCTGTTCCATGTGCGGCCCGAGGCACTGGACCGGGCATCGGATCCCGGACTGCTGGCCGTGGCCCTGGGGGCCACCCTCTACACGCCGGCCACCAGGAAGGACCTGGCCGGCGGAATCCGCAAGCAGACAGCGGCAGGCTGCGTGAGCACAGTCATTTGCCTGGAGGACGCCGTGCCGGACGGGGAGGTGCCGGCGGCCGAGGAGAATCTCCTGGCCGCGCTGAACGAGCTTGCTGCCACGGACCGGCCGGACGAGCTGCCGCTGATCTTCATCCGCTGCCGGACACCGGAGCAACTGCTGGATGTGGGGCGCCGGGCCGGTGCGGCGCTGTGCGCCGTCTACGGGTTTGTGCTGCCCAAATTTGAGAACGAAACCGGGCGGGCGCGGGCCTTTATGGAAGCGCTGCAGCAGTTAAACCGGGATTCCGGCCGCGCCGGGGATCCGCAGCGGCCCCCGCTGCTGGCCATGCCGATCATCGAGGACCCGGCTACCACCCATCTGGAATCGCGGGTCCGTGTGCTGACGGACAACCTGGCGCTCGTCAACGAGTTCCGCGCGTCGGTCCTCTGCATCCGTATCGGCGCAACGGACATGTCCAGTGCTTTCGGGCTGCGGCGCTCCCGTGACCTGACGATCTATCACGTGAAGGTCGTGGCCAGCGTCATCGGCGACATCGTTAACATCTTCGGCCGGCCGGAGGACGGCTGGGTCATCTCCGGTCCCGTGTGGGAGCACTTCGTCAACACGGAACGGGTGCTGCGGCCGCAGCTGCGCTCCACCCCCTTTGAGGCCGCAAACGAGGGAGAACTCCGGAAGCGGCTCCTGACGGAGAACCTCGACGGACTCATCCGCGAGATCGAATTGGACCAGGCCAACGGGCTGCTGGGCAAGACAGTGATCCATCCGAGCCATGTGCCAGTGGTCCACTCCCTGTCCGTAGTGAGCCATGAGGAGTACCTTGACGCCCTGGACATTGCCGGAGACCCCGGCGGCGGCGCCAAGGCCTCGTCGTACGGCAACAAAATGAACGAAGCGAAGCCGCACCGGGCCTGGGCCGAGCGGACGTTGCTGCGCGCCCGTGCGTTCGGAGTCGCCAGGCCCGGTGTCACGTTTGTGGACCTGCTCGAAGCGAGCATGCGATGAGCGCGCGGCGGACCGAAAATTCCTGGCATGGAAGCTATGTGCGCGACGCACTGGCCGTCCACATCGAGACCGCACCGGACAGCCTGCTGCCGGTGCCAACCCTGGTGGGGCTGGCTCTTCGGCGCAACCCTAAACGTGCCCACCTGCTCGTATCCCGTGTGCTCGCCAAGCACGTGCCCACCGAACCCGGGATCACGACGGCGGCCGGCCGCCTGCTCGGTCTCCTGGTCCGGGCGGAACTGCAGGCGGACGCCCCGGGCGCAGCTGGCAGCGCCCGCGGCGGCGGCACCGGGACGGCCGGGCCGCTGCGGGCAGCCATCGACCACGCTGCCGCAGCGCTGGCAGGACTCCTGGCCCCGGCCCCGGCGCCCTCCGGCGAGGCCCCGTCCCCGGACGTGGACGCCCGGCAGCAACAGCAAACGCTGCGGGCCAGGACCGCTGCCGCGGTGGATCTCTGCGACCAGCTGGAAGCGGAACGGGCGGTGTTTTCCGGCGTGGCCACGATCGGCTACGCAGAGACCGCCACCGGGCTGGGGCAGCTGGTGGCAGAGCAGCTGGACAGCTATTACATCCACTCCACCCGGCTCGCCGGGGACAGCCTCGCCCCGGCGCCCTACGGCGTCTTCGAGGAATCGCATTCCCATGCCACCTCGCACCGGCTCCTGCCAACCAGCCACGCCGCCCTGGACCTGGCCGGGACGGTGGTCCTGGTCGATGACGAGCTCAGCACCGGCGAGACGATCATCAACACCATCCGGGAGCTGCACCGCAAGGCCCCGCACAGCCGCTACGTCGTCGCCTCGCTGGTTGACCTGCGTTCAGCGGCCGCCAGGACGCGGCTTGCGGAGCTGGCCGGGGAATTGGGCTGCGCCGTCACCGCCGTCGCCCTGGCTCACGGCAGCATCCGGCTGCCGGCGACACTGGCGGCCGACGCGGCTGAACTGATCCGAACTGCCCCGGTCCCGGAACCTGCCGTCTGCAGCATCGGGAAGATCCGGCAACTGGACCTGAACGACGTCGTCCCGCCGGTCAGGAGCGGACGCTTCGGCGTTGCCGGAAGGCCGGATGCCCGGCAGGCAGGCGACATCGCAACGGCCCTCGCAGCGGACCTTGGCGCGGGCGCCGGGCCGGGGGAACGGCTGCTGGTGCTTGCCACGGAGGAATTCATGGCATTGCCGCTGGCCGTGGCGCTCCGGCTGCAGCAACTGCTCCCCGGCGTTGACGTCCGGTACTCGACCAGTACCAGGAGCCCGGTCGCGGCCATGGACGAACCGGGCTACGCGATCCGATCAGCCCTGGCTTTTGACAGCGGCGAGGGGCCGCCGGACGGCGCCGGGCCCCGGTTCGCCTACAACTTCGCGCACCCCGGGGGACGCTTCGACACGGTAGTCATCATGGCTGAGCCTGGCACGCCCGTCGACGGGCTCACAGCCCCGGGACGGATTGCGGAGGCCGTGGCCGGCACCGGCTCCGACGTCAGGCTGGTGCTGCTTCCCCGCCAGGAGCAGTTTCCGGCGCCGCTTGCCGGCCCCGGCTTCGGCTCGTACGCGGCCAGCGACGTGCAGTGGCTGCTGAAGGATCTGAGTTTCGCACGGCTGGAGGCGCCGACGGCGGAGCGCGAAGCGGCCATCCAGTCCGGCAAGGCCAGCTACGCGGAATCATTGCCTCAGGAGTACGAGCCTTCGGCTGAATACGCGGTGTTGTTCCATCAGGCGCTGGAGAGCTCGGCGGCCAGGCTCGCGCACGCCGTCGGTGCCCTTACGGAGCAGGTCCTGAGGCTGCGCGGCAACGCCCCGGTACTGGTCTCGCTGGCCCGGGCCGGAACACCCGTGGGGATCCTGATGAAGCGTTGGGCCCGGGACATCCATGGCCTCGACCTCCCGCACTATGCGGTCAGCATCGTGCGCGGGCTCGGCATGGATCAGACGGCGCTCGGCTACCTCGCCGCACGGCACCAGCCGGAACAGATCATGTTCGTCGACGGTTGGACCGGCAAAGGCGCGATCGCCCGCGAACTGGCGGACGCCGTCGCGCTCTTTCGGAAAACAGACGCCGCTTCCTTCCGGCCGGATCTGGCGGTCCTGGCGGATCCGGGGCACTGTGTCCGGATTTTTGGCACCCGGGAGGACTACCTGGTTCCCTCGGCCTGCCTGAATTCCACAGTCTCCGGGCTCGTTTCACGCACCGTCTTTAACCGGGAACTGATCGGCCCCGGCGATTTCCACGGGGCGAAGTTCTACGCGCACCTCGCGTCCAGCGACGTGTCCACGACGTTCCTGGACGCCGTGACGGCGCACTTCCCCGCGGTCCGGGACGACGTGCTGGCGGCGGCATCCGCAGCACCGGCCAGGGTGGAAGAGCTCCCGGAGCCCGACTGGTCGGGCTGGTCCGCCGTCGAGCGCATCAGCAGGGATTTCGGAATCAACAACGTGAACCTCGTTAAACCGGGAGTCGGGGAGACCACGCGCGTGCTGCTCCGGCGCGTGCCCTGGAAGGTCCTTGTGCGCCCGGACGCGGCGGCCGACATCGGCCATGTGCTGCACCTTGCGCACCAGCGGGGAGTCGAGGTGGTGGAAGTGCCGGGGCTGCCGTACAGCTGCGTCGGCCTGATCCATCCCATCCATACCCCTGGCGCTACCGGTGCCGACGGAAAGAGTGTGATCGACGTATGAGTCCGTCAATCCATCCGCAGCCGCGGGCAACAGCCATTGTGGCGAGCGACCTTGACCGGACCCTGATCTACTCAGCGAACTCGATGGCGCTCCCCGGCGCCGACGACGCGGCGCCGCGGATGGTGGTTTCGGAAGTTTATAACGCGGCGCCGCTGTCATTTATGACGCGGGCTGCCGAGGATCTGCTGGCGGGGATTGTGGAGCGTAGCCACTTTGTCCCGGTCACTACCCGCACCCAGGCCCAGTTCGCCCGGGTCCGGCTGCCCGGCAGCGGCAGCGGGTATGCCGTGACGACAAACGGGGCCGTGCTGTTGGACCACGGGCAGCCTGACCCTGACTGGTCCGCCCATATCCAGCGCTCGATCCGGGGACAGTGCGCCCCCTTGGGCGAGGTCCTGGAACATCTGACCGGCGCGGCGGCCGTTTCCGGGATCCTGCGGGTGCGGACGGCGGAGGATCTTTTTGCCTATTCGATCGTCGACCGGGACGCGCTTTCTGCCGGTTATCTGGAAGAACTGGCGGCCTGGTGTCTTGACCGGGGCTGGACTACGTCCCTGCAGGGCCGCAAGCTGTACTGCGTGCCGGTCCCGATCACCAAGGAAGCCGCCGTCGCCGAAGTGCGGCGCCGGAACGGCGGCGGGATCGTCATCGCGGCCGGCGACTCCCGGCTCGATGCCGGACTCCTGGAAATGGCGGACCTGGCCGTCCGTCCGGCACACGGTGAGCTGGACTCGGACGGATTTACCCGCGCGAACCTGACAGTGACCGCGGCGTCCGGGGTGCTGGCGGGCGAGGAGATCCTCCGGCACATCAGCGGGGTGCTGGAACGGACGCTTCAGCGGACACCGGACGCCCCCGCGGAAGTCCGCGAAGCGCCTACCGCAGCAGTGTATTAATCAGCCGCGCGGCCACCTTCGCGGTGCGGCCGTCAATGTCGAAATCCGGGTTCAGTTCCGCGACATCCAGGTGCAGGAGCTTCCCGCTCGCCCCCACCTGGCGGCACACCGCGCTGATCACGGGCAACGGTACCCCGTACGCCGCAGGGGCGCTGACCCCGGGCGCCACCGATGCCGGGAGGACGTCCAGGTCGATCGTCAGGTACAGGGCGTCCAGCTGCGCCAAAAAGGCCGCCACAAAGGTCTGGGCGTTCCCGGCTGAGCAGTCCTCGTCAAGCAGATACTCGACGCCGAGTTCCGCGGCGGTCCGGAAGAGCGCCCTGGTGTTGTCCGGCTCGGAGATTCCGAGGACGGCGTACATCAGTTCCCGCCCCGCGGCGGCTTCCGTCCGGGCCATCTGCAGGAACGGGGTGCCGGAGCTCGGCCGGGCCTCGTCGCGGAGGTCGAAGTGGGCATCGAGGTTCAGGACGCCGACACGCAGGCCGCCGCGCACCGCAGCGGAGCCGGCCACGCCCAAGTAGCTCGCAAACGCGGTCTCGTGCCCGCCGCCGAGCACCACGGGCAACTGCCCGTCATCGAGCAAGCCGGTGATGGCGGCCCCGGCACGGGCCTGTCCGGCCTCCAGGGCGTCCCCGGTCACCGTAACGTCGCCGGCGTCGTGGACGTCCCGGCCCAGGTGGAAAGCGAGCGGACCGAGCGCGGAGCGGATCGCTGCGGGGGCCGACGCTGCCCCGGTTCGGCCCTTGTTCCGGCGGACCCCGGCGTCGCTGCCGAAACCAAGAATCACCGCCGGACGCGCGGACGCGGGGCGCCCTGATGCTGCCTGGACAGGACGCGGGGCATACGGGGTGACGGCCTGCCACCAGCGCCGGTCCTCGGGGCCGTCCCCGTCGAACCGCCCGGTCCAGGGCTGCGGGGGGACATTAACGGCGGGCAGGGGAGGAACCATGCCCCTAGCTCACCGCAGCCGGGGCCGAAAAACCAGCCGCGCCGCCGCTGTGCTGTCCGAAATCCCGGAACCTGCATTTAACGGCGCCGAGATGGCATTTCGTGGCAATGTTCCCGGGGACACTGCCACGAAATGCCATCTCGGCGGGCGGGTAGGCGAGGAGGTGCGGGGGTTCCTTAGTGGATTCCCAGCGCAGCCTCGATCGGGCCGATCCCAAAGAACAGCAGGAACGCCGCGGCGACGGCCCACATCAGCGGGTGCACTTCGCGGCCGCGGCCCTGGACCAGCCGGATCAGCACAAAGGAGATAAAGCCGGCGCCGAGGCCGTTGGCGATGGAGTAGGTAAACGGCATCAGCGTGAAGGTCAGGAACGCCGGGATCGCGATGCCCCAGTCCTGCCAGTCGATCTTGCCGACCTGGGAGACCATCATAAAGCCCACAACGACGAGCGCCGGGGCCACCGCTTCGAACGGCACCAGGTTGATCAGCGGGGTGAAGAACATCGCGACCAGGAACAGCAGGCCGGTGACGATCGAGGCCAGGCCGGTGCGGGCACCTTCGCCAATGCCTGCGCCGGATTCCACGTAGATCTGGTTCGAGGAGACGGAGGCGCCGCCGCCGATTATCGCGCCCAGGGCATCAATCTGCAGCACACGGTCCACATTGGGGATGTTGCCGTCCTTGTCGATGGTGCCGGCTTCGGTGGCCAGGCCCACCATGGTGCCCATCGCGTCGAAGAAGATGCTCAGCAGGATTACGAAGGCCAGCAGGGTCGCTGCGACGAAGCCGAGGTGTTCGAAGGCGCCGAAGGGGTTGGCCTTGCCGATCAGGGACAGGTCCGGCGCGGCCCATTCGGTGAACTTGGGCGCCACAAGGGACCAGCCTTGCGGGTTGAAGTTCTTGCCGTCGAAGCTGGGTCCAATGTGGAGCGTGAATTCCAGGATCACGGACAGGACCGTGGAGGTGACGATGCCGATCAGGATGGCGCCCTTGACCTTGCGGACCACGAGGGCGATGGTGAGGACCAGCCCGACGACGAACACCAGCGTGGGCCAGCCCAGCAGTTTGCCGTCGAAGCCGAGGCCGACGGGGACCGTGGTGCCTGCGACGTCCGGGATGCGCCGGACGAAGCCGGCGTTAACCAGGCCGATCAGGGCGATGAACAGGCCGATGCCCACCACAATTGCGGTCTTCAACCCTTCCGGGACGGCCTTGAACACGGCGGTCCGGAAGCCGGTCAGGACCAGGATCAGCATGGTGACGCCGGAGAGGACCACCAGGCCCATCATGTCCGGCCAGGTCAGGCCCGGGTTCGTGGCGACGGTGACGGCCACAAAGGCGTTGACGCCGAGGCCCGTCGCTAGCGCGAAGGGATGCTTGGCCCAGGCTCCCATCAGGATGGTCAGGATGCCGGCCACAAAGGCGGTGACGGCCGCGACCGCCGGGAAGCCGAGGGTGGCGCCGGAGGAATCGGGTCCCGAGAGGATCAGCGGGTTCAAAACCACGATGTAGCTCATGGCGAAGAACGTGGCGAACCCGCCACGGATCTCGCGCGAGAAGTTCGACCCCCGTGCGGAGATCATGAAATACCGGTCGAGTGCAGAGCCCTGCTTAAGCATTGGTCCTCCGGGGGATGTGGATGGTTACCTGAATCTTATTAGGCGGGCACGCAGCGTCTGGCCCATTTCGCCTAGTCTGTAAGGAACCCAACACTAGGAGCAGCCTTTTCCATGCGCCTCATCCGACAGTTTCTGAGCGCCCTGCTGGGCACCGCAATCTTCGCCGCCGTCCTGCTGGGCGCGGTCGCGCCGGCCTCGGCCCACGACGTTGCCGAGTCCACCAGCCCGGCCGCCGGCGCCACGGTGGCCACGCCGCCAGCGCAGGTGTCGGTGACGTTTAGCAAGAATCCGCTGGGATTGGGTGCACAGATCGTTGTGAACACCGGCGACGGCGCCAACTGGGCCGACGGGGCCGTCGAGATCGTGGACAACGTCGCCTCGCAGCGGCTCAAGCCCGGCGCCCCTGCCGGGCCGTACACCGTGGCATGGCGGGTCGCCAGCTCGGACGGCCACCCCATTGAAGGCACCTTCACCTTTACGGCCACGGCGGGAGCAGCGGGCTCGACGTCGGCGGCCGCAGTCCCCACGATGGGAACCGCCGCGCCGGGCGTCACAACGGCGCCGGAGCAGCCGGTCGGTTCAGCCGAGCCGTTCCCCTGGAGCATTGTGATCTTCGTGGGGACTGCCATCGGCATTGTGGTGGCCTTGGCCCTGATGGCCAAGCGCCGGCTGGCCGGCCGTGACGAGCAGGGTGAGACTGTCAGCAGCCAGGCGGCCGACCGGAGCGAAACCGAGAACTAAGACTGCCTATGCCGGCGCCGCCAGGGCGTAGCTGCCGGGCACCAGCGAGGAAAAACCCTCGGGGTAGACCTTGGCCGAGATCGCCTGGCCCACCACCTTCGCCTGACGCAGGACTTCCTTCGGGGTCGGCGTGATGAGTTCGCCCACCCCCACCAGGTACATCCCGAGGGCGTGCATGGCCGCCGTCAGGGTTTGCCCGGCCGACACGCCGAGCTCGGAAAGCATCCTGCGCAGCTGGCTGTGGGCACAGCGGGTCAGGACGAGATGGTCCGCGAGCAGGATCCCGCCGGGCGTGCGGACAGCCCACCGCGGGGTGGGCCCGTCGGCGTCGAGGTGGTCCAGCTGCAGTGCCCGGATATTGGTCCGGACGTCCAACTTGTGGCTGGCGGCATAGTTCCGCAGGTGCCGGAGGATCTCATTGCGTTCCTGCAAACTGGCGGCGTCGGCCGCGTCGCAACGTTGCACGGAAGACGCGTTGGCCGGGTGGCCGGCACCCAGCAAATCGAGCCCGTCCACAATGATGGAAGCCACCCCGCGCCGCTGCAGCTCGCTCGCCACTGCGAGCCCGGACAAACCGGTGCCGATCACAATGGCAGCGGTCCGTTCGATACCGGCGGACATTGGCGTGCTCGACACTGCAGGGCCTCTCTTCGAATCGTGCCAGTTGCCGGGCAGGTGCCCCGGACGCGTTCCCGGACCGCGTCGACCACGGTTCCCTCGGGTCCCGGGTTCTGAAACACGAGTCTCGGTTCAGCAACGAATCGAAGACTATCCAACATTTCCTGCCGTGGATAGACCAAGCAGGAGATAGGCGCCGCCCGGAGCTTCCGGCAGCTTCTTCCGCCCGGCAAACCGCGAAAAGTCGGAGAAATCAGCGGTTTCAGCCGCGGAATCTTCGGGCACGTCGGCAGCGGACGCGGCATCCGGGCCGCGTCTGGCAGAATAGCCGCAACATCAGGCAAGAATCGCGAGGAGGCGGACCCCATGGGCCCAGAACAGGTGCATCCGGATCCGGCAGGGGATTTCCCCGAAAAGCCCGAGGCTCCGCGGGGGATCGTGGTCGGCGTCGACGGCTCAGACCACAGCAAGTGCGCCCTCGTGTGGGCCGCCCGCGAGGCGCAGCGCCGCAAGCGTCCCCTGCACATCGTGACCGCCTATTCAGTGCCGATCTTTGCGGCGTCAGGACTCGACGGCGGCTACGCGACGGTGGACGATTCGGTGATCCGCGAAGGCGCGGAGGCCATCCTGAAGCAGGCCGTGAACAAGGTCGCCGGGTACCAGATCGACGTCGATGCCTCGGTCGAGAACGGCGACGCATCCGGCGTCCTGCTGGAAATGTCCGAAACCGCGGAGCTGCTGGTATTCGGCACCCGCGGCCGGGGTGGCTTCGTCGGACGGCTGCTCGGATCCGTCAGCAGTGCGCTGCCGGCGCACGCCAAATGTCCGACGGTCACGGTTCCCCTGGTCTGCGCCGACCGCCTGGGCGAGACGACTGTCGACAAGCATGTCCTGGCGGAACAGTCGAAGTCCGGGCACGTACCGATCGAAAACGTGGTGGTGGTCGGCGTCGACGGCTCCGAACAGGCCCGGGTGGCGGTAATGGAGGCGGCCGCGCAGGCGGAACGGCTCTCCGCGCCGCTGCGGGTGGTGTGCGCCGTCCCGCAGTACAGCGGGTCGCTGGCATGGGTCCCGGCGCCGATGGACCGCGAGGCGCTTTTCGCCGATATCCGGACGCAACTCGACGCAGGTACTGCCTGGATCCGAAGCCACTTTCCCCGACTCACCGTGGAGACCCAACTCGTCGACGGTTCGCCAGTGGACATCCTCGTCCAAGCCAGCCGGCAGGTGGAACTGGTGGTTGTCGGCACCCGCGGCCGCGGGGGCTTCGCCGGAATGATGCTCGGTTCCACCTCAGACGGGATCCTCCATCATGCCAAGGGCCCCGTTATGGTGGTCCCTGACCGGGAGGATCCCCGGCTGGCTGACCGGGTGAACTTCGGGCCCATTCTCGGGAATTCCTAAGGAGCCGCGGGCAGCGGTGCTCGGACGCGGCGTTGTTTATGCTGACCGGGCCTAGGCAGTGAGTGACGTGCAGGGTTCCCCGCCCCCGATATCGGACGACGCCGGGACAGACCCGGCCGCGCCGGCGCCGGGTCCCATCCCGGGGCCCGGCGTAGACGATCCCTGGCTCCCCGGCTGGCTGGTCCGCCGCCCGCTGACCGCCGGCTGGGCCTGGACCGGGTTCTGGGCAGCGCTGATCGTTGCGGACGACGTCTTCGACTACGCTGGCTGGGCCTGGTCTGTGCTGGTCGGAATGGCCGCACTGCCAACGGTGCTGGCAACTGTCGCCTTGCTGCATGCCACCCCGCGACGGCATCTTAAACGGCGCAAGGATTCCGTGCTGGGGCACTTCTTCGTGCGGTTCCTGGCCCTCACGGCCGCATTTCTCGTGTGGGGTGTCTCGGTGGTCATAAGCGCCTCGATTTCCACGACTATCCAGTCCCTCGTCGGCGCCTCCGAGCGGGAGGTTACGGCCGTGGGGTTTAATCTCCTGCTGGCCGCCGTTCCGCTGGTCGTCTCCGTGCTTTGGCTGGCGTTTATCGTCCGCTGTGCGTGGTTCCTCCGGCGTCTCCGCGGCTGGAAACAGGACCCCGCTTCGTCCTTGGTGCCGGAGAAGTTCCTGCGCCGGCGCCCGCGGTTCAGGCGTGTTGTTGTCGGACTTGCGCACCCCGGGCTGCTGCTCGTTGCCGGGCTGGGGACCTCGGTGCTCGCGCTTGTGCTCGGGGCGGTCGAGCTGACGCTGAACGTGCTGACCTGAGCGCCCGGCGGGGGTTTTGCCGCGGCGGCAGTCCACCCAAACCAATTCGGCAGGCACTGGTGAAACCGAACAACCCCGGGCGTACAGTTGAATCATGAGCTGCAAGGTTGGAGCGCCGTCACAATGACGCGCAAATGGCTGCGTTGGATCCCCGCGTTGACGGTGCCGGCCGTGATCGCGGCCGGGGTCCTGGCCGGATCCCTGCCCGCGAAGGCCGGGGACCGGCTCCCCGAGAAGACCCCCAGCAGGTATTGCTCCTAATCGCCCAGCACACCGGCAAATCCCTCTCCGGAACACTGGAACAAAACTCCGCGACCGGCCTTCCCGAGCTTCCGAAGTCGGCCCCGGAGGCGGCAGCACCGGAAGCAGCATGGCTGGAGCTGCTCACGGGGTCCCACACGGCACGCGTCTACCTTGACGGCCCCGGGAACGCCCGGGTGCAGGTCATGGACCGGATGGCCGAGCGGGACGCGATCCGGCGCGGCAATGATTTGTGGCTCTACAACTCCAAGGACAACACCGCCGCCCACACCCGGCTCCCCGCCGGTGATGCGGGTGCCCACCAGGCAGACCCCGGACCGGCAGCAACCCCCGGCGAGCTGGCGGACAAACTGCTTGCTACCGTCGACCCGGGTACTGAGGTGACCGTGGCTCCGGACGTTCAGGTGGCGGGCCGGCCGGCATACAACCTCCTGATGACCCCGACCTCGGATGTCACCTTGATGGGCTCCGTCGCCATCGCCGTCGACGGCGAAACCGGACTCCCGCTCCGCGTCGAGGTGAAGGCCCGGGGACAGGCCGAACCGGTCTTCAGCCTGGCTTTCACGAGCCTCAAGCTTGAGGCCCCGGACGCTTCGCTATTCAACTTCACCCCGCCGCCCGGGGCAACGGTGCAAGAAGTTCCGCTGCCGGATCATTCCGCCGACGCCGCCACACCGCCGTCGGATACCGCAAAGCCGAAAGAGGCGACGCGGCCCGCTGTCACCGGCAGCGGCTGGGAGTCGGTGCTCGAGGTCCCGGCGGGCGCCGCGGCGCTGCAGGGCCGGACCCAGCGACAAAACGGGGCCCCGGACCCGGCGACCGACAACCCGCTTCAGCCCGGTCCCTCGCTTCCCGAAGGATCAGGTTCCGGCAACGCAGCACTGTTGGATCAGCTTGCCGTCGCCGTCCCGGGAGGGCGCCTCGTGTCGACGTCGCTGCTAAATGTACTGATCCTCGACGACGGGCGGATCTTCGTCGGTTCGGTGCCGCTGGAGCGGTTGCAGGCCGCCGCCACGCCGCAGTGAACCATCCGGTGACTGCCGCGTGACCGCCGCCGCGCCGGTGCCGGAACTGAGCATCGAGACCACCGGTCTGAGCAAGCACTTCGGGCGGCAACTGGCCGTCGACAGCGTCGACCTTGCAGTGCCCAAGGGCTCTGTGTTCGGCTTCCTTGGTCCCAACGGCTCAGGGAAGACCACCACCATCCGGCTCCTGCTCGGGCTGGCCGAGGCCACGTCCGGCTCCGTCCGGGTCCTGGGGCAGGAGATGCCGGGGCAACTGCACGGTGTGCTGCCCCGGGTGGGAGCCCTGGTCGAAGGGCCTGCTTTCTACCCGTTTCTCTCCGGGGCTGACAACCTGTACCGCTTCGATGCCGCGGATCCCCGCGTTTCCGCCGCCAGCCGGAAGGCCCGCGTGCAGTCGGCGCTGGAGCGGGTGGGCCTGACGCACGCGGCGGACAAGAAAGTCAGGGCATATTCGCTGGGTATGAAGCAGCGGCTCGGCATCGCCAATGCCCTGCTGGCCCCGCGCGAACTCCTGATCCTGGATGAACCCACGAACGGGCTGGATCCACAGGGAACCCGGGAGGTCCGCAGCCTGGTGCGCTCACTGGCGGCTGACGGAGCCACGGTGTTTGTCTCCAGCCACCTGCTGGCAGAAGTGGAGCAAATCTGCACCCACGCGGCCGTTATGAGTGCGGGCCGTCTGGTGGCCCAGGGGACCCTCGCGGAATTGCGCCAGGGCGGTCAGCCGCGGATCAGGCTCGTGAGCCCGGATGCGGGGGCTGCGGCGGAGGTGCTGGTCCGGCTGGGTTTGAGCCCGGAACCGGACCTTCCGGCCGGCACTCCTTCTGGCGGTGACGGGGTGATCTATGCGCCGTTCCCCGCGTCGGCAGGCCATCCAGCCGTGGCTCCGGAGGCGATCGTCGCCGCGCTGGTGGCGGCCGGGGTCCGGGTGCGTGGCTTCGCCACGGAACAGGTCAGTCTGGAAGAACGCTTTGTGGCGCTTACGGGGGAGGGTTTTGATGTTGTCCGGTAAAGAGCCCGGCCCCGGCGGGGCGGCAGACCCGGGCGAGAGCAACCGTGCGGCACCGGACCACAGCCCGGAGCCTGCGCCCCATCGCGGTGGCCGGTGGGGGCATGGGCTGCTCGCCTCGGAACTCGGGGTACTTTTCCGCCGCCGCCGCACCTGGGCGATGCTGGGTGCGCTCGCGGCAATTCCGGTCCTGATCGCCGTGGCCGTCCGGGTGTCCTCCGCGGCGCCGCCGGGCCGGGGACCGGCGTTCCTGGACCGGATTTCCCAGAACGGTCTGTTTGTCGGCGTGACAGCCATGCTCGTCGCCGTTCCATTGTTCCTGCCGCTGACCGTAGGCGTCGTGGCGGGGGATACCGTGGCCGGCGAGGCCGGCCTGGGCACCCTGCGGTACCTGCTGGTGGCGCCCGCGGGCCGGGTCCGGCTGTTGCTCGTGAAGTACACCGGGGCGGTCGTCTTCGCCGTGGCCGCGCCGTTGGTCGTGGCTCTGGTTGGGGCCGCAATCGGGGCGTTGCTCTTCCCGGTGGGACCGGTCACGCTGCTCTCCGGCGATTCGATCGGTGCGGCCGATGCGTTGCTGCGCCTGCTGCTGATCGCGGCCTACCTTACGGTCTCGCTGATGGGTCTCTCGGCGATCGGGCTCCTGATGTCCACCCTCACTGACGTGCCGGTGGGGGCGATGGCATCCACGGTGGTGCTCTCGGTGCTCGCACAGGTCCTGGATGCGCTCCCGCAGCTCGAATGGCTGCACCCGTGGCTCTTCAGCCACTATTGGCTGGACTTCGCGGACCTGCTGCGCCAGCCCGTCGTGTGGGATTCATTCCTGGCGAATGTGCTCCTGCAGGGTGGCTACGTCGCCATCTTCGGCGCACTCGCCTACGGCAGGTTCATCACGAAGGACGTACTCTCCTAGGACGCCCGCCGGCAAACCGGCGACGGCGGACCCCGGGTCAGTACCGGGCGGCGACGGGGTACAGCTGCATCCCGGACATATAGGCCAGGTCCGTCACGGTAAGCCCGGCGTCCTCGTTCAGCGCCTGGACCACACGGCCGCCGCCGAGGTAGATCGCAACGTGATAAAACCCCGGTGCGGAGCCCCACACCAGTAGGTCTCCGGGGATGGCCTGCGACAGCGGAACGTGCACAGGGGCTTGGGCGAACTGCTGGGACGCGGTGCGGGGCAGGTACTTCCCGGCAGCGGCGAACGCGTTTTGCACCAGGCCGGAACAGTCGAAGCCATAAGGCCCCGTTCCGCCGTACTGGTAGAAATAGGGCGACCCCACCTTGCCGAGAGCCACGGAGATCGCGGTCTGGTTGGAGCCGCCGGGCGCGGGGGCGGGTGCCGGCGCGGGGGCGGGTGCCGGCGCTGGTGCCGGGGCTGGGACGGGGGCTGGCGCGGGTGCCGGGGCTGGGACGGGGGCTGGCGCGGGTGCCGGTGCTGGTGCCGGGATCGGCGCGGCGGCTGGCGGAGCCGGGTTCGGAACGGTGATGACCGGGGCAGCCGGGAGGTTGAGCCCGGGAGCGGCATTTCCCGCAGCGGAGGTGTTTGTGGAGGGAGTCCCGACGCCGGCCTGCGACCCTGCCGCCGGGGCTGCGGCAGCAGTGACTGCCCCGAGCCGATCCTGCTGGCGCTGACGTTCCAGGGCATCCACCCGGGCCGATTCCAACGCAACCGTGGTGTTCTTGAGATCCGCGAGCTGTTCCACCAGCACGGTCCGCTGCGCTTTGGCCTCGGCGACGGCCGTCCGCTGGGCCTCGTTGGCATGCTCGGCGTCGAGCTTCCGTGCCTCCGCCGTCCGTGCGGCTTCATCGGCGGCCCGGTTGGCGTCGGCGGCGGCGGCGGTCAGCGATTCCGCGGCCGCGGCCGCGGTTTCTGCCGATTCGAAGGCCCTGGTTCGGCCGGCCGTCACGGCTTCGAGGGTTGCGGCCTGCTGCAGGGCGTTGCCGCTGCCGCTGACAAAGCTGCTCAGTGCGGGATTAAGTCCGCCGTTGCGGTAGAGGTCGCCGGCGAGCTGGCCGATCTGCTTGCGCGTTTTCTGCTGTTCCATCCCGGCTGCGGAGGCTTTGGCGGCGGCAACCGTGGCGGCGTCCCGACGCGTCTGGAGCTCCCCGAGGGCTTCGCCGTAAGCGTTATTGGCCTGCAGGGAGGCGGCGAGGCTGGTGTCCTGGGCTGCGGAGGCGTCGGCCAGCAGCCGGTCAATCGAGGTGACCTGGGCTGCAGTCGCGCCTTCACTGGCTTTTGCGGCTGCGATCTCGTCAGGAGAGGGGACCGCCGGCGAGGCCGGGACCTGGAAGGCCGGCGGCAGGGTGGCGGCGTTGGCGGGCAGGGCCAAGGATCCCAGAAGTACAACTGAGGCGCACAGTGCGGCCGTCTTTCGGCCGGAACCGGTCCAAATCATGGGTCAACCTCGTTGCAGTGTCGGGCTGGAGCGGGCGGGCCGGGTTTCCGGCAGATGAAAACCCGCGGCTGATCCCCAGCACGGTCGAGGCTACGTGCCAATTGCCACTTTGGCAACAATGGTCACATCAATAACATAAACAACAACAATGTCATTTGTTGTCATTGTGCCGGGTGTGTCGCCACAATGGGCGCACAGCGCTGTCCCGCGACGGTCCTCCCGGGCCCGGGCCCGGCAAGGGCAAGGGAGGGCGCGGCTGTGGCCGTGCGCCGGTGACTGCCGGGCTAGCCCCAGCCGAGTTCGTGCAGGCGCTTGTCGCTGATGCCGAAGTGGTGCGCGATCTCGTGGACCACCGTCACAGTCACTTCCTCGATCACGTCCTCGCGGGATTCGCAGATCTCCAGGATCGGCGCGCGGTAAATCGTGATGCGGTCCGGCAGCGAGCCGGCGTCCCACCACGAGTCCCGTTCGGTCAGCGGCACGCCCTCGTATAAGCCCAGCAGCACGGTGTCCGGGTCCTCGCCGGGCTGGGGGATGTAGTCGTCCTCGATGAAGATGGCCACATTGTTCATGGTCTTGGCGAGTTCAGCCGGGATGTGGTCCAGGGCATCACTCACCGCGGCTTCGAAGTCCGACTCGGACATCGGGAACGGTGCGCGGGTGTGGCCGGTGCCGTCTCCGCCGTCGTCCGGCCCGTCCGGTCGGTCCGGGATGATTGGCAGGCCTGGCGGCAGGGAAGCTGGCATAGCTGAAACCCTAGCGCCGAATCAGCGGGACCTGCGCCGGGTCAGCCCAACCCCCACGAGGCAGATGGCACCGCCCACCAGACCCCAGACGGTAGGGATCTCGCCGAGCACCAGCCAGGAAATGAGGATCGTGGTGCCGGGCACCAGATAGGTGGTGGCGGCGAGCCGGCCGGCATCGATCATCGAGAGTGCGTAGGCCCAGGTGGTGAAGGCAATCGCGGTGGGGAATACGCCGAGGTAAACGAGTCCCAGGGTGGCCGGCAGCGGGGCGGCCTGCAGTTCGGCAAACAGTTGTCCACTGAAGGGCAGGCAGCAGACGGCGCCGACCATGATTCCGAACCAGGTGGCCTGGGCAGCGGGAATCTTCCGCAGCACGGGCTTCTGCACGATCACACTGACCGCGGCCAGGGCAGCGGCCAGCAGGCAGAGCAGCACCCCGGTGACGTCCGCCGGCGACCGCTGACCGGAGCCGAGCGCGATCACGGCAACCCCGCCAAACGCAACGAGGCTGCCGATAATCAGCCAGCGCGGGAAGCCTTCCTTGAGGATCACCCCAGCCATGATGGCGACCATAATCGGGTTGACGTTGATCAGCAGGGCCGCCGTGCCGGCGTCGAGGAGATGTTCTGCGGCGTTCAGTGCGACGTTGTAGCCGCCGAACCACATGATGCCGTAGGCCAGGATCGGCCACCATTCGCGTCCCCGGGGGAGCTTGCTGTTTTTCAGCAGGCGCGGCAACACCACAAGGCCAAGAACGACGGCGGCAATCGCCAGCCGGCCGAGGGTCAGGGAACCGGGGAGAAGCTGGGCCCCACGGCTCGAATGCCCACAAAGGCCGAGGCCCACAGAACCACTGTGACGATGACGGCGGCAATGCCGAGCCGGCTGATCTGTCCCGGTTCGGGGGCGCGCTTCAAGGGCTGGGCTGCGGGAGTGTTCGGCGGCACGCTGTCGGTGCCGTCCGTGGGCGCGCTGTCCGGTTGGGGGAGCCTGTCTGGGCTGTTGTTGCCATACAGCCAATCTAGTGCGTCCAGGGTCTTCGGGACTGGCGGAAATCGGCCACGTCCAGCCGAGTCCCCGGCAGTTGCGGCCGGCCGGGACCTGGCTGCCGGCGCGGCTCACCGCAGGGGGCGGGCGGCGGCGTAAATGGCCGCAGCGACCTCGTCGAGCGCGGTCGATCCGTGCCGCCACTGCTGCCAGTGGAGGGGCACATCCACATGTGCTGCAGGGTCCAAAGGCACGAGCGTACGGCGCTTCAGCTCCGCCGAGACCTCGATTTCGGGGAGCAGCCCCCAGCCCATCCCCCAACGGATGGCTTCGCCGAACTCATGGGCGGCCGGGACGAAGTGCCGCGGCGGCTGGAGTCCCACGGTGCCCACGTCCCGCAGGTACCGGTCCTGCAGGTCGTCCTTGCGGTCGAACATGATGACGGGGGCGGCCGCGAGCGTTTCCGGCGTTGCCCCGGCGGGAAACCACCGGGCGGCGAAGTCCGGCGTGCAGACCGGCAGGTAGCGCATGACACCCAGCCGCCGGGAGGAACAGCCTGGCGTCGCCTTGGCCGTGGTGGTGATGGCCGCGGACGCGGCACCGCTGCGGAGGAGCTCCAGGGAGTAGTCCTGGTCCTCGCGCAGAATCTCCAGCTGGACCCTGTCCGCCACGGCCGCCAGCCCGGGCAGCGCCCAGGTGTGCAGGGAATCGCTGTTGATGACGAGGGTCAGCCGGACGCTGGCGGGCTGCGCGCCGGGCTGCAGCTCTTCGGCCAGATCGGCGGAGAGCATGTCCAGCTGCCGGGCGAAGCGCACCACCGCGTGGCCGGAGGACGTGAGTTCCACGGGGCGGGTCCGTTTCAGCACCGGCCGGCCGACGGCCACTTCGAGGGCGCGGACGCGCTGGCTCACCGCCGACGCCGTGACGCGCAGGTGGCTGGCGGCGGCCTCGAAGCTTCCGTGGGCCACAATGGCGGCCAGGGTCCGGGCCTGGTCGGGATGGATATCAATCATTAGCTCATCTTATGTTGGCCAACAATTATTACCTGGATTCATGTTCCGGTGCCCTCTAGCGTGGAACCCATGATCCTCTCCCTCCTTTCGGGCCTCGCCAGCGGACTGTCCCTCATCGTCGCCATCGGTGCCCAGAACGCCTTTGTGCTCCGGCAGGGCGTCCAGCGCTCGCACGTCGTGCTGGTTGTTGCCGTCTGTGCCCTGTCCGACCTCGTGCTGATCATTCTGGGTGTGGCAGGGGTGGGCGTGGTCATCGAGCGGGCGCCCGCGGTCCTCGAGGTCGTGCGCTGGGCGGGTGCCGCCTTCCTCCTGGCGTACGGGGCGATGGCTGCCATGCGGGCCATCCGCGGAACGCGGGCATCCCTGCCTGGGGCCGGGCAGAAGGGAACCTGGGCGGCCGCGCTGGGAACCTGCCTCGCCCTGACCTGGCTCAACCCCCACGTCTACCTGGACACCGTCCTGCTGCTGGGGTCCCTGGCCGGCACCCACGGACCGGACGGGCGGTGGTGGTTTGCTGCCGGGGCCGGGCTGGGCAGCATCGTGTGGTTTGCCGCTCTCGGCGCCGGTGCCCGGTTCCTCGCGCCGGTGTTCGCCCGGCCCGGCAGTTGGCGCGTGCTCGACGGCGGCATCGCCCTGGTCATGGTCACCCTGGCTGTCATGCTCGTAGTCTGAAGCTGTCAGCCGTTCCGCATTGCACATCGCTCAACACCCCAAGGAATTCCCCATGTACGTCCCCTCGCATTTCTCCGCCGACCGGCTTGCCATCAAGGAGCTGCTCTCGAACCCCGGGGCGGCCAACCTCGTGACATCAACGGAGAGTGGACTGCTCGCGACGCTGCTGCCGTTCGTCTATGACCCGGAGGCGGGTGAGCACGGGGCGCTGCTGGGCCACGTCGCCCGCAACAACGACCAGTGGCTGCAGCCGGCCCTGGGCGAATCCCTGGTCATCATCCAGCGGGCCGATGCCTACATTTCCCCGTCCTGGTACCCGTCCAAGGCCGAACACGGCAGGGTGGTGCCAACGTGGAACTACACCACCGCGCACGTCTACGGCCGGCTCGTCATCCATGACGACCCCGCCTGGGTGGAGGACCTGGTCCGGCGGCTGACCGCACTGCATGAAGCAGCCTCGGCGGACCCCTGGTCGGTGGACGACGCGCCCGCCCGCTTCATCGCCGGCCAGCTCCGGGCAATCGTCGGCGTCGAACTAGTCATTACGAGGGTGGAAGCAAAACGAAAGCTCAGCCAGAACCGGTCGACGGACGATATTGGCGGCGTCATCACCGGCCTGCGGGCCAGGGGAGAGCTGGAACCGGCCGACGATGTCGAGCGGGCGCAGCAGGAGACAATCCAGCGCAGCTGAGCACTCCGGAGCCGGGCGGTTAGAGATTTTGGAAATTCCGGGCGTCTGCCCTTATAGTTTTATAGTCCAGTTCGGAGCAACTCGAAAGGACAGAAACGAACGGCTTCGGCCCTTTATTTTTGCCCTGGTGAGCCGAATTGAGTCTTGGCCCCCATCGTCTAGCGGCCTAGGACACCGCCCTTTCACGGCGGCGGCACGGGTTCGAATCCCGTTGGGGGTACGCAAGGAACTGGTCAGGCCGGATTGGAAAGTCTGGTAGGCTAAGAGCCTTGAAAAATTGCAGTAGCGATACTGCAGAGAAGCAAGAAAATAGCAAGGCCCTGTAGCGCAGTTGGTTAGCGCGCCGCCCTGTCACGGCGGAGGTCGCGGGTTCAAGTCCCGTCAGGGTCGCTCTGATGGTCAGAAGAAATTCCGGCCATCATGGTGACATGTCACCTAGGCTCTGTAGCTCAGTTGGTAGAGCGTTCGACTGAAAATCGAAAGGTCACCGGATCGACGCCGGTCGGAGCCACCACTGGGAAGCATCAGTTCTTTTGGAACTGGTGCTTTTCTTCTTTAACGCCGCGGATGCCGCTAACCCCGGGCTACCGGGTTAGCGGACAAGACGTGTGTAAATCCCCGGCGTGTCAGGGGCGAAGGTGCGCCGGTCCCGGGTCTCGCGTTGCGCGTTTGTCGGATCGCGCAAACGCATCATCGGCGTCGGAAACAACAGCATGGCGGGCCGGCCGGTCGCTCTTTCGGGTTCAGGGGCCGCGCCCGGGTTTGCAGACCGAGACGCGATACATGGTGACGGGCCCCTCGATGATGGAGAGGCCCGTCAAGGTGCATTGTCTGTGGCTCGTCCGTCGTCGGCTTCTTCCATCAGGGCCTTGGCCGCAGCCGCTGTTTCCTGGAACCTGTCCTCGCGGATCGCCGTCCACGAGCCTCGATGTCTGGACATTGCGGACTTACTGGAGGACCTCGGAGGTTTCCATGAAGACGGACCGGGCCCGATGCCTTGGAGGACCTTGCGCAGCGGGGGCCCGGCTCATGTGTGCGGCGGGGCACGCCGGGCTCCCCTGGGTCACCCAACGCCGCCACCGGCCACAGGGCAGGAAAGCCGGCATACGAGGTTGGCGGTGCAGTCGATGCGCCTATCTTGCGGCGCGAGCCCGGAGCAGCACGCGGTAGAGCAGGGCGCATGCCGTGAGGATGAGTGAACCCGCCAGGACTGGTGTGAGCAGGTAGCCCCACCCCTCGTGGGCCAACAGGATCGCGATAGGGGTGCCCCCGGCGGGCGGGTGGATGATGCGCAGCGCTGCCATTGCCGCCATGGCCGCGCCGACGGACAGGCCCAGGCTCCACCACGCAGTGGGAAGGAAAGCATGCGCGACGACGCCGCACAGCGCCGAGACCATGTGGCCGCCGACCACGTTGATGGGTTGCGACAGCGGGGCGTCGGGCAGGAGAAAGACCAGGACGCAGGACGAGCCGAAGGCCGCAATGAGAATGGGCGTTCCGACGGCGTCCCCGGTGAGCGATAGCACCGTGATGGTCAGTGCCCCGCCCAAAGCCGCCACCAGGATCGCAGACCAAGGCGCGCGCGGCTGCGTCGGCGTCATTATGCGTCGGGAGGAGGCCCAGGTGCGGGCCCACCTCGTTCCGTGGGACGAGGCGGATGGGGATGGCGGGTCGGACAGCCTTGTCCCCGGCTGTGCTTTCTGGGGTGAGGAATAGACGGGTGACATGATGGGGGACCTTTCAGATCGCGATGGGGCACCGGCCCCGGCAATCCCGGTCCGGCTACGAAAGTGGTGAAGATGGACGCGGCCGGGCCACCACGGCCCGCGCGGCGTCGTCCAGTGCGCGCATAAGCGCCGGCACCGGTTTGGTGGCCAGTCGCACTACGGACAATGGTGTGGAGATGGTGGGATCCCTCAGCGGCAGGACGTGAATCGACGGGTCTTTGCGCCGGGTGGCCACGGCAGACTCGGGCACCACCACGGCCCACATCCCGGACCCGACGAGTCCGAGCAGTGCGTCGATGGAGTCCGCTTCAGCGGCGGGCCGCACGTCCAGGCCGGCTTCCCGCCACGCTTCATCGGCAAGCTGGCGCGCCCGCATTCCCGGCGCCAGGAGCCCCAACTGCACGGAAGTCAGCATCGTGCCGCTCACGGCGTCCAACGCCTCGTCGAACATTCCCGGCGAGGCAACCACGACACTGGTAGCGTCCGGCAGGTCCGCCGCCACCAGGTCCAGGCCGTCCGCGGCCGAGGGGTGAATGATCCCGGCATCCAGCTCGAAAGCGCGCAGCCGGGCCACGACGTCTTCGCTGCTCAGGCCGGTCCGCACTGTTGAGCGCAACAGTGGGTGGGCCTCCGTTAGCGCAGACACCACTTGCGTGGCGGCAGCGATCCCGGACGGGATCGTGCCGATCCGCGCAGTGCCGGTGAGCTTCCCGCGGGCCGCGGAGAGCTCCCCGGTCAGCGCTGCCTGGTCCGCCACGACGCGCCGCGCCCACGGCAGCGCGAGCTCCCCTTCGGGGGTAAGCCCCTCGTATGCGTGTCCACGGCGCACCAGCGGCACACCGAGCTCTACCTCCAGCTTGCGCACGGACTCGGAGAGTGTTGACGGTGAGACGAAGCAAGCCGCGGCTGCCCGCCCAAAGTGCGCCTCGCGCGCCAGGGCCACGAAGTATCCAAGTTGGGTCAGGAGCATAACATCCCGTCTGTTAGGCGGCCGGGACCGGGGCCGTGTTACCGGTGCCCGGGCGCCTGGTCGCCGGTTTCGCGGTGCCGTCCGCCGCGGTGAGCGGCAAGCGGCCTCCGCATCGACCCTACCGGGCCGGTTCTGCCTGCTTGGCGTAGGAATGCGCTCCGGTGCCGGCGTAGGTGCCGCCTTCGACGATGAGGTACTCCGTGCGGATGGAGCGCCCTGCGAAGAAGTCCTCGAGGATCTCGCGCGTGCCGGCGGCGTACTTGGCCTGCGCGGGCAGGGATGTGCCGGAGGTGTGCGTGGTCATCGCGTTGTTCGGCATGGTGCGCCACGGGTGGTCGGCCGGGGCCGGCTGGGGCGCCCACACATCGCCGGCGTAGCCGGCCAGCTGGCCGGACTCCAGGGCGTTGACGATCGCGTCGCGGTCGGCGATTGCGCCGCGGGCCGGGTTGACGATGTAGGCGCCGCGGCGCATGGTGGACAGCAGCTCCGCGTCCAGGAGCCCTGCAGTCTCATCGGTAAGCGGTGCATGCACGGTGAGGACGTCGATGTTCTTGACGAGGCCCTCGATGTTCTCGTGGAACACCAGGTTGTACTTCTCCTCGTACTCCGCGGGCAGCCGGAAACGGTCCGTGTAGTGCAGGTGCACACCGAACGGAGCCAGGCGCTCGATGACGGCGCGGCCGATACGGCCGGCGGCGAAGATGCCAACGTCCATGCCTTCGAGGTCATAGGAGCGCTCCACTGCGTCGGCGATGTTCCAGCCGCCCTCCACCGCGATCTGGTGCTGGCGCACGAAGTCGCGGACAAGGACCAGCACCTGCATGACCGTGTGTTCAGCGACGGCGAGGCTGTTGGAGTAGGTGACCTCGGCGACCGTGATGCCGTGCTCGTTGGCGGCTTTGAGGTCAACGTGGTCGCTGCCGATGCCGGCGGTGATGGCGATCTTGAGGTTCTTGGCCTTATCGATTCGCTCCGGGGTCAGGTATGCGGGCCAGAAAGGCTGGGAGATGATGACGTCGGCGTCGACCAGCTCGCGGTCGAAGTCGGAGTCGGTGCCGTCCTTGTCGCTGATGACAACGAGTTCGTGGCCGGCGGCCTCGAGATACTTGCGCAGGCCCAGCTCGCCGGAAACCGATCCGAGCAGCTCGCCCGGAGTGAAGTCGATGGCCTCGGGCGTAGGGAGGGTCTGGCCGTTGGGGTAGTCGGTCAACGCCGCGACGGTGTCCCGCGCGTAGTCTTCCGGGAAGGTGGGGTAGCCGTTCACGGGATCCGGGTAGAGGACGAGCAAAACCTTGGCCATAACACTTCTTTCGTTTTCACCGCGTGACTTTCACGCTGTGTTTTCACACTATGACCGCACTTGTTCGGCGTCCATGAGGCACCTTCGACCAGCCGTTCGGCCCCGCCGAATGATTTAGCGCCGCTGGCCGTCGACGTGCTGTTGAGCCCGGGGCCCGGGAGTCTGCATCCGCGCCCAGGTTCGAGGACATTAGCCGGACCGTGGCGTCACTAGACGTTGGCTCATTGGAGAACTCCGCGTGGGCGGATCGCTGCATGGAAATAGTTCCGGGAAGGCCGGCCGCGGAGACCTTTGAGGGATGGGAGTTCCGCTGGGTCAGCGCACGGCCGTCATGAAGCACTTGGCCGGCCAGGGGAACGGGCCAGGAAGGGGCAGTCGCCGGATGAGCTTAGGCAGCACCTTCCCGCTGTTCGGGGTGTTGACTCCAACCCACGAGACCGCGATGCTCTCCTCGCCGCTCGAAGAGCGCGTCTGGTTCCATAACATCGACCTCGAATCCTGGACCGCAACATTCCGTGCGCGCCGGTCCGACTTCGTGCTGAACCTGCCGCTGGATCCGATGCGCGGCAGGTTAGGCGTCGCCCGGGGAGCGGGAGGTCCGCCTGGCTGTGACACCGTCCACCCACCGCGGCAACATGGACACGCCGGAAGTGAGGGCGGGGGCCACGCTATACCTGCCCGTCAACGTACCCGGTGGCCATGCTCTCCCTTGGCGACGGCCACGCCCGCCAAGGCGAGGGGAAACCTGCGGGACGGGCCTCGATCTGCCATTCCTGCGAACCAAAGCCGGTCTGATCCTCGACGACCGGCTGGAACCGGCGTCCTTCGCCGTCGAAACCTCCCTCGAGGACGCACACTTCGTCCTCGAGGCCGCCCGGGAACACGGTCTTCGGCTCCACGGTGCCGAGGCGGCCGCCGCGCGGCTCGAACGCGTCGCCTCTCAGGGCCGCTCCAAGCAGGACATGACCGCGGCATACTACGCCAGTACTCAGCATGAGCTTGGACCGCACGCCGGGTGAAGACCGCAGCGACAAACAGCCTCCCATGAGGCTTCTGCGCCTCCTGTCCAACTAGTGCAGCGCGCGGACTGCCGGATAAGGAGCGCGCAGCAAGCGGCCAGGTCTCAGTACTTCACCACTGCGGGGCATCGCAGACCGCAATTTCATCAGAATTTAGCGGAGGTCAAATTGTGCGCCAAGGCTGCTTTCGGCGGCAAACCCCGGGACCGACTCGTCGAGATGTGGGGCCGCCCGCCAGCACGGCTAGACTCGCACGCTGGGGAAAGAACGCTACGACCGCCGGCAGCCTGATCGGGCCGGTGGTGCAATCTCAACCGAAAAGTGATTCCTACACGTGATCTTGAAGAATACTGCACGAGCTCTGACCACTTGCACTTTCCTGGCCGCACTGGCCCTCACCGGCTGTTCTGCGCCGGACGCCGGGAGCGCGCCGTCGTCCGCGGCTGCCAGCGCCGCGCCGTCGTCGGCAACGGCGAGTCCCAGCAGCTCCTCCAGCCCCTGGGGCGACTTTGCTACGGCGGGCGAGGCTTGCGCCGCGATTTCCGAGCAGGCCACCGGCTCCACCCTGCTGCCTCTTGCGGCCGCACAGGGCACTGCCGCCGAGCTGGAACAGACCAAGACAGAACTGAGCAGCACCGCCAAGCGGGCACCCGAGAGCATCAAGGCCGACTTCACCATCCTCAGCCAAGTGGCCATCGCTGGAATCACGGACCAGACAGTTTTTTCCAGCGGGAAACTGCAGGACGCCATGGCGCCGGTGCAGAGCTGGCTCACCGCCAACTGCAAATAGCAGGAATCCGGCACCGGTTCCTAACCTCCCGGCCGACCCTGGCCCCGAAGCGGTCGCCTTGTCGGGGCCAGGGACTAGGGTGGTCATAAAGAGGAAGGGGAAGCGCCGCATGGAATACCAGAATTCTCAGCCCGCAGCCGCAGCGGTGGCCGGGATGTCCGCCGAGGTGCCGATGCCCGGTGGTGGCCGCACCGTCATATCCGAGACCGCTGTGGCGAAGGTCGCGGGCATTGCCGCCCGCGCAGTCCCCGGCGTGTATTCCTTGGGATCGGGTCCGTCCCGGGCGCTGGGGGCTTTCCGCGACGCCGTCGGCAGTGCTGACCATGCCGCCGGTGTCCGCGCTGAAGTGGGCGATACCCAAGTGGCCGTCGACATCGATTTGGTAGCGCTCTACGGCACACCCCTTCACGCCTTGGCGGACCAGATCCGCGCCGCCGTGTACTCGGCGGTCGAGAAGCTCGTTGGTCTTCAGGTCATCGAAGTTAACATCGACATCAATGACGTCTACGTGCCTGGCCCGGCGAAATCCGGATCCCCGGCCGAGGCCCGGGCGGCAACGGAGGCAATCCAGTGAATCTGACAGTTGCGGGGATCGCAGTCGGCGCGTTCGTCGCGTTTATGTCCTTTCAGTTCGGCGTCTGGGGCTTTCTCGGCGCCTTGTTGTTCATGGGAATCGGCGCCCTGCTGGGCCGCGCCGCGGAAGGGAAACTGGACCTGCGTAGCGTGCTTGACGCCCTCACAGGCCGGCGTTCTTCCTCATGAGTGACGCTGCCGGGCCGAACGGTACGGTGCGGTCCGGACACACCAGGATCAGCAACCAGGCGCTCACCAGCGTGGCGCAGACCGCCGCGGCCGAAGCCCTCGGCGTCACCCCGCAGGAGGTCCGCGCCGCATGGTCTGACGATAACGGGTTGCTGGCGCTGTCCGTCGTCGCGCCCATCACCGTCCCGCCGCTGACCGCGGTGCTGCGGGACGCCGGGCGGGTCGCGGGTTTTGGCGGTTCCGTCTGGGATCGTGCCGTGGCTGCCAAAGCCGAGATTCTCCGCCGGGTGACCGAGCTGAGCGGTGCCCGGCTGAGCCGGGTTGACATCCGGATCAGCGGCGCCAGCATGAGGGAAGGGGGCGGGTCCGGTGAGCCATACCTCCGATCTTGCTGCTGGGAGCGGGCGCAACATCCCGCCCGCTCCGGCCGACGCCCCGTCGGCCGGGAACACGGCACCTGCAGGGGCCGGCGCCAAGGGCGTCCAGCAGATCCTCAAGCGCGAGACCCACTCCTCACGCGCCGTTGCCTCGATCATCGCCGCAGCCCTGGTTATTGTCCTGTGCGTTTTTGCCCTCCTCGAAACCGCGGTCCGGGCCATCGGACAGCCCGCGTGGCTTGTGGATCCCCAGACTGCGGCGGAACAGGCGGTGGCGCTCCCGAGCGGGATTCCGCCGCTGCTGCTTGGCGTGGCCGGCGCGGTGTTGGTGATGGCGGGTTTGTTCTTTTTCCTAAACGCCATCCTGCCGGGACGCCGGGCGCGGCACCTTCTGCGGGACGGCCGTGCCGCCGTCGTTGTGGACGACGAGGTGATTGCCTCCGCACTGGCGCGCCGCGCACGGGTGGCCGCCAACGTGAGTCAGCAGCAGGTGATGGTGACGGTGTCCCGTCAGCAGGTCCAAGTCAACGTCCGTCCCACCTCCGGAATCCCGCTGAAACCCGAGGTGCTTCTCGCCGCTGTCCAGGATGAGCTGCGGGACATGCGGCTGTCCCCGTTTCCTGAAGTTCGAGTCAATATAGCCCAGGCCGGGGTGATCGGCGCATGACTGGATCCCCGCGGATCCTCAACCGGATCCTCCTCGCCGTCCTCGGCCTCAAACTTCTGGCCCTCGGCGTTCTGCTCATCCTGCTGGCGAGCGTGCCGGCGGTGGGCGTGTGGTGGCACAGTTGGGCGGCAGGAGTCTGGAGTTCCTGGCGTAATCTCCTGGACAGCACCCGCGTTCCGGGGAGCCAGGAGAGCTGGCTCTGGATTGTGGTGGTGCTCGCACTGCTGCTGGTGATCGTCGCCATGGTGACCTGGGCCGCGCAGCAGGGGAAAGGCCGCGCCAACCTGCTCGTGTCCGAACAGGATCCGGGCGCGGTGCCCGGGAGCGTCAGGATCGGCAGTGGCGTCGCCGAGCAGGCGCTCCGGGCGGCACTGGCGGACCGTGCGGACCTGGCCGGCGCCACCGTCGCGACCTACGAATTCCGCGGCGAACCGGCCCTGAGAATCAGGGTCCAGCCCCGCCAGGGCGTGGCCCCGCACCGGCTGGCAGCAGAGGTCTCCGGCCTCGTGGAAGCGCTCGACGCTGCACTCGGCAAAAGCACCCCGGTGCTTATTCATATCGCCTCGGGTGCCCGGTCGCGGTTCGGACGGGCGGAACGGGTCCGCTGACCCGGGCCGTGCGGGCCCGCGCCGGTGGCGGAAGTGGGGCGAACCCTAAGCGGGGTCCGTGACCGCCGCTGTTCCGCGACCGCCGCTATTGCGCCGCGACCGCCACTGTTGCGCGGCTGCTGGGTTGCGCGGCTTCGCCGCAAGCACAACCATCACCTTTCCATAAAGGTATGTGTAAACGCTTGCATTCGGCCCCGCTTGTTGATTACTGTGATTCTCGACACGTCAAAGCACTGCCGATTTCTGTCCGGTACTCAGCGAGGAGACCCAGCATGAAAACCCCGAAGTTCCTAGTTCCCGTAGCCACAGCAGGCGTCCTGGCCCTCACCCTCTCCGCCTGTGGCGGGGGCGGAAATAGCGGCGGCGGATCGCCCGCCGGCGACGCCGCGTCGCAGGGCCTCGACAGTCGGGGCCCCATCACCTACGTCCAGGGCAAGGACAACAGCAACGTGGTCCGTCCGTTGCTCGAGAAGTGGAACGCGGCGCACCCGAATGAACAGGTCACGTTCAAGGAGCAGACCGACAATGCCGACCAGCAGCACGACGACCTTGTCCAGAACTTCCAGGCCAAGAACACCGGCTACGACGTCGCGAGCGTCGACGTCGTCTGGACGGCCGAATTTGCTGCCAAGGGCTGGCTGCAGCCGCTGAAGGACAAGATGGCGCTCGATACCGGCGCCATGCTGAAGCCAACCGTCGACTCCGCCTCCTATAAGGGCACGCTCTACGCGGCACCGGAATCATCCGACGGCGGCATCCTCTACTACCGCAAGGACCTGGTTCCCACGCCGCCGAAGACCTGGGACGAGATGATGAGCATGTGCTCCATCGCGACGGCCAACAACATGGGCTGCTACTCGGGCCAGTTCAAGAAGTACGAGGGGCTGACCGTCAACGCCTCCGAGGCCATCAACTCCGCGGGCGGTTCGGTATTGGACAAGGACGGCAAGCCCAGCCTGAACACGCCGGAAGCAAAAGCCGGCCTCGGAAACCTGGCCAAGGCCTACGCCGACGGTCAAATCCCGAAGGAAGCCATCACCTTCCAGGAGGAGGAGAGCCGGCAGGCGTTCCAGGACGGCAAGCTGCTGTTCCTTCGCAACTGGCCCTACGTGTACAACCTCGCCACCACTGAAGGGTCCTCGAAAGTCAAGGATGTCCTGGGCATGGCTGCGCTCCCGGGCAAGGACGGACCCGGCGCCTCGTCGCTGGGCGGCCACAGCGCCGCTGTCAGCGTTTACTCCAAGAACAAGGCCACGGCCCTGGATTTCCTGAAGTTCCTCACCTCTGAAGAGAGCCAGAAGTTCTTTGCCACCCAGGGCTCGCTTGCCCCCGTTCTCGGCGCGCTCTACGACGATGAGGAACTCGTCGCCAAACTCCCGTACTTGCCGGTGCTGAAGACGTCGATCGAGAACGCCGTGCCCCGCCCCGTCACGCCGTTCTACCCGGCCGTCACCAAGGCCATCCAGGACAATGCGTACGCTGCCATCAAGGGTGAGAAGACCGTGGATGCGGCCCTGTCTGATATGCAGAAGTCCATAGAGTCCGCCAGCGCGGGACAGTAGGTCCATCATGACAACCGAAGCAGGCCCGACGCCGGTCAAGACACCGGCGTCGGGCGGGGCCCCGGTCCCGCCCGCGGCCAAGGGTGTAGGCGAGGACAACCGGATCGCGACGCAGGGGCGCTGGGCATCCTGGCTCCTCGCGCCGACTGTTGTGGCATTGGGAATCGTGATCGTGTACCCGATCATCAGTGCCATGGTGATGTCATTCCAGAAAGATGCCGGACTGGACCCCGCTACGGGTCTTTTCACCGCCGGCGGGCCGGCAGGCTTCTCCAACTATGTGAACTGGCTTTTCCAGCAGTGCGCTGCCGGCGGCGGCGGAACCGTGGCCTGCCCGCCGGGAACGCTTGGTGCGCAGTTCTGGTCCGCAACCAGCACAACCTTTTTCTTCACCGTCGTGACTGTGGCACTGGAAACGGTGCTCGGCTTCTGGATGGCCATCATCATGGCCCGGGCCTTCAAAGGCCGCAGCCTGGTGCGTGCGGCAGTCCTGGTACCGTGGGCCATTCCCACCGCCGTTACGGCAAAGCTGTGGCTGTTCATCTTCGCCTTCGAAGGCATCGGCAACAAACTCTTCAACACCACAATCCTGTGGACCGGGAGCGAATGGCCGGCCAGATGGGCTGTTATTATCGCGGACGTCTGGAAGACGACTCCCTTTATGGCGCTGTTGATTCTCGCGGGCCTGCAGATGATCCCCGCCGACGTTTACGAGGCCGCGAAGGTCGACGGTGCCAGCGCCTGGCAACGGTTCCGGATGATCACACTGCCGCTGGTGAAGCCGGCGCTGATGGTGGCCATCCTGTTCCGAACCCTGGACGCGCTGCGGATGTTCGACCTCCCGTACATCCTCACCGGCGGAGCGAACAACACCACCACACTCTCCATCCTGGTGATCAACCAGATCAGGCAAGGCTTCAACGCTGCGGCGGCCCTGTCCACCATCACATTTATCATCATCTTTCTTGTGGCTTTCATCTTTGTACGCTTCCTCGGAGCGAATGTGGTGGAGCAGCAAACCGGCGCAGCTAAGGGGAAGAAATGACAGCCGCGACCGAACTCCGCGCAGAGCAGGACCGGGGCCGGAAGACCGCGCAAAACCGCGAGAAGTGGACCCAGGGGCGCACATATATCAGTGCGGCCGTTATCCTCATCTGGTGCCTGGCGCCGGCCTACTGGATGGTCGTCACGGCGTTCCGCGACGTCGGCTACACCTACGACACCTCCCTGCTGCCGACGCACGTGACGCTGGACAACTTCCAAACGGCGTTCGACACGTCATTCGGGAACCATTTCGGCCAGGCACTGCTCAACAGCTTGTTCATCGGCGGGGTTGTCACAGCGGTGTCGCTGCTGATCGGCGTTTTCGCCGCCTACGCGCTGGCCCGGTTGAACTTCCGGTTCAAGTACCTGGTGCTGGGCTTCATCCTGGGTGCGTCCATGTTCCCAGGCGTCGCCCTCATCACGCCCCTGTTCCAGCTGTTCACCAATATCGGCTGGATGGGGTCCTACCAGGCCCTGATCATTCCGAATATCTCCTTCGTCCTGCCGCTGACGGTCTACACCATGACCTCGTTCTTCCGGGAAATGCCCTGGGAGCTTGAGGAAGCGGCCCGGGTCGACGGGTGTACCCAAGGTCAGGCGTTCCGGAAGGTGATCATGCCGCTCGCGGCGCCGGCGATTTTCACAACAGCGATTCTGGCGTTCATCTCCTCGTGGAATGAATTCCTTATCGCCAGCCAGCTCTCGAGCGACGCTACGCAGCCGGTCACGGTGGCCATTGCCAGCTTCGCCGGGGCGCAGCCGAACCAGGTGCCGTACACCGCGATCATGGCAGCAGGCACCATTGTGACCATCCCCCTGGTCATCCTGGTCCTGGTGTTCCAGCGCAAGATCGTGGCCGGGCTGACGGCTGGCGCCGTCAAATGATGGGTGCACGATGACTGCCGGGCGGACCGACGGCCATGTGCCGGCGACACGACGCAAGGTTCGTTCCGGCGAGGATTTCGACATCATCATCGGCTTCCTGGGCTTCTGGGCGTTCGTGCTGCTGGTGGTCACCGTCTGGATGGAGGTGACCGCCCAGCCGGCGCTCGGCTGGGCGCTCGGTTTGCTGGGCATCTTGCTGGCGATCTACGCCATGATCCGGCTGCGCCGTCGGCTGCCCCGCCGGACGGCAACCAGGCCAAGCTAGGGCTCGAAGCCGCGGATCCAGGGTCGTCGGGGCTAATCAGGACCGCCTGCGTCCAGCCAGTGGCGTCAACAGAAAATCAATGAGGGGACACGGTGGCGAAGACAACAGACAGGGCTCAGCGCGGCGGCCATTCGGGCGTCAGCATCGAGGACGTCGCCGCCGCCGCCGGAGTGTCAACCGCCACCGTGTCCCGTGCTGTCCGTGGCCTGCCCCGGGTCTCTCCGGCCACCCGGGAAAAGATTCTGGGCATCGCCGAAGACCTTGGCTATGTGGCGTCCTTGTCAGCGTCGGGGCTTGCTACCGGGCGCACAAAGACCATCGGCGTGTTGGCACCCTTCGTCAGCCGCTGGTTCTTCTCCAAAGCCATCGAGGGCGCAGACCGTGAACTGCACACCCGGCAGTACAACCTGTCGCTCTTTAATCTCGGTGGCCACGGCAGCAACCGCGAGCGGCTCTTCAGCAAGACCATGGTCTATAAACAGATCGATGCGCTGCTGGTCCTGTGTATGGCGCTGACACACGAGGAAATCGAACACCTTCAGAAAATCGATATCCCGCTGGTCGTCGTCGGCGGCCACGTCGAAGAATGCCCGTATATCGGGATCGACGACTACGCCGCCGCAGCGACGGCGGTGCGGCACCTGATCAGCCTCGGCCACAGGGATATCGCCCTGCTGCACGGAGACGATGAGACCGACCTCAACTTCGACGTCCCCCGGGTCCGGATCACGGCCTTCCAGGATGTTATGGCGGAGGCCGGGCTGAGGGTCCGGGACGAATGGGACGAATGGGGCGACTTTACGCTCAGCAGTGGCCAGGAAGCCTTCCGCCGGCTCTGGGCCCGGCCCGGCCCGAGGCCCACGGCGATCTTCTGCGCTTCCGATGAGATGGCCATGGGGGTCATTTTCGAGGCGCGCCGCGCCGGTGTGCGGATCCCTGAGGAGGTCTCCGTGATCGGGATCGATGACCACGACTTCTCGGAGGCCATGGGTCTCACGACGGTCAGGCAGCGTCCGGACGAGCAGGCGGAGCTGGGCACGAAAATGCTGTTGGACGAACTCGACGGCATCACCGGTTCAGTGCAGTCGGCGGTGGCCCCACACCAGCTCATTATCCGAAGCACGACGGCGCCGCCCCGCAGCGCCGGGCTGGTTGCCCGTGCGGCCGCGGCGGGGGCCTGACAGCCGGTCAGGACGCGCGGGCCAGCTGCCGGATGGGGATCCACCGTGATGCCAGCCGACGGTAGGCGGCGGCAGCGCCGGTCATGTCCCCTTCGGCGAGGCACTCAATGCCCAGCCTTACATCCATCGGTGAGTCATCCGGGTAGACCTTGTCCGCCACGGCCCCGTAATCCAGTTCCACCACCGAGCCCGGGTGGAAGAGCTCCAGCCATTCGGTGAGCTGGGTGAGGTCCTCCAGCATGTCCAGATCCGGGGCGGCCAGGGCCAGATGCGCCACTGCGTAGCGGACGCGCTCCAGCGCCTCGCCGATCGTCGCGCGGATGCGTACGGTGACAATGCGGCCATCGTATTCCACCACGTCGGCAGGGTCTGATTCGGTGAAGAGGCAGAACCAGCTGAACGGGATGCCCCACGTCGACGCCCTGGTGTGGAGCCGTCCCAGCCCGGCATGTGAGCGTGCTTCATCGATGCGTTCCTGGTGCCGTTCGCGCTGCTCCGCCGGGATCAGCAGCCGGGCCAGCGGACCGTGAATACCCTCCATCAGGGCGTTGGCTGCCAGCCCGGCCCGGAGAACCAGCTGACTGGGGCAGTACAGCATCCGCTTTGGTTGCCCGGCGTCGGATGCCGCTGCGCCCCCGGCGCTTCCCGGCACCGCGAGGGCCCGCACCAGATCGGTTGCCCCAGTGGGGAACGGGTCCCCGCCCTGGCGGGTAATGCGGCCAAGAGAAGCCAGTAGCTCGGCGTTTTCGACCTCAGCCCGGGAATCAGCGCGGGCTTGGGTTGCGCGCAGCTCCTCCTGCTGGTCCGCGGGGAACGCCTCCAAGGGTTCGTAGATCCGCAGCGACGAGGAGAACGGCAGCCCGGCCTGCCCGCGGTAGAGGTTCCCCGTCATTGGATCACGCCGTTTACCTGGGCCCGGCACATCAGTCGCTCAGCTCCACGATCACGGGGGCGTGGTCCGATGCGCCTTTGCCCTTGCGTTCCTCGCGGTCGATTGAGGCGCCGGTGGTGCGGGCGGCCAGTGCGGGGGAGGCAAGGACGAAATCGATCCGCATGCCCTCCTTTTTGGGAAACGCAGCTGGGTGTAATCCCAGTACGTGTAGACGCCCGGGCCGGGGGTGTGCGGGCGCACAACGTCTTGGAAGCCGGCATTCTCAAAGGCGCGGAAGGCGTCCCGTTCCGGTTCGCTGACGTGGGTGAGGCCCGCGGTGCGAAAGTAGTCGATGTCCCAGACGTCCTCGTCCCGCGGAGCAATGTTCCAGTCGCCCATCAGGGCGATCTGCGCTGCGGGGTCCTGTTGCAGCCAGCCCTCGGCGTGGGTCCGCAGGGTGTCCAGCCAGTTGAGTTTGTAGGGCATGTGTTCATCGTCGAGGGCCCGGCCGTTGGGGACGTACAGGCTCCAGACCCGGACTCCGCCGCAGCTCGCACCGATGGCGCGGGCCTCCTGCACGGCGTCCTTGCCGTTTTTGCCGAAGACGGGCTGGTCAAGGAAGGTCCGTTCGACGTCGTCGAGCCCCACCCGGGAGGCGATCGCCACCCCGTTCCACTGGCTCAGGCCGAAATGCGCCACCTCGTAGCCCATGTTCTCGAAGAGCTCCCACGGGAAGTTGTCGTCCTTGCACTTGGTTTCCTGGATAGCCAGGACATCACAGTCGGAGCGTTGAAGCCAGGCTTCGACGCGGTCGGCGCGGGCGCGGAGCGAGTTCACATTCCAGGTAGCTATCTTCACAGTTCCTAACCTACCGAACTTGGCTGCCGGACGAAGCCGCCGGCCGGGGCCCCTCTGGAATTTAGTAGGAAGTCCGAGTATATTCGGGAGCAGAAGATGGTGCAGGTCACATCCGGCCTGTTCCGTTACTGCGGCAATCACACGGTGCAAAGGAGCATTCCCTTATGGTTCGCGAGCTATCCCACTACATTGACGGACAGCATGTTGAAGGCACCTCGGGGCGCTTCAGCGATGTCTACGATCCCTGCACCGGCGAGGTCCAGGCCCGGGTGCCGCTGGCCAGCGCCGAGGAGGTCCGCAACGTGGTCTCCAACGCGGAAAAGGGCCAGCTTGAATGGGCCGCCATGAACCCGCAGCGACGCGGCCGGATTTTGCTCAAATTTGTCGATCTTGTGAACCAGAACATGGACGAACTCGCGACCCTGCTGTCCTCGGAACACGGTAAGACTTTCCTTGACGCCAAAGGGGACGTCCAGCGCGGCATCGAGGTTGTGGAATTCGCCGCGGGAGCCCCGCACCTGCTTAAGGGCGAGTTCTCGGATAGCGCCGGGACCGGCATCGATGTCCACTCGATGCGCCAACCGCTCGGCGTCGTTGCCGGGATCACGCCGTTCAACTTCCCGGCCATGATCCCGCTCTGGAAGTCGGGGCCGGCCCTCGCTGCGGGCAACTCATTTGTGCTGAAGCCCTCCGAACGGGACCCCTCGGTGCCGCTGCGCCTCGCAGAGCTGTTCACCGAGGCAGGCCTGCCGGACGGGGTGTTTAACGTCGTCAACGGCGATAAGGAAGCCGTGGATGCGCTGCTGGAAGACCCCGGGTCCAGGCCATCGGCTTCGTGGGCTCCACGCCGATTGCCCAGTACATTTACGCCACTGCCGCCGCGAACGGCAAGCGCGCCCAGTGTTTCGGCGGCGCCAAGAACCACATGGTTATCATGCCGGACGCGGACCTGGACATGGCCGCGGATGCGCTGATGGGTGCAGGCTTTGGCTCCGCCGGCGAACGCTGCATGGCCATCTCCGTGGCCGTCCCGGTCGGCAAGGCCACCGCCGACGCGCTCGTCGCGAAGCTGCAGGAGCGCATCGCGGAGCTCAAGGTCGGCCACAGCCTCGCCAAGGACTCTGACTTTGGCCCGGTCGTGGCGGCTTCCGCCAAGGAACGGATCGAAGGGTATATCCAGGCCGGCGTCGACGAGGGCGCAACCCTGCTGGCCGACGGACGCGGCCTTACAGTCGAGGGCTATGAGGGCGGCTTCTGGGTCGGCCCCACCCTGTTCGACGACGTGACAAAGGATATGGCGATCTACAAGGAAGAGATCTTCGGCCCGGTCCTCAGCGTGCTCCGCGCCGAGGACTACGACGAGGCCCTGCGCCTGTGCAGCGAGCACGAGTTTGGCAACGGCGTCGCCATCTTCACCCGCGACGGTGACTCCGCCCGCGACTTCGCCAGCCGGGTCCAGGTGGGCATGGTCGGCATCAATGTCCCCATCCCGGTGCCGATCGCCTACTACACCTTCGGCGGCTGGAAAGCCTCCGGCTTCGGCGACCTCAATCAGCACGGCGCCGACGCGTTCCGTTTCTACACCAAGACCAAAACGGTCACCACCCGCTGGCCCTCCGGCATCCGCACCGGTGCCAGCTTCGTGATGCCGGAAGGCAGCTGATGCCGGACCAGGCGGCCGACGGGACCGCCGAAGTCCTGTTTGAGCGCCGCGGCCGGCTCGGCGTCATCACCCTGAACCGGCCCCGGGCTGTCAATGCGCTCACCGCAGGGATGGCGGCCGCCATGCTGGACCAGCTCACGCTCTGGACCAGCGACGACGCCGTCGCGGCCGTGCTGGTCCGCGGCGCCGGTGACCGTGGGTTGTGCGCGGGCGGCGACATTGTGGCCATCTACCGTGACATGCTTGACGGCGGCGACGCGACCGCCGGTTTTTGGGCCGGGGAATATGCACTGAACTCCCTTATCTCGGACTACCCCAAGCCGTACGTCGCGTTGATGGACGGGCTGGTCCTTGGCGGCGGAGTGGGGATCTCCGCGCACGGCTCAATCCGGATCGTCACCGAACGTACCCGGATGGGCATGCCGGAGACCACCATCGGTTTTGTGCCCGACGTCGGCGGGACCCTGCTGCTCTCGCGCTCACCGGGGGAGATAGGCACCCACGCGGCACTCACCGGCGCGCACCTAAGCGGCGCCGACGCCCTGTTCCTGGGGCTCGCGGACCACTTCGTTCCATCGGCGAACCTCGTGGAACTTACCCGGGCGCTGGAAAATGAAGCGCCGGACACCGCCGTCGCGCGCTTTTCAGAGCAGGCGCCAGCCTCCGTTCTCGCGGCACAGCAGGAATGGATCGATGCCTGCTACGCCAGCGACGACGCCGAGGAGATCCTTCGCCGGCTGCGCACAGTGGGCGGGGAAGCATCCGATGTCGCCGACACCATCGAAGCCAAGTCGCCCACGGCGGTGAAAGTGGCGCTGGAATCCCTGCGCCGGGTCCGCGGACTAAACCTGGAGGAAGCCCTGGAGCAGGAATACCGGGTGGGACTGCGGTTCCTCGCCGGATCCGACTTCCGCGAAGGCATCCGTGCCCAGGTCGTGGACAAGGACCGCACCCCGCATTGGCAGCCACCCAGCCTCGCGGAGGTCAGCCGCACCGACGTCGAATCCTATTTTGCGCCGCTGGGTGACCGTGAACTGAAGCTTGCAAAGGAGCGCGACAATGTCTGAAGCCCTGCCCTCTGTTGCCTTCCTGGGCCTTGGCCACATGGGCGGACCGATGGCCGTCAACCTCGTCAAAGCCGGCTACACAGTGACCGGGTTCGATGTGGTGCCGGCCGCACTGGAAGCTGCCCGGGCGCACGGCATCGCCACCGCGGGCACCGCCGCCGAGGCCGTTGCCGGCGCCGGCGTCGTGCTGACCATGCTGCCCAGCGGCAAGCATCTGCTCGACGCCTACCGCGGTACCGGCGGCCAACCGGGACTGCTGGCCGTGGCACCGCCCGGCACGCTCTTCTTGGATTGCTCCACGATCAACGTGGACGAGGCGCGCGAAGCCGCGGAACTTGCCGTTGCGGCCGGCCACCGGGCCGTTGACGCCCCGGTTTCCGGCGGCGTTGTGGGTGCCGAGGCTGGCACGCTCACCTTTATGGTGGGTGCGCTGCCGGCGGACTTTGCGGCGGTGACACCGATGCTCGAAGTCATGGGACGGCGCGTCGTCCACTGCGGGGAGCACGGCGCCGGGCAGGCCGCCAAGATCTGCAACAACATGATCCTCGGCGTCTCCATGATCGCTGTCAGTGAGGCCTTTGTGCTCGGTGAGAAGCTGGGCCTGACCCACCAGGCTCTTTTTGACGTCGCGTCGGCGGCCTCCGGGCAGTGCTGGGCGCTGACCACCAACTGCCCGGTCCCCGGACCGGTGCCGGCAAGCCCGGCCAACCGGGACTACCAGCCCGGTTTTGCCGGCGCCCTGATGGCGAAGGACCTCAAGCTGGCGCTCAACGCGCTGGAGAGCACCGGTGTTGCCGCCCGGCTGGGGCCGCTCGCTGCCGAAATCTACGATACCTTTGCCGCGGAAGGCGGGGCGGGCCGGGACTTCTCCGGCATCATCACCGATATCCGGGACAAATCCGCGGACTAGCCGTTCCGGACGCCGACACGTCGAACACCAACCACTTCCGAACAGCAACTGAGGGGACTGACATGACGGAGCAGTACACAAACATTTTGGTGGAGCGGCGCGGCCGGGTGGGGCTCGTGACGCTCAACCGGCCCCAGGCCCTGAACGCCCTCAACAAGGCCACCATGGACGAACTCGTGGCCGCCGTGTCCGCGATGGATACCGACCCGGACGTGGGTGCGGTGGTACTGACCGGCTCCGCCAAGGCCTTCGCGGCCGGGGCCGACATCAAGGAAATGCAGTCCAAAGGCTACATGGACATGTACGCGGCCGACTGGTTCCGGGGCTGGGAAGAATTCACCCGGCTGCGCATCCCGGTGGTGGCGGCCGTGTCCGGATTCGCCCTCGGCGGCGGCTGCGAGCTGGCCATGATGTGCGATTTCATCATCGCCGGGGACAACGCCAGGTTCGGCCAGCCGGAAATCAACCTTGGTGTGCTGCCCGGCATGGGCGGCTCACAGCGCCTGACCCGCGCGGTGGGCAAGTCCAAGGCGATGGACATGATCCTGACCGGCCGGTTTATGGACGCCGATGAAGCCGAACGCGCCGGGCTGGTATCCCGCGTGGTGCCGGCCGCGGACGTTGTGGAGGAGGCCCTCAAGGCCGCCGAAGTGATTGCCTCCAAGTCCAAGCCGGTGGCGATGGTGGCCAAGGAAGCAGTAAACGCCGCCTTCGAAACCGGGCTGGCCCAGGGCGTGCTCTTTGAACGCCGCGTGTTCCACTCGCTGTTCGCCACCGAGGACCAGAAGGAAGGCATGGCGGCCTTCACCGAGAAGCGCCAGCCCGTCTTCACGCACCGCTAAGCAGGGCGCCGCGCCACAGTTCCTGCGCTCTGGCACCGTTCCTGCGACACGCAAAAGCCCTGCCGCTGCCGAATTCCGGTGGCGGCAGGGCTTTTGCGTGTCACCGGCCCGGTCCGCGGCTCAGGTAGCGCTGATCCCGAACAGGCCGATGATCAGGGCCATCACCATCAGGGTCACGAGTTCGTGGACGCAGTTCAGCACGGTGAGTCCGGCCGGACGGCGCTCGAAGGCATCGTGGGTGATGAACCGCGCGGCCGTGAAGCCGGCCCAAAGTATCAGGCTGGTGACCAGGGTGTTGAGCAGGAAATTGCCGCCGTAAAAGTGCTGCGAGATCGCGGCGGACCCGGCCAGCACCCAGGCGCTGACGAAGCTGACCACCAAGGTGACCAGGATCGGCTTGACGGCATCCTTGGCGTCCCCGCTTGGATTGACTTTGGCGACCCGCATCCAGTAGTTGCCGAACACCTTTGGCGTGTACCAGACGGAGCCGACCACCATGCTTGACAGGGTGGCCAGCAGCACCGCCCAGATGTTAATTTCCGGAATCATCGGTCTCTCCTCAAGTCCAGGATGGGTATTTCACGAATCCTATTTGGCCACCGGCCGTGTGCTTCGTCTGCTCCAGCGTCCGCCGGGGTCAGCCGCTGAAGTCGCCAGCGTCGCGGCGGAAGGTGCCCAGGATCCGGATCAGTTGGTCGACGTCCTGCGCCGGAAAGCCTGGCTGGGCGAACACCTCGGAGTTGAGCTCCGCCGTGGCCCGCTGGGCCAACGTCCGCCCCTCCGTGGTGAGCTCGATCAGGGTGGTGCGCCCGTCCGTGGGGTGCGGGGAGCGGAAAACCAGCCCGGCGCCCTGTAACCGGTCGACGGCGTTCGTCACCGAGGTGGGATGGACCTGCAGCAGCGCGCTCGCCTTATTCATCGGCAACGCACCGCCGCGGGCGAAGCTCAGCAAGGCGAGCAGTTCGTACCGGGCGAACGTCAGCCCGAACGGCTTAAGGACCCCTTCGATCCGGGCCAGCAGGATCTGCTGGGTCCGCATGATGGCGGTGATGGCAGCCATCGGTGCGGCGACGTCGGACCAGCCGTGCCGCTCCCAGTTCAGCCGGGCGTCGGCGATCGGGTCACGCGGCAGCGGCGTTGCCACGATGCTCCCTGCTTTCGGTGCTGAATCCCATCGGGCTCAGCCTAGCTTCTTGGAAGTGCTCTTCAACCCGGGGAAGTCGGCTTCCGAGTACTCAGTGCCCAGTCCGGCCGGAACCGTTCCGCCGCCATGGCGAAGTTCCTCGCTGCGACGCAGCTCGACCCGCCGGATCTTGCCCGAGATGGTTTTGGGCAGTTCGGCGAATTCCAGCCGGCGGATTCGTTTGAACGGGGCGAGGTGGTCGCGGCAGTAACGCAGGATGTCCTCGGCCAGTTCGGGGCCCGGCTCGTGCCCGGCGGCCAGGACCACAAACGCTTTGGGCACCGAGAGCTTGAGCGGGTCGGGGGAGGGTACGACGGCGGCTTCCGCCACTGCCGGGTGCTCGATCAGCACACTTTCGAGCTCGAAGGGAGACAGCCGGTAGTCCGAGGATTTGAAAACGTCGTCGCCTCGGCCCACGTAGGTGATGATGCCGCGCTCGTCCCGGCTTGCCATGTCGCCGGTGTGGTAGTAGCCGCCACGGAAGGCCTCCGCGGTCTTTTCAGGGTCGCCGTAGTATGCCTTCATCAGCCCTACAGGGCGGGGCTCCAGACGGAGGCAGAGCTCACCGTCGTCGCCCTCGGCCCCCGTCGCGGGGTCCACGAGGACGACGTCGTAGCCGGGAAGCGGTTTGCCCATGGCTCCGATCTTGATTGGCTGGCCGGGCGTGTTCGCGATCTGCACGGTGGATTCGGTCTGGCCGAAGCCGTCGCGGATGGTCTGTCCCCAGGCGCGGTGGACCTGGTCAATGACCTCCGCGTTGAGGGGTTCACCGGCGGAGACCACCTTGCTGGGCGGGTTCTTGAGCAGGGTCAGGTCAGCCTGGATGAGCATCCGCCAGACCGTCGGCGGGGCGCAAAAGCTTGTCACCGATTCGCGGTCCATCTGCTCCATCAGCGCCTTGGCATCGAAGCGTTCGTAGTTGTAGATGAACACGCAGGCTTCGGCGATCCAGGGCGTGAATACGTTGGACCAAGCGTGCTTGGCCCATCCGGGGAGGCCACGTTTAGGTGCACATCGCCGGGTTCCATTCCAATCCAGAACATGGTGGATAAGTGGCCCACCGGGTAGGACGTGTGCGTGTGCTCCACGAGTTTGGCCTTGGACGTGGTGCCTGAGGTGAAGTAGAGCAGCATAGTTTCGTCGGCCAGGGTCGGCACGTCCGCAGTGAATTCTTCCGCTGCACCGGCGGCTTCGGTGTACTGCAGGGCGGCCGTGTCCGTTTCGTCGCCGTCGCCGTCGCCGATTTCGATTAGTCTGTAGCCGCCCGGAACCTCGTCGAACTTCTTGATATTGGCGCTTCCGACGGCGGCCCAGTTAGCGCCGCCGCGCTCCACCCGGTCCTTGAGGTCCGCCGGTCCCATCAAGGTGGTTGTGGGGATCATAACGATGCCCAGCTTGATCCCGGCGAGCATCAGTTCCCAGAGTTCAACCTGGTTGCCGAGCATAATGATCATCCGGTCACCGCGCCGCACACCCTGGCTGCGCAGCCAGTTGGCCACCTGGGCCGAGCGACGGGACAGGTCCGCGTAGCTGCGCCGAGTGGCCGTGCCGTCCTGTTCGACGATCACGAGGGCGGGCTTGCCCGCCTTGGCCGGGTCCGCCGCGATCTGGTCGAACCAATCCAGGGCAAAGTTGAAATACTCAAAGCGCGGCCACTGGAATTCGCTGCGCGCCGCTTCATAGTTATTGCGGAGATCGAGCATGCGGTCGCGTGCCGCGCGGAATTCCTCAGTGACTGTCATGGTGCACCTTTCGACGTCTGGTGGCGCAGCCGTTTCAGCCCGGCGCCGTTGCCCGGCGATCACCCGTTCCCTAGTGATCGCCGTCACTGTGCAATATACTAGGACATCCAAGGGTTTGGAAGAGCCGGCTCGGTTCACGAATGGATCACAACGAAGGGATACATGCCCGTGCAGCCACAAGGACGTGTCAGCGGACAGCAGGCCACTGAGGGTAGAGCAGCCGTGGACGGTGCAGCGCCGCCGCCCTTCCCGGACGCCGATCTGATGTACATCGTGGATTTGCTTCCCCCGGCGGAACAGAACCGTTACCAGGAAATCCGCGATTTCCTCCAGTCCCGGATCCGGGCGGCCTCGATCGACTACTGGAACCGTGAGGAGTTCCCCTTCGGTCTGCTCGCCGAGCTCGGAAAATACGGCCTCGGCGGCCTCCAGACGGACGGCACCTCCAAGCTGTTCAAGGGCCTGATGTATGTGGAGGTGGCCCGCGCCGATGTGTCGCTCTCGGCGCTCGTCGGGATCCACAACGAGCTGATTGTCGGCATGATCGACCAGCTCGGCTCCGAGGCGCAGAAGGCACGCTGGCTGCCCGGGCTTACCGCCTTCACGCAGATCGGCGCCTTCGCCCTGACGGAGCCGGAGCACGGCTCGGATATTGCCGGCGGGCTGGCCACCACGGCCCGGCTGGAAGACGGCGAGTGGGTCATCAGCGGCGCCAAGCGCTGGATCGGCGCCGGCACCATCGCGGACTTCGCGCTGGTCTGGGCCCGGGATGTCGCTGACCAGCAGATCAAGGGCTTTATCGTGGAGACGGACCGCCCCGGATACACTGCCACAAAAATCGCGAACAAGATCGGGCTGCGGATCATGCAGAACGCGGACATCGTGCTCGACGCGGTCCGCATCCCGGAATCCAACCTCCTCCCCGGGGCTACCGACTTCTCCAAGGCCAACGAGCTGCTGCGCGATTCGCGCGCCTGGGTGGGCTGGCAGGCCGCCGGCATCCAACTGGCCGCGTTCGACGTCGCGCGTTCCTATTCGCTGGAACGCAAACAGTTCGGCAAGGAACTGGCCCGTTTCCAGTTGATCCAGCAGCAGTTGGCCGAGATCCTGGGCAACGCCTCGGCCTCGCTGTCGCTGATGGCGCAACTGGCCAGGATCCAGGAAGACGGAAAGCTTGAGATGGTGCAGGCCGCGATGGCCAAGTCCACCACCACCCGGCTGGCCCGGGCGTCGGTGGCGATGGGGCGCTCGCTGATGGGCGGCAACGGGATCAGCAGCGACTACGAGATGGGCAAGCTCTTTGGCGACGCCGAAATCCTGTACACGTACGAGGGCAGCTACGAGATTAACTCGCTGATCGTCGCCAGGGCCGTGACCGGGAAGTCAGCTTTCGTTTAGTCCGTGGAAGCGGGCAGATCGAGCGTTTTAGCTTGAGCGATTTTTCGTTCCAGCGGCCGCCCCGGAATCAAGCTGCCGGACGCCATCCTGAGCTGCTTCCTGTCTTAGGCGGGGCCCCGGTCAGCGTAGGGCGGTGGCGCCGGGTTCGCCGCCGCTTTAGGCGCTTCGTCTGTCCTGCGCAGCCGCGGCCTCAAGGTCGGCCATCCCGGCGTCGTCCGCTGAAGGGACGTGGTACCGCTGGCAGCGGTTCCGGCCGCCATGCTTGGCGGCGTACAGCGCACGGTCCGCGCAGGAGAGCAGGCTATGCGTGCCGGCTTCCTGCAGTTCGCAGACTCCAGCGGAGATCGTGATGGACCCGACGCCGTCAAAGGGCTGGGACGCGATGGCTTCGCGGGCTCGTTCGGCGGCCTCCAGCGCCTCGCCTGCGTCGCGGCCGGGCAATAGCCAGACGAACTCCTCGCCGCCGAACCTGGCGACGGTCTCGCCCTGGCGGGCTACCCGGCGCAGTCGTTCGGCGACTTCGGAAAGAACTGTGTCGCCGGTGAGGTGGCCAAAGGTGTCATTGACTCGCTTGAAGAGATCGATGTCCAGGACAACGGCGCTGAGCGCGCTCCCGCTGGTCTGCGCGAGCTCCACCTCCCTGTCGAGGGTTTCTTCCAGGGCCCGGCGGTTTGGCAGCCCGCTGAGCATGTCGGTGCTTGCTTGCCGTTCCAGGCTCGCCCGGGCCTCGGCGTTGGCGATGGCAATCTCCACAAGCTCGGCAAATTGCGCGAGCCGGGCCAGTACCGCCTCCGTCAGGGCCGTGGTGGACTTCGACGTCAGGGCGAGCACGCCCCACAGCGAACCGTTGACCCGAATGGGTGCTGCGGCGCTGGACCGGAATCCGCCGGCAAGCATCTGCTCAGAGGTGAAGCCGCCGTCGGGGCCGTAAGTGACCAAGGCGGGCTTGCCGGTGACAGCGACCCGGACAGTGGCGGAAGAATCGTTGGCCGTGAAGATGTGTGTTCGGCTCAGCGTGGGTGGAAGTACGGGTGCCATCGCTACGATTTCGGCGGACGTGGGGCCGGTCAGGCGCGCCACGGCGGCCGAATCGACGTCGAAAAGTGTCCTGACAATGGTGGCGACCTGGCCTGCGATCTCCGCCGGGGCCTCGCTGCGGGCCACCGCGGTGGCGATTTCATGCAGCGCCGCCCAGGTCTTTTCCTGCTGCCGGCGGGCGGTCACGTCCACGGCGACCACCATGCCGGCGGCGTCGTCGTCGGAGAAGACCGGGCGGGCGGTCAGAAGGTAATGGCGCTCGCCGATGGTCCGTTTCCAGGTGACTTCCTTACCGGCGAGGGCGGCCCGGTACCGCGGCTCCAGTTCGTGGGCCAAGCCTGCGTTAAGGGCGTCGTGGAGCAGCCGGCCTTCCATGGCTTCAGGGCTGTAGCCGAATGCTTCCAGCTCCTGCCCCTCCGCCACCAGGTAGCGCAGGTCCGCATCGAACAGAAGTACAAAGACCCCGGGAATGCTGCGGGCCAGTGTCCGGTACCGGTCCATGTCGCGCTGCTGGCGGCGCTCGGCCAGGACCCGCTCGGTGATGTCGGTGACCAGCACAAAAAAGCCCTGGACAGCGCCATCCCTGACGTCCGGAACGTAGGATGCCTGGGCGTATCGGGTTGTGCCCGCGGCGTCCACCAGGGTCCGGTCAAAGAGCTGCGGTTCACCGGTGAGCACTTTCTCGATGTACTGCCGGTTCACGGCGAAGAGCTTCTCGCCGAGCAGGTCCTTGATATGGAGTCCCTGCATCTGCCGGGGATCGACCTTGAACCACTCACCGTAGGCGTCGTTGGCGAGGCAGTTGCGCAGATCCTTGTCCCAGTAGCCAATCATTGCGGGAATCCCGTTCAGGACTGCCCGGATCAGTTCCGGCAGTTCCGGCATTGGCGGCGGGATTGGTGCATCCCGGTTCAGAGGACTGCGAGTAGTCATTTTCCTAGTATCCACGCCATGGCCCCGCAGGGAAGAACTGTCACGGACATCGGAGGAACCACACGCTCCGCACCGGGCCGCGTACTGGAGGCGTCCCGGACGACAAACGCCCCTCCCGAGAAATCCTCGAGGGGGGCGTTTGTGGTCTTGGGGAAAGCATGGCGGCCGGCTGGCCGATGCTGCTATCCGGGGTATTTAGAGCGGGCGGATGTTCTCAGCCTGCGGGCCCTTCGGACCCTGGGTGACGTCGAACTCGACCTTCTGGTTCTCGTCCAGGGAGCGGTAGCCGCTGCTGGCGATTGCCGAGTAGTGGGCGAAAACGTCGGCCGACCCGTCATCCGGGGCGATGAAGCCAAAACCCTTTTCGGCGTTGAACCATTTAACTGTGCCTGTAGCCATGCCATATCCTTCTGAAATGCTGCTGATCTCCGGCGGCCCGGAGGCCAACGGCTGCGGAGACATTCGTCCGCTGTTGCCCAACCTACGGGGCCGAGGGCCATGGTGCAAGAGGCTAACGGGGGCATTTCCCCACGCCGCGGGTCTATAGTCGGGGCACTATGACAACAATCTCGGTGGTTATCCCTACCCGGAACGATGCTGACATGCTCGCCGTGTGCCTGGCCGCACTCGCCCGCCAGACCCGTCGGGCCGACGAAATCGTAGTGGTGGACAATGCCAGCACTGACGACACCGCAGAGGTTTGCGCCGCCGCTGGCGCCCGGCGGATCGCTGTCGAACTGCCGGGAATCGCCGCCTCCACGGCGTGTGGCTTCGATGAAGCCCGTTTCGAGCTGATCGCCCGGCTGGACACGGACTCGATCCCGGCCGCCGACTGGCTCGAGCGAGTAGCGGCGATACTGCAGGAGGCGGGCCCGCTATCCGCCGTTTCCGGCCCCGCAGATTTTTATGGCGAAGGCCGCTTCGCCCGATGGGTGGGCCGGCGCATCTATATTGCGGGATATTTCTGGGCCGTCGGCTGGCTGCTGGGGCATCCGCCGCTGTTCGGCTCGAACTTCGCGATGTGGTCCGATGTCTGGGACCGCGTCCGCGGCTCCGTCCACCGGGGCTTCCCGCTCGTCCACGACGATCTGGACATTTCCTACCAGATCCCGCCCGAAGTGACGGTGATCGCCGCCACGTCGCTGCGGGTGCAGGTCTCGGCACGGCCGCTGGCCAGCTGGCGCTCCGTCGGGCGCAAGCTGTCGATGACCTGGACCACCTTCGGCGTCGAGTTCGCGGACGAGCCACCGTTCCGGCGGCGTCGCCGCCGTCGGCAGTGGGAACGGGACCACCGGCGCTAGGCGGACTCGTAAAGCGCGATCAGATCGCGGCTCAGTTGGTACGGCGAGGTCTCGTTTGGGCTGTGGCCGCCCCGGTAAACCACAATGCGGGCACCGATCGACTGGGCGAAACGGCGGTGCAACGCCAGCGGCCAGAGGTCATGCTCGCCGACGGCGACAAGTTTTGGCAGCGCCGCCGCGGCCAGCGCCGCCCGAAGGTCCGGCGCACGCTGCATCAGGGCGAAGATGTCACTCACGGAGCTCCGGCGGGTGAAGCGGAACCGGTGCTTCACAAACCGTAGACGCTGGGGCGGGACGTGGATCACATTGGCGCGGATGCCCCAGACCATCAGGGCGGCACCGATTCGCGGGCTGGCCCGGCCGCTGAAGCGGCCGATGCGCTTAACCCCACGAAAGCCCTGGCCCGGTTCGGGCGGGCAGCTCAGCAGCGTGAGGCTCCGGAACTTCTCCGGACGCCGGATGCAGGCCAACTGGGCAACTATCGCGGCGAAGGAATACCCGACGACGTGGGCGGCCCCTTCTTCGGCGTCCAGCATCGCGACCAGATCACGAGTGAACAAGTCGTAATCGTAGTGCGTGCGTTCAGGCACGAGGTGTTCAGGGCCGGCCGCCGCGGAGTCGTACTGGCCGGCAATGTCATAGCTCACGGCGAAATAGCCAGCAGCGGCGAGCTCCGGAAGCATCAGGACAAAGTCTTCCTTGGAGCCCGTGGCCCCGGGAATCATCAGCACTCGAGGGTTACCCGGTGTACCCATGGAGAGTGTGGCGAGGGGGCCGCTGGGGGCGTCGAAGGTGCCCCGGACAGCGCCCTCGGGCACGGCGGCCCAGTCCACGTCGCCCAGGGCGGCGTCCCGGCGGGCGGCTTCGTCAACCAGCGCCGATCCGAACCCCTCGGGTTCCGGACCGTTGTGCGCAGTGCTGTCAGCGGACGCCATGGACTAAACATAGCCCCGTACGGATCCGGCCGGGGCTGCCCGGCTGGGCTGACCGCGATCAGGCCACCTTGCCCACGAAGGCGCGGAGACGGCGGTACACTTCCTGCGATTCCGGGTAGCGGTAGTTCTGCTGCCAGGTGTGTTCGGTATTGGCGCTGTCCCAGGCATAGACAAGGCTGTCCACGGGAACGGAATGTTCGTGCAGGCGGGCAATGAAGTTCATGTTGGCGGCGTAGAAGAAATCCCGTTCGGATGTGGTCACAAAGACAGGCGGGAAACGGGAATCCAGCCATTCGATGGGTGAGAGAAAGATTGCGCCGTTGCGCAGCGCCTCGAGCCGGCCGGAACCGGAGCCGCGGAACCTGCTGCCGAAGCGGAGGCCCGGCATCAGCATCCTGATGAAGTCCAGGCTCAGCACGAAGCCCTTGTCGAAAAAGACGGAGAAGTCCACCACGCTGCAGTGCTGGACCAGGCCTTTGAAATCTGCCGCGGGCACGGCCGGCGTCAGCCCGTGATGCCGTGCGAGCTCCGGCCGGAAGCTGGCTGCGGTCAGGAGGGCAGCAATCTGGCCGCCGGCTGAGTCGCCGCCAAGCACGATCCGGGATCCATCGCCGCCGTAACCGTCGATGTTGCGCCGGACCCAGGCGAGCGCGGCGTTGGCGTCCGCCAGGACGTGGCCCATATGGAACCGCGGCGCCATCCGGTAGTTGACATTGACCACCACCATGCCGCCCTCGGCCTGGCTCGCGCAGTACTTGGTCAGTGAGGCCTTATCTCCGGAGGTCCAGCCGCCGCCGTGGAAATACACGTAGACGGGCAGCGATACCGCCGCAGCGGACCCGGCCGGTGCGGTGACTTCGGGGTGGGGGGTGATGACGTCTAGGCGGTGCGCCCGGATGCCGTCGCCGACAAAATCGATGTCGTGGAAATATCTGACGCCGGTAATCGGGTCGGTGTTGAAGCGGGAATTCTCGCTGGCCCGCACCGAGTGCATCAGCACCCGCCACGTCCACACTGGAACCCGCCGCAGCACGTTCCGGGCCCGGCGGGCCAAGGCGAACGTGCCACCGGGCTGTTGGGGTCGGTGGACGGGCTGGCACGCCGGCGTTGTCATGACCCCATTCTATCTGGCACAACTGTGCTACGGCTGTGCGGCCTCAGGGGGTCAGCAGGACCTTGATGGCACGCCGTTCATCCATGGCCCGGTAGGCTTCCGGGGCTTCCTCCAGCGGCATCACCACGTCGAAGACCCGGCCCGGATTGATCGTGCCGTCGAGGACGTCCGCCAGCAGCTCCGGGATGTAGGTCCGGGCCGGGGCCATTCCCCCGCCGATGGAAATATTCGTGTCGAACAGGTAGCGCAGCGGGACCTCGCTGCCGCCGGTGGGGACACCGACAAAGCCCAGCGCGCCGCCCGGGCGGGTGCTGCGCAGCGCCTGGTCCATGGATTCCTTGGTTCCGACGCACTCAAGGACGGAATCGGCCAGTACCCCGCCGAGGAGTTCGCGGACCCTGGCGACGCCGTCGTCTCCGCGTTCTTCCACAATGTCGGTGGCGCCGAACTCCCGGGCGATCACTTGCCGGTCGGCGTGGCGGGACATCGCGATGATCCGTTCGGCCCCAAGCCGCTTGGCGGCCAGCACCCCGCAGAGCCCGACGGCGCCGTCGCCTACCACCACGACGGTCCGGCCCGGACCGGCCTTCGCGGCGAGGGCAGCGTGGTGGCCGGTGGCCATCACATCGGAGAGCGTGAGCAGGCTCTTCCGGAGGGCGTCGTCCGGTTCGCTGATTCCGGGAACCTTGACCAGGGTCGAATCGGCCAGCGGGACGCGGACCGCCTGGCCCTGGCCGCCGTCCACGCTCAAGCCGCTATCGTCGGTGCCGCCCCAGCCGGCCAGACGGTCACACGCCACTGTGACACCGTTGAGGCACTGCGGGCAGGCCCCGCAGCTGACCACAAAAGGTGCAATCACCAGGTCCCCGATGGCAAGGCTGGTAATTGCCTCGCCGACGCTCTCCACCGTGCCGATAAATTCGTGCCCGATGGCGGACGGCCTGTGGGTGGGCTTTACGCCCCGGTAGGGCCACAGATCGGAGCCACAGACGCAGGACGCGGTGACTTTCACAACGGCGTCGGTGGGCAGCTGGATGGTGGGGTAGTCGCGGTCTTCGACCCGGATGTCACCGGGGCCATGGATGATGGTGGCGCGCACGAAGGCTCCTTGCGTGGGGGTGGGCAGGCTTGGACCGAGTTTAGTCCTCCCGGCCCGCGGGGCGCCGGGGGATCACTTCCCTGATCTGCGGTTCAGCCCTTGTGCTTGCCGCGGCTTTTACAACTAGGCCTGACCCCAACGCGACCCCGCGTTGCTTTATGCCCCCTCCGCCACCCACCCGGGTAGTCGTCCAGTCCTTGAAGAGTCCACCCGGTCAGGTGGTTGCGGGCCACTCCGGCTGCTGAGCCACACTGAGACCAGTCCTCAATGTGGCTTGGATCACAGTCGAAAGTTGGGGAATTCGCCGCTGGTGTCACCGCGCCTCAACATACAAAGGAGTATCAATGGAACGGCTCATTAACATCGACAACGGTGGGACGCTGACCGATATCTGCGTCTGGGACGGTGAGAATTTCTCGTTCACGAAGACTCTCACCACGCCCTTTGACCTCTCCCAGTGTCTCTTCGACGGCATGGCCAAAGCTTCCAAGGAAATCTTTGGCGAAGAGGATCTCCCCGGGCTTCTGCACTCAACCCGTCACATCCGGTACTCCACCACCCAGGGGACAAATGCCCTCGTGGAGCGCAAGGGTCCCCGGATTGGTATCCTCACAGACAGCCCGGCGCTGGCCGGTGAGCTCCGCAAGGGCGGGGCGGCCGCTGAGCTGTTTGAAGACCTTGTCGGGACGCGGGTGGCAGTCATCCATGCCGACCAGGACGTGGAAGAGCTCGCCCAGGAAATTGTGAAGCACGTCAACCGGCTGACGACCGACGGCGCCGCCCGGCTGGTCATCGCCATGGCCGACCGCAACAAGGAGAAGGCCGTCAAAGGCGTTCTGCTCCGGAAGTTCCCCCGCCACCTGCTGGGCTCGGTACCCATGTTGTTCTCCTGGGAATTCACGCCCGACACCGTCCAGGCCCGCCGGGTGTGGTCCGGAATCATCAACTCCTTCCTGCACCCCACCATGGAGCGGTTTCTCTACAGCACCGAGCACCGGCTGCGGGACCATAAGGTCAAGAACCCGCTCCTCATTTACCGCAATGACGGAGCTTCGTCGCGGGTGGCCAAGTCTGTCGCGTTGAAGACCTACTCTTCCGGTCCGCGCGGCGGGCTGGAAGGGACCAAGGCCCTCTCGGAGGCCTATGGACTCGCGCACGTTCTGATGATCGACGTCGGCGGTACCACCACTGACGTCGGCTCGGTCAAAAACTCGACCATCTCGACGGACCGCAGGGGCGCCATTCAGGGAGTCCCGGTGTCATTCGAGATGAGCAACGTCCATTCCAGCGGCGTGGGGGGCAGTTCCGTCATTGCCCTTCGCCACGGCGTCATTACCGTCGGCCCCGAGAGCGTCGGAGCTGCACCGGGTCCCGCTTGTTTTGGTTTTGGGGGCAAGCAGGCCACGATCACGGACGTAAACCTACTGCTCGGCGTGCTCGATCCGGACACCTACCTCGATGGAGGCTTCAGTCTGGACGCGGAACGCTCCCGCGCAGTCATCACCGAAGTCATCGCGGAACCTTTGGGGATCACCCTGAATGACGCCCTGATCCGGATGGAGGCCGCCTACTTCGAACGTATGTCGCAGTCCTTTGCCGCCGACGTCGAGGCTGCGGACGCCACAACAGTTGCTGCGTTCGGAGGTGCCGGACCGATGAGCGCGTGTGGTGCCGCGCGGATCGCCGGCGTCCGCCGTGTCCTGGTGCCCAAGATGGCCGCCGTCTTCTCAGCCTTCGGAATCGGCTTTTCCGACATTGCTCAGACCTACGAGGCCAACGTCGCGGGAATGGACGCGGAAAACTTCGGCGCAACCAAGGCGACGCTGCTGGCCCGGGCGGCGCGGGACATGTTCCAGGAGGGCCACGAAATTGACGAATGCCGGCTCGAATGGAATGTGGTGCTGGAAGACGCCGACGGCCAGCTGGTTTCCGAGCTGCCGTACCTGGCTTCCGACCCACAGCCCGGCACCAGCAACCACAACACCATGCTGACCCTGACGGCCCGGTATGAACTGCCGCACGCATCGATCAGGCGGGCCGAATCGGTGGCGAAGACGCCCGCCGTCGCCGCCTCCACCCGGAAGGTCCGCTCCGCCGTGGACAAGGTCGACGATGTTCAGGTCTTCGACCTGGACAGCCAAACGGCCGGGGCTTCGGCGGCTGGCCCCGCAATCGTCGAAGGCCCCTACTTCACGGCCAGGGTGCCGCATGGCTGGGTCTTCGACGTGACGGTCTCCGGAGACCTAATGCTCACAGACACCCTCCAGAAGTGACCCCAAACTACCAGCAAGAAAACAGGTGAGACACGCTATGCGAATTCCAATGACGGAATATCTGATCATCGATCTCGACACTGAACGGTGGAACTGCAAGGTCTGCAACCAGGACCTCGGCGAGGCCAGAGGCAACTACAAGGAGGGGACACTGGTCTACGACCGGGACCCCACGGAAATCCACCAGTCGATCCTGGACCCGGAGAAGTACGAATTCACCTTCGCTCCGGACCCCACATTCTGCCGGATTCTTGAGTTCTACTGCCCGGGTTGCGGGACACAGCTGGAGACGGAGTACGTACCGCCGGGACACCCGCCCACGGTGGACATGCTGTGGGACATCGACTCGCTCCGCGAAACCTGGATCAAGCGGGGCACCAAGCCTGAGACCGTCATCAACTACGGACCCGGCGAAGAGGCGGTCGCCGATTTCAGCCCGCCACTCGGCTCCTACAACACCCACAACCATTTCCCCCATTCGTTCAGCTAGTACTTGGAATAAAGGAGACCACTGGTCATGAAACGAATCTCCGTCGACATCGGCGGCACATTTACCGACTGCTTTTTTGCCTGGGAAGACCAGTACGTTGAAGCAAAGGCGCTCACCACGCACCACAACCTGGCCCAAGGCTTTAATGAAGCACTCGACCTCGCGTGCTCACGCGCCGGACTGGACCGGGACCTCGTCCTGAAGGAAGTCGACTCCGTCCGCTATGCCACCACCCTCGGCACCAACGCCCTGATCGAAGGTAAAGGCCCACGTGTGGGGGCGCTGGTCACCCACGGCTTCGAGGACACCATCCCGCTCTCCCGCGGCCGTGGCTACGGCGAAGGACTGGACCCTTCCAAGCAGCAGAACATGCCCGATGCCACCCGACCGGACCCGCTTGTGCCCCGCGCCTTGATCCGGTCGGTGAAGGAGCGGATCAACTCGGCAGGCAAGGTGGTCGTTTCGCTGATGGAAGACGATGTCCGCAGCCAGGTGCGCGAACTCGTGGACGCCGGAGCGGAAGCGATCGTGGTCTCCCTGGTCAACTCGACCGAGAACCCGGTCCATGAGCAGCAGATCCTGGAGATCATCCTGGACGAGTACCCTGCCCACGAGCTCGGAGCCATCCCGGTCCTGTTGGGAAGCCAGGTTTCGGGACGAAAAGGCGAGTACGTCCGTGCGACGTCGACGATCGTGGACGCGTTCCTGCACGAGATCATGTTCCACGCGCTGGGGCAGCTGTCCAACAACCTGCGTACGTCCGGTTATGACAAGCCCATGCTGGTGATACACAACTCGGGCGGCATGGCGCAGTCCAACTCGACGGATGCCCTGCAGACCATCCATTCCGGGCCCATCGCCGGAGTGGGCGCTGCCCAGCACCTGGCTAACAGCACTGGTCTGGGAAACGTAATCTCGACGGATATGGGCGGCACGTCCTTCGACATTGGCCTGGTCCCGGAAGGCGGCGTCAAGCACTACGACTTCCAGCCGACCATAGGCCGCTGGCTGGTATCGGTTCCCATGATCCACCTGCTGACGCTGGGTGCGGGAGGAGGTTCGATTGCCAGCTATGACCGCATCCACCACGCGGTACAGATCGGGCCGGAATCGGCAGGTTCGGATCCGGGCCCCGCGTGCTACGACCGCGGCGGCCTCCGCCCCACAGTCACGGACGCTGACCTGGTCCTGGGGTACCTGGACCCGGACAACTACGCCAACGGCTACATCAAGCTGAACAAAAAGCGTTCCGCCTACGCAATCGACGAGGTCCTCGCTGATGACCTAAACATGGATACCATCCAAGTTGCCAAGATCATCAAGAATGCTGTCGACGAGCAGATGGCGATCGGAATGGCCAAAGAGCTGCGGGTCCGGGGATACCTTCCGGAAGACTTCACCATGCTGGCCTACGGCGGCAACGGCCCCCTGCACGCCTGTGGCATTGCCGACCACGCCGGCATTCGCAGGATCCTCGCGCCGCCGTTTTCCTCGGTATTCTCGGCCTGCGGCGCCGGCAACATGAAGCCACTCCACATCCACGAGCGCGGCTCCCATGTTGTGCTTTACAACCCCACTGACCGCAGCCTCTACCAAAGCTACGACGAGCTGAACAATGTCATCCAGGAGCTGGAAGCGAAGGGCAAGGAAGACCTGATCCGCCAGGGGTACGACCCCGCCGACATCCGCTACAGCCTCGAGATGGACATGCGCTACGGGAACCAGCTGGTGACCACGGCCGTCGTTTTCGACATCAACCGCGTGAACGGCGTCGCCGACGTCCTTCACCTGATCCGGACGTTCTCGGATATCTATGGCAAACGCTACGGTGCCGGCAGCCAGGCTCCCGAGGCCGGTATCCGGGCCCAGACCGTGCGGGTGTCGTCCTATGTGGACGGGGACGTGGTCAAGTTCGATTCGATCGACTCCGGACACGACAGGACCATGCCCAGACCGGTCGGCACCAGGCAGGTCCACTTCGTGAAGATCGACGGGGCCGTCGACACTCCGGTGTACGACGCCGAGGCCCTCCACCACCAACACGTCATCCACGGCCCGGCCATCGTCACCACCGAAAACACGACGTATCTGGTGGAACCGGGATGGCGCCTGGAACCGACATCCCAGGGAGCCGTGTGGTTCCTCAAAGACTGATCCCGTGCCGCACGGATCCCATCCAGACCTTCCAGCTCATCCCATTGAAGGAGCTCGACAGCAATGACGCTTACAGCAAATGAACGCAGCACTGCCGGCAAAGCCGGAGATACAGCCGATGACGCTTCCCAGCCGCTGACTGCCCAGGAGCAGCAGTGGGTGGCCCAATTTATGGACGAAACAACCCTGTTCCTCGGCCCGGACCCGGCCATCATGCGAAGCCACCAGATCACGTCCCGCTCCGCTTACGAGGAGGAGTGCATCTCCAAGGGCGTGGACCCGATCAAAGTGGACCGCATCCGCAAGCGCCTCGCCGGCGCCCTGGATGAGGGCTACGAAATGTGCGAGGCCATGGGTGCCGCTCCCGGTGCCAAATGGGGGGACCTGACGACGGCGATTTACACCGCCGAAGGGGACGTCACCTACCTGTCCTGCCACGGTGTGATCGCGTTCTCGGCGATCCTGCATCACCCGATCCGCTACATCATGAAGTACTGGAAGGACGAGCCGACGGTGGGGATCAACCCCGGCGATGGATTCATCCACAACGATGCCCGGTACGGAAACGTCCACAATACAGACCAGTCCATGATCATGCCGATCTTCCGCGAGGGAAAGATCATCGCCTGGGTCGCCGCGACCATTCACGAGGGCGAAAACGGGGCCTGCGAGCCCGGCGGAATGCCCTCGGGCTCCGAGACCCCGTTCGACGACGGACTCCGGATGTCCCCGTTCAAGATCGTTGAAAAGGGCGATCTGCGCCGGGACCTGCTGACGTTCCTGCAGCACTCGGTTCGCGATCCCAAGCTGCAGCTGGCTGACCTCAAGGTCAAGATCGGTGCCGTCCAGCGCATCCAGGAACGCGTCGACAGCATCATCGACGAAGTGGGAGTGGAGACCTTCGTCGCTGCCCTGCGCGTCACCGTTGAAGACGTGGAGCAGGAAGTCAAGCGCCGCATCAGTGAACTGCCGGACGGGACCGTGTCCTTCAACCAGTTCATGGACTCCACCCTCAAGGAGAACATCCTGATCAAGTTCGCCTGCAAGGTGACGGTCAAGGGAGACAAAATGACCGTGGATCTAAGGGGGACGGGTCCCGAAATCCTCAACCGGGCCATCAACTCCCCGCTGTGCTCGGTCAAGTCGATGATGATGCAGGCGATCCTGGCGTTCTGGTGGCCTGACCTGCCCCGCTGTACCTCGGCGATGTCACCCATCGACATCATCTCGGATGAACACACGTGGGCCGACGCTGGTTACGACGCTCCGATGGGGCAGTCGCTGCAGGCGTCGTTCCGGGGATTCTCTGCCCTGCAGACTGCCTTTGCCAAGATGCAGTTCTCCAATCCGGAGAAGTTCTCCAACGTCCTCGCTCCGTGGTTCAACCAGATCAACACCTTCCTGTGGGGAGGCCTGACCCAGCACGGCGACCAGGTGGGCAACCTGTGTGCCGACCTCAACGGCATGGGCGGCGGTGCCAAGGCCTTCCGCGACGGTGAGGACGCCGTCTCACCGTTGTTCTGTGCCATGGCTGACACCGCTGAACAGGAAGTCATGGAGGAGGAAGTTCCTTTTATGCAGCTGGTCAGCAAGCGGATCGTCCGCGACAACCAGGGCTTCGGCAAGAACAGCGGCGGCATGGGCTACGAGATGATCGTTGCCGCCGAGGGAACGCCGATGTGGGGCTTCATGACCGTAACCTCGGGATCCAAGTTCTCGTCCGTGACGGGAATGTTCGGCGGCTACGGCTGCAGCACGACGCCGCTGGCCATGGTCAAGGGCATTAACATCTACGACGTGATCCGCAAGGACTCCAGCAAGTTCGATTTGTCCATGGAGCGGATCATGAACGAGCAGCCCTACGAGGGCGGCAAGTACACCACTTCCCATATGGGCCTGCAGTTCGACGTCGCCAAGGATGGCGAGATGTACATGATTGCCCAGGGCTCCGGCGGAGGGTATGGCGACGTTCTGGAACGTGATCCGGAGGCGGTGGCCAAGGATCTGGAACTCGGCCGCATTTCACCGAAGGTCGCCACCAGCATCTACGGCGTCGTCTGGGACCCTGAGACTTTCGTGGTGGACCAAGAGGCAACCACCCAGTTGCGCCACGACTCACGGCAGGCCCGGATCGCCCGTGGCAAGCCGTACAAGGAATTCCTCGAAGGATACGTGAAGGCCGAGCCCCCGAAGGACCTGCTCTACTACGGGTCCTGGGGCGACGACACGGAGGAACTCACCGCCACCCACTTCACCAACAACGGACCGGAGCGGGTCAAGGCGACCATCGACAAGCTGCCGCTGATCATGCTTCCAGACCGCAGGGAAGTCAAGATCAGCGCCCTGGAGGACCGGATCCGTGAGCTCGAACTGAAGCACGGGGAAGTTGTCCACCGTAAGTCCTAGCCCGCTACGGCACGTCCCGGCCCGGGACGCAGCAATTCACGAACCCTTCAGCGCCGCATCCTCCCCAGCCAGGACGGTGCGGCGCTGAAGGCCTTTATTCGCCAAAGTATGGAGAAAGACGTCATGACTACTTCCACTGCCACCACCCTCGCCAACGTTGTTGCCTGCCCTCCGTCGGGGCGGCCGAAAGCCGTGGTCTTTGACCACCACGAGTACGCAGCCTCCGTCATTCTTCGTGGCCGGCCTGTCCCCTGGGACAACGCCACTGCCTACGCGGCATTCTTTGCCCAGGCACAGGGGCTGCTCCGGCCGGACGTCGCGCTCCTGGACCTGAACCGGCTGTACGGTCATTTGACCACCGGCAACACCGGGCTCGAGTCCGGCATGGCGGCCAGATCCCGGACAGGTTTCGCGCTGCGGACGTTGCTGGGCGACGACGACCTCAACCGCGCGGTGCTGGACTTCGTTACTGTGTTCACCAAGACAGCCCGCCAGCCTGTGGTGCTGCGCATCCCGTCGCCGATGGCCTGGCTCACCGGAACGCACCACTTCTCGGGCGCGGACGGCACCACCGACCTCGACGCCGACAACGCCGAGAATGCCTCCATGTATGTGAGTGACTGGCTCCGGGCGTTCGCGGCGCTGCCCGTCGCGGGACTTCTGCTGGATAACCGAACGGCTGCAGGCGCGTCCCGCGGCGTGCACGTTCCGCTGGAGGCCTACACTCCGATTGCCAATCTGGCCAGCAACTACCGGTGGACGCTGGGGCAGCTCGACGACGACCAGGCGCGACTGCACGGGGACACCGCGGTTGGCGCCTATATTCCTGCCGGGTTCTGGCTGGAGACGGACGTGGAACTCCCGGCCGGGGACTTCTACCTGGGCGACATCCCCAGCGCGGCTTCTCCGGAGGGCGTTCTGGCCAGGCTGGAAACCCTGGGGTAATGGCCCCCTGGTTACTTGGGCAGCAGGTGCCGCCGTCGGGCCTCTGTGACGCAGGCCCTTCGGTCACTGACGCCCAGAGCGTTGAACAGGCTCTTGAGATACCACTTGACGGTGTTGATGCCCAGATGCAGCTCCTGGGCGATTTCGCGGTTGGACCGTTCCTTCTCGACGAGGCGCAGGATCATCTGTTCGCGTTGTGACAAGCCCGGTTCCGGAACAGTGGTGCCCGTGCCGGGGGAGGGACCGGCTCCGCTGACCACCCTGCATCCCGGTTGGTCCTGGCCTGGGCTTCCAACCGGATGAGGATGCTGAGGAAACGCGGCAGTTCGGGGCTGCCCACCTCCGGGGCGGGCTCGCGTCGCAGCCTGGCCGAAGTGGCCCGCACCAGTTCCAGGCAGCTTGGGCCGCCATCGAGGACGGGCCGGACGAGGCTCAGCCGGGAACACGTCTCCAGGGCAGGCCATAGCGTCGATTCCGCTTCCTTTCGGTTCCCCGCCTGTTCAAGCGCGGCCGCCAGTAGGATACGGGCATTAAGTTCTGCCCGCGGCCCCAAGTAGGCGGCGGCCCGCGCCAGCAGGCGGCGGGCGCCGGTCACCGTGTCCGATTTTCCCGGGGAATCCTGGCTCCCGTGACCGGCGTCAGCCATGGCGGATCGCAACTGCGTGGCCAGCTGGATCTGGGCCTTGGCCTCGGCCAGCCCTTCCAGCCGTGGTCCGGTGATGTCCGCCGGTTCCCGGACAGCTGCCGCGCCCGGTAGGGCACGGTATGGTTCGGCGTCGATCGCCCGGGGGCCGATTCCCAACTGCACGCGTTCCAGATTCATGACCAGCCTAAGCCGGTCAAGGCCGAGGCTGTCGGCCACCAGATCGCCTTCGTCGAGTATTTCCCGGGCCCGTGGGGTGTCCCCCGGAGTGCCTTTATTCTTGCCAGCGTGGCGTATGTGGACACCATAAAGTCCACCACCCCGCCTTCGGAACCCAGCTCGCGGGTTTCTTCCAGCAACTTCTCCGCTTTGTCGAGTTCGCCGCGTTCATAAAGGAGCTGGCCCATCATCGCTCCCGCCAGCCGCGCTGCATGTGAGTATCGTCCAGCCTTGCGCCGGCCGAGCTCCACGGCCGCTGTGAAGTGCTGGTCCACGCGGTCCAGATCAAGCAGGGCGTAGGCGGCAAGACCGGAAAAACAGTGTCCATACACTCCGCTGAAGGGGCCCGAGGTGAGGCCGTGGAACTTCGCGGCCCAGCGCTGTTGCTCCAGGGCGAGACGGTAATCGCCGTCGTGGATCTTCTTGAACGTTGACACGTTCGCTGCCACCGAGACGATCCAGGGCCTGAGCAGGTTGGCCTGGGCGAAGCACTTCCCGTCCAGTTCATCCACGTGGTTTACTCTGTCGCCGTACATGTCGATGCAGCTTTGAACCACGAGCCCTTCGACGCCCAGTTCAAAACGGTCGTGTTCGGTCAGCGTCGCATCCGCGGGCATCACGCTTTCGGCCAGGTTCAAGGCCCTCTGCGCCGCCCCGGATTGGTTCAGCAGTGTATGGGCCCAGGCTATTGCCGTCTGGAGCCGGGCCTGGCCGGCCGCATGGTCGGCCGGGATCTTGCTGACGAGTGCCAGCAGGGTCGACATGCTCGAGTGCTCCACCAGCCACATCGCGCGGAGTTCGACGATTTCCACGGCGAGCTCAACGTCCCCGGCGGCGAGGGCATGGTCCACAGCGTCGCTGGGGAATCCGTTTTCCGAATACCAGCGGGCAGCGACCAGGTTCAGTTCCCCGGTCCGGCCCGGGTAGTCGCGCTCCAGGCGGCGGCGCAGGTAGTCCTCAAACAGGTGGTGATAGCGGTACCACGTGCCGTCGTCGTCGAGCGGCTGCAGGAAAAGATCCTGCGCCTGGATCTTCTCCAGCATGGCCTGGCCCAGTTCCACCCCTGAGAGCGCGGACGCCAGCCCCGCGCAGAGGCGTTCCGGAACCGAGGTCATCAGGAGGAAATCCAGTGTTTCGGGGTCCAAGGTGTCGAGGACGTTTTCGGCGAGATACTCACCAATGGACGCGTGCCTGCCGGAGAGCCGTTCAATCAGGTCTGAGGCCCCGCGGTGGTCCCTGAGGGACAGGGAAACCAGTTGCAGCGCGGCGATCCAGCCCTCAGTCGTCCGGTGGAGGCTAGCCAGGTCTCCCGCATCCAGATCGAGCCGGTTGATCCCGACCAGGAAGTCCTGGGACTCGTTTTCATCAAACCTCAAGGCGACGGCGTCCACCTCGATCAGCTGGTCCCGCACCATCAGCCGCCCCAGTGGCAGGCCCGAGCGGTTGCGGCTGGTGATGATGAAGGACAGATGCGAGCCGCCGGCTTCGAGCAGCCGTTCCACTACCGCCCTGGTCCTGGGCTCCGTGACCAGGTGCCAGTCATCCAGGGTTATGACGATGTCCTGGCCGCCCTCATCGATGGCGTTGATGAGCGCGGGAACCACATAGTGCTCGGCGTCGTCGGGCCGCTCCTCCAGTAATTGCTGCAATTCCTCGTCAAGTCCGGGACGGGCTTTGCGGATTGCCTGAAGCAGATGTGACAGGAACCAGATGGTGTTGTTGTCATCGCGGTCCAGGGACAGCCAGACGGTGACGAGGTCCTGGGCCGCGAGGAATTCCATCCATTGGGCGGCAAGGGTTGACTTGCCAAATCCGGCCGGGGCATGGATCAACGCGAGCCGCCGTTTCCGGTCCGAGTGGAGCATCTCAGTCAGTCTCGTGCGGTGGACCCACTGGCCAACCGGCTCGGGCGCGCGGAACTTGCTTGACGCACTGGGTGGTCCTGTCGGCATCCGCCACCTCCTTGTGGTCCGGCGGTCGCCGGGAATGCATTTGGCCCTCTGAGATTCTATGGGAACGGCGGCGCCTAAGACAGGTGTGACCCTTGGCAACTCCTCCGTGCGGGTCCCAGGCTCCCGAGCGCCGGCAGCTCTGCCAACGCGGGTCAGATACGGCCCATTCCGACGCCCGGCATCGGCTGTATCTGACCCGCGTTGGCGTCAGAGCGCTTCAAGCACGCTGACGTAGTTGGCGATGCCGACGCCGCCCATGTTCTGCACGGCGGCGCGGCGGGCGATGGGCAGCTGCATGCCGCCGGCGGTGCCGGTGAGCTGCATCGCCGCGATGACGTGCTGCGAGACGCCGGTGGCGCCCACAGGGTGGCCCTTGGCCTTGAGGCCGCCGGAGACGTTGATGGGCAGCTTGCCGTCCTTGAAGACCCAGCCTTCCTCAATAGCGCGCGAGCCCTGGCCCGGTTCGGTCAGTCCCATGGCCTCGTACATCAGCAGCTCGGCGATGGTGAAGCAGTCATGCACCTCAGCGAAGTCCAGATCCTCCAGCCCGACGCCGGCCATCCCCAGCGCGCGCTGCCAGGAGACCCGCGTCGCGGCGAAGGCGGTGGGATCGCGGCGCTCGGCCGGGAAGAAATCGTTGGCCTGGCCGAACCCGGCGAGCCGGACCGGGGCAGTGGCCCCGCCGGTGGGGGCGACGCTCAGCACGACGGCGGCGGCGCCGTCGGACACGGGCGAGCAGTCGGTGCGGCGCAGCGGGTCGGCGACCATCGGGTTCTTGTCCGAAACGGTCCGGCAGAACTCCTCGCCGAGGTCCTTGCGGAGCTGGGCGTAGGGGTTGTCGACGCCATTGCGGTGGTTCTTCGCGGCGATGGTGCCCAGCACGTCCGAGATCGGTCCGTAGCGCTTCTCGTAATGCTTGGCCACCTCGGCAAACAGCCCGGTGAAGCCGGTGCTGGAGGCTTTACCGGCCATGTCGTAGTCTGCGCCGAGCAGGGCGGCACCGACCACGTCGGCCCCGGCGTGGGTCATCTTCTCGGCGCCGATCACCAGGACGGTTTTCGCGGTGCCGGCCAGCAGCGATTTGGTGCCCTGCTGGAACGCGGCCGACCCGGAGGCACAGGCGTTCTCGACCCGGGTGGACGGGACGTTGGCCAGCTGCTCCGAGACCTGCAGCGCCAGCGAGGACGGGAAGGCCAGCGGCATCATGCCGGAGTTGAACTGTCCGAGGTAGATCTCGTCGATCTGGCCCGGCTCGATCCCGGCGTTGGCGATCGCCTCCGTGGCGACCTGCACGATCAGGGACTCGAGGGTCTCGTCCGTGAGCTTGCCGAAGCGGCTGTGTCCCCAGCCGGTCAGCAGGACATCTTTGCCGAACTGTTCGCGCAGGCTCATGCTGTGGCTCCTTCAAGGGTGGGGGTTGTGTCGACGGAGGGCGCGACGTCGAAATCGGCTTCCGTCTTTTCGCGGATTTCCTCGACAGTGACGCCCGGGGCGAGGCGGGTGAGCGTGAGCTTCCGTCCGCCGTCGACCTTTTCAAGGTCAAACACGGCGAGGTCGCTGATGATGCGGTCAACGCAGCTCAGGCCGGTCAGCGGCAGGGTGCATTCCCTGACAATCTTGGCGGTGCCGTCCTTGGCGTTGTGCTCGGTGAGGACCACAACGCGCGGGGTGCCGGCAACGAGGTCCATGGCGCCGCCCATGCCCTTGACCATTTTGCCGGGGATGGTCCAGTTGGCGAGGTCGCCGCCGCCGGAAACCTGCATGGCGCCGAGGATCGCGACCTTGACGTGCCCGCCGCGGATCATGCCGAAGGATGCTGCGGAGTCGAAGATGCTGCCGCCCGGCTGGACCGTGACGGTCTGCTTGCCGGCGTTGATGAGGTCCGCGTCCTCCTCGCCTTCGTAGGGGAACGGGCCCATGCCAAGCAGGCCGTTCTCGCTCTGCAGGACAACGCGGACGCCCTCACGCAGGTTGTTGGCGACCAGCGTGGGGATGCCGATGCCAAGGTTGACGTAGTCGCCGTCGTTGAGTTCTTCGGCCGCGATGGCAGCCATTTCATTCCGGGTCCAAGCCATGATGATTCTCCTGAAGAAAGTAGGGGCGGCGCTTAGGCCGGCACGGATGCGGCGTCGGCCGCTTCAGCACGGGGACGGACCGTGCGCTGTTCGATGTCCTTGACCCGGGCGTTGGCCCGGACGAGGCGCTGGACAAAAACGCCGGGCGTCACGATGTGGTTGGGGTCGAGCGCGCCGGGTTCAACGATTACCTCGGCCTCCGCGACGGTCACGGCACCCGCCGTCGCGACCACCGGGTTGAAGTTCTGGGCGGTGTAGCGGTAGATCAGGTTGCCGTCGGTGTCGGCGGTGTGGGCGTGGACCAGGGCGACGTCGGCCTTGATGGCGCGTTCCTGGACGAACGTTTCGCCGTCGAATTCGGCGAGCGGCTTGCCTTCGGCGACGAGGGTGCCGACCCCGGTCTTGGTGTAGAAGGCAGGGATGCCGGCGCCGCCGGCGCGGAGGCGCTCGGCGAGGGTTCCCTGCGGGGTGAACTCGACCTCCAGCTTGCCCGCGAGGTACTGCTCGGCGAAGAGCTTGTTCTCGCCCACGTAGGAGGCGATGACCTTGCGGACCTGGCCGGCTTCAATCAGGATGCCGAGGCCCTTGCCGTCCACGCCCATGTTGTTGGAGACCACTGTGAGGCCCTTGACACCGGAATCGCGTACGGCCTCGATCAGGTCGGCCGGGATGCCGCTGAGGCCAAAGCCTCCGACGGCGAGCGTCATGCCGTCCCGCAGCACGTCCTGCAGCGCGGCTGCCGCGCCGGATTTCAGCTTTGACATTTGCATCTCCTCATTGAGCTGTTGACGCAATCCACTTTGTGGACTGTTCCTCTGCTGTTGGAGCCTACGGTGCCAAAAAGGGGGCTGTCAATGGATGATTTTGCCCTCCATAGTGCCATTTTTACAGTGTGGACGGTAGGCTAATGACTGTCCACAATATGGATACTTTAGGACGATTGAACACAAAACCTGAGGAAGAAGATGACTTCATTACCGGTCCAGGGCGCACAAGTCGTCAGCCGCGTCGCCTCCCTGCTGCGTATTGTCGGGCGGAAACCGGAAGGATCCCCGCTCGTTGAACTCGTCAGGGAATCCGGGCTCACCCGCCCCACCGTGCACCGGCTGCTCTCCTCTCTGGCCTCCGAGGGCTTGCTGGACCAGGACCCGGTCAGCGGCAACTGGGTGCTGGGTCCGGAGATCCTGCTGATGGGCTCTGTGGCGTCGGCGCGCTTCCCGCTCGAGGAGATCGCCCGGCCCAGCCTGCGCCGGCTCGCAGAGGAGACCGGCGAAAGCGCGTTCTTCTCCATCCGGCGCGGTGCCGAGACGGTGTGCCTGCTCCGGGAGGAGGGCAGCTTCCCGGTTCGGTCCTTTGTGCTGCACGAGGGCGTCCGCTTCCCGATCGGGGTCGCCTCCGCCGGGACCGCCATCATGGCATTCCTGCCGGAGGCGGAGCAGGAAGAGCTGCTGGCCAACTGGACAGCGCACGCCGGCAGCTTTGCGGCCGCCCACACCCGGTCCCTGGTCCGGGAGAACCTCGCGACGACGCGGCAGGCCGGTTATTCGGTCAACCCCGGGCTGGTGCTGGAGGGCAGCTGGGGGATGGGGGCAGCGGTCTTCGACCAGCGCGGACGGCCCGCCTGGGCGCTGTCGCTTACCGGCATCGAGCCGCGCTTCCGTGCCGAGCGGCAGGGGATGCTGGGCCGCCTCCTGATGGACGAGGCGCACCGGATCTCCACCCTGCTGCAGGGCGCCAAATAGGCCGGCGCCCGGGCGGAGGGGTTCTTGGGGCGGCTATTTCCACCAAGTGTCGAAGATGGTGACCGGGACGGTTCGTTTGTGCCGGGTGCGGAGGTATTTCTGCTCGATCAGCTCGGCTGCTGCCACCGGGATGTCGCGGCCTTCGAGGTAGTCGTCGATCGTGTCGTAGCTCAGGCCCAGCTCGTCCTCGTCGGTGCGGCCGGGCTGGCCGTCGAGGAGGTCGGCCGTGGGGACCTTCTCCCAGATCCGCGCCGGGGCGCCGAGCTCGGCAAGGAGCGCCCTGTTCTGGCGCTTGTTCAGCCCGAACAGCGGCAGGATGTCGGCGCCGCCGTCGCCGTACTTCGTGAAGAAGCCGGTCACGGACTCCGCGCCGTGGTCGGTGCCGATCACCAGGTAGTTGTGCTCACCGGCGAGGGCGTATTGCGCGATCATGCGGGTCCGCGCCTTCGTGTTGCCCTTGTGAAAGTCGGAAATCCCGTTGCCCACGGTCTTCTCGAATTCGTCCTCGAAGCCATCCACGGCGGCCGAGATATTAAATGTCCACTCGGTCTTGGCCTGGATGAAGTCCAGGGCGGCCTGGGCGTCGTCTTCATCGTGCTGCACGCCGTAGGGCAAGCGGACGGCAACGAAGTTCGCATCCACACCTTCGGTCGCCAACTCCTCGACGGCGAGCTGGGCCAGCCGGCCGGCGAGGGACGAATCCAGTCCGCCGGAAATGCCGAGGACGAATCCCTTGGTGTGGGTCGCCTTCAGGTAGTCCTTGAGGAACGTGACGCGTTTGCGCACCTCCCCGGCCGGATCGATCCGGGGCTGCACGCCCATTTCTTCGATGATTTTCGCCTGGATGTCACGCATGAACCAAAGCCTAGCCAGCGGTGTCAACCGGACTCAACTGTGTCGCTCCGCCCGAACCCGCGGATGAGGCTTTGCAGGGAGCAAATACCCGGCGCGTTGGCCCCTGCCGCGGCACCCCCGGCAGGAGTAGCGTATGGCCATGGAGACGACCGGGTGCGTGGTGGTCGGCGGGGGTCCGGCAGGCATGATGCTTGGGTTGCTGCTGTCCCGTGCCGGAGTGCGCGTTACGGTACTGGAGAAGCATGCCGACTTCTTCCGGGACTTCCGCGGCGACACCGTCCATGCGTCCACAATCCGGCTGATCGACGAGCTGGGGCTGGGTGACGAGTTCCGCCGGTTGCCCCAAAGCCGGCTCAGCAGCATCGCGTTCCCGGTGCCCGGAGGTCCGCCGGTGACGGTGGGGAACTTCGATTCGATGCCTGCGCCCTACAACTACATTGCCATGATGCCGCAGTGGGACTTCTTGGACTTCCTGGCCGGCGCCGCCGCCCAGGAACCGTCCTTTGAGCTGCGGATGAGCCATACAGCCACGGCGCTGGTGCGAAACGGGGGCCGGGTCGCCGGCGTGAAGTACACAAACGCCGACGGTGCCGGGGGAGAGCTCCGGGCGGATCTGGTGGTTGCCACCGACGGGCGGCATTCCACGCTGCGCCGCGCGGCCGGGCTCGCGCCGAAAGAATACCCCGTGCCCTTTGATACCTGGTGGTTCCGGTTGCCCCGCTATGCCTCCGAATCGGGTGCCGTGGCGGGAATCGTTCCCGCATTCGGCCGGGGCGAGGCCTTGGTGACTCTAAACCGCAGCGACTACTACCAGCTGGGGTACTTGGCGCCCAAGGGCGCGGATGCCAGGATCCGGGCCGAGGGAGTCGAGGGGATCCGGCACCGGGTTGCCGCCCTGCGCCCAGACCTCGCGGACCGGGTGGGGGCCATCGCCTCGCTGGCGGAACTGCACTGGCTGGAGGTGCGTCTTAACCGGCTGCGCCAGTGGCACATCAACGGACTCCTCTGTATCGGCGACGCCGCGCACGCCATGTCGCCGGCCGGCGGCGTGGGGATAAACCTCGCCATCCAGGACGCCGCCGCAGCCGCAGCGATCCTTGCCCCGGCACTGCTTCGGGGCAATGTGCCACGCACGGAACTGGCGAAAGTCCAACGACGGCGGCGGCTGCCCACTGTCGTAGTGCAAACCGGCCAACGGGTGATGCACAAGCTCCTGTTCGAGCCGATCATGATCGGGAAACGGTCCGGGGCGCCGGCGGCCCTGCTGTCCGTGGCACGCCATAGCCCGGCCATCAGACACCTGCTGCCCCGATTTATCGCCTTCGGGCCGCGCCCGGAACACGCGCCGGCGTTCGCCCGGCGCGCCTAAGCCCGGCCCCAGCCGCACCCCTAGCCGGGGCCCGGCGACCGGGCCGGGATCAGCCGTGGGCTGCGAGGTAGCCAATCAGTCCCTTGACCGTGGCCACCTCCGGGTAGTCCCGCTCCGGGATGTCGACGCCGGTGGCCGTGTCGATCGTTTCGACCAGCCGGAGGAAGTCCAGCGAATCGAGTTCGAGGTCCTGCCGCAGCCGGGCGTCTTCGTTCACGCCGGCGAGGTCCACGTCCGGTGCGACCTTGCCGATCGCCGACTGTACCGCCGCCCGGGCGTCCTGTTCGTTCATGGTTCCTCCCGTTTCACATTACCCACCCGGACCCACCCGGTTCACAGGTCTTCCGGCTTCTGCAGCAGCTCGTCGATCCGCGCCAGGTAGCGGCCGCCGCGCAGCCCGTCGCTGACCCGGTGGTCAGCGGAGAGGGTGGCGACGACGGCGGGCCGGACTCCGAGCATCCCGTTCTGCGCCCACGGCTGCTCCAGCACCCGGCCGAAGCCGACCATCGCGACCTGCGGGGGATAGATGACGCCGAAGACGCTCTCCACCCCGAGATCCCCGAGGTTCGTCACGGTGATCGTGGGGTCGGCCATTTCGGCGCGCTGCAGCCGCCCGGCGCGGGCGCGGCTGACGAGGTCCCGGAGCTGCTCCATCAGCACATCTACCGGCAGGGTGTCCGCGTCGTGGATGGCAGGGGCCACGAGGCCGCCCTGGCGCAGGGCCACGGCGACACCCAGGTGCACGGACGCGCTGGGCAGGAACCCGCCGTCGTCGTAGAAGCCGTTCACCTCCGGGACCTCCTTGGCCGCGAGCGCCGCTGCCTTGAGCAGCAGCGCGGAGGGGACCAGCCGGGACGCAACCGGCCGCTGGGCGTTGACAGACTGCATCCAGTCGACGGCGGCCCGCAGGTCCAGGGTGGTGCTGAGGTAGTAGTGCGGGATGGTCTTCTTCGAGCGCGACATCAGCGACCCGATGGCCCGGCGCAGGCTGGCCACGCGCTCGCGGGCCTCCGAGGGTTCTTCGAGGGAAACGGGTGGCCCCGCGGCGGGTGGCCCCGCGGCCGGTGCCTCCGGGGCCGGCGCCGGGAGACCGGCCCCCGGGGCACCTGCCCCCGCGGTGCCCGCCGCCGGGTGGAGGGCCGCGGCGCGCTGCACGTCCGCCACGCTGACGGTACCCTCCGGTCCGGTGCCGCTCACGGCGGAAAGCTCGACGCCGAGTTCGGCGGCCAGCCTCCGGGCCCGGGGCGAGGAGCGCACGCGTCCGGCGGCGGACGGCCTTGCCACCACGGCGTGCTCCACATCCGCCCTCGTGACGGCGCCGCCCTTGCCGGTGCCGTGGATCCTGGCGGTGTCCACCCCCAGCCGGTGTGCCAGGTGGCGCACGGGAGGGGCGATCGGGGGAACTTCCTTGGCAGTGACAGCAACGGCGGCGGCCCCAGCCCGGGGCGGCGGCGCCTCATGGCGGGGGGCCCCGACCTCAGCCGGGGTCTGCGTGATCCTGGCCAGCGGAGTGCCCACCGGCACTGTTTCGCCGAGGTCCACGAGGAGCTCGGCGACCACTCCCTCCTGGAAGGACTCCACATCCATGACGGTCTTGTCGGTATCTACCACCGCCACGAGGTCCCCGCGGCGCACGTAGTCTCCGGGCTTGACCAGCCATTCGACGATCTTGCCGTGCTCCATGTCAGCACCGAGTGACGGCATTAGGAAGTCAGCCACGCGCGCCGACCGCCTCCCGGGCTGCAGCGACAATCCGCTCGACGGACGGCAGTGCCGCCAGTTCCAGCTGCTTGGAATAGGGGATCGGCACTTCGGCGCTGCAGACCCGGCCCACCGGGGCATCCAGGTCATAAAACGCCTGCTCGGTGATCCGGGCGCTGATCTCCGCGGAAATGCTTCCGCTGCGCCATCCCTCATCCACCACCACGGCCCGGTGGGTCCGCCGCACAGAGGTGAGGATGGCTTCGTCGTCGAGCGGCCGCAGAGTGCGCAAGTCCAGCACTTCGGCGTCGATGCCTTCATTTGCCAGCTGCCCGGCGGCGTCCAGCACTGCCGGGAGGGTTCCGCCGTAGGTGATGAGGGAAACATCGTTCCCGGGGCGCCGGACCGCGGCGGTGTCGATGTCCACCGGGCCAGCGTCGTCGTCGAGCTCCCCGGTGACGTTGTACAGCGAGCCGTGCTCGAAGATCAGGACCGGGTCGGGGTCCTGGAGAGCGGTCCACAACATGCCACGGGCGTCGGCGAGCGTGGCGGGGGCGAGGATGCGCAGCCCGGGGATGTGGGCGTACCAGCCCTCAAGGCTGTGGGAATGCTGCGCCCCGAGCTGGCGGCCGGCGCCGGTGTTCATCCGGATCACGACCGGGACATTGAACTGGCCGCCGGACATGTGCAGCAGGGAAGCGGCGTTGTTCACGATCTGGTCCAGCGCGAGGAGGCTGAAGTTGACGGTCATGATCTCCACGATCGGCCGCATCCCGCCGAGCGCCGCGCCGATCCCTGCCCCGACGAAGCCCGACTCCGACAGCGGGGTGTCGCGGATCCGGTCGGGACCGAATTCCTCCAGCAGCCCCAGGCTGACCGCGAAGGAGCCGCCGTAGGCTCCCACGTCCTCGCCCATCAGGAAAACCCGCTCGTCCCGGAGCATCGCGTCGCGGATGCCGGCCCGAAGAGCCTCGCGGTAGCTTGATTTCATGGCCCGCTCCGCCCGCCGATACTGGTTTCCGGGCCGGCGCCGCGCTCGCTGTAGACGAACCGGGTGAGGTCCTCGAGCGGTTCGGGGCTGCCGGCTTCGGCGAACTCGACGGCGGCGGCCACCTCCGCGTCGGCGTCCGCCTCCAGCTGCTCCCAGTCCTGCGCGGAGAGCTGGCCCGCGTCCTCCAGCGCGGCGCGCAGCAGGACGATGGGGTCACGTTCGAGCCAGCGGGCGACTTCGGCTTTCTCGCGGTACCGTTCCGGGTCGAACATCGAGTGCGCCCGGAACCGGTAGGTGCGCAGCTCCAGGAAGTGCGGTCCGCCGCCGGAACGGACGGCGTCCACGGCGCGCCGGGCCGTTTCCTCGACAGCCAGGACGTCCATGCCGTCAACGGCCCACGCGGCGATCTCATAGGCGGCGGCCTTGAGGGCGATGTCCGTCTGCGATTCCGAACGCCCCAGCGCCGTCCCCATGGCATAGAGGTTGTTCTCGCAGCAGAACAGCACCGGCAGTTGCCACAGCGCGGCGAGATTGAGGCTTTCGTGGAATTCGCCCTCCGCGACGGCGCCCTCGCCGAAGAAGCACACGGTCACGCGGGAGCGCCCGGCCATCTTGTCCGCGAGAGCCAGTCCGACGGCGAGCGGCAGGCCCCCGGCGACGATCGCGTTGCCGCCGAAGAAGCGGGTGGCGGCGTCGAACAAGTGCATGGACCCGCCGCGGCCGCGGCAGCAGCCCTCCACGAAGCCGTACATCTCCGCCAGGATCGCACCGGCGGAGACCCCGCGGAGGAGGGCGTGGCCGTGCTCCCGGTAGGTGGCGACGACGGCGTCCTCCGGGGCCAGGGTTTCCAGCACCCCGGTCGCGACGGCTTCCTCGCCGATGTAAACGTGCAGGAAGCCGCGGATCTTGGCGGCGCTGTAGAGCTCGACGCATTTCTCCTCAAGACGGCGGACCCGGAGCATCTGCAGCAGCAGGTGCCGGCCGTGGGCCGGATCCGGGTGGCTGCTGGGCACGTCCGCGGACCCGGTCATGTCCGGGCCTCCGGTGCTTGGGGCCCGGGTGCGGCAGCGTCCGGCTCCGGCGCCCCGGCCGGGGTCTCGATGGTCGAGGTGTCGCCCTCCGGCAGGCCGAGTTCACGGGCCTTGAGCAGCCGCCGGAGGATCTTGCCGCTGCGGGTCCGCGGCAGGGCCGTGGTGAAGTCCAACAGCCGGGGCGCCACCGCCGGGCCGAGTCTCTTGCGGGCGAAGCCGATGATCGCCAGCTGCAGTTCCTCGGAGGGTTCCCAGCCGGGCCGCAGTTCCACGAACGCCTTGACCACCTCGCCGGCCACCGGATCGGGGACCCCGATCACCCCGGCTTCGGCCACGGCCTCGTGTTCCATCAGCAAGCTCTCCACTTCGAACGGGCCGATCAGGTGACCCGAGGACTTGATGACGTCGTCGCCGCGTCCGACGAACCAGTAGTATCCGTCGGCGTCGCGCCGGGCGAGGTCGCCGGTGAGGTACCAGCCGCCCACGAAGCACCGGCGGTAGCGTTCCTCCTCATGCAGGTAGCCGCGGAACATCGAGGGCCAGCCCGGCCGCAGGGCCAGTTCGCCGACGGCGTCCGGCGCCGTCACGAGGACCGCCTTGCCGTTGCGGACAATGGGCTTGTCCTGGGCGTCCCGGGCCACGATGGCCGCCTCGACGCCGGGCAGCGGCCGGCCCATCGAGCCGGGGCGGATCTCGGTGGCAGCGAAGTTGGAGATCATGATGCCGCCCGTTTCGGTCTGCCACCAGTTGTCATGCACGGGCTGGCCGAACGCCTCCTGGCCCCAGACGACGACCTCCGGATTGAGCGGTTCCCCGACGCTGGCGACGAAGCGCAGCGCGGACAGGTCATGGCCCTTGGTGCGGTCCGCGCCGGCTTTCATCAGCATCCGCAGCGCCGTCGGGGCGGTGTACCAGACCGTGACGCGCTGTTCGGCGAGGATCCGGTACCAGCGGTCCGCGTCCATCTCCTCTTCGTCCACGATCGTTGTCACCCCGTGGGTCAACGGCGCGATCACACCATAAGAGGTGCCGGTGACCCAGCCGGGGTCGGCCGTGCACCAGTAGACATCCTCCGGGTGCAGGTCCAGCGCGGAGGTGCCGGTCGCATGGTGGGCGGTGACGGCGTCGTGTACGTGGATGGCGCCCTTCGGGGTTCCGGTGGTGCCGGACGTGAAATGCAGCAGGGCCATGTCCTCGGCCTGCGTCGCGGCGATCCCGCCGTCGGCCGGCGCTGCGGACATCAGCGCGGCGAGGTCCAGCGTTCCCGGCTCCGGGCTGCCGTCGGCGTCGGTCAGCAGGACGTGCCGGAGTTCCGGCAGTGAGTCGCGGAGCTGGGCAATCTTCTTGCGGTAGAGGGCCCGGGTGGTGACCAGGGCACGGCCGGAGCCCAGCTGCAGCCGCTGGCGGACGGGTTCGGGGCCGAACGCGGAGAACAGCGGGCAGAAGACGCTGGCGTTCTTCAGGGTTCCCAGCACCGCGATGTACAGCGCCGGGCCGCGGCCGGTGAGCGAGAAGACGCGCTCACCGCGCCCGATGCCGAGGGCGCGCAGGCACCCCGCAAAGCGGGTGGTCTGCTCTGCAAGTTCGGCGAACGTGAGTGAGTGGCTGCTGCCGTCGGCCCGGACGAACCGCAGCGCCTCGTGCCCGGCGAGTCCCCCGGCGGCGTGCCGGTCCACTGCTTCGTAGGCGATGTTGACGCCGCGGCCCCCTGGCAGTCCGGACAGTTGATGGCGGGCTTCGTCCCAGGAGAACGCGGCACACGCAGCGTTATAGTCCACCAGGTTCGGCCGGACCCGGAGGCCGCCGACGTCTTTGGCAATGGTGGGCCAGCGGGTCGAGGGTTCCGTGCCTGCCGTCATGGTTCCATCGCACTCCTGCCCGGCAAGGGTTCCTAGAGGATAAAGACCCGGCGCGTGCCGGGAGCAACCGGGAGGCGGCCCGACATCAACGGGGCGGCTGGGAATCCGGCGCCGGCCAGCCACTAAACTGGGTCCCATGACTGCCAACAGTGCCCCCGCAGCTGACACCGCTGCCGCCCGTGCCCGCCTTCTTGAACTGATCAAGGAGCTGGCCGTCGTCCGCGGCAAGGTCATCCTCTCCAGCGGCGCCGAAGCGGATTACTATATTGACCTGCGCCGGATCACGCTGCACCATGAGGCGTCCAAACTGGTGGGCCAGGTGATGCTCGCGATGCTGGCCGACGCCGGTATCGACTTCGAGTGCGCGGGCGGGCTCACCATGGGTGCCGACCCTGTGGGAACCGCCGTGATGCACGCCGCCGTCGACGCCGGACGTCCGGTGGATGCCTTTGTGGTCCGCAAGGCGCAGAAGTCCTACGGCATGGGCCGCCAGGTGGAAGGTCCCGCCGTCGAGGGCCGCAAGGTGCTCGTCCTGGAGGACACGTCCACCACCGGCGGTTCCGCGCTGACTGCTGTCGAGGGCGTCCGAAAGGCCGGCGGCAACGTGGTCGCCGTCGCGGTGATCGTGGACCGTGACACCGGTGCGAAGGAAAAAATCGAAGCTGATGCGGGTGTTCCCTACCTCTTCGCCTTCGGCAAGGACGAGCTCGGGCTGAGCTAGTGCGCTGGTTCCTTTAGCCGGCACGCATGGTCCGGAGGGTGGCGGTGAATTATTATGTCGAATATCCATCAAGCGCCTCCGGAGGCCACGGCCATGCTGCTCCCCGAAGAAATCCTCGGCACTGAGCCCCTCAGTACCCTCGACCAGATTCAGAACCTCATCCTGGAAAGTGCGGATTTCGAGGAATTCCTCAATGAACTCGCCCGCTTTTCCGCCCACCAGGTAGCCGGTTCCGGCGACGACGCGCTGTGCGGCATCACACTGTTGCGCGACCGGAAGGCCGCCACGATTGGCTGGAGCAGCGATACCGCCCGTGAAGTGGACGAAATCCAGTACAGCCTCTCGCAGGGCCCGTGCCTGACGGCGGCGAAGGAAGAGCGCGAAGTCTATGTGCCGGACCTTCTGGATGAGGACCGGTGGGGCCCTGACTACGCCAGCGCCGTGGCTTCACATGGCCTGCGTTCCGTTCTCTCCGTGCCGTTCCATCTCCAGGGGGAAGCTCAGGCGGCGCTGAACCTCTACTCTGATGTCCCGCGCAAATTCGACGGTGACGTCGCCGCCCGGGCTCGTGGGTATACCCGGCAAATCTCACAGGCGCTGCGGCTCGCGGTCCGCTTTTCCATGCACGCCGACGGTGCCACCAACCTTCGGGCAACGCTCAAATCCCGCACGGTGATCGACATGGCTATCGGAATTGTGATGGCGCAGAACCGGTGCAGCCAAGAGGCAGCCGTCAGGATCCTCACGGACGCTTCCAGCAACGGCAACGTCAAGCTGCGCGATATCGCAGCGTCCCTGGTGACGTCTGTGGGCGGCGCCGCGTCCCGGACACATTTTGAAGAGCCTGGCGGGAGAGCGGCTGGCTGAACTGGCAGCACGCTGTGACTTGTGCGCCCCTCGGGGGGCCTATATTCTGGGTGAGGTTGAGCCGTCGGCCATAGCAACCCTCTTTTGGAGTACCTATGGACACCTCGCTGAACGCTCAAGCCGCACTGGACATTGCCGCGGATATCTTCCGGATCGACGTCCGGGGAAGCCTCTCCCAAGACTCTCGCCCCGAGCTGATGCAGCTGATTCAGCGCATCCGGCGGATGGGCATCACCTCGCACATCCGGGTGTGCCTCGGCCGGGCCCAGTTTGTGGAATCCGCAGCGCTGGCGGGTCTGCGAAATGATCTCAACGTCATTGACGGTGCCGCCGCAGTGGTCGACGCGGCGGGCGCATTGCCGGGCTCGGCAGGAGTCTCGCTCGAGCTGAACCCCCACCCGGACGGCGCCGTCGCCGCGTTGCCGTCCATCGATGTTTCGGCGGACCTCACATCGGCCGGTCACGCAACGGGGCCCAGGCCATTAAACGGTTACTCCGATGATGAACTGTTCGCTGCGAGTGACTCAGTGTTCGGGTTGCTGGACAACCCGGCTAATATGGCCCGTTCACAGCTGCTTGCCACCTATGACGAAATCGGCCTCGAAATCAGCCGGCGCGAAATCTATCTCGAACCCGGCCGGCCGGCCCCCGCCCGCGAACCCGAGCCGGCCTAGGCTGCACTTCCGTCCGGCTGCGGCTGAGCTGTTACCGGGGGCGGTTTCTGCTCCGCGTTCCTTGATGGCTACGGTAGAGGGGTGCCGCGTGAGCCGGAAGTTGAGGATGTGGGCCGGGACGCCAATGCCCCCGGATGCTTCGCCACGCCGCGGAACTGAAACGGTTCTCCCGGCGGGGTTTCCTGGCCGGGACAAGCGCGGCTTCCGTGCTGGCTGCCGACATGCTCTTTACCCGGCGTGTGCAGGCCGAGCGCCGCGTCCACAAGATCCTCCCGGTGCCGGACGAGACTGCGGAGAAGTACTTCCCGCACACCAGCTGGTTCCTTTTTCCAGGCTACAAAACGAGCTGGGAAGAAGCCCAGTGGATCCTGACGGCGCTTCGCGGGACGCTGACCAAACGGGGCCAGCTGGCCGCCGTCGGATACTCCAACGTGGGCATTGACATCGACGAGATTGTCATAGCCGTGGTGGAGTATGCGCGGGCCCATCAGCTGACCACCTACTACTTCTACGGCCACAGCTTCGGCGGTATGGTGGCGACCCAAGTGGCCGCCCGGCTCCGTGAGCTTCATGGCATTGAAGTGGCCCTCATTCTGTTGGATTCCAGTCCCAGCAGCCGGCACGACGTTCTGGACCAGAGCTGGTTTGAGGGTGTTGTGTTTCTCTACGAGAGCGGCTTCCGCTTCCCCACGGTGCTGCGCGGCGGCTACGAACTCGGCGAGCGGATGCTGCACAAGGACGAGCGCAGCTGGGGACAGATCCTGGACCAGACGCTGGAACAGCTCTCTCCAATTGCCCCGTCCAGCGTGCTGATCCAGACCGAGTCGGCCTACATCTACCACTTTGATCCCACCAGGTTCGCGGGAAAGCTCGGCGGAACGCGGATGGCATTTGTCGGCAATCCACGCGACCAGACCGTGGACTACGAATCGGCACGGGACTCCTGGTCCTTGATCTTTAAGGAAAACATGGCCTCGGACTCGTTCACGACCGACGGCGCCCGGCCGGCGCACGCCAGCCCCGGCTGGAACCCGTTCGTTTACCGGCCCATCATCGACGAACTTCAGAACGAACTCCTGCCGTTGCCGTCCGGCGGAGGGAAAAAGACCGCCTTCTAGGGCTGCCTAGATCTGGCTTTTCAGGTCGGCCACGGAGTTCAGGATCTGGTTGGGCCGGAACGGGTACGCGGCGATATCGTCCTTGTGGGTGATGCCGCTAAGCACCAGCACCGTGTGCAGACCCGCTTCCATGCCCGCGATGATGTCGGTGTCCATCCGGTCACCGATCATGGCGGTGGTTTCCGAATGCGCGTCGATCTGGTTCATGGCTGAGCGGAACATCATCGGGTTCGGCTTGCCGACGATGTAGGGCTCCCGGCCGGTCGCCTTGGTTATAAGCGCAGCGATGGCGCCGGTGGCAGGCATCGGACCATCCTTCGAGGGCCCGGTGGCATCAGGGTTGGTGGCGATGAACCTCGCGCCGCCCAGGATCAGCCGGATGGCCATGGTGATGGCCTCAAACGAGTAGGTGCGGGTTTCGCCCAGCACCACGAAGTCCGGGTCCTGGTCGGTGAGGATAAAACCGGCTTCGTGCAGCGCGGTAGTGAGGCCCGCCTCGCCGATCGTGTAAGCGCGGTTGCCGGAATCCGAGCCGCGCACCTGATCCTTGAGGAACTGGGCCGTGGCCAGGGCCGAGGTCCAGATGTTCTCCTCGGGGATTTCCAGGCCCGAGCTCTTCAGCCGGGCTGCGAGGTCACGGGGTGTGAAGATGGAGTTATTGGTCAGGACCAGGAAGCGTTTGGAGGTGTCCACCCAGCGTTGGATGAGTTCTGCGGCGCCGGGAATGGGCTGGTTTTCGTGGACCAGGACACCGTCCATGTCCGTCAGCCAGCACTCAATCTCCTGGCCGCTGCGGTACACCGATTTTGATGAGTACACGTCGTCCGCGTCGTCCCTGTGGTCTGCCTGCTGATCCGCCATGCTGTCCTCCGCCGATAATGTGCCGATGCCAGTCCCAGTCTAATGTTGAGTGGTGACTGAACCCGAGATAACCAGCGAATCCCTTCCCGTTACGGCGGAAGCGGGGAGGCGGCCGCCGGGGCAGAGGCCAAGGCGGAGGTCGGCGTCGGCCCTTGGGAAGGCGAACTGCCGGACGGCGATCACTGGGACCCGGACCTCCTGACAGACGGGGACCGCCGCAACGTGGTGGACAAGTACCGCTACTGGAAGCACGAGTCGATCGTGTCGGACCTGGACGCCAAGCGGCACAATTTCCACATCGCGATCGAAAACTGGCAGCACGATATGAACATAGGCACCGTCGTGCGGAGCGCCAACGCGTTCCTGGCCAAGGAAGTGCACATCATCGGACGACGAAGATGGAACCGCCGCGGGGCTATGGTCACCGACCGGTACCAGCACATCCGCCACCACCCCACCGTGGCGGACTTCGTTGCGTGGGCGCAGGGGGAGGGGCTGGCCATCATCGGCATCGACATCTTCCCGGACTCCGTCCCGCTGGAGACCTACGAACTGCCCAAAAACTGCGTACTGGTGTTTGGCCAGGAGGGCCCGGGGCTGTCCGCCGAGGTCCACCAGGCGGCGGTGGACACCTTGTCGATCGAGCAGTTCGGCTCCACCCGCTCAATCAATGCCGCCTCGGCGGCTGCCATTGCGATGCACGCCTGGATCCGCAGGCACGTGTTCAACCAGCTCCCGGGGTGAGCCGCGCGAATGGGCGGCGCCCGGGACTCCGCGGGTTGACAGCCCGCCGCAGTCTGTCGCGAAACACCGCCGCGAAGTGCACACTCGGCGAAGGGGAACAGCAACGGCCGCGACTATGACGGACCCGAGTGACCGCAGACACTGCCCCGGCGCAGGAGTGGCTAGGATGGTTCGTAGCCGACGAGGTTTACTCCAGGGTCAACCAGCCCGCAGACGAAATTCACTTTAGGAGTCAGCATGCCCATTGCAACCCCAGAGATCTACTCCGAGATGATCGACCGCGCCAAGTCGGGCGGCTTCGCGTTCCCGGCCGTCAATGTCACCTCCTCCCAGACCCTTAACGCAGCCCTCCGCGGCTTCGCCGAGGCCGAGTCCGACGGGATCGTCCAGGTCTCCACCGGCGGCGCAGCCTACTGGTCCGGCGCGTCCACCAAGGACATGGTCGCCGGTTCGCTCGGATTCGCCGCGTTTGCCCGCGAGGTTGCCAAGAACTACGGCGTTAATATCGCCCTGCACACGGACCACTGCCCCAAAGACAAGCTCGAGGGCTTCGTCCTGCCGCTGCTCGCCGCTTCCGAGGCCGAGGTCAAGGCCGGTCGAAACCCGCTCTTCAGCTCGCACATGTGGGACGGCTCCGCCGAGACCCTACCGGAGAACCTCCGGATCGCCCGCGAACTGCTCGCGCGCACCGCTGCCGCCAAGATGATCCTTGAGGTCGAAATCGGCACCGTCGGCGGCGAGGAAGACGGCGTCGAGAACGCCATCAACGACAAGCTCTACACCACCGTCGAGGACGCGCTGGCCACGATCGAGGCGCTCGGCTCCGGGGAGAACGGCCGCTACATCACGGCGCTGACCTTCGGCAACGTGCACGGCGTCTACAAGCCCGGCGGCGTTAAGCTCCGCCCGGAAATCCTCAAGGACATCCAGGAACAGGTCGGCGCCAAGCTCGGCAAAGCGAACCCGTTCGACCTGGTCTTCCACGGCGGCTCCGGTTCCTCCGAGAAGGAGATTGCCGACGCCGTCTCCTACGGTGTGATCAAGATGAACATCGACACCGACACCCAGTACGCATACACCCGGCCCGTAGTGGACCACATGCTGCGCAACTATGACGGTGTGCTGAAGGTCGACGGCGAGGTCGGCAACAAGAAGCTGTACGACCCCCGCGTCTGGGGCGCGTCCGCCGAGGCTGGCCTCGCGGCCCGCGTCGTCGAGGCTGCCCAGCAGCTCGGCTCAACCGGCAGGACGTTCTAAGGATGTCGGAGGAGTTCCGCAGGAATCTGATGGGCCCGGAGCCGACGCTCCTGCCGGCCGAGACTGACATCCACAGGGAGCTGGATGCCGGTCAGGAAGCTCTCGACCTGGTGGAAAAGCACCCGACCTCGTCGCTGCTGTGGGCCGTGCTGGCCGAAGAAGCGTGGGCCGAGGGCCGGACCATCGACTCGTACGCCTACTCCCGTGTTGGCTACCACCGCGGCCTGGATTCGCTGCGCCGTAACGGCTGGCGCGGCGTCGGACCCATCCCGTGGGAGCACGAACCGAACCGCGGCTTCCTGCGCGCCCTGTACTCGCTGGGCCGGGCCTCGGCGGCCATCGGGGAAGCCGAGGAGCCCGAGCGGATCGAGAAGTTCCTTAAGGATTCGGACCCCAGCGCCAAGGCGGCCATCGAAGCCGAGAAGCGCTAATTCGCGCCTAAACCGACCCGCGCTTAAATGATGACGGCGGGCGCCCACCTCATGGTGGGCGCCCGCCGTCGTGCGTTGGCTGGGGACTAGCTGGTCTTGGCCAGACCGGTGCGGGCCATGGCGTCGGCGTAAACCGTGCCCATCTCGTCGAGGTACTGTTCCTGCCGGGCGGGGGTGCCGGCGAAGGCGCGGCCGCTGAGTGAGCGGACCTTGTAGGTCTTGAGGCCGCGGCGCCAGATCATGGGTACCTCGGTTTTGAGGAGCAGGTTCGCGAGGCGGTTGGCTTCGGTGCCGTGCGCCACAATAACCGAGGCGCGGGGCACCACAGCGAGGAATTTCAGCAACGGCTTCAGGCCCGCGGAAATCTGATCCGGGGTGAACTTGCCGTTCGGCTCGCCCGGGACGTACCAGGGGTGCACGTTCCACGGCATCACGTACTCGGGGCGCAGGCCCAGCTTCCACTGGACACCGAGCAGGCGGGTGGCGGCTTCATCATCACCGGCGGTGATAAAACCAGACTCGTCCTCCGTCCCGATGTTGGAGAAGAGGCTGATGATGCGGCACTCATCGACGTCGTGAATCGGGTCAACGTAGGGGACGTTCGTGCCAGCTTTGGTTGCCTGCAGCGTGTCGCACAGCTCGTTGACGGCCGCGACGCTAGTTTCATAGCGGCGGCTCAGAAGCTGTTCGCGGGAATTTTCAGTGGCCAAGGCTGTCATATATTGCTGAGTCTCCTGCGGGATTGGTAAAGCTGCCGGACCGTACGCGGGCACGCCTAACACCGGGGCACGCCCAATATGGTGCGGTTTGAAAAGGTGGTGTGGACCGATTTCCTAGTCGATCCTTATTAGTCTATCAAGCCCTGCGAAATGGCGGACCTGCCGCCGCCGATCTACCAGAGCCGTGCGCTGGCGCGGCGCGCACCCTCGCCCAGGGCTTCCAGCTTGGCGTAAGCGATTTGCGGGTGCACGCGGCCGCCGAGACCGCAGTCTGTGGAGGCAATCACATTTTCGCGGCCCACCAATTGGGCGAAACGTACGATCCGGTCAGCTACCAGATCCGGGTGCTCGACGACGTTTGTGGCGTGGGAGACGACGCCGGGGATGATCACCTTTCCGTCCGGAAGCCGGGTGTCTTCCCAGATCCGCCATTCATGCTCGTGGCGGACGTTGGCTGCCTCGAAGGAGTAACCGCCTGCCTTAATCTGCAGGACGGAGCCGATAATGTCCGCGAAGGGAATGTCCGTGGTGTGCGGCCCATGCCAGGAGCCCCAGCAGACGTGCAGCCGGATCTTCTCCTGTGGAAGCCCGCGCAGTGCCCAGTTTGTGGCTTCGACCCGGAGCTGGATGAATTTGAGGTAGTCGGCCAGGCTCGGTTCCGGGTTAATCTGGTCCCAGCTTTCGGCCAGTGACGGGTCGTCGAGCTGGACCGTGAGCCCGGCGTCGATGATGGCCATGTATTCCTCGCGCATGGCGTCGGCGCAGGCATAGAGGAGTTCCTCATCGCTGCTGTAGTACTCGTTGGCGACGCGGGCGCAGGATCCGGGGGAGAGGGAAGCCACGAAGCCCTCGGTGAGTCCGGCGGCGGCCAGCCCCGCCCTCAAGTTGGCGGTATCCGAGCCGACGAGGGCCTGCCCGGTATAGCTCAGCGGTCCCGCAATTTTCGGTTGCGTGACACTCTTGCGGTGCGCGAGGATCCCCGCGGACGGATCGTTGTAGGCCTCGTTGAACTTCTGCCTGTCGCGCCGGTCCGGGAACGAGGTCAGCACGATGTTTCCGGGGCTTGAGCGGTGCACCGCGGAGTCGGCCCAGCGGTCCACGTCGGTCGGTTCAAGGCCGCCCAGCCGGCTGAAGGAATAGTTCCACCACGCACCGTAGTCCACAGAGCTGGACATCGTGTGTCCGTATTCGCCGTCGTTGGGGATATCGATGCCGAGGTCCTTCTGGCGCTGCACTACATCCACCACGGAGGTTGCCAGCAGGTCCAGGAATTCCGGGCTGATGCCGTCTGCGTCCTTGGCCTCATTCGCGGCGATGAGCTCAGGGGTGCGGGGCAGGGAGCCTGCATGGGTGGCCCGGATGTGGTCTGTGTTCTGGTGCATGGGGCGCTTCCTTTCCATCGGTCCTGGCGGTAGCACCCTGAACCGCCACAAGCTGCGAACGGAGGGGTTGCTGCGGCGTCAATGGTCCAGGTCCCTCGGCCGCTCGGGATGGTCACCTCTCACTTAATTCCACCGGGCGGGCCTGCGCAAGTCCTTCCGCCCGCGTTCCGCAGGCTGGACAGCGGGGTGCGTGCACCATCGGCGGGAAGTCCATTGGATGGTCAAATGAGCCGCAGCTACCGCGATCGGCTAAACTTGGGTGGTAAGAGCCCCGGACTCTGGCGTTGATGACAAGAGCACAGCGGTAGATTCGGGGCATTCTCATGAACGGCGCTGAGATCCGCGACCACCCGTGGATCACCCGGATTTCGGCCCGAACGAATGGGGGAGGATCCCATGCCAGCAATCGTGATCGTCGGAGCCCAGTGGGGCGACGAAGGCAAAGGTAAGGCCACTGACCTGCTTGGTGGCCGAGTCGACTACGTCGTCAAGCCCAACGGCGGCAACAATGCCGGGCACACCGTCGTCGTAGGCGGTGAGAAGTACGAGCTCAAGCTCCTTCCGGCCGGCATCCTGAGCCCCAACGCGGTTCCGATCATCGGCAACGGCTGTGTGGTGAACCTGGAGGCGCTGTTTGAGGAGATCGACGGCCTCGAAGCCCGCGGCGCCGACACTTCCAAGCTGCGCGTCTCCGCCAATGCCCATCTCGTCGCGCCTTACCACCAGGTCCTGGACAAGGTCACCGAGCGGTTCCTCGGCAGCCGCGCCATCGGAACCACCGGCCGCGGCATCGGCCCGGCCTACATGGACAAAGTCGCCCGGCTTGGCATCCGCGTCCAGGACGTTTTCGACGCCTCCATCCTGCGCCAAAAGGTCGAAGGCTCGCTGCGCCAAAAGAACGAACTCCTGGTCAAGGTCTACAACCGCCGCGACATCGAGGTGGAGGAGATTGTGGAGTACTTCCTGTCTTTCGCCGAACGCCTGCGCCCGCTGGTCATCGACAGCACCTACGTCCTGAACACCGCATTGGACGAGGGCAAAGTCGTCCTGATGGAAGGCGGCCAGGCCACCTTCCTGGACGTCGACCACGGCACCTACCCCTTTGTGACCTCCTCGAACCCGACGGCGGGCGGCGCCTCCGTGGGTTCGGGCATCGGCCCGACCCGCATCTCGCGCTCCATCGGCATTATCAAGGCCTACACCACCCGAGTGGGCGCCGGGCCGTTCCCCACCGAACTCTTCGACGACATGGGCATGTACCTGCAGAAGACCGGCGGCGAGTTTGGCGTCAACACCGGACGCCCGCGCCGTTGCGGCTGGTATGACGCCGTGCTGGCCCGCCACGCATCCCGCGTCAACGGCTTCACGGACTACTTCGTCACCAAGCTGGACGTCCTCACGGGCATCGAGCAGATCCCGGTCTGTGTGGCGTACGACGTGGATGGGGTCCGGCACGATGAAATGCCGATGACCCAGACCGAGTTCCACCACGCCAAGCCCATTTTCGAGTACTTCGAAGGCTGGACCGAGGACATCACCGGGGCCCGCACCCTGGCGGACCTGCCCGAGAACGCCAAGAACTACGTGCTGGCGCTCGAGAAGCTCTCCGGCACCCGTTTCTCCGCGATCGGCGTCGGCCCGGACCGAGACCAGACCATTGTTATCAATGACTTGATCAACGACTGACGCAACAACTGACGCACGACGGCGGCGGGTCACCTGGATAAGGTGGCCCGCCGCCGTCGTCGTTAACTGTCCCGGACCTAAAAAAGAACTTCCGATTCGCGCGTAACCTTTTGGGGTGCCTCAGCGATTACTCCTTTGTTAGCGCCGCCGGAACCTGGACCCCCATCAGGTATCCGGGGCCTTCCACTGTAAGTGCTGCCGGCGCCTGCCCCCATCGGGCGGCGCCGGCCAGCCTTCAACCAACCAAAGGATGCACGTTTTTATGAAGAGTGTTAGCACGAGCACCAAGATTGCTGTCGGCGCCGCTGTTCTCGCGGTCGGAGGCTTCTCCGGAATCGGCCTGGCCAACGCGGCCCAGGTATCGAGCACCCAGCAGGCTGAAGTGAACCACGCTACGCCCGCCACCCCGGCAGTTCCGTCCGTTCCGGCAACTCCGAATCTGCCCGCTATGCCCGCCACCCCGGCCGTTCCGTCCACCCCGGCTGTGCCCACCACCCCGGACAGTGACGGCTCCGCGAAGGCCGGCGCCGGCGTTGAGGACACCGACAGTGCCGCCGAGGGTTCCGTTTCCGCTGGGAAGGACGGCGTCTCCGTCCAGGGTGCAGCCAACGCCAGGGGCGCTGCCGAGGCCAAGGCCCACGCCGGCGTGACAGTGGCTACCCCGGCAGTTCCCGGCGCCCGGAACGTCCCCGCTGTCCCGGCTGTTCCGGCACTGCCGTCGGCCGAGCTGCCCAAGCTCGACAAGTAAGCACTGCACGCCTCCCTTCGGAGGTAACGGGGTGCGGTCGCTAGACTATCGGGGGCCGCACCGCCAGCAGTAACGGAAGGAAAGCCACTTGGCAGACCAGCTGAGCGATGACGATCTGTCAGCAGCCTTGGCTGGCGACCCGTCAGGATTCAGCGCCGTCTATACCTTGATTTCCCCCGCAGTGCTGGGTTACTTCCGGGCCAAGGGCGTCGATGACGCGGAGGCCCTGACCCAGGACGTTTTTGTGGACGTTCTGCCGAAACTGGCGAATGTCACCGGTGGCCACAAGGGCCTGCGAACCTTCATTTTTTCGGTCGCCCACGCCAGGCTTGTAGACCACCACCGGCGCTCCGAACGGACACCGTATCTGGCTGAATATAACCCATTGAACGACGCGCGGTATTCCGCGTCCGCCGAGGACGAGGCCCTCGGTTCCCTCGGCGGCCTGTCCTACACACTCTCCCGGCTCAACGGCGAGCAACGGGAAGTCCTGGTCCTGCGGATCGTCGCGGACCTCTCCATCGACCAGGTGGCCGGCATCATGGGCAAGAGCCCGGGTGCCATCAAACAGCTTCAGCGACGCGGGCTCAGCGCCCTGCGCGAACTCGTCACCGAAAAGGACCACGCAGCATTATGACCGGCACACGCGAACCCCTGCAGGATGGCGGCATTCAGGCGATGCTCCGTGATTCCGGTCTCGAAGGCGCCGCCGAACTCGGCAGCACCCTGGCGCAGCTCCAGGCCATGGTCCCGGACCGGGCCCCTGCTCCCCGGGCCGACCTCGCGGCAATGCTCACCGCCGGCGGCAGCAGTTCCGCCGCTGCAGGTTCTGCTGCACACCCGACGTCGGCCGTACCCGCTGTGACGCCGGCGCAAGGTGCCATTGCTGGGGTCCGGCCGTGCGGGGTGGTCAGCCTCGGCGAACGCCGCGGCCGCAAGCGCGGGCTGGCGATCCTGGGCGGCGCCGTTGTGGGTGCAATGACGCTCGGTGCCGGCGCGGTTGCCGCCTCCAGCGAGGACTTCCGCAAAAATGTCAGCCACACTGTAGGCGGCATTTTCCAGCCCGCCGGCCCGACTCCCGACGTTGCTCCGGAGCCCGCCGCCCCGTCGCCGGCGGATATTCCGGCCCCGGCTGTGCCCGCCAACCCAGCCGGCAACCCTGCGCTGCCGCCGTCAGTGGACGCTCCCGAGGCACCGGAAACCCCCCGCCGCGGAGCCTGCGAAGCCCGGCGGCGCGGGCACTCCGGCGGCTGAAGGCCGGGGTGGACTCCTCCCGCTGCCGCCCCATCGCCCTGTCACACCGGCCGTACCGGGACTTCCCGGCACGGGCGAGAGCCCGACCCTCCCCAAGGCTCAGCTGCCGGGGCGGGTCATTCCCCGGGTGCTCCCTTCGCTCCCGGGCCAGCCCTAGGCCACGCGCTCCCGATCCGCCCAGTTCGCCGGTAACGTGCGGGCTCGCCGTAGGGCAACAGCGAGCTCGCACGTTACCGGCGAGTTCGGCATTCGAACGCGCCGGAAGCGCTAGGCCAGGACCTGCCGCTTGGCGGAAATGACCCCCGTATCGAAGCCGGCCAGATGCAGACCGCCGTGGAACCGGGCATGCTCAATCTTCACGCAGCGGTCCATCACGACGTCGAGCCCGGCGGCTTCGGCTTCCTTCGCGACTTCCTCGTGCCAGGACCCAAGCTGCAGCCAGAGCGTTCCGGCTCCGGCCGCGATGGCCTCCTCCAGGACTCCCGGCAGGTCATCGTGCTTGCGGAAGACGTCCACGATGTCCGGGCTCTCCGGCAGGTCCGCGAGTGAACTATACGTCGGCTGGCCCAGGATCTCCTTCACCACCGGGTTCACGAAGTACAGCCTGTACGGGGTGGAGGACTGCAGGTAGGTGGCCACAAAATAGCTTGCCCGGGACGGCTTGTCCGAGGCACCCACAATCGCGATGGACCTGGCGCTGCGCAGCAGGTTGAACCGTTCCGGTGCGGACGGCCCGGTCCAGGTACGGCTTTCTTCCCGGCTCATAGCAGCGCTCCGATCGTGCGCGCTTCGGGTGCGGACTCTTCCGAGGCCGCATCCAAGGCCTGGTCGAGGTCCCACAGGATGTCCTCAAGGTCCTCGAGGCCGATCGAAATCCGGACCAGGTCCTCCGGGACTCCGGCGGATTCGAGCTGTTCCGGGCTGAGCTGCTGGTGGGTGGTGGAGCCCGGGTGGATGACCAGGGTCCGGGAGTCTCCTACGTTGGCCAGGTGCGAGGCCAGCTGCAGGGACTCGATGAACTTCTGCCCCGCGGCCCGGCCGCCCTTGACGCCGAAGGAAAACACCGAGCCCGGCCCCAGCGGCAAGTATTTCCTGGCCCGTTCGAAGTGCGGGTGCGAGGGCAGGCCGGAGAAGTTCACGTAGGCCACCCGTTCGTCCGCCTCGAGCCATTCCGCCACGGCCTGGGCGTTCTTCAGATGCTCGTCGAGGCGCTGGGGGAGCGTTTCCACCCCCTGCAGCAGCTGGAAGGCCGACATCGGAGACAGCGCCGGGCCGATGTCGCGGAGGTGCTCGCAGCGCAGTTTGGTGAGGAACCCGTATTCGCCGAAGTTCCCCCACCAGGAGACGTTGCCGTAGGACGCGACGGGCTCGGTCATCATGGGGAACTTGCCGTTGCCCCAATTAAAGCGGCCGCTTTCCACAACAACACCGCCGAGGGTGGTCCCGTGCCCGCCAAGGAACTTCGTGGCGGAATGGATCACGATGTCAGCCCCGTGCTCGATTGGCCGCACGAGGTACGGCGTGCTCAAGGTGGCGTCGACGACGAGCGGGATTCCGGCGTCGTGCGCGACCTTTGCCAGCCCTTCAAGGTCCTGGATCTCCGAGGACGGGTTGGCGACCACCTCGACGAAGATCGCTTTTGTGTTCTCCCGGATTGCCGCGGCGTAGTCGGCCGGGTTGGTCCCCGGGACGAAGGTGGTGTCGACCCCGAAGCGGCGCATGGTGACGTCCAGCTGGGTCACCGTGCCGCCGTAGAGCTGGGCGGCGGCGACGATGTGATCCCCGGCCTGGGTGAGCGCGGCGAAGGTGATGAATTCCGCGGCCATACCCGATGACGTGGCCACAGCGCCGATACCGCCCTCGAGGGAGGCGATGCGCTCTTCGAACGCGGCGACGGTGGGGTTGCCGATCCGGGAGTAGATGTTGCCGTACTTCTGCAGTGCGAAGAGGCTGGCGGCGTCCTGGGTGTCTTTGAAGACGAAGGACGTCGTCTGGTAGATCGGCACGGCGCGGGCGCCGTGCTCGGCATCGGGGTGCCCCCGGCATGCAGGGCGCGGGTGCGGAAACCAAATTTGCGGTCAGACATTACGCGTTCACCAGCCCGGGGGTGGGGGTGGCCGAGGCCGCCGGTGTGCCGGAGAGATCCAGTTCGCTGCCGTTCCTGCGGGCGAGGTCTGCCTCGAGTTCACGGACGATCGGCAGGATGTCCTGGCCGAAGGCGGCGACTTCCTCCTGGAAGTGCAGGTAGCCGGTGAGGAACAGGTTCACGCCGATCTTTTTGTACTCCACGATCCGCTCGGCGATCTGCTCCGGTGTGCCGATCAGCTGGGTTTTGAAGCCGTCGTTGTATTGGACCAGGTCCTCGAAGCTCGAGTCGGCCCACATGCCTTTGCCGTCCTTTGTGGACGCGCCGGCCTCCTGGACAGCGTCGCGGAAACCTTCGACGGCGGGCTTGTGCGCCTTCTCGACGATCTCGCGGAGGGTGTCGCGGGCTTCCCGTTCGGAATCGCGGGCGATCACGAATCCGTTCAGGCCAAAGCGCGGGGCGGCGAGCGCGGGCTGGGTGGCGCCGGTCTTGGGTGCGGTCCCGCGTCCGCTTTCTGCCGCGGAAGCCACGACGCCGGCGATGTTCTCCTTGAAGCCTTCCAGGTCCTTGCCGTTGGAGAAGTACCAGTCGGCGACCCGGCCTGCCGTGGCCTGCGCAGCAGTGGAGTTTCCGCCGAAGAAGATCTCCGGGTGTGCCCGGCCTGGCACGTCCACCGGGGCCGGATTCAGGGTGAAGCCGTTGATGTTGTAATACTTTCCGGACTGGCTGTACTCCTGCTCGGTCCAGAGTCCGCGGAGGACGCGGATGAACTCCTCGGTGCGGACGTAGCGTTCGTCGTGTTCTAGCCAGTCCAGGCCGAAGTTCTCGAACTCCGCCTTAAGCCAGCCGGAAACGATGTTCACGGCGGCCCGGCCGTTGGAGATATGGTCCGCGGTGATGATGAATTTGGCGAGTACGCCGGGGTGCCACATGCCCGGGTGGACGGCAGAGATTACCTTGAGCCGCTCGGTGGCCGCCAGCAGCGCGAGGCTGAAGGAGGTGGCCTCGTGCTGTTTGTCCGCGCCGTAGGAGGCGGCATAGCGCGTCTGGGTCAGGGCGTATTCGAAGCCGGAATTCTCCGCGATCCGGGCCAGCTTCTTGTTGTACTCGAAGTCCCAGCCGGTGCGCTGTTCGATAGTGGAAACGACGAGGCCGCCGGAGACATTCGGAACCCAGTAGGCGAACTTGAGCGGTTCGGATAGACGGGCCACATTGCTGATGTCAGTCATGGTGTTCCTTACTTCTGGGGTATTTCAGGGGTGGTTGTGCGTTCGCGCAAGACGGTCTGGATGCCGGCGATCGACGGTTCGTTCTGCAAGGACGTGGTGTCGCCGAGCGTGGTGCCTTCGAATAGCTGGGTCAGGAGCCGGCGCATGATCTTGCCGCTGCGGGTCTTGGGCACATCGGCAACCACAACGACGTCGCGCGGCTTAGCGATCGGCCCGATCTGAGTCGCAACGTGCGCCTTCAGTTCGGACGCGATGTACTCGGCAGCCGCCGCTTCCCTCAGAACGACGAACGCGACGATTGCGTGGCCGGTCTTCGGATCCGCGACGGGGCAGACGCCGGCTTCCATCACGTCCGGGTGTGCGACGAGGGCTGATTCGATCTCGATCGTGGAGAGCAGGTGTCCGGAGACGTTGAGGGTGTCGTCCACCCGTCCGAGGATCCAGATGTCGCCGTCGTCGTCGTATTTGGCACCGTCCCCCGCGAGGAACCACCCCTGCGCCGCGTACTGGCGCCAGTACGAATCGTAGTAGCGCTGCGGGTTCCCCCAGACGGTCCGGGCGATGGCGGGACCCGGAGCGTCCACCACAATGAAGCCCTGGACGCCGGGCGGCACAGTGTCGCCGGCGTCGTCCACGATCCGGGTGCTGACGCCGGGCAGGGGCCGGGCGGCACAGCCGGGCTTAAAGCCGGCGTCGGTTGGGGCGGGGGAGAGAATGGTGGCGCCGGTTTCGGACTGCCACCAGGTGTCAACGACCGGTGCGGTTCCGGCACCGATGTTCTGCCGGAACCAACGCCATGCTTCCGGGTTGACGGCCTCACCGACGGTGCCGAGCAGGCGGATGGAGGACAGGTCGTAGCTGGCCGGGACGCCGTCGGGGAACCAGCCCATCAGCGAACGGACCAGGGTGGGAGCGGTGTAGTACTGCGTCACGCCGTAGCGCTCAATGATTTCCAAGTGCCGGCCCGGATGCGGAGTGTTGGGGGTGCCCTCGAAAATGACCTGGGTGACTCCGTTGGAGAGCGGACCGTAAAGCTCATAGGTGTGGGCGGTGACCCAGGCGAGGTCAGCCGTGCACCAGTGAACGTCCCGGTCGCGGACTGCGGGGTCCGGATTGCTAAAGAGGTGCTCGAAGCTCCAGGACGCCTGTGTCAGGTAGCCGCCGGAGGTGTGCACCAGGCCCTTGGGCTTTCCCGTGGTCCCGGAGGTGTACATAATAAACAACGGCGTTTCGGCGTCGAACACTTCGGCTTCGTGGACCTCGGAGGCCCGCCCGACGGCGTTATGCCACCACACGTCGCGGCCCTCGGTCATCGGGACGGTCGCCAGAAGCTCCGGCGTGGTGGTTCGGTTGACTACCAGGACATGCTCGATCGCATTGTTGCCGGCCACGGCGGCGTCCGCATTGCCCTTGACCGGCACGGCCTCGCCGCGGCGGAACTGGCCGTCGGTGGTGACCAGCAGCTTCGCACCGGTGTCCTCTACCCGGAATTTGAGTGCTTCGGCGGAGAAACCGCCAAAAACCAGCGAGTGGACGGCGCCGATGCGTGCCACGGCCAAGGTGATGATGATGGTTTCGGGGATGACCGGGAGATAGATGACCACGCGGTCGCCCTTGCCGATACCCAGGGCAAGCAGGGCGTTGGCAGCCCGGCAGACCTCGCGCTGCAGTTCGGCGTAGCTGATGGTGCGCCGGTCCCCGCGTTCGCCCTCGAAGTGCAACGCCACCTTGTCCCCGCGTCCCGCCGCTACATGGCGGTCGACGCAGTTGGATGCGACGTTGAGCCTTCCGCCCTCAAACCAGGTGATTCCCGGGCCGGTGCCGGCAGCTCCGTCTGCCGGGATCCAGCGGTGGGTGGTGTGCCAGGGCCTGGCCTGCCCAGGCACCTCCTCCCAGTCGAGCCGGAGGGCAGCTGCCTCCCAGAAGGAGAGGCGCTCTTGTTCTGTGACCGGGAAACCCGCCGGTGCCGTTTCGGTGGTTATGCCCAACGGTTCACCGCCCATTTCTCGGCCAGGCCCAGCAGGGCGTCGGTGATCTTGCCGATCACGGCCAGCAGCACGATGGCGAGCAGGAGCCGGTCCGTGCGGCCGTTGTTCTGCGAATCCGTGAGCAGGAAGCCAAGCCCCATCGAGGACGCGATGAGTTCGGCGGCCACCAGGAACAGCCAGGCTTGGGCCAGCGCGAGCCGGAGTCCGGAGAACACTGCCGGAACCACTGCCGGAAGCTGGACGGTGGTCAGCAGCTTCACCCCGTTGAGGCCGAAGGCGCGCGCGGCTTCCACCAGGTTGCGGTCCACGTGCCGCAGCGCCAGGGAGACGGTCGTAAAGACGGGGAAAAAGGCGCCGATCAGGATCAGGGTGATCTTGGAATCCTCGCCGATTTTCATCCAGAGGATAAGCAGCGGTACCCACGCGAGGGAGGGGACGGCGCGGAGGGCCCCGATGGTCGGCGCCAGTAGGGAGTCGGCGACTTTGGACAGTCCTACCAGTGACCCGAACACCAGGCCAAGGGCCGCGCCGGCAGCAAAGCCGATCAGCACGCGCTGGGTGGAGATCGCGATGTGCTGGCCGAGTTGCCCGCGCTGGAGCAGGTCAAGGCCTGCCTCCAGCACCATCTCCGGCGGCGGGAGCTGGACAACGCTGAAGACCCCGGCAGCCGTGGAGACCTGCCAGGCGGCCAGAACCGCCGCGGGAAAGACCAATCCAAGGAGCAGACGCGCCCAACGGCTGGCCAGGATCCCGGCGGGGAACCATCCGTTCGCCGGGGAGCCGCCAGCACGCGAACCAGGGGAGGCCGGCCGGGCAGCGTCTGCTGGAGGTGCGGGGACGGCTGCAGTGCGCCCGTCGACAACGCTGGTGCCGGTGCCCGGCGAATTCCGGTGGTTTGTCATCAGGAATCCCTGATCGCGGATGCATCCGCCTTCTTCACCAGCGAGTCATCAAGAAGAGTCGACAATGCCGTGTCGATTTTGTCCTGGCCGGTGACATCCCCGGTCTCAACGAAAGTGGGGCCGATCTTGGCCAGGACCTTGCGCTGGGCCTCACCCGGCGCGGGGTCGACGGCGAGGTTGCTGCGCTCCAGGATCACGGTTTTGGCGATGGCGACGTCGAGGCCCGCGACGTCGGCGAGGATCTGCGCGGTCTCGTCCGGATTCGCCGCGGCCCAGGCCCGGGCCTTCTCGTAGGCATTAACGACGGCCTGCGCCTGCTTCGGCTTAGCGGCCAGGAACGACTCGTTCGCGTTCAGGAAGCCGTAGCTGTTGAAGGACACGTTTCGGTAGAACAGCTTTGCACCGTTCTTCTCGGCGCCGGCCATAATCGGATCGAGGCCGGCCCAGGCATCCACGGCGCCGTTCTCCAGTGCGGTGCGTCCGTCCGCGTGCTGCAGGTTCTGCACGGTGACGTCCTTGGCCGAAAGTCCGGCTTCGGCGAGGGACTGCAGGAGGAAGAAGTACGGGTCGGTACCCTTGGTCGCGGCAACGGACTTGCCCCTGAGGTCGGCCACCGTGGCGATCCCGGAGGAGGGCCCCGTGACGAGCGCGGACCATTCGGGCTGCGAGTAGATGTCGATCGTCTTGATCGGGGAACCGTTGGCACGGGCCAGCAGCGCGGCAGATCCGGCCGTGGAACCGACGTCGATCGCGCCGGAACGCAGCGCCTCGTTCGCCTTATTGGAGCCCGCGGACTGGACCCAGTTCACGGTGACACCCTGGTCCTTGAGTGCGGCCTCGAGCCAGCCCTTCTTTTTGATGACCAGGCTCAGCGGGTTGTAGGTGGCGAAGTCGATATTAAGCGTGCCGCCCGAGACTGCGGCGGCGGGGGCCACGGAGGATCCTTCGCCCGCAACGCAGCCGGTAAGAGCAAGGGCGGCGGAGGCGGCGAGGGCCGCCACTACTGAACGGCGGGTGGTTGTGCGGGCGAATGACATGGCGATCCTCTGGGAAGTGAAAAATGCGGAAGTGAAGCAACGTGGATGGGAAGTGCCGGAGCAAAAACTCGCGGTGTAACAGGAGGCGGCGCGGGCCGGTCAGCGGCATTCGGGCCGGCGTTCGGGCGCCGGCGGGCTGCTAATGGCCGCCGACGCCGAGGGACTGAAGGAGCGAGGTCCGCAGGCTGGCCAGTTCCACGGAACCGCGGCCCCGGGGCCGCGCGCCGGGCACCACAGCGCTGCGAACGATCGTCGCGCCGGTCACGGCCGCGGCGGATCCGGAACCAGGCCCGCTTTCTTTGCCCAGGACGATGATGCGGTCGGCAAGCTGGAGGGCCTCGTCGACGTCATGGGTCACAAGCAGCACAGTGGTGGGCTCGACTCGGTGGATCTCCAGCAGCAGGTCCTGCATCTTGATCCGGGTGAGCGCGTCGAGTGCCCCGAACGGTTCATCCAGCAGCAGGACACCGGGGTTGCGGGCGAGCGCGCGGGCCAGGGATGCGCGCTGGGCCATGCCGCCGGATACTTCGCGGGGCCGGTGCTTGGCGAACTCCTTGAGGCCCACAAGTTCAAGCAGCCGGGCCACCTTAGCCTTTCCGTCCCTGGCGCTGATGCCTGCGGGCAGGCCGATCGCGATGTTGGCTTGCAGGGTATGCCACGGCAGGAGGCGCGGTTCCTGAAAGGCGAAAGCGCAGCGGGAGTCGATGCCCTGGACGGGTGTGCCGTCGATCTCAACACTGCCGGCGGTGGGGGAGTCGAGCCCGGCGGCGGCCCGGAGCAGCGTGGACTTTCCGCACCCGGAGGTGCCGAGGATCGCGAGGACTTCGCCGGCCCGGATTTCGAAGTTGACGTCGCGCAGGACGGTGTGCGCCGCGGCGCCGGCTCCGAAGGTGCGGCGCAGTGATCGGAAGGCAACCGGCAATGCCGGGGTGCGGCGGGCGGCTCGGGCGGCGTCGTAGGACGTCGCCGGGGCGGGGGCGGACAGGGCAGTAGTCATGGGGCACTCCATCGGTCCTGGCAGTAGCACCCTACGGAAGGAGCCGCTCGGCCGGATGGTCAATCCGGCCGTTCCCGCGGCTCTTACCTTGTTATCGCCGGAGCCAAGGGAGGAACTCCGGCGACCAGGGTTGCTGCGGCTTCATCGATCCAGGTCTCTCGGCCGCTCGGGATGGTCACCTTCTACTAAAACGGAATTGCCGGTTTTGCCCAAATCAGCAACGTAATATTCGGAAACCTGATGGCTTGGGCGGGTGCTTCCGTAGATTATTCGAAACGCTGCGCCGGGGTGCCGTAGCCCCGCGCGGGGTGGCCGCGCGCGGGCCTAGGCTGGGTAGATGACCCATGTGAACGACCCCGCAGTCATCGAACGGCTCCTGCGCGAGAAGGGGCGCTGGGCCATCGTCGGACTGTCGACGAATCAATGGCGGGCGGCATATCAGACGTCCCTGTTTATCCGTGACAGTCTCGGGATGGAGATCGTCCCGGTAAACCTGCCCGGGGAGGCCGTCCACGGTGAGACCGGCTACGCCAGGCTGGCGGACATCCCGACGTCCGGCCAGGCCCTTGACGTTGTGGACTGCTTTGTGAATTCGCAGCGGGTCGGAGCCGTAGTGGACGAAGCGATCGCCGCCGGCGCGAGGGCCGTCTGGCTGCAGCTGGGCGTGATCGACGAGGCCGCCGCCGCCCGTGCCAAAGCGGCAGGACTGGACGTGGTGATGAACGCCTGCCCGGCGCAGGAAGCGCCGCGGTTCGGTCACTGAATAACGGCCGCAGGCTGCCGGTCACTTGGACCTGCTATTCTGCGCCGGACCTACTTCGCAGACAGCTGGGACCAGACTTGTGTGAGCACCACGTAACAGAGCCCCCGCGGCCCCTTGGGCGCCGGACGGCGCTGGGGCTCCTGGGCGCCTCGCTGGCGACGGCCTTGGTGGCCTGCGCGGATCCGGTTGGCCCGTCCACGGCGCCGCCGCAAGCGCCCGGCCCCGCCGTCCCTGCCGTGTCCGGCCCCGCCGTGTCCGGCCCTGCCGTGTCCGACCCTGCCGCGTCCGCCCGGCCCGGGCGTCTGCGCCTGCCGCTTTTGCCCGACGACGGACCCACCCGACGTCCGCGCGCACCGGTTATCCGGGATTTCACGCTGCCCCCGGTTCAGAACGGGCTGGCGCCGGTGTTGACCAAGATTGAGACGAAGCAGCCGGTGGTTTTCCTCACCATCGACGACGGGGTGGCCAAATCTCCCGAAATGATCCGGCTGATGGCCGCGTACGATTATCCGGCGTCGATGTTCCTGACCCGGAACTTCGTTAAGGACAACCCCGATTTTTTCAAACCCTTCGCCGCCCAGGGGAGCCTGGTGGAGAACCACACACTGAGCCACAACATCAACATGGTCACTCAGATGGGGTACCAACAGCAGCTCGCAGAAATCACCGGTATGCAGGATTATGCCCAGCGGGTGTTCGGGCGGCGTCCCGCGCTGTTCCGCCCGCCCGGTGGCGCCTACTCGATCAGCATGCGGCAGGCAGCCGCGGCGGCGGGGATTAAGGCGATCGTCACCTGGGAGGCTAAAGCCAACGCCGGCCGGATGGACTACCAGTACGGCAATACCCTGCGCCCGGGGGATATTGTGCTGATGCATTTCCGCCCCGAGTTCGCCGCCGATCTGGCTGCTTTCCGGGCCGCGCAGCTGGCCGCCGGCCTTGAAGTGGTGCTGCTGGAGGACTTTCTCGGCGTCGTTTGAGGCGCTCCCGGCGGGCGCCCAAGAAAGTCGGCGGAGGCAAGTAGGCTGAGTTCATGGACGCAGCTGGACTTCGTGGAATCTGCCTTGCCTTGACCGGTGCTTTCGAAGACTTTCCGTTCGGCCCGGAGACCTCTGTCTTTAAGGTGCGGGCCGCAGTGTCCGGCGGCGTCCGCCACGAAGCAAAAATTTTCGCCCTCTCTGCCCTGCAGGCGACTGACTTCTCCGTCAGCCTGAAATGCGAGCCGGCCCTGGCAGAGCAGCTGCGTGCGGCGCACCCCGAGATCACCGGCGCCTGGCACCTGAACAAGAAGCACTGGAATGGTGTGCGCCTGGATGGTTCCCTTCCCGATGCGATGGTGCGCGACATGGTTGAAGATTCCTACGACCTCGTGGTGGCTTCGCTGAATCGCCGGCAGCAGGAACAGCTGGGCTGGGCGCGGCTGGCAGGAGGCCGGGCATGAGCGCGCGGATCGCGGCCGGAGAGCTGAACTATCCGGGCATCGGCTCCACGGAGCATGGGCCGGCGCCTGCGGGCTCCGAATGCCTGGTCACGCACGCCTACGTGGGCGAGGGCCTGGCCAGCTACCGGCGCGTGGTCCAGGGGACGCTGAACTGGCAACTGCAGAAACGGGCAGGACTGCGTGTCCGCGCGGAATCGGCCGTGGTGGCCCCCGGCACCCGCGTGGTAAGCGGGTTCGGCGTCGGGCCGTTCCGGATCGACGCACCGTGCGAGGTGGTCTGGGTCCGCCGCCCGGTACCCGGTGAGGGCCCGCAGTCCGCCGGGTTCGGCTACGGGACCCTCCCCGGGCACCCCGTCCGGGGCGAGGAGGCGTTCGAGATTTCCATCGATTCAGGGGGCCGGGTAGCTATCCGGATCACGGCGTTTGGGGTGCCGTCCAACTGGTTCTACGCGGCGGGCGACGTGCTGGCGAAGCGGGCGCGGGGCCACATCACGTCACGCTACATCCGGAGTGCACGGGAACTCGCCGCAGGGGTGGACTGAGAGCAGCAACAATGCTGAATCCACTGACCGTCTACCAACCAGGGCCTCGACCGAACGCCGCCTGGCGGACGCCGCTGCGCTCGGGCGATGGTGGAGCTCACCATCGCCTGGAACCTCAGGAGGGACAGTGCAATGTGGATCGGCTGGATTGAATGTGACCTGCTCCTTGGCGACGTCCACAGCCTGAAGGAAAAGCGGTCCGTGGTGCGGCCGGTGCTGGCCGAGCTGAAGCGGCGTTTTGATGTCTCCGTGACCGAGGCTGACCTCCAGGACCAGCACCGGCGGACCGTAATCGGCGCTGGTCTGGTCGCAGCGGACCGGGCCCATCTTATCGAAGTTCTTGCCGCCGTCGAACGCTTTGTCGCGGCCCGGCCCGACATCGAGCTGCTCAGCGTCCGCCAACGGGAGTTGCGCAGCGATGACTGACGTCAACTGATCGATGCAGCCCCTGCGGTGCAGGTGCCGCCAAGGCCCGCGGTCCCGGGCAGGACGAGTCTCCGCCCTGGACCGCCGCGGTCAGTGCTGTCCAGGCAACGCGGGGTGACTTGGCGCCCATCCCAACGGGGTTTCCAGGCGGCAAGTGACCTCACGGCGCGGTCGGTTAAGCCCGCGCCGTGAGGCCAGGATTGCGGTGCGGACTAGCCGAAGTACTTCGGCAAGGTAGCCTCGTGGGCTTCGCGGAGCGAGGCGAGGTCCAGGGTGTCGACGCCGTTGATCTCAAGCGTGCCGCCCTCGGCGTCCACGACGCCGATCCGGAGGTGCGCGAAGCCGCGGGCGGTGCACATGTCCTTGAACCTGATTTCCTCGGAGCGGGGTACCGCCACGATGGCGCGGCCCTGGGTCTCGGAGAACAGCGCTGTGAACAGGTCCACGCCATCGCGGTCCAGGATATCCTGCAGCGCAATCCGGGCACCCACGCCGTAGCGCAGCGAGGACTCCACGAGGGCCGCGGCAAGGCCGCCCTCGGAGAGGTCGTGCGCGGAATCCACCATGCCGTCGCGGGAAGCGTTAATCAGGATCTCTCCCAGCGCACGCTCGGCGGCCAAGTCAACCTTGGGAGGCAAACCACCCAGGTGCCCGCGCATATTGGACCACTCCGAACCGTCCAGCTCCGCAGCTGTTGTGCCGAGGAAATAGATGGCCTGGCCGTCTTCTTGCCAGCCCGACGGCGTGCGCCGGTCGACGTCATCGAACTTGCCCAGCACGGCCACCACGGGGGAGGGGTGGATGGGCACTGTGCCGGTCTGGTTGTAGAGCGAAACGTTTCCGCCGGTGACCGGGATGCCCAGGACCATACACGCGTCGGACAGGCCGCGGATGGCTTCGGCCAGCTGCCACATAACGTCGGGATCCTCGGGCGAGCCGAAGTTCAGGCAGTCGCTGACGGCCATCGGCACGGCGCCGGAGGTGGCGACGTTGCGGTACGCCTCGGCCAGCGCCAACTGTGCGCCGTGGTACGGATCAAGGTAGGTGTAGCGGCCGTTGGCGTCGGTGGCCAGAGCCACGCCCAACCCGGTTTCCTCGTCCACCCGGACCACGCCGGCGTCGTCCGGGAACGACATCGAGGTATTGCCGCCGACATAGCGGTCGTACTGGCTGGTGATCCAGGACTTGCTGCACATGTTCGGCGAGGAAACGAGCTCGGTGATGGCGGTGGCCAGGTCCGCGGGGGGCGGAGGGGCGGCCGGCGTCCTGCACGGACCCGGTGAAGGAGTCGGCCTGCACGGCGTCCTGCCAGGCGGGGCGGGCAAACGGTCGGTCGTAGACCGGCCCGTCGTGGGCCACTGTGCGCGGGTCGACGTCGACAATCACGTCACCTTCCCACGTGATGATGAGGCGCCCGGTATCGGTCACCTCGCCCAGCCAGGAATACTCGACAGCCCACTTGTCCATCACGGCTTCAAATGCTGCGACGTTTTCCGGGGTGACGACGGCCATCATGCGTTCCTGCGACTCGGACATCAGGATCTCGCCCGGCGTCAGGGTGGGGTCGCGCAGCAGGACGGAGGTGAGCTCGACTTCCATGCCGCCGTCGCCGTTGGAGGCGAGCTCGGAGGTAGCGCAGGAGATGCCGGCGGCGCCGAGGTCCTGGATGCCTTCAACCAGGGAGCCCTTAAACAGTTCGAGGCAGCATTCGATCAGGACCTTCTCGGCGAAGGGGTCCCCGACCTGGACGGCGGGACGCTTGGAGGGTTTGGTGTCGTCGAAGGACTCCGAGGCCAGCACGGAGGCGCCGCCGATGCCGTCACCGCCGGTGCGGGCTCCGAAGAGCACCACCTTGTTGCCCTTTCCGGAGGCGTTGGCGAGGCGGATGTCCTCGTGCCGCATCACGCCGACTGCCAGGGCGTTGACCAGCGGGTTGCCCTGGTACACGGAGTCGAAGACCATTTCGCCGCCGATGTTCGGCAGTCCCAGGGAGTTGCCGTAGCCGCCGATGCCGGCGACAGCGCCGTGCATCACGCGGGCGGTATCGGGGTGGTCAATGGCGCCGAACCGCAGCGGATCCATTACGGCCACGGGTCGGGCACCCATCGAGATGATGTCGCGGACGATCCCGCCGATGCCGGTCGCGGCACCCTGGTAGGGCTCGACGAACGACGGCGAGTTGTGCGACTCGATCTTGAACGTCACCGCCCAGCCGTCACCGAGATTCGTGACGCCGGCATTTTCGCCGATGCCCACAAGCATGTCCTTTTTCATCTCCTCGGTCACCTTTTCGCCGAACTGGCGCAGGTGGTTCTTGGAGGACTTGTAGGAGCAGTGCTCGCTCCACATCACGGAATACATGGCGAGCTCGGCGCCTGTCGGGCGGCGGCCCAGGACCTTGACGACTTCCTCGAACTCGTTCTGCTTCAGGCCCAGCTCGGCCCACGGCAGCTCGACGTCCGGTGTCTTGGCCGCGTTCTCGACCGTGTCGATGTTGAACTTCTTGGTCTCGGTGCCGATGGGGCGCGACGTGTCCGTCATTTGTTGTCTCCCACGATCTTGTTCAGGACAGAGGTGAAGAAGCCGAGGCCCTCGGTGCCGGAGCCGTTTTCGGGGCCGAATCCTGCTTCCACGGCGTGTTCCGGGTGCGGCATAAGGCCCACAATGTTTCCCGCGGCGTTGGCGATGCCGGCGATGTCGCGGCGGGAGCCGTTCGGGTTGAAGCCGACGTAGCGGAACACCACACGGCCCTCGGCTTCCAGCGCGTCAAGGGTCTTCGCGTCCGCGATGTACTGGCCGTCCTGGTTCTTCAGCGGCACGGTAATTTCCTGGCCGGCGGCGTAGTCGCCGGTCCAGGCGGTTGTGTTGTTTTCCACCCGCAGGACCTGGTCGCGGCACATGAATTTCAAGTGGTCGTTTTTGATCATCGAGCCGGGCAAAAGGTGCGATTCGGTCAGGATCTGGAAGCCGTTGCAGATGCCCAGCACGGGCAGCTTGGCGTCCGAGGTCGCGGCGTCGATGATTTTGGTCATCAGCGGCGCGAACCGGGAGATGGCGCCGGCGCGGAGGTAGTCGCCGTAGGAGAAACCACCGGGAATGACGACGGCGTCGACGTCCCCCAAAGTGGTGTCGGCGTGCCAGAGCGGCACGGCGGTGGCGCCTGCGAGCCGGACCGCCCGGATGGCATCGCGGTCGTCCAAGGTGCCGGGGAAGGTCACGACGCCGATTTTCGCGCCGGCGAGCCGGGGCTCTGCGGCGACGGCAATGGCTTCGCCGATCAGGGGAAGTTCAGTCATCTCAGGCCTCGACGACCTCGACGTTGACGACGTCTTCGATCACCGGGTTGGACAGCAGGGTCTCCGCGGCGTTCCGGGCCTGGGCCAGGATCTCTTCGGTCACCTCGCCATCGACCGTGAGTTCAAAGCGCTTGCCCTGGCGGACAGAGCTAAACGCGGTGAAGCCCAGACGGGGGAGTGCACCCACGATGGCCTTCCCTGGGGGTCGAGAATCTCGGGCTTGGGCATAACGTCGACAACGATCCGGGGCATCCGGCAACTCCTGTGCGTGAGCGTTGGGTAAGGGCGCAGCGGAGTGGTGCCGTCTCACGCCGGTCTGCTGTGTGGTGAGGACAGCGTAAAAGGGCGCTCCGCGAGCTTGCATCCCTATTCTACCGGCCGCGGTCCGTCCGGCCGCATTCGCGCGGGCAGTGTGAACACTGGCAGCTCGGCCGGCTCAGGCGCTGGTGCGCCCTTCGCCTCCGGTCCGGGCCGCCGCAGTGCTCTGGTCACCCCGGTGCCCCGTCAGTAGCATGTGCCTATGGCTGAGAAATCGAAGTCCGTGCTGTTGCCCGTTGTTGCTGCTGCCGTTTTTGCGGGCCTCGGGAGGATGGTCCTGCAGAAGGTCATGGGGGACCGAAAGGCCAGGGAAAGCAATGTGGCCGGCCCGCTTGACGAGAAGACCCGCGCCGGGATCAGTGAACTGGTGAGGACGCCGCGGGAGTAATGTGCGGGCGAGACGCCCGGTTGCTCTGTTCCGGGGCCACAATTCGGCCTCCGGGCACTCCCGGGCGGCCCGGCCCAAGGATCTTGTCGAATTGTGTGACAAATTTCGATTTCCTGTTTGTGTTCTATGTCATAACCGGCTCTCAGTCTGTACTGTATGAATCGGCTGGTATCCGTCAGGGCCGTGAGGTTCTCAGCTCTTTCTGTCCTGCCAGTCCCCTGACCCGGTAGTCCCGCCGCAGTCCCCTGACCCGGCAACGCCGCCGGTATCGTTCCTTATGAAAGGTTCAACTAGACGTGAAATCACCAGGAAAGAGCTTCCTTCGAAGCGGGGGACTCCGGAGGGCCGCGGCACTGACCCTGGGCTTGCCGGTTCTCTTGTCAACAGCCGCAATCGCGCCCGCCACGGCGGCTCCCGCGATGGGCTCGCCCGTCGCCGGAGTTGCGCAGAAGAATCTGGATCCGAACAGCTACCAGGACGGACGCTACATTGTCGTCCTCAATGAGAAACCGGCGGCCACCTACGATGGCGGGACGCCCGGGCTCGCGGCAACCAAGCCGGACTCCGGCAAGAAGCTCGACACCGGGAAGACCGACGTCCAGCGTTACGAGGCCCACCTCGAAGCGAAGCAGGCCGAGGTTGCCGGGCAGCAGAACGTCCGGATCAAGCGGCAGTTCACCGCGGCCGTCAACGGTTTCAGCGCAAACCTAACGGGGGACCAGGCCATCAAACTGGCCAAGGACCCCGGCGTGCTGGTGGTTGCTCCGGATACCGAAAACGCCCCGGACTACTCGAGCACTGACTTCCTGAAGCTCAGCGGCCCCAACGGCACCTGGAACACGAAGTTCGGCGGCCAGGCGGCCGCCGGCAAGGGCGTTGTCGTGGGTGTCATCGACACCGGCTACACCCCCTCCAGCGCCTTTTTCGCCGGCGACCAGGTCATGCCGCTCGTTGGCGATCCCGTCGTTGGCGTGCCGTACCGCACCGACGACGGCAAGATTGCGATGCTCAAGTCCGACGGCGATACCTTCATTGGCGAGTGCCAGAAGGGCGAGGGTACCGGCGCAGACTTTGACGGCTCCGCCTGCAACTCCAAAGTCCTCGCGGCGCATTACTTCGCCGATGACTTCCTGACGTACGTTCCGGCGGAAGAGCGTTCCCCGCTGGAGAAGATCTCCCCGGTCGATGTCGCCAGCCACGGCACGCATACGGCCAGTACCGCTGCCGGCAACGCGAACGTCGAGACTTTCGTTGACGGTCGCAGCTTCGGTCTGACCAGCGGCATCGCCCCCGCGGCCAAGCTCTCTGTTTACAAGGTCTGCTGGGAGGATACCGACCCGAACAGCGGCGGCTGCTACAGCTCCTCATCGATCGCCGCAGTCGACCAGGCCATCTACGACGGTGTGGATGTCCTGAACTATTCGATTTCCGGCGCCACCTCCACCACCACCGATCCGGTCTCCATGGCGTTCCTCTCGGCCGCCTCTGCCGGAATCTTCGTGGCAGCATCGGCCGGTAACTCCGGCCCGACGGCGAGCACAGTGAACCACGGTGAACCGTGGGTCACGACGGTCGCTGCCAGCAGCTTCTCGCAGGAACTGCAGGGCACCGTCGAATTCTCCGACGGAAGCAAGTTCCGCGGCGCCAGCATCATGAACCGCGAAGTCAAGGGTGCCGGCGTCGTGCTGGCTGCCAGCGCGGCCGCCACGGCCGGAAACCCCAACGCAGCACTTTGCGGCCCGGACACACTGGACCCGGCGAAAGTCGCCGGCAAGGTAGTGGTCTGTGACCGCGGCGTCTTCGACCGCGTCGCCAAGAGCAAGGAAGTCCAGCGCGGCGGCGGTGTCGGCATGATCCTCGTCAACCTGAGCAACTCCTCGCTGGACACGGACAAGCACGCCGTCCCGACCGTCCACGTCAACCCGCCGGCCACCGAGACCATCAAGGCCAAGGTCACGGCCAACCCGGCCATAACCGTTTCCCTGGTCAACAAGGACACCACCGGCCTGGCGCCTGAGGCCCAGCCGCAGATCGCCGGTTTCTCGTCCCGCGGCCCGCTGCTGGCAACCGAATCCGACCTGCTGAAGCCTGATGTGACTGCCCCCGGCGTTGCAGTCCTGGCGGGCGTTTCGCCGATAGGCACCGGCGGGGACAACTTTGGCTTTTTGTCCGGTACCTCCATGGCGGCTCCGCACGTCGCCGGCTTCGGCGCACTGGTCCTCGGCAAGAACCCGAGGTGGTCCCCGGCCACGGTCAAGTCCGCGATGATGACCACCGCCGGTGACATCAAGAATGCAGACGGCAGCAAGAACACCGATGTCCTCGCCACCGGCGCAGGCCAGGTTGATCCGGCCCGCATGCTGGACCCGGGACTGGTGTACGACGCCAACGAAGACGACTACCTGAAGTTCATCCAGGGCACCGGAGTGGACCTCGGCATCCCGGGGCTGGGCACCACAAAGGCCCGCGACATGAACGTCCCGTCGTTCTCGCTGGGCAACCTCACCGGCAAGATCGAAGTAACCCGGACCCTGACCGCGCTGACCCCCGGCACCTACCGGGTCAAGGCCGACGTCCCCGGTGTCAAGGTCACGGTAACCCCGTCCATCCTGACGTTCGGAACGGCGGGGGAGAAGAAGAACTTCAAGGTCTCCTTCGAGAATCAGAGCGCAGCACTGGGCAAGTTCGCCATGGGCTCGCTGACCTGGCAGGGCGCTAACAAGAACGTGGCATCCCCGATCGCGGTCCGTCCGCAGTCGGTCGTCACCTCCAAGGATGTTGCCTTCACCTCCGAGGGCGGCACCGGCTCCGGTGACCTCAAGGTTGTCTCGGGCACCAACAATGCCATCAACATGACCCTGGACGGTCTATCCAAGGCGGACTCCTCTGCCATTGAACTGGTCCCCGGTCCGGTGGCTCTTGGGGTTACGAACGCCTCGAACTTCGCCAAAGCCGTCCAGGTGCCGGCCGGCAGCCCGCTGGCCAAGCTCTCGGTCTACTCCGCGGACCCGAATGCCGACTTCGATATGTATGTGGTGAATCCCGCCAACCAGCTGATCCAGGTCGCAACCTCGTCTGCGAGCGAGTCGCTCTCAATCCCTAACCCGGCCCCGGGAACCTACCGGATTTTCGTGAACCTTTACGCCAGCCCCAACGGCCAGGCCACGAAGGCGAGCGTCGATGCAGCTGTGCTCGGCTCCAATGTCGGCAACGCGACGTTGACGCCCAACCCGCTGCGTCTTGCCAACGGTAAGTCCGGGGTCGTGACGATGAAATGGCAGAACCTGGCAGTCGGTTCCTACATCGGCCGGGTGACGTTCGCCGGTACCAGCGAGCCGACGTTTGTCAGTGTGCTCGTGACTCCGGCAGGCGCCGTGGTGGTGCCGCCGACCTCTGAGGACCAGGACAGCAATGACGGTCCCGGTGACAGCGGCGACGGAAGCCACGACGGCAAGGACAAAAAGGACAAAAAGGGACAAGGGCAAAAAGGTGAAGAAGGAGCAGGGTAAGTTCCAGAACGAGGAACTTAGCGCTCCCAACAACGCCGTCTAGGCGCAGTTCCAGTCCTGACAAAAAAGGCAACGGCCGGCGGTTTGCACCGCCGGCCGTTGCCGTTCCTGTGTCCGGCCGGACGCCGGCGGCCAGCCTAGATCGCTCCGGTGGAACCCGCCACTCCGCCCAGCAGCGGCGCCATGGCCCGCCAGCGGGCGATCTCGCAACCGTCCGTGCGGCTGAACTGGCTGGTGACTTCCCGGCCCAGGAACCACCCGGTGACCACGGCCAGCTGCGGACCGCCGTACTGCTGGGTGCACAATTTCGGCGGACCGGGACGGGGGAAGAACATGTCCTCCCCATGCTGTGTGACGGCAGCGAGGGCGGCGGTGGCATCCGGCAGGGTAGATCCCGCCGCGAGGACGCCGTCGCTTGCCGACAGCTGAAAAACGTGTTCCGGGGCGCCCGGTGCCTCGGTCAGTCGAACGGTGAGATCGATCTCGTGGTGATTCTGGGTCATTACTGTCCTTTTGTACGTTCGATGTCAGGGCCGGACCGTATCGACAGCAGCAGGGGAGCAAGCTCCCGCAGCAACCGCTCCCGCAGGTCTTGCGCTTCGGTCGAAAAAGCCCGCTGGTATTCGACATAGGCGGCTTTGCCCTCGGGTGTCTCGATCAGGATGGCGGGATAGCCCCACTCGTCCAGATCATAGGGGGATGCCTGCATGTCCATGGCCCGGATCCGCCAGGAGAGCTCGAAACAGTCCATCACGAGCTCACTCGGCAGCAGCGGGGCAAGCTTGTAGGCCCACTTATAGAGGTCCATGTTGGCGTGCAGGCAACCGGCCTGTTCCATGGACCGCTGGTTTTCCCGGCTAGGCGCCAGGCTGTTGAGCGGAACCGCGTCAGGTGTGTAGAAACGGAAGGCGTCGAAGTGGGAGCAGCGGATCCGGTTTTGCTCCACCACTTCGTCGGTCCGTTCGGAGCCAAGCCGCAGCTGGAGGTATTCGTGCCGGAGCTCGAACTTATCCTGCCGGTAGACCATGGCCCATTCGTGCAGCCCGAAGCAGCCGAATTGGGCCGGGCGCGCCGCAGTCCCGGCCAGGATAATCCCGGCGAATACCAGGGCCTCCCGACGGTCCCGGACGAAGGCTTCGACGTCGACAGTGGCAGCGGTGGTGCCCGGCGGCAGCCCCGCGGCGGCGAGTTCGCCGTCGTCGGCCGCGCGGTAGTACTTCCAGCCGGCCCGCTCGGCCGCGGCGGGCCCTGACAGTACGACGCCGGCGCCGGGGTGCCAGCGCAGCAACTGCCCGGGTTTCTGGGTGTAGTAGGTGAAGAGAAAGTCCTCAACCGGGTGCTTCTTGCCCGCCGAACGCCGGGCGAGGTAAGGGTCCGCGTAGCGGCGGACACGCGCGTGGTGGGCAGCTTGGCGGGGCAGCCAGCGATCTGTGGAAAGTCCCTGCAGTTTAGACAGCTCCGCCGGTGGAGCCCAGGACGTCCTTGGCGGCGTTCCAGGCGGAGATCTCGCAGCCGTCGCGCAGACTGAACGTTGTTTCGACTGGACGTCCGTCCACGACGCCCGTGACCGTGGCCTCCTGCGGGCCGCCGTACTGCTGGGTGCAGGCCTGGTCTTTTGGCCGGGGCTGCGGGCTCAGGAGCGCTGCGTCGTTCTTCAGGGCGGTGCAGGCTGCGGCAGCGTTGGGGTGCTGGCTCTCGGCGGAGGGAACTCCGTCCACGCAGACCAGTGTGAAGTTTGCGGGTGTGCCGGACGCGGACGGTTTGACGCTGATGGCGAGTTCGGCGTTGCCCAGTCCCGGCCCCGGGGTCGCGGAGGCGGCGGACGGCGAAGGTGCCGGCGTTTTTGTTTCGGCATCGGGCGAAGGTGTGCCTGTCGGGGCAGTGCTGGTCCCGTCCGACGGGGCGGTGGCGGTGGTCGACGGCGTCGGTGTTGTTCCTGGCGAGCAGGCGGCGAGACCGGCCACTGCCATCAGAACGAACGCCGCCTGGCTCCAGTTGCTTGCGCATCAGCAGTCCTCCTGTGTTTTGCCCAGTCTACCGCCGCGGCGGCAGCTCGACGGGGGTCTTTGTGGCAGCAATCAGGCCCATCATGGCGCTGTGCAGATGGCTGACCTGTTCACGGGTCATGCCCAGCCGATCCATCATGGTGCCGGGCACGGCTGTCGCTTGCTGCCGCAACGCCGCACCCCGCGGCGTCAGGCCCACGGCAAGGGTCCGTTCGTTGCCGGGCACGCGCTGGCGGGTGATGAATCCGGCCGACTCCAGGCGGCGGAGCAGGGGCGAAATCGTTGCCGGTTCCTGGGCGATGGCAGCGCTGATGTCTCGCACGGAGCGGGGGCTGGATTCCCAAAGGCAAAGCATCACAAGGTATTGCGGGTGGGTCAGGCCGAGCAGGTCCAACACCGGCTTGTAGGCGCCGACGACGCTCCGGGAGGCCACCGTAAGAGCGAAGCAGAGCTGGTGCTCGAGCAGGAGGTCGTCCCGGGCTTCCCCGGTCGATTCCGTCATGTGGCCCCCTAGATAGTTCGTGTACTAATCATTAGCGTACACTGGAGTCATCGTCCCGTTCTAGGAGTGGATTGTGATGGCCAACGAAAAAGCCGAAAACGGCTCGCAGCGTTTTATGCGTGCCACCGGCAAGCTCCGGATGATCTTCGGCCCCGCCAACCGCAGCGCCCTCGGCCATGAGATGACGGAACAGAACCGGCAGCTGCTGGCCGCGCGCGAAGCCGAAACCCAGCAGTGGGAGACTCTCCGGAGGCCGGACGGAAGCACCTATGTTGTGCCGCGCAACCCCGATGACAAGTCACTGCGCTGAGCCGCAGCGGGCCCGGGGCTCCGGGCCCGCGTCCGGCCCTGGTCTCGGGCCGCCCGGCGCCTTTTGCCGCCGTCGGGCGTAAAATGAGGGCACTGGCCCCGCGCGCAGCCGTGGCCGTTCAGCATGGACCGGACGCTGGAGAGGGGGTGGGAATTGTGGCACTCGCACTGAGGAAAGCTGCCCTCGGAAAGTACCTGCACCCGTCGTCGTGGATAGGGTTCTTTTTCGGCACTGCTTCGAGGGGGGGATACCTCCTCGCCGGTCGTGCACAAGCACGACGACTTTGAGCGGGCTTCCGAAGTGGACCTCGCCGGTTTCGAAGTGGAGACCGATGCGCAGGGACATCATTACGCTGTCCGAAAGGAAGATCTCCGGAACCAGGAAGCCTGAGCATTCGCCGGAGGGACGCAAAGGTCCCGGGGGTAACGGGCAGGGAGCGGCCGGAGCCAGTCCCTGCTTTTAATGGCGTCTTGTCTTAATGACGTCTTGTCTTAATGACGTCTGGCTAGCCGCGTCCGGCGCGAATCCCGCCGAATCCCGCCGTTCCGGTCAGCGGCCGGTACCGCCGTAGACCGTTGCCTCGTCCTCGCTGTCCAGGTCAAAAGCCTTGTGAATGGCGCGCACGGCGTCGTCGAGCAGATCAGCGTGCGTGACGACGGAAATCCTGATCTCCGAGGTGGAGATCATGTTGATGTTGATGCTGGCCTCCGAAAGCGCCGCGAAGAACCGCGCAGAGACACCGGGATGGGACCGCATGCCGGCTCCGATCAGCGACAGCTTTCCGATCTTTTCGTTGTATTCGATGCTTTCGAAGCCGATCCGGTCCTGCGCGGCGTGCAGGGCGGCCAGGGCGTCGGCGCCCTCGACGATCGGCAGGGTGAAGGAAATATCGGTCCGGCCGGTGCCGTGGGTGGACACGTTCTGGACAATCATGTCGATGTTCGAGTGCGCATCGGCGATGACCTGGAAGATCGCCGCGGCCTTGCCGGGAATATCGGGAACCCCGACGACCGTGACCTTGGCTTCGGAACGGTCGTGGGCAACACCGGAGATGATTGGCTGCTCCAAGGCAACTCCTTCTTGGGTTGGGATCTTGTCGTCGGCGCCGGGTAGGACCCAGGTGCCTTCGTTTTGGCTAAAGGAGGACCTTACATGCAGCGGCATACCGAAACGGCGCGCGTACTCGACGCAGCGCAAGTGCAGGATCTTGGCGCCGGACGCCGCCAGTTCGAGCATCTCCTCGCTGGAGATCCGGTCGATCTTGCGCGCGGACGGTACAACTCTGGGATCTGCGGTGTAGATCCCGTCGACGTCGGTGAAGATCTCGCACACGTCCGCATCGAGGGCGGCGGCCAGCGCCACCGCTGTGGTGTCCGAACCACCGCGGCCCAGCGTTGTGACCTCGTTGGTGGTGCGGCTCATGCCCTGGAAGCCTGCGACGATCGCAATGTGTCCCTTGTCCAGGGCGGTGCGGATGCGGTGCGGGTCGACGTCGATGATCCGGGCTTTGCCGTGGATGCCGTCGGTGATCATGCCGGCCTGGGAGCCGGTGAAGGACTGTGCCGAAGCGCCGAACTTGTTGATGGCCATGGCGAGCAGGGCCATCGAGATGCGCTCACCGGCTGAGAGCAGCATGTCCATTTCCCGGGCCGGCGCCGCATCGGTGACCTGTGCGGCCAAGTCCAGGAGTTCATCGGTGGTGTCGCCCATGGCCGAGACAACCACAACGACTTCGTCTCCGGCGTTCTGGGCGTCGACGATCCGCCTGGCCACCCGCTTAATGCCCGCAGCATCCGCTACTGAGGAACCGCCGAACTTCTTGACCACCAGGTGCCTGGTGGGGGCGGCCGTGACGGGCAGCGTTAGCGGCTGCGGTCCGGAGTGGACTTCGGTAGTGGGCAAACTCATGCGCGCACCCTCACTGGATCATCGGGGTTCTGGGCCAGGCAACCAAACGGCGCGACGGCGTAACTTCTCAGCCCAGTTTATCGCCGTGTCCCGTCGGTTGCTTCATTGTGACCGAATGGCAGACGTGCCCTTTCATTTCCTCTGGACATGCTCTTTCTTGCGGATCAGGATTGGGCATATGGCGGGTATGTCCGTTCAAGGACGCGGGTGCTGGACATGTCCACTAGGTCGGAGGCTCAAACGGTGGACAAGGGTGGGGAAGAGTTTGGCTATGAGCTGATCGGCGCCGGGTCCACTCCGGATGCCGCGCCCGGGGTCGGCGACGGGCAGAACGGCGACGACCGGGACGGCGTGCCATTCCAGGCCGCCGGCCGCACGACCCGCGTATTCCGGGCAGCCGTTCACGAACGCCTGCTGGCCGTGCGCACGCCGAGGTTCTGGCTTGCGTCGGCAGCTGTATCGCTGGCTTCGTGGGGTTTGGCCATGTTGCTGGTCACAGTGCTGGGTACCGGCGAAGAACTCCACGGCGATTCGTACCGTTGGGCATACATTCTGACCGGGGCGGCGTTGACAGTGGTCGCGGCGTTAGCGGGCGTGCTGTGGGGTCTCGGTTGGCGCAGCCGGGTCCATTGCCCCTCGCCTTCGGAGCCGGTGTCCGAACGGGACGGCGGCACTGGCCCGCTGCCACGCTGGTTCGAGGCTGCGTCGCGGGGTGTCGTGTTTGCTTTGGCTGCCTTCGTTTTCCTGCTGGTGCTGGCCTTTGGATCCGGCGGGCCGGTTGAAACAGCGGTTGTTGCGGCAATCGTTATGGCGGTGGCTTCTGCGGCGTTCGGTGGGATTGGTGCCGGTGCCGCTGCCTGGCTCCGTCCCGGTGCCGCGCGAACCGCCGCCTGCGTTGTTGCGGCCTTTCTGCTGCTGGGAAACGTGGTGGCAGTGGTCGCTCTACTGCCGGCGGTTCGCGCTGACGAGCCGGTACTGGTGGCCATCAATGTCGAGCGCGATGACCTGGGCCGGGTAGTGCATTTTGAATGTTCGCCCGAGTTTGCCGGGATTGCCGAGGTCTTCCACACCGAGCGGATCTTCTGGCTGGCGGTTTCGAACCCGGTGATTATATTTACCCTGCTGGCCGGGGAGGCATCGTCTCCGCCGGACTCCCTCGGCTGGCTGCCGGGTGAACTCCAGGCCGCCGCCGAAGGCCGGCATGACGCGTGTCTTGAAGCGGAGCCGTTGGAAGAATCCGGACTGCAGATCCCGTTGGCTCTCAGCGGGTTGGCCGCCCAGGGTGTGCTGGCCGGGATTTTCCTGATCGGAGGGGCTGCGGCAGCCCGACGGCGTGAGGTTGCTTCGAGGTAAACGCCCCCGGGCCGGTTAGGCGCTGGTGTGGCCGAGGTGGGGCCCAGGCGGCGTTCATCACCAGCCCGGGTGGCCTAGCTCAGGGCGTTGCGGCGGCCCTCGAACGCACGGCCCAGCGTGACCTCATCGGCGTATTCGAGGTCGCCGCCCACGGGCAGTCCCGACGCCAGCCTGGTGACGGCGATCCCGATCGACTTGAGCATACGGGCCAGGTAGGTAGCCGTTGCCTCGCCCTCCAGATTGGGGTCGGTGGCAATGATGACTTCCTGGATGGCCCCGTCGTTGAGTCGGGTGAGCAGCTCACGGATCCGGAGCTGCTCGGGGCCAACACCGGCGATGGGGTTAATGGCCCCTCCCAGCACGTGGTAACGGCCGCGGAAAGATCGGGTGCGTTCGACGGCAAGGACGTCTTTGGATTCTTCAACGACGCAGATGATCGAAGGGTCCCGGCGCGGGTCCCGGCAGATGTTGCAGAGTTCCTGCTCCGTGACGTTCCCGCAGACGGTGCAGAATTTCACCCGCTCTTTGACGGTGATGATGGCATCGGCCAGCCGCTTCATGTCCTGCGGGTCGGCTTCAAGGATGTGGAAGGCCAGCCGCTGGGCGGACTTGGGCCCGACGCCGGGAAGCCGTCCGAGCTCGTCGATCAGCTCTTGAACTGCACCTTCGTACACTTTGTCCTCGTTCGTCTTTGTGTGTGGGGGGGTTGCGGTCGGTGGCCCGCGGCGGGGCGGCTAGAACCGCGGCGGCAGTGCGCTGCCGTCCAAGGACCGTTCTTCCACGAGTTTTCCGCCCAGGATTCGTTCCACGGCGGCCCGTCCGAAGACGCCGGATTCTTCGATCGTTTCGTCGTCGGCGCTGGGTACGTCCTGGACATAGGTGCTGACCGAGGCTGCGGCGCGGGCCGGGGCCTTGGCGCGGCCCGCTTCGGCCTCAGGGCTGTTGGAGAGGCGCTGGTACAGGCTTTGCCTGCCAGCGGATGGTGGGGTCCCCGGGTCCGTGGGCGCCATCACCGGCGTGGCGTGCAGGGCAACGGGCGCGCCGCTGGATGACGCTGGATCGGAGGCAGCGGCGGCCGGCACCAGCTCCGCGGAATCTCCCCATCCGTTCGAAGAGGCAACGGGCTGATAGGACGCGGAAGCCGACACTGCCGCGGCGTACTGCGGGATCTGTGCCGCTGCGGGTTCATACTGCGGTGGATCGGGCTCGGGCGTTGGGATGGCAGCGACGGTTTCCTCGCGCCGGTAGCCTCCGACGTTGGAGTCGGTGCCGACGGTCCAGACGCCGGGGGCTTGCTCGAGGGCACGGCCCCAGGGGTCGTCGGCAGGGGCTGGCGCTTCGAACGGCGGAACGGCGGTCGGGGTTGTTTTCGCGGTAGCCCCGGCGCGGGCGGGTGCGGCGGGCCTGTTGCGGACAGCTGAGGCTGCCGGTTGCGGGGCGGCGCTGGCAGCTGGGGCCGAAGGGTCCCAGTCCATCGGCGGTTCCTCGTCCAGCGGCGGAGCGTCTTCGTCCCGCGGCGGTCCCCAATCGTCGTCGGGGTAGGCGTAGGAGCCGGCCGGGTCCTGGACCGGTCCCGGGTGTTCGTTCGCTGCCGAAGTTGCCGGAACGGCGGTCCGGGGTTCCTCCGGCGTGGTTTCTGTGGGAGCGTGCGACGGGGCCGGCGCAGAGGCAGCGGGTGCCGGGGCCGCCGGTGGAGCATCTTCGGCCGGCGCGGGCCCTGTTGGCAGCGCGGTGGCCGGGGCGTCCTGGAGCACAGCACTTTGCTCCGCCGCGGCCGGCGGCAGGCTCCAGTCAGCGTCGGTGGGCGTGGCCGGGACGTCCCGGCTAGCGGGTGCTTTTGGGTTTGGCTCAGAGCTCGCTGCGCTGTTGCTTCCACTGGCCACGGCAGTGATCTGGCATTCGATGCCAATCGTCTTGTGGATCGCCTGCCGCAGATTCTCCGAGTGATCTGCCCGCCCGAACGCGCCCGCCAGGCCCGCGGTATTAAAGGCGAGCGTCAGTACATGGTCTTCGAAGTGCCCCACTTGGGCATTTGGTTCGACGAGGGCCCAGGTGCTCCGCTTGATCTTGCTGAGGGTCTGTAGGATCTCGGGCCATGCGCGGCGGAGGACTTCGACATCGGGCCCGGATCCGGTGCCATTAGCCGCAGCGGGAGCTGTTGACGCGGCGGAGGGGTCGGGCCGGTTTTGGGCCACAGCGGACGACGCAGCGACCGCCGGCACCGGCGGAGCTGCCTCGCGCGCCGGCGCCGGTCCGGAGGCCGCCGGGTTGATCGCCGCCGGCTCAGCGACGGGCCAGTCCCGGGTGCTGACGCGCGGCGGAGTAAGAGTTTCCCTGGCCGGTTCAGCGTCGGGCAGCCGGGGCGCTTGAACGGCGGCGGCCGGCGGAGCGGCGGCTGCAGGCACCGGAGCGGCAGGCGCCGGAGCGGCCGACGCGGGGGCAGCCGCCGCTGCGGTAGTGTCCGGGGCCTCGGCCGCCGTGACCGCTGGGGCGGCAAGGGGAGCCCCGACGTCGTTCCCGGCATAATTCAGGCGGCGTTCCACCCGGTCGATTCGGGCGGCAATGCCGCGCTCTGTCTGCTCCGAAGACGGCAGCAGGATCCGGGCGCAGAGTAATTCCAGGTGCAGCCGCGGCGACGTCGCACCGGTCATCTCGGTCAGAGCGGTGTTGGAGACGTCGGCTGCCCGGGACAGCTCTGCCGCGCCCAGGTTGTGTGCCTGGTTCTGCAGACGCGCGATTTGGTCGGCGGGAACGCCGCGGAGGATTGACTGGGCGCTCTCCGGCAAGGCTTGGACGATGATGAGGTCGCGGAAGCGTTCGAGCAGGTCCTCCACGAACCGGCGCGGGTCATGTCCGGTTTGGATGACCCGGTCCACTGCGCGGAACACGGTGGCGGCGTCGGAGGCCGCGACGGCCTCCACAACGTCGTCGAGCAGCGTCGCATGGGTGTAGCCCAGCAGGGCAACGGCGAGCTCGTAGTCCAGGCCGTCTGGTCCGGCGCCGGCCATAAGCTGGTCCAGGACGGAGAGCGAGTCCCGGACGGAACCGCCGCCGGCGCGGATAACGAGCGAAAGCACGCCCGGCGCCACGGGGACATCTTCCTGCCTGCAGAGCAGCTCCAGGTACGCCATCAGCGGCTCGGGCGGCACGAGGCGGAACGGGTAGTGGTGTGTACGGGAACGGATGGTGCCGATGACCTTGTCCGGCTCCGTGGTGGCAAAAATGAATTTGATGTGTTCCGGCGGCTCTTCGACGATCTTGAGCAGGGCGTTGAAGCCGGCTGAGGTGACCATGTGGGCTTCGTCGATGATAAAGATCTTGTAGCGGTCGCGGACGGGAGCGTAGGTGGCCCGTTCGCGCAGGTCGCGGGCGTCGTCGACACCGCCGTGGCTGGCGGCGTCGATCTCGATGACGTCGAGCGACCCGGAGCCGCCCCGGGCCAGTTCGACGCAGCTCGGGCACTTGCCGCAAGGGGTATCCGTGGGGCCCTCGGCGCAGTTCAGGCAGCGGGCAAGGATGCGGGCGGAAGTCGTTTTCCGCAGCCGCGGGGGCCCGAGAAGAGGTAGGCGTGGTTTACGCGATTCTTGCGCAGAGCGGTCATCAGCGGCTCGGTGACGTGTTCCTGCCCGATAACGTCCGCGAACGAATCAGGGCGGTATCTACGGTAAAGGGCGGTAGTAACAGTCACAGCTAAACCCTACCAATCGGCACAGACATAAAAGACCCCTCATGCACCCGCCAGAGCCCATTTACCCTTGCTACCTTCCGGTCCTGGGGGAGTTCAACAGGATGACGCCACATGAGGGGCCGTCAGCAAGTTTACCCGACGTTTGAGTGTGCCCCGAATCGTGGGCTGCGAGCCCGGAAAATCGCGCCGGACATGCTCATTTTCCAGTCCTGAGGCGGGGCACACTAGGCATATGTCCATTGGTCGCGGTGAGCGTGGGGCATGTCCGGTGGGGCCGGGGCGGGGGCCAATTGGGCGATGCCGGGAAGTTCAGGTATTCTAGTATCTGCTTTTGATTCAGAAGCTACTGGAGAATTCGCCTAGCGGCCTATGGCGCACGCCTGGAACGCGTGTTGGGTTAACGCCCTCGGGGGTTCAAATCCCCCATTCTCCGCGCTTGGCCCCGGTCCCTTGGACCGGGGCCTTTTTGCTTGCCGCGAAGATGACGGCCCGGCGAGCCCTCAGGCCCGGTAGCCCAGCCTGCGGAGTCGATTCCGGGCAGCCTGTTCACTCGGGCCCACCCGGCCCAAAGCGAGATGGACGATGCTGAGCGTAACCTTCGTCGCCAGCCGCACCGGCAGCGGGAAGGGCCCCAGTCGGGCGGTGCGCAGGCCCAGCAAGTCCCGGTACTTGGGCTCGAGGCTGACCACGGCCGCCGCGAACAGCACCCGGTAGCCCGGTCTGAGCACGGGGTGGAGCGGCGGGTTGCGGATGAACGCCACGGTCTCGGCAACCCTGCCGTCGGAGCGGAGCTCGCCGGCTTCATACCAGTGGTCCAATTGCCGGCGCATAGCCGCCTCGCTGAGCGGCGGCGACTGCACCCCCATCAGTTCACCGGCCTGTGCCCACTCACGCACGTAGGCGTCGGGACCGCCAGGAACCGGCCGGCCCCAGATCTTGTGCGTCGAGAGGAAAGCGTCGGTGAAGGCGATATGCACCCAGCGAAGCAATTCCGGATCATCCGCCGCGTAGCTGCGGGCGACGCCGTGACCGTCCACGTATTCCCCGCGCACCGATCCGTGGAGCCGCAGCACCCAGTCGGAGGCAGTGCGGGCCGCGGTGGTTGACCCGTAGGTAACCGTAAAGATCCAGCGGATCGTCCCCGCAAGCCGGCCCAGTGGATCCTCGCGGAAACGGGAGTGGTCGTGGACGCCGGCCAACGCGCCGGGATGGAGCGCCTGCATAAGCAGCGCCCGAATGCCCGCCACAATCGGTGTCATGTCCCCATGCACTGCCCAGACTGCTGAGCCTGGCAGGTGGTAGCCGGGGTCGTTGCCTTCCGCCAGCCGGGGCACCCATTCCGGGACCTCGTCCCGGGACCCGGAAAACGTTTGCTTTAGTTCGGCCTGCCATTCCCTGAGGACATTGCGCATACTCCCATTCTCACCCACAGCCGCGGTGCCAGATACTCGCCGCTGGGCGCGGAACTACTGTGCTGCCCACTCGAGTTTGAAAGCGACGGGTTTTTACGGTTCACAGGCCACGACGAATGTGGTCCCATAAGAACGTCGGTCCGAGGTATTTGCGATCGGCGAACAAGATGCGGGAGCCACATCGTGGGAAAACACTGGGGAAACTCATCGGGTGGGCAGGCCACTAGAACCCGAATCTTTGCTGGGCGCCTTCTGTCCGGGGGTTTGTGCCTCTCCCTTGCGGTGCTGAGTTTCGGAGTCGAGGGGCTCGCGGGCAGCGGAGCTGCCGGATTGCCGGCCCGAGTGCTGGCCTCCGGCGTCGTAGGTCCGGGCACCCTGGAGGCGGACGGTGGAGTCATCCCCGCCGCTTCGGCTGCTGGCGCCTTGGCCGCCACATCATTCACCGCCGACGCACTGGCGCTTTTGGCCTACAACCGGTCAAGCGTCCTGACGACGCCCAGGGGCGGCGTAGCCGTGCAGCTCAACGTTGCATCTGCCGGATTGAAACGGCCCGCAGAAGGCTTCCTGATGGCTCCCCTCGAATCCCTGCACGAGTCCTCTCCGTTTGGGCAGCGAATCAGCCCCATCTCGGGAGCGCCCGGCGAATTCCACTGGGGCCAGGACTACTCGGCGCCATGCGGTACCCGGGTCTACTCCGCCGACGCCGGAGTGGTGCGGGCCGTCGGCTGGCACCCCTGGGGTGGCGGAAACCGTGTGGAAATCGATCACGGCAACGGCCTCGTGACCACGTACAACCACCTTGAGGGGATCGCTGTAAAAAAGGGCGACTCGGTTCGGGTTGGCCAGGTCATTGCGAGGGTGGGAACCACCGGGTCCTCCACCGGCTGCCATCTGCATTTTGAGACCATCCTCCACGGCTCCCACAAAAACCCCCCACGAATGGATCCTCCTGCCGATCGTGCAGACGGACCAGCTTGGCGCCCTGGTGATGACCAGCTACGCGCCCAATGCCGGGCTCCCGTCGAATACTTCACTTGGCTGGGCGATCCCGGGTTCCCGGGACCGGAGCGGCGAATCCGCCGCCCAAGCAGCACCCGCAACGGAGCTGCCGCAACTGCCAAACCTCATCGCGACGCCGACGCCGTCCACCGCGCCGCCGACGACGCCGCCGACCGTGACGCCCGCTCCCACACCGACCGGGACGCCGGCTCCAACACCGACCGTGCCTCCGACGACGCCGCCGACCGTGCCTCCGACGACCGTGACGCCGACGCCCACACCGACCGTGACGCCGACGACCCCGCCCGCGACGACCCCGCCCGCGACGACGCCCACAGCGACGCCGACGACGCCGCCCACCGCGCCGCCAACGACGTCGCCCACCGCGACAACACCGCCCGCGCCCACACCCACCGTGACCCCCGCCTCCACCCCTACCCCTACCCCGACGACTGAGCCCACGTCGCTGACTGCGCCGCGGGTACCCGTCCCGTCGCTGCCTCCGGGGCCGTAGCAGGCGCCGACCCATACCCGCGTACGTTGGTATCGAATGACAGTCGTGACCAATCCGGATCACCGCTCCGGGCACGAACTCCCTACCAACTTCGCGAGGAACCCCGCCATGACCGATCTCCACAGCATTCCGCTCACCCTTATCGACGGCACCAGCACCGACTTTGGCCAGTTCAAGGGGAAGTGGTGCTGGTGGTCAACGTGGCGTCGCAGTGCGGTTTCACCCCGCAGTACGCCGGGCTTGAGGCGCTTCACAACAAGTTCCGGGATCAGGGCTTTCAGGTACTCGGGGTGCCCTGCAACCAGTTTGCCGGCCAGGAACCCGCCGCGGACTCCGAGATCGCGGAATTCTGCGAACGGAACTTCGGTGTGACCTTTCCACTCAGCACCAAAGCCGACGTCCGCGGCAAAAACCAGCACCCTCTCTACGCGGAGCTGACGAAATTCAAAAACGGCTTTTTGCCGGGGCTGGTGAAGTGGAACTTCGAGAAATTCCTTGTGAACCGTGAGGGCGCAGTGGTTTCCCGGTTTGCTCCTACCGTCGATCCGGATTCGCCCGAAGTCCTGGAAGCCGTTCGCTCGGCCCTTGGCTGAGAGCTGGGTCCCGGACTGCAAGGGGACAAGGACCCCTATCCCTAAGCAGGCTTACCGACTTAGACTGGCCGGACCTTCCAGTTACACCGGGCATGCCCACGGCGTAAACGCGCTCGTGCGCGCTGGCGCTCTGTTGCGCGTGCCTGGGGACGGTACGTCAGTACGCTTCGTGAATCACTACCGGACTCTCAGAGCGGGTCCGTGAAACCAGGAGGAATGTGATGACAGGGAACAAAGCCGTTGCCTATAAGGGGCCGGGAAAGGTCGAGCTTATCGACATCGACTACCCCAGCTTCGAACTCAAAGACGGTCCGGGGTCAACCCCGCCAACGTGGGCCGCTCCGTGCGCCATGGCGTAATCCTCAAAACCGTTGCCACGAACATTTGCGGTTCGGACCAGCACATGGTCCGCGGCCGCACCACCGCTCCCTCAGACCTGGTGCTGGGCCACGAAATCACCGGCGAAGTCGTCGAAGTAGGGCCCGACGTGGAGTTCATCAAGGTCGGGGACATCTGCTCGGTTCCCTTCAACATCGCCTGCGGACGGTGCCGCAACTGCAAGGAACGCAAGACCGGTATCTGCCTTAACGTCAACCCGGACCGTCCGGGCAGCGCCTACGGCTACGTCGACATGGGCGGCTGGGTCGGCGGCCAGGCCAACTACGTCCTGGTCCCGTACGCGGACTGGAACTTGCTGAAGTTCCCGGACCGGGACCAGGCGCTCGAGAAGATGATGGACCTGACCATGCTCTCGGACATCTTCCCGACCGGCTTCCACGGCGCTGTTACCGCCGGCGTTGGAGTCGGTTCCACGGTCTACGTCGCCGGGGCGGGCCCTGTTGGGCTGGCTGCGGCAACCAGCGCCCAGCTGTTGGGTGCCGCCGTCGTTATTGTCGGTGACATGAACGCTGACCGCCTGGCGCAGGCGCGCAGCTTCGGCTGCGAAACCGTGGATCTGAGCGAAGGCGGCCCGGCGGAGCAGATCGAACAGCTGCTGGGCGTCCCGGAGGTCGACTGCGGCGTCGACGCCGTCGGCTTCGAAGCCAGGGGACACGGCCACGACGCCAAGGAAGCGCCGGCAACGGTGCTGAACTCGCTGATGGAAATCACTGCAGCCGGCGGCGCCCTGGGCATTCCGGGGCTCTACGTCACGGGGGATCCAGGCGGTGTGGACGAGGCGGCCAAGAAGGGGGCGCTCTCGCTCAGCCTCGGGACCGGCTGGGCCAATCGCTGAGCTTCACCACCGGCCAGTGCCCGGTGATGAAGTACAACCGCCAGCTGATGATGGCGATCCTGCATGACAGGGTCCACATCGCTAAGAACGTCAACGCCAAGGCGATCACGCTGGAGGAAGCGCCGAAGGGCTACGCGGAGTTCGACGCCGGCGCCGCCACGAAGTACGTGCTGAACCCGAACGGCTACCTGAGCTAGCAGCCAGGTGCCTGAGTAAGTACGTTCCGGCGAGCGCATAGCGGGGCAAGTATGCGTTCGCCGGAATACTCGTTGTTGTCTTTTTTTCAAACATGCCTACTGGAGTTTGCGCATTGTTCGCCGATTGTCTGGTTGGATAGACCTTACTGAGAGGGACGTTGGGGGCTACAGCCTCCACCCAACCAGGAAGGTAGCAATGGAGCTCATCGAGGCCGAACACCCCCGGCCACGTCATTTTCTACTCCATCTGAGTGACCCCCACCTGCTGGGAGGTCCGGATCCACTCCATGGTGTGGTCAACAGCGAATCCCTGCTCCAACAACTTTTTGACGAAGTGCAGGCCTCCGGAGCCCGCCCGGAAGCCGTGATTTTCACCGGCGACCTGGCCGACCGGGGCGAAGCGGCGGCCTACGCCAAACTGCGGGCCATTGTTGAGCCCGCCTGCAAGGCCCTCGGGGCAAAGGTCATTTGGGCGATGGGAAACCACGACGACCGCGCCAACTTCCGTACCGGCCTGCTGGACGTCCCGGCCGACGATTCCCCCGTGGACCATACGTATTTCATCAACGGGCTGCGGATCATCACCCTCGACACCTCGGTTCCGGGCTACCACCACGGCGAGCTGAGCCCCGGGCAACTGGAGTGGCTCGCGGCCGAACTCGCCACGCCCGCCCCGGATGGAACCATCTTGGCCCTGCACCACCCGCCGGTGCCTTCGGTCCTGGATCTCGCGGTCCTCGTCGAGTTGCGCGACCAGACGGCCCTGGCCGGGGTCCTGCGGAACTCCGACGTCCGCGCAATTTTGGGTGGCCACCTTCACTATTCGACGACGGCGACTTTCGCCGGGATCCCGGTCTCGGTAGCGTCCGCCACGTGTTACACGCAGGACCTCAACGTTCCGGTCGGCGGAACCCGCGGGCGCGACGGCGGCCAGGCGTTTAATCTCGTGCACGTCTATGAGCACACAATTGTGCACTCCGTGGTCCTGCTCGGCGACACACCCGCGGTCGGCGAGATTGTTCCGGCCGCGGAGGTCCAGCGGCGGATCACGGCGGCCGGGATCCGCATCCCGGCCAAGGCGAAGCTTGAGGATCCGGCCAGGACCCCCAGCAACCGCCGCCTGACTTCCCGCAGCTAGCGCAGGACCCGCCGTCGCCCGCCGGGACCCCGGTCCGGTGACCGCGGCCGGAGGGCGATGTTGGTTTCGCCCCGCGGCCCGCGCCCGGCTACTTTTCCCAGGGGGCCTTGATCGGGTAATACTTCTCCAGGAAGTCAGTCACGAGCTCGGCCCGTTCCTCAGCGGCAACCTCGGGGAAGCTTCCGTCATTGAGGCAAAAGAAGTCCATGTTCCGCTTGGCGAGCAGTTTCGGCAGGTAGTTCAGCCCGGCCCTGGCGGTGGTGTCCACGTAGCGCACCTTTGCCGCCGTCTGGGTAACGGCCCGGCCGGTTAGCAGGGCGTAGTAGTGGTAGAACGAATTGGTCACCGAGATGTTGTCGGCCGCGCGGAAGGTGCTGGCCGCCGTTTTCGCGAATTCGGCCGGAAATTCCTGTTCCATCGTGGCCACGACGCTGCGTCGCAGCGGTGCGGCCGTGTGCTCCAGGTGCCGTGTGGTGATCCGGCCGAAGCGGTCCCAGAGCAATTTTCGGTTGACCCGGGCAGCGTTTTCGAAGCCGCTGCGCTCGGCGTCGTTGTCCCCAAGCCCGATCCGGGTTTCGGCTTCAATAAACTTCGTGATGCCGCCTGGGGTAAAGAACATGTCCGGTCCGACGGCACGGCCGAAGAACATGTCGTCGTTGGAGTACAGGAAGTGCTCGGACAAGCCGTCGATGTTGTGAAGCTGGCACTCCACGGCCTGCGAGTTGTGGGTGGGCAGCACGGACGGGTCCGCAAAGAACTCTTCGCTGCGGACAATCGTCACTCCCGGGTGGTCCGCAAGCCAGGCCGGCGCCGTCGAGTCCGTGGCGATGAAGATCCGGCGGACCCAGGGCGCAAACATGTACACCGAGCGCAGCGCGTACTTGAGTTCGTCGATCTGGCGGAAACGGGCTTCGTGGTCGTCGCCTTCGCCCACCACAACGCCCGCCATCCGTGCACGCCGCGCTGCAATGTACTCCGGGGAGCTGCCGTCCACCCAGGAGAACACGATGTCGACGTCGAAGCTGATGTCACTGGCGTGGTCAGCGAACATGTTCTCGATCGTGGGCCAAGTGTGGCCGTAGCGCTCCACCGTGCCGCGGACGGCGTCCTGGGCCAGCAGTGTCCGGCGGGTCAACGAGTTCTCGATCGGCAGGATCAGCTGGTCACCCTCGAAACTCCACAGTTCCAGCTGCACGCCGGCCGAGGCGCCGAACTCGAAGCCGCCTTCAGGCTCGACCCGCGGACGGTACAACCGGAAGATCCGGGCCTGCCGGTTGGGGAGAGTTCGCCGTCGGCAACCAGGACGGAGGACTTCTTTTTGGCGTCAACGGTCATCGAGTAGAAAGGCTCGTCGCGGCAGGCAGTGACGAGGGCGCTGCGGAGTTTCTTGCGGTCCTTCCAGTCCACAGCGATGACCGGCCGGTCGTTATTGCCCCGGACCAGGAGATAGTCGAGCCCGGCGTCGTCAAGCACCGACCTGATGAGCATCAGGTCCTCGACCATGGCTTGGTACGGCGTGCGGTTTTCGTTGATCAGGCCATAGCGGCCCCGCCGGCGCACGACGTGCTGGCGGGTACGGAATCTCGCGACCGCAGCCGCGGAGGTGACCTCGTCGTGGGCGTCCACGGATGCCTGGCTGCCGTAATAGATCTCGTCCTGGACCATTGCGTCTGTAATTTCGGTTCTCCGTGATTCTTTGCGTGAGTAGGTGCCTACTTGCATGATAACGCCCGTCCCAAAATCGGCTGGAATTTCCGCGGCAGGGATGCCGCGGAAGTGGCCAGCCGGCTCAGCCCGCCAAGGCTAGGCGCCAGCTGCGCAGGAAGGCCGCGCCGGCGTCGTCGTGGATGACTTCCGCACCCAAACCCAGATCCGCCGCGGTGAGGACCTCGTAAGGTTTTACCGGGACACCGTCGGCCGGCCGGACATCGACATGCTTCACCGGATGGTCGTTGTGGTGCAGCCAATCGGCCATGGCGTAGTCGGTGCGGGAATCGCCCACCGTGCGCCAGGCCTGCGGGGTAACGCCCTGCGCTGCCAGCAGTTCCACGGCCCGGCTCGCGCCGAGGTCCTTGCCGAGCCGGACCGACTCGATGTCGGTGGAGATGATGGTCGGATCCACCCGATAGTCGACCCGGTCATCGGAGTCCGGGACGTGATGGTCCATCCGCACGACTCCCAGTCCATGCCGGGACATCAGTTCGATGGCGTCGGCGTCGAAGAGCTGCTGCTCGGCCTGGTAGTCGGAGCTCTCGACGGCGATGTGCTGTTCGACGGAGACCATGGCCAGCTTGGTTTCGTCGAAGAACATGTGGCTGGTGTAGTCCTCCGCCACGAGCCGGCGGACGTCATCGCTGAAAGCCCGGGGAACGGCCAGTTCATGGTCGACATGCACCGGGCCGGGCCCCGCAGCGGTGTAGCTGAACCAGACAGCGCCCTTTTCACATACCGCATGGATCAGGGTGCCGGCCGGCATTCCCGCGGCAATCATCGGTTCCATCACCTGTTCACGGATGAAGTCGGCCGAACGGCCGGTATTAAAGACCACCGGGATCCCGGCCCCGGCCAGCGCGAGCAGGTCCGCGATGATCTCCGGCTGCACCGTGCGGGTGACGGGGCTCGCTACCGGACCGTCGACGTCGAGCAGGAGTGCCAGCGGGGGAGTCGACGGCGTGAGGGAGGCGTGGATCTCGGCAGTTGTCATGACCCCATCCTCCCAGCAGCCAGGCACCAAAGGATGCGTTGGAAGCCGTGCTGCCGGAAGATGGCACTGTGACAGTTCGACTCGACGGTGTGACAGATGGTTACCGTTTGGCCACAACCTCCCGCTAGCGGGAGTGGTGGATTCCCTTGGCCAGCCAAGTTCCATAGGCTTGCCGGGTGATATTCAAAGCCGTGGGCGAGGGCCGCCCGTACCCCGACCATGGTTACCACACGCCCAAAGATTGGGCGTCGCTGCCACCGCGGCCGGTCCGGCTGGATGAGCTGGTGACCACCAAGCGCACTTTGGACCTCGATGCGCTGCTGGCGGAGGACTCCACGTTCTTCGGCGACCTGTTTCCGCATGTGGTGGAATACCGTGGCGTCCTCTACCTCGAGGACGGACTGCACCGCGCCCTTCGGACTGCCCTGCACCAGCGCACTGCGATCCACGCACGCGTTCTGGTGATAAATGGCTAGGAAGCCGAAGGACGTCAGGGTCCTGCATGGGCACCAGGTCATCACCGGCGCGGATTTGCGAGCCACCTTTGTGGCGGATGATGAACTGCACGAGAATCCGGTCAGAATGCGGCGACGCATCCGCCACGGCGTTGTGCTGGTGCTGCTGGTGGGCCTGGTTACCGCCGCGATTGTGTTGGCGGTCGCGATTATGAACGGGCAGATTAAGATTCCGACGGCGCAGCCCAGCCAGACGGCCGCGTCCGCCTGCCCGGCGGCGAGCTTTGACTACACGCCGCCGGAGAAGATCAACCTCAATGTCTATAACTCAACATCCCGCCCCGGTCTGGCCCGCACCGTGGCCGACGAGTTCGCAGCCCGGAAGTTCCTGGTCGGCGCCGTCGACAATTCGACGTCGGGCTACCGCGGGGTGGCGTTGGTTGTCTCCGGTGCCGCCGGCCAGTCCGCGGCGTTCAGCGTGCAGCGCAACCTGCCGGGCTCGGACTATTTCCAGGACGGGAGGACGGACCCCAGCGTGGACGTTATCCTCACCGGGGATTTTAAAGGAACTCGCGAAGCCGGAACTGGTCGATCAAACCCCCGGCAAGCTTAGCTGTCCGCGGGAGGACCGCCGGGTAGCGGATGAGCCGGGGTCCATTACGCCTGCGGTCACGCCCGCTCCCGGCGGTTAGACGATTCGGCGGACGGGCCGGCCTTCGCCGTCAAACCGTGCACCGGCGCCCAGTTGGATAAAGCGCACCGTCCGGGCCAGCCGGGCTTCTGCCTCGGCGTCCCCGGACGCACCGTCACCACGGGCGGCGCTGGATGAGAGGGTGCCGTGGATAAGCTGCGCCAGCTGGATGACGTCTGCGTCCGGCAGGTAACCCTGGGCCATGCCGGCCCGCAGGATGCCCTGCAACAGCTGGCTGAGCTCCCCGACGTGGCCGGCGAGTTTGGCGAACGACGCCGGCGAGAGCACTGTGGCCATTGCGGGTCCGGGTGGCAGGTGGCGCCGGCTGAGGTCCTCGACCTGGGCGCGGACGTAGCGGGCCAGGCGGTCCACCGGGTTCTCCAAGGAATCCAGGGACTGCTTCAGGTCAACCAGAAAACGCCCCGTCTCATCCAGCGCGTACGCAATCAGCAGTTCTTCGATGTCCGCGTAGTAGTTGTAGACCGCCGTCCGGCCGATCCGGGCGTGCCGTGCGACGTCGGTCATCGTCAGCCCCGGCAGGCCATGGGTAAAGAGGAGTTCGCCGAAACCGGTCAGGATACGCCGCTGGGTTTCGGCGCGTTGGGCGGCGTTGCTCGTCGCCGAAATCCTGGGCATACGGACACTTTAGCGCGATCTGTCAGCAAAACGCGGTTTGTCGCCAGCCGCGGCAGCCGTTAGACGGCGCAACCATCCGGCCCGCAGGCCGCCGCAGTTTCAGCGTCGCCGCCGGCACCGGCCGCGCTGACCATCGTCAGGGGGCGGCTCTCCTGCCAGGCCTGTTCGAGGGCGTTACTGAACGTCTCGGCGGGCTGGGCGCCGGAGAGCCCGAACTTGCGGTCGATCACAAAGAACGGTACGCCGGTGATGCCCAGCGCCCGCCCTTCTTCGAAGTCCAGCCGGACCTCATCGGCGTATTTGTCGGTGCCGAACAGCTCCTCCAATTCGGCAGCACCGATCCCCAGATCCAGCCCCAGGGAGGTCAGGTAGTCCTGGCTGCCGATATCTTTGCCGTGTTCGAAGTGGTCGCTGAGCAGCCGCTCCTTCGCAGCATCCTGCAGCCCGTGCGCGGCGGCGAGGTGGATCAACCGGTGGGCGCTGAAGCTGTTCGCGACAACGACGTCGTCGAAACGGTAGTTGAGGCCCTCGCCCTTGGCCTGCTCCGCCACATGTGCGAACATTCCGGCGACCTGGGCCGGGGCCATGCCCTTGCGGGTGCTCAAGTACTCCAGGGTCGTGCCGTCGTAGTGGTCCGGCAGGGAAGGATCCAACTGGTAGCTGCGCCACACCACCTGCACCGAATCGCGGTGCGGGAAGGCCGCGAGGGCGGTTTCAAAGCGGCGCTTGCCGATGTAGCACCAGGGGCAGGCGACGTCGGACCAGATTTCAATCTTCATATCCACCGCAACCCGCACCGGGCCGGCTCCATTCCCCCGGGCACTGTCGGATTGGTCACGGGGTGAGCGGGCGTTCCATCACGAAGTCGTGTTCCACGGTGTTTCCGAGCGTAAAGGATTTGGTGCCGACCCTGCGGAAGCCGGACTTCTCGTAGAACCTGATGGCGCGGGCATTCTGGCTGTTCACCCCGAGCCACAGTCCGCGGGCACCGGCCGCCGCGGCTGCCCCGATACTCGCGTGCATCAATTCGGCTGCGGCGCCGAGGCCGTGGTGGTCCGGATGCACGTAGCACTTGCTCAGCTCGGTGCAGGGACGTTCTGTCAGGACCGCAGCGACGGCCGGGTCCCCGGTGGGGCGGGTGGCCAGGAGGCTGTAGCCCCGGAGGTCACCGCCGGCGTCGATCACCAGGACGGTGACCTCAGGATCGGCAAGGTAGCTGTGGAAGTTGGCCTCGCTGAGTGTACTAGCGAGGTGGGCGGCGATGTCTTCCGGGGAAGAACCCGGCGGGCACGCCAGCGGGAAGGTGACGGCCGCGAGAGCGGCCAGCCGGCCGGCGTCGTGGGCGGTTGCCGGTCTGATTACGTGCGTCATGCCCAGAACCGTAGCCCGCGGAAGCGGCGGCCTGCGCTTTGTGAAGCGTTGTTGCGGTCCGGAGTCCGCTGCGGGAGTCAGTCGAGCGGGTACGCGACGTAGGCGAACCGGGTTGAATCGGGAGACCAGCTGTTGACGTTGAGCGTCCCCTGGCCTCCGCACAGGGTCCAGGTGTGCAGCGCGGTATTCCAGTCCGCCACCGAGACCGTTACGACCTCGACGGGCCGATCTGCCGGGTGGCCGACGGTACCTGCCGGGAACCGCAGATATGCGGCGTGAAGCCCGTCGGGGGAGATATGCGGGAACCAATCGGCTGTTCCGCTCCGGGTCAATCGCTCCAGTCCTGATCCGTCGCTGCGCACACGAGCGATTTGCGCGTGCCCGGGCCGGTCGCCGAAACTCTCGGTATTGAGGTAGATCCACTCGCCCTCCGGTGCGTATTCCGGCCCGTCGCAATGCCCCGGCCCGGTGTCAATTGTTGTCGCGGGTCCGCCCCCGGTCGGCATCGTGATGAGCAGACCCGGTTTCGCGAAATCACCCGCCGCAACCCCCACATAGGCGAGTTCGCGTCCGTCCGGACTCACGCCGTGCAGGAAGTGCGAAGACCCGTCGTCCTCCGTTACCCGGACCGCTTCCCCGCCGTGGATCGCCGCCCGGTAGATGTGGCCGTCATCGGCGGAGAGGTAGATGTGGTTGCAGTCGGGGGCCAGAACATGATCATTGTTCAGATCGGGGATGCCGGTGAGAGGGACCTGCCCGAGCGAGCGGCTGGACATGTCCAGCCGCCACAAGCCACCGGCACCGTTGAGGAAGAGCGCAGAATTGTCCGCTGCCCAGTTCGGCGCTTCCAGCAGCACGGCGCTGGTGAGGATGAGCTCGCGGGCACCCGTGGTGAGGGACGCGATCCAGACTTCGCAGCGTTGGCCGGCTGCCAGCGCCCGGGGCACCAAGGACCCCTGACTTACTGCTTGAACGCGGCGTCGAAGGAGGTATTCGACGCGGGGAAGTCGAACCTCTTGAGCGCGGCGAGGGCTTCGGGGGCGCCGTGGAGCCGGTCCATCCCGGCGTCCTCCCATTCAATGCTGATCGGGCCGGTGTAGCCGACCGCGGTCAGGGCGCGGAAGGACGATTCCCACGGCACGTCGCCGCGGCCGGCGGAGACGAAGTCCCAGCCGCGGCGCGGGTCGCCCCAGGGCAGGTGTGAGCCCATGACGGTGTTCCGGCCGGTGGGGCGCAGCTTGGTGTCCTTGCAGTCCACGTGGTAGATCCGGTCCTTGAAGTCCCAGATGAAGGAGACCGGGTCGATGCCCTGCCACATAAAGTGGGAGGGGTCCCAGTTCAGCCCAAAGGCCTCGCGGTGGCCGATCGCCTCAAGGGTCCGGACTGTGGTCCAGTAGTCGTAGGCGATCTCGGACGGGTGGACCTCGTGGGCGAAGCGGACGCCGCATTCGTCGAAGACGTCCAGGATGGGGTTCCAGCGGTCGGCGAAGTCCTGGTAGCCGGCCTCGATGACCTTTTCCGGTACGGGCGGGAACATCGCGACGTACTGCCAGATCGAGGAGCCGGTGAACCCGACTACGGTGTCCACGCCGAGGGCCCTGGCCAGGCGTGCCGTGTGTTTCATTTCCTCGGCGGCGCGCTGCCGGACGCCTTCGGGGTCGCCGTCGCCCCAGACCTTGGCCCCGACGATGGCCTCGTGCCGGAAGTCGATCGGATCATCGCAGACGGCCTGGCCCTTGAGGTGGTTGGAGATGGCCCAGACCTTGAGGTTGTACTTCTGAAGCACGGCCAGTTTGGACTCGACGTAGCCGGGTTCGTCCCAGCGCCAGGCGTCCAGGTGGTCCCCCGAGACGGCGATTTCCAGGCCGTCGTAGCCCCAGCCGGACGCCAGGCGCGCCACTTCCTCGAAGGGCAGGTCGGCCCACTGGCCGGTGAACAGGGTGTACGGGCGGGCCATGTCAGGCTCCTTCGGGGGCGGGGTTCGATGCAGGGATGCCGGCGGTCGGGTCGCCGGCGAGTTGGATGATGGAGCTTTTGGCCGCCGCACTTTCCTCCACTGCGGCCAGAATACGCTGGACGGTCAAGCCGTCCTCGAAGGACGGCGAGGGCTCGGAGCCGGCGCCGATCGCGACGAGGAAATCCCGGATTTCGTGGGTGAAAGTGTGTTCCCAGCCAATCACGTGCCCCTGCGGCCACCAGGCTGCGGCATAGGGGTGAACCGGTTCGTTGACCAGGATGCGCCGGAAGCCCTGTTCCCGGACCGGCACCGTTGCGTCCAGGAAACCCAGTTCGTTCAGCGACTCAAGGTCGAAGAGCAGGGAACCCTTGTCCCCGTAGATCTCCAGTTTGAGCGAGTTTTTCCGCCCGGTGGCGACCCGGGAGACTTCCACCGAGGCGACGGCTCCGGAGGCGAGCGAAAGTGTGGCCCAGGCGGCGTCATCGACAGTTACTTCTTCGAGCCCGTTCCGGCCGGGGCGGTGCGAGGTGAAGGTGTGCAGCCGGCCGGAGACCTCGGTGACCTGGTCGCCAAGCAGGAACAGCACCTGGTCGATGGCGTGCGAGGCGATGTCCCCCAGCGCACCGGAGCCCGCGGTGTCCTTGTTCAGCCGCCACGTTATGGGCGACGCCGGGTCAACGAGCCAGTCCTGCAGATATGCCGCCCGGACGTGCCGGATGGCGCCCAGCCGGCCCTCGCTGATCAGTTCCCGGGCCAGGGCCAGGGCCGGGACGCGCCGGTAGTTGAAGCCGATCATGGACTGGATACCCTGGCGCCGGGCCGACTTCGCCGCAGCGGTCATCGACTCGGCTTCGGCCAGGGTGTTGGCGAGTGGCTTCTCCACCAGCACATGCTTGCCGGCGGCCAGCGCGGCGACGGCGATCTCCGCGTGCATAAAGCCCGGGGCGCAGATGTCCACGATCTGGATGTCGTCGCGTCCGATCACCGAGCGCCAGTCGGTGGAGGACTCCGCCCAGCCGTACCTGGCGGCCGCTTCGGCTACCCCGGCCGCGTCCCGTCCGACCAGGACGCGTTGTTCGAAGTCCGGGACGTCGAAGTAGCTGGCCACGTTGCGCCAGGCGTTCGAGTGGGCCTTGCCCATAAACGCGTAGCCAATCATGGCCACGCCGAGCGGGGAACCGGCAGGGGAACCGGTTGCCCGGCCGGACGGGGTGAAGGTGCGGGTGCCGGGCTGCGCCGGCGGTGGCGTGGGCGCCGTCGTCATCTGATGCTCCTTGGAACTGGGGTGGCCGGGCCGCAACGGCGCATGCCGGGTCAGGGGGTGGGCCGGGTGGAATTCACTGCGTTTGCCGCGCCTACTTCACTGCCCCTGCCGACAGCCCGGCGACGAGGTGCTTCTGGACCAGGATGAAGCCGATGAGTACGGGCAGGCTGACCACCACGGACGCGGCCATCAACTGGTTCCAGAACACGTCGGATTCGCTGGCATAGGACTTGAGCCCCAGGGACAGCGTTTTGGTCGCCTCGTTGGTCAGGACCGAGGCGAACAGGACTTCCCCCAGGCGGATATAAACGAGTACACCGCCACGGCGATGATGCCCGGCTTGGCCACGGGCAGGATGACCCGGAACAGGGCGCCCATCCGGCCGGTGCCGTCGATCATCGAGGCCTCTTCGAGTTCCTTGGGGATGGCGGCGAAATACCCGGTCAGCATCCAGATGGCGAACGGCAGGGTGAAGGTCATGTACGTGATGATCAGGCCCAGGTATGAGCCCTGGAGCTGCAACCCGGTGACGTTCCTGATCTGCGTGAAGATCAGGTACAGCGGCAGCAGGAACAGGATGCCGGGGAACATCTGGGTGGACAGCACCGTCAGGCTGAAGGCGCGCCGGCCGCGGAACTGCAGCCGCGCGACGGCGTACGCGGCCAGTACGGCGACGGTCACCGAGCAGACCGTGGCGGCCACCGTGATGATCAGGCTGTTCTGGAAATACTTGGCCAGCGGCACTGTGGTCCAGATATCGAGGTAGGGCGAAGCCGTGAGCTCGTCCGGGATCCACTGGAACAGCCCGGAGACGTCCTTGAGGGGTTTGAGCGAAGTGGACACAACGACGTAGAGCGGCACGGCCACCCAGAGGGACAAGATGGTCAGGACGATATTGCGCAGAATGCGGAAGTTGCGGGTCTCAATCATTGTCGGCCCCCTTGGGCAGCACCATGCGGATGTAGAAGAAGGACGCAATGAACAAAGCGATCAGGAGCAGTACGCTCATGGCGCCGCCCAGGCCGAAGTTCCAGCTGCCGAAAGAGTTCTGGTAGATCAGCGGCGAAACCAGGGTAGCTTCCTTGGGGGAGGCCGCGCCGAAGAGCACAAACGGGATGTTGAACTGGTTGAAGGTCCAGAGCGACATCACCAGCAGCAGCACGCCGTTCGCAGGGCGGACCATCGGCAGGGTAATGCTGCGGAATTGCTGCCAGAGCGAGGCCCCGTCAATCGAAGCGGCTTCATAGACGTCGGCGGGGACGGTCTGCAGGGCGGCCATCAGCATCAGGAACGCGAACGGCCACAGCTGCCAGACGTTCACCACGATCATGGCGCCAAAGGAGTTTTGGCCCAGGAGCCAGAAAGGACGCTCGTCCCCAAAAAGGTGCAGGGTGTCAACGAGGATCTGGTTCACGGCGCCGTCGCGCTGATTGAACATAAAGGCCCAGGCGATGGTGCCCACATAGGCAGGCAGGGCGTAGGGAACCAGGAAGAAGGTCCGCAGGATGGCGCGGCCCTTGAAATTGGAGGACAGGAACACCGCGCCGGCCATGCCCAGGACCCAGGAGAAGCCAACCACCGTCACGGTGTAGAGCAGGGTCCGGCCGACGGTGCTAAAGAACGCCTGGCCGATGGTGCTTTCGGGGTTCAGTCCGTTGACGAAGTTCTGCAGGCCGACGAACGGGGCGTTGAGCCAGTTGGTGAGGTTGAGCTGGGTGAGCGAGATAAAGGCAATCCACACCCCCAGAAGCATCGGGCCGATATGGATGAGCAGCTCGAGCAGGGCCGCTGGCAGGACCAGGCCGTAGGGGAGGAAGGACTTTTTCTTCTTGCGGACCGGCAATGCGGTCCGTGCCGCCGGAGGATCAGGAACAAGGCCGGATGCGAGCCCTGGCTGCGGGGCGTCGCCGCCGCCGGGTGCGGGATCGCCGCGGTCCAATGCTGAGTGGGTCATGGAAGCTCCTTGGCCGAAGGTGCGGGGGCGTGGCCCCCGCACCTGTCAGGCATTGTTACTGGGCCGCAACCATCTGGTTGTTGGCATCCTTGAGGGCGGACTGGACGTCTGCTTCCGTGACGGTCCCGGTGGCAGCCTTGGCAAAAAGGTTCTTGATCGCGGTGCCTGTCAGCGTTTCCATCTGGCCTTCCTTCGGGATCAGCGGCATGGGCAGGGCATGGTTGGCCAGTGCGTCGTTCTTGAGCTTGACCTCGTCGGTTTGGAATGCGGCATCCGAGGAGACGCTGGAAACCACCGGCAGGGAACGGTAGGCCTTGTTCAGCTCGACCTGCTCGGCGTCGCTGGTGAGCCAGCCGGCCAGCTTAATTGCGTTCTCTTTGTTCTTGGAATTTTTGAACACGCTCAGGTTGATGCCGGCGACGTGGCTCTGGGTGCCTTCGGGTCCGCTGGCACCTGCCTTCATCATGGGGACGGGCGCAACGGCCCAGTCCGTGAAGCCGCGGGCCTCAAAGTTCTTAACCGGGCTCTGGTCGAAAACCATTGCTGCCTTGCCGTTGATCAGGTTGTCCACTTTCTGCGAGCCATCCGAGATTTCGGCGTCCGAGGGCGACATCACCTTGTCAGTTGCCATCAGGTCAACCCACTGCTTCACACCCTCGACCTGGGCGGCACTGTCAAACGTCGGCTTGCCGTCCTTGTCGAAGAGGGCGCCGCCGTTCTGCAGCCCGCGCACGAAAGCCTGGTGGGAGTTGGCGGAGACCGAGGCCCCGGCGGCCGTAAAGCCCCACTGGTCCGGCTTGCCGTCGCCGTTGGTGTCCTTGGTCAGCTTCTTGGCGTCTGCGACGAACTCATCCCACGTGACCGGCGGCGCCTCGATGCCGGCCTCCTTAAACATCTTCGGGTTGTAGTACATGTTGTACGCGAGCCCGTACAGCGGGACCGAGGTCGGGGCCTTGCCATCAGCGCCGCCGGTGGACCAGCTGGTCTGCAGGAAACGGTCCTTGCCGCCGACAGCTTCGAGCAAGGCACCCTCCACCGGTTCAAACGCGCCGGTTTCCTGCAGGGTAACTGCCCAGGTGTTGCCGATATTCAGGACGTCGGGGCCGTCGCCGCTGGTGACGGCGGTCAGGATGCGGTTGTACAAATCGCTCCAGCCGATGACCTCGAGCTTGACCTTCACTCCGGTCTTCTCGGTGAAACGGTCCAGGCTGGGCTTGAGCTTGGCCGCGGTGTCCTCGAGGCTGTTGCCCTGGTTGGAGGCCCAGTAGGTGATGGTGTCACTGTTGGTTGCCTGGCTGCTGCCGCCGCAGGCGGTCATGCCGAATGCCAGCGATGCCGTGGCGGCCAGGGCCGACAGGACTTTAATGGGGTTCTTCATGGTTGCTCCGGGTTTCTCGTCGTCGAGCTGGGGCTGGTGTATAGGGTCGGGCTGGGACTACTGGGCAGCGAGTGTCGCCGCGGTCGGATCCCAGTCCTCGGGTAGGGCAGGGACCTTGGCGGCGGAGCTCTCGACATCCACGAAGGCGCGGGTATCGATCGAGTCGGAGATGGCGGCCATCGTGTCGAGGATGTGGAATGCCAGCTCACCCTGGGCCCGGTGCGGCCGGCCCGCGCGGATGGCACGGGCCATTTCCAGCACCCCTGCGCCGCGGCTGGCGGTGGAGCCGATGGACGGGACGGTGGTCCAGTCGTCGGAGCCAAGCGCGCAGATCCGGATGTCGCCGTCGAAGTTGTTCGGGTCCGGCAGGGCGATGGTGGCATCGGAGCCGGTGATTTCCACAAAGCCCGCGCGCTTGAACGGTGAATCGAAGCTGAAAATGCTCTGGCCGGACTCGCCGCCTTCGAACTCCAGGATGGCGCTGACGTGCGTGGGGACGGTGACGGCGAATTCCTCGCCGGCCTTCGGTCCGGAACCGATGACCCGGGTTTCGCGGGACTTGGAGCCGAACGCCGCCACCCGTCGGACGCTGCCGAAGGTCTGGACCAGGGTGGTGAGGTAGTACGGGCCAATGTCGAACAGGGGACCGGCGCCGTCCTGGAAGAGGAATGCGGGGTTCGGGTGCCAGGACTCCGGGCCGGGCGACTGCATCAGGGTCAGGGCCGTCAGCGGTGTGCCGATGTCGCCGCGATCGATCATCCGGCGCGCGGTCTGCAGCCCCGCGCCGAGGAAGGTGTCCGGGGCGCAGCCGAGCCGAAGACCGGCGGCGTCGGCCGCCTTGAGCAGTCCGCGGCCGCTTTCGCGGTCCAGCGAGAAGGGCTTCTCGCTCCAGACGTGTTTGCCGGCGTTGACGGCCTGGGTGGCCACCTCGACGTGGGCTGCCGGGATGGTCAGGTTGATGACGATCTCGACGTCGGGGTTGCCCAGTACGGCGTCGACTCCGCCGTGGTTCTCAATCCCGTACTCCGCTGCGCGGGCGGCGGCAGCCTCCTCGAAGAGGTCCCCGATCGCTACGACCCTGACGTCCGGGAAACTCGTGAGGTTATCCAGGTATTGCTTGCTGATGACCCCGGCGCCGATAATGCCGACGCCGACAGGTCCCGATCCAAGCGGGGCGGACGCTGCTGCTGAGTGGCTCATGCGGAGACCTTCCCGGCGCTGAGGTAGTTGTAGCTGTCCCGGACCGCGTCGAACATGTCGCCCTGGAAATCGTCCAGTTCGATCACACCGGCTTCGAGGGATCCTGCCGCCGCGAGTATGTCCCAGACCGGCATCTTGCCGTCACCCACGGCGAGTTGGCTGGCGGGGTCGGCGGTGACGGGTCCGTCCTTGATGTGGATGAACTTCACCCTGTCGCCCAGACGGGCGAGGAGGCCGGCCGGATCCTGGCCGCCGACGGCAGCCCAGTACGTGTCGAGCTCGAGGACGACCTCCGGGTCCAGATGGTCGGCGAGGTGCTCCAGGGCGGTCTTGCCGTCGATCACCGACTCAACTTCCCACCAGTGGTTGTGGTAGCCGACGCGGACGCCATAGCCTGCACCTTTGGCGGCGGCGGCGTTGAGCTGGGATGCGGTTTCCTTGATGTCCTCGATTGTGTTCCAGCGCTCGATCGGAACGTGCGGATCGATGACGGTGCCGATGCCCAGCTGCCGGGCCGCCGCGAAGATGGCGTCCTGATCATCACTGAGCAGGGGCGCGTGGCCGGAAGGGGCGGTGAGGTTGTTCTCGGCCATGGCCTGCTTGAGTTCAGCGGCTTTGGCGACGAAACGATAGGGCTCAACCATGGTGAAGCCGATGTCGGCCAGGCGCTGGATGGTTCCAGCGAGATCCTCTTCAAGGGCCTTGCGGACCGTGTAGAGCTGGATCGAGTATGACACTGTCTCTCCTCGTCGTTGGGGTGTGAGCTGCAGCTGTTTTACTGGACCGCCCGACGCACCTTCGTGGGGCATCCGGTTCAGTCAGGCAAGTGAGCCGCCTCACACCCCAAGCTAGAACGACTTATGCTGATCGTCAAGCAAAAGTTGCAAACTTGGTGCCAACCTTTCTCCAAGGTGACATGCATAAGAACTTCGTGCTATCACTTACTCATGAGTACGACCACCGGCGCCGAACCCGCCGCATCCGAGGCCGCCGGCAGCCTCTCCCGAGCCGGTGACCTGTTTCAGTTGCTGCGCGACGGCAAGGCCCGCACCCGCGCCGAACTGGCGCTCACCACCGGCCTGGCCCGCTCCACTGTCGCATCCCGCATCGACGCGCTGATGCATTCCGGACTGGTGGGGCCCGCCGGCGAGGCCAGCTCCAGTGGCGGCAGGCCGCCGTCGCGCTTTGCCTTCAACCCGGCCGCCCGCGTTGTGCTGGCGGTCGACGTCGGGGCCACGCATATGATCATCGCCGTTACGGACCTGGGTGGCAGGGTACTGGCGGAGCGTCGGCTGACCCAGGATGTCGCCGACGGCCCGGATGTCGTGCTGGACCGTCTTGTCGCCGAAGGGACAAAGCTGCTGAGCCAGGCTGGCCGCGGCAGGGACGACCTCGCCGGCGTCGGCATCGGACTGCCCGGCCCCGTGGAGCACGGCACCGGGATGCCGGTGAAGCCGCCCATTATGCCCGGCTGGGACGGGTTCGACGTCGTCCGGCACGTCCGGCGCTCGCTGCCGGTCCCGGTGCTGGTGGATAACGACGTTAACATCATGGCGTTGGGGGAGCGGACCGGCTACTGGCCGGAACACGAGAACTTCCTCTTTATCAAGGTGGCCACCGGCATTGGCGCCGGCATCATCAGCAGCGGCCAACTCCAGCGCGGCGCCGACGGCACGGCCGGAGACCTCGGCCACGTCCGGGTGCCCCGGGGCGACGAGGTGCTCTGCCGCTGCGGCAACTACGGTTGCCTTGAGGCGCTCGCCTCCGGCCCCGCCATCGCGCACGGCCTGACGCTCCAAGGCCTGCAGGCTGAAAACGGCGGCGACGTGCTGCGGCTTGTGGCCGGAGGAAACCTGCAGGCGATCCAGGCGCTGCGCCAAGCCGGCCGGGACCTCGGCGACGTCCTGGCCACCGTGGTGAACCTGCTTAATCCGTCGGTCATCGTGATCGGCGGAAGCCTGGGCCAGGCCGGCGAACACCTGATGGCGGGGGTCCGGGAGGTGGTCTACCGGCGCTCGCTGCCGCTGGCCACCACCCACCTGCGGATCGGCCTGTCCATGGCCGGGGACCAGGCCGCCATCCTGGGCGCCAGCCAGATGGTCACGCAGTACGTCCTCTCGCCGGCAGCGATCGAGGCGACCCTGCAGGCGGCGGGCTAACACGCGGGTTCCGGGACCTGTCATAAACGCCTGCCCCGGCCGTGGCCCGTGATAGCAATGGGATTGATGAAAGCATATTTCCGCCCACCGGCCGGGTTGCGGCAGCCGTGAGCGCCAACGTCCTCGCCAAGGTGCCGCGCAGCTGGATCCTGCTGGCCGCAATCGGGCTCATCGCCCTGAACATGCGCGGCCCGTTCGTGGCCGTGGCGCCGGTGGTCGGCCTGATGCAGCAGGAACTCGGCTTCTCGCCGGTGGAACTGGGCCTCCTGACGGGCATCCCGGTGCTGTGCTTCGCCCTCGCCTCCCCGCTCGCCTCGCTGACCGGGCGCAAACTTGGCGCCGAAGCCGCCATCAGTCTCACCCTCCTGGGGGTGCTGCTGGGCATCATTGTCCGTTCCGCCGGCAGCGGCGCCACGGTTATGCTGGGCACCGCGATTCTCGGGATCGCCATCACGATCGGCAACATCGCCGTGCCGCTGATCATCCGGCGGGACTTTGCACCGGCCCGGCAGGCCACCGCGATGGGCATCTACACGGCGGCCCTTAATATCGGCTCCTTTGTCACCGCCATGGTGATGGCGCCGCTGGCCGGGCTGCTCGGGTGGCGGCTGGCCCTTGGCGCCTGCGGGCTCTTCGCCGTCGCGGCCGTGCTGGCCTGGCTGTTCGCTTTCGGCAACCGGGCATTCCGCCCGGAACCCGTCCCAATGCCGGACCCGGGACGCGCCGGGATCAAGCGCGCGTCGCGCTGGATTACGGTCGGACTGACTGTGGGATTCGCCGGGCAGGCGTTCTCCTACTATGGGGTGACCGCGTGGCTGCCCAGTATCCTCGCCGACGAGCTGGGCATGACGGCCGCGGGGGCCGGCGCCGGGTCCTCACTGTTCCAGATTCTCGCCATCGTCGGCGGTCTGGGGGTTCCGCTGGCGGCCCGTTTCGCCAGTACGACGGCGGTCGGACTCACTTTGGGATTGTTGTGGGTGACCGTCCCGGCGGGCCTGCTGCTCGCGCCCGGGCTGTGGTGGCTGTGGTCCTCGTTCGGGGGCATCGCCCAGGGCGGCGGCATCACCCTGGTTTTTATTGCCATCATCCGGCTGGCCCGGGATCAGGCCTCGGCCGGCCGGATGTCCGCCGTGGTGCAGGGGGTCGGCTATTCCTTTGGCGCCCTGGCGCCGACCCTCCTGGGCTATGTAAACGGTGTCTCGGGATCCTGGGCCGGGCCGCTGCTGATGGTGCTCGGCTCCGTGGCGATGTTCATCCTGGGCACCGCTTTTTCGCTCCGTCACGTCCCGAAAGCACACTGAACCGGGCGCACCGCCTCCGCGGAGGGACAGCCAGGGCCCATATTCCCTGGGGAACATGGGCCCTGGCTGTTACTTCCCGACGCCGTCGTCGAGTTGCTGCGGGGGTCTTCCGTCGCTGGGCCGCCGCCCCGGATCTCGGGGGTGCCTGTTGCGAAGGGCGTGGCAGCCCAGCAGACGGAAATCTTTACCTTCCGGGGGTCCGGTCCGGACCTCAGGCGGGGGCGAGTGCGGGGTCCTCGAGCGGGAGCTCGCCGTCGCGCGCTTCATGCAGGAACCGGTCGTAGGCCGGCAGGGTCAGGAAGGCCGGGAACGACGGGGTGAGCGTGACTTCCTCGAAGATGTCCCGGGCGTCGGCAAAGCGGTCGCCCTCGAAGCGTTCCAGCTTGGTGAACTCCTCCTCCAGCATGTCCTCCACCCATTCGCGGGAGATGACCTCGCCCTGGTCCGTGATGGCACGGGAGAAGATCCACTGCCACAGCTGGGAGCGGGAAATCTCCGCGGTGGCGGCGTCCTCCATCAGGTTGTGGATGGCGACGGCGCCGTTGCCGCGAAGCCAGGACTCGATGTAGCGGATGCCAACTTCGATGTTGTTCCGGATGCCCTGCTCGGTGATGGTGCCGGTGGTGGCGGCGATGTCGAGCAGTGCGCGGTCGTCCGGGGTGACGTCCTCGCGGAGCCGGTCCAGCTGGTTCGGGCGTTCGCCCAGGACGCCGTCGAACACTTCGCGGCAGACCGGAACCAGGTCCGGGTGCGCCACCCAGGAGCCGTCGAAGCCGTCGCCGGCCTCGCGGGTCTTGTCGGCACGGACCTTCTCGATCGCGATCGCGTTGGCCTCGGCGTCCTTGCGGTTGGGGACAGCCGCCGCCATGCCGCCGATCGCCATGGCACCACGTTTGTGGCAGGCCCGGACCAGCTGTTCGGTATAGGCACGCATAAACGGCTGGGTCATGGTCACCTGGCTGCGGTCCGGCAGGACAAAACGCGGGCCGCGGGTGCGGAAGTTCTTGATCAGGGAGAAGATGTAGTCCCAGCGGCCGGCGTTCAGACCCGCGGCGTGGTCCTTGAGCTCGTAGAGGATCTCCTCCATTTCGAACGCGGCGGTGATGGTTTCGATCAGCACGGTGGCGCGGATGGTGCCCTGCGGGATGCCGAGCAGGTCCTGGGCGAGGATAAAGATGTCGTTCCACAGGCGGGCTTCGAGGTGGTTCTCGATCTTCGGCAGGTAGAAGTACGGGCCCTTGCCCTGGGAGATCAGGCGGCGGGCGTTGTGGTAGAAGTACAGGCCGAAGTCCACGATGCCGCCGGCAATCGGGGTGCCGTCAATGAGCATGTGCTTTTCCGGCAGGTGCCAGCCGCGGGGACGGACCACGATCGTCGGCAGGTCCGCGGCGGGGTGGAGTTTGTATTCCTTGCCCTCGGTTGAGGTGAAGTCGATCCGGCGCTCCAAGGCGTCGATGAGGTTGAGCTGGCCCTGGATGACGTTGCGCCACGACGGGGTGGAGGAGTCCTCCATGTCCGCGAGCCACACCTTCGCGCCGGAGTTCAGCGCGTTGATGGTCATCTTTTTGTCCACCGGGCCGGTGATCTCGACTCGACGGTCCGTCAGGCCGGGGGCCGGCGGGGCGACGCGCCAGGTCGGATCGTTGCGCACGGACTCGGTCTCGCTCAGGAACCGCGGGTCCTGGCCCTTGCCGATCTGCTGGCGGCGGTCACGGCGGGCCTGCAGCAGCTCCAGCCGACGGGCCGCAGTGGCCTTGTGCAGCTTGCCAACAAAGGCCAGCGCGTCCGGCGTCAGGACCTCGCTCTGCCGGCAGATGGGCTGGGCGGTCAACGTGATTCCGTTGATGGTGAAGTTGTCAGTGAAACTGTTCATTTCAATCTCTCCCTAGAGAAGAAGCAAGTTCGAGGCGGCTGGCGACGTGCGTACCAGGCCGAAGGTGCCGGTGTTGCGGCAGCCTGCGTAAAGGGGCCCCATTGCCGCCCCGCGATGTGGAAACGAAGCAGAGGCGGCAATGGGGAATAGCAGGCAGAGCAATGCCGGACCGAAGGCCGGACGGAGGCACCGCCGTCGGGTGTCTAGTGGAACTGGCCTTCTTCGGTGGATCCCACCAGGGCCAAGGTGGATGCGTTCGGGTTGAGCGCGGTTGCGATGTCGTCGAAGTAGCCGGTGCCAACTTCGCGCTGGTGCTTGGTCGCGGTGTAGCCGCGGGATTCGGAGGCGAATTCCTTCTCCTGCAGCTCGACGTAGGCGCTCATGCCTTCCCGGGCGTAGCCGTGGGCGAGATCAAACATCGAGTAGTTCAGGGCGTGGAAGCCGGCCAGGGTGATGAACTGGAAGGTGAAGCCCATGGCGCCGAGCTCGCGCTGGAACTTGGCGATCGTGGCGTCGTCGAGGTGCTTCTTCCAGTTGAACGACGGCGAGCAGTTGTAGGAGAGCATCTGGTCCGGGAAGTCTGCCTTGACGGATTCGGCGAACTTGCGTGCCAGCTCCAGGTCCGGGGTGCCCGTTTCCATCCAGATAAGGTCGGAATACGGGGCGTAGGCCTTGGCACGGGCGATGCAGGGTTCAATCCCGTTGCGGACCTTGTAGAAGCCTTCCGCGGTGCGCTCGCCGGTGACAAATTCCTTGTCCCGGTCGTCGACGTCGGAAGTGATCAGGGTGGCTGCCTCGGCGTCGGTGCGGGCGATGATGACGGACGGGGTGCCCGCGACGTCGGCTGCCAGGCGGGCGGCGTTTAGTGTGCGGACGTGCTGCTGGCTGGGGATCAGGACCTTGCCGCCGAGGTGGCCGCACTTCTTCTCCGAAGCGAGCTGGTCTTCCCAGTGCACGCCCGAGGCGCCGGCCTGGATCATGGACTTCATCAGTTCGTAGGCGTTCAGCGGTCCGCCGAAGCCTGCCTCGGCGTCGGCGATGATCGGCACCATCCAGTCCTCAACGGTCTGGATGCCTTCGGAGAACTCGATCTGGTCGGCGCGGAGCAGGGCATTGTTAATACGCCGGACCACAGTGGGCACCGAGTTGGCCGGGTAGAGGGACTGGTCCGGGTAGGTGTGGCCGGAGTTGTTGGCGTCGGCCGCAACCTGCCAGCCGGAAAGGTAGATGGCACGCAGGCCGGCCTTGACTTGCTGCACTGCCTGGTTGCCGGTCAGCGCCCCCAAGGCGTTGGTGTACTTGCCTTCCTTGTGCTCGGCGGTGAGCTGCTTCCACAGCTTCTCCGAGCCGCGGCGTGCCAGTGTGTGTTCCTCGGAGACACGGCCGCGCAGCCGGACGACGTCGGAGGCCTTGTAGTCCCGGGTGACACCTTCCCAGCGCGGGTTGGCGGCCCACTCGAGCTCCAGGGCCGCGGCTTGCTCAGCGGGCGTCTGCTGGGTGGGCTCAAATGCTGCAGTCATCTTTGTCTCCTTGGTGGGGTCCGGGACCGGGTGCGCTGCTTCTTCGCAGAGCCGCTGGCTGATCCGGAGCGGTGTAACTTTTCCGTAAGACCCACTTTTCTGCACTTCCACGCATCTTTCTAGACCAAAACCATGGAAAGAAATGAACTTCTTCGCGTATTCTTAAGAAATGCACCCCGCCAGTTGGAACCGTCCCGCATCCGCAGCGACCGCCCCCGCCGTCCCGGAAGTCGACGTCATCAGCATGGGCCGCCGGGTCCGCCACCTCCGTAAGGCCGCCGGGCTCACCCTTGATGACCTGAGCGCCACGGTGGGAACGGCCCCCAGCCAGCTGAGCCTGATCGAGAACGGAAAGCGCGAACCCAAGCTAGGTCTGCTCCAGCAGCTGGCGGGGGCCCTTGGTGTCAGCATCGACGAGTTGCTCGGTGCGGAACCGCCCAACCGTCGCGCGGCCCTGGAGATTGAGCTGGAGCGCTACCAGCGCAGCCCCATCTATGAATCCCTGAAGCTGCCGACGATCCGGATCAGCTCCCGGCTTCCCATGGATGTGCTGGAGTCCATGGTGGGGCTCCAACACGAGCTGGAACGGCGGCTCAACGAGCAGGTGGCGACGCCGGAGGAGGCCCGCCGCGCGAACGGGAAGCTGCGCGCCATGATGCGCGAGCGGAACAATTATTTCCCGGAGTACGAGGCGGAAGCGCAAAAGGTCCTCGCCTCCGTCGGCCACACCAGCGGCCCGCTCTCCCACCACGTCATCGCAGACATTGCCGGGCACCTCGGGTTCAGCCTGCACCACGTGGGCGACCTGCCGCACTCCACTCGGTCGGTGACCGACCTCAAGAACCGCCGGATCTACCTCACCCAGAACGCGCGCAGCGACCATGATCCGCGCTCGGTGCTGCTGCAGGCACTGGGCCACTATGTCCTGGGACACCAGACCCCCACGAACTACGGCGACTTCCTGATGCAGCGGGTGGCCACCAACTACTTTGCTGCTGCGCTGCTGCTGCCGGAGCAGGCCACCGTGGAGTTCCTGCAAAAGGCCAAGCAGGCCAAGGAGATCTCGGTGGAGGACATTCGGGACGCCTTCGCCGTGTCGTATGAGACCGCCGCGCACCGCTTCACCAACCTCGCCACCGAGCACCTGGACCTGCGGACGCACTTCCAGAAGACGCACAAAAGCGGCATTATCTACAAGGCTTACGAGAACGACGGCGTGACGTTTCCGCAGGACCACACCGGCGCCATCGAGGGCCAGCCGTCCTGCAAGAACTGGACCTCCCGGGTGGTTTTCGATGTGCCGGACAAGTTCAGTGCCTACAACCAGTACACCGATACCCCGGCCGGGACCTACTGGTGCACGGCGCGCACGGAGCGCTCCGCCAACGGCGAGTTCTCGCTCTCCGTGGGTGTCCCGTATGCGCAGGTGAAGTGGTTCCGCGGCCGGGAAACCACCGAGCGGTCCACGTCGACCTGCCCGGATGAGAGCTGCTGCAAGCGTCCGCCGGCCGCGCTGACCTCGGAGTGGGCCGGCAATGCCTGGCCCTCCGCACGGGCCCACTCGCACCTGCTTGCAGCGATGCCGCCGGGCGCCTTCCCCGGCGTGGACGAGACCGAGGTCTACTCATTCCTGCAGGCGCACGCGGGGAACTAGTTGGGGCACTGCCAGGCCCGGCCGGGGCCCGCCTGGCGCGGCACACGGCCGGGGCGACTATATTGGCCGTGTCAGCTAACGGATCCGACCGCGGGAGCGCCCAGCCATGGCCAAGGAACTTGCCAGCCAGCTCATCGAACAACTTCAAGCCGCCGGCGTGCAGCGTATCTACGGAATTGTCGGCGACAGCCTCAATCCGATTGTCGACGCTGTCCGCAAAACCGGCGGTGCCGCGAAGGGCGGGATCGACTGGATCCATGTCCGGCACGAAGAAGCAGCCGCGTTCGCGGCCTCGGCCGAAGCCCAGCTAACCGGCCGTCTGGCGGTCTGCGCCGGCTCCTGCGGGCCGGGAAACCTGCACCTGATCAACGGCCTCTATGACGCCAACCGTTCTGGCGCGCCGGTGCTGGCGATCGCCTCGCACATTCCCAGCAAACAAATCGGCAGCAGCTTCTTCCAGGAAACGCACCCGGACCGGCTCTTTAACGAGTGCTCGGTGTACTCCGAACTGATCAGCACCGCCGGCCAGGCCCCGAGGGTGATGCACAGCGCCATCCAGCATGCCGTCGCGCTTCGGGGCGTCGCCGTCGTGACCCTGCCCGGCGACATCGCGGGACTGGACGCGACCGTAGAAACCCCGGCGCCGGCAGCTTTCCTGCCTGCCACGCTGGTCCCGGACCCCGCCAGCGTGCAGGAACTGGCCGACGCCATCAACGCCGCGGACAAGGTCGCCATCTTTGCCGGTGCAGGCGTCCAGGGCGCCCACGATCAGGTCATTGGACTCGCCGAACTCCTCAAGGCACCGATCGGCCATTCGCTGCGCGGCAAAGACTTTATGCAGTACGACAATCCCTACGACATCGGTATGACCGGGCTGCTGGGCTACGGCGCCGCGGCGGAGGGGATCGAGGACGCGGACCTGCTGATCCTGCTGGGGACCGATTTCCCGTACGACCAGTTCCTGCCCGCGACCCGGACGGCCCAGGTGGACCGGGCCGGGCAAAACCTGGGCCGGCGCACCGACGTCGACGTCGCGGTCCATGGCGACGTGTTGCCCACGTTGACCGCGCTGATGCCGTTGCTGGCAGCAAAGAAGAGCCGCCGGTTCCTCGACGCGATCCTCAAGAAGCACGACCGGCTGATGAACAAAGCCGTCGGGGCCTACACCCGGAAAGTGGAGAAAACCGAGCCGATCCATCCCGAGTATGCCGCGTCGCTGCTGGACCAGCTCGCCGCCAAGGACGCGATTTTCACCGCGGACACGGGTATGTGCAACGTCTGGACCGCCCGCTACATCAACCCATTGGGTACCCGGCGGCTGATCGGCTCGTATTTGCACGGCTCCATGGCGAACGCGCTGCCGCAGGCGATTGGCGCCCAACTGGCCTACCCTGGGCGACAAGTGGTTTCGGTCTCGGGCGACGGCGGCTTGTCGATGCTGTTGGGGGAGCTGATCACAGTGGCCGCGCACCGGCTCCCGGTCAATGTGGTGGTGTTCAATAATTCCACCTTGGGCATGGTCAAGCTGGAGATGCTGGTGGACGGGCTGCCGGACTTTGGCGTCGATGTGCCCGATGCCAACTACGCGGCCGTGGCCCGGGCCCTGGGCTTCCATGCCGTCCGCGTCACGGATCCGTCCCGGATTGAGGCTGCCTACCGGGAAGCCTTTGCCCATCCGGGGCCCTCCCTGGTGGAACTCATCACCGACCCCAAAGCGCTCTCGCTGCCGCCGAAGATCAAGGGCGCCCAGATCCTCGGGTTCGCGACGGCGATGTCGAAAGTGGTGCTTAACCGGGGCGCCGGTGAGGCCGTTAGCATGGCCCGGAGCAACCTGCGCAACATCCCGCGCCGCTAGCCCGTCGCGAGTTCGCCGGAAACCTGCCGGTTCGCCGGAAGCTTCCGGCGAACCGGGGCGATTCCGGCGAACTCGGGCGCGGGAGGTCGAACTCGGGCGCGGGAGGGGCTAGCGCGGGCCGCCCTGCCACACGGCGTCGAACGGTGCACCGGAGGGAACTCGGTTCCGGATCCCCGCCGTGACGAATTCCTTCGCGGTCCGGGCTGCCTCCAGCGGCGCCGCGCCCTTGGCCAGCTCGGCCGTTACCGCGGCAGCCAGCGAGCAGCCGGCGCCGGAGACGGCCACCTCGCCGACCTTCGAGGCGGAGAGGACCTCGAGCGTTTCGCCGTCGTAGTAGACGTCGACGGCGTCCGGGCCGGCCAGGCGCACACCGCCTTTCGCCAGCACCGCCGCACCGCTGAGTTCATGGATGCGCACAGCCGCGGCCTTGAGGGATTCGACGTCGGTGATCTCCAGCCCGGAGAGTGACTCGGCCTCGAAGTGGTTCGGCGTAACGAAGGTGGCCAGCGGAAGGATCTGCACCTTGAGCGCCTGGTCGGTGTCCAGTGCATGGCCCGGCTCCTGGCCCTTGCAGATCAGCACCGGGTCCAGCACCACGTGGCGGAACTGTCCCGCGGCCAGCGCCGAGGCCACCGTGGAAATCGTCGCCGGGCTGCCAAGCATGCCGATCTTTACCGTATCCAGCACGGACGGCGCACCGGACGCGGCGCCGTACGCCGCCGTCGTTGCCTCCAGCTGGTCGGCGATGACCTGCTGGTCGATAGCGACAAAGCGGTGGTTCCAGTTGTCCTTCGGATCAAAGGACACGATGCAGGTCAGGTTGGCGATACCAAAAACGCCGAGTTCTTGGAAGGTCTTCAGGTCCGCCTGCGCGCCGGCGCCGCCGGTCGCCTCGGAGCCGGCGATGGTCAGGGCGACGGCGGGGTAGGCGACCGCGTCGGAGGTCAGGTTGTGCACGGCGTAAGGAGTCATGGATCTATCCTGCCACCCCGGGAAATCCGGCCGCATTGTGCGTATGACCAATATGAACACAACCCGAGTGGCCCGGATCACCGGGACTAGGGTGGCGGACGGTGTTGCTTTCTTGCGGCGCCGGATCCAGGAAGGTTCATCGATGAGCACCCAGCTGTCCGAAGCGGCGCAGACCAGAAAAGCCGTCAGCAATATTCTCAAAGGATCTGCCGGCAACCTCGTGGAGTGGTACGACCTCTACGTCTACACAGTCTTCGCGGCATATTTCCAGTCGCACTTCTTCAATCCCACCGACGACCTCCAGGCCGGCCTCGAAGCGATGGCCGTCTTCTCGACGTCGTTCCTGATGCGGCCGGTCGGCGCCTGGTTCTTCGGCCGCTACGCGGACCGCAAGGGACGCAAGGCCGCGCTGACCCTGAGTGTGACCATGATGTCCGCTGGGTCCTTCGCCATCGCCATCCTGCCCACGCAGCAGCAGATCGGCCTGTGGGCCTTGATCCTGCTGGTCCTCATCCGCGTGATCCAGGGCTTCTCGGTGGGTGGCGAGTACGGCACCAGCGCCACCTACATGTCCGAGGCCGCCACCACCAAGCGCCGCGGATTCTTCTCCAGCTTCCAGTACGTCACCCTGATCGGCGGCCAGATGCTGGCCCTGCTGGTCCTGGTCATCCTGCAGAACTTTATCCCCAAGGCCGATCTGGGCGAGTGGGGCTGGCGGATCCCCTTCGCGATTGGCGGCGTCGCCGCGCTTGTCGTACTGTGGCTGCGCCGTTCGATGGAGGAAACCGTCTCGGCCGAACAGCTCGAGGCCGCCAAGGCCCCCGCCGTCGTCGGGCAGGCGCAGCCGGGCACCATGAGACTGTTGTTCACCAGCTACTGGAAGCCGCTGCTGATCTGCATCGGCATTACCCTCGGCGGCACGGTGGCGTTCTACACATAAACCAACTTCATCCTGAAGTTCATGAATGACACCTCCGGCATCGCCAAGACCGAGACCTCGGTGATCAACTTCTGGGCGCTGTTCATCTTTATGCTGCTCCAGCCCGTCTACGGCATCATCTCGGACAAGGTCGGGCGTAAGCCGCTGCTGCTCTGGTTCGGCATCACCGGTGTGTTGTTCACCTGGCCGCTGCTTTCCACCCTGGCCGGCACCAAGGATCCGTTCACCGCGTTCCTGCTGATGATGGGCGGCCTGCTTATTGTTGGCGGCTACACCTCGATCAACGCCCTGGTAAAGGCCGAGCTGTTCCCCGCGTCCATCCGCGCCCTCGGCGTTGGGCTGGGGTACGCGATCGCGAACTCGCTCTTCGGCGGCACGGTCCCGCTGATCGGGGCCGCCCTGCAGAAGGTCGGCCAGGTGGACCTGTTCTTCACCTACGTCACAGTGGCCATCGCCATCTCGCTGCTGGTCTACATCTTCGCGCTCAAGAACAAGAAGTCCACGCACCTGGATCACGAGCAGGGCCACGCCTGGGAGTCCGCAGCGGCCCGCGACGACGAAGGCAAGGACCTCATCGACGCCGCGCGCCGGTAGGTTTGGACTCCGCGCGGACTCAGCGCGGACGACGGCGGGTCGCCGGCTGCGGGACTTCGGTTCCGGAAGCCGGCGGCCCGCCGTCGCCGTTAACTCCATCCGCGGCCGCCCGAGAGCCTCCAGGGTCCGCCTATCCGCTCCAGCGCCGGTTCCAGCGCAGGCTCCAGGAAGACGAATCCGGCGTCGAGCAGTTTCCGGGATGCCACCCAACGGCTCTTGAGCACCAGTTCGGCCTCCGTTCTGATCAGCACGGCTCCGAGCTTGAGGAGCCACGCTGGAGTGGGCATGCCCCACGGCGTTCCGTGGGTGCGGCGGACCGCCCGCATCAGGTCCCGGTTGGTCACCACGTCCGGCGCCGCGAGGTTAACCGGGCCGGCAAGGTCGGTGCGCAGGTGCAGGAAGCGCACTGCACGGTAGAGGTCCTCCACCTGGATCCAGCTGAATTTCTGCGTCCCGGTGCCCATAGCTCCGCCCAGGCCCAGCCGGGCGAGGGTCGCAAAGGGCCGCATCACCCCGCCGCCGGGCCCCAGCACGATGGCAATCCGCAGCGCCACCTTCCGGGTCTGCGGCGTCGGCGCCTGGTTGAGGGCCGCTTCCCAAGCGCGGGCGACGTCGACGGAGAACCCGGTGCCAAGCTCGCCGTCGTCCTCAGTTTGGGGCCGGTCCTCCGCGTGCCGATAGATTGTTGCCGTGCTGGCGTTCAGCCAGGCGACGGGGGAGCGCTGCAACGTGCAAGGGCGCGGCCCAATGCCGCGGTGGTAGACACCCGGGAGTCCATGATTTCGGCCCTGTTCCGCCCGGTGTAGCGGCAGCTCACCGAACGGCCCGCGAGGTTCACGAGGAGTTCGGCGCCGTCGAGTGCGGCGGCGATAGCGCTGTCGTCGCCCCAGCGAGCCGTATCAGCGGGGGACCGGCCGATGGTCCGGATGTCCCAGCCGTCCTGCCCGAACCGGCGGCGGAAATAGCGCCCGATGAATCCAGAGGCGCCGGCCAAGACCACAATGCTGCTTCCCATAGTTCCCCCATAATTGTGAGTTGATGCCCGGTGTTAGCCCCGGACCGCGCGGCCTAAGTCCATGGCGTCGTCCAGGATCCTGCCGACGCCTGGAATTCTCGTGAGCGAGAGCCCGCGGGCGATCAGGGGGCGGCGCCATCAACAAGTTTCCGGGTCCGGCGTTGCCCCTCCGAGGTGTCGTACACCCAGAAGAGGGTGACCCCCATGTACCCCAGCCAGAGCAGCTCGGGCAGTTCCGCCCGGAGCCTCCGGGGCGGCCCCGGGCGTGCTCCGTCTACGGCGGCGCGGAAAATGGCCAGCGACGCTTCCCGGGCGCTGCCGGATTCTGCGTTGAACGGGTTGACGGGCGACGCCGGGCGGATGGCGGTGGCGATGAAATCGGCGCCGAAGCGGTGGTACGGCGCCATAACGTCCAGGCCCGCGTGCATTGTCGCCTTCAGCCTGGCGCTGAGGTCGTTAAGCCCGACGACGGCCTCCGCGGCCCTGTCCGCGTGCTGGACCTGGACCTGGAGATAGAGCTCGTGGACCAGGTCATCCTTTGACGCGAAGTAGTAATAGGCGTTGCCGACGGACACTCCGGCCTCGGCCGCGATGGCGCGCATGGTGGCTTTTTCGAAGCCGATGTCACGAAACATCCGCAATGCGACGTCCGCCACCCGCTGCCGGGTCTGATCGCTCTTGGCTGCCATGGTTGTCCTCATTTCTGAACGTGTTCAAAGAGTGTGGCAGAGGTTTTGAACGTGTTCAAATTTGGGAGTGTGTGGCTGTGCGGAGGGTATCCATAACCGGGCCTGGGCCGCGGCGGGCGGTCGGCCCGGCCAAGGTGCGAGAATGGAAGCGGTTCCCGGCGCGCTGCACCGGAGCCTCCAGTGCTAATACAGCCGGCCACCCCGGGCCCAGAACCGTTCCGGACCGCCGAGCGAACCACTACGAATGGATTCCCCATGACTTCCGCCAAGACCTTCCCTGCTGCCGCCCCGCCAAAGTTTGCCACCATTGGATCGCCGTACTTCGGCATCATGCTGGCTGTTATGGCCGTGGTGCTGATCCTTTCCAACATCGGCGCATCCAAGGGTGTGGCAATCGGGCCCATCATCACCGACGGCGGGTTCTTCCTCTTCCCGCTCGCGTACATTTTGGGCGACGTCATCAGCGAGGTTTACGGCTTCAAGGTGGCGCGCAAGGCCATCGTGACCAGCTTCGCGCTATCGGTGTTCGCGTCCCTGTGCTACTGGATCATCATCGCCCTCCCCGGCTTCGGCGACGAGTATGGCCTTGCCAAGCAGTCCGCACTGGAGAGCGCCCTGGGGCCGGTCCCGCAGATCGTGTTCGCCTCGCTCCTGGCCTTCTTCGCGGGCCAAACGATCAACTCCTGGATCCTTGTGAAGATGAAGGCCCGGACCGGGGAAAAGTCACTCTGGGCCCGGCTGATGGGATCCTCCGGGGTGGGCGAGTTTGTGGACACGCTGATCTTCTGCAGCATCGCGGCCTCGGTGATCGGGATCAGCGACGGTGCGATGTTCGTGAACTACGTTCTGGTGGGCTTCCTCTACAAGACCCTCGTGGAGTTTGCGTTTGTGCCGCTGACCTCACTCGCCATCGGCTGGGTGAAGAAGCGCGAGCCAAGCTACGGGGCGTAAGCGCTCACTCCACTTCCGCCGAAGTCGCCGGAAACCTGCCAAGTCGCCGCAACGTTCCGGCGATTTCGATGGTTTCCGGCGAAATCGGGGTGACCGGCTCGCGGCTCAAGGCGCGCCACCCCGGCCCGTCAACGCCCGGAGCACACGGTTCTTGAATTCCTGTTCGCGGAAGAGGTCTTTCCACTCGACCCGGAGAAAAAGCCATCCTTCCTCCGTCAGGGCCTTCTCGCGTCGCCGTTCCTCGAAAAGCACTTCCTCGGTGGGCCGGAAGTCAAAGTATTTGACCTTGCCGTCGAACTCCACGGCCACCTTTTCCTTCTTCCAGGCGAAGTCCAGTCGATGCCGTCCGATCCGGCTCGTGACTTCAACCTGCGGTTCGGGCATCGTGATGCCCAGCCGGAGGAACAGCTCCCGGGTCAGCGTTTCGCCGGGGGATTCCGAGCGAACGTCCGCCGTGTCGAGTACTCGGCGGAAGGTGCGGATGCCACGGCGGCCCTCCAGTGAATCAGCCATCTCCTGCAGCAGAGACCGGTCCGCACCAAGACGCAGCGCATGGTCCATTACGATGAGCGCCTGCCGATAGCTCAGCAGCATGGCGCAATCCGCGGCTGTCCGCTCCAGCGAAGTTGTTCGCAGACCGCCAACTTGTGTCACCTCAGTGTCGGAGAAGGGTCGTGTGTGGCACCGAACATCCTTGCCGTGGCGCTCGGCCGACGGGCGCACCCGCTGCAGGACGTGGATTAGGTCGTCCACGTTCCAGAGATATAGGCGGTGCAGACGAGCTGCGGAAGTGTGGCTGTAGGCAAAGGCACCGGTTGATGTGGTGAGTGTTCCGTGTGCATGTGCATAGATCAACTGCCGGCTGCGGACCGGTGCCGGCAGAGCGTTCCACACGCTGCCTCGGGCATAGCAGCCGTACCGCAGGCGGACGAGAGAACCCGAGTCCAGCAACGACTTGATGGATCGGGAGCCGTAGCCCAGGTCGATTAGCTGGTCAGTGCGCCAAAGGTTTCCACGCGTCGGAAGCGTGAGCGGCTTCTGTTGAGGCATGACGCCAGTTTCGGGTGCCGCGGGGAGTTCCCGGGAGGCTCCGCCGTCGCTATGTGGAAACACGACGTCGCCGGAAGCCTGCGAGTTCGCCGCGGCCTTCCGGCGACATGGCACGCTTCCGGCGATTTCGGCGAGAGGGGCGCGCAGCGGCTAGGAGTAGTAACGGCCCAGGGTCTCGGCCTTGAAATCGAAGAAGGTGCCTGCTTCGATGGCAAGCCGGGCGTCATCGACCATCTTCACCACAAAGCGCTCGTTGTGGATTGAGATCAAGGTTGCTGAAACCATTTCCTTGGCCTTGAACAGGTGGTGGATGTAGGCGCGGGAATAGTTCAGGCAGGCGTAGCAGTCGCAGCCTTCCTGGAGCGGCCCGAAGTCGCGCTTGTACTTGGCGCCGGAGAGGTTGTAGCGCCCGGTGGGGTGATAGAAAGCCGAGTTCCGGGCCACCCGGGTGGGTGAGACACAGTCGAAGGTGTCCGCGCCATTCTCGATCGCTGTGAAGATGTCGTCGGGCTCGGAAATGCCCAGTAGGTGCCGCGGCTTGTTCTCCGGCAGTTCCTCGTTGCACCAGCGCACGATCGTGCCCAGGTTTTCCTTCTCGAGCGCCCCGCCGATGCCGAAGCCGTCGAAGTTCATGGCGCCGAGGTCGCGGCTGGCCTTGCGTCGAAGGTCCTCGTACTGGGCGCCCTGGAGGACGCCGAACAGTGCCTGGTAGGGCTTGCCGGTCCGCTCCGATGTCAGCCGAAAGTGCTCGGTGATGCAGCGCTCGGCCCAGCGGCGGGTGCGCTCCAGGGATTCCTCCTGGTAGCCGCGGGAATTCTGCAGGGTGGTCAGCTCATCGAAGGCGAACATAATGTCCGCGCCGAGCTGGTGCTGGACGTTCATCGAAATTTCCGGGCTGAAGCGGTGCCGGTCGCCGTTGAGGTGGCTTTTGAACCACACACCTTCCTCGTCCACGTGGGCCAGCCGCTCCTTGCCCGGGGCGACAGCGTCATCCGGCCCCGACTGGTCCACCGACTTCATATCGATGACCTTCTTAAAGCCCGAGCCCAGGCTCATCACCTGGAACCCGCCGGAATCCGTAAAGGTGGGGCCGGGCCAGTTCATAAACGCGCCCAGCCCGCCGGCCTCGTCCAGGATGTCCGCCCCGGGCTGCAGGTACAGGTGGTAGGCATTGGCGAGGACGGCCTGGGCTCCGAGCCCGGCGATGGATTCCGGCAGCACCGCCTTGACTGTGGCCTTGGTGCCGACGGCGATAAACGCCGGGGTTTGGATCTCGCCATGCGGTGTGCTGATGGTGCCGGTCCGGCCGAGGAACTCCCCGCCGTTGGCAGCGATCTGGGACGCCGACGGTGAACAGCTTTCACTCAGGCGTTTTCCCACCCGGAAGGAAAACTCGGACTGCCGCGCTGGCAGGGGCGATGACACTGGTGATTCAGGATTGGCTGGCACCGTTCAAGTGTGCCAGCTAACAGGCGCCAACCCTTAGTGCAGCGGATCGGATGTGGGGTAGTTCTCAGCCCGCCACGTGTCCCAGTACGTGCGCACGGATCCGAGTTGGTGCGCCCCGAGGTCGTACGTGGAGACGATGACCAAAGACCCGCCGTTGGGCCGGACGTCGGGGATGACCGGCTGGTCCGCCACGATGACCAGGCCCTCGCCGTGTTCTGCATAGTGGTGGACTGTGAGCCCCACCTGGTGGTTGCTCCGGAACCAGACCTTGCCGGCGACCTCCTCACCCGTGGCCAGGGTGAGCGAATACGGCTCGCCCGGCGGGGGAACATCGGACAGGCCGAGCCTTTCGATGGCGGACCCCTCGTTGCCGGGAACCGAGAAGAAGAAGGTCCGTCGCCTGCCGTGCGGGTGCCGTTCAAGGGCGAACCGGAGCTGTTGGATGAAGGTCAGCCAGCCTTGGGTGATGTCCTCGTCCCAGGCGGCCCACTCGGAGTGATGGTCCACCGCGGCCCGGGTGACGCTTAGCTCCGTGCCGGTCGGGACCGGTCTCAGGGTGAACACATCTCCGCCGTCGACCACGAGCGAGGTGTGGTCGGCGCCTTCAACGACTTTGGGACTGAAATAGATCTCATCGATCTCGGCCGCCTGGTCATCGGCTTCCCAGCCGTGCCATTGGGCAACCAGGGCGGGTTCGCGCAGCATCGTCCAAACCTGCTGCGCGTCGGAGTTAATGACAACGCTCAGATTGTTCGTCATGGGCTGAATCTACAACGCCCGGCCACCAGGGGGTAGGGGGCAAAACACCTCAGGAACGGACGGATTCGAGTTCGTTGCCGATCCGGCGTTCCAGCTCCGGGACGCCAATGGTTTCCGAGCCGCCGTGCGCGCGCAGGAACAGCAGGGCCTCGAGCCGCAGTTGCCGCCACTCGCGTTCCGCATCCGGATTCGAGTTGTCCATGGCGCGGAAGATCTCTTTGTCGTACAGGTTCGGTTCATTCAGCGAACGCTGGCGGACCTTGGCGTTGATCCGGGCCTTGAACGGGTCCGCCTCCATGGAATCGGGGGCGCGGAGGAACTTCTCGTAGACGGCCGCGCGTTCGGTTTCGCCGAGCTGGCGGCAAATGTAGCTGGACAGCGCCAGGAAGCCTCCACCGAGGCCCAGCGGCCGCGGTTTCCGTCGAACCGCAGCACATTAAGCAGATCCGCAACGGCGAGCGCGTTGTCGGCGTCCTTGAGGACAATGAACAGTTCCTGGGCCAGGTCGCTGAGGTCTTTGAGGCAACTCCCCGACTTCGTGTTGATGCCCTTGGCGAGCCGTTCGCTCAGCAGCAGCACGCTCACCGAGCTCGGGTGCGCCTCTGCCACAGCTGCCACGACCGACTCGGGCGTTCCCTGCAGGGCAGGGATCAGCGCGAGGTCCTCGTCGCTGGGGCCACTCACCAGCGGCGGAACGGGCGGCAGCGGAGGGACCACGACGTCGGGAACGGCTCCGCTGGCTGCCTCCCCGGGATCGATTGTGCCGCCGGCGTCGGATTCCACGCCGCCGTCAGCCAGCGACGGTTCGACGAGCTGCAGGCGCGAGCCGGCATCCTCGGAGGCAGATTCTCCCGCTTCGGGCGCGGACTCCAGAATCAGGACCGTGGAGGCTGCCGCAATCCGGAGGCCGCCGCCTCCGGTGAGGGTCGCCAGGACCATGGCAGGGGTCCCGAAGTCGTCGTTTTCGACGTCCACACGCTGGATTTCGGCAGAGCGGGTGCCGTCGGGCAACAGCAGATGATCGCCGCTCTGCAACGAGCCAGCCTGCTGTTCGATGTAGTTCGGGGCGGCCGGTGGGTAAGTCATCTGGAGTCCTTAAATTCTCTTGCGGTCCGCCCAACAGTCTACAAAGGCGCGGGGAAGTCTGGGACGCGGGCTCCGGTCAGTTCCCGACGCCGGCGAAAGCCAGTGCCTGGCGGATCAGGGCCCCGCGGCCGCCGCTGAATTCCAGCTGGACGTCCGAGCTCATGACTTCCTGAGGGGTCATCCAGGTCAGTTCCAGCGCGTCCTGCCGGGGGGAGCATTCACCGGTGACGGGGATGATGTAGGCCAGCGCCACCGCATGCTGGCGGTCATCGGTGAACCCGGTGTGGGACGGGGACGGGAAGTACTCCGCCACAGTGAACGGCACCGGACTAATGGGAAGCTGTGGGAAGGCCAGCGGGCCGAGGTCCTTCTCCATGTGGCGCAGCAGGGCCGCGCGGATGGTCTCGCGGTAGAGCACCCGGCCCGACACCAGGGAGCGCACCATCGTGCCGTCCTCCTCGGCCTGCAGGAGGGTACCTACCTCGTTGACGAACCCCAGCGGGTCCAGCCGGACCGGAACGGCCTCGACGTAGACCATGGGCAACCGTCCGCGCGCCTCGAACAAATCATCATCGGAGAGCCAGCCGGGGTTCGGGTCAGGAGTGCGAACGTTCATGGTTAAGTTCTACCCCATCCCCGCCCGAACACCGTGACGCAGCTCAGCTGGCGGGCACCGATTCCGGTGGTTTGCCGGCTGGTGCCGCTGAAATCCAAAGCGGCGGGTGGGCAGCCCCACCGTCCGCATCGGGGTTGGCTACATGCAGGGTGGGGACGGCGGCTTCCTCGATGACCGCGGCCTCGTGTCCCGCCGCGATGAGGCGCTCGCGGAGACCGTCAAAGTCACCGTCGTATTCGAAGCCCAGGCCTGCACGCCCAGCGCCGGTGCCTGCACCGACCATAAGGACCCCGCCGTTTTTTGCCGTGAACGCTTCCGGATTCCACGGCGCCCGGGTCGCCCGGGACCGGGCGGGGCCGGGCGCCGATGTCACGCAGGGTTTGAGCCGCCGTGACGGCGTCTTCGGAGAACCAGACTTCGACGACGGCGATCCCCGGGTCCGCGTCCGCTGGTTCCACCCAGCTGCCGTCGGCGGCGCGCGTGGCCGGGTCGGCGAGGAAGGTGAATCCGTCCGCGGCGGTGACGCGGCAGGAAGGGCCGTGGTCCGCGTCGACGAGTTCCGCGGTGGTGCCGGCCTCCTTGGTCCGCCGGGCGAATTCCTTCAGATCGCCTACTTCGACGCCGAAGGATGTGGTGCCGTCCTCAGCCGCGCCCTGCTCGACGAAGTGGAGGGCGAGGCGGCCGGAGCCGGCGTCGAACTCCCGCCAGGTGGGCTCGTCGACGGTCTTGACCATGCCCAGGGCGGTGAGCAACCGCTCCCATCCATCAAGACGGGAGGTGAAATGGATCGGGCGGACGCGCAGCATCGTTGCTCCTCGGGGTGTGATGGATTCCAGCTGATAGGGATATCGTCCCACCAAAGCAACCCCTGTTGTCAGAGTCGCGGGGCACAATGGTGCCATGGTTGCTGAACTTGAGGAACTGCTGGTCCGGGATGCTGCCCAGTGGCGCGCCTGGCTGGAGGAACACCACGCCGGAAGCCCCGGCGTGTGGCTGGTGCTGCATAAGAAGGGCGGGACGGTTACGGAACTCGACTATGAGGCCGCACTGCAGGAAGCCCTCTGTTTCGGCTGGATTGACGGACAGGCCCGGCGCCGCGACGGGGAGAGTTCCTTTCAGCGAATGACCCGCCGGCGGCCCAGAAGTGTGTGGTCGGCCCGGAACGTGGAACGGATCGGCCGCCTCGAAGCGGCGGGCAGGATGGCTCCTGCCGGGCGTGCCGCCGTCGAGAGCGCCAAGGCTGACGGACGCTGGGAGGCTGCCTACGACGGAGCGGCTTCGGCGCAAGTGCCCCCGGACCTTGCCGCAGCCATTGCCGCCGAGCCGCGGGCACAGGCAATGTTCGACGTCCTGACCTCCGTGAACAGGTACGCCCTGATCTACCGGACCAACGCGGTCAAGCAGGCCGCCACCCGGGAGCGGAAGATCGCGGCTTTCGTCGAAATGCTCGCCCGGCATGAAACCCCGTATCCGCAGACCAAACGGCCAGCTGTCCCCTAGGGATTTCCCAGCGGGCATCCGGCCTGCCGGGAGCTTCGACTGGAACAATAGCCCAATGCCCGTTGCCCAGCGCGAACCGCGCACCCCTGATGTGCGACTGGTGCGATCCCAGCGCGCGGTGTTTTTTGGCGCGGCAGCCTTGTTGGTGGCCGGAGAAACCATATTCTGGCTGACGCTGGCGGCGGTCCGGGCGAACGGGGGCCCGCGGCCCTGGACGGGACCGTCCATGACGGCCTGGTGGCGTCGCGTACTTCCCTCGCTACTTCCGCGCTGGCGGCTGTGACCACCGTGACGTCGCCGCTGTGGATGACTGTGATCGGCGTGGTCCTGGCGGTGGCGTGGTCTGTGCGGAAACGCGAACTCTGGCGTCCGGTCCTGCTGATCGGGGCCATGGCAGCGACATTCGGGCTGTCGACATTCATCAAGCACCAGGTCAACCGGGCCCGGCCGCCGGCGGGCGACTTCCTGCTGGGACCGGACGACGCGTTTTCCTTCCCCTCTGGCCATACCTTGGGTGCGGGCGTCTTTTTCCTGGTGCTGGCCTACCTGCTGGCATCCCGCAGCCGGAAGACGTCGACGGCGGTGCTCGGCTTTGCGGCCGCGGCCGCCGGCACCCTGGTGGTGGCATTCAGCCGGATCTACCTGGGCTACCACTGGCTGACCGATGTCATCGCATCCCTGGGCCTGGCTGTCGCCGTCGTCGGGGTCGTGATCCTGGTGGACGGACTCCGTGAGGCCCGGCGGGCGCTCTCCGGGACACCCGCAGCGCCGTCAGGGACGGGCGGAACGTCCTAGAAGTGCACGCCCATGGCCTGCGCGACCACAACTGCAGCGGCCGAGGACCAGGCCTGCGGGTGGCACGACGCCGGATAGGGCACCGCTTGGCCGGCCTCGTCGGCAGTGATGCCGGCGAACAGTTCCGGCAGCCGGTCACCGAAGGAGCCGGACGCGGCCAGCAGGCCTTCGGCGAGGATCCTTGCCTCGGCGGGCATTCCCTCGGCGAGCAGTCCCCGGACCGCGATCGCGGTGTCGTGGCTCCAGACCGAACCGCAGTGGTAGCTGAACGGCCAGAAGCCGGCCGCGCGCCGCGAAATCGTGTGCACGCCGAAGCCGGAGAACAACTCCGGACTCAGCAGCCGGTCGGCCACGAGCTTGGCTTCCGAGGCGTCCAGGAGCCCGGTGCCGAGCAGATGCCCCATATTGGAGCCCGGAATATCCAGCGGATCACCGTTCCCGTCGAGGGCCATGGCCGGGAAGGTCCCGCCGTCGTCCTCGACCCAGAAGCGCGCGCGGAAGTTCTGTTGCAGGGCTTTGGCGAAGTCCCGCAGCTCCTGGCCGCCGGGTTCGCCATAGGCGTCGAAGAGGGAGGCGGTGTCCACCGCGGCTTGATAGGCGTAGCCCTGCACCTCGGAGAGTGCGATCGGGCCCTCGGCCAGGCGGCCGTCGCGGAACTGCATGGCGTCCGCCGAATCCTTCCAGCCCTGGTTGCTGAGACCGTGGCCGGTCTCGTCCTGATAGCTCAGGAACCCGCTGTTGACGCTTCCGGGGGCACCGCCGGCTGCCAGTAGCCATTGCACTGCACGGGCCGCGTTGGGCAGGAGCGAGCGGACGGCGGCGTCATCCAGCCCGGCCCGGCCAAGTTCGGCCAACAGGCACAGCCAGAGCGGGGTGGCGTCCACAGTGCCGTAGTACACCGGGGGCAGGCGAAGGCCCTGGCTCTCCAGCAGCAGTTCCTTGGACCGGAGCTCGTGCAGGATTTTGCCGGGCTCCTCCGCGGCGACCGGATCGTGCCGGGTGCCCTGGAACGCGGCCAGTGTGCGCAGCGTTCCGGCGGCGAGTCCGGCGTCCAGCGGCAGGAGCAGCCGCGCGGCCCACAGCGAGTCGCGTCCGAACAAGGTGAAATACCAGGGTGCCCCTGCGGCGGCGAACGGTGCGTCGGGCAGCTTGCGGGTGGCCAGGCGGAGCCCGGCGAGTTCATCGATGGCGTTGTCCAGCAGCTTGCCGAGGGCGCCGGCCGGTTCGGCGCGTACCCGGTGCGGGGCGGGCGTCCTGGCCGCCACCACGGTATCCTCGCTGTCAGCCAGCATGGCCTGCCACTCCACCTCGAACGGCGATCCCCGGCCGGCCGTGCCGCGCCAGAGGAGCCGTTCGCCCGCGGCGACGCTGCCGGGGGCGGCGACGGTCAGGGTCCGCCCGCCGTCGCGCCAGCGCAGCGTGGAGTCATCAGCGGAGAACGGGCCGGAGGGCTCCCTGAAGCGGCTCAGGCGGATGGCGGCCATGTCGGTGAAGTCCGCGGCGAGCTGGATTTCGATCTCCACGTCGAGCGACTCGAGGGAGGTGGCCAGACGGAGGGAATGCCGGACGGCGCCGGGCGTCACCGTCCAGGTCTGGAGAAGCTCCACGGCGGGGTCCTCGGAGGACCCCGGGATGCCGCGGACCAGCCCGCGCACCCGCAGCACACCGCCGGCCGCCGCCTCGATCGTGGCGGGCTCCGGCTCAAGGCCGTTCACACGCACCTCTGCACGGCACAGCATCCGCGTGTCGCCGTGCAGCAGGCCGGTGAACCAGCCCTCGCCCGCGGCGCCGGAAGCTTCCGGGCCGCCGCCGCGGCCCGAGAGCCGGCCCTCGGCATCGAGCCACAATTGGGTGGGGGCGGCAACGGAGCAGTGCTGGCGGTGGAGTGCTGGCTGAACTGTCATGCGCCCACCCTATGCCTGGATCCCCGGCGGCTATGCCTGCGGCAGGTCCTCCATCGGGAAAGCCACGGCTTCGCCCACAACGCGCAGACACAGCTCGGTGCCCGGCCGGGCGATGGAGGCGTTCCAGTGCCGGATGGTGATGATCTCGCCGCCGCCGGGGTAGCGGTGGTCTGCGATGGCCCCTTCAGTGAGGACGGGAGGGGCGGCGAGCTTAAGCCGGACAGTGGTTTCCGGCCCGAAGTAATCGGTGTCCACCACAACACCGCGGATGGGGCCGTCTTCGGCGATCCGGATCTGCTCAGGGCGCAGCATCAGCTGGACCCGGCCCTGGGCCGGGGGCCGGCGGACCGGGATGCCGCCAAGCGAGCAGGTGGCGAGGGAGCCTTCCATCCAGGCATCGAGGATCACGGCGTCGCCCAGGAACTCGGCGGTGGCCCGGTCCGCGGGGCGGGTATAAACGATAAACGGGTTGCCGATCTGTGCCAGCCGTCCGCCGCGCATCACCGCCACCTGGTCCGCAAAGGACAGTGCCTCGCCCTGGTCGTGGGTGACCAGGATGGTGGTGACCCCGGCGTCCTGGAGCACCTTGCCCACCGCCCTGCGGGTGGCCACCCGCAGCCCTGCGTCCAGGGCCGAGAACGGCTCGTCCAGGAGCATCAGTTCCGGTTCGCGGGCGAGCGCACGGGCCAGGGCTACGCGCTGCTGCTGGCCGCCGGAGAGCTGGTGCGGGCGCCGTTTGGCCATGGCCGGGTCCAGCGAGACCATCTCCAGCAGTTCGGCCACCCGGTCCTTCAGTGCCCGGCGGCCGCCGGGAAGTTTGGTGGTATCGAGGCCGAAGGAGATGTTCTGCCCGACGCTCAGGTGCGGGAACAGGGCTCCGTCCTGCGCCACGTAGCCGACGTGGCGCTTATGTGCCGGGACCCAGACGCCGTCGCCGGCCACCTTGGTGCCGTTGAGTGAAATGCTGCCGGTGTCCGGGTGTTCAAAACCGGCAATCAGCCGCAGCAGCGTGGTCTTGCCGGAACCGGACGGGCCCACGATCGCCGTTGTGCCGCCCCTGGCCACCGAGAGGTTGACGCCCTTGAGGACCGCCTGGGTCCCGAAATCCTTTGTGACGGCGTCGATCTGCAGGTGGTTGTTGGTGCTGGTGGCCACGGACGCGGCGATCCGCGGTGCCGGGAGCCGGGAAGGGCTGTACTGGGTCACTGTCCCGCTGCTTTCTTGGACTGCTGGAAGAGGAGGTAGGTCATCGGTGCGGACAAAAGAATCATCAGCAACGCGTATGGCGCCGCCCCGGCGTAGTCGATTTCGCTGCTTTTGCTCCAGAACTCCGTTGCCAGGGTCCGGGTGCCGTTGGGGGAGAGCAGCAGCGTCGCCGTCAGTTCATTGACGATTGCCAGGAACACCAGCGCGGCGCCGCCTGCGGCGGCCGGGGCCGTGAGCCGGAGTGTCACGCGCAGGAACGCCAGCAATGGCGGTTTGCCGAGCGCCTGGGCGGCCTCGTCGAGTTCCTTGGGCGCCTGCGCCAGGCCGGAACGGATGTTGACCAGGGAGCGCGGCAGGAACAATAACACGTAGGCCGCGATCAGCAGCGTTGAGGTCTGGTAGAGGCTGGGCGCAGCCTTGATGCTGACGGTCACGAAGGCCAGGCCCACCACGATCCCGGGCATGGAACTGGTGATGTAGTTGGACAGCTCCAGGGCCTTGCTGAACCAGCCGGGGTGCCGCACGGCCAGGTAGGCCATCGGGAACGCGACAACGGTGGTGGCCAGGGCGCCGGCGAGGCCGTACATCAGGGTCAGCAGCAGGGCCGGAAGGAATTCGTCTGCGGCCCAGATGCCCGGCCCGCCGGCGACGATCCAGCGCAGCACGAACGTCAGCGGAAGTCCGAAGGCCAGGGCGGTGAGCGCGGCCAGGAACAGCTGGGCGGGCAGCTGGTAAGCACGAAGCGGAAGCCGCAGGGCGCGCGCCTGGGCCCCGGAACCGATCCTGGCGTACCGGGCGCTGCCTCGGCTGCGCACTTCAACCAGCAGCAGGATCAGGCACAGGAATACCAGGACGCTGGCCAGCATGTTCCCGGCGGTGCCGTTGAAGGTCGACTGGTACTGCACCATGATCGCGGTGGTGAAGGTGTCGAAACGGATCATCGCGAACGCCCCGTATTCGGCCAGCAGGTGCAGGGATACCAGGAGCGCGCCCCCGGTCATCGCGATGCGCAGCTGCGGCAGGACCACACGGAAGAAGGCCCGCCAGGCGCCCAGGCCCAGGGACGCCGCCGATTGTTCGATGGCAGGGTCCAGTCGGCTGAGGGCCGCGGCGGCCGGAATGTAAACGAGTGGAAAATACGACAGGGTCGCGATCAGCACGCCGGACCACAGGCCCGCAAGCGACGGCACCGCGGAGACCCAGGCATAGCTGTTGACAAACGCCGGGATGGCCAGCGGGGCAGCGAGCAGCACGGCCCACCATCTGTGGCCCTTAAGGTGCGTGCGTTCCACCAGCCAGGCTCCCCCCACGCCAAGGATGAGGCACAGCGGCACGGTGATCAGCATCAGGAGCACAGTGTTGAGCAGCAGCGTACCGACGCGTGCCCGGAAGATCAGCTCCACGGCTGTGTCCCAGCCGGTGGCCACCGTCATAACAATGACGTAGCCCAGCGGAATCAGCGCGAACAGGGCAATCAGGACGGCCAGGACCGCAATAACAGAAACGCCGAAAGGCGGGCGGGGGCGTTTGCCCCGGCCCGCCGTCGGTGTGCTCCCGGATGTTCCGGGCGCCGCCAGCTTGGTTGCCACGAAGTTAGAGCAGCCCAGCCTTGGTCATCAGCTCGCTGACCTTGGCGGAGTTGAGCTTGGCGGGATCCACCGTGGGTGCCTGCAGCTCCGGCAGCGGGACGAGTTTCTCGTTGGCCGGGGTGGCGGAGGCGATGGCGTATTCGAAGGAGGTGCCCTTTTGCAGGATTTCCTGGCCCTTCTTGCCGGTGATGAACTTGACGAAGGCCTGGGCCGCCGCGGCGTTTTTTGAGGACTGCAGGACGCCGCCGCCGGAGACGGAGACAAAGGCGCCCGGGTCCTGGTTCTTGAAGTAGTACGGCGCGACATTCTTGGAGTTCTCGCCGGTCTTAGCCTGGTCGCCGTAGTAGTAGTAGTGGTAAATCAGGGCGGCATCCACTTCGCCGGCATTGACCGCCTTCATGGCCGTGCTGTTGCCCTTGTAGGCCTTCGAGTTTTCCTTCATGCCCTTGAGCCATTCCTCGGTGGCCGACTCGCCCTTGAGTTCAAGCAGGGCCGAGACAATCGCCTGGAAGTCGGCGCCGGAGGGCGACGCCGCCCATTTGCCCTTCCACTCCGGCTTGGCCAGGTCCAGCATCGACTTGGGCAGCTGGTCTTCGCTCAGCTTGGACTTGTCGTAGACCAGGACAGTGGAACGGGCTGCGATGCCCGTCCACTTGTTCGTGGAGGGCCGGTATTCGGCGGGAACCTGGTCGACGGTGGCCTTGTCGATGTCGGCGAAGAGGCCGGCGTTTTCCACCTGGGCCATGGCGGGGGAGTTTTCGGTGAGGAAGACGTCGGCGGGGGAGGCCTGACCCTCCTGGATGATCTGGTTGGACATTTCGGTATCCGAACCCTGGCGGACGGTGACCTTAACGCCGGTCTCGGCGGTGAAGGCGTCCACCCATTCCTGGGAAAGGGACTCGTGCTGGGCGTTGTAAACCGTGATCGCACCGGAAATCTTGCCGTCAGCGGCGTCGCTGCCGGAGGGCGTGGAGGTGCCGGAGCCACAGGCGGCCAGGCCGAGCGCTGCGGTGGCGGCAAGTGCGATACCTGCCAGCGCGTTGTTGCGGATCTTCATGGGGCTGCTTTCTGGAGGGAAGGTCTCTGGAGCCCTAGCCCCCCGTGAGCGGGGGAAGTTAGGGCATGCTCACTAGGAAAAACTGTAGGTTAGCCAACCCTAAGCAACCAAGCCGAGAACGCCTTAAGTGACGAGGATCACGTCAATTACGAAACTGTTGCATGACTTAATTGTCGGCGGCCGGTTCCGTGCCGGAGGCCAGCGGGTTCCCTGCCGGGTGCCCGGACCGAGAGGCGATTGCCGCCGCGGCTTCCAGCACCATCCACGCCTGCAGCTGGGTGGAAAGTTCGACGGCGGCGCCCGGCGGATAGCTGCACAGCGCCGGCCGCTCCGGGCGGTCGGAGAACAGGATGCGGCTGCCCTTGCCGGCCAGTGGCTCCCGCGCGGACAACGGGCGGCGGCCTTCCCAGAACGCCTCGGCGGTGTTGTTCACGAGCATTGTGGCCGTCGCCCGGGTCTGGGCCGGAAGCCGCTGATCGGCGGCGGCTAGGGCCAGGTAGCGTGCCAGGATGCCGGTGAACAGGCCGCCGTCGCCGGTACCCTCGCAGCGCAGGACGTCGGCAGTACGCCCCGTCAGGGGTGCCGGGACGGTGAGTCCGCGTGCCACCGACGCCACCAGCTCGGCGGCGCGCGCCAGGTTGGCCTCGCCGCCGAGCTCCAGCAGGGCGCCCAGCACCGGGCCCTGGTTGTAGCTGTAGATGGCGCCCTCCAGCACCACGCCGGCCGGCGTGATCCGGAGCCCGTCGCGGTACAGGCCCTGTTCGGCGTCGAAAAGGCGGGCGTTCAGCCAGTCCAGCAGGGCCTGCGCCTTGGCCGGCTGGCCGGTCCGGGCGTAGTGGAGCGCCACCGGCGCCGTGGCCGGGGTGTTCTTGAAATCCCGTTTTGTGCTCCAGAAGGTGCCGCCGCCGAGGTCATCGGTGGATGCCGAGTCGAACTGCAGGGTGAGGCTCTTCAGGACTTTGGCGTTGCGGCGGCGGCCGGAATCGTGGCGGCTGTCCTCGGCGAGATGCTCCAGCCGCAACGTGGACAGGGCCAGCCACGCCATGTCGTCGTAATAGTTGTTGACCACCGTGAGGAAGTTCCGGAGCCGGATTCCGGTGACCAGCCAGGATGCGAGGCGGCCGGCGCTGGGCCGGGTGCTGCCGTCGAACGGTTTTCCTGGACGGTGTTCACGGCCCAGTTCGCGGCGCCCGGCGTCCACGAGGCAGTCCACATAGTGCGCCTGCCACCAGTAGTGCCAGGGCCGTGCAAGGTTTCCGAGCCGGCCGGAGGGCCGCACGATCGCGGCGAGATGGGTTCCCGGCAGGAAAAAGAGCCGCTGCCCGAACATTCTGGTTACCGACCGGGCTGCTTCGTCGGCCCGGAAAGACCAGTTGTGGGCCGGGGGATGTCTGCGGGCGTCATGGCTTCAGCGTAGTGGCGGCTCCGCATCCGGCGCGGGACCGTTGCGCCATTGCGGGGCGAAGGTGCTTTCTGCCGGCATTCCAGTTAACATTCATTAACTATTGTTCCCTGTCGGTTCGTGACGCTGCCCACAGTGTCGTGGCAGGTTCCGTTCCACATCAAGGAGGATGCATGGACATCAAAGGTACAGTCGCGCTGATTACCGGCGGGGCCTCCGGGCTCGGGGCTGCAACGGCACGGCGTTTGTTCGACGCCGGAGCCTCGGTCGTCCTGGTGGACCTGCCCGGCTCCGCCGGCAGCGCCTTCGCCGATGAACTGAACGCGGCGGACAACGTCCAGGCGAACACCGCCGAGGCCGGCAGCCCGACGCGGCAGGGCAACCGGGCGGTTTTTGTGCCAGCCGACGTCACCAGCGAAGAGGAAGTCCAGGGCGCCGTTGACGCTGCCGTGGAGCTGGGGTCGCTCCGGATTGTGGTCAACTGTGCCGGAATCGCCACCCCGGGAAAGGTCCTGGGCCGGACGGGCGTGCTGGCACTGGAGACGTTCAGCCGTGTCATCCAGATCAACCTCGTGGGCACCTTCAACGTGATCCGCCTCGCGGCGGCCGCGATGGCTGCCACCGAGCCGGCCGTGACCCCACTGGGCGGCCCCGAGCGCGGAGTGATCATCAACACCGCGTCCGTCGCCGCGTTTGATGGCCAGATCGGCCAGCCTGCCTACGCCGCCTCCAAGGGGGCCGTGCACGCGATGACATTGCCGATCGCCCGGGAACTTGCCCGGTCCCTGATCCGTGTGATGACCATTGCGCCAGGCATTTTCGAGACACCCATGATGGCCGGACTGCCGCAGGAAGCCCAGGACTCCCTCGGGGCCCAGGTACCGCATCCATCCCGGCTGGGCCGGCCCGCAGAGTACGCGAACCTCGCCGCACACATCGTGGAGAACGCCATGCTCAACGGCGAGACCATCCGGCTTGACGGCGCCATCCGGATGGGGCCGAAATGATGCCGGCCGGGTTGGCCGAGTCTCCGGCGTCCGCTGCGTCAATCGAGGGCCTTCCAACCGCGGACTTCTTCGGCTTCGAGGCGATGCTCAATGCCGCGGAACAGGCTAAGCTCGCCGAACTGCGGGAGTTCCTGGCCCGGGAAGTGGCACCCTACGCGGCGGACTGGTGGAACAGGGCCGAGTTCCCCGCCCACATCCTGCCCAAGCTGGCGGCCCTGGAGCTCAGCGCACCGGCCCAGCGCGGCTACAGCAACCTGTTTGCCGGACTGGCGATCGCCGAGATGACCCGGGTGGATACCTCGCTGGCGACGTTTTTCCTGGTCCATCACGATCTTTTTGTCGAAGCCCTTTACGGCTTCGGCTCCGCGGAGCAGAAGGCGCGGCTGCTCGATGACGCCGCGAACCTCCGGACCACCGGGGCGTTCGCCCTGACCGAGCCTGAACACGGCTCCGATGTGGCCGGCGGCATGGAATCCGTTGCCCGGCGGGTCCGCGGCGGGGCGCCCGACGGCGGCGACACCTGGGTGCTCAACGGCGCCAAGCGATGGATCGGCAACGGGACGTTCTGCGACTACATGCTGGTTTGGGCCCGCGACGAGGACGGCGGCGGCATCCGCGGCTTTATTGTGGACGCGACCCTGCCGGGCGTGAGCCGGAGCAGGATCGAGAACAAGATCGCGCTGCGCACAGTGCAGAACGCGGACATCGTCTTCACCGACGTCCAGGTGGCAGAGTCGGACCGTTTCGCCGGGATCAACAGCTTCGAGGACACCAATGAACTGCTGCGCGGGTCGCGGATCATGGTCGCCTGGCAGGGTGTTGGCCAGCAGTTGGCCGCGTTCGACGTCGCCCGGCAGTACGCCGTCGAACGCCAGCAGTTCGGCCGCCCGCTGGCGAAATTCCAGCTGGTCCAGCAGCAGCTGGTAACGATGCTCGGCAATGCCGTCGCGAGCATGGGCATGATGGTCCGGATCGCACAGCTGCAGGATGCGGGCGCCGCGGACATGCCGCAGGTGGCGCTCGCGAAGTCCTATGTGAGCGCCCGGATGCGGGAAACCGTGGGGATGGGCCGGTCCCTGCTGGGCGGCAACGGCATCGTCACCGACTACCGGATGGCCAAGATCTTCGCCGACGCCGAGGCGATCTACACCTACGAGGGCTCGTACGAGATCAACACCCTGATCGTCGGGCGGGCCGTGACCGGGGTTTCCGCGATCGTCTAGGGCGGGTGCCTAGAACAACGCGGGCTGCTTCTCCCCGGCCTCGATCCGGTAATCCAGGCTGTTGTTCTTCACCGGCATGGGGCAGGTCCCATAGGGAGTGAAGGCGCTGGGGTAGTTGATGGCCCGGTTGAAATCCAGGCTGACGGTGCGGTTTCCCAGGGCGTCGACGCGCGGCCGGGCCGTGGAGACCTTCCGCCACTCGTCAGTGCTCTCACCGTTCGTCTCGTCGTGGAACGTGACCGTCAGGGCGCCGAGCTTTTCCTCTTCGGCCTGCAGATGGAACTCGTGGTCCTTGCCGGGGAGCCGGAACACCAGTTCGCCAACCGAGCGGTGGACCCCGTCGACCAGCGGGTTGGCGGTGCCGATCGGGACGTCCACGGGCTCCGGATAGAGGCGGAAGCTGGCTTCAACCACCAGCTCGGGGCGGTAGTCGAAGGTGGGTACGCCGTCGAACCCGGTGAACACCGGCGACGTCGAATCCCGGGTGCGGACGGCGTACTTATCGGCGCGCATGGCCAGCTCAACCACCACCTGCCGGCCGTCCGCGCCGCCGTACTGGACCCACAGCAGCGATGCCTCATTGAGCAGTGAGGCGCTGATGGTGCCATCAACGGGTTCGCCGGTGTCCACCAGCGTCAGCCCCTCGGCGGCGGTGGCGGTGAGGGACGCCGTCGTGCCGTCCGTGGACCACAGCCCGGGGGCGAGGTCGAGCGCGGCCGGCCGGTCCTCCAGCCATTGGAAGGACGTGAGCGTCAGCCAGCCGTAATCGCCCGCGAGGGCCGTGTTGCGGCTGTTGCGGAAACGCTGCCAGCGGGCGAGCTGGGCGTCGAGGTCGCGGTGGGTGGTGCTCACGGTATCCTTCCAAGCGGTGAACGGCTGCCTTGGCTACCACCTAGGCCGCGCCCCACCCGGCCGCCAGCCGGGCGGGGCGCGAAATACTGTCAGTTCCAGATCGCCTCGGCGTACTCCGGGTGGTCCACAAACGGGTTCCGGTTGCCCTGCCACTGCTCGAAGATCCGCTGGTTGCGGCGTTGTTCGAAGGCATCCGGCGGATCGATCCGGTTCCACTCCAGCAGCACGCTCATCTTGCCCATAAAAGGTGTCGTGCCGTTGTTGACGGAGTTGTTCATCTCCAGGTCGGCGAAGCCGTCACCGCCCTCGTACCGGACCGCCATGTACATGATCATTCGTGCCACATCCCCTTTGACCGCGTTGCGGGCTCCCAGGAATCGGCATCGGTGTAGTTGCCCGGGGCCTCGGCGGACTGTGTGCCGCCCAGGTCGAAGTCCTTGTTTCCGCGGGCGGAGTTGACAGTGACGTCGGTGGGCCGCAGGTGGTGCACATCGGTCCCCGGGCCGGTGGCCGTGCCGAAGTCCCCGTGCGACTTGGCCCAGACGTGTTCCCGGTTCCAGTCATTCACGCCGCCGCCGTTGGTGGCCTTGGACTGCGAGCGTCCGGTGTACAGCAGGATGACGTTGTTGCTGTTGGACGGATCCTGGTCCGTGTCCTTCAGTGCATCCCAGACCTGGTCATAGTTGAGCTTCTGCTGCACGGAGATGATCTGGTGCAGGCTGCTTTCCAGGGCCGGTCCCGTCTTTCCGGTGGCCGGGGCGTAGTAGTCACCCGGGGTCGGGGTCGGTGTTGGGGTCGGCGTTGGGGTGGGGGTTGGCGTCGGGGTTGCCGACAGCGCCATGCTGGTGGGGCTCTTGATCCCGGCGTGCGAGAAGTAGGCCGTCAGCAATCCGGTGACGTTGACCTTTTTGCCCAACAGGGACGGGGTGCTCTGCAGCCCGAACGCGGTGCGGTACTGCGTGGTGACCTGGACGTAGAGCATCTTCGCCGTGCTCGTCTCGGCCGCCGAGTCGGCGATCGCCAAGGCCGTGTCCGAAGTGAAGCCGGTACGGAGCACTGTGGTTGCCGACGTCGGCTGGCCCACGATGTAACCGGTCACCGCCGCGGCCGAGCCGTTCTGGGTTGCGATGGCCTGGGCCACGGTGAGCGGCGCGGCCGCCTGCGAGCCGGGTGCAGCCGCGGACTGCCCCACCAGTCCGGCGAACAGCAGGCTGAGGACAAGGGCGACGGCGAGCAGCGGGCTGCGCGCGGGCCCGGCGGCCAGGGATCTCTTCCGGGGCGCGGAAATGGGCGGGATCGTGTTCACGGTTCTCCTCATGGCGCGGCGGCCGCCGGACACGGCCTCCTGACGAATGTTGACAGATCATGTCAACAGAACATCACAATAAGTCACACGCCGGGTTGTCAGCCGCCGAATCGGGCGTGGGCGGAGGAGATTCCGTTGGAGTTCAGCGCTTGTTCATGCCGGCGCCGTCAGCGCTCGCTGTCCAGGACCTTCATTTGCGAGGCCTCGTAACGGGTACCGGCCACGGCGCCGAGGGGCACGGCGTCTTCCAAATCGGCCAGGTCGTCCGGGGTCAGGGCGATGTCGGCGGCAGCGAGGGACTCGGCAAGCCGCTCCCGGGTCCGGGCGCCGACGACCGGCACAATATCCGTCCCGCGCGAGAGCACCCAGGCGATCGCGAGTTGGGCCACAGTGACTCCCTTGGCCTCGGCGACCACCCGCAGATCCTCGACCAGTTCCAGGTTGCGGCTCAGGTTTTCACCGGTGAACCGCGGGTACCGGAACCGGACATCCCGGCCCCGGACCGGGTCAGGCTCGGGCGCAGGTCCGGCGTTCCAGTGGCCGGAGAGCAGTCCCCGCGAAAGGGTGCTGTAGGCAGTAATGCCGATGCCGAGCTCCCGGGCGGCCGGCAGGATGTCCCGCTCGATCCCGCGGGAGAACATTGAATACTCAATCTGCAGATCACTGATCGGATGCACTGCGTGCGCGCGGCGCAACGTGTCTGCCCCGACCTCCGACAGGCCGATGTGGCGGATGTGGCCCTTGCGGACCAGCTGCGCGAGCACTTTCATGGTCTCTTCGATCGGGACGGCTGGATCCAGCCGCGCCGGTCGGTAGATGTCGATGTAGTCCGTGCCGAGCCGCCGCAGCGAATAGGCGAGGAAATTTTTGATGGAGCCGGGGCGGTTGTCAATGCCGGCCCAGCCGCCCGCCGGATCCCGCAGCAGGCCGAATTTGTCGCTGATGATAACGTCCTCGCGGCGGCGGCCGCGCAGCGACTCACGCAACAGCATTTCGTTGTGCCCCGAGCCGTAGAAATCGGCGGTGTCCACCAACGTGACACCCGCATCGAGAGCGGCCTGAATCGTGGCCACGCTTTCGTTCTCGTCGGCCGCGCCGTAGTGATCGGACATGCCCATCAGGCCGATGCCGATGGTGGCTGCGGAAGGCCCGGTGGAGCCCAGTGCCCGGGTGTGGGTCAGGCGGGGATTCGTCATGGCTAGACGATACGCCGCCGGGTCGCGGCTGTCGCGTGTGCATCCCGGAGGCCACCAGGTACCGGGCCTTGAAGCGTGCCCGGCAGCCCGGTAGCGTCGGTCCCAGCCGCAGGCGCCGCCGCCTGCCGTGCCCAGTTGCCCACCATCGGAATGAGGCCGCCATGAACATCGCAGTACTGGGAACTGGAACGGTCGGCCGGACGATCGCCGTGGCGCTCGCCAGCCGCGGGCACCACGTCGTCGTCGGAACCCGCGACAGGGAGGAAACGCTGGCCCGGACGCAGCCGGACGCCATGGGCAATGCACCGTTCGCCAAGTGGCATGCCGCGAATTCCGGAATCGGCGTTGCCGCTTTCGCCGACGCCGCGGCCGGAGCCGAAGTGGTCGTCAATGCCACGAACGGCGCTGGCTCGCTGGCGGCCCTGACGGCTGCGGGCGCCCGGAACCTCGACGGCAAGGTCATCATGGACATCGCCAACCCCCTGGATTTCTCGCAGGGCATGCCGCCGTCGCTGAACCCGGTCAACACCGACAGCCTCGGCGAGCAGATCCAGCGTTCCTTCCCGGACGCCCGGGTGGTCAAGACACTGAACACGATGGCTGCGAGTGTGATGGTGGACCCGGCGAGTGTGGCCGGCGGCGACCACACGGTCTTCGTTTCCGGAAATGACGCGGAGGCCAAGGAGACCGTGGCAGTGCTGCTCAGGGGATTCGGCCACCGGGACATCATCGACCTGGGCGACATCACCACCGCCCGCGGGGCCGAAATGATCCTGCCGATCTGGCTGCGGCTCTGGGGCGCCTTCGGCAATGCGGACTTCAACTTCAAGATCGCACGCTAGAACCCGCCACCCAACTGGCTCGCAGCAGGGGTCGTTTTGAGCGCCCAAAACGACCCCAGCTGCGAGTCAGTTGGGAAGTGGGGCTGGGAGGAGCCCCGGACACTATCTGAGACGGATTCCCCGCCGGGCGCGGCTCCGGGTAGCATCCAGTAGGAAGAAAGTAACCGGGCTCACAGTATCCAGCGCAGTGTACGAGCCACGTCCTCTCGAAAGACTGTATCCATGGCTGACACTGCAACTAATTCCGGCACCGATCTCGCGTCCGAACTGCGCGCGGATGTCCGCCGGGTCTCCACCCTCCTCGGCGAATCCCTGGTCCGCCAGCACGGCCCCGAGCTCCTGGTCCTCGTGGAACAGGTCCGCCTGCTGACCAAGGAGTCCAAGGAAGCCGCCCGCGGCGGCGCGGATGCCACCGGACCGTGGAGCTCCTACGACGTCGTTGCGCAGGTGCGCGAACTGCTGGGCTCCCTGCCGCTGGAGCAGGCAACCGACCTGGTGCGGGCGTTCGCGTTCTACTTCCACCTCGCCAACGCCGCCGAACAGGTCCACCGGGTCCGCGGGCTGCGCACCCGGAAGGAAAAGGACGGCTGGCTGGCCAAGGCCGTCAGTGACATCGCCAGCCAGGCCGGGCCGGCGGTCCTGCAGGACGTCGTGAACGAACTCGATGTGCGGCCCATCTTCACGGCCCACCCCACAGAGGCGTCCCGCCGGTCCGTGCTGGACAAGGTTCGCAGGCTCTCTGACATTCTGGCCGAGAGCACCACGGAAGGTACGTCCGGGCGCCGCCGCCAGGACCGTCAGCTCGCCGAAGTGATTGACCAGATGTGGCAAACGGACGAACTGCGCCAAGTCCGGCCGACCCCGGTGGACGAGGCCCGGAACGCGATCTACTACCTCACCGGAATCCTGGGGGACGCCCTGCCCGAGATGCTCTCGGACCTCTCGGAACTGCTCGGCGAGCACGGTGTCACCCTGCCCGCGGAGACGGCCCCCATCCGCTTCGGCTCCTGGATCGGCGGCGACCGGGACGGCAACCCCAATGTGACAGCAGCAGTCACCCGCGAAATCCTGCAGATCCAGAACCAGCATGCCGTCCGGATCAGCATCGGCCTTATAGACGGCTTGATTTCGATCCTTTCCAACTCAACGGCGCTCGCCGGTGCGGACCAGGAGTTGCTGGACTCGATCGAGGCGGACCTGAAAAAGCTGCCGGGACTTGACCGCCGGGTCCTGGAACTTAATGCCCAGGAGCCGTACCGGTTAAAACTCACCTGCATCAAAGCCAAACTGCTCAACACCGCCCGGCGTGTGGCGGCCGGGGCAGTGCATGAGCCCGGCCGCGACTACACCGCCACCGCGGAGCTGCTCGCCGAGCTGGCCCTGCTGGAGCGATCCCTGCGGAACCATCACGCGGCGCTGGCAGCGGACGGCTCCCTGGCCAGGGTGCGCCGGGCCATTGCCTCTTTTGGGCTGCACCTGGCTACCTTGGACATCAGGGAACACGCAGACCACCACCACGACGCCGTCGGCCAGCTGATGGACCGGCTCGGCGGCCCCGGCATCCGGTATGCGGAACTCAGCCGGGCCGAGCGCTTCGAGGTGCTGGGGTCCGAGCTGGCCTCCCGCCGCCCGCTTTCCGGCCACCCGATCAAGCTCGACGGCGTTGCGGATGGAACGTACGACGTCTTCCGTGAGATCCGGCGGGCCCTGCGCACCTACGGCCCCGACGTGATCGAGACCTACATCATTTCCATGACCCGCGGCGCTGACGATGTCCTGGCCGCGGCCGTGCTGGCCCGCGAAGCCGGCCTGGTCAACCTCTTCGGCGCGGCCCCCTATGCCAGGATTGGCTTTGCGCCGCTGCTCGAAACCGTGGAGGAACTGCGCTCCTCGGCTGAAATCGTGGACCGCCTGCTCTCTGACTCCTCCTACCGCGAGCTGGTCCGCCTGCGCGGTGACGTCCAGGAAATTATGCTCGGCTATTCGGACTCCAACAAGGAATCCGGCGTGATGACCAGCCAGTGGGAAATCCACAAGACCCAGCGCAAACTGCGCGATGTCGCCGCGAAGCATGGTGTGCGGGTGCGCTTGTTCCATGGCCGTGGCGGCTCTGTGGGCCGCGGCGGCGGGCCAACCTACGATGCCATCATGGCCCAGCCCAACGGGGTGCTCGAAGGTGAAATCAAGTTCACTGAGCAGGGCGAGGTCATCTCGGACAAGTACTCGCTGCCCGAACTCGCCCGCGAGAACCTGGAGCTCTCGCTCGCGGCAGTGATGCAGGGTTCAGCGCTGCACCGCACGCCGCGTACCTCGGAGGACCAGCGGGAACGCTACGGGCACGTTATGGAGACGATTTCGGACGCGGCGTTCGCCCGGTACCGGACCCTGATCGATGATCCGGACCTGCCGGCCTACTTTATGGCGTCGACGCCGGTGGAGCAGCTCGGCTCGCTGAACATCGGCTCGCGGCCGTCCAAACGACCTGATTCCGGTTCGGGACTGGAAGGCCTGCGGGCCATCCCCTGGGTGTTCGGCTGGACGCAGTCGCGGCAGATCGTTCCGGGCTGGTTTGGGGTCGGCTCCGGGCTCAAGGCAGCACGGGAGGCCGGCCACTCGGCCCAGCTGGTGGAGATGATTGACGGCTGGCACTTCTTCCGTTCGGTCCTCTCCAACGTCGAAATGACGCTGGCCAAAACGGACATGGACATTGCCGGCTACTACGTCTCCACCCTGGTGCCTGCGGAACTGCACCACCTCTTCCGTGCCATCCTGGCCGAATATGAACTGACTGTCACTGAGATCCAGAACCTGACCGGCGAGGACCTGCTGCTCGACGCGCAGCCCACCCTAAAGCGCTCGCTGGAGATCCGCGACCAGTACCTCGATCCGATCAGTTATTTGCAGGTGGAACTGCTGCGCAGGGTGCGTTCCGAAGCGGCAGGGGAGGGCATGCCCAACGGCGAGATCGACGAGCGGCTCCAGCGAGCCATGCTCATCACGGTCAACGGCGTGGCGGCCGGCCTGCGCAACACCGGCTAGGCCCGGCGGAGCCGGCAGCGAGTCCCGATAGGGTGGTGGTATGCCGTCGTTCCAGACCAGATTGAAGATCACCGGACTCAAACCGGGCAAACCACCGGAGGCCGTGATGGCTGCGGCCGTGGAGGCACTGCAGAGCCGGCATCACGTCGAAGCGAACGAGCTGGACCTGGCCGGAGGGGTCCCGCAGTTGAATCTGCGTTTCCTCGTTGAGCCCACTTCCTACGGCGGCGAGAACAGCCAGGCGCTGGAGTCGGCCGCGATGATGCGCGACGCCGTCGAGCGCGTTGCGGTGACCGGCAACCTGTTGGTCCTTCGCCGCAACCGCGGCCGCTGGGCGCCCGTCTAGGCCCCGGGCGGCCGCTCAGAAGTCCAGTTCCTCCCCGGGGCTGTCCACCACAGGGGAGTTGTTGCCGCGCCGGAGCGTGACAATAACGCCGACGACGGCGCCGATCAGGATCCCGAGGGCGACGCCGATGAGCGAACTCGCCCAGAACGGCAGGCCGGTGGCCGCGCCGGTGGCATAGCCGAGACCGACGGACCAGACGGCCGAGAGGATGCCGCCCAAAGCTGCGCAGAGGCTGAACCCGCGGGTGGAGACGTTGGCGATGCCGGCTGCGGCCGTCGTCGCGAGCCGTCCGCCGGGAATGAACCGGATTCCGATAATCGCGCCGTAGGTCGTGGACCGGCCGGCTTTGCCTGTCGCTCTGTGCACGGCCCGGTGAAAGCTGCGGCCCCACTGCCAGCGGTCCAGGACGTGGCTCAGGCGCCGCTTGAAGAGCTGGAATACCAGGATGTCGCCGAGCCAGGACGCCGCCGCGGCCAGGAGGATCAGTACGACGGCGTTGGCGCGGCCGACTGCGGAGAGCGCGCCGCCGGTGATGAGCAGCATTTCGGAGGGGACCGGGGGAAAATCGCATCGCCCATAACCAGGGGGATGATCCAGAAATAGATCGCGTCCCCCCCAGTTATCAGCGTTGCCGAAGTCCATGCGCACAAGGTATCGCACTTCGGCCCGGACGCCCGTTTACCAGGCGGTCAATGGGCGCCGGCCCGGCGTGCCACAGCCTCAAGTTCTGACCGGTATGCCGCCCATTGCTCCGCTGTGCGGGCCGGCACGTTCGGGTCCTGCGGGCCGTTCCCTGCGGCGCCGTCGATTAGTTCGCGGAGAATGTCGGCGTGACCGGCATGGCGGGCGGTCTCAACACACATGTGAACCAGGATCTGATGCAGGGTTACCCGGCGGCGCTCCGGAGTCCACCATGGCACGTCTCCGTGCGCATCGAGTGCGAGTGTTTCGATCGTGGCGTCGCTGTGGCGGGCCGAGAACTCAAAGAACTCAATGATCTCGGTCCGGGTCTCGCCGTCGGCGGCCCACATGTCGGCGTCCGCCGGCGCATCGGCGCCGAGCCACGGCACAACCCGATTGCTGGGTCTGCCGAACACCTCCCCGAAGTACCCCAACTGCACGCTGCCGACATGCTTGATGAGTCCAAGCAGGTTTGTGCCGGTCGGAGTCAGCGGACGGCGGACGTCGTAGTCGCCCAGGCCGTCGAGTTTGGCGAGAAGGTCCGTCCGTCGAATTCGAAGGTATCCGTGCAGGTCAGATTTTTGGTCCATATGGATCACTCTGCCTTACCGGCGCCCCCAAGCCGGCTAGCAGTCCTCGCTGAGCTCCAGTCCGCTGCGGTACTCCACCGGCTCCCCGGTGATGGGGTCCACGAACCGGATTCCGCGGGCGAGGAGCTGGAGCGGCTTCGAGTAGTCGTCCGGGGCTTTCGCGAGCAAATCCGGGTAGAAGGCGTCGTTGACTATTCCGAGGCCCAGCGAGGCCATGTGCACCCGGAGCTGGTGGGTTTTTCCCGAGTGCGGCTCCAGCCGGTACAGCGCACGGCGCAGGGCGGAGTCGGGAGGAGTGCCGGCGTCGGGCGCTTTTGGGGCGGGGCCGTCGAAGGTCCGCAGCCGCTCAATCCTGGTCTCGGCGTTGGGTTCGCCGTCGACTACTTCGGCGAGCAGGTAGCTGCGGGACTTGGTCATCCGGTTCCGGACCACCACGGGGAATTCGACGGCGGGGTACCCGGGTGTGGGCTCGGCCGCAGACACACACTCGTATTCCTTCTGGACCTGGCGTTTCTCGAAGAGCACCTGGTACTTTCCCCGGGTCTGTGGGTTCGTGGAGAGCAGCAGGACGCCGGCAGTCATGCGGTCCAGCCGGTGCATGGGAATAAGATCCGGGAGATTCAGCTGGTTCCGGAGCCGGACCAGCGCGGACTCCTGGATGTAGGTCCCGCCGGGGGTGGTGGGCAGGAAATGCGGTTTGTCCACCACCAGAAGATGCTCGTCCTGATGCAGGATGCTTAGTTCCACCGGGATCCGGACTTCGGGCGGCAGGGTGCGGTAGTACCAGATGAACGTGTGGTTCCGCAGCGGGGTGGCCCGGTCCAGGGGGATGCCCTCCGCACCCACGATCTCGCCGGCGTCGAAACGGTCTTCAATGCCCTGTGGATCGATGTGGCCCCAGCGGTGCATCATGTAGTCCATCGCGGTGTCCCACGGCCCCTCGTCCGGGAGGCGGAGCCGGGTGGCATTGACGCCGTCGCGCACGGGCAGGGGGGATTGCATCACCGGTCCATTCTACTTCGCCGGGGTTCGGGCCGGCCACGAGGTCGCCGGAAGCGCCCGGGGTCGCCGTAAGCTTCCGGCGACCCCGGGCGTTTCCGGCGAACTCGGCGCACCGCCCCGCCGACGATAAAAAAGTTCTTGACAAATAAAACTGTCGGCAGCGACACTTGAGGCATGCTGGACATCGAAGTGATCGAAGACCCGGCCGCCGCGGAGGCGTCCCTGGACCCGATCCGGACCCGCATCCTGATGGAACTCTCCGAGCCCGGCTCGGCCACGCAGCTCGCCGCGAAAATCGGCCTGCCGCGGCAGAAGGTGAACTACCACCTCAAGGCCCTGGAGCGGCACGGGCTGGTGGAACTGGTGGAGGAGCGACGCCGCGGCAACGTCACCGAGCGCATCCTCCAGGCGAGCGCAGCCGCCTACCTTATCTCCCCGGCGGCGCTGGCGTCTGTGGCGCCCGATCCGCACCGCTTCTCGGACCGCTTTTCGGCCTTCTGGCTGCTGGCGCTCGCCAGCCGCATGGTCCAGGAGATGGGCCAGCTGATCGCCGGCGCCGCGGTGGCCAAACAGCCACTGGCCACCTTCGCCATCGACGGCGAGATCACCTTCCGCACCGCCGCGGACCGGGCCGCCTTCGCCGAGGAACTCGGCGTCACCGTGACCCGGCTCGTGGACAAATACCACGACGGCGGACCGAGGCCCGGCGCCACTGCGGGCGGCGGGCGCAGGCACCGCCTCGTCGTCGCACTTCACCCGTCGCTCAGGACACCACCGAAGGCATCACCCAAAACCTCCTCAGCTAAGGAGCAGGACAATGACTGACAAGCGGAACTTCGAAATCATCGTGGACGCGGAACTGCCCGGCACCCCCGAGCGGGTCTGGGAGGCCGTCACGGCAGGCACCCCGGCATGGATGTTCCCCACCGACGAGTGGCCGGCCGTGCGGACGGTGGACGAGTACCCGGCCCATCTGGTCTCCCGGATGGACGGCCCTGAGGGCTGGTTCAACCAGTTGGAGCACGTGCTGGAACCGCTCGACGGCGGCCGGGCCCGGCTGCACTACGTCCACAGCGGCATCTTTTCCGAGGACTGGGACCAGCAATACGACGGCGCCAGCAAGCACACCGAGTTCTACCTCCACACCCTCGGCCAGTACCTGAAATATTTTGACGGCAGGCCGGTGGTCTTCACCGACGTCCAGGCCCCGCCCTCCTCGGCGGCGCCGGACGGCTTTGACCGGCTCCGGAAGGCCCTGGGCGTCGAGGGGACGGCGCCTGGCCGCACCGTGGAGCTTGAGCTTGACGGCGTCGGAACGCTCTCCGCGGAGGTGGACTTCGCCAACGGCAATTTCCTTGGCCTGCGCACCGCGGACACGCTGTACAGGTTCTTCGGCCGCAATGCGTTCGGCGCCCCGGTCGGGATGACTGTCCACGACTTCAGCGCCGGCAAGGACTCCGCGGCCACGGCAAAGGCCTGGGGCGGTTTCCTCGAGAAGGTCTACGCCTAACGGATCCGCAACGCGGGGCTGCCCGGCAGTGCGCCATCGCCTGACCTCACCGGGGCCGGATCAGGCGATGGCGGCGGCGGGCACGGCGCCAGGGCTGCGCCGCAACTGCGGGGAGGCCTCCAGCCGGTCCTGGGCTGCACGCAGCGCCGCCACAGCGGTTTCGAGCTGCTCCGGGGGCAGGGTGAACGGCACCCGAAGAAAGCTCTCGAACGCCCCACCCGTGCCGAACCGCGGGCCGGCCGCGAGCCGGATGCCGAAGTCGGGGGCCACCACGGCAAGGGCGGTGCTGATCGGGGCCGGGAGGCGGCACCACACGGACAGCCCGCCGTCGGGCCGTTCGCTCTGCCAGCCCGGCAGGCGTCCTGCGATGAGGTCCAGCAGCGTGTCCCGGTTGCCGCGCAGTGAGGCCAGCCGTGCCGGGAGCGGCTCGGACAGCGCGTTGACCAAGTGGGCCGCCGCGAGCTGTTCCACAACCGGCCCGCCCAGATCCATTGTGGTCCGCGCGGCGGCGAAGCGTTGGATCAGGGACTCGTCAGCGCGAATCCAGCCGGTCCGCAAACCGGCCCAGTGCGACTTGCTGAGGGAACCGATAGAGACGACGGCGGGGCTGAAAGCCGCCACCGGCGCAGTCTCGATTCCGTCCAGGTTCAGCGCCCGAAGCGTCTCATCGACCACAAGAACGGTGCCGGCGGCGGCAGCGGCGTGGACCAGCCTGCGGCGCTGGGAATCCGACATCAGCCGCCCGGTGGGGTTGTGGAAGTCCGGGACCACATAGGCCATCGCGGGCCGCTGCTGCCTCAGCGCGGACTCGATCGCCGCCAGGTCCCACCCAGGCCGCCCAGCGGAAAACGGCGCGGAGTCCCTTCCCGGTTCGACGGCGGGCATGGCCACCGGTACCAGCCGGCAACCCGCGGCCCGGATAGCGTCGATCGCGTTGGGGTAGCTCGGATGCTCCACGAGGACTTTGTCAGACCGGCCGGCCAGGGTACTCAGCACCACGTTCAGGGCGTGCTGTGCCCCGGATGTCACGAGAATCTGCGCTGCCGTGGTGGGCACACCGGCCGCAGCGTAATGCCTGGCGATAGCTTCCCGCAGCGGCCTGACACCGAGGGCGTCGTACCCGAAGCCCGGCAGCAGCGCCGGAAGCTCGGTCAGGGCTGAGGCGAAGGCCCGGTGGACGACCTCTCCGCTGGCCGGCAGCGAGGCGTAGGCAAGGTCGAGAATCCCGTCCGGGACGGCCAGGCCCGGTGCGCCGCTGAGAATCGTACCGCCGCCGCCAACCTGGCTGGCCTGCGGGATGCACGTCCGGCCGCGGCTGCCCTGCCCGCTGCTGAGGAAGCCCTGTTCGCGCAACACCGAGTAGGCGGCGGTCACGGTGGTCCGGCTGATCCCGAGTGTCGAGGCCAGCGCCCGTTCGCTGGGGAGGGCTATTTCGAGCGGCACCCGGCCGTCAAGGACCAGAAGGCGGACGACGTCGGCGAGTTCCCGGTAGGCGGGGGCGGCACCAAGGTTCCAGTCGCCCAGCAAACGGGTCAGGGAGCTTGAATTCAGCGAACCGGACATAGAGCCAGTATTTCAAACTGGCTCTGGATTGCAAGGCCAGTTTTCCGGGAGGATGGTTCCATGATGACGCGCAGGATCCTCCAGCTTCTAATCGGCCTCGCCATGTACGGCGTATCCTTGGCCATGTTCATCCGCGCCGGCCTTGGCTTGGACCCCTGGGACGTGTTCCACCAGGGCCTGGCCCTCAAGACCGGGCTGAGCATTGGCACAGTGGTCATCATTGTCAGCTTTCTGGTGCTGCTCCTGTGGATTCCACTCCGGCAGTGGCCGGGCATCGGCACGCTGTGCAACGCCGTGCTGGTGGGCGTCTTCGCGGACGTCGGGCTGGCGTTGATCCCGCAGATCAGCCACCTGGGCGGGCAGGCCGGAATGCTTGCCGGCGCCGTGCTGCTCAACGGCATCGCCTCGGCCTGCTATATCGGTGCCCGCTTTGGTCCCGGCGCCCGCGACGGCTTGATGACCGGCCTCGCCCGGCGGACCGGATGGTCGGTGCGGACATCCCGGACCGGAATTGAAATCGTGGTTCTGGCCGCGGGCTGGCTGCTCGGCGGTTCCGTCGGCATCGGGACCGTGCTCTACGCCCTGGCTATCGGTCCGCTGGTTCAACTGCTGCTGCCCCGGTTCACCGTGCCGGAGTTGACGGTGCCGGGACCGCCGATGGTGGCCGCCGGGGCGGCGCCCCCGCATCCCGGGCGTAGCTATCCGGGGATCGGCAGCGGCTGGCACGAGGGACAGAAGTAGATGTCGCGCTCCTCGGCACCGGTGGCCGTAGCCAGGACCCCCGCCGCAGCGGAGTCCGGCACTTCAAGCATGGCTGGTGCTCGCGCCGGTAGACCCAGTAGCCGGGCAGCCCGGCGGTTCGGCCCACGGTGGCGCCGCGCCGGTTCAGGACGGTGGTTCGTCGACCAGGGCCCAGGTTGGCCTCCAACAGGCGCTTTGCGTCGGTGATGAGGGCCGCAATGTCAGGCACGGCCGAGACGGGTGCCGCCGGGTGAACGCCGGAGAGGAAGCAGGCCTCACAGCGGTAGATGTTGCCGATCCCGGCAAGGTTCCGCTGGTCCAGGAGGGCGACGCCGATCGGGACGTCCGGCGCTGCACTGATCCGCCGCTCCGCCTCGGCCATGTCCCAGTCAGGACCGAGCAGATCCGGGCCAAGGTGGCCGACGACGGCGGCTTCCTCAGAGCTGCGGACCACCTCGAGGATTCCGAGCGAGAATCCAACAACGTCCGCCGCGGCGGTGCGCAACACACAACGCGCGGTGAATGCCGGCTTGCGCCAGCGCCCGCCCGGAGGGTAGACCTGCCAAGTCCCCTCCATTTTGAGATGGGAATGGATCGTTAGCCGCTCCGGTCCGGCCGGGCCGGCGCCGTGTGGCCGCGCCGGGGCCTCCAGCCGCATCAGCAGGTGCTTGCCCCTTGGCACCACCTCGGTTACGGTCCAGCCGCCCAGTTTGAGGGTGGCGAACCGCGGTACCCGGAAGTCGGAGGAGATCAGCTGTTGTCCGGCCAGTGCGGCCTGAAGCTGCGCGGCAGCGCGGAAGACCGAATCGCCCTCAGGCACGGATCCTCAGTCCCTTGGGTGTGGAGTAGGCCCCGGCATGGGCCAAGGCGGCCGCGATGGGAGTGTCGAGGATGCCGTGGCCGTTGACCTTTTCCATAATCAGTTTGTCCACCGCGCCGCGGGTCACCACGCTGACCAGGGCCGCGCCGGCCGCAGCCAGAACCTCAGTGTCCGCACTGAAGGCCAGCAGGGTCTTGCCGCCGCGTTCCACATACAGCGCCAGGGCGCCGTCCACCAGGACCACCAGGGCGCCGGCTTTTCGGCCCGGGCGGTGGCCGGTTCCAGCTTCGACGTTGAGCGCGGGCCACGGCAGCGCGGCGCCGTAGGGATTGGCCGGGTCCGTCGCGGCCAGGGCCAACGCCACCGGCTCGGCTTTGTGCAGCTGGGTGTCCTCGGCGTATGAACGCAGCCGGTCCACGGTCGCTGGAACGGCGAACTGCGCCGCACCGAGGTGCTCGATAAAGTAACCCCGCCGGCAGCGGCCGGCTTCCTCCAGCCGCGCCAGGACCTTATACATCAGGCCAAAGCCGCCCAGGATGTTCTCCGCCATGACCGAGCCGCGGGTGACGACGCCGTACCGGTCCAGCAGGAGTTCCGCGGTGGCCCGGGCGTGGATAGTGGCGTCCAGTTCGGGGGCGGGGAGGGCGGACCAGCGGCCGGCGGCCAGCGGGGGAGTGGGGGCAGCGCCGCTGGCGGAGCCGTACCGGCCGCCGGTCAGCCCCGGGGAGCCGAGCAACCCGGTGCCGTGGGAGCGCCCCAGCCGGCTCAGCCTGGGGGCCCGGGCCCGTGGGGCGCGGGCGACCTGCCGGTGCGCGGTGTGGCCGCCGGCAATCATCGCCCGGACCGGGGCAAAGGTGTCGCCCGTGATCCGGCCCGCCCAGGCCAGGTCCCAGAGTGCGGAGACGACGTCCTGGTCGCTGAGCACCGTGTCCATGCCGCCGGCTACGTCTGTGAGCTGCCGGAAGAAGTAGCCGCCGCCGTTGTTGCGCAGGTAGTCCAGCAGCCGCTGCTGCGCGTCCCCGGGCTCGAAGTCGATGGCCGGGTTGAGGGTCAGTTCTGCCGAATCGGCCAGGTGGAGGCTGACCCAGCCGTCGTTGCCGGGGAGCGCTCCTGCTCCGGACCAGAGGACTTCGCCGGCCGCCATGAGCTCATCGAGCATCGCGGGCTGGTAGTCGGCCACCCGGCTGGCGAGGATCAGGGGTTCCCAGGCTGAGGCCGGGATGGGCACGCCGGAGAGTTGGTCGACTGCGGTGATGATCCCGTCCAGTCCGCGCAGCGCCGACTGCCCGCGCTTGCCCGGGACGCGGACGTTCTGCCAGGCGGGCAGGAAGCGGCCGTAGGCGGCGGCGTCCACCGGCTCGACTTCGGCGCGGAGTGCGGCGAGCGAGCGGCGGCGGAGCCGGCGCAGGACTTCGGCGTCGCACCATTCACTGACCCCGGCCAGCGACGGGGCCGTGGTTGCCTGCGTCCCGCCGTCGGCCTCCTGCGCCGGTGCCGCCGGTGGTGCGGCGTGCGGGCGGAATTCGCCTTCCACTACCCGTCCGTCCGCGGCAAGCCGCTTCAGCGCCGTAGCGACGACGGCGACTCCGAGTCCCAGCCGGGCGGCGGCCTCGGCGGAGGTGAACGGCCCGTGGGTTCGGGCGAAGCGGGAGACGAGGTCGCCCAACGGGTCAGCGACCGGCTCGATGAAGGCCAGCGGCACGCCCATCGGCAACGGCACGCCGATGGCGTCGCGCAGCCGGGCGGCATCCTCCACCGCGGCGTACCGCTCGGTACCGCCGACGTTGACCTTGATGGCGCGGTTGGCGCGTTGGAGCGCCACAAGGTGTGCGGTGGCATCGGCAACCGGAGCCTCAACAGCGTCGGCCACCGGCTCGGCAGCCGATCCTTCAAGCCCTGCCGCGCCTTCCAGGCGGGCGGCGACTTCCCCCGCGGTCAGCGGGCCCAGTAGCCGGAGCAGATCCGCAACCCCCTCCAGCCCGCGGACCTTCCGGTCCGGGGCGAGGCGCTGCAGTTCTTGCTCCGTGTCGTCAATGACCTTGGCGTCGAGCAGTTCACGCAGCTCGACCCGGCCCAGGAGTTCGTTGAGCAGGGTCGAATCCAGCGCCAGCGCGGCAGCCCGACGCTCGGCCAGCGGGGAATCGCCTTCGTAAAGGAACTGCGCGACGTAGCCGAACAGCAGGGACTTGGCGAAGGGGGAGGGCTGCTGGGTAGTGGTTTGCAGGATCCGCAGCTCGCGCCGCTCAATGGAGGCGGCGATGTCCTTGAGTGCCGGGAGGTCGTATACATCCTGGAGGCATTCCCGGACCGTCTCGAGGACGATCGGGAAGGTGGGGTATTTCCGCGCAACGTCCAGCAGTTGGGCAGAGCGCTGCCGCTGCTGCCACAGGGGTTGCCGCTTGCCCGGGTTCTGCCGGGGCAGGAGCAGCGCCCGGGCGGCGCACTCACGGAACCGGGACGCGAACAGGGCACTGCCGCCGACCTCCGCCGTCACGATCTGTTCAAGTTCCTCCGGGTCAAAGAGGAAGAGCTCCGCACCGGGGGCTCGTCCTCCATCATGGGCACACGCAGTACGATGCCGTCATCGGCCGCCATGGCGGAGCCGTCCATCCCGTAACGCTGGTGCAGGCGCTGCCCGACGGCGAGGGCCCACGGCGCGTGCACCGGCATGCCGAACGGGCTGTGCAGTACCACCCGCCAGTCGCCGAGTTCGTCGTGGAAGCGCTCCACCACGAGCGTGGTGTCGCTGGGGACCACGTCGGTGGCCAGCTTTTGCTCGGCGAGGTACTGGATGAGGTTGTTGGCGGCGAAATCGTCCAGGCCGCTGGCCTTGCAGCGTTCCGTGGCCGGTCCGACGTCGGACGCGGACAGCTCGCGGACAAACGCGCCCAGGGCGCGGCCCAGGTCCACCGGCCGGCCGAGGGAGTCGCCCTTCCAGAAAGGGAGCTTCCCGGGCTGGCCGAAGGCGGGGGAGACCAGGACCCGGTCATGGGTGATGTCCTCGATCTTCCAGCTGGTGGCGCCCAGGGCGAACACGTCACCGACCCGGGACTCGTACACCATTTCCTCGTCGAGTTCGCCGACCCGGCGGCCACCCTTGGCTGCGGCGGCGGCCGGGCTGGCCGCCCTGCCGTCGCCGCTCGCGGAACCCGGGGAGCCGGAGCCTTCGACTTCCGTGCCGATGATGTAGACGCCGAAGAGCCCGCGGTCCGGAATGGTGCCGCCGGAGGTGACAGCCAGCCGCTGGGCTCCGGGCCGGCCCTCGATGGTGCCGGCATTGCGGTCCCAGATAATCCGGGGCCGCAGTTCCGCGAACTCGTCCGAGGGATACCGGCCGGCGAGCAGGTCCAGTGTGGCCTCGAAGGCGGAGCGGGGGAGCGAGGCGAACGGCGCCGACCGGCGGACCGTGGAGAACCATTCCTCCACTTCGATGGGCTCCAGTGCCGTGGCCGCGACGGTCTGCTGGGCCAGGATGTCCAGCGGATTCGCGGGGACGTAGAGGCGTTCGATTTTGCCGGCCAGCATCCGCTCCACCGTGATGGTGGTGTGCACCAGATCTGCACGGTGCTTGGGGAAGAGCACACCCTGGGAGATTTCCCCGACCTGATGACCGGCGCGGCCCACCCGCTGGAGCCCGCTGGCCACGGAAGGCGGGGACTCCACCTGCACCACGAGGTCAACAGCACCCATGTCGATGCCGAGTTCGAGGGAGGACGTGGCAACAACGCAGCGCAGCCGGCCGGATTTCAGGTCGTCCTCGATCAGGGCCCGCTGGTCCTTGGAGACCGAGCCGTGGTGGGCACGGGCCAGGACCGGGTCGGCTCCGGTGGTGCTGCCGGCCTGGGCCATCAGGTGCGCTGGTGTCGCGGTGGAAGCCGGCGTCCCGACGGCGGCCCCGTCCCAGCCGCCGCCGCCGGCGGCCATCAGTTGCCGCTCGGCGTGGATCTCGTTGAGCCGGGCCGTGAGGCGTTCGGCGAGCCGGCGGGAATTGGCGAACACAATGGTGGACTGGTTGGCCAGCACCAGGTCCACTATCTTCTCCTCCACATGCGGCCAGATCGATGCGTGGGGCTGCAGCCCGGATGCCGGCCCGGAGTCGAACGCGCCGGCAGCGCCCTGCAGGTCGGACATGTCCTCCACCGGGACGGAGACCGTCAAGTCCCAGGTCTTCTTCGACGGCGGAGCGACAATTTCCACCGGGGCGGAACCGGCGAGGAACTGTGCTACCAACTCCTTGGGTTCCACGGTGGCCGAGAGCCCGATCCGCTGGGCGGGTTTCGGGAGCAACGCGTCGAGGCGTTCCAGGGACACTGCCAAGTGGGCACCGCGTTTGGTGCCCGCGACGGCGTGGACCTCGTCGACGATGATGGTGTCCACTTCGCTGAGGGTCTCCCGGGCCTTGGACGTGAGCATCAGGAAGAGGGATTCGGGGGTGGTGATGAGGATGTCCGGGGGTTGCCCAGCAGCGATCGGCGCTCCGAGGCCGGGGTGTCACCGGACCGGACGCCCACGGTGATCAGCGGTGCGGGCAGGTCAAGGCGCTTGGCGGTCTGGGTGATGCCGATCAGCGGTGCGCGCAGGTTGCGTTCGACGTCGACGCCGAGCGCCTTGAGCGGAGAGATGTAGAGCACCCGGGTTTTGCGTTTGGGCGTCTTTTGGCGGGCGCCTTTAACGGCGTCAAGGCCGGGCAGCCCCTCGGGCTCAGCGGGGGGCCGCGATGAGCAGGCGGTCGAGTGCCCAGAGAAAGGCTGCGAGTGTTTTGCCGGAACCGGTGGGGGCGACGACGAGGGCATGCGCGCCGGAGGAAATCGCGTTCCAGGCCCCGTCCTGGGCGGGTGTGGGCGCGGTGAAGGCGCCCAGGAACCAGTCCCGGGTTGGCCGGCTGAACCGGTCCATAGCCTCCGCTGCGAGTGTGCCGCCAGCGAGTTCCTGCCCCTTCATTCCTCCATCATGCCCTACGGCACTGACAGTCACGGGCGGCCCCGGCATCGCCTCAGCGACCGCGATGCTCAGCAGGCTGATTTTTGGCTTTGTTGCCCGGCCCGGCCTGGGTGGATCAGGTCCGCGGTGTTAATGAGCGCCTGATCAAGCGGGCCCGGTGTGTGGCCGGACCACTACCGGGGCGGGAAGGTGAAGAATGTCACTGCGGAAGCCTCGGCTCCTTGCGCCCGGTAGAAGTCGAGGGCGTGTGTGTCCGCATTATCGGCCGGGACGAAAACCTCGTGGATGCCTGCGGCCGCGGCCTGCTCACGTAATTCGTGAACCAGGCGGCTCCCGACGCCTTGCCTCTGGTGGTCCCGGCGCACCGCAAGGTCGTAGATGAACACCTCCGATATCGGGGACCGGGTCATCGGCAACGTGTGCGCCGTGAGGCCTCCGACAATATCGCCACCGACGGATGCCGCAAGGGCCCAGAATGTATCCTGATCGAGAAGCCGGACAAGGTAGCCGTCGCTGAGTGGCTCGAGAACCCCATCCTTGGCATGCTCCGCGAAGACGTCCGCCATCATGGCGAACAGATCACGTGCCACGGCCACATCGCCCCGGCTGAGCCGTCGAACCCGGAGATCATCCACGGCACAAACATGTCACACCCGAGCTGCCCGGACAACGGTCGTCGGCCGTCCGTCCGGTCTCGACAGTGGGCGGCTCCCGCGTTTGCTAATACTCGTTCTTCTTGCTGCAATCTTGATGGTGGCCGCGGCGACGTGCTGCGCAGGCCTAACCTGTTCACGGAGCAACTGCCGGATACTTCGGAAAGACTTTAGGGCCGATTGGCCCCGCGGCCGATTCCACCGCACTGACAGAGAGGGCATGCCTGATGAGTGAGCCGACCTGGGTACAGCACGCAATCTGGTGGCAGGTTTATCCGCTGGGTTTCACCGGCGCCGACGCAGCAGCAGGCACCGCCGCGGAACCGGTGGTCCACCGCCTGGACCGGTTGCACGCCTGGCTGGATTACGCAGTGGAGCTGGGGGCTTCCGGGCTGGCCCTCGGCCCGGTCTTCGCCTCCGAATCGCACGGCTACGACACGACTGACTATTACCGCATCGATCCGCGGCTGGGCGACGACAACGACTTCGACGAACTGGTTGCCCAGGCCCACGCCCGCGGTTTGAAGGTCCTGCTCGACGGCGTCTTCAACCACACCGGGCGCAGCTTCGGGCCGTTCCGCCAGGTTCTTGCAGACGGTCCGGCAGCACCCACCGGTTCCTGGTTCCGGCTGGACTGGCCCGAAGCCGGCTGGGCCCCCGGCGTCGAGCCGGGCTACAAGGACTTCGAAGGCCACCATCACCTGGTCGCGCTGAACCACGAGGAACCCCAGGTTGCCGAGTTCGTCGCGGACGTTATGAAGCATTGGTTGGGGCGCGGAGCGGACGGTTGGCGGCTGGACGCGGCGTATGCCGTGCCGCCGTCGTTCTGGAAACCGGTCCTGGCGCAGGTGCGCAGTGACTATCCGGACGCGTACTTCGTGGGTGAATATATCCACGGCGACTATGCCCGTGAAGTGCAGGCAAGTACCCTCGATGCCGTCACCCAATACGAACTCTGGAAGGCCGTGTGGAGTTCGCTGAATGACGGCAACTTCTACGAACTGGCCGCTGCGCTGGAGCGGCACAACGGCTTCCTGGCGACCTTTACCCCGTTGACGTTTGTGGGCAATCACGACGTCACCCGGCTGGCGAGCCGGCTGACGGATCCGGAGCAGTTGCCGCTGGCACTGGCGGTGCTCCTCACAGTGGGCGGCACACCGTCGATCTATTACGGCGACGAGCAGGCCTTTCGCGGTGTTAAGGAGGACCGGGCTGGAGGAGACGACGCGGTCCGGCCGGCCTTCCCGGGCACCCCGGCAGAGCTCGCCGGGCTTGGCTGGCCGGTCTACCACCTGCACCAGGAACTGATCAGCCTCCGACGCCGGCACGCGTGGCTGCACTCCGCGCGCACCAGGGTACTCACAATCAGCAACGAACACCTCGTCTATGAGGCCAGCGGAGACGGCGGTTCGCTCACGGTAGCCCTGAACCTCTCGGGCGCTCCCGTGGAAGTGTCCGTGCCCGCCTCGGCCGCCGCGTTACTGGCGGGGCGGGGCGGGAAGCATCCGGACCGCGGCACTCTTACCCTGGACGGTTACGGCTGGGCCGTTCTCGGCGACACCGACTAGGCGCAGCACCGGCTGCTGGGAGTCACGCGGTGCGGTGGGGCTACTTGCCGGTGAACGCCCCGATGGTCAGCACGTTGATGCCGGCGTTGCTGCAGGCGTCATGTGGTTCGGCGATAAACAAGGACGCGGTGTCCTCGGGCGGGTAGACCCGAAAGCCCGCCGCGTGAACGAGGGTGCAGTCCGAGTAGTTGCGGGCCTGCGTGTAGCGCAGGGTGGCGGTTCCGGCCTGTCCCGGTGCGAGCAGCACTTCGGCGGAGGGCGTGGACTCGTCCCGCGCCGCTGGGGCGCCGATCGGGGCACCGTTCGCGTCGGCGGTGAGCGAGACGCCGGCGAAGCCCACCAGCCGGCACGGTTCGGTGCCGGAATTCGTCAGGATCAGCTGCATGTAGACGCTGCCGGCCGCGCCGCCGCCGGTGGCATCGGTCGTGGCGGTCAGGCCGGCGGCCTTGCACAAGCCCGGGCCCGCGGGGGTGGAAGGTGCCGGTGCCGAGGCCGAGGCCGAGGCCGAGGGGGCGGTAGCTGCCGCCCCGGCCGACTGGCTGGCGGAGGTTTCCGGGGAGGACACCGGAGTGCTGGACGTTTGGGACTGCGGTGTTCCGGTGCCGCAGCCGGCGAGGAGGAGTGCCGCCGCGGCCGCTGCCGTCGTAAATACCAGTCTGGTGTTGATTCGCTGAGCCGTCATGGCACCACCTTCACGCCCGATGTTGCCTGAGTCAACGACGCCACGGCAGCGCTGTCCGATTGATGCCCGGATTGTGATTTCCGGGCATCAATCGTGGGTCAGCTACTCCCTGGCCGCGGAAGCGGGCGCCGGGGTGCGAACTGGCGCCGGGGTGTTGCTTCGGCTGCGGGCCAGGGCGAGTCCGCCGAGGGCGAGCCCGCCGACGCCTGCCACCAGTCCAGCCCAGCTGCGGGCCTGGGCTCCGTCGTCGTTCACCGCGGTGGCCTGGACCGCCTCCGGCGCGGCGTCGGAGGTGCTGGCGGCATGGGCACTGTGCCCGTCGGCCGCAGCGGCCGCCGTGACCGTCACGGACGGCGCCGGCGCCTTGAGCGCGTGCGGGTCCTGCCCCTCGGCGGGGAGCTGCGACCAGTCCGTCTGGCCGACCTCGCAGTTCTGCAGCGTCGGGAAGTACAGGGTCTTGCCCGCAGCGTCGGGCAGTTTGACCGAAAGCACCAGGACGTCGCGGAAGGCCGGATCCAGCGGGGCTTTGGCGGTGTAGACGATCTGGCTGGTGCGTTTGGTGATGGAGGTGCCGTCGGCGAGCTTTTTCGGCTCGGCCAGCTGTTCGGTGACTTTGGCGGCCGTCCAATTGGGGTTGACCGTGGGTTGGGCGTCGTTGAGTTCGGCGGGGAGGGTGATGGTGACTTTGGTGGTGCCGGACGCGTCGCAGCCGTGCGGGATCCCAAAGGTCAGCAAGGCGTAGGAGTTGGCGCCCGTCGTGTCCGGGGTTACTCCGACGTGCGCGGAAGCGCCGGAGATGCCGGCAAGCATCAGCGCGGCGGTTCCGCCGGCCAAGGCCGTTCCGGAGAGGGTGCGGCGGATGGCGGAGGTGGAAAAGGTCTTCACAGGGGTTGCCTTTCAGGCCTGCGCGCAGCACAGCGGCAGGCGCACAAAAATGGGGGTGGCGCGGCGCTGCTTATGATCCGGACCCGCTGGTGGGGGCCGGTCGCGGCCGCGGCCGGGAAAGGAGTCAGGAAAATACAAGGACGGCGGCGGGGGCCCGCGGCCGCTATCGCGCCGAAGGTTCCGCCACGGCAGCGGTGCGCACTCCGCGGGCCAGCCGGTAACAGCCGGAACCGCAACGGCGTCGGGCGCTACGGGCGCGGGGAGCCGGAGCAGGGGACGCAGCCAGGCCGCGAGGGACCACAGGGCGTCTTCGCCGCGGGCGAGCAGGACGGCGCAGAGCAGAGTCGCCAGCGCATGGCCGGCCAACATCAGGAGCGAAACAAACGGGGCCTCGGCCGCCGTGCCGGTGGAGGCAGTCTGCAGCTCAGGGCCGAGGAAGTGCGGGATCGCCGCAAGATGGTGCGACGCGACGGGGCCGGCCGGCCCGGACGCAGATCCGCCCACGGCCGGGGGCTCAAGGCAGTGAAGGCCTCGTGCAGCAGCAGCTGTCCGGCACCCAACAGCCCGGCGAGTGCCGGCAGGTTCAGTTTGAGCCGGGTCGCGGTGGTGGCGGCCAGCCCGGTCAGGGCCAGGAGGGCCAGCAGGATGCCGGACACCGGCAATTGTCCGCCGGCCAGCGTGTGCGCGCCCGCCGCCAGGGACAGGACGGTGAGCGCCACCATGGCAGAACGCAGGGCGTGGAATGGTGCCCGGGCGGCTGTGCGCACAGAACACTCCCTTCACCAGCGGCGGCCATGGTTGCTCCCGCGGGCGTTGCCGGCTGCGGGTTGTCCCCCGATTCTACCGGCGGATTCTACCGGGCTGCGAAAGCGCTGGGCGCCCGGGAACCGGCCGGTGTCAGTCCGTCTCGGGTCCTGAGCAGAAGTGGCAGTCGTCAGGGCACAATTCGTCAACCGGCAGGTCTTTGAGCCGGCCTCCGGGTGGTACGTCGGTCCAAAGCCGGGGCGCCGCTGGCCCGATCTTGCTGCAAAGTCACGAGGGGTCCTGAACGTCATTGGTGCGGAACGGTGATGATTCCAAGCTAACCCCGGGTGGCTGCCACCGTTCAATGGACCAATTGACGGTGACGCCGGTTCTGTCTTGTGCAAGCGTCCAGCGCCGGAGTCCAGCGCCGGCGATGCTGTGTACCGCCTGGGTCGAGGCCCTCGATGTAGCCGGCGCGCTGGCGCGCTGGCCCTGGGTGGGCGAGGCTTGGTGTTTCTCGTGCCAGGTCTGCTGCTGGTCGGTCATCACTCCGAGTGGCCGCGGGAAAGGCGCGAAACCCCATCCCGCGGCACTGGCGCAAGAACCTTAGCTCGCCGCGGCCGGCGACGTTGCGGCGGCTCCGGCGAGCCGGATCCAGGTGTCCACAACGGTGTCGGGGTTCAGCGAGACCGAATCGATGCCTTCGTCGACCAGCCATTCAGCGAAGTCCGGGTGGTCGCTCGGGCCCTGGCCGCAGATGCCGACGTACTTCCCGCGCGACTTGCAGGCCTTGATCGCCATGCTGAGGAGCTTTTTGACGGCGGGGTTGCGCTCATCGAAGCTGCCGGCGACGATCGCGGAATCCCGGTCCAGGCCCAGTGCCAGCTGGGTCATGTCGTTGGAACCGATGGAGAAGCCGTCGAAGTAGTCCAGGAACTCATCGGCCAGCAGCGCGTTGGACGGAATTTCGCACATCATGATGACTTCCAAGCCGTTTTCGCCGCGGCGCAAGCCGTTCTCTGCGAGCAGGTCGATCACGCCGCTGGCCTCATCCACGGTGCGCACGAACGGGATCATCAACTTCACGTTGGTCAGGCCCATCTCGTTCCGGACAAAGGACAGGGCCTCGCACTCCAGGTCGAAGCAGTCCCGGAAGGACGGCTCCAGGTATCGCGAGGCGCCGCGGAACCCGATCATCGGGTTCTCCTCGTGCGGCTCGTAGGCCGGTCCGCCGAGGAGATTCGCGTACTCGTTGGACTTGAAGTCGGACATCCGCACAATCACCGGTTCCGGTGCGAAGGCCGCAGCGATGGTCGCCACACCCTCGGCGAGGCGCTTGATGTAGTACTCGCGCGGGCTGCCATAGGCGGCGATCCGCTCCTTGATTTCCGCCAGCACCTCCGCGGGCTGGTCGGCCATGTTCAGCAGTGCCTTCGGGTGGATGCCGATCTGGCGGTTGATGATGAATTCCAGCCGGGCCAGGCCCACCCCGTGGTTGGGCAGCTGCGCGAACGTAAACGCCTGCTCGGGGGTGCCGACGTTCATCATGACCTTGACCGGCGCTTCGGGCAGCTGCGTGATCTCGGTTTCCTCGACGCTAAAGTCCAGGATCCCTTCGTAAATCAGCCCGGTCTCGCCGTCGGCGCACGAGACGGTGACCTCAAGGCCGTCGGAGAGGGCGTCGGTGGCGCCACCGGTGCCGACGACGGCGGGAATCCCCAGTTCCCGGGCGATGATGGCCGCGTGGCAGGTACGTCCGCCGCGGTTGGTCACGATGGCGGAGGCGCGCTTCATGATCGGTTCCCAGTCCGGGTCGGTCATGTCCGCGACCAGGACGTCGCCGGTCTTGAAGGCGGCCATCTGGTCAATCGCGGTGAGGATCCGGACGCGGCCGGCCCCGATGCGCTGGCCGATGGCGCGGCCCTCGACCAGCACCCGGCCGGAGCCGTTCAGCCGGAATCGGCTCAGGCTGCCGGAGGTGCGCCGGGACTGCACGGTCTCCGGGCGTGCCTGCAGGATGTACAGGCCGCCGTCGATCCCGTCCTTGCCCCATTCGATGTCCATGGGCCGTCCGTAGTGGTTCTCGATCGCGACGGCGTGCCGGGCGAGCTGCTCGACGTCGTCGTCGTCAAGGCTGAAGCGGTTCCGCAGGGACGCCTCCACCGGAACGAAGTCAATGGTGTGCCCGATTTCGCGGTTGCTTGTGTACGTCATCTGGAGGGCCTTCTCACCCAGGCCGCGCTTGAGGATGGCCGGGCGCCCTGCCTCGAGGGCGGGCTTGTACACGTAGAACTCGTCCGGGTTAACGGCCCCCTGGACTACGGCCTCGCCGAGGCCGTAGGAGGAGGTGACGAAAACAGCGTCCTGGAACCCGGATTCGGTGTCCATTGTGAACATAACGCCGGAAGCGCCGACGTCGGAACGCACCATCCGCTGGATGCCGGCCGAGAGCGCCACGTCGGCGTGCTCGAACTTGTGGTGCACCCGGTAGGCGATGGCCCGGTCGTTGTAGAGGGACGCGAAGACATCCCTGATGGCCACCAGGATGTTCTCGATGCCCCGGACGTTCAGGAACGTCTCCTGCTGCCCGGCGAAGGAGGCATCGGGAAGATCTTCCGCCGTCGCGCTGGAGCGGACCGCCCAGGACAGGTCGTCGGAGCCCCCGTGCTTTTCCACAAGCGCCTGGTATGCGGCGCGGATCTGGGCTTCAAAGTCCGGCAGGAAGGGCGTCTCGCGCATCAGGGTTCGGATCTCCTGGCCCGCGGCTGCCAACGCCGTCACGTCATCGGTATCCAGGCCGACGAGCCGGTCGGCAATCCTCTGGTCCAGGCCGGAGCCGGCCAGGAAGCTGCGGTAGGCATCTGCCGTCGTAGCGAACCCGTCAGGTACCTGGACGCCGGCAGAGGTCAGGTTCTGCACCATCTCGCCGAGGGAGGCGTTTTTGCCGCCCACCCGGTCCAGATCTTTGAGGCCGAGTTCTGAGAACCACAGGATGTCTGTCGTCATGGTTGCTGCTCCTTTGCAGATGGTGGCAATCGGTGCCGCGGCCCGCTTCGGGCGGCAGCCAGTTGATGGCGCAATTCCTGTCCACAGTGACAGGTCCGCGCCGGTGGTTCCAGCTGATGTGGTCCACGCAACACTAGTGAATGGGCGCCTTAGTGTTTAAGGTTCATTTTCTGGAGGATGGTGGCGGCCATTTCCTCGACGGACACGCTGGCCGAATTCAGGTAGGGGATCCCGTGCGAGACATACAGCCGCTCGGCGCTGCGCAGCTCGAAGCCGCACTGCCGCAGCGACGCGTAGGGCGAGCCGCGGCGGCGTTCGGTGCGGACCTGGCTCAGCCGGAGCGGGTTGGTGGTGAGGCCGAAGCACTTCGACACGAAGGGACGCAGCGGCTTGGGGAGGCCTTCGCGTTCAAAATCCTCGTCCACCAGCGGGAAATTGGCGGCGAAGATGCCGTGCTGCAACGCCAGGTACATGGTGGTGGGGGTCTTGCCGCAGCGCGACGGCGCCACCAGGATCACCTGGGCTTTTTCGAGCGCACGCAGGCTCTGCCCGTCGTCGTGCTCCATGGCGTATTCGACGGCGGCCATCCGGGACTGGTAGCGGGCTGCGTTGCCCAGGCCGTGGGCCCGGCCCGGTTCGCCGCTGGCTTCGCTTCCGAGGGCCCGCTCCAACTGGCCGACGTGCGTCCCGATGAGATCCACGATGATCCCCTGGCAGGTGCCGAGGGCCTGGCGGATGTCGCTGCCGACGGCGGTGGAGAAGACGATCGGCTGCAGCCCGGTGGCGGCTAGGTTGTCAATGACTTTGACGACGGCCCTGGCCTGGTCGACAGTGGTGATGAACGGGACCGTGATGCGGTCAAAAAGGTTCTCAGGGAATTGAGTCAGCAGGGTGTTGCCGAGTGTTTCTGCGGTGATGCCCGTACTGTCCGAAAGAAAGTAGACCGGGCGTGGAGCGTCATTGGTCATAGACGCATTGTGCCCCAGTGCGGGCCGGGTATTCTTCCGCGACGCACCATGCCGAGCTCCGAAGAGTAGGCTGTGTCCCACGTCACCAAAGGAGCGCCATGAGCTACAAATACCGGACCGTCACGGTCCGCGGTACGGATCTAGTCGGAACGATTGCCCGCAGGCATGGCGGTGCACCGGAAATCTATGAAACTTCGAAGGACCCCAGCACTTCTGTTGTTCCCGTGTATTTCCCGGAAACCGGCGAAATCCGCTTCTTCGACCGGACGGTGCTGGAGGACGTCGCGCACCCGGCGGGCTAGGCGCGGGCGCCAGCAAAGATCCCGGGCACACATCAGATCCGTTCGACGGGCAGTGGGCAGCTGCAGCTCAGCGCTGATCTGATCCTGATCCGCAGCACGAGCCGGTTGGAGGCTTCGCGTCGGTTTTGCCAGCTCCGCGATAGGTGGTGGCCGCATGGTGCACGACCTGTCCGGGGGTGCAGAGCAGCTGCTGCGCGTGTGCGGCCAACGGCGCCGCATCGCCAGCGTTCAGATCCGTGACCCATCAGAGCTCCCCCGGCGATCTTCGCAACCGTGGCAATAAGGTCGAGAAGTTCGGTTTCGTCGTTCTCGACCCGAACGGACACCTAGGCAATTCTCGACGCCGGCACCGGGCCGTACCGCCGATTCCGCGACATTCCCCGCGACCGCGGCTGGGCTGAGCCGCGCAGTGCGTAGTTTCGCTGAAAGCTGAACCGGTTGGGGTTTCTACGGCCGGATGGCCATGGCAGCGGCATCCTTCCGGGCCGGGCTAGGTCGGAATCCTCGTGCCTTCCAAGTTCTGGCAGCTACCACTCCGTTGGCGTCAGGGTTATTTCATGCTCCCCGGCGAACTGCAAGTCACATGAGGAGTGTCGGCCCTGCTGCGGCAGGGCTTCACGTTCGGTCTGTTAGATTCTCTTTTTGTCCAGCGAATGGACAATTGCATCCTTCTACTTCTGAGGGGAGTTAAGGACTATGGAGAACCGACTCGCTCAGATTGAGCAGCGTGAAGAGCTCGACGCGCCCGGATGGGGCGAATGGGTTGCCGGAATCGGCGTAGGCGCAGTTGTTGGCGGCGGTCTTGTTTACGGCGGGGTCGGCATCGGCGTAGCCATCACCTAGAAATGATTGTCCCTGTGGGGGTGGACGTCTTATTTCCGCCCCACAGGCATTTCCCACGACATCAAATTGCAGAAAAGAGCGACGATGCGAATGACGCAAGGCAAGGCAACCATCCCCCTTATCGCCGTACTTGGTGCCCTCGTAGCCACGCTGGGCGGCCTGACCGCGATGCTGGCCGTGACTGGCACCCAGCCCGTCCTCCTGGGCATTACGTTGGCTGTCGGCCTGATCCTGCTGGTTGTGCTCGGGGTTTTCATCGGACTCCTGCGGAAGCGGAGCTAATACTATGGCCGCGCAACCAATCGTCTCAGTGACAGGCCTGGAAAAGAGGTATCGACAGAAAACAGGAATCGCAGGAGTGACCTTTGGTATTGGCCGGGGCGAGTGTGTCGGTCTGCTCGGTCCGAACGGGGCCGGGAAGTCGACCCTCCTGAAGATTCTCTGTGGACTGATGAATCCGACTGCAGCAGGTGTTTTGGCACGGCGAGACCCAGGCCGGCTCACCGCAGTCCTGTGCGGCCATTGTGGCAACACTGGACGAGATCGATGGGCTAGGCATCGTGTCGTCGACAGCCCGCAAGGGCGGCACCGTACTTCAATGATGCAGGGGGACTGATGGAGAAGACGCCAACCGAACGCTATGGCACGCGGCTGGCCGGGTGGCTGGGGATCTTCGTTTCGACGACGGTTGCCGGCCCGGCATGGTTCCGGCTGCTGGATCGGGGTTTCAGCTGGCCTAATGCTTTGCTCCTGGCAGTTGGTGCTTTCCTGTTCGTGTTCTGGGCTGCCCGGCTGGTCCTGCTCGAACGCGCGCTCCGGACTGGAGCTGGCCGCGGCAACCGGTGATAGCCGGCTGGCTGTTTCAAGCCGCCCAGAACGAAGCCGATTCCGCGCAGATCGAGTCCCCGGCCCGATTGCAGGTACGGGTCGTACGGCGGCGGAAACGTCCTAGCGGCAAGGACGCCAGCGAACACTGCGTAGAGAATCGATCCGACAATCGTGCCGAAGAGATAGCGGGACATCGGCCGGGGGCCGGATGACCGTCTGTGGATGAGACCACCGATCAGCATAAGCGCCGCCGCAGCGAAGATGGAGAGCGTTTAAGGGCAGAGGAGTTCCAGGTCGTCGTACGTCATTGAATGTTGTCACCGGTCAACAAGGGCTGCCGCAACCCCAGGACGGCAAGTTTTGCCAGTTCTTTGCCGATGAGTCCATCCAGGTCAAAGCAAAAGGCCCTGCTTCCCTTTGTTTGCAAGGGAAGCAGGGCCTTTCTCATTGGCGGTGACGGTGGGATTTGAACCCACGTTGGCTTTCACCAAACAACATTTCGAGTGTTGCACCTTCGGCCGCTCGGACACGTCACCAACCTGAATAGGTTACCGGAGCCAAGCGCTGATGCACAAAACGGCACCCCGACAGATCGCCCAACGCCGCCCCGGGACCGCTGGCGGCGGCGCGCCCGGGATGGCCCGGGCTTCCCCGCGCATGGGTAGGGGACTAGATTCGTCAGCAAGATGAGCAATTCAGACGAGCAACCACCGCAGCAGAGCACCGCCACCGCTTACTGGACGGTCGGCCTGGAAAAGGGGAGCTCCGGCGCGAGGACCTGCCGGCCCCCGGGCCCGGCGAGGCGCTGGTGCGGAGCCTCTACTCCGGCATCAGCAAGGGCACCGAGCTGGTGGTCCACAACGCCCGCGTACCGGAGTGCGTGGCGGAGGAAATGGCCGCCCCTAACCAGGAAGGCTCCTTCCCGTCCCCGGTGAAGTTCGGCTACCTCTCCGTCGGCATCGTCGAGGCGGGTCCGGTGGACTGGGCGGGCAAAACGGTATTCTGCCTGTACCCGCACCAGGACCTGTACATCGTCCCGGTGGAGTCACTCACCGTGGTTCCGGCGGACGTACCGGCCCGCCGCGCCGTGCTGACCGGCACCGTCGAGACCGCGATCAACGGGATCTGGGAGGCCGGTCCGCGCCTGGGTGACCGCGTCGCCGTCATCGGCGCCGGCCTCGTCGGCGGCATGGTGGCCAAGCTCCTGGGCTCCTTTCCACTCGGACGGCTGCAGCTGATCGACGTCGACCCGGCCAAGCGGGCGTTCGCCGAGACGCTCGGCGTGGAGTTCAGCCACCCGGACGATGCCCTGGGCGACTGCGACATCGTTATCCACTGCTCCGCTTCGGAAGCGGGCCTTGAGCGAGCCCTGCAGCTCGCGGGCGACGACGGCGACGTCATTGAAATGTCCTGGTACGCCGACCGTAAAGTTAGCGTCCCGCTGGGCGAAGATTTCCACGCCCGCAGGCTGTCCATCCGCGCCAGCCAGGTGGGCGTTGTGGCCCGTGCGCGCCGCCACCGCCGCACCAACGCCGACCGGCTCCGGCTCGCCGTCGCTCTGCTGAGCGATCCCGCGTTCGAGGTGTTCCTCACCGGCTCGTCTCCGCTCGCGGAGCTGCCCGACGTCGTCCAGCAGCTCTCCGACGGCGTACTGGACGCGCTCTGCCACGTTATTGAATACCCGGCGAGTGCATAGCAAATCCGTGAAGCCAGCCACCACAGAAGCCACGAGGTAAATCCGTGTTCAGCCTGACCGTCCGCCGCAACTTTATGATTGCCCACAGCCTCCCGCGCCCTGCTTTCGGGCCCGCCCAGGGATGCACGGTGCCACTTTCGTCACGGAAGTGACCTTCCGCCGACGCACCCTAAACGCCGACTCGATCGTTGTGGATATTGGCGAGGCCGGCACCGTGCTGGATTCCATCCTTGACGGCCTGAACTACAAGAACCTTGACGAGCACCCTGATTTCGCCGCCAGGCTCAGCACCACCGAGGCCCTGGCCCAGTACATCGCCGACGCCGTAGCGGCCAGGATCCGCACCGGTGCGGACGGGCGCGAGCTCGCCGGGCTGGAGGTCACCTTGCGCGAAACCCCAGACGCGTGGGCCAGCTACACGCTCGACTTCGAGGCCGGCCCGGACTCCGGCGCCGGCCGAAAACAGGGTGCAGCTTAACGCTCCCTGCCTCCGGCGGGCCTGCCGCGCTCCGGGTTCCTGGCGTCCAATTCGCAGCCGCGTGATTCAGGCTTACGAGGCTAACCGCCCGCGTACTTTCTGATCATCGCCGGCTGGTTCAACGCCAATGTGCCGTGTGGCCCGGTTCCTACAGGTTGTACATCAATCGCCACCTGGACGGCTTCCCGTTTATGTAGACATCGGCGGTACAAAACTGCACGATTGTGCCGCGCTGACTGAAGTAGTCGGCAGCCTGGGAACACTGGGAAAGGGATGAGTAATAGGACACCCGGGGCGTGGCCGCTTGTGCTGGCAGCGCTCCACCAATAAATACCGCCGCAGCCGCCACAGGGGCAGCCAGGTAAGCGATCAGTTTACGTTTCAATTTTGATCTCCATCGTGTTGATCAGTTGGTTTTAGAAACTGCTATTCGCTGGGCCTGCCGAACACGGCAGGCGGGCGTCGAGTGGCCGACTCGGGCAGTGCCACCTCGTTTTTGTCGGCCCTTGACGTTATCCGACGCGATCCAGTTGTGTGACCCAGGTCCAGCACGAAGATTTCACCCTGAAGGATGATCCGTAGCCCACTGTGATCGTCTTGCGGATGCTTGCGCCGTTTTTTAGGCCGAAGCAAGAATGAGCCACGGTGATCGTTGCGTTGGGGCCGGGGTTGTTGGCGGTGCAGCTGCCCACGATGTATTGCCCGTCGGCCGCCAGTGATGAGCATCCACCAACGCCGGCCATTGCTGGTGCCGGTGCACCAATAAGGAACATTGCGCTGAGGGCCACGGTGCCGATGGAGGCCGTGAGCGTACGAAGTTTTTTCATCAAGTTGTTCCTTAGGTCGGACTGTAGGTAACCTGGCGGGCGCCCCATCCTCCACACCCGGAGTCGACGCGGAACGACGCCCCATAGTTGAGCGTGACGTACACGTTCCTCCAGCCGGTCACGTGGCATTCGACGCGAAGCATAAGTCGAGCGCCCGGGCCCTTGTTGGGGGTACGCAGGAGCCAACCACGTAATCGTGGTTTGGGAAGTACGAGACCCTGTCGAGGGTCAATGATGAGCAGTGCCCCAAGTTGGCGGCACTGGCGGGGGCCGAAGAGGCCGCAATCCCGATCGGTGCTAAAGCGCAGGCCGTAATGAGAGCCAAAGCGGCACGAGCCTTCTTTTTCATGGATCCTCCTTGTTTTATCCAATAAATGGAATAACCATGCTTGACACTGTCTGCCTGCCTGCTCCTTGTCAACCCCGGCGAGGGGATTTACCGGGGTTGTGATATTTCTTCAGGCTTCTTGACGGGAACGGTCTGCCCGGCTGGGATGCCAGGGGCCGGTCCGGGTGAAATGCTGAGACCGGAGCGTCCGGACGGGCCGCCGACGGCCGGACCGCCGGAAAATGCCTGCCGTGGAAGATTCCCCTGCCGCATCGGCAGGGGGACAATGACCCCATGACCCCCGAGCCACTTACTATGCAGCCACTGCCGGCGAACACGCCGCCGGCCAGGACCCTCACCCGGGAGCGGCTGCGCGCGTGGGCCTGGCACAAGCAGGGACTGGACGGCTCGTTGACCGGCTGTACCGCGGAGCAGGTGTTCGCCCGGGCCGGATGGGCCCGCTCCGTGGGTGGCGCCAACCCCTACCTCGCACTCTTTGCCCGGGCCGGAATCCGCCGCGAACAAGCGGACGCCGATGTCCTGGCGCGCCGGATCCTGGAACTCCCGGCTGCGCGCGGCTGCACCTACGTTATGGGCCGGGACGACTTTGCGTGGGCGCTGCGGCTCGGCCGGGATGCGGCCGAGTCCGCGGTCAAGGTGCTCGGCAGGCTCGGTGTGGACCGCGGCGAAATCACACTGCTGGAGGAGCAGGTGCTCCATACTCTGGCCGAGGCAGCAGCCCCGATGGACCCCCGGCAACTCAAGGAGGAGTTGGGCGATTCGGTGCGGAACCTCGGGGAGGAAGGCAAAAAGAAGGGCGCCGCCACCACGCTGCCCACGGCACTGGGAATCCTGCAGTCGCAGGGACGGATCCGCCGGGTTCCGGCCAACGGACGCCTGGACCAGCAGCGCTACGCCTATGACCTGTGGAATTTGCCGCCGGGCCAGATCGACGATGACGAAGCCCGCACCGAATTGATCCGTCGCTACCTCGGCTGGACCGGAGGGGCCACGTTCAAGCAGTCACAATGGTTCACGGCTTTTACAGTGGCCCAGAGCAAGGCGGCGCTTGCGGCAGCGGGCGCGGCGGAAGTAGCCACTGCCGCCGGCGAGGCGCTGTGGATGCTGCCCGCGGACGTCGGGCGCCTCGCGGCCTTCGAGGAGCCAGCCGGCGAGCAGATCCAACTGCTCGCCGGAACCGACTCATTAACGCTCCTGCGGCGCAACGCGGCGGAAATGCTGGCCGAGGAGGACCGGCACCTGATGACGAGGGGTTCGCTTGCCCTTCAGGCGGACCTTCCGGATCATCCGATTTTCGACCGGGGCCGGATCATCGGGCTCTGGCAGTACGATCCCGGGAAGGAACGGATCGTTCCGTGGGTGTTCCACCGGCCCACGGCCGCCGTGATCCGGCGGATCGCCGAAGTTCAGGAGTGGATCCGTGCGGACTTGGGCGACTTTCGCGCCTTCAGCCTCGACTCGCCGGCCACCCCGCAAAAGCGGATCGACGGCCTGGCGGCAGCCGCAACCGGCTCCAGCTAGTGTACGGAATCGGTGAAGAGGACCCGACCGGGCTTAGCTGCCGCGGTGGCCGGCAAAAAAATCCCGCAGCAGCGCCGCACTTTCGGACTCCCTGATCCCGCCATACACTTCCACCCAGTGGTTGAGCCGGCGCTCGCGGAGGATGTCGAAGACGGAGCCGGCGGCCCCGGCCTTCTCGTCCCACGCTCCGAATACCACGCGCGGAATCCGGGCCAACACCACGGCCCCGGCACACATGGCGCAAGGCTCCAGCGTCACCACCAGGGTGCAGTCCGCCAAACGCCAGCCGTCCCCGCCGTTTTGGCCCCGCGAATCAGGCTCCTGCAGCCGCGCGGCAGCCGCCCGGATGGCTACCATCTCGGCGTGCGCCGTCGGGTCCCCGAGGGCCTCGCGTTCGTTGCGGCCGCGGCCGAGCACCGTACCGTCCGGACCAATGACAACGGCGCCGATCGGTACGTCCGCAGTGGCCAGCGCGGCACGAGCGTCCTCAAGGGCCAGGCCCATCCAATCGGCATGGCGGGGGTCGGGGGAAGTCATGGCTCAATGATAGTTTCGACAGTAAGCAAGCTGTGCAGCCCGGCTGCCCGGCACAACATTCGGGAGAAACCGTGAACACCGGGACAGAGGGCTGGTTGACCCGCCGTTGGGGTAAATGGGTGGTGCCCTACGCGGCGCTATGGGCCACGATGCTGATCGGCGGTGTGGTGGTGCTGGTCCTGGCCCTGCTAAGCGCCGAGGTCTACGACAACGTGGTGGACGACGCCGGCCTGGCCAACCTGGACAAGCCCACCCTCGGGATGATGGAACAGTTGCGCAGTCCCGCCCTCGACTCGTTCGTCACGGGATTCACCAATATCGGCGGCGGGATCGGGATGCCCATCCTGGCCAGCCTGCTCACGGCGGCGCTCATCTGGGCCAGCCGGACCTGGCGGCCGCTGATCCTGATCGGAGGCGCCGCCGCGGTCTCTGTGACGGCAACCGCCATCGGCAAGAAACTGATCGGCCGGACCCGCCCGGACCACACCGACGCCGTCCCGCCCTATGAATCCTCGCCATCGTTCCCCAGCGGCCACACACTCAATACCACTGTGGTGATCGGCCTGGTGGTGTACCTCGCATGCCTGCAGATCACACGCACCATCGCCCGGGTGGGCCTGATAGCGGCCGGCGCGGTCTTCATCTTCGCGATGGGAATGAGCCGGGTCTATCTGGGCCACCACTGGATGACCGATGTGATCTTCGGCTGGATTCTGGGCCTGGCATGGGTCGGGATAGTGATCCTGGCCCACCGGCTCTTCCACGTCCTGCGGCACCGCGAACAGGCCGGTCCAGCCCCGACGTTTGACAACGAGGTCCACCTTAACGCCGACGCCACCGGCGGCAGCACTTCGGCTGAGAAGCACGACGCCGGCGCCCCCGGTCCCACGGGCAGGACCCCATCCGCCGGGTGATAGTTTTGACCCATGCGCACTTTCGTTGTGGACCACCCGCTGGTCGCCCATAAGCTCACAGTTCTGCGGGACAAGAACACCCCGTCCCCGGTCTTCCGCCAGCTCACCGAGGAGCTCGTCACGCTCCTGGCGTACGAGGCCACCCGCGACGTCCGCACCCAACCGGTGACCATCGAGACGCCGGTCAGCACCACCGTTGGCACCGCCTTCACCAAGCCGACTCCGTTGGTTGTCCCCATCCTGCGCGCCGGCCTCGGCATGCTCGAGGGCATGACCAAGCTGGTCCCCACCGCTGAGGTCGGTTTCCTGGGCATGGCCCGCGACGAAGAAACCCTGGACATCATCACATACGCCGAGCGCCTCCCCGAGGACCTCACGGACCGGCAGATCTTCGTGCTGGACCCCATGCTTGCCACCGGCGGGACGTTGCGCGAGGCCATCAAGTTCCTCTTCAAGCGCGGCGCCTCCGACGTCACCTGCATCTGCCTGCTGGCCGCGCCGGAAGGCCTGGCGAAGCTGGAAGAAGAGCTGGCTGACGCCAACGTCACGATCGTGCTTGCTTCGATCGACGAGAAGCTCAACGAGAAGTCCTATATCGTCCCGGGTCTGGGCGACGCCGGCGACCGCCTCTACGGTGTGGCCGGCTAAGCCAGCGCCCGGCAGCAACACCGGCGCGGCTGACCTTCCCACCCAGTGGGGTTCCGGCCTGCCGGGAAACTCAACACGGGACTGGCCTGAGCCCATGGACTGGAAACTCGAACTTGTTAATGTTCCCGTATCCGATGCCGGGCTCGGGCTGCTCGATCGCGATCGGTGAGGGCCTAAGCGATGCACCGCCGGGTACGGCGCCGAGCCTGCAACTCGTGGTCAGCGACATTCAGGCCGCCCACAAGCAGCTCAAGGACAACGGCGTGGACGTCAGCGGCGTCGATGTCCAGGACTCGGGACGTTTCCTCTACTTCGCCGATCCCGACGGCAACAAGTGGGCGGTACACCAGCTCCCGGCACGGTCAACCGGCTCCTGACGGCCAAGGGATCCGGAACATCCGGTTGGTACGCGGCAAGATGGGACGATGACTTCAGGTACCGGCACCGCACTTCCGCCCGCCTTCACCGTCCGAGCGGTGCTTTTTGACATGGACGGGACTCTCGTTGATTCCACCGCAGTGGTGGAACAGGTCTGGGGGGAGTTTGCTGCCCGCTATGGTCTGGACCTTGCCGAGATCCTGCGCACCTCACATGGCGTTCAGGCAGCGGACACGGTGCGGCGCTTCGCGCCGGCGGGAGCCGATGTCGTGGCCCTCACCGCGGAACTGGGTGCCATGGAACGCGCCAGGACTGCCGGCATCGTGGCATTGCCGGGCGCTGCCGGGTTGCTGCGCCTGCTGCCGGCGGACGCCGTCGCCCTGGTGACATCGGCGGACCGGTTGCTGGCAGACATTCGGATGGCCGCCGCCGGTCTTGACGTGCCCGCCACCGCTGTGACAGCAGATCTCGTCGGCCGCGGCAAGCCACACCCGGAAGGCTACCTGCGCGCGGCCGAACTGCTCGGAGTGGACCCGGCGGACGCTGTGGTTTTCGAGGACGCACCGGCTGGCATCGCCGCCGGCCTGGCTGCCGGGATGCGGACGGTGGCGGTAGGCCCGAACCCGGGCGAACTGCCCGACGGCGTGCTGCGCATCGCCGATTATTCAGCCGTCGGCTGCGAGGTCGGGGTCGACGGCGCCGGCCGCAGCATCATCTCCTTCCGGCTGTGAAACCGTGGCCCCGTCGGAAGGGCCGATGCCTCCGCCGCAGCTCAGTACCAGTTGTTCGCGTAGTGGAAGTTCAGCGCCCCGCACGGTGAGCCGTAGCGTTCCTGGACGTAGTTCAGTCCCCAGTTGATCTGCGTCCGGTAGTTCGTGAGGTAGTCGGCGCCTGCGCTGGCCATCTTCTCGGCCGGGAGGGACTGAACCACGCCGTAGGCGCCGCTGCTCGGGTTGGTGGCAGTAGTCTTCCAGTCAGACTCCTTGGTCCAGAGTTTGACCAGGCACTGCATCTGGCCGGCGTCCCAGCCGTGGGCACCCAGTTGGCTGGCCGCATAAGCCTGCGCTCCGGCGGGATCGTCGACGGCAACAGGAACCGGCGCGGGCTCCGGCGCCGGTGCGGCGGCGGGGGCCGGTAACTCGGCAGGCTTAACCTCGGAGACCGGGGCCGGGGCATCGGCCGGCGGGCTATCGGTCTGGTTCGCCACCAGGACGCGTTCAAAGTCAAGGTGCGGCAGCGGATCCGCGCTGACAGCCGATTCCGTGGCGTTGCTGGCGTTGCTTGTTTTGCTGGCGTCGCGGGTGGCTGTCTCGGACGCCTGGCCGGCGGCGCCGGCTCCCACGAGCACCGCACACGCCGCTGCAACAACTGCCGCCCGGCGGCCGGTGGAGCCCAGGCCGGTGGTGAAGCGGGAAAGGGCCGACGCCGGTTTGGCGGGCTCGGCGCGGTGGCGCGACGGCTTGGAGCGCCGCTTTGCATCGCCCTCAGGGCGTGGTTGTGCCGTGAATTCAGTCATGGTCGCCTCTCAACGCCTGCGGAGTTAGCTGTCGGGTTCGGATGAGGTCACCCGGCCGCACGGAATCTCACGTGACGGCTTCACCCCAAGGGCGGAATGTGCAGAAATGCCCGGGAACTCTGGGTCCCCCGCCTCTGCCTAATCCAGCGGAATCCGGGAGGCGGCAGAGTTTGGCGTGCATCCGGATATGCGGTCCGAGTGATGACCGCACGCTAAAAACGGTACAGGACCGGAACGCCAATGTCACATTTCGATAACAGGAGCGGCGGGTTCGGCGCGGCGGATTGCTACGCGGCTTAGCTGGAGCGGCGGGGTGTCCGGTCCTCGGCCGGAGCGTCCGGCAGCCGAACGGTGAACTCGGTCCGGCCCGGCACCGACGCTACGCTGACAGTGCCGCCATGGGCTTCCACAATCGACTGCACAATTGACAATCCCAGCCCGCTGGTGCCCTCAGATGACGCGGCAGTTCGGGGCGGGCCGACAGCCGCGGCGGCGAGGTGTGAGTCCGCACCCGGTGCGGCCGGCAGCCGGTGTGCGCGCAGCGGCACGTGCGGGCGCGCCTGGCCGGATGCCGGCGTTGTACCCGTTGCAGGATTCCTGCGCGACGCATCCGCGCGCGTAAACCTCGAAAAGACCCGGTCCACGAACTCCGGGGCGATCCCGGGGCCGTTGTCCGTCACGGTCATCACGGCGGTGCCGTCGGGAGCCCGCTGCACAGCTGTCACCACTGTGGTGCCGGTTCCAGTGTGCTTGCGTGCGTTGGAGAGCAGGTTCGCCAGAACCTGGTGGAGCTGGGTCGTGTCGCCGCGGACCACCACCGGCTCCGCCGGGAGCTCCAAGTGCCATACCCGGTCCGGTGCCATCACTTTTTCGTCGCTCACCGTCTCGATGGCCAGCTGGGTGAGGTCCACTTCGCTCAGGCGGAGCGGCCGGCCCTCGTCCAGCCGGGCAAGCAGGAGCAGATCCTCCACCAGGGTGGTCATCCGCTCGGACTGGCTCTGCACCCGGGCCAGGGACTTCTCGCCGTCTGGGGTGAAGTGTTCGGTCATCCGCATCAGTTCGGTGTACCCGCGGATCGCCGTCAGGGGTGTGCGCAGCTCGTGCGAGGCGTCTGCGACAAACTGCCGGACCTTCATTTCGCTCTTCTGCCGGGCTTCGAGTGCGCTGGACACATTGTCCAGCATCTGGTTCAGGGCGTGGCCAACACTGCCCACCTCGGTGCCGGGATGGGCTGCGGATGCGGGCACCCGCATGGCAAGTCCGACTTCTCCGGCGTCGAGGGGAAGGCGGGACACTTTCGTGGCCACCTCGGAGAGCTGATCGAGCGGCTTCATGGTGCGGCGAATCAACGCCGTGCCGGCGAGGCCAATGACAACAAGGCCGCCCGCAGAGACAAGCACCATAGTCCAAACCAAAGAGGCCAGCGTGTTCAATTTCTCGGCGAGCGGCAGCCCGGTCACGATCATGCTGCCATCCGGGGCCGTGAAAGCTACCAGCCGATAGGCCCCGGCGGAAAGAGATCGGTTGACCGGCTCGCTGCTCGCAGGGAGCGACAGGAGAGCTGCGTTGTCCTCCATTGTCAGGGACTTTCGGGTGGCGTCTTCGGCGAGGAAACCGGCGCCGCGTACCGAGCTGGCCACGATCCTGGCGTTAAGGGTCCCGATTCCCTGGCCCCGGGCCTCAAGGGGTCGGCGCGGCCGCCAGTGCGGCCAAACTCGCGGGCACGGTCCGCGGCTTGCTCGAGTTGTGTGTCGAGCTGCCTGGTCAGGAAGGAATCCATCGAGGCATAACTGACTAGGCCCACAGCACCGCAGATAGCCACCAGAAGGGCCATGGCAACCAGAACAAGCCGGGTGCGCAGGTGCCAGCTGGAAGGGGTGCGCCACACGGGTCCGGCGGCGCCGGCCTGGCCGGAACGGACAGGCACGGATCAGTCCGCCGGCTTCAGGACATAGCCGGCGCCGCGGACCGTGTGGATCATCGGCGGGTGGATGGCGTCGACCTTTTTGCGGAGGTAGGAGATGTAGAGCTCCACGATGTTGGCCTGCCCGCCAAAGTCGTAGTCCCAGACCCGGTCCAGGATCTGGGCTTTGCTGACGACCCGTTTCGGGTTCTCCATCAGGTAGCGCAGCAGCTCGAACTGGGTGGCCGTGAGGTGGAGCTCGTCACCTGCGCGCCGCACTTCCCGTGTGTCGATGTTAAGGACAAGATCCCCGACGACGAGTTCGGCCGTATCCATTGCTGCCACCCCGGACCGCTGGACCAGCCGGTGCAGGCGCAGCAGCACTTCCTCCATGCTGAACGGCTTAGTCACGTAGTCGTCGCCGCCGGCAGCCAGCCCGGTGATGCGGTCCTGGACGTCGTCCTTTGCCGTCAGGAACAAGGCCGGTACCTCCGGCGCGAAGGCCCGGATCCTGCCGAGGAGCTCGACGCCGTCGAACCCGGGCAGCATCACGTCGAGCACCAGGACGTCGGGCCGGAATTCCCGGGCGAGCTTCATGGCCTCCGGTCCGTCGGCGGCGACAGCCACCGACCAGCCCGCCATTCGCAGGCCCATGCTCATCAGCTCGGAGAGGCTCGGCTCATCGTCCACTACCAGGGCGCGGATGGGGGAGCCGTCCGGATGGCTCAGCTGCGGGAGGTTGTTGGTCATGGAGTGCGAGGTGGCCATGGGACAACTCTCCGATCTGCCGGTTAGCTACGGCTTTGGTGATCCTGTGCGGCACCTGTGAATCCCACCCTAGCGAGCTGGAGAGGAGACTGCCCACGGCAGCGTCCTGCGGATGTGCAGGCCAGGACGGGCCGCTGAGCGGGCGCCAAGCTGCGTGACCCGGGTCCGGGCGCTTCCCGGAAGCAGGGTGACCACCAGATGGGACGGCAGCCCCGAGTGGCCAGGCGGCCCAGTAGTCACTCAACACACCATCAAAGAATTATGAACATTCTTTGTCCCAATATGTCGAATAAGATTCGGGAAAAGCGGAAATTGTTTCCTGGTTGTGAAATCTGTTGCTCGGCTCACCGTCTTGGCCGAAGCGTGATCCGCACCACATTGTGGATATTCGTCTCAGAATGTGGAATCCAGGACCCTTTGTTACTTGCAAGTTTTCATTGTTACGTTGCACACTTCAATTGTGAACAAGAACTCAACAGCACCTGCAGCCGCAGTTTCCTGGATCAGCGCACCCGCTGACGCAGGGAAGCGCTGTTGTCGAATGCACGCCTAACCTTTACACCCCAAAGGTTTCTAGGCATTCGCCCCAGCCCAGTGTCGGGCGCCCCTCCCCAGTATTCATTGCGGGGAAAAGTAGCATTCGAGCCGCGATGACGGCCATTCACATTGAGGTAAGCAATCCATGTCAGTTGCATCCGGATACGTCCACATCTCCGTCCGTAACGCCGGCAAAGCCGGCCAGACCTCCGGTATTCGCCAAGGCTTCGGCGACAGGGCATCCTTCGCGCCCGCCGGCTCCGGAAACAGCTTCCCCACCCCGGGTTTTGCACCCCAGGGCTACAACCCCAACTCCTATGGACAGCTCCGGGCTGTTCCGCCGGCGCCGGCCACTGCGCCGACGCCCGTGATTGCCCCGGCCGGCGGCAGTCCCATCCGCCCGGTCCCGGTTGACAACGTCGCCCGGGGTTTTGTGCTCTACATGGGCATCGATGAGGAGACCGCAGCGGCTGCCGGCACCTCCATTGCCAAGCTGGCCCAGGAAATCCGGGCCTACGCCCAGTCGCTGGTATCCGGTGCCGAAAGCTACGCCGCCGTCGCCGTCGCACCGGCCAGCGCGCCGGGTTCCGCCCTCGACGTCGTCCGTTCCACCTTCGGTGACCCCACAGTGGGCTCCCGCCAGCGGTCCGAGAGCGCCCGCCTGCAGCAGCCGCAGGATCCGCGCCCGTCCGGTGTGCTGATCGACCTTGCCCGCCGTGAAGTGGCACTCGACGGCGAATCCCTGAACCTTACGTTCAAGGAGTTCGAGCTGCTCAACTACCTCGTCGAGAACGGCACCCGCACCGTGGGCCGTGATGAATTGCTGGAGGGCCTGTGGCGCAATGCCGAAGAAGTGCCCAACGAGCGGACCATCGACGTCCACATCCGCCGCCTGCGCTCCAAGCTCGGCCGCCTCGCCAACACGGTGCGGACGGTCCGCGGCCAGGGTTACCGGTTCTATGAGCACCCGGAAGTTGTGGTCTGGGCCGCACCGGAGTACTCGATCTAGCGCCGGGCCCACACGCCCCACGCGAAAGCGTCCGTCCTTTGAACCGGGGCGGGCGCTTTTGCGTTTCCGGGTTTTGCGGACGGGGTGATACCCCGCACTAGGATTGATCCATGAGCGCGCATCACATCAAACGGCTGGTGATCATGCGCCATGCCAAGGCGGATTGGCCCGGCGGCGTAGCGGACCATGACCGGCCGCTGGAAGAACGCGGTCACCGTGATGCCCCGCAGGCCGGTAAGTGGCTGCTGAAACATGGTGTGGTCCCGGACTTTATTCTTTGCTCCAGCGCCCTGCGCACGCGGCAGACCTGCACTTGGGTTTGCAGCGAACTAGGCGACAAGGCACCGACGCCGAAACTTGAGCACGGACTTTACGCCGCCTCGGCGTCGCGGATGCTGACAGTCATCAACCACGTCCCGGATACCGTGACCACCCTGATGGTGATCTCGCACATGCCCGGAGTGCAGGACCTCGCGATGCACCTCGCGTCCCGGGACTCGAGCCACGATGCCTACATGGACGCCGCCACGCGATACCCCACCAGCGCGCTGACCGTTATGGAGACGGAGAAGTCCTGGGCCGAACTGGACGGCCAGGACGCGAGGCTCACGCACTTTAAGGTTCCCCGGGCTACATAAGCCCCGGCCGACGTCGTCTCCATCGTCCGCAGCCTGGAAACAGGCCCGAACTGCCGGCCGGATCGATGCCGGCGCAGCCCATCAGCGGTGTGTGCTCCAGCTCGACGAGTTCCTCTGCGCCTGCGTCCCTGCTAGTGTCTGCCTCATCCACTCTGAAGGAGTTCCTGATGGCACGGAAAGTACGCACCGCCGATCAGAAGATCTCCCGGCTGAGGGCATACAACATCGTGGCCGGCTCCCTGCATCTGGTGCAGGCCCTCGGCTTCGCCTACGTACTGACCCTGCTGGGCAGCCAGGTCACCTTCGCGGTCACGGCCGACTACCTCAGCGGCCCTCCCGGTGTTCCGCTGCCGCCTGAGCGGGTGACTCTGTTCGATGTGAACGTGGGTCTGGGAGTAGTGGCGTTCCTGGCGTTGTCTGCCGTGTTCCATTTCCTCATCTCATCGCCGTGGTTCTTTCCCCGCTACGCGGCCGGGTTGAAGGCGAATCACAACTACTTCCGCTGGGTCGAGTACTCGCTAAGTTCGTCGATCATGATCTGGCTGATCGCCCAGATTACCGGCATCACGGATATCGCGGCGCTGTTCTCGATCTTCGCCGTCAATGCGGCGATGATCATGTTCGGGGCACTGCAGGAAAAGTACGAAACACCCGGCAACGGAAGGTTCCTGCCGTTTGTCTTTGGCTCGATCGCGGGCGTGGTGCCGTGGATTGTGATCATCATTTACTTCCTGGCTCCGGGCTCCACCACGGAGGCCTCCCCGCCGGCCTTTGTCTACGGGATCATCATTTCGCTGTTCCTGTTCTTCAACACGTTCGCAATAAACCAGCTGCTGCAGTACCGGCAGGTCGGCGGCTGGCGGGACTATCTGCGCGGCGAGCGGGCCTACATCACGCTGAGCCTAGTCGCCAAGACCGCGCTGGCCTGGCAGGTCTTCTCCGGCGCGATTATCCCGGCACTCACCTAGCCAAGCGGCCAACGGGCCAAAGGGAACACCCGGCGGGCCACCAGCGGGCGGCGGTCACTCCCGGATTCCGGGAAACCCACCGGCCATTGCCGCAACAGGTGAAATGTGTTTCACTGTTCGTGGAGGGGAGTATCCCATGGATGTTTCGTCGTCAGCCCGGCCGCCCCTGAGCGGCCCGGCGGAGCGGGCCCCTTGGGGCCGGGAAAGACCTCCGGTTGGTTAGAGCTGACTGGAAGCGGGTATCCCCATGAATGTTCCCTTTTGGGCGTGGCTGGCTGTGCTTGGCTGCATCGTCCTGATGCTTGCGGTTGACCTGTTTGCCCACCGCCGCGCACACGTGATCCGTGTCCGGGAAGCGGCCCTATGGTCCGCGGTCTGGGTTGCCGTCGGGGTTGGTTTCGGCGCCCTGATCTGGCAGATTTACGGCCAGGAGTTTGGCCAGCAATACTTCGCCGGCTACCTGATCGAGAAATCCCTCGCCGTCGACAACGTGTTCATCTGGGCAATTATCTTCACGTACTTCGCGGTACCCCGCGAATACCAGCACCGGGTCCTGTTCTTCGGGGTCCTCGGCGCCCTGGTCTTCCGTGGCGTTTTCATCGCCGCGGGCGCGGTAATCATCGCCAGTGCCGAATGGGTGCTGTACCTCTTTGCAGCGTTCCTGCTCATCACCGGCTACCGGATGATCCGCCACCGCAACGACATGCTTGACCCGGAAAAGTCCCGGGCACTGAAACTTTTCCGCCGGCGTGTGCCCATGACAGACGACTTCCACGGCCAGCGCTTCCTGATCCGCAAGGACGGCGTCCTGCTGGCCACCCCGCTGCTCGCGGTGTTGGCCCTCATTGAGGTCACCGACATCATCTTCGCCGTGGACTCCATCCCCGCGATCTTCGCCGTCACCGACGAAGTGTTCCTGGTCTTCACCGCCAACGCGTTCGCCATCCTGGGCCTGCGGGCAATGTACTTCCTACTCGCTGACATGATCCACCGCTTCATCTACCTCAAGATCGGACTCGCGCTCGTCCTGATCTGGGTAGGCATCAAGATGCTCCTTAAGATCGACATCTACTACATCCCCACACCACTGTCCCTGGCCGTCATCGCCACTATCCTCGGAGTGTCCATCGGAATCAGCCTCTGGGCCACCCGGGGCCAAGAACGCAAGGCTCCCGAGGCGCCGGCATCCTCCCCGTTCGGAACCGCCTCCGCTGCGGAGATCGCCGAGCTGGAACCACTGTGGGGACGCGCGCGCCAGCGCACGGAAGCAACAACCACGGCCACCGCCGATGCTCCCGGCCACGGGGACACCGGCCGTTCCGCGGACGCGCCGGGTCCGGGTGAACGCAGATGAGCGGACACACGCTATTGCTTATGCCGCATCCGGAATCCGATCCCGCCAGCGCACACGTCAGCCAGGAGCATCCATGACCGTTCCGCCCAGCAGACCAGATACGAGCCTGAATCAAACGATCCGCGCCGAGCCGCCCGCGTCGCCCGAGCCGCCCGCGTCGCCACGCGCGGCCTGGACCTTCCTCACGAACCACGGGCATGTCCTTTTGGCCGTGGCGACGGACCCCGGCTGCGGGTGGCTGACATCGCCGAACGAGTCGGCATAACGCCACGTGCAGCCCTGCAGATCCTCAAGGACCTGGAAACCGGAGGGTACCTGCACCGCACCCGCGTCGGACGACGCACCCAGTACACCATCGAACCCCATCAGCACTTCCGCCACCCCACCACCGCGGCCCGGGAAATCGACGGACTCATCGAGCTATTCTCCGAACCCTGAGCCGCGACCCAAGCCAAGCCATCCCACAGTTCTTCCGGACGCGAAACAAGCCCACGCCGGGCTGCCGCTGCACCCAGCGTGCCGTGACGAACCTCGGCGGGTTCCGGACGGGCCAGTCACGAGCCGGGCATACCATCCCGCCGGGCATGCCCGGGGTCCTGCGCTGAGCCGGGGTATTTGCCCGGGGCCCGGCGCACCGAAGTTCAGCGGCGCGTCGACGACCGTGCCGAGGTGCGTTCCACTGATTTGGCGGGGCCTTTGGCAACGGACTTTGTGCCGGTGGTTCGCCCGGCGGAGGGGGCCGGACGCCTGGCTCCCGGGACAGCAGGCCGCGGGGCAGGAGCGCGTGCCGGCGGCGCTGCGGACCGTGGCGCCGGCCGCGGGCTGGCAGTCCGGGAGGGTGCGCGGCGGCCGGCCGGGGCTTTGGAAGCGGTGCCCCGCGCGGCCGCCGGACGGCGGCCGGGAACGGAACCGCGGGGCCGCGGTCGCCTGCCCCGGCCCGGCAGGACGGTTCCGGCAACCAGCAGCAGCAAGGTAGCTGCGCCGGCCGCGGCGGCGAGGTAGAAGTACAGGTCCGGGTGGTCCGAATCCACCGGAGCCGACATCGCATCCGGATCAGCGTTGAAGGCCAATCCCCACTGTCGCAGGAACGCTATGCCGAAGGCGATAAACAGCATGCTCCCAATCCCGCTGGCTGCCAGCGTCCGGTGCCGCCGGCGGATGACCACCTCGGAAACGCAGGCCACATAGGCTGCCCCGGCGGCCGCCAGGAACCACAGGAACACCGTTTCGTGGAGTGTGACGCCGGCCAACGCCAGGAGCGCCAGCGCGGCGAGAAACGCACCGATGGCAAACTTGCCGCTGTTACTCATGTGGCCCATGTGAATCATCATCCCCGAGCGGGGCTACTTTGCAACGTAGCCGCGCATGGAGGTCATAATGGCGCCGACGCTTTGCTCGCGGGTCCGCTCCGGATTGTAGGCCTGCCGGTCCAGGCCCACTACGAAGCAGGCCCCCAGGATGGCGGTCTCCAGGCTGCCGCGGGACACGGAAGGATCCACCGGGTAGACGGCCGCCACCGCATCGATCGCCGCTCCGACCACTTCCAGCAGCCGTCCGCGGAGCTCGGCGAACGTCTCCTGCCATTCACTTGGGGTACGCCAGTTCTCGCTGACCCACAGCCTCGCGAAGGAGGGGTATTCAGCCATAAAGTCCATGGCCCGGCCGATCATAACGTCCATTTGCTCCAACGGGTCCCCGGATTCATCCCGGACGCTGAGTAGCCCGGTCAGCAGGATGTCCACGCCGTAGCGGAGCAACTGGGCAATCAGATCGGACTTGCTGCCGAAGTTGTAGTACACGGTGCCTTTGGAGACGCCGGCCGCCGCAGCAATCTCATCCACTGTGACGCCGGCGGCCCCGCGTTCGCCGATCAGCTCCATCGAGGCCTCGAACAGCTTCTGCTTGGTGGCATTGGTCCGTCCGGGGCGGAGCTTCTTGTCGCCGGACTCCACTGCGCTCATACTGTGATCTCCGGTTTCAGGGTCTTGAGGGTCCAGAACTTGTGCTTGTGAACGGCCAGCGTGGACAGCGCCGCCCCCAGCACGGTGTAACCAAGCAGGCCCGCCGCCGTGGGCACGATCATTGACAGGTCGGCGCCGTAGATCAGGTGCCGCATTCCGGACACCACGTACCCCATTGGCAGGACCTCGTGGACAACGTGCAGCGGCGGGGGAGTGGTCTGCCAGGGGAAAGTTCCGCCGGAGGAGACCAGCTGCAGGACCAGAAGGACAAGGACCACAAATTTCCCCGGAGTTCCCAGCAGTGCCACCACACCCTGGATGATGGCGGTGAAGGCCATCGCGGCAGCCAGCATAAACAACCACATCAGGACGGGATGAACGGGGTTGAGGCCCAGCCCGACGTCGACCACGAGGGTGAGCAGGCTTGCCTGGACCACCGCGACGGCCAGGAAGGGCAGCCAGCCGCCTACGGCGATCTTCCACGACGGGGCGTTGGATGCCAGCGCCCGCTGGGTGATCGGCCGCATGGCCTGGACCAGCATAAATATCCCGATCCATAGTGCCAGCGTCAGGAAGAACGGGGCCAGGCCCGCACCATAGGAAGCGGCCTTGGCCTGCGAGACGTTGCTGACCGCCACGGGGTCAGCGATCACCTTGGACAGGCTGCTTTTTTGGGAGTCGTTGGGGTTCGGGACCTGGCCGGCACCCTTGGCGAGTTCGGCGGCGAGGGTGCCCGCGCCGTCGGCTGCCGTCGCCGTTCCACTTTCCAGCTGCGCGGCACCGTCGTCGAGTGTTTGCGCACCTCCGGAGAGTTTTGCGGCACCGTCCAGGGCGCTTTGCTCACCGGCGGCGAGGCCGGACGCGCCGGCGGCGAGCTGGTCCGCGCCGGTGGATGACTGGCTAATGGCGCGGCCGAGGGCCGGGGTTGCTTCCGCAAGCCGGGACGCTCCTGCGCTGACAGCCGCTGAGCCGTCCGCCAGCTGCTGGATCTGCCCTGCGGCTGACTTGAACGCGGCCGCAGGTCCCGGGGAGGCCGGCGGGGCGGCATTTGCGTCGAAGTCCGCGAGGATGAGATCGGCCTGGGCCGGAGTGATGCTGCCGGCCGCGACGAGCCGGTCATTGGACGCGAGGACGCGGCCGCGCTGGGCCTGGGCGGTCGCCTGCTCGGTGGCTGCCAGCTGCCCTGCGAGTCCCTGCACCTTCGTGTTCAGCGCCGCGTTTCCGGCGGCGATCTGCGCCGCGCCGTCGGCCAGGGTCCGGGAATCGGCAGGCAAGGTGGCGGTTTTGTCCTTGAGCTGGGACAGTCCGCTGCTGAGCTGGCCCGCCCCGGCGCTGAGGGCGGTGGCCCCGTCCCGGAGTTTGAGCTGGCCGGCGTAGAGCTCGGCGGCGCCGCTCTTGAGATCGCCTGTGCCCTGGTGGAGGGCGAACGCCCCCTCGCGGAGCTTGGCGACTCCGCCGGCGACTTGCCCGGCGCCGTCGGACGCCTTGACCATCTGGGTGTGGATGGTGCCAAAGCCGGTCAGCAGTTCGTTGGCCGTTTCCTCGCCCACCTCCTTGGCCACCGTTGAGTGCACGGCGGTGGTCAGCTTGTCCACAACGGTGCTGAGCACATAGCTGTTGGCATCGTTGGTGGTGACATTCAGCATCGCCTGGTTCGCGGCGTCAAAGCTGCCCGGCGAGACGAGATTGGCCGAGAAGTCCTTGGGAATCTTGAGCGCGAACGAGTACTTGCCGCTGTTCACGCCCTGGTCTGCTTCTTCGGCAGTGGCTACGGTCTGCCAGTTGAAGACGTGGGCCTCGACCAGGCTGTCCGCGACCGTCTTTCCGGTTTCCAGCCGGGTTCCGTCGCTGGCGGCCGCCCCCGTGTCCTCGACCACCAGGGCGGCGTCGATCTGGTCCAGGTTCCCATAGGGATCCCAGTTGGCGTACAGATACACCGCGCCATAGAGCAACGGCACCAGGGTCAGGGCAAGGATGGTCAGCTTCGGCAGGAGTCCGCCGGTCATACGCTTGAGTTCGGAGCGGGCCAGCCGCAGAACAGTCACTGTGAGTCCTCGGTTTCGAGCAGGATTGATGGGTGGTCCCGGTGCTTTCCGGGAGGGTTGTCCATTCTCCGAGTGTCCGACGTGTCGGCGTCAGCTGGTGCCACCGCCGCCGGTGCCACCGCCGCCGGTGCCACCGCCGCCGGTGCCACCGCCGGCGGTGCCGCTGCGGGCGCAGCCTCAACGGCGTTCCCAATGGCGGCGAAGGGTCCGGTCCAGCCGACCGGAAGCGCTGCGACCGTCGCGACGACGGCGAGCGGCCGTCCGCCGTCGTACGCCAGTTCCTGCAGCCGGGGCAGCCAGTCGCCGGGATCTGCACTGTGCCGGTCCGGGGAGTCGATGACCAAGAGATCCGTGCGGGGATTCGCCAAGGCCAGTGCGGTGAGAAGTTCGACGCGCCGCCGGGCCGGAATCTCCTCGGTCCACAGATCGGCGATGTCCTCGAAGCGGTTGACCTTGAGCCAGGGTTTGCTGAGCAGCGCTCCGCGATAACGCCGGGGGACAAGCGCCAGGTCCTCGGTGACCAGATCGCCCACGCTGAGGTGCTGTTCGGGCTCGTTGACACCCGGGGAGTCCACCAGGGAGCTGGCCAGGCGGAGGCGCTTGATCTTGGGGTTGCCGTCCCAGCTGAGCACTCCGCCGGAGGGCCTCATCCGGCCGCTGAGTGTGAGCGCGAGTGCGGTCCGCTGGTCCTGGCCGTCGCCTTCCACCAGAAGCAGCTCCCCGGGGAGCACCTCAAGGGAGGTGGGCGGAAGCAGGTCATTCCGGCGGCCGTTCACCTGGAGGTGTTGCGCGGAGAGCATATAAGCCTTTCGGGTCGGGTCTCCTCCAAGGCTAACTGAACTGACTGGTCAGTTCAAATAAGAATCCTCCCGTGTGATCAACTGATCACAGGCCGTACGCTTCGAGCAGCCGGAGCCACACCTCACTGATGGTGGGGTAGGACGGGACGGCATGCCAGAGCCGGTCCAGCGGAACTTCTCCGACTATGGCAATGGTCGCGGCGTGCAGCAGTTCGGCCACGTCCGGTCCCGCGAACGTGGCGCCGAGCAGGACCGTGCGCTCTTCATCGATCACCAGCTGGGCCCAGCCCTCATAGTGCTCGGCGTGGAGCGCGGAACCGGCCACCTGGATGGGCAGCTGCACGGAAGTGGCGCGGTAGCCGTCCTTGTGGGCCTGGTCCACACTCCGGCCCACACTCGCCAGTTCGGGATCCGTGAAAACGACATTGGGGACGGCGTGCTCGTCTGCTGTCTGGGCGAAGCGGCTCCACGGGGCCGGATCGCCTGTGAGCTCGCCTTTGGCGCGGGCGGCAATCGCATCGCCGGTGGCCCGGGCCTCATACTTGCCTTGATGAGTCAGCATGACCTTGCCCGCTGCATCGCCGACGGCGTAGAGCCACGGGTCCTCGCCGTTCCCGGCCAAACCCGTGACCAGGCCGGTGGAGTCGGTGCTCAGCCGGAGACCTTTGCCGTCCGCGGCGACAAGGCCAACACTTTCCAGTCCAATCCCTGCCAGGGCCGGATGCCGGCCGGTGGTGACCAGGACTTTGTCGGCTGTCACGGAACTGCCGCCCGCCAGCTCGAGGGTGAGCGAGCCGTCGCTGTTTTCCCGGACGCTTTTGGTTCCGGTGTGCAGGCGGAGATCGACGCCGTCCGCACGCAGTCCGGCAGCGACCAGGGAGCTTGCCTCCGCCGGGAAAGAGCCGAGCAGGCTGCCGCGGGCCACCACTGTCACGGCGGAGCCCAGCCGGGCGAAGGCCTGGGCGAGTTCGGTGCCGGCCACGCCGCCGCCGAGCACCGCCAGCCGCTCCGGGATGACCTTCGCGGACGTTGCTTCGCGGGTGGTCCAGTAATCCACCTGGGACAGGCCTTCGAGCGGCGGCACGGTTGGTGCGGACCCGGTTGCCACCACCACTGCGTGCCGCGCCGTGAGCGTGTATCCGTTGCCGTCCAGTCCCGCGACCTCAACGCTGCGGCTGCCGGTGATCCAGCCATGGCCGCGGATGAGTTCGATCCCGGCGTCCGCTACCCAGGTGACCTGGCCGTCGTCCTGCCAGTTGGACGTAAAGGAGTCGCGGCGCTTCAGGACGGCGGCTACGTCCAGGGTGCGGGTGACTGCTTCCGCTGCGCCGGGAACGGTCTGGGTGCCGTGCAGGGCGGTACCCGGACGCAGCAGCGCCTTGGAAGGCATACAAGCCCAGTAGGAGCATTCGCCGCCGACGAGTTCCGCCTCGATCAGTACTGCGGTCAGCCCGCCCCGGACCACACGTTCCGCCACGTTCTCGCCCACGGCACCGGCGCCGATCACAATGACATCGAATTCCTGTTTTTGCTGTGCCGTCATGGCAAAAGCCTAACCCCCGCGAGGTCCGGCCGGGCCGTCTGCAGCGGGCGGGCCGGGGCTGGGTCCGCCGGTGGGTTAAACAAAGATCCGCACCGGCGGGCCGGTGCGGATCTTCTTCTCTGTGCGCCCAAAGGGATTCGAACCCCTGACCTTCTGTTCCGTAGACAGACGCTCTATCCAGCTGAGCTATGGGCGCATTTTCTGTTCCTGGAACTTCTCGCTCCCTGAACCTCGAATTACTTTACGCGAGAGGGGGCCGCGGTGACAAATCGAAACAGGTGTAATCTAGCTGACTAGACCGGTCTACGTGACCTTACTCACAAAATAGCATCGGTTCGCAGTGTTGATTCCTTGAATTTCCGGGCTTTTTGAAATCCCTTCCCCCGTTCACCCCACATAATGCCCCATTTTCGGGGGTGATCTAGCCCTACATTTAGGAAACACGACTGAACCCGAGGAAGGGAACCGTAATGGGAGATTTGGCGCGACTGCCGTTGCTTGAAAAGGCACCCACCACACATGCCGGGCTGCTGGCATGGGTTGAAGAGGTAGCTGAACTGACCCAGCCGGACCGGATCCACTGGGTAGACGGCTCCGAAGAAGAGAACACCCGGCTCACGGACGAACTCGTTGCCGCGGGCACACTGACCCGCCTGAACGAAAAGCTGTTCCCCAAATCTTTCGCGGCATTCTCCGATCCCGCCGATGTGGCCCGGGTCGAGGAGCAGACCTTCATCTGCTCGGAAAACGAACGTGATGCAGGCTTTACCAACAACTGGATGGCTCCGGCGGAGATGAAGGAGAAGCTGCGCGGCCTGTTCAGCGGCTCCATGCGCGGCCGCACCATGTACGTCATCCCGTTTGTTATGGGCCACCTTGACGCCGAGGATCCCAAGTTTGGTGTGGAAATTACGGACAGCGCGTACGTTGTCGCCTCCATGCGCATCATGGCCACGATCGGCACCGAGGTGCTGGAGAAGATCACCGCGACCAATGCCTTCTTCGTCCCGGCACTGCACTCCCTGGGCGCACCGCTGGCCGCCGGCCAGCAAGACGTTGCCTGGCCCTGCAATCCGGACAAGTGGATCGTGCACTTCCCGGAGGAACGCTCGATCTGGTCCTTCGGCTCCGGCTACGGCGGCAACGCCCTGCTGGGCAAAAAGTGCTACGCCCTGCGCATCGCCTCCGTGATGGCCCGCGATGAGGGGTGGCTTGCTGAGCACATGCTCATCCTCAAGCTGACCTCGCCGGAGAAGAAGAACTACTACATCTCTGCCGCGTTCCCGTCGGCCTGCGGCAAGACCAACCTCGCCCTGCTGGATCCGACCATCGAGGGTTGGGGCGTCGAAACCCTTGGTGACGACATCACCTGGATGCGGATCGGCAAGGAAGGTGAATTGCGGGCCACCAACCCGGAGGCCGGTCTGTTCGGCGTCGCCCCCGGCACCGGTTGGGGTACCAACCCCAACGCCATGCGCGCCATCGCTAAGGGCCACAGCATCTTCACCAACGTGGCCCTGACGGACGACGGCGGCGTCTGGTGGGAAGGGATGACGGACGAGGTTCCCGCGCACCTGACCGACTGGCAGGGCAACTCCTGGACTCCTGGTTCGGACCAGCCTGCAGCCCACCCGAACTCCCGCTTCTGCACCCCGATATCACAGGTAGACATGCTGGCCGAGGAGTACTACAGCCCCGACGGTGTGGAGCTTTCCGCGATCCTCTTCGGCGGCCGGCGCAAGACCACTGTGCCCCTGGTTACCCAGGCCCGGAGCTGGACCAATGGCATCTTTATGGGCTCCACCCTGTCCTCGGAGACGACCGCCGCGGCGGCCGGCAAGGTCGGTGTGCTGCGGCGCGACCCGATGGCCATGCTCCCGTTCATCGGCTACGACGCGGGGGACTACCTCAAGCACTGGATCAGCGTCTCCGGGAAGGCTGATCCCGAACGCCTGCCGCACATCTTCCTGGTCAACTGGTTCCGGCGCACCGCCGAGGGCGGCTTCGCCTGGCCCGGCTTCGGCGACAACGCTCGGGTCCTCAAATGGGCCATCGAGCGGATCGAAGGCAAGGCGGAGGCCGTCGAGACCCCCATCGGCTTCGTCCCGGCCGGGCACTCCCTGGATCTGACCGGACTGGACCTCACGCACGCCCACGTCGAAGACGCCGTCCGCGTGGACCGCGAGGAGTGGGACACCGAACTCGCCTCGATCGAAGAGTGGTACGCGAGGTTCGGTGACTCCCTGCCCGAGGCCCTGCGCTCGGAACTTGAGGGCCTGAAGGAACGTATGGCCGCGCACTAGCAGCGGGCTGATCAGACGACGGCGGCCCCGCACCTTGTGAAAAGGTGCGGGGCCGCCGTCGTTCCCTCGCCGGGGTCTCCGAAGCCAGGGCGGCGGGGATCTAGCTTGCGAGCCAGATGTCCGGGCCAAAGACCTCGTAATGGATCTTGGTCGCCGGGATACCTGCGTTGATGGCCTCGTTGCGGATGCTCTTCATAAAGGGCAGCGGGCCGCACAGGTACAGCGAGGCGTTGGCCGGAAGGTCCACTTCGCGCAGCGACATAAAGCCGTTCTTGGCACCGGCTGCCGGGCTCTCGAGCCAGAGCTGGAGGTCGGCACCGTCGAGGCGTTCGACGTCGTCCGTCATCTGGCTGCGCAGTGCCCAGGACTCCAGGTCGCTCTCCGCGTGCAGGACCAGGACCTGGCGGTCCGAGCCGGCGTCCGCGAGGGAGCGCAGGATCGAGGCGGTCGGTGTGCAGCCGATGCCGGCGGAGGCCAGCACGACGGGGCCTTCGCCTTCCTTGAGGGTGATTTCACCGTAGGGGTTGGAGATCTCGAGTATGTCGCCCACCTGGACGTTGTTGTGCAGGACGGGGGAGACTTCGCCGCCGTCGTCCTTTTTGGTGGTGAAGGTGCGGCTGGTGCCGGCGCTGCCGGACAGCGAGTACTGGCGGACCTGGCGCAGCCCGTCCGGCAGCTGGACCTTGACGCTCACGTACTGCCCGGCGAGGGCCTCAGTGACAGGGGTGTCGTCGGCCGGTTCCAGGGTGAAGGTCGTGGAGCCGGTACCGGCGGCGGCCTTGGCGGCGACCCGCCACGGGCTCCACATCGTGCCGTTGGCCTGTGCGGCGTAGAGGCCCTTCTCGAGCTTGATCAGCGCATCCGCCATGAGCCAGTAGACCTCGGTCCAGGCATCGGCGATTTCCGGGGTGATGACCTCGGCCAGGTCCTCGGCGATGGCGGCGAAGAGGTGCTCGTAGACCACCTGGTATTGGGGTTCGGTGATGCCGAGGGAAGCGTGGCGGTGGGCGATGCGGGCGAGCACCGTCTCGGGCAGGGTGCCGGGGTTGTTCACCAGGTGGGTGGCGAACGCGGCGATGCTCCCGGCCAGCGCCTGCTGCTGGTTGCCGTTGCGCTGGTTGGAGCGGCTGAAGAGACCGTCCAGCAGTTCCGGGTGCGCTGCGAAGAGCCGGGCGTAGAACTTGGGCGTGATTTCACCGATCCGGGAACCGACCAGGGGAAGGGTGGCCTCGATCACGGGGAAGGATTTGTCCGAGAGCATTGGGACTCCTGAGATAGTGGCCCGGGTCTGCAACCGGACCGATGAAAATATAAGTATTTGAAATGCAAGTATTTATACCTCAGTTTTACAGGGTGTAGAAACAACTTCAAATCGGGTGGATTCCCGGGCGCGGCGACTGGGCGCTGGGGTGGGGCGGGCGAAGCGGGAGTTCAGAGGCCCGGGCGCAGGCCAATCACCTGGAACACCGGCGCCATCTGCCGGGAGGTGGGCAGCGATGCGACCACCAGATCGTCCAGTTCGAGGTAGAAGGCCTCGCGGGCCCGTGCGAGGGCGCCGCGGAGGCGGCATTCGTTAATCAGCGGGCACACTCCGCCGGTAGAGACGCAGTCGGCAGGGTCAAGGCGGGTGTCCAGCTGGCGCAGGAGCGCCCCGACGGTGGCGGTCCGGCCGGCGCTGCTGAGCCGGGCACCGCCGTGCCGGCCGCGTTCGACGTCGATCATGCCCAGTTCGCGCAGCTTCGCCATCGCCTTACTGACATGGTTGTACGGCGTTGCGACGGCGTCGGCTACGCTCTGGGTGGTGAGGAGTCCGCCGTCGGGAGCCGCGGCGAGCACCATCATGGCGCGCAGGCTCACATCCGCGAAGGCGTTAATCTTCATAACACCAGTTTACCGGCGGTCTAGTCCACCCAAACGCCGGGCTCGTTGGTGTCGGCGGAGAGCTCGCCGAATTCCAGCTCACGGGTCGCAGGGTTGGCGGCGTAGGGCAGGACCGCGGCAAACAGCGAGCCGTCACGATGCTCTGCGGCCACGTGGATGGCATCCGAAGCTTCTTCCAGCAGGGTGATGTCACAAACGATGGCCGCGGCGCGGAACTCGTCCCGGTGCTGCCTCAGCAGTTCCGTGAGGTCGCTGATCATCGAGTCCGCGTCAAAATCGGCGTCGGTACCCTCGTCTGCGTCGGCGGGGGTGACGGCGACCAGCCGGACCTCGCCGTCGTTCTCCACCACCAGGGCGAACGGCAGGAACCCGCCGTTGCGCTCAAGCTGCTCCTGGGCGGCACCGACCCCGGTGCCGAGCAGGTTCTCCAGATCGGTGGCGCTGGCTTCCGGGACGGTGTCGCGCCAGGAGTTAGCAGCGGAGGGGGCAGATGTCTCCGAGGGCAGTTCCGACACGTGCCTAGCCCCGGACCAGTGCCAGGACGCGGTCGCGGACCCGCTCCATTGTGGCCTTGTCCGTCGCCTCGACGTTCAAGCGGAGGAAAGGCTCGGTGTTGGAAGGGCGCAGATTGAACCAGTAACTGCCGTCGGTGGCAATGAAGGTGCTGCCGTCGAGGTAGTCCATCTCGACGTCCTCGGAATGGAAGTCGTGGCGGACCCGTTCCACGGCGCCGGCCTTGTCTTCGATTTCCGAGTTAATCTCGCCGGAGGACCGGTATGGCTCGTACTCGCGGCCGAGCTCGGACAGCGGGCCGGCCTGCTCCCCGAGGGCGGCGAGGACATGCATCGCGGCGAGCATGCCGGTGTCCGCGTTCCAGAAGTCGCGGAAGTAGAAGTGCGCGGAGTGTTCGCCGCCGAAGACGGCCCCTTCCGCTGCCATCTCGGCCTTGATGAACGAGTGGCCGACGCGGGTGCGCACTGCCCGGCCGCCGTGGCGCGCCACCAGCTCGGGGACGGCGCGGGAGGTCAGCAGGTTATGGATGACAGTTGGATTCTCCTCGCCGAGTGCCTGCGCGCGGGCAATTTCGCGGCGGGCCACCATGCCGGTGATCGCGGACGGCGAGACCGGTTCGCCGTTCTCATCGATGACAAAGCAACGGTCGGCGTCGCCGTCGAAGGCTAGCCCGATGTCTGCCCCGTGTTCGAGGACGGCGGCCTGCAGGTCACGCAGGTTCTCGGGCTCCAGCGGGTTGGCGGGGTGGTTCGGGAACGATCCGTCGAGCTCGAAGTACAGCGGAATGATTTCGAGGGGGAGTGCGGGCAGCAGGGTGTCCCCGAGCACCGCGGGCGTGGTGAGGCCGGCCATGCCGTTGCCGGCATCGACTACGACTTTCAGCGGGCGGTTGCCGGTGAGCTCCACCAGGCTGCGGAGGTACTCGGAGTAGTCCTTCAGCACGTCATGGACGCCGATTAGGCCGCGGGCGGCGGCGGCGGGGATCGAACCGGCGTTGAGGTATTCCTCGGCGCGGGCCTGGATTTCCTTGAGTCCGGATTCGGAGGAGATCGGCTCGGCGCCGGCCTTGGCCATCTTGATGCCGTTGTACGCGGCGGGGTTGTGGCTGGCGGTGAAGGTGGCGCCGGCTGCATTGAGCGCGCCGCAGGCGTAGTAGAGCTCATCGGTGGAGATCAGGTCGAGCAGCTGGACGTTGGCCCCGCGCCGGGCGGCGCCGTTGGCGAAGGCCTTGCTGAATTCGGGGAGGAGGGGCGCATATCGCCGCCGACCAGGACCGTTTCGCCTTCCAGCTGCAGGACGTCAACGAACGCTGCGCCCACAGCCTCGACGATCTCCGCGGTGATTGACTCGCCGACAATGCCGCGCACGTCGTAGGCCTTGAAGGAGGCCGAAAGGTCAAAAGTCTTCGTCTTTTCCGTAGTCACGCGTCTTATCTTACGTTGCAGCCGTTCACCGCTGTGGAGGAGTGCCGGCGATGTCGGTCCGCGGTGTCGGTCCGCGGTGGATCTGCCGGCGGACCGCTGTGATTGTCCACATAGCGGCCCCTGCGGCTTCGCGGCTCTCGGCGGCGGCTGGGATACTGGAGCAATGGCCACTAACCAGAACGCTGCACTGCTGTCCGCCGCTCCCGATGCTGCCGCCGGGCCCGGCGGAACCCGGGAACAGGCCCAGACGGTGTTGCGGGAGCTGGTCGGCCACCCGGCTGCGGAGTTCCATGACGGCCAGTTTGAGGCGATTGAGGCCCTCGTCGACGGCGGCCGGCGGGCCCTTGTGGTGCAGCGCACCGGCTGGGGCAAATCGGCGGTGTATTTTGTTGCCTCGCTGCTGCTCCGGCGCCGCGGCGCCGGGCCCACGCTGATTGTCTCCCCGCTGCTGGCCCTGATGCGTGACCAGGTGGCCGCCGCGGCCCGTGCCGGTGTGCGGGCGGTGGCCATTAACTCCGCCAACCAGCTGGATTGGGACAGCGTCCGTGAACAGCTCGCGGCGGATGAAGTCGATGTCCTGCTGGTCTCGCCGGAGCGGCTCACCAATCCCTCGTTCCGGGAGAACCAGCTGCCGGAGCTAATCCGCCGCACCGGGCTCCTGGTCATCGATGAGGCCCACTGCATCTCTGACTGGGGCCACGATTTCCGTCCCGACTACCGGCGTATCGCGGACCTGATCACCCAGCTGCCGGACTCCGTCCCGGTACTGGCCACCACCGCCACCGCCAACTCCCGGGTGGTTCATGACATCGAGGAGCAGCTGGGCGCCGGGGTGCTGACCATCCGCGGCGCCCTCGGCCGTGATTCCCTCCGGCTGGGCGTGCTGAGCCTGCGGGACTCCCGGGACCGGCTTGGCTGGCTGCTCACGCACCTCAAAGACCTGCCCGGCAGTGGAATTATCTACACGCTGACGGTCTCCGCTGCCGAGGATACCGCCCGGCTTCTCGCCGAGGCCGGACACGAAGTGCTCGCCTACACCGGACGGACAGACCCTGCGGACAGGGAACGCGCGGAGCAGCTCCTGAAGGACAACCAGGTCAAGGCGCTCGTGGCCACCTCTGCCCTTGGCATGGGCTTTGACAAGCCTGACCTCGGGTTTGTGGTGCACCTCGGGGCGCCGTCCTCGCCGGTGGCTTACTACCAGCAGGTCGGCCGTGCGGGCCGTGGGGCCGCGAACGCCGACGTGCTGTTGCTCCCCGGTTCCGAGGACCGCGATATCTGGCAGTATTTCGCCACCGCATCCATGCCCTCGGAGGAGAAGGCCGGCGCCGTACTGGCCGCTCTTGCCGAAGCCGGGGCGGCTGTGTCAACGGTGGCGCTGGAGGCGCGGGTGGACCTGCGCCGGACCCCTTTGGAGCTGCTGTTGAAGGTGCTGGCAGTTGACGGTGCGGTGGAGCGTGTGGGCGGCGGCTGGCGGGCCACCGGACGGCCGTGGACCTACGATGCCGAGCGTTACGGCCGGATCGCGGAAGCCCGGGTGGACGAACAGGACTCGATGGTGATCTACCAGGACACCGCCGGTTGCCGGATGGAATACATCACGTCGGTCCTCGACGACGAGACAGCCCGCCCCTGCGGCCGCTGCGATAACTGCGCCGGTCAGTGGTTCCCCGCAGACATTGCCGCCGCGGCCACCGAAGCAGCGGGCCAGACGCTGAGCCGCGCCGGTGTACCGCTGGAACCCCGGCTGCAATGGCCCAGCGGCATGGACCGGCTGGGCGTGCCGGTGAAGGGCAAAATAAAACCCGAAGAAAGCGTCGCCAGCGGCCGGGCGCTGGCCAGGCTTACGGACCTGGGCTGGGGCGGCGCCCTGCGCGAAGCGTTCGCCGCCGGAGCCCCCGACCGCACGGTGGACTCCGGCATGCTTCAGGCATGCGTTCAGGTGCTGCGTGAATGGGGTGCCGGTGACTCCCGCACGCCCGGCTGGAGTGGTGCCGGCCGGCCCGCCGCGATCATCAGTATCCCGTCCCGCAGCAAGCCCGCGCTGGTCGACTCGCTGGCCCGCGGCATCTCGGAGATCGGCCGGCTCCCCTATCTGGGCCAGCTGCAACTGGGGCACGGCGGACCGACCGGCGGCCGTGGAGGCAACAGCGCCTACCGGCTTGCGGGGGTCTGGGACCGGCTTGTGGTGGGCCCTGAACTGGAGGCGGCCCTTGCCGGGATCCAGGGCCAGAGTGTGATGCTGATTGACGATCTGGTTGACAGCCGCTGGAGCCTGACCGTCGCAGGCAGGGCCCTTAGGCTCGCGGGCGCCGGGGCGGTACTTCCGCTGGTGCTTGGCCAGGCCGGCTGACTTCCGCTCCGGCATGGCGGGGCAGCGTCAGGCTGTCCAGTGCGCTCAGGAGCATCAGCGCAGCAATTGCAAAAAACGCTGCACGGTAGGCTGCCACCGGATCGCCGGCGGCGGCTGCCGCACCAGCCCCGCCCGGCAGGGGGCCGCCGGCTCCGAAGGTGCGGATCAGCAGTGCCCCGATCGCTATCCCGGCCGCCGCAGCGAGCTGCACGAGGGTCGCGGACACGGCGTTGGCGGATGGCATCTGGGCCGGAAGGACGTCGGCGTACTGCACCGAGGCGTAAGCCGAGAAACCGATGGATCGGAAGGCTCCGCTGGCCGCGAGCAGCGCGAAAATCAGCGGCTCCGGGGTGCCGGCGTCGAGGAGGGCGCACGGCGTAAAGGTGGCCGCCGAGGCCAGGGCTGCGAACACCAGCACCGCTTTGAAACCGAAGTGCCGGATCAGCGGGGTCGTTGCCGGTTTGATCCCGATATTGCCCACGAATACCGCAGCGACGAGCACCCCGGCGTGCAGCGGATCCCAACCGAAGCCGTTTTGGAACATCAGCGGCAAGAGGAAGGGCACGGCACTGATCGTCAGGCGGTAGATAAAACCGCCGGTCGCCGTGGCGCGGAATGTACGGGCGGAAAAGACGACCAAATCGAACAAGGGGTACCGGGCCCGCCGCAGCCACCAGACGGCAGCACCGAGCAACAGCGCCCCAGCGGTGCAGGTGAGGGCCGCCGGAGCGCCGGCACCGCGGCCGCCCGCCAGCTCCAGACCCACCACGACGGTCCCCACGCCCAGGGTCGTAAGCGCCAGTCCCACCCAGTCCAGGCGTCGGCTACGGTCGCCCGGGACGGCCGGAACCAGCCGCAGCGCCGTGAGGAGTGCCGCGAGGCCCAGCGGGAGGTTGACCAGAAATATCCAGTGCCATGACAGGAACGTTGTGAGTGCGCCTCCGACGAGCGGGGCCAGGACAGGTGCCAGCAATCCCGGCCACACCAGGTAGGCCGTGGCGCGAAGCAGATCCTTTTTTGCTGAGCCGCGGAGCACCAGGAGGGTGCCCACCGGGACCATCATCGCGCCGCCCGCGCCCTGCAACACCCGGCTCAGGGTCAGCATCGTCAGGTCCTGGCTCAGTGCGCACAGGAGGGAGGCCACCGTGAACGTCGCGATGGCCAGGCAGAAAACACGGCGCGCGCCGACGCGCTCGGCCAGCCAGGCACTGAGCGGAATCCCCATCGCCACGGTCATCAGATAGGCGGTCATAGTGATGTTGACGTCAGCGGACGGCACCGAGAAGTCCGCCGCGATACTGGGGATCGCCGTGGTCAGGACGGTGCCGTCCAGGAACTCCATAAAAAACGTCGCGGCGACGAGCAAGGCCAGCCGGGGGCTCCAGCCGTCCGACGGCGTGCTGCCGGGACCGCGGGGGGTCGTGGCGTCAGCGGGCGGGTCCCCACTCATCCGGGGACTGCTTCGGCGCCACTCTCAGCCTCATCGGACACGGGCGGAGTACGCCGGCCGGATTCGAGCTTTTCGGCCTCCAGTACAGCCATCGCCGCGTTGTGCCCGCCGATGGCGCTGACGGCTCCGCCGCGCCGGGCGCCGGAGCCGCAGAGCAGGATCCGCGCGTCGTCCGTCGCGACACCCCAGCGCCTCGCCGAGGTGTCCAACGGGGCGTTATCCTCCACGAAGGGCCAGTCGAGGCCGCCGTGGAAGATGTTGCCCCGCGGCATGCCGAGCGCGCGTCCAATGTCCAGGGTGGTTTTGGTTTCGATGCAGGGCTGACCGTCCGGGCCGCTCAGCAGCAGGTCCTCGATGGGCTCGGCCAGGACAGAGTTCAGGGATTTCAGCACCGCCGCCTGAAGTTCGGCCCGACGCCGGTCATTGTTGCCTGCCGTAACCAGCCGGTCCGGGACGTGGAGACCGAATACCGTGAGAGTCTGCGCGCCGGATGCTTGCAGTTCCGGGGAAAGGATACTGGGGTCGGTAAGCGAATGGCAGTAGATCTCGCACGGCAGCGGATCCGGGATGGTTCCCGCGGCGGCGGCGCGGTAGGCGGCGTCGAGCTGCGGGAAGGTCTCGTTGACGTGGAAGGTTCCGCCGAACGCCGCTGCCGGGCTGACCTGCGGATCCAACAGCCGGGGAGGCGCTTCAGGAGCAGGTTCACCTTGACCTGTGCGCCCTCCCGGAGGTGGTTCGGGTTCGAGGGCGTATTCGGTGCAACCCCGCCGGTCCTGAGCCGGTCCAGGACCGCCGGGGCCACATTGGCGAGGATCCAGGACCCGGCGGCCGTATGCTCCGCCCCGTGCTGGCGGTAGTTAACCACACCTCCCGGGCGAACGGCGGTGACCTCCGCGGAGGTCACAATGGTCGCTCCGGCGTCGCGGGCGGCGCGTTCGAGCTCTCCGGACACGGCGCCCATCCCGCCGACGGGCACATCCCAGTCACCCGTCCCGCCGCCGACCAGGTGGTACAGGAGACAGATGTTTTGCTGCAGGTCCTCGTCGAAGGCCCGGGCAAAGGTGCCGATCAAGGCGTCCGTCAGCACCACACCACGGACCAGTTCGTGCTGCAGCGACCGGGTGATGGCTTCCCCGATTGGCCGTTCAACGATGGCATCCCACGCTTCCAGGGCGCCGGCGCGGACTGCGAGCTCCCTTGCCTCCGAGCGCGTCGGCAGTGGCGCCGTCATCGTGGGCCAAAGGGCACCGGTGAGCCGTCGGCAATCGTCGTAGAAGCCGGTAAATGCGCGGAATTCGCTCTCCGGCGCCCCGACAGTGGTGAAAGATGCAGCGCTGGCCGCCGCATCTGCGTTGTCGATCAGCAGCGCGCGGCGCCCGTCGTGGGGGTCGGGGGTGTAGGACGAATACCGCCGCCGGGCCAGCCGGATGTGCAGCCCAAGGTCGTCGATGACTTGCTGCGGGAGCAGGCTCACCAGGTACGAGTACCGCGAGAGGTTGGCGTCGACGCCCTCGAACGCCCGGGCGGATACCGCGGCGCCGCCGGGCTGCTCAAGCTTCTCCAGCAACAGGACCGCCTTGCCGGCCTTGGCGAGGTACGCAGCCGCGGCCAGGCCATTGTGGCCGCCGCCGACAATGATCGCGTCAAACGCGCTGGCGTCCGGCGGGGTGTTGTCCGTGCTGCTGTTCGACCTGGGGGTGCTCGACATGGGCCCATCCTGCCATCCGGGCGACTACGTGGCGTCAGGTGTCCGGCAGCCGGACGTGCCGCGCCGGGCCCTGACGGTCCTGTAACCCTACAACCGGGGGTTAGCGGGTTCGGATACGCAAAAGGCCCCGGTCCAAGGACCGGGGCCAAACGCGGAGACGGGGGATTTGAACCCCCGGTGGAGTTGTGCCCCACACTTCATTAGCAGTGAAGCCCATTCGGCCGCTCTGGCACGTCTCCAAATGCTATTAACTAGCCAACCAAGGATACGCAGAAGGGGCCACGCAGTGCAAAACGGCCACCACTGCCGCAGCGGCTCAACGGCTCAGGCCCCGTGGCCGGCCAGTGATCGCCAGAGGAAGTGCTGACTGCGGCTCTGCAGCGCCGCGGCCTGGCGGTTGTCCGAGGCGCCCGCATGGCCGCCCTCCAGCGCCTCGTGGAACCAGATGTTGGGGATGCCCATCGCCTGCATGCGGGCGGCCATCTTCCGTGCCTGCACCGGGCCTACCCGGTCATCCGAGGTGGCTGTCCAGATGAACGTCTCCGGGTAGTCCACCCCGTCCTTGAGGAGGTGGTACGGGGAAAACGTCTTGATAAATTCCCACTGCTCCGGAACGTCCGGATCACCGTATTCAGCAATCCAGGAGTAGCCGGCGGACAGTTTTGTATAGCGGCGCATATCCAGCAGCGGGACACCGCAGGAGGCGGCCCCGAAGAGCTCCGGATACCGCGTGAGCATGTTTCCCACCAGCAGTCCGCCGTTGGATCCGCCCACGCAGCCGAGCCGCTCGCGGGAGGTCACACCGCGGGAGATCAGGTCCGCCGCCACGGCCGCGAAGTCCTCGTAGGCGCGGTGCCGCTTCTCCTGCAGGGCAGCACGGTGCCAGGCGGGACCGTATTCGCCGCCGCCGCGGATGTTGGCCACAACGTAGACGCCGCCGCGGGTGTGCGGGGCGTCCCCCTCGTGCCCGGCCGATTCCTCGGTGCGGCGTTCCAGCCAGGCACGGCCGACCGCGCCGCTGTAGGCCGGAGTCCGTGAGATTTCGAAGCCGCCGTAGCCTGAGAGCTGCGTGGGGTTCTGGCCGTCCAGCACCAGATCCTTGGATGCCACCTGGAAATAGGGCACCCGGGTGCCGTCCTGGGAGACCGCAAAGTGCTGCTGGACCTCGTACGCCGCTTCGTTGAAGAACGACGGCGAGGACCGCAGAGCCTCGTGCGTGCTGAGCACGCCGGCGCCGTCGGGTCCGCGCTTGAGGCTTCCGCGGGTGAGGGTGCTCGGCGTCGTGAAGCCGGTAGCCACCAGCCAAAAGTCGTTCCCGGCGCCGGCGGCGTCCGAGCCGCCGTCCTCATCTTCGTCGTCGACGGCGTAGGCGTTGACGTCATGCAACGGCGGGCACGCGTCCAGCACGGTGGATGCCCAGGCGGAGTCCTCCCCGGGCCGCTGCGGATCGAGGACCCGGATTTCCGAAGACACGTCGCGGAGCAGGTTCAGCAGCAGGAAGTCCCGCGTCCAGCTCCACGACTGCAGCGAGGTGTGCTCATCCGGGGTGAACAGCACGGACAGTTCCCGGCTGCCGGCCAGGAACGCATCGAACCCCACTGCGAGGAGGGACCCGGCCGGATACTTGGCTGCGCCGATGGTCCAGTCTGTTTGCGGACGGAACAGCAGCCATTCGCGGTGGGTGCTGAGGTTTACGTCCGCCGGGACATCGAACTGCACCCACTGCCCGTCGCCCAGCACCGAGGTGGACTTCTCGAAGAAGCTGATCCAGTCCACGGCAAAAGTCCGCTCGAAACCAGGGGTCGAGTCGTGCGCCACGAGGGCCATCATGTGGTCTTCGGGGATGTCAAAGAGCCGCTCGGCGGTGACCAGGGATTCGCCGCGGCGCAGTTTGACGCCGGTCCGGGCGTAGGAGGATGTGGTCTTTGGCATTCCCTCGGCAGTGGAGGCGACCAGCAGGGTGTCCGCGTCCAGCCAGGAAGCGTTGCCCTTTGCCGTCGGCAGATCAAAGCCGCCGGCTGCCGGGTCCACGAAGCTGCGGGACCCGACGTCGAACTCCCGGTAGCGGTTGGCGTCGCCGCCGTCGGGGGACAGTGCGAGCAGCGCCCGCCGGTGCGGTTCGCCCTCGGCCGGGCGCAGGAAGTTGGCTCCATGGAACACCCACTCCTCACCTTCGGCGGCGGCCAGTGCGTCCACATCCAGCAGGACGTCCCACTCCGGTGATCCGCCGCGATAGCTTTCCCAGCGGGTTCGGCGCCACACGCCCTTGGGGTTCTCCCGGTCCTTCCAGAAGTTGTAGTACCACTCGCCGTGCTTGCCCACCATGGCGATCCGGTCGGTGGAGTCGAGTACCTCCAGGATGCTGTTTTCCAGCTCGGCGTAGTCCGTGTCTTCCAGCAACTCCTCGGTGCGGGCGTTCTGCTCCCGGACCCAGGCGAGCTGTTCCTCGCCGTAGATTTCCTCAAGCCAAATGTTCTCGTCGACCGGTTCGGGGCGGTGCCCGCCGCGGCGGGGTCGGTGGGCAGGGCGGACTCGGGCGGGTGAGCAGCTTCAGCGGTGGTCATTTTCCCATCCAAGCAACATCGGAGCTCCGGTAGCAAGTCACACCGTTTCCGCGGTGCCCGGCCCGGCGGTGTCCGGCCCGGACGTACCGGGACGGTCCGGCCGGCCGGCCGGTTACGGATACGCTGGATGCCGTGGGCATATCGCAGAGCATCCGGACGGCAGTGATTGGCGCCGGTCCCCGCGGCACCAGCGTGCTGGAGCGGTTGCTGGCCAACTGGGGTGCCGCCGCACCGGGTCCCACCTTGCACATTGACGTCATTGACCCCTATCCCGCGGGGCCGGGTCACGTTTGGCAGACCGGCCAGTCCAGGCTCTACCTGATGAACACCCAGTCGTTCTACCCTTCAGTCATCCCCGAGGACCCGGACCTCGCACGGCCGCTTGCCGGTCACACTTTTGACCGGTGGCGCGAACTGCAACGCAGGCAGCCCCACCCGGACCTCACCGCCGAAGAGCGCGCCGAGCTGTCAGCGCTGGGCCCCGCGGACTTTCCCAGCCGGGCACTGTACGGGCGCTACCTGCGCTCGACGGTGGAAGAGCTGCTGACCCGGTTACCGTCCGGGGCCACAGTAGATTTCCACCGCACAAGGGCAACATCCGTCCGGCACGCCGCCGCCAGCGCCGCTGGCGACGAAAACCGTGTCAGCTTCGACGTCGGGCTGGCCAGCGGCGGGGTCCTCACGGTTGATTCCGTGGTGCTGGCTCTCGGCCACCTCGAATCGCGGCTTAACCCGGAACAACGCGAACTCCAGGCGGCGGCCGCGGAGCTCGGGCTGCTCTACCTGCCGCCGGCTGCCCCGGCCGACGTCGACTGGTCCCGTGTGCCGGCCGCCAAACCGGTCCTGGTACGCGGTATGGGCCTGAACTTCTTCGACGTTATGGGTCAACTGACCGAAGGCCGTGGCGGACAGTTCCTGCCCGGCGGCGACGGCAGGATGACATACCTGCCCTCCGGCCGCGAACCGCTGATCATCGCGGGGTCCCGGCGCGGCACCCCGTACCGGGCTAAGGCAACCCTCGCCGGGTACTACCCCGGCGCCGTCACGCTGAGGTACTGCACCGAAGGCGCCCTGGCGAAATTCGCGGCAGCGGGAATCCGGCCTGCCTTTGACCACGACTTCTGGCCGCTCCTGCACCGCGACGCGCTCTGGGCTTACTACTCCACGCTGGCGCGCTCGCAGCCGGGTGCCGTCCTGACGGACCCTGACGACTTCCTGGCGGCCCTTGAGGAAGCTCTGCGCCCGCACGCGCACTCTGCCGCCAAATGGGAGGACCAGGTGGACTCCGTGCTGGAGGTGCACGTCCGCCCGGCCCACCGGCTGGATCTCCTGGGGCTGGCGGCACCGCTGGCCGGGAGGTCGTTCGCCGCCAGGGCCGAACTCGATAATGCCGTCGTCGACTACCTGCTCGACGACGCCCGGCGATCCGCCCTGGCGGAGGATGATCCGGTGAAGATGACCATCGGGGCCCTGCACCACGGCCGCGCGGTACTGAAGACCGCCGTCGCGGACGGCGGTATCACCGATGAGTCCTGGGTCGCGGGACTCCGCGGTTGGTTCGAATCGTTTGTGGAAGGGCTGGCGAGCGGACCTCCCGCGCAGCGGGCCGAACAGCTCGCGGCCCTGGCCCGGGCCGGCGTCGTCCGGTTCGTCGGACCGGACCCCAAGTTCGGGGTGGACCGCCGAGCGGGGTCCTTCACGGCCGTCTCGCCCTGGGTGGGACCGGGCACCGGCGACGGCGGCGGGGACGTGGTGACAGCCGCCGCCATGATCGAGGCACTGGCGCCGGCCAACAAGGTCGCGGTGAACGTCTCAGCCCTGCTGGAACAACTGATCGCCGAAGGATTGGTCCGGCCGCGGCTTATGATGACCGTCGAAGGAACGCCGGTGCCGACCTCAGGGCTGGACGTGGCGCCGCATCCGTACCGGCCGCTGGCTGCCAACGGCTCGGTGACCGACGGCCTGTACGTGCTGGGACTGCAACTGTCCGCCGTGCAGTGGGGAACCGCGATCGCGGCCGAAGCGCAGCAGAAAACCGGGCCTGTTTACCGCAGCGGCCAGCGCACGCTGCGGGACGCCGACGAGATCGCCCGGGCCATCCTGGGGTCCTGACCCGCGCCGTCCGAATGAGCATGCCCTCCGTCCGGTGGGCCAAAAATGAGCATGCCCTCCGTCCGGTGGGCGCAAAAAATGAGCATGCCCTCCGTCCGTGCTGAGCGCTGGACATATTGGCTATATGTCCAGCGCTGCAGCCCGGGGGAGGGCATGCTCAGGGGCTCGGAGCCGGGAGGCTAGCCGCGGAGGCAGTTCCGGTACTTGATCCACGCGATCGAGTACTTGATCCAGCCCTTGAAGTCGTACCACTTCGTCGGCGGAACCGGTGCGGTGCAGGCCGGCGGGACCGGTACGTTGGCTGCGACCACAACGCTCGCCTTCACCACTGTGCCGGATTCTACGGCGGTGAGCGTCAGGGTACCGGTGCCCGTTGCTGCGCCGGCGGGTACCTTCAGCTCAACTGTGGCGGTTCCGGCGGAAACCGGTGTTGTGCCCAGCGCGGTGAGGGTGCCTTTGGCATCGGTGAACTCGGCGCGCAGCGAGGTGTTCACCGGGCTGCCCAGCGAGGTGAGATCCAGCTTGGAGACGGCCAGGGTGATGGCCTCCCCGCCCTTGACCTGCGCGGCGGTGGTGTTCACCACGGCAACGGAGCGGCGTGCGAAGTCCGGTGCGACCGGGCTGTGCACCTGCAGGTACTTGATCCACGCGTCGCGGTCCACGAGTCCGGAGTCCTTGGTGTTGGTGCCGGACTTGAAGATGCGGAAGTTGTCTCCTCCTGTTGCCAGGAAGTTGAACGTTCCGATCCGGTAGGACTTCGCGGGGTCGATCAGTGCGCCGTTGACCCGGATCGAGGTGATCCGGTCACCGGCGGCGCGGGCGGCGTCGTAGGTGTAGTTGACGTTCTTGGACAATCCGAGCTGCTGGTAGGCGCGGCTGGGTACCGTGCCGTCCGGGTTGGTCTGCCACTGCTGCTCCAGGAGCGTTTTGAACTGCTCACCGGTCAGCGAGGTGGTCCAGAGGTTGTTCACGAACGGCAGGACCGCGTTGGCCTCGGCGTAGGTGACGGTCCCGTCCGGGGCGTAGTAGAGCTCGTTGCGCAGCCCGCCGGGGTTGACGACGCCGATCTCGGCAGCACCGAGGTCAGCCGGCTTGAGCGAGTCAACCAGCGCATCCGCGACCAGGTTGCCCAGGGTGGACTCACTGCCGCGGTCATCGCGTGAGGCCGGAGTCGTGGTGGTGGCTGGCGTGAACGCCGTGGTGATGTCCGCGGTCACCGAGCCGACCGGCTGGTTGCCGACCACTGCAGCGTCGGCGAGTGCCTTGTCAACGATGGTCTTGACGGCGGCGACCCGCGGGTACGCGGCCACGAGGTCGGCTGCCGGCTGGTCAGCGGAGGTGGTGCGCTTGACGTTGCCGGCCTTGTAGCCGGTCACCGACATGGTCTTCGTGTCGATGGTCAGCTGGATCTGGCCGATGTACTCGCCGTAGTTGCCGGTCTGGACGATCGGGCGGGTTTTGCCCTCAACGCCGGGGACCGGGGCATCCCAGGAGTACTGCTTGTGGGTGTGGCCGTTGAAGATCGCGGCAACGTCCGGGGTGACCTCGGTGACCATCCTGGCGAACGGGCCGCCGGCGGCGACCTCCTGCGCCAGGGTGGCGCCTTCGGGCGCCCCGGAACCGGCGCCGTCGTGGTTTTCCACCACGATCACGTCGGCAAGTTTGTCCGCCTTGATCTTCGCGGCGACGCGGTTGATCGCATCGACCGGGTCGCCGAAGTCAAGATCGGCGATGCCCGCAGGGGTAACCAAGGAGGGCACTTCCTGCGTAACGGTTCCGATCACAGCGACCTTGACGCCGTTCAGGTTGAGCACCGTGTACTCCGGCAGAACCGGCTCGGTGGTGCCCTTTTTGTAAACGTTGGCACCGAGATACGGGAACTTGGCGTTGGTTCCGCCCGCGATGACGCGGTCGCGCAGATCGGCCCAGCCGCCGTCAAACTCGTGGTTGCCAACGGCGGAGGTCCGCAGTTCAAGGGCGTTCAGCACATCGATCGTCGGCTGGTCCTTGGCAACGGCCGAGGCGAACAGCGAGGCGCCGATGTTGTCCCCCGCGGAGAGGAACGCCGTGGCGCCGGGGGCAGCCGCGGCCCGCAGCTTCTCGATGGTTCCGGCAAAGAACAGGGTGTTGGAATCGATGCGGCCGTGGAAGTCGTTGATGTTAAGCAGGTTCAGCTCAACGCTGGCAGGGGTGACGGGCAGGTTCAGGCCCACCACCACCGGATCGTGGTCGCTCGCCCGGAACTGGTCCGCAGCGTAGTAGTCAGTCACGTTGTTGTTGTAGCGGCTGTACTCCAGGGCCACAGACTCCACGGAGTTGATGTTCCAGATGTCGGCGCCGGTGACAACGGCGTTGGCTCCCGGTGAGGCGAGGATGTGGTCCAGCGAGCCCACCAGGCCACCGAAGAGGTAGGAGTGCTTGGCGGAACCGTCGGCGTTTTTGGCCTTCTCGTCCTGGTTGACGTAGCCCGCGGCCGTGAGGACGTTGATCGGGTCTTCCTTGGCGTAGGAGTTGAAGTCACCGATCAGGAAGACTTTGTCCGTCCCCTTGGACTTCTGCAGTTCGTCGGAGAACGCCAGCAGCGACCGGGCCTGCGCGGTGCGGGCGAGGTTTGAGTTGCCCTGGCCCTTGTCCGTGTCGTCCGGGGTGGCGGCTGAGCCCTTGGACTTGAAGTGGTTTGCGATCGCGATGAACTTCTTGTCATCGGTCGCGCCCACCGGCTTGAAGACCTGTGCCAGCGGCTTGCGGGCACTTGCGAAGGCAGCGGTGTCGTTGAGGATGATGGACTCGCCCACCGGCTCGGCTGTGGCCTTCTTGAAGATAAAGGCGGTGCGGATCATGTCCTCATCGGCCAGCGGGGGTGCGTTGGCGGGGGTCCGGACGTAGTCCCAGATCCCCGGCGTGGCGATGTTCAGGGCGTCAACCAGCTTGGCGAGGGCATCGTCACGGTTCTTGCCGAACTGTGCGGAGTTCTCGACCTCCATAAGCGATACAACGTCGGCGCCGGACTTGGAGATGGCGGCGACGATCTTGTCCTGCTGGCGCTGGAGGTTCTCGGCGTTCGCCGCGCCGCGGGCATCGCAGCCGCTGCGGACGGTGATCGGGTTCCCGGCACGGTCGGTGTAGTAGGTGCACCCGGTGAGCTGATCGCCAGTGGTGGGGAAGTAGTTGAGCACGTTGAACGAGGCAATCTTGAGGTTGCCGCCGACGGCCGCCGGAGCGTCCGCACGGGTGCTGCCGCCAAAACTTACCGGCTGGACCGCGTCCGCGGTGGCGGGGGTCAGCTGCGTCAGCGGCTGGAACTTCCAGGCGTTGTTGGCGAAGCTGAGCACCACGTTGGTTTTGAAGCTCACCGGGGTGCCGACACGGACGTGCTCGGTAGTGGTCAGGTACGGCAGTTCCAGGGCCTTGGTGGTGGCGTCCTTGAGGAAGTTGGTGGTGGCGCCGTCGTCGAGCCGGATGCCGTTGGCGGTGTTGGCGGCGACGGCGGCGGTGTACTCTGCCGATCCGTAGGGGGCGACGGCGGTGGGCTGCTCCAGCGGAGCAGACCCGCCGGCCAGGCCGATTTCACCGTACTGGTTCAGCGAGAAGTTGTCCGTGACAGTGACCGGTCCCTGCGGGGCCAGCAGCATTCCTTCCAGCGACTCGCGGAAGGTTTCCTCGGCCGGGAGCGAAAAGCCGGTGGCTTTGACCTCCGGGGCCGCTTCCGTGAGCTTCTTGAGGTCAGCTGCTGCGGCAACGGTCATTTGGGTCATGCCGAAGAATTCGCTAACGGCGCCCGTCACCTCGACGTAGTCGCCGATCTGGACGGCGCCGGCCGTGGCGGACGAGAAGACGAAGATGGCGTCCGACGCCGAGTGGCTGGCCGGGGTCAGGTCGCCGCCGGTGCCTGGGGTCTGGATGTAGTAGCCGGCGAACCCTCCGGTCGGGAAGGCTGCGGTGACTTTGCCGCGGGTGGTGACGGAGCTTCCGACGAGCGGGCTCGCAGTACCGCTGCCCTGGATCTCGGCAATCGTCTTGACGGCCGGGGGCGTGACGGGGCCGGGATCGACCGGCGGATCCACGGGAGCGGCCACACCGTTGGCGGCCTTGGGAGTGATGGTCGCGTTCAGGGTGAAGTCAGCAGCGTTGTTGTTGCTGTCCGCACCGTTGCCGCGGTTCAGGCTCTTGACGTCGGTGTTGCCCGACGGCGCCGTGGCGGCCTGGGTTTCGAAGGTGTTGGAGGTCCCGTAGCCGAGCAGATCGGCGACATTGGCAGGTTCGACGACTGAGCCGGTGGCCAGGGGGTCCAGGGCGGTTGCCTGTTTGGCCAGGACGATGGTGCCGGTTGTGCCGCTCGGGTTGAAACCAGTGGCTGACACGTCGGCGGCCGGCAGTTCAGGGGCCGTAGACGCGCTGGAGTTCGTCCCGCCCTTGACCAGGAAGTAGCCCTTGGCCGGGATGCTTCCGGTCAGCGAGGCGGTTGCACTGGGTGCCGCGGTGCCGGTTCCCGGGCGGTACTGGACGGACCAGCCGTCCAGCGAGACTGCCGCATCGGAGGTGTTGTACAGCTCAACGAACTTGTTCTTGTAGGCGCTGCCGGCGCTGCCGCCGCTGAGGTACGCCTCGTTGATAATGACTGGCGAGCTGCCAGCCGCTGCCGGGGAGACCTCCACGGCAAACGCCGGCACAGCGGCCAGCGGGGCTGCGATGAGCCCTGCCGACAGCGCCGTGCAGAGCGCGGTTTTCCAAGGTAAGTGTTTCATCCGCTCTAACTCTCATGAGGTGCCCGGGTAGGGGCTGGGTGGAGGTGTCCGCGTAACGCCGCAGACCGCCGGTAGTTGCTCCTGGTCAAGCAGTTCCCGGCACATCAAAACAGAGGTGGGTGAACACGACATGTCTTGCATGTGCATTCGGCGAGACGTCCCCCAGCGGAACGCGTCACAGTCGGCACCGGACCAGCAACGATGCGCCCCGGCGACGGAGTGGGTTGCCCCGAGCTGTGTCGGGTGAACCATGCCGGCCTGCTGGGGCCGCGCATGCCAAAGAATACCGGCCGGTGGCCGAAGTGGAACGGCTGGCCGGTTATTCCCGGGGCATTTTTGCGGAAGGATTTCCTGAAGTTCTTGCTCAAGATTCCTTGAGCTTTGCCCCGACCCCAGATGCCCTGCGGACGGATGCTCTGACGCCCAGCTGCCCTGACGCCCAGATGTCCTGCGGACGGATGTCCGCGCTCTACTGCGCCGTCGGGGCCGTGATCTTGAATCTGGCGCCGGTGGGGTCAGCGAGCGTGGCAAGGCGCCCGAACGGCGTATCGTCGGGCCCCTCGATCAGCTGGGCGCCCATGGCGACGGCTTTTTCGGTGGCGGCGTCCGTGTCCGCAACCGCGAAGTACACCTGCCAATGGGAGGGGACCTCGGCGGGGAGGTATCCCGAGGCGTCAATGATTCCTGCCTTGGCGGTGTCTCCGGCCCCCAGCGTGGTGTAGCGGAATTCCGGGGTGTCGCTCATAACGTCGGTGTCCCAGCCAAAAACGTCCTGGTAAAACTTGACCGCCGTGGCGTAGTCCTTGGTGTGGAGTTCGTGCCACGCAGGGGTACCGTCTTCGGCGGCGAGCTCATAGCCCGTCATCTCCCCGGTCTGCCAGATGCCGATGGCCGCGCCGGTGGCGTCACCCACCATGGCCATGGCGCCTTGCTCGGGCACATCCATGGCTTCCAGGTAGACGGCTCCGCCGTGCTCCGCCGCGCTCTTGACAGTCGCCCGGGCATCGTCCGTGCGCAGGTACGTGGACCAGACGTCAGGGAAACCGGCCCGGTCCGGTTGCTTTTGCATGATTCCGGCGACCGACTTACCGTTCTTCAGCGCAGTGATGTAGCCGCCGTATTTCTCCTGGTCGCCAGTTTCGAACGTCCAACCGAAAAGGTCACCGTAAAACGCCTGGGCCTTTCCGGTGTCGGAGGTCATCAGGTCGATCCAGCACGGTGCTCCGTTGGAGTGCTCGGGTGTTGGCATTGTGGACTCCTGTACGTTTTGCGGCGATGAAAGGTACTGGCGGGGCGCCTTATCTTGGGACGGCGAAGCAGACACTGTGAGGGTATGCCTGAGCGCAGAGGGTTTCAACGGGTTCCGGGTGCCCGCCCCGCGGGCGGCTGGTACCGGTGATTGGTTGGCGGGGCATCTGCAGGCTGGCGAGACGAGTGAGGCCGGTTGGGGCAACCTCTCGATTGCCCCAACCGGCCTCTAAACCGCGCAAACTCTGCGCTCCCGCGGAAGGTAAGAGATTCGAACTCTTGGTACGGGGTCACCGCACACTGGTTTTCAAGACCAGCTCCATCGGCCGCTCGGACAACCTTCCCTAACGAGTAGTGTTTCATAGGCAGTCGGCAGCAACAAAAACGCGGTTGCGCTCGCGGGCGCCGGCATCTCCTCCGCATATTCTGGGAGGAAGCGCTTCGGATATGATGTCCCGGCGGCGCAGCCGGGCCACACGGCTGCAATACGTTCGTTAGAAATCGGAGTTCTCCATGAAGGCTGTCTATATCTCAAGGCCGGGCGGACCCGAGGCCCTGGAGGTCCGCGAGGTCCCGTCCCCGGTGCCGGGCCCCGGTGAGGTGCTGATCGACGTCGTCGCCGCCGGGCTAAACCGCGCCGACGTCCAGCAGCGCAAGGGCCTGTATCCGCCGCCGCCCGGAGCCTCGGAGGTTCCCGGGCTGGAAGTCTCCGGCCGGATCGCTGGCTTTGGTCCCGGAGTCACCAAACCGTTCTCCGTGGGCGACAAAGTCGTTGCCCTGCTGGCCGGCGGTGGCTACGCCCAGCAGGTTGCTGTGCACGCGGGGCAGGTCCTGCGGGTCCCCGAGGGGATCGACCTCGTCACCGCAGCATCCCTGCCCGAAGTAGCGGCGACGGTCTATTCCAACCTGATCATGACAGCGCAGTTGCAACCGGGGGAGACCGTCCTCATCCACGGGGCGACCGGCGGCATCGGCACTATGGCCATCCAGCTCGCGAAGGCGTTTGGTGCCGTGGTCGCCACGACGGCCGGCACCGCGGAAAAAGTCGGCACCGCCAAGGCGTTTCTTGGCGCAGACATCGCGATCAACTATGCGGAAGAAGACTTCCCGGAGAGCCTGCGCGCGCAAAATGGCGGCAAGGGCGCCGATGTGATTCTCGACGTCGTCGGAGCCAAGTACCTGGGACAGAACGTGGACGCGCTGGCGGCGTACGGGCGGCTGGTGGTGATCGGGCTGCAGGGCGGTGCCAAAGGCGAGCTGGATCTTGGCAAACTGCTGGGTAAGCGTGCTGCGATTATCGCGACGGCGTTGCGCCCGCGGCCCGTAGCGGAGAAGACCGTGATTATGGACGCCGTCCGCGACGCTGTCTGGCCGATGCTCGCCGATGGCCGGATCCGGCCGCTGGTGGCGAAGACCTTCCCGCTGGACCAGGTCGCTGAGGCGCATCGGTACTTCGACTCGGGTGACCATGTGGGCAAGATTCTGCTCCTCCTGTAAGCCGGGCCCGGGTTTCGGCCCGGCTGGCGGCGCCTCGCACACATTCCCTGGCGGGCATATCCGAATTGCTTGCGGAGAACAAATGACTGTAATGTAATTCCATACGCGGTATACACGCGTCTTGGGGCGCGTGTATGCTGTCGTCCCGCTACCCTCCGGGAGCAACATGTCCATCCGTCACAGTCTCCTCGCCCTCCTGCAGGACCGGCCACGCTATGGCTACCAGCTCAGGATCGAGTTCGAAGAGCGCACTGGGTCCTCCTGGCCCCTGAATATCGGGCAGGTCTACACGACTCTTGACCGCCTGGAGCGCGACGGGCTCGTCCGCAAGGATGGTGCCGACGGTGAGGGCCACATTGTTTACAGCATCACCGCGGACGGGCTTGCTGAAGTTACCCGCTGGTTCAACTCCCCGGTGCAGCGGAGCAGTCCGCCGCGGAACGAACTGGCCATCAAGCTCGCGCTGGGGCTGACCTTGCCCGGTGTCAACGTCGGTGCCGCCATTCATGCCCAGCGTGCCGTGTCAGTCCGGGCCCTGCAGGACTACACCAAAGCCCGGCGTGAGACGGCATCCCAGCAACGCTCCATGGATACCGCCCGGCTCCTGGTACTCGATTCCTTGATCTTCCAGACCGAGGCCGAAGTGCGCTGGCTTGACCTTTGTGAGGCTCGGCTGATGCAGTTGACCGGCCCGTCCGCCTGAGTTCGGCCGTTCGACGCATTTGCCGCACCGTTCACCGCTTCCGCCGAACCGGTGGACGCGGAAGCCATACCCATGCACCACCTACGTTGGTAGGGTGCCTTGGGGCACGTCTGTCGTGGATTTGCCCAGTTGGGTTTCTCAAGGAGGAGACATGGGCACAATGCCAGATGGCACGCCAAAGAACGTACTGGTCGACGACGGCATCACGCCGGACCCGTTGCTGCCGCCCACCGCGGTGGACGCCGGCGTAGCCGAAGCCGAAGAGCGCAGCTGGACGCCGGCCAAGATCGCCCTCTGGGCCGCGATCTCCCTGCTGGGTGCGGTGGCCTGGTTTATGCTCGCGATAGTGCGCGGCGAAACAGTCAACGCCATCTGGTTCGTGTTCGCCGCAGTGTGCACCTACCTGATCGGCTACCGGTTCTACTCCAAGGTCATTGAGCGCTACCTGACCAAACCGAACGACCGCCGCGCCACCCCGGCCGAGTACAAGGCCGACGGCAAAGACTACGTCCGTACGGACCGCAACGTCCTGTTCGGCCACCACTTTGCCGCTATCGCCGGTGCCGGCCCGCTCGTCGGTCCTATCATTGCCGCCCAGATGGGCTACCTTCCGGGCACCATTTGGATCATCCTCGGCGTCGTCCTGGCCGGTGCCGTCCAGGACTACCTCGTGCTGTTCTTCTCCATGCGCCGCGGCGGTCGCTCGCTGGGCCAGATGGCTCGCGAAGAGCTCGGGGTGATCGGCGGCACCGCTGCCCTGATCGCGACGCTCCTGATTATGGTGATCATCGTCGCGATCCTCGCCCTCGTCGTTGTGAACGCCCTCGGCGAGAGCCCCTGGGGCGTCTTTTCCGTGGGTATGACCATTCCGATCGCACTCTTTATGGGCGTGTACCTGCGCTACCTTCGGCCCGGCAAGGTAATGGAAGTCTCCCTCATCGGCTTCGTGCTGCTTATGGCGGCCATCATCGGCGGCGGCGCCGTCGCCGGCACCGAGTGGGGCGCGGCCTTCTTCCATCTGGACAAGGTCACCATCGCCTGGGGACTCATCATCTACGGCTTCATTGCCGCGATCCTGCCCGTCTGGCTGCTGCTTGCACCCCGCGACTACCTGTCCACGTTTATGAAGATCGGCGTGATCGCCATGCTGGCTGTGGCCGTCATCGTGGTCCGTCCGGAAGTCAATGTACCGGCGTTTAGCGAGTTCGCCAGCCGGGACAACGGACCGGTCCTGTCCGGGTCCCTGTTCCCGTTCCTGTTTGTCACAATCGCCTGCGGCGCGTTGTCCGGCTTCCATGCCCTGATCGCCTCCGGCACCACGCCGAAACTGATCGAGAAGGAACGCCAGACCCGGTTTATTGGCTACGGCGGCATGCTGATGGAATCCTTCGTCGCCATCATGGCCCTCGTCGCAGCGATCTCCATTGACCGCGGCCTGTACTTTGCCATGAACGCCCCGGCGGCGTTGACCGGCGGCACCGTGGAGACCGCCGCGCAGTGGGTCAACAGCCTGGGGCTGGCCGGCGTGAACATCACTCCGGATTTCCTGGCCCAGACGGCCAAGGACGTGGGCGAGGAGAGCATTATTTCCCGCACCGGCGGCGCCCACCCTCGCCGTGGGTCTGGCCCACATCATGCAGCAGTTCATCGGCGGTACGGCCATGATGGCGTTCTGGTACCACTTCGCCATTATGTTCGAGGCCTTGTTCATTCTCACCGCCGTCGACGCCGGTACCCGGGTTGCGCGCTTTATGCTGCAGGACTCGATTGGCAACTTTGTCCCTAAGTTCAAGGAGCACTCCTGGCGCCCCGGCGCCTGGCTCTGCACCGCGATTATGGTCGCAGCCTGGGGCGCGGTGCTGCTGATGGGCGTCACCGATCCGCTGGGCGGCATTAACACCTTGTTCCCGCTGTTCGGCATAGCCAACCAACTGCTGGCAGCCATTGCCCTCTCGGTTTGTATGGCCATTGCGGCTAGGCGCGGATCCTTCAAGTACCTCTGGATTGTGGCGCTTCCCCTGGCTTTCGCAGCCGTTGTGACAATCACTGCCAGCTTCTACAAGATCTTCTCGCCGGTGCCGGCCGTGGGCTACTTCGCAAACAACGCAGCCTTCACCAAGGCCCTCGCGGACGGCAAGACCTCCTTCGGCACGGCCAAGACCCAGCTGGCCATGGAGGCCGTGGTCCGTAACACCATGATCCAGGGCTGGCTGTCGGTGATCTTTGTGGTGCTGAGCATCATCGTTATTATCACCGCGATCCTGGCCAGCGTGAAGGCGTTCCGCAATGCAACGCGCGGTTTGCCGAACCCGAATCATGAGGACCCAGCCGTAGCCTCGCGCGTTTTCGCTCCGGCCGGAGTGATCCCCACCCCGTCGGAGCGCGAGCTGATGGCCGAGTGGAACAAACTTCCGGCCGATCAGCGGTTCGAAAAGGCCGGCCAGCACTGATGCGGGCACGGAAATGAACGCCGTCGTTGTGGGGTTGCGGGGTTTCGCCCGCTACCTGGGCAGCGTTATGGGCGCGGATGCCTATACGAAGTACCTGGCGCATCATGCGGCCTTGGGTCACGGCACAACGCCGATGACTGAGCGGGAGTTCTGGCGGGACCAGACGGACCGCCAGGACGCCAACCCGCAGGGCCGATGCTGCTGACCGGTTCGCACCGGCCGGCGTAGCTGTACTCAGCCGGCAGGGGACGGGCGACGCCGGGCACACAGGTGCCCGGCGTCGCCCGTCGCCGCAGCTGTGCCGGCTAGTTAAACACCCCCCGTGAACACTCCGCTGAGGGTTTCGATGTAGTCCAGGGTTTTGGGGCTGACATGCCGCACGGCCGCAAGGGCCTGCCGGAGACCGGTTCTCCTGGCCGGGTCACCAAATGCGCCGCGGAGATCCATGACGGTTTCGATGCCCTGATCCTCGAAAACACCCGCTATGTCCTCGACCTGGGCGAGACGGCCAGGCGAGGGCCAGCTGATGACTTCAGCGAGCGTTCCCGTGTCGAGGTGCCGGCGGAATCCGCTGGTTGTGTCGGCATCCGGCCAGGTGTCGACCAGGGCGACAACGCGCGGCTTGACTGTCGAGTGGTAGTTCTGCCGGCGCTGCAGGGTGGCGTCGACAATGATGGCCCCGATATGGGCCCACCTGCGGCTGGTTTCGGTCGCGGTGTCCGGGCCCTGGGGGTCCGTAAACGCCGGGCGGTTGGCCTCGTTGTGCTCGTTAGTCATAGGTGAATACTTCCACGTGCGGCAGCGGGCGTTGAGCTGCCTCAGCCCGGACCGGAGGGTGCAGCGCCGGAGGAGTGCGGGTGAGCGACTGCGTGGGCACGGCCCGGTTCGCCCGCAGCCGGGCACCCGGCTCGTGAGAGTATGAAGCCATGAGCGATCCGCACGACACTCAGACCGACGCCGTGGTACCTGTCGAGGGCACTACCCTGGACTCCAGCTCGGACGGCGACGGCGGCCAGCCGGGAGACAAACAGCTGCCGGAACCGCTGCGCCCCTCGGACCCGAAGGACCCGGCACGGTCGCGGCGTGCCGCGGATACCCGGGAAAGGACTGGCCAGCTCCAGGACCTCGTCGATGAACCGGCGAAGGTGATGCGGATCGGCACCATGATGAAGCAGCTCCTGGACGAAGTGAAGTCTGCCCCGCTCGATGACGCTGCCCGCACCCGGTTGGCCGAAATCCATCAGCGTTCCCTCAAGGAACTGGAAGACGGGCTCGCCCCGGAACTGGTCGAGGAACTGGAACGGATCACCCTTCCCTTTCCGGCGGAGGGGACCCCGTCGGACGCAGAACTGCGGATCGCCCAGGCCCAGCTGGTCGGCTGGCTGGAGGGCCTCTTCCACGGAATCCAAACGGCCCTCGCGGCCAAACACGCTGCCCGGGAGCAGGCCGTGGCGCAGGCGCAGCTCCGCCAGTTGCCGCCCGGCACCATGATCGCCCCCGGCGTGATTATCGGTGAGAATGGCGAGCCCCAGCGGGCGCCGGCACCGGGCACGGACCCCTCCCGGCTTCCCGAACCCGCGGACCCGGACCACGGTCCCGGCCAGTACCTGTAGGTGCCCGTGGGTTTCTTCAGCGCCGCCCGGCAGGGGCGGAAAGACGACGCCGAGCTTGGCAAGGGGCTCTGGCGGCGGGCCCACGACCGCTTCATTCGGGGCTTGGACCGCTACCACCAAATCCTCGAGGGGGTCGAAGACGAGGCCCTCTACGCCGAGCTCCTGGCCGTCGGCAACGAACTCTCGGCGCTCTCGGGACGGGTCCGGCGAATCTGCGTGGAGGCCCAGCGCCGGGCGCCGAGCGAGGGACTCGATATCCCGGGGACCATGACGGGAGTCCACCGGGCACTGTCAACGGCAGGAAATTCCCTGGCGACCACAGCCGAAGCAGCGGCGATGGTCCGCCTCGCCGTCCTCCCGGTCCCCGCAGGAGCGGAGCCGGTTCGACGCCGCGCCCAGATGGTCCTGGAGCACGTCATCGACGCCGAACGCCGCCTGGCCCAAGCATCGGCTTCGAGCTGACGGACGGCCCGTGCGCCGGATACGCGGGAAAATTCCCGGTTAAGCGCCTAGCTTAGCTGCGCGGTTTCCACTGGCGCAGCGGCGCGGACGTTGGCACGATAGCCAGATGACTTCTTCACCGGTAGTGACTTTTAATGACGGCAATACCATCCCCCAGCTCGGCTACGGCGTGTGGCAGGTTGAGGACGACGTCGCTGAGAAGGTCGTCGTCCAGGCCTTCGAGGCGGGCTTCCGCCACATCGACACCGCCAAGATCTACGGCAACGAAGCAGGCGTGGGCAGGGCCATCGCACGTTCAGGGCTCACGCCCGAGGAAATCTTCATCACCACCAAGCTGTGGAACGCGGACCAGGGCTACGAGTCCACGCTGAAGGCCTTCGAGGAATCCATGGAGCGCCTGGGCCTGAAGACCCTGGATATGTACCTGATCCACTGGATGCAGCCCAAGCAGGACAAGTACGTGGATACCTGGAAAGCCCTCATTGAACTGCAGAAGCAGGGTCGGGTGAAGACCATCGGCGTCTCCAACTTCACCAAGGAAGGTCTGCAGCGGCTGATCGACGAGACCGGTGTGGTGCCGGCCATTAACCAGATCGAACTGCACCCGTTCTTCAACCAGGCCGAGTTGCGCGAATTCAACTCCTCCCACGGCATCCTCACCCAGGCGTGGTCGCCGCTGGGCCAGGGCGGCGAGCTGCTGGAGAGCCCTGTCATCGCTCAGATTGCGGCAAAGCACAACGCCACCCCGGCGCAGGTCGTTATCGCCTGGCACCTGGCCATCGGCAACGTCGTTATCCCCAAGTCGGTGACCGAATCCCGTATCCGCGAGAACTACGCGGCACTGGAGGTCACCCTGGACGAAACCGATGTGCAGGCCATCAACGGAATGGACAACTCTGCCGAGGGAGCCGGCCGCATTGGCGCGGACCCGGCAGTCTCCGACTTCGCCTAAAGCCACGCCGGCCAAGCCGCCGGCGAAGCGTGCAGCTGGGCCTTCACCCGAACCGGGTGGGGCCCATTCTGCTGTCCCGGGAGCGGAAGGCAACCCAGCTAGGCAGCCTTCCGGGCTTCCTCGACCGGAACGGCGTCAACCATTGCCCAGCCACGCTCGTCCGCGACCTGGCGGGCGGCGAAGCGTTCGGCGGCGTGGACGTCATCAAACGTCTCGGTGCGGATCCGGCCGCAGTCCGTGTCCAGGTACGTGACTTCGAAGTACTGGGTGCTTTCCATGGACTAAGTGTGCCGCCGGGCACTGACACTAAGTGGCCATCAGTCCGGCGTGTTGCCAATCCGCAGCACCCGCTCCCGCGCCAGGTCCTCGGCTCGCCGGGCCCTAACCGCCGCCCGCTCAGCCTGCTGCGCTTGGGCAGCGGCCAGATCGCGCCGTTTCCTGGCCGCCTTGAGCTCCGGTTCGCACCGGGCCAGCTGCTCGCGCAGGTCCCGGGCCGTGTCGGAGAGTTCCGTGACCAGGGCAGTGGATTGGGCCAGCTCCGCATCACGCTGGCGGGCTTCATCGGCCGCCACGCTGGCTGTATTTTCGGCTTCCTTCAGCGCGGCCCGTGAGCGCTCCTGCGCTGAGGGACTGGGCCGGCGCGGTTCCTCTCGGACGGCCTGCAGGCGGGGTCGCCCTGCGGCCTGCGGCGCAGTGGCTCCAGCCGGGGCGGCGTCGGAAGTCAGCACTCCGGTCCTGCTGGACTCACCGCCAGGGGCCGGCGCGGAAACCGGTGCCGGCGTTGCTGGTGGGACCAGCCCCGGGAGTGCTACCGCATCCGAAAGGTCCACAGCGTCTACGCCGTCGGCTGATAGGCCCCGGAGGAGGCGACCGGACTGCACGGCCGCAGCTGCTCCCTCGTCCGCAGTCGCCGCTCGCAGCGTCCCTTCGACGTCCGTAGCGGTCGCCCCGCTTATCGTCCTGCCCTGCTGCTGCGCCACGTCCCGTGCTGCCTGGACTGCGCCGGCGAGAAGCCGGCGCCGGGTCTGTCCCAGCCGGCGCAGTGCCGTGGCATCAAGGGAGGACTGTGCAGCACGCATCGACTCTCCCAGCTCGGCGAGTTGCCGAAGGGTCTCCGGTCTCCGGGCCGCGAGCATGTTCACGGCCCATGCGGCCAAGGACGGCTTGGGCAGGGCACGCACGTCCGCGGCGAGGGAAGTCTTTGTGTTTGTGGCGGCGGCCGCTTTGGCAGCGGCGGTCCGGGCGGGGACAAAGTCGTCGAACGGGAGGGCATAGAGCTGCGCCGCAATGTCCGCCAGTCCGCGCTCTGCCATGCAAGAATCATAGAAGCCCGGCCCGTGAATGCGGCCGCAAAGGGGCAGTTCTGACGGAGATAAAGGGCGCACATGATTGAAATAGCGGGGCTTCCAGCCCACATTCTGCTCGTCCACGCGGTGGTCGTGCTGGCGCCGATCGCCGGTCTCGGCGCGATCGTATATGCCGTCGCACCACGCTGGCGGAACTACCTGGCCTGGCCGCTGGGAGTGCTTTCGCTGGGCCTGGTTCCCGTGTCCCTGCTCACCGCGCAGGCCGGGGAGCAGCTGCAGAACGCCCGGCCCTCATCTGCCTTGATCCGCGAGCATGTGGAGCAGGGGGACGTACTCAAGGCCGTCTCCGTGGTGTTCTTTGTGGTTATCGCGGCGACCCTGGTGGTCAGTTACGAGCCCATCGGCCGGTGGTTTGCCTTCCTGGGGCCCCTGCGGAGCAACCGTGCGGTCCGGCTGGCCCTCCTGGTCATCGCGGCGGCGGCGGGGGCCGTTTTCGTCTACCAAAGCATCGTAACCGGCCATTCCGGCTCGGCCTCGGTCTGGACCACCTAACCAGGACCCCACAGCCGGGTCGGGGCTGCAGCGATCAGTCCTGCCGCAGGGTCCGTGCCGAACGGCCCCGTTGCGGTTCGCGAATCTGGAACAACGCCACCACCAAGACCGAGAAGGCGATCAGCTGCAGGACGGCCACGGCCAGGATCAGCAGCGGACGGCTGCCATACAGCGAGCCGTACAGCCCACCGCCCGCCAGCGCCCCGGCACCTTCAAACGCAGCGAAGACGCCGTACGCCGTGCCCTGGCGCCCTTCCGGGACGAGATCCGCGATAAGCGCCTTGACGGTCGAATCCTGGATACCGGTGGCCGTTCCCCAGACCAGGACTCCGGCAAATGCCAGACCTGCGGCGGGCGCCAGCGCCAGCAGCGGGACTGCTGCGATCAGCAGGGGAAGCGCGAGGAGCGCCGCCGCCCCGGAACGGTCGTAAATGACGCCGCTCGCGAGGGCGCCGAGGGCTGCGGCTGCCATCGCCCCGGCATACAGCAGCGGTACCACCGCCACCGGAACTCCCGCCGTCGTCGTGAGGTGGAAGGCGATAACACCGAACGCAACCAGGCCGGCGCTCCAGAAGAACGCAGCGACAGCGAACAGCAGGAAACCACGGGTGAAGACCGTCGCCGGACGGCCGGCACCGGGCGGGGGTAAGGCGTCGACGGCGGCAGGAACGGAAGACGGTACCCGGAGGCGCAGCCAGAACAGCATGAACATCGCTGCAGCTGCCGGCAGGGCCAGGACGGCGAACGCCACCGACATGCTGCCGGTGGCGGCAAGTACGGCCGCGATCAGCACCGGCCCGAGGACCGCGCCGAGAAGGTCAAGTGATTTATGGACGGCGAAGCCGCGGCCCCGGCCGACTTGTTTGGCGACCGCGGCCAGCAGAACTGTCTTGGCCGGGCTGCGGATGGCCTTGCCAACGCGGTCTCCGATGATCAGAACGGACGCCAGCACCAATCCGGCTTCCCCGGCGAGCGGCGCCACAGCGAGCAGGGGCACACAAACCGCGGTGAGCCCGTATCCGGCCAGCGTGAACGTCCAGTACCGGCGGGTGCGGTCCGCCCAGGGGCCGAAGAGCAGCCGCAGTCCCTGCGCCGCGGCCTCGGCTGCGCCGGTCACAAGGCCAACGACCAGTGCAGAGGCGCCCAGCTGTGCCAGCAGCGGACCAGCCAGCGGCCGGGCGCCGTCCGAGACAACGTCGGCTGCCAGGCTCACGAGGCCAAAGCCGATCACCGGACCCCAGAGGCCGCGCCGGTTCGCGCCCGGCACGGAAGTGCCGGCCGCCGTTCTCTGACCCCGCTGTTCCATGTGCCAATGGTCGGCCGCTGACCGGCGCCACGACAAGAGGCAGCCGGCCCGGGCCCGGAGACGGGCCGCGTCGGGGACCGGGCAGCCGTACCTGGGGGACAAAAAAGATCGGCCCCGGCGAAATCGCCGGGGCCGATCTTTGCAACTCGAGCTTCCTGCCAGAATCGAACTGGCGACCTTCTCATTACGAGTGAGACGCTCTACCAACTGAGCTAAGGAAGCATCCGCGTGAACCGCCCGGGTGGCCCGAACGCCTCATGCCAGAGATAACTGTAGTAGAGGCCTCCGGTACGGTCAAAATGGGCTCAGCAGACCGTGTTGTCCGCGGGGGTCTTTCCATCGACAAAGTAGCCGTCCACGGCGTTGCCGATGCAGTCGTTGGAGCGGCCGTAGGCCGTGTGGCCTTCACCCTTCCAGGTCAGCAGCGAAGCCGTGCCGAGTTGCTTGCGCAGGGAACCGGCCCACTCCACCGGGGTCGCAGGGTCGCCTGTGGTGCCAACCACAACGATGTCGGTGGAACCCGTATATTCCACCGGGGCCGGCGTCCTGATGTTCTGGTACGGCCAGTCCGCGCAGCTTGTGCCGCCGTAGGCGAAGTAGGAGCCCAGCGTGGGCGAGAGTTCCCGCAGCTTTTGTTCTTCGGCACGCATCGAGGCTGTGTCCGCTGCCATCGGATAGTCGAGGCAGTTGATGGCGTTAAAGGCGAAGGCCGAGTTGGAGGAGTAACTGCCGTCCGGTTCACGGTCGGCGCCGAAATCGGCGAGCCGGAGCATCGGGGTCATGTCGCCCTTGATGGCGCTGCCCAGGGCCTGCGTTAGGGCAGGCCAGTTGTCGTCGTTGTAGAACGGCAGGATAAAGCCGCTGACAAACATCGAAGCGTTGACGACCCGGCCGTCCTTGGCGGCCCTCGGATTCACCTCAACGCCCTTGATGATGTCCTGGATCTGGCCGATGGCCTGATCCGGGGTGCCGCTGAGCGGACAGCCGCTGTTATCGAGGCAGTCCGTTACGTAGGCGCGGATGGCCTTTTCGAATGCCTTCGCCTGCCCGCTGGTCAGGTCCTCGAAGCTGAGGGAGGGATCCATCGCGCCGTCAAGGACCATACGGCCAACGTTGTCCGGGAACAGGGAGGCATAGGTGGAACCTAAGAAGGTCCCGTAGGAGTAGCCGAGGTAGTTCAGCTTGCTGTCATTGAGCACACCGCGCAGGACGTCAAGGTCCTTGGCGGCGCTGACGGTGTCGACGTGGCCGAGCACCGGTCCGGTCTTTTCCGCACATTTGGCCGCGATGGCCTGGTTGTCCGCCAGGGCTTCAGCGAGCCCCGCGTCGGTGTCCAGGGCGTAGACCTTGGCGCGGGAGGCGTCGCGTTCCTGGTCGGTGAGGCAGGTGACGGGCGCGGATCGTTTCACCCCGCGCGGATCGAAACCGACGATGTCGTAGCTGGCCCGCACTTTCTCCGAGATATTGGTGGCGCCGGCATCCCGCACGAAGTCGTAGCCGGAGCCGCCGGGGCCGCCGGGGTTGACCAGCAGGCTGCCCTTTTTGCTGTTGCCCGTCGTTGCCAGCTTCAGGGCCGCGATTTCGATGGTATCGCCGTCGGGCTTGCTGTAGTCCAAGGGCACTTTCACCTTGGTGCACTGGAAGTCGCCCTCGCAGCGGGTCCAGTTGAGCTGCTGCGAGTAGAAGCTGCGCAGTCCCTCCGGCGCTGCCGCGGCGATCGAGGGATCGGCCGTCTGCTGGGCGTCCTTCGCGTCGCCGTCGCCAGTCCCGAAAAGACTGCAAGAAGACAAGATAAGTGCCATCACCAAGCCGAGCGCCAGAGCGCCGACGCCCCGCGCCCAGGCCGCGGGGGGTCGGTTCCTGGCGGGCAAAGATGGTTGCGTCATGCGGTTCTCCTTGGGAATGGAACGGGCAACTCGGAGCGGATGGAGCAGATCGAGCCGTGCAGAGTCAGATGAGGCTGGCGGCCATGGCCTCGATGGTCAGCAGCGGCGCCACGTTCGATGTGGTGATGCGGTTGCGGGCCTTGTTGATGGCGTCCATGCGGGCAAGAGTCGTTTCGGCGGTGGAATGCCCGGCGAACGCAACCAGTTCGGTCCTCAGTTCAATGTTGACCAGCTCCACGGCGTTCCCCATCTGGATGATCAGCACATCCCGGTAAAAGGACAGCAGATCGGTCAGGGTGCGGTCGAGGGAGTCTGTCACCGAACGCTTGGCGCGGCGTTTCTGATCGTCCTCAAGCTGTTTGACCTGGCCGCGCATGGCCGGCGGCAGCGTGCCGCTTTCGGGTGCTCCGAGGGTGGCCAGCAGGGCGGCTTTTTCGGCGGCGTCGCGCTCATCGTTGGAGCTGTTCGCATCCTCGGTGGCGATCTTTACAAGCTTTTCCGCCATCAGGACGGCGGCGGTAACTCCCCGCAGGGCCAGGGGGAACCGCACTGTTTCGAGGCGGCGCTCACGGGCCTCGGGATCCCGGGCCAGCCGGCGCGCGATCCCAACATGGCTTTGAGCTGCCCGGGCCGCCCGTTCGGCGACGGCCGGGTCGACGCCGTCGCGCCTGACCAGCAGGGCAGCGACATCGGCAGCAGGCGGAAGGCGCAAGGCCACTGCCCGGCAGCGGGAGCGGATAGTAACCAGGACATCGGCAGGGGACGGCGCACACAGCATCCAAATGGTGCGCGGGGTGGGTTCCTCAATGGCCTTGAGCAGTACGTTGGTGGTGCGTTCCGCCATCCGGTCCGCGTCCTCGACGACGATGATCCGCCACCGGGCCGAGGACGGCCGGTTCCCGGCCGTGGAAACCAGCTCCCGGGCCTCATCGATGGTGATGGTGACCTTATCGGTGCGCACAAAGGCCACATCCGAGTGGGTTTCGCCCAGGATGGTCAGGCACGCCGCGCACTCGCCGCAGCCGCGCAGGCGGACATCGTCCTGATCGCAGTTCAACGCTGCAGCGAAAGCCTTCGCAGCGTTGGACCGGCCGGACCCGGGCGGTCCGGTGAAGAGCCACGCATGGCTCAGCCCCGCACCTTGGGTCGCCTGGCGCAGTTGGGCCACAACAGCGGGCTGGCCCTGCAGATCATCCCAGACACTCATACGCCCGCACCCAGGTGCCGGGACAGCAGGGTTTCGACCCTGTCGAGGATCCGTGCCGCCAGTTGCTCGACCGGGAGGCCGGCAGGGAGCACCAGATACTGCCCGGGCCGGGCCTCTGCCAGGTCCAGGAAGGAGGCTCGGATCCGGGCGTGGAACTCGTCCGCTTCGGATTCCAGCCGGTCCTCGGCCGCGTCGCCGGCGGTCCGGCGGCGGCGGCCCACTGCAGGGTCGACGTCGAGCAGGACCGTCAGATCCGGTTGCAGGCCCGAGGTGGCCCACTCGTTGATGCGTCGGACCGCGTCGGTGCCAAGGTCCCGGCCGGCGCCCTGGTAGGCGACCGAGGAGTCGATATAGCGGTCGGTGAGGACGATTTCACCGCGTTCGAGGGCCGGGCGGATGACCTGGCCCGCGTGGGCGGCGCGGGACGCCGCGAAGATCAAGGCTTCGGTGTGCGCGTCGATGTGGCCGTGGCCGTGGTCCAGGACCAGGGAACGAAGTTTCTCGCCGATCGGGGTGCCACCGGGCTCCCGGGTCCGCAGCACCGTGCGGCCGCGCGATTCAAGGGCCGCTGCCAGCTCGGCGGCCTGCGTGGACTTGCCGGCGCCGTCGCCGCCCTCAAAGGCGATAAACAGTCCGGGGTTCTGGGTAGTCACCGCTCTAGACTACCGACAATCCCTGACAGCAACGCGCTCCGGCGTCACACCTTGGCCACCCCGCAACGCGCCAAAGTACGCTGTGACCATGAGTCTTTCCGAAGAACAGGCAGCGGCCCTCTCCGCAGAAACACTGGTTGTGGCGGCGGGCCGCCCGCCGCGTGAACGCGATGAACCGGTCAACCCTCCGCTGGTGCTCTCATCGACCTATTTCGGCACGGGACCCCTGGGCGACGGCGACCGCGGTTACGGCCGCTATTCCAATCCCACCTGGGATCCCTTCGAGCAAGCCCTCGGTCAGTTGGAGGGGAGCCGAACTCCCGGGCCTGCTTTATGCGTCCGGCCTCGCTGCCGTCAGCTCGGCCCTGTCCCTGGTACCGGCCGGCGGGGTCCTGGTTATGCCCTCGCACAGCTACGCCGGATCCCTGGTGATGGCCACGGAACTTGCCGGGAAGGGTTTCCTGGACCTGCGCACCGTGGACATCGCGGACACCGACGCGGTCCTGGCGCAGCTTTCGCCGGCGGACGGGCGGCCCGCCAGCATGCTCTGGCTGGAGAGCCCCACCAACCCCATGCTCGGTGTCGCGGACATCCGGGCGCTCACGGCCGCTGCCCACGCCGCGGGCGCTGTGGTTGTCACGGACAACACCTTCTCCACCCCGCTGGTGCAGCAGCCACTGGCGCTGGGCTCCGACGTTGTGCTGCATTCGGTGACGAAGTACCTCTCCGGCCACTCCGATGTTGTGCTGGGCGCCCTGGTGACGTCCGACGCCGGGCTCCGCGCCGCGCTGCTGCACCACCGCACCATCCACGGCGGCATTGCAGGGCCCTTCGAGGCCTGGCTGGCGCTGCGCGGGCTGCGCACGCTGGCCCTGCGGGTGGAGCGATCGCAGGCCTCGGCAGCGGTCCTCGCGGAGCGGCTCAGCACCCACCCCAGGGTCGGTGGCATCCGTTTCCCCGGCCTTGCCTCCGACCCCGGCCACAGCCGGGCCAAGAGCCAAATGAAGGGCTTCGGCTCCGTGCTGTGTATTGAAGTGGCTCCCGTGGCCGGTCCCGAGGGCACCCTGAGCGGTGCCGATGCCGCGGACCGGATGATCCGTGCACTGCGGCTGTGGCTGCCGGCCACCTCGCTGGGCGGCGTGGAATCCCTGATCGAACGGCGGCGCCGGCACACCGCTGAGCCGGCCAGTGTGCCGGACAACCTGGTCCGTATGAGCGTAGGAATAGAAAACGTCGAGGACCTTTGGGCCGATTTGGAGCAGGCCCTGGCGGGCTTGGCCAGCTAGGCTGGGGTCATGGACGGAAGAGCGCTTATTTACTATGTCGAAACAGGGATCTACTTTCTCTTGGCCCTGGTAGCACTTGCCCTTGAGGTGTGGGCGTTCTTCGATTGCCTTCGGCACAAAGCGAACGTCTTTGAGGCCGTCTCCAAGCGCACCAAGACGTTTTGGCTCGCCCTCACCGGCGGTGCCATGGCCGTGGGCCTGCTTTCCCTGGTGGGCGGCGGCGGCGGAGGCCTTTTGGGCCCGCTGGGATTGTTCGGACTCGTCGCCGTAACGGCGGCCTCCGTGTACCTGGCCGACGTCCGGCCTGCAGTCAAGGACGCCGGCCGCGGCGGCAGCCGCAAAATGGGCCCTTACGGCCCCTGGTAGTCCCCAGCCACCGGCAACCATTCAGGGCCCGGGCGCAACCGCATTCCAGGCCACTGTTAGCTCGCCCAGCCGCCACCGGCCGGGTCCGTCCCGGACCGGCCAGCCGCCATCGAGCAGTGAACGGCACATGGAAGTCCACCGCTGCCGGTTCCCGAACGACGCAAGGGGCGCAGCGTCCAGCCAGGCCTTGTCCATTGCCTGCAGGAAGGCCTGAATCCTTTCGCCCGGAACGTTACGGTGGATCAGGGCTTTCGGCAGTCGTTCGGCCACTTCCGAGGGCAGTACAAAACTCCCGAACCGCATGGACAGGCTCAAGCTCAGCGGTTGCCGGGCGTCCAGTGCTACCCAGGTGACCCGGCGGCCGATCTCGTCGCAGGTCCCGTCTATGAACAGCCCGTCCGGGGCCAGACGCCCCTGCACCAGCCGCCAGATCGCGGCGACGTCCGTTTCGTCATATTGCCGCAGCACATTAAACGCCCGCACCAGGACCGGCCGGCCAGCCACCGGCAGTTCGAAGCCGCCGAGCTGGAAGCTCAGCCCCGGCCGTTCCAGCTCCTTGGCCAGGCGGACCCGCTCGGGCTCGATTTCGATGCCGACCACACGCACATCGGGTCGGATCACGGACAGCCGTTCAAAGAGTTCGACGGCGGTCGCCGGGGAAGCCCCGTAACCCAGGTCCACCACGAGGGGATCGTCCGCCGCGCGCAGCCGCCAGGCCTGCGGACCGGTCAGCCAGCGGTCCAGCCGCCGCATCCGGTTGGGGTTGGTGGTGCCCCGGGTAATGTTGCCCACCGGCCTGCCCGGGCGGGGCCCGTTCCTGGCCACGCCCTGGTTCCGCGGGGGCGATACCCGCTCTGCCTTCTGCACCACACGCCAACCATATCTTCCAGTGCCGTTCCGGCCCGGTCCGGACGCCGGGCCGGAACGGCACTGAATGAAGGGCCGGAACGGCACCGAATGAATCCGGCGTTGCCGAACTGTCCGGTCGATGTAACGCTGAGCCACCGCCGGGACCGCTCGGCTAGGATGAAAACCATGACATATCAGCTGATTCTGCTGCGCCACGGCCACAGCGAATGGAACGCCAAGAACCTGTTCACCGGCTGGGTGGACGTTGACCTCAACGACCAGGGCCGGGCCGAAGCGGTTCGCGGCGGCGAGCTTCTTGTGGAGAACAACATCCTCCCGGACGTCCTGTACACCTCACTGCTGAAGCGGGCCATTAACACCGCCAACATCACCCTCGACAAAGCCGACCGGGGCTGGATCCCGGTCAAGCGGGACTGGCGGCTCAATGAGCGCCACTATGGCGCGCTGCAGGGCAAGGACAAAGCCCAGACCCTCGCCGAATACGGCGAAGAGCAGTTTATGACCTGGCGCCGGTCCTATGACACCCCGCCGCCGCCCCTGCCCGACGACTCCGAGTTCTCCCAGGCGCATGATCCGCGCTACGCGGACCTCGGCGCCGCACTGCCCCGCACCGAGTGCCTCAAAGACGTCCTGGTCCGCCTGCTGCCCTACTGGGAATCCGACATCAGGGAAGACCTCAAGGCCGGTAAAACAGTTCTGGTCACGGCCCACGGGAACTCGCTGCGTGCCCTCGTCAAGCACCTTGACGGCATCAGTGACGAAGCCATCGCCGGACTGAACATCCCCACCGGAATCCCGTTGGTCTACGAACTGGACGAGGACTTCAAGCCGCTCAACCCGGGCGGCACCTACCTCGATCCCGAGGCCGCGGCCGCAGCCATCCAGGCCGTCGCGAACCAGGGCAAGAAGTAGCGCCCGCGGCATCATCGCGAATTCAACGACGACGGCCGGTCACCCCCAAGGTGACCGGCCGTCGTCGTACTCTTCGCCGTTCAAACGGCCGAGTGGTTAGCTGTGTTCGATGCCGTTCGGCTGCCAGGCGCCGGTGACCAGGTAAGTGACCTTTTGCGCGACGGACACGCCGTGGTCCGCGAAGCGCTCGAAGTAGCGGCTGGCGAGGGCGACGTCGACAGTCGTCGCGGGGGACTCGTGCCAGTCACTGCGGGCGATCGCTTTGAAGACGCTCAGGTGCAGATCATTGACGGCGCTGTTGGCTTTCATGATGTCCCGGGCGAATTCAAGGTCGCGGGTTTCCAGCAGTGAGGTGAGCTTGCGTGCGATCAGCAGGTCGTGCTCGGCGAAGCTCATAAACGTGTCGCGCAGCTGTGCGGGGACCACTGTGGCGGGGTAGCGGAGCCGGGCAAGCTGGGCAAGGTGACGGGCGAGGTCGCCCATTCGCTCCAGCGAGGCGCTCATGCGGAGGGAGCCTACGATCATCCGCAGGTCGCTTGCCACCGGGCCCTGCAGGGCGAGAATGTCGATGGCGCGCTCGTCGAGGCTGTTCTGCAGGAAGTCGATCCGGGCATCGGCCGCGATGACGTCCTCGGCCAGATCGATGTCGGCGCCATCGAAGGCAGCGGTGGCCTTCTCCACAGCCTCACTGACCAGCATTGAGATTTCTACGAGCTGTTCCCCGACTTGGGTGAGTTCTTCCTGAAAAACCTTGCGCACGTGTGCGTCCTTTCCCTTGAAACATCGTCAGCCGTCGCGGCGGTCGACCCATTTCGTTTCACCTATCGGCGCTTCAACTGTTCAGTCTTCCAGCGCCTGGTGAACTGTTGCGCCCCTAAAGGTGAACGTTAGCTGAACCACGCCGGGAATGGCGGGAGATTAGCCTTTCCGACGCGGGGCAGCGCATAAGCTGGGGCCGTGGACCCTATGCTTATCGGCGTGATCGCCGGCCTGATCGGCCTCTCGCTTGGCGTCTTCGGCGTGCTCGCCTTCCGGGTCAGCGAGCAGCAGCGCAAGCTGGTGGACGTGGAGTCTGAGGAGCCGGCGCTTCCGCAGGGCGCCGCCGAGGTGCTGGCCGCCGTCGGCAGGGCTTTTGTTGTGGTGGACGCGATCGACGGCGTCGTCCGCGCCAGCCCGGCCGCCTACGCCTACGGGCTGGTTCGCGGCCACACCCTGGTCCATGACCAGCTTCTGGAGATGACTGCCAAAGTGCGTCGCGACGGCGTCATCCTTGAACGGATCCTCGAACTTCCCCGGGGCCCGCTGGGGCAGGGAACCATGGTGGTCCAAGTGCGCGCGGCAGTGATCGCTGAGGACTACATCCTCCTGCTGGCCGACGACCGGACCGAGTTCACCCGCACCGAGGAAGTTCGCAATGACTTTGTTGCCAACGTGTCCCATGAATTGAAGACACCCGTCGGCGCCATTTCGCTGCTGGCGGAGGCGCTGGAGTCCTCCGCGGACGACCCCGACGCCGTACGCCGCTTCGCCAGGCGTACCCACAAGGAATCCATGCGCCTGGCAGCCCTGGTCCAGGACATCATCGAGCTGTCCCGGCTGCAGGGATCAAATGTTGCAAAGCAGGGCCGTGCGGTGGATATCAATACCGTCGTTGCCGAGGCAGTGGACCGCTCGCAGCTGCCGGCCGAGAGTAAGAACATCGATCTGGTAGTGGCCGGCCGCACTGAGGCGATGGTTTACGGCGACCAGGACCAGCTGGTGACCGCCCTGCGCAACCTGATCGATAACGCGATCCGGTACTCCCCGGAAAACACCAGGGTCGGAGTCGGGATCCGGGTCAAGGACGGCCTCGTGGCCGTTTCCGTGACGGACCAGGGCGGGGGCCTCAGCCCCGAGGACCAGGAACGGGTCTTTGAGCGCTTTTACCGGGTGGACGCGGCACGGTCGCGCCACACCGGCGGTACCGGACTGGGCCTGAGCATCGTCAAGCACGTTGTCGCCAACCACGGCGGCGAAGTCACGCTCTGGTCCAAGCCCGGGCAGGGCTCCACGTTCACGATCCGGCTTCCGGAGCTGGAGGGGCAGGACGTCGGCGACGGTTCGGACGCGCAGGCGCCTGCGGACCGGGCAGCCGAGCAGTCCACTGCCCGCGGTCCGTCCGAGCACCCCAGACCACCACGACGGGACGCCGCCGGCGCCCATGAGCAAGGAGCTACCGCTTGAGCAGAATTCTTATTGTCGAGGATGAAGAGTCATTCAGCGACCCGCTGTCATATCTCTTGGGCAAGGAAGGGTTCGAGGTGGCGATTGTAGACAACGGTCTGGACGCCATCACCGAATTCGACCGGAACGGCGCCGACCTGGTGCTGCTGGACCTGCAACTGCCCGGGCAGTCAGGCACCGAAGTCTGCCGGCAGCTGAGGCAGCGCTCATCGGTCCCGGTCATCATGCTGACCGCGAAGGACGCGGAGATTGACAAGGTTGTTGGGCTGGAACTCGGCGCGGACGACTACGTCACCAAGCCCTACTCTTCCCGGGAGCTGGTGGCACGGGTCCGGGCTGTGCTGCGCCGCCAGGGTGAGCCTGAGGAACTGGTGTCCAGCACTGTACAGGCCGGGCCGGTCCGGATGGACATTGAGCGGCACGTGGTCACGGTAAGCAGTGAGCAAGTGTCCTTGCCGCTCAAGGAATTTGAACTGCTGGAAATGCTGCTGCGGAACTCCGGCCGCGTCCTGACCCGGGGGCAGCTGATTGACCGGGTTTGGGGGTCTGACTACGTGGGGGACACCAAGACCCTGGATGTCCACGTTAAGCGGCTTCGCAGCAAGATCGAGCCGGATCCTTCGGCGCCGCGGCACCTGATCACGGTTCGCGGCCTGGGTTATAAGTTCGAGCCGTAAGCCCTGACCGGTCCAAATAACTAAAGCGAGGGGCGCCCGGTCTGGATATTTCAGACCCGGCGCCCCTCGCTTTAGTAAAAAGCTCTTGGTTCTAGCTTCCCGACGGCGTCGGCGTCGAGCTAGGCGTCGTCGCGGCAGAGTCGGTCGGAGTGGCAGACGACGTCGGAGTGGCGGACGACGTCGGAGTGGCCGACTCGGTCGGCGTGGCGGTTGGCAGGTACTGCTTGTAGTCGGAGATCGTGGCGTCCAGTACCGGGACCTTGAACGTGGTGCTCTGGTTAGTGCCGTCCTCGCGGAGGCTAACCTCGACGAGGGAGCCCGGAGCGCCGCCGGTGGTGCTCAGGATTGCCTCGTCGGTGGATTCGTTCAGCAGTGTGTACGAGTTCTTTTTTGACCGGGACCTGGGTCTGGGAACCGGCCGAACCCCGGATGGTCAGGGTCACGTCGGTGGAGGACGAGTTGTAGACAGCGCCGACGACGCGGCCGGGCTTGTCTTCAGCGGAGGAGATGATCATCATGTTGCGCAACTGCAACGGGCCAACGTTGGCCTGGGTTCCATCTGACGCAGCATACTGCTGGGAGGTCTGCTGGGGGTTGATGTAGCCGCAGCCCGTTACGGACAGCAGGCTGATGGCCAGAGCAGCCGTCGCGATTGCCAGCTTGCCGCGCTGGCCCCGGTTGGAAGCAGAGAAACCCACGTCACGCACTCCTTGAGAGTCTTGGAACATTATTCAGCCATAGCCTATCGGCAATCCTCGTCAAACCATGATTCGGGCGGGACGCAATCCTGCAGACTCTTGGGCCTGCCCGCCATCCACGCGGTGTCCCGGCACTCTTGGCAAAGGACTTTCAATACACTAATATCCGCTTTCGTCAAGAGGTCTGACGGGGTCGATTAAGGCCATTTTCCCCGTATTCATGCGGTTCTTGGGCGGGTTCCATGGCAGTTGTATGCCTTAAACGTGATAAACTGGTCTGCGGGAAAGGGGAATGTCCACATGGTTTTTGAGGTCGGCGAGACAGTAGTTTACCCTCACCACGGTGCAGCAAAAATTGAAGAAATCAAGATGCGCACTGTCAAGGGCGAAGAGAAGATGTATCTCAAGCTCAAGGTGGCTCAGGGTGATCTGACCATTGAAGTTCCAGCAGAAAACGTTGACCTAGTTGGGGTCCGGGACGTAGTGGGCAAAGAAGGTCTGGAGCACGTATTTGAAGTGCTGCGGGCTGAGTTCACTGAAGAACCCACCAACTGGTCACGTCGATACAAGGCAAACCTGGAGAAGCTTGCTTCCGGTGACGTCATCAAAGTGGCAGAGGTCGTTCGTGACCTGTGGCGCCGCGATCACGACCGGGGTCTCTCCGCAGGGGAGAAGCGCATGCTGGCCAAGGCACGCCAGATTCTGATTTCAGAACTGGCGCTGGCCGAGAAGACCGACGAAGAGAAGGCTGCAAGCGTTCTCGACGAGGTTTTGGCTTCCTAAACAAGAGTTGAACAGATAAGAACTAAACCCCGGTAGCCTAGCGGCTGCCGGGGTTTCTTGTGCCCGCCTGATAGCGCAGTGGGATGCCGCTCGCGCCGCGACGTAGTCTTGTGCGCATGGACTCTGCACCAAAAACCCCCGTCACCGCGGTCATCGTCGTGGCTGCCGGCTCCGGCCAGCGCCTGGGCTACGGCATGCCCAAAGCCAAGGTCCCGTTGGGCGGGGACAGCATCCTCACCCACGCCCTGCGGGGCGTCGCCGGATCCGGCATTGCGCAGCAGATTTGCGTCGCCATCCCGCCCGGTGACCCGGAGCTCCTCGCCCTCTGCGAGGCCTTCACCCAGGAGCTCAAGGCCGAGCGGCCGGACACGCCCGGGGACGGCGAAGCCGGAGATGTCCCGGTGGTGACAATTGTCGACGGCGGTGCCACCCGTGCCGAGTCGGTCCGCGCCGGGCTGGCAGCGCTCTTGCCGGCCACCGAAGCCGTCCTGGTGCACGACGCCGCCCGAGCACTGACGCCGGAAGCTGTTTTCCACCGGGTGTCCCGCGCCCTTACAGCCGGCGCGCTGGCCGTCATTCCCGTTATGCCCGTGGTGGACACGGTCAAAACCGTGCAGCCGACCTCCGGCGACGGCGCCGCGATCGCCCCGGAACTAGTCACCGGCACCGCTGCCCGGGAAACCCTGCGGGCGGTGCAGACCCCGCAGGGCTTTGAGGTTGCGACCCTGCGGCGCGCCCACGCGGCGGCAGCCGCCTTCGACGCCGGACAGGCCGCGGCCGTCACCGATGACGCCATGCTGGTGGAACTGTTGGGCGTCCCGGTCCACGCGGTGCGCGGCGCCAGCCAATCGCTGAAGATCACCACCCCGCTGGACCTGATCATCGCCGAGGGGCTACTGGAAGGCCCGCTGGGCGTCCGCTGGGTGGAAGGCTGAGCATGTCCGGAACGCAGAAACCGCCGTTGCCCCTCATCCCGCGGACCGGAATTGGCATCGACGTCCACGCCTACGCCCCAGCGGACGCACCCCAGCCGCTCTGGCTTGGCGGCCTGTTCTGGGACGGCGAACGTGGACTGTCCGGCCACTCCGACGGCGACCCCGTCGCCCACGCTGCCGCCGACGCCTTGTTCTCTGCCTGCGGCGTCGGTGACCTGGGGACACATTTCGGCACCGACCGCCCCGAGTACGCCGGGGCCTCCGGGGTGACCCTGCTGACGGAGGCTGCCCGGATCGTCCGCGCCGCAGGCTTCGAAATCGGCAACATCGCCGTGCAGTTCGTCGCCAACAGGCCTAAGTTCGGCCCCCGCCGGGAGGAATCCCAACGGGTTCTCAGCAAAGCAGCAGGCGCGCCGGTCAGCGTCTCGGCAACCACCAGCGACGGACTTGGATTTACCGGCCGCGGCGAAGGCATCGCGGCCACGGCGACTGCCCTCGTCTACCCTGCCCGGCCCGCGCCCCAGGAATCGGTCGCCTAGGCTTAACGGAAGATCCTTTCCCGCAAGACCAGGAGACCCACGTGAAAAAGCCGCTGACCGCCGTCGCCGTTCTGGCCGGACTGCTGCTGACCGGCTGCGCGGCGACGCCAAAGTTGAGCGTCCCGGAGAGTTGCGCGTTCCTGAACCAGGACACCTTCGTCCCTTCCGGCAACCAGCAGCAAAAGGCTGAGCAAATCTCCAAGCACTACCAGGAGGTCGCGGACAAGGTGGCGTCCGAGGTGGCCGACCCGATCCAGAAGATGGCGGACACCATGAAGCAGGTGGCGGCCAGCTCACTCGGCGCCACGAGTGCCGAACAAACCAGGCAGCTCACCGAACAGAACAACAGGATCGGCCAGTACTGCAAGTAGTCCACCGCTGCGGTCCGCAAGCAGGGGCCCGGATCGCCATCGGCTAATCTGGAGCGGTGACCCTGCGCTTCTATGACACTGCATCCGCCGAAGTCCGCGACTTCGTCCCCTGGTTCCGGGCAAAGTGAGCCTCTACTACTGCGGCGCCACGGTGCAGGGCATGCCGCACGTCGGGCACATCCGCTCTGCCATCGCCTTTGACCAGCTCACACGCTGGCTGCAGTACCGTAGCTTCCGGGTTACCGTGGTCCGCAACGTCACCGACATCGACGACAAGATCCTGGCCAAGTCCGCCGATTCCTTTGGACCCGGCTTTGAGGACGAACCGGGCGCCGTCCGGAATGAGGAATGGTGGGCACTGGCCTACCGTTACGAGCAGGAATTCCTCAAGGCCTATGACACCCTGGGCGTCGCCCGCCCCACGTACGAACCTCGGGCCACCGGCCACATCCCGGAAATGCACGCACTGATCGCAAGATTGATCGACCGCGGCCACGCCTACCCGGCCCTGGATAACTCCGGGGATGTCTACTTCGATGTCCGCTCCTGGCCCAAGTACGGCTCCCTGACGCGGCAGAACATCGATGACATGCAGGGCGCGGCCGACGCCGACCAGCGCGGGAAAAGGACTCCCGCGACTTCGCGCTCTGGAAGGGCCACAAAGACGGGGAACCGACGACGGCGGGCTGGGACTCGCCGTGGGGCACCGGCCGGCCCGGCTGGCACCTGGAATGCTCCGCGATGGCGGGCAAGTACCTCGGAAACGAGTTCGACATCCACGGCGGCGGGCTGGACCTGCGCTTCCCGCACCATGAAAACGAGATGGCCCAGTCCCAGGCCGCCGGCCACGGCTTCGCGAACTTCTGGATGCACAACGGCATGGTCACCTACGCCGGCGAGAAGATGTCCAAGTCCATCGGCAACACCATCAGCCCCGCCGACATGCTGGAGCTGGCCCCGGCACGGGTGGTCCGCTATTACCTCGGGCAGGCGCAGTACCGCTCCGTGCTGGATTACCAGCCCACGTCGCTGCAGGAAGCCGCAGCCGCCGTCGAGCGCATCGACGGGTTCATCAGCCGCGCCGTCCGGGCCCTCGCCGACGGCGGAAGCTACGGCTTCGCCACCTACGGGAAAGTACCCGAAGCCTTCGAACGCGCCATGGACGATGACCTCAACGTGCCCCAGGCCCTCGCCGTCCTGCACGAGTCCGTCCGGGCCGGCAACACCGCCCTGACCGCCGGCCGGCCCGACGAGGCCCGGCAGGCGCTGGACAGTGTCACGGATATGCTGCGTGTCCTTGGTCTCCATAACACCGCGCGGCCCGCAGTGGACGAGGAGGGCAACAAGGCCCTCGCCGTGCTGGTCGAGGCACAGCTCGCGGCCAGGGCGCAGGCCCGCGGCAGCAAGGACTGGGCCGCCTCCGACGCCATCCGCGATACCCTCTCCGCCGCCGGCGTTGTGGTCGAGGACGGCCCGGACGGCGCCAGCTGGAGCCTCAAGCGCGGCTGACGCCCGGCCGGCGGGTGGCCTCCGGCCAGCCGGAATGCCGCCCCCGGTTCTCCCTGCCGGTCGAGGAATTAACTCGAGTCAGTAGACTGGAGTTCAGACTTGTCAACGAATCGCGTATTTAAAGGGTGAAACTCATGGCCAATAACGGTCGCCGCTCGGTCAAAATGAAGAAGGGCCCCACTGTCGGAACCGGCGGTCACGGCCGCAAGGCACTTGAAGGCAAGGGGCCCACCCCCAAGGCCGAGGACCGCCCCTACCACAAGGCGCACAAGAACAAGCAGCTTGCTGACCGGTCCGCGGCCAAACGACCGGGAGCTCCGCGCAACGCCGGCGCCCGCTCCGGCCCCAAGGGCCGTGCCACGGAGGAAGTCGTCACCGGACGCAACTCGGTCGTGGAGGCGCTGCGCGCCGGGATCCCGGCCAAGGCCCTGCACGTGGCCATCCGCATCGAGATGGATGACCGCGTTAAGGAGTCCCTCAAGCTCGCTGCCGAGCGCGGCATCCCGCTGCTCGAAACCGGCAAGCCCGAGCTGGACCGAATGACCGACGACGCCATCCACCAGGGCCTTGTCCTGCAGATCCCGCCCTATGAATACCAGGACGCCTACGAGCTTGCCGAGGAGACCCTCGAGAGCTGGAAGAAGGGCCACGTAGCCAACGCGCCGCTCTTCGTCGCGCTCGACGGCATCACCGACCCCCGTAACCTCGGCGCAATCATCCGCTCGGTTTCGGCTTTCAGCGGCCACGGCGTCATCGTTCCCGAGCGCCGCTCCGTCGGCGTCACGGCCTCGGCTTGGAAGACCAGCGCCGGTGCCGCCGTCCGCGTTCCCGTGGCACGCGCGGCCAACCTGAACAACACGCTGAAGGCCTTCAAGAACATGGGCATTTATGTTCTCGGGCTCGACGGCGACGGCGACGTCTCACTCCCGGACCTCGCCCTGGCCACGGAGCCGGTCTGCATAGTCGTTGGTTCCGAGGGCAAGGGCCTCAGCCGCCTGGTCCGCGAAAACTGCGACCAGATCGTTTCCATCCCGATTGACTCGGCGATGGAATCGCTCAACGCCTCCATGGCGGTCGGCATCTCCCTCTACGAGATCTCCCGCCAGCGGGCCGCTAAGTAGCGACCGCTCGTTGCTGCGGCTCTGACGCTCTCTCACGTTTGGCGACGCTTTTGGTGACGCTCTCTCACCTTTGGTGCCGGTTTTGGGGACGCTCCCTCACCTTTGACGCAGCTTTTGGGGACGCTCTCTCACCTTTGGTGCGGGAGCGTTTCCTGATGAGTCGCGAAAGGTGCGGGAGCGTTTCCTGATGAGTCGCGAAAGGTGCGGGAGCGTCGGTTCTCCCACCGCTGTCCGCGGCAGGGACCCGGAATCCCCGCGCCAAGGTTAGAACCTGTGGCGGTTGGCGAGCACCGGGAGTTTGGCCCGGGCGTCCTTGACAACGCCGGGATCCAGCTCGGTGAACAACAGGCCGGGTGCGGCGTCGAGCTCGGCCAGGACGTTTCCGAAGGGGGACACCACAACCGAGTGCCCGACGCCGGTGGGCGCCGCGCCCTTGGGCTCGATGCCCTGGCTGGCCGGGTCGCCCTGGCCGCAGGCGAGGACCAGGGTGGTGGAATCCAGCGCGCGGGCACGGGCCAGGAGCTTCCATTGCTCGGCCTTGCCGGGGCCGGATCCCCAGGAAGCGCAGACGATGTTCACGTCGGCGCCGCGGTCCGCATTCTCGGTGAACAGATCCGGGAAACGGAGGTCGTAGCAGGTGGCGAGGCCGAAGGTCATGCCTTCGAATTCGAAAGTGACGGGTTCGTCCCCGGCGTCGACGGTGTCTGATTCCGCGAAGCCGAAGGCGTCGAAGAGGTGGATCTTGTCGTAGCTGGCTTCGATGCCCCGGCCGGTGACCAAGAGCGTGTTGCGTACCTTGCCGCCGTCGTCGCCAGCCCCCGGCGTGAACATCCCTGCGACGATCAGGATCTCCTGTTCGTCCGCAATGGCGCGCACGCGTGATGCCCACGGGCCGTCCAGCGGCTCGGCGATGTCCAGCAGCGAGTTGCCGAAGGCACGCATCGTGGCCTCGGGGAACACAACGAGTTCGGCGCCGCCGGCCTTGGCCCGAACGGAGTAGTCCTCCACGAGGGCCAGATTTTCGGCAAGGTCGCGTCCGGTAATGATTTGAGCAAGTGCAATTCGCACTGTTACCTCCGATTGGGAGCCTGTTCCAGTATGGAACGCTGCTATTCCGTAGACTTCATATCGTCAGGAAATCAGAAATCGGGGCTAGTCGACTGGCCCCGCTAAACTTTGAGCAATGGTAATGACCTACGTAGATACAGCTTCCACCGTAGACGCTTCGCGTGCGTTTCCGCTGGGGATCAGTGTTCCGAGCACCGGTTCGCCGGCCGCGGACGACCCCCGGGGGCCGTCGCGAATGTGGCTGTCTACGCGCCCGGCGTGGCCACTCTGGAGATCTGCTACCAGGCGCCCGGCGGTACCTGGCAGCTACAAACGCTGCCAAATGTGACCGACGGTGTGCACCACGGCATCGTCGAAGGCATTCCGTTCGGGTCCCGGTACGGTTTCCGGGCCACGCCGGGCCACGAGGCGCTGCCGCTGTCCATGCCTGCCGCGGATTTCGACGCCGACGGCGTGCAGCCGCTGCTGCTGGACCCCTACGGCCGCGCCGTGGACGAGCGCGAGGACTTCATCACCAGCGTCCGGATGGACAGCGGCTTCGATTGGGGTGATGACCGCGGCCCCAGGGTGCCGTGGCGCAACACCATCATCTACGAGGCGCACGTCCGCGGCCAGACCAAGCTGCACCCAGACATCCCCGAAGAGCTCCAGGGCACCTACGCGGGGCTGGCACACCCGGCCATGATCGAGCACCTGATCGCGCTGGGAATCACCGCGGTCCAGCTCCTCCCGGTGCATTTCCATGTGGACGAACCGCACCTGCAGAACCTTGGTATGACGAACTACTGGGGCTACAACACGGCTGCTTTCTTCGCCCCGCATCCCCGCTACGCCACACAGGCCGCGCAGGCCGCCGGCGCGCAGGCCGTCCAGGATGAGTTCAAGGGCATGGTGAAGCTGCTTCATGCCGCCGGACTGGAGGTCATCCTCGATGTCGTCTATAACCACACTGCCGAGGGTGGCCGGGACGGACGGACCCTCAGCTTCCGCGGGCTGGGCGAGATGACTTACTACCGCAACGACGGCAACGGCAAGTACGTGGACACCACCGGCTGCGGCAACAGCCTGAACTTCGGCGAGCCACGGGTTGTCCAGCTGGTCCTGGACTCCTTGCGTTACTGGGTGACAGAGTTCCACATCGACGGGTTCCGGTTCGACCTTGCGGTGACTCTGGCGCGCAATGCCGCCAACGAATTCGATCCCCGGCATCCTTTCCTGGTTGCGATCGGCGCCGACCCGGTGCTGTCCGCCACCAAGCTCATCGCGGAGCCGTGGGACGTCGGCTACGGGGGCTGGCAGACCGGCCGCTTCCCGGCCGGCTGGGTGGACTGGAATGATCACTTCCGCGATGCCGTCCGCAGCTTTTGGCTCGCCGACCGTGCCGCGATCGACGCCGGCGGGCAAGGCAGCCCCGTGGCCAGCCTCGCGGACGCGCTTTCCGGCTCCGCGAGCCTGTTCGAGCCCTCCGGCCGGTCCCGGCTCGCTTCGGTCAACCTCGTCACGGCCCACGACGGTTTCACCCTCGCCGACCTTGTCGCCTACGACCGCAAGCACAACGAGGCCAACGGCGAGCAGAACCGCGACGGCCACGGCGATAACCGCAGCCACAACCACGGCTTCGAGGGACCCACGGAGGACGAGGAGATCCTGGCCAAGCGTGCCCAGTCCAGCCGCAACCTGATGGCCTCGCTGATGATCTCCCAGGGCGTGCCCATGATCACCGCCGGCGACGAGGTTGGCCGCACCCAGCAGGGCAACAACAACGCCTACTGCCAGGACAACTCCATCACGTGGATCGATTGGACCAGCAATCCCGAGTCACACTCGATGCTGCGGACCACCAAGCGTGTCATTCGGCTCCGCAAGGAATTCCTGGCCGGCCAGCCGCACGATTACCCGACGCGGGAAAAGCAGTCGTACTTCCATTGGTTCGACGAGCACGGCGAGCCCATGGCCGGGGACCGCTGGCAGGACCCCGGACACCGGGTTGTTCAGCTCCTGCTTGGCTCCGACGACGGTCACGTTGACGGTCTTGTGGTGGTCAACGGCGGCGCCCGGGACGTCAAAGTCACGCTGCCGCTGCTCAGCAATGAGGACGGGACCGGTAACAGGCTCTTTGAATTGCGCCTGACCACCTCCGAGCTCCACGACCGGCGCCAGGGCGTCCGGGTCGCTTCCGGCGAACGGGACGTTGTCCAGGCCAATTCCATCAACATCTACCGCACCTAGTCCGGCGCCGGATTCAGACCAAAGGAAATCACAAATGAAGGCCCAGCGGCTGACAGTCCTGCTTGCCGTGTTGGTGGGACTGGCGGTGCTGGCCTTCGTCCTGGCAGGTGTCCCGCAGACCGGCGACGCTCCGCCCGGAGCCGACACAACGGCCACCGGACTGGCCGCCAGAACGGCCGCCGGGCCCGCCATGACCAACCCGTCCGGGCTGCCGGAAGTGAAGGCCGCCGAACTTCCGGCCGAGGCACGTCAGACGCTGTCGCTGATCGCCAGCGGCGGTCCGTATCCGTACGCCAGGGACAACATCGCATTCGGCAACTTCGAACGGATCCTTCCCCGGAAACCCGCCGGTTACTACAAGGAATACACTGTCGGGACGCCGGGCGAATCCGACCGCGGTGCCCGCCGGATCGTGGCCGGTAGGGACGGCGAAAAATACTACACGCCGGACCATTACAACTCGTTCACATTCATCAGCGAAAGCAAGTAGGGAACCGTGAAGATTTACTCCGCAGACACTTGGACCATCGAGGAACTGCAGGCCTTGGTAGCCGACGCCGGACGCCGCGCCGTGCTGATTCCCGCCGCCGACACCAAAAGGGCCGTCCTTGAGTCGTTCGCGGCGACGCTGGACTTCCCGGCGGACTACGGAGTGAACCTGGACGCGCTCAACGACTCGCTGCACGAGTTCGCCGATGCCGTCGCCGACGACGCCCAGCGACCCGTCAGCTTTATTTGGGAAGTCCCGGCCGCCTTCCGCACGGACCGATCCTTCGGGGTCATCTGTGAGATCCTGCAGGACGCCGAAAGCTACGCCGGAAAGAACCTGGCCGTCATCGCCGTCTTCCGGTAACCGCCAAGGAACGGCGGCAGGAAGACGGCGACGCCGCTCGCAGGGATCAGGCGTTGACGATCAGGCCCAGTTCGGCCCTGGACGCCAGCGCCGTGTGCTTCGGGAGCACACGCACGGTGTAACCAAAGGACCCGGACCGGTCTATCACCAGGGTGCCGCTGAAGAGGTGCCGGCCCCTGCCAAGATCTTCGACCGCCTTGAGCTCAGCCACCGTGACGTCGGCCAGCTCGTCGCTGTCCTCCGCCTTCCCGTAGGCCACCTCGACGGACACATCATCCGGTGTCAGCTCGTGCAGGGCCACGTAGGCGTTGACCTGGAGAATATCGCCGATCTGCGGGTCTTCCGAGACGCCCACCGAGTCCACGTGCTCCACCTGGATCTGCGGCCAGGCGGCCCGGACCCGGGAAACCCAGGCCGCAAGGGCCTTGGCCTCTGCGAAATTGTCTGCCACTGCCCGGCGGCCCGCAACGGCGGCCGGGCGGTACAGGACGTTGACGTAGTCGCGGAGCATCCGGTCCGCGGAAACAGCGGGGCCCAGGTGGGACATCGTGTGTTTGATCATCGAGACCCAATGCGTGGGAACAGCCTGCGGGCCGGACACTGAGGGTCCTGCGGCCCCCGCACCGTCGGACACCGTGAGTCCGTAGAAGCGGGGTGCCACCTGCGTCTCCAGCAGCTCGTACAAGGCCGCCGCTTCGATGTCGTCGCGTTCCTCGGGGGACGCGTCATTGTTGGCGGTCGGAATCGCCCAGCCGTTCTCGCCGTCGTACATCTCGTCCCACCAGCCGTCCAGGACGGAGAGGTTCAGCGAGCCGTTCAGGGCAGCCTTCATCCCGGAGGTGCCGCATGCCTCGAGCGGACGCAACGGGTTGTTCAGCCAGACGTCGCACCCAGGAAAGAGGGTCCGGGCCATGGCGATGTCGTAGTTGGGCAGGAACGCGATCCGGTGCCGCACCGCCGGGTCGTCGGTGAACCGGACGAGGTCCTGGATCATTTTCTTTCCCGCGTCGTCGGCCGGGTGCGACTTGCCGGCAATGACCAGCTGGATCGGATGCGTTTTGTGCAGCAGCAGGGCCTTGAGCCGTTCGGGCTCGCGCAGCATCAGGGTGAGCCGCTTATAGGTGGGCACCCGCCGGGCGAAGCCGATGGTCAGGATGTCCGGGTCCAGCACGGAGTCCGTCCACGCCAGCTCGGCGTCGGCCGCCCCGCGCTTCTTCCAGGCCGCACGCAGCCGGCGCCGGACATCCTCGACAAGGGACACCCGCATTTCGCGGCGGAGGGCCCAGACGTCCTCGTCACTGACGTTGTAGGCGAGGTCCCAGCGGCCCTGCGTTTCCGCGTCGGGGCCGAACTGTTCGCGTGCCAGTTCTGAGACCCTCGGGTCCACCCATGTGGGTACGTGCACACCATTGGTGACCGAGGTGATGGGCACCTCGGAGTGGTCGAATCCGGGCCACAGGGCGGCAAACATCCCGCGGGACACCACGCCGTGCAGCTTGGCCACGCCGTTGGCACGCTGGGCCAGCCGCAGGCCCATGACGGCCATGTTGAACACGAACGGATTGCCGTCGCTGTAATCCTCGCGGCCGAGGTTCAGGATCTTGGCCACCGGTACGTCGGGAGCCAGCCCGGCTTCGAAGAAGTGCTGGATCTGCGAGATTTCGAAGCGGTCAATACCGGCCGGGACCGGGGTGTGGGTGGTGAAGACCGTTGACGCGCGGCCGGCAGCGAGAGCCTCTTCCCAGCTCAGCGGTTGTTCCGCGGACATCATTTCCTGGATCCGCTCCACGCCCAGGAACCCGGCATGGCCCTCGTTGGTGTGGAACACCTCCGGTGCGGGGCTGCCGGAGAGCTTCTGGTAGGCGCGGAGCGCCTTGACCCCGCCCATGCCGAGCAGGAGTTCCTGCTGGAGGCGGTGGTCGCCGCCGCCGCCGTAGAGGCGGTCGGTGATGCCGCGGGCGGCGTCGTCGTTGCCCGGAACGTTGGAATCCAGCAGCAGCAGCGGGACACGTCCGACGTCGGCACGCCAGACATGTGCCAGCAGCCGGCGGCCGTCGGGGAGCGGGAGGGAAATCTGAAGCGGCTTGCCGTTGCCGTCCGCGGAGGCCTCCCGCAGCAGCGTCAAGGGCAGCCCGTCCGGATCCAGCACCGGATACGTTTCCTGCTGCCACGCGTCGCGGGAGAGCGACTGCTTGAAATAGCCGGCCTGGTAGAGCAGGCCGACGCCGATCAACGGCACGCCAAGGTCCGAGGCCGCCTTCAGGTGGTCGCCGGCGAGGATGCCGAGGCCGCCGGAGTACTGCGGCAGCACTTCGGTGATGCCGAATTCAGGGGAGAAGTAGGCGATGCACGCCGGCGCACCTTCGCCGAGGCTCTGGTACCAGCGGGGCTGCTCAAGGTACCGGTCGAGGTCTTCCGCCGCAGCATGGACCCGGCCCACCACGTCCTGGTCAGCGGCGAGCCGCTGCAGCTCTTCCCTGCTGACCAGACCGAGGAAAGTCACCGGATCGTGCCCGCTCTCGGCCCAAATCTTGGAGTTCAAGCCCTCGAACAGCGCCCGCGTAGGGCGGTGCCAGGACCAGCGCAAGTTGGTTGCCAGCCGGGCCAGCGGGCGGATCGACTCGGGGAGTACGGTACGGACGGTAAATCTGCGGATTGCCTTCACCTGCGAAACACTAACGGACAAGTCGGAAGCCCGGAACCGGTTTAAGTTTCTTTTGCGTAAATGACGGACAAGGTTCCGGAAAACCTCCCGAAAAAAGTGCGCTGCCTTAGCAATCTGGCCGATTTGTCGATAACGTCGACGCTGTGACGACAAATTCGCGAACGAGTGCCGTGTCCAAGCAAAAGCCGAAGGCCCTGATCACGGAGGGCCTTCGCTTTGGCCGTTTTCCGATCACCGCCGTACAGCCGGTGGTCGACGGCGGGAACTTCCCTGCCAAGGCCATTGTGGGAGAAACCCTGGTGGTGGGTGCCACTGCCTTCCGTGAAGGCCACGACCAGCTCGGCGTCAGCGCCGTCCTGGTCGATCCCCGCGGGAAGGAGCGCCAGCGGGTGCGTCTCGCCCGTCCCCGCGGCCCCCGCGGCCAAGGAACCGACCGCTGGGAAGGCCTCCTGACCCCGCCCGCCACCGGCGCCTGGTCCTTTGTGATCGAAGCCTGGCATGACCGCTACGGCACATGGCACCACAACGCCGAGGTCAAGGTGGAAGCCGGCATCGACGTGGAGCTTATGCTGGCCGAGGGCGCTGCGCTGCTCGCCGAAGCGTCCGAGGACTCGTCCCGCCCGTCCGCAGACCGGCGGACGTTCCGGATGGCCGTCGTGGGACTTAACGACCCGAGCAAGACCGCCGAGGAACGCCTCGCCGCCGGGTTCAGCCCGGAGGTTTTCGCCGTCATCGAACGCCAGCCGATCCGTGAGCAGGTCACCGTCTCCCAGCGCTACCCCTTGCTGGTGGAGCGCGAACTTGCCGGCCGCGGCGCCTGGTATGAGTTTTTCCCCCGCTCCGAGGGTGCTGTCCGCAACCACGAAACCGGTGAGTGGACCTCCGGGAACTTCCGCACCGCGGCGGCCCGACTCGACGCCGTTGCGGACATGGGCTTCGACGTCATCTACATGCCGCCCATCCACCCGATCGGGGTCCAACACCGCAAGGGCCCGAACAACACGTTGCTGGCAGGACCCCATGATCCCGGGTCGCCCTGGGCCATCGGGGCCGCGGAGGGCGGCCACGACGCCATCCACCCCGAGCTGGGCACGTTTGCGGACTTCGACGCTTTTGTGGCGCGCGCCGGCGAACTGGGCCTGGAGGTGGCCTTGGACTTGGCGCTGCAGGCCGCTCCGGACCACCCCTGGGTTGCCAGCAACCCGGAGTGGTTCACCACGCGCGTTGATGGCAGCATCGCCTACGCCGAGAACCCGCCGAAAAAGTACCAGGACATTTTCCCGCTGAACTTCGACAACGATCCTGCCGGGCTCTCCAACGAGATCCTGCGCATCGTTTTCCTCTGGATCAGCCACGGCGTCAAGATCTTCCGGGTCGATAACCCGCACACCAAGCCGGTGTGGTTCTGGGAATGGCTGATCGGCAAGGTCAACAAGAAGCACCCGGACGTGGTGTTCCTCGCCGAAGCGTTCACCCGCCCTGCGATGATGCACGCGCTGGGGCGGGCCGGCTTCCAGCAGTCCTACTCGTACTTCACCTGGCGCAACACCAAGGAGGAGTTGGAGGAATACTTCCAGGAGGTCAGCCACGAATCCCCGGCCTACTTCCGGCCGAACTTCTTCGTCAACACCCCGGACATCCTGACCGAGTTCCTGCAGTACGGCGGTCCGCCTGCCTTCAAGATCAGGGCTGCCCTGGCCGCTACCGCGAGCCCGATCTGGGGCGTTTACGCCGGATTCGAGCTCTACGAGCACGTGGCCCGGCCCGGCGCCGAGGAGTACATCGACAACGAGAAGTTCGAATACAAGGCACGCGACTGGGATGCCATGGCGGACTCGGGCCGGACGCTGGCTCCCTACCTGAGCCGGCTCAATGCGATCCGCCGCGCCCACCCCGCCCTGGGCGACCTGCAGAATCTGACCGTGCACCAGAGCACCGACAACGCCACTGTGGTCTACTCGAAGCACAAGACGCTCCCCGACGGCAGCAAAGACACCCTGATCATCGTTGTCAACGTGGATCCGCACGGGATCCGGGAGAGTACCGTGACGCTGGATCTGGCGGCGCTGGAGCTCCACCCGGACGATCTGACGCACACCGGCCGCTTTATGGTCGACGATCTGGTGACCGGCGAGAGCTGGGAATGGGGCGAGTACAACTATGTCCGGTTGGACGCCCATGTTGAACCCGCCCACATTCTCAGCATCCGGAGGTCAAACGCGTGAGCTTCAGCCCGACGAACCCAGGCCAGCACTTCAGCCCGAAGGGGAACTTCGAATTGAATGCCCCCGGCCTCCAGCACGATCCGCACTGGTACCGCAAAGCCGTCTTCTACGAAGTGCTGGTCCGGGGCTTCGCTGACGGGAACGGTGACGGTTCCGGCGACTTCCATGGTCTGATCGAGAAGCTGGACTACCTGCAGTGGCTCGGCGTCGACTGCCTGTGGTTGCCGCCCTTCTTCCAGTCCCCGCTCCGTGACGGCGGCTACGATATCTCGGACTACAACTCCGTGCTTGATGAATTCGGCACCATCAGCGACTTTAAGCGCCTCGTCGCGGAAGCCCATGCCCGCGGCGTCCGCGTGATCATCGACCTCCCGCTGAACCACACTTCCGACCAGCACCCGTGGTTCCAGGAATCGCGCAAGGACCCGGACGGTCCCTTCGGTGACTTCTATGTCTGGAGCGATACGGACGAGAAGTACGAAGACGCCCGCATCATCTTTGTGGACACCGAGGAATCGAACTGGACGTTCGACCCGATCCGCCGGCAGTTCTTCTGGCACCGCTTCTTCAGCCACCAGCCGGACCTCAACTTCGAGAACCCCAAAGTCATCGACGCCCTGTTCGATGTTGTGCGGTTCTGGCTGGACCAGGGCATTGATGGCTTCCGCGCGGACGCCATCCCGTATCTCTTCGAAGAAGAGGGAACCAATTGCGAGAACCTGCCGCAGACCCACGAATTCCTGCGCACCTTGCGCAAAATGGTCGATGAAAGCTACCCCGGCCGGGTGATCATCGCCGAGGCCAACCAGCCGCCGGCCGAAGTGGTCGAGTACTTCGGCACGGAAGAGGAACCGGAATGCCACATGGCGTTCCACTTCCCGATCATGCCGCGGCTGTACTACGCACTCCGGGACCAGAAGGCTGCCCCCATCATCGAGACGATGAAGGAAACCCCAAACATTCCCGAAGGCGCGCAGTGGGGCACCTTCCTGCGCAACCACGATGAGCTGACCCTGGAAATGGTCACCGCCGACGAACGTGCCGCCATGCTCGGCTGGTACGCCCCTGACCCGCGGATGCGGGCCAACATTGGCATCCGGCGGCGGTTGGCACCGCTGCTGGACAACTCCCGCTCCGAGATCGAGCTCATCAACGCCCTGCTGCTGTCCCTGCCGGGAAGCCCGTTCCTGTACTACGGTGACGAGATCGGGATGGGCGACAACATCTGGCTCGAGGACCGCGACGCCGTCCGCACGCCCATGCAATGGAACCCGGACCGCAACGCCGGTTTCTCCAGCGCGGACCCCGGGAAGCTGTACCTGCCTGTGATCCAGTCGCTGGTGTACAACTACAGCATGGCCAACGTCGAGGCCGAAGCTGCGCACTCCGGGTCGCTGCTGCGCTGGACGCGCCAGATCCTCAGCGTCCGGAAGAACCACCCCGCCTTCGGGCTGGGCACCTTTGAACACGTCGAAGCGGACCACGACGTCGTCCTCGCCTACCTGCGTGAGCTCCCGGAAGGCAACTCCGCAGGTGAGGACAGCGAAACCATCCTGTGCGCCTTTAACCTCTCCCAGCACCCCGTGGCCACCACGCTGCGGGTCCCGAGGTTCGCCGGCCGCGGCCTCCGGGACGTGTTTGGCGGACAGGCGTTCCCGGCAATTTCCGAGGACGGAACCCTGACGCTCACCCTGGGCAGCCACGACTTCTTCTGGCTGCGGATCCGATCGGCGGCCTCCAACCCGGCGTCGCCGTACACCCAGGCCATGCCGATCCTGTCCATCGAGGGCTGAGATGACCCGGCCCACCTTTACGCCCGCACTGAGTGGACTGCTTGGCGACTGGCTTCCGCGCCAGCGCTGGTTCCCAGTGAAAAGCCCGGCCTTCAGCTTCGAACCCGCGGGGGACTGAACCTCGCCGGTCCCGGCGACGGGACCGGCGAGGCCGGACTCCAAGTGCTGATGCTGGCCGTGAACTACCAGACTCCGGACGGCTCCCGCACCGACGTCGTCCAGGTCCCGCTCAGTATCCGCACTGCGCCGCTGGCCGGAGCCGAGGCAGCTCTGATCGGGCAGATTTCGGGCTCCGGCCTCGCCGACGGTGCTGCCGGTGCACCCGGTGACCGGTGGGTTTACGACGGCGTTCACGACCCGGCGTTCATCTCCGCCTGGCTGGAGCTAATGCGCGACGGCGGCACCACCGCGGCGGGGAACGCCACCGGCCACCTCGTGGAGTCCGGTTACCGCCTGCCCTGGGCTAACGGCTTCGTCAAAGTCCTCTCCGGGGAGCAATCCAACACTTCCGTGATCGTCGACGACGGCGAGTCGGCCGCGATCCTGAAGTTCTTCCGGGTGCTCTCCGAGGGCCAGAACCCGGAAGTGGAAATCGGCGCCGCCCTGACCGCAGGACGCGCCGCCGAAGTCCCGGCCACCCTCGGCTGGGTGAGCGGGGAATGGGCGCGGCCGTCCGGACGGCCGGGAGCCGGGCCGGCGCTCGGCGAACTAGCCGTGGCACACGAGTTCCTTGCCGGCGGGCTAGATGCCTGGCGGCTTGCCGTCGACGCAGCGGCCGGCGGCCGGGACTTCAGCGCCGAGGCGCACGCGCTCGGCGCTGCCACCGCCGCGGTCCACCGGCGGTTGGCCGAGGCGCTCGGCGTCGCCGTCGAATCCGTGCCCGGACGCGACATAGCGCCAGGCGTCGCCGAGCGGGTGCGTCAATCCTGGGCGCAGGCCGGTTCCGCCGTCGGCCCCTACGATGATGCGCTGGACCGGCTGTTGGGGTTCCTCGAAGGCAGCAGCGCCGGGACCCTGCAACGGATCCACGGCGATCTCCACCTGGGCCAGATCCTGCACGTTCCGGGCGGCGGAAGCCGGGCGCCGCGCTGGACCATCCTCGATTTCGAGGGTGAGCCGCTCCGGCCGATTTCCGAACGGAATTTTCCGGACGTCCCGCTACGCGACGTTGTGGGCATGCTGCGCTCCTTCGATTACGCCGCGGGCGCGGCAGTGCGCGAGCACCCGGACGCCAACGTCCCGGGAGACTGGGTCGACGACTGCGCCGCGGCTTTCCTGGCCGGCTACGCGGAAGTCATCCCGGGCGGCATCGACCGGGACTCGCCTCTTTTCGTGGCGCTTTGGCTCGACAAAGCCCTCTACGAAGTCATCTACGAACTACGTAACAGGCCGGACTGGCTCTCCATTCCGGTTCACGCATCACGTCGTCTCCTCGGCAGTACAGGCTCCGGCGTCCCTGCCGAAGCCGCAGCGGAAGGTACCAACATGACAGGTTCAGCACGTATCGATCGTCCCGGAAGTCCACTGCCGGTGGACGCGGACACCCTGGCGAGGGTGGCCGCCGGCGAGCACCACGCGCCGCACTCGGTCCTCGGCGCGCACCTCGACGACCACGGACACGTCACCATCCGCACGGTCAAGCACCTTGCCGAAGCCGTCTCCATTGTGACCCCGGCCGGCACCTTCCCGATGACGCACGAGTCGGGCGGAATCTGGGTTGCCGTGCTGGAGCCGCAGGAGCCCGGCCACGTGCCCGACTACCGGCTGGAAGTGACCTATCCGGGCCAGGCGCAGCAGCCGGCTGACGACCCCTACCGGTATTTGCCCACGGTCGGCGAAATCGACCTGCACCTGATCGGTGAAGGACGGCACGAGCGCCTCTGGGACGTGCTCGGCGCGCACGTCCAGCACTACAAGTCCGTTCTCGGGGATGTCGACGGCGTGTCCTTCGCCGTGTGGGCGCCCAACGCCCAGGCGGTCCGTGTCAAGGGCGACTTCAATGGCTGGGACGGCCGGCAGCACTCGATGCGCTCGCTTGGCTCCTCCGGAGTCTGGGAAGTCTTTATCCCAGGCGTTATAGCAGGGGCGTGCTACAAGTTCGAGATCCGAACCAAGCAAGGGTACTGGCTGGAGAAGGCGGATCCGATGGCCTTCGGCACGGAGGTTCCGCCGCTGACGGCGTCGCGTGTGGTCGAGCCCTCCTACGCCTTCAAGGACGCGGAGTGGATGAAGGCCCGAGCCGGGCGGGATCCGCACAATTCGCCCATGAGTGTCTACGAGGTGCACCTCGGATCCTGGCGGGTTGGACTCGGCTACCGGGAGCTGGCCAAGGAACTCGTCGAATACGTCAAGTGGCTCGGCTTCACCCATGTGGAGTTTATGCCGGTGGCAGAACACCCCTTCGGCGGATCCTGGGGCTACCAGGTCACGTCCTACTTTGCTCCGACGTCGCGGTTCGGCCATCCCGATGAATTCCGCCACCTCGTGGACGAACTGCACCAGGCCGGCATCGGCGTTCTGCTGGACTGGGTACCGGCGCACTTCCCCAAGGATGAATGGGCCCTGGCGCGGTTCGACGGCGAGGCGCTGTACGAACATGCCGACCCGAACCTCGGCGAACACCCCGACTGGGGAACGCTCATTTTCGACTTCGGCCGCAGCGAAGTCCGCAACTTCCTGGTCGCAAACGCCCTCTATTGGCTCGATGAATTCCACATTGACGGCCTCCGCGTGGACGCCGTGGCCTCCATGCTCTATCTGGACTACTCCCGTGAGGAGGGGCAGTGGAAACCGAACCGGTTCGGCGGGCGGGAGAACCTTGAGGCCATGTCCTTCCTGCAGGAGGTCAACGCCACGGTCTACAAAACGCATCCCGGTGCTGTCATGATCGCCGAAGAATCCACCGCGTTCCCCGGCGTAACGGCGCCGACAAGCCAGGGCGGGCTGGGCTTCGGCATCAAATGGAACATGGGCTGGATGCACGACACGCTCAAATACATGGCCGAGGATCCCTTCAACCGCCGGTGGCACCACGGCACCATCACCTTTTCGATGGTCTATGCGTACACGGAAAACTTCCTGCTGCCGATCAGCCATGACGAAGTGGTCCACGGCAAGGGTTCGATGCTGCGTAAAATGCCGGGGGATCGCTGGCAGCAGCTGGCGAACCTGCGTGCCTTCCTTGGCTACCAGTGGGCGCATCCGGGCAAGCAGCTGATCTTTATGGGAACGGAATTCGGCCAGGAAGCGGAATGGTCCGAACAGCACGGGTTGGATTGGTGGCTGGCGGAAAGTCCGGCGCATCAGGGTGTCCAGCGCCTGACCAAGGACCTCAACGAGCTCTACAGCTCGACTCCGGCGCTCTACGAATTGGACAACGACCCCGCCGGCTTCCAGTGGATCAACGGCGGGGATGCCAACCGCAACGTCCTGACCTTCCTTCGCCGCGACGCCGCGGGCAACCCCGTTGCCTGCGCGTTCAACTTCTCGGGCTCCCCGCATGAGGACTTCCAGCTCGGTGTCCCCATGGCGGGGGAGTGGCGCGAAGTGCTGAACACCGATGCCGACGCCTACGGCGGTTCCGGTGTGCTGAATGAAGGCACCCTCACGGCCACCGAGGTGGACATCGACGGCCAGCCGGCAGGCCTGAGCGTGACGCTGCCTCCCTTGGGTGCCGCCTTCTTCAAGCCTGTGAGCTGACCGGCGCCGCCGGAAACGCACTGGCGAAGCTTCGGCAAAAAAGCCCGGAATCAGCGTGATTCCGGGCTTTTTGCTGCTCTGCGGGAGTGGCCTGGGGCCGCCTTTGGCACCAGCGAAAAGTGGTGGTAGAGTTGTTTTCCGCGCTGCTCCCCGGAGTTGATCCGCCACCAAGACCCAGATGCCTCACGGTAAAACTGAGTCGGACTGGCGATTTGACAAGGATGAAGCAGCCCGGTAAGTTTGAAAAGTTGCTCCGGAGCGATCCACGGCTGGTTTGGTTGTGGTGGTGCCGGGTGTGTCTGTTGTTTGAGAACTCAATAGTGTGCCAAGTTTGTTGATACCAATTTATTGTATTGAATTGGTTGAATTGATCAGGTCCGCCACCCCGTGGTGTGGTCTGGTTTTTACAGCTGGTTTCAAATTTTGTGCAGTCAATACGTCCCGTTTTCCCGGGGGTGTTGGTTGTGTCTGTTTTACTTCAACGGAGAGTTTGATCCTGGCTCAGGATGAACGCTGGCGGCGTGCTTAACACATGCAAGTCGAACGATGATCCCAGCTTGCTGGGGGATTAGTGGCGAACGGGTGAGTAACACGTGAGTAACCTGCCCTTAACTCTGGGATAAGCCTGGGAAACTGGGTCTAATACCGGATATGACTCCTCATCGCATGGTGGGGGGTGGAAAGCTTTATTGTGGTTTTGGATGGACTCGCGGCCTATCAGCTTGTTGGTGAGGTAATGGCTCACCAAGGCGACGACGGGTAGCCGGCCTGAGAGGGTGACCGGCCACACTGGGACTGAGACACGGCCCAGACTCCTACGGGAGGCAGCAGTGGGGAATATTGCACAATGGGCGAAAGCCTGATGCAGCGACGCCGCGTGAGGGATGACGGCCTTCGGGTTGTAAACCTCTTTCAGTAGGGAAGAAGCGAAAGTGACGGTACCTGCAGAAGAAGCGCCGGCTAACTACGTGCCAGCAGCCGCGGTAATACGTAGGGCGCAAGCGTTATCCGGAATTATTGGGCGTAAAGAGCTCGTAGGCGGTTTGTCGCGTCTGCCGTGAAAGTCCGGGGCTCAACTCCGGATCTGCGGTGGGTACGGGCAGACTAGAGTGATGTAGGGGAGACTGGAATTCCTGGTGTAGCGGTGAAATGCGCAGATATCAGGAGGAACACCGATGGCGAAGGCAGGTCTCTGGGCATTAACTGACGCTGAGGAGCGAAAGCATGGGGAGCGAACAGGATTAGATACCCTGGTAGTCCATGCCGTAAACGTTGGGCACTAGGTGTGGGGGACATTCCACGTTTTCCGCGCCGTAGCTAACGCATTAAGTGCCCCGCCTGGGGAGTACGGCCGCAAGGCTAAAACTCAAAGGAATTGACGGGGGCCCGCACAAGCGGCGGAGCATGCGGATTAATTCGATGCAACGCGAAGAACCTTACCAAGGCTTGACATGAACCGGTAATACCTGGAAACAGGTGCCCCGCTTGCGGTCGGTTTACAGGTGGTGCATGGTTGTCGTCAGCTCGTGTCGTGAGATGTTGGGTTAAGTCCCGCAACGAGCGCAACCCTCGTTCTATGTTGCCAGCGCGTTATGGCGGGGACTCATAGGAGACTGCCGGGGTCAACTCGGAGGAAGGTGGGGACGACGTCAAATCATCATGCCCCTTATGTCTTGGGCTTCACGCATGCTACAATGGCCGGTACAAAGGGTTGCGATACTGTGAGGTGGAGCTAATCCCAAAAAGCCGGTCTCAGTTCGGATTGGGGTCTGCAACTCGACCCCATGAAGTCGGAGTCGCTAGTAATCGCAGATCAGCAACGCTGCGGTGAATACGTTCCCGGGCCTTGTACACACCGCCCGTCAAGTCACGAAAGTTGGTAACACCCGAAGCCGGTGGCCTAACCCCTTGTGGGAGGGAGCTGTCGAAGGTGGGACTGGCGATTGGGACTAAGTCGTAACAAGGTAGCCGTACCGGAAGGTGCGGCTGGATCACCTCCTTTCTAAGGAGCACCTACAGTCACCTTGCCTCATGTATGTGAGTGTGGAGGGGTTGTCAGGAGTACGCCCGTTGCGCAGACGCTAGTTCTGCGGCGGGTGCTCACGGGTGGAATATCAACAAGTAGCGGCCGCTGGTTTTTCCTGCGTCACTTAGTACGGTTCTGCACTTGTGTGGTTCCTGGAACGGTGTGCGGGGGTGCTGGTGGTTTAGTGTTTGGCACACTGTTGGGTCCTGAGGCAACAGGGCCGGGTTCCGCGGTTTTGGCTGTGGTGTCCGGTACTTGTGTTTCTGGTTGTTCCTGGCTGCATCGAGCGCACGGTTTGGTCCCTTTGTGGGGGTTGCGTGTGGGGTGTGTGGTACGGGGTTGTTGTTTGAGAACTACATAGTGGACGCGAGCATCTTTTATAAGAAGCAATTTCCAAGAATATGAACCTGGATCTGACCTGGGCGCCTTTGGGTGTGTGGGTTGGTTTTCATGGTTCTCTCGAAAATTAGCGTTTTTGATCTTTTGTGGTCAAGTTTTTAAGAGCACACGGTGGATGCCTTGGCATTAGGAGCCGAAGAAGGACGTAGGAATCTGCGATAAGCCTGGGGGAGTCGATAACCGGACTGTGATCCCAGGGTGTCCGAATGGGGAAACCCCGCCAGGGGCGCGAGTCACCTGGTGACCCGCATCTGAACACATAGGGTGCGTGGAGGGAACGCGGGGAAGTGAAACATCTCAGTACCCGCAGGAAGAGAAAACAATAGTGATTCCGTCAGTAGTGGCGAGCGAACGCGGATCAGGCTAAACCGTTCCATGTGTGATAGCCGGCGGGCGTTGCATGGTCGGGGTTGTGGGACTTCCCATTCTGTCTCTGCCGGGACAGTGGGGTGTGTAGTGCAGGCATAGGTGAACGGTCTTGAAAGGCCGGCCAGAGAGGGTGTGAGCCCCGTAACCGAAATGTTGTGTACCGCCCGGGGAGTATCCCAAGTAGCACGGGGCCCGAGAAATCCCGTGCGAATCTGTCAGGACCACCTGATAAGCCTAAATACTCCCTAATGACCGATAGCGGACCAGTACCGTGAGGGAAAGGTGAAAAGTACCCCGGGAGGGGAGTGAAACAGTACCTGAAACCGTGTGCTTACAATCCGTCGGAGCCAGTCTGATTCTGGTGACGGCGTGCCTTTTGAAGAATGAGCCTGCGAGTTAGTGTTACGTCGCGAGGTTAACCCGTGTGGGGAAGCCGTAGCGAAAGCGAGTCTGAATAGGGCGTTGCAGTGGCGTGATCTAGACCCGAAGCGAAGTGATCTACCCATGGCCAGGTTGAAGCGACGGTAAGACGTCGTGGAGGACCGAACCCACTTCAGTTGAAAATGGAGGGGATGAGCTGTGGGTAGGGGTGAAAGGCCAATCAAACTTCGTGATAGCTGGTTCTCCCCGAAATGCATTTAGGTGCAGCGTTGCGTGTTTCTTACCGGAGGTAGAGCTACTGGATGGCTAATGGGCCCTACAAGGTTACTGACGTCAGCCAAACTCCGAATGCCGGTAAGTGAGAGCGCAGCAGTGAGACTGTGGGGGATAAGCTTCATAGTCGAGAGGGAAACAGCCCAGACCACCAACTAAGGCCCCTAAGCGTGTGCTAAGTGGGAAAGGATGTGGAGTTGCGAAGACAACCAGGAGGTTGGCTTAGAAGCAGCCATCCTTAAAAGAGTGCGTAATAGCTCACTGGTCAAGTGATTCCGCGCCGACAATGTAGCGGGGCTCAAGTACACCGCCGAAGTTGTGGATTTCAGATATTTGCTAAGCCGCCCCTTGTGGGTTGGTTCAGGCGTCTGGAGTGGTAGGGGAGCGTCGTGTGGGCAGTGAAGTCGCGGTGTAAACCAGCGGTGGAGCCTACACGAGTGAGAATGCAGGCATGAGTAGCGAAAGACGGGTGAGAAACCCGTCCGCCGAATGATCAAGGGTTCCAGGGTCAAGCTAATCTGCCCTGGGTAAGTCGGGACCTAAGGCGAGGCCGACAGGCGTAGTCGATGGACAACGGGTTGATATTCCCGTACCGGCGAAAAACCGTCCATGTTGAACAGGGGATACTAACTGCCCAATACCTGCCTGACACCCCTTGTGGGTGAAGGGTTTTGGTGGAGCGCGGGACCTGATCCTGGGAGGCAAGCGTATTAACAGGTGTGACGCAGGAAGGTAGCCGAGCCGGGCGATGGTTGTCCCGGTCTAAGGATGTAGGGCGAACGGTAGGCAAATCCGCCGTTCATGATGCCTGAGATCCGATGGGACTCCCGTAAGGGGGGATTCGGTGATCCTATGCTGCCTAGAAAAGCATCGACGCGAGGTTTTAGCCGCCCGTACCCCAAACCGACACAGGTGATCAGGTAGAGAATACTAAGGCGATCGAGAGAATTATGGTTAAGGAACTCGGCAAAATGCCCCCGTAACTTCGGGAGAAGGGGGCCCCCATCGTGATGGACACTAGCTGTCCGGAGCGTGCAGGGGCCGCAGAGACCAGGGGGAAGCGACTGTTTACTAAAAACACAGGTCCGTGCGAAGTCGCAAGACGATGTATACGGACTGACTCCTGCCCGGTGCTGGAAGGTTAAGAGGACCGGTTAGCCGCAAGGCGAAGCTGAGAATTCAAGCCCCAGTAAACGGCGGTGGTAACTATAACCATCCTAAGGTAGCGAAATTCCTTGTCGGGTAAGTTCCGACCTGCACGAATGGAGTAACGACTTCCCCGCTGTCTCAACCATAAACTCGGCGAAATTGCAGTACGAGTAAAGATGCTCGTTACGCGCAGCAGGACGGAAAGACCCCGAGACCTTTACTATAGTTTGGTATTGGTGTTCGGAGTGGCTTGTGTAGGATAGGTGGGAGACGTTGAAGCCCGGACGCCAGTTCGGGTGGAGTCATCGTTGAAATACCACTCTGGTCACTTTGGACATCTAACTTCGGCCCGTAATCCGGGTCAGGGACAGTGCCTGATGGGTAGTTTAACTGGGGCGGTTGCCTCCTAAAAAGTAACGGAGGCGCCCAAAGGTTCCCTCAGCCTGGTTGGCAATCAGGTGTCGAGTGTAAGTGCACAAGGGAGCTTGACTGTGAGAGAGACATCTCGAGCAGGGACGAAAGTCGGGACTAGTGATCCGGCGGTACATTGTGGAATGGCCGTCGCTCAACGGATAAAAGGTACCTCGGGGATAACAGGCTGATCTTGCCCAAGAGTCCATATCGACGGCATGGTTTGGCACCTCGATGTCGGCTCGTCGCATCCTGGGGCTGGAGTAGGTCCCAAGGGTTGGGCTGTTCGCCCATTAAAGCGGTACGCGAGCTGGGTTTAGAACGTCGTGAGACAGTTCGGTCCCTATCCGCTGCGCGCGCAGGAAATTTGAGAAGGGCTGTCCTTAGTACGAGAGGACCGGGACGGACGAACCTCTGGTGTGTCAGTTGTACTGCCAAGTGCACCGCTGATTAGCTACGTTCGGATGGGATAACCGCTGAAAGCATCTAAGCGGGAAGCTCGCTTCGAGATGAGATTTCCATACACCTTGTGTGTGAGAGGCCCCCAGCCAGACCACTGGGTTGATAGGCCGGATGTGGAAGCGAGGACTAACGACTCGTGAAGCTGACCGGTACTAATAGGCCGATAACTTACACCACACTCCCTCTTCCGTGAACGGATTCAAAAGACGTTCACACCCGGAAGAGAGAACAAAGATAACAAGACTGCTTGCGTCCACTATGTGGTTCCCAACCAACAAACCCGTTGCGTGAGGAACAAAAACACAACAACATCACAACACCACAGTTGTAACCACAGATTTCCCACCACCACGCCCAGGCGAGGACCGGTGCGGACACAAAGTTACGGCGGTCATAGCGTGGGGGAAACGCCCGGTCCCATTCCGAACCCGGAAGCTAAGACCCACAGCGCCGATGGTACTGCACCCGGGAGGGTGTGGGAGAGTAGGTCACCGCCGGAACATCATTAAACGGTCGAGGACCCCCAACAACGTTGGGGGTCCTCCCGCATTTAACACCCCCCACCCACACACACCGGACACCACGGGAACATTGGCGCCCGCAGGCCGGCCGGCAGGGGTCCGAGGGTAGAGTTGGTGCCCATGGATAACCTCTTCAGCCACGCCGCCGCGGACGCCACAGGGACCGCGGAGCAGGAAACGTCAGGCGGGTTCGATCCCGTCGTCTACACCGTTATTGTCCCCGGCGCAGTCGCCCGAGCCTTTGTTGGGTTCACCGAGCACACGCACCTTTGGTGGCCGCTGGAAAACCACGGCGTCTTCGGCGCTGGCTCCTACGTGGAGTTTGAGGAGAACCTCATCCTGGAGACCGCTGACGACGGCAGGACGGCCGTCTGGGGTTCCATCGATGACTGGCAGCCACCCATGTCCTTCCATGCCAGCTGGCACCCCGGATCATCGGCGGTTTGGTCAACGGAACTGCGGGTCGCGTTCCGGGCAGTGGAAGACGGAACGGAGGTTCGGCTCGTGCACGGCGGCTGGGAAGGGGCCGAGGACCCGGCCGCAACACGCTCGGATTATGCAGCTGGTTGGCCTGAAGTCCTGGACCGGTTTGTGCGCTTTATGGGTGGAGCCGACGCCTGAGGTGCCGGGTTGCCTGGCCCAACCGCTGGGTCATGGCCGAAGTAACCGGGCGGAACGCGGCAGCCGGGCCGACGACCGTGGGCTAACGCTGTGGCGCCGTGTTGCCGGCCGGGACGGCGGTGCTTGAACGGATCAGGAGTCTCGTCGGATACTCGGTATCGGCCGCCCCGGCGCCCCCGGCGCCGTCGAGCCCGGCCAGCAGGAGCCCGACCGCCAGTGCACCTTGGCCGCGCGCATCCTGGTCGATCGTCGTGAGCCCAAAGACCTCACCGAGTTCGTGGCCGTCAATGCCGATCACCGAGAGGTCGTTCGGCACACTCAGGCCGAAGTCGCGGGCGGCAAGAATCGTGCCGATCGCCATTTCGTCGGACGCCGCGAACACTGCTGTCGGCCGGTCCGCCGATCCCCCAAGCAACTGCCGGGCGGCGGCGTAGCCTCCCTGAATCGTGAAGTCGGCGGAGACCTGCCACTCCGGCCGGATCGCCAGGCCCGCGTCCATCATGGCCTTCTGGAAGCCGGCTTGGCGGGTGCCCGGCAAGCGGAAGTCCCGCTCGTAGGCGGAGCCGCCGGTCAGATGGGCGATCTTGGTGTGGCCGAGCTGGATCAGGTGGCGCGTTGCGGCCTGGGCTATCCCGGCGTCGTCGATACGGATGGTCGAGGTACCGGGCAGCGGTCCACCGATCCCGACGATGGGCCGGTGGATCGCGAGGAGCTGCTGGATTTCGGCCGCGCTGAGTTCCAGGGAGACCGCGATCACCGCATCCACCCGCTTGCGGAGCAAAAAGTCGTTCAGCACACTGTGCCGGCGCTCCCGCCCCACACTGACGTTGTACAGCGTGAGATCGTACCCGGCGTCGAGTAGGGCCGCAGAGACGCCTTCCAGCACCGCGGAAAAGTACCAGCGGTGCACAAACGGAACCACAACGCCGACGTTGTGGTTCCGCCCGGAGGCGAGGCTGGAGGCGTGGTACGAGGGAACGAAACCGAGCTCGGCCGCGGCAGTCCGGGCGAGCTCCCGGCTGCGGGCCGAGACATTGCCCTTGCCGTTCAAGGCCCGCGAAACGGTGGCGATGGAGAGGCCAGCGCGCTCCGCGACGGCCTTGATACCGGGCATTCTTAGCTCTCCGCGTCCTCGAGGTTGATTTCCAGCCAAACGGCTTCCCCTGGGCTTAACCGATGCCCGGAGGCAGGCAGTCCAGCTGGCTCCCAGCCGTCCCCCTCGGCGCGCTGGCCGCTGCGGAGCAGTACCCGGCCGGCAGGCAGCTCAACCGATTCCCGCCCGGCGTTGAGCAGTACCAAGGTGGTGCCATTCAGGTAGGCCAGGCAGGTGTCGGTACACCAGGCCTCTGCCCAGGCGAGCGAGCCCCGTCCGAGCCCCAGTGCGCGGCGTTCGGCCAGCAAACGCCGATAGAGGTTCAGGTGCGAGGCCGGGGAGGCGGCTTGCGCATCTCGCGCCAGTCCCGCGAAGCTCTCGGGCTGCGGTAGCCAGGGGGCCGCTCCGTCGCCGAAGCCGGCGTGAGGCTCTGCGGTCCGCCACGGCAGCGGCACCCGGCAGCCATCCCGTCCCAGCCTTTCGCCGCCGGTGCGGGCAAACGTAGGGTCCTGCCGCTGGTTGTCCGGGATGTTGATCCCGTCCGGCAGGCCGAGTTCTTCGCCTTGGTAGAGGTAGGCGCCGCCGGGCAGCCCGAGCATAAACATAGAGGCTGCCGCGGCCCGTGAACGGCCCAGGACCTCGTCCGGCTGCGGATCAAAGCTGCCGATCCCGTCGCCGTCGCGGGGCGCATGGCCGTCGTAGCCGAAGCGGGTGGCGTGCCGGACCACATCGTGGTTGGAGAGTACCCAGGTGCTGGGAGCGCCGACAGAGTCCAGCGCGGTCAGGGACTCGGTAATGATGCCGCGCATGCGGTGGACGTCCAGGCCGGCGTGCAGATACGGGAAATTGAACGCCTGGTGCATCTCGTCCGGCCGGACCCAGTCTGCCAGCCGCGGCAGCGGGTCCACGTTCGCTTCGGCGCAGAGGATGCGATCCGGTCCGTATTCGGACAGGATCTGCCGCCATCTGCGGTAGATGTTGTGGAGGGCTGGCTGGCCGAACATCGGGGCATCGTGGCCGGGATAGCCGTCGCAGCTGTTCCCGTCGGCGCGGCCACCCCATTCCGGCAGGCCCGGTGCCTTGACCAGGGCATGGGCAACGTCAACCCGGAAGCCGGCCACGCCGCGGTCCAGCCAGAAGCGCAGCACACGTTCGAATTCCTCGTGCACGGCGTCATTGTCCCAGTTGAAGTCCGGCTGGGAGGTATCGAACAAGTGCAGGTACCACTGCCCCGGGGTGCCGTCCGGTTCCGTGATCCGGCTCCAGGCGGGCCCGCCGAAGTGGGACTGCCAGTTGTTCGGCGGTTCTTCGCCGAAGGTTCCGAGGCCGTCACGGAAGATGAAATGGTCCCGTTCCGGGCTGCCGGCGGAGGCTGCCAGGGCGGCCTGGAAGGCAACGTGCTGGTCTGAGCAGTGGTTGGGCACCAGATCGACGATCATTCGCAGGCCAAGCCGCGTCGCCTCTGCCATCATGGCATCGAAGTCTGCCAGCGTGCCGAAAGGGGGTCGACGTCGCAGTAGTCACTGACGTCGTAACCGGCATCACGCTGCGGGGAGCGGTAAAACGGCGAAAGCCAAACGGCGTCGATGTCCAGATCAGCCAACTTGGGAAGTTCCGCGGTAATCCCGGCGAGGTCGCCGATGCCATCGCCGTTCAGGTCCCGGAAGGATCGCGGGTACACCTGGTAGATGACGGCCGAGCGCCACCAGCCGGGGACAAGATCTTCGGGGTGTACCGGCGTCAAAGGGCCGGTCAGGGTCCCGGCCAGTTCGGCGGGGGCTGCAAGTGCTGAATCAACGGACATGCCGGTAATAGTAGGGGCGGCAGGGTCGAAATGAAAACGCTTCCAGCCGGAAGCCGGGCGATCTCTGCTGCGGTTGCGGGAGGGCGCACTAGATCGATATACCCCTCAGTGCGCTGAACTGCGCTTTTGCGCTCTGGGCGGGATTTTTCCGACCCGGTCGGCTCCAGCCCGGTACCCGCCGGTATTGTGACGTTCCCAAGTCACAGAACGACGAAGTGTGGAAGCGCTTGCAGATCCAATGGTGGGTGGAGACGACCCGGCGGCGGAACCTTGACCAGTGCGCTCCCGCCCCGGGGTCGCCTGAACCCGCGGCTTAGACTGAAAGCTGGAATCGACGAACTGGAGACCGCATGAGCATCATTGAGGAGCTCACTTCTGCCCTGGGCGCCAAAGTCGCCCTGGATGACACCACGTTGGCCAGCTATGCAGTGGATCAGGGACCCGTGCTGGAATATCAGCTCCCGCTGGCCGTGGTTCGAGCCGAATCCATCGAAGACGTTCAGGACGCCGTCCGGGCTTGCGCCGCCCTCGGCATCCCGCTCGTGGCCCGCGGCGCAGGGACCGGTGTTTCCGGCGGTGCGCACGCCACCAAGGGCTGCATCGTGCTCAGCCTGGAAAAAATGAACCGTATCCTGGACCTTAATCCCGACGACGAGACGGCCGTCGTCGAACCCGGGGTCATCAACGCAGACCTGAACACCGCGGCAGCAGTCCACGGGCTGATGTACGCGCCGGACCCTGCCAGCTTCAAAATGTCGACCATCGGCGGCAACGTCGCCACCAACGCCGGCGGGCTGCGCTGCGCCAAATACGGGGTCACGCGTGACTCCGTGCTCGCGCTCGACGTTGTGCTGGCGGACGGCTCGCTCATCCACACCGGCCATCAGACGTTCAAGGGCGTCGCCGGCTACGACCTGACCGGGCTGTTTGTCGGCTCCGAGGGGACGCTGGGGATCGTTGTTGGCATCACCGTCCGGCTCAAGTACCTCCCGCTGGACGTGCACACGATCGCCGCCTTCTATCCGGACTTCCGCAGCGCCGCTGCGGGTGTCCTCGCCGTGGGTAAGGCACGCATCCAGCCGGCCATTATGGAGCTGCTGGACAGCGGAACCCTGGCCCAGCTCGATGAGGTCCACGGCTCGGACCTTTCCTCCCGGGGCCGGTCCCTGCTGCTGATCCAGACCGACGGTTTCGGCGCAGCGGCGGAAGCTGCCGCCATCCGGCCGGTTCTCGTTTCCGGAGGTGCCGTCGTGACGATGGAAGCCAGCGCCGAGGCGGAGCAGCTGGTGGAGCTGCGGCGCAACAGCCGCGGAGTGGAGGTCGACGACGAATACCGCGTGGGTGAGGATGTCGCCGTCCCGCGCTCACGGCTGGTTGACTACGTGGAAGCCCTGGAATCCATGGCGGTGGCACACCGGGTCAAGCTGAAGGTGGTGGCGCACGCCGGCGACGGCAACCTGCACCCCACCTTCTGGGTGGAGCGGGCGGAGGGGCCCGTGAACGCCGACGCCATGAAGCGGCTCGGAGCGGCCCTGGATGAATCCATCACGGTGGCACTTGCCATCGGCGGCACCATTACCGGTGAACACGGGATCGGCCAGTACAAGCAGCGTTGGCTGGGCCTGGAACAGAAGGAGCCCGTCCGTGAACTGCAACGCAGGATCAAGGAGCTGTTCGACCCGGCCGGCATCCTGAACCCGGGCAAGGCAATTTAGCACAGACGTGCCACAACGTGTACCGCCCAACTGACTCGCAGCTAAGGCCGTTTTGAGCGCTGAAAACGACGTTAACTGCGAGCTAGTTGGGTGTGGGGCGGCGGGTGTTAGTCCTCGGAATCGTCGGCGCCGTAGCGGGATTCCTCAGTTTCGATCTCCAGTATCTTGAGCAGCTCCGTGTCCGGGTTTAGCATAATGGCCGCTTCGTCCCGGCGGTGCCGGAGCTCGGACTCAATGTAGGACTGCACGGCTTCAGCCAGCGGGATGTACCGGTTCTCCTTCTCCGACATGTACCAGCGGTGCTCCAAGATCTCGTGCACTGCCTCGGCCGGCTCCAGCTTCCCGGACAGGTCCCGGGGGATGGAGCGGACAATAGGTTCGAAGATCTGGCTGACCCACAGGTGCGCGCTGTATTCCTCGTCCATTCCGGGATTGTTGTCGGCGCGGAAGGAATCCATGTCGTTCAGGAGCCGCCGGGCCTGGTTTTCCTGGGCGTCCAGGCCGGTCAAGCGCAGCAGCCGGCGCTGGTGGTGTCCGGCGTCGACCACCTTGGGCTGGAGCTGGATGGTGGAACCGTTCTGCGTCGTTTTGATCGCATATTCCTCCACGTCGAACCCCAGCTCGTTGAGCTTACGGATGCGGGCAGCTACCCGCCAGCGTTCGCCGATTTCGAACGATTCCTTCTCGGTCAGTTCGGTCCAAAGGCGCCGGTAGCTGTCCATAATGAGCTCGCTCGTGGCCACCGGGTCCACCTTCTCCTCGATGAGGCCGCCGTCGAGCAGATCCATCAGCTCACCGGCGATGTTGACCCGGGCAATCTCCAGATCGTATTCGCGCTGGCCAGTGGACAGATCCGGATACAGCTCGCCGGTCTCGGCGTCCACGAGGTAGGCGGCGAACGCACCGGCATCGCGGCGGAAGAGTGTGTTTGAGAGCGAGACATCGCCCCAATAAAACCCGATCAGGTGCAGCCGGACCAGCAGCAACGCCTGGGCGTCGATGAGGCGGGTGAGTGTGTCCTTGCGGAGCATCTGGGAGAAGAGGGCGCGGTACGGCATGGAGAACTTCAGGTGCCGGGTGACCAGCACCGGGTTCAGCGGCCGGCCCTCGGGAGTGGTGCGGCCGGTGATAACGGCGACTGGTTCCACACAGGGGACGTCCAGCCGGGCGAGCTTGCGGAGCATGTGGTACTCGTGGCGCGCCACGTGCTCCGACGTTTCCTTGATGGCGATCACAGACCCGCCAAGGTGCGCGAAGCGGACAATATGGCGGGAAATGCCGCGGGGGAGCGCGGCGAGGTATTCGGCCGGCCAATCCTCCAGCGCGATGTGCCATGGCAGGTCCAGTAGCTCCGGTTCGGTGGCCGCGGCTGTGATGCTCAGCGAACTTGAGGCCACGGCGCCCTTGCTGTCATTGGCGCTGGCGGCTTCAAACCGGGGCAGCTTGCCCACCTGGCCGTAATCGGTAGGTTCGTTGTGCCACTGGGCACCGTTTTCCTCGGTGCTGCGGTATTCCTCGGTCATAACCCAATTCTTCCGTACTAAGGGCGCCTGCCCTAACGAAGGGGCGTTGCTGCCAGGTTAACGCCCGACGGCGGCCCTCCAGTAGGGAGGACCGCCGTCGGTCATGCGGTGGGCCGGTGGGTGGGCCCACGCCGGCAGGGTTCCCTGGCCGAAGCGAAGCGAGGCTAGGGTGCCGGTGGGGACTAGTCGCCCAGGCGCAGGCCCGTCTTGGTGTCGAACAGGTGCACATGGCCGGACTGCGGACGGACGTAGATGGTGTCGCCCTTCATCGGCGGGCGCCGGCCGTCGACGCGGGCCACCATGTCGTAGCTCTGGCCGTCGAGCTGTGCGTGGCCGTAGACGTAGGCGTCGGCTCCGAGCTCTTCGACGACGTCGACCTCAACCTGCAGGCCCTCGCCGGCGGCGACGGTTTCGAGGTCTTCCGGACGGCTGCCGAGGGTCACGGTCTTGCCGTGGGCTCCTTCGAGGACGTCGCGCGGTACCGGGTACACGGTCCCGCCGAACTGCACGCCGCCGTCGACCACGGGAAGCTCGAGCAGGTTCATTGCGGGGGAGCCGATAAAGCCGGCCACAAAAACGTTCTTCGGCTTGTCGTAGAGGTTGCGCGGGGTGTCGACCTGCATCAGCAGGCCGTCCTTCAACACGGCAACGCGGTCGCCCATGGTCATGGCCTCGACCTGGTCGTGGGTGACGTAGACCGTGGTGACACCCAGTCGGCGGGTCAGGGACGCAATCTGCGTGCGGGTTTGGACCCGGAGCTTGGCGTCAAGGTTGGACAGCGGCTCGTCCATAAGGAACACCTGCGGGTTGCGGACGATGGCACGACCCATGGCCACACGCTGGCGCTGGCCACCGGAGAGTGCCTTCGGCTTGCGGTCCAGGTACGGCTCGAGATCCAGCAGCTTGGCAGCTTCACGGACGCGTTCGGCACGCTCTTCCTTGCTGACGCCGGCGATCTTCAGCGCGAAGCCCATGTTGTCTGCGACCGTCATGTGCGGGTACAGGGCGTAGTTCTGGAAGACCATGGCGATGTCGCGGTCCTTCGGGGAACGTCGGTGACATCGCGGTCACCAATCAGGATCCGGCCGGCGTTGACGTCCTCGAGACCTGCGAGCATCCGCAGGGAGGTCGACTTGCCACAGCCGGAGGGTCCAACGAGGACCAGGAATTCGCCATCGGCGATTTCAATGTTGAGCTTGTCAACTGCGGGCTTGTCCGTGCCCGGGTACAAACGTGTTGCGTTGTCAAAAGTAACTGTAGCCACAGTTATCAATCCCTTCACCGGCAGGTACGTGCCGGACGATCCGTAGTGAATGGTCTTATTTTTCAGTTGTGTATTCAGTTATTGGCACATGATCGTGCGCATACTCCCCGGCCGAAGCCGAGGAGTATCCAATGACGCCGCACGTTACTTGTGCGCCACATCACAACCAGAGTATGTCAGATAAGTGGTAAATAGGTCAAAATGTCGTAGATGTCACACGTGATTCGGCCTACATGGTTCCCGTGATGGGCTAGTATTCACAGCCCGAGGGCCAGCTTGCGTTCCCGCAGCAAGGCTTCCAGCAGCTCGGAGACATAAGCGCAAGCCTCGACCCGGAACTCGGCTTGGGTGAAGTCCAGGCCCACCTTCACGCCGAGATCCCCCGGCAGCAGGCTGGCCAGGGCGTCCTCGTCGGTGGTGTCGTCGCCGGCGAAAATCGTGGCGGTAGCATCCGTCGCCTGGCGCAGGAAGGCGACTCCCTCTCCCTTCGAGGCATGGACCACGGAAGTTTCCAGCACGCGGTTGCCGGTCTTCAGGAATACCCCAGGCTTGTCCTGCAGGACGGCGCGGGCCGCCGCGATGGCGTCCTCGGCGACGTCGTCGGCGGCAAGCCGGGTGTGCAGCACAACGCCGGCCGGTTTGTCCTCGAGCAGGGTGCCGGGGGCAGCCTCGACGATGCCTTCGAGTTCCTGCCTGATATCGGCGAGAAGCCTGCGGCGGGCGTCATCGAGTTCCAGCGGCGCAGACCCCGGTCCCAGCCAGGCTTCGGCCCCGTGGCTGCCGATCAGCAGGGTCTTCGCCGGGGAAAGGCGACCGCGCGGAGGCTGCCCAGGGCGCGCCCGGAGACGAGGGCAGTCGTCGTCCGCGGCAGTTCGGCGAGCGCGGCAAACGCCGCCGCCGAGCGGGGAGGGCACGGGCGTCCCCCGCTCTGTCGACGAGGGGTGCCATGGTGCCGTCAAAATCCATTGCGACGAGCAGGTGTTCGGTGCCCGCCACGCGGCGCAGTGCCGCAAGCAGGTCCGGGGAGAGCGTCAGCGGGGCTGGCCCGGGGAGTGCTCAGCTGTCATCTCGGATGACCTTTTCTTCGAGGGCGCTTAGGAAATCTGAGGACCAGAGGTCAACGTCGTGGTCAAGGATCTGTTTGCGCATCGAGCGCATCCGGCGCGCGGCTTCCGTGGGCTGCATACGGACCGCCTTCATGATGGTCTCCTTAAGACCATCAATGTCGTGCGGATTCATCAGCAGTGCTTGTTTGAGCTGGTCCGCGGCGCCGGCAAACTCGCTGAGCACCAGGGCGCCGTCATTGTTGGTCCGGGCGGTGACGTATTCCTTGGCGACGAGGTTCATTCCGTCCCGCAGGGCGGTGACGAGCATAACGTCTGCGGCCAGGTACAGCGCCACCATCTCCTCGATGGGGTAGTTGTGGTGCAGGTACCGGACGGCGGTGTTTTGCAGCGTGTCATAGGTACCGTTGATGTGCCCGACGGTGCCTTCGACTTCTTCGCGCAGCAGGCGGTACTGCTCCACCCGTTCCCGGCTGGGGCTGGCGACCTGGATCAGGGCGGCGTCCTCCACCGAGACCTCACCGTCCGCCAGGAGTTCCTCGTAGGCCTTGAGCCGGTGCCTGATGCCCTTGGTGTAATCGAGGCGGTCGACGCCGAGCAGGATCGTTGTGGGGTTGCCGAGGTCTTGGCGGATTTGCCGCGCGCGCTCGATGATTTCGGGCTTCCGGGCGAGCTCGCTGATTTGTTTTACGTCAATCGAGATGGGGAAGGCCTGGGCGCGGGCGATGTGGGTGGTCTCGCCGTCGGTGCCCTTGACGTGGACCTGCTGCTGTTTGACGCTGGCGCCGAGGAAGCGGCGGGCGGAGCGCATAAAGTTGCCGGCGTCGCTGCTGCGCTGGAAACCGACCAGGTCGGCGCCGAGCAGCCCGTCGATGATGGCACGGCGCCACGGCAACTGGGCGAAGATCTCCGGCGGAGGGAAGGGAATGTGGTTGAAAAATCCGATCTTCAGGTCCGGACGTGCCTCGCGCAGCATCTTCGGGACGAGCTGCAGCTGATAGTCCTGGACCCAGACTGTGGCTCCGGGGTTGGCGTGGTGGATGACGGCGTCGGCGAACCGGCGGTTGACCTTGCGGTAGGAGTCCCACCAGGTCCGGTGAAACTCCGGCGGGGCGATCACGTCGTGGTAGAGCGGCCAGAGCGTGGAATTAGAGAAGCCCTCGTAGAAGTACTCGATGTCCTGCGTGCTCAGCTGGACCGGAACCAGGTCGATGCCGCCGTGGCTGAAGGGCGGAACGGACTCATCCGGGGCACCATGCCAGCCGACCCACGCGCCGTCGGTCTTGGTCATCATCGGGGCCAGGGCTGTGACCAGGCCGCCGGGGAGCGGCGCCAGCCGTCCTCGCAGCCCGCCTCCTCCGGGGAGCAGCGGTCGACCGGCAGGCGGTTGGAGACCACCATAAAGTCGTATTGCGCCTTCGGATCGGTGTCGTTGGTGCCGTGCGCTGCTGCGCCGGCGGACTTCGGATCCGATTCGCCGTGTTTGCTGGCCTGCATTGGTGCCCCCTGGGATTCGCTCGCGGCTCCTGTCCAGCCTAGCCGGGCGGAATCTTCTGTGCTATTCGCCCGTTGGAAAACCCGGAAGAAAGTTGAAAGCGCAACTTCTCAGACTTCTCCCCTAAAATGATGAATTGCCACCCAGCGGATAACACCGGCCGAACGACCCGAGGAACTGATGAGCCCCGCCAACGAACCCCGCCAGTCCAAATCAGAGCGAACTGCTGCGGCCCGCGAAAAGGCCCGTGAAATCCGCGAGGCACAGCTGAAAAAAGAAAAGCGCAACAAGTTGCTGATCGGCTGGGGCATCGTTGCCGCCGTCGTGGCGATCATTGTGGTGGTGGCCCTGGTGGTTACCTCGAACATTCAGAAGAATGCGCCGGTCGCGGACGAGGGGCCCACTCCCGCCAACGGCAACGTGTACGGCGGTGTCACCCTGCTGGCAAACTCCGAGGTGGTCAAATCCGACCCCGCGACCGTCCGGCTGGCCGATCTCCCTTCCGCCCCCGCAACTCCGCCTGCCCAGGTGACCGCTCCCGGTGCCGAAGCAGAGGCAGGTAAACCGGTCAAGGTGGTCCTCTACATCGACTTCATCTGCCCGGTGTGCAAGGACTTTGAGGCGAAGTACAACGAAACACTCACGAGCCTTCGCAATGAGGGCAAGATTACCGTCGAGTACCGCCCGCTGGGCTTCCTCGACAGCCGGTCCACCACGAATTACTCCTCCCGCGCAGCCAATGCCGCAGCCTGCGTTGTGAACGAGTCGCCGGAGAAGTATGCGGAATTCGTTGATGCGCTCTTTGCGAAGCAGCCCGCTGAAGGCAGCGCCGGGATCTCCGACGCTGATTTGAAGAAAATGGCGACCGAGGCCGGGGCCAAGAGCATCGACGCGTGCGTCGATGCGAAGACCTACCGGCCCTGGGTCAAATACACCACCCAGCAGGCAGCAGCAGTCGGCGTGACCGGCACGCCGACGGTCTTTGTGGACGGCAAGCAGTGGGGCCAGGGCGACAGCGCCAAGACCCCGTTCGATCAGTTCGTCCAGGCCGCCGTCGACGCCAAAAAGTAGGCGGCAGCAACGCCGGCACAAATTGCCAGGCCCGGTTCCGGATTCGTCCGGAACCGGGCCTGTTTTTATCACCGGGCCTACGTGGGCTAACCTTATCTAGCGCCGTGGCGCCTGGCCCCGCTTCGTGGCCCGGTGCCGGCCGGCGCGAAGGAATGCCTCCTTAGCTCAGTTGGCCAGAGCACCGCTCTTGTAAAGCGGGGGTCGTCGGTTCGAATCCGACAGGGGCCCGCGAATAACCGCGCCGCTGCCGGGTCTCACCCCGTCGGCGGTGCGGTTTCTGTTTTAACCCTGCCCGCAACCCGCTAAACCCGCCACAGCCAGGCAGCCGGCGTCGGGCCCATCACGCGGTTCGCTGACGCGCTCTAGGGGGACATAAGGCCCTAGACCCCGGAAACCGCCTGGCGGAATCTTTGCGTATGACAGAAACGAATCCGGAATTGACGCCGGACATCAGGTCCACCCAACTGGAGGCACTGCCGACCGCCGTGCTGCGCGAAACCGTTCCCATGAAAGAGTTAACGGCATTCTTCGACCGCGCCTTCAGCGCTGTACTGAGTGCCATCCAGCAGCAAAACGTCCAGCTGGCCGGACCGCCGTTCGCGATGTACCGGGGGACGCCGACCGACGTCGTCGACGTCGAGGCCGGATTTCCCGTCGCGGAACCTTTTCCCGGTGTTGCGGGCGGCGAAGTGACGGCGGGGACACTGCCCGCGGGCCAGGCCCTCGAGGCGACCCACGTGGGCCCCTACGACACTCTCCCGGACACGTATGGGGCGATCATGTCAAAGATGCAGGCCGAGGGCCTCGCCCCGGGAGGAGCCATGTGGGAGTCCTATCTCACCGACCCGGCCGCGGAACCCGACTCGTCCAAGTGGAAGACGCTCGTCGTCTGGCCGGTCGCCTGAGGGACAGCCGACCGCGGGCGGCGGCCGGCGCCGTCGGCCTGCCAGCGCTTCCGGCGGGCCCGTGGTCTCCCCTCCGCGGAGCGACGCGACGCAAAATGTCGGATTCGCCACACTATTGTTCCACTGCGTGCATAATGTCCTAAACTGCTTCACTGAGGTGCCTGAGATGGCGCTGCGCAGCAACGAAAGTGAACCCCCAAATGGCTACCGATTACGACGCACCCCGCAAGACAGAAGAAGAAACTCCCGCTGAATCGCTGGAGGCCCTTCAGGCGTCCCGCAGCGGCGGCGCCCAGACGGCTGTCATCGATCTCGACGAGAACGACACGGCCGAAGGCATCGATCTTCCCGGCGCTGACCTGTCCGGCGAAGAGTTGACAGTTACCGTTGTCCCCGAGCAGTCGGACGAATTTACCTGCTCGTCCTGTTTCCTGGTGCGTCACCGGTCCCAGGTGGCCAAGGAAAAGAACGGTCTGAAGTTCTGCCGCGATTGCGAAGGATAGGGGACCTTCCGCCACGCATCACCACTTCATACCAGTCACCGCCAAGCGCCGGATCCCGACAGGGGCCCGGCGCTTCGCTGTTCCCGGCGGGTATCGCCGGCGGCAGAGGGTCCACTGCGGTGCAACGCTCCTGTGACCGGGACCGAGGCAAGCTAACGGTTGGGCGCCGAAACGGCTGGACCCTCGTTTTGGCCGCCAAACGCTCCTATTCTGGAGTTATCTCATCTCCTGAGGGGGCGGCCGAGTGAAAACATTCCGGGTGTTGTTGTTGGCTATTGTGGTGGCGCTTGGATCGGGGCTGGTAGCGCCCGGTCCGGCCTCGGCAGATCCATACTGCGGACTGGTGTGGGGATCGCTGATAAAAGCGGATCCGGCGATGAGCCAGGCGAAGGTGAACAACGTCCGCACCGGGCAGCACTACTGCTTCGACCGGCTGGTCATCGACCTCAACGGGCGAGTCGGCGGGTATACCGTGCACTACGTTCCGCAAGTGGTCCGCGACGGCTCCGGCCTCCCCGTCCCGCTGCGGGGTCAGGCGTTCCTTCAGGTCACGGTGAACGCTCCGGCGTACGACGACAGCGGCAATTCAACCTACACCCCGGCAGATCCGGCCGAGCTCAGCAACGTCAGCGGCTACCAGACGTTCAAACAGATCGCGTGGGCCGGCAGCTTCGAAGGGTATTCGAGCCTTGGCCTCGGGGTCCGGGCCCGGTTGCCGTTCCGCGTCTTCGCCCTGGCCGGACCCGACGCCGGCTCACGGCTGGTGATCGACGTCGCCCATTTCTGGTGAGGGCACTTCTAGCCAGGGTGTGCCGCAGTGGCGCCCTAGGCTGATTTCAGTTCGGCGCGGAGCGGGTAATCGCGGCCTTCGAGCACAAGCTGCACGCAGCGGCGGTTTCCCGGATTCAGCACGATCGGGGCCATCAGATTCACCGTCGTGGAGTCGGCTGAAGGGGTGACAACCACCAGAACCTGCGGGTCCTGGTCCTGATCGAGTTCAAGGTCTGCGAGCACGGCTGCGGGTACCCGCGGAGAATATTCGGGCACGAAGATCGCCGCGTCGGCCAGGAACAGCCGGAGCGGGGTGGGCACTAAACTCTCCAGCGCATAAAGTCCCGGCGCACCTTCGATGCTGCGGAGCGTGAAGTCATTGGCGCCCTCCAGCCCAGGCAGCGGAGCGGTGAACATCACTGGGGTATTCATCACGGCCGTGCTCACCGGAGAAAGTCCATCAGCGACGGCTGGAGGACTTTGGCGGTGGCTGCCAGCGCAACCTGGTAGTTGGTTTCCTGCAGTTTCAGGTCCAGGATGACACTGCCGAGGTCCATCTTTTCGATGCCGCTACGCTGCGCTTCCAAGGAATTCTCCAGTTCAGAGTTGACGGTGCCGGCACGTTCCAGCCGAACTTGCTGTGTACCTATTTCAGCACGTCCTCCGACGACAGATGCCAACACGCCGTCCAAGTCCGCCAATCGCGGTGTGATGTCGGAGCCGTTACGCAGAGCCGCCGCCATGCCACTGACCAAGGAAAAGACGCTTGCGGCGCCGTCGCCAAAGACCTTGCCGCCATCTGCGTCGACCCGGACGGTCTGGTTGTCATTGATCCGGCGCTCGACGCTGCTACCCGACATACCGTTGAACTTCGCCGGGGTCCCGGTGTCGCCCGGGATCAGGGGGTTGGGCGGAACGGGCGCCGTAAAGGCGGTGGCGTCGTCGGAGCTGCCGGCGAAGAGGTTGCGGCCGAGATGTTTGGTATTCGCAATGGACAGCAGGTCCTTGTTCAGGGCGTCGAATTCGATCGCGATCGCGTCCTTGGCCGTCTGGTTCAGGGTGCCGTTGCCTGCCTGCACCGTCAGGTCACGGATTCGGTCGAGCACGTTGGTGGCCTGACCCAGGGCGGAGTCCGCTGCGTTGAGCCAGCCCGCGCCGTCCTGGATGTTCCGGCCGTACTGGGCGTTCGCTGCCAGCCGCGACCGGGTCTGCAGGGCCTGTCCGGTGCCGGAAGGGTCGTCGGAGGGACGGGTGATCTTGTTCAGTGACGTCGCGGTTTCCTGCAGCCGCGCCAGCCGCGTCTGCTGGGTCTGCAGGGTGCGTTGGGCGGCCGTGGTCATGGTCAGGTTCGTAACCCGGTTGATCATGATTATCTTCCTACGAGTCCGGTGCGGTTGATCAGGACATCAAGTGCCTCGTCCACGGCGGTCATCACGCGGGCCGCTGCCTGGTATGCGTGTTGATTGGTGAGCAGGCTGATGTTTTCTTCATCAAGGCTGACGGAAGCGGAAGAATCCCGCCCTGTGCGGGCGGAGGTTTCCGCCACCGAGGCGATGCTTTCTTGCTGCTGAGCCCCGCGCGATTGCACGCCGATCCCGGTAACTATTTCCTGCCAGGCCGCATCGGGGGAGCCCGGACCGGTGCCGAGCTGCGAAATCCGGTCCGCCAGGCTGCCGTTACGGGTACCTGCCAAGGGGGCGCGACGGCGATCGCGGCGGTGTTGTTGGGCAGCACGGAGATGCCCAAAGCTGCCGGCCGGCCCGCGCTCGTCGCAAAGAAATCTCCGGCGGTGCCGCCGCTGGAAGTCGTCCCGCCGTTGTGCAGGGTATTGACATCGTCCCGGAGCTTTTCGGCCAGGCTGTTGTAGGACGCTGCAGCCTCGGCGATCGGGCCGCCGGAGCCGTTTTTTGCGGGGGCCAGCATCGACAGGCCGCCGGCGATCTGGCCGCCGTCGAGTCCGACCGCTGCCCCAGGGCGATCGGCCCATTCAAGCTGGACGGGAGAGCCGGCCGCCTGGGCCATCGACGCTGCTCCTTCCAGTTTCAAGGTGCGGACCGTGCCGCCCATCACCAGGGCATTGCCGCCGACATGGACGTCAACAGTGCCGTCAGCCTGCTCACGGACGGTCCCGCCGGCGAGGCGGGCGATGGTCTCGGTAAGTTTCGCCCGGGCATCGATGAGTTCGTTGGCGGAACCGCCCGCGGCGATAGTGGACCGGATGGCCACGTTATAGCCGGCTACCTGGGTGGCTGCGTCATTGACGGTCGCGACGGCGTCGACGGCTTGCTGACGGACATCGGTCCACTGGCCGTCGAGGGCCTGGTACGCGGAAGTGATCTTTCCCGTGAGCGTGTTGGCCGCGGAGAGCAACTGGCCGGCAGGGGCGGATTCGCCGGGATGGTTGGCCACGCCCTGCCAGCCGGACCAGAAATCCTGGAGGGCCGCGGAAATTCCGTTCTCACCCGGCTCGTTCAGGACACCTTCAATTCCCTGCAGTGCAGTGGACCGCGTGCTGGCGAAGCCTGCCTGGGCACCGGCGGAGCGCACCTTTGAATCCAGCATGCTGCTGCCGAGCCGGTTGATGCCGTCGACGGAGACACCTTGCCCGGCGATGGGCTGGCCGGTTCCCCACAGGCCTTGGGCCGGGGCGGCAATCGAGGACTGGTCCACACGCTGCCGGGTGTAGCCGTTGGTGGCGGCGTTGGCGATGTTCTGGCCCGCGACATTCATGCCCTGCTGGGCAGCGGTGAGCCCGCGGTAGGCGGTATTAAGGGCTCCGAAGGTGCTCATTGGGTACTTCCTTAGAACTGCTGGTCGAAGATGCGCGAACCGGCAGTCTCGCCGGTCTTGCCGCGGGCGTCATAGGTGCCGGCTGCCGCAGGCCGCAGGTCGGCTAGGGATTCCTGGGTGGAGCGGACCGCGAGGCGCAGGTACTGCTCGTTCGAATCGCGCAACTCCTTGATCAGGGCGGTCTGGCGCGTCATGGCCGTCAGGTGCGAGGTCAAGATCTCGGCCCACGGACCCTCAGGCGCGGCGGCAGCGAGTTCGCCAAGGGCCGCATCGGTGGGCAAGCCCCAGGTTTCAGCAACGACTGCGGCTTCGATGGTGCGCGCGAGGCTTGCCTTGGAGAGATGCTCCAGGACCTGTTCCACTTCGCGGGTTCCGTGCGGCAGCCACCGGGACTTTCCGGACGTGAGGAGAAGCTGTTCCTCTTCCAGTTTGAAAGTCAGTACGTCCAGCAGTTCGCGCTCCCGCCACAACAGGGCTGAGAGTTCGTGGATGGCCATAGTCTTGGGGGCTCCCTATGTAACTTGTGCGGCGGGGCCGGGCATGCACCTAGTGCAGCCAACAGCTGGGTTCATCGGAAACTATCGGCCGGAGTGTTGGTGCCGTTAGTAGAAACCAGACGGCCTTGATAACTCGTGAGGGTGGATTGGCTTGCCTGCCCCCGCAGCTAATCAGGCGCAACGTTCGAAAGGAAAGAAATTAAAAGATTCTTCCGTGGCTGCTTACGGACGGGAGGGAAATGGCGATAACTACTCCTGAAGGCCCACGGATGGGCCATCGCACATCGTCCCACTCACGGAGGAAACATCATGGGAATGCAGATCAACACCAACCTGGCTGCTAACAACGCTTACCGCAGCCTGAGCAACACGCAGATGGACCTGTCCAAGTCGCTGGAGAAGCTTTCCAGCGGCCTGCGGATCAACCGCGCCGGCGACGACGCGGCCGGCCTGGCACTGTCCGAAGGCCTGAAGTCCCAGATCGGTGGCCTTTCGGTTGCCGCCCGTAACGCCCAGGACGGCATTGGCGCCGTTCAGACCGCTGAAGGCGGCCTGAACCAGACCCAGTCCATCCTGCAGCGCCTGCGTGACCTGGGTGTCCAGGCAGCTAACGACACGAACAACGCCGAATCACGTGGCGCCATCAAGACCGAGGCAAACAGCCTGGTCAAGGAACTGGATCGCATTGCAGGTTCGACGAACTTCAACGGCACCCAGCTGCTGAACAGCTCCAAGACCCTGTCCTTCCAGGTTGGCGCCAACGCTGACACGGCGAGCCAGATCGACGTCAACCTCAGCGGTGCCAACGTCAAGACGATCGCCAACACCCTCGCCGGCGGCGACCTGACCACGACGGGCTCGTCATTCGCTATCGCAGACGTGACGACCCTGACGACGGGTGCTGCTACTTTTGAGAGCACTGCAGGCGGCGTCAAGTCGACTGTGACCACCGGGGTCCTCGCGGACACCGCTGACGCATCGGCTACGGGCTTCCAGAGCGTGGAAGAATACGCTACCGCACTGCGGTCCGACTCCAACTTCTCCTCCAACTTCACGGTCAGCGTGACAAAGGATGCCAACGGTGCCGGAACGGGCCTCGTGGTGACCGCCCTCAACGGCGGTACGGTTTCCACGACTGCCGCCCCGGCCACCGGTCTGGCTACCGGTGGTTCCACCGGCACCGCCGTCACCGGGGGTTTGAAGTTTGACACGGCCGCCAACGCCCAGGCATCCATCAAGATGCTGGACACCCAGATCACGAAGGTGTCCACCGCCCGCGCCGAACTGGGTGCTTCCCAGAACCGGCTCGAGTCGGCTGTGCAGACCATCAACGTTGCCAAGGAAAACCTGACGGCTTCCAACTCCCGTATCCGCGACACGGATATGGCCGAGGAAATGGTCAAGTTCACCCGCAACAACATCCTGTCCCAGGCCGGTACCGCCATGCTCGCGCAGGCGAACCAGTCCAACCAGGGTGTCCTGCAGCTCCTGCGCTAAATCAGAAGCGGGGCGGGCTAGGCTCAGCTAGCCTGCCCTAGTAGCTAGGGAATGTGCGTGGCGCCTGGCGGGAAATTAATCCCTCCGGGCGCCACGCCCACCTCAAACCTTCGCCTCACTAGCGGAACATCGTTCTAAGGAGCTGTAACCGTGGGACTTTCCATCGACGGCCTCTCCAGCGGTTTGGACACCACGTCCCTCATCAATTCGCTGATGACCATTGAAGCGGCGCCGCAAAACCTGCTCAAGAGCCGGGCCGCGGCCGTACAGACGCGCATCTCAGCCCTGCAAGGGCTGAATTCAGCCCTCGCCGACCTTGCGAGCAAGGCTACGAAGCTCACGCAGCCCAAGGCACTGGATCTCTACTCCGCCACCAGCAGCTCGGCCAAAGTAAGCACAAGCGTCGGTACCGGCGCCAGTGCCGGGTCGCTGGATTTCACGGTTTCGAAACTCGCTACCCCTCAGGTTTCCGTCACGCAGAAAATGCTCACCTGGCCCTACACCACGGTGACCGTGACGAGCGGAGGCGGGCAGCCCGTGACAGTCACCCCCGTGACAAACTCCATGGACGACGTTGTGACGGCGCTGAACTCCGCCGGTGCCGGGGTCACGGCCAGCAAGGTAGCAGTGGGCGGCGGCGAATTCCGCCTGCAGTTCACATCCACCGCCACAGGTGCAGCTGCTGCCTTCACCATCGATGACCCCAGCGGCACGGTAGCGCCCGCGCAGATCACGGCCGCACAGGACGCCGAAGTCCAGCTCTGGGCCGGCACTGCCGCCGAGCAAAACATCACCTCGTCCACCAACAAATTTGAGGGACTGCTCACCGGCGTCTCGTTCACTGTCTCCGAAGTCTCCGCTACCCCGGTTCGGGTCGGCGTGGCGAAGGATAACGCGCAGATCACAAAGGCCGCCTCGGACCTGATCAGCTCTGTCAGCGGTGTCCTAGCGCAGATTTCCATCAAGAGCACAGTCGTGGCGAGCACGGATTCCTCCGGCGCTGCCATTGCCTCCGGTGGGATTTTCACCGGCGACAGCACCGTCCGTGCAGTGAACACCAACGTCATCTCCGCCGCATCCCAGCCCATTGACGGAAAGTCCCCCGCCGAGTACGGCATCAAGCTGACCAAGACCGGAACCCTGGAGTTCGACGCAGCCAAGTTCGGTGAGGCCCTTGCCAAGGACCCGACCGCCACCCTGGCCGCCGTCGCTACTATCGCCGGCCGCGTGGCAGACGCCGCGAAGCAAGCTTCCGATCCGGCCACCGGCCTGATCAGCACCCAAATCATCGGCCAGCAAAGCACCGCCAAGGACTTCACCGCCCAGATTGACAACTGGGATGATCGCCTGGCCCTCCGGCGCACCACCCTTCAGCGCACCTATTCCGGCCTCGAGGTTGCCCTCAGCGGAATGAAAGCCCAGTCCGCGTGGCTGTCCGCGCAGCTCTCCGGTCTCTCCTCAGGAAGCAGTAACTAGGATGACTACCACTTTCGGCGCCGCCCAGCGCGCCCAGTACCTCAACGATTCCGTCCTCTCCGCGTCACCGGCCCGACTGCTGACGCTGCTCTACGACCGGCTCCTGCTGGATCTTGGGCGCGCCGAATCCGCGCAACGGGACTCGAACTGGTCGGTCGCCTCAGAGAACCTGCTGCACGCCCAGGCGATCATCTCCGAACTGGGATCGTCGCTGAAGACGGATGCCTGGTCCGGAGCAGACGGCCTGCTGGGACTGTACAACTACGTCTCGACGGCCCTGGTCAACGCCAACATCCAGCGCGACCCCATGCTGACCCGCGAGGCCATTGATTTGCTGGAGCCGCTCCGCCAGGCATGGCACGAGGCTTCCGGTGCACTTCCGGCAGCCAATACCGCTCCGGCACCGACGGCCGCGGGCCCGACGGCTCCGGCCTTTGCTGCCGCCCCGGCCCGGTCCTTCGCGGCAGCTGGAGCCTGGAACCCCCACACCGGCAACGGCGGTGGAAGCCTTGGCTTCGGCTGAGCCCGCCACGGCAACTGCCGTGGACATCCAAGCTCCCGATTCCTCGCTCGTTGCCTGGACTGCGCTGCTCGATGTCCTTGAAATGGCGGTCCAATCGGCCGAGCGCACACTCCATGACCCCCTCGGCCCGCTGGCTTCCCCGCAGGACGTCGTTGCAGCCGGCCCGGCGCAACGCTGGACACCGCCCGCCGTGCCCGGACCGTTGCCGGCGGAGGCCCGGCGCAGGGCCCTCGCGCTCGCCGCGGCACAGGAACGCGTCGCGCACCGGCTTGAAGCCGCCCGCCATGATATTGCCCGGCAACTCGGTGCCCTTGCGTCCGTCCCCGGGATCGGTTCCCGGCCGGGCGCCGTCTACCTCGACGTGCACGGCTAAGCGCCGGAAACAGCCAGCGAAAACAAAGCCAAAGAATCTTTTTATAACGGCTAACGCGCCACGGGAGTGTGCCGATAACCACTGATAGAGCACGGATCGCTCGTTTAACGGCCACGGATCGGCCATCCCACCACCCAGGCAGGATCCCCGTGCTCGAATCCGTGACCTCCGCAGCCCTGTCCAGCGCCTTGGACGGATTGGCGCTGCGCCAGCGCAGCATCGCGAACAACATCGCGAACGTCAATACGCCCAATTACCAGGCCAAGCGCGTGGCCTTCGAGGACGCCCTCGCGGCCTCGGTGCGTTCCGGCGACGGTCATGCCCAGGCCACCACGGCAGCATCCCTGGAACCCACCCAGCTGAACGGCAACAACGTCAACCTGGACACCGAAACCCTGTCCAACATCGACACGGTACTTCGCTTCCAGTTCGCCACCCGTGCCCTCGGCTACGAGTTCACCGCCGTCCGCTCGGCCATGAGGACGAACTGATGACTTTCGACGCGATCGGAATTGCCGGTTCCGCCCTCACCGTGCACCGGAAATGGCTCGACGCCGTCTCGGACAACCTGGCCAACATGAACAATGTCTCGCGCACCTCGGGCCCGGCGTTCCAGGCTAAATACGTGGAAGCCGGAGAAGGCGCCGACCTCACCGGGGTGTACGTGAAAAGCACGCAGCTGGGCAACGGCGAGGGCCGGATCGTGTACCAGCCGGACCACCCGCTCGCGGACGCCAACGGGAACGTGAAATATCCGGATATTGACATGGCCGAACAGATGGGCGCGCTGATTATCGCCCAGCGCGGCTACCAGGCGAATGCCCAGGTTGTGGACCGCGCCCGTGAAAGCTACATGGCCGCCCTTGAGATTGGAAGATCCTGATGACCATTTCCCCGATCGCCCCCGTTCAGGGCGTCCTTCCGACGAACTTCGTGGACGGCGCCGGTGCCGCTGCCGGTACCGACGGCTCCGGCTTCGCGGCGTCCCTCACCGGCGCCGTGGACAACCTCCAGCAGCTGCAGTCGACGTCGAACCAGCTGGCCGTCTCAGCCGTGACGGGCAACCTGGATGACATCCACAACGCGACCATCGCCGCCACCCGCGCGCAGGTCACCCTTGAACTCGTCGCCGCTGTGCGAAACAAGGGTGTTGACGCGTTCAACGAGATCATGAGAATGCAAGCCTGATGCCCCCGCAAATATCTGGAATGTTCGCCCGCTTCGGCGCCGGACTCAAGGGATTCACCGCCGGACAGCGCACCATCGCAGTCATCGGAGCGGCCCTCCTCGTCGTCGCCGTTGTGGCCGTTTCCGCGTGGCTGTCCAAACCCGCGCTGACACCGCTGTTCTCCGGCCTCAGGAACACCGATGCCAGCGGCATCGTCGATCAGCTCCGTAAGGACAACGTTCCCTACGAACTCAGCGACGGCGGCGCGACCATCCTGGTCCCGCAGGACAAGGTCTACGACGAACGCCTCAAAGCCGCCGCCGCTGGCCTGCCCACGGCCGCCGCCACCGGGTACTCGCTGCTGGACAAGATGGGCGTTACGTCCTCCGAGTTCCAACAGTCCGTCACCTACAAGCGGGCCCTCGAAGGGGAACTCGCCAGCACCATTTCCGCCATGGACGGCGTAAAGACCGCCGCCGTCCGTCTCGCCATTCCGGAGAAGACCGTTTTTGTCTCCAGTGCCCCGGACACCACCGCCTCGGTCTTCATCGAAACCAAGCCGGGGGTCAGCCTTTCCGGCGACAAGGTCCAGGCGATAGTGCACCTGACCTCCGCGGCCATCGAAAACCTCAAGCCGATCAACGTCGCAGTGGTGGACTCGCAAGGCAATGTCCTCTCCGCTGTCGGCGGCGGCGCCGTCGGCTCATCCTCCAAACAGGCCACCGACTACCAGCAGCGCACCGGCGACGCCGTGCGTGCGGTCCTGGACCGCGTCGTCGGGCCGGGCAATTCCACCGTCGCGGTCGCCGCCGACGTCACCGGGGAGTCGGCGCAGCAGAAGTCCGAGACCTTCTCCAACGCCGAAGGTGCCCTGCCGCTGAGCGAGACTTCCAAGACTGAAAAATACACCGGCACCGGCGGCGGCGCGGCCGGGGTTCTGGGACCGGACAACATCGCGGTCCCCGGCGGCACCAGCGGCAACGGAAGCTTCGATTCCACCAGCGGTACCAAAAACAACGCCGTCAACAAGGTGACCGAGGACCGTGTTATCCCGCCCGGAGCCGTCAAACGCCAGACGATCTCCGTGGCCGTCAACCAGGCAGCGGCCGGCGGGCTCAATCTCGCCTCACTGACATCCCTGGTCAACTCCGCCGCCGGGATCGATCAGCAACGCGGCGACGTCGTCACCGTTGAGGTGGTGCCGTTCAGCACCGCGGCTGCGGACGACGCTGCACGGTCCCTGGCCGAGTCCAAGGCCGACGCTGAGGCCACCAAGCAGGCCGAATTCTTCGGCACGCTCATCAGCGCCGGTTCGATCCTCCTCGGACTCCTGGTCCTGGGCCTGATCCTGATGATCGTCCTGCGCCGCCGGCAGAAGCGCGAACCCGTGGACTTGGGCGAGCGGCTTGAGCCGCTGCCGGTCCTGCCTGCGATGCCGGTCGTGTCAGCGTTGCCGGCGGCCCCGGCAACCTCGGCGATCGAGCTCACCGCCCTCCCGCCGCTGCCGCCCTTGCCGGAGCAGGTGGAAGCCGAACGGCGTCGGATGGAAATCGACAGCATGGTCTCCTCCAACCCGGAGAAGGCAGCCGACTACCTGCGCGAGCTCCTGGATGACCGGCAACCGGTATGAAAACTACAGTGACCCTGACGGGCGCCCAGCGCGCGGCCGTTGTGCTGATGCAGATGAACCCGGCCAACGCGGCCCTGGTCATGGCCAAGCTGACGGATTCGGAAGCCGAGGAGATTGCGGCGGAAATCGTCCGGCTGCGCAAGGTGGATCCCGATGTCACCGAGCAGATCATGAAGGACTTCCATTCTTCGGCGCTAAGCGGGCCGCGTTCGGCCCGGGGCGGCCGCGAGTTGGCAGAGGGACTGCTCGAAGCGTCCTTTGGGTCCGAGAAAGCCGCCGGGCTGATCAACCGGCTGAGCGTCAACATGGCGGGGAAATCCTTTGAGTTCCTCGAAGACATTGAACCGGTCCAGATCCTGGCCCTGATCGACGGTGAACTGCCGCAAACCATCGCGCTGGTCCTGGCACACCTGAGCCCCAAAAAGGCCTCGGCGGTGATGTCCGGGTTGCCTGGTTCGCTCCGCGCAGACGTCGCCCTCAGCATCGCAACGATGGGTTCCGGCGCGCCGGAGGCAATCGGGATCGTCGCCGAGACGCTCAAACTGCGCGGCGGTGCCGCTGTGTCCCAGCAGGCCTCCAAGGTCACGGGCGGCATCCAGCCGCTGCTGGAGATCATCAACCGCACCGACGCCGGCACCGAACGTTCCGTACTCGATGGCCTGGACCTGTTGAACCCGGACCTCGCCACCGAAATCCGGGCACAAATGGTGACCTTCGAGGACATCGTCAAACTGGACCGCAAGGACGTCCAGCAGGTGTTGCGCGGCATCGACTCGTCGTTGCTGGCCATCGCCATGAAGGGCGCCCCGGAAGTGGTGCTGGAAACCATTACTACCAACGTTTCCGGCCGCAACCTGGAGATCCTCGAGTCGGAAATCGCGGCCCTGGGGCCGCTGCGGGCCTCGCAGATCGAAGAAGCCCGTGCCGCCGTCGTGCGCTCCATCCGGGAACTAGAGGCCGACGGTTCCATCACGATTCAGCGTGGGGACGAGGAAGACATTGTCTACTGACACCAGTCCCGCGCGGATTGTCTACCCGTCGCTGCGGACCACCGGTCCCGCCAACGAGCAGGCCGGATTCACCGAAGGCCACGCCGCGGGCTACGCTGCCGGGGTCCGCGCCGCAGCAAAGGAACAGCGGCGCTGGCGGGACCGAATGGCGGCGGAGCAGGCTGCTGCCCTGGCGGCGGGCCAGCAGGACCTGGACCGGGCAGTGCGCGCGTTGGCCGTGGCCAGGACGGACTTCGCACACCGCAACGTCCAGGCCCTCCGGGATGCCAATGAAGTCCTCGCCCGAACGGCCCTGGAACTGGCCGAGGCCATCCTGGGCTACGAACTCGCGGACGGCACCCGGACGGCCCGGGCCGCCATCGAACGCGCCCTTTCCGCCAGCGACCCCGGCACCTTGGTTGCGGTGCGGCTCAACCCCGCCGACATTGACGTCTTGGACAAGGAAGGCCTGGACCTGCCCGCCGGGCTTCCGCTGCTCCCGGACGCAAGCCTGAACCGCGGCGACGCGAAAGTTGACTACGAGCATGGCTGGCTTGACGCGAGCCTCGGCACCGCCCTGGCCAGGGTCCGTACTGCCCTGCTCAGCGACGGCGACTGGGGCGACCGGACCATGGACGGACAGCCATGATGACCCAATGGCGCCCAAAAGGGGACTCTTTCACCGCCGCACTGCGGGCCGCCGCTCCCCAACGGGTGGGCGTAGTGACGTCCGTGGTGGGCCTGAGCCTGGAAGTTTCCGGCCTCGACGGTGCACTGGGTGAGCTCGTGACCGTTGGGGAAAATCCCGGTCTGGACGCCGAAGTAGTCGCCGCGATGGGCAGCACCCTCCGCTGCATGCCGCTGGGCCGGCTTGCCGGAGTCGCCGCCGGTGATCCGGTCCGGGCCAAAGCGGGCACCACAATGCTGGTCCCCACCGGGCGGGGGCTGTTTGGCCGCGTCATCGATGGCCTCGGACGGCCCATCGATGGCAAGGGCCCGCTCACGAGCGGGCCGCGCGTGCCCATCGACAACGAGGCGCCGCTGGCCATGAAACGGGCCCGCATCGACACGCCGCTGCAGACCGGTGTCCGTGTCCTGGACACCATGACCACCCTCGGCAAGGGCCAGCGGATGGGGCTCTTCGCCGGTTCCGGCGTCGGGAAATCCTCCCTGCTCTCGATGATCGCCCGGGGACCGACGCCGAAATCTCGGTCATCGCCCTGGTCGGCGAACGCGGCCGCGAAGTCCGCGAGTTTCTCGAGGACGACCTTGGCGCCGAGGGACTGGCGCGCTCCATCGTTGTGGTGGCCACCTCGGACGAGCCGGCGCTGATGCGCATGCGCGCCGCTTTCACCGCTACCCGGATCGCGGAGTCGTTCCGGGACGAGGGCCAAAACGTGGTCCTGATGATGGATTCGTTGACCCGCGTCGCCATGGCCCAGCGCGAGATCGGCCTGTCAGCCGGCGAACCCCCAGCCACCCGCGGTTATCCGCCGTCGACTTTTTCCGTCCTTGCCCGGCTGCTGGAACGGGCCGGCACCGCCGAAACCGGCTCAATCACCGGCATCTACACCGTCCTGGTTGACGGCGATGACCACAACGAGCCGATCGCCGACGCCGCCCGTTCCATCCTGGACGGGCACGTTGTCCTCGACCGGAAACTGGCCGTCACGGGCCACTTTCCCTCCGTGGACGTCCTCGGATCCATCTCGCGTGTGGCCTCGAAGGTCAACACCCGGGATCACCTCGCCGCTGCCGCGGGGCTCCGCCGTGTCCTCGCGGCCCGGAAAGCCGCCCAGGACCTGATCGATGTCGGGGCCTACCAGGCCGGCACCAACCCACTCGTTGATGCGGCACTGAACCACGAGCAGGACGTGAACGCCTTCCTGCAGCAATCAATGGAAGATTCCACCGGACACCCCGAGTCGTGGCAACGGCTCGCGTACCTCACCTCGACTCTGGGAGCAGCGGCATGAACCGTCAATTTTCGCTGGCTGGGCTCTTGCGGCTCCGCCGGATCCAGCAGGATCAAGCCGCCACTGGCCTGGCCCGGGCCAGGTCTCGTTCCAGTTCCGTGCGCGCCCGGGAAGCTGCGGCCCGCCGTGACTTGTCGATCGACGACGCGGACGTTGTCAGCTCCGCCTCGCTGCGGGCCGTCGCGGCCGCCCGGTCCTCCTCGCACAGTATGCTGGCGGAGCTGCGGGGCCTGACCACGATCGCCCAGGCAGACGAGTCCGCGGCTCGGGAGGCATTTACCGCTGCGAGGGTCCGCTCCGTTGGCTTGGAGAAGCTCCAGGCCCGGCATCAAGCCGAAGTGCTGAGCGCAGACCTGCAGGCCGAACAGTCAGCGCTGGATGAGATTGCGTCCACTGTCTTTCACCGGGACGACACCCAGGTGACCACATGAGCATGACCGAGGCGATCGGCCGGATGCAGAGCATCCAGTCCATGATCTCCGAACTCACCACCCGGCCGGTGGACTCGGCGAAGTCCACGGCGATCTCGGCTGCCGCCACGGGCTCGCTCGTCGACGGCGGAGGGGACGGTTCCTTTACCCAAGCCCTCGCCTCGGCACTGGGCACCAGCGGAACCGGAACAGCGTCCCTGCAGGAGAGCCTCAATTCCCTGACAGGTATCAGCGGGACAACACTCAAGGGTGTCTCCGCGCCGGTTGCCACCGGAGGGGCGGCGACCGGAAACGACGTGGTTGCCGCAGCGAAAAAGTACATCGGAGTGCCGTACGTCTGGGGCGGAACCAACCCGGCCACCGGGATGGACTGCTCCGGCTTCACCCAGCGCGTCTTCAAAGACCTCGGCGTCGAGATCCCGCGGGTGGTCAGCGACCAGATGCGCCAAGGCACGCCCGTAGCGTCCCTTGCCGAGGCCAAGCCCGGCGACCTGCTGGTGAGCTTCGGCGGCAACCACATCTCCATCTACCTCGGCAACGGTAAGGCAATCGACGCCCCCGTGCCCGGGCAAACCATCCAGATCCGCGATGCCTGGGAGCAGCAGTCCAACCTCACGTCCATCCGCCGGATTGTCCCGGCCGGGGGCACATCATGACCGCATCGATGGGTCTGGGCCCTGCTCCGGGGATCAGCCGGGCCACCCAGCATGGCGCCGGGGGCCGGGCCGGTACAACAACGTCCGGCGCCGGAGCTTTCGGTGTGCTGTTGGACAGCGCCGTTTCCTCAAACGCCCAGCCCTCAATCGCCCAGCCCTCAAACGCCCAGCCCTCAAACGCCCAGCCCTCAAACGCCCGGCCCGAACGTCGGACGTCCGAGACCACAGTGTCCGCGGATTCGAACTCCGCCGGCTCGCCGGGCGTCGGGGCCCCGCAGGCTGTGCCCGCGTCCGTGACCGCAGCCGTGTCCGCATCCGCGTCCGTCACCGCACAGCTGTCCGGCGGGCAGCCGGACGACACCAAGGTCAGCGACGCCACCTCCACGACGCGTCGCCATCGAAGGATGACGCCGCAGGGGATGTTCTGCCGGTGCCGGCCTGGTTCGGAACTGCGTTGGCTGTCCCTGCGGCGCAGTCGACAGCCGCCGCCGCGGGGCCGGCCATACCGGGGCGGATGACCCCGGAACAGGCGGCCACGGAACCGCAGCTCCGGGCCGGCGGTGGGGTGCCGGTGTCGGCTCCTGCCGCCGCGGTAACTGCTGCTGCGGGCGCGCCGGCCGTGGCAGCAGACAACAACGCCGTGGCCACCGGAGCTCCGGCCGCCGTCGTCCCGCCGGCAGCCACCGTTGCATCATCCAGTCCGGTCCAAGACGCAGCTCCGGCAGCAGGACTTACTGTGGCCGCCTCGACGCCCGCAACCGCCAGCCTCCAGCCGCACCCTCCGGCGGCCAGCACAACACCCGGACTTTCTTCCGCTGCCGCAGGAACGATCTTCGCCGGTCTTGTTCCCAATGCCGGCGCGAGCGTCGGCGACGTGCGTCCGGATCGGAAGTCCGCGCTGGCGGCCACGGTGTCGTTGGAATCGGCGTCCACCGCCGGAGCCGCCGCCCTGACCGGGGGTCCGGCTACTCCTACTGCCGCCACGTCGACGTCCGCACCGCAGGCTCCCGCCGCTGCTTCCCCGCAGCAGGGGCCCGCACTCCAACCCCAGTTGAGCAGGCCTCTCTTCACCCTTGCCACGGCGGCCGCCGGTGAACACGTGATGACCCTCAAAGTGAACCCCGAAGACCTGGGCCCGCTGACCATCAGAGCCCACATCGACGCCGGCGGCGTCCGGATTGAGATGTTCTCTCCCGGTGAAGCCGGCCGGGAAGCTCTCCGCGGCGTCCTTCCCGAGCTCCGGAAGGAGCTCGCCGACGCCGGCTTCGGGGCATCGCTGAACCTCTCGGATCGCAGCGGGCCGGGGGACGGGGGCCAGAACGGCCGCCCGGGGCACCAGAACGACGCCGCAGCGCAGCGCGCAGCCGCGCGCCGCAACGAAGGATTCCACGAGCCTGCGCCGCGCATCCCCGGTCGGCTGGATTCCCCCAAACCAACATCGACATTCTTGTCTGACACGAAGGAACGCCACAGATGACGATTCAGCCGATCGCTACACCGTCCATCCCGATCAAGCCGACAACCGGTGCCGCGGGGGACCAGACTCCCGCTGTCCGCGCCCCGGTGCAGACGATGGACTCCAACGTTTTTATGACGCTCCTCGTGACCCAGCTGAAGAACCAGAACCCGAGTGCCCCGATGGACACCAACGAGATGATGGCCCAAACCATTCAGCTGTCCATGATGGAAAAAATGACCGAGCTGACAGCAAGCAGCAAGGATGGGCTTTCGCTGCAGATGCGCTCGGCGGCAGCCCAGCTGATCGGCCATTCCGTCGGCTACACACTGCCGGACGGCACCGCGGGCAGCGGCATTGCTACTGCCGTTTCGTTCGCCGGCGACAAGCCGGCGGTGACTATCGGCGAACTATCCATCCCCCTCGATTCCATCACCGGAATCGTCGCTCCATCCGCTCCCTGACCCTAGATTTTGACCAGTTTTCCCACCTTGTAGAAAGGCAGTCGCCATGCTCCGCTCGCTCTACTCCGGAATTTCCGGCCTTCGCGCCCACCAGACCATGCTGGATGTTACCGGCGCCAACATCGCCAACGTCAACACCGCCGGGTACAAGTCCGGAACCACGCAGTTCCAGGACACCCTGTCCCAACTGACCCAGGGCGCCACGGCTCCGCAGGGCGGCACCGGCGGAAGCAACCCTGCCCAGATCGGACTGGGCGTCCGCGTTGCCGGGGTTACTAACAACTTCAGCCAGGGGTCCTCGCAGGCCACCGGCAAGGCCACGGACATGATGATCTCCGGCGACGGCTTTTTCGTCACCAGCAAGGGCGGCCAGCAGCTGTTCACCCGTGCCGGTGCTTTTAACCTCGATGCTGCCGGCCAGCTGGTCAGCCCCGACGGCGGCATCCTGCAGGGGTGGAAGGCCGACGCCAACGGCGCGGTCAACACGACCGGCGCCGTCGGCACCATCACGCTGAACCCGAACAACATGGTCGCCACTGCAACCAACGCGGTTTCACTTGACGGGAACCTGCCCGGCGACGCGACCGTTCCCACGTCGCTGAACCGCGTGGTCAAGGTTTACGACGGCGCCGGTGCTGCGCGTGACCTCAATCTGACCTTCGACAAGACCGCCACCGGCTGGGATGTTACGGGTAACGACGGCAGCGGACCCGTCACTGTGGGCCTCGCACAGGGAGCCAACGGCACACTGACGGCCAGCGGCGCATTGACCGTCGGCGGCATTACGGTCGCGTTGAATAAACTCTCCGGCTACGCGAAAGTCGAAACCCTCACGGTCGCCGGCCAGAACGGCTCTGCGGCCGGCTCCCTTGAGTCTTACACGCTGGGTAGTGACGGATCCCTGATCGGCTCCTTCAGCAACGGCACCAAGCAGGTGATGGCCAAGATCGCCCTGGCCAAGTTCACCAATCCGGCCGGTCTGGAAAAGGCAGGATCTTCGTCCTACACGGCCACCGGCAACTCTGGCGTGGTGCAGTTCGGCAGTGCCGGTGCACCAGGCCTCGGCACACTCTCCGGCGGTACCCTGGAAATGTCCAACGTGGACCTTTCCCAGGAGTTCACCAACCTCATCGTGGCCCAGCGCGGGTTCCAGGCCAACGCCCGCATCATCACCACCTCCGACGAGGTCCTGCAGGAACTGACCCAGCTCAAGCGCTAATCACCCGGAAAACGTGACTAGCTCCTAGATATCGGAGAGACAGCCCTGGCTACGGAGATCTTCGGAGCCAGGGCTTTCTCTTTGGAGACCCGCGGCTTCGGCTCAGACATTAGCCTGCAACCAGATATGCCTCACGTTTCGACCGAGTATCACGTCTTTTCTGAGAGCCCGCCCTGAAGTGGAGGTACATTCCGACGCGACCGCCCGGCACCAACTGCCTGCGGTGGCGCACGCGGCGTTGGTCCGGTCGGGGACGTTATGGCATCTATAGGCAGAAGTCGGCTACGCCCTCATCTGCGGGATCGGGGCGGGAGCGCCACCGGTCCCTTTCCGGTCCCTGCTTGGAGTGCCCCGCCGGCGGCGAAGCTGGTGTCAAGAGCGTTCCGTGAACCACTGCCGGCACGCGGCCCCGGGTTTTCGGCGACGGTTACAGCGTCGCGCAGATCGCTCCAGAAGCGTTCCGCCTCGGCCGGCCGGCTGGCGGTGAGGATGCCCTGGCTCACAAGCGAGTCGGCCCATTGCTGGACCAGCTGATGGTGGAAAACGAACTCCGCCAGGGCCCGGGACTGCGGCAGGGGCAGTTTTGTCCGCTGCTCACCGTCAGGTTGCTCCGGGTCAGGAAGCTGACCGATGGCGGCCAGCAGGGTTTCGAGGGTCCGCCGGGCCGTTTCCGGGCCCCGGGTTTGTTCCGGCAGCAGGCCTAGGTCCTTGGCTGAGGCGATCTGGAGGCGCAGCTGGACCGTGTAGGCGGCCCAGCACCGGGCATCGCTGGGGCTAATCTCAAGGGCACCGCGGGTATCCTGGCGCTGGGTCGCGTCGTAAATGACGAAGCGGCTGCGGCCGGAGTGTTTCGCTGCGTACATTGCCGTGTCGGCTTCCGCCAGCAGTTGTTCCGGGCCATCCATTCCTGATCCGGCCGTTATGCCGACGCTCGCGCTCATCCGCAGCTCCGTCCCGGCCACCTGAACCGGGGCGGCGACGGCATCCATCACGCGCAGCGCCGTCGCCGGGCCCTGGTCCAAGCCGGAGCCCGGCAGCAGCAGGGTGAATTCGTCTCCGCCGGTCCGGGCCGCGGTGTCCCCGGTCCGGAGGCAGAACTGGAGCCGCCGGGCGATTTCCACCAGCAGCGCGTCCCCGGCTCCATGTCCATACGAATCGTTGATTGGCTTAAAGCCGTCAATGTCCACCGACAGGACCAGCATGGGCACCCCGGTGATCCGGCTCGCGGCCGTCGCTTCTCTGAGGCGTGCAGCCAGGAGCGATCGGTTGGCCAGCCCGGTCAGCGGATCGTGCAGTGCCTGGCTCTCCAATGCCCCCAGCTTCTCGAGTTCCGCTGTTCGTGTCCCGGCGAGGACGAATGCCGGAATGAGGCACAGGACGCCTTCAAGCAGGAACGCTGTACCCAGGAGCGCGGAATTCGCCGGCGGCAACGATCCGGACGCACCCGCAAGAGCCAGTTGCAGGAAGGCCGGGCTCCCGGCGACCACGACTGTGGCCACGGCCATGGCCAGCCAGTCCTCGAACAAAGCAATCACGGGTACTGCGAGGAAAAACAGAAAGTAGGCCTCCACGGACCCGGACAACCGGACGGTTATGGCCGCCGCCAGGACCAGGGCCGCACCGGACAGGCAACCCAGGGCGCGGCGCCACAGTGCCGGGTGTGGCGACCGCGACCCGCGGGGAAGACGATCACCTGCTGTGACAAGCCACTGCGGTACCACTGCGCACGCTCCCCATTGTTCGGCAGATCCACGCCTACCCAGCCGGCAGATCGTTGACAACACTCACTGTAACGAACATCACTCACTGTAACGAACACGGTGTCCGCCGCCAGGCCGCACATTACCAAGCCTACGAAGCTAACCAATGAGCCCGGTTGGCCGACAGTAGATCGTAGACCACCATCCCCTATACAGAGCAGAATCGGCCCATGATCGTCGTAACTCGACTCAACGGAACGCGCTTCGCGGTCAACCCCGACCTCATCGAACGGATCCATGAGAGCCCGGACACCCACCTTGTCACCCTCGACGGAGCTACGTACGTTGTGCTCGAAAGCCTCGCCGAAGTGGTTGAACTGATCGCCGAGTACCGCGCTTATGTCCTGAGCAAGGCCCGGGACTTCCCGGCTGTTACCGGCTACCACCTCAGCCTGGTTCCGTCCGAGGACGCCGCCGACGTTGGTCGTACCGACCGGCCGGGGGAGTAGGCCATGGATCCGGCAACAATTATCGGGCTGCTGATGGCGTTTGGCGCCATCTATGCCATGGTGGCCCTTGAAGGCGCAAGTATTACCAGCCTTTTGCTGCCTGCACCGATGATCCTGGTTTTTGGTGCGACGCTCGCCGTCGGGCTTGCAGGATCAACCCTCAAGGACGTGGTGCACGCCTTCAAAGCGCTGCCGAACGCGTTTAAAGGGCAAGACCGTCCCGCCGCAGGTCAGCATCGACGAGATCATTGTCTTCGCTGAGAGGGCCCGCGCAGAAGGCCTGCTGTCGTTGGAAAGCGACGCTGCCGCCACCAAGGATCCGTTCCTGAAGATCGCGCTGCAGAACATCGCCGACGGAACCGATGGTGAAGACCTCCGGGAAATGCTCGACGACGGCATCAGCTCCAAGATGAAGTCCGACAACACAGCGTCAAAGTTCTTCAAGATGCTGGGAGGCTACGCACCCACCATCGGCATTATCGGCACAGTCGTTTCGCTGACCCACGTCCTGGAAAACCTGTCGAAACCGGACGAGCTCGGACACATGATCGCCGCAGCCTTCGTCGCTACGCTCTGGGGGGTCCTTTCCGCCAACTTCATTTGGCTTCCTATCGGGGACCGGATGGCAAAGATCTCCGAACTTGAGGTCGACCGAATGACCCTGATCATGGAAGGCGTTTTGGCCCTGCAGGCAGGCATCCAGCCAATCCTGCTGCGGGAGAAGCTCAACGCAATGGTTCCCGACTACAAACTCAAGGCCAGCGCCGGGAAGGCGCCAAAGTCCGGGCCCAAAAAAGCATCCAAGGGCGGAGAGCCGCTGGAGGACGCGGCATGAGCCCCCGGCGACGGTCCAAAAGGGCCGCCCCCGAAGAGCACCACGTTGACGAACGCTGGCTCGTTTCCTACGCGGATATGGTCACCGTCCTGATGTGCCTGTTCATCGTCCTGTACGCGATGTCCACCGTCGACGCGAACAAATTCGAGAAACTCCGTAATTCCCTCGCCACCGGCTTTGGCGCCGTCGCGTCCGAAACCGTCGACACTGCCACCGGAACCGTGGTCCCGCCGGACCAGGCCAATAAGGACCTTGAAGCGTTCGCTGCCGTACAGGCGCAGGCCCAGGCGCAGCCGGCGGCAGGCCAGGCGGCGAATGCGCAGCCCAATGTCGACCCGGCAGCCTTGGAACAGGCCATGAAGGAAGTCAACCGGCTCCAGGCCCTGGAGGACAAAATGAAAGCGGGGCTGGCAGCGGAAAACCTCAGCGAAAACGTGGAGTTCCAAATCGATCCGCGCGGATTGACCGTCAAACTCGTTGGATCCCAAACATTCTTCGAACCCGACAGGCCGGAACTGACCGGGCGGGCCACCCGGGTCCTTAATGTTGTTGCTCCGGTCCTTGCGCCGGCCGGACTGGAGGTCATGGTGGAAGGACACGCAGCCAACGGCGTGACGTCCTTCCCCTCCACCTGGGAACTGTCTTCCACCCGGGCGGTGAACGTCCTGCGCTTTATGGTGGAGCGCGGCGGCGTCCCCCAGTCCGCCATCGGGGCGGTTGCCTTCGGCTCCGCACGGCAGGTCAACGACGACTCCACACCTGAGCTGATGGAGCTGAACCGCAGGGTGGACATTGTGGTCCTGTCCGACCAGCCCGACGTCGTCCGGTCCCTGATACCGGAAGCGATGAAGATGCTGCAGAAATAGCTGCGTATTGGCTTACCCGCGGGGGTGCCTTGCCGATAGTCCGAGACGTGAGTGTTATCGATGAACGGGAAGTAGTGCGCGAGCGCACCTTAAGCGTCTACGACTTCCGTCGTCCGGCGACGCTGGCCCGTGAGCACAGCCGGGTGCTGGAGCTGGCCTTCGAGACATTTGCCCGCCAGTGGGGAACGCAGCTGACCGCCAAGGTCAGGGTCAAGTCGGTGGTGCGGCTGGAAGACGTTTCCATGCTGAGCTACGACGAATACGCAGCGTCCATTCCGGCGGTCACGGCCATGGTCCTGTGCGCCGTCGAGGGCAACGATTCCAAACTTGTGGTGCAGTTCCCCAGCCCCTCGGCCCTGGGCTGGGTCAACCGGATGCTGGGCGCCTCCGCAGACTCGCCCATGCCGGACCGTAAGTTCACCCAGATCGAGCAGGCCTTGGTCCAGGGGCTGATGAACGAAGCGCTGGAGGATCTGAGTTACTCCCTGGGCCCGCTGCTCAACGAAGCGGTCCGCGTCGATACCATCCAATACAACTCCCAATTCGCCCAGGCCGCCGCGCCAAGTGAACTGATGATCGTGGCTTCGTTCACGATGATTGTTGGGGACATCAGCGCGCCGGCAACCCTGGCCATCCCGGCCGACGTTTTGCTGGGCCGGCTGAAGAAGGTCAACCCCACCGACAGCCGGGAGGACGCGCCGGTCAGGATCGGCGCCCAACTGGAGCAGGTGCCGGTGGAATTGTCGGTGCGGCTCTCGACGTCGTTTATCACCCCCAGCCGGGTCCTGGGTCTTGCCGTCGGCGATGTCCTGCCGCTGCCGCACCTGGAGAACCGGCCGTTCGACGTCACACTCGACGGGACGAGGCTGGCCACCGCCGCGCCGGCCCGTAACGGCTCCCGCGCCGCCGCTGTTATTGTCACAATCGAGGAGAACCCCTGATGAGCATCACCCTGACCAAGCACGAGTCGTCGGCGGAGCGGCTTGTCGAAGAGCTGCCGAGCCCGGTGGCACTAAAGGTCGTCGCCCTGGTGCCGTCCCGGGCCGCGGCGCCCTACGCCCGGCAGGCCGTGACGGCGACATTCGTCGGCTCGGTGACCGCTGACCTTGCCCTGCTGCTGATCGACCGGACGTTCCTGGACGAGGCTGCCGGTGGTATGGCCGGCCCCCAGCCCGGCGTCGTAGCAGTCACCGACGTGCTGCGCCCTGCCATGGAAGCTGCGAGTTCGGTCTTTGGCGCCGGCGTGCTGTCCGATCTGCGTGAATCCGACGCCTCCGGCCTCCTGACCGATCCGGACACTGCCGTTTTCGAACTGTCCGACGGCAACCACGCCGCCGCCTGGTTCGCGGTCCGGCTGCGCGAAAACACCAACGGTTTCGGCCGCGGCGCAGAAGGCACCGGCGGCGGCGCCGTTGCGGGCCGACTGGGCCGGATCAACAACATCGAAATGGCGCTCACGGTGGAGATCGGCCGGACCCGGATGTCCGTCCGGGACGTGCTCTCGCTGGAACCGGGAAAAGTCATTGAACTGGACCGCTCCGCCGGCGCGCCCGCGGATGTGCTGCTCAACGGCCGCCTGATTGCGCACGGAGAGGTTGTGGTCCTCGACCAGGACTATGCGGTCCGCATCACCCGCATCCTTGACGTCGCCGAGGGGCTCAGCTGAATGGACTCGCTGATCCTCGGGCTGCGGGTAGTCGTGGCCCTGGGCGCGGTGCTTGGCCTTATGTGGTTGTTGCAGCGCCGGCTCGGCAAAGGCAACGGGCGACGCCGGGCTGACAGCGCCCTGACGGTTGTCAGCCGGCAGAGCCTGGGACAGAAGGCCTCAGTGGTCGTCGTCGACGCCGCCGGCCGGCGATTTATGCTCGGTGTTACCGAGCATGCCGTGAACGTCCTGCACAGCGGCGACATCCCGGCCGAAGCCGAAGAGGAGTCCGTGCCTGCAGCCAGCGCCGGATTCGGCGAATTCGCCCGGCTGCTCGCCGCCGCCAGCCCCCGCGCCGCCGTCGCGCGCAAGGACGACGAGCGCACCGGTGACGGGCTTTCCGCCGATGGTGCCGGCGACGGCACCCCCGGCGCCCCGATGCCCAGGCGCAGCTCCATCCACCGGAATTCCCACGCCCGCGGTCCGGCAGGCCATCCGCCGCTGCACGGCTCGATCCTGGCCGGCTCCACGTGGAAGCAGGCCGCCGCAGCTCTCAGGGGCGGACGCCGGCGTTGAACAGCGATCCATTCGTCCGGGCCGGCCGGAGCTCTGCCGGCAGGGCACTGGTGCTGGGACTGGCAGCGGTGCTGCTTGCCGTCCTTCTGCTCTGGTTAAACGCCTCCGCCGGCCACGCGGCACCCATAGTCCCCGCACCCCCGGTGCCGCCCACGGACCCCTCGGCGCCCGGTGACGGCATCAATATCCAGATCAACGGCGTCGACGGTAAGCCCTCAACGGCCGTCCTGACCCTGATCGGGATCACGCTGCTCTCGGTGGCTCCGGCGTTGCTGCTGATGATGACGTCCTTCACCAAGATTTTTGTGGTCCTGGCCATGACGCGAAACGCGCTGTCCCTGCCGTCCATCCCGCCGAACCAGGTGCTCGCCGGGCTGGCACTGTTCCTGTCGATCTTTGTGATGTTTCCCGTCATCACCGAGATGAACAACCTCGGGGTCCAGCCTTACCTGAACGGGACCCTGGACTTCAACGCCGCCGTCGACGTCGGCAAGGGCCCGTTGCAGCAATTTATGCTCGCACACACCCGGCAGGAGGACATCGCCCTTATGACTAGGGCGGCCGGAATGGAAAACCCGGACAGCCCCGCCGCGGTGCCGCTGCAGACCCTGATCCCGGCCTTTATGGTCTCGGAACTGCGGGCCGCCTTTATTATTGGTTTTGTCATCTTTATCCCTTTCCTGGTTATCGACCTCGTCGTCTCCGCGGCGCTGATGTCCATGGGCATGATGATGCTTCCGCCGGTTATGATCTCCCTGCCCTTCAAGATCCTGCTGTTTGTCCTGGTGGACGGCTGGGGCCTGATTATCACTGCCCTGATCCAGAGTTATGCGGGCACCGGATGAACGCCAACGCCGTCCTCGATATTTGCCTTCAGGCCATGCTTGTGGGTGCCAAGCTTTCCGCGCCGGTGCTCGTCACGGCTTTGGTGGTCGGCCTGGCTGTTTCCCTCGTGCAGTCGATCACCCAACTGCAGGAGGCGACCCTCTCGTTCGTGCCTAAGGCCGCCGCCGTCGCCATCGCCTTGGTGGTCTGCGGTCACTGGATGATCTCGGAAATGGTGTCCTTCACCAACGATCTTTTCGCCAGGATCCCCGGGCTCTTAGGCGGAGTGTGACGTGGGCATCCCGATCGACCCGCGGTGGCTGGAGGCGTTCCTGCTGGCCAGCGTCCGTATGACGGCCTTCCTGATTGTGGCTCCGCCGTTCGCTTACCGTGCCTTCCCGGCACGGGTTAAGGCCACGCTTGGCCTGGGGCTCGGACTTGCCGTCTCCCAGCGAGTCTCCAGCGGCTACGCTGCACGTGACACTGCCGGCTTTGTGACCGGTGTGGTGTTCGAACTCGCCACCGGTCTTGTCCTGGGGTTCATCGTGATGGTGATTTTCGCCGCGATCCAGTCGGCCGGCAGCCTGATCGACCTCGCGGGCGGTTTCCAGCTGGCCCAGGGCTTTGATCCGCAAATGAACGTCAACGGCGCGCAGTTCACCAGGCTGCTCCAGATGGCAGCCCTTGCGCTCCTCTTCGCCTCCGACGGCTATCAGTTGATCATCACCGGGCTCACCGGAAGCTTCACGGCGCTGCCGCTGGCCGGCGGCATTAACATGGCCCAGCCCGTCCAAGCCATGACATCGGCGGTAACCGGCCTGTTCCTCGCAGCGGTCCAGATAGCCGGACCGCTGATGGTCGTTTTGTTCCTGGCCGACGTTGGCCTCGGTCTCCTGACCCGGGTGGCGCCGGCGCTGAACGCCTTCGCGCTTGGCTTCCCGCTCAAAATTTTGCTCACGCTGCTTCTGGCCGGCTTTATGTTCGTGGCCTTGCCGCGGATCGTGTCGAGCCTCGCCGGGCAGGCCGCCAAGGCCGTCCTGGGGGTGGGCTAGTGTCGGATTCCGGTGAAAAGACAGAGCAAGCCACCGATAAACGGATGAAGGAGGTCCGCTCCAAAGGGCAGTTGTCCCGCTCGCAGGACCTCACGGCCTGGGTTGGTGTGGGTGCTGCGGCAATCATGATTCCCTCCACCGTGGAGCGCGCCGCCAACGCCGTTGCGGACCAGCTCTTCAGTGTCCGCGGTATCGTGGCCGCGCCGGATCCCGGCACGGCGCTGCTCACCCTCGAGCACGGTCTGGGCGCCATCGCGGGCATTATCACTCCCATGCTGGTGGTTGTTTTTGTGGTGGTCCTGGCCGGCGCCGCACTGCAGGGCGGTGTGCACTTCAAGAAGTTCAAACTCGATTTCGAGCACTTCAAACCCCTTCCGGGACTCAAACGGATGTTCGGAACGCAGGCGCTTTGGGGTGGCCTGAAGGCACTGCTCAAAGCGAGCGTGGTCGGTGTGGTGCTGTACGGCGTTGTGCAGGGCCTGGTCCCTGTACTGCTGACCGCCGGAGGCCTTCCGGTATCCGGTGTGGTCACCGCGGCGACCGGCGGCGTCGCCTCGCTGATCCAGTTCGCAGTGGCTGCCGGCATTGCGCTGGCGGCAGCGGACTTCTTTGTTGTGATGCGTCGCAACCGGAAAAAGACCCGGATGACGAAGAAGGAAATCAAGGACGAAAACAAAAACAGCGAAGGCGACCCGCTGATCCGATCGCAGCGGCGGGCCCGCCAAATGCAGATGAGCCGTAACCGGATGATCTCCGCAATCGGCGACGCCGACGTTGTGCTTGTTAACCCCACGCACGTGGCGGTGGTGCTCAAGTATGAACCCGGTAAATCCGCCCCGCGGGTGGTGGCCAAAGGGTCCGGCCACGTCGCCGCCAGGATCAGGGCCGAGGCGGAGGCCAAAAACGTCCCGATGGTCCAGGACATTCCGCTGGCACGGGCCCTGCACGGGGCCTGCGAACTCGGCCAGGAGATCCCAGCGGACTTCTATCGGGCTGTGGCCGGGGTTCTCGCCTTCGTGATGGCGCTCAAAGCGCGCGGTTCCGCTGCCGGGATGCACTACATGGCCGGAGCTTCGGTATGAGGACCCAACCCGGGTGTGGCAGTAACAGCAGAGGAAACAGCATGTGGGAAAGGACCCAATCATGAACAACAGGCTCGCGCGGCTCACGGTGCCAATCGGCATTGTCGGCATCGTGCTGTTGCTGGTGGTGCCCGTTCCGGCACCGCTGATGGACTTCCTCATCGTCACCAACATCCTGCTGGCGCTGCTGGTGCTGCTCACCAGCATGTTTGTGAAAAAGCCGCTTGATTTTTCCGTCTTTCCCTCGCTGCTGCTGGTCGCGACGCTGTTCCGGCTGGGGCTCAATGTCGCGTCGACCCGGCTGGTCCTCGGCGAGGCCTACGCCGGCCAGGTCATTGAGGGCCTTCGGCAAAGTCACAGTGGGCGGCTCCATTGTCATCGGGGCCGTTGTCTTCCTGATCCTTGTTGTCATCCAGTTTGTGGTGGTCACCAAAGGCGCCGAGCGGGTGGCCGAAGTCGGTGCCCGGTTCACCCTCGATGCCATGCCCGGCAAGCAGATGGCGATCGATGCGGACCTCAACGCCGGCCTCATCACGGACACCCAGGCGCGTGAGCGCCGCGCCGAGGTGTCCGCAGAGGCTGACTTCTACGGCGCCATGGATGGAGCCTCCAAGTTCGTCAAGGGTGATGCGATCGCTGGCATCATCATCATCGTCATCAACTTCGTCGGCGGCATCGCGATTGGCATGTTGCAGGACGGCCTCGGGATTGGTGAGGCCCTGAACACCTACGGTCTGCTGACCATGGGTGACGGGCTCGTCTCGCAGATTCCGGCCCTGCTGATGGCAGTGTCCACCGGCATGATCGTCACGCGCTCCAATGCCGAATCGGACATGGGACATACGGCGTCCACCCAATTGCTGCAGTCGCCGAATGCGCTGATGATCGGCGGGCTGGCGGCTGTCGCCATGGCGCTGATCCCGGGGATGCCGCCGGTGCCGTTCCTGATCGTCGGGGCCGGCATGATCTTCGCGTCGAGGCGGGTAGCTGCGCGGCTACAGGCCGAAGGGAAGGTCCAGGCGGACGAGGCGACGGCCCTGAACTACCCCGAGATGGACCCAAACGAGAAACTGCTCGAGGACATGCGCATCCACCCGGTGGAGATCCTGCTCGCCCCCGACCTTGTGGACATGGTCTCGGGCGCCTCCGATGACCTGCTCGCGCGGGTCCGGTCGCTGCGGCACAAGATCGCCATGGAACTCGGACTTGTCATTCCGCCGGTGCGGACCAGGGACAGCGTGGACCTGCCGCCGGCCACCTACTCCATCCGGATCGCCGGGGTCGAAGCCGGCCGCGGCACCGCTCCGAGCGGCCAGATGCTGGCCCTGGGTGACAACCTTGATTCGCTGCCCGGCCTGGCAATGATCGAGCCGGTCTTTGGGCTCGCCGGGAAGTGGATTCCCGCGGAGATGCGGCACAACGCGGAGATGGCCGGCGCCACGGTGATCGACCGTGTCTCGGTCCTGGTCACCCACCTGTCATCCATCGTCAGCGCGAACGCGGCCCGCCTGCTCTCCCGCGAGGACGTCCGGGTCCTGACTGAGGGTGTCCGCAAAATCAGCCCCGCCGCCGTCGACGAACTCACCCCCGCACTGCTCTCACTCGCGGAAGTCCAGCGTGTGCTGCAAGGCCTCCTCGACGAACAGGTACCCATCAATGACCTGGCCCGCATTTATGAGGCCCTCACCCTCCGGGCCAAGGTATCCACGGACCCTGAGTCGCTGGTCGAATCGGCCCGGCAGGCGCTGGGGCCGGCGCTGACGGCCAAGTTCATGGACGGCCCGGTGCTCAACGTCATTATGATCGACCCTGTCCTGGAACAATCGATGCTGGAGGACATGCGCCCTGCCGAAGGCGGCAGCCAGATCGTGATGGGCCAGGACAGGCTCGACGCGGTGCTGCGCTCCGTGCGCTCGGCTGCAGATGCCGCCGTCGCCGCGAACCGGCAAGCCGTCCTGGTGTGCGCCCCGGCGCTCCGCCCCGCCATTCACCGCCTTGTTGGTGTGCAGCCGGGATCGTTGCCAGTCTTGTCCTACCGTGAGGTGACCAGCGCCAATGTCCAGATAGAAACCGTAGGAGTCGTTCGCCATGCCGAACCGCTATCGGCAAAGGGAGCATCGCTGGACGAGATCCGGCTCAAGGCGCAGCTGCAGCACGGTCCCAAGGCCCGCATTATCTCCGCCGACCGCGTCATCAGCCCGGGCATCGCCGGATTGTTTGCCGGCGACCACTACGAAGCAGTGATCGAGGTGCCCGCGGAATCCGAGGTCACCGGAACGAATGTCTTCACGGCCGAGCTTGTACAGGACGCGATCCCGCCGGGACGGTCAGGCGGCAGGGGACCGCTCCGCGCTGTTTTTGGCCGGTCAGCTGCCGCGCCGGCACCCGCCGCGCCAGCACCCGCCGCGCCAGCACCACCGGCGACACCCGCCGCGCCGGCACCAGCGGCGGCGCGGGCAGAAAGTCCCGAGGCCGGGTTTATGGACGTGCCCGCGGCCCGGTCCCATCAGCTTGAATCCACGGCGATAGCAGCACTGCTGGAAGAAGCCGATGCAGCGGAAATGACGCTGCATCGGCAGGGAAACCCCGGGGTATCCACCGAATCGCCGGACTTTGCCGAAGTGCTTGCGCAGCTCGGCGCCGGGCTGCGCGTCCCGGACCGGCTGCCACCGCGCCAGGCGCCGCCCGCAGTACCCGTAATCCCGGCGCCCGGATCGGCTGCTGAGGACAACTTCGGAGGCGGTGTCACCGAGGACATCCTGGTGTTGCCCGGGACCGTTGCGCCGTCGCCGTCGCCAAGGTTTCACGGCGCCTACCGGGCTCCCGAACCGCTGTCCGGCGTCGGGGACCTGGTGGTGCTTATCGGCCTCGGCGAGGACGCCCTCGACACCGCGCTGGCCATGTCCACCGCAGCGGGCGGCGCCGATGTGCGCACCGGAGGGCAGCTGTCCGCATATGGCCACCTGCACGTGGACGGGCGCCAGAGCGCAACGGCAGCCCGCGCGCAGGCCGTGCTGATGGACCGGACTGTCCTCGTAGCATTTGGTGTGGGCCGTTCCGGCGATGCGGCGGCCCGGATCCACCCGATCGCTGCGCTCGCCGCCGACCAGGTCTGGGTCGTCGTTGATGCCGGGCGCAAGCCGGAAGACACCGAGCGCTGGGTCAACGTCCTCGCCGCCCAGCTGCACATCGACGCCGTCGCTGTCATCGGAGCAACCGAGACCGACACTCCGGAAACCATTAATGCCCTCGAATTGCCCGTGGGCTGGATCGACGCACGGCAGGCCCGGGTTGCGCACCTCTGACACGGGCGGGCATCCCGGACTAGTCCTCCGCCACCCCCAACGAAGGGTAGATTGAGAGCATGCTGGTACTAACACGCAAGCCGGGCGAACAGATCATGATTGGCGACGGGATCGTCATCACGGTCTTGGAAGGGCGCGGTGATGGTGTCCGGATCGGGATTGACGCCCCGCGTGGAATTTCGATCCAGCGCAAAGAAGTCGTCGAGGCGATCGCCTTGGCCAACCTGGCCGCAGCCAATGCCGGGCCGGACGCTGAGGATGCCCTCCGCGGGTTGCTTCCGAAAGCCCGGCCGGCAATACCGGCCGGGGGCAGCGAGTAGTCAGCGGCGGTTCTGTGGCAGCAGGCATCAGCCGGGAACGTCACGGAGGTAGTCGGAAAGGAACGGTTGCGCCGTCCCGTGCATCACAGCGAGGGCGCGCTCAATATTTCCCGACCGCGTCAGCTCGGCAAGCTCCCCGCTGCTATCAGGCCCGGCTCCGCCGGGTGCGGCGGTGCGGCGGAGTTCCGCAAGCAACTCCTGCCCGGTGCGCGTCTCGTCCTTCAGCAGCTGAAGCAGTTCGCGCAGGGCGGTCAAATGCCCGGCCAGGATTTCCGGCCACGGCCCCGGGGCGCCGCAGCAATCAGCTCGCTCAGCAGCGCTTCAGCAGGCTGGCCCCAGTCCGCAGCGACAACAGCCGATTCAACACTTCGGGCCAAAGCTTCAAAACGCAAACGGTCCAGAGCGCTCTCCACGTCGGAGGCCGTAAACCTCAGCCACTCGATGTTGCCGGCCAGGACATGAAGCCGCTGCGTCTCAAGCCTGAACATCAGCAGTTCCAACTGGCGGCACTCCTGCCAGAGAGCTGCCGAAAGTTCGCCTGCACCCATGGGCTCTCTTCCCTTGCCGCCCCGACTGTGAAGCGTTACCGCAATTTCACCCAAGCATTGTCCTGAGATTACACGCGGAATCTGGATGAGGTGATAAGTTTCGTCTTGGGTGCTGCGCCCGGGCCGTGAATACCGACTTCCATGGGGGAGCGCGGGGCCCATTTTTTGGGTGCGGCTCTTGGTCTTTTAAGCCTTTTGTAACCCGTCTCATGGGGGGACACTCTATTGAATCGCGTGGAACGCAACGAGATGGTCACACAGCATCTTCCGCTGGTGGGCTACCTCGTCTCTGACTTGTGCTCAAAGGCTTCACACCTCTCCCGTGATGACCTGGCGTCTGCTGGTGCCATCGCCCTGATCACTTCTGCTGACTCCTTCAACCCGGACCTCGGCGTGCCGTTCGGCGCATTCGCGCGCCGGCGCATCCTCGGCGCATTTGCTGATGAGATGCGTGCAAGCGACTGGGCCACCCGCTCAGCGCGCCGCCGGATGAAAGAAACCATGTCGGTCCAGGAGACCCTCGCCGCCGCCCTGGGCCGAAAGCCCAGCGTTGACGAGATCGCCGCGGCACTGGGTGTCCAGCAGAGTGTTGTGGAGGCGGCGCTGTCCGATGCTTCCCGCACGCTGACGCCGCTGGACGAAGCCGTCGTTGACACGCTGGCTGCCGAAACCATGACCCCGGAGCACTCTGTACTAGCGGATGAGCGCCTCCAGTACCTCCGTGCAGCGGTCAAGTCCCTCCCCGAGCGGATGCGCTACGTGGTGGAAGAGATCTACTTCGGGGACCGGACCGTCAAGGAATTGGCCGCGGAACTAGGATCCACCCATGCGGCGGTCTCCCAGCAGCGCTCCGAGGCCATCCGGTTGATGCGGGACGGACTGACCGCCCACTACACGGACCATCCCGGGGAGGCTTTCGAGCCCCAGTCCAGGATCACGCCGCGGCGCCGTAACGACTACCTCTCCCAGCTTGCTGAAGCCACGGCGGGGGGCATCACCAGGACCCTGTATCCGACCGGGCCGGTGCTCAACCAAGCTGTCTGAGCCATCACGCAACCCTGCACCCGAGTGCTAGTAAGCCAGCTTAGTAAGCTAACGGAGAAATTTCGGCGGGACCGTGGCTCCCGGACTGCGCCCTGGGGTAGCGTCGGAAACATCGGACGCAACGGTACCGGACCTACTCAGGAGGACGTATGAAAGCTTCACCGACCCTCACCGCCAATCTTCAGGCAGTGCTCGTAGACCTGATTGAACTGCATGTCCAGGGCAAGCAAGCGCACTGGAATATCGTCGGGACAAACTTCCGGGACCTGCACCTGCAGCTGGACGAAATCATTGACGCGGCCCGAGAATTCGCTGATGATCTGGCCGAGCGTATGCGTGCCCTCCATGCGCTGCCGGATGGCCGGAGCTCCACGGTGTCAAAGTCCACGGCTCTCGCGGAATTCCCAACCGGACTGATCAACACCAAGGACGCCATTGAGCGGATCGTGGCGGCCTTGGAGGCTGCCGTGGGCACCATGCGCAAGGTCCACGACGAAGTCGATGAAGAAGACCCCACAACGGCGGACCTGCTGCACGCATTCATCGCCAAGCTTGAGCAGTACGCCTGGATGGTTAACGCGGAGACCATGCGGGCCAGCGCCAGCGTTACGACCCCGGAAGGCAAGTAGCGCTCCCGGTCCGGCTATTTCGCCTTTGGCACCTTGCGCAGGACGACGGCGGCCAGGACAGCTGTGCCTGCCATCAGCACCATCGTGATGGCCGCAGTGACGTGGACGCCGGAATCGAACGCCGTCCGGGCGGCCGCTGTCACTGCTGCGCCCAAGGGTCCAGGCAGCGTGTTGGCTAGTTCTATGGCGCCGGCGAGTGTTTCGGCGGCCTGGGCCGTTGCGCCCGCCGGCGCCGTCTCGGCGACGCCGGCGGGAAGCCGGAGGTTGTGCTGGTAGGAGGCTGTCAGGATGGAGCCGAGCACGGCTGTTCCCAGCAAGGATCCGATCTCATAGCCGGTCTCCGAGATCGCGGCGGCTGCGCCGGATTTCTCGGCCGGGACGGCGCCGAGGATCAGGTCGTTGGAGATGGTTTCCGCCGAGCCTACGCCCAGGCACAGGACCAGCAGTGCGGCCAGCAGAAGGGCAGGCCCGTTGTTGTGATTGCCAAACGCGACCAGGCAATACCCCGCGGCGCTCAGGAGCAGCCCCCCGGCCACCACAAAACCGGGGCGCACCTTCCGCACGAGCGGGACCACCAGCAGGCCTGAGACAACCGTGGCGATAAGTGCCGGCACAAGCGCGACGCCGGATTCGGAGGGGGACTGGCCCTCGAGCAGCTGCAGATGCTGGGCCAGGAACAGGATGAAGCCGTTGAAGGAGAACAGCGCAAGCACATTCGCCGTAATCGCGGTGCTGAAGACGCTGTTGCTGAACAGGCTGATGTCCAGGAGGGGTGCATTTCCGCCGCCCTGCATCAGGGCACGCTGGCGTCGGACAAAGACGTAGCCCATCAGCAGGCCGCCGGCGGTGATGGCCAGCGGAGCGGGAGCAAGCCCGTGTGTGGCGACTTCCTTGATGCCGTAGACCACCGGAACCATCACCAGCAGGGACAGCAGTACGCTCGGCACGTCCACACGGCCCGGATGCGGATCGCGGGATTCCGGAACGAGGAGCGGACCGAGCGCCAACAGCGGCAGGATGATCGGCACCGCGACCAGCAGGATGGCGCCCCACCAGAAGTTCTCCACGAGCCAGCCGCCGAAGATCGGGCCGAGCGCTGCGCCGCCGGAGAAACCCGCAGCCCAGATGGCCACCGCGAGCCGTCGACGGTTGGGCTGAGGGAAGATGTTGCGGATCAGCGAAAGGGTGGAGGGCATCAGCATGGCGCCGAAGAACCCGAGCCCCGCCCGGCCGGCGATGAGCCACTCGGCGCTTGGAGCAAAGGCGGTGACCGTGGAGACAGCCGCGAATCCGGTGCTGCCGATGAACAGCAGCCGACGGCGGCCGATTCTGTCGCCCAGGCTGCCCATTGCCACGAGCAGGCCGGCCAGCACCAAGGGGTAGGTGTCCACAATCCACAGCAGCTGGATCCCGGAGGCGTCCAGGCTCCGGGCGATCGACGACAACGCGAAGGTCAGGGCCGTGTTGTCCACCGCCACCAGCAGCACCGGGAACATCAGCAGCGCCAGCGCCAGCCAGTCACGCCAGGGCTCGCGCGGCGGCGCGATGGCTGCTGTGTCGCCGGGCTGTGTGCCGAGCGCTCTGGTGCTGTTGTGGCTGATTGATGTGTTGCTCATGGAGATAACTATACCGTCCAGACGGTACAGTTAAGAAGTGTCAACCAGAACCCGGTCCGGGCACCGGGCAAGATAGGAACCATGGCCAGAAAACCAGTTGCCCGCGAAGCCGTCCTTGACGCCTTCGAAACCCTGCTTATCGAAGAAGGCGAGCGTGCCGCCACCCTGGACGCCGTGGCCAAACTCGCCGGCGTCTCCAAGGGTGGGCTGCTCTATCACTTCCCGACCAAGGAAGCGATGGTCTCGATGCTCCTGGAGCGTTTGGACGGCTTGCTGGCACAAGACCTTGGGGCGATGGCTGATGCGCCGGAAGGGGCCGCGGCCTACTTCATCAAGTCCTCCCTGTGGGCGGGCACTCCCCTGGACCGGGTCTTTGTGGCGGCGACCCGGCTGGCCGAAGTGGCGCACGAAGAGGCCCTCCAGCGATTTGCCGCCGCGCAGGCGAGCTGGCTGGAGTTGCTCGCGGGCGACGTCGGGCCGGCGATGGCCAAGGCGGTCCTGTACATGGGGGACGGCCTGTACTTCAATGCCATGCTTGCCCGTGGCCCCGGCGGTCCGATGCCGGAGGTCGCTGCGGATCTCGAGAGCCTTCTCGCCGCCGTCGACCGGCTTCGCGGCTGAGGCGGCTCCGCGCCGAAATCGCCGGAAGCGCTCGAGGTCGCCGGAAGTTTGCGGCGATCTCGCAGCTCACCCGCGACTTCGTGCCGGCGGCGTCGGGAGTTTGCGGACCGGGGCCGGGCATAGGACAATGGAAGCTGTGACTGCGGTCACGAGAAATTGAATATGCCTTTGATCTGCGGCGGGAGAGTTCTGCAAGTAGGTACAAGCAGGCGCCGTAGGAGCAAACCCTCCCCAGGAATCTCTCAGGCCCATGTACCGCCGCGGCAAGGCAACTCTGGAAAGTAGCAGGCTGTCCTTTGACATGCTGTGCTCACCGACGGTGCAAGCGGAGACCTGCGAGAGCAGGGCTGCGCGGAAACTCTCAGGTCCAATACAGAGCGGGGAGGAACCCGAATCAATGCGGCGTACCCTGCGCCGCCTTAGTGATGGAGTTCCTTGTGACAGTATCCTCAGCCTCCACGTCCTTCGTTGACCGGCACATCGGCGCCCGCCGCCAGGCCGACGTCGACGCCATGTTGAAGGCTGTCGGCTACGACACCGTCGATGGGCTCGTCGACACGGCCGTGCCGAAAGGCATCCGCCAGGACTCGCCGTTGCAGCTCACCGGCGCCCTGAGCGAAGTAGAGGTCCTCGCCGAGCTGCGCAAGCTCGCGGCCAAGAACCAGACCGCCGTGCAGATGATCGGGCAGGGCTACTATGACACCGTCACCCCGCCGGTCATCCGCCGTAACATCCTTGAGGCCCCGGCCTGGTATACCGCCTACACCCCGTACCAGCCGGAAATCTCCCAGGGCCGGCTCGAGGCGCTGCTGAACTTCCAGACCATGGTCCAGGATCTTGTTGGCCTGCCGATTGCCAACGCCTCGCTGCTGGATGAAGCCACCGCCGTCGCCGAAGCCGTGCTGATGATGCGCAGGGCCAACAAGAACAAGTCCGCCCAAGGTGGCAAGACCGTTTTGGACGCCGATTGCCTCCCGCAGACCATCGCGATCGTCAGGGGCCGGGCCGAGGCCCTCGGCTTCGACGTCGAAGTTGCCGACCTGTCCACGGGGCTGCCCGAGGGTGTTATCAACGGCGTTGTCCTGCAGCAGCCCGGGGCCTCCGGCCGCGTCTTCGACCACACAGCCGTGATCGCCGAGGCCAAGGACCGCGGCGCCCTCGTGACCGTGGCCGCGGACCTGCTGTCCCTGACCCTGATCACCCCTCCGGGGGAGCAGGGCGCGGACATCGCCGTCGGATCCGCGCAGCGCTTCGGCGTCCCGCTGTTCTTTGGCGGACCGCACGCAGCGTACATGGCCGTTCAGAAGGGCCTGGAACGCTCCATGCCCGGCCGGCTCGTGGGTGTCTCCAAGGACAATGCCGGCGTCCCGGCCTATCGCCTGGCACTGCAGACCCGCGAACAGCACATCCGCCGGGAGAAGGCCACCTCCAACATCTGCACGGCGCAAGCCCTGCTGGCGATCGTGTCCTCCTTCTACGCCGTCTACCACGGCCCGGACGGGCTGAAGGCGATCGCCGAGAACGTCCACGGGCACGCCCGGACCATCGCGGCCTCCCTCAAGGCCGCCGGGCTGGAGGTGCTGCACACCTCCTTCTTCGACACGGTCACCGTTTCCGTCCCGGGCAAGGCCGCCGAGATCATCGCCGCCGCGGACGCCAAGGGCATCAACCTGCGCGCCATCGACGCGGACACGGTCGGGATCTCTGCCGATGAGGCCACGACGGCGGGCATCGTCGCCGACGTCGTCGCCGCCTTCGGCACGTCGGTTGCGGATGATGCGGCCGGTTTCGGCCTGGACGCCGGCATGGAGCGCACCTCCGACTACCTCCAGCACCCGGTCTTCAACACCCACCGTTCCGAAACCCAGCTGCTGCGCTACATCCGCCGCCTCTCGGACCGCGACCTGGCGCTGGACCGCACCATGATCCCGCTGGGCTCCTGCACCATGAAGCTGAACGCCACGGCCGAGATGGAGGCCATCTCCTGGCCGGAGTTCGCCTCCATCCACCCCTTCGCCCCCGAATCCCAGACCGCCGGCTGGCGTGAACTGATCGAGGACCTCGAAGCCCAGCTGACCGAGATCACCGGCTACGACCAGGTCTCCATCCAGCCCAACGCCGGCTCCCAGGGCGAGCTCGCCGGCCTGCTCGCCATCCGCGGCTATCACCTCTCCCGCGGCGACGCGCAGCGCAACGTCTGCCTCATCCCTGCCTCCGCGCACGGCACCAACGCCGCCTCCGCCGTGCTGGCCGGCATGAAGGTCGTTGTTGTGGCCACCGCCTCCGACGGCACCATCGACCACGCGGACCTGCAGGCCAAGATCGAACTGCACCGGGATGCGCTCTCCGCGATCATGATCACCTACCCCTCCACCCACGGGGTGTTCGACGCCGACGTTCGGGAAGTCTGCGACGCCGTCCACGCCGCCGGCGGCCAGGTCTACATCGACGGCGCCAACCTCAATGCCCTCGTCGGCCTGGCTCAACCCGGCCAGTTCGGCGGCGACGTCTCGCACCTGAACCTGCACAAGACCTTCTGCATCCCGCACGGCGGCGGCGGCCCCGGCGTGGGCCCGGTCGCTGCCAAGGCCCACCTGGCACCCTTTATGCCGGGCGATGCCAACAACGCCGTCTCGGCCAACAGCGCCGGCGGCACCCCGATCTCGGCGTCCCGCTACGGGTCGGCCGGAGTGCTGCCGATCTCCTGGGCCTACGTGAAGCTCATGGGCGGCCACGGCCTCACCGAAGCCACCAAGTCGGCCCTGCTCGCGGCCAATTACATCGCGGCCCGCCTCAATGACTACTTCCCGGTGCTCTACACCGGCGAAGGCGGACTCGTGGCCCACGAATGCATCCTGGACCTGCGTGAACTCACGGCAAAGACCGGCGTGACCGCCGAGGACGTCGCCAAGCGCCTCATCGACTACGGCTTCCACGCCCCGACGCTGGCGTTCCCTGTGGTCGGCACCCTGATGGTCGAACCCACCGAATCCGAGGACCTCGGCGAAATCGACCGTTTTATCGCGGCCATGATTTCCATCCGGGCCGAGATTGACCAGGTGGCGCACGGAGAGTTCACTGCTGAACACAGCCCGCTGCGTAACTCCCCGCACACCGCTGCCGCCGTTATCAGTACCGGCTGGGCCCGGGAGTACCCGCGCGAGCAGGCAGTATTCCCCGGCCACACACCCAAGCAGGACAAGTATTTCCCGCCGGTCGGCCGGATCGACGGCGCGGCAGGTGACCGGAACCTGATCTGTTCCTGCCCGCCGCTCGAATCCTTCGAAGAAGACACAGCAGTCCTCCCCGACGACTCCGCCAACTCCGACTCTAAGAACTAGGGACAGCCAACGATGACTGAGAACTACACGGCACTGTACGAAGAGCACAAAAAGCTCGGCGCTTCCTTCACGGACTTCGGCGGCTGGCAGATGCCCCTCAAGTACAGCTCCGAACTCGCCGAGCACCACGCCGTCCGCACGTCTGCGGGCCTGTACGACCTCTCCCACATGGGCGAAGTCTGGGTCACCGGTCCGGACGCAGCCGCCTTCCTGGATTACGCACTGGTCGGCAAGATCTCCGCGATGGCGGTGGGCAAGGCAAAGTACTCGCTGATCTGCAACGAGGACGGCGGCATCATCGACGACCTCATCACTTATCGCCGTCCGGCCGGGGGCGCCGGCACCGACAAGTTCCTTGTGGTCCCCAACGCCGGCAACGCGAAGGTCGTCGCCGCGGCCCTGGCCGAACGGGCATCCGGGTTTGACGTTGTGGTGCGCGACGCCTCAGCGGAGACCGCACTGATCGCGGTACAGGGTCCGAAGGCGCAGGAGATCCTGCTGCGGCTGGTTCCGGCCGCTCAGCACGAACTGGTGACCGGCCTGAAGTACTACGCCGCCGTCGACGTTCCCGTGATGTTTGGCGGCGCCGGCGAGGAACTTCTGCTGGCCCGCACCGGCTACACCGGTGAGGACGGCTTCGAGATCTTCGTCGGGAACGGCGACGCGGCAGCCCTTTGGCAGGCGCTCGTCGCCATCGCCGAGGAGGGCGAACTGACGCCTGCCGGGCTTGCGTCCCGCGACTCGCTCCGGCTCGAGGCCGGGATGCCGCTTTACGGCAATGAGCTCTCCCTTGAGGGCGACCCGTTCGCCGCCGGACTGGGCCCGGTTGTGGCGCTCTCCAAAGAAGGGGACTTCGTTGGCAAGGCGGCCCTGGCGGCAAAAAAGGAAGCCGGCGCAGGTGCCACAACGGGCCGCAGGCTGGTTGGGCTCAAGGGCCTCGGCCGCCGGGCCGGCCGCGGACACTACCCGGTCCTGAAGGACGGTGCCACGGTGGGCGTAGTCACCTCCGGCCAGCCCAGCCCCACCTTGGGCTACCCGGTCGCGATGGCCTACGTCGACGTCGAGTGCACCGAACCCGGCACGGCGTTGGACATCGACCTGCGCGGCAAGACCGAAGCTTTCGAAGTTGTGGCACTGCCTTTCTACAAGCGCCAAAAATAGTCCCGCTGGTTCCTGGCGGGAACCGGCTCCGGCACGTACGTAACCGGGCAACAAATCGATTTAGCACCAACGACCACTCCAAGACTTAGGAAAAGCACATGGCAAAAGTAGCTCCTGAACTGCAGTACTCCGACGAGCACGAGTGGGTTGCGCGGGAGGCCGGGAACGTTGTCTCCATCGGCATCTCCGCCGTCGCCACGGATGCCCTCGGCGACATCGTTTACGTGGACCTGCCCGAAGTTGGTGCCGCGGTGACGGCAGGGGAGACCTGCGGCGAGGTTGAGTCCACCAAATCGGTCTCGGACCTCTACGCCCCCGTCACCGGCGAGGTCACCGAGATCAACCCCGCCGTTATCGACGACCCGGCGCTGATCAACAACGATCCTTACGGCGCAGGCTGGCTCTTCAAGGTGGCCGCGGAATCAGAGGGCCCGTTGCTCTCCGCACAGGACTACGCGTCCAAGAATGGCGGCGAACTGTGAGCGGCGCAGCGACCGGCATCGAGACCGTGTTTGAGCAGGTCGTCTCGCCGAGCCTGGACGTGGAGCTGTCGGTGCTGGATCCGGAGATCGCCAAGAAGATCGACGCGGAACTGGCCCGCCAGCGGGACGGCCTGGAGATGATCGCCTCGGAAAACCACACTGCCAAGGCCGTGATGCAGGCGCAGGGTTCCGTGCTGACCAACAAGTACGCAGAGGGCTACCCCGGCAAGCGGTACTACGGCGGCTGCGAGCACGTCGACGTGATCGAACAGCTTGCGATCGACCGGGTCAAAGCCCTGTTCGGCGCAGAGTACGCCAACGTCCAGCCGCACTCCGGCGCGCAGGCCAACGCATCGGTTATGCACGCCTTGATCCGTCCGGGTGACACGATCATGGGCCTGAACCTGGCGCACGGCGGCCACCTGACCCATGGCATGAAGATCAACTTCTCCGGTCGTTTGTACAACGTGATCCCTTACCAGGTCCGCGTGGACGACCACCGGATCGACATGGCCGAGGTCGAACGCCTGGCCCAGGAGCACAAGCCGCAGCTCATCGTCGCCGGCTGGTCCGCGTACGCCCGCCAGCTCGACTTTGCCGAGTTCCGCCGGATCGCCGACTCCGTGGGCGCCTACCTCATGGTGGACATGGCCCACTTCGCCGGGCTGGTTGCCGCCGGGCTGCACCCGTCGCCGGTGCCGCACGCGCACGTGACCACGTCCACCACGCACAAGACCCTGGCCGGTCCGCGCGGCGGCATCATCCTGACCAACGATGCCGACATCGCCAAGAAGATCAACTCCGCCGTGTTCCCCGGACAACAGGGCGGCCCGCTGGAGCACGTGATCGCCGGCAAGGCCGTGGCCTTCAAGATCGCAGCTTCGCCTGAATTCAAGGAGCGCCAGGAACGTGTCCTGGCCGGCGCGCGGATCCTCGCCGAGCGCCTGGTCCAGCCGGACGTCACTGCCAAGGGAATCAACGTGGTTTCCGGCGGCACCGACGTGCACCTGGTCCTCGTGGACCTGCGCGACTGTGAGCTTAACGGGCAGGAAGCCGAGGACCGGCTCGCGGACATCGACATCACCGTCAACCGCAACGCCGTCCCGTTTGACCCCCGGCCGCCGATGGTCACCTCCGGACTGCGGATCGGCACCCCGGCGCTGGCAACCCGCGGCTTCGGCGAGGCTGCTTTTGCCGAGGTTGCGGATATCATCGCTGAGGCGCTGATCGCCGACGCCGGCGCGGACCTGTCCGGACTGCGCTCCCGGGTGGAGGCCCTGGCCGCCGCCCACCCGCTCTACCCGTCGGTTGCTAACCTCGGTTAAGGGCTCCGGGGCCGGCCTCTCGGGGTCTTGCTCGCCGCCGCTTTGGTGAGTCGCGAACGGTGGTTGGGTGGGGTCCGGAAGCGTGCGTCTAAGGGAGTGCGACGTCCGCTCAGCGGGCGGCGTCGACCGAGCACGCGGAGGAGCCCAGCCCAACCACCAACCCCAGACCCCCGCCCGAACGCAGTGTCTAGTTAGGATTCAGTAATGGCTGTTGGCGTCTTTGACCTCTTCTCGATAGGAATAGGCCCGTCCAGTTCGCACACGGTGGGGCCGATGCGGGCTGCTGCGGTGTTTGCCGAGGAGCTCAAGACTTCGCGGGATCTGGGCCGCGTGGCATCGCTGCGGGTGGACCTTTACGGCTCCCTCGCGGCCACAGGCCACGGCCACGGGACCATGACGGCGATCCTGCTCGGCCTGGAGGGCTACCACCCTGAACTGATCCTCCCCGAGGAAGTGGAGGGGCGGCTGGCCACGATCGCGGAGACCGGCACCCTGCAGCTGGCCGGCGAAGGAACCGGTGTGGCCCTGCCCTACGGGGTGAAGGACATGATCCTGCGCCCGCTCACCATCCTGCCCCGGCACACCAACGGCATGACCTTCACGGTTTCGGACGCCGACGGCGCCGTGCTGCACAGCGCCACGTTCTTCTCCGTAGGAGGCGGTTTCATCGTCCGCGAAGGCGAGGAGGACGCGGCCCTGATCGAGCTCGCCGAGTCCAAGAAGGAACTTCCGCTGCCGTTCCGAACGGCAGCGGAGCTGCTGGGCCGCTGCCAGTCCAAGGGCCTCTCGATCGGCGAGATTATGTTCGTCAACGAGCGTGCCTCCCGCACCGAAGCGGAGATCCGGGAAGGCCTTCTGCACATCTACTCGGTGATGACCAGCTGCGTTCAGGTCAGCCTCAAGCGCGAAGGACTGCTCCCCGGCGGCCTGAAGGTCCGCCGTCGTGCGCCCGACTGGCACGAACGGCTGATGAAAGAAACCCGGGATCAGGACCCCGACTTCCGGGACCCGAAGTACTGGCAGGAATGGGTCAACCTGATTGCCCTGGCGGTGAACGAGGAAAATGCCTCTGGCGGCCGCGTGGTCACCGCCCCCACCAACGGCGCCGCCGGCATCATCCCTGCTGTCCTCTACTATGCGTTGCACTTTGCCCCGGGCATGGACAAAGCCACCGAGGCCGACCGCGACGACGTTGTGGTCAAGTTCCTGCTGACGGCAGCGGCGATCGGTGTCCTGTACAAAGAACAGGCTTCGATCTCCGGCGCCGAGGTCGGCTGTCAGGGCGAGGTGGGATCGGCATCCTCGATGGCTGCGGCCGGTCTGGCCGAAGTGATGGGCGGTACGCCGCAACAGGTGGAAAACGCCGCGGAAATCGCGATGGAACACAACCTCGGCCTGACCTGCGACCCCATCGGCGGGCTTGTGCAGATACCGTGCATCGAACGCAACGCGATCGCCGCGGCGAAGGCCATCAACGCCGCCAAGATGGCGCTTTGGGGCGACGGCACGCACCGGGTGTCCCTCGACGAGGTCATCGTGACCATGCGCGAGACCGGCAAGGACATGAGCTCCAAGTACAAAGAGACAGCCATGGGCGGCCTGGCCGTGAACGTTGTCGAGTGCTGAGCTAGTTGTTCAGCACCGCCCAGAGATTCAACGACGAAGCGAAGATTATCCAGGCGAAGTAGGGCAGCATCAGCAGTCCTGCCGTGCGGCTGATCGGCCCAAAGTGGAGTACGGTGACCACCACGGCGGCCGACAGCGCGACGATGATGCCGAAAGCGATCCACAGGGCCAGTGTGCCAAGTGCCGGGTACAGGCCAAAGAAGACCGGAGTCCACAACAGGTTCAACACTAGCTGCGTGGTGTAGGCGGCGAGGGCTGCGCTGGTGCCCTCCGCCCGGCGGCGCCAGACCAGCCAGGCGGCCACGGCCATCGCGATGTACAGGGTTGTCCAGACCGGTCCGAACACCCAGTTCGGCGGAGACCAGGGCGCTTTGACCGCGGCGGCGTACCAGCCGTTAACATTGTTCGCGGTGGCCAGTCCGCCGAGGCCGGCAACGACAGCCGAGGCAGCCAAAAAGACCAATAGTCCGGGAAGCTGGACTGCCGGCCGGCGCGTACCGGCGGCAAGTTCCCGGTGCTCGGATTCCGATCTTAGTGGTTGCTCAACTGACGCCATACATCCAGCCTAGCGGCTTGGTTCCGGGCAGGAGCATTGACCCGGACGGATAGACTTGAACGTGCATGCCCGCATGCCGCCGATGCTCGAACCGCAATGATTGGATGTTGCACCCTTGCGTGAATTCACCGCCCGCTTTGCCTCTGCCGAAGAGATCGCCAACTGGGATACCCACGTCACTGCGAACCCCAAGGGCGGCAATCTCCTGCAATCGGAGGCCTTCGCTGAGGTTAAGCAAAATTTCGGCTGGAAACCCCGGCACCTGGTGTACGAGAGCGCTGACTACTCCAGCTACAACCTCATCCTGGAGAAGTCCGTCCCGTTGCTCGGCAAGCTCTGGTACCTGATCAAGGGCCCAGATGTCGCCTCTGTCGAAGACATCCCCGGCATCACCGCAGCCAACGCCGATTTCGTACAACGTGCCCGGCTGGGGGTCTTTGCCATCAAAATCGAGCCGGACATCGTCCGCTCCGACGAAGCCCGTCGGATTATCGAAGGCGCCGGGCTCCGCAAGAGCCACAACCTGCAGCCCAACGACTCGACGGCGCTGCTGGATATCTCCCCAGAGGAGAACCAGCTGCTGCGGAACCTGCACTCCCGGGGCCGCAACGCCGTCCGGCGCGCCATCCGGGAGGACGTGGAAGTCCTCAGAGTGGACCCCACCGAGGAGAACTTCCGCGCCATGTACGCGCTGATGACAAACACCGTGGAAGCCAAGTCCCAGGTCCGGGTCCGCGAATACGGGTATTACCGCCAGTTCTGGACCAACTTCATCAACCGTGGCCAGGGGCGGCTGATGTTTGTCTATGAGAACGGTGTCCCGTCGGTCGGCGCCTTTGTGGTCAACTACGGGCGCAAGGGCACCTACAAAGACGGCGGCTCGCTGCAGAAGCGAAACCAGTACGGTGACTCCCATCTGGTGCAGTGGACTGCCATCCAGCAGCTCAGGGAGCTCGGCTGCACCGAATACGATTTCTGCGGCACACCCCCAGCGATCAGCTGAAGGACACGTCCAACCCGTTCCACGGCCTGGGCCTGTTCAAAACCAGCTTCAGCAAAACGGTGACCGACTTCGTTGGCTGCTACGACCAGGTCCTCAGTCCGTTGAAATACAAGGCCTGGATGACCGCGGGGGAACGCGTCGCCCGCCAGCTCTACACCCGCCGCACGGGCCAGCAGTTCTACTAAAACGGCTGTCACGGAAAATTTGAGGACGCCGGAATGACCCAGGAACCCGCCGGCCGCCGTCGGCCGCACACCGACGGATTGCCCAGGACCGAGCCGCTCTCGCCCACGCAAGTGCGCCAGAATGCCGCGGCCAAGCGGATGCTGCGCAGACTTGTCCAGGGGGAGAACCCGCCGACCGCTCCCATGAGCATCGTGGACCGCCTCGCCGGCAGCCCCTACGCCAACCCGATGATTCAGGTGGGCGGGGTGGACGCGTCGGCCCGCAAGACCATCGACTTCGCGCTGCACCTGGCCGAATCGATGTTCCGGTACGGTGCCGGCGCCCTCGAAGTTGAAACCAGCATTATCGCCGTCACGGCTGCGCTGGGCCTCAAAAACATCGAAGTGGACATCACCAACCAGTCCGTGGCCATCAACTATGCGCCCAAGGAACAGACTCCGATTACGTTGCTGCGTGTGGTGCGGTCCTGGACGAACAACTACGCCGGGCTCTCCCAGGTGCACCAGCTAGTCACCGAACTCGTGGCCGGCGGTGTGGGCCGTGACGAGGCCGTGCGGCGGCTGGAAGAAATCACCCGCAGCGCCAAACCTTTCCCCCGCTGGATGGTCACGGTGGCGTTCGGGGTCTTCGCGGCCGTTTTCGTCGGGGTCCTTGGCGGCGGAATCGGCGGCTCAGTGGTGGCCTTTGCCTCCAACCTGATGGTCAGTTTGCTGGCCCGGCAGCTGAGCCGCTGGCGGACGCCGGATTTCTTTATCACGGCGGCGTGTTCGTTCCTGGTCACCTTTATGGCCCTGCTCCTGGGGCGCTTCGGCGGCTTGGCGGGAATCCAGATCGCCCCCGAGATTGTGGTGGTGGGCGGCATCCTGCTGCTTTTGCCGACCGGACGGCTGGTCTCCTCGGTGCAGGACGCGATCAATGGCTTCCCGGTCACGGCCGCCGGCCGTTTCCTCTCCACAGTGCTGACCTTCGGGGCGCTGGTAGCGGGCCTCGCTGTGGGCTTTGTGGTGGGGGACAGGACGGGGATGGAATCCATCGACGTCACCAAAACATTCCCGCCGGCGTATGAGCTGTGGGTAGTGGTCATTCTGATCGCCATCGCGGTGCTGATGATCGGCATCACCGAACAGACCAGCCCGAGCCTGCTGCTGCCGACGGCGGCCGTCGGCGTTGTGGGGTACCTGATCCTTAACGGCGGAGAGGCATTAGGCATCGGACCGCGCTTTTCGCCCGCACTGGCGGCGGTTGTTATCGGACTGCTGGCCCGGGTGGTGGCACTGCGGATGGGCGCACCGCAGTTGGTGGTGGCGGTGCCGGCCGCACTGATTCTCCTGCCCGGCCTCACCATATTCCGGTCCATGTATGTATTAACGATTGAGACGTCGGAGATCCTGCTGGGTGCCGGGGGCATGCTTAATGCCGGGGCCATCGTTTTTGGGGTGGCGGCCGGCATCGTACTCGGCGACACGCTGGCCCGTCCGCTGACCCGCAGCCTGGCGAGCAACGAACGACGCCGGGCGCGGCGCCGTTAGAGCCTGCGCCGCTAGATCTTACCGATGGGGAGCTTCTTCTCGGCCTGGAAGTCGTCCTCCACCCTGCCTTTCGCCCAGTAGCCGGACAGCGAAACCTGGGAACGCTCCAGCCCGCGCTCGGCGTAGAACACGTCCCGCAGGCTCTTCATGGCGCCGCGTTCTCCATGCGCAAAGACCTGGACCCTGCCGGCTGGCCAGCTCGCAGCACGGATCGCGGCAGGCAGTAGTTCGCTGGCCCCGGCCGGCACGCTGCTGCGCAGCAGCCAGCGCAGCTCCAGACCGGCGGGCGCCCTAATGTCCTGAATGTCGGCGTCGCTGTCCACCTCCAGGAAGGCCAGGCCGCGGGCATCGGCCGGCAACGATTCGATCGAGGACCCGATGGCCGGCAACGCGGATTCGTCGCCGGCGAACAGGAACCAGTCCGCGGCCGGGTCCGGGTTGTAGCCGCCGCCCGGCCCGGTGAACATCAGGGCGTCACCGGGCCGGGCGGATGCCGCCCACGGACCGGCGAGGCCTTCGTCACCGTGGATCACGAAGTCGATGGCGAGTTCCCCGGCCGCCGCATCGACCCAGCGGACCGTGTAGGTCCTGGTGTGCGGCCACTGATCGCGCGGCATCGTCGCCCGGACCTCCCACAGGTCAAGCGGTTGCGGGTAATCGATGCCGGGCTGCGGAAACACGATCTTGACGTAGCGGTCCGCATAGGAGTTGTTCTCGTAGCCGGCAAATCCGGGCCCGCCGGCAATGATCCGCACCATGTGGGGGAGAGCTCTTCACGGCGCAGGACGCTGAGGTTGGTCTGCGGACGGGATTTCCGGGTGGCCGAGGTGGCGGCGGGGACTGAGGTCATGGGGCTAAGCCTAGCCAAAGCCGCTGGCGGAACCCTGGCTAGGTAGCCGGCTCGGGCAGCGGAGGCAGTTCCCATTCCACAGTTGCGCCGCCTTGTTCGCGGAGCAGCGTGTTGGCGCGGCTAAAGGGCCGGGAGCCGAAGAATCCCCGTGACGCGGAGAGCGGACTCGGGTGGGCGCTGGCGATCACGGGCGTGGAAGACAGCAGCGGGCGGACAGCCTCGGCGTGCCTGCCCCAGAGGATTGCCACCAGCGGGGCGGGTGCGCCGCCGGCTGTTGTGCGCTTGGCTACGGCGGTGATTGCCGCCGCTGTAATGGCTTCCCAACCCTTGTTCCGGTGCGAGCCAGCCGCCCCGGCCCGGACGCTGAGGACCCTGTTGAGCAGCAGCACCCCTGATCGGACCAAGGGCCGAGGTCACCGTGGATCCGCGCAGGCAGCCCCAGATCGGCGTGAAGCTCCTTGTAGATGTTGGCCAGACTGCGGGGGATGGGCCGAGTGGCGCCGTCGACGGCGAAGGACAGTCCAACGGCATGGCCCGGCGTCGGATACGGGTCCTGGCCCAGAATCAACACCCGGACGTCCGCCAGAGGCTGCCGGAAGGCCCGCAGCACCTTCGACGGCGCCGGCAAGACGTTGTGGCCAGCGGAAGACTCCCGGCCCAGGTAGGCCAGGACGTCCCGCAATTGCCCCTCGACCGGGGCCAGTGCCTCAGCCCAGTCGTCGGCGACGAGCTCATCCAGGGGCAGGCGGGCCAACTCACTGAAACCCGCGGCCTGGCCCGCTGGGGGCTCCAGCTCGAAAAGGGCATCGGAGGCAGGGAAGTCGGAGTCATGCACAGAGCCCATTCTTGCAGGCCGGCAAATGACAAGGGTGTTATTCGCCCGTACCATGGGGGAGACTTTTCATCGGATCCAGCCAGGGAGCGTGTCGTGGCCGAACAAGCACAAGAGCACCTTCCGACGGCGGAATCTCCTGTCGCCGGGATCAACCCGGAGTCGCCACTGAGCAGCCGGGACCAGCAAATGCTGGCGTTGGAACGGCAGTGGTGGAAATACGCCGGCGCCAAAGAACAAGCCATCCGCGAACTCTTCGATCTGTCCGCCACGCACTATTACCAGATCCTCAATGCCCTTATCGACACCGAGGATGCACTGGCCCATGATCCGATGTTGGTAAAGAGACTGCGTAGACTACGTACGTCACGCCAACGTGCGCGCACTGCCCGCCGCTTGGGCTCAGACGCGTAAAGCACAGCCGGATGCGCACATTGCTGCGCGCCAGCAAGCGCGGCCGGTTCGTCAGAAATCAGCAAGGACATTGTTTTACCATGACCAAATACGCTCGGGATGAATTCGATCGGGTCCCGGAGACCTCCGCACGCCAAGGTGTCCATCGGACGGTCGCCGAATCACGCCACCGCCGCCGCCTGGGCCCGATCCTGGGCGCCGGTGCCGCGGCCTTGGCCATTGGCCTCGTCGCGTTCATTTTTCTGCCGAAGATCGGCTTCTCCTCCGCTGCCGACAGCACGCAGGCAGCGGCCGGGCAGAGCGGCAGCAGCGCCGCTGCATCTGCCGCCCCTGCGACCTCCAGCGAAGCCCCTTCCAGCCCGTCCAGCCCGCCGGCCAGCGAGTCGCCGGCTGCGACTCCCGCAGCCACCACCTCGGCCGCAGCCATCGACAAGACCCAGCCCGTGGCCATCTTCAACGGCACCGCCACGGCAGGGCTGGCGAACCGGGTGGGCGGAACCGTTACCACCGCCGGCTGGACTGTCGGCGCGCTCGGAAACTGGGGCGGATTGCCGCAGCAGCGCTCGGTGGTCTTCTACAACGGGGTCGGGCAGAAGGACAATGCCGAGGCCCTTGGCCAACTCCTGGGCATCCCAAGCGTGGTGGATTCCGCCGAATTCCAGCTGCCACTCGTTGTTGTCCTGGCGCCCGGATTCGCGTAACCCGGTCCGCTTGCGCCTTAGCTAGCTGTTCCGGTTACGCCTAAATAACTATTGACCGGCAGTGGCGCCCCAGGGCTGCGCGGCAGCATAAAGCTGCGGGTACAGTACTTGCGGACTTAGTTTTTAGCACTCCCCGGCCCGGCGGATGCTGGGGCGCCCGCTGGGCAACTGAAAGTGTGGACACCATGGCATTGGGAACCGTCAAGTGGTTTAACGCCGACAAGGGCTACGGCTTTATCACCGTAGACAGCTCCGGCGCAGACGTCTTTGTGCACTGGTCTGCCCTTGCGGGGACGGCCAGCGTTCCCTGGCGGAGGGCCAGCGTGTGGAGCTCGAAGTCGGCGAGGGCGAGAAGGGCCCGCAGGCCGAAAGCGTCAGGCCCGCCCCGTGACGGACACCGCACCGCAGGCGTCCAGCGGCCCAGGCCACGATGTGTCCGCTCGACGGACCGACGCCGGCACTGTCGCCCGCCGGATGGCCCCGCTGCGGCTGGGACGAGCGGCCGTGGTGGCTGCTGTGGCCGCGTTGACCACCACCGCCTGCCTGGGCCCGGCCGGGGCGCCCGCGTTGAGCCGGCAGAAGCGAGCGGTGACGGCACCCTGCGCATCGGGTTGATCCTGGACAATACCGGGGCGCAGAATTTCCTTAACGCCCCCCAACTGGCGGCGGCGCAACTGGCCGTCAGGGAGATCAATGCCGCCGGCGGGCACAAGGGCAAGCCGGTGGAACTGCTGCCGGCAACAATCAGTGTTGACACGGCAGCGCAGGCCAAGGCGCTGGTTGCCGCCAAAGCCGACGTGGTTATCGGTCCAACGGATTCCAGCAGGGCGCCGGCCGCCATCGATGTCCTGTCCGCTGCCAGGATTGCCGTGATTTCACCAGCAAATTCCGCCAGCGGCCTCAGCAGTTATCCAAGTAAGGGCTTCTATTTCCGGACTTCGGCGGCCGACATCGCACAGGCGCCCGTACTCGTTAAGCTCGCCAAGGACGGTGGCGCCGCAACCATCGGCGTGGTGTACGAAGAAGGCAGCTACGGAAAGGATGTATCCAACGCTGTGGCAGCCGCGGCCAAGGCGTCCGGCCTCGGGACCGCCGCCGTCGTCGGGTTCGCCCCGGGACAGGCGCAGCAGGCGGCGGCTGCCGTCAAGGCCGCGGCTCCAGATGCCGTCGTGCTGATTTCCCGCGCAGCCGCCCAAGGCGCCATCGCCGAGCTGAACAACGCCGGAGTTGCCGGAAAGAAGCTCATCCTCGCCGACGGGGCGGTCAACCAGTACGGTTCAGGACTCGGCTCCAGCGCCCTCGACGGTGCCCGCGGGATCCTGCCGGGAACTTTCGCCTCAGCAAAATTCCAGGGCGAGCTGGTCTCCGTGGATCCCGGGTTGAAGGACATGGCGTTTGCCGCGGAGGCGTACGACGCCGTGAACCTCGCCGCCATCGCCGCCGCAGCGGCGCAGGATGACGCCGGCACCTCCATCGCCGCCGGTCTCGTGGCGGTCTCAGGCGGCAGCGCCGAGACGTCCGGCGGCACCGGGCCTTCGGGCGCGGCCGAGGTGTGCAAGAGCTACCAGGAATGCCTCGACACTCTGCGGGCCGGCAAGCGTCCCGACTACGACGGCCAATCCGGGCGGATCACTTTCGATGGCCACGGTGACGTCAGCTCCGCAAACTACGTTCTCTACACTTACGGACCGGACAACACGGCAACCATGAGCGGCAGCGAAACGGCGGGCAGCAGCGGGAAGTGATCGCCCGTAGCGTATTGCGTCGTTCCGGAACGGTGCCAGTTGGCCGACAGCAGCTTTTCGGCGCGCCTACTGCTTGCACTCTCCCCGGGGGAGTGCTAATTATTGAGTTAGCACTCCTGCGCATTGACTGCTAAAACGACGCCCGGTTCGACCGGCTGCGGAGTTGAGGCGGCCGAGCCGGGAGCGAGAGAAATACCTGGTTGGGGTGAGATCCCTGGCCTGGCGGCATACAGAGGCCGCCGGGCAAGGATCGTCCGTCGCGGGCACCGCAGCATAGGTTCATTCTTAACGACTGTCCCGAAAGGACTACTGCCGTTATGGCCAAGATCATTGCATTTGATGAAGAGGCACGCCGCGGTCTTGAGCGGGGCCTGAACATCCTCGCCGACGCCGTCAAGGTCACCCTCGGCCCGCGTGGACGCAACGTCGTCCTCGAAAAGAAGTGGGGCGCCCCACGATCACCAACGATGGCGTTTCCATCGCCAAGGAGATCGAGCTGGACGATCCTTACGAAAAGATCGGCGCCGAGCTGGTCAAGGAAGTTGCCAAGAAGACGGATGACGTCGCTGGCGACGGAACCACCACCGCTACCGTGTTGGCTCAGGCCCTGGTCAAGGAAGGCCTGCGCAACGTCGCGGCCGGAGCTGACCCCCTGTCCCTCAAGCGCGGCATCGAAAAGGCTGTTGAAGCCGTCACCCGCGAGCTCCTGGCCTCCGCCAAGGAAATCGAAACCAAGGAAGAGATTGCCGCCACCGCGTCGATCTCTGCCGGTGACAACGAGATTGGCGCCCTGATTGCCGAGGCCCTGGATAAGGTCGGCAAGGAAGGCGTCATCACCGTCGAGGAGTCGAACACCTTCGGCCTGGAGCTGGAGCTCACCGAAGGCATGCGCTTTGATAAGGGCTACATCTCCGCTTACTTCGTCACCGACGCTGAGCGCCAGGAAACGGTCCTCGAGGATCCCTACATCCTGATCGTCAACTCCAAGATCTCCAACGTCAAGGAACTGGTTGCTGTCCTCGAAAAGGTCATGCAGTCCTCCAAGCCGCTGCTGATCATTGCCGAAGACATCGAGGGCGAGGCCCTGGCCACCCTGATCGTCAACAAGATCCGTGGCACCTTCAAGTCCGTTGCCGTCAAGGCTCCGGGCTTCGGTGACCGCCGCAAGGCGCAGCTCGCCGACATCGCCATCCTCACCGGCGGCCAGGTCATCTCCGAGGAAGTCGGCCTCAAGCTTGAGACCGCCGGACTCGAACTCCTGGGCCGCGCCCGCAAGGTCACTGTGACCAAGGACGAGACCACCATCGTCGAGGGGGCAGGCGACGCCGACCAGATCGCCGGCCGCGTCTCCCAGATCCGTTCCGAGATCGAGAACTCCGATTCGGACTACGACCGCGAGAAGCTGCAGGAACGCCTGGCCAAGCTGGCCGGCGGCGTTGCAGTCATCAAGGCCGGTGCCGCAACCGAGGTCGAGCTCAAGGAACGCAAGCACCGCATCGAGGACGCTGTCCGCAACGCGAAGGCTGCTGTTGAAGAGGGCATCGTCGCCGGCGGTGGTGTTGCCCTGATCCAGGCTGGCCTCAAGGCTTTCGCCAACCTGAACCTCACGGGTGATGAAGCAACCGGCGCGAACATCGTCCGCGTTGCCATCGACGCTCCGCTGAAGCAGATCGCCTTCAACGCCGGCCTCGAGCCCGGCGTTGTGGTCGACAAGGTCCGCGGCCTGCCCGCAGGCCACGGCCTGAACGCTGCAACCGGCGAATACGTCGACCTGCTGGCTGCCGGCATCAACGACCCGGTCAAGGTCACCCGCTCTGCACTGCAGAACGCGGCATCCATTGCCGGCCTGTTCCTCACCACCGAGGCCGTTGTGGCCGACAAGCCGGAGAAGAACGCTCCGGCCATGGGTGGCGGCGACGACATGGGCGGCATGGGCGGCATGGGCGGTTTCTAACCAACCGACTGCCGGGGCCGGAACCTCGGCCCTGAAATGTGCGTATAACGACGGCGGTCCCTCCTTCGGGCGGGGCCGCCGTCGGCGTGAGTGCCAACCACCCCGGCGGGGCGCCGACGGCGGTGCGGGTCTGGCAGGATGGTGCAGTGACGATTACAGCGGCAGCCGACGGTTCGGCTTTAGGAAATCCCGGCCCGGCCGGGTGGGCCTGGTACGTGGACGATGACTGCTGGCGGGCCGGGGGATGGCCGCACGGCACCAACAACATGGGCGAGCTTATGGCAGTGCTGGACCTGGTGCGCTCGACCGCGCACCTGTCCGGCGAGGACCTGCACATCCTCTGCGACAGCCAGTACGTCATCAATTCCGTCACCAAGTGGATGCCAGGATGGAAGCGCAAGGGCTGGCGCAAAGCCGACGGCAAGCCGGTGATGAATGTGGAGTTGCTCAAGGAAATCGACCAGGCCCTGGTGGGCCGCAAGTACACCTTCGAATGGGTGCGCGGCCACGCCGGGCATGATCTTAACGAGGCGGCGGATGACCGGGCCCGGGCCGCTGCGACGGCCTACCAGCAGGGTGTTGCAGTCCGTCAGGGGCCCGGGTTCGGCTCCGAGAACACCGCAGCCGCTGCGCCGCCCACATCCGGGCGGGCGGTGCCGCAAGCGGCGACGGCCCGCCAGCAGCGCGTTCTCGCTGAAGCGTCCGTTTTTGACGAACCGGACCTCTTCAGCGAGCTCGACGGGGACGCAATGCCCGCACCCGGCATTGACGCGAGCCCGGAAGCGATCGTCGAGGCACTCGAACGCGAGTTGCTCCGCCCGGACACACGCGCCGACGTCGGACGCACGGGAGTGCTGCTGCACCCGGACTACACCGAGATTGGCAGCTCGGGCCGGATCTGGACGCGGGACGCCGTGATGATGTCCCTCCAAGAGCGCCCCGATGGCGCCGTCGAGATGGAGGTACTGGGAGCAGACCGGGTGGGAGAGCACTCAGTCCTCCTGACGTACCGCAGCCACACCCGGGCCGCAGCAGCCCTGCGCAGCTCCCTGTGGGTCCAGGACGGGGCGCAATGGCGTCTTCGCTTCCACCAGGGCACTCCCGAAGCCTGAACCCGCGCCGGGGGGCTGAATCCCGCTCTGACGGGCACTGCCGGTCAACTGAAACGTTGGGTGTTGTTCAGCTCGGCTTGGGCGTAGCTCGCTGCGGCGGAGTTCAGTGCCAGGTTGATGGAGGCCAGCGACGCCTCCACTTTTCCCTGGGTGAGGGTCCACTCGGACACCAAGGCCTGGAAGTTGGTGGCCGCCGCGCCGCGCCACGTGGCCTGCAGCTCATCGAGCCCGCTTTTCATTGCCTGCACGTCGGCGCTGATCCGGTCGACCGTGGCTTTGACGGTTGCCGACTTGAGCTCGAGGAGTTCAGTATCGACGGAGATAATGCTCATGGGATGACCTCTCTGCAGTGGATGCTCCGGGATATCCGGTCACCCCGAGCCTAGGAAATCCACCAGGTCCCCGGAAGCGGGTGGCCCGCTTATGTGGATAAGGCCGCAACGATCGCGAAAAGCCTACTTCCCGGAACCGCCACCGGAGGAGGCCGTTTCACCGGCGACCGTGCTGTCGGCCGAACCGTCGTCCGCCGCCACCCCGTCCAGGTACGGCAGGCTGACCACCAGGGTTGCCCCGCCGCCATCGGTCTTCGCGGCCCTGACCGTGCCGGCATGCGAGCCGACAATGGCCGCGACAATAGCCAGTCCCAGGCCGCTGCCGCCGGTCTCCCGCGTTCGGGAAGTGTCCGCCCGGTAAAACCGCTCAAAGATCCTCGCGGCTTCCTCGTCGGGAACCCCCGGGCCGTGGTCGCGGACCTCGATCACGGACTGCCGGCTGCCGTCCGCGGCGGTCCGTACGCCGACGGCAAGTTCGATCGGCGTTCCCTCCGGCGTGTAGCGCAGGGCGTTGCCCACCAGATTCCCCACGACCTGCCGCAATTTCGCCTCGTCACCAATGACCGGCGCCGGTGCCGGCGGACGGCCCTCCAGCCCGGCCAGTGAGATGGTGCGTCCGCGGTCGCTCGCCTGGGTGTCAACAACGGCGTCATTGGCAATCAGCAGCAGATCGGCGGGCTTCTGCTGCAACGGGCGCTGCTCGTCGATCCTGGCGAGCAGCAGCAGGTCCTCCACCATGGTCCCCATCCGCTTGGCTTCGCTTTCGATTCGGCCCATGGCAGTCGCCACGTCCGCCGGGGTGGCGAGGGCGCCTTGCCGGTACAGCTCGGAGAAGCCGCGGATCGTTACGAGGGGGGTGCGCAGTTCATGGGAGGCGTCGGCGGCGAAGCGGCGCATCTTCGCTTCCGAGGCCATCCGGGCGGCGAAGGCAGTTTCAATGTGGGCGAGCATGGCGTTAAGGGAGGTGCCCAGCCGGCCCACCTCAGTGTGGGGTGTGTCGACGTCGACACGCCGGGAGAGATCGCCGGCCGCAATGGCTGCAGCCGTTTTTTCGACCCGGGCCAGCGGCCGGAAGGACCGGGAGATGCTCCACGTGGCGATGAAAAAGGCCAGGACAAGGGTCAGCAGCCCGACGCCGACGACCACCAGCACCGCGTGTTCCATCACGGAATCGACCGGCCACAAGGGCAGTCCGATGACAACGACGGAGGTTCGCTCGTTGCTGTCGACGACGTTGAGGGCGACCACCCGCCAGTTGTGCCCGTCCGTTCCGCGGACCTGGAACGGGACCTGCTGGAGACCGACAACATCCGCGGGGCTGATACCGGTGATTTCCGGGTGTATTTCCTTGTCTCCGCCGAACGGCACAGGCTTCTGTCCCGGCGCGAACAGCATCAGCGAGTAGTCGGTAGGGATGTTCTGGTTCTGGTCCTGCAGCTGGCTAAAGGACTGTTGCTGCCGGACCGAGGCGACGGCGGCCCGGAGCTTGTCGTCGACCTGCCCCTGGAGGTAGCTGTGCAGCAGGGTCAGGGTTCCTGCGCCGGTGGCAGTGAGGGCCACCAGCATCAGGGCGGTCATGATGGCGACCAGCTGTGACCTCAGCGATGCCGACTTCCAACGGTGGAGCAACAAGGTCAGCGCTTCTCGGCCGTCCGCAGCACGTAGCCCACACCCCGTTTGGTCTGGATGAGGGCCGGCGCGTCGGGATCGATGTCCACCTTGCGGCGCAGGTAGGAGATGTAAGACTCAACGATCGAGGCGTCTCCGTTGAAGTCGTATTCCCAAACGTGGTCCAGGATCTGGGCCTTGGACAGCACCCGGTTGGGGTTCAGCATGAGGTACCGCAGGAGCTTGAATTCGGTGGGGGACAACTCGATCACCGTCCCGCCGCGGCGGACTTCGTGGGCGTCGTCGTCGAGCTCCAGGTCGTCGACGCGGATCACCGCATCGTCATCCTGCAGGGGCTGCGTGCGGCGAAGAACAGCACGGATCCGTGCCACGACCTCGTCGAGGCTGAACGGTTTGGTGACATAGTCGTCGCCGCCTACCGTCAGACCCATGACCTTGTCTTCGGTGTCGTCCTTGGCGGTCAAAAAAAGGACGGGAAAGTGCTTTCCCGCCGCGCGCAGCCGCCTGGTGACGGTGAAACCGTCCATATCGGGCAGCATCACGTCCAGGACCGCCAGGTCCGGGGCATGGAGTTCCGCGGCAGCCAGGGCCTCGCGGCCGTTGGACGCCGAGACGACTTCAAAGCCGGCAAAGCGCAGCGAGGTAGAGAGCAGCTCGCGGATGTTTGGTTCATCATCGACGACGAGCAGCTTGGCTTCGGGACCGTTCTTTTTCATAGTTCCCATGATCCTCCCAGAATCTGGGAGTTTTCTGAACGATGGATGTGTGTTGAGTGTGTACGGGGGCCGGCGGCGGCAGGCGCGGACACCGTCGGAGGGGCAGGCTGCAGGGCAATACCATTCCCCTGCACGGGCACCGCCAGTAGAGTGACCCTATCGAAAACACTCTGCCGCGGCGGCTTGGGCGGTACTCAATGAAGAGGACACAAAGTGACGACTGAGAGCAACCCAGTGGACAGCGCCGGACCTGCGGACCGGAGTATCCGCGACTGGGCGGATCTTGCCGAGGAGATGTGGTCGTATCTGACCGGCAAAGGCGCTGCCATCAACTACAACTTCATTGATATGACCATCGAAGTTCCCCGCGACATCGGCCCGGACGCGCCGCGCGCCACCTGGAAGCTGAACGGAAGCCTTCGAGTGACCACCAGCGATAAGGACGCCTTGGGTTCCGACGAGAACAGGGGCTGACCATGGCCCCGCGCTTCCGGGCCGACATCAATCTGGACTTTTCCCTGCAGGAGGCAACCGGGGAACAGGCTCGCGGATCGGTGACGGCGGCCGGCAGCGAAGTCGTCGTCGCCCTGGACCGTATGGATGCCCTCCTGTCGCAACGGATGCCTACGCTCGGCGACATCAGGCCTTTGGCCAAAACGTTGTCAGAGCAGGGCCTGACGGTGATTATCGAGGGACCCGAGGGCAGAATCATCAGCCTCGGAGCCGTCGACGTGCCGGCGTCGCAGCGTGTGATCACCAGGTCACCCCACATCAAGTTGGGAAAGCTGGGAGCGCTGGCGCCGCTCCTGAAACAGGGCCGGCGTGCGCCGGCCCGCAAGTTTTCTCTGCTTCCCCCGGGACCCTGTTCCCGCTGCTGCCGACCGTCAAGCGCAGGATTGCCCGCCGCATTACCACCACCCACTACACCCGCGGCGGCGGACAGCCCCGGCTGATCTTTGTGCAGGACGCGCAGGCCTGGAACGGCCAGGTTCCCCGGGTATTTAGCCTTGCTGCGGACCGGGTGCGCATCGGCAGTGACGAATCCGCCGAACTGCAGCTTCCCGGACTCGACGGCGTGCATGCGGAAATAGTCCACAATGACCAGGACGAATACGTCCTGGTCCGGCACGGCAAAGTCACCGGAAGCTTCGGTCCGGGATCGTCCTCGGTGCTGCGCACCGGCGCCCGCCTCCAAATGGGTCAGTGGTGTCTGGCGTTCTTCCGGGAAGAATTTGCTGATCACGGGCGCCCCTTCGGCGGCCGCAGCGGCGGCGAGTTCGCCTACCAGCGTCCCCAGCGGGACCCGCGTACCGGCGCCCTGGAACGGGACGGGTCAACGTATACCCGCTAGCCCGGGGCCCCGCCGCCCCTGCACGGGGCGGTGCCCGGATCAGTCGGAGGCGGAGCTGCTCCCCACGTCCTTAGCGTCCATGATCCGGTAGGCATAACCCTGCTCGGCGAGGAAGCGCTGGCGCTTGGCCGCGAACTCCTGGTCCAGGGTGTCCCTGGCCACGAGGGAGTAGAAGCGTGCGGCGCGGCCGTCCTTCTTAGGACGCAGCAGCCGGCCAAGGCGCTGGGCCTCCTCCTGCCGGGAACCAAAGGAACCCGACACCTGGATCGCCACCGAAGCCTCCGGCAGGTCGATGGAGAAATTGGCGACCTTGGACACCACAAGGGTCTGCACCTCGCCGGCCCGAAAAGCGTCAAAGAGCTTCTGGCGTTCCTTCACGGACGTGTCACCCTTGATCACCGGTGCCTGCAGGCGCTCGCCGATCTCATCCAACTGGTCGATGTACTGGCCGATCACCAGCAGCTGCTCGCCGGCATGCTCCGCTACGAGCCGTTCCACCACCACAGTCTTGGACTCGGACGTCGCGCAGAGCCGGTACTTGTCCGCCTCCTCGGCCATCGCGTAGGCTACGCGTTCGTCCCGCGGCAGGTCGATCCGAACCTCCACGCAGTCGGCCGGTGCGATGTACCCCTGGGCCTCGATATCCTTCCACGGCGCGTCATAGCGCTTAGGGCCGATCAGGCTGAAGACTTCGCCCTCCCGGCCGTCCTCGCGGATCAGGGTGGCGGTGAGGCCGAGCCTGCGCCGAGCCTGCAGGTCCGCTGTCATCCGGAAGATCGGGGCCGGCAGGAGGTGGACCTCGTCGTAGATGATCAGCCCCCAGTCGTTGCCGTCCAGGAGTTCCAAATGGGAGTAGAGCCCGCCGCGTTTGGTGGTCAGTACCTGGTAGGTGGCGATCGTGACCGGGCGGACTTCCTTGACGGAGCCCGAGTACTCGCCGATCTCCTCCTCGGTCAGGGAGGTCCGCTTGAGCAGCTCGTCCTTCCACTGCCGGGCGGAGACGGTGTTGGTCACCAGGATCAGCGTTGTGGTGGAGCTGGTGGCCATCGCAGCGGCACCAACGAGGGTTTTGCCGGCTCCGCACGGCAGTACGACCACGCCGCTGCCGCCGGCCCAGAAGTTCTCCATCGCCAGCTGCTGGTACGGGCGCAGCTTCCACCCGGTTTCGTTGAGCAAGATCGGGTGCGGGGTGCCATCGACGTAGCCTGCGAGATCCTCGGCCGGCCAGCCGATCTTGAGCAGCAGCTGTTTCAGCTGCCCGCGCTGGGAGGAGTGCACCACAACAGTCTCGCCGTCGATCCTGGGGCCCAGCAGCGGGGCGATTTTCTTGGCACGGCTGATCTCTTCCAGGACCGGATAGTCCGAGGTGCGCATCACGAGGCCGTGCTGCGGGTCCTTCTCCAGCCGCAGCCGGCCGTACCGCGACATGGTCTCTTCAACGTCGATCAACAAGGAATGCGGAACCGGGAAACGGGAGTACTTCAGCAGGGTGTCCAGCACTTTTTCGGCGTCCAGGCCTGCCGCGCGGGCGTTCCAGAGGCCCAGCGGCGTGAGCCGGTAGCTGTGGATGTGCTCGGGTGCACGTTCCAGCTCGGCGAACGCGGCGATGGCGTGGCGGGCCTCGGTGGCAAGCTCGTGGTCCACCTCGAGCAGGATCGTTTTGTCGCTCTGGACGATCAGCGGTCCGTCATTCACTGGAGTAGTTCCTCTGCGGCCTCGACGTCAATAATGCGGTGGATGGACAGTACACGTTCGGTTTCCCGTGCCGGATCGAAGACCCGAACCCGTCCGCCGCTCACGGCTACCGGAACAACCGTTTCGCGCACCGCATTCCCCATCCCGTCGACGACGTTCATGACCACCCGTTGTTTGAGCCGGATCGCCTTCTGCAGGGTCTCCAGGCCAAGCTGGGTCGCTTCTTCGCTGCCGGGGGCTGCGGCAGCAGGGCCGCCGGGGGTGGACGCAGCGGGACGTTCACGGCGAAGCACCACCAGTTGGGCGTCGACGTCGGCCTCCGGGGGGCGGTGCGCGGTGCGCTGTACACGGGCCGCGCAATCCCGGGCGCAGCTGTGGCGCGGCGCAGCCGGATTCCGCCGGGCCCCGCCTCCTCCACCGCAGGCGACAGCCCAAGGTTCCGCAGCAGCTGAGCTGTTTCCCGCGGCGCGGCGTGCGAGACCAGCACGGTGGGGGCAATCCTGACCAAACCCAGGCCGGCGGCACCGGGAGCGTTGAGCAGCTCCTGGAGGGCCGTTTCGTCCTCGCTCTGGATGAAGCTGGCAGCCGAGCCCACCCGCAGCTTGGCGTGCCGGGCGGCCGTGTCTTCGATCAGGTACTTCAGTGGTTGGGGGATCGCCGTGGCCGAGTGCAGGCCCAGGAAATCCAGGAGCGCCTGGGCATCCTGGCCCGAATCAAGGGCACGCCGGACCGAGGAGACGGAGAAACGGTAGATCGTGGCTGGCCCCTGGCCCTCGGCATCGGCCATTGTGAGGAGCTTGCCGGTCAGCTCCGGTGCGAGGTAGCCGGGGGCCACCGCGGTGAGGTCGGCCTGGAGCAGGACGTGGTTCAAGGCGGCCGGCAGGTGTTCGCCCAGGATCCCCAGCGCCTCCTCGGGCTGTTCGGCCGCGATGGCCGTCCCGATCTGGCTCAGTGCGCCCGAGCCGATGAGGCCCAGCATTTCGGCCTCCGCCAGCACCCCCCGGATCAGCGAGCTAAAACGCCGTGCCATCCGCGGCTGGGCCCAGTCGGCCCGCTCCAACACTGCCGCGGCATCCAGGACCGGGGCGTTCCCGTCCGCCACAGCGGCCTCATGGGTCAGTTCCGCCATGATTTCCAGGATCCTCTTCCGGACCACCGGGGCGTCCGGGCGCTGGGCCTCGGCCGAGAGCGCGTTGACGGTGCTGCCGGCCATACCGCGGTGTACGGCCGGCACTGCCGTCTGGCCATTCACGGGCTCTCCCACAAGGGAAGGCGCACGTTCGCTGGCGAGCCAGGCGTTGACCAGCCAGAGCCACTGCTCTTGCCGCGGAAGGGTCAACCACTCCAGCTGCGCCGGCTGGACCCAGGCGGAACTATCCACGTCGAGCCGGATCAGGCCGGCCAGAGCGCAAAGCTCCGCCAGGACGCCGGCGTCGTGTATATCGGTGCGCAGCGCATCCGCCAGCCGCTTGAGCTCCCGGACGCCCACGCCCCCGCTGCGCAGCGTGACCAGTGGCTGTTCGCGGACGATGTGGAGCAGCTCACCCACCAGCCGCAGGGTCTCGGCGATCGCGCCCAGGGCGGCGTTCCGGCGCAGCGCGGCGGAGGTGGAACCCAACCGCGGCAGCGGGGGTGTGAGCGCAAATTTCTCGATGACGTAGCCGCCACGCAGGGCGACCCCGACGCTGTGCGGGAGCTCCACATGCGCGGCATCCAGCGGGACCAGCAGTCCGCGGGCCAGCAGCCAGTCAATCGGCCCGACGTCGGCGGCCTCGTGCAGCACTGACGCCCGCCGTTGCGCTTGCGGAACTGCGCCCATGGCCCAGTTTCCGAAGCGGGCAAGCAGCGCCGCAGTGCGTTCCGGGGCGGCGTGCAGGATCTGCCGGAGACACTCCGGCGTGGCCGTCCAGTGCTGGAGCGAAAGTGCAGCTTCCATCGGGGTGGCCGCGGGGGAGATGGAGGCGCCGTCGCGGTGGAGTTCGCCGACAAGCTGAACCACGCGCTGGGCGAAAGCGGGCTGAAGCCGCACGAGTTCGGTGTAGCTGCGGCCCAGTCCGGCCGGGTAGATTCCGATCACGTCCTTGAGGCTGCCCACCGGCAGGTAGTAGCGCAGCTTCGCGCCGGCAACCGGAGGGGTGCCGTGCGGCGGTTCCGCGCGGTGGACGAGGGCCAGTTCCTGGAGTGAATGCAGTATCTTTTCAAGGGCGGCCAGGGTGGAGCCATAGATGAGCTTCTTCAGCATCGGCGCCGTGGTGCTGTGACCGGTGTCCGTATTCGTGCACAGGTGCAGCGTCTCGAGGACCTGCATTTCCGGGCGGTTGAGCCGCTCCAGGGCTCGCTGTACGCTGACGCGTCCGCTGGCGCGGGCCGCGAGGGCCGCAAAGTCCGGCACGCCGGGGGAAATAAGGTCCGGCCGCGCGGCGAACAACGCACGCAGCGAATCGTCGCTGCGTGACTGCAGTTCCTTGCTAAGCGCGCGGATAAGGGACATCAGTGCAACGTTACCTTCCGTCCGGTTCCCGGGACCGTCGCCGGGCTGCCACGGACTCGATCACAAGCAGGAGCATCAGCAGGAAAGAAGCCGGAAGGCCGTAAAGGGCAGTGGCGGTGACCCACACCGGCGGCACTTCACTGCTGAGGGCCATCGCCATCACGACGCCGACGGCCGTGAGTGAGAGCACGGCGGCGCCCGCAGCAATGATCAGCAGCGGCCGCCGAAAACGCAGTTCAGTCATGAGGCTAACGCTAACAGCCCGGCTTGTCCCGCGCCCCAACCAAGCAAAGTGGACTGGGCAGGATAACCTTGGGGGAACAGACCAGCACGGTCCGGGCAGCCACACCCTAAACCCGCATATCAATGCGGACGCGGTGGCCGCCGGCCGTGTCACCAGCGGAACGAAGAAGGTTGATTACGTGCCTACCGGCAAGGTCAAGTGGTATGACAAGGAAAAAGGCTTCGGATTCCTCGCGGGCGAGGACGGCCAGGAAGTCTTCCTGCCGAAGTCGGCGCTGCCCGAGGGCGTAACCGAGCTCAAGGCCGGCACCCGGGTTGAATTCGGGGTCGCTGACGGCCGTAAGGGCGCCCAGGCCCTGGGCCTGCGCGTGCTTGACAAGACGCCGTCCATCGCCAAGGCCAAGCGGCCCAGCGCAAAGGATCTTGCTCCGCTCGTGCAGGACCTTGTCAGCGTTCTGGACAACCTGTCCGGAACACTTTCCGCGGGCAAGTACCCGGAAGGCAACAAGGGCAAGGCGATCGCCGTCGCCCTGCGTAGGGTTGCCGACGAGCTGGACGCGTAGGCCGCGGCGATGACTCCGGATAGTACTAGGACCCCGCCGGCAGCCGCCGGGGACAAAAAAGCCGGAAGCAAAGAAGGCACCAAGCCGCGGGCCGGGGTTCCCGTGTGGCGCACCGGCAAGCCTGATGCTTTCCTGGCCGCCGCGGTCGACGCTGCCCGCGCTGCCATTGAGGGCATCGCCCCCGCCGAACAGGTCGGCCGGCACCTGGCGGCCAAAAGCGAAGGCGACCGCCTGGTCACACACCTCTTCGAATCGAAGCTTGCCGGCTACGGCGGCTGGCAGTGGTACGCCGTGCTCACCAGGAACTCCAGGTCCAAGGTTGTCACGGTGGACGAACTGGGCCTTTTGCCTTCCGCGGACTCGATCCTGCCGCCCGAGTGGATCCCGTGGGCCGAGCGCGTCCGCCCGGGCGATGAACAGGCCGCGGATGAAGCTGGCTCCCCGGCACGGGCGGCAACCCGCGAGGACACCGGCAGCTCTGACGCGGCCTTGGTCCCCGGCGGTTTTGAGGACGCCCCCGAGGCCGGCACCGGCGACCCTGACGGCGATGACTCTGACGGCGATGACTCCGACGATGCCGCAGGTGACGGCCCGGACGAGCATCCTGAGGCAGAGGCGCACTAGCGGTTGGAACAATCGGGGATGCTGCGCAGTGAGGGCTGGACATGATGTCCACCTTCAAGTCCCTGCACATCCTGAACTACCGGATCTGGTTCGTCGGGGCGATCGTCTCCAATATCGGGACCTGGATGCAGCGCACAGCCCAGGACTGGCTCGTTTTTGACCACCTGACCGAGCACGACGCCAGCGCCATGGGCATCACGATGGCCCTGCAGCTGGGACCCCAGCTTTTCCTCGCTCCCGTCGCCGGGCTGATGGCGGACCGTTACCACCGCAAACAGCTGCTCATCCTGACCCAGTCCGCGATGGCACTGCTAAGTGCAGGGCTGGGCATCCTGGTGATTTCCGGTGCGGCGCAGCTATGGCACGTCTATGGGTTCGCCCTGTTGCTGGGAGTCGTGTCCGCCCTCGACGCCCCGGTGCGGCAGACCTTCGTCTCGGAACTGGTCCACGATGAGTACCTGCCCAACGCGGTGGCCCTCAACAGCGCTTCCTTTAATGTGGCCCGGATGATCGGACCGGCGGTGGCGGGTGTCCTCACGGTTGCGGTCGGCCCGGGCTGGGTCTTTATGATCAACACCCTGACCTTTGTGGCGCTGCTGCTGAGCCTGTGGAAGATTCCCGCCACGACGCTGCGCCTGCTGCCCCGCGCGGCTGCCGGCAAGGGGCGGATCCGCGAAGGGCTGCGCTATGTGCGGTTTCGGCCGGACATAGTGGTGGTGCTCGTTGCGGTCTTTATTGTGGGCACGCTGGGACTGAACTTCGTGTTGTTCATCGCGGCTATGGTCGGAACGGAATTCGGCCTGGATGCCAGCGCCTTCGGGCTGATGAACTCCATCATGGCCATCGGCTCGGTCGCTGGCGCGCTGCTGTCAGCCGGCCGGAAGAAGCCCCGGCTGCGGTTCATTTTCGGCGCGGCCGGTGCCTTTGGCGTGACCTCCGGCGTCGCCGCGCTGGCCCCCAGCTACTTCTGGTTCGGGGTGGCACTGGTACCGGTCGGGCTCTTCGCCATCACGATGATGACAAGCGCCAATGGCTATGTGCAGACCACGACTGACCCGGTGATGCGCGGCCGGGTGATGGCGCTCTATATGGCCATCTTTATGGGCGGCACGCCGATCGGCGCGCCGTTCGTGGGCTGGGTGGCGAACATTGCCGGTCCGCGCTGGGCCCTGAGTATCGCGGCGGCGTCCGGACTGGTCGCTGCCCTGATCGGGCTGTTGTGGATCGTCCGGGCCAAAAGGCTGCGGCTCCGGTTCGACCGCCGGGCCCGGGGGCTGAACCACTTCCGTGTCGTCTCCGCCGGCACGCGGAGGGAAGCTGGACCCGACGGCAGCGGGCCGCCGGCAGACGGCGCCGCCCGGGGCCAAAACCCGGGCGGCGCCGTCGAACACTGACGCTGCGGCGCCGCTGCGTTCGGGGTGCTACTTTTTCAGTTCGCCCACCACATAGTCGATGCATTCCAGCAGAGCCGAGACATCGTCCGGCTCGATGGCCACGAAAGTGGCGATGCGCAGTTGGTTACGGCCCAGTTTCCGGTACGGTTCGGTGTCCACAATGCCGTTGGCGCGCAGCGCACCGGCGATCGCGGCTGCATCGACCGAGTCGTCGAAGTCGATCGTCGCAATGACGTTGGAGCGGTCCTCTGGCCTTGCCACAAACGGGGTGGCGAACGCCGAGGCCTCGGCCCAGCGGTAGATCCGTCCCGCTGAGTCCGCGGTCCGTGCCGAGGCGAAGTCCAGCCCGCCGTTCGTATTGAGCCACTGCACCTGGGCGTCGAGGGTAACGAGGGTTGCCAGCGCCGGCGTGTTGTAGGTCTGGTTCAGCCTGGAGTTCTCAATCGCGGTTTGGAGGTCCAGGAAGTCCGGGATCCAGCGGCCGCCGGCCTTGATCCGGGCCGCGCGCTCCAGCGCGGCCGGGGAGAACAAACCAAGCCAAAGCCCGCCGTCGGAAGCAAAGTTCTTCTGCGGAGCGAAGTAGTACACATCCGCTTCAGCGACGTCGACGTCCAGTCCGCCGGCAGCTGACGTTGCGTCCACCAGGACGAGCGAACCCTCATCGGCGCCTTCGACGCGCCGCACCGGAGCCGCGACGCCGGTGGACGTCTCATTCTGCGGCCACGCGTAAACGTCGACGCCGGCTTCGGCCCGGGCTTGCGGACGGGTGCCCGGCTCGGACTTGATGATGGCGGAATCGGCCAGGAACGGTGCCTTGTTGGTTGCGGCAGCGAACTTGGAGCCAAACTCGCCAAAGGACAAGTGCTGTGCCTTGTTCTCCACCAGGCCGAAGCTGGCAATATCCCAGAACGCGGTTGATCCGCCGACGCCCAGGATGACCTCATAGCCCTCAGGGGCGCGGAAGAACGCGCTGAGCCCGTTCCGGACCGACCCGACCAGGTTCTTGACCGGCGCCTGGCGGTGCGACGTGCCCAGCAGCTTTGTCGCCGCGGCGAGTGCTGCCATCTGTTCCGGGCGGACCTTGGACGGCCCGGCGCCGAACCGGCCGTCCTTTGGAAGGAGGTTTGCGGGAATCGTGATGCTGGTGTCGCTCACAGTGGCTCCAATTTTCGGCTGGTACTACGGGTGGCTCGGGTGACGGCCCGGCAGGGTGGCTGCGGCGGAGCCTGTTGTTTCATTCTGCCTGACTGTCCCGCGGGGGAGGCAAAAGGGACCGTCACAGTCCGGTCATTGAGATTATCCGGAGTAACTCAAATTAGGCTAAGCTGGCCTGCGAACGTACGGCGGAGCCCGCCAGGTTGCCGGCAGCGCACGGTACGGTGGAAATCACGCAAGGACGGCGCTCGAGGAGCTGAGCTGAATGACGGATCTGATCGATACAACCGAGATGTATCTTCGGACCATTCTGGAACTTGAAGAAGAGAACATCGTCGCCCTTCGCGCCCGCATCGCCGAACGGCTGCGCCACTCCGGTCCCACTGTTTCCCAGACCGTCGGCCGGATGGAACGCGACGGGCTTGTGGTTGTCTCCGGAGACCGCCACCTTGAACTGACCGGGGTTGGCCGGAAGCGCGCCATCGAAGTCATGCGCAAGCACCGGCTTGCCGAGCGGCTGCTGGCCGACGTCATCGGACTCGACTGGGCCTACGTCCATGAGGAGGCCTGCCGCTGGGAACATGTGATGAGCGAACGGGTGGAGCGGCGGATCTTCGAACTTCTCAACCATCCCACCGTCTCGCCCTATGGCAATCCGATCCCGGGTCTGGCGGAACTGGGCGGCCTGCCCGCCGACCCCAACCCTGACGGCGTCGTGAATCTGCTCGAAGCCATGGCCGGCTATGGTCCTGATTCCAGTGTCAGGGTCAACCGGCTGGCCGAGCCCATCCAAGTGGAGCCGGAACTGCTGGTCCAGCTCGATGAAGGCGGCATCCGCCCCGGCGCCCTGGTATCCCTGGAGCGCGTGGGGGAGTACATTTCGGTGCGCGTTCCTGACATCGAAGGTGCCCTTGAACTACCGCCTGAGGTCGCGGCCCACGTCTTTGTAACCATCGGTTCCTGAGGTTGCCGCGACAGCCCGGGGCCATCCGAGAGTTGTCCACAAGCTGATAACGGATTTATCTCTGGACGGCTTAATCGCCTATAGTTGGAGACTAGTACCGATACCAAAGCGTTATCTGATCCGAAGCCGAGCCCTGCCAGCGGAACAGTCGCAGAATCATCTCCTGGCAGGGGCGGGGGAACCACTTTTGGCTGTTTAGCGGCCTTGGGGTGAAGACCGTCAGCGGCAAGTACCCACAAACACGGAATCCATCGGATGCCCCTGTGCGTGATTGCTTGCCACGGCGGACCGGGTCGTTGATCTCTCTGACCCGAATCCGACAGCTAACTCCGCAGGCTCTCCAGAGAGGAACCGTTGTTGACCACCCAGACCGCCAAGGGCCGCCGTCGTGCGAGCGGCCCTGCCTCGGAGCCGCGTCCCGCCGCTGCCATCACGGCAGAGCGTCCGCGCGACGCGCACCGTGACGCGCGCAGGGATCGCCGCAGCCCCTTCCGCCAAGTAACGGATTTTGCCGCCGCAAGCGGTGTAGGGCAAAAGGCGGGTATTGCACTGGCCGCTGCGGGCTTGGCCCTCACCGTCACAGTTCCCTCGACTGGCCCTGTTCTGGCCACTGACGCCGGCTCCGGCGCGGCAGCCAGCCCGGCAGTCGTGCAGCCGGATGTGACAGCAGCAGAGGCCAAGATCGACTTCAGCCGCACTGCCGTAACCACCAAGGGCGATCCGGACGGAAAGCTCAAGCAGTTACTCAGTGCACAGTCCGCCGGCTCGATCACCCGGGCGGCCTCCGCAGGCAGCCTTGGGGCGCCGCTGGACCAGATGGTCACGGCGTCGCCGTTTGGCTACCGCGTCAGCCCCATCACCGGAGGCTCGGGCGAGTTCCACCGCGGGCAGGACTACTCGGCGCAGTGCGGCACCGTCGTCCACGCTGCCGCGAGCGGCACCGTGACATTCACCGGCTGGCACCCCTACGGCGGTGGTAACCGCGTGGTGATCGACCACGGCAACGGCCTGGAGACCACCTACAACCATCTGTCCTCCGCCAGCGTGAAGGTGGGCCAGCAGGTCTCCCGCGGGGATGTTGTGGCTCTTAGCGGTACCACCGGCGCCTCCACCGGTTGCCACCTCCACTTCGAGGTTATGGTCAACGGCGAAGTCGTCGACCCGACCGGATGGCTCTGAAAAGTTGAGGGAACACTCTCGCATTCTGAGGACACGCCGTGATCCGAATGTGACATTAGGGTCCAACTGCTGTAAAGTTTGAGCTACGCCAACTTTTTCGAAGTTGGCGCTCTTGAGTGGATTGCCTAGCTCTGCCACCGCTCAAGGTCCGTTCGCATGACATCGTCTGGCAGGGGCGGGGGAACCAATTTTGGTCTTCGCAAGAAGGCCTTGGGGTTAAGTCGCAAAGCTTCCCAGGAAGCAGCGCGGCCGGGTGACTCCCATCCGAATCCGACAGCTCACCTCGCAGGCATTGGGAGAGGCTACTTTCGTGCATACACGCCAAAATTCCGCGCTTCACCGCGCTTGCGCTGCTCTTTCGAGCCCGCTGGAATCCAATGATCGCGCCGGCCTTGCCGGTGCCCGGACCGCAGGCCACACGGTTGCCGCTTTTGGCGCGTCTTCGCAGTACACCCTTCGCTAAGTAACCCATTTTCGGGGCGATCCGGCGTACCCCCAAGATGCCGGAGCGTCCTCAGCCCGCGCCTAAAAGCGCGGACCAGGAACACGAAAGAGAGAACTTAATGACTACTCGTGCAAACGCACGGCATCGCGCCGAGGTCACCAAGACCAACTCGCTGGCCGTCATTGCCAAGGCTGTCGGCGGCAACGCCGGCGGCATGGGTCGCCAGGCCGCAGTCATCGCTGCTGCTTCCGGCCTCGTCCTGACCAGCGGTATCGCAGCCAACGCTGCTGAGGCCAACGTTCAGCGCGAATCCGCCTCCGCTTCCACACTCGACGTCCAGTCGAGCACCCCGGCTGCCATCTCGGCTGCTTCCACTATCGCGATCTCCTTCGAGAAGCCGGCCGTCACCACCACTCCGGCTCCGGTTGTTGAGGCCCCGAAGCCCGTTGTGAAGGTCCAGGAAACGCCTGCTGCCAAAGCGGCCGGTACCCAGGTCGCTGCTGCCGCAACTGCCGCCACCGGCACCGCGGTAGCAGCCGTTTCCAAGGCGCCGGCCGTCGCCAGCGGCATGGGCGCAACGATCGCCGCTGCCGCTTATGCCCAGCTCGGTGTAAGCCAGGACTGCACCGCACTGGCCACGAACGCGCTCGCTGCCGCAGGCATCAACTACCACGGCTGGCCGGCAGGTTACCTGTCCCTCGGCCGCACGGTGAGCGCCGCCGAGGCACAGCCGGGCGATCTTGCCTACTACCAGAACGGTGGCGCCGGCATGGCCCACATCGCCGTCTACGTCGGCAACGGCATGGCCGTTCACGGCGGCTGGAACGGTGGAACCACCTCCCTGCAGACGGTCAACGTCGGCTCCGGCCCGGTCTTCATCCGCGTCGGCGGCTAAGACAGCAGCTTTAGCAACACAAAGGACCCCCGCCAAACGGCGGGGGTCCTTTGTGTTGCCGATCCGTGAACTTCGGCCGACACGGGCAGGGGAGAGCAAAAAAGATTCGGCGAATTGCCATGTCCGTGTTTACTCTTGTTTTGTCGATCCATAGCCCGACCATGCACAGGGCAGCCGGCCCTCGTGCCCCTGGCGGGTGCGGCCGTGAAGAGGTATGCGGATGCGCACTCTCGTTCTTAATGCTGGATATGAGCCGCTGGCGGTGGTGACCTTCCGCCGGGCGCTTGTCCTTGTGCTGACCGGGAAGGCCAGTGTTGTGGCGGAAGGCGGCGAACCTGTGGTTGGGCCGCAGGATGTGCTGGGCCGGCCGTCAGTGATACTGCTGAACCGGTATATCAGGCCCCGGTACAACACCACTACGGCGGTGAGCCGCCGCGGTGTGCTCCGCCGGGACGGACACCGGTGCGCCTACTGCGGCAAAGCCGCGCATACCATCGACCATGTCCAGCCCAAATCAAGGGGCGGCGCGGATTCCTGGGAGAACCTGGTTGCTGCCTGCCTGCGGTGCAACAACGCCAAAGGGGACCACACCCCGGCGGAGATGGGTTGGAAGCTCGGGTTCAGCCCGGCACCACCGAGGGGCACCATCTGGCAAATCAAAGAGCTGGAGAAACCAACACCGGCCTGGGACCCTTTCCTGCTGCCGGAATCCGCTGCCTGAATCCGGCCGGCGTTGGCTCGGACCCGGTCGTGGGCTTCGGTGGCGGGCCTGGAGGGCGCTAGGCTGGGCCGGTGGAATTCGATGCTGTTATTCTCGCCGGGGGCCGGTCCTCCCGGCTCGGAGGTGTCCCCAAGTCCGGACTGATCCACGACGGCGCCACCCTCCTGGAGGGTGCCCTGCGTTCTGCGCGGGGCGCGGTGGCTGTAGCCGTCGTGGGGCCCGACCCGGGACCGCTGCCCCGAGGTGTGGTGCGCTGCCGCGAGGACCCGCCCTTTGCCGGACCGGCCGCCGCCGTCGCCGAAGGCCTGGCTGCGCTGGAACGCAGCCGCGGCGCCCGGCCCCGGGCCCCGTACACCCTTGTCCTGGCCGTTGACATGCCCGGGGCAGGTGCCGCCGTCCAGGCGCTGCTGGACGCGGCGGCGGAAGCACCGCCTGGTGATGGCCTGATGGCCGTCTCGGCGGAGGGTCGGCGGCAGCCGCTTGTCGGTCTATATGGCACAACTGTGCTTTTACGTTGCGCCGCGGAGGCTTCGCAGCGCGGCGCGCTCGAAAACGCGTCCGTGTTCGCCCTTCTTGCTAGGCTGGAGGTGCGGGAAGTCAACGTCCCCCAGGGGTCTACCGATGATGTGGACACGTGGGGCGATGCCGCCGCGTTAGGGGTAAGCGAACCGGCCGGTGCCATACCCGCGACAGCCGACAACCCGGCATCCGGCCCGGGGCTCCCCGGCTGAACTCAAACTTGGAGGCAAACGGTGAAAAGCCAGGATGAAACTCTGGAAGAGTGGTGCCGCGCCCTGCTCCAGGCCCTGGAACTGGACGGCGTCGAAATTGACATCAACGAGGTCCTGTCCCTGGCAGGGGTCGCGGCGCACTCAGTGGTGCGCCCCGCGGCCCCCTAACGACCTTCATCGCCGGCTTTGCCGCGGGCCTGGCCTCCGGTTCCGGCCAGGCCACGGATGCCGTCTCGATGCAGGCTGCGATGGCCGTGGCCCGCAAACTCGCCAAGGACTACGCAGCCAACGAAGCATCCGACGCATGACCACTGCACCCCTTAGGGGCAGTGCAGTTGGAGCGGGGGAAGTGCCCGAGCCCGGGCTCAGCGGCCCCCTGGCCGGGGTGGACGCCGGTGAGGCCGGTGAGGCCGCGGACCGTCCAGCAGTCAGGACCGATGCGGCGGAAGCCGGGCCGCATCGGCACTTGGCCCACACCTGGCAGGAAGCCCGGGAGCTCGCCTTCACCTGTGCAACCCCCGTCCCCGCCGCTCCCGTGGCCCTCCGTGCCGCTCTGGGGCGGACCCTGGCCGCCGACGTGGAAGCGCTCGTGGACATGCCGCATTACGCGTCCTCAGCCATGGATGGCTGGTCCGTCAATGGAAGCGGACCGTGGATCCTTGCCGAACCAGGCCAGCGGCTGGCTCCGCACCAAGCAAGCCCGATTGTCACCGGCGGGCTGATCCCGGCCGGGGCGAAGGCTGTGCTGCGCAGCGAAAGCGGCACCATTGCCGCCGACGAGGAGGGGCTTCCGGTCCTAAAGCTCGGAGGAGCTGCGAAGCCCGGCGAGCCGCGAAACGGCGAGCACATCCGGAAAGCAGGGGAGGAAGCCGCCGCCGGCGCGGTGCTGATTAAGGGCGGTACCCTGCTCAACCCTGCCCACCTGGCCCTTGCCGCCCTGGCCGGCCACGACAGCCTCCCGGTGCAGGGCAAAGCCGTGGTCCGGCTGGTATTTACCGGATCCGAGGTGCTGGCGGCCGGGATTCCGGAGCCGGGGAAAGTGCGCGACACCTTCGGTCCCCAGCTGGCAGGCGTGGTGGAAATGCTCGGGGGGATCTGTACCGGCGAAACGAAGATTGGCGACAGCTACACCGAATGGCTCAGCGCACTCGAAGACACCGACCCTGCGGAGGACAGCCCGGGGGCTGCTGCCGGGCTGCACCACTGGTCCTCAGGCGCTGAGCTGCTGCCCGCCGATGTCGTCATCACCACGGGCGGCACCGGCATGTCAGCCACCGACCACCTGCGCCGTTCGGTGGCCGAGCTGGGCGGCCGCCTGCTGATCGACGGAATCGCCATGCGACCCGGACATCCGGCCGTGCTGGCCGAGCTGCCGGATGGCAGGTTCATTATCGGGCTGCCGGGCAACCCGCTGGCGGCCATGATGGCACTATCAACCATCGGCGCTCCGCTCCTGGCAGCGCTGGGGCACCGGCCGGTTCCGCCAGTCACAGCAGTGCCCTGCGGCGCCACCCTGGAAGCGGACCCCGGCCGGACCCGGCTGATGCCGTTCCGGCTGCTCTACGGCATGGCATCACCGGCGCAGCACACCGGCCCGGGAATGATGCGCGGACTGGCCGCCGCCGACGGCGTGCTGGTGGTCCCGCCGCACGGCGCACAGCTGGGGGAGGCCGTCCCTGCCTTCGCGCTGCCTTGGGGTGCACCCCTGCCGGACCCCGCCGCGGCGAAGGACAAGCCTGCGCCCAGACGGCCTGCCAGGAAGCCAATGGGCACCGGCGGACCCGTGGACTGGAGTGAACTGCTGGGCTGACGCCCGGTGTTGAAGACGCGCTGGCCTCCCGGCCCGGCGCTTGCCATGATGGAACTATGTTGGTTAGGAAGACCTGATGGGCCGCGTTACGCAACGCCGCAAGGTGCACAAATATGTCCTGGACGGATCCCCCCAGGCCCTCGAATTTCCGGTCCGTCACCGTGAAGACGTGCTCGCCGTCGAGGAGCCGCTGGAGATCCGGATCGACAGCCTGTCCTTTTCCGTCACCATGCGGACGCCGGGCAACGACTTTGACCTCGTGGCGGGTTTCCTCGTCTCCGAAGGGGTCATCTGGAACCATGAGCAGCTGGTTTCGCTGCGGTTTTGTGCCGGGGAGGATGAAGACGGCGTCCAGACCTTCAACGTTGTGGAGGCCCAGCTGAGACCCGACGTCGTCCGCCCGGACACCGGACGGAACGTCTACACCTCCAGTTCCTGCGGAATTTGCGGCACGGACTCCATTGAGGCCGTGCACAAGTCCTCACATTTCAGCCCCGCCGAGGACCCCCTGGTGGTTCCCGTCGCTACTCTTGCGGGACTTCCGGATCAGTTGCGGGAAGCCCAAGCCGTCTTCGACGTCACCGGCGGGGTGCACGCCGCCGGACTGTTCCGGACCGCCGAGGACGGCTCGGCCGAGCTCCTGTGCCTGCGTGAGGACGTGGGACGCCACAACGCCGTGGACAAGGTGGTCGGCTGGGCCCTCCGGGAGGGACTGCTGCCGCTGCAGGGGACCGTGCTGCAGGTTTCCGGGCGGGCATCGTTCGAACTGGTGCAAAAAGCCGCCCTCGCCGGCATCCCCGTGCTCGCAGCGGTCAGCGCGCCGTCGAGCCTGGCCGTCGAACTGGCCGAGAACAGCGGCATAACGCTTGTCGGATTCAGCCGCCGCACCTCGCTCAACGTCTACTCGGGCGCCCACCGGGTGGGTATGCCCGCCCGCGAGGACGGACACGCGCACGCGGGAGGCTAATCTGCGCTGGCGGCCGCTTGGTTTGAGGCTCACGGCGGCGTAGGTTTTATCCATCGAATGGACGCATTTTTGCGTCCTCCATGCCAGCGCAAAGAGGAACACATTGCACGACGACCGCCGCCTCACGGAAGTCCGTCTGGACCGATTTGTCCGGGAACGGATAGCACCGGCGGTCCATCCGCGCAGCGTGCCGCTCAACCTCAGCAGCTGGGACGTCCCGGACGAACCCGTCCCGGCCCTGGAGGCGCTCCGGCAGCGGTTCACGCCGCAGGAGCCCGGAGCGGCCTGGGGCAAGCCCTGGAGCACCAAGTGGCTGCGGCTGCAGGGGGGACGTTCCCGATGCCTGGGGCACGGCAAATGACACCTCGGTGGAAGTACTTGTGGATCTGGGCTTCAACGGCGATCTTCCCGGCTTCCAGTGTGAGGGAATCGCCTGGCGGCCGGACGGAACCATCGTCAAGGCAATCTCCCCGCGGAACCAGTACATTCCGCTGAAGCTTTTAGGCAGTGGCATGGCCATCGACTTCTATGTCGAAGCGGCCGCCAACCCTGACCTCTCGCAGGGGTGGACGTTCGCGGCGACCCCTTACGGTGACAAGGCGACCTCGGGCGGCGAACCGAAATACCGGCTCGGCAGGATCGTCATCGCAGAACTCAACCAGACCGTCTGGGAGCTGGAGCAGGACATCTGGACCCTCAGGGGCCTGATGCACGAACTGCCGATGGAACTGCCCCGCCGGCATGAAATCCTGCGTGCGTTCGAACGGATGCTGGACGTGATGGATCCCGACGACGTGCCGGGCACGGCGGCGGCCGGGCGCGAGGCCGTGGCCGACGTCCTCGCCCGGCCTGCCTATGCCTCGGCCCACCGGCTTCTGGCGACCGGACACGCGCACATCGACTCCGCCTGGCTCTGGCCGGTCCGGGAAACCATCCGCAAATGCGCCCGCACCTTCGCCAACGTGGTGGCACTTATGGACGAGGATCCAGGGTTTGTGTTCTCCTGCTCGTCGGCCCAGCAACTCGCCTGGATCAAAGAGCTGTATCCGGAACTGTTTGGGCGGATCCGGGAAAAGGTGGCCGCGGGCCAGTTCGTTCCCGTCGGCGGCATGTGGGTGGAGTCGGACACCAACATGCCCGGCGGCGAGTCGATGGCCCGCCAGTTCCTGGAAGGCAAGAGCTTCTTCCTGGCCGAGTTCGGGGTCGACTGCCAGGAAGCCTGGCTGCCGGATACCTTCGGCTATTCAGCCGCCATGCCGCAGATCGTCAAAGCCGCGGGCAGCAAGTGGTTCCTGACCCAGAAAATCTCCTGGAACCAGGTCAACCGCATGCCGCACCACACCTTCAACTGGGAAGGGATCGACGGCACCCGGCTCTTTACGCATTTCCCGCCGGTGGACAGCTACAACTCCGAACTCAGCGGCCGGGAACTTGCCCACGCCGAGCGGAACTACCGGGACCACGGCCACGGAACCACTTCGCTCGTTCCCTTCGGCTACGGCGACGGCGGCGGCGGGCCGACCCGCGAGATGCTGGCGGCTGCCCGACGCACCGCGGACCTTGAAGGATCACCGAAGGTGGAGCTCGGGTCGGCTGCCGGCTTCTTCGCCCGCGCCCAGGCCGAGTACGAGGCGCTCCCCGTCTGGGTCGGCGAGATGTACCTGGAACTGCACCGCGGCACGTACACCAGCCAGGCCAAAACGAAACTGGGCAACCGGCGCAGCGAACATCTCCTGCGGGAAGCTGAACTCTGGTGCGCCACGGCCGCAATCCGGGCGGGGTATACCTATCCGGCGGCCGAACTCAAGCGGCTCTGGCGACTGGTGCTCCTGCAGCAGTTCCATGACATCCTCCCCGGCAGCTCCATCGCCTGGGTGCACCAGGACGCCGAACGGAACTACGCCGCCGTCGGCCGGCAACTCGAATCGATCATCGCCGACGCGGCCGCTGCCCTGCTGGGAGCGGGGGACACTGACTTCCTGCTCAACGCCGCCCCGCACGGGCGGCACGGTGTCCCCGCGCTTGCTGCGGCAGAACCGGTCTTCGCCGGAGAGCCTGTCCTGGCCGGCGAAACCGCCGGCGGCTTCATCCTGGATAACGGAATCGTCCGCGCCGTCATTAACGCCGACGGCCTGCTCGAATCGCTGGTCGACCATACAAGCGGGCGGGAGGCGATTGCTCCCGGGCAGTTCGGAAACCTCCTTGAGCTGCACCGGGACACCCCCAACGAATGGGATGCCTGGGACATCGACGCGTTCTACCGCCGGAACGTCCTGCCGCTGACGGAAGCGTTGTCGGTGACGCTGGAGACGGGGGCAAGGGACGCCGTCGTTGTGGTTGAGCGGCTGGCCGGTTCCTCCTCGGTCACGCAGCGGATCTCGCTGGCGGCGGGCGCCGGTTCGTTGGCAATTTCGACGGCGGTTGACTGGCAGGAAAGCGAAAAGCTGCTCAAGCTCGGGTTCCCGCTTGACGTCCGCGCGGACCGGTCGGCGTCGGAAACCCAGTTCGGGCACGTCTTCCGCGCGACCCACCTCAACACATCCTGGGAAGCCGCGAAGTTCGAGGTCTGCGCCCACCGCTGGATCCACGTCGCGGAGCCAGGCTACGGGGTGGCCATATCCAACTCCTCGACGTACGGCCATGACGTGACCCGGAGCATCCGGGAGTCCGACGGCGGGACGACCACCACAGTGCGGCTCTCGCTGCTGCGCGCGCCCAGGTTTCCGGACCCGACGGCGGACAGGGGCCGGCACGAACTCAACGTCACCATCCGACCCGGCGCCGCCATTGCCGACGCCGTCGAAGAGGGCTACCGCACGAATCTGGCACCGCGGATTCTTCGGGGCGCGCACGGCGTGGAACCGCTCATAACTGTCTCTAACCGAGCCCTGGTTGTGGAAGCCCTGAAGCTTGCGGAGGATGGTTCCGGCGACGTGATTGTGCGGGTCTATGAATCGCTGGGGGAGCGGTCCGCGGGACTCGTGACGGCCAGGTTCCCTGCCCGCGGCGTCCAGAGCGTTGATTTGCTGGAGCGTCAGGTGGTTGCCCCGGGTGTGAGCCTGGGGGCAAACACGGCGGACCTGGAGCTGCGGCCCTTCCAGCTCGTGACGTTGAGGTTTGCCCGCTGAGCTCGGCCGGAGATTGGCTGTCCACCCGGATATGGGCGTTAAACAGGCTGAGTGGGAGCGGTCCACCCGGACCGCTACCACTCATCCCCCAATGGTGCGCTGGCGGCCACATCCACTCCGCACGGATTCTTGCCGTTCACGAAGTGGGGGCCACTTTCACACATTCATGATTCTTTCACGGTCTAATGATTTTGTGAATGCCTGGCGGGAGTTCTTGAGTAATGTTGCCTGAGCGTTACCAGATTTGGTCTGGATCAACCCGGACTACCAGGAACCGCATGGCGATCGTGAACAGACGGCGGCGGCATCGGAGCCGGCGCCTTCTGCCCGGCCCACCGGCCCTCACTCAGCCAAGCGGGGCCGCACTGTCCTGGATTTCAGGGCCGCAATCTTCGAGAGCCAGATCAAGGCGAGCCCCACTACGAGGCTCAAAATAGCGGTGTAGCTGAAGATGAACCGCAGGTACGCCAGCGACTCTGGAATCACCGGCGAGAGCAGGCTCAGGGTAATGGCTACGGAACCAAGGGCCAGCAACGCAGCGCCGAGCCGCACGAGACCGGGCAGGCTGCTGCGGACCGTCCGGACCATGGCAGGGAAGAGCGCCAGCGTGATGTACGCCGGGTAGAGCCGTCCGGCGGCTCCGTAGATTTCCACAAGGGCCGCGTTGTAGGCGTCCTTGTCGTAGACCGCGATCAATCCGGCCGACGAACCAACCGTATCCATCATCAGGAACACCACAACCACCGCCACCGACGCGGCTGCAGCAAACGCGATTCCGGGCCGGCCGGTCAGCAACCGGAGGGCGTCGTCCGCGCCGAATCCCCGGGCGATCCTGAGTCCAAGCGCGAAGACGGTGCCGAAGATGATAAAGCGCAGCAGCAGGTTGGCAACGTTTATGCCACCCAAAACCATATCCACTGCAAGATATGGTGCATCGATGCTCAGGAGGATGGCGGCCGTCATAAATGCGTAGACGAAGAACAGCGATCTGTTCTCCCCCGGATCGCACTCGGGATGCGAGCGATCGCGACGAGAGCGCAGACCGCCAGCGTAGTCCACTGCAGGATCGCGATCATCCGAGGTTCTCCCATATCTTTTTCGTTTGTTCGTGTTCCTGTTCCTGGCGGCGCAGGGTCCTGCCAAGGGACTGCAGGCGCTCGCCGGCCAACGCCGTGAGTTCGCCGTCGGAGATGGCATCCAGCGCGCCCTGCCGTGCCTGCGGGGCCCAGCCGGCTTCTGCCTCGGTGATCAAGCCGGTAGCGACGAGACCGCCGGTGAATCCTACCCTGGCCGCGCGGGCAGTCGCGACCGCCAGTTCCGGGGAGAGCCGGTTGGCGGTCAGCTGGGCCGAATAGTTCTGCGGCGCCACTCCGGTAGCGTCGGATACCCGGTGCCGCAATTCGCCGTCGTCGATCGCGTCAACCCAGTTCCGGACCGAGGTGGCGTGCGGTGGCGGGACCAGCGCGGGCGTCAACGAGCTGCCCTCGTCCCCGTACCCGCCGTACGCCGGAGCGGAGCGGGAAATGACGGAGCGCAGCAAGTCCATCGTGGATATCTGGCTGACCAGTTCGGCGGCGGTGGGCAGCCGCGGCCGGCCGGCCAGTTCGCCGTAGCTGTCGAAGGAGCTGAGGTCTTCCAAGGGGCTGCGGTGCAACGCCCGGCTGATGCTGACGAGAGTCGTTTCCGCGACCTTTCCGCGCACCAATTGCTGGGCGAGTGTGGTCCGCTTGATCCCGGCAATCCTGCAGATATCGGCAGTGCTTGCGGTGGGAGCAACGACTTGGAGCCAGTGTTGAAACGCCTTGGCGGGTAAGGGCATCTATGGCTTCCTGCAGAGTCGAATGAAAATGCGGCTTTTTTGGAGTTCGCTGGTGCGGGACTGCCTTGATTTTACCGGAGATGCTGTTTCAACTATGCTAAATGCTCGAACCCGCTGGTCCGTACACCCCCAAGTCCGGACCAGCGGGTTCTTTTCTGCCCGGCGGCGGGCGAGCGCAAATAACCCGATATCCCCCGCCCGGTGGCTGGCTGCCGTGGGCCGCGGTGAGAGAATGGATCAATGACTGCAACCCTTGTTGCCAAGGACCTTTCCGGTGGACACGACCACCGGACCCTGTTCGCCAAACTTTCACTCACCGTCGCGCCGGGCGACGTCGTCGGCGTTGTGGGCGCCAACGGCGCGGGCAAGTCCACGCTGCTCCGGCTGCTCGCCGGCGTGGACGAGCCGCAGGAGGGGACCGTCAGCCTGGCCCCGGCAGACGCGTTCGTGGGCTGGCTGCCGCAGGAACACGAACGCCTCGCCGGTGAAACGGTGGCCGGCTATATCGCACGCCGCACCGGCTGCGCCCAGGCCACCCTCGAGATGGAGTCCACCGCCGAAGCGCTGGGCTCCGGCGCGCCCGGCTCCGACGACGCCTACTCCGTGGCTTTCGACCGTTGGATGGCCTCCGGTGCAGCGGACCTGGAAGACCGGATCCCGGCGGTCTTGGCGGACCTCGGCCTCGAGGTGGGGCCGGACGCCGAAATGACCGGACTGTCCGGCGGCCAGGCGGCGCGCGTGGCGCTCGCGGGCCTGTTGCTCAGCCGCTTCGACATCGTGCTCCTGGACGAACCCACCAACGACTTGGACCTCAATGGACTGGCCAAGCTCGAGGCCTTTGTGCAGGACCTGCGAGGCGGTGTGGTGCTGGTCTCCCACGACCGTGAGTTCCTCGCCCGCTGCGTCACCACAATCGTCGAACTGGACCTTGCGCAAAACTCCGTAGCGGTCTACGACGGCGGCTACGAGGCCTACCTTGAGGAACGCGCCGTCGCCCGCCGGCACGCCCGGGAACGGTACACCGAGTTTGCCAACACCAAGGCCGATCTTGTCTCCCGGGCCCGGACCCAGCGCGAATGGAGCTCCCAGGGCGTCCGGAACGCCATGAAGAAAAACCCGGACAATGACAAGATCCGGCGCGCCGCCAGCACCGAATCCTCCGAAAAGCAGGGCCAGAAGGTCCGGCAGATGGAATCCCGCATCGCCAGGCTCGAAGAAGTCGAAGAGCCCCGCAAGGAATGGCAGCTGCAGTTCAGCATCGGGGCGGCCCCCCGCTCCAGCGGCGTTGTGGCGACCCTCCGCGACGCCGTTGTGCATCAGGGGCATTTCACCCTCGGCCCGGTGAACCTGCAGCTCAACGCCGGGGAGCGCATCGGCATCACCGGCCCCAACGGCGCTGGAAAATCCACCCTGCTCCGACTGCTGCTGGGCGTCCAGCGGCCGGATTCCGGTGACGCCTCCATGGGCGCGTCTGTGGCCGTCGGCGAGATTGACCAGGCCCGCGCACTGCTGGCCGGCGGGCTGCTGCTCGGAGCCGCCGTCGAAGAGGTACTGACTGACCAGACCCCGGCCGAAGTCCGGACCCTGCTGGCCAAGTTCGGCCTCAAGGCCGACCACACCGCGCGTCCGGTGGACTCGTTGTCGCCGGGGGAGCGAACCCGGGCCGCGCTGGCCCTGCTGCAGGCGCGGGGCGTGAACCTGCTGGTGCTCGACGAGCCGACCAACCACCTGGACCTGCCCGCGATTGAACAGCTCGAAGAAGCCCTGGAAAGCTATCCGGGCACACTGCTGCTGGTCACGCACGACCGCAGACTGCTGGAAAACGTGCGCCTTGACGCGCGCTGGAACGTGCAGAACGGCGTCGTCACGACGCTGCTGGGCCACACCGCCCCGAAAGGCAAAAACACATGAGCATGGACCGGGTAGCCTGGAGCTCCCTTTACAACATCACACGCGCCTCAAGCGGCTCCAAGCCGTTTTCGAAGGAGACGCTCAAGCGTGTGTTCAGCTTCGCCCGACCGCACAAACGCAGGCTGATTGCCTTTGTGCTGCTCTCGGTCGTGATGGCCGTGTTGGCCGTCGCCACCCCGGTCCTCGCAGGCCAGGTGGTTGACGCGATCATCGCCGGCGCGGCTACCGGGGCTGTTGTGTGGCTGGCTGTGCTGATCGCCATCGTGGCGGTTGCCGAGGCCGGATTGGGCCTGGTCACGCGCTGGCTGTCCTCCACCATCGGCGAAGGCGTGATTGTGGACCTTCGCACCAAGGTCTTCGACCACGTCCAGAAGATGCCGATCGCCTTCTTCACACGCACCCGTACCGGGGCGTTGGTGAGCCGGCTGAACAACGACGTGATCGGTGCCCAGTCGGCCTTCGCCGGTACCCTGTCCGGCGTGGTCAGCAACGCCGTAGCCCTGGTCTTGACTCTGGTGGTGATGCTGGGGAAGTCCTGGCTGGTGACAGTGCTCGCCATGATCCTGCTGCCCATCTTCCTGATTCCGGCCCGCCGGATGGGCTCCAAGCTGGCCGACCTGCGCCGAGAAGCGGCGGAGCACAACGCCTCGATGGGCACCCAGATGACGGAGCGCTTCTCCGCCCCGGGCGCTACCCTGGTGAAGCTTTTTGGCCGCCCCGACGAGGAATCCCGCGAGTTCGCGTCCCGCGCGGGACGGGTCCGGGACATCGGCGTACGCACTGCCATGCTGCAGTTTACGTTCGTGACTGCCTTGACGCTCGTCTCTGCCCTGGCCCTGGCACTGGTCTACGGCCTCGGCGGCTTCCTGGCGCTGCAGGGGCAGCTGGCCGCGGGCGACGTTGTGGTGCTCGCCCTGCTGCTCACCCGCCTTTACGCTCCGCTCACCGCACTCTCCAACGCCCGGGTCGAGATCATGAGCGCCCTGGTCAGCTTCGAGCGCGTCTTTGAGATCCTGGACCTCAAACCGCTCATCCAGCAGAAACCCGATGCGGTCTCGTCCCCGGCCGGTCCGCTCGCCGTGGAGTTCGATGACGTCCGCTTCTCTTATCCCGCCGCGGACAAGGTCTCCCTGGCATCTCTGGAGGATGTCTCCACACTGGACACCCGCGGCGGCGAAGAAGTGCTGCACGGGATCAGCTTCCGGGTGGAGCCGGGGCACACCGTTGCCCTTGTTGGGTCCTCGGGCGCCGGCAAGTCCACGATTGCGCAGCTAATGTCGCGCCTGTACGACGTCGATTCCGGCGCCGTGCGCTTTGGCGGCTCAGTCCCGGGCACCGGTGTGGACGTCCGCGACCTCACCTTTGATTCCATGCGGCAGACTCTCGGAATGGTGACCCAGGACGGGCACCTGTTTCACGAGAGTATTGCGTCCAACCTGCGGCTGGCCCGCCCGGAAGCCAGCGACGAGCTGATGTGGGACGTGCTGCGGCAGGCCCGGCTCGAAGACATGATCCGTTCGCTTCCGGACGGCCTGGATACCGTGGTGGGCGAACGCGGCTACCGGCTCTCGGGCGGCGAACGCCAGCGGCTAACGATCGCCCGGCTGCTTATTGCCCAGCCGCGCGTCGTAATCCTGGACGAAGCCACCGCGGCCCTGGACTCCACAAACGAGGCCGCGGTCCAGGAGGCACTGGGTGCCGCGCTCGAGGGCAGAACAGCCGTTGTGATCGCGCACCGGCTGTCGACCATCCGGGCGGCCGACGCCATCCTGGTGGTCGAGGACGGCAGGATTGTGGAACGGGGCACACACACCAAGCTGCTGGCTGCCGATGGCCGTTACGCCGAGCTGTACCGGACGCAGTTCGCCGAGGCCAGCGCCGTGGCGGAAGAGGCCGTTCCCGGCGTCTAGTCCGGCTGGACCCCGAGGGCGGGCAGCACGTGGTCGGTGAGCAGCGGGGCGAGATCGCCCGGTAGCTCTGCCCCGAGGTCCAGCCAGCGGATCTCGGCGATTTCCGCGGATGGCTGGGCGCTCCAGGTCCCCGGAGCCGTATATACCGTGGCGCGGATCTGCGTCGCGGCCTCGTTCGCGGCGTCCGCGAACCAGATTCCCAGCAAGACCAGATCCTCGGCGGCCAGGACGATCCCCACCTCTTCGGCCAGTTCCCGGGCCGCGGTCTGGGCGGGCGTCTCCCCGGGTTCGGGTTTGCCGCCGGGATGCATGAACTTGTCCGTGCCCCGTTTGCGGACGGTGAGCAGGCGTCCTGCCTCGTCGAAGACACAGACTGCGGAGACAACAATGAGCGGATTCATGATGCGGAGCCCGGGATGCGGCGCAGAACCGAGACGAGCCGTTGGTCCTTGGCTGGCCCGGTGACATCCCATTGGTATGAGAAATCGTCCGGGCCGCCTTTGCTGTAGCTCACGCGGTACCGGTCCGGGTCGCACCAGTGCTGGTCCTGGCTGGTCTGGGGGCCGAAGCCCATCCGGTGGAACGGACGGCCGTCCGGGAAAAACATGTCCATAGTGTCCGGGGCGCCCGTGGGCCGCAGCAGGTACTCCCGGCTGGCCTTACCGCTGAAGGGTCCGCGGCCGGCGGAGGCCCATAGGGCGGTCCCCTCTTCGCGGAACCGGAGGCCGCCGTCGTCGCCGCTCCCCGTGAAGCTGACGACGCCGGTGAACGTACCGCGGGTGCCGTTGGACCTGTCCAGCAGGGATCGCTCTACGGTCCAGGTGCCCAGGAGATAGGCCCGGAGATCAAAGCAGGGCGCCTGGCGCAGGGATGGGGGGTTCAAGTGCCCTCGATTGGAATCGAACCAACGACACCGGCTTTAGGAGAGCCGTGCTCTATCCACTGAGCTACGAGGGCGGGCATCCGTGCCGGCCGGCCGGGGCCGGTCCGTTCGGACACGGATATAAGCATACAAGGTGCGGCGCCGTACTACGCTCTTGGCATGACCGCAGCCGCTAATTCGCCGTCCATAGACGTTGTCACCATTCCGAACCTGCCGTCCACCCGGTTCTACGCGGGCGCCCTGGCACTGCTTAGCGTGCTGCAGTACTTTGTGGCAGAGGCCGCCGTCATCGGTGCCTGGACGGGCCCGCAGCCGTACAGCCGCCGGACCGGATACATCAGCGATCTGGGGGCCTTGGACTGCGGGATCTTCAACGGCAGGGACGTCTGCTCGCCGGCCCACGGGCTGATGAACGCCTCCTTTGTGGTCCAGGGAGTTGGCATGATGGTCGGCGCGCTGCTGCTCACCGGGGCACTGCTGTGCACGGCTGCGCGGCCCGGGGCGCCGATGGGCCCGCGTACCGGCCTCTGGAGCCCATGGGCGGCCGCGACGGCGGTTCGCGTTTTGATGCTGGCCGGGGAGCCGGGACCGTAATTGTTGGCCTTGTGCCCGAGGACGCCGGCTCCGCGTGGCATGTGGCGGGCGCTGTGGTGTATTTCGCCGCCGGCGGCCTGGCGTTGCTGGTGCTGGGCTGGCTGTGGCGTGGGCAAACCCCGCTGGCTTGGATCATTTTTGCCTGCGGGCTGGCATCCCTGGGAGCGCTCATCGCCGGTGGTGTGACCGGGATGGAGGTGCCCGAGCCCGGGACCCTGGAGCGGCTGATGGGCTATCCGATCACCGTGGGGATGGCCACCGCAGGCCTGGTGGTCGCCCAGCGGATGGGCCCGGTCAGGGGGAAACGGACGCTGTCGGGGAGGGCGTCGCGGCAGCGATGAGCTTCAACAGCTCCTCATCGCTGAGTTTGGTCCACGGTGATTCCGGCCCACCCTGGAGGGCGGCCTCGGGGCTGTTCGTCTGGGTCCACCACTTTGCTTCGAAGACCCGGCCCTCGAAGAACACCCGGTCACCCTTTCGGTAGATCTTGGCGGGTTCCCACTGCGGGGCCGTCCCGGCCGGCGCGGTGAGCTGCGGGGTCGGCCGATCGCCGGGCAGGACCGGGCCGATGATGCGCCACGGTGTTGCGGCACCCCGGAGTACCGGATCGTCCGGGGTCTCCGCGCGGGTCCACCACTTGGCCTCGTAAACATTGGCGTGCCAGACGATCCGCTCGCCGGTGGTGTAGGCGGTGGTTTCGTTCCAGATCGGATACGGGCTGGTGGACGGATTATCGGTGGCGGCTGGGGCACGGGTGGATTGCGCGGAGGTTTCCGGAACAGCGGAGGGACTGGCCGTACCTGTCACCCCGGAGCCAAGAATCGTGGCGTAACTGGCGGAGCCCTGGTCCACGCCGCTGCAGCCATCGGAGACCTGCTTGACGTCGGGGTAGTTGGGGCTGCAGGTCCGGTCGCGGTTCAGGGACCACATTGACAGCCGGCCGACACCCTTGGTGCTCGCGTAGGCACTGAGTTCCTCGGCGTCCTTGAGCGTGAAGATTTCGCCGGCGACGTCGTTCTGGCCAATCATCGGGGTGAGTCCGATCTTGCGCCACACGGTTTCGCTGCCCAGCTCCATTCCGGCGTCGCGGTACAGGCCGGCGAGCTGACGGTGGGTGGCCTCGGCGGCCGAGACGGCATTGTCAAACATCGAGCGGTCCGTGAGCCTGCTTCCGCCATAATCCATGGTCATGATGTTGACGCCGGCCAGGTCGCCGCCGCCGGCAATCGTCCGGCGGACGGCGTCGCTGCCGGCCGCCGTCAAACCGTTCGGGTCTGCGGGCAAGGTCAGCCAGACGTCCAGGTCCTTGCCGCTGCTGCGGCGGTCCTTCTGGAGCGCTGCTATGGCCGAGGCACGCCGGTCCAGGGACGCGGTGTCGCTGAGCGCCCCGCCTTCAATGTCCAGATCGATCCTGCTGACGTTGTAGCGGTCCACAACACTCCGGTACGCGTCTTCGAGTTTGGCCACGTCGGTGCACCCGGTGGCCAGCTCGTTGTTGATCTGGCCGCCGAAGGAGACAGCGACGGTTCCGCCCAGTTGCTGCAGCCGCGCTACCCTGCGGTCCAGGTCCAGGGCAGAGCCTGCCTCATCGAGGGAGTACGCGGCGCCCCAGCTCGGGGTGCAGGCGTCACCGGGGTCCGCCACAATAAAGGACAGCAGGACTTTCTCGGCTTCCTTGGATACCGGAGCCTCAAAGGCGTAGCGGGGAGTCGCGGTGACGTCCACGTATCCGGAGAATATGGACGGAATCGCCTGGGCCGCCGTCACGTCCTTGAAGTTGCCCCACGCGGTCACTCCTCCGGCGGTGAGTGCCACCACGGCTCCGGTGAGAACGCCGAGCCGAACGATCGATAATTTCCGGCCTGGAAATCTTGCGGACACAGGGTCCCCCAATTCTTTATTTTGAGCTGCCGGGCACACGCCGGCCGTCGGGATCAATTCGTGATATTCCGGGGTGTCTGATGTCTGGTGACAGTCTGTCCTTGCATTATCATAAGGGCACTCACTGGAACATTCCGGTGCACCGGGAGCTATTCGACGTAAGCGAACGCCGAATCGCCGATTTTCAGTCTATGGGGACCAATGTCTGATCAACTAGTGTTGCCGCGCCTTGACGAGGAAAACGTCGTCGGCGAGCAAAAAGGTGCCGTGCGTCGCCGCCAATGGGGTGCCGAAAAGCGTTCCGAGCCGCTTTCGATTGTTCACCCGCGGCCATCGCGCCGGAAGATAATCCTCGGGCGTTTGGGCATTCTCACCACAGTGCTTGCCTGGGTCACCTACGTCATTTCAACCATCCTGCGGGAGCTGGCCGACAACCCGAATGCCGGGTTCAGGTTTCAAATTGAGACCGTCTCGTATCTGGTGGTCGTAACATTCCTGACATTTTCGGCGCTAATGTATCTGATGGCCCGTCAGGGTGCCCTCTATCGATTCAGGGACCACACCCGAGTGCCGCGCGGAGAACTGGACCGCCATTTTTCGGACTACTCCGACGGCATTACGGTTCTGGTACCCTCGTACGCCGAGGAACCCCAGGTGGTGCGCGCGACGCTGTGGTCCGCCGCGTTACAGGAATTCCCGGCCCTTAAGGTTGTCCTTCTGGTCGACGATCCGCCCAACCCCAAGGACCCGGCAGACCTGGCCAAGCTCGACAAGACCCGTGCCCTCAGCGCAGAAATTTCCGCAGCCATGAGCGTCCCGGCGGAACGGTTCAACGCCGCCCTGGCGGACGTCCGACGCCGGGCCGCGACGGATCGTGCCGACGAGGCCGCTGAGCTGGCTTTGCTCATTGCTGAGTACGAGGCTGCCGCTGACTGGCTGGAAACAATGGCAGCGAACGAGCAGGTCGAGGATCACGTTGATGAGTTCTTCGTCGACCTTGTCCTGATGGGGCTGGCCCGTGAGTTGCGGCTCGTGCTGTTGGGCCTCAACGCGGCCATGGCGCAGCAGTCGGCGCCGACCTGGTCGCGTCGTGAAGAGCTGTACCTGCGCCTGACGTGGATCTTCAACGTTTCCACCGAAACGTTCGAACGCAAGAAGTACGCGAGCCTCTCACACGAGGCGAACAAGGCCATGAACCTGAACGCCTATATCTCGCTAATGGGGCAGGCCTGGCGGGAGGAAGACACCGCCGACGGTGTGGTCCTGCGCAAGATCCAGGACGGCGCCGAACCTGACGGAACAGACCGGATCCTGGATTTCCCGAACACGACGTACCTCCTGACGCTCGACGCCGACTCGCTGCTGCTGCGTGACTACTGCCTGCGCCTGGTTTACTTCCTCGAATCAGCCGGTAACGAGCGTGTCGCCGTGACCCAGACCCCGTACTCTTCCTTTCGCGGCGCACCGACCCGGATCGAACGCGTCGCGGGGGCCACCACAGACCTGCAACACATCCTCCACCAGGGAATGACGTACTACGGTGCCACCTTCTGGGTGGGTGCCAACGCGGTAATTCGCAAGCGTGCCCTGGAGGACATTGTTGAGGTGGAAACCAACGGTGCCTTCGAAGTCAGAACCTATATCCAGGACCGCACGGTCATCGAAGACACCGAGTCCAGCATCGACCTGGGCCAGCACGGCTGGACCCTGGTGAACTACCCGGAGCGCCTCAGCTACAGCGCCACGCCACCTGACTTTGGTTCCTTGGTGGTCCAGCGCCGCCGCTGGGCCAACGGCGGGCTCCTGATCCTTCCCAAGCTCTGGGCCCAGCTCCTCCAGAGCCGCTCGGACCGCCGCAAAATCCTGTTCCGGGAAGTGCTCCTGCGGGTGAATTACATGGCGTCGATCGCCTGGGCGAGCTTCGGGTTGCTTTTCCTGCTGGCCTATCCTTACGACAGCCGGCTGCTGAGCCCCATCGTCTTCCTTGCGGCCCTGCCCTACTTCCTGGCGATGGGCAGCGATCTGCGGGACTGCGGGCACCGCTTCAGTGACATCCTTCGGATCTACGGCTTCAACCTGGTGCTGCTTCCGGTGAACCTCGCCGGTGTGCTCAAATCGCTGCAGCAGGCAGTTACCGGGGACAAGATTCCGTTCGCCCGTACGCCCAAGGTCAAGGACCGCACGGCAGCTCCGGCCATCTATGTACTGACGCCCTACGCCATCGTCGCCTTCTCGCTGCTGACCGTCTGGCGTGATGCCCAACTGGGAAACTGGGGCAACGTGGCTTTCGCCTCGCTGAACGCCGTCTTGGCCGCCGGCGCAATCCGGGCCTACATCGGAGTGTTCAACTCCGTGGTGGACGTATTCCTCGGTATGGTCAACTGGCTGTATGTCAGTCCGCGGCCGAAGAAAACGGGGGAAAGTCTTGTGGTTGAGAAGTCAGCCGAGGAAGTCGACTGGGAGTCCATTCTCTACCATGGCGACCGCCGGCTGAACCGGGACCTTCGGGGGTCCACGGACCGCCGGCGTCGAATTGCTGTCCGTTGAGCCTGGACGCCCTGGCCGGGCCTGAGGAGCGGGTTCCCCCTGAGCCCGCTGTCCTCGAGCTTCCGGAGTTGGCGGCGCCCGCGGGTGCCCCGATCGGCGTCCGCGTCATCGACGGCGGCATCCTCGAAATCGTGCTTCCCGCGAATGCGGAAATCGGCGGAGCCGAGGCGCGCGTCGCCGGATCCGCGGCCCGCAGACTGGCCAACGGCCGGCGCATGCCGGTGATGCTGGTCATCACGGGTGTGGTGGGAGTCAGTGTTGAGGCCCGGCACATCTACGCGAGCTCCATTGCTCCGTCCGCGTTCGCCGTCGTGGGGGTAAGCCCCGTGGACCGGGTCATTGCGCACTATCTCCTCCGGTCCCCGGGCGAGACGATTCGGGCGGAGTTCTTTACGTCCGAAGCCGAAGCCGTCCAGTGGTTAGGGCAGTTCACCAGTGAAGCCTGATCGGCCGGACCCCCGGCTGCATACCCTCGTGGAGGGCATAGTGCGGATCGCCGGAGGGGACCTGAGTACCAGGATTCCGCACTCCGGCGCCAGGGATGACGTCGCCGCGGTTATCGCCGGAATTAACCTGATGGCTGATGACCTGCAGACCATCTACCAGGAACTCGAGGAACGCGTCGAAAGCCGGACGGCGATGCTTCGGGACGCCCAGGGCGAGCTGGAGCGGATGGCCCTGACCGATCCGCTGACCCAACTCGCGAACCGGACGGCGCTTAACTCGGTCCTGAGCCATGCGCTCGCTGAGACGACCCGTGGAGAACAACCGCCGGCGCTTCTGATTCTTGACCTTGATTCCTTCAAGGGCATTAACGACACGCTCGGTCACAGTGCCGGAGATGACGTTCTGCGGCTGATTGCACGCCGGTTGCAAAAAGCCGTCCGGGAAACGGACACTGTGGCGCGACTCGGCGGCGACGAGTTCGCGATTATGCTGCCCAAATCAACACTCGTTCGGGCCCGGCGGGTAGCCAACCGGATTCTCAAGGCGCTCAGTGAGAGCCTTGAAGTCGGGGATTTGCGGGTCACCTGCGGCACCAGCATCGGACTGCGGGTCGCCGAACCTGGCCAGTCAGTGGACGAGCTGGTCATGGAGGCGGACACCGCGATGTACGCGGCCAAGGCCCAGCCGCACAGCAGTATCAAGGTGTTTGAACCGGCGTTGCTCTACGCCCGGCGGCTGCAAAGCGTCATGATCACAGAAATGCGCGAGGCCATCCTCAAGGATCAGCTCACCCTCCACTACCAGCCCGTGGTGGAGCTTGCTACCGGAAGGATCGAAGGCGTCGAAGCGCTGGTGCGGTGGAACCATCCGGAGCGCGGGCTCCTGATGCCGGACCAGTTCATTCCGCTGGCCGAAGAGACGGGCATGATTGTCGATCTGGGCCGTTGGGTACTTCGGCACGCCGTGCAGCAGTTGCGGGACTGGCAGCAGAATCTGAACTTGGACAGCAGTTTCAACGTCAGGGTCAATATCTCCACCACGGAGCTCCAGAATCTGGAGCTTATTGAACATGTCCGCGACATTCTCCGCGAGACGGGTGTGGATGCCGCGAACCTCATCGTGGAACTGACCGAGTCCATGGCGGTCAACGGCGGGGACGTGGACAAATACTCACTGAGCGGGCTGCGCCGGCTCGGCGTACAGCTTGAGATCGACGACTTCGGTACCGGCTACTCTTCCATCAGCTATCTGCGGAAGCTGCCCGTCAACGTCGTTAAGATCGATAAGAGCCTGATCGACGGGCTGGGGGAGGACGAGGAACAGGGGAGCTTTGTAGGTGCCGTGCTGCACCTCATCCATGCCTGTGGCCTCAAGGCTGTTGCCGAGGGAATCGAGACGGCGAAGCAAGCGGAGATCCTCACCGCGCTGGGTTGTGCCAGCGGTCAGGGCTACTTCTTTAGCCGCCCGGTGCCTGCGGCGCAGCTCGAGCCGCTGATTGAGCTGCCCGAGTAGCTGCCGGTTGTCCGGTGCCGGTTGTCCGGCGCCGGGAGGCGTTAAACCAGGAACGGTGGTACCGGAGACGATCCCGGTACCACCGCGCGATGTTGCATTGACCCGGACTGGGGTCCTAGACGCCTGACGTGCCGTTCGGCCACCAGCCAACCTGCGGGCTTGTGGTGTTCGGCCACCAGCCGACCTGCGGGCTTGTGGTGTTCGATTTCGCGGCGGCGGAGGGGGTGTTGCCGTTCGGCCACCAGCCGACCTGCGGATTCGTGGTGTCGGGCCACCAGCCCACAGCGACAGTGGAGTCTTGGCCGGAATTGCTACCGGCTGCCGAAACCACGGTGCCGGCGGACAGTCCTGCTGCGATCACTGCGCCGGCGACAAGGAATGTTGCGAGCTGCTTCTTCATGGAAACTCCTGAGGTTCAAGGGGCTGATGGGACTCATGGTGCGTAATTAGATTGTAGGGGTTACGACACGCCAGTAGCGGACAATTCGAGAGCTGGCAATGAATCTTGTGCTAATGGCGCGCACTTGAGCGAACCCTGTGTCAATCCTTAGTTTCCTATACTTGCGCGTTTTGGTCACACGCACGCCCTCGCCGACGGATAATTGATTTATGCAACACAACCCTGTCTCCGCGGCATACGTCGCCGCCGAGCTTGAGGCGCGCGAGCGCTGGGACAATCACGTTTTCGGCGAGGCTGCATCCAGCGCCCACACCGCGGCTACGATTGCGCGCCGGGACGGGGACCCGGAATCGTGGTGGAACATGACGTTTCTCCAGGCGGAGAGCCTGCTTGCGGCGGGGAGGTTCGAAGATTGCACGACGGTGGCGCATTCGCTGATTCTCCAGCCCGAGCTGATCAGCGCGCAGGCCAAGGCGCAGGTTCATATTCTTAAAGCCAAGGCGGGTCAAGGCTCGGGCCTCCTGGAGAGCGCGGTGGTGGAGGCCAGATTGGCCGCCGACTTGATGCAGGATGAAGCCGACCTCGAAATGCGCGTCAAGGCCCTGCAAGCGCTCATTGGCGCATTGGCTGACAGCGGGATGCTTGATGAAGCCTGGGCTGAATGCCTGAATTTGGCGGACGCAATTTCCGTCGAGGTAGACGATCAACTGGTTGGCAAGGCGTATTGGGTGATCGGCAACGTGGCCTTCCTCTGCAACAAAATCCAGGACGGACTTGATTTCCACGAACGGGCGGCCGCCACCTTCTCGCCGGCCAGGAATTTGGATGTCTGGGCGAAATTCAACAAGGCGTCGGCCGCGATGCGGCTTGCCGCCGATATCGCGGATGCGGACACCCTACGCTGCATTGAGCGTGCCGAGCTGGCCACCGACATTATTGGGGGCTCCGCCGAGGACCATATGCTGCTCCGCCTCAACCGCGGCCATTGGAGTTACCTTGCCGGGGAGCCGGCGGCAGCCATCGGCGTCCTCGAGGGCGTTTGCGCCGAAGCGAACAGTACCCTCCCGCAGATCGTGGGCGAGGCCAGGCTGCTTCTGGGCCGGGCACATGCTGCGCTCGCGCAGCCCGGTAAGGCCAACGAGAACCTGCTGATGGCAGCCCATCAATTCGAAGCTGCGGGCGCCTCCCAGCGGGCCCAACTCGCTCGCGGATTCCTCTCAGCCGAGGAGTGAACCCGCCCTCGGGCCATCCAGCTGCCCGGGTGGACATGCCCTCCCGGTTCCAGCGCGAATGGACATAGTGCGATTGTGCCCAGCGATCCGGTGCAAGACTGGACATGTCCCGCGGCCGAGTCGGCTAAGGCTGGACATGTCCCGCGACCGGGTCGGCTAAGACCGGACATGTCCCGCGGCGGGCGCGGGTGCGGAAGCGCGTTTACGGACCAGGAACACGGCAGCTACTCCAGCCGCCAGGCTCAGTACCAACAGCACCCAGCCGGCGACGGTGAGGCTCGAGGCCAGTGCCACCTGGCCGGCGTCGAGCGTGTCTGAGGACATCATGGAGTCTATGGCCGAGTTGCCCCACAGCCGGACGGCGGCGAAAAGCACTGGCAGTGCCCACATCGCCCAGCGCAGCGATTTACGGGTCACGTTTGTACCAATGAGCAGCAGCCAGGTGAAGCCGAAGATCAGCGGGAAGAGTGTGCCGGCCGTCTTATGGACGTAGTTCAGTTGTCCGCGGGCGTCCTCGTCCATGGCGGCGCGCAATTGCTCCACGAACCCCTGGTCGAAGCCCCCAACCAGGGAGTCTGGCATGGCGAGGCCATTGCTGAGCTGGGTGAGCTGGTTCAGGGTCAGGAGATGGAGGTACCAGAAGAGGAAAAGGCTCGCTACAACACCGGCAATGAGGATCAGAGTGCTGTTGCTCTGCGCCTTCTGCGGGGTCCGGCTGGTGCTTGGGTTGATCACCGACGGCAGCTGGTGCTGGGGGACGACTGCGTTGGTGCCGTGTTTCTTGATTCGCTGTGCGGGTGTCTTGGCCATGGCTCCATTATCGCCCCGGAATGACTGCGCAAGCGGGCGCCGGGCAAAGTACGGTCCGCTGGCTCGGCTGGCACGCCGCCTGTTCAGTGCCAGCGGCCACCGATAGGCTGGGCGCGTGACCGAACTAGGAAAACACCGGCTCGGCCGGCACAGTACAGCTGAACTCAATCCCGCGCTTGATGACTACCAGCTCGCCGAGGCTCTTGCGCGGGAGGCTGGAAACCTCGCGCTGCTGATGCGCCAGGCCGGGCTGGAAGGCCGGCAAAAGACCTCGGTTTCCGACGTCGTCACGGCTGCGGACCACGCGGCCGAAGCCTACGTGCTCGAACAGCTCCAGCGCTGCCGGCCCGACGACGGCATCCTCGGCGAAGAGGGCTCGGCCGTGGCGGGTACCAGCGGCAGGACATGGGTGATCGACCCGGTCGACGGAACCTACAACTTCCTGAACGGCTCCACCTACTGGTGTTCTGCAATCGCGCTTAAGGACTCCTCCGGGGTGCTGCTCGGCGGGATTTTCCAGCCGGAGGCGGACAAGCTGTGGCTCGGAGGACGAGAGCGGCCGGCAACGCTTAACGGTGAACCGCTGACCACCTTTCGGCCCAGTGGGGTCCCCGGCGCCAGCCGCTCCGACACCCCCTCGCCGAGCTTGGCGCCGCTACCTACATTCACCCCACCTGGCTGGCCGACCCGCTGTGCGCCATGCCGTGGCACGCCGCCGCGACCTCAGCTGCCGCACTGCGGATGTTTGGCTCCGGTTCCTGCGACCTCAGCCGGGTAGCCGACGGCGAACTGGGCTGCTGGTTCCAGCACAGCTGTCCGGAGTGGGATTGGCTGCCCGGCCAGGCAATTGTCCTTGCGGCCGGGGGCGCTGCCGACGTCGTCCGGGTCAACGGATTGGACTGGTTCATCGCCGGCGGTTCAACGGCCGTGCGCCAACTCCGATCCGCCCTCGAATCCGGCGCCGTGTCATAGCCTCGGCCGCGTAGCTGCCGGGCCGGGGGACATGCTCATTGTTCGGCGGGTGCTACGGACATGCCCAGCTTCCGCTGCGCGTTCTACCGGACATGTCCATTGTTGGGCGCGTGGTGTGGACATGGTGGCGTTATGTCCAGTGCTGGCGGGCAGGGGAGGGCATGTCCGCCAGGGCGGTTTTCCTACCGCTGTTGGACATGCTCATTGTTAGGCGCGTGGTGTGGACACGGTGGCGTTATGTCCAGTGCTGGCGGGCAGGGGAGGGCATGTCCGCCAGGGCGGACGCCGGTGTCAGCGGCACCGCCTAGACTTGTTAACACCATGGATATGTTGTTTGACCCTTACGCCGACGGACCCTTCGCTACTGCCTCGACGACGGCGGCGGCCACCAAAGTGACTGCCGGGACGGGCCTGGCTGGGCGGGATCCCGCGGAAAGTGCCAAGCTCAACGGTGAACATCACGTCAACTTCGCCGGAGACGGAGACCACCGGCAGCTTCCCGGCGCGGCAGAGCTCCTTGAAGGACTTAACCCGCAGCAGGAAGAGGCCGTAAAACACGCCGGCAGCGCCCTGTTGATCGTCGCCGGCGCCGGCTCGGGTAAAACCCGAGTGCTCAGCAACCGCATCGCCTACCTGATCGCCACCCGCCGCGCCCATCACGGCGAGATCCTGGCCATCACGTTCACCAACAAAGCTGCCGCCGAAATGCGGGAGCGGGTTGAAGCCCTGGTTGGCGGCCGGGCCAAAACGATGTGGGTTTCCACCTTCCACTCCTCCTGCGTCCGGATCCTGCGCCGCGAAGCCAAAAACGTCGGATTGAACTCCAACTTCTCCATTTACGATTCCGCCGACTCGCTGCGGCTGGTCACACTTGTGGCCAAGAACCTGGACCTGGATCCCAAGCGTTTTGCCCCCAAAGCCATCCAGCACAAGATCTCGGCGCTCAAAAACGAACTCATCGACGCGGACAGTTACTCATCCGGCGCCAATCACAATGACCCCTTCGAGCAGGCCGTCGCCGAAGTCTTTAAGGGCTACACACAGCGGCTGCGCCAAGCCAACGCCATGGATTTCGATGACCTGATCGCAGAGACGGTCTATATGTTCCGCGCCTTCCCTGCGCTCGCCGAGTCCTACCGGCGCCGCTTCCGGCACGTCCTCGTAGACGAATACCAGGACACCAACCACGCCCAGTACGCCCTGGTCCGCGAAATCGTCGGCGAAGGCCCCGGCGCTGCCGAGCTGACCGTCGTCGGCGACTCGGACCAGTCCATCTACGCCTTCCGCGGCGCCGACATCCGCAACATCGTGGAGTTCGAGAAGGACTACCCCGACGCCCGCACCATCAAGCTGGAGCAAAACTACCGCTCCACCCAGACCATCCTCAGCGCCGCCAACTCGGTCATCTCGCGCAACCCCAATCGGCCGGAGAAGCGGCTTTGGACGGCAGAGGGCGACGGCGAGAAGATCGTCGGCTATGTCGGCGAGAACGAACACGACGAAGCCCAGTTCATCGCCAAGGAAATCGATCGGCTGCAGGATGAAGGGGATCTGCGCCCCGGCGACGTCGCGATCTTTTACCGCACCAATGCCCAGTCCCGCTCGATCGAAGACGTCCTGGTCCGCGTCGGACTTCCCTACAAGGTGGTCGGCGGCACCCGGTTCTACGAGCGCAAGGAAATCAAGGACGCTCTTGCCTACCTGCGGGTACTCGTCAACCCGGATGACGACGTCAACCTGCGCCGGATCCTCAACGAGCCAAAACGCGGAATCGGCGACCGGGCCGAGGGCGCGGTGGCATCCCTCGCCCAGCGCGATCGAATTTCCTTTATGGCGGCCGCCCGACGCGCCGACGAGGCCCCCGGCATGGCCACCCGTTCCGTCAACGCCGTGCAGGGCTTCGTGAAGCTCCTCGACGACCTCGCCGAGGTGGCGTCCGGCTCCGGTGCTGCCGCGGCACTTGAAGCCGTCCTGGAACAGACCGGCTACCTCGCCGGCCTGCGCTCCAGCAGCGACCCTCAGGACGAGTCGCGGGTGGAAAACCTCGCCGAACTCGTCGCCGTCGTGCGTGAATACGAACGCGACAACCCCGAGGGTTCCCTTGGCGCCTTCCTGGAAGGGGTTTCCCTCGTCGCTGACGCCGACCAGATTCCGGATGCGCCGGAGGGCAGCGCCGATCAGATGGCCGCCGCCGTCGCGGAAGCCAAACGGCTCGGCGTTGTCACCTTGATGACCCTGCACACCGCCAAGGGCCTGGAGTTCCCGGTGGTGTTCCTGACCGGCATGGAACACGGGCTGTTCCCGCACCAGCGCTCTGCCACCGACCCCAAGGAACTGGCCGAAGAACGCCGGCTGGCCTACGTTGGCCTGACCCGGGCGCGCAAACGCCTCTATCTGACCCGGTCCGAGGTCCGCAGCATGTGGGGCCAGAGCCAGTACAACCCCGCCAGCCAGTTCATCGAAGAAATCCCGGCCGACTTGGTGGAGTGGAAGCGTGAAGGCTCTACCCGCCAATCCGGCGGCTGGGGCAGCGGCGCAACCGTCGGCTCAAGCCGCTACGGTGGCTCATTCTGGGGTGCCGGCACCGCACGCGGGGCCGACGCAAGTACCTCAGCGGGTTTCAACGCGGACGTTCCGGCGGCCATTGCCAAAAACCGGGTGCAGCCGCAGAAGGAAATCGTCGCTGTGGGCGTGGGCGACAAGGTCAACCACACGAGCTTCGGCAACGGCACCGTGCTGGCCGTCGAAGGTTCGGGGGACAAGACCGTCGCAAAGGTGAAGTTCAGCATCGGCGAAAAACGGCTCCTGCTCCGTTACGCCCCGCTGACCAAGAGCGACGCCTAGGCATTATGGAGTTCATACGACGGACACTGTTGGGGATCACGGCCGGCCTTACCCTAATGGCGGCCACGGCGTGTACCGTGACGCAGAAGGACCCGGACTACGTCCCGCCCGCGCCGCTGGCAGTACTGGAGCAGCTCAAGCAGGCGCCGCTCGCCGATGCGTCGAAGTACGCCGTCGGCCAGGACCTCCTCAGCTTCGTCTCGGCAGACCGAAACGTGGTCTGCTCCCTGACTTCGGCCAGGGGCGAGCACGTGAACCTGCCGTATGAGCAGAACGGCTTCGCGGACAGCGCCAACAACAAGCTGGCCACCGTCCCGGTGGCGCACTGTGAGCTGGCTTCCTACCCCGCGCCGGAGGCCACGGACATTTTGGATACCTGCGGCGGAACCGGGCTCGGCTACCTCGGCGGCGTCGCGTTGCTCACCCCGGAGCGCGCGGGCTACGGCGAATGCCGCTCCGGTGTCACCGAACAGGAAGCGGAGTTCGGCCCCCGCGGAAGCCACACCGGCTCCATCTCCGAGCTTCCCGTCCTCGACGAGGGCAAGAACCTGGAGCGAAACGGGCTGCGATGTTCGGCCTACAACGGCGGTGTCGCCTGCGGAAACGTCTCAGCCGGCGTCGCCTTTTTTGTGTCGCGCGACCACTACGAACTGATCCAGAACGCCGGAAAACAAGGCTCGCAAGGGCCCTCCGAAGCCCCAAAAACCCCGTAATCTAGGGGTTTTTCTACGCTCCATAGAATAGTGTCCTTACTCACATAAGGGGTACTCTGGGGCGGGCTGCTTCCCAGGAAGGGCTAGAGTTCGAGAGGAGCATTGCGCCGTGTGGCTCGTTTCCAAGCTAGTCGCAGGGTGCGTTTATTCCGCAGCCCGGTAACCGCGATAACGTGGGGTCCGGCTGTACAGAAACTACTTCGACGTAGAAGGACACTAAACCGTGGACCTGTTTGAATACCAGGCGCGCGATATGTTCGAGGCGCACGGTGTACCCGTGCTTGCTGGCATCGTGGCGCATACCCCTGAAGAAGCAAAGGCAGCTGCCGAGAAAATCGGCGGCGTAACTGTCGTAAAGGCGCAGGTCAAGGCCGGAGGCCGCGGCAAAGCCGGCGGCGTTAAGGTCGCTAAGACCGCTGACGAGGCGTTTGAACACTCCACCAACATCCTCGGCATGGACATCAAGGGCCACACCGTTCACCGCGTGATGATCGCCCAAGGCGCTGACATCGCCGAGGAATACTACTTCTCTGTCCTTCTGGACCGGGCCAACCGCAACTACCTGGCCATGTGCTCGGTAGAAGGCGGCATGGAAATCGAGCAGCTCGCCGTTGAGCGCCCCGACGCCCTGGCCAAGATCTCGATCGACCCGGCCGTTGGCATCGACCAGGCCAAGGCCGACGAAATCGTCGCCGCTGCAGGTTTTGCCGAGGAACTGCGCGGCAAAGTTGCCGGCGTCATCCTCAAGCTCTGGGATGTCTTCAAAAAGGAAGACGCCACCCTTGTGGAGGTCAACCCGCTGGTGCTGACCGGAGCCGGCGACATCGTTGCCCTGGACGGCAAGGTCTCCCTCGACGAGAACGCCGGCTTCCGCCACCCCAAGCACGCGGCCCTTGAAGACAAGGACGCGGCTGATCCGCTCGAAGCCAAAGCCAAGGCCCAAGACCTCAACTACGTCAAGCTCGACGGCTCCGTGGGCATCATCGGCAACGGCGCAGGACTGGTTATGTCCACGCTCGACGTCGTTGCCTACGCCGGCGAGAACCACGGCAACGTCAAGCCGGCCAACTTCCTGGACATCGGCGGTGGAGCGTCCGCCGAGGTGATGGCAGCAGGCCTCGACGTTATCCTGGGCGACCCGCAGGTCAAGTCCGTTTTCGTCAACGTCTTCGGCGGCATCACCGCCTGTGACGCCGTCGCCAAGGGCATCGTCGGTGCCCTGGCCGAGCTGGGCCACTCCGCGAACAAGCCGCTGGTTGTCCGCCTCGACGGCAACAACGTCGAGGAAGGCCGCCGCATCCTGGCCGAGGCCAACCACCCGCTGGTTACCCTGGCAGCCACCATGGACGAGGGCGCCGATAAGGCCGCCGAGCTCGCCAACGCAGCGAAGTAAAGGGACTCGACTATGTCTATTTATCTGAATAAGGACTCCAAGGTCATCGTCCAGGGCATCACCGGCGGCGAAGGCACCAAGCACACCGCGCTGATGCTCAAGGCCGGCACCAATGTGGTCGGCGGTGTTAATGCCCGCAAGGCCGGCACCACGGTCGTGCACGGCGACACCGAGATCACCGTTTTTGGCACGGTCAAGGAAGCCATGGCCGAGACCGGGGCTGACGTTTCCATCGTCTTCGTGCCCCCGGCGTTCACCAAGGACGCCGTTGTTGAAGCCATCGAGGCCGGCATCGGCCTGGTCGTTGTTATCACCGAAGGCGTGCCGGTCCAGGACTCCGCCGAGTTCTGGGCACTGGCCCAGTCCAAGGTGGACGCCAACGGCAAGCAGGTCACCCGCATCATCGGACCGAACTGCCCCGGCATCATCACCCCGGGCGAGGCCCTCGTCGGCATCACCCCGGCCAACATCACGGGCAAGGGCCCCATCGGCCTCGTCTCCAAGTCAGGCACCCTGACCTACCAGATGATGTACGAACTGCGTGACCTGGGCTTCTCCACCGCCATCGGCATCGGCGGAGACCCGGTCATCGGCACCACCCACATCGATGCACTCGAAGCCTTCGAAGCCGACCCGGAGACCAAGGCGATCGTCATGATCGGCGAAATCGGCGGCGACGCCGAAGAGCGTGCCGCAGATTACATCAAGGCACACGTCACGAAGCCGGTTGTTGGCTACGTGGCCGGCTTCACCGCCCCGGAAGGCAAGACCATGGGCCACGCCGGCGCCATCGTCTCGGGCTCCGCGGGCACTGCCCAGGCCAAGCAGGAAGCCCTCGAGGCTGCAGGGGTCAAGGTCGGCAAGACGCCGTCCGAGACCGCCAAGCTCCTGCGTGAAGTCCTCGCGACCCTCTAGGGGCCAAGCAACACCAAGCAACACCACAACGCGGGGTCACCGACGGCCCGTCCCACTCGCTGGGATGGGGGCGGGGGTGGCCCCGCGTTGGTTGTTTGGTTGTGCCTTATCCGGGGTCTCCGGCCAGAACCTCTTCGAGGCGTTCATAGCCTTCGGACATACCACCCTCCATCCCGGACTTCGCCATGCCGTCGCGCGCCTCGAGGCTGGGATAGACCGCGTGGCCGCTGAGCCGGGTGCGGCCACCGCCAAGGTCTTCAAAGCTGAGGAATTCAATGCTCACCACGTCCGGGTAGCCGTCGAATTCGAAGGTCTGGATGGCGAATTCGTTCTCCCGGACGGTGTGGAAGACGCCGCTGAAGCCGTACGCACTGCCGTCCGGCGCCGTGTGGGTGTAGCGGTAACTGCCGCCGGTCCTGAAGTCATAGTGGTCAATGCTCATGCTTACCCGCCGCGGCCCGAGCCACCGGGCGACGAGTTCGGGGTCCTGGTGCGCCCGGAAGACCTCGGAGACGGGAAAGTCGAAGTCGCGCCCAAAGTCGATGAAGGGCAGCCCGTCGGGGACTGTCAGAGTCAATGCGTTCCTCATGATGCGTCCTTTGCCTGTGTGCCGCTCAGTGCGGCGCGGGTTTTAAGCACGGCGTCAAGACCGCGAAACTGCCTCTCGCGGACCAGCCGGTACTGGTCGATCCATGCGGTGAGCACCTCCAGCCGTGCGGGGTTCAGATGCACGGGCCGGCGCTGGGCGTCACGGCTGCGCGTGACCAGCTGCGCCTGTTCGAGCACCTGGATGTGTTTGGAGACCGCTTGCTTGGTGATCGCAAAGGGTTCCGCCAATTCGTTCACGGTGGCCGGGCCGCGGCTGAGCCGGGCGATGATGCTGCGGCGGACGGGGTCGGCCAGCGCCAGGAAGGCTACGTCAAGCATGCCGTCGTCGTCGTTGTCCACGTGATGCACCACCTTCCGTCGATAATTTGTGTTTTGACCGGGCTCCGGCCCGGAGTCACTGGTAATCAACTATTTCGTTGATCAATCTATAGGTTGCTAACGCTACGCCTGGCGGACGGCTGCCGCAAGGGCCCGCCGCCGAGATTAAGCGGCAGTGCCATCGCGTAAAATGGTTGGAATTTGGGCGTCTGCGGGAAGGTGCGCGAATGACGGCAACCACACGGCCACACCAGGTCAAACACCGGCGGGCACTCCGTACCGCCACCGTTATTTCCACCCTTGGCGGATTGCTCTTTGGTTATGACACGGGCGTCATCAACGGTGCCCTGCCTTATATGCAGGAGGACCTGGGCCTCACTCCGCTCACCGAGGGGCTGGTGACCTCCTCGCTGCTCGTCGGGGCCGCCTTCGGCGCCCTCTTTGGCGGGCGCCTGGCGGACCGCAACGGGCGTCGCAAGATGATCATGGTGCTGGCCGTCATCTTCCTGATCGGCACCCTGGCCTGTACCTTCGCCCCGAACACCGAGGTGATGATCCTGGCTCGGTTTGTTCTCGGGCTTGCCGTCGGCGGCGCCTCCGTCACCGTGCCGGTGTACCTCGCCGAAGTCTCACCGAGCACCCAGCGCGGACGGATCGTCACCCGGAACGAACTGATGATTGTCACCGGGCAGCTGCTGGCCTTCATCTTCAACGCCTACCTCGGCGTCAGCTTCGGCGAATCCGGCGGGATCTGGCGCTGGATGCTCGTGATCGCGACGCTGCCGGCGATCGGTCTCTGGATCGGCATGAACTTTATGCCCGAAAGCCCCCGTTGGCTGGCCTCGGTGGGCAGCTTTGGCGAAACGCTCAGTGTGCTGCAGCGGGTCCGCTCCCAGCCCGAGGCCAGGGCAGAGTTTGAGGAAGTCAAAGCCATGGCCGTGGAGGACTACAAGTCCACGGTGGTTTCCTGGAAGGATCTCGGTGTCCCGTGGCTTCGGCGCATCTTTGTAGTGGGCCTCGGGCTCGCTGTCATCCAGCAGATCACTGGCGTGAATTCGATTATGTATTACGGCACCGAGATCCTCGCCCAATCCGGCTTTGGCCGGGAGGCCGCTTTGACGGCGAACATTGCCAACGGAGTGATCTCCGTTGTGGCAACCTTCGTGGGGATCTGGCTGCTGGGCAAGGTGGGCCGGCGCAGGATGCTCATCACAGGCCAGCTCGGCACAACGGTGGCGCTGCTGCTGATCGGCTTCTGCTCGCTGGTCCTGCCCGAAGGCACCGCCCGCGGCTTCGTGGTCCTCACCCTGACCGTGACGTTCCTGGCCTTCCAGCAGGGCTCGATCTCGCCGGTCACCTGGCTGATGCTTTCCGAGATCTTCCCCCTGAAGATCCGGGGCCTGGGCATGGGCGCCTCGGTCTTTGTCCTGTGGAGCGTGAACTTCCTGGTAAGTTTTGGCTTCCCGCAACTCCTTGCCGCGATCGGGCTCGGGAACACCTTCTTCGTTTTCGCCGTGCTGGGCGTGGGTGCTATCGCTTTCGCCGCGAAGTACGTTCCAGAGACCAAGGACAAGAGCCTGGAGGACCTTGAGCGTCACTTCGAGCGGCTGGCCGCCAGGTAGCCAGCCGACGATTCGTGGCCGGCACCTTCGCCTGACCCCGCCCGGCACTGTTGCGGGGTGTGAGCTTGGCCGCCTCCGGGGCCCGCAAGGCCCTAGGTGGCTGCGTGCAGCGTTGGCAGCGCCTGAACCAGTGGGGCCAGCTCCGGCACTTGTTGGGCGTCGGCCAGGGCCCGCTCCAACGTCTCGTCATGGCTTGGCCGGGCTTCCTCGAGCAGCGTGATGCCACTGGGGGTGAGCTCGGTGTAGATTCCCCGGCGGTCATCCGCGCACAGGATCCGGGTCAGCAGGCCCCGATCCTCCAGCCGGTTGACCAGGCGTGTGGTGGCGCTTGCGCTCAACGCGCTGGCGCGGGCCAGTTGCTGCATTCTCATGTGCCAGCCGTCCTGCCGGCTGAGAGCTTCCAGCACGGTGTACTCGACGACGGAGAGTCCCGCCACCGACTGGAGGGACCGTTCCAGCTCCGCCTCAATCAGTCCGTGCAGGGCCGCCAGGGTCCGCCAGCCTTGTGCCCGGACCTCGACGGCGCCGTCCTTGATGCCCATCATTCTTCCCCTTTACATCTGCTGGCCCGGCGCCGAAAAGCCTCGGAGCACAGGCGGCATACCATTTAGTTGCTTGCGCGCTATAAATGCTTGTGCAACAATAAATAGCGCGTCTGCAACTAATAGCTTACGCCCCGCATATTCTTTCCGTACAGTTTTGAAGGAGCACGCCATGCCAATTGGCCTGATTGCACTCGCCCTCGGCGGGTTCGGGATCGGACTCACCGAGTTCGTCATCATGGGACTGCTGCCGCAAGTGGCGGCGGACTTCCAGGTCAGCGAGGCCACCGCGGGCTGGCTGATCTCCGGCTACGCCCTCGCCGTCGTCGTCGGGGCGCTGGTCCTCACCGCCGCCGTGACGCGGTTCGAGCGCAAGCCGGTCCTGGCCGTTTTGATGGTGTTGTTCATCGCCGGCAATCTCGTCTCGGCGCTTGCACCCGACTACTGGACGATGATGCTCGGCCGGATCATCGCCGCGCTGTCACACGGCGCGTTCTTCGGCATTGGCGCCGTGGTCGCCGCGGGCATGGTCGCGCCCAACAGGAAGGCCGGAGCCATCGCCATTATGTTCACCGGCCTGACCGCCGCCAACGTCCTCGGCGTGCCGTTCGGCACCATGCTGGGACAGGCCACCGGCTGGCGCTCCACCTTCTGGGCGATCACGGTCATCGGCATCATTTCCCTCGTGGGCATTCTGACGCTCGTCCCCGCGACAGGGTCCGGGGACGCCGCCCCCGGCGGACTCCGCGGCGAACTCCGGGCCTTCCGCTCCGGCCAGGTCTGGCTCTCCATCTTCGTCACCATCCTCGGCTACGGCGGAATGTTTGGCGCCTTCACCTACATCGCCTTTACGCTCACCGAGGTCACCGGCTTCTCCGCCACCACCGTTCCGTGGCTTCTTATCCTCTTCGGCGTCGGGCTCTTCATTGGCAACACCCTCGGCGGCAAGGCCGCTGACAAGAACGTGGACCGCACCCTGCTCGTAGTGCTCGCCGTCCTCGTGCTGGTCCTTGTGGCCTTCGCCCTCACCTCCAGCAACCGGCCGATGACCATCGTCTCCATGGTCCTGCTCGGCGGCTTCGGCTTCGCCACCGTTCCCGGGCTGCAGATGCGCGTGATGAAGTACGCGACGACGGCTCCCACCCTGGCGTCCGGCGCTAACATTGGCGCCTTCAATGTCGGCAACGCACTCGGGGCCTGGCTCGGTGGCGTGACCATCACCGCCGGACTTGGCTACACCTCGCCCATCTGGGCCGGCGCCGGGATCACACTCCTGGGCCTCGGTGTGATGGCATGTGCCGCGGCCGGGGCTAAGCGGAACAGCCGCGCGGGCCGGTCCGACGGCGGTCCGGCAGCCGGCGTCGGACGTCCGGGCGCCGCGGGCGTCGAGCTGCAGCGGGCCTAACGTGCCCTTCGGACGCGGATGTTTAGGGATCTCCGGCCGTCCCTGCGCCGACGCCTCCGGGCGCAGCGGGTCCGCCAGCGCCTCGGCGGTCCCGCCCGCAGCGATGCTGGTTGGGCCTGGTTCATTCTTCAACGGACCTGCCGGGACTAGGATTGCCGGATGACCAACAGATATCTCGTGTCCCGCAGCCGGTTCATCGCTGCCACTCCTGAAGCCATTTTCGAAGTGCTGGCCACCCCCGCGCTGCACAGCGTGATCGACGGCTCAGGCACCGTCAAGGGGGCCCAGCCGCGCGGCCCCGAGCGGCTCGCGCTTGGTGCGAAGTTCGGGATGGAGATGAACATCAAACTGGACTACAAGATCCTGAACACGGTTTGCGAATTCGAGGAAGGCCGGCAGATCGCGTGGCGGCACTTTGGGGGCCACATCTGGCGTTACGTGCTGGAGCCGGCGACGGATGCCGCCGGGCGTCCGGGAACCCGCGTTACCGAACAATGGGACGCGCGGGAGGTGCGCGCCAGGATTCTCCTGCGGCTGGCCGGCTACCTGCGCCGGCACCCGGCTAGTATCGAGCAGACCCTCGCCAAGCTGGATAACTACCTGTCCTCCGGGCAGCGCCAAGCCGGCAATGCCGGGGTTTCCTGAGGCCAAGGCGGCGCAGCTAGCTGCCGCGCCGTCGGACGCCGGGACCCGCGGCGCCCGGCGGCGTCTGTAAGGTTGATGGCACCGGGAGCATACGGCAAGACTAAAGGTGGGAACCGCGATGGGCCGCAGGACACTCGTTGACGACCTCGTCGACGGCCTGCTCGCCGACATCCTTGACGGCAAACTTCAGCCCCACGAAGCCATTCCGCCCGAAGCCGACATCGCCAAGTCCTACGACGTCAGCCGCCTCACGGTGCGCGAAGCGCTGAAGGCCCTGCGCGCGCAGAACATCCTCTACGTGAAAGCCGGCCGCGGAACCTTCGTCAATCCGTCCGACAACTGGACCGGGCTGGACGCAATCTTCAAGGCCGCCTCGCACGGCAACGGGGCGGAGCAGGTGGGTGCGGGCCTGATTGAGATGCGCCGCATGGTGGAAACCGGGGCCGCCGCGCTGGCGGCGGTACGCCACACTCCCGAGCATGCCAAACAGATGCGCGACTGCATCGCGGACATGAAGCGCTTTCACGATTCCGGCGACCTGGACGCCTTTGTGGCGGCGGACATCGGCTTCCATGATGTTGTGCTGAAGGCCTCGGGCAATCCTTTTGTCTTGGCGCTGTTCGCCCAGCTGGGCCAGCTCCTCTACCTGAAGCGGCGCGAAACGTCAGCCGTCGAGGAAATTCAGCGGCATGCCATTGAGCACCACCAAAAGGTCATGGCGGGCATCCTTAGCGGCGACGCCGAACTGGCCCGCCGCAGCATGGACGAACATATGGACCAGACCTACCGGGACTACGAGCGTTACGTGCAAAACGCGGTTTCCTGACCGAACGGCAGCTGCCAGGCGGGGGCTTGACGTAAGCTGTGTCACTCTTCTATGCTCTTCCTCATGCTCTTCAATCAGATGTCTGACATCTGATCCAGCTCCTTCCGGGTCATTGCACCAGGACTGAGCCCCACCATCCCCACGGAATCCCACCACTGCAGGTGCGGGACCCGTTAGACAGAAGGTCGATGATGACTTCACTCTCCCTCAAGTCCGCCGGATTCGGCGAGCTTGGCGAGCGCACGCTCCGCAAGGTCCGCCGCCGCGTTATGCCGCTGATCGTCCTGCTCTACTTTGTTGCCTACCTTGACCGCAACAACGTCGGCTTCGCGAAACTCACCATGAGCGAGGACATCGGCCTGAACGCAGCCGCGTACGGGCTGGGCGCCGGCATTTTCTTCCTCGGCTACGCGCTGCTCGAGATCCCGAGCAACGCAGGCATGTACCGGTTTGGCGCACGCAAGTGGCTGGCCCGCATCCTTATCACCTGGGGCATTTTCGCCACCGCCATGTGCCTGGTGAACGGTGAAACCACGTACTACGTCATTCGGTTCCTGCTGGGGGCGGCCGAGGCTGGCTTCTTCCCGGCAATCCTCTTCTACCTGACCCTTTGGTTCCCGGCCGCACAGCGGGTGACGGTGCTCGGCATCTTCATTCTGGCCCAGCCGGTTTCGAATGCCCTGGGCGCTCCCGTCTCCGGGCTGCTCCTGCAGATGGACGGCGTTATGGGCCTCCAGGGATGGCAGTGGCTTTACATCATCGAAGGCATCCCGGCAATTATGCTGGGGCTGCTCACCCCCATCCTTATGACAGACCGTCCGCGGGATGCCAAATGGCTCAACACCGACGAGCGTGAATGGCTTGCGAGCACGATGGAAGCCGAACTGGCCGTCAAGTCCAGCTCCGGCAACCACAACTTCCTGGCCGGCCTCAAGGACAAGCGCACCCTGATCTACTCGGGGCTCTACTTCGGGCTGGTCTGCGGAATCTATGGACTGGGCCTGTGGATGCCCACCATCGTCGCTGCCCTCGGCAAGTTCTCCACGCCCCAGATCGGCTTCATCGTCTGCATCCCGTACACCGTGGCTGCCGTCTTCGTCTACTTCTGGAGCAAGCGTGCGGACCGGACCGGCAAGCGCGCCTGGCACACGGCGGTCAGCATGGTGCTGGCCGGAATGGGCCTGCTGGCCGCAGGGTACCTCCTGCCCGTCAACCCGATCCTGGCCATGATCGGACTGACCGCCTCGGCTATGGGCATTTACGGCGCCATCGCGCCCTTCTTGTCCATGCCCTCTGCTGCCCTGACGGGGGCGGCTGCTGCCGCCGGTTTGGCCATGATCAACTCACTGGGCAACCTGGGCGGGTTCGTTGCCCCCTACGCTGTCGGACTCCTAAACGACGCCACGGGCAGCAACCAAAGCGGATTGCTGTTCCTGTCCCTCTGCCTGTGCATCACCGCCGTGGCAACCTACCTCTATGCCCGCAAGCGCCCCGAAGGCGATGCAGCACTGGATCCCGCAGTTGGCGCGGCCGGCGCCGTGACCACTGAGTCCGCGGCCGCCGCCAAGATCTCCTGATCCCGAAATCCCGAAGGAAAAACACCATGAGCGCAACCATCTTCCCCTCCGAACGCACAGTTGTCCTGACCGGCGCTGCGTCGGTCCGCGGTATAGGCCGCGCCGCCGCGGACCGGATGGCGAGCGAAGGATGGTCCATCGCCATCCTGGACATCAATGCCGAAGACGCCAAGGCCGCCGCTGCGGAAATCGGCTCCAACCGCGCAACCAAGGCCATGGGCGTCGGGGCGGATGTGTCAGATGCGGCTTCCGTGGACCGGGCCATCACCGAGATCGAAGATTCCCTTCCGCCGATTGTGGCTCTGGCCAATCTCGCGGGCATCAGCTCCCCGACGCCCTTTATGGAAACGAGCGTCGAGGAGTGGGACAAGGTATTTGCGATCAACATGCGGGGTACCTTCATCGTCTCGCAGCGGGTGCTCAAGGGAATGATCGAGCGCAAGCTCGGGCGGATTGTAAGTATCTCCTCCATCTCTGCCCAGCGTGGCGGCGGCACCTATTCCAAGGTCGCCTACAGTGCGTCCAAGGCCGGCATTATCGGATTCACCAGGGCCCTGGCCCGCGAAGTGGGCGAATTCGGCGTTACAGTGAACGCTATTGCACCCGGCCCGATCGATACGGACATCATGGGCGGCGCGCTGAGCGATGAGCGCAAGGCCCAGATGTCTGAGGGCATCATGGTGGGCCGGGTGGGCACACGGGAGGACGTAGCGGCCCTGATCGCTTTCCTGCTGGGGCAGGACTCGGGCTTCATCACGGCCGCCACCTATGACATCAACGGCGGCCTCCAGGTTTCTTGACGGGACCAGTACCCAACACGAAGGTGCCTCCGCCGGTTTCGGCGGGGGCACCTTCGTGTTGGCGCTCACGCAAGCTGCCGTGGCGGAGCAGACGTCGCAGTCTAGGCTGGCACCATGAACGCAGCCCGCAGCCTGCACCCCAGCCCGCGCACACTGGAGGTCGAAAGCCTGGACACTTTCGACGCCCTGGTCGCTGCCGGGGCACGGTCCATCCAAGGCTGGCATGCCCAGTCACTGGACCTGCGGGGCCGGCGGGCTCAGCTCCAGGCCATGCACGCCCAAGGCGGAATTTTCCTCGGATGCACCTTCGACGAGGGCATGGAGGACTGGCTGCGCAGCCGCGGCGCCCTCATCTTCCCCAAGCTCGAGGCGGTGCCGTTCAACCCGTACCGCTCCCAGCTGTACACCCCGCACGAGCTCTACGCCGGGATCTCCGACTCCCGCTACGAGGACACCCCGGATGCACTCGTGTACCAATGGAGCATCAGGCCGGGACAGCGCCACCGGCTGGACTCAACCCTGGCCGCGGCACTGCACGACCACTCGATCGGCGATGCCCTCGATGAACTGACCCGCTCCGATCTCTGCGCAGGCCGGACCGTGGTCGGCGTGATGGGCGGACACACGGCGAGCCGGGCGTCCCCCGACTTTGAAACGGCCGCGCGGCTGGGGAGGCTGCTGGCCACGGACGGCCGGATGGTCGCCACCGGCGGCGGGCCCGGTGCCATGGAGGCCGTCAACTTCGGTGCCTACCTGAGCGGGGCGCCGGAAAGGGACTTCCGGCAGGCCCTGGGGGATCTTGCCGCCGTGCCGGGATTCCGGCCGTCCGTCTCGGCGTGGGCGCGCTCCGCTGCAGCCGTCGTCGAGCGCCATCCGGCGGGTACACCGTCGCTGGGAATCCCCACCTGGTTCTACGGACACGAGCCGCCCAACTTCTTCGCCACGCATATCGCCAAGTACTTCGCGAACTCCATCCGCGAGGCCATCCTGTTGGAGCTGTGCAACGCTGGCATCGTTTTCCTGCCAGGCTCCGGCGGCACCATACAGGAGATCTTCCAGGATGCCTGCGAGAACTACTACGGCACTTCCGGAACCATCACGCCGATGGTACTGGTAGGGCGCGAGCACTGGGTGCGGCGCTACCCGGCGTGGCCCCTGCTGCAAAGCCTCGCCGCCGGCCGCCGGATGGAGCGCCGGATCTTCCTGGTCGATACCGTAGAGGAGGCGCTCGCCGTCCTGGACGGCTAGCGGCTCAGAGGTCCTTGCGGCACGGCGCGTTGCCGAGTTCGAAGAGGCCGTTCAAGTCGCCGGCGGCCAGGCCGTCGGGGGTTCCGATCTCGGGGTACATAAGCTGCGCGGGGTCGTCCACGTGCTCCAGCCCCATCACGTGTCCGAGTTCGTGCAGGATGACCGCCGTGGCATATGCGGCTCCGTCCTGCCGGCCGAGGTCCGCTCCGATCTGGGGGGCGTCGAGTTCCAAGCTGCCGGTGACGAAGCTTTTGGGTCCGTCGCCGAAGCTGAAGTGGGTGCTGCCTCCGGTGCCGATCACGGGGCCCTTCAGTTGCGGAGCCTGGTCCGGGGTGGTCCACGCGATCAGCAGCGGCGCCCCAGCGTTCCCCGTAGGCGGTTGGCTGATAAGGGATTCGGGACTGGGCGGGAGCCTCGGTGGTTGGTCCGTCGTCGACGAACTCGATGCCGGTCGCGCGGGACATTGTTTTGATCGCGTCCTCGACGAGCCGGTCGGCGCCGTCGGGAGCGAGTGCCGCGTTGACCACAAAATGCAGCGGCCGGCACGGCGAATACCCCACCGGGGTGCCGTCCTCGTTCGTGGCCTGGAACTTGTACGAACTACTGGCCACGGCCGGCTTCTGCGGGTGGCCCAGCGGCTGGTCGTGCTCTTCGAATCCGGCCGGGGAGTGTCCGTCCGGACTGTCGCAGCGGAGGCGGCCCGCCCCGGCTGGCCCGCCACCGCGGTGCCGGGCCCGGCCCCGCGACCGGCATCGAACAGTCCGGTAAAACGCGGATCAGCGTAGATCAAGCCCACTGCCAGGAACGCGGCCCCGGCAATCAAGGCGACGGTGGCGAGGCGGCCGACAACCCGCCGAATGGTCCCGGCGCTGTGCCGCGGTGTCCGGTCCCGGAAATCAGGACCGGCCACTAGGCAACCACGGCGCCGAAGGCCAGGCCCAGCAGATAGGTCACGCCTGCGGCGCCCATTCCGATGGCCAGCTGACGGAGGCCGCGGGAGGAGGGGGAGGTGCCCGAGAGCAGGCCCACGACCCCGCCGGTGAACAGCAGCGCCAGGCCCACAAGGGCAGCGGAGACAGCCAGCGCCGCGACGCCGGTCATACCCAGGACGAAGGGCAGGATCGGCACGATCGCGCCGGATGCGAAGAAGCAGAAGCTCGACGCCGCGGCGCCCCAGGCGGTGCCCACCGCTTCGTGCTCGTCGAGGGCTTCCGGAATTTCCGGCTGCAGCGAGAGGCTGGGATCGCAATCGCAGTCCAGCAAGCCCATCCGCTCGGCCACGCGGTGTTCGGCGGCCTCCCGCGACATGCCTCGCGCCAGGTAGACCAGCACAAGCTCATTGTGTTCGATGTCCAGCGAGGGTGCAGCGGCCAGGGTGATCTGGGTGGGGCGGGTTGCGGCCAGCAGTTCGCGCTGGGAGCGGACGGAAATGTACTCGCCGGCGCCCATGGAGAGCGCCCCGGCCAGCAGGCCCGCGACGCCGCTGAGCAGGACTACTGAACTGGCCACACCGGAAGCCGCCATGCCCATTACCAGGGAAAGGTTGCTGACCAGCCCGTCGTTGGCGCCAAAAACGGCCGCCCGGAACGTTCCCGCCAGCCGGTTGCGGCCCCGGGTGGCGAGGCCGCGAACCACTTCCTCGTGGATCTGTTCGTCGGCGACCATCGCCGGTGTGGCGGAGGGATCGGTGGCATACGGGGAACGGCTTTCGGCCCGCTGGGCAAGTGCCAGGACAAACACCGAGCCAAAGTGGCGGGCCAAAAAGCCCAGGAACTGGCTCCGGAGCGACGCAGAGCGGGCTCGGCCGGCGCTCCCGCCGAGCAGCTGGAGCCAGTGGGCCTCGTGGCGTCCTTCGGCTTCGGCCAGGGCGAGGAGGATCTCACGCTCTTCGCCGCTGCGGTTCTGGGCCAGATCGCGGTAGACGGCGGCTTCGGCCCGCTCGTCGGCGAGGTACTGCCGCCACCGCTTGATGTCCGCGGCGCTCGGGGTCGCCGCGGACGCCTCCGGAACGGTCCCCTGGCCGGGTTTCAGGCGGTGGGGTTCCGGGTTGAACTGGTCAGATGTGGCGTGTTGAGACACGGAAGCTCCTGGGCTCGAAGGGCATGGTTCGGCCCCGTTGCGTAACCAGCGTACCCCGAATTTCCGCGGATTTTTGGCTGGTAATCCTCAGAAAGGAGTTTCGGTAAACCGTAAAACCGCAGTCGCTGCGGGGCCCTTCGCAGGGGCGGCGGGCTGGCTCGATGGGAGCCCTTGACCGCCCGCGTTCGTGGTGTTCGAATGAGACCCAGGGCGGCCCGGCGGTGCCGTTGCCGCCACCCCATCGCACGGAGGGTGCCTCATGGACAACATCGGCTCAGATTCAGTCCAGCCGGCTCGGGATTCCCTTGAGTCCGATCCTGCTTACGACTATGCCCAGGACGCGCCGGTCAGCGATGCCACGGAGACCGAAGAGGACGAGCTCCTGGAAGAGGCGGATCGGCTCGTTCCGCTCGACAAAGAGGACTTCCTGGCCGACAACAAGCCTGTGCTGCCCCTGGACCGGGAGGAATTCCTCGAACCCGGGGACGATGACTGAAGACTCCCACCGGCCGCAACGATCGACGGCGGCGCCCCGGATGGGAGCGCCGCCGTCGAACGTTAACTCGCTCTCAGGACCTCAGTGCGTGACGGCCGGCACTTTTTCTTCCACGGCGGCATCGCCGGCGACCCTGCGGTGCCAGTTGGCCATGACCGCGGGATCCGTCGGTTTGGTCAGGAGGGACACCGCGATGTACACCACCGCGGAGGCCACCAGGCCGTAGTAGATCGGTTCGTTGGCGTAGATGCCGTCCAGCGGGACCTCGGCATTGATTTCCAGCACGATCATGGTGCCGAGTGTGATGACGGAGCCCACCGCCATGGAGGCAGCCGCGGCAATGCCGGTGCCGCGCTTCCAGACGAGTCCGCCGAGGATGGCAACAAGGAGTCCGCCGACGAGGATGTCATAGGCGATGGTGAGCGCCGCGACGACGTCCTTGGTGACGATGGCGATGACGATCGCGACGATGCCGAGGCCCAGGACCCACATGCGGTTGGCCCGGACGTCGTGCTCGGGGTTCTCGGTGTCATCGGTGTTGATGGTTTTGCCGAACCAGCCGGCGACAAACGGTACGACGTCGGCCCGGGCCACTGTGGCGGCGGCGATCAGGGCGCCGGAGGCGGTGGACATCATCGCGGCGACGGCCGCGGCGAGCACCAGGCCGCCAATGCCGACCGGAAGCAGGTTAGTGGCAACTTCGGCGTAGACAACATCCTTGCCGAGGGCCTTGACGTCGATATTCGGCAAGGCAACGCGCGCGCCCAGGCCGATCAGGGCGCCGGCGGCACCGTAGAGAATGCAGTAGATGCCGGCCGTCGCGCCGCCCCACCGTGCGACCGTGGGCGTTTTGGCGGTGAACACCCGCTGCCAGATGTCCTGGCCGATCAGCAGGCCCAGGGTATAGACGACGAAGTAGGTGATGATCGTCTGGATGCCGATGCCGTCGATCTGGAAGAAGCTGGCGTCCACGCGGCTGCGGATCCCTTCGAAGCCGCCGGCGGCATTGAGGGTCAGCGGCAGCATCAGCAAGAAGATACCGACTGTTTTGATGACAAACTGAACCTGGTCGGCCAGGGTGATGGACCACATCCCGCCGATCGTCGAGTAGACCAGGACGATTGCGCCGCCAATGGCAACGGCGAGTGCGCGGTCCCAGCCGAAGAGCACAACAAAAATTGTGGCGTAGGCGCCGGTGGACGTTGCGCACAGCATCAGCGTGTAGGCGAGCATTACGATGCCCGAGGTCTGGGTGGCGTGGCTGCCGTACCGCAGGCTCAGCATCTGGGAAACCGTGTAGATCTTGAGCTTCTGGATGGTGCTGGCGAAGAGCAGGCTCAGGAGCAGCACGCCGGCGCCGATCGCGACCACGAGCCACATCCCGGAGATGCCGAACTTGTAGCCGAGACCCACGCCGCCGACGGTTGAGGCGCCACCGAGAACGACGGCGGCCATGGTCCCGGTGTAGAGGAACGGGCCGAGGCGGCGGCCGGCCACCAGGAAGTCGCTGTTGTTTTTGGTGCGGGACTTACCCCACCACCCGAACGCCAGCATGGCGACCAGGTACACCACCACGATGGCGATGTTGACGAAACTTGCGTCCATAAAGGGCTCCCTGAGCTGTTCTGAGCTGGGCTGAAACCCGTCGGCGCGATTGCGGGGCGCGCGGGATCCAGCTGCTTCCTGATGGGTACGGTCACTATTTGCCAGCGAAGGTGTCCCGGACCGGGCAACACCACCGCAACTGGTGCAGTTTTTTACCCAATAGGCAACACTTGTTGCCAAACCCTATGTTGTGATGCTGGTAACAGTCAAGACGCATTCCGCGTCGCGGCCGGATCTGGCCAGCCGGGGAGGCCGTCCCGCTAGTATTGCTCAAACGATGGGGCCGAGCGGCCGGCCGTGAAAGGTTCCAAAAAATGAAAGCTTTGCCAGTTGAACCGAGCAATGTTCCGGTTGCCATCGGTTCCCGGATCCGCGCCGCGCGGCAGTCGCAGCGGCTCACGATCGAGCAGGTTGCCGACGCCACCGGGCTGACCAAGGGATTCCTCAGCCGGGTCGAGCGCGACCTCACTTCGCCCTCGGTAGCATCGCTTGTGACGCTGTGCCAAGTGCTTTCCATCTCGATCGGCGAGCTGTTTGCCGCCCCGGAAACCCATCACACCAAGAAGGACGAAGGACCGAGGATCTCGCTCGGCGGTGACGGGATTGTGGAGCGGCTGCTGACCGCGCGCTCGGAACGGCGGGTGCAGATTATCCAGGCCGTGATTGAGCCCCGCGGCCGCGGCGAATCGGAACTGTATGCCGTGGACTGTGACGTTGACGTGCTGCATGTGGTGCAGGGGCGCATCCGGCTGATCCTCACCAACGAGGAATTTGAACTCCACACGGGCGACACGGTGACTTTCCCCGGCCGCGAGCCGCACACGTGGATCAACCCGACCGACGAAGCCGTCGAAGTCCTCTGGGTCCTGGTCCCCGCCGCAAGCCGCTAGCGTTCCGGCCCGGTCACTGCGCAGTGCGGCCCGGGAGCCGGGGGATGTCGTGAATGGCTCTCCTTGTAAACATTTGATGCTCAAGAGGCAACTTCGAGTGTATGATGGCTATCACACCCGTCGGTCAATCCTCGAAGGAGAGGCTTTCTTTTGGAAGAGCTGCGCATCGAGGCCAATGGCAACCTTGGCCCTATTGATTCATCCCGCATCCCCCGTTACGCGGGGGCTGCTACCTATGCGCGCCTGCCGCGGCTGGACCAAGTCGCCAAGGCCGACGTTACGGTGGTGGGTGTGCCCTTTGACTCGGGCGTCTCCTACCGCCCCGGCGCCCGCTTCGGGTCCAACCACATCCGCGAGGCCAGCCGGCTGCTGCGCCCGTACAACCCGGCCTGGGATGTCAGCCCCTTCGAGAACATCCAGGTGGCCGACGCCGGCGATATGGCCGTCAACCCCTTTAACATCAATGAAGCGATCGAGACGATCCAGCAGAATGCCCTGGACCTGACCGCCGCCGGCAGCAAGCTGCTGACCCTCGGCGGGGACCACACCATTGCGCTGCCGCTGCTGCGCGCCGCCGCCGAACGCGCCGGCCAGCCCGTCGCCATGCTGCACTTCGACGCGCACCTGGACACCTGGGACACGTACTTCGGTGCCGAATACACCCATGGCACCCCGTTCCGCCGGGCGGTTGAGGAAGGCATCCTGGACACCGAGGCGATCAGCCACATCGGCACCCGTGGCCCGCTGTACGGCAAAAAGGACCTCGACGACGACCACCGCTTCGGCTTCGGCATTGTGACCTCCGCCGACGTCTACTACCAGGGCGTGCTCGAAACCGTCGCGAAGGTGCGTGACCGGATCGGCAACCGCCCGCTCTACATCTCGGTCGACATCGACGTCCTCGACCCCGCACACGCCCCCGGCACCGGCACCCCGGAAGCCGGCGGCATCACCAGCCGCGAGCTGCTCGAAATCATCCGCGGCTTCCGCGGCATGAACCTGGTGGGGGCGGACATTGTGGAGGTTGCCCCCGCGTACGACCATGCGGACATTACCGGCGTCGCCGCAAGCCACGTGGCCTACGAACTGGTCACCCTGATGGCGGACAGCGCGGTTGAGGGCGACCGCTTCGGCGCGGCCAATGGGTACGCTGCGCAGGCGCTCGGCCAGGAATCCCACCGTCCGGCCGGCTTCGCCACTCCGGCCGCAGCCCGCGTCGGGGGCGGGGTCGCCCAGTGACCGGAGTGCGCAATGGCGGGGACCTCGTTGTCGAGACGCTCGAAGCGCTCGGCGCCAAAACGGTCTTCGGGATTCCGGGGCAGCACGCCCTGGGGCTTTTTGATGCGATGGGCCGGGGCAACCTGCACTTCGTCTCCTCCCGGGTGGAGAACAACTCCGCCTTTGCCGCGGACGGCTACTCACGGGCCACCGGCGAGGTTGGTGTCCTTTTCCTCTCCACCGGACCGGGAGCGCTGACGTCCCTTGCCGGGCTGCAGGAAGCGTATGCCACCGGCGTTCCCATGGTGGTCATCGCTAGCCAGATCCCGCTCGAAGGACTCGGTGCGCGCCGCAAGGGAATGCTGCACCAACTCGATGACCAGAAGGCTTCGGCCGCCAACGTCACCAAGAGCCAGCGCCTGATCCAGCACGCCTCCGGCATCCCTTCGGCTATCCAGGATGCCTGGACCGAGGCGATTTCCTCCCCGCAGGGCCCCGTGTGGTTGGAGATTCCGCAGAACGTGCTGCTGGATCCGATTATGGTGCCGCCGGTGGAGGATGCACTCGCCGAGGCCGCCGACAATCCGCCGCGGATCGAACTGGTCCGCGAAGCCGTCAAATGGCTGGCGTCGGCGGAACGTCCCGCCATCATCGCCGGCGGGGGAGCCCGCCGCGGCCGGGCCGAGAAGTCGCTGCTCGCCATCGCGGAGAAGCTTCGGGCGCCGGTCATTTGCACGCCCGGCGGCAACGGCGCGTTCCCATGGAACCACGAACTCTCACTGCAGTCCTGGATCGAGGACCAGTACATGACGGAGCTCCTTGAGGACGCCGACGTGCTGATCGTGATCGGTTCCTCGCTGGGCGAAGTCACATCGAACTACTTCACCTTTGCGCCGCGCGGCCGGATCATCCAGATCGACGCCGAACCTCGCGTCCTCGAATCCAACCGTCCCGGTCTGGGCATCCGGGCCGACGCCGGCCAGGCGCTCGCCGCCCTCGACGATGCCCTCGATGCCCTGCGGGAACCATACGGCGATCGCACCAATTGGCACGGCACTTCGCCGGAAGATCTGGTCAAAAAAACCCTGGCGAAGGTCACTGCCCGCCTCGAATCCCAGGATCTCGGCAAGGAACTGAAGTTTATGGCGGACATCCGGGAGGCCGTCCCCGCCGACATGCAGACATTCTGGGACATGACCATCTCCGCGTACTGGGCCTGGAGCTGCTGGGATGCCCGCCAGGGCCAGTTCCACTCTGCCCAGGGCGCCGGCGGCCTCGGCTTCGGCTTTCCTGCGGCAATCGGCGGCGCTGTTGGCCTGGAAACTACGGGGAAGCCCGGCGGGTCTGCTAGGGTGTTGGCCGTCTCCGGCGACGGATCGGCGATGTACTCCATTTCCGAGCTGGCCACTGCCAAGCAGCACAGCGTTCCGGTCACATGGCTGATTGTGGACGACGGCGGTTACGGCATCCTGCGCGAATACATGGTCGGCGCCTTCGGCAAGGCCACCGCGACCGAACTCGCCCGTCCTGATTTCGTCAAGCTTGCGGAGGCCTTCGGCGTCCCGGCCGTCCGGGTTGCCCCCGAGGACATCGGGGATGCGCTCAGGGCGGGGTTTGCGGCGGACGGCCCGAACGTGGTCGTCGTCGAGACCCTGCTGAAGATGTTCGCCCCCACCCACCTGGACGACTAGCGCGGCCAGCCGGCTGCCGGCACGCCGGTACACCGGAAATCGGTAAACACACTGCGCGGACCGGCCGCGTCCTCCCCATTAAATGAAGGGTGGACGCGGCCGGCCCGCGTTTGGCGTTTAACGCCCACTTCTTTCGACGCGCCGGCGCGTTATGGCCCCTGGGGCCGCCCCGAACAGGGTTAGTGTCCCGAAGTAACCAATTTTGCTATATAGTTGCCTAGGGCAAATAAAAGAGGGTGTGCCGCCATGACCGTTGAATCCAATGCCGCAGCCAAACTCGTCTACCAGATCTTTGACCTTCAGCGCGCCGTCCGCTGTGTTGCCGCAGCCAACCTTCGCGGCCAGGACACCGGGGTGGCCCTGCAAGGAGTGCTCCGTTTTGTCGGGGAGGGCGAATCCCGGGCCACCCACCTTGCGGAACGGCTCGGCGTCAGCGCCCCCGTGCTCAGCCGGCACATCGCCGAACTCGAAGAGCAAGGCTACGTGGTCCGCCGGCCGGACCCCGAGGATGGCCGCGCACAGCTGATCGCCCTCTCGGTGGCCGGTGCGGAGAAACTGCGTGTCATCGAGGACCACCGCACTGCAACCATCCAGGGCCTGCTGCAGGACTGGAGCCAGGACGACGTCGAACTCACGGCGCGGACCCTGAAGAAACTTGCTGAGTCCCTCAGGACCTCAGCCCGGGCAACGACGGCCGGACCCGCGAATACGACCGAAACTGTTAAGGAGTAGATACATGGCTAACCACGCTGCCGCGACAGGGCCGTCCCCGGCCCGGTCGGATGATCAGCCGGGGTCCCCGCGCCCGGCCCATCCCGCCGGAGAACCTGAGGCAATGACCCACCGCCAGATCATGGAAGCACTGACGGGGCTGCTGGCTGCCTTCTTCACCGCCATCCTGAGCAGCACGATTGTTGCCAACGCGCTTCCCACCATTATGTCCGAGCTCAAGGGCACGCAGACGGACTTCGCCTGGGTGATTACGGCCGCGCTCCTGGCCAACGCGGCCACCACCCCGATCTGGGGCAAGCTGGCGGACCTCTTTAACAAAAAGGTCCTGGTCCAGCTCAGCATCGTGATCTTTGTCGCCGGCTCCGTGATGGCCGGGCTGTCGGAGACCATCCCGCTGCTGCTGACCGCCCGGGTCATCCAGGGCATCGCCATGGGTGGCCTCACCGCCCTGGCCCAGGCCATCATCGGCTCCATGATCCCGCCACGTGACCGCGGAAAGTACTCCGGCTACATGGGCGGCGTGATGGCCGTCGGCACAGCCGGCGGCCCGCTGCTCGGCGGTTTTATTGTGGACAGCCCGCTGGGTTGGCGCTGGACCTTCTTCGTCTGCGTCCCGCTCGCCGTCGTCGCCCTGATCCTGCTCCAGGTCACCTTGAAGATCCAGCACGTCAAGCGCCCGGCCAAGATCGACTGGCTCGGCTCGGTCCTGTTGACCTCGGGCGTCAGCCTACTGCTCATCTGGGTTTCCTTCGCCGGCAACCCCGACTACTACGACTGGTGGTCATGGCAGTCGGTCGCAATGGTGGGCGGCGGCGTTGTGCTCCTTGGCCTGTTGGTGCTGGTGGAATCTCGGGTATCCCAGCCGATCATCCCGCTCAAGATCATCTCCGAGCGAACCACAGCCCTCGCGATCCTCGCCTCGGTAGCGGTCGGTGTGGGCATGTTCGGCTCATCGACGTTCCTTGGCCAGTACTTCCAGGTGGCACGCGGTGCCAGCCCCACCGAAGCAGGCCTGCTGACCCTGCCCATGATCGCGGGCAACCTGATCGGTTCGGTTGCCTCGGGTATGCTCATCAGCCGCACCGGCAAGTGGAAACGGTACCTGATCGCCGGCTCCATCCTCCTGGTGGGCGGCCTAGGCCTTGCCGGCAGCATGGACCACACCACCGACCTGTGGATGACCGGTATTTTTACGGCCATCCTGGGCCTGGGCCTGGGCCTGCTGATGCAGAACCTCGTCCTCGCCGTGCAGAACACTGTCCAGGCCAAGGACATCGGTACGGCCAGCGCCTCCGTGGCCTTCTTCCGGTCCGTAGGCGGCGCCATCGGCGTCTCGGTCCTTGGCGCCGTCCTGGGCAACCGGGTCAAGCAGCTCGTCACCGAGGGGCTCGCTTCCGCCGGAATCCAGGTGCCGGCGGGGTCGGCGGGGGCCACCATGGACCTCAAGGACATGCCGGCACCGCTGCGTGAGATTATGCGGGCAGCATACGGTGACGCGATCGCGGAGGTCTTCCTGATTTCGGCCATCATCGGCCTCGTGGCTCTTGTAGCCGTCCTGTTTATCAAGGAACGCCCCCTGCGCCGCACCGTTGATATCCGGCCTGAGCCTGCCGCGCAGGCAGGAGACGCAGCTGCGGACGCTGCCGTGGCCGCCGCCGGAGGTGCTTCAGCGACTGCCCTGGGGCATGCTCCGCGGAATGGTCCGAAGGGCGCCGGCACGGTTGGCCCCGCCGTCGGATCCGGCATCGTCGACTTGGACCGGGAGTTTATCGAGGTCCTCAGCCGGGAGCGCGCCGAATCCAGGTTTCCCGACGCCGCCCGCCGGGAGGCCGGTGTGGCTGCCAATCCCGCGTCCCGCCCGGGGAGTCCGCCGCCGAGCCCGGCGATCGTGAAGGCGGCCGCCAGCGGTCCCGGACCCTGCTCGCCGAGGACCGGCCCGAGGCAGCCGACGTCGTACCCGTGCTGCTGCAGACCCAACGGCTGCTTGCCGAGCAGCAACTCCAACTGGCCGAGGCGCTGCACGCCGTGAACGAACAGGCTGCCGAGCAGCGTGTGATTGCGGCGGAGCAAGCCCGTGTCGCCGGGGAACTCACGGCGTTGGGCCGGCAGCTGGCCAAACAGCGCAAGCTGCAGCGCGCTGCGGCCGATTACATCGCCACCCACGGACGGCACCGGACCGACTAGCCGCAGGAACGCGCAGCGCCCGGGCAGGTCCTGTCGGTAACGTCGGCTGAAGGCTCCGCGCCTGCCCCCACCAGGGGCGGAGGCGGAGCCTTCAGTCGTGCAGCGGCCGAAGAGTACGCCGTTTGGATGATTTTTCCTCGCCGCTGTTCCGCGCTGGCGGGTCATTTCGTAGAGTGGGATGGCGATGGCTGTCAGCCCCCTCCGCTAATACTGGGAACATCGAGACAATGTCCCCTTACCGGACTCATTTCCAGCCGCAACTATTCATCATCCCTAAGGACTCGTGGGCATGCTTGTCACCCTCATCCGGCGCTACTCGAGGCCGTATCTGCCATCCATCGGTGCAGTCATTTTCTTCCAGCTCGCATCCACCATCGCGGCCCTGTATCTTCCCAGCCTGAATGCCCAGATCATTGACGAGGGCGTTTCGCGCGGCGATACGGACTACATCTGGCGGACCGGCGGGGTGATGCTCGTCGTCGCACTGGTCCAGGTGGTCACCGCGATCGCCGGAGTTTACTTCGGATCCAAGGTGGCGATGGCGTTCGGCCGAGACCTGCGCCGCGGTGTGTTCCGGAAGGTCACGAGCTTCTCCGCAAAGGACGTCAACGTCTTTGGCGCCCCAACCCTGATCACGCGCGGCACCAACGATGTCCAACAGGTGCAGATGCTTATGCTGCTGGGGCTGAACTTTATGGTGGCCACACCCATCATGTGCATCGGCGGGATCATAATGGCCCTCCGCGAAGACCTCAGCCTGTCCTGGCTGGTGTGGGTTGCCGTTCCGGTGCTTGTGGTCGTAGTGGGCTACCTTGTGGTCCGGCTGATGCCGCTGTTCCGCACCATGCAGAAGAAGATTGACAGGCTCAACGGCATCCTGCGCGAGCAGATCATCGGCATCCGCGTTGTCCGCGCGTTCGTCCGCGAACCGCATGAGGCGGAACGGTTCGGCGCCGGGAACAAGGAACTCACCGACGTGTCGCTGAAGATCGGTGCCTTGTTTGTGCTTATGTTCCCCGCCATCGGCATGATCCTGCACATCTCCACCGCGGCCGTGCTGTGGTTCGGCGGCCAGCGGGTCGACGCGGGCGAGATGCAGGTCGGCTCGCTGACGGCATTCCTGCAGTACCTCCTGCAGATCCTGATGGCCGTTATGATGGGCACCTTTATGGCGATGATGATTCCCCGTGCGTCGGTGTGCGCGGACCGCATTGGTGAGGTGCTCGACGTCGAGCCGTCCATCCGCGAGTCCCTCACCCCGGTGACCCCGGCCAGGAAGGCCGGCCGCGTCGAGTTCCGGAATGTGTCCTTTGCCTACCCCGGCGCCGAATCGCCGGTACTGAGCGGAATCAGCTTCACCGCCGAGCCCGGGCAGACAGTGGCGATTATCGGCTCCACCGGCGCCGGCAAGACCAGCCTGCTGTCACTGCTGCCCCGCCTTTACGACGCAGCCGAGGGGGAAGTATTCCTCGACGGCGTCCCCGTGACCAACCTGGACCGTTCGGAGATTACGCAGCGTGTGGCCATGGTTCCGCAGCGGCCGTACCTGTTCTCGGGGACCGTCGAGCACAACCTGCGTTTCGGCAAGCCCGGGGCCACCGACGAACAACTCTGGGACGCCCTGGCCGTCGCCCAGGCGGCTGACTTTGTCCGCGGCAAAAAGGACGGCCTCGGCTCCCGCATTTCCCAAGGCGGCACCAATGTCTCCGGCGGACAGCGCCAGCGGCTCTGCATCGCCCGCGCCCTCGTCACCGAGCCCAAGGTGTTCCTGTTTGACGACTCCTTCTCCGCCCTCGACGTCGCCACGGACGCGAGGCTCCGGCGCGCACTCAAGGCGAAGACGGCGGACGCGACCGTAATCATTGTCGGTCAGCGCGTCTCCACCATCGCCGACGCGGACCAGATCCTGGTCCTCGACAAAGGACGGATCGTGGACCGCGGCACACATAAGGAGCTGTTGCAGACCTCCAGCACCTACCAGGAAATTGTCGAATCCCAGCTGACCGCGGAGGCCGTGGCATGAGCACCAACGAGAAGGTTTCGCTGCAGTCCGGGAAGCCAGCCCCGGACATGGAGCCGGAGGACGACTTCCATGAAGAGGAATTCACCCCCGGAGAGGCCGACGGCGGTATGTTCGGGGACCTGCCGGCGAAGAAGGCACAGCACTTCTGGCCCGCCGCGAAGCGGTTGATGTCCCTGCTGAAACCCGAGCGTGCCGGCATCACCGCCGTGCTGGCAATGGTCACGGTCGCCGTCGTCCTCAATGTCGTGGCGCCCCGCATCCTCGGCCAGGCCATGGATGTGATCTTTGCTGGAGTCATTGGCAAACAGCTGCCCTCCGGCGGGACCAAGGAGCAGTTCGTCCAGGGCCTGCGCGCCCAGGGCCAGGACAACTTCGCGGACATGCTCTCCAGGATGAACGTTATCCCGGGTGTGGGCGTGGATTTCCAGCGGCTGGCTTTCCTGATCAGCGTGGTGCTGGTGATGTACTTCGTCGCCAATATCTTCCTGTGGCTGCAGGGCTATGTCCTGAACGTGCTGGTGATGCGTGTGGTCCGCCAGCTGCGCGATGACACCGAGAAGAAGCTGAACAGGCTTCCGTTGAACTACTTCGATACCCGCCAGCGTGGCGACATCCTCTCGCGGGTGACCAACGATGTGGACAACATCCAGCAGGCCCTGCAGCAGGCCTTCGCGCAGCTCGTTAACTCGGCGCTGACGGTGATCGGCATTGTTATTATGATGTTCATCGTGTCCTGGCAGCTGGCCCTTATCGCCCTCGTTGCGTTGCCCCTCTCTGCCGTGGCTGCTGGCATCATCGGTTCCCGCAGCCAAAAGCTTTTTGCCGCCCAGTGGAAGAACACCGGGGATCTCAACGGCCAGATCGAGGAGTCCTTCTCCGGCCACGACCTCGTCCGGGTGTTCGGCCGCGACGCGGACATGCTGGACCGCTTCGACGAGCGGAACGAAGCGCTCTACCGGGCCAGCTTCGGTGCACAGTTCGTCTCCGGGATGATCATGCCCGTGATGCAGTTTGTGTCCTACCTCAGCTACGTCGGGATCGCCGTCGTCGGCGGACTGCGGGTCGCCTCCGGCGGGATGAGCCTGGGTGATGCCACCGCGTTCATCCAGTACTCCCGCGAGTTCACCCAGCCGCTGGGCCAGATGGCAGGCATGGCGAACATGCTGCAGTCCGGCGTCGCCTCAGCGGAGCGGGTCTTTGAATTCCTCGACGCCGAGGAACAAGACGCCGAGACCGCCACCGAAAAGTTGCCCGCCAAGACCGATGGCCACGTTGATTTCCGGCACGTCACCTTCAGCTACACCGCGGACAAACCGCTGATCGAGGACCTGTCTTTCACCGCTGAGCCCGGGCACACCGTGGCGATTGTTGGCCCCACCGGTGCGGGCAAGACCACCCTGGTGAACCTTGTGATGCGCTTCTACGAGCTCCAGGGCGGCAGCATCACGCTGGACGGGGCGGATATCACGCAGCTCAGCCGAGCGGAATTGCGGTCCAAGGTTGGCATGGTGTTGCAGGACGCGTGGTTGTTCGGCGGCACCATTTACGACAACATCCGCTACGGCAAGCTGGACGCGACGGAAGAACAGGTGCTGGAGGCGGCGAAAGCCACCTTCGTGGACCGCTTCGTCCGGGCCCTTCCGGACGGTTACAACACCGTCATCGACGAGGAGGGCAACAATGTCAGCGCCGGCGAAAAGCAGCTGATCACCATTGCCCGTGCCTTCGTGGCGAACCCCTCGCTGCTAATCCTGGACGAGGCCACCAGCTCGGTGGACACCCGCACCGAAGTCCTAGTTCAGAAGGCCATGGCCGCCTTGCGCACCGATCGCACCAGCTTCGTGATTGCCCACCGACTCTCCACTATCCGTGACGCCGACACCATCCTGGTGATGGAGGCCGGCCGGATCGTTGAACAGGGTGCGCACGCCCGGTTGCTGGAACTCAAAGGTGCCTACTACCGCCTGTACATGTCCCAGTTCGCCGGTGAAGACGCGGAGACGGCTTTTTCGGAGAACACTGCCGACGACACGACGGCGGCGCGCAGCTGAGCGCCGCCGGCCACCTTGCCGCGTCCCGGCGCATCGAGGTTCAGATTCCCATGCGCTGGGGCGACATGGACGCCTACGGCCATATCAACAACGTCCAGATCGTCCGGATCCTGGAGGAAGCCCGGATCGCGGCCTTCGGGCCGCCGAGAGGGTCGGGGCGGCCAGGCGTAGAGCCGCCGGTCTCGCTATTCAACGAGGTCCCGGAGGGAACCCTGGCGCTGATCGTGGACCACAAAATCCGCTACGTCCGGACCCTCGAGTACCGCAACGTACCGGCGGTAGTCCAGCTGTGGATCGGCACGGTCAAGGGCGCCAGTTTTGACATCCACTATCTGGTGCAGGACCCCGTGACCCGGGAGGACTGCGTCCGGGCCTCAAGCCATCTGGCGTTTGTCGACGAGGCCACCGGGCGCGTGCTGCGGCTGACTCCGGAGCAAAAAGCGATGCTCGCCCGGTTCACTCCGGATCCCGCGGATTCCGAAAAACCGGTCCCATAGCCTCTACTTGGGCCGAGCTATCGTCCCTAGGATGGACAAGCCGCGGGCACCCGGCCCGGGAGCCAAGGAGTGCATATTATGGTCAATAAACGAGGACAGCTAATGGCGAACAAAGGCAAGAAAAAAGCCCAGAAGAAGACCTGGAAAGAGCTCACGCCGATGGCGAAGGTCGGAACGGTGACCGCGGCTGTTGTTCAGCTCTCCTTACTGGTCGCCGCCCAGCGGGATATCTCACGCCGGCCGGCCGAACAAATCCGCGGCAGCAAAACGATGTGGCGGCTGGCGACCCTGGTCAACTTCGTCGGCCCGGGCAGCTATTTCACTTTTGGCGTCAAGCGCGCGGCCGCCAAGTAGCAACCAGCGCCGGAAACACGCTCAGCCTCCGGTCGGTACTTTCGGGCGCCCCGATGATGCCGGCGTTCAGCTTAAGCCTGTAAATTGAAGGCATGACCCCAGCCAAAAAGCCTGCCATGCACCGCGCCCTCGGCATCTCCAAGGAGATCGAAGATGCGGCCTGGTTTGTGCTGGGGCCGGGGTTGCTGGGCAAAGCGTCTGCCTTGGACGGCCGCACCAAAACATGGTCGGTGCCAGCGGCCACGGAGTTGCTGGGTCGCCTTGAGCGCGGGGTCCCGGATCCCAAGGCCCCCATGATGACCAACCTGCGGCAGAACCTGCAGGACGCCTCCCGGGGCGCCAAGCAATTGGCCGTCGAACTGCTCTTCCTGCAGTCCCTGCCGTTGGCACATGAGGTGAAATCCCTCAAGGTCAAAAGGGCGCGGGTGGCCGAAGCGGCTACCTGGCTGGAGCCGCCCCTGGAACTGCCGATCGAGTTGTACGCGGGCATGACGGACCACGGCGTCATCCGGGACCGCACCGCGGAATTCAACTGGACCATCTGGGACCACCTGAGCTGGCTGTGCCGGCTGGTTCAGCACGTTGCCCGGCGTCCTGCCGGTGAAGTTGCGGCCGCGGTGAAGGACCCGTTGGCCTTCCACCGGCTGGTTGCCGGCACACCCGATGACCAGCCGGCCATCCGCCGCAGCATCGAATTCCTGGTCTGGCCCAGCTACTTCGAACCGGTTGTGGCCGACGTCGAACGCCAGGAGATCCGTGATGCCTTCGCGTCCCTGGTAGGTGGGGCGAAGGGCGAGAGCGACGAGGAGATCTCCGCAGACATCCACCGGATCCGCCTGCACCTCGACGAACAGGCCGGCCAACGGATCGACTGGTACTCCCGGCAGCTGGTGAGCCAGTGGCGCAAGGTCGGTGACCCCGGGCGCCGGGCCTGGCTGCTGCGCACCCACCACGACAACGCCGAGCTGCTCAGCAGCTGGCAGGCCGAGGAATCGATCACGCTCGATGTTGAGCACCTGCGGCTGCTGGACCCCGGCGTTACCGCCGGGCTGGTCCAGCACGCCGTCGACGAGGACTACAAGCACCTCGGCTACGTTGAACGCGAAGACACCAAGACCGCCGTCTTCGCCTTTTTGGGGGTGATGAAACCCGGCGACCTGGCCCTGTATCAGAGCTCGGGAACTGTGCGGTTGGGGGTCGTCCTCGGTGAACCTGAGCACCGCGACGACAACCGCCGGCTGGGCCGGAAGGTCCGCTGGTTCGACGAGGCACACACCATGACCGAACTGCCCCGTCATGTTCAGCGGCAACTCGCCACCTCCGGGATCGTCGTCGACGTCACCCGAGTCATCCAGGCGCTGGAGGTACTGCTGCCCGCTGAAGCGGAAGCCGGGCCGAGCGAGGGTGTCGAACCGGCAGCCGTCGTCGAAGCTGCCTGTGAGGGGTTCCGCCCGCTGACGCCGGAGTTCGCTGAGTCGCTGCATATGGACCTGGAGCCGCTGCAGGAGATCGCCGAACTGCTGGAGGAGAACCGCCAGTTGGTGCTGTACGGGCCGCCCGGAACCGGCAAGACATACCTGGCCAAGCACCTTGCCGCCCAGCTCGCCGGAGACACCACCGACGAACGCGTCAAGCTGGTGCAGTTCCACCCTTCGTACGCCTATGAGGACTTCTTTGAGGGCTTCAGGCCGGACAAAACCGACGAGGGCCAGGTGTCCTTTAAGCTCGTAGCCGGGCCGCTGCGCCGCATCGCCGAGGAAGCCGCGAAGCCGGGAAACGAGAGCAAGCCGTACTTCCTGATCATCGATGAGATGAACCGGGCGAACCTGGCGAAGGTCTTCGGTGAGCTGTATTTCCTGCTCGAATACCGCGATGACCGGATTTACCTGCAGTACAGCCCCAACGAGCCCTTTACGCTGCCGGACAACCTCTACATCATCGGCACCATGAACACCGCTGACCGGTCCATTGCGATGATGGACGCCGCCATTCGCCGCCGCTTCTCCTTCATCGAACTCCACCCCGAGACCGCTCCGGTGCAAGGAACGCTGCTGCGTTTCCTGCAAGCCCGGGACCTGGATACGACGCCGGCCCTGCTGATGGACGCCCTCAATGACGCCATCGATGAGTGGGACCGGGACCTGATGATCGGTCCGTCCTATTTTATGAAGCCGTCCGCGCAGACGTCCAAGGGCCTGCGGCGGATCTGGAAGTATGAGCTGATGCCGTTGCTGGAGGAGCACTACCATGGGCAGCTGAACCGTGCGCAGCTTCAGGAGCGGTTCGGACTTGACCAGCTCCTTGACCGCCTTGCACGCGTCTAGCCAGCCCGGCCGGGCAGGCCACGGTGTGACGGGTTCCCCGCCGATCCGCAGGGTTGTCCTGGACGAGCTTTCCAGCGGTGTGGTGGAACGGCTTGACCCGGCCAGCGCGGCCTATATTAATGGCAGCGGCCTGGCCAAGTCCTCGCCGATGGGCATGGGCATCTACCGGATCGAGCCCGTAGGGAAGATTGGTGCGGTGCGCACCCCGACGGTGCAGCTTGAGGTCCGGCCCAAGGAGCGACTGGGCCTGGCCCGGTTGCTGTTCCTGCTCGGCTACGCCGGGGACCAGGGGTTCCGGGAGGATACCGTCACCGCGGTGGAAGAGGCGGATCTGTGGAGCGCGCTGGCACAGTCGCTCGCCCAGCTCTCGGACCGGGCGCTCAGCCGCGGTGTGCTGCAGGGCTACCTGAATGTTGATGAATCGCTCCGGACGGTCAAAGGGCGGATTCGGATGTCGGACCAGATCTCGCGCCGGCCCGGCATGCTGGTGCCCCTTGAGGTTTCCTACGACGAGTTCACCGAGGATATCGCCGAAAACCGTATCCTGCGGGCGGCGTTGGAGCGGATGTCCCAGGTTTCGGGTGTGCGGCCGGAGGTGCTGAGCCGGCTCCGCCAGCTCAAGGGCAAGCTCGCGGCCGTGACCCGCCTGCAGTCCGGTGCGCCCCTGCCGGTGTGGCGGGCCAGCCGGATGAACACGCGATACCAGTCCGCGTTGCGGCTGGCCGAAGTCATCCTGCGCCATTCATCGGCGGAGGCCGGGGACGGTACCCAGCAGTCGGCGTCGTTTGTTGTTGATATGTCCGTGGTGTTCGAGGACTTTGTGGGTACGGCGCTCCGCGAGGCTATGGCCGCATTCCCGGGGGAGATGCGGCTGCGGTACAACGCGCTGCTCAATGAGGCCGTCCGCGACTCTGACCGGATCGTGGTGCAACCCGGTGCTGTCCACCTGCTTGGCGGACGCCCGGTGATGGTCTACGACGCAAGGTACCAGGCCGCTGCCGACGCCGGGGCATCGCTGTCCGGGGACCACTACCGGATGCTGGCGTACTGCACGTCGCTGCGGGTGCCGACGGCGTGGCTCATCTACCCGGGGGCGGGGGAGATCAAGCTGCGCCGGATCCTCAACACTGACATCGATGTGGTGGAGTTTCCGCTCGACCTGTCGCAGCCGCCAGCGGAAATCCTGGCCTCCATCGCGGACCTCGCTCAGCAGTCCTGGGGCGAAGTGGTGCGTCAGGCGAGTATCGGACGCTGACCGGCGCTTTGCCTAACCGGCTTCCGCCTGCACGGAGACAGACAGCAGGTGGCTCAAGAGGGCTTTCTCCGGCTGGCCGGGGTGGTTCGCTACATGCCAGCGGAGCTTTTCGCGGACCTCCGCCTCTTCGGGCTTCGTGTCAGAGAGAATCGAATCAATAATCCCGGAAACCTGGAGGCGCAGGGGGCCAAGGTCGGAGTTGACCTCGGGGACCGGCGGTACTCCTGCGGCAGGGAGCCGGGGAATGACCTCGGCGGCCGGCTTGATGTCCGCAGCGATGTTGTGGACATCAGTAACTTCGGCATTTGGTGCTCTCCCAGGGGATATTAGTACGTGTAATCGCGGACCGGTAGTGTCCTCGTCCCCCAGAGAGTGATGTTACCTGAGACACATCGGTCTGTCTCGTGAAGCCGGAAGAAGTTTTTTTGTAGTCGTCGCCCTGGCTTCCCGTCTTCCCGGAGCAAACTGACTATCGGCGGTTCTCGCCGTCGAGGCCACCGCGCGCGCGGCGGTGGCTTGCCTGCAGGAAATCGTGGAGTTGCTCTTCCAACACCGAAAGGTCCTTGAGTTCGCACTCCCAGACGGTGAGGACGTCCCAGCCGGAGCGTTCAAGCTGACGGCGTTGTTCGACGTCGCGGTTCCGCGTTCTCTCGCGTTTGGTGTCCCAGAACTCCGCGTTGGTTTTGGGGGCGTGCTGCCCGACCCGGCAGTTGTGAAAGTGCCAGAAGCAGCCGTTGACGAAAATGACTTTGCGCCGGCTCGCGAAGACAAGATCCGGCTTGCCCGGCAGCCGGCCGCCACCGGCGGTGCCGTGCAGTCGGTAGCGGTAACCCCTGGCATGGAGTAATTTCCGGACCAGTAGTTCAGGCTTGGTGTTCGTGCTCCGGATGCGCGACATGTTCGCGCTGCGCTGCTCGGGAGTCAGCTTGTCCGCCATGGGTTGCGTCCAGGTGGTGTTGGCCGGCGTCGAGCGGTTGCTAGATCTCCCGCTCCGGGTGTTCGCCGAACTGGAAATGGCGCCCGCTGACCGAGGTCGGTTCGATCTCGACGTAAAAGTCCTTCAGGGTAGGAACCCACGGCTTGAGGCCCAGTGCCTCTGCGGCTGCGATATCGGCGGACTGGTCCAGCACCCGTGCCGTTCCGCGAAGAACAATCGACCATGCCTCGTCGGAGAGGATGCCATCCGTTTCGAACAACACCTTGGAATTGATGGTCAGTTCCGCGAGTTTGTTGCCGGGCGCCGTCCGGAGGTAGAGCCTCCTGTGGCTCACGGCATAGTTGACCGGAAAGATATCGGGTTCGTTGCGCACGAAGACCACAAGCCTGCCGTGTTGAGTGCCCTCAATCATTTTCCAGCTCTGATCCTCATCGAGGACGAGGATAGGGTTTCCGTCTGCATGTTCGAACATCATGGGTTCATTGTTCTGACTCCGGTAGAAAAGCGCTAGGGGCTAAAGGGGGAAACCCGGCGCGAGTTTGCAGCCGTCCGCGGGCACCGGGCAAACTGTCGGACGCTCTCCGTAGTCTGTTGCCGTTCGCCTTGTGTGGGCCACCCCTGTCCTCAATCGAACGCTTGTGGATAACTTGGACGTCCAAAATGTGACGTCGGTTACCCTTAAGGCATTGTTTGGCTTCAGGCGTCTTGATTTCTATCGGGGGAACAGCTGACCATGACATCTCGCACCTCATTCTTCGTCCGCAAGCGCGTCTGCGCTGTTGTGCTCGCGTTGTCCCTTTTGCCGGCCACGGCCTGCACCGCCGGGGGAACAACGCCCGGCGCAACTGCCTCGTCGGAGTCTTCTAGCCCGACGGCGCCGCCGACGCCCACCCCGACGCCCACCCCGACGCCCACTGCGAGCTACCGACCGGCCGATGCCTCGGGACGAGCGCAAAACGTACCCGTTCCGGTGCTGCCCGAGGCTGCGAAAGCGGAGACAAAGGAAGGCTTAGAGGCGTTCGCGCGGTACTGGTTCAGCCAGTTGAATTTCGCCTACGAAACGGGAGTTTCGTCAGGACTGAACGCTGTCACGTCTCCAACCTGTGTGTTCTGTTCCAATATCGTGAGTTCTCTGGCGAAAAACTATGCAAGCGATCGATGGCTGGTCGGGGGCCACATTGAAACTCCATCATTGAGCACCACTTTCGCAAAGGAAGCTGATGGCCAGTACCAGGTCATTGTGCAGGTTCAGCAGGCAAGGATTGCCTATTTTGACGCGGGAGGGTTCGAAATCCGTGAATCAACGCAGCCGTCCGACACCGGAAACGTCATGCTCGCGACGTATGAGAGCGGTGCGTGGCGCCTCGTAGGATTACATCCAATCCGATGAATCACTTGAGTCTGTTCTGTCGACGGCTGCCCCACCGGATTGTGGCGGGCGCGGCAATAGCCTTCGGGCTTTGTCTTCTCTCTTACGTTGCCTACGCAGACGGTGATGACATCGATGCCGGTTTTGGCAACCAGGGCGTCAATGTCGGCGGCTGGCGGCTGGATCCGGCCTCGGGGAAGTTCGTGGCGCTCGAGCCCGGCACAGCGCTTTCCGATCCCAACCAGTACAAGTACGAACTTCAATGCCATCTTGGCGGCGGCGACTTTGATACGGAATGCCTTGCCGTCCTTGTGGATTGCAAAAGCGGCCCCGCTGGCCAGGGCGGAATTCCCGTTGTTTGGCTGAAGGCCCCGGCCGGCGTGCCGAATCCAACGTGGACCTATCATTCGGGGCCTACGTGTCTCTTTGATCCGAGGCCAGCGGACGTGCTGGATCGAATCGCCGCCATGATGCAAGCGGAGTTCCAAAAACTGCCAATCGCTCCAGGATCAGTCACGGCCCAACCGAGTCCGCACACACTCCGGGGAGCCGAGACCAATTTCTTCGCTAATGCGACGGAGCAGCAGTTCGACATCACGATTCTGGGCCAGAAGGTGCACGTCGTCGCCAAACCAGTCCAATACACCTGGGGCTACGGCGACGGGACCTCGCTGGGCCCACAGCTCGCGGCCGGTGGACCGCTCCCGCAGGACCGCTGGGGCGAAAAGACTGCCACAAGCCACGTCTACCCGGAAACCGGCGACTTTTCCGTGGTGCTGACGACACATTTCCAGGGCACGTATTCCGTCAATGGCGGCCCGCCGTTGCCTATCCCGAGCCAAGGACAATTCAGTTCGCTGCCGCAGACCATCAGCGTCTGGCGCTCCATCACCCGAAACTACGCTGACGACTGCCTGCGTAACCCGCTGGGTCAAGGTTGCCCTGGCGTCGCGCCGCCTACTCCTTAGCAGTGAGCCAGGCTTTCGGCCTGCGCCAGCTTCGCGCCGGCACAGCCTAAGCCCGCAGTTCCCGGTCGATCCGCTCCATCCGGGCGTTCACCAGCTGGCCGCGAGGATCATCCGGGCCCATCAGCTTCGCTGCGGCGGCCGCGGCGGCCGTATCGACGGAGCCCATATCGCTCAAGCACCATTGCAGCATAAGGCGGGCATCACCACTGGCACGGACGGAGGCGCCAACCGCTTCGTTGAGTTCGTCGCGCAGGAATCCGATGGCGAGGTTAGCTGACCGGTTGAGGAACCTGGCCGGATAGGCCGCAAACGCAGCAGCAACCCGGCCGGCCCGCAAATGGCGGGCAACCCGTGCAGCATCGGAATCTACCGTGACGCCGGCTGCAAAACGGTAAGGATTTGCTTCCACCACATTGCCCAGGAGGCTGCGGATCCGGTGCATCTCGGTCCGGATGGCTGCCGCGGTACCGGCATCGCCGTGAATTTCGTAGGCCAACTCGTCGGCGCTCCAGCCCTGGGTGCGGGATGCCAGCAGCGCCAGGATCTCGGCACGGCGCAGTGTCAGCGGGCGGAGAGTATCGCCATCGAGCGCGGCCGAAGGAGCGTCCCCCAGCAGTCGCAGCTTCAGCGCTAACGTACTTCCGGCGCCGCGATCCGGTCCGGCGGCAGGGGCAGCGGACTTCAACAACTCCTCGGCCAGCCGCACTCCGCACCGCACCAGACGAAGACTGTCCGGCGTGACCGATTCGAATGGACCGGATACATCCAAGACTCCGAGGACGTCCCCGGTCAAAGGGTCACGAATCGGTGATGCCGTGCAGGCCCAGTCGTGATGCGTGCGCACGAGGTGCTCGGCGGAGAAGAGTTGCGCCGGAACCCCCGTTACCAGCGCCTCGCTGATGGCATTGGTGCCCACTCCCGATTCGGACCAGTCGGCGCCCTCGACAAACTCCAAGGAGTCCGCGAGCCGCAAGGCCTGCCTGCTGCCAATCCGCCACAAGACTTCGCCCACATGGTCCGTGACGATCAGCAAATGGCGCCCGGTCGCGGTCTCATCCGCCAGCAGTTGGGACAGCGCCGGCATAACCGCCGCCAACCGGTGGCCGGCACTCAAGGAGCGTGCTTCGGAAACTTCATGCCGGTGAACGGGCCGGTGCTGATCCGGGTTGATGCCCAGCGCGAGCGATCGCTGCCAGGATTTAATCAGCGACGGCGGCAGGCGCGGGTCGGGAGCGCCGGAAATGGTTGCCTCGTGTGCCGCCCGGAGCGTCCGGGCGTACTCCTCGGGCGCAGAAAACCTGAGGTCCGCGGAGTTCAGGATCGAGCTGTTGCTTAGCCCCATACTGACCCTCCCAACTCGCCATCGAATCGTTGCACCCGTCCAGGTGCGGCAGGCCACCGGCCGCCGGAGACGGAGGGCAGTAGCTTGGCAGACCTGTGTAACCCGATTGTAACCCCCCCGCGAACTGTACTTGTGATGCGGGTCACCGCATGGTCTGGACGTTATGCAAGGGGAACGGCCCGCCGTCAGCAAGGGAAAGAGGAAAGATGCCTGAGACTCCAAACAGCGTGGTTGAGACGTGGCTGGTGCACTTCGATGAGGCGCTGCGGAACCACAACATTGACGCCGTGCTGGAACTATTCGACGACGATTCGTACTGGCGCGATTTCGTCTCGTTCACCTGGAACCTCAAAACCCTCGAGGGCAAAGAGGACATTCGGCGGATGCTCGATGCGACACTGAACGACGTGCAGCCCAGGAACTGGACCCTCGCCGAGGATGCCACCGGCGACGCTGCGAACGCCGAGGCGTGGGTGAACTTCGAGACCGCCCAGGCCCGGGGGTACGCCCACCTGCGGATCCGGAACGGCAAGTGCTGGACCCTGCTGACCACCATGCAGGAGCTCAAGGGCTTTGAGGAGAAAAAGGGAGCCAAACGGGAGAAGGGCGTCGCCCACGAGATCACCAGGGGCCGCAAGTCCTGGCTTGAACTAAAAGAAGAACAGGAAGCCCGGCTCGGCTACCAGGACCAGCCCTACACGGTCATTATCGGCGGCGGCCAGGGCGGAATCGGGCTGGGGGCCCGGCTGCGCAGGCTCGGCGTGCCCACCATCATCATTGAGAAGAACGAGCGCGCGGGTGACTCCTGGCGGAACCGCTACAAGTCCCTCCACCTCCACGACCCGGTCTGGTACGACCACCTGCCCTACATCAAGTTCCCGGACGACTGGCCGGTCTTCGCGGCCAAGGACAAGATCGGCGACTGGCTGGAAAACTACACCCGGATCATGGAGCTGAACTACTGGTCCAAGACCGAATGCACCAACGCACGCTTCGATGAATCCACGAAGGAATGGGTGGTGGAGGTGGTGCGCGACGGCGAACCGGTCACCCTGCGCCCCAAGCAGCTCGTCTTCGCCCTGGGCGTCTCGGGATACCCCAGCGTCCCCGCGTTCGACGGCGCCGAGTCCTTCCTGGGGGAGCAGTACCACTCCTCCAAGCACCCGGGCGGCGGAGACTGGACCGGAAAGAAGGCCGTGGTCATCGGCTCCAACAATTCGGCCCACGACATCTGCGCCGACCTCTGGGAACACGGCGCGGACGTCACTATGGTGCAGCGTTCCTCCACGCACATCGCCCGCAGCGAATCGCTCATGGACCTCGCCCTTGGCGGTTTGTACTCCGAAAAGGCACTGGCCAACGGCGTCACCACGGAGAAGGCCGATCTGCTCTTTGCCTCGTTGCCCTACCGGATCCTCCCCGAAGCGCAGATCCCGGTCTACGCGGAGATGGCCGAGCGGGACGCGGAGTTCTACTCGCAGCTGGAGGCTGCCGGCTTCGACCTGGACTTCGGTGTCGACGGCTCCGGCCTGTTCCTCAAGTACCTGAGGCGCGGCTCCGGCTACTACATCGACGTCGGCGCCTCACAGCTGATCATCGACGGCCGGGTCAAGCTCGCCAACGGCGAGGTCGGCAAAATCACCGGGAACGCCGTCGTCATGGCCAACGGCACGGAACTGGACGCAGACGCCATCATCTACGCCACCGGCTACGGATCAATGAACGGCTGGCTGGCCGATCTGGTCTCACCCGAGGTGGCCGACGCCGTCGGCAAGTGCTGGGGATTTGGTTCGGAGACACCCAAGGATCCCGGGCCGTGGGAAGGCGAACTGCGCAATATGTGGAAGCCCACCAACGTGGACAACCTGTGGATCCACGGCGGCAACCTGCACCAAAGCCGGCACTACTCCAACTATTTGGCGCTCCAACTCAAGGCCAGGATGGAGGGGCTGCCGACGCCGGTCTTCGAGCGTCAGCCCACGCATCACACACGCTGACCCGGACACGCCGTGACATTCACAGCCCCGGGAACCACACTGGGGTGACGGCCTCCTGCTGTGACAATCCAACGACATGCCGTGGATGCGCCTGACCGGGCGCATCCACGGCCCGAAATGCGAAGGAAACCACCATGAAAGCAGCACGATTCCATGCCCGTGAGGTTCTCCGGATCGAAGATATTCCGGAGCCGGAGCTGCGCCCCGGAGCGGTGAAGATCGCCGTCGCCTGGTGCGGGATCTGCGGGACTGACCTGCATGAATTCCTGGAAGGGCCGATCTTCACCCCGCCGCCCGGCCACCCCCACCCGATTTCCCACGAGGAAGCCCCGGTCACCCTGGGGCACGAATTTTCCGGCACCATCGAGGAACTGGGGGAGGGTGTGACCGGGCTCGCCGTCGGAGACAGCGTGGTGGTGGAACCATATATCGTCTGCAACGAATGCGGCCCGTGCCTCAGCGGCCACTACAACCTGTGCACCAAACTCGGCTTCATCGGCTTGGCGGGCGGCGGCGGGGGCCTGAGTGAGAAGGTCGTCGTCGACACCCGGTGGGTCCACCCGGTCGGCGACATCCCGCTGGACGAAGCCGCCCTCATCGAACCCCTCGCGGTGGCCTATCACGCCGTCGGCAGGGGCGACGTCAAGGCCGGGGACGTCGCCGTCGTCGGCGGTGCGGGCCCGATTGGCCTGCTGACCGCAGCGGTCCTCAAGGGCCTGGGCGTCACAACGATCGTCACCGAGCTGTCGGCGGCCCGGAAGGAAAAAGCGATGTCCTCGGGAGTCGCGGACCATGTGCTGGACCCGAGCTCGGATGACGTCAAGGCGCGGGTGCTGGAACTGACGGCCGGTGCGGGGGCGGACGCAGCCTTTGAATGTGCCGGGGTGAATGCCGTGCTGGACACCATGCTCGACGTCGTGAAGCCGGCCGGCGTCGTTGTCAACGTCTCGATCTGGGGACGTCCGGCCACCGTGGATATGCAGAAGGTCGTCCTGAAGGAAATCGACCTCCGCGGCACCATCGCCTACTGCGGCGATCATGAGGCCGCGATCAAGCTCGTCCAGGAGGGAAAGGTTGACCTGAAACCCTTCATCACGGGACGAATCGCCCTGGATGATCTCGTGGACAAGGGCTTCGACACCCTGATCCACCACAACGACACTGCGGTCAAGATCATCGTCCACCCTTAGTGATCCGGGTCCCACCCGGAATAGTTGCAGGCGCCGCGCAGTTGCAGCCAATGAACCCAATCCCTGGTGAAAGGAACTGCGCATGCTGTTTTCCCCGATGACTCTCGGCGAGCTGGAACTGCCCAACCGGCTCGTGATGGCTCCGCTGACACGTGTCCGATCCGGCAAGGAAGGCATCCCCGGGCCGCTGGTTGTCGAGCACTACCGGCAGCGAGCCTCGCTCGGACTGATCGTCAGCGAGGGAACCTACCCGAGCCGCGCCGGCCAGGGATTCCCGGGCCAACCGGGCCTGGTGACGGACGAGCAGCTTGAGGGCTGGGCCAACGTTACCTCGGCAGTGCACGCCGAGGGCGGCAGGATCTTCGCCCAGGTGATGCATGCCGGCCGGGTCACCCACGAGGCAACCAACGGCGGTCACCAGGTGGTTGCGCCCAGCAGCATCGCGATCGACGGCGAGACCCGCACCTATGACGGCAAGAAGGCATACCCGGTGCCGCACGCGCTGACTGCAGCCGAGCTGCCGGGCATCGTCGAGGAGTTTGTGACCGCGTCCCGCAAGGCCATTGCCGCAGGGTTCGACGGCGTGGAACTGCACTCGGCCAATGGCTACCTGCTGCACGAATTCCTGGCACCGTCCGCCAACCAGCGCGACGACGTCTACGGCGGTTCCCCGGAGAACCGGGCGCGCTTTGTGATTGAAGTGACCCGGGCCGTGGTGGACGCCGTGGGTGCCGACCGGGTTGGCATTCGCATCTCACCCGAGCACAATGTGCAGGGCGCGGTGGAGCTTGACGCCGCCGATATCAAGGCAACGTACGGCCACCTCGTGGATGCATTGGCCCCGCTCAAGCTCGCCTACCTCAGTGTGCTGCACCAGGACCCCACCGGCGAGTTGGTGCAGGACCTGCGCACCCGGTTCGGCGGCACGTTCCTGCTGAACACGGGCTTCGGTGTTATCACCACCCGGGAGGAAGCTACCGCGCTGGTCGCTGACGGCCACGCTGACGCCGTCGTCGTCGGACGCCCCGCCATCGCCAACCCGGACCTGGTCCGCCGCTGGCAGGAAGGGCTCCCGGTCAACGAGCCGGACCAGTCCACCTTCTATGGCGAGGGCGCCAAGGGCTACACGGACTACCCGGCGTACCAGAACTAGGCCCCGGGCCGCAGCACCTCCCGGAATACCTCCCGCGGGTGGACATGTCCCTCCTCGATCACCGTGACCGATGGACATGTCCCTCCGCGATCACCAACAGTGGGCAGAATGCCATTCTGCCCACTGTCGGTGTTTAAGAACGGGCATGTGCCAGTGGGGGTGGGTATCTCAGGTGGGCATGCTCACTGGCCACGGTGGCGGCGTCAGGGCCGCCAATGGTCAATGCCCCAGGAGAGATGCCATTCTTCCGCGGGCTGCAACCAGCGCAGCCCCTCGCCGCTGTTCAACGCGTTGGCCGGTGCGGTCATTGGCTCCAGTGCCACGGCGGTGACCATGCCGCGCTCTGTTGGGAATTGTCGGGTCGTAAAGGCTTGAAGATAACGGAATGAGTCGTCCATGTGCAGCCTTACCTGGCTGCCGTCGGGTGCTTCCAGGAAATGCGTTGAGCCACCGCTTCCAGACGATCGGACATCTGCCCAGGCATCGTCAAGAGCGACATCCCGGAGGAGCTGACCGCTGCGAAAATCATGCCGCGTGCCGGTGACTTCCGTGGTGATGCCGGTGGGGATGAGCCGGTCATCGATCTCAATGTGGGTGTCAGCATCGATACAAAGGCTCAGATTCTCGCTCGGAACGGAGCCCAGGCGAAGAAAGGGGTGGGCCCCCACGCCCACCGGAGCGGATCGGGCTCCAGCGTTTCGGATCGTGTGGCTGACCCTGATGCCGTCTGCCGTCAGCTCGTAGTGGACGGACGTTTCCAGGTCGAACGGGTAACCGGTTTGGGCCCGGATCCGCGCAGCGAGGGTGATGGCGCCCGGTGTCCTGGCAGCGACGCGATACGGCGACTCCGTCAACAGCCCGTGCAGGGCGTTGCTGCCACCAGGCTCAGTGATTTCCAGCTGTTGCGGCACCCCTTCGTAGCTCCACAGGCCGTCCGCCACCCTGTTGGGCCAAGGGACCAGTACCCAACCGGCACAAAATGGTGGCCTGGCGCCGGGGGGATATTCCTCAATCAGATCCACTCCGTCTACGCTGAGGCTGCGCAGGCTCGCGGCGATTTCCGTGACCACAGCGTGTTGATGACGGCCTCCGATGGTGGCTTTCAGGTCAAAGAATTCGCCCATGGGCGAAGGGGCCATGGCGGACATGTCAGCCTTTCAGGGGGTTCGGGGCAGGCAGGATGCCTACGCTTGCCGGATCAGCCAGGAACCGCGCAAAGGCCAGTTCTGCTGCGCCGATCATCATAAGGTCCGGCCCCAGTGCCGAGCGGTGGATTTTTACCTCTTCGGCCGGGCCGTCCAGGGCCTGGAACCTGATGAGCTCCTCCAAAGTACCAGGGGCGAGGGCATGCAAAATCCCCAGGAATCCGTCGAGGACGATAGCCTCCGGATTGAAGATGTTGACCGTGTTCCGAAGGGCGATAGCCAAGAACTCCAGTTGCCGGGCCACTTCTGTTGCCGTCGCGGTACCGGCGGTGTTTCGAAGGGCGTGTTCGAGTTCGACGGCGTCGCCGCTTTCCAGTCCGGCCAGCGAGAAGAGGCTGGATTGTGAGACCTCTGTTTCTAGGCAGCCGGTGGCGCCCGCAGTGGCAGGTCCGCCCGTCAGTCCGGACGAAGGTGTGGCCAAGTTCGCCGGCGTAGCCGGAGGCTCCATGGAGCAAGGTGCCGGCGCTGATGATGCCCCCGCCGATACCGGAGGCGCCGCCGTTGAGGTAGACCAGGTTTTCCCGGCCGGCTCCGGCGCCGAAAATGAGTTCAGCCTCAGCGGCCAGCGATGCGTCGTTGGCAGCGCTGCACTCATAACCGGTTGCTTCACTGAGCATCCTGGCCACGGGCTCGTCTCGCCAGCCCAGGTGGGGAGCGTGCCGGACGATGCCATCCGTGCGGTTTACCAGTCCGGGCACTGCCACGCCGATCCCCGTAATCCGGTATGAAGTCTCAAGCTCGGAGCGCATCCCTTCGATGACAGCCGCGGCGATGTTTACGGCCTCGCCCGCGGTGGGAATCCGTTCCGTGGGAAATCGGATTTTTCGTTGGACTGTCCCGCCGAGACTCACCAGCCCGATAGTCACAGCATCGATCTCCGGGTTGACCGCGAGAGCTGCAGTGGACCGGCTGGGCCGAACTTCGGGGCTGGGCCTGCCGACTTGGGCTTCCCCGGTGGGGGCCGTCTCGTAGACCAGGCCCCAGGTTACGAGCTGTCCGATCAAAGTCCCGACGGTGGACCGGTTCAGCCCGGTCCGCTTGGTCAGCTGGGCGCGGCTGAGGACTCCGTGGTGGTGGACCAGGGACGTAATGAGTGCCAGGTTGTTCCGCCGGGAGGGATCTGGCTCGGCAGTTGGCGGGGCAGGCAGTTGGCTAGAAGAAGTCATCATCGCGGACTATCAGCCGCCGAACACGGTGCGGTCAAGGAAACTGTTCCGGAATTTTCCGGCAGGATCCATGCGCGCCGCCAGTGCAGTGAAATCCGCGAAGCGCGGGTACATCGGCTCGAGGTCGGCGACTTCGGCGCTGAATAGCTTGCCCCAGTGCGGGCGGGCGCCAAACGGGGCCAGCTCTGCTTCGATGAGGGGCAGGATGGCTTCAACGGCAGGCTGGTCCGGGCGCCACGTGAAGTGCAGCCCAATGCCGTCGCGGCCGTAGTTCGGGCTCATCCACAGCGTATCCGCGGCGATCGTGCGGATTTCTCCCACCAGCAGCAGCGGTGTCACGACGTCCGAGAGCCCGCGCATGGCGCGTAGGGCCGCCACGGCGTGCTCCCGCGGAACGAGGTACTCGCTCTGCAGCTCATCGCCTTTGCTGGGAGTGAACTCCATCCGGAAGTGGGCGAGCCGGTCCGACCACGGGCCAGGAACGCCCAACTGTTGGGTGCAGTTGCTGCCGGAGACCCCGGGCAGCGGGTGCCGGGGCATGGGGGCCGGGGTTCCGCCGAAGAAGGACCCGGTTCCATGGTCCGGGGCAGGGGTACCCGAACGGCTTTTGAGCCATGCCTGCCCCACAGTGGGTGCGCTCCACTCGGTGAATAGGCTCACGCTATACGCGGAAGACGTTACGCCGTCGAAGTTCTCCAGGACCTGATCCCAGTCGAGGTCTTCGAAAACGACCTGGCTGACCTCGAAGGTGGGTTCAATGTCCAGGGTGAGGCGGCTGACGATTCCCAGAGCTCCCAGCCCCACCACGAGACCGTCGAAGTCCGGGTCACCGCGGCGCGCGGAGAGCACGGTGCCGTCGGCCGTGACCAGTTCCAGGCCGCTGACGGCGGTGGCCAGGTTGCCGTTGGCGTCCCCGGAACCGTGGGTGGCGGTGGCTACGGCGCCGGCCACGGAAATGTGGGGAAGGGAGGCCAAGTTATGCAGGGCGTAGCCCCGGCGCTGCAACTCGGCGGCGAGCGTTCCGTAGCGCGTGCCCGCGCCGACCGTCACTGTCATGTTAATCGTGTCGACGCTGATGCTTGGGTCGAGCTTGTCCAGCACCACCAGAGTCCCGGCGGTGTCCGCGATGTCATTAAACGAGTGCCTGGACCCCAGGGCGCGGATCCGGGTGGCTCCAGCTACGAGTGCCTGTAGTTCTTCCATGCTGGCAGGGTGGGCGACTCGGGGGCAACGTAAATGTGGTTCCCGGCCCAATTGCGTTCGGTCACGAGCTGTTCCATCACGGGCCATCCTTTGATTAAGCCTTCTCGGCCGGGTTTGGTGTTGTACAAAACATAACAGTAGTCCCACTCCGGATCGAGGGTGATCCAGGTTCTCTATGTGCTGTTGCGTCGCTGGAAAGTTAACTCCGTGGTTGACATCACAAATAATTCTAATATGTTTGATTGCAGAACAATTTATGGATGCCGTCGCTGCGGCGCCGTTCCAGCACTACCCACCACCTCAACCTTTGGAGCTTTCAATGGCGATTCAGCCTACCCGTGAAGACAAGTTCTCGTTCGGTCTCTGGACCGTGGGCTGGGAGGCCCAGGACCAGTTCGGGTCCGCCACCCGCCCGCCGCTGGACACCGTGGAGGCCATCAATCGGCTCAGCGACCTCGGCGCGTACGGCATCACTTTCCACGACAACGACCTGTTCCCTTTCGGTTGCTCCGCGGCTGACCGGCAGCGGGAAATTGACCGTCTGACCGGTGCGCTGAAATCCACCGGGATGATCGTCCCGATGGTCACCACGAACCTGTTCAGCCACCCCGTGTTCAAGGACGGCGGCTTCACCAGCAACGACCGCGGCGTGCGCCGCTTCGCCTTGCGCAAGGTGCTGGACAACATTGACCTCGCCGCCGAACTGGGTGCCGAGACGTTCGTGATGTGGGGCGGACGCGAAGGCAGTGAGTACGATGCCGCCAAGGACATCCGCGGCGCCCTGGAACGCTACCGCGAGGCCGTGAACCTGCTCGGCGACTACGTGACGGACAAGGGCTACAACATCCGGTTCGCGATCGAGCCCAAGCCCAACGAACCCCGCGGCGACATCCTGCTGCCCACACTCGGCCATGCCCTCGCCTTCATCGAGACCCTGGAACGCCCCGAACTGGTGGGCATCAACCCCGAAACCGGGCACGAGCAGATGGCCGGGCTGAACTTCACCCACGGCATCGCCCAGGCGCTGTACCAGGGCAAGCTCTTCCACATCGACCTCAACGGCCAGCGCAGCATCAAGTTCGACCAGGACCTGGTGTTCGGCCACGGCGACCTGCAGAACGCGTTCTCGCTGGTGGACCTGCTCGAAAACGGTGGACCCGACGGCGGCCCTTCTTATCAGGGACCGCGCCACTTCGACTACAAGCCCAGCCGCACCGAGGATATCGACGGCGTCTGGGACTCCGCGGCTGCCAACATGCAGACCTATCTCCTGCTCAAGGAGCGCGCCAAGGCCTTCCGCGCCGACCCCGAGGTCCAGGCGGCACTGCAGGCCTCACGCGTGGCTGAAATCAACGAGCCCACCCTCAACCCGGGCGAAGGCTACGAACAGCTCCGGGCCGACCGAGCCTCCTACGAGGACTTCGACGCCGACGCCTACTTCGGCGGCAAGGGCTTCGGTTTCGTGAAGCTGCAGCAGCTCTTCATCGAGCACCTGCTCGGCGCCCGCTGATCCCGTGACGGCTGTTCCCATGAACCTGGTTGCCGGCGTGGACTCGTCCACGCAGAGCTGCAAGATCGTCGTCCTGGAGGCCGGCAGCGGCGCCTGGTCCGCGAGGGCCGCGCCGGGCACCCGGAGGGCACAGAGGTCCACCCCGACCACTGGTGGCGGGCCCTGTCCGAAGCCATCGACGACGCCGGCGGGCTGGCCGGCGTCAGCGCGCTTTCCGTCGGCGGGCAGCAGCACGGCATGGTCCTGCTCGACGCCGAGGGCAATGTGGTGCGGCCGGCACTGCTCTGGAACGACACCCGCTCGGCGCAGTCGGCCGCGGACCTCACCGCCGAAGTCGGCGCCGAGGACTTCGCCCGGCGGACCGGTCTGGTCCCGGTGGCGTCCTTCACCGTCACCAAGGTCCGGTGGGTGCGGGACCACGAACCGGAAACCGCCGCCCGCGTCGCCGCCGTGGCTCTGCCGCATGACTGGCTCACCTGGCGCCTGCGCGGCTACGGTCCGGCCGGGTCCAGCCCGCTGGGCCCGGACCTGGAACAGCTGACCACGGACCGTTCCGATGCCAGCGGCACTGGCTACTGGAGCCCCTTCTCCGGCAGCTACGAGCTGGACCTGTTCAAGCTGGCGTTCGGGCGCGACGCCCGGGAAGCCGCACCGGAATCAGAGGGGGCTTCCAATGGGGCCCAGCCCGGCGGCGTCGATCGCGGCGGGGCGGTTATCCTCCCGCGGGTGCTGGCCCCCGGCGCGTCCGCCGGGGCCGTCCATCCGGAGTGTTTCGGTGCCCTCGGCCGCACCCTGCTGCGCGGCGCGGACGGTTCCGGTGACGAGAGAATCATCCTCGGTCCCGGAGCCGGTGACAATGCCGCTGCCGCGCTCGGGCTCGGCGCCGGGCCGGGGGACGTGGTGGTCTCGGTAGGGACCAGCGGCACGGTCTTCGCCGTCGCCTCCGGGCTGTTCACCGACACCACCGGCACCGTGGCGGGATTTGCCGACGCCGCCGGAGCGTACCTGCCCATCGCGGTGACCTTGAACGCTGCGCGGGTCCTGAGCTCCATCGCGGGACTGCTGGCCGTGGATTTCACGGAACTGGCAGCGCTCGCGCTGGAGGCCGAACCCAGCGCCGGCGGCGTGGTGCTTGTCCCGTATTTCGAGGGTGAACGGACGCCCAACCTGCCGCACGCCAAGGCAAGCTTCCACGGCTTGAGCATTGAGTCCACCACCCGGCCGAACCTGGCCCGTGCCGCGATCGAAGGCATGCTGTGCGGCCTGTCCGGAGGCCTGGACGCGCTGCGGGAGCTGGGCTATCCGGCCGGTCGGCTGCTGCTGATCGGCGGGGCCGTGCAGAATCCGGCAGTACAGCGGATCGCGGCGCAGGTCTTCGACCTGCCGGTCCTGATCCCCAGTCCGGGGGAGTACGTGGCCCGGGGAGCCGCCGTGCAGGCGGCATGGGCGCTCAGCGGCAACCGTCCCGGCTGGGACGTGGCGCTGGACGCTACGCCGGAGCGCGACTTCCAGGCACGGATCAGCACAAACTATAAGAGGATGGCCGCGTACATTGACCGCGGCAATTGAACCGCTGCTCGTCAAGACACCGCTGATCGAGGCCGGCAGCCAGGACCCGTTGCCGGCCTCCGGCCGTCCGCTGCGCTGGGGGGTGATTGCCACCGGGCGGATCGCGTCCATTGTTGTCAGTGACCTGTCCCTGCTGCCGGACGCGGTCCTCCATGCCGTAAGCTCGCGGACACTGGCCGGCGCCGAGGCCTTCGCCGCCGAACATGGCTTCAACCACGCCTACGGTGACCATGCCGGCGTCGGGCTGTCCGGCTACCAGCGGCTGCTTCAGGATCCCGACGTGGATGTTGTGTACGTGGCGACGCCGCACGCCAGCCACTACGCGGTGGCACTGGAAGCCCTCGGCGCCGGCAAACACGTTTTGTGCGAGAAGCCCCTAACCCTGAATGCGAGGCACGCGGAGCATCTAGCCAGCGTGGCCCGGGACAAGGGGTTGTTCCTCATGGAGGGAGTCTGGACCCGTTTCCTGCCCAGCATGCAGCGGGCGGCGGAGATCGCGGCGTCCGGTGAACTGGGCGAGGTCCGCTGGATCCAGGCCGATCTTGGCTTCCCCGCACCGTTCGACCCGGAGGCCCGGCTGTGGAAGCGGGAGGAGGGCGGCGGCGCACTCATGGACCTGGGTGTCTATCTGCTGACCTGGGCGCAGGCCGCCCTGGGCCGGCCCCGATCACTGACGGCCAGCTCCCACCTGAACAGCGACGGCGTGGACACCACCACCACCATGACGCTGCAGTACCCCTCGGGGGCGCAGGCACAACTGCTCGCATCATTGAGCACGGTATCCACGCAGACCGCAACAGTAGCCGGCACCCGCGGCATGCTGCGCTGCGGGTCGCCGCTGTTCAACCCCCGCCAGTTGACGATCACGCTGGCCTCAGGGGAGCAGCGGGTGGAGGACTTTCCGGCGGCCGGAAGGGGGTACACGTACCAGTTGCGCGAAGTGACCCGGTGCATCCAGCAAGGGCGCAGGGAGAGCCCTACCCTGCCGCTGGCCGACACCCTGGCAACCATGTCCCTCTTGGACCAGGCGCGGAGGCAATGCGGCATCCGGTACCCCGGCGATTAGCCCCCCGCCGCAGCACAAACGGCGGCCGGCCACGGATGTTGTCCGTGTCCGGCCGCCGTTTGGGGTTTTGCTAGGCGGAGATCTCCTGAACCTCGCCGTCCACGGTCGTGCCCGGCAAGAAAGTCAGCTCCACCAAAGCCGGCCGGGACGCGGTGCTGTCGATCGGGACCGCTGAGCCGCTGCGGGCCGATTCCAGCACAGACTCCATCACTTCGAGAACATGGTAAGCCAGCCGCCCGCCCGCGCGCGGTTCAGCTCCTGCGGGGGTGGCCGCCAGGTCCGCGATGCCGAAGCCGCGGCCCGAGTCGACGTACCCGGCGGAGACAGGGAGGGTCTCCCAAGCGTCGGAGCCCAAGGTGAAGAGTTCAACGTCACCATCGAAGTAGTTCGGGTCCGGCACAACCAGGGACCCCAGCTCACCGTGAATCTCAATGTTGGGTGACTTTGTTTTTACCGCATCAAAGCTCATCACCAGGGTCGACAATGCGCCGCTGGCGTGGACCAGGATCCCCGTCACATGCGAGTCGATGTTGACCGGTACCACCTCGCCTGCGCGCGGTCCCGAGCCAATGGTGCGCCCAGCCCGGGTATGGCTGGCGGCGCCGACTACGGAAACCACCGGCCCCAGCATGTTGACCAGGGCGCTCACGTAGTAGGGGCCCATGTCCAGGAGCGGACCGCCGCCGGGCTGATAGTAGAAGTCAGGATTCGGGTGCCAGCGTTCATGGCCGGGCGTCATCATCGTGGCGGTTGCAGAGATGGGTGCGCCGATCAAACCGTCGTCGATCGCCTTGCGGGCCGTCTGGACACCAGTGCCCAGGACAGTGTCCGGGGCACAACCGACGACAACACCGGCGTCGCGTGCTGCGTCCAGCACCCGCCGGGCCTCGGCGGTTGTAGCCGCGAGCGGCTTCTCGCCGTAAACGCTCTTACCGGCCGCAATCGCCTTGAGCGCCACTTCGGCGTGCGCAGCCGGAATGGTCAGGTTCAGGACCAGATCCACGTCGTCGGCGGCCAACAACCCGTCGACGGACATCGCGCGGACACCGTCGTAGCCCGCGGCAACAGCTTTCGCCCGTGCCGGGTCGAGGTCCGCCACCGCCACCAGGCTGATGTCCTCGAGTCGCCGGAAGTTGGCCAAGTACTGGGCGATGATTGCCCCACAGCCGATGATTCCTACATTTAACGGCTTGCCCACAGCAGGCCCCTTTCGATGATGGTACGGACGGTGCTGTCCTGGAGGACTTCGATGTTGTGGCCGGGAGTGGCGACGAAGATACTGCCCTGGCCCCATTGCCGTGTCCAGATTGCGGGTGAGGTCACTTCGCGGTGCCACGGATCCCAAGCCCGGACCTTCTGGGTAGTTGTTGCCAGGACGTCGATATAGTCGTCCGTCAGCACCCAATACTGTTCGGTGACCAAATCGAAATCGCCGATGCCCTGGGTGATCGGATGCTCTGCCGCGGCCGGGAGCATGGTGACCGTGTAAGGAATGTAGTTATCAGCTTGTCCGCCGGTGCATTCGTCGGGGTCCTTGCCGGGGTGGCAAGCGAACTGTCCGCCGATCAGGTGGAGGTAGTCGGAGGTGTTCCGGTAGGAATCAGCGATACCACCGTGCCAGCCGGCCAGCCCGGTTCCGTTCTCAACGGCGCCGCGCAGCCCTTCAAATTCGTCCTTTTCGATGGTGGTCATGGTCATGCACTGCATGATCAGGTCCACGCCGGCCATATACCGGGCGTCGGCGTAGATTTTGGTGGACTCCTCGACCCGGACGTCGTAGCCGTTGGACTCCAGGAACGGGATAAAGAGTTCTGTGGCTTCGACAGGCTGGTGGCCGTCCCACCCGCCTCGGACCACCAGCGCGGTTTTCTTTTCTGTCATGAAATTTCCTCTGCTTCGGTTGCGGTTTTCAGACCGGAAGTGGTGGTGCTCAATGGCTCGAGAATGCCGAGTCGAAGGCGGCGCCCGGAGGGGCAATTTTGGCGAGCTCCTGGACCATGGCCAGGGCTTGGGGCGCTCCGATCATCCGATCCATGCCCGCGTCTTCCCACTCGACGCTGGTGGGCCCTTCGTAGCCGATGGCGTTCAGGGTGCGGAAGATGGGTTCCCATCTCACGTCGCCGTGGCCAGCGGTCACAAAATCCCAGCCGCGGCGGGGATCCGCCCACGGTAGGTGGGAGCCGAGCCTTCCGTTACGGCCATCAAGTTGCCGGATGGATTCCTTGACGTGGACGTGGAAAATTTTCGGCGCAAAGTCTTGCAGGAACATCACCGGGTCCAGGTCCTGCCAGATGAAGTGGGAGGGGTCGAAGTTCAGGCCGAAGTTTTCCCGGTGGCCGATGGCCTCCAGGGTGCGCCTGGCGGTCCAGTAGTCGTATGCGATCTCGGAAGGGTGCACCTCCAAGGCGAAGCGGACCCCGGCGTCGTCGAAGACATCCATGATCGGGTTCCATCGATCCGCGAAATCCTGGTAACCGCGTTCAATCATGCCCGCGGAGGCGGGTGGGAACATGGCGACGGTCTTCCAGATGGAGGACCCGGTGAACCCGGTGACCGTCTTGGCGCCCAGCCGGGCAGCCGCTCTGGCAGTGTCTTTCATGGCTTCGGCAGCCCTGGCCCGGACTCCGTCAGGATTGCCGTCTCCCAGACCTCGTGGGAGAGGATGTCCCGGTGACGTTCGTCAATGGGGTCGTCGCAGACCGCTTGGCCGGTGAGGTGGTTGGCGATGGCAAAGACCTTTAGATTGTTCTTTTCCAGAATATTGAGCCGGTCCTGGAGGTAGCTGTCGTCTTCGGCGGCGCGGCGGGGGTCAAGGTGGTCGCCCCAACAGGCTATTTCGAGGCCTTCGAAGCCCCATTCGCCGGCGAGGCGCGCCACCTCCTCGAACGGCAGGTCCGCCCATTGTCCGGTGAACAAGGTGATGGCTCGTGTCATGTGGCGTCCCTCTTCTTCGGTATCTTTGGTCCCGGCATTGGTCTTAGACGGTTTGCCACAGGCTGGAATTCTTGGCACTGGTTTCTACGGCGGCCAGCACGCGCTGGACCTGGAGTGCATCGCCAAACGATGGTTCCGGCTGGCGGTTGTCGGCTAGCGCGTTCACCAAGTCGACAACCTGGTGGGTGAATCCATGCTCGTAGCCGAGACCGTGGCCGGTGGGCCACCAGTTGCCGGCATAGGGATGTTCCGGCTCGGTGACAAAGATCCGGCGGAAACCGGCATCAGGGGAGTCTGCCGCGTCGTAAAAAGACAGGACATTCATTTCTTCGAAGTCGAAAGCCAGCGATCCCTTGGTGCCGTTGATCTCGATCCGCATGGCATTCTTGCGGCCCAGCGCGTAGCGCGTGGCCTCGAACACCCCGATCGGACCGCCGTCGAACCGTGCCGTGAAAATCGCTGCGTCGTCCACGGTGACCCTCCCGCGGGGCGCGTCAGCGCTGATGTCGCCGTGACCGCCAAGGCCCACCATGGCCCCGGCCAGCGGGCGTTGCTGGACGAACGTCTCCAGCAGAGCGGAGACTCCGGCGATTTTTTGGCCGGTGATCCATTGGGCCGCGTCGATGATGTGCGCCCCGATATCGCCCAGCGAGCCGGATCCGGATTTGGACTTGTCCAGCCGCCAGGTCATGGGCGCATTTTCGTCGGTCAACCAGTCCTGCAGATACTGGGCGCGCACGTGCCGGATTGTGCCTAACCGTCCCTGCTCCACGAACCGCCGGGCGAGCGACAGCGCCGGCGTGCGGCGATAGCTGAATCCACAGAGCGAGAGCACACCACGCTGGGCGGCAGCGTCGGCCGCCGTTGTCATCCGCTCAGCCTCGGCCACCGAGTTCGCCAGCGGTTTCTCGCACAGGACGTGCTTGCCGGCGGCAAGGGCCGCGAGGGCGATCTCTTCGTGTGTGTCACCCGGGCTGCAGATGTCGATCAGGTCGATGTCGTCGCGTTCGATCAGGCGGCGCCAGTCCGTCTCTGTGGAAGCCCAGCCGAACTTGGCTGCGGCCGCCCGGACCCCGTCTTCACTGCGGCCGGCAACTGCGGTGAGTTGCGGTTCCAGTGGCAAGTCAAAAAAACGGGGCGCCGTCCGCCATGCGTGGGAGTGGGCAGCACCCATAAAGGCGTAGCCGACCATCCCGACCCTTAGGGGCTGTGTGGTCATGATGATTCCTTTCGGAGTTTGTGCCGCTTACTTACTGAACCCTGCGGTGAGTCCGCTCAGGAGCTGCCGGCGGGCCACGACGTAGAGCACCAGCAGCGGCAGGGTAGCGAGGACCACTGAGGCCAGCACGGCAGGGATGTTGACGCTGAATTCGCCCTGGAAGGTCCAGAGGGACAACGGCAGTACCCGGGTGGACGGGCTCTGGGTCAGGATCAACGGGAACAGGAAGCCGTTCCAGACCCCCAGTGCGTTGTAAATACCGACCGTTACTACGGCAGGGCGGGTCATGGGAAACGCGAGTCGCCACATCATTGCCCAGTCGGAACACCCATCGAGACGCATTGATTCGAATAACTCGTTGGGCACGTCACGCATGAAGTTGGAAAGGATCAGGACAGAAATCGGAATAGCAAAGGCGATGGAGGGAAGAATGAGTGCCAGGAGAGTGTCATAGAGATGCGCCTTGGTGATCATCCAGTAAATCGGGATAATTGTGGCGTGCAGCGGGACAGCCAGCCCGAGTAGGAAAAGGTTATTGGTCCAATTCAGGAATCTGCTTTTTCCCCGGACAATGGCATAGGCAGCCATAAAGGAGATAAAGAGCGCCGGAACAACGCTGCCAACCGTGACGATTAGGCTGTTGATGAAGTACCTGACGAAGTCGTTCTCCAGGACCAGCTGGTAGTTGTCCAGGGTCGGCTCGCTGGGCGGCAACATCGGGTTCGAGGTGAAGAATCCAGCCTGATTTTTCAGGCTGGTGACGATCACGTAGTAGATGGGCACAATGATGACGGCCAGCCAAAGCCACCCACCGGCGCCGCCGATGAAGTTCGGGCGGCTGCGTCCAGGCCCCTGGGGTCGCCGGCCCGGACGACGTCGCGGCGTCCTGTCGCCGTCCGCGAGGGCCGCGTTCCGTGCGGGAAGCTGGGTAGTGGAAGCCATCAGGCACCTTCCAATTGGCTGTCGTTGCGGTTTTTGCCGCCGAGGCGCTGCAGTATTAGGGCCAGCGCAAGGCCGATCACCACGAGGATGACGCCCAGGGCGCTCGCGGCGCCCATGTCATTGGCTTTGAACCCGGTCAGGTACATGTGCAGTGGCAACAGGCGGGTGGCGTATCCAGGCCCTCCGCCGGTCAGTACGAAGATGAGATCGAAGTAGGCGAGCGAGCCCACGACCATGAGGGTAGAGGACGTGATGATGGTGTATTTCAGTTGCGGCAAGGTGATGCTGAAGAACTGCTGCATCCGCCCCGCACCGTCGATTTGCGCTGCCTCGTAAAGGGAAACGGGAATTTGCCGAACACCACCTTGGTAAATCAGGGTGTGGAACGGAACAAATTGCCATGCGATCACAAAAACGACCACAAACAGCACCAGGTCCGAGTTTCCCAGCCAGTCCTGGGTCAGGAACGGCAGGCCTAGCCCCGGGCCCATGCCGAAGTTCGGATCCAGGAGCGCCTTGAAGGCAATCGCGACGGCTGCGGAGGACAGCAGCAGCGGAACGAAATACAGCACAGCCAAGGCCGCCCGGTATTTTTGTTTTCCTGAGGTGAAAACGCCGAGCAAGAGGCTGATGGGCGCCTGGACAACAAAGGAGAAGAACATGATCTTCGCCGTGACCACCAGGGCGTTAGCGGTGATCGGATCGGTTAGTGCGGAGGTCCAGCTGGAGAACCCGTCCAGGGTGATCTCGCCTAGCCCGTTCCATTTCGTGAAACTGAGGAAGAGGACGCCTAGCAGCGGGATGATCGCAAAGGCCAGGAAGAAGATGAGCGCGGGGACGGCCAGCCAGCCCGACGGGCCCCTTTCAAGGGCCCGTCGGGGAGCGCCTGTGGAGGCAGACACTGGCTATTTTCCGATCGTTGCGTTCATCGTTTCCACGAACTGGGCCGGGCTGACCTTCTTCAGGAAGATCTGGTCCAGGTTGGAGAGCATCGCATCGCCCTGGGCCGGGCTCAGCGCCTGGTCCCAGGAGAGTGTAAAGCTCGGCGCGTTCTTGGCCATCCCGTAGACGTAGGTCAGGAAGTCTTTATCGGGGGACGCCTCGAGCTTGCTTTCGATACCGGTGGTTACCGGAACAGCACCGGAGTCGATCAGAGCCTGGGTATCGGCCTCGGTGAACATGCCGCTCTTGACGTAGTCCAGTGCCGCCTTCTTCTGGCTGTCCGTGGCTTTGGCAGAGATGGACCAGAAGTTGGAGGGGTTGCCCACTACGTTGGCGGGGTCACCCGTACCCCCGGAAACCGTCGGGAAGGTCGTGAATCCAAGCTTGCCGCTCTTGACGAAGTCCGGCGCATCCTTCTTCATTCCCTGGTAGATCCAGCCGCCCTGCAGGATCATGGCGGCTTTGCCCGTATAGAGCAGGGCCTGGTCTGCGTTGCTGTCTGCAGCGATGGACGAGAATCCGTTGATGAATCCTCCAGCGTCCACCAGGTCCTGGATCTTGGTCAAGGCCTCTGCCACAGCCGGATCGGACCACGCGTTGGGCTTGTTGGCGGCGATGTTGGCAAATACTTCCGGACCACCGATGCGCTCGACCAGGTATTCAAGCCACATCAGATCCGGCCACCTGGACTGTCCGCCGAGGGAAAACGGCGCGATGCCGGCCTCCTTGAACTTCGGTACCAGGGCCATCAGTTCGTCCCAGGTCTTTGGCGGCTCGGCGCCGATCTTGGCAAACACGTCTTTATTGAAATAGAGGACCACGGGCTGGACATTGTTGTTGGGCAGCGCGTAGGTCTTGCCGTCGACCTCGCCGTTCTTCAGGATGGAGGGCAGGTACCGCTCCTGGACCTCGGGATTTTCCTTGACGAAATCTGACAGGTCTGCCACTTGCCCTGCGTCAACATACGACTTCAGAACACCGCCGCCCCAGCCGTAGATAAACGTTGGCCCCTGGCCGGCGCCGACGGCGGTTCGGACTTTGGTCTTGTAGGCATCGTTGGCGAAGAAGTCGAGTTTGATCGTCTCATCGGGATGCGCTTTGTTCCAGGCATCCACAGACTTTTGCATCACCGGCTGGTTCCCGCCCGTAAGGCCCCACATGGTGGCGGAGTCCGCACTCACGGCCTGTCCTCCCGGACCACTGGAACCGCAGGCAGCGAGGGAGAGCGAGAGGGCGGCTGCCGAGAATGCCAGCACGGCAGAGCGCAGTTTTCGATTAGTCATTTGCATTCCATTCATCCATCGGGCTCGACGCTGAGGGCCCGTCTATGTTCGGAAGTCCGGCCTTGGGATCAGGCAGCACTGCCGGTGAACTGGTCGGTGAAAGATACTGGGTTTCGAAATATTTCGCTAAAACTTGCGACCTGTTAGTCAATTTAGCGGCCGATAAAACAGCCGTCAAGCCTTTCTGGTGAGATAACTCACATAATTCGCCGGAAAGTTTTCATAAGATGCTTGACCTCATTGGCATCTGGCCCCAAGCTGAAGTAACGAAATATTTCGAAAGCGTGAGGAATGCAAATGTCCGCGATGGATCATCAGGTCAAGCTGACGCTGGCTTCAGTGGCCCGTGAGGCCGGCGTTTCTGCGCCAACGGTCTCGAAGGTCATCAACGGGCGCGACGACGTCTCCGCTGACACCCGGGCCAAGGTCCTGACCGTACTTGCCAGGACAGGCTACAAATCACCGCTCCAGCAACGCAAGAACCTGACCGGCAGGCAAGCGGTTGAAATCGTCTTCGACTCGCTGAATTCTGCATACGCCGTCGAGGTGCTCAACGGCGTGCTGGAGTATGCGGCCGAATCTGACATCGAAGTGCTGCTCAACGTCACCGGCAAGCAGGGGGCTTCGACTCTGACGGCGGAGCAGCGGGCGCAGCGGATTATCGATGAGGGACGGTGCGGGATGATCGTGGTGACGTCGGCATTTGGCGCCGCCCACCTTGATGCCTTTCACCGCAGGGGAGTCCCGGTGGTGGTCATTGATCCGCTCAACCCGCCGCCGGGTGATGTGGTCAGCGTCGGAACGACAAACTGGGCGGGTGGCAAGGACGCCACGTCCCACCTGCTGGAACTCGGTCACCGACGGATTGCCTACATCGGCGGCCCCGATGCCGCCGAATGCAATCAGGCGCGGCTGCATGGCTACCTGGCGGCCTTGCGGGCGGAAGGTGTTGCGGTCGAGGACCGGTACATCATTTCCGGCCAGTTCCGCTCGGAACACGGCGCCAGTGGCATGAAGGCGCTGCTCAAGCTGGAGGAGCGGCCAACTGCCATCTTTGCCGCCAGTGACAGCATTGCCCTTGGGGTCCTGGCTGAGGCCCGCCGCCAGGGCGTCCGGATCCCGGAGGACATGAGCCTGGTTGGATTCGACGGAACCTACCAGGCCGAGGAGTCCGTCCCGGCCCTCACCTCGGTGACCCAGCCGCTGCAGGAGATGGGTCGCGCGGCGCTGCGGTTTATTCTGCGCCAGATGCGTGGTGAGGTGCTTGACTCCCGGCGCGTGGAGCTTGTCACTCGGCTGGTGGTGCGGGAATCCACGGCCCCGCCGTCAGCGATCTCCGCAGCTGAGCGAAGCACGAACGGCGCAGTCCTATAGGATTTGACCATGCAACCAGCTTCATCCGGGAACCTGTCTCAGGGCCGACCCGCAGGCCGACCCGTTAGCCGACAGGTCCTTGCAGACCACGTCTACGAGGAACTCCTGGCGTCCCTGATGGACGGCCGGATGGAACCGGGGGCCGTGGTGAGCATCGACGGTACCGCCCGGGAACTGGACGTGTCCCCCACTCCGGTCCGCGAAGCGCTGGCCCGGCTCGAACACACCGGCATGGTGCGCCGGGTGGCGCTGAAGGGCTATCGTGTGGCGCCGGTGTTTACCCAAGAGGACTTCGCGGAACTGATGGAGGCAAGGCTGGCCATTGAGCCGGTCAATGCCCGGCTCGCCTGCGCCAGGCTGACGCCGGAGCATCTCGCCGAGCTGGGCCGGGCCGTCGCCGATCTCAGGTCCGCGCCGCGGGGACCATCGTTTGCCGAATACCGCGACTATCTGGAGGCGGACGAGAGGTTTCATCGGCTGATAGCGGAGTTCACCGGAAACCAGTTTATGGTCGCCGCCTATGCGGCGCTTGGCGGGCAGGTCCAGCGTTTCCGCCTCTTCGGGGGAGTGGGCATCACCGACGCGGAGTACGCCATCGCCGAACACGAATCCGTCCTGGACGCCCTAGCAACCGGGGACCCGGACCGGGCCGCGGCAGCCATGTCCGACCACGTGTACAGGGTACGTGGCAGGGCCATCGCGGACGCACCCGCCGGCTGAGCCGGCCCCCAAGGGAACCTCCAACTGACCCCTTCACAGGCAGGGATTGTCCCTATAGGATCTCTGATTGTTGCCAGCAATCATGGATGTGACCTTGACAACACTCATTAGATAGTAAATCCTATAGGAAACAGGATTCCACGAAGGAGTGAACCCATGGCCTATACAGCCGAAAACTGGCCCATCACGGCAGCATTGCTGCAGTTCCCTGGCGTTGACGCCGCGGGAACCCCGATCAACGACGCTGAGGCAACGGCGTGGGCCGCGGTGCTGCAGGAAGTCAAGGACGCTGGTTTCACCAACGCAGACCTCACCGACAGCTGGGTCCGCCCCGGCGACCTGAGCCCAACCCGCCTCGCCGAGTTCAAGCAGACCGCCGACAACGTCGGCATCGGCATTCCCGTCATCTCCGCCATCCGCCGCAGTGTCATCGAAGAGCGGAACTGGGAAGCGAACCTGGCCTACAGCCACCGGACCATCGACGCTGCCGCCGAGCTTGGCTGCGAGGTGGTCTCGTTTGGACTCCACCAGGCGCTCACCGCCGAACAGCAGAAACAACTGTGGTTCTGGACAGTCGAAGGGCACAAGGACCCGGTAGGCGACAAAGAGACCTGGGCCAAAGCCGTCACCCGCCTGCGTGAACTGGGCCGGCACGCCGCCGACGCGGGCCTCCTGCTCTCGCTCGAAATGTATGAAGACACCTACCTGGGCACCGCAGACTCATCGGTCCAGCTGGTCCAAGACATCGGACTGGATAACGTCGGCCTCAACCCGGACCTCGGCAACCTGATCCGCGTGCACCGCCCGATCGAGGACTGGCGGGAGATGGTTGCCAAAACGCTCCCGTACTCCAACTACTGGCACATGAAGAACTACATCCGCGACGAAGACCTCGCCCGCGACATGTACGTTGCGATGCCGGCGCCGATGGAAAGTGGCCTGATCAACTACCGTGAGGCCTTCCGGATCGCCCTCTCGGTCGGCTTCCAAGGCATCCTGTGCACCGAGCATTACGGCGGCGACGGCCTCAGTGTGACGGCCAGCAACCAGGACTACCTCCGCGGCCGCATCTTGCCCAAGACCGACGGCTATACGCTCGGCCGCAGCCAGGTGGCCCAGGGCCGCCAGCAGCCGGCCGCTGCGGAACTCGCCGGCGTCTAAGCCAGCACGCGACGGCGGGTCGCTGACTTCCGCTGCTCCTGCTCCACTTCGGAATTACCTCCACCACGGATTCAAAGAGGAACCATGACCCAGATCTTCGACAACCCCGCGGACTTCGCGGATGAGGCGTTGGACGGCTTTGTGGCAGCCAACCGAGGCTACGTAGCCCGTGTGGACGGCGGCGTCGTCCGCTCCACCGAGGTACCCGCCGGACAGGTCGCACTGGTGGTTGGCGGCGGCTCCGGCCACTATCCCGCCTTCGCCGGACTCGTCGGCCCCGGACTTGCCACCGCGTCGGCCTGCGGCAACATGTTCGCTTCCCCGGCAGCCGGCCAGGTCTACCGGGTCGCGAAGGCCGCCAACGCCGGCGGAGGTGTCCTGCTGAGTTACGGCAACTACGCCGGGGACGTGCTGCACTTCGGCCAGGCGCAGCTTCGCCTCAACGCCGAAGGTATCGAAACGCGCACCGTCTTGGTCACTGACGACATTGCGAGCGCTCCGCTCGAGCAGATTGAGAAGCGCCGCGGAATAGCAGGTGACCTGACGGTCTTCAAGGTCGCCGGCGCCGCGGCCGAAGCCGGGCTGACGCTGAACGACGTCGAAGAGCTGGCCATCCGGACGAATTACCGGACCCGTTCCCTCGGTGTCGCGTTCGAGGGCTGCACGCTTCCCGGCGCCAGCGAACCGCTCTTCCACGTACCCGCCGGGCAGATGTCCCTGGGCCTGGGCATCCATGGTGAACCCGGAATCTCCGAACACCCCATGCCCACGGCCTCGGAACTCGCCGAACTGCTCGTCTCCAGGTTGCTCGCCGACAAGCCGCACGACGCCGGTGACCGCGTGGTGGCGATCGTCAACGGCCTCGGCACGGTCAAGTATGACGAGCTGTTCTTGCTCTTCGGGAAAATCGAAAAGCTCCTCGTCGCGGCCGGTCTCACAGTTGTGGAACCGGAATGCGGTGAACTCGTTACCAGCCTGGACATGTCAGGGCTTTCCCTGACCCTGCTCTGGCTTGATGACGAACTCGAACGGTACTGGGGAGCGCCGGCGGACACGCCGGCGTTCCGCAAGGGAAACCTGGGTCCGCGCCGTCCGCGCCAGCAGGCGCTGGTCGAAACGGCAGAGGCAGCCGACGTCGAACACCCCACCGCGGCCGCGGCGGTCCTCGGGCTGCGGGCCGCGGCAATCCTGGGCCAGGTGCGCGACGTCGTCGTCGAGCATGAAGACGAATTGGGCCGCCTGGACGCCATCGCCGGCGACGGGGACCACGGCATCGGGATGCGGCGCGGCGTCGACGCAGCGGTCACGGCGGCCGAGCAGGCGGTGGCCCTCGACGGCGGCGCCTCGGCTGCCCGGGTCCTCACCGCGGCGGGGGAGGCCTGGAGCGAGCGCGCCGGCGGCACCTCCGGCGCGCTCTGGGGCTCCGCCGTCATTGCCGCCGGACTCGCGCTGGGAAACCGGGAGGACTATTCGGGAGCAGATGCCGCTGCCGCGGTCACCGCCTTTGCGGACGCCATCACCGAACTCGGCAAAGCCGAACCGGGAGACAAGACCATGGTGGACGCGTTGCTGCCGTTCAAAGACACATTTGTCACCGCGTTCGACGACGGTGCGTCCGTCGCTGGGGCGCTCGCTGAGGCCGCCGCCGCCGCACAGACCGCTGCCGAAGATACCGCCAAGCTCCGTCCGCTGAAGGGCCGCGCCCGGCCGCTTGCGGAGAAAAGCCTCGGGCACGCGGACCCCGGAGCCATTTCGTTCGCCCTTATTACAGCGCGGATTTCAGCGCACCTTAACACCGAACACCCTGACACCGCAGAGATCGATTTCGCGTCCGCCAACCCCGGACCGGCACAGCAAGGAGCACAGGCATGAGCACAGCAACAGGCTGGCGCGTTGTCATCGGCAACGATGAGGCAGGCGTCGAATACAAGATGGCGTTGAAGGCGCTGCTCGAGGCGGATCCCCGCGTCGCCTCCGTCCACGACGTCGGGGTCGGCGCCGACGACACCACCGCCTACCCGCATGTCGCCGTCGCTGCCGCCCGAAAAGTCGCCGACGGCGAAGCCGACCGGGCGCTGCTGATCTGCGGCACGGGACTCGGCGTCGCCATCTCGGCCAACAAGGTTCCCGGCATCCGTGCCGTCACTGCACACGACAGCTACTCCGTAGAACGGTCCGTGCTCAGCAACAACGCCCAGGTGCTCACCCTCGGGCAGCGCGTCATCGGCCTGGAGCTGGCTAAGAAGCTCGTGGGCGAATGGCTCAGCCACCGTTTTGATGAAAATTCTTCCTCCGCCGCCAAGGTGGACGCCATCTGCTCCTACGAGCCCGACTACACGAAAGCAGTCTGACCATGACCGACAACCTCAGCAGCGAGGCTGCACAGTCCATCGACGCGGCGGGTGCACTTAACGCCGCCCGCAAGATCGCCGTCGTCGGCTCCGGCTATATGGGAGGCGGGATCGCGCAGGTATTGGCCCTCGGCGGTGCCCGCGTAGCGCTGGCCGATGTGTCCGCCGAGGTGGCGCAAAACAACTACGACCGGCTGCTGGCCGAATCCGATGAGTTTGTCGCCGCGGGGCTTTTCCCGGCCGGTTCCACCGAGATCCTGAAGCAGAACCTCTGGGCCGCCAAGGACATCGAGGAGGCCGTCGCCGACGCCGACTTCATCGAAGAAGCCGTCCCGGAAGTCATCGCGATCAAACACCAGACCCTTGCTCGCATCAGCGCCGCGGCCCGTCCGGACGCCGTCATCGGCTCCAACACCTCCACCATCTCCATCGCGGAACTCTCCGAACCGGTCACCAACCCGGGCCGGTTCCTGGGGGTACATTTCTCCAACCCGTCACCGTTCATCCCGGGCGTGGAAATCATTCCGCACGCCGGGACGACCGCGGCCACCATCGGCGCCGTCCGCGACCTTGTCCACGCGGCCGGCAAGCAGACCGCCGTCGTCAAGGACGTCACCGGATTTGTGCTCAACCGCCTGCAGTATGCGTTGTTCCACGAGGCCGCCCAGCTGGTGGAGCAGGAGATCGCGACGGCCGAGGACATCGATACCCTGGTCCGCACCACCTTCGGCTTCCGGTTGCCGTTCTTTGGGCCGTTCGCCATTGCCGACATGGCAGGGCTGGACGTCTACAACTTCTGCTACAAGTCGCTGCAAACCGAATTCCCGGAACGCTTTGCGACGCCGAAGATCCTCAGCGAGCTGGTCGACGCCGGAAAGCTGGGCACCAAGACCGGTGCCGGTTTCCTCAACGTCCCCGCCGAGCGTACTCCCGAGCTCATCGCCTACCGGAACAAGGCCTATGTGGCGATGCAGAAGCTCATCGACGATCTCGGCCCCGCGCCCATCAACTAGCACCGCGACTTCCACTTTTTATCCTTTCAGGAGCAGCTTTATGAGCACTTTCCCCGCAGAACGCACGGTCATCATCACCGGCGCCGTTTCGGAGCGTGGCATCGGCCGTGCCACCGCCAACTACCTGGCCGCGCAGGGCTGGAATGTCGGCATCATTGACCTCGACGACGCCCGGTGCAAGGCCGCGGCCAAGGAACTCGCGGCCGAGTACGGCGTCAAGGCTTTCGGTGCCGGCGCCAACGTCGGCGACGAGGCCTCCGTCCGTGCAGCCATCGACGCGATCGAAGCCGAACTGCCGCAGATCCTCGCCCTCGCCAACGTGGCCGGCGTCAGCTCCCCGGTCCCGTACCTGGAACTCGACGCGGCCGAGTGGGACCGGGTCCTGGGCATAAACCTCAACGGCGTCCACTACGCCACCCGCCGGGTCGCCGAGTCCATGGTCAAGAACCGGATCGGCCGCATCGTGAACATCTCCTCCGTCTCCGCCCAGCGCGGCGGCGGCACCTACCCAAGACCCCGTACTCCGTGGCCAAGGCCGGCGTGATTGGACTGACCCGTGCCACCGCCCGCGAACTCGGCGAATACGACATCACCGTCAACGCCATCTCGCCGGGCCCCATCGATACCGACATCATGGGCGGCACCCTGAGCCAGGAACGCAAGGACGAGATGACCAAAGACCTCGTCGTGAACCGGGTGGGCTCCACCCGGGACATCGCGGCCGCCATCGCCTTCCTCATCAGCGAGGACGCCGGCTACATCTCCGGCCAGACGCTGAATGTGGATGGCGGACTCTACATGCACTAAGGAAGAAGCGCCGTGGCACAACCGAGTAAGACCGCAACCTCCGGATTTGCGTCGTGGAGCAGGGGACGGAAGATCTATCTCGCCGTCGGGATCCTGGCCTGCCTGGCCGGGGTCATGATCATCGCCTTGTCCCGCTAGAGAACATCGTTTTGACCGCTCCACCCACCTGATTCACTCAACTAATCTGCTCGACGAGGAGTTTTGATGTCCGTTGTATCAACGTCCACCAGGGACCTTCTGGAGACCCCGGTCCTAAAATCGGCGATCTCCAAGGCGTCCCGCCGACTTATGCCCATGCTGGTCATCCTGTACGTGGTGGCCTTCCTGGACCGCACCAACGTGGGCTTCGCCGAAGCCGCCCTCGGCGTGGACAAGGGCATCACTGCCGGCGCCTACGCCCTCGGTGCCGGGATCTTCTTCATCGGCTACGCCCTGTTCGAAATCCCGAGCAACCTGCTGCTGACGAAGTTCGGCGCCAAGATCTGGCTGGCCCGCATCGCCATCACCTGGGGCATTGTCTCGGCGTGCTTCGCGTTCGTCCAGGGCGAGACGTCGTTCATCATCCTGCGCTTCCTGCTGGGTGTCACCGAAGCCGGCCTGTTCCCGGGCGTCATCATGTTCCTCGCCGCGTGGTTCCCCAACAAGGTCCGCGTCAAGATGTTCGCCATCTTCTACCTGGCCCAGCCGTTCTCCCAGATGCTGGGCGCGCCGCTCTCCGGCTGGCTGATCAACATCGGCGACCAGGTTCCCGGTGTCCAGGGCTGGCAGGTGATGTTCTTCAGCGAGGGCATGCTGGCAGTTCTCGCCGGCGTTGCAGCGTTCTTCTTCCTGATCAACAGCCCCCAGGACGCCAAGTTCCTGAACAAGGAAGAGAAGAGCGCACTCCTGGAGGTCATGGCACTGGAGGACACCGTCAAGGAAGAGTCCGGCCCGCGCGGCGTGCTCGCCGCCATGAAGAACGGCAAGGTGTGGTACTTCACCGTCATCTACTTCTGCCTCCAGATCGCCGTCTACGGTGTAACGTTCTATCTCCCGCAGCAGGTAGCCCAGCTCACCGGCCAGAAGGTTGGCCTTGCTGTCGGTCTGCTGGCCGCGATCCCGTGGTTCTTCGGTATCTTCGCCTGCTACTTCATCGGCAAGGCCGCCAACACGGTGGTCCGCCGCCGGGTCTGGGGCACCGGGCTGTTCCTGTCCACCGGGCTGTGCATCTTCGGTTCCGCGTGGGCCGGCGCGAACCACATGCCTGCCCTCGGCATCATCTTCATCACGCTGGCAGTCTGCAGCTTCCTTTCGATCGGCCCGATCGCCTGGTCCTACCCGACGGCGTTCCTGACCGGTACCGCCGCGGCTGCCGGTATTGGCCTGATCAACTCGCTGGGCAACCTCGGCGGATTTGTGGCACCGATCCTGCGGACCACTGTCAACCAGGCCACCGCCTCGGACACCGGGACCATGGGCGTCTACGCCCTCGGTGTGTTGCCCTTCCTGGCCGCGGCAATGATGTTCGCCACCAAGCGGTTCAAGAACAAAGCGGACGAACTGCTGGAGAAGTAAACCAAGCCGTTCCGCCCCATCCAGCAGAAAGCACCAACAATGCAGCAGCGCAGCGCCCTCCAATTCACCGCCGGCAGCATCCTGGTGGGTGTCAGCTCCAAGATGTACCTGGGATACCGGGACAGCCTGGACTGGCTGGAGCGGCTGCGGCATGTTGTGGACACCCGCCCGGCTCTCGCAGCCGGGCGGGTTGTCCCGTTTGTTATCCCCTCGTTCCCGGTGCTGCCGGCCGCGGCCACGCTGCTTGCCGGTTCGCCGCTGCTGCTCGGCGCGCAGAACTGCGGGTGGGCCGACGGGCCATGGACCGGGGAGGTTGCCCCGTCCATGCTCGCCGAGCTGGGCGTCGGGTTGGTGGAGATCGGCCACGCCGAGCGCCGGCGCCACTTCGGAGAAGACGACGCGATGATTGCGCGCAAGATCCGGGCAGCGGATGACGCCGGGCTCACGGCGCTGCTGTGCGTCGGAGAGGCCGACGCCGGCAGCGCTGAGACCGCCGCGGACGTTGTGTACCGCCAGATCCGGTCCGCCGTCGACGGCGACTGGGACCTTGCCGCGCGGCTCGTCATCGCGTATGAGCCCGTCTGGGCCATCGGTGCGCCGGAACCAGCCGCTGCCGGGTACGTGTCCGACGTCGTAGCGCGGCTCCGGAACAACCTTGCCGCCTCGGGACGGGCCGACTTGCCCATCATTTATGGCGGCTCAGCCAAGCCCGGACTCTTGCCGACACTGGACGGCGTTTCCGGCCTCTTCCTGGGCCGGTTTGCGCACAATCCGGTGAACTTCGGCACGGTGCTCGATGAGGCGCTCCTGCTGGCCGGGTCGGTTCACTCCTCACGCTGAGGATCGGACATGTCCTGTGCTGAGGTCCCGCACCGCAGGACATGCCCGGTGCTGAGGTCCCGCACCGTTGGACATGTCCTGCGGCGGCCGCGAGGACTGGGCACAGTGCCATTGTGCTCACTTCCCGCGGCGAGCATTGGACATGTCCGGTGGGGACGGAGCCTAAGAACGGGCATGTCCACGGGAGCGGGGAACCGGCTGGAAATGTCCGGTGCTAGCCGGACTAGCTACCGGCCGCGACAGAGCGTTGGCACAGCCCGATGAACCCGCCCAGCTGCTCGAGGCCTTCTGGGTGCAGGGGCAGGTAGTTGGTGAGCTCAGGCGAACGGACCAGCACCGCGCGCCACTGGCCCCGGGACACCGCCACGTTAATCCGGTTCCGGGAGAGCAGGAATTCCATGCCGCGCGGGGCCTCGGCCACCGCCGAACACGCCATGGACACAATCACTACGGCGGCTTCCTGGCCCTGGAATTTGTCTACCGTTCCCACCCGGACGCCAGCCAGGGACGCGTCCTCCAAGGCCTCCCGGACCACGTTGACCTGGGCGTTGTACGCAGCCACCACCAGAATGTCCGCACCTGCCAGCGGCCGGGTGCCGTCCTCCGCATGCCAGCTCAGCCCCACATGGCGGCGTACCTGCCTGACGACTTCTGCGGCTTCCTCGACCGAGGACGTGGTGTTGCCGCTGTGCTCCACCAGAACCGTCTCGATCCCGGACGGAACTCCCTCGAGCCGGCGGAGGTCCGCGGCCGGGGCCGAGCGCAGCTTGCCGTCATACGAGAGTTCGGAGACGGCCCGGCACAGCTCCGAGGTCATCCGCCACGAGTCGGCCAGGAAGTAACCAAGCCCCGGCGGCAGCGTGGCATGGCCGGCCGAAACCCAGCCCAGCGCTGAGTCGTTCACGGGTTCGGGGTGGCTGCCCTGGCTGACCTGCGGCAACTGCTGGGGATCGCCAAGCAAGAGCAGGCGGCTGCTCGCCTGCGCCACGGCAAGGGTGTTGGCCAACGAGAATTGGCCGGCCTCGTCAATGACCAGCAGGTCCAGGGATCCGGCCGGAACGTTAGCGCCAGTTATGGTCCAGGCAGTCCCGCCGATCAGGGCGCCGCCCGGGGAAGCGAGCAGCCGCGCAACATCCTGCGCCGACCGTTGATCCCACGGGAGCGGTTCCTGGTGTTTGACGTCTTTGGCCACGCAGGCAGGATCGACGCCGGCCTTAGCCACAGCTGTTGTGAGCAGGTTCTCCACCACCGCATGGGACTGGCCGACGACACCGACTTTCCAGCCGTTGGCTACCAGTCGGGCGATGACATGGGACCCCACGTGGGTCTTGCCCGTCCCTGGCGGTCCCTGGACCGCGACATAGGAATGGTCCAGGGACCTAACAGCCTCGGTGATGGCGTTAATAAATCGGTCCGGCCCCTCACCCGGCGCAGGCAGCGGCGCCCGGAAACCAGCCGCGGCGGAACCCGGCGGACAAGATCCAGCGCCGGGTGACGCGGGAAACCAGGCGCCGCGGCTGTTAATCCGGCGGCGACGTCGCCGGAAAGGGTGGCCAAGGCCTCCTCGAGGCTGTTGGTCTGGATGGGCTGGTCTTCGGTCAGCGCGACGGGCACCTGACCGTAAGGTTCGATGCCACGGCGGAGCTTGTCGCGGATGATGACAGTATCCCGGCCGTCCTCGTGGCCGAGCTCCAGGACCTCCGTTCCGAACCACCCGTTGCGACCGCTCCCGTTTATCCCCGTCCCCTCGAGCCCGGCCGGGAGCGGCGGATCGTACATCCGGAACCAGGTGCTTCCTGCACGAAGATCGGAGCCCGGGCTGAGAGTGCCGATCAGCTTCACCCTCCGCTCCGGGAGCTTGGCACCGTCCTTCCGCCACTCCGTCAACACTTCAGCGTCCTCGACGAGGAAGACATTGCGGTCCTGCTGGTGGTGGCTGTCGGGGCCGTTCTCGCAGCGGTCGAAGTGCGCCCACCAGAAGGCCTTCCGCTCGCGGCGGTGGTAGCTGACCGCCGCCGCCAGCATTGCAACGGCCCTCCGGTCGTTCCCGGCCAGCCCGACGCCGGCCTCCGCCAGCCCGGCAAGCCTTACTTCCAGTTCATCGAGGTCAGCGCTTCCCGGTACGGCGTCGGTGCCGGAGCCAGCGGTCGGGGAGCAGCAGGGGAAGCCCCGCCGGCACCGTCCGGCCCGATGCCGCGCTCCCGTGCCAGGCCCAGGAGCCAATCACGGAGCGCCAGGGTGGAGAGGCAGTCGTACTCGTTGTAGTCGGAGATCCCGGCGAGGATTGAGGCAGCCTCCCCGGCCCGGCCGTCGTCGCGGGCATCGCAGTAGTGGGCGTAGGCAACCACGGAGGCGCCGGCGTCCTTGACGTCCCCGGACCGCAGGTTCGTCCCCATATAGAGCGGCTCAAGTTTCTTGATGCTGTATGAATTTTCGGAGATCCGGATGCTGGTCCTGACCGTCTGGTACAGGTCCACCAGGAGTCCTTCGCGCAGCCACCGGTCGACAGTGTCCTCGCCCGCGACGTGCAGCACGGAGAGCTTCCGGAGGGCAGTCTTCTCGTAAGCGGCGTAGTGGTAGACGTGCATATCCGGATACTCCTGCCGGCGCTTCTGGACATAGTCGAGGAAGTCGAGGAACGCCTGCTTCTCTGCCTCCCGGCTGTGCGCCCAGAACGGCCGGAACACCCCTGCCGAGCCGGGCCCTGCCGGGGCCTCGACGACGCCGAACAGGTACTCCAGTCCCCAGACCCCGGTGGCGCTCTCCTGCCACAGCGGATCGCCTTCGAAGTCGAAGAAAATATCACCGGCGCTGGGCGGTGGCAGCTCCGCCAGGGTGTTCTCCGGGACCACCCGGTAGCTGAGGGCGTGTTCCGTCCCGTCCTTGACGTACCGGACTCCGCCGTCGGCAGCGCCAACCCCGCTCTGCATCCGGGCCTGGTCCTGCAGTCGCAGCAGGGCCGCGTTCGCTCCGGGAATGTCAGCCTGGGCGAGTGCCCCGACTGTGAAGATCTTCCGCGCGTGCAGGGCTTTGCGCTGCGCCGAAGTCATCCGCGCCACCAGCAGCAAATCGTCTGTGGCTGCGACCTGCTCCTGGCAGTAGTCGCAGCGGCCACAGGCGCTAAGCCCGGCCGCACCCCAGCGCACCGTCTGCGGCTGCGCCAGATGGGCGGCGGTCAACGCCACGAAACGGTCCCGGCGCTCGCGGAAGACCGGCAGGATCTCTGCCAGCTTGTGGTTGCTTCGGACGTAGTCGAAGCCACCACCCGGGAGCGGTACCGTGGCACCGAGAATCAGGGTCACAGCGGGGTCCGGTGTGATCCCGGCCTTCAGCAACTGATCACCGTAGGCGGCCAGCTGGAGCAGCGCGGTCACCTTGGCATGGCGGGCCAGCTTGGTGTCGAACACCGCGTAGCTGCCGTCGGCCTGGCGGACCAGGAAGTCGGAGCGGCCATGGAACTGGCCGTCAAAGAAGGCGGCCTGGAACACCACGTCTGCCCCCGAGCGCAGGGCTTCAAGGGATTCGTGGTGCTTGGACAGCAGCGTCGTGCGGTCCATGGCTTGGGCAGGCGCTACGTCGTACACCCCCCGCCCGGTGGCGGGATTCCAAGGACCGAACTCCTCGACAAAGCCTGCGAGGACCTTGAGTTCGTGGCGGTCACCGAGCACTGCCGCATGCAGGAGCATCTCGTCAGCTTCGAACCCGGCTTTGGGGGCACGGCCCAGCTTCTCGTCAAGCTTGCGCAGCACCTGATACTCACAACCGGCTGCCGTGACGAGGTCGCTCGCGGAAAAACCCAGGTCCGGTGCGGAACCCGGCACGTCCGGTTCAAGAAAAAACACTGTGCCCCCGATAACTGACGCGCTGCTGGTTCTAAGGCTGGCCTGCGGGCGTCAGCGCCGACCGCCCTTCAGGTCCTCAAGCTATCAAAGCCCGCCGACATTCCGGCGGGCACCAGGGCTGGAACGCACTGGTTCCTGTCGTCGGCCGGGCGTAAAGTCTGAAGACCATGACGGAACAGCAGCCTTACGAACTTGTCCAGCGCTACCCGCATTTCGAGTTGCGGCACTATCCGACGCACGTGCTGGCCGAAGTCCAAGTCAACGCAAGCTTCGACCGGGCCGGCAACGCGGCCTTCCGATACCTCTTCAACTACATCAGCGGCAATAACGCTGCCCGGCAGTCGGTAGCCATGACCGCCCCGGTAGTGCAGGGCCTCGGCCCGTCCCAGAAACTGGCGATGACCGCCCCGGTGCTCCAAAGCGGGTCCCTGACCAGCGCAGAAGGTGCGGCCGAGTTTGTGGTGGCCTTTGTCCTGCCAGCGGGAATGACAGCTGAAACTGCCCCGGTACCGTCAGATCCGAAGGTCAGGATCCGGACCGTGCCCGGGTCCTTCGTGGCCGCGAAGGTGTTCTTCGGCGGCGGCTCGAAGGGCGCTTTCGAGCAACGGAACCTGGAACTGCAGGCAGCCCTGACGAATGCAGGCCTACGCGCCGTGGGCTTGCCCCGGTTTGCCCGTTTTGATCCGCCGTTTAAGCCCTGGTTCCTCCGCCACAACGAGGTCCTCCAGGACGCCGAGCATCCGCGCGCCGGTGCCGGTGCCGGTGGGGAGACGCCCGGGGAAACGCCGGGGTAAGGCAAAATGGCAGGGTGACCAACCTCCCGCAGCGCCCGTCCCCGTCCGCCACCACCAAGGCTCCGCACACGCAGGAGTCCAGCATTGCCGCGCAGATCGCCGCAGAGCTCGGTGTGCAGGCTTGGCAGGTCAAAGCCGCCGTGGACCTGCTCGACGCAGGGTCCACAGTGCCCTTCATCGCCCGCTACCGCAAGGAAGCCACCGGGACGCTCGATGACACCGCGCTGCGTGGACTGGAGGAGCGGCTGCGATACCTGCGCGAGTTGGAGGAGCGTCGCGGCACCATTCTCGAGGCGATCGCGGCGCAGGGGGCACTGACGCCGCAACTGCAGGCCGCCGTCGCCGGGGCCGATACGAAGTCGCGGCTGGAAGACATCTACCTGCCGTTCAAAACCAAGCGGCGCACCAAGGCACAGATCGCCCGCGAGGCCGGGCTTCAGCCGCTCGCCGAGGCGCTGCTGAAGCGGCCGGAGCTGGATCCTGAACGGGAAGCGGGCCGCTACCTCAACGCCGAGCACTCCATCGGGGACGCCGCGGCGGCGCTTGCTGGGGCCCGATCCATCCTGGTGGAACGTGTCGCGCAGGACGCGGACCTGGCAGCTGCGTTGCGCGAACGGCTCTGGACCCAGGGCCGGATGGTGTCCCGCGTGAAAAAGGGCAAGGACGCCGAGGGCCAGAAGTTCAAGGACTACTTCGAGTTCTCCCAGCAGCCCGCCGGGATGCCCTCGCACCGCGTCCTGGCGCTGTTGCGCGGCGAAAAGGACGGCGTGCTGGAGCTGGATCTCGCCGAGGCTGAACCGAACGACCACGCCGCCCTCACCGCCGCCCGCAGCAGGTACGAAGCCGCCGTCGCCCGCTTCCTCGGGGTCGCCGACCGCGGCCGGCCGGCAGACGCCTGGCTGCTGCAGACCGCCCAGTTGGCATGGCGCTCGCGGGTACTGGCCCGACTCACCGCTGACCTGCGCAGCCGGATGTTCGCTGCCGCCGAGGATGAGGCAGTACGGGTCTTCGCCGCCAACCTGCGCGATGTGCTGCTCGCTGCGCCTGCCGGGAACCGCGCCACCCTGGGCCTGGACCCGGGACTGCGGACCGGGGTGAAAGTCGCGGTGGTGGACGGCACCGGCAAGGTGGTTGCCACGGACACTGTCTACCCGCACGCGCCGGCCCGGAAATGGGACGAAGCGCTCCGGACGCTGGTAAACCTCGCGCAAAAGCACGGCGTCGAACTCGTCGCCATTGGCAACGGCACGGCGTCGCGGGAAACGGACAAACTTGCCGCGGAGCTGCTCAAACAGCTCACAACGGGCAAGGAAAGTGCCAACCAAAGCGGCAACCCGCAAAAAATCGTGGTCTCCGAGGCCGGTGCGTCCGTCTATTCGGCCTCGGCGCTGGCTGCCGCGGAGCTGCCGGGGATGGACGTATCCCTGCGCGGTGCCGTGTCCATCGCACGGCGGCTGCAGGATCCGCTCGCGGAACTCGTAAAGATTGAGCCTAAGTCGATCGGCGTCGGGCAGTACCAGCACGATGTCACCGCAGCCAAGCTGGACCGTAGCCTCGACGCCGTCGTCGAGGACTGCGTCAATGCTGTGGGCGTCGATGTCAACACCGCGTCCCCGGCGCTGCTGAGCCGAGTGGCCGGCGTCGGTCCGCTGCTGAGCGAAAATATTGTGGCCTACCGGAATGAACATGGACCGTTCGGCAAGCGCAGCGAGCTGAAGAAGGTGCCACGGCTCGGCGCCAAGGCCTTCGAACAGTGCGCGGGTTTCCTGCGGATCAGCGGGGGAGCGGAGCCGCTGGATGCCTCCAGCGTGCACCCGGAGGCCTACCCGGTGGCGCGGAAGATCAAGGCTGCCGCGGGCAAAGGGCTGGCCGCCGGAAGCTACACAGCGCTGAATCCGGCGGACTTCGTTGACGGTTCCTTCGGACTGCCCACGGTTCAGGACATCATCGCCGAACTGGAGAAGCCCGGCCGTGACCCGCGTCCGGCCTTTGCCGCGGCGACGTTCTCGGAGGGTATCGAGAAGATCTCGGACCTCAGGCCGGGGATGGTGCTGGAAGGGACCGTGACCAATGTGGCGGCCTTTGGTGCGTTCGTCGACGTCGGGGTCCACCAAGACGGCCTGGTGCACGTCTCGGCGCTGGCCAACCGGTTCGTCTCCGATCCCCGCGAGGTGGTCAAATCCGGCCAGGTGGTGCGGGTCAAAGTGCTGGAGGCCGATCCGGAACGGAAGCGGATTTCGCTGACCCTGCGGCTCGACGACGAACCGGCAGCTCGTCCGGACCGACCGGCGGCTCAAGGAGCCCAAGCGGGCCGAGCGTCCCAACCGGCCGCTGCCCGGCGTCCCTCCGGCGCTCCGGCGCCCGGCCGCCAGTCTTCAGCCGGGCAGCCGCAGCGCCCGGTGCCGGCAAAAACATCCCCGGCAAAAACATCTCCGGCAAAAACATCTCCAGCCAAAGCGGTGCCCGCACCGGCCAACACCGCGATGGCCGAGGCGCTGCGGAAGGCAGGACTCGGGAAGTAGTTTCACCGTTCGCCGAGTATTTCCTACCGCTCGGCGCACGAACCGTACGTTTGCTGATGATCTGCACCATGATTGCCGGAGGCAACGGCTCATCTTGGGGTCTTTCGCCTCTAAAATCGCTGGACACCGAGGTCTTCGACGAACAAAGGGAACACATTATGGGCTGGCTGGACCGTGAACAAACGATTGCCCCGCCGGGATTCAATCGATGGCTGGTGCCACCGGCGGCGCTGGCCGTGCACCTGTGCATCGGGCAGGCGTACGCCACGAGCGTGTACAAGACGGCGCTGGTCAAGCACTTCGGCGCCAGCCTGACCGAGATCGGCGTGATCTTCTCCATCGCGATTGTGATGCTGGGACTTTCGGCCGCCATCATGGGGACCTGGGTGGACAAAAACGGTCCGCGCAAGGCGATGTTCACCTCGGCCGTGTTCTGGGCCAGCGGTTTTGTCGTCGGGTCGCTGGGTATCTTCAGCGGCCAACTGTGGCTGGTGTACCTCGGTTACGGATTCATCGGCGGCATTGGCCTGGGGATCGGCTACATCTCCCCGGTTTCCACGCTGATCAAGTGGTTCCCGGACCGCCCGGGCCTCGCGACCGGTATGGCCATTATGGGCTTCGGCGGCGGTGCCCTGATCGCGAGCCCGGTCTCCACCGCGCTGCTGAAGATGTATGACCCCAACTCCGGCGCCAAGGGCTGGGTGGCCAGCGGCGACTCCGTCGGCAAGCTTTTCCTGACCCTCGCTGTTGTGTATCTGGCCTACATGATGTTCGGCGCATTCACCATCAAGGTTCCGGCCGAGGGGTGGCGACCGGCCGGCTTTGACCCGAGCAAGGTCAAGGCGGCCAAGCTGATCACCACTGACAATGTCTCAGCAGTAAATGCTGTGAAGACCCGGCAGTTCTGGCTCGTGTGGGTGGCCCTCTTCTGCAACGTCACGGCCGGAATCGGCATCCTGGAGCAGGCAGCGCCGATGATCCAGGACTTCTTCCGCCAGTCCGACGGTGTGTCCCTGGTCAGTGCCGCCGTCGCCTCCGGCTTCGTCGGGCTGCTCTCGATCGGCAACATGTCCGGCCGCTTCGCCTGGTCAGCTACCTCGGATACGACCGGGCGCAAGCGCATCTACATGGTGTACCTCGGCATCGGCGCCGTGCTTTATACGGTGCTGGCGCTGGCCGGTTCCACCACAACCTTCCTCTACGTGGCGCTCGCCTTTGTGATCATCTCCTTCTACGGCGGCGGCTTCGCGACTGCCCCGGCGTACCTGCGGGATCTCTTCGGCACCTTCCAGGTTGGCGCTATCCACGGCAGGCTCCTCACGGCCTGGTCCGCGGCCGGCATCGCCGGGCCGCTGATCGTGAACGCCTTCCTTGACGCCCAGGGCAAACCCGGCCAGTTGACCGCCGGGTCCTACCAGCCCGCGCTGCTGACCATGGTGGGGCTGCTGATCATCGGCTTTGTGGCCAACCTGCTGGTCAAACCGGTCGATGCCCGGTTCCACGAACCCCGCCCGGACCAGGTCCGTAACGACGAACCCGCCATGGAGGCTTGAAATGAGTACCGCACAGACATCAGTGAACAAGTCCACCGGGAAGATGGTCATCGCCTGGGCGCTGGTCGGTGCCCCGCTGGCGTACGGCGTATATGAGACCCTCACCCGCGTGGCGGCGCTGTTTGGCTGACGCTGCCGACGGACCCGTGACCCGGCAAGGCGCCGCCGCCGCCGGGTTCACGGGACCGGATGCGTTCACCACCCGGCCCACACTGCAGGGCACTTTCGGGATGAGCGCCTCCACGCATTGGCTTGCGACGGCGGCCGCCCAGGCCGTGCTGGAACGCGGCGGGAACGCGTTCGACGCCGCGACGGCCGGAGCGTTTGTGCTGCACGTTGTCGAACCGCACCTGAACGGTCCCGGCGGCGACATGACCGCCGTCTTCGCCACCGCGGCGGAACCGGGCATACCGGTAGTCCTGATGGGTCAGGGTCCGGCGCCCGCGGGGGCCACCGTGGATCACTACCGCGCGGAAGGCCTTGATTTGGTGCCGGGCTCGGGTGCCCTCGCCGCCGCAGTGCCCGCCGCCGTCGACGCGTGGCTGCTGCTGTTGCGGGATCACGGGACCTGGGAACTCGGCGAGGTGCTGGAGTTCGCCATCGGCTATGCCCGCGACGGGCATCCGATGCTGGGCCGGGTAGGGACAACGATCGCTGCCGTGGCGGAGCTTTTCCGGACGCATTGGCCCACCTCGGCCGAGCTGTGGATGCCCGGCGGGCGCATCCCGGCCGAGGGTGAGCTGGTCCGGAACCCCGCCTATGCCCGAACCCTGCAGCGGCTCGTCGACGCCGGGGCAACCTCTCCGGCAGGGATACCGGACGAGTCCCCGGCAAGTGGCTCCCGTGTGGCCAGGATCGACGCCGCCCGACGGGAATGGCGCGGAGGCTTCGCAGCAGAAGCCATGGTGAAGTCCGTCCGGACGCCGCACCGGCACTCCTCCGGCAAAGACCATCGGGGAGTCCTTGCGTTGGAAGATCTCGCCGGGTTCGAGGCCGGCTACGAACCGGCCGCCACCGTGGAGTTCCGGGGGCACACAATCGCCAAGACAGGGCCGTGGGGGCAGGGCCCGGCGCTGCTTCAGGCACTTGCCATTCTCGAAGGGTTCGCTGACCGGTACCTGGATCCATCCACCGAGCTCGGAGCGCATACCATCCTGGAGGCCCAGAAGCTTGCGCTCGCGGACCGGGAAGCCTACTACGGAGACACTGACGTGCCGCTGGAGTATCTGTTGTCGGCCGAGTACTGCGCAGGCCGCCGGGCGCTCATCGGCGAGCGGGCCTCGCACCAGCTCAGGCCGGGGTCGGTGCCCGGGCGGGTGCCGTATGTGCCCGTACTGCGCACCGGTTATCCAACGCCGGCCCTCGCGGGGGCACGTGCTGCGGGATTCGGGGTGGGAGAGCCGACCGTGGCGCCGAGCGGCGAGACCCGCGGCGACACCTGCCATATCGACGTTGTGGACCGCTGGGGCAACATGGTCTCGGCCACACCCTCGGGAGGATGGCTGCAGTCCTCGCCCGCTATCCCGGAGCTGGGCTTCTGCCTCGGCACCCGGCTCCAGATGACCTGGCTCGAACCGGGCACACCATCCACGCTGACGCCGGGCAAGCGGCCCCGGACCACGCTGACGCCGACCCTCGTGCTTCGGGACGGGAGGGCAGTGACTGCCTTGGGGTCGCCGGGCGGTGACCAACAGGATCAATGGCAGCTGCCGTACCTGCTCCGTACGATTGTTGGCGGCTACACACCGCAGCAGGCCATCGATGCGCCCACCTTCCATACGACGTCGATGCCCGGTTCGTTCTGGCCGCGCACCTGGGAGCCAGGCGGCGCCGTCGTTGAGGACCGGCTGGGAGAGGACGTTATAGCCGGACTTGAACGCCGGGGTCACGTCGTCACCCGAGCTGGCGGCTGGACGCTGGGACGGCTCTCCGCGGTCATTCGTGACCCCTCGACCGGCGTCCTGCAGGCGGCAGCCAATCCCCGCGGCGCGCAAGGGTACGCCGCCGGGCGCTAGCGGACATGATTGGCCCTGGCCGGAGTCCGTCAGCCCCGCAGCCGATTCATAAAGCTGACGGACTCGGCGGTGATCTGCTGCTGGGCCTGTTCCCTTGTGATGGCCGGCTGGCCATCGCCCGGCTGCTCACCATAGTCCCCGAAGAAGGCATGAACTCCGCCCTCGACAGTTGCGTAAGTAGACGTCGGCGGGAGCAGAGACTTGGACTCCGCGACCTTCTCCGGAGTGGTCAGGCGGTCATTCGATCCGGAAATAGACAGCACGGCAAGGCCGGTGGACTCCGCCAGGCTGGCTGCGGGGAACGAAGCGAAGAGTAAAAGTCCGGAGACATCCCCGTTCGATTTCGCGAAGCCGGCTGCGCTCACTCCGCCCAGGGAATGTCCGCCGACGGCCCAGGCTGTGATGTCCGGGTGCCGGTCCATCACTCCGCGGGCCTGGCTGGTGTCCAGCAGGGCGATGCCCAGGGGTACCTTCAAGATGACGACCAGGTGGCCGGCGTTTACGAGCGGGCCCAGGATGTCCTGATACGCGTGCGCGTCAACGCGTGCGCCGGGATAAAAGATCAGCCCTGCGCTGGGTTTTCCTTCCGGCGTGAGGGTGATGGAGGTGGTGTCCTCGGCGGTGGTTCCGTTGGTTTGGCCATCGTCTCCGCTGGGCTGGTAGCGGAACGGGCTGAGCCAGACCAGCCCCGCAACAAGACCAAGCGCCGCGATCCGGACCACAAGGCCGCGGGCCAGCTGCCAGCTTGAGGCAGTGGGCAGTTGTTCGCGGCTATTTGCGGCGGTCCTCTGGTTGTTCGGGTCCGGCCGGTTGATCGGCGTCGAGCGCTGGAACAGGGTGCCGAGATGGAAAAGTGGCGAACTTCTGAGGAGGATAAGCATCCACAGGATGCCCAGGCCGACGGCAGTCAGCAGCAGGATCGGCAACGCCGGGTGGCCGGCGAGGACGGCGCTGTTGCCCAACAAGATCGAGATCGGGACCGCGAGCAGCGCGACCGCAGCAAAAGCGCCGCTCCAGTAAAGCACAGCCGATCGGAGGCTGTTCGGCTTCCGGTCTTGGGGCCGGGGCTGTGCGGGCTGGGGCGGTGTAGCCGGCACACCCGGAGCAGGCCCGGTGCGGGCTAAGGACTCGCCCCCGCCGGCTGTCGCGGGGTCATCAGGCGGAGCTGCCGCCGCGGGGCTGCCGGGGTCATCCGGCGTTATGTCCTTCACCGTTCGATGATATCTCCATCATCGAGATAACTCTCAACTGGCCGCTCCATACTGCGCCATCGAATCAGGCCCGGCGGCGTCTGGGGGTCTGCCAGCAGCTTCAGGCGGGGGTCCGGTGGGATGGGGCGCGATGGTGGGGTGGAAGAAGTTGTTGCGGCGGGGTTTTTGCCGCGGATCGAGGTGCGGCGGCGGGATGAACCAGGGGACGCCGGTGCGGATTTGGACGGTCCATTGCTCTTTGTGGATTAGATGGTGGTGGTGTGAGCACAGCAGGGTTCCGTTGTCTATGCCGGTTGTTCCGCCGCGGGACCAGTAGGTGATGTGGTGGGCTTCGCACCAGGGTGCCGGGGTGGTGCAGCCGGGGAACGCGCAGCCCTGGTCCCGGGCGGTGAGGGCCTTGCGAAGGTGGGGCGGGAAAACCCGGGTGGCCCGGCCGATGTCCAGGATTCGGCCTTCGCTGCCGAGCAGGACGGGGATGATGTCCGCGTCGCAGGCGATTTTCCGGACGGTGGCGGCGGTTACGGGTCCGGTGAACAGCAGTGTCCCGGTCTGCGCCAACGGGCCATTGGCGGTCCCGCCACCGGCCGCGTTGCCGTTTACGGTGTTGGTGCCGGCGGTTCCGAGCCGGCTGAGCAGGTCGCGGTAGTCGATGGTGGCGATGACCTGGGGGCGCAATCCTCCGGCGACGGGGAGGTTCCCGGTGGTGAGGGCGGCTTTGCAACCTCCGACCAGTCCGTCGAGGAGTTTCTGCGGGCGGGAGCGGCGGTCCAGGTCGATCTCCGGGCCGTTGCCGTCGCTGCCGGACCAAGAGTTGCTGCCGGGCCAGGGGTCGTTGCCGGGCCAGGGGGCCGTGGCTTCCACGGCGGCAGCGCCCGCGGCTTCCATGGTCGCTGATCCTGTGCCGGTGGCAGGTGCGGGTGTTTTCGGAGGGCTGGTGCGGGGGTTGGTGGCGGTGTTCATGACGGTGAGGAGGTGCTCGAACTGTTCGGTGGTCGCGAAGATTTCCAGGTGCGCGAGGCCTTGGCGGGGTTTGCGGATGAAGGCGCCCTGGAGTTGGCGGAGCAGTTCTTCGGAGGGTTCGGCGCCGTCCTGATCAATCGCATCGGTCCAGCTTCGGGCCACGCGGGCCAGGAAGTCCGGGTCGTTCTCCGCCGCGGTGCGGGCCAGGGCGTGCTCCATCTGCTGGGCGGTCGCGGTATCACAGAGGTGCCGGACCCGGTCCAGGGCCAGGGCGATGATGGTCGCGGGCCGGGACCCGACTTCGCCGGCGGCCACGACGGCGCCGAGTTCCGCATACCGGGGAGGAATCTGCTGGCCGCTGAATCCCTGTCGTGGCAAGAGCGTGCCGGCTAGGGATAGCCGGCGCCGGGCCTCGGCGGCACTGATCCGCAACCGTGCCCGCAGGAATTCCGCGGTGTTCCGGTACCCGTCATCTGCTGCTGCCACTTGCGCTGCCGCAACCGCTGCAGCACCCGCCGGCGCGGCGCCGGACCCGTTGCCCGGGCCGTCGCCGGAGTCCACCCGCCAGCCTGTGGTCCAGGAGGTGCCGGCGGTTGTGCCACCGGCCGAGGGCTGCTTCCGGGTCCGGTCCACGGCGTCGGCCGCTACGAGCTGCAGATACTCCACAAACCGGGCGAGTTCCTCCACCGTGCCGGCGAAATCCGACGCGGCCCGGAAGCCCCGCAACGCCGCGTCCGCCGCCGCCGTCGAACCCGCTCCCCGGAGCGCGGCCAAGGCAGCATCCACACCGGATTGCCCGGCCGGAGCAGCGCCCCGGTCCATGTCCTGGCAAGGAATGAAATCCTTCACGGCTTCCATAAACCCACTCTCTCAAGGGGGTCCGACATTTATCGCAACGGCGCCAGCGCAGTGCCGGAATCCCGCCGCCGGGCACCAAAACGACGGAAATCGCGACGTGTCAGTGCGGGCCAGCGCGTCAGGAAGCGCCATCCAGCACACGGGGCCGGCCAAACTGGGTGCGGACCCCGGGCGAGTACAGCACCGATTCGGGCGGACCCGCGACGTGAATGCCGGCGGCGGCAACGAGCTGATCCTCAAGCTGAGTCAGCTGCGCGCGGAACAGCGGCCAAGCAACGTGGGTGTTAGGAACGTACAAGGTCCTGCCACGGAACCGGGTGTGCAACCCGAACCGGGCGGTGAGGTGGATGGATAACGGGTCAGTCGCTTCGACGTCAGATTCCGGGGAAACCTCAAAGTCGCTCCGGGCGCCGCCCCGGAACCGCCGCACCCAGTACCCGGCACGGAGGTCGACCGGCCCTGCCGTTCCGGCGACCGGGCCTGCCGTTCCGGCGACCGGCCCTGCCGTTCCGCCGACCGGCCCGGCCGTTCCGCCGACCGGCCCTGCCGTTCCGGCCCCTGTGCCTGTGCCTGTGCCCACAGGGTCCGGAGCAGGCTCGCCGCGGAAGCCTGCCCGGGACCACACGTACGGAATACCGGCGGCGCGCGCAGCCATTACCACTGCCAGTCGTGTCGCATCGAGGCTCAGGAAGACCACACCCCGCGTCCCGTCGGGCTCCCGGGAGTAGAGGCGCACGTTGATCTCGTTGAAGCTCCCGAAATACGGGATTCCGGGTCCGCTGCCCAGGCCTGCGCCCTGCATCCGGAATCCGATCAGTCCCACCCAGGCGGACCCGTCAAAGACGTCCGGCACCACACCCGCCGGCATAAACGGTGCCGCAGCGGCAGCCGGGATGCGCCAGTGCAGGAACACCGCGTCCATCCACCGCTGGTCCATGATGATCGGCGCCGGAAGCTCTGGGGCGCTGGGCCAAGGATCACGGCTCACCGGTCGGTCCCCGCTAGTTCAGAAGTCGGGATTCGTCCAGGAGAGGAACTGCCGGCCGGCCTCGACCCGGCCCCGGCGTCGCCTTCGGACTCGGCGTCGCCTTCGGCCCCGGGCGCCGCGGCGGGCGACTCGGCGTTTTGCTTCTGCCAGGGCCACCGGCCGGTGATCTCGAGCTCAAGTGAGAAGCTCAGGAAGGTCCGGATCAACACAATGATGGCTAGCACGCCGACGCTTTCGAAGGTCGGGGTAACGGCGACAGTCCGGATGATGTCGGCCGCGACCAGGAGTTCGAGTCCGAGCAGGATGGAACGGCCCAGCAATTGCCGGTACGAGCGGTACGGCGAAAACGGCGCGGACCCTGCCGGCAGGTTGCTCGGCTGGAAGCCACGCAACGCCATCGGAATCGACACCACGGCGCCGATCACCATCACGGCCACCCCGGCGATGTCCATGAAGCCGCCGACAATTTGGATAATTTCTTTGAAATCCATCGTTTCCTTCACAGTTGAGGCTGCTGAAATCCAGCGCGAATCCAGCGCCGCAGCTCAGGGGTGCCGGGCTCCGGTGCCGGCAAGCATCGCCCGGTAACCCTCCCGGAAACTCGGGTAGTGGAGCGCGAAGCCGGTGCTTCGCAGCAGCTTGTTGCTGCAGCGCTTGTTGCCGCCGCGCGAGGGCTCGCCGCTGCCGTTCTTCGGCTCACCGCTCTGCCCGCCGGTGTCCGACGGCGGCCGGGGAAGTCCCAGCTCGGCGGCCAGGAAACTCAACACCTCGCCTTGCTCGGCCGGTTCATTGTCCACGCCGAGGTACACGGGCCCCGGAACCGCGTCCATGGTGCACAAATGGACGATCGCGGCAGCAGCGTCGTCGCGGTGGATGCGGTTGGTGAAGCGCGATTCCGCCGGGATGACCGCGGCTCCACTGCGCACCTGATCGATGAGTCGGGTCCGCCCAGGACCGTAGATTCCGCCAAGCCGCAGCACCACCGGGGTGATCCCGGTGGTGTGCAGGCGGCGGTAGAGCAGTTCCTCCGCCTCGCGGATGATGCGCCCCGAGAAACCGCCGGGTTCCGGCGTTGTGCTTTCGTCGATCCATTCGCCGCCAGCGTCGCCGTAGACGGCTGTCGAGGAGACAAACAGGACGCGCCGGACCGGGGCGCCGGAGTGCAGTACGACGTCCACTACGTTCGAAAGCCCGTCCACGTAAGCGGCACGGTAGGCCGCCTCGGTGGGGGAGTCTGCCGCAATCGCGACGACGACGGCGGTGGTGTCCGCGGGGACGGGCGGCAGGTCGCCGGCGGCCAGGTCAGCCGCAGCACCTTCGATGGCGGCCGGAAGTTTCTCCGGCGATCGCCGCCAGCCCACCACACGGTAGCCCGCCGCGGCGAACCGCAGGCCGGCTTCGGTTCCCAGATCGCCGCAACCGGCCATAAGTACGCTCATGGGGCCAGTCTGCCAGTATTTCGGCAGCCCGGGCCGCCGAATCCTGGCTAGCGCGCCGGGATCGGGAAGAAGACCCGGGGATCCTGCAGCAGCGCCGGGTAGTCGAAGGCCGAGCGGTCCAGGATTTCGTCGACCTGGAAGTTCCGTGCGAAACGGCCTTCCACGGTGATCGGACGGCCAAGGACCTTGCCGACGGCGAAGGATGCACCGCCGTCGAACGGGATGGCAACGATCGAGTTGCCCGGAAGTGTGTTAAACGCCTCTTCCTGCTGCTGGCGTTTGCGGGTGGGCTTTTTGACGAGCTGCTTCGGCGGAAGCTTGCGTTGTTTCGCGGGTCGGCGGGAGCCGGAGTCGGCGTAAACGAACTGGTACTCATCCTCGTTTGCGGGCGCAGCCTTGGCTCGGCCCGCGGGCGGGAGGCTGACAGTCTCCAGCTTCTGCGGCTCGGTATCACCCAGCGGCAGGCGAAGGACCCACATGCGGTCGCCGGACGGGTCCTCCGGGACCAGCTCAAGCCTGGGTTCGGGCCAGACATACTCCAGGTCATGCTCGGTGTCAGGGAACAGCGGCGCGTAGAACCGAGGGTCCTTGGCGACCAGCCGGGACCGGTGGCTGAGGTGCAGTTCGGGGGCATCGAGCCATGGCGGCATCGGGATCTTCGAGGCGTAATCGGGGTGTGCAGCCTGCGGTGCGAACTCCATGATCTTTTCGCGTGTGGTGTCCTCGCCGCCGCCCTTCGTCCACTCGTCCACCACTGTCAGGCCGAAGAGGGTAAGCGCCGGAACATATCCCATCCACATCCGGATTGCCGGGTGCGACTGCCAGCCGTACTCCGGAATCACCAGCGCGCGCAGGATCTGCAGCGCTTCAACTCGCTGCTTGCCGAGCCGCTCGCGGTCCAGGACCGCTGCGCTCTGCTGGAAATCGGGGAAGGGGAGAAAGGTCTGCATCTCTCCAGTTTGAGGCCACGGAGCCAATGCGCCAATTACTGACGGCCGCGGGTGAGCGTGTTCACATTTCGGAACGGGACAGACAGCCGGGGGCGACGGCGCCTACAATAGCACAACACATCCCTGCCGCCCGGAAGACGCGCCCATGCCAAAGAAGCTTGCTACTGACTCTGCGGCGCCGCCTGAGGCCGGCCACTTGCCCAAGTATGGACAGATGCTCAGCCCCGAGGCGAACGGGATCCTGGTGTTGGAGGAATTCACCATCGATCCGGCGGCCGCGCGGACAGAGGAGAACGGATTCCGCGTGGCACTGGCCTCCGTGGCGCTGACAATGCGCCGCATCCTCGCGTTTCGCCTATTTATCGCCGTGGTGGCGATCGCCAACTTTCCCTTGTTCCTGCTCTCCAGCGGCTGGGAGATCTACATCGTCTCGCTCGTTCTTGTGGTGGCAGTCCACGCGGCGGTGACCTGGCTGAACCGTCACGAGCCTAAGATCCGCCAGCGTGGACTGCTGGAGCTGCACCTCAAGCGCGAAAAGAGCGACAACTACCGCAAAGTCCGGGACGCCGTGAAGTACGTCATCGATGCCCCGGTCCGGATGAATGAAGGCCTCTACCTCGAGCTGCTCGCCGCCAAGCGGGTGGCGCTGCATCTCGCCATGGGCACCGTGGCGCTGCTGGATACCAGCGACGACACGGCCTGGAAAGTGCGGATTGTCCGCGAAATTCCGCGGGTCGGCTAGGCCGGCAACTGCAGCACCTGGCCCGGGAACACCAAGTCAGGGTCGCCGATGCTGGCTGAGTTGGCATCGGCCAGGACCTGCCAACCGCCGGCCAGGTGGAACTGTTCCGCGATTTTGCTCAAGGTGTCGCCGCTTTGGATGGTGTAGCTTTCCCCGCTGAGCGGGACCACCGCAACGTGGCGTGGCGCCGGGGCAGGGGCCGCTGGTGCGGCCGCCCTCGGTACCGCCGTTGCCGGGGTAGGCGCCGGGGCAGGGGCCGCGGCCTGAGGTGCGGGGTAATTGGCGCGGGCGGGCGCCGCTGCAGGGACGGGCGGATTGGGCGCGCTCTGCGGAGCAACGGCGCCGCCGCTGAGGCCCAGCTGCGCGGCACAAGAGGGCCATGCTCCCCAGCCCTGGCCGGCCTGTACCCGCTCGGCAACAGCGATTTGTTGCTCGCGGCTGGCGTTCGCCGCCGACCCGGTGCCGCTGTAGGCGGCCCACGTGCTCGGGCTGAACTGCAGCCCGCCCGCGTAGCCGTTTCCGGTGTTGATGCCCCAGTTGCCGCTGCTTTCGCACTGTGCCAGGGAATCCCAGACGGACGTGGAAGCGGCAGCAGGGGCGGCCGCGTTGGCTGCCGAGGCGGACAACGCGACGCCGGCAATTGAGAGGGCCGCTAGGGTAGCGCCGCGGCGCGCGACAGAGCTGAAGGTGGGGTTTTTCATCTGACAGTTGCTCCTGAGGGCCACCGGTGCTCGGCCCGTCCCCGGACGTTGGCGCACTACTGCCCGCCCCTGACATTAGAGGTCGTTGCGGTGTCTGCCGTCGGGCAGTTCTGGTGGTGGCAGCACCGGGCACTCACTGCCCGGTCGCCGGACAGTAAACCTAGGCTAAGGCAGGCCGGCGCCGTTATCAAGACGTTACATTTCGCCCGATTCCGGTAAAATGAACCGCCCGGATCTGCCTCAGCCCAGCACGGTCGCCAGATACGGTGCCGTCCGGCTCGCCGAGGACTGTGCGACCACGGCGGGCGTCCCGACGGCGACGATCGTGCCCCCGGCATCGCCGCCGGCCGGGCCCAGGTCGATCACCCAGTCCGCCGCGGCCACCACGTCCATCTCGTGCTCGACCACAATGACCGTGTTGCCGGCGTCGACCAACCGGTGCAGCTGGGCCATCAGGAGCTCGACGTCGGCCGGGTGCAGTCCCGTGGTGGGCTCGTCCAGCAGGTAGAGCGAATGGCCGCGCTGGGCTCGCTGCAGTTCGGTGGCGAGCTTGATGCGCTGGGCTTCGCCGCCGGAGAGTTCGGTGGCCGGCTGGCCCAGCCTGAGGTAGCCCAGGCCCACTTCGCGCAGGGTCTGCAGGCTGCGGGCGGCGGCAGGGACCGTCGCCAGGAATTCGGCTGCAGCGTTAACTGTCATACCTAGCACCTCGGCGACGTTTTTGCCGCGGTAGGTAACCTCCAGGGTTTCCGGGTTGTAGCGCGAGCCGTCGCATACCGGGCACGGTCCGTAGCTGCCGGGCAGGAATACCAGTTCGACTGCGACAAAGCCCTCGCCCTGGCAGGTTTCGCAGCGGCCCCCCGCGACGTTGAAGGAGAACCTGCCGGCGCCGAAGCCGCGGGCGCGGGCCTCGTCGGTGGCCGCAAACTCCTTCCGGACGGCGTCGAACAGTCCGGTGTACGTCGCGAGGTTGGACCGCGGTGTGCGGCCGATAGGCTTCTGGTCGACCTTTACCAGCCGGTCCAACTGGTCCAGTCCGGAAACGGGGCCAACGCTGAGTTCGCCGGCTGGCTCGCCGGCTTCGGATTCCAGGTCGTCGGGTGCCGGTGCAGCGTCTGCATCGCCCGGATGCAGGTGGGCGTGGACCACCTCGGCGAGGACATGGCTGACCAGCGTCGATTTGCCGGAGCCGGAGACGCCGGTCACCGCGGTCAGTACGCCCAGCGGGAAATCGGCGTCGAGTCCGTGCAGGTTGTGGCGGCTGATGTCGCGCAGTTCGAGCCAGCCGGCAGCTTCCCGGCGGGAACGGCCGTCGTCCGTGGTGTTCTGTGCCTCGTCCGGGAACAGATAGGGCCGGGTCACGGAGGCATCCACCTCGGCGAGCCCGGCGACCGGGCCGCTGTAGAGCACCTCGCCGCCGCCTTCACCGGCGCGCGGGCCGACGTCCACCAGCCAGTCGGCGCGCCGGACGACGTCCATATTGTGTTCCACCACAAAAACGGAGTTGCCGGAGGACTTGAGCAGGTCCAGGACAGCCAGCAGCGGCTCGGCGTCGGCAGGGTGCAGGCCGGCGGAGGGCTCATCCAGCACGTAGATCACGCCGAAGAGTCCGGAGCGGAGCTGGGTGGCGATCCGGAGGCGCTGCATTTCCCCGGGCGAGAGGGTGGGTGTGGCCCGGCCCAAGGCCAAGTAGCCCAAGCCGAGGTCCAACAGCACACTCACCCGCTGCAGCAGGTCCCGGGTGATGGCGACCGCCACCTCGTTGTCCTCCCCGGAGCTCAGCCTGCGCGAGGCGGTTCCGGCGGACTTCAGCTCAGCGGTGGGGCGGATGATCTCGGCCAGCTCCGTCATGGGCACGCCGTTGAGTTCAGCGATGGTACGGCCGGCGAACGTCACGGCCAGGGCGGCCGGGGTCAGGCCGCTGCCGCCGCAGACCGGGCACGGCCCGGTGTCCATAAAGCGCAGCACCCGTTCCCGCATGGTGCTGCTTTTGGTATCGGCCAGGGTGTGCAGTACGTAGCTCTTTGCGCTCCAGAAGCGTCCCTTGTAGGGCTTAGCCACCCGGTCACGCTGCGGCGTGACTTCCACAACGGGCTGTTCCTCGGTGAAGAGGATCCAGTCGCGGTCCTTTTTGGGCAGCTTGCGCCAGGGCGTATCGACGTCGTAGCCCAAGTGCGTGAGGATGTCGCGCAGGTTCTTGCCCTGCCATGCCCCGGGCCAGGCGGCGATCGCACCGTCGCGGATGCTCAGCGAGGTGTCCGGCACCAGGGAGGATTCGGTAACGGTATAGGCGACACCCAGGCCGTGGCATTTCGGGCAGGCCCCGGCGGCGGTGTTGGGGGAGAACGCGTCCGAGTCGAGGGGGCTGGCACCGTCGGGGTAGCTGCCGGCGCGGGAGAAGAGCATCCGCAGCGAATTGGACAGGGTGGTGACAGTGCCCACCGTTGAGCGGGAGCTGGGCGTACCGCGTCGCTGCTGCAGCGCCACGGCGGGCGGCAGGCCCGTGATCATTTCCACTTTCGGGTTGTGGCCCTGCTGGATGAGCCGCCGGGCGTAGGGGGCCACGGACTCGAAGTACCGTCGCTGGGCCTCGGCGTAAATGGTGCCGAAGGCCAGGGAGGACTTGCCGGACCCGGAGACGCCGGTGAACGCGACGATTGCGTCGCGCGGCACATCCACGTCCACGTTCCGAAGGTTGTTCTCGCGGGCGCCGCGCACTCGAACAAAGCCATCGGAGGAATCGTCGGGGCCCAGCCCTGACATCACCGGGCCGGACACATTGGAAGCATGCTGATCGGTGTGCATCTTATCGACTCTATCGGTCCATGCAGTCTGCGGGCATATCCTTACCCAATGGAAACTTACGACGGCGTGCCCGCCACCGAGGGCGCTACCCCGGACAGCCCGCTGGTACCTGCCCCCGAAGTCCACGATTTCGCCGAGGTTCCGGAGGAAGTGTATGGCCCACTGCCGGTGGCGGAACTCCACCTGCACATCGAAGGCACCCTCGAGCCCGAACTGATCTTCGCCCTCGCGGAACGCAACGGAATCCAGCTGCCGTATGCGGATCTGGACGAGCTGCGGTCCCGCTACGAGTTCACGGACCTGCAGTCATTCCTGGACCTTTACTACGCCAACATGGCCGTACTGCAGACCGAGCAGGACTTTGCCGACATGACCCGGGCCTACCTGACCCGGGCGGCGCTCGCCGGCGTCCGGCACGCCGAGATCATGCTGGATCCGCAGGCGCACCTGTCCCGCGGGGTGGCCCTGGCGACCTGCGTCAACGGCGTGGCGTCGGTTCTGGCGACCTCCCGCGAGGAGTTCGGGATCTCCACCCTGCTGATCGCCGCGTTCCTGCGCGACCTCGCCGAAGACTCCGCGCTGGAGGTGCTGGAGGCGTTGCTCGCCATGGACGCGCCGATTGTGGGCATCGGACTCGACTCGGCCGAGGTGGGTAATCCGCCGGCCAAGTTCCAGCGGCTGTTCGCCCGGGCCAAAGACGCCGGGCTGCGCCGGATCGCGCATGCCGGCGAGGAGGGCCCGCCGTCGTACATCACGGACGCGCTGGACCTCCTGGACGCGGAACGGATCGACCACGGCATCCGCTGCATGGAGGACCCCGAACTGGTGGAACGGCTGGTGCAGGAGCTCACACCGCTGACGGTATGTCCGCTCTCCAACGTCCGGCTGCGCGCCGTGGACACCCTGAAGCAGCACCCGCTGCCGGCCATGCTCGCGGCGGGTCTGAACGTGAGTGTGAACTCGGATGATCCGGCGTACTTCGGCGGCCATGTGGATGACAACTTCGCGCAGCTCAAGTCGGTGATCGGCCTTTCCGAGTTCGACTGCGTGCGGATGGCAGCGAACTCGATCCGTTCCTCGTTCGCGAGCGAGGAACGGAAGATGGAACTGCTGGCCGAACTGGCAGCGTCGGGGCACTGATGCCCCCTCCGCCCCGGCACTTTTTAGGCGCCCGAAGCGGCGGCGCGCCGGCGCTTCGGCCTATGCGGGCGTGCCGGCCCGGGAGAGGACACGCCGCAGGAGGGTGGCGGTGAGCCAGGTGACGGCGCTGCAGACCGCGGCGCCCCAGGCAATGTCGGTCAAGGCCACCAGGACCGGGAAGTCCTTGAGGACGGCGAGCGCGGTCAGCGCCCACGTTGCGTAGCTGAAGAAGCCGAACAGGGCGGCTCCCAGCACCCGCTGCCGCAGAGTCGCGGCCTGGTGGTTGGGCTGGACGCCGTAGTGCACAATCCCGGCGACGTAGACCAGGTAGAACACAACGGCGCCGGCCAGATTGACGCTGGGGGCCAGCAGGTCGCCGATCTGGCTCTCGTACTGTCGATTCGCCACGATGGTGATCCACGCAACGTCGATGACTGCGAAGATGACAGCGGTGACTGCGTAGGACAGCAGCCAATTCCTGGTTCGAACGTTCATGCCTGGCTCCTGGGTTCGGCGTAGAGGTTGTCCACGATGTGGTGGGCGCGGGCGGTGAACGCGGCGCGCTTGAGTTTCATGGTGGGGGTCACGATGCCGTTGGCTTCGCTGAGGTCCGCGAGCAGCAACACAAACCGGCGGACCTGCTCGGAGCGGGCGATCTTGGCGTTGGCGGAGCTGACCGCCTTGCCAATCGCGGTGAGGAGCCGAACGTCGTCGATCTGGACGGCGGCGCCGTCGTCCGGAATCCGCAGGCCGGCCAGATCGGCGATGCCCTCGCGCTCCGCCCACGCAGCGACGGACTCCGGATCCAGCAGCACAAGCCCGCCGAGGAACGGTTTGCCTTCTCCCACCATGACGGCGTGTGCTACCAGGGGGTCGCCCTCGACGTAGCCTTCCCAAATGGCGGGGGAGATGGTCTTGCCGCCGGCAGTGACAATAACGTCCTTGATCCGGCCCTTGAGGGTGAGTCGTCCGAGCTCGTCGAGTTCGCCGAGGTCGCCGGTGCGGAAAAACCCGTCCTCGAACGCGTCAGCGTTGTCGGCCGGCCTGCGGTAGCCGGCGAACACCCCGACTCCGTGGGCGAGTACCTCGCCCTGGTCCGAGAGGCGCACGGTTGTGCCGGGCATCGGGACTCCCACCGACCCGGCCCGGATTGAGCCGGGCATATTACCGGTCAGCGGGGCGGTTGTTTCGGTGAGGCCGTAGCCCTCGATGACCGGCAGGCCGAGGCCCCGGAAGAACAGGGACAACTCGGCGTCGAGCGCGGCGGCGCCGGAGAGCAGGTAGTCCAGGCGTCCGCCCATCAGCGTCCGGAGCCGGGCATAGAACAGGCGATCGAAGAGCGCATGCCGGACGCGCAGGCCGCGGGCAGGCCGGACGGTCGGGTCGGCGTCGCGGGCTTCAGCCAGCCGGCCCCAGTCCACTGCCGTGCTCTGCGCAGACGCCCACACCCGGCCCAGATGCTTGTGCGCGGCGGCGGCCGCGGCAGACGCCTGGATCTTCTGCAAGACGCGGGGGACCACCACCAGGAAGGTGGGCTGCAGTGCGCCGAGGGCGGGCACAACGTCCCGGGGGTCCGCGAGGTGCGCAATACGCATGCCGTTGGCAAGGCAGGTCAGCTGCAGTCCGCGGGCCAACACGTGGGCCATGGGCAGGAAGATAATGGTGTTGCCGCCCTCGCGGACCACCCCGGTGTAGGCGGCGGCCACGTTGAGCACCTGCCCCACGAAGTTGCCGTGGGTGATCAGGGCGCCCTTGGGCGCGGCCGTGGTGCCGGAGGTATAGACGATGGTCGCGACCGAGTCGAGGTCTGCCAGCAGGCGCCGTTCCTCCACCGCGTCGTCGGTGATGCCGGCGCCGCGGGCCACGAGGTCGGCCAGGTCCGGCCCCGGGCCGGCATCCATCGTCCAGACCCCCAGGCAGGGTATCCCGGACTGTGCGAACCCTTGCTCCAGCAAGAGGGCATGCTCAGCGGTGCCGGCGATCGCCAGCCGGACGTCGGCGTCGGCGAGGATGGCGGTCACCTGGGGAGCGGCCGAGGTCTCGTAGACGGGGACCACGACGGCGCCCGCGAACCACGCTGCCATGTCGGCCAGGGCCCACTCATATCGGGTGGGAGACATAATGGCGAGTGATTCGCCAGGCTGCAGGCCGGCGGCGATGAGGCCCTTGGCGAGGGCCCGGACCTCGTCAACGAACTGCCGGGTGGTCACCTGCCGCCACGGTGCGGTGACGTCGGCGTGCGCGGCGCGTACTTCGAAGGCGATGTGCTCCGGGGCGGTCCGGAACCGTTGCAGGAGCAGTTCCGTGGCGTTTCGATGGCCGGAGGCCTGGACCAGCAGCGGGGTGGTGAACTCGCTCATCGGGCGTCCTTTTCGGAAAGTGCGTGTAAATGGTGGCGCATCATGCCCTGCGCGACGTGCAGGAAGTCCGCGATGACTGTCTGGTTTGCGGCAGGCAACAGCCGGAGGTGCTCGTTGGAGGCAGTCATCAGGGGCTGCATCAGGCCCGTGATTGCTGTGAACGACGCTGGGGTGGGGCGGACGTGGACCCGGCGGCGGTCCTTGGTACTGCGTTGCCGGGCCACGTAGCCGCGGGACTCCAACCGGCTAACGATCGCCGTGGTAGTTGCAGGGGTTGTTCCCAGTTGCTCGGCGAGCTGGCCCACCGTAACCTGCCCCGAGATTTCCAGTGCCGAGAGCGCACGGAAGTCGGTGAGGTTCAGTCCCATGCCGCGGGCGATTTCACGCTCGGTCTCGTTGGCGAGCGTGAACAGGCTCTGCAGGGCCAAGGTGGCCGGGTGGTGCTTTGACGCGGTCATGTCCACTCCTGACGTTCCGGATCCCGTGACGAGTCAATCTTATTTGATCATCAAATAAGATTGACTAAACCTGCTGATGCCCGGCGGAACACCTCCGGGGCGGCGCGGCAGTGCCCCGCCCCGCGTGTGAAAGGAATTCCTCGTGAAGGATTCAGTCCGAAAGTCGCTTATTGTCCTCCCCGTGATCGTGCTGCTGGCGGCACTTATCGCCGTGGCTGGCAGCCAGGGTGGAGCCACCGTGGGCGCGATCCCCGCGTTCGCCATGGCGGTGGGGGCGGCGTTCCTCATCCAGTGGCTGGTGTTTATCCCCTCTTTTAAGGCCCAGACCGAGAAGTTCTACGACCTGACCGGCTCCCTGACCTACATTGCCATCACACTGTTGCTGGTCCTGCTCACGCCGGGGATCGACGCGCGGGCCTTGCTGCTGGCAGCCATGGTCCTCGTCTGGGCCCTGCGGCTGGGCAGTTTCCTGTTCCGCCGCATCAGCAAGGCCGGCAAGGATGACCGCTTCGACGAGATTAAGCCGTCCTTTGTGCGGTTCTTGAATGTGTGGACGATTCAGGGACTCTGGGTGGTCTTCACCGCCGCAGCGGCGTGGGTGGCCATCACGTCTGCGACCCGTGTGGCGCTCGATTGGTTCGCGCTGATTGGCTTCGTGCTGTGGGCCGTCGGGTTTGCCATCGAGGCCGTGGCGGACCTGCAGAAGAGCCGCTTTAATGCTGATGCCGCCAACAAGGGCCACTTCATCTCCACCGGGCTGTGGTCGAAGTCCCGCCACCCGAACTACTTCGGCGAGATCCTGCTGTGGATCGGCGTCGCTGTCATCGCCGCGCCGGCGCTGGAAGGCTGGCAGTGGGTGGCCCTGATCTCGCCGGTGTTTGTTATCCTCCTGCTCACCCGGGTCAGCGGCGTGCCGCTCCTGGAACAGAAGTCCGACAAGAAGTGGGGCGGCCAGGCCGATTACGAGGCGTACAAGAAGAACACCCCCGTCCTGATCCCCAAGCTTTAGCAGCGCTGCGGGGTCGCTGAGGGCCCGACGCGGACTCCGGCGCCGGCCCCCCAGGAGGCCCGCGCCGGCTTTGCTACTGACGGGTACCGGTGGTTCGGCCCTCGCGGACCCCCGTTGAGGCTGTCATAGTGGGTCACGACACACACAGTTAACCGTTGCTACTCGCGGAAACGCATCCATCCTTGGCAAAATGCAGATGGATCAATTGCTTCTAGAGGAGACCCATGGGCGCGAACACTGCCGAAAACACCACCCGCCGGCTGAAGGCCGTACTGGACGTCCTTGCCGAGGGCGTGTGGACAGATGAGAAACTGAACGCCGGGTCAGTCCTGGGCGAGGCAATCGCCCGCGTCCCGCTCAACGAGTTCGAGCGTGAACTGCTCAGCGGCGGCATTCCCCGCGGTCACAAGACGCTGACCACAGCTACAGCCAAGCTGGTCAAGGCCGGCTGGCTGGTTAAGGGCCGTTCGGGCTGGACGATCACCGAGGACGGCCAGCGCGCCACCGTCGCTTTCGCCGACCCGGCCGCCTTCGCCGCAGCGCTCGACGCCGGAACCCCTGTTCCCGCCGACACCCCGCTGCCTACGGCGCCCGCCGGCAAGCCCGCGAAGGCCGCTCCGAAGGCTGCCAAGGTGGCGGAAAAGGCAGCCAAGCTGGTCGAGGACGCCGTCGCCCCCGTCGCCAAGGCGGTCCGAAAGCGTAAAACGGCCGTCAAGGCACCTGCTGAAGCGGCGGACACTGCCCCGGCCACTGCCCCGGCTGCCGCTTCGCCGGCCGCGGAGTCCGTGGCCCCCGCCGCCAGCGTCGGCACCGTCGAGCAGCCGGACGCAGTGGCAGTTGCCGGCGACTTCAATATCCTGCTGGGCGCCCCGGCCAACTGGGCCCCGCAATACGACGAATCCCAGATGGAGCTGGATCTCGTCGATCAGCTCTGGAAGCTCGCGGCGCAACTCCCGGCCGGCTCCTACAGCTTCAAGATCGCCATCAACCGCTCCTGGACCGAGAATTTCGGCGCCTTCGGTGCGTTCGATGGCGCCAACCACGAGGTGCACCACTCCGGCGGCCAGCTGGTGATCCACTACGACCACAGGACCCACGACATCGTCCTGCCGTAGCGGCCGACCAGCCTTCTTCCCCGCGGCATTCCCCGCGACACGCAAAAGACCCCTCGACGCCGGAATCCGGTGGGCGAGGGGTTTTTGTGTGTCCTGGGTGCCGGCCCGAAGCTAAAGCGGGCCGGGATCCGGAATCGGCAGCGGGCCGGGTGCGGGGTAGGGGCCGGGTTCCGGGGAAGGGACCGGCCCGGGCTCGGGCGGGAACGGGTCGCCGGGGTGCGGCTCGGGCGTGGTGGGACCCGGCTCCGGCGGAAACGGCTCAGGTTCTTGCGGCGGTGGAATGGTCATGTCTGGCTCCCTCACTCATCGAACGGATGGTGCCTGGGCTGACTGGTTCAGCAGATACAGCTGCTGCTGCTGTTTCGCCAACGTCTGATTATCGGCCAGTGGGCGGGAGCAGGGAAGAGCCGGCCGGCCTACTTTTGCGCGGCGATGGCGTTGTCCCGGTCCTCGAAGACCTCCTCGCCGGGCCCGGAGAAGGCCCGGGAGCGTTCGATCGCCTCGACGGAACCGGTAAACAGCTGAGAATCGCGCGGGTCACCGTGCGTGCGGGCCTGCTCGTCGGCCGCGGCAACCTTGGCCTCTCCCTTGGTACCCGGCTTCGCCGCCGGGCGGGTGGTCGGCATGGTTTCCAGCCGGACATGGGGGAGGGCCGAGGGATGTCCCTTTTGCAGGAAGAGCACCATTTCTTCCCGGATCAGGCAGCGCAGGTCAAACAACGCGGCACTGTCCGCGGCACTGACCAGGATGCGGACCCGGACAAAGCCCTTGGTGGCGTCGGTGATCTGCAGGACCCCCACACGCTTGTCCCAAAGATCCGTCTCGGCCAGCACGGCTTTTAGCTCCGCACGCATTGCCTCCAAGGGGGCATGCCAGTCGAGGTCCAACTCCACGGTGCCCATCACCTCGGACTGGCGGCGGGTCCAGTTCTCAAAAGGTGTGGTGGTGAAGTGCACTGACGGGAGGATCATACGACGGTCGTCCCAGATGTGAACCACCACGTAGGTCAGGGTGATTTCCTCGATTCGGCCCCATTCCTTTTCAACCACCACCACATCGCCCACCCGGATCGCATCCGTGAAGGCCAGCTGGACACCGGCGAAGACGTTGATCAGCGAGGCTTTGCGCCGCGAGGCCAGCCACAATCGAGATCACACCGGCCGAGGCCAGGATGCCGGCGCCCAGGGCCTGGACCGCCGGAAAGGTCAGCATGGCGCTGCCTACCGCCAGCACCACAATCAGGGCCACGGCAATCCGCCGGGCCAGGATCATTTGGGTCTGCAGCCGCCGGGCCCGCCGGTTATCAGATTTGTCCACACTGTAGCGGTGCAGTACCAGGGTCTCCACGATCAGCAGCAAGGCGATAGCGAGCCAGGCGATGGAGCCGATCAGTGCGATCAGCAGCAGATGGTCCACCGGCGTGCGCCAGCCACCGCCCTGCGTAGTGAAGGCCAGCGCGACCTTAACGCCGATCAGCACCAGCACTATCCGCAGCGGGGCCCGGGCCACCCTCGACGTCTCCTGCAGCTCGTGCCGTCCGCGGTTAATCCGGAGCACTACCTTTCGAATCAGCCAGGACAGGAAATACCCGGCGGCAATGCCGCAGGCGACGGCAAAATAGGGCACGGCTTCACTCAAGACTTCTTCCATATGTTTAAGCTCTAGCAAGCTTTGACGGGCAATTGAAATCGGCGCCCTGTCAACGTGGGTAGCGTCACGGCCGGCTGTGGCGGCCGGTACGGGCCCAAAGTCCCTACCGCCTGCGCCGCAACGTTCGAGAATGGTTCCAACACGTCGTCTCCCAAGGGGGTGTGATGAGTCGAACTGTGTACACCGCGCGCGCCGCAACCGCGGACTTCAGCTTGGGCCTGGGTTTGCTGCTGCTGACATCCTGCGGTGCTCCGCCCGCCCCGCCGGCCGCCTCGGCGAGCCCGGGCAGCACGACGGCGCCCGTCCCGCCGCCCGCAACAACGCCCGCAACAACGCCGCCCGGGACGCCGGCGTCGGGCTGGAGGACATTCACAACAGCGGGCCGGGAGCTGTCCTTCGACTATCCCGCCGATTGGACGGTCAAAGACCCGGGCGGGGCACTCTCCGGCGATTTTGTCGACGTGATGAACGCCGGGGGCAAACAGCTGGCGGGTCTGCGGACCAACATTGCCACCGGGGCGGAATGCACCGGTAAGTCCGCTTACCGGATCTTCGACTCCCAGCCGATGGTGGCGCTCGCCGAACCCGGAGCCGCCGACGCCGGAGCGCCACGCTATGTGTTCGAGTCCCGGGGTGAGGACACGCAGGCGCTTGCCACCCGGTCCACAATCGCCGCCTACGGCATCACCATGGTTCCCGAAGAGTCCGGTGCTACGGCGTGCCCGATGTTCCACCTGTTCCTGTGGCCGCCGAGCGGCGCCTTCTTCGGCGGGACGTACAGTCCGGAGCTGAATCAGACGCCCGGGGACCCCGCGCTGCCGTATCTGGAGAAAGCGAAGCTGTACGCGTCCACGCCGGAATACCAGGACATCCGGACCATGATCACCTCCCTCCGGCCGGCGGACGGGATTGCCGGAAGCGCGGGTAAGTAGCGCGCTTTTGAAGCCACAGCCCTCAGCGGGCCGCCGTCGGGGGACGGGCCGGGGGCCGGTGCCGCGACCCGGCACGCAATGCGGTGCGGACGTTGACCTTCGAGGTGTAGGAGATGGAACCGTACTGGAAGAGCCGCACTGCCACACGGAGCATCACTGCCGCGCCCAGATACAGGATTACGATCACGATGCCGGCCTCAAGCAGGCTCAGGGAGCCGAAGCCGTTGCGCAGTAGGGCGGTGACCGGTGCGGAAAACGGGAAAAAGGTGAAGATTTGCACAATTGGGGATTGTGGATCGGAGACCACTAGGGCCACGGCGTAGAACGGCACAAAGATCAGCGCCATCATCGCGCCCATAAAATTTCCCGCTTCCTTGGCCGTTGGCATCACGGCGCCGATGGCCACCAGGGTGGTGGTGAACAGGGCGAAGCCGCCGGCCAGGATCAGCAGGCCAACGGTCATCCGGACCGGGTCCAGGATCAGCGGGGGCAGGTTCAGCGCGGCCAGGCTGAGCTCCTCGGGGAAGAACAACCGGGCGATCACGATTGGTGACAGGAACACCAGCATCTGCACCAGGCCAATCGCGAAGAGCGCGATCACCTTGCCCGCGATGAGCGTCGTCGGTTTGAGGGTGGTCAGGATCATTTCGGTGACGCGGTTCTCCTTCTCCTCCAGCGTGGAGTTGAGCATCTGCCCGGCCAGCAGCACGATCAGCCCGTAGAAAACCACCAGGAAGATCAGTGGTGGAATCACCGAGCCCAACCCGCCGGATTCCTTGGCGCCGCTGTAAGTGACGGTCTCGATCTGGAGTTTTCCGTTGGCGAGCACTGACAGTTGCGGTGCGCCGATCTTCTGCTCGACGGCGCGCGCCAGGATGGCCTGCGCGACGGCGGCGTACTTGCCGTTCTCGAATATCCCCTTGTCCACACCGTAGGCGCGCACGGCGGTCGATTCGGGGCGGGCCGGGTAGTCGAAGTACGCGTCGACAGCGCCGGACTGCACGGCCCGGATTCCGGCGTCGGGGGAGTCCGCCGCCGTGGCTCCGAAAATCGCGGCGTCCGCGGCAGTGATAAGGCCCGAGGCGTCCGTGTACGCGATGCTGAACTGGGCGCTCTTCTGGGCCTCGGCGGCGGTATCCGTGGTGGTGTTGCTGAGGAAAACGAGACCGAAGACCACGGCAAGGACCAGGGGAACGGACAAGGTGCCGATCCAAAACCGCCGTTTGGTGACTGTGCGGACGAACTCGAAGCTCAGCACGGTGCCGAGATTGTGCTGTGCCACCGGTTACGTTCCTTCCCGCTTCCGCGACGGCGCGGTTCCGGCTGCCCCGGAAGCGGCCGCCGTGTTCTGGTCACCGTAGACCCGGATGAAGATGTCTTCGAGGGAAATCTTGGTGGTGGTGAAGCTCCGCACGCTGACGCCGGCGTAAACCAGGTCCTTAAGGATGCTGGCCTCGTCGCTGGCATCGGTGATGGAGAGCTCCGCATAGTTGGTCTGGTGGAGCATCACCTCGTAGTGCGGCGAAGGCGGGATGGTCCCGCCGTGCCGGATCCGGATGATGCGGCCGCCGTACTTGTTCTGCACCTCATCGATGGTGCCGTAGGCTTCGGCGGTACCGTCCTTGAGCAGGATGACCCGGTCGCAAAGCCGCTCCACTTCTTCCATTTGGTGGGTCACCATCACCACCGTGGCACCGGCAAGTTTCTGTTCCTCGATGATGTCCATCAGCAGTCGCCGGTTGACCGGATCGAAGCCCTTGGTGGGTTCGTCCAGGATCAGCAGCTCCGGCTTGTTCATGATGGTGACGCCGAGCTGGACCTTTTGCTGCTGACCGCTGGAGAGCTTGTCCAGCACTGTGGAGGCCCGGTCCGCCAGCGCCACCCGGTCCAGGTACTCGAGCGACCACTGCTTCGCGGCGCGCCGCTCCATACCTTTGAGCCGGCCAAAATAGGTCATGATGTCGATGACCTTTTCCTTTTTGTACAGCCCGCGCTCTTCGGGAAGGTAACCCAGCCGGTCGCCGTGCTCCGGTTTGAACTCCCGGCCGTTGACGTGGAGGGTGCCGGCGGTGGGCTCGTAGATGCCGAGCAGGGCCCGGATGGTGGTGGTTTTGCCGGAGCCGTTGCTGCCGAGGAAACCGAATGTCTCGCCGGCTTGTACGTCAAAGGACAGGTCGCGAACCACTGTGGTGTCGCCGAAGTCCATCCGGAAGCCGCTGATGTGGACCCTAGCTTCGGCCATTGTGGCTCCCGATGGTGCCGGGCTTGCCGCCCGGGCTCCCGATGGTGCCGGGCTTGCCGCCCGGCGATGTGTCGTTGCGCCGCTTAGGCGGCGGGGATGGGCCGGTGCCGGCGAGGATACGGTGCGGGTTGGCCCGGCCGGGTGCCGCCGGTGCCGGCCCGGGCGTGGGAGCGGGCCTCCTTGACCAAGCCGGTGCCGGCGCATTCGCGCACCGCCGTAATGCCCGCTACGGCCGACCGTTTGTCCTCAAAGGACCTGGAGATCGCCAACACCGAACCGTCGGCTCCGAGGAGCCGGAAACGGACCTTCGCCTCAGCGTCCGTGAAAATTTCGAATTGTCCTGCCATCGTTATTGTCCTTTCGGGCCATTCAGCGCTGCGGGAGGGTAAGGCACATCAAGGCGCCATGCCGTTGTCTCGACACGTCCACGCAGCGCACGTAACCATCCTTGCTGCCGGGCGCCGAGAAGGTAAGGGGCTAAGGTCCCGATGTGGACAAGCATTCGTCCCTGGTGGCGGCCCCATATCGGGCGCTATATATCGGGCGCTACATTTAGGAGCATGGCTGAGCTTCCGACGGGCGATTCCGGTGAATGGGTCCGGCTGACGGCGCGGGTGGACGGCGTCGTCCAGGCTGTTGGCTTCCGCTATGGGACGGTGCGCAAGGCTGCGGAGCTGGGGCTGACCGGAACGGTCACGAACAACGACGACGGATCCGTCGCCATCGCCGCGGAGGGACCCCAGCCGGCGGTACTGGAGTTCCGGCGGTGGCTGCGCTCGCCGGCAGCCCCGGGACGGGTGGCGAGCGTGGACGAAGTGGTCTCCCGGGCCACGGGTGGGTTCAGCGATTTCCGGGTGGTGTACTGACCCGGGAGCTCCCCATCCCCGCCGCAGCTCCTGGCCGGGATGGGGCAAAGGACCCTCGGCAGCGCACACGATTCTCGGTAGGGTGGCCCCATGCAGAAGATATCCCTTGATGCCCTGGCGCGGCAGCAAATTGCGGCCGCGGTGGCGGCCCCCAGCGGGCGGGCTGCCGACACCGCGTTTGGTGGACACGAAAAGACCCTGCGCCAGACGGTGATGGCGTTTCGGGCCGGGACGCAGCTCAGCGAGCACCGGAATCCCGGCGAAGCGACGGTCTTTGTGCTCCGTGGCTGCGTGCGGCTGCGGGCCGGCGAGGAGTCCTGGCAGGGCAAAAGCGGTGATTTGCTGATAGTGCCGGACGGGCTGCACAGCCTGGAAGCGGAAGAGGACTCGGCGATCCTGATGACGGTCGCGAAAATCAAGACCTGACGGCCCGGGCCGCCGCCGGACGCTAGTTGCGCCTTCCCCAGAGTTGAAGCCAGAGCAGGAGGCGCGTCTCGGGGTCGGCCAGATCGAGGCCGAAGAGTTCTTCCACCCGGGACAAGCGGTAGCGGACCGTGTTGACGTGCACCGCCAGGGTCTTCGCGGCTTCCACGGCGTTGCCACTGCAGCGCAGGTAGGCGTAAATGGTTTCTTCGAAGGACTTCTTGTGCTGTTCGTCGTAGTCCGCGATCCGGAGTGCGTGCGCGCCGGGCAGCTGGCCGGCCGCCGTCAGCGAGGTAACGATCTGGCGCAGCTGCAGGGACGCGCCGAGCGATTCATCGTCGGAGACGACGTCGTCGGAATCGGCGGCGATGCGTCCTTCGGCGACGTTGCGCGCCAGCTCGGCCAGGACCAGCTCGGCGTTGACCCGGGACTCGCCGAGCCGATTGATTGTGGCAGCCCCGCCCAGTGCGGCCAGGACCGGCCGGGCGAGGAGCCGCCGGGCATTCTGCACAATCTTCAAAAGTGCTGTGCGTTGAAACTGCCGGGACGATTCGGTGCTCTGCGGCAGGACGATGTAAACGATGTTGTCCGAGAACCCGCAGACGGCCGAGGGCAGTCGGATGGCGCAGGCGGTTCGGATGGCGTCGAAGAGCCGGAGCCGGGATTGCAGGGTTTCGGACGCCGTGCCGCCGGCCGGCCAGGCGCCCAGCGCCGCCACCCGGACGGACGGCGCGGAGATCCCGAGCCTGATGGCCGCCAGCTCGGCGCGTTGCGGTTCGAACAGCAGCGGCTGGACCAAATCTATCTGGCGGGTCAGGTTCGAGACGTAGGTGGTGCGCTTGTGCAGGATGTGGAGCGCGGCAACGTTGGCTGCTTCACGCAGGATCCGGTTCGCATCCTCGGTGTGGTGTTCCGCCCGTTCCAGCAGCCACAGCGAGCCCAGGACGGAGCCGCCGGCCCGGATGGAAATGGCAGTACGCCGGAGCAGGGGATCCGCCGTCGCCACCTCCAGCGCATCGGTGGCGGCATGGACGCGGCGGTAGTCCTTGTCGGTTTCAACCGAATGCGGCACATGAAGCCGGAGGATCGAACTCCTGCGCGTCTCGTCAATGGGCTGGTCCGGCAGCGTCGAATACGCCAGGATCGTCTGGTCCGGATCAGCGACCGCGATTGCACCGCCGGTTTGGGCTGCTACCGTGTTGGCCAAGTCGAAGAGGTCTCCGGGCCGGATGTCTACCAGCGTGTGTCCGGACTGGCGGTGCGGGACGACGGCGGCGTCCATGATCTCGGCGAGCTGGTTCCACGGCACCGCGTCTGCGGCCCGGAACAGTGCCAGCCCCGCCTCACGCGCGGCGGCGCGCAGCGCTGCGTCGGAGCTGCCGTTGGACTTGTAGACAATGGCCACGTACCCGGCGTCCCTGAGTTCCCGGACCTTCACGCCGAGCCGTTTCCCCGACAGGGAGAGCCCGATGGCCAACGCAACAGCGCCCGGGTACCTGGCAGGAACGGCCGTCGAGTCGTAAAGCACGGAGCCCGCCACGATCTGCCGGTCGTCAGCCGGCATTTCGACGAGGCTGACAATTTCCGACCCCGCCGAGCGGGCGACGTCCGCAAGGGTAGGCAGCGAGTACCCCTGTCCCGCCGGCGCCGGGGTCACGCCGGCACCAACCGTGTCGTTTGGTAGTTGCTACTAATGACGAGCCTCTCAATTTGTTGGAATCTCCATAGTGGCACAGGGCGGGACTTTCTACGCTGAACCATAACGCAGGACAGCGACAGGAAAGGCCCTTCTTGAAGATCAGCGACGCCAGGCAGCTTATCCAGGTGAAGGCCCCCGTCTTCTCACGCCGACGCCGGGTGCTGGCCAACGCCTACAACGTCGAGGAATACCGGAAGGCTGCACAGAAAGTCCTGCCTGCCGGGATCTTCGACTATCTCGACGGCGGCTCTGAGGACGAGGTGACGCTGCGGCGTAACCGCGCCGTCTTCGATTCCTGGGCACTGATGCCAAGCTGGGGCCCGGTCTCCGGGCCCGATACCAGCACGAGCCTGCTCGGGAAAGCCAGCGCGCTGCCCCTGACGCTGACTCCCACCGGCGCAACCCGGCTGTTCCATCCCGAAGGCGAACTCGCCGTCGCCGCGGCCGCGGACCGGGCACGGATCCCCTACGGGCTGGCCGGACTCAGCACCGTACCGATGGAATCGATCGCGGAACGCCACCCGGACCTTGACCGCTGGTTCAACTTCGGGCTGACCTCCGACGCCCAGGCCTTGAAGAACAAACTCGCGCGCTGCGAGGCCGCGGGATTCACCACACTGATTGTCGGCGTCGACACGCGGGCGCTGGGATCCCGCGAGCGGGACCTGCACAACGGCTTCACCGCCCCGCCCGCGCTGACCCTTTCCGCCATCGCGGACATCGCCCGGCGGCCGTCCTGGTGGATCAACTTCCTGAAGTCGGACGGCATCAGTTTCCCCAACCTGGATCCGCGCAGTCCTGCGGCCACGTCCGTCGTCACCCCGTCCATGTGGCAACACATTTTGGGCCACTCGGACGCCACCAGCGGATGGAAGGAACTGGTGGCCCTGCGCCAGGGATGGCACGGCAAAATCGTGCTGAAGGGCTGCGTCAACCCGGCCGACGTCGACAAGGCCGCCCGGATTGGCCTGGACGCCGTCCAGTTGAGCAACCACGGCGGCCGCCAGCTGGACCACATGCTGAGTCCCATGGATGTGCTGCAGGAATCCCGGCAACGGGTGGGCGACTCGATCGAAATCTATGTGGACTCCGGTGTCCGGCGGGGCAGCGATGTCCTCAAGGCGCTGGCCCTCGGCGCCGATGCCTGTTCGATCGGCAGGGCATACCTGTATGGCCTGGTCGCGGCGGGCTCGCCGGGTGTTGGGCGCATTATCGAGATCTTCGGTGACGAACTGCGGCGTACGATGACGTTAGTAGGCGTTTCCAGTATTTCCGAGTTGAAGGCTCGAGGCGGGGAAATCCTTCGGGATATCCGTCAGTCCGGAGAAATCCTGGAAACCACGGCAGCAGGCACCTCGCACACATGAATTCTGAATAAGCAGGCAGACAGCACCCTCCCGCAGGATTGCGGGAGTTTAGAGAATCTCTGAACAGCTAAGGAAACCATGCGCACCCGTTACCTACTCCCCGTCCTCACCGTAGCCACGGCGCTCTCGCTTTCCGGCTGCGTGAACAACAGTGAACCCGCCGCCACCGGCGGGGCCTCCGGAACCGCGGACGCGATCGACGTGAAAAAGAGTGACACGATTGCCGCGATGCTCCCGGAGAAAATCAAGAGCGCGGGCGTGCTTAATGTGGGCATGGCAAACAATTACCCGCCCAACGAATTCAAGGACGACAACGGGGCGCCGGCCGGCTGGTCAGTGGACCTCACCAACGCCCTGGGCAAGGTGATGGGCTTGAAGGTCAACTTTGATATCGGCACCTTCGACAACATCCTTCCCGCCGTCCGCGCGGGAAAAGATGACATGGGCATGTCCTCCTTTACTGACACGCTGGAACGAGAAAAGCAGGTGGATTTTGTCAACTACTACTCCGCCGGAATCCAGTGGGCGGCCCCGAAGGGCAAAACGGTCGACCCTAACGACGCCTGCGGGCTCAAGGTTGCTGTCCAGGCCACCACCTACGAGGACACTCACGAAGTGCCCGCCAAGTCCAAGGCCTGCACCGACGCCGGAAAGCCGGCCATCACCATCTTCAAATACGACGCGCAGGACCAGGCGACCAACGCCCTGGTGGTCGGTCAGGTCGACGCCATGAGCGCCGACTCACCAGTGACTCTCTACGCGATCTCCAAGACCAAGGACAAGCTGCAGACCGCGGGCACCGCCTTCGAGGTGGCACCCTACGGCATACCCGTGGCGCAGGGCAGCGAATTTACGCCGGTCCTGCAAAAGGCCCTCCAGTCGTTGATCGATGACGGCTCGTACAACAAGATCCTGTCCAAGTGGGGAGTGGAAGCCGGCGGAATCAAGACGGCGGCACTCAACGTGGCAGCCAAAGGGTGATAGCACATGAGCGAACCGGAACCCGACCGGATGATTGAGGCGGAGCCCGGCGGGCAGGCGGAATCGGGCAGGACGCCGCGGGCCGGCAGAACCCGAACCGACGACGGCGGAGCGCCGCCGGAGGAGATCGTCGCAATCCCGCTGCGCCATCCCTGGCGGATCCTGGTGGCGGTGCTCCTGGTCCTGGGCCTGGCGGTCTTTGTCCTGGACGCCGCCCAGCGCTCGGACTATGGCTGGCCCGACGTCGGCAAATTCATCTTTGACCGCCGGATCAGCCAGGCCGCCTGGGTGACCTTGTGGCTGACCGTTTATGCCATGATCGGCGCGATCGTCATCGGCTTGTTGCTGGCCATCATGCGGCTCTCACCAAACCCCGTGCTGAAGAGCATTGCCTGGCTGTACATCTGGGTCTTCCGGGGACCCCGGTATACGTACAGCTGGTCTTCTGGGGCATCGTGTCCTTGATCTATCCGGTGTTTACGCTGGGTATTCCGTTTACGGAACCGTGGGTCACCATCCCGAACGAGATCTTCACCAACCTCTTTATCACCGCCGTGATCGGACTGGCACTCAACGAAGCCGCCTACATGTCCGAGATCGTGCGCGCCGGGCTGCTCTCAGTGGACGAGGGGCAGGCGGAAGCCTCGACGGCGCTGGCCATGTCCTGGGGGCAGACGATGCGGTTTGTGGTGGTTCCGCAGGCGATGAAGATCATCATTCCGCCCACCGGCAACGAGGTGATTTCGATGCTCAAAACCACCTCACTGGTGGCGGCGATCCCGTTGAGCATTGACCTTTACGGGGTGTCGCGCGGTATTTCCGCGGTGACCTTCACACCAGTGCCGCTGCTGATTGTGGCCTCCCTCTGGTACTTGCTCTTCACCTCCGTTTTGATGGTGGGCCAGCACTTCATTGAAAAGCGGTTCTCCCGCGGCACCGGTCGGCTGAAAACGGGCAAGGGACCGTCGACGCCGGAACCGGCACCGACGGCGGTCCCCGGTATACCGGGCGCACCGCTCGGCACGGACTTTGGCGGAAAAGGATGACGGACATGCCCATGGTCCTGGCGGAGCGGGTCTCCAAGAATTTCGGCACCAACAAGGTGCTGCGCGGGATCAGCCTGGCGGTCGATCCCGGCGAGGTGCTGTGCATTGTGGGCCCCAGCGGGTCCGGCAAGTCGACGTTCCTGCGCTGCATCAACCACCTGGAGCGGGTAGACGGCGGCCGGCTGTCAGTGGACGGACAACTGGTTGGCTACCGGCAAAAGGGGGACAAGCTCTACGAACTCAAGCTCAAGGAGGCAGCCTTCCAACGCCAGGAAATCGGAATGGTGTTCCAGCGCTTTAACCTTTTCCCCCACCTGACCGCCGTGGAGAACATCACCCTGGCCCCCATCCGGGTGAAGGGCCTGTCCAAGGCCAAAGCCACCGAGCGGGCCAGGGAACTGCTGGACCGGGTGGGGCTTGGCGACAGGGCGGACGCCTATCCGGCGCACCTGTCCGGTGGCCAGCAGCAGCGTGTGGCTATCGCCCGTGCGCTGGCCATGGACCCCAAGCTGATGCTCTTCGACGAACCGACCAGTGCCCTGGATCCGGAACTGGTGGGCGAGGTGCTCGACGTGATGAAGGAACTGGCCAGGACCGGCATGACCATGATCGTGGTGACCCATGAGATGGGGTTCGCCCGCGAGGTGGCAGACACGCTGGTCTTTATGGACGAAGGTGTGGTGGTCGAAGCCGGGCCACCGCGTCAGATCCTAAGCGATCCGCAGCATGACCGGACCAAGGCGTTCCTGTCCAAGGTCCTCTGACGCGTCACGGAGTTCCGGCACCGCACGCGGTAGGAGAGACTGTTGCCGTGAGCAACTCTCCCCGGACCGGCCTGGCCGTCGCAGGCCTGAGCCTGGGTACTGCCCTGAACCCGCTGAACTCCTCGATGATCGCCGTCGCCCTGGTGGTGCTGCGTGCGGATTTCGCGCTCGACGTCGCCACCGTCACCTGGGTGATTACCGCGTTCTACCTCACCTCCGCGGCCGGCCAGCCGCTGATGGGCCGGCTTGCCGACCGTTTCGGTCCGCGCCGGCTGTTCCTGCTGGGCATGGCACTGGTGGCGGTGACCTGCGCACTGGCTCCCTTTGCCCCGAACTTCGCCCTGCTTTGTGTGGCCAGGGCCGTTATGGCCCTTGGCACGGCGACGGCCTACCCGAGCGCCGTGGTGATGGTGGGGGCACTGGCCCGTCAGGCGCACGTGAAGTCGACCCGGCCGCTGGGCCGCATCCAGATGGCGAATACCTCGGCGGCCGCTGTCGGGCCGGTGGTGGGCGGTCTTTTGGTGGGTTTTGTGGGCTGGCAGGCACTCTTCCTGATCAACGTTCCGTTGGCCGTCGCGGCGATCCTCCTGGTCCGGCGGTTCGCTCCGCCGGACGGGGAACGCGAGAGCGGCCGGGCCGTCGAGCTGCTGCGGGACTCGGACGTCCCCGGCGTCCTGGCCTTCGTCGGCTCCATGGTCCTGGCGATGATGGCGCTGCTGAACGTGCTGCCGGACTACCGCTGGTGGCTGCTGGCCGCCGGCACCGGACTCGCCGTGCTGTTCCTCTGGCGGGAGCTGCGCTTTGCCACCCCGTTCCTGGACCTGCGCTTGTTGGGACGCAACCGCCCGCTGCTGCTCGTTTACCTGGGGTTTGCCCTGTTCAGCGGCGTCTACTACTTCGCCTTCTTTGGCTTGCCGCAGCTGTTGCAGGAAGCCGGGGGTACAGCCCCGGAATGGTAGGCCTGCTGATGCTGCCGCTGGCGGCGATGTCGGTGGTGGTCACACCCGTCGCCGTCCGCGCGATTGATCGCTTTGGGGTCAAGCGTGTGCTGATTGCCGGCGTTGTGCTCCTGGTGACAGCGTCGGGGATGATGTGGCTGCTGACCGGCTCGTTCGCCATCCCGCTGGTCCTGGCCCTGACAGCACTGTTGGGTGTGCCCTACGGGGTGGTCGGCATTGCTTCGAGCCAGGGCATGTATGTGTCCACCCGGGCAGAGGAGCGTGGGGTGGCTGCGGGGATATTCCAAACCTGCCGGTACCTCGGGGCGATCATGGCTACCGTGCTGATCGGTGTCTTTTACGGCACCGGGGTGAACCAGGCCAACTGGGGACTGATGGTCTTTGTGATGCTGGGCCTGGGTGCGGTGGTGTTTGCCGTGTCGCTGCTGTGGCGGGAACGAACCTTACCGGCGTGAACGTGACGGAAATACGCGGAAATACTGCGGCAGATGACAAGCTTCGCCGGTAGGATGACAACAATCGACAAGCTGACCGGCGGTGGTGGTTGGATGTCACGGTGGCGTAACAACAAGGCGTACGCCCCATCCGCCGGAGCCGATGGCACCGAACAGTTCGAGGCAGCCGGTAGGCCTGCCGGGAGGTTGATCCTGCTGGAGATTGACTGTTTAGGTGGCTGGAGCCAAATATGACAAATAACCGTGAACCCCGTGAGCGCGACCGGAGGCCCCGCAAGCGCCGGTCCCCGGACGCCGGCGGGAGCAGTTCCCGCTCCGCCGGCCTGCTGATCGCGGGGTCCGTTGTGGCGGCGGCTGCCGCGCTCCTGACGTTGGTGTCCGCGGGGGGCGCAATGTCCTCCGAGGCGCCGGTTGAAGGGCTCGTCTTCGGTCTCTGGAAGGTGCTCTACGCCACCGAAGCCCCGGCGCCGCGGGTGATTACCGCTGCGATCGCCGTCGCCCTGGCCCTCGCGGCCGGGGTGGCACTGCTGGAGCAACGGATCGGTAACCGCAGCCGCCGCTCGCTGAACATCAACACCAAACCCTTGGCGCCCAAAGTCATTATGGCGGCGACGCGCGGAGTCTACGCCGGACCGGTCACGGTGACGGTGCTCATCCCCGCCCATAACGAGGAAGCTTCGCTGCCGCTGACCTTGGCGTCACTGATGGACCAGTCGCACCCGCCCGAAAAGATCATCGTTGTTGCGGACAACTGCACCGACGGATCCGTGGCTGCCTGCCGGGCTGCCGGCGTCGAAGTCTTCGAAACAGTGGGGAACACCCACAAAAAGGGCGGAGCGCTGAACCAGGTGCTGAGCCAGGTCCTGCCCGGACTGGGGGACAACGACGTCGTGATGATCATGGACGCCGACACCCAGCTCGACGACGGATTCCTGGAATCCGCGGTCCGCCGGCTCAGCCAGGACCGGGCGCTGATGGCCGTGGGCGGCCTCTTCTACGGTGAGGAAGGCCACGGCATGCTGGGCCAGTTCCAGCGCAATGAATACGTCCGTTACGCCAGGGACATGCGACGGCGGCGGGGCCGGGTGTTTGTTTTGACCGGCACCGCCTCGGTATTCCGCCCGGCGGCGCTGCGGGCGGTGGCGCAAGGCCGCGGGTTGTCCCTGCCCGGTAAGCACGGGGACGTCTATGACACGGCGGCACTGACCGAGGACAACGAGCTGACGATTGCGCTGAAGTCGCTCGGCGGACTGATGATTTCGCCGCAGGAATGCACTGTGGTCACCGAGCTGATGCCCACGTGGCGCACCCTCTGGGCGCAGCGGCTGCGCTGGCAGCGCGGCGCCCTGGAGAACCTCGGGGCCTACGGGATCACGCCGCAGACCATGCGGTATTGGGCGCAGCAGCTCGGTATTGGCTATGGTGTGATCGCCTTGGGGTCCTACCTGCTGTTGATCATGCTGATGCTGCTTGCCCTGGACGAGTGGGTCTGGTTTCCGTTCTGGCTGGGCCTGGGGGCGATTTTCACTGTGGAACGTGTGGTGACAGTCTGGCGGGCAGGCTGGCGCGGACGGCTGCTGGCGGTGCTGATCTTCCCGGAACTGATCTTTGATATGTACCTGAACTTCGTCTACGTCAAGGGTGTTATCGATCTGTCCGTGGGGCGGCAGGCTGCGTGGAAGCACGTGCAGCACCCGGCGTCGTCCGCCGCAGCAAAAACCGCCGCCATGCCCACCACCCCGGGGAGCCACCCATGATCACGAACCACCTGACGGTCCCGGCGGGCATCCTGCTGCCGCACGCACTGCTCGAAAGCGATGCCTTCGCGGCCTTGGCGGCGTTTGTGGCCATCAACACCGTGATGTACGTGGCCTTGGCGGTGGCTAAAATCCTGCCGAAGGTCTACGTTTCGGACTGGATCCGGCGCAGCAATGAGCGCTCCGAACCGCGGGGCATCATTCCGGAGAATGCAACGAACGCTCCTGCCGAGGGCTAGCATTTTCGAGGGCCGGACTTCGCATCGAAGCATCCGGCTAACGTGGTCCGGCGACTGGGGTGAACCGGACCTCCCTTTCCATCAGACAGGCGGCATCACCGGGCCATGACGGTTTCAGCACGCAGCAACGTCCAGATCACCGGACCCGAGCAGGGTCCGGTACTGATGTTCGCCCACGGTTTTGGCACCGATCAAAAGATGTGGGGAAAGGTCCTGCCCTATTTCACGGACACCTACCGGGTGGTGCTTTTTGACCACGTGGGGTCCGGCGGGTCTGACAAAGGCGCCTATGATGCCGGGAAGTACTCCAGCATCGGCCCCTACGTGACGGACCTGCTGAACATCTGCACGGAACTGGACCTGCGCGAGGTGACCCTGGTGGGCCACAGCGTGGGCTCCATGATGGCCATCGAGGCCGCCGCCCGCGAGGCCACCGCCACGAACGAGAACGGGGGCCCGCGGCTGAGCAGGCTGGTGCTGCTGACGGCGTCGCCGAGCTACCTGGATCACCCCGACGACGGGTACACCGGCGGCTTCACCAGCGACGAGCTCGATGAACTGTTTGAATCCCTCGACGCCAACTACCTGGTCTGGGCCAACTCGATGGCTCCGGTGTTTTTGAACAATCCGGAATCCGCCGAACTCGGTGCCGAAATCCGGGGCAGCTTCGGCCGGATCACCCCCGCGGTGGGCCGTGACTTCGCCCGGGTGGCGTTCCTGTCCGATGTCCGGCACCGGCTGGCCGACGTCGGGATTCCGGTCCTGATCCTGCAGACCACCGATGACGTGGTGACCCCGGCGCACATCGGCGACTACCTGCTCGAACGGCTGCCGCAGGGCACACTCAAAACCCTGGCCGCCAAGGGACACTTCCCGCAGGCCAGCGCGCCCGAGGAGACAGCGGCCGCCATCCTGGGCTACCTGCAGAGCGGCACGTGAACGCCGCGCCGGAGCCCCAGCCGGCGGGCCGCACGGATTTCGCGGCGCTGTTCCATGCCGCGCCGGCCGGGTACCTGCTAACCCTGCCGGACGGGACCATTGTGGAGGCGAACCGGACGCTCTGCGACTGGACCGGCAAATCCCGCGCCGAGCTGGTGGGTTCAAGCCTGCTGCGGCTGATGCCGGCCGGTGACCGGATTATGTACCTGACCCACGCGATGCCGGAGCTGGACGCCACCGGGGTGCTGACCGAACTCTCCGTCCAGATCATTGGCGCCAACGGCACCCGGCTGCCGGTACTTCTCGCTGCTGCGCGGTCCCGCACCGCGGCGAATGCGCCCGAGCTGGACCGCATCGTCCTCTTCAGCGCCCCGGAACGCCGGCTCTACGAGCGTGAACTCGCGGCCGCGATGCGTAAGCTCGAGGCCGCCGAGGCGGACCGGGCACGGCTGCTGGCGGAAGCACGGTACGCGGCGATGCATGATTCGCTGACCGGGCTGCCGAACCGGGCGTTGTTCGATGACCGGCTGGGGATGGCCCTGGCCGCCGCAGTGCACGACGGCGGGGAGGTAGGCCTGCTGTTCTGCGACGTCAACGGCTTCAAGACCGTCAATGACTCAATGGGCCACGCCGCCGGCGACCAGGTACTCTGCCAGGTTGCCGCGCGGCTGGCCGGAGCGATCCGCGGCGTCGACACGGCCGCGCGCTACAGCGGCGACGAATTCGTGGTGTTGGTCGCCGGTCCGGCCACCGTCGACGATGTGGAACGAGTGGCGTTGCGTGTACTGGATTCGCTGGCACCACCCGTTATGGTCGACGGGGCCGAACTGCAGGTGGGACTTGCCATCGGCGTGGCGATCAGCAACGGAGACACCGAAACGGCCGAGGAGTTGCTGCGCCGGGCCGATGCCGATATGTACGCCTCAAAGACCCGCAGCAGGCACGGACAGCCGACGCTATTGTCCCGCCGGCTGTCCTAGCGGCCTTTTGCCCGCACCGCGCCGGCTGCTGGGTTTAGCCGCGGGCGTTCCGCTCCAGGGCCTTGTCGTGCTCGGCATGGGCGCGGTGGAGGAGATCCAGGAACTCGGTTTCATGGTGGATGAGCCGCTTGTACTTCTCCGGCAGCGTCCGCAGCTGCTCTTCTTCGCTGACCATCTTGGTGAAGATCGCGTCCCGTTCCGCGATGTCGGTTTCGTAGCTGAGGTCCAGGTAGTCAGTGGCGTGCCTCTTGGCGCCGGAGACCGCGTTCTTGGCCTTGCCCTTGGGGCTGAAGACGGAGGCCAGGATGGTGACGGTGAGGACTCCGAGGATGACCAGCAGCGAGGCGCCGGTGCTGACCTCGAGGACGCTGACGTGTTCGCCGTCGTTGATAAACGGCAGGTTGTTCTCGTGGAGGGCGTGCAGGACGAGTTTGACGCCGATGAAGCCCAGGACGGCGGCGAGGCCGTAGGAGAGGTAGATCAGCCGGTCCAGCAGCCCGTCGATCAGGAAGAACAGCTGGCGCAGCCCCATCAGCGAGAACGCGGTGGCGGTGAAAACAATATAGACGTTCTGGGTCAGGCCAAAGATGGCCGGGATCGAGTCAAGCGCAAACAGGATATCCGTCCCGCCGATGGCCACCATCACCAGGAGCATCGGGGTGAGGACGCGTTTGCCGTTTACGAGCGTGAACATCTTGTCGCCGTCGTAGTGCGAGGACGCGGGCAGGAACTTCTTGGCCAGACGGACGATCAGCCCGTCGGAGTCGTCGTCGTGCGAATCCGGCCGCAGCAGGTTGCCGGCCGTGAGCAGCAGAATTAGGCCGAAGATGTAGAACACCCAGGAGAAGCTGTTGATCAGGGCGGCGCCGAGCAAGATGAACGCGGTGCGCGCAATCAGCGAGAAGACGATCCCGAACAGCAGCACCTTCTGCTGATCGGCGCGGGGCACCCGGAAACTGGCCATAATGATGAGGAAGACGAAGAGATTATCGACCGAGAGGGCCTTCTCCGTGACGTAACCGGCGAAGTACTCCGTGCCCATGGTGGCACCGCCGAAAACCAGCACACCAACGCCGAACAGCAGGGCGATGCTGACGTAGATCGATGACCAGATGGCCGATTCCCTGAGGGTGGGGGTGTGGGCCTTGCGTACGTGGAAGAAGAAGTCGAAGGCCAGCAGGCCCACTATTCCGATGATCGTGAATATCCAAACAATGGCGGGGACTTGCATGGTGCCTCATTTTTGTGTCGGCCGGTATGGTCGGCGGGGGCTGGTCACCTAACGAACGAACGTCACGCCCGCGAAGTGCCGGGATCCCTCAAACTTAGCGCCAATGACGCTTAGACGCCGCTCGGCTGACGCGGGCGGCCCCGGGACGCGGCCGCCCGCCGCCGTTGTGGTTCCGTTAAACCTTCGGCGAGTATGCCTTCGGGAGCTTCATTCCGCGCTCTTCCATCACGGCGCGCAGCCGGGTGGGGTAGTCGCTGATGATGCCGTCCACGCCGAGGTCCATCAGCCGGTTGATATCAGCCGTGGTGTTGACCGTCCAGGGGATGACCGGCAGTCCGAGACCGTGGGCCTCCGTGATCATTCCGGGCGTGACGGAACGGAACGTGGGGGAGATGGCGTTGTAGCCCTGGGCCGCGGCCGCCTGGGCGAGGGATCCGCCGTAGGTGTCGATGTCGATGCCGCCGAGATTGGGGCTGGCGCCGGGCCGGCCGACCTCAAGCCAGGCGTCGCCGCTGGAAAGGGCAACCAGCGGCAGCTCCGGGGCGATCTTCTTGGTCAGGTTCAGCGAGGACCAGTCGAACGACTGCACGGTGCTTCGCTCCGCCATGCCGGAGGCCTGGATCTCCGCGACCACGGCCCTGGTCAGGGCCACCATGCCCGCGCCGCCGGACTTCCCGTCCTCCACCTTGGTCTCGATGTTGAAGCGGACCTTTTTGGCGTTGGCGTCGCGGACCAGCCCAAACACGTCCTTGAGCTCGGCGATCCGGTTGCCCTCGACCACGTCCTGTTCGGGGAACCCCTTGAGCTGGGTGAACCCGCAGTCAAGTGTTTTGATCTGGGCGAGCGACAGTTCGGCAACCCGATCGCCGACATACGGGAAGCCGGCGTCGCCCGGCGTGGCCGGTGCGGTGTCCTGGCATTTGTCTGCCTGGATGGTGTCGTCGTGCCAGACGATGATCTTGCCGTCGCTGGTGAGGTGGGTGTCCAGTTCCAGGGTGGTCACTCCCAGCGCCAGCGAGTTGGCGAAGGCAGCCAGGGATTCCTCGGTCCACTCGCCGCGGCCTCCGCGGTGTGCCTGCAGGTCAAAGGACCCGTTGCGCTCGTTCGTTTTCGTCTCGGCTGTGCCGGCGGCGTTCGACGTCGGCGCGGAGGCTGCTTCGGCGGGTGAGGTGGCGGCTGGAGCGGCGACGGCGGGGCTCGCCAGGGAGGCGATGAGTGCGGCGGCGGCCGCGGCGGTCAGGACTGTGCGCATGGTGGTGGTTCCTCCTGGGTGACGGGTGCCGGCGCTGCGCCGGCGACCCGACAACCTTAGGGAAGGAACATGGACTGGTGTCCTCGGGGGACTGGACCGCGGGTGAACAGTTCGTCGGCGGGGCCGGCCGGCGGCAGTGCGGCGCTCAGCTCAGCGCCGCGGCCGTCACCGGTGCGCCGTTGAGGTATTCGAGCTGCCAGCCGTCGGCCGGGTGGTGGTGGGCGAGGTTCAGCGCGGCGTTGTTGATGCGCTCGAGCTGGCGTCCGATCGCACGGTTCAGGCTCAGCCGGATCAGCGTGCCGTGGGCGACTACCAGGATGCGGCCGCCGCGGAATTCCTCGGCCAGGGTTTCCAGCGCCAGGAGTCCGCGCCTTGCCGCCTGGTCCTCAGTCTCGGCGCCACGGAATCCACCGGGGATGCGCAGGGCCTCCAGTTCGGGCCCGTCCTGCAGGCCCTCGGCGTCGCCGAAGCTGCGCTCGGCGAGTTCGGGCACATGGCGGTTGACGGCGAGCCCCAGCCCGCCGGCGATCAGCTCCGCGGTTTCCGCGGCCCGGCTCAGCGGCGAGGACACCACCGCGTCCCACTTATAGCCGGACACCACGGCGACGGCGTCCCGGGCCTGGCCGCGGCCGACGTCGTTGAGCGGAATGTCGGTGGCTCCCTGCAGCCGGCGCTGTGCATTCCAGTCGGTCTGGCCATGACGGATGAGCGCGAACGTTGTGAGGGTCATGGTTCCATTCTGCCGTTCGCGGGTGCTGGGGTGGGAATCGCTGCCTCGATCACGTCCAGGTCACGGACGGCGTAGCGGAGGTGCTCCCATTCTTCGTCGAAGATCGTATGCAGGCAGGCGAGTACCGTCTCGGCTTGCCCGGGGGCCCAGGGGTTCGTGCGGGCCCCGGACAGCTGCTCCTGGGTGAGCGCGGCGAGGTAGTTGCGCACCATGGCCTGGCGGCCGGCGCGCACTTCCAGCACCTGCTGGTAGGAGGGTGCGTCCGGGGTGAAGACCGAGGTGTCGTAGCCGTCGGATGCGTATTCCACGTTCGGCTGACCGAGCCGGTGATAGGGCTGATCGATTTCCAGGATTGCCTTGCGAAGCCACGTGTCGGTGGCCATCACCAGATGCCGGAGTGTCCGGGCGAAGGACCACTCACCATCCACCGAGATATCCACCGTGCCCGCCGGCATGGCCGCGGCCCGCTCCAGCGCAGTCGCCCAGGTCCGCTCCAGCACCGTCCACGCCGCACGAAGACCGTCGGGGTAAGCTGCGCGTCTTTCGGCGCGGCCGGGAAAGCGGCGGTTCAGTTCGGCCTCGACAAACGGGACGACGTCGACGCCGTTGACCAGCAGGGCGTCCCCGCCATCGAACAGCCACGGCGCATCGATCTCCGCCCCGGCCACGTCCACCCCGCGCAGCACGGCGCCGGACAGGTCGGAGCGGACGAACCGGGCTCCGCGCAGGTTCACGTCGGTGAATTTTGCGCCCCGGAGGTCATCGGACTGACTGAAAGCTGCCATGGCAGCACTCTGCCACGCTTGGCCCAGCAGCGCAGCAGCAGACGGCGTTGTCAGGTGCGACTACCTAATACCGCCTGCAAGTTATCGAACGACTCGGTCCATCCGTTGCGGTGCAGGGCCTACGACGGTTTCCCGGTCGCCTGGGGGAGCATCGGGCGTGCTGACGGAAGCGGCGCGGCCGGCACGGCGGCCCTGCGCTCAGGACGTTGGCCGGGTGCCAGCCAGCCATTTTCCGAAGGACCAAAGCGGTCCATAATGGCCACATAAGCTTCGGGGACCCTTCGCGATGGTGATGGGGTGGCGCGGCGTTCAAGGGTCCCAGGTGGCCGCCCCGGCTGGGCGCAAGGGGCAGTCACGGCGTCCGGACAAGGATTCCGGAGACCGAAACCGGGGGGCAATGCCATCCCTGCGCTCATCAACGCACTGAAGGGAATCATCATGCTCAAGGATTCAAACATCGTGGCTGTCCTCCCCGCGAAGGACATCAACAGGGCGAAGGAGTTCTACCGGGACAAGCTGGGAATCGAACCCGACGAATCCATGGAGGACGGCAGCCTCAGGTACAGCTGCGGCCAAGGAACCCGCTTCCTCGTTTACCCGACGGATAATGCCGGGTCGGCCAAGAACACCCAGATGGGCTGGGAAACGGATAATCTCGAAGGCGAGTTGGAGGAACTGCGAGGCCGCGGTGTCGTCTTCGAAGACTACGATTTTCCCGGGCTGAAGACGGAGAACGGCATCGCGACGGGATCCTGGGGGAAGGCAGCCTGGTTCCTGGATAGCGAGGGCAACATCATCAACATCGCCCAGCGCGGTTAGGCCGGAGTCTGGCTCCGATCAACGACGCAGGGCATCGCAGCCGCCCGAAGCAAAGGCGAAGTGATCCGGCTTCCGCGACCAAGGCGGGAGCCGGATTCAGCTGGCTACGAGACTGCGATGTCTAGGCCGCCAAGGTTGCGATGACGGGCCGGACGACCGTGAACCAGGCGTCGGCGCGGCAGGGCGCCACCCGCACGCTGGTTCGTCTCTAGTTTCCGCCCCGCAGGTGCCGGTGGTGCAGCTCGTAGCTGTCGAATACTTCAGAAGAGGTGGTTCCTGAATGGCCGAACTTGCCGCGGAGGACGTCCGCGAGTCCGTCCAGCGCCGCGCGGAGCATCCGGCCGGCGAACTGGAGCTCAGGGTTGTCGCTGCGCTGGGCTTCGGATGCCAGCTCCTGGGCATAGGCGACGGTGGCCGGCAAGGAGCCGCGCTGCTCGATTTCACGGAAATAGTAGGTTTCATGGAACGCAAGCAGATCGATGCTCACTAGGGATACGTTTCCGGCCATTGACTCCAGCAGCCCGGCAGCATGCGTGGGTTCCACGGACAGTACACCTGCAGGACCCGCAGCCTCCCTGAACAAGTTCAGCTCGTGGGCAAGGGCCCGGCGGCGGTTAAGGGCCGGGTACATCTGCAGGATCCAGGTGACCGTTGCTGTCAGCAAACCGAAACCGGTGACGGCCTGGAGGGCCACGACCAGCCTGAGCAGCGGATGCGCCGGCACGATTTCGCCGAACCCCGCCGTGGAAAGCGTGACCAGGGAGATGTAGAGCGCTTCCGCGAAGTCGCCCTGCTGCGGCACTCCGGGTCCATGAATAAAACCGGACTGCAGATGCGGCAAGTACAGCAGGGCCCAGCCTATGGCCGCGAGGCCCGCCCAGGCGCCAATAACAGCGGCCATTGCCAAAGGTGCTGCGATGAAGGAGCCCCGGCCGCGCAGTCTTCTGGATACCAGCCAGAATCCGCGCATGATCCCGCGGCCCACGGGACCGGAGCCGTGGGGATATAGGAGCGTACGAAAGACGTCGACGAGCATCAGCAGAACCAGCCCGGCCCCCAAAACCGTCCAGAGCGTACCGGCAAAGTCCATGCCTCATCTTATGGGTGGCGCCCAGGGCCCAGTGACAAACAGAGGGACCTCGCAGTGCTGGGCGCTGCGAGGTCCCTCGCTGGCTGGATGCCCGTTACTCGGAACCGGGTTTCTGTTCCCGATCCCGGAAGTTCTTCTTGATCTCGTCAAACGTTGATGACCCGTTCGGCCTCCGTGAGGGTTTTCCCGGCACTGCTCAGGGGATCCATCTTGAGATAGACGTTGTGGCCCACGGGCAAGCCGTACTCGTCTTTCAGATGGGTGCCGCCGCCCACGCCCTGAAGAGACAGGTACACGATGGGGTCCGTGCCGCCGTCCCGACGGCACGGAGTAGTGCCGAGAAGAAGTACGACGGCGGCTCCCGGGTCTTGGGTGCCGCTGTCGCCTGTGCGCCCACGGCGGCAGGACGAACCGCCGTCGGGCATGGGCCCTTCCTCTCGGGAAGGGCCCTTACTCGCAGGCCACCCCGTCGCGGTCCCGGTCGAGCGAGAAGCTGTAGCCGGGCTGTCCGGCATAGAGGGGTGCCGCGCCGGCCGCTCTGACAGCGGTGCAATTGGCGTAATAGGCGGCAGGTGCCGGGGGCACATAGACAGGTGCCGGCGGCACATAGGGTGCGGGAGCGGGAGCCGGTGGTACATACGGCGCAGGGGCCGGTGCGACGTAGACGGGTGCCGGCGGAACATACTGCGCAGGCGCCGGTGCCACGGGCTCGGGGACAACGACGACTGCTTCAGACTTGTCCTCTGCCGACTCGGCAGCCGCGACGACCGCAGCTTCCTTCTCATTGGTTGGGACCAATTGACCGGCACAATCACCCAGTACGCTTGCCATCGCATCGTGTTCGGCCCGCGTTACCCACAGGTCATACGTCGCCTTGACGGAAACCTGCCGGGCCACGTAATCGCAGCGGAAGCTTTTGTTCGGCGGCAGCCATGCCGCCGCGTCACTGTCGCCCTTCTGGACATCGGTGGGCCCGTCCGTGGCCTGGAGGTTCAAGGGATCGTTGGCGAATGCCATGCGCTGCGTCCCGGTGAGCTGTTGCGCCCCCTTCAGCCACGCGTCGCCCAGCGCGACCACATGGTCGATTTGCACTGCACTGCTGGTTTCGGGGCCCCGCTGGAAGTGGATGGTCGTGGCGGTGTAGGGATCGGCAAGGATCCCGCTCGTCACCTTGCAGTGCACGTCGTCTGCGAATGCGACGTCGGTCAGGTCGCGCTTGAGTATGTCGTTCCGGGTGTCGCAACCGTTCCGGTCAACATCTGCCCACGCCATTCCGTACATGGCTCGGGCGGCATATCCGGTCGAGGTCGCATCGGCCTTGATGGTCAGAGTTGCTAGTAGATCAAGTGCCTTCGTAGCGTAGGCCGGTTGGCTCTTCGGAGCTGCGTAGCTGATGCCCTTGGCGAGTTCCGTGACGTTGTCGGGATCCAGTGGTTCCCCTGTATTTTTCGGCGATGGTGTTGGAGAAGGATCGGCCGACGGAGACTGTGATGAGGCCGCGGAGACGCGGGATGCTTCGTCTGCTGCCCGTTTTGAATTATCGGACGCCGCCTTGGCAGCAATGCTTTCTGCCGATGGGGGCGGCAGGGTTATTCCGCCAACAACAAATAACACCAGAGAAGCAGCAAGAACTATGCCTCCAACTTTTCGGCTGCCCGGCAATCGCGCCCAGGAACGGCGGCCAGTGACCACAACATAAAGGCCGGTGAGAGCGGCGAATATGGCGAGAAATATCAGCGCTCCGCCCACTCCGCCGCTGGCAGCACCTAGCGCTATGGCCGCCACAGCCAGGGCTCCGACAATGAATGTCGAGACTTTCGGCTTCCGCTGCTGCGGCGCATAATACGAATCCGGCGTGCCCTTAGGCAATCGGTTGCTATTCATTTGTGATCCCCATGTTTTCGGCCCATCAGCAACATCGCTGAAGGCCAGACCTTTGACGCTACTGCGTCAAATTGAGTATATGGTCTCTCCCCGATTTCCTAGCCCAGGCATTTCAGCCAATGCGGCGCTCGCTGCGGGAATGCCGGAGGAATTCTCCGTCTCCGCCAGCAGGCCCGACGCCGAACGTCACCGTCAGGTTGGGCCGGGAGAAGCCGTCACTGTCGAGTTCGCCGTGCGCCGGACGGATCGCGACGTCCGCCGGTTCAAGGAAGCCACACCCGGGAGAACTGGGCCCTGCGTGCGGGTGGTGACGGGCACGAAGAAACCGTAAGGAGTGTGCCCAACCTGACGCAACCGGACTGACTGGCTGGCTTGCAGGGCCGTCCACGTTCCTGAAGAAACGTGGACGGCCTTTTCTACGACAGGTCAAGTCAGTCCCGCAGCAACCAGGCAGCGTTGTTGGGCTGCAGCCAGCCGTCCTCGGCCAGCGGCGCAGCGCTGAGCAGCACGGTCCCCGCAGGGAGTTTCACGGGTTCGCTCCCCATCGCGACGGCGACGAAGAAGTCGGCGCTGCGTTCGCAGATGAGCAGGTTTCCGGCCTCGATGCGCCAGGTTCCGCCGTCGTTCGGGCCGAAGACCTCCGTCTTCCACAGCAGCCGGCGCAGTTCGAGCGCCTTGGTGACCAACGCCAGCGAGGACTCGGGGTCCTGCTGCTGGAGGTCGACGGCGTGCGCGCCCCAGTCCGCGGGTTGTGGCAGCCACGGCTCGGCGGAAGTATCGCCTAGCGAGAAGCCGTGGCTCAGCGCCGGGTCCGCGGTCCAGGGCAGCGGGATGCGGGCGCCGTCGCGGCAGACGCCGCCGCGGGCCCACATCGGATCCACCCGGGCATCGAACGGGACGTCGACCTCGGGCAGCCCGAGTTCCTGGCCCTGGTACAGGTACGCCGGACCGGGCAGTCCCAGCAGTGCCACCAGTGCCGCGCGGGCCCGCAGTGCGCCGACCTCCCCGCCACCAAACCGGGTGACGGAACGGACGATGTCGTGGTTTTCCAGCGCCCACGTCGGCGTCGCGCCGTGCAGTTGGCGGGCAGCTTCGAGTTCGTTCCCGACGGCGGCCCACGCCTCCGGATCCCAGCCGAGCTTCACAAACGCGAACGCGAAGGCCTGCTGCATTTCATCGGCCCGGGTGTAGCGGGCGGCGCGGGCCGGTTCCAGGTTGACCTCGCCCACCAGCAGGCGGTGCGGCTCGTACTTTTCGGCCAGGGTGCGCCAGCGGCGGTAGACCTCGTGGACTTCCTCCTGGTCCGAGACCTGCGGGTTGGACCGCAGCCCGTCCACCACCCCGCCGGTGGAGGGCGAGTCGGGCAGGCCGTCGGCCTTGAACAGGGCATGCGCGACGTCGATCCGGAGGCCGTCCACGCCCTTGTCGAACCAGAAGCGCAGCACACCGTCGAAGTAGTCGCCGACGGCGGGGTTGCGCCAGTTCCAGTCCGGCTGTTCGGGTGAGAAGAGGTGCAGGTACCAGTCCGTGTCCGTCGCCGAGCCGGGGTTGGCGCGGCTCCAGGCGCGGCCGCCGAAGACGCTCTGCCAGTTGTTCGGCGGGATGTCGCCGGCGACGTTACCGCCGTCGTCGGACATGTCCCTTGGAACTTCAACAAAGTGGAACATGTCCCGCTCAGGCGAGCCCGGGCCGGCCGCGAGGGCCGCCTGGAACAGCGGGTGCTCGGCGGAGCAGTGGTTGGGGACGACGTCGAGAAGGACCCGGAGGCCCAGCGAGTGCGCGAGCTCCAGCAAAGTATCGAACTGCTCCATGGTGCCGAACAGCGGGTCCACTCCGCAGTAGTCGGACACGTCGTAGCCCTGGTCCACCTGCGGGGAGGGCTGGAACGGGGTCATCCAGATCCCGTCGACCCCGAGGGAAGCGATGTACGGCAGCCGGGCGGTGAGCCCGGCGAGGTCACCCACACCGTCGCCGTCGCCGTCGGCGAAGGAGCGCGGATAGACCTGGTAGATCACGGCGGACTGCCACCACTCAGCGGCAGGCGCCAAAGCGGTCTCTTCGGCAGGACTCATTTGCTGGCGCCCGCGGTGAGGCCTTCGACGATGCGCCGCTGGAAGATCAGCACCATAATGACCAACGGTACGGTGACGATCACGCCGGCGGCCATCTGCTCGCCGAACGGCGCCTGGAATTCGGTGGCGCCGGTGAACTTGGAGATCGCCACAGTGGCGGTCTGGATCTTCGGGTCGTTGATCATCGACAGGGCGATGATGAACTCGTTCCAGCTGTGGATGAACGTCAGGATCGCGGTGGTGAAGACGCCCGGCGCGGCGAGCGGCAGCAGCACCCGGCGGAACGCCTGCCACTTGGTGCAGCCGTCGATCATGGCCGCTTCCTCGAGGTCGAACGGCAGGGCCTTCATAAAGGTGGTGAGGTTCCAGACCGCCAGCGGGATCGCGAAGGACAGGTTCGGCACGATCATCGCCTGGTAGGTGTTGATCCAGCCGATGTCCGTGAAGAGGCGCAGCAGCGGCACCACCACGGAGATGCCGGGGAACATCGAGGTGGCGATGATAACGCCGAGGACCACCGACTTGAAGCGGAAGTTCAGCCGGGAGATGGCGTAGGCGGCGAACACGCCCAGGACCAGCGCGAACGTGGTGGTGGTGCCGGCGACAATCAGGGAGTTGAGCAGCGCCTGGCCGAACATCGTGGAGCCGTCGAACACCTTGGTGTAGTTCTCCAGCGAGAACGGCGCCGGCAGCAGGGTGTTGTCGAAGATGTCCGCGGTGCGGCGGAGGCTGGAGACCAGCATCCAGTAGAACGGCGCCAGGCAGTAGGCGAAGATCAGGGCCAGGCCGGCGTAGACGCTGTAGGAACGCCAGGTGCGCTTGGGTTTCGTTTTGCCGGGCCCGACGGCGGTGCTTGCGTCGGGCGCGTTGGCGCCGGAGTCGGCTGCGGCGTTGCGGAGGTCGGAGATGGTCATCGGGTGGCCTCGGCCTTCTTCTGTTCGGAGTTGGCCAGGGAGCGGGACTTCTTCGCGCTTTTTTTGGACAGCAGCTTCAGTTCCTTGGCGCCGGTGACGTCGGCGCCAAGGACCTTTACGAAGACGATCGCGACGACGGCGACGTACAGGAAGAGCATGACGGCGAACGCGGAGGCGGAGCCGTAGCGGAGCTGGTTGGATTCGTCCCAGGCCAGCATGGAGAGGGTTTCCACCGATTCCTTGCCCGGGCCGATCAGCACAAAGGGCAGGTCGAACATGCGCAGCGCATCGAGCATACGAAACAGCACGGCCACCAGCAGGGTGGGCTTGACCAGCGGGAGGGTGATGGAGCCGAGCTGGCGCCACCAGCCGGCGCCGTCGATCCTGGCGGCTTCGTAGACTTCGCCGGGGATGACCTGCATACCGGCGAGGACCAGGAGGCCGATGAACGGGGCGGTCTTCCAGACTTCGGAGATGATGACGGCGACCTTCGAGGCGTTGCCTTCGGCGGTCCAGAGGATTTCGCTGCCGAGCATGGTGTTGGCGATGCCGTCGGACTGGAAGATCCAGCGCCACAGCAGGCCGGAGACGGCGGTGGGCACGGCCCACGGGACCAGGATGCTGGCGCGCAGGAAGGATCGGCCGCGGAAGGTGCGGTTCATGGCGAGGGCCAGGGCCAGGCCCAGGACGGTCTCGAGGAACACCGTGGTGACGGTGAAGAAGGTGGTGTTGGCGAAGGCGTTCAGGAAGCGCCGGCCGGATTCGCCGACGAAGAGGTCGGCGTAATTGGCCAGGCCCACGAAGGATTCCACGTCGGAGACGAAGCCGTCCGCGTCCAGGCCGGATTCGGCGCGGAACAGGGACTGGTGCACCGCGGAGAGCAGCGGGTACACAATCACCAGGGCCAGCACCAGGATGGTGGGGGAGAGCAGCATCGCGGCCATCCGGCCTTCACCGGGGGAGCGGTTGCCGCGTCTGCGCGGGCGGCCTGGCTGGGGCGTGCCGGTCTGCGCGCCAGCGGGCGGGGCGGTCGTCGTCGTCATGCTGGGTACCTAACTGGAGTTGCAGCTGCCTGGCCGGTCGGGATGGACCGGTCGGCCAGGCGTGGGGTCTGAACTGCGGGCTGAGTTATTTGGACAGCTCGGTGAGCTTGGCCTGCATGTCCTTCAGGGCCGTGTCCGTGTCCTTGGCGCCGGTGATGGCCGCGTAAGCCTCTTCCTGGATCGCCTTGGTGGTGGCGCCGTACTGGACCACCTTGGGGCGTGGCTGGGCGTTGTTCAGCGAGGTCAGCAGCGTCGGGAAGAACGGGCGCTTGGCGACGACGGCGGGATCCTCGAAGAGGGAAGCGTAGACCGGCGCGCGGGATGACAGGGCGAGGCGCTTCTGGGCCTGCTCCTCGCTGGTGAAGAACTTGACGAACTCCAGCGCCGTGGCCTTGTTCGGGGTGAACGGGGAGATGGCGAGGCTGCGGCCGCCGAGGGTGGAGACGCCGGGGCCGTCGGTGCCGGGGATGGAGGTGATGCTGAACTTGCCGGCCACCTTGCTGGAGCCGTCCGTGGCGCTCAGGGAGGCGTGCAGGAAGGGCCAGTTGCGCATGAAGACGAGCTTGCCGTCCTGGAACGCGCGGCGGCCCTGCTCTTCGAGGTAGGTGATCGCGTCGGACGGGAAGAGCCCGTCTTTGAAGCCGTCCACCAGCAGGTTTAGGCCGGCCTTGGCTTCGGGGGTGTTGACGGTGGGCTTGCCGTCGGCGTCGACCACGGTGCCGCCGGCCGAGGCCACGGCCTCGGAGAAGTTGACCGTGAGGGCCTCATTCTTGTCGAACTGGCCGGTGTAGCAGGACATGCCGGCGGCTTCGGGGAGCGCCAGGATCGCCTTGCACGCGGTCTTCATCTCGTCCCAGGTCTTGGGCGGGGCGGCGATGCCGGCGGCCTTGAGCAGGTCGGAGCGGAAGTAGAACAGGGCGCCGTCGGTGTAGTACGGGGCGCCGACCAGGGTGTCCCGGTAGGTCGCGGCGTTGACCGTGGCGGGGATCATCTTGTCGGTGGGGACAGCGTCCGCGGGCAGCGGCAGGATCCACTTGTTGGCGGCGAACTCGGAGGTCCAGACGACGTCCAGGTTCAGCACGCTGAAGGTGTCCGACTTGATCTGGGCATTCTGGATGAGCTGCTGGCGCTGCTGGTCCGCGGAGTCGGGAAGTTCGATGAACGTGACCTTCTCCTCCGGGTGGGCGGCGTTCCACTCCTCGATGCTCTTGTTCGCGGCACCGGAGGCGTCGCGGTTGGAGACGTAGTTGATCGGGCCCTTGCCCTCGAAGGACGCCGCGGCGGCCTTCGAGGTGCTCTTCGCTTCCGTGGCCGTCCCGCCGCAGCCGGTGAGGGCGACGGCGGCGACGGTCAGGGATGCGGTGGTGGCGAGAAGAGTCTGCCAGGTGCGGCGGCGCTGCCTCATGTGTTGCTCCTTGTTGATTGGGGTGATGCGAGGTGGGTGGTGCGGGTGGTTTGGTGCATGCGGAACTGCGGCGGTGGCTGGTTGGTGGCATGGGGGAGTGCCGGCTGCCGCCGTGGAGGTGTGGTCTGGTGGGGCTTAGCCGGTGGGTGGTTGGCCGGGTGGCGCTGTGGAGCCGCGTTCGATCAGCCGGTGGGGCATGATCTTCGGCCCCAGGTCGCGGGAACGGAGCAGCTTTTTCACGGCCATGCGTCCCATTTCCTCGAGCGGCTGCGCCATGGTGCTCAGCGGCGGGTTGACGTGCAGCGAAGTGGAGGTGTTGTCGAAGCCCAAGACGGAGACGTCTTCCGGCACCCGGAGCCCGCGCCGCTGCAGTTCATTGACGACGGCGGCGCCCATCTCATCGCTCATCGCGAAGATCGCGGTGAGGCCGGGTTCCTGCTGCAGTAGATCGTCGACGCCGGGAGCCCCGCTTTCGTAGAAGAAGCTGCCGGTCGCGGTGACCGGGGTGCATCCGGCTTCGGTCATGGCGCGGAGGTAGCCGCGTTTCCGGGGCTGGGCGACATAGATCGATGCGGGGTCGCCGGTCAGCAGGCCGATGCGCCGGTGGCCGAGCCGCAGCAGGTGACGGGTCGCGTCGTAGGCTGCCTGCTCGTCGTCGATGGCCACGCTGGGGGAACCCGACTTGTCACTGATGGCGACGGAGATGATGGGGACGTTGGGCCCCAGCAGCTGCCTGGTCTCCGGCGTGATCACCGCGGAGATGAGGATGACGCCGGCGGCCCGGTAGGTCCGCAGCGTCCGCAGGTAGCCCGCGATGTAGGCGGATTTGGCACCGGTGCGGCCGAGCATCACGGCGTAGCCGCGTTCCTGGGCTTCCTCCTCCACACCTTGCATGACCTGGGAGGCGAGGGCGTCGGAGACCATGGGGGCGAGGAGGCCGATCACGGACGTCTGCCGGGTCTTGAGGCCCCGGGCGAGGTAGTCCGTCTCGTAGCTGAGGCTCTTGACCGCAGTCTCGACGCGTTCCCGGGTTTCGTCGGAGTAGCCGACGAGACCGTTGACAACCCGGGAGACGGTGGCGGGGGAGACGCCGGCGTGTTTGGCGACATCGCGGATGGTGACCACTGTTCCTCCTCCCTGAGGGTGCCTGCTGGGTGATGTCAGCGTTACGTAATCGGTTTCGGAAAACGGTTTACGTAAACGGTTTCGTTGCGTGCAGGATCAACAGTAGGTGGTGGGTGGGGGACCGCGTTGCGTTTCGTAAACGGGCGCTCGCGTAACCCGGACAGGACGGCAACGACTGGGAGTCGGGGTCCTCCTTGGAGCGGCTCCCCGGTGACTTCCGGAGATGAGCTACTGACCTGCCGTCTTCGACCTTTGTCTCAGGTGAAGTTGATCTTCTTGGCATGGTGTCGGTATCAGCTAGAACGTGTCTACTTGCCAAGTCCGCAGCTCAGAATCTGGATCTGGGTCACAAAGCAGTCGGGTATCGGAGCGGACGACCATGCCGAAGCAGCCCTGGTGTCGGGCCTGCTCCATCGCTTCCGCCGTCTTGCCCCCTGCCGAGCGAGAACCTGGCATTGGTGCGGGCGGCGGCGATGTCGGGCGGAGCGATGTCCTGGCCACGAGGAGTTCTGTTCGGTCGGGCAGTGGCTACTCAGGAACATGCGCTGATTCCGGGTCGACGGGCGCCGATGCGCACGCCTGCTAGGTTGTCGCCATGGGAAAATTGGCAGAAGCATTCAGAGCCGAACTAGTCAAGGCCGGCTACGACGTCCTGTCGAAGGATGCCTGCAACCAAAAAAACCCCGCCACGACCACAGGCTTGCCAGAGCGGGTGCGAGCCGAACTGGTCGACCTTCATCGCGCCTTCGGCGGCTCGGCAGGCTACCGGGGCTTCACGAGTGGGAGGTGGGACTTCGCGACGGCCGACGGCCTGTTCATCGAGTTCGACGAACAGCTGCATTTCAACCGATACCGGCAGCTCACGGACCGACTGACATGGTCCTGGGGGATCCCATGGTCGGCGGCTTACGTACGCTACAGCTCTGCCCACGAAGTCGAATGTCTGAAGGCCGGAGGCTACGGCGGAAAGTGGTCCAGCCCCTCGAGTGAGAAGATGTTCGGCGACGCCGCCCCGCCGCGGGTTTTGGAGGGAAACGGGTCGCCCCGCTGGAAGCAGCGCGCCCTCTACGACGCCGTGAAGGACGCCTATGCGGTCCACGAAGAGGGGGTTTCTCTGGTCCGCATCTCGCTTCACGACGAGATAGGAGGCCTCGGCGTGCACCGATCGCTGAAGCCAAGAGGGAGCGGCCTTGATCCGGATGCCCTTCGCGATTTCGTGGCGACCCGCACCGTCCCCTGAACGGCTTGCATTGCTGCCCGACCACGCAACGCCGGCCTTCTCACCGCCTTCACACGACAGATGACCAACGTGGATGACTTTGCCGTCTATGATTCCTTGGTTGCTGCGGAGCAGACGTAATGGCTCCAGCTAGAGTATCGGCAGCAAGCTCACCGCGTTCAAACGAAGATTGATTCATGGCATGAGTCGATGCGGTCGGTTGCTGCCGTATATCTTCAATAGAGCACTTTTCTCTACAAACTAAAGATCTCTCCAGCGCACTTGCGGATGAGATGGCATACGACTGAAATCACGAATGGGGAGAACAATGGAAACCGCCGCGCCGACCGAACCACCAGGGACAAGACGAAATCCACTCCTTGAGATACTCCAGCCGGCCGAGCGCCCCCTTACTGATGAAGAGCTGGTTATCGACAAAGCCTGGAAGATCTCACCTCAGCGTGCAATAGCCCGCCGAAACAGCTTGATAACTCTCGCCACAGGCCTCGTGGCAGCGCTTGCTGCGGTGTTCTTCTTTTTCGTCAATGAGGTCGAGTACCTAAAGTCCTTCTTTTGGATTCTTGCGGCCTACGTGGGTCTTCTGATCACGCTGTTGGCGGCCACATTCCAGCTGACAGAGAAGCGTCGCCAGTTCCTTACCGAATATTCACTAAATCAGTTGGCGGAAGAGAACGCAGAGCAAGATTCGGTCGAGTTGGCAGCACTTTGGAAAGCCAATAAGAATCAGTTGGGTCACTATCACCAGATAGTGATGAACTACGCTGAATCGACTAAGAGAAGCACCGCTTGGTATCTAATTGCGGGCTTCCTACTTGTGGCAGCGATGGGCCTCATGACGATCTTTGCGACAACGGCGGAATCAGCCATAGCCTCTACAGCCATTGCAGCCGCTGCCGCTGGCCTCACCGGCTTCGTAGCCAAAGCAGTTCTCCGGAACGCATCGACAGCGTCGAGTGAGCTTCAGATGTTCTTCAACCATCCCCTGGAAGTGGAACGAGCCCTCGCCGCTGAGCGCCTGGTCGACGCATTCGAGACGGAGGAGCGGCGCGATGAAGCACGACTCTTGATCATCCAGTCGCTTACCCGTGAGCGTCCTCAACTCAAGGCAGCACCGTCAGATTTTGCGTCAGCCGCTGGAACTGAACATCCTCCATCAAGCCCCGCTCGGTAAAGAAGACCTTCGGGGCGTCCTCCTTGGCTTTGGCCAAGATCTTCTGTGCCTGTGCCCTAGCAGCATCGACGACTTGCTTGGGTTTCGCCTCGGGAGGCCCGGGTTAGGCAACCCGGCAGGTTTTCTCCTGATTCATCTGTTGCACTGACCTAAGGCTCGATTCGCTGAAGCCAGACTTTGAACTTCCGTTGGACCCAACCTGTTCCAGGTATCAACAGTCAACAGGTCCAGCCAGCAGTTTCGGGCCATGGAAAGCATCTTTTCACAGAGGGTCGGCAGCCTTGCCAGTTCCACGCGGAAGTTGTGTTCAGCCGATACCCTGGCGAAGTGACTGAATTTATTGGGGGAGTGGCAGCGAAGCAGCTGCCCGAGGGCTTGTACGAACTGCTCAACACGGATGCGCTCGGCAGGCTGTTGAACAACGCGTCCGATCTGCAACCTGTCTTCGACGCCATAGACGACGAAGACAGCCCCGACATCCTCTCCCGCCACGTCGCCGACGCCGTCCGCCAGGCACTCGCCGCAGCCAAGCCAACCGAACGCGTGGCTCTAGCGAACAAGCTCCTTCAAGAACTGAACACGACAGACCGCATAGCCGCGGGCCCCACTCAGCTCCAGTCCCTCCACCGACCGGACACCCTCAAACGCCGCAGCCTGCGCCGCCCCAGCACCAAGCTGAGCGACTCAGCACTGCTCACCAACAGCAAAGACGATCCGAACCTCGCCGCCGAGCTAAGAACCGAGATCGAGTCCGCCAACACCGTCGACCTTCTATGCGCGTTCGTCCGCTGGACAGGCCTCCGCCTGCTCCATCCGGCGCTGGAACAGCTAAGGGAGCGCGGCGCCAAACTTCGTGTCATTACCACCACCTACATGGGCGCCACGGAACGCCGCGCCATCGACGAACTAGTGACTCGATATGGCGCCGAGGTGAAGATCAGCTACGAAACGCAGGCCACGCGGCTGCACGCCAAGGCATGGCTGTTCCGCCGGGACTCCGGCTTCGACACCGCTTACGTCGGCAGCTCCAACCTCAGCCAGGCGGCCCTCCTGGACGGCCTTGAATGGAACGTCCGGCTCAGCGCCGTCGGCACGCCTGCGCTGCTGCAGAAGTTCGAGGTCACCTTCGACAGCTACTGGGCGCAGCGAGCCTTTCAAAGCTATGATCCGGAACGCGACGGCGAAAAGCTGGCCGCCGCCCTCGAACGCAACGGAGGCCGCCGGACCGCCATCCCCGGGGCAGCCACCGGCCTCGAGGTCCAGCCGTACCTCCACCAGGAGGAAATGCTCGAGGACCTGGAAGCCGAGCGGCTCAAGGGGTTCAACCACAACCTCGTCGTCGCAGCCACCGGCACAGGCAAGACCGTCATCGCCGCGCTGGACTACAAGCGCCTCTGCGAAGCGGCCGGCCGCGATCTGAAGTTGCTCTTCGTCGCCCACCGCCAGGAAATCCTGAAACAGGCCATGCGCACCTACCGCGACGTCATGCAGGACGGCGCCTTCGGCGAACTCTACGTCGGGGAACACAAACCCAGGCACTGGAAGCACATCTTCGCCTCCGTCCAGTCGCTTTCATCCCTCGGCATCGAACAGCTGGCACCGGGCTTCTTCGACGTCGTCGTCATCGATGAGTTCCACCACGCCATGGCGCCCACCTACCGCCGGCTGCTGGACCACCTGCAGCCGCAGCAGCTCCTCGGGCTGACGGCGACACCGGAACGCGGCGACGGCGTCGACGTCGCCAAGCAGTTCTTCGACGGCCGCACCGCGAGTGAACTGCGGCTCTGGGACGCCCTGGACGCGGACCTGCTGGTGCCGTTCCACTACTTCGGCGTCTCGGACGACGTTGACCTGAGCCAGCTGGAGTGGAAGCGCGGCAACTACGACACCACACAGCTGAGCAACCTCTACACCGGCAACGACGCCCGCGCCGCCAAGGTGATCCGCGAACTGCGCGACAAGGTCACCAGCACGGACCAGATGCGGGCCATCGGCTTCTGCGTCTCGGTCCAGCACGCCCACTACATGGCGCTGGTGTTCAACCGCGCCGGCATCGCCTCCGTTGCCGTCGACGGGAGCACCGACGACGCCGACCGCGCCGCGGCGCTGGAGCGGCTCCGCACCAGGGAAATCAACTGCATCTTCGCCGTCGACCTCTTCAACGAAGGCCTGGACCTGCCGCAGGTGGACACCATCCTGCTGCTCCGGCCCACGCAGAGCGCCACGATCTTCCTCCAGCAGCTGGGGCGCGGGCTGCGCCGGGCCGAGGGCAAAGCGGTGCTCACCGTCATGGACTTCATCGGCCAGCAACGCCGCGAGTTCCGCTTTGACCTGCGCTACCAAGCGCTCACCGGCTACGGGCGCAAGGAGCTGGAAAAGGCTGTCGAAGACGAATTCCCCTACCTGCCGTCCGGCTCGCAGATTGTCCTGGACCGGGTGGCGCAGAAAGTCGTGCTGGACAACATCAAGGCGCAACTGCGGTTCAACCGGGCGCAGCTGGTCCGGGACATCGCCTCGTACGCGGAGACCGAGCTGCAGGCGTATCTCGAGCGGTCCGGGAACGACGTGAAGTCGATTTACCGGTCCACGAAGGACTCGTGGACCGGCTACCTGCGCCAGGCGGGACTTATAGAGGGCTTCTCGCCGCTGGAGACGGTCCTCAGCGGAAGGATTCGGGAGCTCTCCGACGCCGACGAGAAAAAGCTTCTCGGCCGTATGGCAGCCCTGATCCACGTCGACGATCCGGAACGCGCCGCGGCGTACTCGATGCTCGTCGGCGCCGATGCGCCCCGCTACGCGGATCTCGGTATGCGAGAGCAGACCTTCGCCCGCATGCTGTTCTACACGCTCTGGGACGACGGCGGCGGGTTCCCGTCGTACGACGCCGGCCTGGACTACCTGCGCGGCTACCAGTTCGTCTGCGGCGAGATCCGCCAGGTCGTGAAGCTTGGAGTGGCCGCGTCCCGGCATGCAGCCAAGGGCCTCGGGGCGGGCCTACAGCATGTCCCGCTTCTCTCGCATGCGACCTACCGGCGTGAGGAAGTCCTGGCCGCGCTGCAATACGGGTCGCTGGAGCTCGGCAAGAACGTGCAGCACCGTGAGGGTGTCGCCTGGTGCCCGGCGACGGCGACGGACGCCTTCTTCGTCACGCTGAACAAGGACGACAAGAAGCACTCGGCCACCACCATGTACAAGGACTACGCGATCAGCCCGGAGCTGTTCCACTGGGAATCGCAGAACGCGACATCTCCCGGTAGCCCGACGGGCAGGCGCTACCTGGATCGGGCCGCGCACGGCTCGAGGATTCTGATCTTCACCCGGGACACGTCAGAGGACGAGACCGGGCTGACCGTTCCGTACACGTGCCTCGGGCAGGTGGACTATGTGCAGCATGCGGGGAGAAGCCCATTGCCATCACCTGGAAGTTGCACCGGCCGATGCCGGCTGATGTGTTCGCGACTGCGGCTGCGGTGGCGCAATAGTTCGGCGTCGGTTCCGCGAAGCTTCGGTTGAGCTCGTTCACGAAAATATGTGATGGACGGAAGTGGCTCCCAACAAAAGAGGGTGTTCCCGCTTGGCCGGCTCGTTGAGGGACAATGGCGAAGATGTGGAGTTCCGTCACGGAATAGCCTCTGCGGGCCGAGGCAAGAAATGAGTTCCCCCGAGGTTTGACCGATCGCGAGCTAACCACGTCGGGCTAAACAAGCCCGAGTTGCAGTGTGGCGGTGGCACGCGCGGTGCCAACGAACGCCTACGCGGCCCAGACGCGTCTAAATTCGGTGCGATCAGAGCCGCCGGAGTCCTCGGCAAGCCGCTCGTGCGTCTTTTGCCACCAACCAGCCCCAACTGGCCATTGCAGAACTTACCGCCTGGCGCGAGACTGCGACTGCCATCGCCGCCGGCCTCGGCGAGAAATCCGTGGAAAGGCTCGAGAACCTCTCGGAAGCCGTGGAGCGTCCCTAAAGGTGTGGCGGAAATCGATGAAAAAGTTGAGCGAGCGCAGAACTGTTGGATGCGGAGCCTTGGCGGTTGTTGGCCTCGCTGGATTGATAAACGCAACGGGCTGAGAGGGGGTGAGCCAAGCCAATGTCCGCTTGTGAAGAGGAAACCCGGACGCGGATATGGATGTTCATATAGTCGGAGCCAACCATCACCTGGACCAGCCCAGCTCTCACAAGCTCAACGGCAGGAGCACACACTGCTTCCCCGGGCCCGCCCTAGATGTGCAGCCCGTTGAACTCCCCTGAGCTTACTTAGCGATCTCGGATTCGAGCGAGCAACTGGTTCGCGCTATCGCTGAGGCCGGGACACTCTTCGCTGCCACAGTCATAGTCTCCATGCGCATTCTGCACTTGGCCGGGCACTGACAAATCAGATCCGCAGATCCCTAGTAATCCAGGTCCCGACCTCGCGCCTGACAGAGTGCTCAATGTCGTAGCCGTCGAACTCCCTATAGAGGCGGTGGACCACATCGGAGGGCATGTTGGGCAAACGCTTCTCTTTGAGGAGCAGCGTGCGCTTGCCCCGTCCCATGAGGTACCCGAGTTCAAGAGAGACATTCGGGTTGTAGTCGCGCTGTTCAATGTCCTCGAAGACAGCGATGCCGTACTGGCAGCCGGATAGGTAGACCTCGATGTTAGACCAAAGTTCACCGGTGTAGTCCCGATCATCGGCCCGAACTGCGTTCATCCCATGCTCGGCGAGGCCAGCGACGATAGCGTCGTGAATCTGCTTCATCTGATCGCTAGCGCCGAAGCGCATCATGATGAAGACATTCCGGCTGGGGTCGGGATGATCCTCGAGAAACTTCCGTAAGTAAGGATCGAGATGTCTCACATGCTCGATATCCCCGAGCTTACTTAGGGCGTTCATCGTCTCCACTTCCTTTGCGTGGGTTGCCGCAGCGGCTTCGATCTTTGCTACACGCTGAGGATCGGAAGGCAACGGAAGGGAAGCCAAGGCACTCACCGGTAGACCTAACTGATCCTGCATGAGGCTAATCAGGGCCGCCGGGGCGAAGAACTCGCTCGGCCGATCAAGCCAAGCGAGTTGCGCCATTCCTGTCGCGGGGCTGCACGCGACCATAATCTGGCGGCTGTCGCGAAGCACGCTAAGTGAGAACGGCTTCCCGAACGGGGAAGCGTGGGATGGCAGCCCTAGAGCAGTGAGGTTCCGCTTGGAGGCATCACCGAACTCATCGATCACTGCCTGCACGCTCGCCTTTGTGTTCTCGTCCATGTCTCCTCTGACATAGGCCGCCCCCGGCCACTCAAGTCCCAATGTCGCTCCTACCCCTTGTGGTGCTCTCTACCAGCCCTTTACAGGACCGCAAACATACAAAGTCATTTCGATCGGCTATGTCTGGTCAGGACGAATCTGGCACCACGACGCCTGAGGTGAACCACTGAACGCGGGCCGTTAGCCTTGGCCGGTTAGAGGTCAGTGAACCGGTCACATCGTATTCGTCCATGCCAGCAGTCTATTCGGCAGAGTGGAGCACGGGGATCGCGGACGCAGCCGCGGCGATGGACCTCTTCCCTGTAGACAGACGTTTTCCGTTACGGAACGTGGTGGAGTTCCGTCACGGAATATCGTCTGCAAGCCAGGGCAAGAAGTAGGCGGGACAAGCTCCACCAGCGCGTTCTATGGCCAACTTCCCACGGAACCTTGGCAGAGTGTCAGTGCGCGGTCATGGAGAATCATTCGCAACTTCGCGCCACGGCCAGAATCGCGCGGAAGTGGCTCCTCGCACTCTTAGCAGACCTCAAGAGCGTCGAGAGCCCATCGGGGCCAGCGTTGAAAGTGCGATTGTCGCTCTTTGGTGCTTCGATAGACGTGCCCGTTGCGACGTGATTCTGACGAGTGAATTACGCGACCTTTGCTCCGCGGTCGGGCCATCCGACTGCGAATGTCGGTGGCCGCCCGTAGAATTCAACCAACCTCACGATGAGCGTGAGCGCAAGAAAGGTACTTGATGTCAACGCTGGCCAGCAGCACGCGTAGGAAGTGCTTCATTTCCTATCACCATGCCGATGAGGCTGAGGTGCAGAGTTTCATCCAGACCTTTGATCACAATCACGACGTTCTGATTGCGCGAGGAATCGGCGCAAGCATGTCTGGCGACATTATCAACAGTGCGAACGCCGATTACATCAAGGCTCAGATACGCGCGAAGTACCTCCGCGACACAACAGTGACCATCGTCCTTGTCGGACGTGAGACCTGGGGCCGTAAATTCGTCGACTGGGAGGTGGGGGCGTCATTGCGCAATACGTCGACATCATCAGCGAGTGGGCTACTGGCAATCACACTTCCGTCGGCCGCGAAATACGCAGGTAAGCAGTTGCCCGCCCGGGTCAGCGATAACGTCGATGGTGAGACGGGTTATGCACGTTGGTGGAAGTACCCGACTAGCGCAACGAGCTTGGCGGATCTGATCGAGGAAGCCTACGTCGCACGAACCCTACGTGCGAACCTTCGAAACAACTCCCGCGACCTTCGTTTCCGAAACTCGTGACTGGAGAAGTTCAGATCCTCTCGGATGCCGACCTGCCGGGAGTGTGGCGGGATGCTGACAAGTCATCGGAGCAGGGACAACGATGGGCGCTGATCCTTACTGGGGCAAAGGTGGGCGGTGGAGCTCTAGCAGCTCTGGGCGGCATTTTTGCGCTTCAGGATGGCGGAATCGGCATGGCACCCTGGGTAGTGCTGATTGGGTTCGTTCTCGCACTGGTGAGTGAGATTGCCTCGTGGGTGTTCCAACCTGAGAAGGATTGGTACGTCGGACGTGCCGTAGCCGAATCTGCGAAAACGCTCGCCTGGCGATATGCCGTGGGCGCGGACCCGTTTCCGGCGTCATTGGCGCGTGCGACGGCGGAGGAACTATTCAGAGAGCGTATGTCTTTAGTAGCTGACCAGGTCTCCGATCGGATCGTTTTTGAGAGTCCACACGCAGTGATTACGCCTAGGATGGATGAACTTCGCCAAAGTACCTTCGCGGACCGTCGGGTGGCGTATGTCGAGGGAAGGACTCTCGACCAGCACCGCTGGTATTCCAGCAAGGCCCGAGAGAATCGTCGCCGTGCGAATATCTGGAGATTCTTCTTAATTGTCGCTGAGGTGGCAGCAGTGTCGCTTGCCGCTGGCCAATTGCTCGGGGCGTGGGATATTGATTTGGCCGGGTTGTTGGCGGCGAGCATCGCTGCTGGGACTGCATGGGTTGCTGTGAAGCAGTTCTCTCCTCTCGCATCTGCCTATTCCGTCGCGGCGAAGGAACTCGCACTCCAGGAAGCAAAGCTGCGGACGGTCGCTGAAGATCGGTGGACACTCGTCGCAGCTGATGCCGAGGAAGCAATCAGCCGTGAACACACAACTTGGATCGCCTCCCGAACCGGAGGCGCGACCTCGCGTGGCTGATGCCCGCAAAGGAGTAGGGTATGGCTGGCATTTTCTTGTCGCACCGGTCAAGTTCTCAGGTGCGCGTGAAGGACTTCGTTGGGCACTTCCTGGTTCGAACCTGCGGAGTCGACCCGTGGCACGTGTTCACCACGTTCCAAGGCACGGAAGTTCCTCCGGGATCAATGACTTACCCTCGAGTATTGGGTGCGCTCATGGACGCACCCATTGTCGTTTTGTGGGCCGACCAGGAGTACTTTAAGAGCCTCAATTGCCTCACAGAACTCGGCGCATCGATCGCAGCAAGAGGTGAGGTCTACTGTCTTTTGTCGCCGGAGATGTCAATTGACCAGATCCCAGTAGAGTTCAAGTGGATGGCCTGGCGCTATGCGCACGATCCTGACCTCCTCAATGATCTGCGATCATCGATTGAAGGATCGCCGGATATTGACCGGGCACCGCATCTCCAGGAAGCGGACTACCCTTACTGGTTCGCGGGCGTCGACGGGCAGGCTGCGAAAGACCTCGAGGAATTTCAGCGGACCTGGCCGAAACTCGTTGAGCATCGGCCGGTTCACTTTTCGACCGGTCGGAAGAATGCGGCGTTCGGCCTGTCAGTGTGGATTCTCGCCGACCAGCGAGTTGTTCCGATTGTGTATGCAGACCGCGATCAGATCAGTGTGCTCAACGCCGACCCGCTGGTTGAGTACTTGAAGGAGAAGTACTCGGTCCCAGAAATATATGCGCTCTGGCCCGAAGAGGAAATAGGAGTCAGCGCGCATATGGGTGATGGTGGGGTGCGACAACACGTTCAGGATGAGCTGATCGCAGTCGGAATTCCTCTACCTCAAACGTCTCCCGTTGCGGAGTACCGAACAGCGAAGAACTACTGGACGCCGGGGTGGTTCGTGGCTTGGGCGGACACGGCCGGCACATAGAGTCACCAGGTGAGAACCTCTGCTCGTCTGGTCGCGCTCTACGCCTGTCAATCCAAGGAGAACCCGGACGGCATTTACCGTCAGATCATCTCGGATGAGAACGATCGCACAACTGCGCGTTTGGACGGTGGGCGGTACCTACATCGACGACGATCTATGGGCTTCCAAAACTCGCGGCCCGGGCATTGGCTGGGGTCGAATACTTGCAGCAGCCGCCGACGCCGGCAAGATCAATACCGTCCTCGCAGTTGACTTTGACCGGCTGTTGCGCGGTGTCCGTGACCTGATAGATCATGGGCTCATGGCTGTCACGGTGGACGATGAGATCGACCTGTTGTCGCCCGTCGCGTTGTTTGATCCCGGCCTGCACCCACGTCACCGTGCCGGCCGCGGCAAACCGACGATCCAAAGCCTCCGCGTACGCCTTCAGCTGACAACGCCTCACCAACGATGCTGCCCGCCGGTCTCGGCCAGAGCACCACAGCGTTGGGAGCATCCCGCACCAACAACCCCGTGAACCGGTCCCGGATCACCACCACCGGGCCGGCGAACGCGCGCAACCAACCACGCACCTACGAGATCGGCCGACCGCAGCCCGCGCTCCCGTGACTTGGATCGAGCGGACCTACCACCGCCGGCGCCGTCAACGCGGACTCGGAAGGCTTACCCCGATCGAGTTTGAGATGCTTGAACCCGCAGCTCACGCGGCATAGAAACTACAAACCACACGCGTCAGTCAAACCGACAGCAGTCCCTGTCTGGTTGTCCTCCCCGCAGGTGGAGCACCACCAGATGCGTCTGACCATATGCGCTTCGAGCGCACGCTCGACACTCAGGCGGAGGACAGAACGGGCGCTCGTGGAGATTGACCGATAATTCGGTGGAAGTAGTCGGCCTCATTCGTCCATGAGATCAGATGCACAGCCGCACCGCGGGCTCGAGGCGATGCAGCTCGGCCGAGCAAGGAAGCGGCATACTTAGCGTGAGGGACGCGACGCAGCGCCCCATGAGGGGGAACGTTTATGGTCAAGCACGTATTTCTATCTTTCGTCGAAGAGGATCTGCCGTCCGTCGTACTGTTCAGGGGCAGGCGCAGAATCAGAAGAGTGATATGGCGTTCGATGACTATTCAGTCAAGACTGCCTACAACAGCGTCAATGCTGAGTACATCAAGTCTCAGATCACGCCGAAGATTCGTGCGGCGTCGGCAACTGTCGTCCTAATCGGGGCGACCACCTCGAGCAGTAGTTGGGTGCAGTGGGAGGTGGAGAAGAGCGTTGCTCTTGGCAATAAGGTCATCGGCGTGAGTCTGAGCACTGCTGGCAGCACACCTGCATCCCTCATCGAATCCGGAGCGAAGATAGTCGCGTGGGACGTCGCCAAGATCGTCTCGGAATTGGCCTAGGCCCTACCGATGATTATCGTTTACGCAGGATCCCAACCTGACGCCGAAGACCGTGCTACCCCGAGGTTCCCTCAGGCAACCGAAGAGCAGGTCGCACTCCGCATCAGAGGGTTGCTGCAGGATCTCAAGCCATCGCTCGTCATCGGTGCGCTTGCAGCAGGAAGCGACATATTGTTCGCTGAAAGTGCACGCCAGGAGAATGTGCCCTTGCGCACTGTCTTGCCGTTCGAGGTTGGAGAGTTTCGCGAATCTAGTGTGACTCCAGCGGGGGCTCGTTGGGAGGAGCGGTACGACCGTCTCACCAGTGAAATCGAAGTTCTCACCGGAGAGCTGGAGATCACAGAGACCGCATACACCGACCACAATGCAGTCGTGCTGGACCATGCGGCCCGAGTAGCCGAGCAGACGGGCGAAGAAGTATGGTGCCTCCTGGTACGTCCTAATCCGGATGCGGACACGGCGTCCAGTGTCACCGACGATATGGCCGAACGGGCAGCAGGTCGGGGCATTCTGGTGCTCGACATGAATCCACTCGCGATGCGCAAACGGGCATTTGTGGTCATGCCGTTCGGAAGAAAGTTCGATCCGTTTCTCCGGCGAGAAATTGACTGCGATCAAGTGTTCAAACGGATCTATCGACCGCTCCTGGAAGACCTAGATCTGGATTGGAACCGTGCTGACCTGGAGGTCGACAGCGGAATCATCCACGTCGGAATGATCGATGACCTAGCCAATAGCGAGGTGGTTCTCGCAGACCTGACCACGACCAATTTCAACGTGGCATACGAGATCGGTGTGCGTCATGTCTTCGCACGACGATCCACGGTATTGGTCAGCCCAACCATCTCGGGACAGAAGTCTTCAGCGCCCCCATTTGACGTCTCCATGATCCGAGCGCACTCCTTCGAACGAGGACTTAAGCTGTCCGACGCGCAGGCACAGAATGCTATCCGGCAGCTCCGTCCAATCATCGAAGCTGCCGTCAGAGGCAGCCTTCATGCGGACAGCCCGATTCACGAGTGGTTCAACGTAGACGTAATAATTCCACCCTTCTCTCGTCGGTCCGATCTCACTGCGGTCGACGAGGAGATTGAAATAAGAAAGCGGATACGAACAGCGCTGAAATCCGCGGCTGCTGAACCGATGCTCGCTGCGGCCGACATCCTAATAACGGCCGATATTAGTGAGCAAGCGCGGCTAGCCCTACGTCTCGAACTGGCAGTGGGACTGTTAGACGAATCGAGGTACGAGGATGCACTGTCCCTGTTGGAGCTGGCGGAGCCTGCGATGGAGAATCCACTCCATCGCGTCTGGCTGCACAAGTCAGTACTGGCTCTTCGAAGAATCGGCGAAAGAACTTCGGACTCTGTGGCGCGCAAACAGAAGCTCGACCGCGCGGAAGAACTGCTGCGTCTAGCTCTTGAATTCGGTTACACAGATTCAGAAAGTTACGGGATATGGGGAGGCCTATTGAAGCGCCGGCTAATGCATGGCGAACTCCAGGGCTTAGCGGCAACCGCCACTTTTCAGCTCATGACTGAGTACTATGAATTGGGATTTCGAGCTGACCCGCAGGCGTATACGGGTGTCAACTACGCGATGGCATTGCGCGTACAAGGAAACCGTCGCGATCTCTCTGAGGGCGAGCGCGAAAAGCTCACCGAGGCGCTGGTGGTCGGCCGGTTCCTAAATGACATAAGCACCGACCGCGACGCAACGGATCCTTGGGTCCTGTTCACGGATGCCGAATTGCAATTGCACAAGGCGTTGGCGAATGGAACGGACACAACAGAAGCAGCGCTGGCCTACGCCACGGCTGCACTTTCAGCTTCAACGGAAGTTCGTAATTCAGCGCTAGACCAGCTCCGCTTCATGAGGCTGTGGGGAGACCCGGGTGAAGTTATTGACCCGATCATCGACGTGATAAGTGCGGAGAACCCCCGCCATGACTGATACGTCCTCATATTCACTATCCACCAAACGCGCTATTCGTCGGCTCGACGAGTTGACAAAGTTCTACGAAAGCACATCAGAGGGTTCTCGAAATTCGGCGTATTCCCCAGCGCGCCATAAGGTCTTTGTGAGCTACCACGCGGCCGATGCTGAGGAAGTCCTTGATTTTATTCAGCTCAACCAGGACGTCTTCATGCCGCGCGCGATCGGTATGGAAGAAGATGGCTCAGACATCATCGATTCGACGAACGTCGAGTACATTCGGCGCACTATTCGTCAGAAATTTCTCAAAGACCCCACAGTGACATTGGTCGCGATGGGGGCATGCACCTGGGCCCGGAAGTTCGTGGACTGGGAAATTTACTCCAGTCTTCGAAGTGACCCCACACCGAACGGCCTGCTCGGCGTCCAGCTGGCCTCGACTCCGAAAGGCACTTCCGCCCCGAACCGCCTTTCCATCAATCGGCCTTTGGGCACGTCGCCGTGATTCGCCGAGTATTTCGTGACCCCCACAAGCCCGGAGGCTTTGCGCGGGTTGATCCAGGAAGCGTTCGACGCGCGTTCGAGTAAGAAAGATCTAATCAAGCTCGGGGAGCTCTTCGGGAGCGAAACTCATCATGCTGACATGCTTATAGTGTTTGACAGGAAGATGGATGCGCAGCGACTTCCACGGCTGATGTTGGGTCTCGGGGCGTTTGTGCCGTTCCGATTGTCGCCGTAGTCCTCAAGAGTTCCGACGCGAATGATCAAAGGATCGACCTCGGACGTGATGCGTTTAGCGTGCGATTTTAAACGGCGACACGTCCTACGAGCGGAGTACGTGCCGGCTCGGCCGTCCTTCGCAGATAACCTCTAGTTGTGAAGACTTCCGATCTCGCCCGTGTCCGGGCAACGCTCTGGGCTGCCGCCGATGAGCTGCGCGCCAACTCGAAACTCACGCCGGGCCAGTACCGCGACCCGGTGCTCGGGTTGGTGTTCCTCGCCTACGCCGAGAATCGATTTGAGGCTGTTCGTGGCGAGGTCGAGGCGAAGGCCAGCGCTCGGAACCCAGCAACGATCGCGGACTACAAGGCGAAGTCCGTGCTTTATGTCCCCGACAAGGCACGGCTGTCGAGCCTTGTTGACCTGCCCGAAGGCGAAGACGTCGGCAAGGCCACCGACGAGGCGATCAAGGCCATCGAGAAGGACAACCCCGAACTCAAAGACATCCTGCCGCGCGGTTACCAGAAGCTGGAACGGTCGACCCTGATCGAACTGCTGCGGCTCTTTGCTCCGCTGCCCACCCAGCTCGAAGGCGACGCTTTCGGCTTCATCTACGAGGACTTCCTCTCCAACTTTGCAGCGCAAGAAGGCAAGGGCGGTGGAGAGTATTTCACGCCCTACTCCATCGTCCGCCTCATCGTCGAGATCCTGGAACCGTTCCAAGGTCGGGTCTTCGACCCGGCCTGCGGGTCGGGCGGCATGTTCGTCCAGTGCGCAAAGTTCGTCGAGCGGCACAACGAGTCGGCCACCCGCAAACTCTCGGTCTTCGGAGCGGAAAAGACCGAGGACACTGTTCCGTTGGCCAAGATGAACCTCGCGCTCCACGGGCTCTCGGGCGACATCCGGCAGGCCAACAGCTACTACGAAGACCCGCATGGCGCTGTCGGCGCCTTCGACTACGTCATGGCCAACCCGCCGTTCAACGTCGACAAGATCAAGAAAGAACAGCTTGCCGGCGACAAGCGATTCCCGTTTGGCCTACCGAAGGCCGACAACGGCAACTTCCTGTGGATCCAGCAGTTCTACGCGGCGCTCACCCCGAAAGGCCGCGCCGGCTTCGTCATGGCGAACTCGGCCGGCGACGCGGGCCACTCGGAGAAAGAGGTTCGGAAGCAGCTGATCGAGTCCGGTGCCGTCGATGTCATGGTCGCCATCAGCTCCAACTTCTTCTACACCGTCACACTGCCGGTGACGCTTTGGTTCCTCGACAAGGCCAAAGTCGGCACGCCGCGCGAAGACACCGTGCTGTTCCTCGACGCCCGGCACATCTATCGCCAGATCGACCGTGCCCACCGCGACTTCAAGCCCGACCAGATCGAATTGCTGGCCAACATCGTGCGGCTCTACCGCGGCGAGGAAGTCGAGTCCAATGACGGCAGCGACACCCTGCTCAAAGAGAACTTCCCCGACGGGAAGTACGTCGACGTCGGTGGTTTGTGCAAGGTCGCAACTCGCGCCGAGATCGAAGCCCAGGGCTGGAGCCTCAACCCCCCGCGGTACACGGGCACCACAGCGGTCGACGAGAGCGACGTCGACTTCGTGGGCGATCTCGAAGCATTGTACGAGGAATTCACGATGCTGAGCGACCAGGCTGAGGTCCTGAGAACAAAGGTCGATGCCGCTATTCAAGGAATTCTCGAGGCATGAGCAACTGGCCCATAAAATCGCTCGGTGAGATATGCCGCGAGGGTGGTGGGTTCATCCGGACGGGCCCCTTCGGTTCCCAGCTCCATCGAAGCGACTACACCGAAGATCTGCAGGGCATCCCGGTAGTAATGCCCAAGGACATGACTCGAGGCCGTATCAACACCGCATCTGTCGCCCGCATTGATGAGCCGACAGCAGATCGTCTCAAACAGCACCTGTTGTCAGCTAATGACATCGTGCTGGCACGGCGTGGTGACGTCGGTCGGACGGCCTGGGTCTTCGCAGAGGATCTTCCAGCGTTCTGCGGCACCGGGTCAATGCGAATACATCCGGGAGAATCAGAAACCGTCCGTCCGGCTTTCCTCCGGTTCTTCTTTCACACGAAGCTCGCATCGGACTACCTCGAGGGTCATGCAGTTGGTGCGACGATGCCTAATCTCAATGCAGGGATAGTGGAGCGCCTTCCGGTGCCAGTGCCGCCGCTGAGGATCCAAGACTCCCTCATAGGTGTACTTGAGGCCTTCGACGACCTGATCGAGAATAACCGGAGGCGGGTGAAGGTACTGGAGGAGATGGCCCGGGCCACCTACCGCGAGTGGTTCGTGAAGTTCCGCTACCCCGGCCACGGCGAAGTGACCTTGGTCGACTCCGCCCTCGGTCCGATTCCTAGGGAATGGCAGGCAGGCACGGTCGGAGACGTGGTCGAACTCAAGTACGGCAAGGCGTTGAAAGCAGATGCCAGGCGGGGTGGCGACATTGCGGTTGTAAGCTCGGCAGGGATCATCGGCTGGCATGACGAGTCGATTGTTGAAGGCCCCGCGATTGTTGTGGGGCGCAAGGGAAACGTCGGCAGTGTCCACTGGGTTGACGGACCTTGCTGGCCGATTGACACTACATACTTCGTCCAAACCGACCTTCCGTTGAGGTTCGTGGCCGAACAGTTGCGCCGAACGGAGTTCACGAACTCCCATGCGGCCGTCCCGGGGCTCAGCCGTGAGGGCGCGTACGCGAGACCGTTCCTCCTCCCACAGTTGGACCTGCTTGATTCCTTCCAAGCGCTGGTCGAGCCATTGGGCTCCGAGGCCGCCGCACTCTCGCTGCAGAGTGAGAAGCTCACGGAATTACGTGACGCCCTGTTGCCGAAGCTGGTGACGGGGCAAATCGACGTGTCAAAGCTCGATCTGGATGCATTGATCTTGGAACAGGTGGCGAGATGACTCCCACGGGTCCGGAGTACTTCTACGTCGAGAAGCCGAGCATCGAGTTGCTGGAGAAGCTTGACTGGACACCTGTGGATGCCTTCCATGAGGTCCTCGGAGCCCAGGGAACCCTTGGGCGTGATTCTCAGCACGATGTCGTACTCAGTCACAGGCTGCGGATCGCGATGCGGAAGCTCAACTCCGAAGACGTGCCCGACACGTCGATCAACGAGGCCATCGACGTGCTGACCAAGGACCGTTCGGCCATGGACCGGGTGCGTGCCAACCGTGAGGTCCACAAACTGCTGCGTGACGGCTACCAAGCCGAGTGGACCGACGACCGCGGCGACAAGCAGACTGAGACACTTCGTTACCTCGATCTGCGGAATCCATTGAACAACGACCGCTTGGCTGTGCGGCAGTTATGGGTCAAGGGCAACCTCCACAGCCGCCGCCTTGATCTTGCGTTGTTCGTCAACGGTGTCCCGTTGGTGCTGATGGAGTTCAAAGAGCCTAACGAGCCGGTCAAGTCCGCGTACGACGACAACCTGACCGACTACCGCGACACCATTCCGCAACTCTTCATTCCGAACTGTTTCGTGCTGTTGTCCAACGGCAGCGTCGCCAAGGTCGGTTCGACGTACTCGCCTTGGGAGTTTTTCAGCGATTGGATGGTCATAGACGCCCTCGGGACCCGCGGTGCGATCGCCTTGGAGACCGCGCTGCGGGGCACCTGTGACCCAGCAGTGCTGCTCGACCTCATCGAGAATTTCGTCGCTTACATGGAGCGCCCCGGTGGACTCATCAAGGTCTTGGCGCGGTCGCACCAGTACCTCGGCGTTAATGCAGCCATTGAGAACCTTCACCAGGCGCGGAGGGAGCAAGACAAACGCCTGGGTGTCTTCTGGCACACCCAGGGCTCGGGCAAGTCGCTGTCGATGTTGTGGTTCACGCAAAAAGTGCTGCGCCAGGTGCCGGGCAAGTGGACGTTCGTTATGGTCACGGACCGCACCGAACTCGACACCCAACTGCATGGAGAGTTCGCCGACGCCGGGGCGATCTCGCCCGAGGCGCGGGTGCATGCGGCGTCCGTCGCGCACCTGCGCGAACTGCTGGCCGCAGATCACCGGTACGTGTTCACCCTGATTCAGAAGTTCCAGCCGTCCAAGGGCCTGGGGAGCGGCAGATGCCGGTCCTCTCAAGTCGTTCCGATGTCATCGTCATTACCGATGAGGCGCACCGAAGTCAGTACGACACGCTAGCCCTCAACATGCGCACGGCATTGCCTAACGCCTCAATGATGGGCTTCACCGGCACCCCGCTGATCGCCGGCGAGGAGCAGGCGACTCGCGAGCAGTTCGGTGACTACGTCAGCATCTACAATTTCCGCGATGCCATGAAGGACGGTGCGACTGTCCCGCTCTACTACGAGAACCGCATCCCCGAACTCCAGCTTGTCAACGAGAACTTCTCGGAAGAACTTGACGCTCTCCTTGAAGAAGCCGAGCTTGACGAGGACGCCGAGGGTCAGTTGGCTCGGGCCTTTGGTACGCAGTACACGCTCCTGACGCGTCCCGAGCGTCTCAAGACCGTCGCCAAGGATCTCGTGACTCACTTTGTGGGCCGCGGCTTCACCGGCAAGGCGATGTATGTCGGGCTCGACAAAGCCGCGGCAGTGCGTATGTACAACTTCGTCAAGGAGGCTTGGGCTGAACATCTGGACGAGTTACGGGCTGAGCATGATGCGCTCCCCGAGCTAGAGCGACCCTGGCTTGCATCGAGGGTCGAACTGATGGAAACCACTGACATGGCGGTGGTGGTCTCCCAGAGTCAGAACGAACTCAAGATGCTCGACGACCATGGACTCGACATCCGGCCACACCGAGAGCGAATGAATCGTGAGGATCTTGCCGAGAAGTTCAAGGAATCGGCGGACCCGCTGCGCCTGGTGTTCGTCTGCGCAATGTGGATGACCGGCTTCGACGCGCCCAGCGTCTCGACCGTCTACCTCGACCGGCCCATGAAGAATCACACGCTGATGCAGACCATCGCCCGCGCCAACCGCGTCTTCCCAGAGAAGGACAACGGGCTGATCGTCGACTACGTCGGCGTCTTCCGGAATCTCGAGAAGGCCCTCGCTATCTACGGAGCCGCAGACGCCGGCAAGTCGCCCATTGAGATCATCGACGCGCTCTCGGGCGAGCTGGATGCCGCAATGACAGAGTTGTTCCAGTTTTGCTCCGGCGTCGGGGTGGATCTTGCCGCGATGCGTGACGCGGACGGGTTCGCTCACATCGGCAAGCGCGACGCCGCAGTCGAGGCGCTGCTGGTGGACGAAGACACCCGGGCTGACTTCCAGCAGAAGGCCCGCCAGGTGCGTAAGCTATTCAAAGCCCTCCTCCCGGATCCCAAGGCTGCCGCGCAACAGCGCAACGTCGCCGCGGTCCGGGTCCTCGCCGAACGCATCGCAAATGTCACGCGGCCGCCTGAGGCCGACCTCGGAGTTGTCACCGATGCTGTAGACGCCTTGCTCGACCGATCGGTCGGTGCGGAGGAGTACGTGATCCGGGCGGCTGCGGAGGGGACCAAGCCCGACCCCTTGATCGACCTGTCCCTGATCGACTTTGAGGGATTGGCAGCCAAGTTCGCAGGTCGCAAGAGAGCCGAGACGGACCGACTGGCCCAACTGCTCCGCCAACAGGCCATCGGAGCAGCGACCCGCAACCCGACCCGGTATGAACTCGTCGAGCGCATCGAACAGCTGATCTCGGACTACAACGCCGGAAGCGTGAACATCGACGAGTACCTCCGACGCCTGATCGAACTGTCGCAGACCCTGACCGAGGAGGAGGAACGGTCGGCACGAGAGGGCATGACCGAGGAGGAGCTCGCGATCTTCGATCTGCTGACCCAGCCCGAGCCCGTGCTGACCGACGACGAGCGTGACACCGTGAAGGCCAGCGCCAAGAAGCTCCTGGAACATCTTCATGACAAGCTGGTCCAAGACTGGCGGCGCAAGGTCGACGTGATGAACGACGTCGACAGCACAATTCGTCGGGTCCTGGATCAAGGGCTGCCCGAGACGCCCTACACGCCCGATATCTTCACCTCGAAGGTGCAGCTCGTCTTCGACCACGTTCTCACCGCATACGGCGATGACGGCGAGAGTGCCTACACTCCAAGGGTCGATCTTCATTGGCCGGTGCAGGGGACCGAATACGGGCCGCTTGACGTGAACAAGATCGCTGACGACGTCGTGGCCCGCATCCACGACGACCCCGCCTTCGCGGCTCATGTCGCGGCGCAGTTGGGTGTCGTCGACAGAGCTCGAGCTCGGCGCGTCCACTGAACACAGTGTGGAGTTCCGTCTCGCGAACATCTCCGAGACGAGACGAGACCCGTCCACCGGCAGTGCGCAGGTGAACGGGCCTCGGAATGTTGTCCCAGAAGTTCCAGAGTCGTGTTGGGGTTACGAGACTCCCGGAGCGTGAAACGTGGCGTCTTCGGGCTGCGACGAGCCCCGCCACGAACTTCGCAAGGTCGCAAACCAAAGGCAGGCCGGCTGTGGAAGCCGGCCTGCCTTTGGCGCGTTCGGAGTTCGCGCCTACATGATTCCAGGGCGCCGTCGGTGGAGAAGGGGGAGACGTCCACTACGGTAGCTGCAATGGCGAGGGCCTCAACGGTGTCGGAGGCGCTGAGCGGGCTGGTGGCCAGCAGCGGCCCGGCCATCGGAATGAACGCGGTCAGCAGCGCCATGGAGGACGCGAAGGCGGATCCGACGCCGATGACGTAGCAGAGGACCAGGGCGATCAGCAGCGGCGCTCCCAGGGCCAGTGCCATCTCGGCGAGGGGGTCGACGACGCCCACGTGCTGGAGCAGCGAGACGTGGGTGATCATGCCTGCCACCAGCAGCACGGTGGACCAGGAGACTCCGCCGATGAAGGTCTCGGTTCCTTGATGTTGACGAACGCCAGCAGCAGGCCGGCGGTGAGGGCCACGAAGCCGATCGGCATGTGGAAGCCCAGCGTGCACACCTGTTGTAAGGAACGACCCCGTGGTGCACCAGCTTGTGGCCCACGCACTGGGCAATGTGTCCGGGCCTGCCGATCCGGCCTACCAGCCCAACTGCGTCTAGCAGACAGTGGCGGCGGGCCGGGGGAGTGGCGCTACTGAAGCCCCGGCACCCCGTCCTTGATCGCGAAGGACGCCTTCGTACTAACCGCGGATCCCGGCGTCGTGACGTAGTCCAGCACCCGGAAGTCAGCGCTCATCGCGTCCTTGGTAATGCGGGTGTTCACGTAGCCGCGTTTGTCGTTGTAGAACTTCAGGTGCGGGTTCCAGGCCATGGTCGGATCCGTGGTGGAACCGGTGCCGTTGCCCGTGGACGAGATCGACGTGCACACCAGCTCCGAACCCACCACGGGTGACGCCGGGTCCTTGTAGTCCACCTTGACGTCGTTGGCCCAGTTGCGGTGCACGTCGCCGGTCAGGACCACGGCGTTGCGCACCTTCGCGTCCACCCAGCCCTGCGTGATCCGGCGGCGCGACGCGGCGTAGCCGTCCCACCCGTCCATGGAGACGTCGTCGATCTCCGGCGCCTTGTCCCGGTCCCGCTCGGCGAAGAACACCTGCTGGCCCAGGATGTCCCAACGCTGGGTGGAGCTCCGGAAACCGTCCAGCAGCCACTTCTCCTGCTCCGCGCCGGTGATGGTGCGGTCCTCGGCTAGGCGCCCGGCCACGTTCTTCTGCCAGCCGTCGCCGGCGAGCTGGTCGTCGCGGTACTGCCGGGTGTCCATCATGTGGAAGTTGGCCAGCTGACCCCACTGCAGCTTCCGGAAGATCTTCATGTCGGCACCGGTCGGCACGGAGGTTGCCCGCAGCGGCATGTTCTCGTAGTACGCCTGGAACGCCGCGGCGCGGCGCTGGCGGAAATGCTCGGTGGTGTCGTTCAGCTGCCCGGCGTCCGTGTTCTCCGGGACGTCGTCCGCCCAGTTGTTGTCCACCTCGTGGTCATCCCACACCACCAGCCATGGCGCCACCGCGTGCGCGGCCTGCAGGTCGGCGTCGGCCTTGTACTGGGCGTGCCGCTGCCGGTAGCCGGCCAGGTTGACGGTTTCCGGGCCCGCGTGGTCGCGCGGGTTGCCGCCGCCGATCACATAGCTGTCCTTCTTGTACTCGTACAGGTAATCGCCCAGGTGCAGGACCAGGTCCGGCTGGTCCTGCGCCAGCCGCGCGTAGGCGGTGAAGTAGCCGTGCTCGTACTGGGCGCAGCTGGCGAACGCCATGGCCAGCGCCGCTGGCGTCTCGTGCAGCGCCGGGCTGGTCAACGTGCGGCCCACCGCGCTGAGGTGCCGGCCGGTGCGGAACCGGTAGAAGTATTCGCGCCCCGGGCGCAGGCCTTTCAGCTCCACGTGCACCGAGTGCGCGGTTTCGATCCGGGCCTGCTCGACGCCGCGGGCTACTACCGTGCGCATGCCGGCGTCCTCGGCCACTTCCCACGCCACCGCGACGTTGCGCGAGGGCATGCCGCCCAGGCCGTCCCCGGCCACCGGGTCCAGCGCCAGCCGTGTCCAGATCACAAAGCCGTCCGGCCACGGCTCGCCGGAGGCGATGCCCAGCAGGAACGGATCAGTGCGGAGGCCGGCGTCGTCCGCGGTGGAGGTGGCAACGGCGGACGACGCCGGCCAGGCGGCGACGAGCCCGGCCCCGAGGCCTGCGGTAAGAACGGATCTGCGTGAAATGTTGTCCATGCCTTCGACCGTACGGAGGGTGGTTGGACAAGGTCTGAGGGCGATATGAATGCGCGGTTAACTGCGTGACAAGATCTGTTGAGTGGGTCACCACCCGCGTTGAACAAGCAGTGGCCAGCTCAGGCCCCGAGCTCGTGAGCGAGTTCAGTGATGCTCGATGCCGAGAGGTCCCAATCGCTCTCCGGCGTCAGGTCCGCAACCTGGCCCGGCCCGTATTCGGTGGGGCGGGCGATGAACGCCGTCGCCAGTCCGGCCTCCCGGGCAGCATGCAGGTCCTTGTTGTGGGCGGCCACGAGCATCACAGCGCCGGGCCTGAGGTCCAGGAACGCCGCAGTCCGAAGGTAGGCCGCCGGCAGCGGCTTGTAGGTGCGCGTCATGTCCGAGCCGATGATCACGTCCCACGGAAGGCCGGCGTTTCTGGCCATGTCCACCAGCAGCGAGGTGTTGCCATTGGAGAGGGGACCCACGATGTAGCCGCGGCGGACGGCGGCCAGGCCTCCCAGGCTGTCCGGCCATGGGGGCAGGCGGTGCCAGGATCTGTTCAACTCCTTCAGGGTTCGTGAGTCCAGCCGGTCCGGATCGAAGCCGTGGCGGCGGAGCACCTGGTCCAGGTTTTCGCGGTGGAGTGTGTCCAGGGTGGCGAATTCGCGGGATCCGGAGCGGATGGCCTCCATGGCCGGCTGGTAGAGGGCGCGCCAGTCATCGGCGAATGCCCCGGCGTCGAGATCCTGCCCCTGTGCCACGGCGAAGGCGGCCGCCTGCCGGGCGATGCCGGTGCGCCAGTCCACCACCGTGCCGAAGGTGTCGAAGAGGACTGCGCGTACCCCGCACCAGGTTGACGGTGAACGGTATGGCTGGATCGTCATATCCTGTTTCCTTCCCCATATTTCCCTGACCGTTAGTCTGGCAGTATGCGCACTGATTTCGATCCCGCAACCACGTCCGCCCGTGATTTCTACCGGTTGCTCACCGCGGTGGTGGTTCCCCGGCCCATCGCCTGGGTTTCGAGTGTCTCGCCGGAGGGCGTCGACAACCTGGCCCCGCACTCGTTCTTCACCGTGGCGTCCACGAATCCTCCCATCGTGCAGTTCACCTCCGTGGGGGAGAAGGATTCGCTCCGCAACATCACCGAGTCCGGCGAATTCGTGGTGAACCTGGCCCCGGCAGCGCTGATGGAGGAGGTCAACGCCACCGGCACCAATTTTCCGCCCGATGTCAGTGAGTTCGACGCCGCCGGCCTCACCCGGGAGCCGAGCCTCACCGTGGGTGCGCCGCGGGTCAAGGAATCACTGGCGGTGCTCGAATGCCGCCTCCATTCGGTCCTGCCGATGGGTGATTCCATCCTGGTTTTCGGCGAAGTGACGCACGCTGCCGTGAGTGACGCGGTTCTGGACGGCAGCCACCCTCGGATTGACCTGCTGGAGCCGCTGTCCCGGCTGGGCCTCGACGAGTGGGGCACGCTGGGCACCGTCCAGGACCTCAAACGGATCCACCTCAAGGACTGGCCGGGGCCTTTCCGCCCAAAGGCCTGAACGAGAGCTGGCCAGGATGAAGCCCGGTCACCGGGCCGCGATGTGACCTGCCACGAACTCGGCATCGTCGCCCACCACCGGGAGCGTGGCGGACAGGTGCTTGGTGAGCCAGGGGAGGCCGACGGCGTAGAGACCCGGAACATCGGTGACGCCGCGGCTGTGTCGCGGGTAGTTCCACTCGTCGAGCACCGGCAGGTCGAGGAAGCCGAAGTCCAGGCCGTAGCCGGTGCACCAAATGACTGAGGTGACGCCGTCGGCGTCGAGGTCAAGGTGGGCTCCGGATTGCGTGGGCAGCCAGCCATCCACCGGCAGGGGTTCCGCGGGAGGCGCGTCGACGCCGGCCGCGTCGATGTAGGCGTCGGCCAGCCGCCCCAGCCGCGCGCCGAACCCCGCCTCCACCAGCGCGAGGCGTGCGGGGAGATCATCGCTGAAGACGAGTACGCCGTCGTCCGCCCCCTCAAACCGGCCGTGCAGCCGGACGCCCCGGCGGCCGAGGTCCCGAAGGTGGATGCTGTGGCCGCCGCCGTTGCCGGAGAGCAGCGGGTTGCACATAAAGCGCGCGGCGGGGGATGGGAGCTGGTCCGTCTGGAGGCCGCTGATGCCGTACTCGGGGCCGTGGAGGTTGACCTGCAGGATCCAGTGGAAAACGTCCTGGCCGCGGTACCGCCGCGGGGCCTCGGGGCAGGCCGAGACGGACAGGTGGACCTCCCTGCCGGCGTCGAGCAGGTCTTCGGTGATCTGGCCGCCGGACTGCCCGGTGCCCACCACCAGCACGGCGCCGTCCGGGAGCTGTTGCGGGTTGCGGTAGTCGTGGCTGTGCAGCTGCCGGATGTGCGCTGGCAGCGCGGTGGCGGCCGGCGGGATGTGCGGGCACTGGAAGGCGCCGTTTGCGAGGACCACGTTCCGTGCGTGCCAGTGGCCGCGGTTGGTGTCCACGGCGAAGCCGTCGTTGGCCGCGCTGACCCGGGTCACCTCCGTGCCGAGCAGGACCGGCGCATTGATCCTCGCGGCGTAGTTCCGGAAGAGCCCGATCACCTCGTCGCGTGGGAGGAAGGCATCCGGTTCGGGCCCGTCGTAGCCCAGCCCCGGCAGCAGGAAGGAGAAGTTCGGGGTGTTCAGGTAAAACGAGTCCCAACGGTCCTGCCAGGCGCCGCCCAGTTCCGGCCGCCGCTCCAGCAGCTGGTGTTCGACGCCGTGCCGGCTCAGCCAGTAGCTGGTGGCCAGGCCGGCCTGCCCGGCGCCGATCACCAGGGTGTCGACCTCGTGGACTGGTTCCGCGGCGGGGGAGCGCATGGCTACTTCTTCGCTGCCCTCGGTTTAGGGGCCTTGGGGGCTTTGGGCGGCAGCCCGGCCACATGCGCAAACGCCTTCGCCACCCATGCCCTGGCCCGCGCTTTGTCGCCGTCGCCCTCGGCGTTCCAGCTTTCCGGCAACCCGGTGTACCCGCCCATGGGCCGCTCGGCGGGCCCGAACGGAACGGTCCGCTCCGTGCTTTCAAGCAGTTCTTTGTCGGACGCCGCCAGCTTCACCCCGATGGTGGGGCCGAACAGGCCGGCGAACATGTTTCCGTTCACGAAGGCGCCGAGGTTGCCGAACATCGGCTTGATGACAACCTCGGGAATGTCCGGCAGCACCGAGCGGAAGTGGTCCTTGTCGGCGTCGGACGCTTTCGGCATGTCCACGCGGTACCTCCCGAAACTGCGGGTGCGGAACAGTTCTTTTTGCAGGATAACCCCGCGGCCGGGTCCGGTACAGACGGTGCCGGACCGAGCCCCGGTCAAGCCCGAGGTTTAGCCTTCCGCAGCCGCCGCCGGCCGCTCGTCCAGGCCGCACCAGTCGGCGATGAACAGGGCAATGCTCTTGGTGATCCGGCGGACGGACTCGACGGAGACCCGCTCGTCGAAGCCGTGGATGGACTCCGAAACCGGGCCGTACACCAGCGCGGGAGTGTCGGCGTAGAGGGCGAAGACCCGGCCGTCGAGGTAGCCCGGGGTGGTAAAGCTCTCCAGCTCGCCGCCGAAGACCTGTTCGTGGGTACGGCCCAGCAGGGTTTCGGCGTCGCTGCCCGGTTCCAGCACGTAGCCTTCGGCGAAGAACCCGGTTTTGACGCCGACCGCCTTGATGGGGTCCGGGCCGGTGCCCAGCTGCCCGAGGCACTCCTGGAGTTCAGCCCAGGCGTCCTCGGCCGCGATGCCAGGATAGATGGCCGCCCGCACGTCGAACTCGCACCACGCCGGAACGCTGGAAGGCCAGTCCCCGCCGGCGATCCCCCGAAGTTGAAGTTGATCGGATGCTCCAGGTCTTCGAAGTGGCGGTGCTGTCCCCGCTCGGCGTTCCACTTCTCCTCCACCTCACGCAGCGAGGTCATCGCCGTGTACGCGGCGTCGATCGCGTTGAAGCCGGTGCCCATCTCGCGCGGGTGGGTGGGGTTGCCGGTGACCCTGACCTTGAACCAGAGCACACCCACGTTGGCGCGGACCAGCATGTCCTCTTCCGGTTCGGGAATGATCACCGCGTCGGCCTGGTAGCCGCGCATCAGGGCGGACAGGGAACCGTTGCCGGTGCATTCCTCCTCGACGACGGACTGAAAGTGGATGCGCCCGGCCAGCTCGAATCCGGCGGCGCGCACGGCGTCGAACGCGAAGAGGTTCGCCGCGAGCCCCGCCTTCATGTCGCCGGCGCCGCGGCCGTACATCCACCCGTCGATGACGGGGGCGTCCCAAGGGTAGCGGGACCAGTCCTCGGCGGGGCCCTCGGGAACAACGTCGATATGGCCGTTAAGGATCAGCGACCGGCCGCGCTCGGTGCCCGGGCGGTAAGTGCCCACCACGTTGGTCATCCCGGCATAGGACACCGTCACCGGGCCGAACCCCTCGTGGGCGGACAGCTCCTTTTCGTCCAGCTCCCAGCGGTCCATGTCCAGGCCGCGGCCGGACATAGCGCCGAACATCAGGTCCTGGGCACTGCCCTCCCGGGTCCGCAGCGACGGGTGCTTGACGAGGTCCTGGGTGAAGGAAAGCTGCGCGTCGAAGCCGGCGTCGACGGCGTCCAGGATGCGACGGGTTTGGTCGTCACTGAGCATGTTCGTCTCCTAACAGCGGGGAGCCGTCCGCCGGACGGCTCCCCGCTGTTGATGGTTGAGCATTGGTAGGTGATGGCGACTGGGGCTGGGAACTGTCCGGCCCGCAGCCGGTCTCTAGGCGTCCACGACGAGCTTCTTATCCTGCACGCGCAGGCGCTCGCCGAAGAACCCGCCCACGGCGGTGAGCAGCGAGATGATCATCAGGATCAGGGCGGCGCCCCAGGACTGGTTGCCGGAGACGCCCAGCATGGCGGTGGCCAGCAGCGGCATAAAACCGCTGGTGGCGCCGGCGATGTTGTAGCCGAGGGCCACGCCGGAGTAGCGCAGTTTCGGCGGGAACAGTTCGGTCAGCAGGGCGCCGTTCACGGCGTACGCCACCGCGATGAGCATGATGCCGATGGTGATGGCCAGCGTGATCAGGAGCGGGGACTTGGTGTCGATCATGGCGAAGAGCGGGAACGCCGTTACGGCGCTGACGATGCCGCCCCACATGGTGACCTTGCCCGGGCCGATCTTCTCGGCAAGCCGGCCCATGAGGAAGGTGACGCCGATCTGGGCCACGGCGGCGACCAGCGTGGCATTGACCATAACGTTGCGGTCCACCTTCAGGGTGTTCGCACCGTAGCTAACCACGAAGGTGGTGATCATGTAGAAGCCGCCGACGCCGAGTAGGGCGGCGAGGATCGCTACCAGCAGGCGGCCGCCGGCGTGGCGGAATACGTCCAGGGCCGGGACCTTGGAAGTTTCACCCAGGGCGAGCAGGTCCTTGAAAATGGGGGATTCCTCCACCTTGAGGCGGATCCAAAGTGCGATACCCAGCATCGGGAAGGCCAGCAGGAACGGGATGCGCCAGCCCCAAGAGTCGAAGGCCTCGGAGGGGAAGAGCAGGACCAGCGAGAAGGCGCCGGAGGCCAGCAGTGTCGCTACCGGCGACCCGAGCTGGACCAACGCCGCATACCGGCCGCGCTTTTCCACCGGGGCGTGCTCCACGGCCATGGTCACGGCGCCGCCCCACTCGCCGCCAACGGCAAGGCCCTGGACCAGGCGCAGGACCGCCAGCAGGACCGGCGCAGCCAGTCCGATACTGCCGAAGTCAGGCAGCAGGCCGATCAGGGCGGTGGCGAGGCCTATCATCACGATGGTGATCAGCAGGGCCGGGCGGCGGCCGTACCGGTCACCGATGTAGCCGAAGATGACGGCGCCGATCGGACGGGCCGCGAAGCCGACGCCGAAGGTGGCGAAGGAGGCCAGCAGCGCAGCGGTGGGGTCCATGTTGGTGAAGAAGAGCCGGTTGAACACCAGCGCCGCGGCGGTGCCGAAGAGGTAGTAGTCGTACCACTCCAGTGCGGTTCCGACGAAGGCGGCGCGGGCAATTTTGCCCGCGTCCTTGCCGGAAATCACCGGAGGGGCAGCTGCGGCGGGGGAGAGCGAGTTAGAGGTCGTCACTGCGTGGGCCCTTTCGAGCGGGGGGAGTTGTGCATCTCGGGTCCTGCGGCAGCCGGCAGGCGGGAGCCTGCGCGCTGCGGTGGTTCTTCGAGACTATGCGAGTGATAAAGCCCTAAACAATGACAATATCCACCCACTTTTCGCTTCCCTATTGGGCTTTTTCACAAAATTAGTCAGCGACGTCGCTGTACCGGCTTAGCGCGATGAGGGCCCGGGCGGCCTGGGCCGGCACCGTGAGGTCCAGGCCGATCACCTCGTGCAGGCTGTGCAGGCGGTTCACCACGGTGTTGCGGTGGCAGAACAGCTCTTCGGAGGTTTCCTTGATGGAGCCGGTGCGTCCGTAACTGCGGGCCACCTGCAGCAGGCGCTGGCGTTCCAGCGGCGTGCAGTTGTCCAGCGCCTGCCGGATCGGCGCCGTGAAGTCCGGAAATTTCCGCTCCAGCAGTCCGCCGGCGATGCCCATCCAGGTGTCTTCCATGGTGGCGAGGCCGGCGCCGCGGCGCTGGTGCTGGGCCAGTACCAGCGCCGACGCGGCAGCCGCGGGGATGGCGGCCAGTCCCTCCACGCCGGGGACGTAGCCGGCAGGGAAGGGCGGAGCCTCCGCGGACCAGGTGCGGCCTTTGCGCTGTTGCCGGAAGAGGTACAGGACGCCGGCGTTCTCGTAGGCGTAGGTGCGGTGGTCGGACTCGAACTGCCGCTGCGCCTGCGTCACCGACTCCGCGGTGACCGCCAGTACTTCGAAGCGGCCCTCGGCCTGCACGCCGAGGGCCGCGGCCAGCTCGCGGACTTCGGCGGGGCCGCCCAAGTCCGCGTTGAACAGCCGGGACAGCAGCCGCTGCCGGTAGAGCTGCTTGTTGCGGGCCAGCCGTGCTTCCTCCTCGGCGTAGGCCTGCTGGATGCTGCTGACGTAGCCCTCGACGGCGTCGAGGACCCGATCCATGTTGGCCACCAGAACGCCGATCCCGGTGGTCCCCGCCACCCGTTCCAGACCCTTCCAGAGAACCCGGAAGTCATTGCGGATCGCTTCGAGGAACGCGTCCAGGGGAACGCCCTGGCGGGCCCGTCGCGACGCCACCTCCCGCGGCAGCGCCTGCAGGTCGGCCGGAAGCGGCAGGCCCGCCATCTGAAAGAGGAACATGTCCATGGTGTCGGCCGCGGTCTGGTAAATGTCCTCCGGGGGAACCAGGGCGTCGCCGTAGGAAATGGCGGAGAACCGGGCGAGGAAGTCTTTGACCAGTAAGTCCCGGTCCCGCCAGAGGCTCTCCAGCAGCTCGGTCCATTCCGGTTCCATGGGCCGTTTGGGCCGGAAGTCGCGGGGAGCGGCCGCGGCGGAGCGGGCGTTGCCGCCGTTGTGTGTGGGCATGGCTCATTTTATGCAAAAGCATAAAATTCAGCCAGAAAGAGGCGTTGGATGTCCATTGAGGGCAGCAATGTTACAGAGTTGAATGGATCGGGAGCTTAACCTCCCGTACCAACCCGACCGCCAGCGCGGACCGGGCCCCATATCAAAGAGGATTCATGCCCGTTGATCTCCTGATCCGCAACGCCCACATCCTGACCCAGGATGCGTCCCGCCCCACCGTGACCAGCCTGCTCATCCACGACGGCAAAATCCTCGAAGTGGACCCGGACCCCGCCCTCGCCCGTTCCGCCGCATGGACCATCGACGCCGCCGGACTTTCGATTGTTCCCGGGTTCAACGATGTCCATGCGCACAGCGTGTGGTTCGGGCTGGGGCTGATGGAGGCCAATCTGGGAACGGTGCGCAGCCTGGAGGACGTGTACCGGATCATCGCCGACGCCGCGGCCGGGCTGGCGCCGGGCGACTGGGTGGTCGCGTCGGGTTTCAGCCCGCTGCTGATCGGCGGCCAGCAGCCGGACCGCGACCGGCTGGACGCGGCCGCGGGCGGCCGCCCGGTGTGGATCAAACACTCCTCCGGCCACGCCTGCACCCTCAACGGCGCAGCCCTGGACCTTGTCGCCGCGGACGCCGACCTCAGCGCCCCGATCGACGGCGGCGCCGTCGTCGTCGATGACGCGGGCACACCCACCGGGCTGCTGGAGGAAAACGCGATGCGCCTGGTGCAGGACATCCTGCTGCCCTACCCGCTGGAGACGATCGAGCGCGCCCTGGACCTGGCCACCTCGCACTACCTTTCCGAAGGCATCACCAGCGTCACGGACGCCGGCGTCGCCGGCGGCTGGATCGGATATTCGCCCCGCGAGTTCGCCGCCTACCAGAACGCCCGCGACCGAGGTCTGCTCAGCGTCCGGATGCAACCCATGCTGGTCATCGACGCCCTGCACGGGGTGCCCGGCCATGACGACGACCCGGCCTTCACAGGTCTGGACGCCGGAATCCGCACCGGGCTGGGCGACGACTGGCTGCGCCTGGGCCCGGTGAAGATCTTCAGCGACGGCTCGCTCCTGGGCAGCACCGCCTACATGACCGAGGACTACGTCGGCTGCTCCCACAACCACGGCTACCTGCAAATGGACGCGGAAAAGCTGCGCGAGTCGGCGCTGGGCGCTTACCGGGCCGGGTGGGCGGTCGCAATTCACGCCATCGGCGACCACGCGATCGACCATGCGATTGACATCATCACCGAGGCGCAGGACAGCTACGGCCCGAACAGCCAGCCCAACCGGATCGAACACGGCGGCGTGGTCCGGCCTGACCAGCTGGACCGGATCGCCAAGGCCGGCATCGTGCTGGTCCCGCAGCCGCACTTCATCACCGAATTCGGCGACGGCATGGCCCGCCTGCTGGGTCCGAAGCGCACGGCGTGGTCCTATCCGGCCAAAAGCCTGCTGAGCCGCGGTCTGGTGTTGCCGGGAAGCTCGGACCGTCCCGTCTCCAACGGCCGGCCGCTGGACGTGATGCAGTCGTTCGTGGAGCGGCTGACCCCCTCCGGCGCGGTCTACGGCCCGGAGGAACGAATCACTGCAGCCGAAGCGCTGGCCGCCTACACCACGGGTTCGGCCGCCGCGACCGGCACCGGGGACGTCAAGGGACGCCTGGCGGCCGGGTACCTGGCGGACCTGGTGTTCCTCGACCAGGACCCGACCGCCGTCGACCCGTCCCGCATCGGCGCCACCCGCGTCCTGGCCACCATGGTGGGCGGACAGGTCCGTTTCGGCGCAGACAATCTCCCGCCGCGGGTCCGCGGCGAAGACCTCGAGGCAGCATTGACAGGGAAGGAAACCCCATGAGCACCACCGACGAGCAGTTTCTTGCAGACTTCGCGACCATGTCGGGCTTCGGCACGACCGCCGGCGGCGGCGTCGACCGGCAGGCCGGCACCGCCGCCGACCACGCCACCCGGTCCTGGTTCAGCCAGTGGCTGGCGCAGCACGGCTATACCGAAACAGTGGACGAGGCAGGCAACCAGTTCGGGACCCTGGAGCTGGTACCCGGCGCCCCATACGTGCTGGTCGGCTCGCACCTGGACTCCCAGCCGTTGGCCGGCCGGTACGACGGGGCCTACGGCGTACTCGCCGCGGCCCACGCCGGCAGCCGCGTCGCCGCGGAGGCCCGGGCCGGGAACCTGGACCCCGCCTACAACCTGGCCGTGGTGAACTGGTTCAACGAGGAAGGCAGCCGCTTCGCGCCGAGCATGATGGGCAGCGGCGTCTTCACCGGAAAGCTGGCGCTGCACGACGCCCTCGCGACGGCGGACCCCGCGGGCACGACCGTCGCCGAGGCCCTGGCCGCAGGGCACCGCGCCGCCGACGCCGACGCCCCGGTCCTGGCCCAGGTGGCCCGCTACGCCGAGATCCACATCGAGCAGGGCCGGGAACTGGAGGAGAGCGGCACACACGTGGGGATCGTGGACCGGACCTGGGCCGCGAGCAAGTACCGGGTGACCGTGGACGGGGCGCAGTCGCACACCGGCGCGACCCGGATGGAGGACCGCCGTGACGCGCTCTACGGGGCTGCGCTGGTCATCGCCGCCGCCCGGGAATTGGCCGCCGAATTCGAACCCGGGCTGCTGCACACCTCGGTGTCGGAGTTGTTCGTCCTGCCGAACTCGCCGGTGACGATCGCCCGGCAGGTCCTGATGAACCTGGATCTCCGCTCCCCGGACGAGTCCGTGCTGACCCTCGCGATGGAGCGGCTGAGCAAGCGGATCATCGACGCCGAGACCGATTCCCGCACGGACATCCACCTCACCCTCACGCACAATTGGGGAGTGCTGTCCTACCAGCCCGGCGGAGTGGCGCTTGGCAAGGCCAGCGCGGACGGCCTGGGCTACACCCACAAAGAAGTCATGACCGTCGCCGGACACGATTCGACCAACTTGAAGGACGTCGTCCCGACGGTGATGCTCTTCGTCCCCAGCGTCGAGGGCATCTCCCACAACGAGGCCGAGTTCACCCGCGACGAGGACGCGTTGCGCGGCGTGGAACTGCTCACCGACGTCACCCGGCGGCTGGTCCGCGGCGAAGCGATCGAGAACTAGCCGGGCACCGATGGAAACCTAGCTGGCGGCTTCTGCGCTGGTGGTGGACGCTGCGCCGCCGACGGCGGCGACCTGAACCTCAACGCCCGCGTCCCGGAACTTCTGCACCTGTTCCGGGTCGGCGCCGTCGTCCGTCACCAACGTCCAGGGCAGCGCCAGCCGCGCCCACGCGTGGAACGGCCGCAGGCCGAGTTTGGCGGAATCCGCCAGCAGGTACACAACGCTCCCGCGCCGGGCCATGAGCTCCTTGAGTCGGGTCTGGGCGTGGTCGGCCTCGCAGATGCCGTCCTCGGCGGTCACGGCGTCGGCGCCCAGGAAGACGCGGTCAAAGCTCATCCGCTCCAGGGCCGCCTCGGCCAGCGGGCCCACGAAGCTCTGGCTCAGGGTCCGCAGCCGGCCGCCCAGGCAGTCCACCTCGATGCCCTCGGAGTCTGCCAGCTCCTGCAGGGTGTTGATCCCGGGCGTGGTGACCGAGAGCGGGTCAAAGTTGCGCAGCTCGTGCGCCAGTGCACCCACCGTGGAGCCGGCGTCGAGCAGGATGTTCTCCCCGGGCCTGATCACGGACGCCGCCCAGCGGGCGATGGCGTGCTTTTGTTCGAAAGCCTCGCCGGTGCGCTGCCGTAGCGATGCCTCGGGGTGCGCGCCCATGGCCATGGCGCCGCCGTAGGTCCGGGCCAGCCGGCCCTGCCCGTTCAACAGCGCGAGGTCGCGGCGGATCGTGGAGGCCGTGACCTCGAACCGGGCGGAGAGTTCCTCCACCGAGGCCAGACCGGTGGTGACTGCCAGGTGGTAGATCTCCTCCCGCCTGGCTTTTGCGGACAGCATTCCTGAGTTCCTTTCGGTGGCAGTCCTAACCATGCTAGTTCCTGACGCCAACGGCCGGTCAGCTGTCCGCTGACCGGCCGTGAGGCGGGCGGCCCGGGTCCGGGCCAATCCCTTCCTTGCTACGACGTGCGTCGAGTCCCGGGCAGAGTTACTCGGCGCGGATCGGCGCCAAGTCCACCGCCTGCCGCAACGCTTCAAGAAGCGATTCGTGGTCTGCGATGTTCTTGCCTGCGATGTCGAAGGCGGTGCCGTGGTCCACCGAGGTACGAACCACCGGAAGTCCGACGGTGATGTTCACGCCGTTCTCCAAGCCGAGGACCTTCACCGGTCCGTGGCCCTGGTCATGGTACTGGGCCACTACCAGGTCGAAGTCGCCACGGCCGGCGAGGAAGAACAGGGTGTCGGCCGGGAGCGGGCCGAAGGCGTCGATGCCGTCTGCCTGGGCCTTTTCAATGCCCGGTTGGATCTTCTCCGCCTCTTCGCCGTAGCCGAAGAGTCCGTTCTCGCCTGCGTGGGGGTTGATGGCGCACACTGCGATCCGTGGGTTTTCGATCCCGGAGGCGCGAAGAAGTTCATACCCGCGCTTGATGGTCCGGTAGACCAGGTCGCCGTTGATCTTGGCGATCGCGTCGATCAGGCCGATGTGGGTGGTGACGTGGATGACGCGCATCTTTGGCGCGGTCAGCATCATGGAGACTTCCTCCGTGCCGGTCAGTTCGGCGAGGAGTTCCGTGTGTCCGGGGAACTTATGGCCTGCTGCGTGCAGGGCCGCCTTGTTCAAAGGACCGGTGCAGATGGCATCCACCTGGCGGTCCATGGCGAGCGACACGGCCTTCTCGATGAAGAGGTAGGCGCCGTGCCCGGCCGCGGCGGAGAGTTCGCCCCAGGCGAGGTCCGCCGGGATGCAGTCAATGTCGAGTACGTCGATGGTGCCCTCCTCGTACCGGGCCTCCGACGGGTCCGAAACCTTCCGCAGCGTCAGCGGGCTGGAGACGACCTCCGCGGCGAGCTGCAGCCGGCGAAGGTCCCCGATCACCAGCATGCGCGCCTTGGACCGGAGCTCGTTGTCGGCGAGGGCCTTGACGATGATTTCCGGGCCAATGCCGGCTGCATCGCCCATGGTGATGGCCACAATCGGACGTCCCATTATTTGATACTCATTTCAGTCGTTGTGCCAGTGAGAAATTGTGTGGTCCGGGCCAGCGTCCCGGCGTCCCCGAAAGCGCCGGCCTTGGTGACCAGCAGGGGGAGAGGCTCGGGCAGCAAGCTCATAACGACGCCGGGTTCAACCTCGCCCAGGACGGTGAAACTGCCGGCTCCCAGTGCTTTCAGGACCGCCGTCGCGGTCTCCCCGCCGGTGAGGACCAGTGCGTCGCAGTGCCCGATGCCCGCAGCGGTGGCACGGGCGAGGGCTTCCGCCACGACCAGGGCCTGCGACTTGTCGACAATGCCCATCGGATCCGGCGTCAGCACCACGTCCGTCCGGGCCATCGCTTGGGCAAGCTGCCGCGGAACCGCTGGATTGTCCAGGGAGGCGTGGTCCAGCTTGATGTGTTCGGCCCCGGCCTCGACAAGTGCATCCGTTTGCTGCCGGGCGAGGCCGGAGTAGCTGCCGATCACGGTCAGCGTCCGGTTGACCCGCGGCGCCTGCGCATCCCGGGCCCGGGTTTCCTCGCGGCCGGCGGCGATGTGCCCGGCCACACCGCCCGAGCCGACCAGGAGCACAGGGAAGTCCAGCAATTCCGCAGCCGCAGCGATGCACTTGAGGTCAGCATCGACGTCGGCGTCCAGTACGACGGCGTCAATCCCGCGCTCCAGTACCTCCCGCAGGCGCAACGCCAGTTCCTCCGGGCTGCGCGCAGGATGTCCGGCAGCGACCTCAACGGAGAGACCGCCGGCGGCAAGCGCGCGGGCGACGTCGCCGCCGAAGTTGCCTCGAACGTTGGGCACCCCGTTCACGTGGACGGTGCCGCTCCGGGTGGTCCGTCCCGTGGCAGGGAAAGCCGGTGCCACAATGGCCAGGCCTTTTCCGCGGCCCTGGGTAAGCCGCGCCAGTGCTGCCGCGACTTCCACACCGACGTTGCCGCGCAGCAACGAGTCGATCTTCTTGTAGACCCTGCGGTCCTGCCCGAGGGCCCGTCCGACGGCGGAGCTGACCGCCGAGGCAGCCTCCGAAATGGGCAGGTAGCGGCTCTCCGTATTGATGGAAATGATCTCGGCGTCGGGCCACTCGCCGTCGACGTCGAGGACCACGCAACTGGTGTGGGTGGGGCCGTAGGCGGCGGCCGCATCGGCCGCTCCCGTCAGGTCGTCGGCGATGATCGCCCAGCGCGTGGCTGCGTCGGTGTTCATACTGCGTGCGAGACTTCCGGTGATGCCACGACCTCCTTGGCCTTGAGCCGCTTCGCGTACCAGGCAACCATAAGCGGGCAGCCGATGGCGGTAACCACAACGGAAGCGGCAACCAGAACGGTAGCGGGTCCGGCGGCGGGCAGGTAAGCGGGGTTGGCTGCTGCTACCAGCATCGGTACGGTGGCGGCGTTGCCTGCCGTTGTGGCGGCCGCCAGCCCGGCGATACCGGATCCTCCGGTCAGCTTATCGGCGAAGAAAAGCACGGCCCCGCCGGCGATCAGCACGAACAGGCCAAGACCAACCCCCAGCAGCCCGGCGTTGATCACCTGGCCGAGGTTTAGGCCGAAGCCAAGGGCGAGGGCGAAGAACGGAATCAGGACGGGGGCCGCAGAAGAGAGGAACTTGCGCATCGCGGGATCCAGCGCGCCCAGCAGTGCTCCGAGGAGCAGGGGAATGATGGCGCCTACGAGGGCCTGCCAGGGGAAGGCCGAGAGGCCGGCGACGCCGAGGGTCACCATCGTCAGGAAGGGGCCGGATTCCAGCGTCATGACCGAATAGGCCGCAACGTCCTTGGGTTTGCCGTACTGGCCCATGAGAGCCATGTACATGCCGCCATTAGTGTCATTGAGGGCCGCCAGGATAGCCAGCACGGACAGGCCCGTCAGGAGGCCGCCGCTAATGGGAAGCTCGCCCAGGAACCGTCCGGCTACAACGCCGATGATGATCGCGAAGAGGACCTTGCTGCCAAAGAGCACGCCGCCCTTCTTCAGGATGTAGGGGGTGGCCTTGATGTCGATGCTGGCACCCATGCACACGTAGAACACGGCGAGGATGGTGGTACCGCCGGTAAAAAAGCGCGCCGGTGAACGAGCCGAAGAATTTGGCGGAGTCCGGTGCAAAGGTGCCCAGGAGGGCGCCGATCAGCAGGGGAATCAGCATCATGCCGCCAGGGACTTTCTCCATGGTGGCTTTAATTGGGACAGACATGCAGCAACCTCATTGTTGTTAGGGGAGTGACCGGGCCGCCCGGCGCCGATCATGAGTAAGATCATAAATTGGTTGCGTGTTTAGCGCAAGGCCCTATGCGCGAAGCGCGCAGATATGAGTAGTCGCCGGGAGGCTTCGCAGCAATCATCCGGATGCTCGGCCCCCGCGGCCCTACCGGCTAGGATCGGCGCTATGGGGATCAGCGAGCACATCTTCGAAGGGCAGCCCGCAGACATGCCGGAGCCCATGCCGCGGCGCACCGCACTGTACCGGCCAGGACCGGGCCCGGCTGTTGTCCGGCACCTAGGCGGGTACGCCCCGTTTATGGAGTTCAGCACCGCACAGGGAGTGCGGCCCGAGGAGCTGGCGTCCGACCCGGAGCGGCTCATCGGGTTCCTGCGCACGTTCGGCTCCGGGATTGCCAGCGACAGCACGCTCCAGGCGGCGGCCGCGATCTTCGCCGGGAACACCATCGCCGCGCTCCGGCCGGACGCGCAGTGGAACGCCTACGAAGGGGCCGCTCCTTCGGTCGGAAACCGGGACCGGCAGTACGAGGTTTCCCGCCTGCTCGAGGGGCTGCGCGGCGCCGACGACGATGCGGTCCGCGGGCTCATCGCCGCCCTGCTGGACTGGGCCCGGGACGATCCGGACGAGCCGCCGGCACGCCCGCCCGTACCGGTATCCCTTGCAGCGGGGCAGCCCCGCTACGTCCGGCCGGACCTGCCGGTGACCACCTACTACTCCAGTGACGGGACGCCGATTCCGTACGGCCGGCACTGGGGTGCTGACGGACCCGACCAGGATACGTACAGCGTGGACAGCCACCCGGAGCGTTTCGCTGGGCTTCACACCGTCGCCCGTGCGTTGATCGAGCATCTTACCGCCGTGTACGACGTCGACGCCCAGGACGATCCGGCTCATGCCGGGGAGCTGCTGATGCAGGGGCCGAGCGTCCTGCAGGCCGTCAAAATCATCCCGCGGGATCCCGACGCCGCGTCCCTGACCTTCGTTTTCACCGGGTACCCGGGTGTGATGGTGCATGCCGGGGTGCTGCACGACTTCCCGTTTCCGGTCTGCGGCTGCGATGCCTGCGACGAAACGGTGGAAACAACAGCGGACCGGCTGGAGCGGCTGGTGCTCACGGTCGCGGCCGGCGGATACAGCGAACGCTACCCGGTGGGCCGCCGGCGGTGGAGCGAATACGCCCTGACCGCGTGGGACGGGTCAGGTTCCGAAAGTGGACGGGGCGAACCCGGCCCGGCGGCTAAGGATCGCCTGCGTGACGCCGAGGTCCGGCTGCGGGAGGTGGCCGGCGGATGGAGCCCGTGGCCGCTGCGCGACGGGGGCGCGACCCGTCCAATGTAACGAACTGGTAACGTAGAGTGAATGCTTTCGAAGTCTGGTCAAACACGGGTCACCCAACTGGACGGCCTCCGGGGGATCGCCGCCCTGTTAGTTGTTGCCTGCCACGTGGTGTCCACCCTGCCGGGAATCGGGGGCGTCTTCAGCAACCGGGCAGTGGATCTCAACACCGCCGAGACGTGGGCGGTCTTCTCTCCGCTGCATATTCTCTGGAACGGAACACCGGCGGTGCACGTCTTTTTTGTCCTCTCCGGCTTCGTCCTGGTGCTGCCGTTCACCAGGCCCGGCGCGGTCCCAAGCTGGGCGCAGTACTACGCCAAGCGCTTCTTCCGCCTCTACCTGCCGGCCTGGGCGTCGCTGGCCGTAGCCGTGGCCTTGATTGCGATGATTCCCCGCACTGCGTCGCCCCTGCAGAGTGCCTGGGCGGACATGTACGTGGTCAACCCCACGGTGGTGCAGGTCCTCAAGGACGGCCTGCTGATGCTGAACGCAAGCACCATCAACACCCCGCTGTGGTCGCTCAAATGGGAGGTCGCGTTCTCCCTGCTGCTGCCGGCCTACGTCTTCCTCGCCCTGCGCTGGCGGCGCGTGTGGTTCGTGAAAATCGGCCTGGCCTTGCTGCTGGCCGCGGTAGGCGCTGTGCACCACGTGGACGCGCTGATCTACCTCCCGATCTTCGCCGTCGGGGCCGTCCTCGGCGTGGAACGGGAGCGGATCCGGAACCTGACCCGGTCCTGGCCGCGAGGCGCCTGGTTCCTCGTGGCCGCCGTCGGCCTCTTTCTGGCCAACGCGGAATGGGTCGGCCGCGAGGAACCGATCCCCGGCGTCGAGGCCCTAGTGACCGTCGGCGCGGCTCTGATCGTCCTGCTCTTCGTCTCCTGCGGCGCGGCGAAACGGCTCGGCGACTCGGCCGCGGCCCAGTGGCTGGGACGGGTGTCCTTCAGCCTCTATCTGGTGCACCTGCCGATCATCCTGGCCGGGGTCACCTTGTTCCGCTCCGAATCGCTTCCGCTGGCGCTCGCCGTCTCGGTGGCCGCCTCGTTTGCGGCGGCCGAGCTCTTCTACCGGTACGTGGAACAGCCCGCCCATCGGCTTTCGATGGCCGTGGGACGCGCCGTCGGACGCCGGATCCGCCAGGACGACGACGGCCGGGACGCCGCGAGCCGGGTGCCCACGCCGGCGGGCACCCGCGTTGGGGCCATGGCCGAGGCGGCGCCGGGCCGCCCTCGGTAGGGCGGCGTTAGGCAGCCTGGTTGAAACGCACCATGTTCCCGGATGGGTCCCGGAACGCGCAGTCGCGCGGGCCCCACGGCTGGACGATGGGTTCTTGGAGGACTTCGGCACCGGCGGCCCGGACCGCCTCGAACGTGGCGTCCAGATCGTCCGTGCGGAACACCAGTATTGGAAGGGCGCCCTTAACGAGCAGTTGCTGGAGGGCGTCGCCGTCGTCCTGGGAGCGGCCGGCGTGCGGGACGGACAGCACGAGCTCCAGATCGGGTTGGGCGGCACTGCCGAGGGTCACCCAGCGCTGCCCGTCCGAGCCGACGTCGTTCCTGACGTCCAGGCCGAGGACGTCCCGGTAGAAGGCGAGCGACTCGTCGAGGTCGTTGACGGTGATCTGTGAGTACTGCAAGGAGATGTTCATGCCTCCCACGCTATTACCGCGGCCGCGGCGGCGCTTCTTCAATCCTGCTCGGTTTGCACACTCTGCTTCCGGGCGGGCCGGGTGCGCAGTTTGGCGATGCACGGTGGCATCGCCTGCACCGCGTCGTGCTGCCGGGAACGGTACTCACTCGGGGGCATGCCGATGATCTCGGTGAACCGCGAGCTGAACGATCCCAGTGACGTACAGCCCACCTCCATGCAGGCATCCGTCACGCTGGCGCCGGCCCGCAACAACGCCATGGCCCGTTCGATCCGCCGGGTCATGAGGTAGTTGTAGGGTGTCTCGCCGAACGCGGCCTTGAACTGGCGGGAGAAATGCGCCGGGGACATCAGGGCGCCGGCGGCCATCGTGGGCACATCCAGCGGCCGGGCGTAGTGGCGGTCGATCAGATCTCGCGCCCGGCGCAGCTGCGCCAGGTTCGCCAGCTCCTGCGGTGTCATGCGGTAATTCTAGTCGCGCAGGCCCAGGGGGTGAGGGTTTTCCGGCGGGCTCTGCGGGCCTCCGCGCGCGCCATCCATCCGCCCTTGTGCGGGTGACTATTGGGTGTCCACGGCTTCGATTCCGTCCAGGATGAGATTAAGGCCGAACTCAAACTCCGCCCCGAAGTCATAGCCCGGTTTGAGGACGTGCTCAGCGGTCAGCTCTGTCAGGTACGGGTACTGGCCGGCGTCGAACAGCTCCGCGATTCCCGCTGCCAGCTCCGTCATCGCCTGGCCTTCGGTGGCCGGAAGATTCGCTTCCTGGAGGGCAAATCCGTAAACAAACGAATCAATGATCGCGTAGGCATGGGCGGTCATGGTGACCGACAGGCCACCCCGCCGGAGGCAGCCGAGGACGGCGTTATGGTGGCGCAATGTGGCCGGGCCCGGGGTGGCACGGGATTCCATCAGGACCGTGGCCCAGGAGTGCCGGGCGAGCACCGCGCGGGCGGACCGTGCCCGCGCCCGCATGGCGTCTTTCCAGTGGATCCCAGTGGGTGGCAAGCCGATCTCTTCAAATACAAGATCGACCATGCCGTTGATGATTTCGTCCTTGTTCTTGACGTAGTGGTAGATCGTCATCGGCTTCACATCAAGCGAGGCTGCAAGTTTGCGAAGGGTAAAACCCTCCATGCCGACCTCATCGGCCAAGGCCATGGCACCTTCCAGGACCCGGCCAAGGGTCAACGGGACCCGAGGCGTCTGCTCCGAAGGTATCGGCGCTGCTGTCATTTGCTCGCTTTCTGAGAATTATCTCTTGCGAATCGTACTTTGTACGAGTAATTTATTCAACACGGGTTCGTACTTAGTACGACGTCGAGGAGATGGGCCAAAAAAGGCCCTGGACCATAAGGAGTACCACCATGCAGACCGCACCGAACGCGTCGCCAACGCCAGACCTCGGGCACGCCCCACAGATGCACGCCATCGTCCAAGACCGCTACGGCACGCCCGATGTCCTGGCGTACGCCCGGATCGCCCGACCGCCCATTGAGCCACACGAAGTCTTGATTGAGGTTCACGCTGCCGGTGTTGATCGCGGCACCGAGCACCTGATGACCGGTCTTCCTTATCTGCTTCGCGTTGCCGGCTATGGGGTTATGGCACCGAAGAACAAGATCCTCGGCTCGGATGTTGCGGGCCGGGTTGTCGCGGTGGGGGCGGAGGTCACCAGGCTGGCTGTCGGGGATGAAGTGTTTGGGATTGCACACGGCGCTTTCGCCCAGTTCGCCGCCGCCTCCGAGGACAAGCTGGTCCTGAAACCCGCCAACGTCAGCTTCGAGCAGGCGGCGGTCGCGACGATCTCGGGAATCACGGCGCTCAAGGCGCTTACCGACGTCGGGCAAGTGCAAGCGGGCCAAAAAGTCCTGATCATCGAGCGCCTCCGGCGGGGTGGGAACGTTCGCAGTGCAACTGGCGAAAGCCTTCGGAGCCGAGGTGACCGGGGTCGCAAGCACCCGCAAGCAAGAACTGGTCCGCTCGATCGGTGCTGACCATGTGATCGACTACAGCCGCACCGATTTCGCCGACGGTGGCAACTCCTACGAGCTGATCCTCGAAATCGGCGGACGCAGCAGCATCTCACGGCTCCGCCGCGCGCTGACATCCACGGGCACACTGGTGATCGTCGGCGGCGAGGACGGAAACCGGCTCACTGGCGGCGTCGGTCGCCAGCTCCGGGCGATGGCCCTCTCGCGCTTCATCGGGCAACGCCTGACCAGCTTTATCGCCTCCGAGGAGCTCAGCTTCATCGAACGGCTCGCCGGGCACCTGCGATCCGGCGATGTCACACCGGTCATCGGTCAACGGTTCGCCCTCGCAGAGGTGCCCGAAGCGATGCGCCAGATGGCGGCCGGCGGCCTTGAAGGCAAAACGGTGATCACCATGTGCCCGGATAGCGCATTGCCTTATTCCTGACCCCGTCGTGGCCACCCCGCCGAGGGTTCTGGTCCACCATGGCAGGTCGTACCAGGCATGGCTATGCTCGAAAATAAGCCCCTGGGGCGGCAACTTCCGACAGTTCTTGCACTCCTCCAGTGCTCCGCTCGGCGCCGAGAGCCAAGGAACGCCTTAGAGCAGTTTTACGACGCGGAAACGTTCGAGCACAATCTCCGTATCGTCGTCCACAACGAACGAGGCATCGCCGAGGTAGCTGCGCATCTCGGCGCAGTCCCAGAAGCTTTGATGTTCGGCCCGCCACTCGGCCAGGGACGAATATCCTTCACCTTCGTCGCGGGCATGCTCCCATGAAACGGCGGCCAGCCGGACGACTTGGACATCTGTTATTTCGATTACCGCAACGGCGTTCTCAGCCGAATCGATGACCACGTGCCGGGCACCAACCTTCGGCAACGGTTCGTCATCCACCCGGTACTCCGCCGCCAGGGCCGCCGTCGTGGTCTTACTGCCATCGACGACGGCGGATACGAGCAGTTCGCGTAACGGCCCAGGGAAGGCGAATTCAGCGCGGGGCAGGTCATTGAATTCGTTCACGTCGTCATTTTGTCCGCCCCGCCTGCAGTCGGCAAGTCCTGCCATCGGCCCTGGCAACTTCCCTGCCGGACCACGCCCGTTATCCCCGGGAGCGGGACTCAGTATGCGCCGGCGCCGGCCGTTGCAACTTCCTGGTCCTGCTCAATGGTCCCGGTCGAGACGCCGATCGCGCCCATAATCTTCCCGTCGCGGACCAGCGGGATGCCGCCGGGGAACACCACCAGGCGTCCGCCGTGGGCGTCATTCAGGCCGTAAATCGGCCCGTGCGGGCGGGTGACTTCCTGCAGGTCCCCGCTCTCGCACTGGAACGCAATGGACGTGTAGGCCTTGTTGATCGCGATGGTGATGGAGCCGATGTTGGCTCCGTCCATCCGGGCGTGCGCCTTGAGGTTCCCGCCGGCGTCGACCACGGCGATGTCCATCGGCTGGCCGATCTCGGTGGCCTTCCTCGCGGCGGCTTCGATGACGCGCTGCGCTTCTTCGAGGGTGATGGTTTCCAGTACGCTTCCGTCGGCCATGGCTCTAATCCTTTTCGCTGGGGGATAGTGGGCCAACTCAAACACGAGACGCGCATCACAGCACAGGTGGGGATGACCCCCAAGTACACATACGGGTTTCCCCCGTATCCGGGAAAGCCAAGCTCCCCTAGCGTGGAAGGTAGCCAACCTAGGAGGTTCCCATGGGTGTTGTGCCCCTGAAGGACATAGTCGATCCGGCCTTTCGCGAGCGCTACGGTGTGCCGGCCATTAATATTTTCAACGACCTGACCATGGAGGCGGTCCTCGCAGCTGCCGAAGAAGCGAACTCCCCGGTCATCCTGCAGACCTCGGTCAAGACCGTCCGCAGCATCGGCTCCCGCCAGCTTTTCGACATGTGGAAGTCCCTGACCCTCGGGATCCAGGTCCCCGTCACCCTGCATCTGGACCACTGCCCGGACCGGGATGTGGTCACCGAATGCCTTAAGGCCGGCTGGAACTCGGTGCTCTTTGACGCCTCCAGCCTGCCCGTGGCGGAAAACCAGCGCCAGACCATCGAAGTCGTCGCCGAGGCCCGCCGGTACGGTGCCCAGGTGGAAGGCGAGATCGAGGCGATCACCGGCGTCGAGGATGACCACGGCTCCGACGACGTTGCCCCGCAGCAGAGCCTCGACACGGCCCTGAACTTCATCGACGCCACCGGCATCGATGTCTTTGCGCCCTCGATCGGCAACGCGCACGGCTCCTACAAGGCCGCCCCCGTGCTCGACGTCGGCCGGGTCACCGAAATCGTCGAGGCCCGCAACATCCCGATCGCCCTGCACGGCGGCTCCGGGCTGAGCCCGGAACAGTTCGCGGACCTGATCGCCCGCGGCTGCGCGAAGGTCAACATTTCCACCGCGCTCAAGGAAAGCTACATGCAGTCCTCCCTGGCCTTCCTCAAGCAGGCCGAGCAGAACAACAAGTGGGACCCGCCGTCGCTCTTCAAGCACACCCGCGCTGACATCATGGCCATGGTCAAAGAACTGACCGAGCAGTTCGGCAGCGCCGGCAAGGGCGGCCGCTGATGCCGGCCCTTATCTTCGACTGCGACGGCGTCCTCGCCGACACCGAACAGTTCGGCCACCTGCCGGCCTTCAACCGGACCTTCGCCGACTTCAACGTCCCGGTGCAGTGGAGCGTCGAGGAATACGCGGAGAAGGTCAAGATCGGCGGCGGCAAGGAACGGATGCGCAGCATCCTCACCCCGGCACTCGCCGCTAGCCTGGGCCTGGCGGACGACGCCGCCGTCGACGCGGCCGTCCTGGACTGGCACAAGCGCAAAACCGCCGTCTACAAGGAACTCGTGGAATCCGGCGTGATGCCCGCCCGGCCCGGCATCGCCCGGCTCGTCCGGGAAGCGCACGACGCCGGCTGGAGGCTCGCGGTGGCCTCCACCTCCGCTGAACCCGCCGTCCGCGCCGTCCTCACGCACGCCGTCGGCGAGTCGTTGGCGGCACATTTCGCTGTGTTTGCCGGCGACATCGTCCCGGCGAAGAAGCCCGCCCCGGACATCTACCTGCTCGCCCTCAAGGAGCTGGAGTTGGACCCGGATGACGCCGTCGTCGTCGAGGACAGCTCCAACGGCCTGCGCGCCGCCCTCGGAGCCGGGCTGCGCACCCTGGTCACAGTCAGCGGGTACACCCGCGAAGAGGATTTCACCGGCGCCTCCCTTGTGGTCAGCTCACTCGGTGACCCCGGCGAAACCGCCGAAGTGCTCGCCAACCCGGCGGGCGTCGACGTCCCCGGTGCCGTGAACCTCACGACGCTGCAGGCAATCGTGGCCCAGCCCCGCGCCGGCGCCGACAACGCAACCGCCCCCTCGACCCCGACGGAGACCCCATGACCGCCACCGACCTCGCCGACGTCGAGTACGTCGTCCACAGCCTCGCGCAGACCGCCGTCGACAAGGAAAAGGAGTTCGGCGATCTGGACGCCGTCGTGGGCGACGGCGACCTCGGCTACTCACTGGCCCGCGGCTTCGAAAAGGTCCTGCATGACTGGGATTCCTTCAAGCGCGACGACGTCGCCACCTTCCTGCAGCAGATCGCGCTGGCCATCTCTTCCCGGATCGGCGGCACTTCCGGCCCGCTGTGGGGGACTGCGTTCCTCCGTGCCTCCGCCGCCGCCAAAACCGTGGATACGATCGATGGCGCCGCGGCCGTTGCCATGCTGCGCGCCGCCGCCGAGGGCATTATGGCCCGGGGCGGCGCGAGCCTGGGCGACAAGACCCTGTTGGACGCGCTGGTCCCGGCAACCGATGAACTCGAACGCCAGCTCGCTGCCGGCGCCGGAGCCGCCGAATGCCGTGCCGCGTTCGCAAAGACCGTCCGCGAATGCGCCGACGCAACGAGCACACTCGAGGCCAGGCGCGGACGGGCCAGCTACAGCGGGGAACGCAGCATCGGCTCCCCGGACGCCGGCGCCGTCGCGATCGCCATCATCATTGAACGCATCACCGAGGACTGGGACCAGCGCTAGTCCCGGTCCGTCCTGTTCTTTATCAACCCGACCAGCACAACGACGTGGAGACCTCATGAAAAAGTTCCTTAATGACCCCAAGCAGTTCGTCCCCGAGATGCTCGAAGGCCTGGCCCTCGCCAACCCCGACACCCTCAAGTACGTCCCCGAGTACAACCTGATCATGCGCGCCGACGGCCCTGACCAGAACAAGGTCTCGATCGTCCAGGGCTCCGGCTCCGGCCACGAGCCCGCGCACGTCATGATCGTGGGCAAGGGCATGCTCGACGCCGCCTGCCCGGGCGACGTTTTCGCCGCCCCGCCGTTCGACTACGTTTACGAGACCACCAAGATGATGGCCTCGCCCAAGGGCGTGCTGCTGCTGGTGAACAACTACACCGGCGACAAGATGGTCTTCGACATGGCCCAGGAAATGTCCTCCGCCGAAGGTCTCGACGTCCGAACCCTCTTTATCAACGACGACGTCTCAGTGGAGGACTCCACCTACACGATCGGCCGCCGCGGCGTCGCCGGGAACTTCTTCGTGATCAAGGCCGTCGCCGCCGCCGCCGAGCGCGGCGTGGACCTGGACGAGGTCATCCGGATCGGTGAGAAGGTCAACTCCGTGACCCGCAGCATGGGCGTCGCGCTGACCGCCTGCACCCCGCCCGCCAAGGGCAGCCCGCTGTTTGAACTCGGTGAGGACGAGATCGAGATCGGCGTCGGAATCCACGGCGAACCGGGCCGCCGCCGCGCCAAGATGATGAGCGCCAACGAACTCGTCGAGGAGATGCTCGCCCCGATCGTCCACGACCTTCCCTTCGGCGACGGGGACCGGGTGGCCCTGATGATCAACGGCCTCGGCGGCACACCCATCAGCGAGCTGTACCTGCTCTACGGCCAGGCCCACAAGCGCCTCGCCGAGCAGGGCATCACCGTGGGCCGCAGCTACGTCGGTGAGTACTGCACTTCCCTGGACATGGCCGGCGCGTCCATCACCCTGGTCAAGCTTGACGACGAAATCGAGTCGCTGCTCATGGACCCGGCCGAGATTCCCATCCGTGTGTTCTAGGCACACATCCGGGGATCCCCGGACGCGTGCGGCGGGGCCGGTCACCATTGTGGTGGCCGGCCCCGCCGTCGTCAGGGCGACAACTGCCGCGCTGTGGCGCGCCGACAGGAGCTGCCAAAGGTGGGGAGATTCGTCGCGGGGGAATAGCAGGGGGACCCCGTCACGTGACCTGAACCTCGTATGCCCGCGGTGACCTTGGACTCTTGCCGTGGACGGGCCGACGCAGGACGATGAGGACAGCGGGACGGGCCGACGCAGGACGGAGTCAGCGCATGAGCCGGTTCAGGAACTATCGGATCTATGGCATCGGCGTGGCCATCGCGTGGGCACTTGTCCTCCTGATCGTTCTCCTGAGCCTCGGCCCCGAGCGCGGGAGCCAACGTACCTGCTGGTTTTCGGCGGGTTCTGCATCGGCCGGGTGTCGACGACGATAGCCAGGTTTGTGTACCCGCCGCATCATATGAAAACCCACACAGCAACAGCAACAGCAAACAGCAACGAAGGGACAGGGATATGCCACTCTATTTATCAAAGTTCAGCTACACACCGGAGACCTGGGCGAGGCTGGTCAATAACCCGGAGGACCGCAGCCAGGCTGCCCGGGCCTACATCGAATCGGTCGGCGGGAAACTCCACGGATTCTGGTACGCCTTCGGAGCCCACGACGGCTATAACTTGTGGGAGGCGCCCGACAACGTCTCCATGGCCGCGGTTGCCCTGGCGATCAGCGGGGGCGGGGCCCTGGGTTCCTTCGAAACGACAGTGCTCTTGAGCGTCGAGGACACGTTGGAAGCCCTGCGAAAAGCCGAGGAGATCAAGTACCGGCCTCCCGGCGCCTGACCGGCCGGGGACGCCTGCGGTCATCGGTCCGTCCCGGCATGCCGGAGAATGGAAGCCTCTACCAGCTAAAGGCGGAAGCCCCTTGATTAATCTCCAACAGGACGCGGACGGCTTTGTCCGGATGCCGCGGCATTTCCCGGACAGCGTTGCCATTACCATCACGTTCGCGGACGGCACCGCCGAGGAGTTCTCCGGCGCACAGCTCAACCAGGCCCATGACGCCGCTTTGGCTGACTACCGGGCCAAGAACAACCTGGACGCCAAGGGCTTCTCGCGGGCGCCCCGGACCAAAACGAACACCGGGAACAAGATTGAGTTCGTGCCCGTCCGCCCTGGCATGGGCTCCGCACAATGAAATAGCGCTCAGCCGAACAAGTAGGTCGCCTCGTCGTAGCGGTGCTGCGGGACAGTCTTGAGCTTGCCCACCGCCTCCGCCAGACTGACCCGGACGATCTCGTCCCCGCGCGTGGCGACCATCTTGCCCCACGCCCGGTCATGGATGGCATCGACGGCGGCAAGGCCCAGCCGGGTCGCCAGGACCCGGTCCGTAGCGCTCGGGGCGCCGCCGCGCTGGATGTGCCCAAGCGTCGTCGAACGCGTCTCGACGCCGGTACGGTCCTCGATCACCGGGGCCAGCTGCTCGCCGATCCCGCCCAGCCGGGGCCGGTTGAATCCGTCCAGGCCGCGGTCCGCGTGCGGTCCGGTCATCTCCGCGGAGACAAAGCCTTCGGCGACCACCACCAGCGGTGTGCGGCCGCGCCGGAACGGGCCTTCCACCCAGCCGCAGATTTCGTCCAGGGTGGCGGTCTGCTCCGGGATCAGGATCGCGTGGGCGCTCGTGGCCATGCCTGCGTAGAGAGCGATCCAGCCGGCGTGCCGGCCCATCACCTCCGCAATCATGCAGCGGTGGTGCGACTGGCCGGTGGTCTTGAGCCGGTCGATCGCCTCCGTGGCAATTTCCACGGCGGTGTGGAAGCCGAACGAAAAGTCGGTTGCGGACAGATCGTTGTCCACGGTCTTGGGCACGCCCACGATGGGGATGCCGGCATCGCTGAGGATCTTCGCGGCGGCCATGGTGCCTTCCCCGCCGATGACGATCAGCGCATCCACGCCCTCGGCGCGCAGGTTCGCCTGGATCCGCTCGACGCCGCCGCCCTCCCCGAGCGGGCTGACCCGGGAGGTGCCGAGGATGGTCCCGCCGAGGCCCGCGATGCCCCGGACGCTCATCCAGTCCAGGTTGATGGTGCTGCCCTCCACGAGCCCGCGCCAGCCGTCCGTGAACCCGACAAAATCGTCCCCGTGAACGCGGATTCCGCGCAGGACGCAGGAACGGATTACGGCATTGAGGCCCGGACAGTCACCGCCACTGGTGAGGATCCCGATGCGTGCCATGGTTCTTCCCTCCGCCGTGCTGACCTTGGGGTCTGCTGCTTCCACGAAACCATCAATGCTGTTGCCCCGGTAGGAGGGTTTCCCCACCTCCCCGGGGCGGGATAACCCCTACCTGCCAGGTGCCGGCCGGCACGGACCTGGGACTATGGTGGTAGTGATTACCGTGCAGCCATCGCAGAAGCTGGGGCCTGCATTTCGTCAAGGAGGACGGGAATGACAGAAGTGGAACCGGAATTCGACGCGCTGGTCCGTAGCCTGCGCGACGTCGACGGAGCCCAGCACAGGCTGGATTCTGTTGCCGCACTGGCCCGCGACCTTGCCGGCCGGTTCGAGCTGCAGCCGCTGCTGGGCCGGATACTGAACCACGCGACCTCCTTACTGGGCTGTGAGTCCGGCTCCATCGCCCTGGTCAATGAAGCCAGCGGCACGTACACAAAAAGGTGGACATCGGCGTCGGCTGCCAGGAAGGGCAGACCTTCTCGCTGAAGGAAGGCTTCACCGGCCAGATCGTGCGCAGCCGCTCCACGGTGATTTTGGACGCCTACAGCAGCATCGAACGCGGACACATCCCGCCCACCGATCCTCGCTGGAACTGCGCCGTGATCGGGGTGCCGATCCAATGGGGCGAACAGATCATCGGTGCCTTCATCGTGTTCAGCCCGGATCCTGGCCGGGTCTTCACCCCGGAGGAGGCCAGGCTGGCGGAACTTTTTGCCAGCCACGCCGCCATCGCGCTCACCAACGCCCACCTGCACGCCACCGCCTCCATCAGGGAACGCGAGGCCGCCGTCGCCGCGGAACGCGAACGCGCCGTCCGGGACATCCACGAAACCGTGGGCCGCTCCCTTGCCACCCTGCTGCTCAGCCTCGACGAGGCGGAGAAGGCCAGCCGGCTCGACGGCGGCGAACACGCCGTAGCGCCGCACCTGAGCAAGGCCCGGACCATCGCGCACGACGCCCTCACCGAGACGCTCCGCACCGTGCTGGGCGCGGGACCGGCCGCGCTCGCCGGGCGGACCCTGGAGGAGGCGATCGCCGCCGAACTGGCCTGGGTTGAATCGATGTGCGGTGCTGCGACCCAGCTGACCGTGATCGGGGACGCCCGCACCCTCGCCCCGGAGATCGCGCACCAGGCCTTCAAGATCGTCCAGGAAGCCCTCAACAACGTGGTGATCCACGCGCGGGCGACGACGGTGCGTGCCGGCGTGATCTACGACGCCGGGGCCGTCGCCCTCGTCGTCGAGGACAACGGGCAGGGATTCGACCTCACCGCCGCCCACGGCGACCACGCCGCCTTGCCTTCGGGGTGCCTGGGGCTGCACGGCATGACCTCCCGCGCCATCCACCTCGGCGGTGACCTGCACATTGATACCACCCCCGGCTGGGGGACCAAGGTCCGTGCCACCCTGCCGGACCGCGCCCCGGAGCCGGAAGCGACCGGCCAGCCGAAGTGGAAGATCCTCATCGCCAACGACCACCCGGTTATCAGCGCCGGGCTGGTCCGGCTGCTCGGCATCGCCGAGCCAGCGATCCAGGTGACGGCCGAGGTCAGCTCGGCCGAGCAGCTGTGCGACGCGTTCGAGCTGCTGCGCCCGGACGTGATCGTGCTGGACCTGGACATGATCCACCAGAACACCACCGGCGTGCTGGCCCGGATCCGCGAGCTGGACCCGGGCGTGGCAGTCGTGGTGCTGACGGACAGCCCCACCGTGGAGCAGGTGCGCTCGGCCAGGCAGGCCGGCGTGCGCGGGTTCATCAACCGGCGCGCCAGCGGGGACACCATCGCCCGCATCCTCGTGGCCGCAGGGAAGGGCCAGGCCCTCGTCGAGGGGGACATCTTCGACCACTTGCTCGGCGCCTCGTCCGCGGAGCCCGCGTCAGCGGCGGAGGCCTTCACCGCCCGGGAAAAGGAGGTCCGCGAGATGGTGATCCGCGGCATGGCGGACAAGCAGATCGCCCGCGAGCTCGGCATCTCCGTGAAGACCATCGAAAAACATGTGGGCTCGATCCTGCGCAAGACCGGGGCGCGGAACCGGACCATGCTCGCGGGTATGACGGGAAGCGAACCGGCGCCGGCGCACCCCTGGGGGTAGGCGCGCCGGGAAGTGGGCTAGCGGGTCCGTTCCTCGAGCAGCTCCAGCACATGCTGATACTCGCTGCCGGTGGCCCGTGTCATGCCGAGCTCACACGTCCGGTTACAGGACGCGTGCGCCGTGGCGCCCATCGCAGCCACCTCGGCTGCCTGCTTCCGGGTGGCCGACGCTGTCAGCTCCGGGTGCAGCATGCCGCGGTCACCGGCGAAAGCGCAGCAGCCCCAAGTCTCCGGGACCTGCACCCGTCCGGCCACGGCGGTCAGGGCCGGGCCCAGGCCCAGCCTGGTCGAGGAACACGTGGGATGCAGGGCCAGGGATTCCAGTTTCTGGTAGTCCGGCAGCTGGCGCAGGATCCGCTCGGCCGCGAACGCGACGGCGTCGGCCCCCCCTCTGCCGGAGACGGCGGCGGGGAACGCGGAGAGCATCGGGCGGAACTCCTTCTGGGGGACGCTAGTGCTTGGCGTGGTAGGGCTGCAGTTCGACCAGGCCGGCGCGCTCGCGGATGCCGCGGGAGAGCCGTTCGATGGACTTCAGGGCGCTGGTCAGGTCGCCGACCGGAACCTCGAAGAACTCACCGAGCCGGCTGACGGCGCCCTAAGACCCTGAGTCAACAAAAGCCGGGGCAGTCCCGATCGGTGCCGCGGGGGAGCTGGCTTGACTCGGACATCAGGATCTCCTTCGATCGTGTGACGGGTGCCACCCAGCGTTGGGCGGTTCCCGGGTATTTTGCGCCGGGGGTTATCACCACGTGATAACCCGTCTTGGCTTGGCGGCCGCAGCCAGACAGACTATTGGGGTACCGCACTGTAATCGTGCCCCCGAGCTGGAAGGCAAAAGCGAATGATCTTCATCGTCGTCAAATTCAAAGTCAAGCCTGACTGGACCGACCGATGGCTGGACCTGACCCGCGACTTTACCGACGCCACCCGCCAGGAACCCGGCAACCTCTGGTTCGACTGGTCTCGCAGCGTGGAAGACCCCAACGAATTCATTCTCGTCGAGGCGTTCAAGGACGACGCCGCGGGGGATCACGTCAACAGTGCGCACTTCACCAAGGCCATGGCGGACATGCCGCAGGCCCTGATGGAGACCCCGGAGATCGTCAGCGAGAAGATCGAGTCCAACGGCTGGGGCCGAATGGGCGAACTCACCGTCAACTAGCTGGCATCCACGCCAGCGGCGTCCAGACCCTCGGCGTCCGAAGAAGGGGACAGACTTTGGTTTGTCCCCTTCTTCGCGTCAGATGGGTTCATGGGACGCAATGATGCATTTACCGGCATGGCATCGGTGCAAAAAGCCTTCGCGCTGCTCGACGTTGTGGCCTCGGACCAGCGCGGCCAGACCGCGAAGGAAATCGCCGCGAGCCTCGACATTCCGGTGCCTACGGTCTACCGGCTGCTCAAGACCCTGGTTGAATCCGAACACCTGGTCCACCTCAAGGACGACAGCCGCTACGCCCTTGGCTACAAAGTCCATGCCCTGGACACCTCGCTGCGCCGGCAGGTCGGCAGGCCCTCGGCAGCTGCCCGGCTGATCCTGGAACTGCACTCCCGCGGCGAAGCCGCCGCCTACTACGCAGTGCACCGCGGCGACCACATCGTCGTCGCCCATGTGGTCGACTCCCCGGCACACCGCCGGATCACCCCGATGGGCTTCGGATTCAACGATGCCGCGCATGCCACCGCGTTCGGGAAAATCCTGCTCGCCGGCATGGATCCTGACCGGCGCCGGACCTACCTCGCCCGTCACGGCCTGCCCTCCATGACCGGCCACACGCTGGGCACGGTGGAGGAGCTGGACGAGGAGCTCGAGCGGGTCCGGGAGGACGGGATCGCGAAGGAGCGGGAGGAGTTCATCCTGGGTGCTTCCTGCCTCGGCGCCCCGGTCATCAACGCGGCCGGCCAGATCGTCGGCTCTGTTGCGGGTTCAGGCCCGGGAAAGTCGAGTTTTCACAGTGTGAGTCCTGGCCAGCCCGGCATGGCAGGCACAACCCGCACGTGACCAGCGGGTGCATGATGACGGTGTCGCCCGGCGCAACATTCGTGACCGCGGAGCCGACTTCCCGGACCCAGCCGGCGTATTCGTGACCCAGGATGTAGGGCAGCGGAGGGTGCTGGATGAGGTCCCACTGGCCCTCGATCACGTGCAGTTCGGTCCGGCACAGGCCGGCCGCGCCGATCTCGACGATCACGTCCCACGGCCCCGCAATGACGGGTTCGTCGACGTCATCGATCCGCGGATCCTGGTGGTACTGGTGCACCCGGACGGCTTTCATGATTCTCCCTGCATCGTTGCGGTGATGAATTCGAGTGTGAGCCCGGTCACGCCCAGAAAAAAGAGCGGTTATCACGGGGTGAGAACGGCCCGGCCCGGCCCGGGACCGGGGTCGCTTTGGCCCGGCCGCTGCCAGCACCCCGGTTCAACCGCAGGCGACAGATCCCGGCCCGCGCTGCCGATGCAGTGACGGAGGCTGTAAACATTGACCTGAGATACGCCGTGGGAGCAACTTCATGCTGTCAGCCGCGGGCCGGTCATTCGCCGCGGCGAATATGGCCTGCGGCCACCGGCTACACCCTCTCCGCCTATCCAGGGATGGTGTGCGGCAGGTGAGTGTTACCGCAGGAACCCGGGAGCCCGGGGTTGTCTTGTCCGGCACGGCAGACGCGTCCCGAATTGGCGCTTTTTTTGGCGGACTCCTTGGTCTTCTCGGGCTGAAATTCCCCACTATTGCCGTTCGGTCCCGCCGATATCCAGGCAGGGCGTCGCGGCGCGCCGCATGGCGGGCGCACAGGTGGGGAGATTCGGCGGCCGGCCTCCACAGAGCCGGTCTGCGCCGTGGTTTTCCCTTCGTCCCGCCTAACCCGGCCCCGGCCCGTTGAGCGCCGCCCAGGCAAGACCGGCCCCCACGCCCACAACCAGCACCAGAAACGCAGCCGCCACTGCCGTCCCGCCCGCCCACGGCTGCGGGCTAAAGTCGCCGGCGCCGGGGAGCCCGGTGACGCTGACCGGAACGCCGGGGCGAGCCAGCGCAAATAGTAAAAGAGGCTGACGACGGAGTTGGCCGCGGCGGCCACGGCGAGCCACCAGAAGCCGCCGTCCCACGCCGCGGTAAAGACCGTCAGTTTCCCGAGGAACACCGCGGTGGGCGGGGTGCCTACCAGGCTGAGCAGCGCTACCACGAGGGCTGCTGCGTGCCAGGGACGGGACGCGGCCAAGCCTTCATAGCCGCGGAGTTCCAGCCGGTCCGGGTATGCGGCGACCACAGCGAACGCGGCCAGGTTGCTGACCGCATACCCGGCGAGGAACACCAGCAGCGACGGCAGCGCCAGCGGAACTGCTCCGGCCACCGCGAGCGGCATCAACAGGTACCCGGCCTGGCTGACCGTGGACCAGCCCAGCAGCCGCCGCGGGTTCGTCTGCGTGTATGCGGCAAGGTTGCCAAGCGTCATGGTGAGGACGGACAGCAGGGCGATCAGCAGCGGCCAGCGCACCGTGCCCGGCATCAGCTCCAACAGCCGGTAGGCGGCCAGGAAGCCGCCGATCTTCGGCACCGTCGTCGCAAAGGCCGCCGCCGCGGTGCCTGCGCCCTCCGCGGCGTCGGGGACCCAGAAATGTCCCGGAACCGCGCCGGCCTTGAACATCAGGCCGGCCAGGACACCCACCAGCCCCACCCCGACGACGGCAGGGGCAGCCGCAGCCAGCCCGCCGCGGAGCCCGGCGTAGGACGTCGTCCTCGAGACGGCGTACAGCACCGTCACGCCGAGCAGCAGCAGGATCCCGAACAGCGCCCCCAGCAGGTAGGTCTTCAGGGCAGCCTCCGCTCCGGCCTTGGTGCCGCCGATCCCGATCAGGGCGTAGAGCGGGATGCTGGCGAGCAGGAAACCCACCGCCAGCACCAGCAGATCCGCAGCACCGGAGAGCACCACCGCGCCGAGGGACGCGAGCAGGATCAGGGTGTACGTCTCGCTCTCCCGGGCGGTGCCGCGGAGCTCATCAACTCCCAGTAACACCACCAGCAGCGCGGAGACCGCCACGATCAACCGCCCGGCCGCGGTGCCGCCGTCGAGCAGGTAGCTGCCGTCATAGGCGGACGTCGCGGAACCGGCGAGGGCTGCAGCGGCCGTGACGGCGCTCGCCGCCAGGGCCAGTACCGCGATGACCCTGCTGATCCACTGCCGGTCGCGGGAAGAGAAGGAGCCGGCCAGCAGCGCAGCCACCGCCCCCGACAGCAGGAAGATTTCCGGCAGCAGGCCCAGTGCGTCGGTGCCCGAGTTCATCGACTCCACGGGCCGCTAGCCTCCTAACCCGTGGACAAGGGCAGCCGCTGCCGGGCCGATGACGTCCAGCAGCGGGACCGGGAACAGTCCGAGCAGCACCGAGAGCACCAGCAGCCCACCCGCAGACCACGCTTCGGCCGGGCGCAGGTCAGCGAAACCGGCCGACTTGCCCTTAATGCCCCCGGTAAAGACCCGCTGTAGTGCCCGCAGGAACAGCGCGGCGGTGAGGAGGATACCCGGCAGCGCGATCGCGGTCAGCGGGACAGTGCCGATGCTGCCGGCGAAAATCTGGAACTCGGCAATGAACCCGCTGAAGCCCGGCAGTCCCAGGGAAGCGAAAGCGCCCACCGCGAAGAACGCCGCGAAGCGTGGGGCGGGGCCGGCGAGGCCGCCGAACGCTCCCATGCCGTAGGTGCCGGCGCGGTTGTGCAGGACGCCAGCGAGCAGGAACAGCGCCCCGGTGATCAGGCCGTGGCTGACCATCTGGGTCACGGCACCGGTCACCGCCGTCTCCCGCGCTGCCGCCGCGCCGCCGCCGGCGGCTCCTGCGGCGCCGAGGGCAAGCACAATGTAGCCCATGTGGTTCACCGAGGTGTAGGCGATCATCCGTTTTAGGTCGCTTTGGGCGAGGGCCACGAGTGCCCCGTACAACACCGATACCACCCCGACAGTGATCAGCACCGGCGCCCAGGCCCGCCACGCGTCCGGCAGCAGCGGCATCGCAATTCGGACGAAGCCGTAGGTGCCCATCTTCAACAACACCCCGGCCAGCACCGCGGACCCGGTGGCGGGGGCGTCAGTGTGCGCGGGGGGCAGCCAGGTGTGGAACGGCACCGTGGGGGTCTTGACCGCCAGGCCCACGATGATGGCGCCAAGCACCCACACCCCGGCAGGGTTGTTGCGCAGCGCGCCGGCGCGCAGCAGCTGCGGAATATCGAAGGTGTGCGGCTCGGCGCCCAGGTACAACCCGATGAACCCGAGCAAGAGCGCCAGCGAACCGAGGAAGGTATAGAGGAAGAACTTCAGCGCCGACCTTCCCCGGTCCCCGTGGCCCCAGCCGGCGATGATGAAGTACATCCCCACAATGGACAGGTCGAAGAACAGGAAAAACAGGATCAGGTCCTGGGCGGCGAAGAGCCCTACGCTGGTGGCCTCCAGGAACAGGAACAGCGCCGCCCGGGGCCGTGGCCGGTCCGTGGCGGTCCAGTCGTAGATGGCGCAGGCCAGGAAGATCACGGCCGTGAGGGTGATCAGCGGCAGCGACAGACCGTCGACGCCCACGTGGTAGCTGCTGCCCACGTTCGGGATCCAGCGCAGCTGCTCCTCATAGGCCAGGCCGCCGGATCCGGGGTCCCGGTACCCGGCCCAGAGCACCGCGGCCAGCACCACCTCCAGCGCGGCGACCAGCACAAAGACCAGGCGGGCGGCGCGTTTGGCCTGGGGCAGCGCCAGGATCAGCGCCGCCGCGGCCAGGGGGAGAAGGATGACAAGACTGAGCAAGCAGGCTCACCTCACGAAGATCAGGAGGACGGCGGCGGCCACCAGGATCAGTGCCGCCTGGACGTAGTAATGGTGGATCTGCCCCGTTTGTGGACGCGGGGCGGCGGAGCCGGCGCGCCGGACCGCCTGGGCGAGGGCATCGACGCCGTCGTCGATGGCGGCGTCGACGATTGCCGCGCGGCCGGCCAACCGCGGCGCCGCCGCAGCACCCGCGTCCACGGCCCGGTCCAGGACGGCGTCCGCAGTGGCGGCACCCCCGGCCGCCCGGAGCACACCGGCGGCAGCCCGTTCAACGCCGCGGTCCAGGACGGCGTCGTCAAAACGCGCCAGCTGCCGTGCGGCGCCCAGGACCGGGCGGACGACGACGGCGTGCACCGCCCGTTCCATCCCCACCCAGTCCTTCGCGGCGCCAAGGGCAGGGAGCCGGGCGGAAAAGCGCCAGACGAGGATGACGACGGCGAGGGCCAGCACGGCAGAGACGGTTAGTTCCAAGGGCCCGGACTGCGGACCGCCGTCTCCGCGCCGGAGCGACTCCCGCAGCGCGTCACCTCCGGGACCGAACACCAGCAGCCCGGCCAGAGCCGCCCCGGCGGCCAACACCAGCACCGGGAGGGTCTGCCAGCGGGTGACCTCCCGGCCGCCCTGCTCTTCGGCGTCGTAGCGGGAAGGAGTGTCCGGCAACGCCGGCTTCCAGATGAGGGCGGCGGCCTTGGCCGCGTAGGCGGCGGCGAGGACAGCGCCGGCCAGACCGGTCACGTAGAGCGGCCCGGAATGCTCAAGGGCGGCTGCGAGGATATTGTCTTTCGTGGCCCACAGGGACAGCGGTGCAATGCCCGCCAGGCTGAGCGCGGCCACCGTGAACCCGGCGCCGAGGGCCGGCCAGCGTCGTCCGGCACCGCGCAGCCCGGCGAGTTGTTTGGTCCCCAGCGCGGCCAGCCAGGCCCCGGCGGCGAGGAACAGCCCGCTTTTGGTGGCGGCATGTGCGATCAGGTGCGCCGCACCGCCGGCAGCGTTCCCGACGCCGGCGGCCATCACCACATACCCCAGCTGCGCCGCGGTGGAGGCGGCCAGGAGCTGTTTCAGGTCCGTCTGCGCCAGGGCCACCACGCCCAGCAGCACTGCAGTTGCGGCGCCGGCCCAGGCCGCCGTCGTTGCCGCCCACCCGGTCGCGGCCAGCAACGGCTCCACCCGGAGCAGGAGGTAGCCGCCCATCGCGACCATCGCCGCAGAGTGCAGCAGGGCGCTGACGGCGCTGGGTCCATCCATGGCCCGGGACAGCCAGAAGCTGAACGGCAGCTGCGCGGCTTTGCCCAGCCCCGCGGCCAGCAGCCCCGCCGCCGCCACACCGCGCCAGGGTTCGGGCAGTCCGGCGAGCCCGGCGAGAGTCATTGAACCGGTTCCAGCCGCGGCGCCGGCCAGGGCGGCCCCGGCGGCGAGATACAGTCCCAGGTCTGCGGTGCGGGTGGTCAGGAACGCCGTCAGCCCGGAGGACACCCGGTGCTGCTCTGACCAGTGGAATCCGATCAGCGCGTAGGAGGCCGCGCCCATGATTTCCCAGGCGAACAGCAGCGTAGGCAGGGTGGTGGCGGTCAAGGTGATCAACACGGCCGCGGTGAAAATCAACATCAGGCCGTGGAATCTGGCCGGATTTACCGTGCCGGCGGCCGCCGCGAAGAACAGCACCAGCAAGGTGACGCCGGCGACCACCGGGAGAAGCGCAGCGCTCAGCGCATCAACGCCGACGGCGAACGCGGCCCCGGCCATCCACGGCGCCGAGAGTCCGGGCCCGGTTCCTCTGCCGGACGCGGTCGCTGCCAGGGCGAGCACCAGCACCGCGATGCCGACGGCGACGGCGGGCGCCGCGCGGTCGGCCCGGCGTCCGGTGATGGCCAAACCGGTCCCAGGCCATGGCCGGCAGCAGGATCAGTGACAGCAGCAGCCCGCTCATCCGGAGAGCTCCGAGGCCATCTCGGTCATGTCGGTATTCCGGGCGCGGTGCAGCAGGGTGGCTACCGCGAAGCCCATAGCCATTTCCACCGTCATGGCCGCGAGCACCACCAACAGCAGCACCTGGCCGTCCGGTGCCGGGGCGAGGAACCACCAGAAACCGGCCGCGGCGAGGATGATTCCGTTGATCATAAGTTCCAGGCCCATCATCACCATCACCACTACCTGCTGCGACAGGGCACCGTAGAGGCCCACGCTGAACAGCCCGGCGGCGGCGATCAGGACTATTTCCAGGCTCATGCGGGGGCGCCTCCCTGGTGCTGGTGGTCGCTGGAATGGCCGGCGGCGTCCTCGGCGTCGGCGTCGCTCTCCGGCTCAGCCGGTGCCAGCGGGTAGGGCGCGTAGCGGCCGCGGGGGTGGGCGAGCACCAGGGCAGAGACCAAGGTGGCGAACAACACCGGGCTGACCGTGAGCATCACCAGCATTTTGGGTCCCATGATGGCCTCGCCCAGGGACGCCGTGAGATCGGCGGCCGGGACCCCGCGCCGGGCCGGCCAGTCCGCCAGCAGGATCCCGGCGCTCAGCAGGACAAAGACCCCGGCGGCGATGCCGGCGGAGGCCTTTTTGTTGTGGACCATGTCCATCGGCATAAGCGCCGGATTCATGCCCATAAACATGACCATAAAGATCGCCATAATGGCCATTTCCATCACCATCATCAGAATGGTGATAATCCCGATGTACTCCAGCTGGAATTGCAGCAGCATAAGTCCCACGGCCACAAAGGACACGGCGAGGGCGTACGTGGCCCGGGCCATCGAATCGGTACGGAAGACGGCGACACCGGTGGCAATAGCCACCAGGGCGAGGACGATAAAGAGGATCGCGTCAAACACGGCTTAACCTTTCCCCGCCACAGCGGCGACGGAAACGACGAGGAGTTGCAGCAGGACCACGGGAAGACCCACCAGCCAGGCCGGTGCCATCAGCTGCTCCGGCCGGAGCGCAGGGACGCGGCGGCGGATGGCCAGCAATGCGCCGAGCAGGAGCAGCGTTTTGAGCAAGAACCACGCCCAGCCCGGCAGTGCCGGTCCGGCGCCGCCGCCCAGGAACAACGCCACGCCGAACCCTGCCCCTGCGGCCAGCAGGGCGTACCGCCCGGCGAGGAGCAGGAGCCGGTCCACCCCGGAGAGTTCGGCCAGCACGCCGCCGGCGATGTCGGGCGAGAGGGGTGCGGTGAAGGGCCGCTGCAGGGAAAACGCCAGCACCGCGGCGCAGAAGACCAGGAACGCAACCGGCATCCAGACCACAAACCACAGCCCCTCCTGCGCGGCCACAATATCGGCCATCCGCAGGCTGCCTGCCGCGATCGCGGGAGCCGTCAACGCAAACATCAGTGGCAGCTCGTACGCCACGGCCAGCGCCAGGAAGCGGTACCCGCCCACCAGCGACTGCACGCTGTTCGGTCCCCAGCCGGCCAGCCACACCAGTGCCCAGACCAGCACGTCCATGGTGTTGAACCAGACCAGCCCCACGGCCAGGTCGGAGACCACCCAGGCCCCGAACGGCAGGACCGCGACCTTCAGGGACGCCGCCACCGGCAGGCCGACGACGCCGACCTTCCGCAGTAGGGTGTCCGCCGCGACGGTGGTTCGGGGCCGCTGCCGCAGCAGCCTGGCCGTTTCGGCGACCGGGGCGAAGCCGCCGCCGCGCCTCCCCTCGGCCCGGGCCGTCAGGAGCCCGTCCGTGGCAGCGCCGGCCAGGGCCACCAGCACCAGGACGGCGAGGGCGGCGATGGCGCCCCAGGCCGGGAGTTGTTCGACTGCTGCGCTGTTCATCGGGACACCTCCGTTTGCTGGGCCGTCGTTTGCTGGGCCGCTGGAGCCAGATCGAAGCTGGCGACAATCAGGCGCAGCACCGAGAGTTCCTGGCCGCGGACCAGGCGGGGGAGGGCGGCGGCGAAGTCCTGCCTTTGGAGCGTTGATGGTGAGGTTGCCGGTGCGGTGGACCCTGCTGCTGCTTCGAACATTCCCAGCAGCCGGGTCCATACGTCGGTCCCGGCAAGGCCCTGTGGCCCGGAGTCGGCCGGAAGGCCTGCGTCCGCGGGAACATGGCCGATCCCGCGCAGGGCGCGGTGCAGCAGCCAGTCTTTGCGGAGCCTGCCCAGTTCGGCACGCAGTTCCGTCCGGCACCGGTCCAGCGCTGCGCCGTCCAAGGCGGCGTCCCGGATCCGGCGCGTACGGCCAGCGCTGGTGACGGCCCCGGCGAGGCGCAGCAGCCGCGATGCCAGGTCCAGATGATGGATGAGGGTGGCTGGTTCGTCGGCCGCCGGCTGTCCGGGTCCGGACCTTGACTGTCCGAACTCGAAGCCGACGGTGGCGCCGAACACCACGTCGCCCTGCAGTTCGCAGTGCAGCACCAGTCCCGCGGGCCAGAGCGGCAAGTACGGGCCGAGCGGCACCTTGAGGACATCCAGGTCCAGCCCGTCACGGTCCGTTCCTTCGCCGGCCAGCGGGATCCCGCCCGGCATGGGCATGTCCATCCCGCCGTGGTCCATGTCGTCCATGCCGCCGTCGTCCTTGCCGCCGTCGTCGGGCTGCACTGTCCGGTCGGCTCCCTGCCGGCGCTGCGCGGCGGTGTCCAGCAGCTCGGCGACACAGCCGTCCAATTGGGCGCCGGCGTCGTCGCTCTGGCTTACGCTGACCCGCGCCCGGGGTCCGGGGAGCTGGTCCCAGAGCCGGTCCAGCGCCTTCGCCTGACCGTCCGGGACGTCGCCGCAGACGCAGAAGATGTCCGCGTCGGCCGGGGACAGCGCTTCCACCCAGCCGCGGCGGGTGAGCTCCTGCTCCACCGCCATCCTCGGACCGGCGCCGTCCACTACTTCCGCGAGAAATACATGGCACCGGGACACAGCAGCGCGGGCCAGGACATTGCTCAGGCCCATTTGAACGCCCCCTCCCGCCAGGCCCACACCACACCGGCCATCAGCACACCAAGGAACACAAACATTTCGATCACGGCCGATGCCCCAAGCCGGGCAACCACTGCCGCCCACGGGTACATAAAGAGCATCTCGACGTCGAACGCAAGGAAAATCAGCGTCACCGGATAATAGCGGGCGTGGTAGCGCGAGAGGGCGTGCTGTTCGGGGATCCAACCGCTGGTATAGGGCTTGCTGACCAGGGGATTGTTGGCCACAGCGCCCAGGCGGTGCAGCGCGTACAGCCCGCCCACACCCAAAGCCGCCGCCAGAAAGGACATTGCCAGGCCCAGATATTCCGACATGTGAGTCCTTCCTCCCTGGAACGCCCAACCGGGTATTCACGGTTATCAGTTTGTTTACCTTATCCATGCCGGTCTGGCACACGGCAGCCCGCCTCGCTGTCGCCCGCCTCGCGGGGCCAGCCTCGCGGGGGCCAGCCGGCGACGCGGGGGAGCGGCGCCCGTTAGGTGATGTATGCGAAGACGCCCATCATGCCGCGTTCGGCGTGGTGGCGGGCCCCGCCTGCGATGGTGGTCTGGAATGGTGTCGCTTTCGGGGGCTGCGTGATGGTCTTTCCGCTGGCGAACCGCCGCGCCTCGTACTCGGCAATAACGGGGTCGCCCGACAAAACACGACTGAGGTTGCCGGCGGGGACTTGAGTGTTTGAGCATGCCGCGAGGGCGGCCGCCGCGGATGTTGCCACGGACAAACCCAAGAAGCGGCGCCGGCCCAGGGGCTGAACGGTGGAGTGGTCCATCTGAGGTCCTTAGTGGCCGGCCGCGGCCGAGCCGCCGGGCCGGCAGGAGAAGGTGTGAGGCCGGGTCTGGCCGGTAGCGGAATTCAGGTCCAGTCCCACGGGATCAGCCCGCATGGGCTGGCCGAAAGGTGGTTCCGCCGTCGGTGGAGCGAACCAGGCCGGCAGAGGTGGCGGCCCAGACCTGGAGGGTCCCGTCCGCTGCAGTGGCTACGGCAACGGCGTGGACCTGGCCGGTGGGTGTTCCCCGCTGCTGCCAAGAAACACCTTCGTCGGGGGAGTAGTACACAGTCCCGCCAGGGGCGACGCCGACTGCCTCACCGGTGTTGGCGAACGCGGCGAACTGGATCACCGGGGCCGTGGTGCCCGCCGTCCAGGTGCTCCCGCCGTCGGTGGAACGCTGGATACCTTCTTCGGTGGTGGCCAAAACAGTGTCGCTATTGGGATTGCCGGCGAGGGCAAACGGACTAAAGTCTGCGCCGACGGTCCGCCACGCAATGCCATCGGTGCTGGTCCGAAGCGTCCCGTCATAGGCGACAATGCCGGACTTCGTGGCGGCCAGGGCATGGAAGTCTGACTCATTCTGTCGCGAGAGTTGCTGCCACGTCCTGCCGCCGTCCGTGGTCTTGATCAGGCCGAGCGGGCTGGGCAGGTCCGAGCCGGCTTCCGGGTGCCCGGAGGCGTAAAACACGCCCGGGTCTGAGGCCTTGGTGTAACCCATCAGGTCATGCGAGGGCCCAATCTTCTCGGCAGGAATGCTGGAGACGTCGAACAGGCCATCATGCGTGGCCAGCAACACTTGGCCGGTGTCGCCGTCGACGCTCAGGCCATGAACGTGCGCGTCCGGAAGCCCGGATGCGGCACCGCTGGCGGCGGACCGCGGCGCGTCGGGCGGGGTGGACGTGCAAGCGGTCAGGGCAAGGATCACGGTTGCTGCCGCGACGGTGGCGGCGGCCGTCCGGAAACGGGCGAGGGAGGGGATGGTCATCAAAAACTCCAGTCAGCAGGAACTCACGAGTGGGCGGACGGCGACGCCGGTCCTTGGCAGGGGCCGACGCCGCCGGATCCTGCTTAGAGGGCGCCCAGCAGGGACTGCATCTCCTGGATCTCTGCCTCCTGGGACGAGGCGATGTTCTTGCCCAGGGCCAGCGCGTCAGCGTTTTGGCCCTCCGCCATCTGAGTTTTGGCCATTGCCACGGCTCCCTCATGGTGGGCGATCATCTGCGTCAGGAACAGCCGGGCTGCGTCAGATCCCTGCGCGGCCTTGAGCTTGTCCAGCTCTTCTCCACTCATCATGCCGGTCATGCTGTGTCCTGCGGCCATCTCTGAGGGTTCGTTCCACGCCGACAACCAGCCGGTCATCGTGCTGATCTCCGGGGCCTGCGCCGCCTTGATTTTGGTGGCCAAGGCAGTGACCCGAGGGTCGATGTCCTGCTTCCCGAGGATGATGTCACTCATCTCCACGGCCTGGCTGTGATGAGGGATCATGCCTTGGACAAACATGGTGTCTTCCGCGTTATGGGCCGCGGTGTCCATCGGGGCCGCGCTGCCCGGCATATCGGACGCGCTGTGGCTCATCTCCGGCATGGTGCTTCCGGCAGTTCCGGAACCGGCAGTTCCAGAACCGGAAGCGCAACCTGCCAGGGCCACTGTGGTTGCAAACAGGGCAGCGGAAAGTGTCAGTGATTTTTTCATGGGAATTGGGGTCCTTCAAGATCGTTGCGGGAACAACGCTGGGCGGAACAGTCGCCGGCCAGCAGTACAGGCCCGATCATGGGGCCTAAGGCAAAGGGGTCCGCGCCGGTGAAGCAGTCGCGGGGCAGTGCCTTTACGTCCGGCTGATGCAGAGGTCCCCGGGCGAAGGAGTCCCGGGCAGATACACGTGGCTGCTGGCGGACCCCTGGTCCGGTGGGCCGGCGTCGCCGAAGACGGTGGTGCCCGGCAGCGGGGCCGCGAGCGAGGCCTGGCCCGGCAGCGGAATACAAGCCGGGTCCATGCCCGACATTTCGGCGCACCCGCCCGGTCCGAAGCAGGAGGCCTCCTGGCAGCCTGAGTCGTGACCAGCCGCGGTGAGGGATGCGGCCATGTGCGACGGCGGCTGTTCCGCGCTCAGTGTGGCGCCGGCGTCGTGGCCGGTATGGCTCCCCGCCGGTGTTGGGGCTGAACGGAGTTCCGCGGTGTGGGTGGAGTCGGATGCAGCCATGGAGTGGGCGCCGGTCATAAGGTGCATCCCGAAGATCCCGGCCAGGAGGGCCAGCAGGCCCGCCATCATGCCTGCGCGCCGAAGGAAGCCCGGAGTTCGGCCGAGCAATGCGGTGAACATGGGGATTCCTCCTTCCGGTCCGAATCGCGGTTATGCACTGCTGCAATAGCACCGAAGCGGCGCCGGTCAGCAGTGCCGGTCACGCCCCACGATGATACCCCGGCGGGGTATGGCTCGGCAATCGGCGGCGCCGTGCCGGGCGCGGAGCATGGACGCTTTGCTTGGGTGCCTTGGCGTGGGCCCGAAGCACGGTTGCCATCGGCACGCGGTATCGCTTCGGGCCCCGCAGGCTCTGCTCACGTAGGGTGGCGCTTATGGAACTCCGTCTTGAAGTGGTGCAGGTGCCCGTGTCCGACGTGGACCGGGCCAAGGCCTTCTATGTTGACCAGCTTGGCTTCGGCCTGGACCACGATGTTGAGCACATCCCGGGAATGCGGGTGGTGCAGTTGACCCCGCCGGGTTCGTCCTGCTCCATTGTGATCGGCACCGGCATGACCGGTATGGTCCCGGGCAGCCTTGAGGGCCTCCAGCTCACGGTGCCGGACATGGCGGCGACCCGCACCGAACTGCTCCGCCGCGGAGCCCCCGTCAGTGAAGCCCAGGACCTGGGCGGATTCGCGTTCGCCTATTTCAGCGACCCGGACGGAAACCGCTGGGTGATCCAGGAAATCCGGCCCCAACACGGCGCCTAGCAGTCCGCCGCGCCCGTCGCCGGAGCGGTATCCCGGGCGGCCGTGGAGGGTGACCAGTCTGCCCGCGAGCCTCAGCGCGCCGCGATGCGCTCCGCGATGAAGGCGGCGTCCCGGCCCACGCCGGAGAGCAGTGCCGAACCATGCCCGGTGAGCCAGGGCAGCCCCACCGCATACAGTCCGGGGTACTCGGTGACACCGCGGTGATGCCGCGGATAGCCCCACTCATCCAGGACGGGGAGATCCAGAATACTGAGGTCCAGCCGGTACCCGGTGGCCCACAGCACACTCGTGATGCCCTCGGCGGCGAGGTTGAGCCGGCTGTGGGCAGCAGGGAGCCAGTCATCGGCGGCCCGGGGTTCGGCGGCGGGCGCCTGGATTCGGGCCGCCGTGATGTAGGCGTCGATCATCGGCTGGAACCGCTGGCCGAATGCTGCCTCCACCTGCGCCAGGCGCTCGGCAAGGTCATCGCTGACGACGAGGTCGCCGTCGTCGACTCCGTCCAGATGCCCGTGCAGTCGGACCCCGCGGCGGCCCAGTTCGCGCAGGTGCAGGTCGTGGCCGCCGTCGACTCCCGAGACCAGCGGATTGCAGGCAAACCTGGCCTTCGGGGAGGGCAGTTGCTCCACCTGGAGACCGTTCAGGCCGACGTCGGGGCCGTGCCGGGCCAGCTCCATCAGCCAGCGGATCACGTCCTGGCCGCGGTACCGGCGCGGCGCCTCCGGGCAGGTGGACACGGCCAGGTGGACCAGTCGCCCGGCGGCCAGCAGCTCCTCGGCGATTTGTCCGCCGGACTGCCCGGTCCCAACGATCAGCACCGCGCCCGCGGGCAGCTGTTGCGGATTTCGGTACTGATGGGTGTGAAGCTGCCGGACGTGCCCGGGGATGTCCTTGGCCAGGGCCGGGATCCGGGGACCTGGTATGCGCCGGTGGCCAGCACAACGTTCTCAGCCCGCCACGGCCCGGCGCTGGTCTCCACGTGGAAGCCGCCGCGATCGGGCGCGATGCGGGTAACGGCGGTGCCGGTGCGGACCGGAACACCGGCGGCCTGCGCGTAACGCCGGAGGTACCCGATCACCTCGTCCCGGGGCAGGAACGCCTCCGGATGGGGGCCCCCGTACGGCATTCCCGGCAGGTCCACCGAAAAATTCGGCGTATTCAGGAAAAATCCGTCCCACCGGTCCTGCCAGGCGCCGCCGAGTTCCGCGCGCTGCTCCAGCAGTTGATGCCCGACGCCGGCCTGGCCCAAGCAGTAGCTGATGGCCAGCCCCGCCTGCCCGCCGCCGACCACCAGGGTATTTACGCGGCGCTTGGGCTCCCCGGCAGTTGCGGTCGCGATATCTGCGGCCTGGACCGGCACGGCCTGGACTGGCACGGCAGTTCCCGCCGCTTACTTCCGGGCCCGCGGGGGCTTGGGCGGCTTCGGCGGCAACCCGGAGACGTGGGAATATGCCTTCGCCACCCACACTCCGGTGCTGGCGCCGTCGTCCTGCCAAGCTTCGGGCAAGCCGCTATAGTCACGCATCGGCCGTTCCGGGGGTCCGTAGGGCACTGTGCGCCTGTTCGCCTCAAGTTCGGCGCGGTCGGATACGGACAGCTTTAGGCCCAGGACCGGGCCGAACAAACCCGCGAACATGTTGCCGTTGACGAACGCGCCCAGGTTCCCGAACATGGGCCGCACCACGACGTCGGGGTGCGGCGGCAGCGCGGAGCGAAAGCGCTCCTTGTCATTCTCGGACGGTTTGGGCATCTGCATGTGAACTCCCGGTCGCCTCGGGCTCCGCGTTTCAGGCGGGACGTCCCTGCAGGATATGCCCGTTCCGGGGCGCGGTCGAGGCCTCCGGGCAACGTCGGGCCACCTTCCCGGGAGGGGCTGTTGCCCGTGGTGGTAATCCGTCGCGGAAATCTCCTGTAAGGTTGTTTTTGTTGTTGTGTTTATGCAGTTCGTAGTTCAGGCAGTACGCAAGGTTGCAAGACCTTGTTCTTCTGAAGCAGCGGTTTTGAGCACCCCACACAGGAGGACCCGAAAGTCGGGACTTTTCCTCCACCTTCACGAAGGACAAAAAATAATGGCTACTGGTACCGTCAAATGGTTTAACGCTGAAAAGGGCTTCGGCTTCATTTCCCCCGATGACTCCTCACAGGACGTCTTCGCACACTACTCCGCGATCGCCTCTTCCGGCTTCCGCTCCCTCGAAGAGAACCAGAAGGTCTCCTTCGAAACCGAGCAGGGCCCCAAGGGTCCCCAGGCCGTAAACATCCAGGCTCTCTAAGACTTAGCTTTTAGCTAACTCTTCACGAGTCCGGAACCGTAAGGTTTCTAGCAGGGTCCGTCATTGACGGGCCCTGCTTTTGTTTAACCCGGGTGTGCCACGTCCCAACTAACTCGCAGCAGGTGTCGTTTTGAGCCCCCAAAACGACACCTGCTGCGAGTCAGTTGGGGTGCTCCGCAGCAGCCGTAGCAGTTTCCGCCGGGGAGCGGACTGCCGCCGTCAAAAACGGGCCCTCCCGCCGCAGCCTAGAGCTGCAGGGAAGGGCCCGTCCGGGTGTATCCGCTCCGGCTACGGCGTCGGCAGTCCGCCGTTGACGTTCAGGGTCTCACCGATCACGTAGCTGGATTCAGCCGAGGCGAGGAACACGTAAGCCGGGGCCAGCTCGGCCGGCTGGCCGGCGCGGCCCAGCGGGGTTTCCTTGCCGAACTCCGGCAGATCCTCGGTGAGCTGCCCGCCGCTGGGCTGCAACGGTGTCCAGATCGGGCCCGGCGCCACGGCGTTGACCCGGATGCCCTGGGGTGCGAGCTGGTGGGCCAGGCCCTTGGTGAAGTTGTTGATCGCAGCCTTGGTGGAGGCATAGTCCACCAGGGTCTCCGAGGGGCTGTAGGCCTGGATCGAGGTGGTGTTGATGATGCTCGATCCGGCCGGCAGGTGCGGCAGGGCCTCTTTGGTCAGCCAGAACATGGCATAGACATTGGTTTTGTAGGTGTGGTCGAACTCGACGTCGGTGATGTCACCGAGCGCTTTTTGCGCCACTTGCTTGCCGGCGTTGTTGACCAGGATGTCCAGGCCGCCGAGTTCCTGCACGGCAGTAGCCACCAGGTCGCGGCAGGTGGCGGAGTCCTTGAGGTCCCCCGGAACCTTGACCGCCTTGCGCCCTGCCTTTTCGATCAGCTCCGCGATCCGGCTGGCGTCTTCCTCCTCTTCGGGAAGGTAGGACATTACGACGTCGGCGCCTTCGCGGGCGAACGCGATGGCCGTAGCGGCGCCGATGCCGGAGTCCGCGCCGGTTACGAGCGCCTTGCGTCCCTCCAGCCGGCCGGTGCCGCGGTAGCTGTCCTCGCCGAGGTCGGCCTTGGGCGTCATCTGGGCGTCCAGGCCAGGTGCAGGCTGGCTCTGCTCGGGCGCAGTGAGCGTCTCGTAGGCTGTTACCGGGTTTTTGAAGGTGTACTGGTCAGTCATGATGCTCCTCCGGATGGCGGGTCTCAGCTGGGGTGTCTCCGCAGCTTGTCTCCTGGCGCGGACGCTTGCACGCCGCGCGCATGCTAAGCATGCTTAGCATCAACCCTAGCCAAGGCGTCGGTTCCGGCGCAACGCGCGCACCGGCCACGTCGCCCCGGCCCGCAGTCGGGAGCGACAGTTGCGGTGCTCCGGAAGAACAAAAGCGCCTGGTCCTGGCGCCGTCCGGCGGCAAGTTGTTCGACGGCGGCCGGCCCCGGTGGGACTACCTCGCCGAGGCGGCGGCTTTCCCAGCCGAGGAGTCCACGGCGGCAATCCGGTCCCCGTGGACGTTGCTCGCCACTTCTACGCCAATGTCAGTTGGATGCTCGATAGCCTGCAGCTGGAAGTTCCGGAACGCACGCTCAGCGGGTCGCCGTACGTCACCGACGGCGGCCGGAAGTTCCTGCTGCAGGTCCAGCGGCTGCTCGACGGCGGGTGCCTGGTCTAAGTAGTGTCCGCCGCGTGGTGTGAGCCAGTACACAGTGCAAGTTTTCCCGGCTGTGGCCGTTGGGTGGGCTTGGCGGATGCTTGTTTTCGTTGTGGTTGCGGGGTTTTTGGGGGTGTGGGGGTGGTGTGGGGGGTGGATTTGTGTGGGGGTCTGGTGGGGTGTAAAGTAATTCGAGTCGCCGCCGCTGTTGCGGAGAGTTTGCGACCGACCCCTGATAAACGGCCTGTGAATATGGCGCTTTTTTGAGTGCGTGTTGCGGGTGGGGACCTTCCGGAGTGTTTGTGGATCGCAGGAATGTTGATTTGCAAAGGGTTCCGGTTTCGGGTAAGTTTGAAAAGTTGCTCCGGAGCGATCCACGGCTGGTTTGGTTGTGGTGGTGCCGGGTGTGTCTGTTGTTTGAGAACTCAATAGTGTGCCAAGTTTGTTGATACCAATTTATTGTATTGAATTGGTTGAATTGATCAGGTCCGCCACCCCGTGGTGTGGTCTGGTTTTTACAGCTGGTTTCAAATTTTGTGCAGTCAATACGTCCCGTTTTCCCGGGGGTGTTGGTTGTGTCTGTTTTACTTCAACGGAGAGTTTGATCCTGGCTCAGGATGAACGCTGGCGGCGTGCTTAACACATGCAAGTCGAACGATGATCCCAGCTTGCTGGGGATTAGTGGCGAACGGGTGAGTAACACGTGAGTAACCTGCCCTTAACTCTGGGATAAGCCTGGGAAACTGGGTCTAATACCGGATATGACTCCTCATCGCATGGTGGGGGTGGAAAGCTTTATTGTGGTTTTGGATGGACTCGCGGCCTATCAGCTTGTTGGTGAGGTAATGGCTCACCAAGGCGACGACGGGTAGCCGGCCTGAGAGGGTGACCGGCCACACTGGGACTGAGACACGGCCCAGACTCCTACGGGAGGCAGCAGTGGGGAATATTGCACAATGGGCGAAAGCCTGATGCAGCGACGCCGCGTGAGGGATGACGGCCTTCGGGTTGTAAACCTCTTTCAGTAGGGAAGAAGCGAAAGTGACGGTACCTGCAGAAGAAGCGCCGGCTAACTACGTGCCAGCAGCCGCGGTAATACGTAGGGCGCAAGCGTTATCCGGAATTATTGGGCGTAAAGAGCTCGTAGGCGGTTTGTCGCGTCTGCCGTGAAAGTCCGGGGCTCAACTCCGGATCTGCGGTGGGTACGGGCAGACTAGAGTGATGTAGGGGAGACTGGAATTCCTGGTGTAGCGGTGAAATGCGCAGATATCAGGAGGAACACCGATGGCGAAGGCAGGTCTCTGGGCATTAACTGACGCTGAGGAGCGAAAGCATGGGGAGCGAACAGGATTAGATACCCTGGTAGTCCATGCCGTAAACGTTGGGCACTAGGTGTGGGGGACATTCCACGTTTTCCGCGCCGTAGCTAACGCATTAAGTGCCCCGCCTGGGGAGTACGGCCGCAAGGCTAAAACTCAAAGGAATTGACGGGGGCCCGCACAAGCGGCGGAGCATGCGGATTAATTCGATGCAACGCGAAGAACCTTACCAAGGCTTGACATGAACCGGTAATACCTGGAAACAGGTGCCCCGCTTGCGGTCGGTTTACAGGTGGTGCATGGTTGTCGTCAGCTCGTGTCGTGAGATGTTGGGTTAAGTCCCGCAACGAGCGCAACCCTCGTTCTATGTTGCCAGCGCGTTATGGCGGGGACTCATAGGAGACTGCCGGGGTCAACTCGGAGGAAGGTGGGGACGACGTCAAATCATCATGCCCCTTATGTCTTGGGCTTCACGCATGCTACAATGGCCGGTACAAAGGGTTGCGATACTGTGAGGTGGAGCTAATCCCAAAAAGCCGGTCTCAGTTCGGATTGGGGTCTGCAACTCGACCCCATGAAGTCGGAGTCGCTAGTAATCGCAGATCAGCAACGCTGCGGTGAATACGTTCCCGGGCCTTGTACACACCGCCCGTCAAGTCACGAAAGTTGGTAACACCCGAAGCCGGTGGCCTAACCCCTTGTGGGAGGGAGCTGTCGAAGGTGGGACTGGCGATTGGGACTAAGTCGTAACAAGGTAGCCGTACCGGAAGGTGCGGCTGGATCACCTCCTTTCTAAGGAGCACCTACAGTCACCTTGCCTCATGTATGTGAGTGTGGAGGGGTTGTCAGGAGTACGCCCGTTGCGCAGACGCTAGTTCTGCGGCGGGTGCTCACGGGTGGAATATCAACAAGTAGCGGCCGCTGGTTTTTCCTGCGGCACTTAGTACGGTTCTGCACTTGTGTGGTTCCTGGAACGGTGTGCGGGGGTGCTGGTGGTTTAGTGTTTGGCACACTGTTGGGTCCTGAGGCAACAGGGCCGGGTTCCGTGGTTTTGGCTGTGGTGTCCGGTACTTGTGTTTCTGGTTGTTCCTGGCTGCATCGAGCGCACGGTTTGGTCCCTTTGTGGGGGTTGCGTGTGGGGTGTGTGGTACGGGGTTGTTGTTTGAGAACTACATAGTGGACGCGAGCATCTTTTATAAGAAGCAATTTCCAAGAATATGAACCTGGATCTGACCTGGGCGCCTTTGGGTGTGTGGGTTGGTTTTCATGGTTCTCTCGAAAATTAGCGTTTTTGATCTTTTGTGGTCAAGTTTTTAAGAGCACACGGTGGATGCCTTGGCATTAGGAGCCGAAGAAGGACGTAGGAATCTGCGATAAGCCTGGGGGAGTCGATAACCGGACTGTGATCCCAGGGTGTCCGAATGGGGAAACCCCGCCAGGGGCGCGAGTTACCTGGTGACCCGCATCTGAACACATAGGGTGCGTGGAGGGAACGCGGGGAAGTGAAACATCTCAGTACCCGCAGGAAGAGAAAACAATAGTGATTCCGTCAGTAGTGGCGAGCGAACGCGGATCAGGCTAAACCGTTCCATGTGTGATAGCCGGCGGGCGTTGCATGGTCGGGGTTGTGGGACTTCCCATTCTGTCTCTGCCGGGACAGTGGGGTGTGTAGTGCAGGCATAGGTGAACGGTCTTGAAAGGCCGGCCAGAGAGGGTGTGAGCCCCGTAACCGAAATGTTGTGTACCGCCCGGGGAGTATCCCAAGTAGCACGGGGCCCGAGAAATCCCGTGCGAATCTGTCAGGACCACCTGATAAGCCTAAATACTCCCTAATGACCGATAGCGGACCAGTACCGTGAGGGAAAGGTGAAAAGTACCCCGGGAGGGGAGTGAAACAGTACCTGAAACCGTGTGCTTACAATCCGTCGGAGCCAGTCTGATTCTGGTGACGGCGTGCCTTTTGAAGAATGAGCCTGCGAGTTAGTGTTACGTCGCGAGGTTAACCCGTGTGGGGAAGCCGTAGCGAAAGCGAGTCTGAATAGGGCGTTGCAGTGGCGTGATCTAGACCCGAAGCGAAGTGATCTACCCATGGCCAGGTTGAAGCGACGGTAAGACGTCGTGGAGGACCGAACCCACTTCAGTTGAAAATGGAGGGGATGAGCTGTGGGTAGGGGTGAAAGGCCAATCAAACTTCGTGATAGCTGGTTCTCCCCGAAATGCATTTAGGTGCAGCGTTGCGTGTTTCTTACCGGAGGTAGAGCTACTGGATGGCTAATGGGCCCTACAAGGTTACTGACGTCAGCCAAACTCCGAATGCCGGTAAGTGAGAGCGCAGCAGTGAGACTGTGGGGGATAAGCTTCATAGTCGAGAGGGAAACAGCCCAGACCACCAACTAAGGCCCCTAAGCGTGTGCTAAGTGGGAAAGGATGTGGAGTTGCGAAGACAACCAGGAGGTTGGCTTAGAAGCAGCCATCCTTAAAAGAGTGCGTAATAGCTCACTGGTCAAGTGATTCCGCGCCGACAATGTAGCGGGGCTCAAGTACACCGCCGAAGTTGTGGATTTCAGATATTAGCTAAGCCGCCCCTTGTGGGTTGGTTCAGGCGTCTGGAGTGGTAGGGGAGCGTCGTGTGGGCAGTGAAGTCGCGGTGTAAACCAGCGGTGGAGCCTACACGAGTGAGAATGCAGGCATGAGTAGCGAAAGACGGGTGAGAAACCCGTCCGCCGAATGATCAAGGGTTCCAGGGTCAAGCTAATCTGCCCTGGGTAAGTCGGGACCTAAGGCGAGGCCGACAGGCGTAGTCGATGGACAACGGGTTGATATTCCCGTACCGGCGAAAAACCGTCCATGTTGAACAGGGGATACTAACTGCCCAATACCTGCCTGACACCCCTTGTGGGTGAAGGGTTTTGGTGGAGCGCGGGACCTGATCCTGGGAGGCAAGCGTATTAACAGGTGTGACGCAGGAAGGTAGCCGAGCCGGGCGATGGTTGTCCCGGTCTAAGGATGTAGGGCGAACGGTAGGCAAATCCGCCGTTCATGATGCCTGAGATCCGATGGGACTCCCGTAAGGGGGGATTCGGTGATCCTATGCTGCCTAGAAAAGCATCGACGCGAGGTTTTAGCCGCCCGTACCCCAAACCGACACAGGTGATCAGGTAGAGAATACTAAGGCGATCGAGAGAATTATGGTTAAGGAACTCGGCAAAATGCCCCCGTAACTTCGGGAGAAGGGGGCCCCCATCGTGATGGACACTAGCTGTCCGGAGCGTGCAGGGGCCGCAGAGACCAGGGGGAAGCGACTGTTTACTAAAAACACAGGTCCGTGCGAAGTCGCAAGACGATGTATACGGACTGACTCCTGCCCGGTGCTGGAAGGTTAAGAGGACCGGTTAGCCGCAAGGCGAAGCTGAGAATTCAAGCCCCAGTAAACGGCGGTGGTAACTATAACCATCCTAAGGTAGCGAAATTCCTTGTCGGGTAAGTTCCGACCTGCACGAATGGAGTAACGACTTCCCCGCTGTCTCAACCATAAACTCGGCGAAATTGCAGTACGAGTAAAGATGCTCGTTACGCGCAGCAGGACGGAAAGACCCCGAGACCTTTACTATAGTTTGGTATTGGTGTTCGGAGTGGCTTGTGTAGGATAGGTGGGAGACGTTGAAGCCCGGACGCCAGTTCGGGTGGAGTCATCGTTGAAATACCACTCTGGTCACTTTGGACATCTAACTTCGGCCCGTAATCCGGGTCAGGGACAGTGCCTGATGGGTAGTTTAACTGGGGCGGTTGCCTCCTAAAAAGTAACGGAGGCGCCCAAAGGTTCCCTCAGCCTGGTTGGCAATCAGGTGTCGAGTGTAAGTGCACAAGGGAGCTTGACTGTGAGAGAGACATCTCGAGCAGGGACGAAAGTCGGGACTAGTGATCCGGCGGTACATTGTGGAATGGCCGTCGCTCAACGGATAAAAGGTACCTCGGGGATAACAGGCTGATCTTGCCCAAGAGTCCATATCGACGGCATGGTTTGGCACCTCGATGTCGGCTCGTCGCATCCTGGGGCTGGAGTAGGTCCCAAGGGTTGGGCTGTTCGCCCATTAAAGCGGTACGCGAGCTGGGTTTAGAACGTCGTGAGACAGTTCGGTCCCTATCCGCTGCGCGCGCAGGAAATTTGAGAAGGGCTGTCCTTAGTACGAGAGGACCGGGACGGACGAACCTCTGGTGTGTCAGTTGTACTGCCAAGTGCACCGCTGATTAGCTACGTTCGGATGGGATAACCGCTGAAAGCATCTAAGCGGGAAGCTCGCTTCGAGATGAGATTTCCATACACCTTGTGTGTGAGAGGCCCCCAGCCAGACCACTGGGTTGATAGGCCGGATGTGGAAGCGAGGACTAACGACTCGTGAAGCTGACCGGTACTAATAGGCCGATAACTTACACCACACTCCCTCTTCCGTGAACGGATTCAAAAGACGTTCACACCCGGAAGAGAGAACAAAGATAACAAGAATGCTTGCGTCCACTATGTGGTTCCCAACCAACAAACCCGTTGCGTGAGGAACAAAAACACAACAACATCACAACACCACAGTTGTAACCACAGATTTCCCACCACCACGCCCAGGCGAGGACCGGTGCGGACACAAAGTTACGGCGGTCATAGCGTGGGGGAAACGCCCGGTCCCATTCCGAACCCGGAAGCTAAGACCCACAGCGCCGATGGTACTGCACCCGGGAGGGTGTGGGAGAGTAGGTCACCGCCGGAACATCAT
>NZ_JAMXSS010000004.1 GCF_024124825.1 Arthrobacter sp. H16F315 | reverse complement strand
CGCCATCAGCCGGCTCAAGGCGTTGGGGTTGCGTCCGATCCTGCTGACCGGAGACAACGCCGCCGCCGCGACTGCCGTTGCGGACGAGGTGGGCATCCCGGCCGAAGATGTCATGGCCAACGTGTTGCCGGAAGGCAAAGTGGAAGCGGTCCGAACTCTGCAGGCCGCGGGAGCCATTGTGGCGATGGCCGGGGACGGCGTCAACGACGCCGCAGCCCTGGCCCAGGCCGACCTGGGCATCGCGATGGGCAGCGGCACGGACGTCGCGATCGCCGCCGCCGACCTCACGGTCATGGGCAATGACCTCGGCCAGGTGGCCCAAGCCATCGAGCTCTCGCGCCGGACCCTCGCCACGATCAAAACCAACCTGTTCTGGGCCTTCTTCTACAACGCCATCGGGATCCCGGTCGCCGCCTTGGGACTGCTGAACCCTATGATCGCCGGTGCCGCAATGGCGGCCAGCTCTGTCCTGGTCGTGAGCAACTCGCTCCGTCTGCGCCGCTTCGCCGCCCGAAAGATGTAGGGGCCGGACCTACAACGGTCCGCTCCGCGGCAACGGAGCGGCGGGCGGTCGTCGGTGTTTCCTGCAGTGTCCGCTCCGGCTCTGAGTTGCCGCCTCTAAGGTACGGCAACGGCCCGGCAGGCCCTTCCGCCGTCCAGGGGTTGCGCACCGCTGTGCATGGCCGGACCTGCCGGGACTGACGGTCCTGCTGAACGGGCTGCTGCCCCCGCTAGACATTCCCGGCTTCCTGGTAAGTGATCAAGACGATCGCAGAAGCAACGTATTGGACCATCGGATGGCGGGCGGGCTGTGCGGGCGGACTCGGGACAACCGCCGGAATGGAAGTTATAGCGTGCGTTCCCGACTCAATTGACCAGAGCCTGCTGCCTTCCTCTTCCAGAAGACTCAAGGTGCCGGCGAGAGAATCATCGAGCATTCTCTGGAGGGCCATCATCGCTTCGGCGACGGTAAAGAAGCCATCGGTGGCGACGACAAGGGATTGCGTTTTGGTCATATCAAGGGACTTTCCGTAGACCCACGCGAACACAGCGCGTGGCGTGCATGATCTGAGAAGTGGCTTGAGGCGCGCGATGAGGAAGTAGCCCAGCACGGGACTCCGGGACGTTCCGGGAGCACTCCGGGAAACGCGCACACGACGGGACGGTGGCACCAACCCAACGTGACGCATGCCCAACCGGACCAGGCGGCCAGAATGAGGCATCTTCCGGGGCTGTTTTTACGTCCGGCTGATGCCCAATTGAACGATCGACGGCGTCCGGGGCGAGGCATTCGCAACTCCCGCGACCCGAACGGACACAATGCGGATAACGACGAGTCCGCCGGAGGCCGCATGCAGAATTTGCAGGTCCGGGGCTGAGACGCGGGTTAGCGTTCCGTCTCCAGGATCGTGAATGTTGTGTGCGCAGCCTTCGGTGCCATCATGCAACGACCCCGTGAGATCAACGTGGAAATCGGCGGTGCCCTCCACTACTCCTGCCGACCCTTCGCCGGCCAGAAGCTCAAGTGCAGACGTAACAGCGGCGTGCGGCAAATGGTGAGCAGTGACGGCGGGGTGAGCTTCACTTCCATAGGCGTTTGCCTCGGCTGCGTGCAATCCGGCCAAACAGCTCGCTGCACAACCGGCAACCAGCAGGACCATCGTGAGCACCGCGGCGACTACGCGCTGTGTCAGCCCGGGGCGACGCAGGCAAAAACTGTCGGCATGCCCGGCCACCTGCGCCCCCTCTGCTTAGTTGTGGCCATCCTACTGGACTGCAGTCAGACATCATGGTGCCCTCCGTCTGTGACCGCCAAAGCTCGCTGGCAGGGAAATCGCAACGATATTTGACGCCAACATCTGGTCGTCACTGGTGTCGCCCGCTCAATAGGCGTTGCTCTGGTCCTTGTCAGGGGTCCCTGACATACTGACCGTCAGGATTGCCTGACATAAGGGGTGCGCAATGGGCTGGATATCAAACGACAACGAACACGAGGGGTGGGCGGCCGCCGTTGCACCAGACGGACGGCTGTCCGCATCATCGACGGGCGAAGGAATGCTCGTCAAGGGCATCACCGGCCGCTACAAGCCGGACAAGATGCTGCCCGACTACGAAGTAATCCCGGACAACGAGATCATCGGCTGGCGCGGAGCCTGTGAATGCGGCTGGCAAGGCGAGCTGTGGGAGCGTGTCACGTCGCCGGCCGCCGCCGACTTCAGCCGCCGCCGGGACTACCTTTCCCCCGATGAATTCGCACACGCTTCCAGCGAGGTAGAAAACGCCATCCACGACGAGTGGAAAGCCCACCTCGCACCGCTGGAAGCTGTGGCTGGCGTGGAGGCGGCAGCACATGAATACAACCAGGCCGGGCATCGGCTGGACAAGACCGTTGCAGCCGCCAAGGCCACGGGGGCGTCTTGGGCGGACATTGGCCGCGCCGTGGGAATCAGCCGGCAGTCCGCCCACGAGCGCTGGGCAGACAAACAGTGAACCCAAGCCACTGCCGACCAGGAGGCACTGGCTGAGGCCGTGCGCTCCTCCGGCTACATCCTGACCGGCGCGAAGTAGCCTTTCCACGCTCCATGGGCCGCGGTGAAGGCCCGCGGTTCTCGAATGTCTAGGGATTCCCTGGGTGTTCAGTGCCCTCCGGTGTGCACGCCGGTGTGCGCGTCCGTTCCGATAGCTGGGCCGGGCCCAAGGAACGATCTGCGCGGGGCGTGCACTTGCGGACCCCCTCGGCCTTCCTGTGTGGCTACTCTTCGAACTGGCGGCTGATGAAGCCTGACATGCCGGGAACGGTGAAGCGGACGGCACCATGATCAGGGGCGTAGATAAGGCCCTTGGAGATGAGGCTGGATCGGGCGACAGTGAGTTGGTTTGCTGCCCGGTTAAGCCGCGCAGCCACCTGGGCGGTGGATGAGGCTTCGTCGTGGTCTTCAGCCATGGCGCGCAGATACTGGCGTTCTGCCGGTGTCGCCCGTTGCCAGCGTGACCTGAAGAAGCCCGCGTCGAGTTGTTCAGTCCCTATTTCGACGGCCAGCCGGGCGTCGTCCAGGTTGACTGTCTTGTTGGAAGATACGTCCCAAACGGCCTTGCCGTAGGCCTGCAGGAAGAAGGGATACCCGTCCGCTGCCGTGACGAGCGCCCGAAGGGCATCCGCGTCCAGGTGCGCACCCAGCCGGTTCATCGGGAGGCTGATGGCGTCAGCGGCTGAGGCGTGGTCAAGGGCTCCGATGGTGCGGTAGTCAAAGAGGCGTTCGGAGTATGACCTCGTGGCGCTGAGCTTTCCGGGCAGGTTGGGCAGCCCTGCGCCGATGATGAAAAACGGCCAGCCTTTCTGGCCGGCCATGTGCTGGACCGAAATCAGCGCACCCAAAAGCTCATCGTCCAGGTCCTGCATCTCGTCAATGAAGATCCCGAAGCCGCTGCGGGTTTTGCCCATGGCTATCGCGATGTCTTCGACGAGCTCCTCGAGGTCGATGTCCAGGTTCCCTGAGTCCGCCCGCCCCTCGGTGGCGCCGAGTGTGGCTGACACGCCCGTCACGCCGAGGGTGACGTTGAAGGACCCGATGCTGCCCAGGACATCCTTCACATAGTCCCAGGCGGACCTGGTCCGCAACCTCCTGGCCCCCGCCTCGATCGCCCGGGCCAGTTTTTGCCGGGTTGCCTTCCGGCCATCCGGCGAGGGCTGGGCCTCTATCTGCACAACGAACCAATCATGCCGCTCAGCCTGGGCGGCGAAGTTGTTCAGCAGAACGGTCTTACCGACACCCCGGAGCCCGGACAGGAGAATTCCCCGCTCGGCGGCTTGGCGTTTGGTCCTGACAATCAGGCGGTCAAACGCTTCTATTTCTGCTTCGCGTCCCTCCAGCGCAGGGGGCTTGAGTCCCGAGCCGGGGGCGAAGGGGTTCATATCGGAGTCCACAGCAGCAGTCTATAGAAGAATATGAGTAGGTATAAGGATATTTTTATACCGGGGGATATTTTTTTATGAAACCAGAAATAGGTAGACCACGTGGCCAGAACAAGAGAGATCCCGCGCCCTGCTAGGCCGGCCGCTGAATCTGGCCCCACTCATCACCCCGCGGGGTGCGTGTGTCGGCCGAGGATTTCGGCGCGTTTCTTGACGGCGTTCACGTAGTCGGTGAGAGCCTGCTGCGTCTCGGTGCCGGCCGTCCAGAGCAGCCCCCGCAGCGGGCCCGTGAACTCTACTTTCACGCGCAGGTGCGTCATGCCGCCCTGGAATTCAAGGATGAAAGTGCACACACCGGTAAACAGGCCCAGGGGCAGGCCCCCGGTCCAGGTCATCACCTCGCCGGGCATCTGCTGCACGCGCACCCGAACCATGCGGTTCCCGCCGGCGCGGGTCCGGATTCTGATCGTGCCGCCGTTTCGCAGCTCGCCCGTGATGTGCGTGATGCCGGAATCCCAGACCGTGTAGTTCCTGGCATCGGTGATGATGTCCCAGACTATCGAGCTTCGGGCGTTGATCACTGCCCCGGCCTCGACGGATTGCAAGGACTTACCGTATCCGGCGCAGCCGGAGACGGCGCCAGGTTTTGGGCACCGGCCGGGTGAACATCCGCCCGCGGTCCACGCCGTCAGCCACCGGGCCAGCCCGCCGCCGCGACGGCTCAGGCGGAACACACCCTCGGCGTGTGGCTCCCCACCTAGCGGTACACCCGCCGCCGTGGCAACCTCGACCCCGTGAAACTCAAGCTTTTGGACGATGCAGCTCCCGGGTGGCAGACCGGGGGGACCCGGGGCCGCCCTGCCCGACGGTGATCATTCCCACTTGGTCATGAGCCCGAGGTCCCGCGGTCCGGTCTGGACGCCAATCTGACGGACCAGCGGACTTGGCGTGGTCGCCCGCAGTCCCTTTGGAACTCCGTGGTCGCGTTGGTGGGTTTCGTAGTCGGCCTTGCGCCTCACGTTTTTCACGACATATTGACTCGCAGATTCCGCCGGAATATTCTCTGCCTTAACGGGGCACATTGCCCTGTTTCTAGGTATTCTCCGGCGCTGACTCTGGGCCGCTGCTTGGCTGGGGCGCCTGCAAGGAGTCCTCATGTCGTGGGAAATGTCCGGTAAGTATGTTGGCAACTGCAACTGCCAGTTGATTTGTCCCTGCCCGGTCGACGGCGTGCCCACCGGGCCGAATGGCGAGTGTCGCGGCGTGAATGTCTTCCATATTGAGAGTGGAAAACTCGATGACATCGAGCTGTCCGGCATCAACTTCGTGTTCTGCAACTGGTTCCCGTCGAATCTCACGGCCGGTGGCTGGAAAGTGGGAGTGGTGGTCGACGACGGCGCGTCGGACGCACAGGCCAGCGCCTTGGAATCCATCCTTCACGGCGAGGCCGGCGGACCGTTCGGGGATCTTGCGGCGTTGTATGGGGAATGGCTGGGCGTGGAGCGAGCGAGTGTCACTTTCTCTGATGGGTACACCCCATCCGCCTCAGTACCGGGGCGCCTGAACTTCACGTTCGAGCCGCTGCCTGGACCTGACGGCGGCGTTACCACCATCAGAAACGCGATGTTCGGCTTCGCCCCGGAATTCCTGATCGGCAAAGCGTCAGCACACTCAGACCTCTTTGGCCTTGATTTCGACGGCGTCTACGGTGAGAGTGCGGACTTCACCTTCGCAAGCGAGATGGCCGAGAACGCGCCCAAGGGCAGGGCATGAGCGCGGCCCACTGATGCTTCATTTGAAGCTGTTCACCAGAGGCGGCCCGGCGTCGAGTGCCTCTCCCGCCGCTTCCGTTTCACCTACAGCCGCCTCCCGGGTGGATCCGCAGGGGGCGGGCCTGATCGCGGTCCTGCTCGTACTCGCCGCGGCGAGTTGGATCTTCACCTCCACGCATCTGAGCGGGATGGACATGGGCCGCTGGACGGACCCGGGACCGCTTGGATTCTTCGTCGCGACGTGGGTTGTCATGCTAATGGCCATGATGTTCCCTTCCGTGGCACCAATGGTTGTCGCCTATGCCAGGATCCAAAGCCACCGACGCAAAATGGGGCGTTATGCGCCGGCGGGGTCTACTGCCGTGTTCGTGGCCGGGTACCTGATCACATGGACGGTCTTCGGTGTGGTGGCCTATTTCCTCTACGCCTTTGTCGCGTCGCTGGTTCCTGGAATCTTCGGCTCGGATCAAGGCGGGCGGTACCTGGCGGCCGGGGTGATTGTGGTGGCCGCGGCCTATCAGCTGACTCCCGCCAAGAACGTCAGCCTGATGAAATGCCGTACGCCCATGGACTTCATCCTGCGCCGCATGCGCTCCGGATACCGTGGCGCGCTGCGCATGGGAGTTGAGCACGGCGTGTGGTGCGTCGCATGCTGCTGGGCGCTGATGGTGGCGCTGTTTGCGCTCGGTGTGATGAGCACAGGCTGGATGGCGTTGGTTGGGGCGTTCATCGCCGGCGAAAAGATGCTCCCATGGAAACGACTCGCCAACCGCTCAGTTGCGGTGGCGCTGGCTGTCATTGCGCTCGGTGTTGCCTTGTCGCCCGTGGCCATGGGCGACATGGGGATGTAGCAGACGGTTTCTGCACGCCCGCTACGACCGCGCCAACCAGCATCGCGTTTGAAGGTTCCCCAACGCGACACCGTCCACCCGCGCGCCCACCGCTGTCGTTCTCACAAACGAACGTATAAATGACAGAGGAGAACTGCTGTGCTCGTCGGATACATGCGCGTCTCGAAGGCCGACGGCTCTCAGACCACGGACCTGCAGCGCGACGCACTCCTGGCCGTCGGCATCGGCGCGGACTCCCTCTACGAAGACAGGGCGTCCGGGAAAAAAGATGACCGGCCCCAGCTGGCCGCCTGCCTCAAAGCCCTGCGCCACGAAGACACCCTGGTCGTCTGGAAACTGGACCGGCTGGGCCGGGACCTGCGCCACCTGGTCAACATCGTCCATGACCTGACCGAGCGCGGCATCGGGTTCAAGGTCCTGACCGGGCAGGGCGCAGCCATCGACACCACTACCGCCTCCGGGAAGCTCGTCTTCGGGATTTTCGCCGCCCTGGCCGAGTTTGAACGTGAACTAATTTCCGAACGCACCATCGCCGGACTGGCCTCCGCACGGGCCCGCGGCCGGAACGGCGGACGCCCCTACAAAATGACCCCCCGCGAAACTCCGCCTCGCCATGGCCTCCATGGGCAAACCCGGTACCAAGGTCAGCGACCTGTGTACAGAGCTCGGCGTCACCCGTCAGACCCTGTACCGGCACGTCTCACCGGCCGGGGAACTGAGACCCGACGGCGCAAAGCTCATTTCCCCATAAGGCTGGGTGAGGTTACCGGGCCAGAAATGATTTCGGGGCTAGCTGACCTTGAGCTGGGAATACATCCCGGCCGCGTAGTGGCCGGGGAGGTTGCAGACCAGTTCATAGCGCCCTGGCGGCAGCGTGAGGGTTACCCAGCCTGACGCACCGGGCAGGTATTGGACGCCTCCCCGAGGCTGCCGGCCTCATCGATTTTGGCGTCCCCGCCGATCTGGCGGGTGCCGGGGATCTGGTTCTCGGGAAGGGGAAGAATGACGAGTTCATGACTGATGGTGTCCGCGTTGGTGACCAGGAAGGACACCGTGCCGTGCGCCACCGTGCTCCGGTCCGCTGTCATTCGCATGGCGCCGCCCATCATGCCGTTGGGCCGGCGCATCATGGGTCCGCCCATGTTGGTCAGTGAAACGCCGACGACCGGCCCGGGAAGATTCGGTGCCACGCAGCGGGTCCGGGACAGAAAAAACCTGTGCCTCCAGGATTCACAACACTGCCCACGACGCCGACCGCCACGAGGGACAGCGCGGTCAGAAGAATCACGGATGCGATCCCGAGGATGACCTGCCAGCGGCGGCTCAATGAGTTCAATCTTGGCGCCTGAGCGCCGCGCGCCTGGCAGTGAACTCCTGCTCATCGATTTCCCCGCGGGCGAAGCGCTCATTGAGAATACGCTCGGCGTCGTGATGGGGCGGCCGCTGCGCGGCCGGTCCCTCACCTGGGTGGGGACGCCGGAGCAGGAGCACAACGACGGTGACCACCCCGCCCCAGAAAATTAGCATCTCCCGGCCATGGCGACCCACGCGCCCTCCGACGTCGGTACCCTGGTGGAGCGGACCGGTGCCTCGCGCACCTCGGTCAGTCAGCACCTGGCCAAGCTACGCTTCAGCGGCCTCGTTACCACCCAGAAGCACAGCCGCCACGTCATCTACAGCCTCGCGGACGGGCACCTGACGCGTCTGGTCATGGAAGGCCTGAACCACGCCGCCCATAAAGTCACCGGCGAACCCGCCCACGACTGACGCGCACCGGGTCCAGTGCTGCCCCGAAGAGAGCCCGACCCTTATCGGCGCAGCAAACGCCAGGGACACCGGCCGGGGTAGGGCTAGTACCAGCCCCTGCACGACCGGTACAGGTCCCGCGCGGAGCCCAAAACCACAAGCCGGTGCAGACGACTTCTGAAACTGACAGCGGCCTCAGTGCCCGCCGAGGATCTCCACAAGGGCGAACGAGAGGCCGAAGCCGGTGGCGATCGCGATGCCGGTGGCGGCGCCGGCGTCCCGGAGCCCCTCCGGCACCATGCGGGTCGTTACGTTCGTCAGGATGCCGCCGCCGGCGAAGGCCAGCGCGAAGGCCACCACCTCGGGCGGGGCTGCCCGCAGCAGCACCATGAAGACGGCCACCGACGCGGCGCACAAGAACGTCATGGCCAGCCAGGCGGACATGACGTGGCGGGTGGTCATGCCTGACTTGCGCAGCGGTCCGGTGTCGGCCATGGCCTCGGGCACCCCGCAGAGGAAGACAGCGGCAAGCACCGCGGCACTGATGCCGTAGCCGCTGAGTAGCGCCCCGGTGATAACAACCGCTTCGGCGACCACGGACAGCCCGATCACAAGGAACCTGGGCTCGTGGACGGGAGGTTCGGACAGCCGCCGGCCGCGCACGGCACCCGTCACAACCCACGCCGTCGCCAAGGCCCCGCCGATCAGTCCCACCCCGACATAACCGCTTCCGCCGGCCAGCCGCCCGGCCTCGGCGACGAGCTTGTAGGCGACGGCCGAGAGCAGGGCGCCGGCACCGAGCCCGGTAAGGATGCCGAGCAGGACGCTGTTGCCAACGCGCCACCGCAGGGCGATCAGTCCACCCAGGAAGTACGAGGACCCGGCAATCAGACCCCAGCCAAATGCCTGCAGCATCGGCGCCCCTTCGGCTTAGGCACTAAAGCACCGCGCCTAGGCATCATCCCGAACGGCCGCGGGGATGGCAAGGGCCGCGCGCGAGGCGCCGCGGGTTAGGAGCTGTGCTCTGGCCCCGGGAAAGGGTCGAAGCCTAAAGCCCGGGCTCTGGTCCGGGTTCGTCGAGGCGAAATCGTACTTTTCGGCATGCCTAATTTAACGCTATTCTCGTCTTGTCAGAAACCCCCGATGGCGAGGATGCATGATGGCCACTTCCACCCTCCCGGAACGCCGGGCGATCACTCGCCCGTGGCGGTCGCGGTTACTGCTGATGGGGCCGGCGTTTGTCGCTTCCATCGCCTACGTGGATCCTGGAAACGTCGCTGCGAACCTGACGGCGGGTGCGAACTTCGGATACCTGCTTGTCTGGGTGCTCGTGGTCGCGAATGCCATGGCCGTCCTTGTCCAGTACCAGTCGGCCAAGCTTGGCCTGGCCACCGGCCACAGCCTGCCGGAAATTCTCGGCAAGCGCCTCGGTACCCGCCGCAGGCGCCTGTACTGGGCCCAGGCCGAGATTGTTGCGGGCGCCACAGACATGGCTGAAGTCATTGGCGGTGCGGTGGCACTGAATCTGCTATTCGGCCTGCCCCTGTTGGCCGGCGGTTTCATCATTGGGCTGTCATCCATGCTGTTGCTCGCACTCCAATCGCACCGGAGCCAGAAGTCCTTCGAGTACGCCATCATGATGCTGCTGGCCGTCATCGCGATCGGATTTGTCTCGGGGCTCTTCGTCAATCCACCGGATGCCGGACATGCGTTGACCGGTCTCGTCCCGCGCTTTGAGGGCACGGACACTGTTCTGCTAGCCGCAAGCATGCTCGGGGCGACCGTGATGCCACATGCCATTTATCTTCACTCGGCCCTCGCGCGGGACAGGCACGGCTTTTCCAAAGATCCGGCTGTCAGGACGCGGCTGATCCGCGCCACCCGCGTTGATGTTGTGGGTGCGCTGATGCTGGCCGGAGTCGTCAACATCGCCATGCTGCTGCTGGCCGCGTCGAGCCTGCGGGGCATCGAGGGAACAAACACCATCGCCGGCGCACACGCCGCCGTCGCGTCCGCGCTGGGACCGGTCATCGGCGTCGCCTTCGCCATCGGTCTGCTGGCATCAGGGTTGGCCTCTACCTCCGTGGGTTGCTATGCCGGCGCCACCGTCATGGGGGGACTTCTCAAAGTCCGGGTTCCTCTTCTCACCCGGCGCGTCATCACCCTGATCCCGGCCCTGGCTATTCTCGGGGCTGGTATTGAACCTACGCTTGCCCTGGTCCTGAGCCAGGTTTTGCTGAGCTTCGGCATTCCGTTCGCCCTCATACCGCTGATCCGGCTCACCGGCAGACGGGACGTCATGGGCATCCATACCGATTCACGCCCGCTGAAGATCGCCGGATGGACCAGCGCTACTCTCATCGTTGGCCTCAACTGCGTGCTCATCGTCCTGACAATCAGCGGCCAGTCCTGATGGAAGCGGCCGCATCAGCGCCGGAGACGGCTGCCGGGGACCACCCAGATCGCATCTGAATCCGGCAAACCGAGGTCGATATTCTCGCCCTGTCCGTGCACGCGGGCTATCGTGGCGGCCGGGATAGGGCGTCGCTCCACGACGGTGAGTTCTGTATCAAGGGTCAGACCGAGGTCGGAGAAGTGGCGGAGCAGGGCCGGGTCCGCGTCGGAAACCCGGGAAATTGTGACTGTCTGACCGGGCTCCACTGCGGTGAGCTGCATGGCATTTGGGCGGTCCGACTGCCCGTCCGCAGCCGGGATGGGGTCTCCGTGCGGGTCACGGACCGGGTGGTCGAGTAGCGCATCAATCCTGCTGATCAGGGTGTCGGAGACCGCATGTTCCAGGACATCAGCCTCCTGGTGGACTTCGTCCCACGCATAACCCAGGGCCTGGACCAGAAACGTCTCCAGAAGCCGATGCCGGCGTACCATCGCCACAGCGTACTCACGGCCTGCCGCCGTCAGTCCGATGCTGCCGTACCGTGTATGTGAAACGAGCCCCTGGCTGGACAGTTTCCGGATACCCTCGGAAGCGGTGGATGGGCTGACCCCCAGGCGTGCGGCCATCATGCCGACAGTGACGGAGGCCCCTGACCACTCTGTGGCCGACCAGATGAATTTCAAATAGTCCTGGGCCGACGGAGTCAGATCGGATACCGGCATGGTCCTGATACTAACAACGAGCCTGATCGCGGGAGCAGGTAATGGCTGAATCCATCGGATCCTGTACTGTTTTTGGGGGCCGCCGGCGGTGGCCCGAGACATCTCCCGGAATACCAGGAACCTCGAAGTAACCGTCGTGGTCGGGCCGAACAGGCTCGCACGAGGAACAGGGAACGCCATGACAGCCGAACAGGACACCCCGAGAGCAACCGGGGCAGCACCAGCCGCAGTCGTTCCGTCGGGCAGGATGCCTCTTGGTGCCCGACGCCTGTTCATGATCGGGGGACTTTGCGTTCCCGTCGGTCTTGTCGCCGGTCCCTATATCCTTGGCGGCCAGCTCCTGGCCATCGCTGGTGTCGTCATGGTTGCCGCTGCGCTTTCCTACAGCGGTAATGGACCCTGGTTCTCTCGCTGGTCGTGGATTGCCACGGCCGCGGGAGTGCTCTGGCTGGCTGCTACAGCGGCCTACTGGGGATCGGTCATCGCTGCCGCGGACGCTGCCACCCAGGCTCCCGCGTTCGCTCCGGCGTTGTTCACGGCGGGGCTGGTGTGCTTTGGCGCGATGGCCGTCGCGACCGTCGTGGCCATGAGCCTGCGCGCGGTCCGGGCCAGGGGCCAAGAGGCAGGGAAGGTCTAAGCGTTCACTGCCCGTCCGGCCGCAAGGGCAGTGTCAGGCCGGGAGCGGGGTCAGGTGCCGGTGTTCTTGCGCCTGTTGCGCAGGACCAGTACTGTGCCGATCGCCGCGGCAAGAATCACTGCCGCGATCCCCAGGACCAGCGGGGCGCCGTCGTTATTAGGCCCCTCGGCGCGTTCCGCGGCCGCGGACGCGGCCGGAGACGCAGCCGGGGATTCCGACGGCGCAGCCGCCGGCGACGTTGTGGCCGATGAGGTGGCCGTTTGTCCGGCCTGCGCCTGGACGGTGAAGGTGTAGTTTCCTTCGATCGGGTGCCCGTCGGAGGAGACGGCCCGCCACAGGACCTTGTAGGTTCCCGTGTCTCCCTCGGAGAGTTTGGTGGACAGCGTGGGTCCGTAGACGGTCACGTTGCCGTCGCTGACGGTCTTGCCGGCGCCGTCGGTGACGGTGATGGTGCTGAGGTTCAGGTTCTTGGAATCGGCCGGCGGCTCGGACAGTGTCAGGGACACGGTTTCCGGGGCGTGGGTGATGACGGCATCCGCGGCCGGGCTGGTCGATGAGAGTGAGTCATGGGCCAGTGCCGGTGAGGCGGCCGTGGCGGCGGGGATCAGGATCGCTGCAATGGCTGCCAGCCGGAGGCGGGTCTTGAAGGAGAATCGTGCGCGCATAGGTTTTGTTCTTTCGCGGGAGAGATGGGTCTGGGCTGCAGATCCGCATAGCGCTCACCGGTGGCCGAGGCTCCGGCTGGCATGCAGCGCCCATGGATGCCCGAGGCGGGGAACGGCTGCGGCGCCAGCGGGCCGCGGGAATTGGCGGCGTCGTCAGAGGCGGGCGGCCGCCGGCGGACCCCGAAGGGGATGCCGGCGCAGGGCCCGCCACCGCCGGACCAGGGCGCGGCGGGGAACCGGCGGGATCGTCGGTGACGTGACGAGGATCGGGACAGCCGGGATCCCGGCGAGAGGCCGCAGCCAGGCTGCCAGGGCCCACAGCGCCGCTTCGCCCTTGGCCAGGAGTACCGCAGTGACCAGCGTGGCCAGGATGTGGGTGCCGAGCATGGGCGGATCGAGGTCCGCCGGCAGGTGGCTGTGCGGCAGGCCATGAGCCGCGGCCATGCGGTCCCCGGCTGCCGCGGCTGTGTGCAGATGAGGTCCCGGCGCCGGCCCGGCCGGGACCGTTTCGGACAGCAGGGAAAATGCCGTGTGCAGCATCCACAGTCCGGCGGAGAGTATCCCGGCTAGTGCCGTGGCCGTCAGTTTCCACCGGGTCACCAGGACGACGCCGAGCAGAACCAGGGCCGCACAGGCGGCTATCACGGGCGCGGGCGGGAGCTGCCCGCCGGCGCCCGTGTGGGCACCGGCGGCCAGGGCGAGGATGACAGCCGCGACGGCGGCGCTGCGCGGCAGCCGGAACGGCGCGGATAGTTGGGTCATGGTGCGTCGTTCCTTTCCGTCGGGGAGGTCTCCTGCTCGCGCAGGTCAGCCGCGGGCTCTCTTGGCCGGGAGTCCCCGGAGTCGCCTATTTGGCGGCGTCGGTGAGTTTCTGCCGGAAGTCCTCCTCGGTACTGAGTGTCAGCTTTTGGCCGTTGAGGAAGAAGGTCGGGGTGCCGGTCACTCCCAGGGCTTTGCCGTCGGCGACGTCTTTGCGGATCCGGTCAATGGTTTTTTCGTCCGCTACGGCGGCGTCGTACTTGGCCAGGTCCAGTCCCAGCTCCTGCGCGAAGGTCCTGAACAGGGGTGCCTGGGAGTCCTGCCTTTCGCCCCATTGCGGCTGGGTGTCGAACATTTTGGTGTACATCTGTTCGTACTTGCCCTGCTGCGCGGCGGCTTCCACGGCAAGGGCAGCGGTTCCCGAGTTCCGGTGTCCGGGTAGGGGGAAGTAGCGGTTGACGAAGGTGATCCGGTCGCCGAATTCGTTCTTCAGTTCCTCCACGAGCGGCTGCGCCGCGCGGCAGGATTCACATTCGAAGTCCAGGAACTCCACGAGCTGGGCTTTCTCCGCCGCGGGCGTGGTGACGCGGTGGCTGTCCTCACGGACCAGCTGAGCATCAGCCGCCGGCTGGGGTGCCGGCGGCGCCTGCTTGGCCGCGGTGAACACCGAATACCAGATCACACCGGCTGCCACGATGACGCCCAGGAGGATCCAGAGGACCAGACGGACCTTTCTTGCGGGATCCGGTACTGCGGGGGATGTCGTGGTGTGTGTCATCAGTGGTGGATGCTTTCCTGGTCGCGGTGGGCTGCGGGTTCGAGCTGGAAGGTGGAGTGTTCGACGCTGACGTCGAAGTGTTCGGCCACGCAGTGCTGCAGATCGGCCAGGATGGCGGCGGCGTGCCCGTCGGTCATGCAGGTGTCTTCGACGGTCACGTGGGCGGAAAGAACGGCCGTGCCCGAGGCGACCAGGGACGCGTGCAGGTCGTGGACGTCGATGACGTGCGGCACGGCGAGGATGTGCTCGCGGACCTGGGCCATGTCCAGGCCCTGGAGGGCGTTTTCCATGAGCACGTTGACGGTGTCCCGGAGCAGCTTCAGCGTGCGGGGAATGATCAGGACGCCGATCAGGAGGGAAACGACGGCATCGGCCTGGACCCAGCCGGTGACGGCGATGATGATGGCAGCAGCGATGACGGCCACCGATCCCAGCGCGTCGTTGAGCACCTCCAGGAACGCGGCCTTCATGTTGAAGTTGTGGTTCCGGCCCGAGGCCAGAACAATCAACCCGACGGCGTTGCCGGCCAGGCCGATGATGCCGAACCACAGCATCGTTGAGCCTCCGATTTCGGGAGGCTCGATGAGGCGGCGGATGGCCTCCACGATGACGAAGCCGCCGACGCCCAGCAGCAGGGCGGCCTGCCCGGCCGCGGCGATGATTTCGGCGCGCTTGTACCCCCAGGTCCGTTTGGCCGTGGCCGGTTTCAGGGCCAGCGAGGCGGCGATCAGGGCGATCAGCAGCCCGGTCGAGTCGGTGAACATGTGGCCGGCGTCGGCCAGGAGCGCCAGGCTGCCGGTGAGGAACGAGCCGATGATCTCCGCGATCATCACGGTGAACGTGATGGCAAAGACGAGGATCAGTTTGCTCCGGTTCCCCGCTGCGGCCGCGCCGTGGTCGTGGTCGTGACCGCTCATGCGTGTGTCTCCAAGGTGTGTGGTTCGGTGGGATGACGCCGTTGACAGGTCATATTTGGGAATCGCGGCTGCGGATCGCCGTGCGCAGGGACTCGATGTCGGGAAGTCCCGCCACGCCGTGCCCGGCACTGTAGAGGCGGCAGCTCAGGGCCGGGGCGGATTCCGCCGGAAACAGGTCGCGTCCGTTCGCGACGAAGGAGGGGGAACCGTGGAACCGGAGGTCTTGGGCCTCGGTCTCGGAGACCACCTCACGGACGGTCAGGGGTTCCGTGCCCTTGCCTTCTGCGGCAAGAACCTCTCGGAACAGCTCCAGGGCCGGACCGCTGTTCGGGCAGCCCGGGATGGTGCGTAGTTCGAAGTCCATGGCTCAGGCGTTCCTGCGTCCCAAATTCGGGCCGAGAGTCACGGCCGTCGGCTCCGGAGCGGTAGCGCAGCCCTCGCAGCAGCCGTCGGCGGGAGTTGCCGCCGGGCCCGTTGCTTCGGCGCCGGGCGCCTCAGCGGCGTGCGGGACGGTGCAGCAGACGTCGCCTTTCCACGCGTTTATGCCTTCGCGAACGGCAATCACGGCGATGACCAGTGCCGCGCCGGCGTCGGCCCACCACCAGCCCAGCGCGCTGTTCAATACCAGCCCGAGCAGCAGCACGGCAGAGAGGTATGTGCAGAGCAGGGTCTGTTTGGAGTCCGCCACTGCCGTCCGGGATCCGAGCTCCCGTCCGGCGCGGCGCTGCAACCAGGACAGCACCGGCATGATGGCCAGGCTCAGTGCAGCGATGATGATGCCCGGTGTGGAGTGCTGCGCTTCACCGCCGCCGGCCAGGGACGTCACGGAATCGACGGTGACGAAGGCGGCGAGGGCGAAGAAGGATATTGCGATGATCCGCAAAGTCAGATGCTCGCGCCGTTCCGGGTCCTTGGTGGAGAACTGCCAGGAGAGGGCGACGGCGGAGGCGACCTCGATCACCGAATCGAGTCCGAACCCGATCAGGGCGGAGGAGTCCGCGACGCCGCCGGCCCAAAGAGCGACAACGGCCTCGATAACGTTGTAGCTGATGGTCGCGGCGGCGAAGAGCCGGATCCGGCGGCTGAGAACGGCGCGGCGGGCCGGGGCCGGTGCGAGTTGGGAGGTGCTCACGTCAGGCACGTCCCGTCCGGTGAGCAGCAGGACGGGTCCACGGCCAGCACGACGCCGAGCAGGTCACTGATCGCATGGCCCAGCCTGGCATCGGCGAGCTCGTACCGGCTCCGGCGGCCGTCCGGAACAGACACGACGAGGCCGCAGCCCCGAAGACACGTCAAATGGTTGGAGATGCTCTGCCGCGACACGTCAAGCGAATCAGCCAGGTCCGAAGGATAGGCGGGGGCCTCCGCGAGGGCCAAAAGGATCCGGGCCCGGGTGGGATCAGAGACGGCGTAGCCGAACCGCGCCAGAACCGGAGCATGGGTGAGTGTTTCCATGACTTCAAAGTACAGCCCACGATGTATCCAAGCAATTCTGTACCGACCACCCGCCCGTCCGGCTTCGACACCCGAACTCCAAACGCTGCGTGGAACACAAAGCCAGAAGTGGTGCAGACAACTTCTGACATTCCGTACAGGCGGCTTCTGAAACTGACACGAGAAAGCCATAATGCAGGGACTCTCTGATTCCCGTATGACCTGCCTGCAAAACTGCCCGGTGAACGTGCCCTAAGCGCTACACTCCAGGTCGTCTCTCAACGCTAGGAACCGTACTGCCTAGAGAAGATATCGATAGACAGTGGCGCGGGAGACTCCGAGCATCTTGCCGATGTCGGAGGCACTGATGCCTTTGCCTTTGAGCTCCTTGGCCCGGGCGGCGGCAGCGTCATCGATTTTGCGTGGCCTTCCGCCGTGGCGGTTGTTGGCCGCGGCCGCAGCGAGGCCGGCCCTGGTGCGTTCGATCATCGTGTCGCGCTCCAGCTGCGCGAATGCGGCCACGATCGTCAGCATCGCGGTGCCCATGGGCCCGGTCGTGTCCAGACCTTCGGTCAGGGAACGGAAACCTGCTCCCCGTTCTCGGATGTTCTCGATAAGGTCCAAGACGTGCCGGGTGTTGCGTCCCAAACGGTCGAGCTTCCATACGGTGAGTACGTCGCCGGTCTCCAGCCGGTCCAGGGCTTTGGACAGCTGAGGGCGTTCGGCTGCGGATCCACTGACGCCCTTGTCGGCAAAGGTTCGGGCTGCGCCGGCCGCCTGGAGTGCATTGAGCTGCAGATCAAGGTTCTGTTCCGCGGTGGAAACCCTCGCGTAGCCGATTACAGCCATTGTCGCCTCACTATTCTCTTAATCCCGAACCATTTGCCGTTGTGAGACTATCTGTTGTTGGACGGCATTCTGAGACTGTGGCGGGGCGTGTCGAACCGCGCGATCCTCGACACTCCTGACCCGCCCTGAAAACCGCCCGACTTTCTCAGTAATCGATCGTTTGTGAGACTGAGGTGTTTCAAGGATGCGGGGCAGTGCCTGACGCTGCGGTGGGCCTCTGGGAACAGGACGAGTATCACCGCTGAAATGCTGACACCTATCCGGGCACCCGCGCGAATCCGAATCCGGCGGCTCGTGGTTAGATGAGCGCATGCGGAAAACTTGGGGGACGTTGGCGGTTGCCGCTCTGGCATTGACGAGCTGCGGGACTGCCCACGATGCCAAGTCGGCACAGAGTCAGCCCAGTCCGGTTCAGGCGGTGGCGTCCGCGACACCGCCTGCAAAAGACAAAACCGGGGAATCCATCTGCAAGGACGGAGCCGGTGATTCAACATCCAAAGCCGTCGATCTTGACCAGGTCCGGCTGCTGAGCGACGGCAGTCTCATGTTTGTGGTCTTCACAACCGGTGACGACGTTCCCACGACGGGGACCGTCCTCTATTCCATAACTGCGTGGAGCCTTGACGGCAAGACCGGCTACCAAATCGGTTCCAAGTTCCAGAATGGCAGAGAAATCGCCAACTTCGTCTTCAACCTCACGACGTCCAAACAGGAAAACATCACCAACGGGGCCGTCGCCGCGGACAAGCAGGTCAGCACCCGATACCCGCTCTCAAAGCTCGCGGGCCTGGGTGCCGCGTTCGCGTGGTCCGGGACCGTGACCGTGGACGGCGCAGACGTTGACCGTTGCCCAGACGGCGAAGCCAAGATGCAGTTCGTCAGCGGCTAAGGGTGCCTAGACATCCGCATTCACAAGTATCTCGGAGCGCCTGTGATACTGAGCCATGAACATTTGGGGATCCATCGCGTCCGTATCCATCTTGACCGTTATGTTGGTTGGGTGTGGCGCGCAGCCGGAGGCCTCAAAACCGCCGACCGACCCATTGGACCAAATGCTCATATCCTTCAACGGCGACCCCTCCAAAAGCCAGCTTAAGGAGGCGCTCGACGATGCCTTCGCCGCAACCGACACTGCCTCAACCAGTGAAAACTACAGTCGGGCGGGAAGCGTCCTAGTGGAATTCCGGAAGAAGCATGGCATAGACGAGATGGACATTCTCAAGTGCGTTCCGACAAAGGCAAACGACCGTAGGGTCAAGGACAATACGTTTGGCAGCATCGCCGCCGTTTGCCTGACGGACCTGGTGGCCAGCAAGTAACCGCCGAGCCCCGCAGCCTCTGGCGTTGGGTGTGCAATTCGATTCCAACGTCGCAGACCCCTTCGAGGCGCGACGCGGAGCAGGCAAACGATTGCGAGACACGTTATAGGTGCATGCCTCGAGCCGAAGCGACGGCCTCTCTCGGCGGACGCGAGGCGCTGATCGCCCAGATCGCAACAGGAGGTCAGACGTGGCAATGAAAGTGTAGGCCGGGAACCGCCGCCATTTACTGTAGTGAGCTGACCATTCCGGTACCGCCATCGAGCGATCACAGAACGCCGCAATCTAAAACTGAAAGTCGCACACTAGCCCATATAGGTGGTCCGGAGGGCTGACCGGTGGAAGGACCCTATGTGGAACTTGGGCGATGGCCGGAACGATCGTTTGTGTTACCGCAACCGGCTGGATCTGCGACCGTTACCCCTTTCGCGGTTAAGCTCTAGGGATGCAACGATTTATGACCCAAACTGTGGAGGCAACATCGGGTTCAGACATTTCGTGGCCGACCGTTTTGATCGCGCTGATCGCTGCAGTTGTGGGTCCCCTTGCCACCATCTTGACGCAGCAGGTCTTGGCGAGGAACGCCAGACGAGTCGCAAAGGACGATCGAGACCACGAAATCTTCGTGAAGGCCACGCTGAAGGCAGACGAGGACGAGCAATCCGCCCGTTCACAGCGGACCCTTGGTTACCGAAATTTCATCGAGGTCGTGTCGGAACTCCTCGTGGCGATGGGCGCACAGCGGACGGGCTCTAGGGTTTTGGCGCACAGAGCGCTTACCCATGCAGTCGACATCCAACTCTATGGCTCCGCGGAAGCCAGCGGTCACGTGGCACGCATGAGCAACTCCCTCGGATTGCTCGCACACGGCACGGCACTTTGGATGGATGAAAACAGCACGGCAAGCTCCAGTCAAGATCACCTTTCACAGCAACTGGCAGAGTTTGTAAAGATAATCCGAACAGAGCTGGTTCCTTTGTCTCTGACCGATGGACAAGAGTAAATAAACAGCAAAACCGACGCTGGCGAACAGATTAGCCACCTACGGAAGTGCGGGCCCGGCGATCTCCAGATCGTGCGGTATGTCATTGGTCTTGTGGGGATTGTCTTCAAATCCCTTTTCGGCTTCTTTGAGTTCTCTCGGAGCGTGGTGAACCGCATCGTTCACCGGTGGATCGGTGGAAAAAAGCGACAGCCGAGCTGCTAACAAAACTCGACCACAATTGCGTGGTTGGCCGTCATTGCTCAAAACGCTTGATAATCTGAACGAAATCATATCTGGAAGGTCGTTGTGGCTAGTCGTCGGGGATTCTTAGCGGAAATGCAACACCAAAACAGGCAGGCTGAACAGCGTCAACGCGCAGCGGCCCGGGACCAGGCGGCTGCCGTCCGCCGCGCAGAGCAGGCATGGAAAGCCGACCAAAGGGCGTCACAGGCACTTCAGCGTGCATCCGAAGCTGACCGGAAGCGTCTTGAGAAGGAAGCTGCGGAGGCGCATGTCGCCGCTCGGCAGGCGGAAGTCGAACAACTCAACGCGGAACTTGCTGCCATCTACGATGAAGTCGACAGTCTCCTCGAATCGACCCTGGATGTGGATGACTACGTCGATCTCGGCAGCCTGCGGCGGACGGTCGAACATCCCCCATTCGACAGCAGGCTGGAGACCCCGATTCCCGCTCCGTGGCCGCTTCCCGACCCGCAAGCCCCCATCTTTCAACCACCCGCTCCCCCAACTGGCCTATTTGGGCGAAAAAGAAGCTCGCTGAAGCCCAGGCTCAGGCCGAGGCCGCATTTGCCGATGCCCACGATTCCTGGGAACAAGAAATGGGGCAACTTCCCGGGCGACGTCAACAGCTGGCCGATCAACACGCCTTAGATGAACAACGGCGACACCATGCGCTTGCCGCAGCACGCGCCCGCTACCAGGACGAATGCGCGGCACGCGAGGCGGAAGCAGCTCAACACAACGCATCGCTTGACCAGTTGATGACGAACCTCAGCTATGGGGCTGTAGACGCCGTGCAGGAATACGTCGGCATCGTGCTCGCAAACTCCGTGTACCCCGAGGACTTCACCGTGGAGCATGAGTCGGAGTTCGACCCGGGGACCGCCGAACTCGCCCTGCGCGTTCTTATACCTGGGCCGGACAAGATCCCGACGATCAAGTCGTACAAGTACGTGAAGGCCAGCGATGAGATCACGCCTATGGCGCTTTCGCAGAAAGACTCGAAAGACCGGTACGCGGGAATCGTTCACCAAGTCGCGTTGCGCACCCTGCACGAGATCTTTGAAGCTGACCGCCGCGGGCTGGTTCAGAGCATCTCCCTCGAAGTCGGAACGGAGACGATCAACCCGGCAACCGGAAAGGAAACCTACATCCCCTTTGCCGCGGTCGGCGCACCACGTGACGCGTTCTCGGAAATCGATTTGTCGGCTGTCGTCCCTGCCGCCACTTTGGAGCACCTTGGCGCCGCGGTCTCCAAGAACCCGCTGGGCCTGGTCCCGGCTAATGGATCAGGAGTTCGCCGCTCCTGATGACGACCAGCCAATTTTTGGTTTTCAACCCGCCCCCTGGTTGGCCCCAGCCGCCAGCGGCCTGGCGGCCCCCGTCGGCTGGACACCGGACCCCGACTGGCCGTCACCACCTGAAGGCTGGCAGTTGTGGCTGCCCGCCGAAGAATCCCAGCCCGCTCAAGTTGATCCAGCGCCGCAGCCGGCCCGGGCATCGGTCCTGGCTGAACCTAAGCCATCATCAGGTTCGGAGCGGATTGCGTTCCTGGAGGCGGAAAACGCGCTGCTGAGGCAGCGGATTGTCGAAGCTAGCGCCGCTTCGGATTCCTACGTTGAACTGAACGATGCGCGGGTTCTCCAAGAAGTCGGCATATACCGTTACCACCACCCGCTGGAAAACGCTGCGTCCTTCCGCGAACGCCTGGACGAGATCGAGGCACGGATCGCCGAGCTCGTGAAACTGGGAAATGCGATCGTAAAGTCGAATCTCTTCACCTTCGACAATTCCCTCGCCAAGGGCCGCCGAATGACTGATGACCTGGCCAAACTCATGCTCCGTGCCTACAACGCCGAAGCGGACAACAGCATCAGATCCTTGAAACTCGGCAATGTCGTGACCGCTAGGCGTCGCCTTGAGGCGTCACGCGTGGCGATCGCGAAACTCGGCGCTCTGATGGAAATGCACATCAGCGACGACTTTCATTCGTTGCGCATCGACGAGATCGAGCTGACCGCCGACTGGCTGATGAAGAAACAGGAAGAGAAAGAAGCAGAGCGGGAAGAACGTGCTCGCCTACGCGAGGAACGACGCGTCGAACGCGAACTAGCCGAGGAGCGCGCCCAGCTCGATAAGGAACGCAGCCATCTCCTAAATGCCCTCAACGCCATTCGTGCCTCCGGCCAGGCGGACCCTGAGCTGGAACTACGGCTCGCCACCATTGACCAAGCGATCGCCCAGAATGATTTCCGCGCAGCCAATATCCGCGCCGGCTATGTATACGTGATCTCCAACCGCGGGGCGTTCGGCCAAGACGTGGTTAAAATCGGCCTGACACGACGCCTTGAACCAACCGAACGCATCGCCGAGCTCAGCGGAGCATCCGTACCATTCCGCTTCGACATCCACACCCTGTACTTCTCCGAAGACGCGGTCACACTCGAGAACGAACTCCACAAACACTTCGCTGCCAGGGCGCTCAACCAAGCCAACCCCCGGAAGGAGTTCTTCTTCGCAACGCCGACCGAAGTGCGTGACGTACTGACGGAAAAGGTAGGAAATCTGCTGGAATTCAGGGAGTACGCCGAGGCGACCGAATATCTCCAATCCATCAACCTATGGCCAGCCCGCCCATCCCTTGGACCGATCACTGAGGCGAAGCCCCAGACCCCATAAGCATGGACTTGGCCCAGCTAATAGCACCGATAACAGCGCATTTGTAACGGCCTCCGGCCGAGGTGGGGACTCCGCGGAACGCAGCATTTACTTCAAGGTCGCCGCCGGTTCAACCCCGGACACTTTCGGGGTACCCGCCGGAAGATCGGCTGCGCCGGCCCGCAGGAGCGTCGTCAGGTGTTCAACTTGTGCTGAGAGCCGGCGGAGTTCCTCTCGGATCGGCTCCTCTGCGGAGTCGATCTCCGCTGCGGTTTCTTCCGCGACCGACTGCACCATCCAGGACGCGACGGAAGCCGTGACGACACCCAGGACAGCAACGCCGCCGACCATGAGCCCGGCGGCAACACACCGGCCGAGCACCGTCACCGGGTAATGGTCCCCGTACCCCACGGTCGTTATGGTGGTCATGGCCCACCAAACGGCATCCCCAAAGGTGGTCAGGTTCGAACCGGGAGCATTTTTTTCGGCGTCGAGGACCGCTAGTTGTACTAACCCGGGTGGTTGGTGACACGGCTGCTGGGTGAGGCGCCTTTGAGTGCCGTGTGGGGCCTTCGCCGATTGTAGTGGTCGATGAAGTCCTCGTAACAGCCTTGGCGTTCGGTTTCCGAGGTGTATGCCCGGGCGTAGGCCCATTCCTCCAGGAGGATCCGGTTGAAGCGTTCGACCTTGCCGTTGGTCTGGGGCCGGTAGGGCCGGGTGCGTTTGTGGCTGATCCCGGCGCCGGCGAGGACGTTGCCAAAGGCCCGGGAGCGGTAGCAGGAGCCGTTGTCGGTCATCACCCGCTGGATCTTCACCCCGTGGGCGGCGAAGGCGGCGATGGCGTTGGTCATGAAGGCCGAGGCGGTGGCCTGGGTTTCATTGGGCAGGATCTCGGAGTACACGTACCGGGAATGGTCGTCGACGGCGTGGTGGATGAAGGAGTATCCCCTGACCTGGCCGCGGTCCGTGCGGTGGCCCTGGGCGAGGTTCCGTGCCCGGGCGTTCGCTTCGCCGCGGACCCGGCCTAGAATCCGGTGGCCGCCGCCGTCCGGGATCCGGCCGAGCTTCTTGATGTCGACGTGGACCATCTCTCCAGGCCAGTCGTACTCGTACCGGCGGGCCGGCTCGCGTCCGCGGATCCGGGTCCCAGTGGCAGGATCCGTGAACCTCAGCGGAGGGCACTTGTACCGGGTCAGGATGCGGTGGACCGTGGAAATATTCAGGTGCAGGTGGTAGGCGATCCTGGCCGGTCCCCAGCGCTTGTTCACGCGCAGGCCCAGCACCCGACGTTCGGTCCGCAGCCCGGACCGGTGCGGGCAGGACACGGGCCTGCTGCTGCGGTCCGCCAGCCCGGCTTCCCCGGACTCGCGGTAGCGAGCGGACCAGCGCGCCGCCGTCTGAACGGAGACGTTGAACCTTTCGGCCGCGCGCCGAAGCGACCAGCCGTCACTAACGATGCAACGGGCCAGGCGAAGACGCCCGGAATGAGCCAGAACCGCGTTAGGGTGGGACACGAGGACCTCCTGGTACGTGTGTTTGCTCTCGACAAGCACCACACAACACCGGAGGTCCTCTTCATTGCGTCAAATCCCTCAGCGTGTCACTAACCTCCCGGGTCAATACAGCTAGTGCGCCTGCGTAGATCAACAGCGCCGCTGAGCTCAGTACGAAGATCAGCACCCTGCCGCGGAGGGCATTTCCTCCGACGCGGTGAACGACCCGCAGGAGACTGACCAGGCGCAGCAACCGCAACGGCCGCAGCGCCGGTAGCGCGACAATTGCTAATTCGTGGAGATTTCGGACGAACCAGCGCCCACGATTAGGAGCTAGGAAAAGATTGATCAGGTAATCCCCAGCGAACGCTAGCCACGTCGTCCAGATCAGGAATTCGACAACAGCGGCGTCGGTGTTGGAAATGACCTGAACGGAATAGGCGGCGAGGAACAGCACAGCCGCGATTACCAACGGCCACTCGGAGCGCCTTCGCCATGTTTCTTGCGTCATGGCTGCAGTCTAAGGCAGGGCACCGGCAGCACGGGCGTTGCAATCTCGTGCTGACCTGCTGCGCGGATTGAGGGACCTATTGCATGCTCACCGAGTGACTCCCCACAGACCTGAGATGGGCGGAGATAAAGTGGAAAATTCTGAACCATTTGGCATTCCCTTGGCCTTCGATAGCGGCGAACAGTCATCCGGCGTGATTACGAAGCCTTAAACTTTTCATATGGCACAAAGAGTAGTAACCCTTCTAGAAGATGACTTCGACGGCTCCACGGCGAGTGGGACACTTTCGTTTGCCCTTGACGGCGTCGAATACGCAATCGATCTCAATGATGCTCACGCACGCGAACTACGTGAAGGATTCAGCCGCTACACCAAAGCAGCCCGAAAGACTGGCGGGCGGGCCCGGACAACTCGTCCAGCTTCCTCCAATGCCCGCGAGGTCCGGCTTTGGGCGGTCGAACAAGGCTTGCCGGTCAATACCCGCGGCCGTATCCAGGCTGACATCATGGAAAAGTACGAAGCCGCGCACTGAGGGCAGACCCCCAGACTCTTAGTTCGGCCCCGCTGACAGCGGCCGGGCCGAGCACAGAATCCCCTCTGAGCATCGACTTAGAGTCGCATCCGAGGCCAGAACTTGTTCGACTTCTGGCCTCGGATGCCGGTGTGCGTTTGATGCGGCTGGGCAGGGCTGTCTGTCTGTCTGTCTGTCTGGAGGTACTGGTAGAGCATTTTGCGGCTGATGCCGAATTTTCGGGCCAGGTCGGTCTTCCACTCCCCCACCGGCCCGCCGGCGCAGCTCTCCAGCCTTCTCGGGGCGCGAGTGCTTTCCAGCGTCCGCGGTAGACCCCAAGCGCTTTGGCCAGGGTGATCCCTTCCTGCTGGCGTTCGCCGATCCGGAACCGCTCGAATTCGGCGAACGCCCCCATGACCGAGAGCATCAGGTTCGCCACCGGGGAAGCGTCCCCCATAAGGACCAATCTGTTCCTTGACGACCTCGATCCAGACATCGGTTGTCGTCGTCCAGCCTGCTGACCCTGGAGCATCCGATGCGCTGCCCTGCTCTGCTCTGCTCTGCTGAGATCCTAACGAAGAGTGTCAGATTGAACCCTAAGACCCCTAACCTCGAGTGTCAGTGAACTAGTCAATGGACCCTAACCTGACGTTGCGGTAGGCGTAATCCTGACTTCCGCTTGAGGCATGTCCTAGCCTGGCGGTCCGCAGCGCTTCGATACGGGGAAGGTCCGAAAGTTGTCAGCTCGCCTTCTGTCTAGGACAACAAGAGACTCCCAGCCCTCCCCGAGGCATCGCCTCGAGCTGACGTCCTCCGCCGACAAGCGCGGAAATATCGTTTCGTACTCTGGAACGGTCCCTAGAGGAACATCCAGGGAATGGGTCGACCCAAGGTCTGCGCTGGTCTCAACATATTAACCGCTGGATTCATGACGTTTTCATGCACACCTTCTTCGCCGGCCACTGCTTTTCATGCATGCATGCATGCCAGCTGTCATCCTGGCTGGCTTGCTTGCATCCGTTCGTGCTTGCATTCTGGCGGCCTTTCATGGATGCATGCATGCATGCATGAAAAGCAGCTCCGTCCTCGTTTGTCACGGCGTGGAAGCCAAGGAACCCAAGGCACGGCGCGGGTGACTGCCAAGGTTGTGTACCCCAAAACCTATGACCTGAAAGATTTTTGCTCAGCTTTCCTGCATACCTGCTGCCTTTCATACCTTCATGCATGAAAGAAAGCTTGCATGCCATCTTGATCACAGTAGGCGAGTGGTCGGCGTGGCTCCTTGTAAGGCACATGTGTGTCCGGAAAGCTTGCAAGCATGCAAACAATCATGGTTTACAGCGAGTCCGGCGGTGCCACGAAGACGACAACCGCGGTGTCCCTGGCGGCTGTCACCGCCGCCTCAGGACGCAAAGTTGTACTCGTTGACCTCGATCCCCGGGCCGCGGCTAGCAAATGGATCGGTGTCGAACCAAAAGAGGATGGTCTCCACGTCGGCGCCATCCTAGGCGACACGGATCCGGAAGGCTGGGCCCAGGACCTCGCGGTAGAGTCCAGCTGGTTCCCGAACCTGCGTGTCGTTCCCTCCGCCCGCAGCGTCTCCAACCGTGAAGCAGACCGCGCCGACCACGCCGAGCTGCGCCTCCGCACCTCTCTCATCGGGATTGACGCCGACGTCGTCATCATCGACTGTCCGAACCGCCAGGGCGGCCCGTTGACCCTATCCGCCCTGAACGCCGCCGACACGATCGTGTACGCCGCGGGCGCCACCGTCGACGGAGTAGACGGCGTTGCCGGGGCCCGCAAGAGCGTCGAGCAGTTCCGAATGTCACGTAAGCGCATCGGAGCCCCTGACAACTTGCACGAGGTCGGCATCGTCGTCGGAGCCGTCGCCTCCACCGTCATGTCCCGCATCGCCGTGGCCAGCATCGAAGAACTTCGCGAGACCGGAATGTTACTGACCCCGCTTGTCCCTCACCGGACCATCGTCCAGGAGATGCGCATGACGCAGGAATGGTATGGGGAGTACCGCAAGGGCCAGCCCGTCGTGGATGCCTACAACGAGCTGATGAAGGAGATTATCCGATGATCGAAGACTTGAAGGACCGCCCGGCCGTTCTGCGCCGGACGCCGAGACCGGCCCCCGATGAGAAGGTCGACCCGGTCGACTATTCTCCGGCGTCCGTGGCGCCCGCACCGACGAAACCTGAGGAACCAGCACCGGCCGACGGGGGAGTGGCGGCAGTTATCCCGGTTGCCGCACCCGCCCCCCGACACAGGCTCCTACGCGCCAAGCAGCCAAGCCTGCGAAGGTTTCCAAGGCGGTCCCGAACCGAAAGACCGCCCGCCGCGAAGTGACATTTCCGCTGAGCACTCGCCTATCCCAAGACGTCATTGACGTGCTCTACGCGGCAGCAGAAGACGAGGGCATATCGGTGCGTGAAGCGATCGAGCAGGCCATCAAATCTCGCTGGGGCCAGAACTAAGGGAATGCTCGACCAGCCTTCGTACTTTCATGCATGCATGAAAGTACGAAGGCGTCTCTCGGGCGCTGAACCCTACCCGGCCCTGGTGAACGCCATATCGGCGAGGGCCCATTCATCCGGTGGGCCTTCAAATGCCTCCCATGGGTAGTCTTCGCCGGGGGAGAGGAGCTCCGAGACGGTGTTGACGTTCTTGGACAGCCATTCCTTCCAGAGGATCCGTTCGATCCTGTAGCGCTGCAGCTGCGCCGCGACGGCTTCCACCACTCCGAAGTGTTCGGCAAGTTCCTTCAATGACGTCGTCGTCACCACGGACCAGGCCCGGGTGGTGTCGCGGGCAATCATGTTCCACGCGGCCATCACCTCGAGTGCTTCACTGACGGTTGTCCGGGAGAGGCTGGTCAGCTTCACGATCTCCGCCGTAGACAGGCCGGGGGAGTGTTCCAGTTCCTCGTATACGAAGGCCGCCGGCAGGCCGAGTTCCCGGAACACCGGACGCAGGGCATGGATCTTCCCCTTCCGCCAGGTGAGGTCTTCGGCCGCCGTCTTCATCTCCTCCGGAACGGTCAGCATGTAGAGGTCCCCTTTGGTACCGCGCCCTTGTTCCACCAGCGTCACCAGGGGATCATTTTCGCCACGCAAGGCTCTCAGATGCCCCCCGACGGTCGTGTGATCCAGCCCGGTGGCTACCGCAATGGAGCGGACGCCAAATTCAATGAATCGGGATGCTGTCATGTGTGCAGCTTCGCCCAGGGACCTCAGGACCATCCTTCTCGCCAACCCTGTCCTCGAATCTGTGTACGCATGCTCTTTCAGCCTGACTGCATTTCGCCAGGTTCGAATGAGCTGGTGCTCAGTATCGGGATTCGTCGAGATCGACTTTCCTTGTATAGCTGGGGGCTGTGTATTTGGCTGGCTTGTGGGGGATATACGGGCATTGTTCTTCCGGTCCCCGGATCCTCGGTCTTTGTTTAGGTACCTGACCGCATTCAGCCAGTCCCGGCGCAGGGCAGGGACGCGGTGCCGGGAGGCATAGCGGGCGTAGAAAGAGGCAAGGCCTGGCCAGGTTCCCTGCATCATCCGACGTTCCACATCGGTCAGTTCCAGGCCGGCGGCCGCGGCGCCGGTGATGATCGCTTGGCGGGCATCCGAGTCGGAGGCGTAGCGGTTCGAGTCATAGAGTCCGGTTTGTGCCATCAGCTGCATCACGCGGGACATCCTGCCGGCAGGATGCTGGAGTTTCGGGGCCTCGGCGGACGCCGGCGTGAAAGTCTGCTCGAGTCTCAGCGACCTGGCGGCACCAATCTCCCCTGCCAGGTCAGCGTTCATCGCGGTCCACACTGCTGCGCTGTTAGGCCGGCGGGCAATGTCGTAAGCCATCGACAGGCTCATGGCCAGTTCCTGGTAGCCACCCCTCTTGTGCGGGGAACCGGGAGTGCGCATGCAGCCATGGAGGAGGTTCTGGTGCGGGGTCTTGTCCAGTGTCCGGTACCGAGTGCCTAGCGCCTCGACAAGATCCCGAGCGTCAGTAAATGTGACCCGCTGCGCGAGTGGGATGTAAACGTGGCGGCCGCCGTTGGGGGAGTAGTCCTCAATCCACCGAGCCCCACAGTTGTGCAGCCACGTCTGGAGTGCGCGCACGTCGGCCAGCACCCAGTCGACGCCGGCGACGGAGGAGTCGAAGTCAAGGAAGATCGCGGCGCAGGTGCCGTCTTTGCCGAATATCCGGACGGCCGCAGGGGATGTAGGGAGCGCCTCAGTGAGGGGGCGCTCAAGCTTCTGGGGATAAGTTTTGCCGGCGTCTCGAGAAATGCGAACTCGGGGCTGACCTGCGAGAAGAGGCGCCAAGGCACCCCATGCCTGAGCTGGGCTGTGCGTAGAGGATGGCCCGGGCGACACGCCAGCGCAGTATGTGGCTGGCAGCACGCGGGCGTGCTGTTGTACGATGATGATATTCCTGTCGAGGGAATGACTAAGGGCCGATCTTCCAGGATCGGTTTTGAACACAAATGAAGGCCTGTGAAGGTCTTCCATCCGATCTACGATCTGTTCGCCGGCAAGCTTCCCGGATCGTGGATCTTCAGCTTCGAAGGCCCGCCTAGTGCGGGCCTTCTTCTGTTAAGAGGCTATGCGGATGGGCAGTTCCTCCTGGAGAGCGAAATGATCTAGCAATGCCAGGTCTTCGCGCAGGGAGCGGTCGACGGCAGAGGAAACGTAGTCGGTGACAGTCATGCCTTTGGCGGCAGCGATCATCTGAACGTCCTCCGCGGTCTTAGCCGGCGTGCGGAAGCCAATGTATTTGCGGAGGCCCTTGCTGGGACGTCCGCCTCCACGATTGATTACTGCGCTCATCGTCATGTCCTTTGAATCTCGCACAACCTCGGTTGTGGCTGCTTCATCTGGTGCTACCTAGGAGTCGACCGCTATGGGGTTTCTGTTTACAGCTATCGACTGAATCGAAATTAGCATTGCTTTCAGCGACATCCGGGGATGTGTTTACAGAAAACGACCCCGCGTGTCGCGCCGCACACATGTCAGGTTCTGCGGGACCGCCCTGAAACCCTACCTTTCCTTCGCGCGGCGGCCTGGCGTGGCGCCATGATTCGCTTCTTAGGCGGCATAGACGAAGCATGGATCGCCATCGGAGCTGCTGTATTCAGAAGCAGGGTGGGGGTGGATCGAATATCACGGCGTCGACCTCGGACTGCCTTCCTTCCCTTAGCGATGACAAGCAGTTCCATGACCCACTTGATAGGGTTGGGCCCGTTCTGCCCGGGATATGCTGAACACCAAACCAACCTAAAGCATGTTTGAAACATGTTTCAACCTAGCCTATCCCCATTGAAGCCATTGAAGGGTCATTTCGCTGTGACGCGAGCTCTGCGTTCCCCGCCTGTAACTACGTCTGAACAAGCCTTCCGTGATGCATCCAGTGCATTCGCGGCATTGAAACTGCCGGGCGGCCTGACTCTGAGTCTGCTTCTAAGCGTCATCGAAGACATCCGCGGCAAACGGATCCGGATCCGTGCCACCGAGAAGCTGATAGGCACATCCATCTGCGGTCTATGGCTGCCGGGGGCGAAGATCGAGTGGGTGTTTCATCCCCCCACGCTCTGGGACCTGCAGCGTCAGCAGTTCATTCTTCACGAGCTGGCTCACATGGTCCTTGGCCATGACACAGCTCCTGGTGCGGGCACCGTATTGAAAAGTGGCTTTCGTGGTCTGTCTCCGGAGATTGTGCACCGCGCCCTCATGCGGACCGAGTTCCGGACTTTGGAAGAGGCCACTGCCGAGTACCTCGCAGATCTCATGGCAGAGGCGCTAAGGGCCGGGCCGGGCGAACCGGGCGCCTTCGAGGAGGTCTTCGGCTGATGGAAATCATCGCAGCGGCATTGATGAGTAGTCTGACGCTGATCGTGATCGCGTCACGCGGCCAGGGCAAAGACACCAGCATTCTGTGGGCGTCGTTGCTGATTTCTGTGTCCATGGTGCTCAATGTCAACCCTGTATACCTGCTCACAGACGCGTGGATGGGCGGGAGGAACCGAGCCGACCTTGGCGCGAACCTTCTCCTGCTGACCGGTGTATATTTTCTCGCCAGGGCCATTCATCGGGCTGCCCAGCCCGCATCCAGCGGCATGAAATCCTCCTACGACCTATGGGCCAAGACCGGACTTCTGGGCGCTGTGACATCATCGATCATTTTGTTCTTCGTGATCGATGCTCCTGTTACGTCAACATCGTTCATGCGGGACTACGGAGGTCAGTGGGCGGCAGGCCTGTATTCGGCTGGCCAGTACATCTACATCGGCGCGGTCATGGCCACGGCAGGCTTGACCTGCTGGCGCTTTCGGAAAGCCTGGAGCACCGGAATCTACACCGCAGCGTTCGCGCTCGTCGGATTGGGATGCCTTTCGGCAGTCCTGTTCGTAGTCGATGTACTCCTACTCGATGCACTTCACGTGCTCGGTATGGTTGAGGCATTGTCCGCCCTATCCGGCATTTATGCGGTGATGAATTCGGCTACATTTGTTTTTCTTTGCACGGGTATGGCTCTCCCTCCAGCGAGCCGTAAAGTCGCTGCAATCTTCGAAACAGCGCGAACCAGCTCCGTACTTGCGGGCCTGAAACCTGTCTGGGGACAGGCAGTAGCCGGCAACGCCGGGCTGACCCTGGACCTTGATGTTGTTCCGAAACGCCCGGATCGCCGGCGCAGTGAACTGCACCGCATGATCGTGGAGATCCAGGACTCATTGGCCAGGGACGCCGAAGCAAGTGACAGAATCGGCACCGCGGGCCTTGCAAAACTGGCCGCCGCCTCCGAACACCTCGAACGGCTCTCATGGCGTCCGCGGTGAAGGCTGTTGCCTGGTCCGGGTTACTTGGTGCCGCAGGGGCCCTGGGCTGCGCGGCATGGGCCGCCCGTCAGACGACGTCACCCATATACAGGCGCCGCTATGACATCGTCCCGTTGGCAATTTCCGACGACGCGATCGAGCTCCGAGCCACAAAGCGCACGCTGGCGCCGGGCCAGTTCGGGCTGCAGCTTTCTGCAGGCGGCCATCCGGCCGTCATCGGTCCGGTCATCTCCAGCTGCCACGGCAAAGTCACACGTCGCCTCCTTTATCGGCCCGCGAACCTGTCTCTGGGGTCCAGAGGCAGGTGGAGTGGCATTGTTTCGGTCGATCCATCGACCGCTGCAGCTGACGTGGTTGAGATATTTGTTGAGACAACTCTCGGCCCGGCCCCCGCGTGGATGATCGACCGGGGGACTCCCCGCTGGGCCATTCATGTCCATGGCCAAGGTAGCGCCCGGGCACAGACGTTGCGTGGTGTTGAGACAGCATCGCGTATGGGGCTCAGCTCATTGGTCGTCTCATACAGGAATGACGGTGAGGGTCCTCGCTCTAGGGACGGCCGATCACATTTAGGGGAATCAGAGTGGCTCGATCTAGAAGCAGCTCTTCGGTTTGTTGCGGCGCGCGGAGGAACTGAATGCGTGATGTTCGGCTGGTCCCTCGGAGCAACCTTGGCTCTAAATACCGTGCAGCGGTCGTCATTGGCAGAAATGATCAAGGGTCTCGTCATGGTTGCGCCGGTATTAGTCTGGGAAGACGTAATGCGTGCAAACGCCCGCCATCAACGGTGCCCACAACTTCTTGGCTCACTCGTCGCCCGGCTCCTAGCGCTTAACGGATTCAGCAGACTTGCCGGTCTCGAGGGTCCACTGAAAGTGTGCGGTCCCGACTGGGACAGATTCCATGGTGCCCTGAGCGTCCCGGTCCTGATCCTCCACAATAGGAACGACTGGTCCGTTCCCTTTGAAACCTCCGCTCGCTTCGCGCAGGCACATAACGGCCGGGTAGAACTCGTAGAGTTCGACTGTGCCGGACACACACAAGAATGGAATTTTGACCCGGTAGGGTGGGATCTGGCTGTTCGCCGCTGGTACGAGAATTGGTTTCCTTCGGGCCGGGCCGAAGAGCAAGCTGCGGCAGACAGCGAATGAAATTGAATGGGGTTGAATCTATGGTTGGCGGAGGCAGTTCCCGCGATCGGCTAGAGCGGGCGGAGACCTTGGCTCGCAAGCTGAACCTCCTCCTGGATGTCGTGGTGGCCGAAGGCGGAGAACCCTATGAGTTCGCCGACATCCAGGCAGGCGTTCGCGAAAACGGCTACGAGCTTTCTCGAACTCGCTGGTGGCGAATTCGTTCCGGTGAGTCGCCCGAAGCCGTCCCCAAAGAAGCTCTGGTCGCGCTGGCCAAATTCTTCAAGGTGGAACCGGCTTACTTGACGGACGAATCCGGTGAACTCCCGGAGCGGATTGAGCGGGAGCTACAGCTCCTGAAGAAGATGCGCCGGAACAAGCTGAAGAACATCGCCGCCCGAACTCTTGGCGACATCGACATCAAGACCCTGGAGGCGATCAACGCGCTCTTGGACGATGTGGACTCCTACGAAAGCAACGACCCAGAACGCGGCTGAATCATGATTGAAACATGTTTCAATCCTGCTATCGTGGACGTGTGCCCATCCCGATAAGCCGTCCCGCCCACCAACGTGAACCGTCGGACGATCGCCGCGCCCAGGGACAGCTGCGGTCACATGCCTTCGACATAGGCGGCGCAGTATCGGGTCAGTTCTCGGACCCTATCGGATTGAACCGTATAGATGACGTCCTTGCCGTGGCGCATACCTGCCGGGGGATCGGTCTGCACCAAACCGGCATTGGAGAGAAAATCGAGGTGTCGATTCAGGCTGGGTCGACTGATATCCAGCACAGTCTGCAGTTGTCCAATAGTCGACGGGCCGAGCATCGACAGGCGGCGCAGGATGTCTACTCGAGCGCGGTTGCCCATAAGACTTATTCCCAACTCAACTTCGGGTGGCAGTTTTGGCCGAATCAGGCGTGGCATGCATCCATCTTGCCTGACGCAATAGAGAATCAATGCCTCTCTTGCCGCCATACTCTATTAGTAAGCAATAGAGTATGTAATGATCCGATTCTGCGGCCCTCATGAAGCCGTCAAAGATGCTCAGCACCGGCGCCGCAGTCGCGGCACCCGTGATGTTGCTCGGCCTCGTCTTCTCCCTGCTCCTGCTGCTGGCCCCCGCGAAACCGGCCGCGGCGGACTGCGGTCCGGCCGTTTCTGTGGTCATCGACGGCAACACGAAAATTGAGGGCTACACCCAGGACCAGCTACAGAATGCCGCAGCCATCATGGGCGCCGGCAAGGCGCAGGACTTGTCTGTCAACGGGCAGATGATCAGCGTGATGGTGGCACTGGGGGAGTCGGGATTGCGCGTGCTCGATGCCGGCGACGGCGCAGGTCCGGACTCACGCGGGTTGTTCCAGCAGCGCGACAACGGCGCGTGGGGCTCCCACGCAGACCGCATGGACCCCACCACGAGCGCCACCAACTTCATCAAGGCCCTGCAAGGTGTCCCAGGCTGGGAGCTGTTGGACCCGACGATTGCCGGCAACAAGGTCCAGCGCAACGCCGACCCGTATCACTACCAGAGGTACTGGCCCGAGACCGTGAAGCTCGTCCAGGCACTCTCGAACTCGAAGTTCTCCCTGCAAGGCAGCGACTGCGCCATCCCCGGACAGTCCGGCGCGGGGGATGACTACCCGTGGAAGAACTCCCCGACCTGGCTGCAGGTCGGGGCAAACTCGGCCAGCACCTCGCCGCTGGGCATGTACTACCGCGAGTGCGTGGACTTCGCCCTCTGGCGGGTCAACCAGCAGATGGGTTCAACGAAAGCTCCGTTCAAGTTCCTCAACGGCTCCTTCCGCCCGGACGGACAGGGCCTCGGCTCGGCCCTGACCTGGAAGGCCGGCTGGGACGCCAAGGGCTGGGCCTCCGGCAGCACACCCCGGGTCGGCGCCGTTGTCTGGTACGCGCCCGGCGCCGGGGGAGCGGACCCGAACTTCGGCCACGTCGCGGTGGTCAAGGAAGTCAAGAACAACGGGACCTACGTCGAAGAGGGCTACAACGGCAACCCGGCCCCGGCGGACCACAGCTACTACACCCGGACAGTGACTAACACTGTCCCCTCGGCTTTCCTGTACCTGCCCACCCAAGAGGAGAAAAAGTGAAAAAGCCCGTGACCTTGATTGCCGTGGCGCTGCTCTGCGTGTCCTGCGCACCGGCAGGCAACACCACGGCAGCGCCGTCGGCATCAGCGGCCGCCAGCCCCACCTCACCCGCGCCGGTCTCCCTGAGCGCCAACAGTGGACCCCAGGCACCGGGCGGCACGATCCCCGCCACCATCGGCATTACCTGGGATCAGGTCAGCAAGGACGAGGCCATGGACGTCGCAGAGAACGCGATGACGGATTTCGCCCGTCCCACGGTGGAGGACAAGCAGTGGGCCAATGACCTGGCCCGGTGGCTGACCCCGCAGGCCACCGCCGACTACTCGGCAGTTGACCCGGCCAACATCCCGGCCAGCCGCGTCACCGGGACCGCCACCCTAAGCGTCGATGAAACCAACGGCTTCGGCGTCATGGCAGCGGTCCCCACCAACGCCGGGACCTACACGGTGCAGCTGCTCCGCACCGGCAAGGACGCGCCCTGGAAGGTCAACCGCCTCACCCCGCCCTCGTCCTAAACGCCGCCCCCTCCATCCCACACACGTAAGGAAGAAGCTCATGGGTACTACACCAACCGAAGTCATGGCCTTTCCCAACATCCGGGCCATCGTCCGCGACAACGGAACCGCCGAGGTCATCGTCGCGGGCAACTCCCGCATCGTTCCGGCCGGAGACTCCGTACAGGAACTCCGCAACAACGCCCTGGCCCTCATCGTCGGCGAAGCGCAGACCCTCCAGCGACCCGTCCGGGTCCGCATCGAGGACCCCGAAGGCCACGGAGAACTCATCGTCCACCCGGACAACAAGATCGAATCCGTCTCCTACGATCCCGCTCCGGCCCGCCGCCGGGCAGAAGCCCCCGAAACCACACCCACGACCGTAGCGCCGGCCGTCATTGAGACCGTCCCCGCACCCGCACCGGAGCCCGCGGCCCCTCCTGCAGAGTCGGCGCCAGCTCCTGCCCCTGCAGCGCCAGTGGACGCCCAGCCGTGGCCGACCGCCCCCGCGACGGCAACCCCGGAACCGCAGACAGCTGCCGTTGTTGAGGAAGCCGCGCCGACGCGGCGCAGCCTGAAGGAAACTTCATTCCTGGTCAGCGCCCCGGTGCTGGAACCTGCCACCCAGGGCTGGCGCGGAACACTCACGCGCCTGGGACTCCGGATGGATCCCTCAGAGGAAGAACTCACCGAACGCGAGGACATCCGCACGGTCAGCCAGCACTGGCCCGGCCCCCGGACCATCGCCGTGGTCAACCGCAAGGGCGGGGCGAACAAGACCCCCACCGTGGTCATGCTCTCGGCCATCCTCGCCCGCTACAGCGGGGCCGCCACGGTCGCGTGGGACAACAACGAGTCCCAGGGCACCCTCGGCTGGCGGACCGAAAAAGGCTCCCACGACCGCAGCGTCCTGGACCTGATCGACGCCTCCACCGAACTGCTCTCCCCGTCAACGAACGCGGCCGAAATCGCCAAGTTCGTCCACCACCAGACCGCCGACAAGTTCGATGTCCTGCGCTCGGATGAAAACGAGGAAGGCGACCACGAAGTCACCGCCGAGGAAGTCGACATCGCCCACCAGGTCCTCACCCGCTACTACCGGCTCGTGGTCATGGACTCCGGCAACACCGCCCGCGCCGCGAACTGGCGGCGGATGATCGACCACACCAACCAGCTCGTCGTCCCCGTCACCGCCATCGAGGACCGCGCCGAAGCCGCCCGGCTGACGCTGCAGACCCTGGAATCCCGGGGCGGCCACGACGCGGAACTGGCCCGCAACGCCGTCGTCATCGTCTCTGAGTCCACCGACGCCAAACGCAGCATGAGCGGGGAGGCCCTGAAGCGGGCCAAGGACGAGGCCCAGCGGATCGCTGACGGCTTCGCCCCGTTCGTCCGGGCCGTTGTCCGGATTCCTTATGACCCTGCCCTGGTCAACGGACCCATCCGCTACGAAGCCCTCCAGCCCGCAACCCAGCGGGCCTGGCTCGCAGCCGCAGCCGCCGTCGCCGCCGGCTTCTAGACCACCCACCAACGGACTTCGAGAGGAGGACCCATGCAACAGTCCCTGAACCCCTGGATCACCCGCCCGGCCACCGCCGACGGCGCGGAGATGGCAACTCCGGAGGCGCACGTGCCGCCGGCGGCCGTGATCAGTGCGCCCCTGCGCGGAATGGTCGAACCCGACGCCGCAGACCGGCTTGGCCGCCGCACCGTCTCCGGCTCTGCAGCGCTGTGGGTCACCGGCGCCCACGGGGGATCCGGTGAAAGCCGCACCGCTGACCTGATCGGCGGGGCACGGGTCACCGGTCACTGCTGGCCCGTTCTCCAGGACGGCCGAATACCTCGGGTGCTGCTGGTCTGCCGCGCAGACATGCGCGGCCTGACAGCGGCACAAAGCGCCCTGACGCAGTGGGCGTCAGGCGCGGCACCTGCGGTTGATCTGCTCGGCCTCGCCATTCTGGCGGACGCACCGGGGAAGACTCCCAAACCCTTGCGCGACTTCGCCGCCATCGTCGGCGGGGAGCCCCCCGCTTCTGGACCCTGCCCTGGGTCGAAGCCTGGCGACACGGAGACTCCACCACCGCGCCGCCGGCCCGCGAGTACCAACGCTTCATCACTGACTTAGCCGCCCTGGCTAGCGACACCACACCCGGCACCGCCCACTGAAAGGTCTCACCATGAACTCCACCTCCGCACTTGCAGCAAGCGTCATCCCCAACCCCACCCCGGTTGTCCCGGAACAGGCAGGTGGCCTGCTCACGATCCTGAACTGGGCCTCCGGCATCGGCCTGGTCCTCGGCGTCCTGGGCGTCATCATCGTCGGCATCGGCATGGTCATCCAGCTCCAGCGCGGAGAGGGAGCCCAAGCCATCGGCAAGCTCGGCTGGGTCCTGATGGGCTGCATCATCATCACCGGCGCCGCCGGCATCGTCCGCGCCTTCGTCTAAACCAGCACCAACAAAACGGGAGGTTCACCATGAGCCAGTCAACAGAGAGCACCACCGAAAGCAATCCGTTCACCAAACCCGGTTTCATCATTGCTGCCGCGCTGGTGGTCGCGCTGATTGCAGCAGCCGTCGTCATCTTCCTGCTCCCCAAAGGGCAGGACACCGCCCAGCCGGCACCGGTTCCGGCGAAAACCAGCAACTCGGCTACAGCCAACCCCAGCGCTTCGGCGACAGCAGAAAAGAGTATCTGTGGCCTGCCCTCCTCGTCGGAGTCATCGCTGGGAGCGGCGCCGAAGACGAAGTGGGAACTCGTCGGAACAATGGCCGCACCAACCGACCCGAAAATAGGCCCCGGAAAAACGGACGATCAGGGCATCCGGTCGTGCTTCGCTCACACACCAACAGGGGCCCTGTACGCGGCCGTCAACCTGTGGGCGTTAGGCATCGATCCCTCCAAAGAACGAGCCATCGCAGAGCAGCTTGCAGCCAAAGGACCCGGCCGTGACGCTGGCATGAAGAGGCCCGCGACTGCGGCCCCTGCCTCGGCCGTGAAGATCCAGATAGCGGGATTCAACGTCTCATACACGGCAAATCAAGCCGTTGTGGAACTGGCATTCAAGGCGGACACCGGAGCGCTTGCTTCAGTGCGGACGACCCTGCTGTGGCAGGACGGGGATTGGAAGGGCGTCGTTGCCGACAACGGCGCACCCTTGGAAGTACCGCGGCAAGTCCGTGACCTCTCGGGGTTCATCCCCTGGAGTGGAGCATGAGGCCTACCTGGAACCCGGCAGGGGACTGGCTTTCAGCGCTTGCTGATGACGCCATGGGAAATATGGCGAAGGCCATCATGGAGGGCATGAGCCAGATGGTGACGACACTGTCTACCTTCTGGGTGTCGATGCCCACGGTGAACCTGGCCAGCGCAGACGGTGCGACGCCGAGTCCCGTCGTCTCGGTGGTGAACAGCGAATTGATGGTCTGGACTCTGACGCTGGCGGTCCTCGCGGTCATTCTCGGTGGCATCCGGATGATCTGGGAACAACGCGGGGCACCGCTGAAGGATCTGCTCCGGTCCCTGATCACGCTGGCTTTGGTCTCGGGCCTTGGTCTGGGGGTCATCTCCATTCTGGTGATCGCCGCGGATGCTTTCTCGGCAGCCATCATCGACCGATCCACGGACGGTAAGGGCTTTGCCGAGTCGATGAGCCTCCTGGTCGTGTCCGGCCAGACAGGGATCGGCGTGTTCATCCTCATCGTTCTGGGATTGATCGGTCTGATTGCCTCCCTCGTCCAGGTCGTTTTGATGGTCGTCCGCAGCGGCATGTTGGTGATCCTGGCGGGCATCCTGCCCACCACCGCGGCTTTCACCAACACCGAGATGGGGCGGCAGTGGTTCCAGAAAGCAGTTGGCTGGACTATCGCGTTCATCCTCTACAAACCTGCGGCAGCCATCGTGTACTCGGTCGCATTCCTCCTCATGGGTAACAACAGCGGGAAGGATTCATTGATCACTTCCATCACGGGCTTCACGTTGATGATCGTCGCGCTGTTCGCTTTGCCGGCGCTGATGCGTTTCGTGACGCCGATGGTCGGGGCCGTCGCCTCCGGCGGGGGAGCAGGGGCCGGAGCCGCCGTTGGGGCCATGGCAACCGGCGCCGTATCCATGGGCCGCAGCGGCAGCGGTAAGGGCAATGCCGCCCCGACACCGGCAAGTACACAAAGCAACCAGTCAGGCGCATCTCCGAAGGGAAGCAACGGAACGCCTGGCCCGAAGGGAAATGGCGGCCAGCCGACGCCCGGGGCTACCGGTCCGGGCGGGGCCACCAGCGCCATGGCCGGCGCAGCAGGCACTACCGGAGCCGGGGCAGGAGCTGCTGCCGGTGGCGGTGCCGCGGCGGGTGCGGCGTCAGCTGCCGGGCCGGCTGGCATGGCCGTCGCCGTCGGAGCACAAGCAGCGTCCAGGGTTTCTCAGGCCGCACAACAGACCGCGCAGGATTCAACCGGGGAGGGCCCCAGTGGCAGCAATTAATACCGAATACAAGGAACCGTCCTACGGCAACTGGCGGGTCCCGCGCTCAGCGGGGCTGGGCAACCTCGGAGCTATCGGCACCGGCATTGTCATGGCCGGGTTGTTGCTGGGCATCATCAGCTTCGCCATCTGGGGCCTGTTCCCGGGCCTTGCTGTCCTTGCCGTGGCCGGGGCCAGTGCCCTGTTGCTGACGGTCAAGGACAAGCACGGCCAGTCCGTTGTTGACCGTTTCGGAACACGGATGAGCTTCCGTCTCTCCCAGTCCTCCGGAACGAATCTCTACCGTTCCGGCCCTCTCGGCGTGACGGAGTGGGGCATGTACCAGCTGCCCGGACTCGCCGCGAAGTCCACCCTGTACGAATTCACCGACTCCTACAAGCGCCCGTTCGCCCTCCTGCACGTCCCGGCCACCAGCCACTACACCGTGATTTTCTCCACCGAACCCGACGGTGCGTCCCTGGTGGACCCGGAGCAGGTCGATGCGTGGGTGGCGAACTGGGGCGGCTGGCTCGCCGGCCTCGGAGATGAAGCGGGCCTGGACGCCGCCGCCGTAACGGTCGAGACCGCACCGGATTCCGGCTACCGGCTCCGCAATGAGGTCACCATGAACATCGACCCGAATGCCCCGGATTTTGCCAAGAATGTACTCAACGAGGTCATCGACACGTATCCGGAAGGTTCGGCCACGGTCCGGGCCTGGGTGTCCCTGTCCTTTAACGCCTCCCTGCGGGCCGGATCGAAGAAGCGCACACCCGAAGATGTGGCCCGGGACCTCGCGTCCCGGATCCCCGGGCTGTCGGCCCGGCTGCAGTCCACCGGCGCCGGGATCGCCCGTCCGATGTCCGCGCAGGAACTCTGCGAGGTCGTGCGGATCGCCTACGATCCGCCCGCTGCCCTGATCATTGATCAAGCTCACGCCGCCGGTTCCCCGGTGTCCCTGACCTGGGGCGAAGTTGGACCCTCCGCGACGCAGGCGGGCTGGGATGACTACCGGCACGACAGCGCCTTCTCAGTTTCATGGACCATGACCGGTGCCCCGCGCGGGTCGGTGAACTCCTCGGTCCTGTCCCGGCTGCTGGCTCCGCACGGGGACATCGACCGCAAGCGGATCTCGCTGCTGTACCGCCCGATGGATTCGGCCCGTGCCGCGGCCGTGGTGGAGCGGGACCAGAACAACGCCAACGTCCGCATCACCTCCGGAAACCGGCCCTCCGCCCGCGCCCTGGTCGATGCCCGCTCCGCCGTGCAGACAGCGCAGGAGGAGGCTCAGGGTGCCGGGCTGGTGAACTTCGGCATGGTCGTCACGGCCACCGTGATCGACAAGGAACGCCTCGCCGATGCCGTGGCCGCCGTTGAACAGACCTCCGGCACAGCCCGGGTGCTGTTGCGCCGGGCCTACGGCGCCCAGGACACGGCGTTCGCCGCGTCCCTGCCGCTGGGTCTGGTCCTTCCCAAGCACAGCCTCCTGCCCTCCGAAATCAAGGACGCCCTGTGATGGCCCGCATGAAACTCTTCACCCGACCTGCCAGGAAGGCTGCAGCACCGGTCAAAGCTGCGCCGAAGAAGAAGGCTGAGAAGGAACAGCGTCAGCCCGGGCCATCTGCCCGGGGCTGGACCGGACGCGGCGGCGGCATGGCCCAGCTCGTCCCGTCCGTGAAGGAATACCGGGGAACCACGGTCCAGGTCTGCGGACTGTGGCCCTTTTCCTCCGGCGCGTCCTCGCCCATGATCGGCGTCCCGCTCGGACGCCATGAAGAAACCCAGGCCACGGTCTGCTGCGACCCGATCAGCTGGTTCCAACGGGCACGCCTGATTTCCAACCCGTCAGCGTTCATCCTGGGCAAGCCGGGGCTGGGAAAGTCCACCGTGGTACGCCGGATGTTCATCGGACTCTCCGCACAGGGCGTCCACCCGCTGATCCTGGGGGACCTCAAAGGCGAGCACGTCAAAGCGGTCCAGGCACTCGGCGGCCAGGTCATCAAGCTCGGCCGCGGCGTCGGCTACCTAAACATCCTCGATCCCGGCCAGGCCGTCGAAGCCGCGCAGCTGCTCGAAGACAACGGCCACCACGAGGACGCCACCCGGGTCCGCGCCGACGCGCACGGCCGGCGCCTGACCATGGTCGTATCCCTCATCACCATCGGCCGGAACAACCCGCCCACCGATCAGGAACAGACAATCCTGGACCGTGCCCTGCGCGTCCTCGATGACCGGTTCGACGGCGTCCCGGTCCTGAAAGACCTGCTCGACGTGATCATCTCCGCACCCGACGAGCTGCGCCAGGTCGCCCTGGACCGCGGGGACATGACCGTCTACCTGCAGGAAACCCGCGCCCTGGAAGCAACCCTGCTGGGCCTGACCGGCGGCGGGAAGCTCGGAGAAATCTTCTCCCGGCACACCACCAACCCCATGATGCGCGACCGCGCCGTGGTCTTCGATGTCTCCAGCATTGACGAGACCGAAACCGACCTCCAAGCTGCCATTCTGCTCGCGTGCTGGTCCTACGGATTCGGCACCGTCAACGTCGCCAACGCCCTCGCCGACGCCGGCCTGGAACCGCGCCGGAACTACTTCGTCGTCCTCGATGAACTCTGGCGGGCACTGCGCGCCGGTAAAGGCATGGTGGACCGGGTGGACGCCCTGACCCGACTCAACCGCTCCGTCGGTGTCGGGCAGATCATGATTTCCCACACCATGTCCGACCTGCTGGCGCTCCCGGCAGAAGAGGACCGGATGAAAGCCCGCGGCTTCGTGGAACGCTCCGGCATGGTGATCTGCGGCGGCCTCCCGGCCTCCGAAATGCCGCTGCTGACCTCCGCCATCCCGTTGTCCCGGCAGGAACAGCAGAAGCTCATCTCCTGGCAGGACCCGCCCGCCTGGGACTCCCGCGGGCTCGACGTCGAACCTCCCGGACGCGGGAAGTTCCTGATCAAGGTCGGCGGCCGTCCCGGGATCCCGGTTCTGGTGGGACTGACATCTTTGGAGCAAGGCCCGGACGGGGTCAACGACACCGAAGGAAAGTGGAGAGAGATCCCGGAAACCCTCCTCGAGCCAATGACCCCTGACCTGCCCGTTGAAGGAGGCACGCTGTGAGCGCACCGAACCGTAAAGGAATGGGCCTGGGAGATGCCCTGCTGGTCTGGATGGCCATTGGCTTCATCGTCGTCTTCGGCGGCGGGACCTACGCGGCCGTCCACTTGGGGTCCTGGATGGCCGGCATTGACTCACCCCCAAACATCCGATTGATCTGATCGCCGGGCTGGTCAAGGGCCGGGTGCCGTGGCCTGTCCAGTCCACCGTCGCGGCCGCCCTCATGGCCGGCGTGGTCCTGGTCCTGGCCGTCGTCGTGCTCGTGGCGTGGAGGAAGGGTGCGTCCAAGCGTGCCCGGGTTGATAAGGCCGCCCGGTACCTGGGCCGGGGCAAATCCTTGGCTGCGTTCTCCGAGAAGGGCACGAAAGCCACGGCGGATCGGTTGGGCGTGACAGGAACGCCGGGCATCGTCGTCGGCAAGGTTGTCTCTACCGGCCAGACGTTCATTCAGTCCTGGGAAGACCTCAGCCTCGATATCTGGGGTCCCCGGACCGGTAAGTCGACCTCACGGGTCATGCCCGCCATCCTGGACGCGCCGGGTGCTGTGGTGTCGACCTCGAACAAGCGTGACGTGGTGGACGGCACCCGGGGCGTCCGCGAGGCAACCGGCCCGGTGTGGGTGTTCGATCCGCAGAAGATCGCACAGGAGGAAGCACAGTGGTGGTGGAATCCGCTCTCCTATGTCACCGATGAGGAGAAGGCGTACAAGCTCACGCAGCACTTTTCGGTCGGTTCACGGGTCCCGGGGTCCAAGCCGGATGCCTACTTCGACCCCAAAGCCGAAGACATCCTCTCCTCGTACTTCCTCGCGGCCGCGCTCGGTGAACTCCCCATCACGCAGGTATACCTGTGGGTGACCGAGCAGGTGAACCGGGAACCGATCAACATCCTGAAAGAGCATGACTACGAGCTGCAGTACAAGGGCCTGGAGTCCACGCTGGAACTCGCCGACAAACAGCGCGACGGTATCTTCGGCACCGCCGAGAAGATGATTCAGTGCCTCAAGTCCAGGAACACGCTGCGCTGGGTCGCCCCGATGGGTGGCGCGACGGTCGCCACGGATGCCCGCCGGCAGTTCAATCCGCACGCTTTCGCCGCTTCACAGGAGACGATCTACATCCTCTCCAAGGAAGGGGCCGGCTCCGCGTCCCCGCTCACCACAGCGTTGACGGTGGCGATCGCTGAGGCGATGGAGGAACGGGCCGAGCGCAGCGGCGGCCGCCTGCCCAAACCTGCACTGTTCGCCCTGGACGAGTTGGCCAACGTCGTCCGCTGGGCAGCCCTGCCGGATCAGTTCAGCCACTACGGCTCCAAAGGCCTGATCGTCATGGGCATCCTGCAGTCCTGGTCCCAAGGTGTCGATCTCTGGGGCGAGGCGAACATGCGGAAAATCTGGTCGGCCGCGAACGTCAAGGTCTACGGCGGCGGCGTCGCCGAAGAAGGTTTCCTCCGGGCTCTCTCGGATCTGATCGGGGACTACAGCTACACCAACGTCTCCGTCTCCTCCGGCAAGTCAGGCTCCAGCCGCTCCCGCCAGGAGGGCAAGGAACGCATCTTCGATGTCTCCAACCTCGCGGAGCTGGACCGCGGCCGCGCCGTGGTCCTCGCCTCCGGCGCCCCGGCCACACTGGTCCGGACCAGGCCCTGGTACACCGGCCGCCACAAGGACGCCGTGGAAGCCTCCATCAAGAAGTACAGCCCCCGCCCGGAGGAACCGGAGGCCGTCCTGGTGCCCGCCGCTCCGGTCGCTAATCCCTGGGTCACCGGGTAAGGAAGCAATCAGCCATGGCAGATGATTTCGGACTGTTCGACACGGACACCCCAGCCCCCAACCCCGGCACAGGCGAAGACGGCACCCCGGAGAAGGCACCGGAGCTCGTCTACGGCACGGCCGAGGAGTTCCTTCACGAGCAGCTGCTGCCGACATACGTCCGCAGCGTCACCGGTAAGACCGCGAAGTGGTGCATCGAGTGGTATTTCCACCCCGAAGCCGTCTCCCGCGTAGCGGCCTTATGGCGTTCCTGGGAGCACCTGCGCCTCGACCCGGCCACCGGCATGAGCGTCTGGTGGCGGGACCATGCAGACCACCACATGGGCGTCCTGCTGAACCCGCAAGGGCCGTTCTACAACTGCGACATGAAGGAGCACCGCGACCCCGACCATCTGGAACCAAAGATGGCACCAGCTGGCTGGTTCCCCGATGTCCGGCTGTCCGCTGGCCCATAGGATGCGCTCAATTCGCCGGCTCGGTCTGGCCTGCCATGATCCAGAAATCGTTCCGGGAGTTCCTTAGACGCCGTGATCGGCGTAAAGGAGCCTGGTTGGCGTAGTAGCAGGCTTGGCCCGCGGGCAGGGGGTCAGTCATGAGCGGGTTCGCCGGTGACTTTGTGGTCGGCGTGGTTCAGGCCTTCCATGACCAGTCGGGTCAGGTGCCCGTCGGCGAGGCTGTAGATGACTCGGCGGCTTTGTTTTTGGGTGGTGACGAGGCCGCTGAAGCGTAGCTTTGCCAGGTGTTGGCTGACCGAGGTGCGTGAGGCTCCGGTTTGCTCCACCAGGGTTCCAACGTCGGAAGGTTCCTGGGCCAGGAGCCAGAGCAGGTGCAGCCGGGTGGGGTCCGAGAGCATCCGGAACGTGGCTGTGGCCGCGTCCAGCCGGCGCGAATCCGGTGCGTCGGGGTGATGGAGGCTGGCGGCCCGAATGGGTTGTAAGTTTTCCACCGGCTCAGCCTTTCATGGTCTCCGGTACGGGGCCGGTTCTGGATACTGCGGGCCAGAATCGGAACGCCGCAAGTGTACTGATTGTAGCCACGATGGCCAGCACGGCGGCGGCCGCCGGCTGGCCGGCGGCGGCGCCGATCCAGCCGGCGACAGGGTAGGTGATGATGAAGCAGGCGTGGGAGAGGGAGAACTGGGCAGTGAAGATGTAGGACCGGGTGCTGTCTGTTGCCGCACGGCGCAACAGGCGCGCCGAGGGGGTGTTGATCATCGAGGTCCCGGCACCGAGGACCACCCACAGGCCCAGCAGCACCGGCCAGGTGCCCGGCACGGCCAGCAGGGCGAAAGCCCCGGCCAGTCCGGCGGAGAGCAACACGGCACCGGCGCGCATGAGGACCCGGTCCGGTATCCGGTCCAGGACCTTGGGCGCTGTCAGCGCGACGAGCATCGACCCGGTACCGAAACAGGCCAGGGCGACCGCGGCGTCGGCGTTGGAACCGCCGAACATGTCCCGGGCGTAGACGACGGTGTTCACCAGCACCAGGGCGGTGGCGGCCGCCACGGCAAGATTCAGGGCCATCAGGGCCCGCAGTTCGGGGGTGCGGGCAAAGATCCGCGTGCCCAGGGTGGTCCGGTGCCACAACGTCCCTTCCTGCCGCACCTGTGGCGCCGCAGGAAGGCGTGTGGTGACCACGAGTGCCGCGGAGAACAGGAACCCGGCCACGGTCCCAAGGAACAGATCATGGAAGGACAAGACGGTCAGCAGCGCCGCGGCCAGCGCGGGGCTGACCAGCGACTCCAGGTCATAGGCCAGACGCGAGAGGGAAAGCGCCCGGGTGTACTGGCGTTCATCGGGGAGGATCACCGGGATCAGGGACTGGAACGCCGGGGTGAAGGTAGCCGAGGCGCTCTGCAGCAGGAAGACCAAAACATAGATCTGCCACGCCTGGTCCACCATCGGCAGCATCAGTGCGATCCCGGCACGGATCAGGTCCGCCCCGACCAGCACCGCCTTTTTCGGCAGCCGCTCCACCAGTGCCGCCATCAACGGGGCAACGAACACATAGGCGAGCATCTTGATCGTCAGGGCCGTCCCCAGAACGGCACCGGCCTGGCCGCCAGCCAGATCAAAGGCCAGCAGGCCCAGTGCCACCGTCAACAGACCCGTGCCCAGCAGTGCCACAACCTGGGCCGAAAAGAGCTTCCGGTAGGCCGGAACGGCCAGAACTTCAAACAAAGGGACTCCTTGGATCATCGGGGATATATCAACAAGTGCCTACGTGTGCACCTATAAACTTAGTGGCTTTCGCTGATGTTTTCCAGGAGCCGCCGGCTGGAGGGCGAGTTCCCACGTTATGAAAGGTCCCCGGCGCGAAGCGTGAGGAGCGAGGCGGGACGCGGACAGGCTGGCGGGGGCACTCGCGGTGGACTGACGGATCCATGCCTGGCGACCATTCATCCAACGTCGTAGCGCATACCATCTAGAAGGGCATCATGGCCCGCTTCTCCTATCTAAGGGACGGGTTCTTTGCGAGCTTCAGTACTGCCGGATTTCTTCATACCGTCGCCGACGGTCAGCGCTTTCGAACTCGGGCCGCTGACCATACGCTTCTACGCGCTCTGCATCCTGGGAGGCATCGTTCTGGGGACCTGGCTGAGTGCCCGCCGTCTCCGGGCCCGGGGCGGTACAACTGCGCAGGCCCTGGACATCATCGTGTGGGCCGTTCCGTTCGGCATCATCGGCGGCAGGGTCTATCACGTCATTACAGATAACCAGCTGTATTTCGGCCCGGGCAAGGACCCTTGGGGGCTTTCCGAATCTGGGAAGGCGGGCTCGGAATCTGGGGCGCCGTCGCCCTCGGCCTTGTCGGCGCCGCCATTGGGGCACGACGGACCGGCGTCCGCTTGGCAACATTCGCGGACGCCGCCGCCCCGGGGCTGCTCCTGGCACAGGGACTGGGCCGCTGGGGTAACTGGTTCAATAATGAGCTTTACGGGGAGCCGACGGCTCTGCCGTGGAAACTTCAGATCCACGCCATGAACCCGGCCACCGGCCGGGCGGTGACCGCTGCCGATGGCACCCCGGAGGTCCTTGGATACTTCCAGCCGACGTTTCTCTACGAGTCCTTGTGGTGCGTGGCCGCCGCGTCGCTGCTGATGCTCCTGGATCGCAGGTACAAGCTCGGCGCCGGATCGGTGTTCGCCCTCTACATCGTCTTCTACACAGCCGGCCGCTTTGCCTTCGAGCTGATGCGCTCTGACTATGCCAACACGATCATGGGGCTGCGCGTGAACACCTGGGTTTCCGCTCTGCTCTTTCTTGCCGGCCTCGGTCTCTTCCTGGTCCTGAGATCCCGGCCACGGTCCGAAGCGACCCCCGGAAACTCCGACACGGTCGGCGCCGTTGAAACCCACACTGACGGGCGCCCTCCCGAGCCTCGCCTGGATACGCCGGACGGCAGAAACGATCGCCACCGATTGCGATGATAAGGGTGCATTCGAACCATCGTCGCAACACCTGAGCATTTAAATACGGCAATTGAAGCCCGGTCAACCAAGTTGACGCAATCACCGATGGGTCAAAGATCCGGAATCGGCAAGGACGATGGATTGGCGCTGCAGCGCCGATAAGCATGCCAACGACGCGATAAGGTTCCGGGTATCCATCTCGTCCGCCATGGTTGACTACGCCGTCGTAGGCGCTCGGCGCGGTCGCTGCCCTTCGATGGCTCTGGTCGCGGCTGCTTGCCCCGACGGCGCAGTTAGCTGGGTGGAGCGTTTCGGGTCAGCCCTGGACGCCGCCGGTGCAAACTGCGCCGGGCTCAGGGGTTTGGGGGCCTTGCCGGTACTTCGTGATGAAGGCCGCCAGGCGCTCGTCTGCCGCGTTGTCTGTGGAGAGCTGTTTTCCCCATGCAGTGGCGGTCACCGGGGAGGCCTGATCGGTGACCGGGCTGAGCAAGAGGTAGTCCTGCGTGCCGGCGAGGTCGGTTAGCTCTGCGATCTGGTCTTTTGCCAGATCCGGCCGGTAGGAGAGCCACACGGCTCCGTGCTCGAGGGAGTGCACCGCCTGGGTCTGTTTAACAGGGGCCGTATAGATGCCGCAGTTCGTCCACACCGGTGCGTGGTCCCCGCCCGTGGCCGGTGTCCGCGGGTAGTTGACGGGTTCGCGGGTGTGGTTCCTGGACTGGTCGGGGTAGTCCTGCTCGCCTTCCACCGGGCGGGAAGCCGCTGCCTTGGTCTCTTCGCGCTGCCGGACCTCGCCGACGACCACGAAGGTCACTGCCGCGATGATTGAGCCGACGAGCACCGCGCCGGTGCCGTAGATCAGCCAGGCCCGGCGTCTTCTGGCAGCGCGCTGCTTTGCCTGCAGCGCTTTGAGAATCGCGGTGCGTTCCTCGGACGTCTTCCTCGGTGCAGCCATGGGGCTTTCTCGCTTTCTTCGGAATCAATGGTTAGAGTCTGACGCGCAGCTCTTGAAGGGCAGTGATTTCCGCGGTCTGGGCTTCCAGGATCCGGGCGGCGAAGTCCTTAACCCGGGCGGTCTCTGCGAGTTCGACGGCGGCTCTGGCCATGGCGACCCCGCCCTGATGGTGGCGGATCATCAGGTCCGTGAAGAGCCGGTCAGCTTCGGGCCCGGCTGCGTTGCGCAGTGCGTGCATCTGGTCGGGCGTGGCCATCCCTTCCATGGTTCCTTCGGCGGGGCCCTGCCCGGTGTGCGTGGCGCCCTGATGGGTGCCGCCTCCTGCCCGCATCCACGCCATCGGCGGTGTCGGTCCTGACGGGGACAGGCCCCAGTCCTGGAGCCAGGCAAACATTTGGCCGTTCTGGTGCTGCTGCGTGGTGGCGATGTCGTAGGCGATTGCCCGAATTTCCTCGTTGCCCGATTTGTCCCGGATCAACAGCGCCATCTCCACGGCCTGGGCGTGGTGTGCCTGCATGTCGCGGGCAAATCCGGCGTCCGCTCCCGCGTCCGGCACGGCCTTGGGTCCGGCGGACAGCCGGCCGATGGCGAAGAAGGCTGCGGCGGTGAGGACTGTGACGACCACGAAGACGATCCAGAGGCGTTGGGGACGACGCTCCGATGTTCTTGCCGGGTGCCGTCGCGGCGTCCCGGCGCGTGGCTCGGACCAGTCGTCGGTCATGGTCGTATCCAGCCTTGGGGGTCGACGGTGAGCCCGTTGCGCACGACTTCGAAGTGGAGGTGGCAGCCGGTGGAGTTGCCTGTCGTTCCGGCTCCGGCCAACCTCTGACCCCGGGTCACGCCAGCCCCGATGGTTGTCTCAATGGAGGACAGGTGGTTATAGGTGCTTTTCACGCCGTTGCCGTGCTCTACTACGATCCGGTTGCCGCCGCCATTCGGGGACCAGCCGGCCTCCACGACCGTGCCCGCTCCGGCGGCGAATACGGCCGTCCGGCATGCTGCCTGCAGGTCCAGTCCGGTGTGCAATTCCCCGGGTCCGCCCGTGATGGGGCTGGTGCGGAGCCCGAACGGTGAGGTGACAGACATGGCGGCCAGGGGAGCGCCGAGGCCCTTGGAAGCCGGGGCCGAGGACACAACTGCCGCTACTTGGGCGGCCGTGGCGGGCGCGGCGATGGTGGTGATAGCTGTCCTGGGGAAGGTGACGGTGGCCGCGGCGGATGCTTCGACGGCCGGCCTTGCTATCTCGGGTGCCACCTGCGCAGCTGCCGGTCCGGATATCTCATGTCCGAGCTGGGCGTGAGCGGCAGGGAGGCCGGTAGCGAGGAGCACGGCTGTCGCCAGCGCTGACACGCCGGGGATCCACCCGCGGCCAACGGACCCGGGTTCGGCGCCGCGTGTGAAGTGGCGGCCTGCCGCAGCAGGGGCGGCCCGGTGGCGCCGGCGCTCGTTCGGTGTCGCGATGCGGTGTCGGCGGCGGGAAGGGACTGGCACGGGGATCCTTTCGGGTCGCTGCGATCGATGGCCGGGGCAAGCGAGTTGCTCCGGGGCGCCGAATCGCGGACATGCGTGACCCGCGGCAGGCACCCTGGCTTGGAGGCGGGAGCGGAAGTTCTAGTACAGAAATTCCTGAATCAACGCTACAACCAAAGGCTTTCCGTTACAATTCCGTGACAATCCAACACCAGCCGCATGCCGGCTGCTGCGAGCTTTTCTACAGTCGGTAAAACTAGAGGATTGTGAATATCTTCATACGATCAGGTGATTCGGTCAAATTTTCCCACCGCAGGGCCGCCCCCGGGCTGGGGCAGCCGCAATCGCAGTGGCAGGCTGCGGAGCACAGGATGGCCTCACCGATCGGGCGCCGGCGGGTCACAATATGAATTACATCGCCGGAGAGGGCTCCGTCAACGAATACCCGCGGGAATCCCGGGGCGCCAACATTTCCCTCGGCGGCCGGCTATTTAGTGGGAAGCAATCACTCCGTAGGCCTGGGCCGGCAAGGTCTTGTGCTGAACTTCCGGTAAGGGGCGAGCCGAATCATGATTGTCCGATAATGCTCGAACGACCGCGGAATGAGCCCCGGCCGGCGAAGGGGAAGGTACCCTGCCATGGTGGACTGGTCTCGCTGGTGGTGGCGCCACCGTGCTCGCCGTACCGCGGACGGAGGCCCTCTCGGTCCGCCGCTCCATCATCAAACCCCACGCCTTGGTCACGTCCGGGCACAAGCTCCGGGAGATGACATCATGACAGGAACAGCAGCGGCTGTTGCAGATGCTGCAGTTTTTGTGGCCTTTCCCGTGGCGGCGGCCATCATCGGATCGGTCATTGCCGTTCTGCGTCCCCGGGCCCGAAGACCACCAGCGCTGTCCAGCATTTCGCCGCGGGGGTCGTTTTGGCAGCACTGGCCGGTGAGGTGCTCCCGGACCTGCGGAACGAAGGAAGCCTGCCCTGGGCCATCGCCGGGTTCGTTGCTGGTACGGCGGTTATGTTGGCTCTTGGCGCGCTCGGCCGGCGGCTTGAGCAGAAGCAGGAAACGCCTGGGTCCGGGCTGCCGGTGGGCTTGCTCGTGGCCGTGGGAATCGACCTGCTCCTGGACGGCATCCTCGTCGGTCTGGGGGCGTCGCTCGGTGCGCGACAGGGCCTGATCCTGACGATTGCTCTTACCATCGAAATACTCTTCATAGGCCTGTCTGTCACGATCAAGCTGACCCGGAACGGCCTGTCGCGGACCCGGGCGGTTGCTACGACCAGCAGTCTGGGCCTGCTCACGGGCGTTGGAGCCGTTGGTGGAGCGGCTGCCCTTGGCGGGGCGAGCAACCAAACCCTGGCCCTGGTACTTGCCTTCGGTGCCGCCGCACTCCTGTACCTGGTAGTTGAGGAACTGCTGACTGAGGCCCACGAGCACACCGAAACCGCCTTCCTGGGCGCCATGTTTTTCCTCGGCTTCCTCACCATCTATGTCATGGCCGGCCTCTAGGCTGCCTTGGGATCCTGGCATCTCCGGGTCCCCGGGCCATGCGACCTTCTACCGTCCTGGTCCGCCACGCCCCCACGCACGATTCTTACCCGGTCGTTGATAAAACCCTATCTCCGGCCCCGTATGCAGCCGTTCAGCGCTACGGCTTCGCCGCGATCGTGTGCCATTGCCAACATATGAACAAATGATAATGTGTTCATATGACCATTCATGTTCGGCATTTTCCAAGCCCCCAGGGGTGTCCGGGCCCCGGTTGGCCGGTGAAGGGGCGCGGGTCGATGCCCTCCGCAATTCCCTGCCGCCCGCGGCCGACGTGGTGCGCCTGGCAGAGGTGTTCCGGCTGATGGCCGACCCTGGCCGTATCCGGATTCTGGCCGCTTTGCTTGAAGCAGGTGAGGTCTGTGTCCATGATCTGGCTTCGGTGAGCGGGCTCAGTGAATCCTCAGTGAGCCAGGCACTTCGGCTCATGCGGGCGCAGCGCGTCGTTGCGGGCCGCCGCACGGGCCGGCACGTTTTCTACCGGCTGGATGACAGCCACGTCAGGATGCTTCTTGATTTGGCCATCACTCACGTCGGCCATTCTCCGGCCACCAGCGCAGCCGTTCCGGCCGGTTCCGAACCATCCATGCACCCTTTCCATCAGGAGCCGTCATGAACGTTTCACCCGCCGCACTGACCTGCCCCAAATGCGGGGCAGAAATGCGCCCCTACGAACGCAACGGCATCGTCATCGATCAATGCACCGGGTGCCGCGGTATTTTCCTGGACCGCGGCGAACTGGAATCCCTGATCGATGCCGAAAGCTCCTTCTACGCACCGCCGGGCCCGGGATTCGGTCAGCCGCAGGGTTCTGACCGGAGGGAGGGCCATCACGGTGGCCACGACGGCCGCGGTTCCGGCCACGTGGACAGGCGCGATGGCCGCAAGCGCGGCGGATTCCTCGGGGACCTCTTCGGGTAAGGCCTGGCACGCCCCGCTTTTCCATCCGCAGCGGACCTCGTGTCCCGAATCCCAAGAACGGCACCCATGGCCACCGACACACAACTTGACCTGAACACCGTGCTTCCCGAGGCGCTGGACGAAAAGGATGCCTGCGTCCAGCGCCTCACCGCGGGCCTGCAGGCCCGTGAGGGCGTCATCAGCGCCCACGTCAAAGAAGGGGAAGCCGCGGCGCAGCTGTGCGTGCATTTCGAACCCGACATCATCAGCCTGCAACGCATCCGGGAACTCGCTCTGTCCCTGGGTGCCCGGGTCGACAGCGACTTCGGGCACCTCAGCCTCGACGTGGACGGCGTGTCACGGCCCGCCCGGGCCCAGCTGCTTGAACAGCGGCTGCGCAACGCTCCGGGGATCGCCGAAGCCCACGTCTCCCCGACGGGTTCCGTCGCGGTCGAATACTTCGCCGACCAAACCTCGGATCCGGCGATCGTGGACCTGCTGGAGCGCTTCGGGACACCACCGCGCACGAGCCGGCCCCGCGCCGCAGAAGGCCCTGAGGCCGCTGAGTCCGGCGGCGGCGCGGCGGCCGTGCCAGGGGCCGAAGGGCATGAGAAGCACGAAGATCATGACCATAAGCACGGCGGGATCTTCGGGGAGCGCAGCGAACTGATTTTTGCTGTGCTGTGCGCTCTGACGCTGGCGACGGGCTTCTTCCTCGGGCTGAGCCCTGCGGTGCCGGACGCCGTCTCGACGGCCCTGTACATCGCGGCGTATTTCTTTGGCGGCTACTACACGCTCAAGGAAGCCATCCAGACGGTGATGGCCAAACGGTTCGAAATCGACTTTTTGATGCTGGTCGCAGCCGCCGGCGCGGCCGTGCTCGGGGACCTGGCCGAGGGCGCCCTGCTGCTGGCCTTGTTCAGCATCGGCCACGCCCTGGAAAGCTATGCCATGGGACGGGCACGGCGGGCGATCCAGGCACTGGCCGAACTCGCCCCCGCCACCGCGGTCGTGAAGCGCGGCGGGACTGAGCAGGAAATCCCGGTCGGGCAACTCCGGCTCGGCGACACGGTCATCATCAAACCGAACACCCGCATCCCCTCCGACGGTTTCGTCACCGTCGGCCACAGCAGTGTCGATCAGGCCGCCGTGACCGGGGAGAGCATCCCGGTGGATAAGGCCCCGATCAGCCGGGGAACGCCCCGCAGCGGCCAGGACATCCCCGCGGAAAGCCGGATCTACGCCGGCACCGTCAACGGACCCGGCGTTCTGGAAATCGAGGTCACCCGGCTGTCCAAGGATTCCACGCTCGCCCGGGTCGTGCGGATGGTGAGCGAAGCCCAGGCCCAGACCTCACCCACCCAGCGCTTCACCGACCGGTTCCAGCGGGTGTTCGTACCCGCGGTCCTGACCTTGGTCGTCGTGCTGCTGTTCGCCGGCCTGGTCATTGACGAACCGTTCTCCGCCACCCTGTACCGGGCCATGGCAGTCCTGGTCGCCGCCAGTCCCTGCGCTCTGGCAATCTCCACCCCGAGCGCGGTGCTGAGCGGGCTCGCCCGGGCCGCGCGCGGCGGCCTGCTCATCAAGGGCGGCGGCGCGCTGGAGAACCTCGGCACCCTGCGCGCGATAGCCTTCGACAAAACCGGAACCCTCACCGAGGGCAAACCGGAAATGACCGACGTCGAGCCCGTCGAAGGGGTCACGGAATCTGAACTGCTCAGCGTCGCCCTCGCCGTCGAATCACAGAGTGATCACCCGCTGGCCGCCGCCATCGTGCAGGCCGCGCGCGCCCGGCTCGACGGGACGCCGCTGCTCAAGGCCGGTGCGGTCGCCAGCATTACCGGCCGCGGCGTCAGCGCCCTGATCGACGGTGAAGAGATCCATATCGGCAAGCAACGGCTCTTCAGCGAGATCGGCGGCGCACCGTTACCTGCGGAAATCACGGAATCGACAGCCCGGCTCGAGGCATCCGGGCGGACCACCATGGTCATCCGCCGGGGGACCCGGTACCTCGGCGTTCTCGGCCTCATGGACACCCCCCGCGCCTCCGCGCAACAGGTCGTTTCCCGGCTGCGCCAGGCCGGCATCCGTCACATGATCATGCTCTCCGGAGACAACCAGACCGTAGCGGACGCCGTCGCCGGACAACTCGGACTCGACGAGGCCCGCGGTGACCTGATGCCTGAAGACAAAGTCAAGGCAGTGATCGAGCTGCGCACCAGGGAACACAAGGTCGCCATGGTCGGCGACGGCGTCAACGACGCACCCGCGATGGCGAATGCCACCGTCGGGATCGCCATGGGCGCCGCCGGCTCGGACGTGGCCATGGAAACCGCCGACGTCGCGCTCATGGGAGATGACCTCGAGCGGCTCCCCTTCGCCGTGAACCTCAGCCGGCGCTCCAGCCGGATCATCCGCCAGAACCTCTGGGCAAGCCTGGGGGTCGTTGCTGTCCTGATCCCGGCAACTATCACCGGGACCATCGGCATCGGCCTCGCCGTCCTGATCCACGAAGGATCCACCCTGCTCGTCGTCGCCAACGCCCTCCGCCTCCTCGCCTACCGCGAACCGGGGGCGGAAAAGGGTTTCGTCAGGGCGCCGGGTGCGCCCATAGAGCCGGTGATGGCACGGCGTCCTGACTAAGACCGAAGCAACGCTGCGGCATTTCCCGCCCCGGCGGGTGGATTCCTGCGGGCGGGCTGAGAAGACGCGGCCGGATAGGTCACGCGTACCCCAGGAGGCCACTCACGTCCTCCGCTGCGTTCGGGACGCGGGGCCAGCGGCCTGGGGATTACCGGCGGCGTTCAGGACGGCTGGCCAGCTGCAGCAGGTAGTCGTTGTACGCGTCCAGCTCCGGAGTGCCCGCCGTCGCTACGGCCCGCTCCGCGCGAACCCACCCTTTGGCCTCATCCCGCTGCCAGCGGACCATAATGAAAACGAGCATCAGAACCCCGGGCAGTTCCCCATAGGACCAGGCCAGGCCGCCGGCGACCCCCTGATCCGTCATGACATTGATGTTCCATTGCGGGGGAGCTACGGAGAAGAAGTCGATCATCGGCGCGGTGGCCATCATGAGGACGACACCGAAGAACGCGTGCAGGGGCATTTCGGCGAACATGTCGATCATTCGGCCGAAGTGACTTTGACGCGTCGGCAGCGGGTCCGCCGAAATCAGCGGAACCGTGAACAGGATCCCGGCCGCCAGGAACAACAGCTCGAGCCCGACGTGCCCGTACCAGTTGGGCAGGAGAAGATCTGCGATGCCGGAGAAGTACACACCGTAGAAGCTGAGCAGAAACAGCGGCACCATGAAGGCCGGGTGGATCGCCACCCGGCCCCAGCGGGAGCGAAGACCCCAGATCGCGGCGCGCAGGACGGCCCGGCCCGGCCCCCGGTGAGGTGTAGCCCGCAACAGCAGCGTCCCGGGGGAACCGATCACCAGTAGCGGCGGCACGGCCATCATCAGCGTCAGCTGCTGGAACATGAAGATCGAGAACATTCGCAGCCCGTAGCCTTCGATCCCTGCGCCCATGACCACGATGATGGCCAGGGAGCCGGTCAGGAAGGAGGCGGTGCGCACCGGCGACCAGCGCCGCCCCTGCCGCCAGAGACTGACGGCACCGGCGAGATACAACAGCGCCGCGAGCGCGGCCAGGACCGGTATCAGCGGGACGGGCTGCAGGTTGGGGGCGAGGTACTCGGCCAGCGAAGGTGGCAGCGTCGGGATCCAGACGGGCCCGACAATTTCGGGTTCGGACATCATGCCGCCAGGATCCGGCGTGCCGGTTGCGTTAGCGTCCGGCGACCATTTTCAGCCTGTCCTGCCCGGTGTGCCCGACATGTGTCAGGCCCAGGTCCAGGAGCATGCGGACGTGGGCGTCCGCCAGCGAGTAATAGGCCATCCTGCCGGCGCGGCGGACCGTCACCACGCGTGGTCCGCGCAGCAGCCTCAGGGCATGTGAGACGCCGGATTCGCTCAGGCCCGTGGTGGCGGCCAGATCGCAGACGCACATTTCGCCTTCGAGCAGGGCGATGAGGATCCGGACCCGTCCCGGATCCGAGAGCAAGCCGAAGATGACGGCAAGGTCCGCGACCTCGGCCTCCGCGGGCATCCGGGATCGGACCTGTTTCACCTTGTCGGCATCCACCAGACGGAGGGAACATTCGCTGTCCCGGGCAACAGATGCCTGCGGCTGTGAACTTGGGGTCATTTGTCAAGATTACCTCTACTGCTAATGCTTCGCATTTACTCCGCGGCGGGGGACCACCCCGGGCGTCCGTTTAACGTGTGAACAACTCTACAGATAATCTGGTTGAGACCGGCAGTGCGCCGGCACCGCCTGCGGCTGTACACGGCAGCGGGTCCGGACCCACGACTTTGAGGATGCATTGTGGCGTTGAAAGCCCCCGCCTCTGCCAACACGCCGACGGTTTCGCCGCGGTTGGTGTGGCTCGCCGTTGCCGGTGTCATTGCGGTGGTGGCGGTCCTGGCGGCCAGTGCATACGGCAGCGCCGCCCTGCCTCCGGAAACCCGGGACCCTGGAGCTCTGGTGCGCTGGGGCTACGGGATCGCCCAGACTCTCCAGAACACCGCCGCCGCGGCCACGATCGGCGCCCTCGTTTTCGCTGCCTGCATCATCCCGCCGGCGCTGCGGGGTCCGGGGCGCGGGAACCCCGGCCGAAGGGGACCGGTCTCTGCGGCGGTGGAGCACCCCGCGTTCACCCGCATCATGGTGCTGGCGTCCACGGCCAGCGTGCTCTGGACGCTGTCCGCCATGGCCGTCCTGGTCTTCAGTTTCTCCGACATCACCGGCATCCCCATCTCCGGCAGCAGGGAATACGCCTCCCAGCTGGCCTCCTACATCACCGAGCTGCCGACAGGGACGGCATGGCTGTGGGTGGTCATCATTTCCGCGTCGGTATCGACGCTCACGTTCGGTCTCAGGTCCCGCGGCGGACTCGCCGCTGCGGCGCTGCTGTCCCTGGCCGGGCTCCTTCCCATGATCCTCATCGGGCACGCTGCCGGCGGCAGCGACCACGAGCAGGCCATCAACTCACTGGGCCTTCATCTGGTGGGGGTGTGCTTGTGGCTGGGTGGGCTGATTGCGCTGGCGGTCGGAGGGACCGCCTTTGGCAAGGACACCGCGGCGGTCCTGGAACGGTTTTCTACCCTGGCCGGTTTCGCTTTCACCCTCGTGGTCGCCTCCGGCATCATCAACGCCGCAATCCGCATCGACCTCCCCGCGGGGCTGGCCTCGCCTTACGGCGTCCTCCTTCTGGGCAAGACAGCTGCCGCCCTCGTTCTGGGCGCCATCGGCTTAATGCACCGCCGACGAATCCTCCCGCAGCTGTCCCTGAAGCCCGGACCCGGGACGCACACCCGGTTGCTGTGGCGCTTCATCGTCGTGGAGCTTTTGATCATGGGCGCGGCCAGCGGCCTGGCCGCGGCCCTGAGCCGGACGCCTCCGCCCGGGGGAGAGGACATCCGGCCGGCCCTGACGCCGGCAGAGATCCTCACCGGCTACCTGCTGCCCCCGGAGCTGACTGCAGAGCGGTGGTTCACCGTCTGGCGGCCGGACTGGCTCTGGATCGCCGTGGCCGTGACCGGCGCTTATCTGTATCTGCGGGCCGCGCGGCGCCTCCGGGTCCGCGGTGACACCTGGTCCTGGGCCCGGTCGCTGCTGTGGCTGACCGGCCTGGCCGCGCTGGTGTTCTTCACCTCAGGCGGTCCGTCTGTCTACGGCAGGGTCCTTTTCAGCGCCCACATGCTGGACCACATGGCTCTAACCATGGTCGTCCCGGTGTTCCTCGTCCTCGGGTCCCCGGTCACTCTCGCGCTTCGAACACTGGCCCCACGGCATGACGGTTCCCGCGGCCCCAGGGAATGGATCATGGTTCTGGTCCATTCACGGGTGGCCGCCATCGTGACCCATCCTTTGTTCGTTGCTGCCAACTTCGCCGGATCCATCGTTCTCTTTTACTACTCCGACGCGTTCGGCTTCGCCCTCCGTGAACACGTGGGGCATGAACTAATGACGGTCCATTTCGTCATCACCGGCTACCTCTTTGTTCTATCCATGATCGGCACCGACCCTGTTCCGCGCCGTGCGCCCTACCCGCTGCGGCTGCTGCTGCTACTGGCCACCATGGCTTTCCACGCCTTCTTCGGCGTGACCCTGATGGGCTCAACCACCCTGATCCAGTCGGACTGGTTCACCGGTCTGGGGCGGGACTGGGGGCTGCCGGCGCTGGAGGATCAGCAGATGGCCGGTGCGATCACTTGGGGTATCGGCGAGATCCCCACCGTGCTGATTGCCCTCGGCGTGGCGGTCATGTGGTCACGGTCCGATGCCCGCGAAACCCGGCGCACCGACCGTGCCGCAGCCCGGAACAACGACGCCGACCTCACCGCCTACAACGCCATGCTCGCCCGCCTCGAGGAACGCAGCACCGCAACGGACCGGACCCATGACCGGGCCAACTAGCGCACTGCGACCCCTCCGCCCCGGCACCCAACTGCCAGCCGGACAGAACACGAAATGCTCCGAATCCAGAAATCACTGTATTATCCGGGAAATGCGCATACTGTCCACGCCCGATGTTCTGGCACGCTTCGGCAAGGCACTGGCCGACCCGACCCGGGCAGCCATCCTGCTCGAACTCAAATCCGGCCCGGCGTGCCCGTCGGAACTTGCCGACCGGATCGGAGTCAGCCGCCAGATCCTCTCCAACCACCTGGCCTGTCTGCGCGACTGCGGGTTGGTGGCCGGGGACCCCGCAGGACGACGGGTCCAATACCGACTCTCGGACCCACGACTGGTGCACGCCCTGGATGACCTGCTCGGCACAATCCTGACCGTCGACCCGATCTGCAGCTGTGCCGAGCCCGATTGTCCCCAGGACAAGCCGTCCCCGCTGACCGGCCAGGAACGCATGACGAAGGTAGGCCCATGAGCGGGCACGATCACGACCATGGCGCGGCCGCCGCGGGTAACCGCAGCAAACTGATTCTCGTCTTCGCCATCACGTTCACAGTGATGATCGCGGAGATCGTCGGCTCGCTCCTCACCGGGAGCCTGGCGCTCCTGGCCGACGCCGGCCACATGTTCACCGACTCGACCGGGCTGCTGATCGCGCTCATCGCCGCGTCGCTGGCCCTGAAACCTGCCACGGCCAAGCGGACCTGGGGCTACAAACGCGCCGAAATCATCGCAGCGGCTGGCCAGGCCGCGCTGCTGCTCGGCGTCGGCGGGTTCGTCATCATCGAGGGAATCCGGCGGCTGATCGAGCCCCCGAAATCGGCGGCGGAACGATGCTGTGGTTCGGCATCATCGGCCTGGCCGGCAACGCCGTCGGCCTGATCGTCCTCGCCTCCGGCCGGAACCACAACTTCAACATGAAGGCCGCCTTCCTGGAAGTGCTCAATGATGCGCTGGGATCGGTGGCCGTGATCGTCGCCGCGATTATCATCGCCCTCACCGGCTGGGTCCAGGCCGACGCCGTCGTGTCCCTGCTCATCGGGGTACTGATCGTTCCCCGCACGCTCAAGCTGCTCCGGGACACCGTCAACGTGCTGATGGAAAATGCCCCGCAGGGACTGGACATGGCCGAGGTCCGCGAACACATCCTGGCCCTGCCCCACGTGATCGACGTCCACGACCTGCACGCCTCCCTCGTCGCCTCCGGGACACCCGTCCTCTCGGCGCACGTCACGGTCGAGGACGGCTGCATGACGGACGGGCACGCCGCGACCATCCTGGCAGAGCTGCAGAGCTGCGTGGCCGAACACTTCGACGTCAGCGTCGAACACTCCACCTTCCAGATCGAACCCGCCGCCCACCGCGACCAGGAAAGCATCCCGCACTAATGACACAGACCACCACAAAACCCGGTCCCGCCGCCGGAGACCCCGCGAAAAAGATCCGCCTGGTCCTCTGGATTCTCCTGGGCGTCATCGTCGCCGCCGGCCTGATCTGGTACGCCGTCTTCACCGCCGCCAAAGCCGCCCAGCCTGCTCCCCCACCGGCGGCGGACGCCCAGCTGGTCCGCGAATCCAGCCACCGCGTCACCACACCCGCCACGGAGAAAGCCCAACTGGTTGAGTTCCTGGACTTCGAATGTGAGTCCTGCCGGGCAGCGCAGCCGCTCGTGGAGGAACTGAAGAAGGAATTCGGCGACAGGATCACCTTCGTCAACCGCTACTTCCCGCTTCCCGGACACAGGAACTCCGGAACCGCGGCCCTGGCCGTGGAGGCCGCCGCGCAGCAGGGCAAGTACGAGCAGATGTACACCAAAATGTTCGACACCCAGCCGCAATGGGGCGAAAAGCAGGACTCCCAGGCGCCCCTGTTCAGAACGTACGCGCAGGAACTGAACCTGGACCTGACCAAGTACGACGCCGCCGTAGCGGACGAAAAAACCATTGACCGGATCCGCAAAGACGTCGCCGACGGCAAGGCGCTGGGAGTGACCGGCACCCCGACCTTCTTCCTCAACGGCCAAAAGCTGACACTCAGCACCGAGGCGGACTTCCGGCAGAAACTTACCGACGCCGCCAAATAAGGCTGTCGCCGTGCACGGCCGTCTGCTTTTGCCCGGCCAACACTTTCTACGTAGTGTAAAACTTTCTGCCTGAGGAAGGAGCCCGACGGTGAAACGACGCGCGCCGTTTCGGGTCACCAGGGCCCTCGCCGCGGCCGGGACGGCCCTCTTCCTTGCCGCAGCTGCGCATCTTGGCGCCGGGGGGCACTGCCGACGCCGCCGGTCATGGCAGCGCTGGCCGCTCTGGCCGCCCTCACCGCAGCGCCCCTTACCGCGCGGACCATGACAGCCCCCATCCTTGTCGGCTATCTCCTCGCCGGGCAGTTCGCCCTCCACCATGCCTTCGCCGCACTGTCTGTCCCCGCAGCACCCGGGGGTGTGCCGGTTGCACACGTACACGGCAGGACGGACGTTTCCTTCCAGGGATCCGTCGGCCGGCCGGGAGTCCCGGACGCCTATCCGGCCGATGCCATGCTCGGGCTGCATCTTCTGGCCACGCTCGCCACCGCCCTGGTCCTCGCACGGGCCGAGGCCACGCTGTGGATGCTGGCCTCATGGCTGAAGGCCCTGATAGCCCCGCCGGCTCCAGCGGCCCTGCCACCCGTGTCCCGCACCGCAGCCACCGGCGAGGGGCGGCGCATCCACCTGGGAACTTCGCCCGGACGGGTCCCGGCGAGGGGGCCGCCGCGGACAGCGGCCTGCTCGGCCGTCCCCGACACCCTCCCAACCACCCAGAATTGCGAACACACCATGAACCTGACCCACAAAAAGCGCACCCTCCTTTCCCTGGCCCTCGCAACCGGGCTGTTAATCCCTGCGATGGCCGCCGGGCCAGCGCAGGCCCATGATGCCCTTCAGTCCACATCCCCGGCAGCGGACACAACCGTGACCTCCACGCCAGAGACAGTCTCGCTAACTCTCTCGGAGCCACCGACCGATTCGGCCAGTCTGAACCTGAGCGTCATCACGGTCACCGACGGGGAGGGGAAAACAATCAGTGACGGAAAAGTGACCGTTACGGGCGCCACGATCTCCACGAAAGTCACCCCGGGGGCCAATGGAGCCCACAAGGTGCTGTGGCGGGCCGTCTCCTCCGACGGACACCCGATCGACGGAAACTACGCGTTCACCGTCCAGAACCCGTCCCGAACTGCGTCGGCCGCACCCGCGACGCCGTCGCCGGCGCAGACCTCCGCCCCCGCCGCAGCAGGCAGCACAGAAGTTGAACCGGCCAAAGGACCCAGCAACGACAACGCGCTCCTCACGCTCGGCGTCGCGGCCGCGGTCATCGCTGCACTGGCCGGCATCCTCTTCCTGGCCCGCCGCAAGCGGGCGAGAAACGAGAACTCCTAAAGCCCGGGACGCACTCCCCGCCCGACCCAGGGACCGGACCACCCGGTACCAGAGTCAGCCCCGGGCGGCGGCCACCGCGGCCGCCGCCCGGCGGAACCGGTACCGTGTCAGGACCCCGCCGGCGGTGGCGGCGGCCATGATGACCAGACCTCCTACCCCAATGTTAAATAGCACCGGTGACCAGCCCGACAGCGGCGCGGACGCATCTGCCGCGGCGACGATGGTCCCCCAGTACGCGATGGTGGCTGCCATCCAGACGGCGCCAGCGGCAACCGTCAGCCAGGACCACCGCGAGAACCATGTTCGGCCAGGGCCGTATGACAATGCCACGGCAACGGCGACGACGCCGCCGACAGCCAGGATCTGAAGACCAAGCAGGTAGGGCCCGGCGACCAGTCCGACCGGTACACAAAGACCGCCGATGAGCACCAGGCGCCGGGCACCCAGTGGCATACCTGCGTCCGGACCCTTGCCGGAGCTGGGCGGCAGGGGGTTCTGGCGGTCGTCGTCGGCTGGAGACATCGTTTTCATGGATCCTTGAGAGAGTCGAGGTTGGGGATGCACCTGCGGCGGCGCCACAGTGCGCACGCCCGGAGGCACAGGCTGCGTTAACCTCCCCCAGAGACGTTACAGCAACGCCTGAACAGATGTAGAGCGGGCAGAAGGAACTTGACTGCGATCTGGCCGACGGCCCCGGCGCCCAGTCCCAGCAGGAACGCGCCCAGGGTCGGCTGGTACACGGTGGGCCGGCCACGACCCCGAGGACGGCCGGCGCAGGCAGCGATCCGGACCCGGAAGGCGCATGCCCTGGCCCCCTCAATTGACGAAGCTCCGGTCAAATAGCGGTTGACCGAAGCTTCGCTCCATTATGCACAGCTGCGCCTTACCGTTCGCTGGGAAGGCCGCCCCGTCCATGAGGGTCCCTTGACCCTGACCTTCGCCTCGTGTTCTTCACGACTTTCCGTGCAGCCTGGGCGAAATCATCCAGCAGTGCGGCAGCCGAGGAGTCCGCCTGCTCGGGACCCGATGACGACCGGTCCGAGCGGCCACATCGGAAAATCTGCCGGAGGCCGTGCCGCTCGGGGTGGAGCAACCGGCACGCATTTGCTGTTTGATGCAGGGTTCGGGCTAGGCGGGAGACGGCGGGAACCTGATGCTTTTTGATGCGTTGGGCGGCAGTACTGGCCATGGCCCGAATTGTCCAGTTGCGGATTGCCCGCCACCGACGATGGGCCGGGAAGGATGTTCGATGAAAAAACCACGACGGTAAGCCTGGGGGAAAATGCCGAATCCGGGCCATGCACCGGATGGGATGGAAACAACGGTGGCCAGGAATTCGCCCCCGGCATCCGCCCGTCTCTGGGCTACTTTTGGAGGCGCCTCCGGACCCCCTGACCGCGGACGACGACGCCTGTGCTGTGAAGCACAAGGCCCACTCCGATGACCGGAAGGGACGCGACCGTCAGGCCATCGATCCGGGACAGGTTTCCCGCGATGTTCAGGAGTATCCCGGCCGCGATCAGGCCCATGGCACCAAACACGAGCGCCTTGTACGAGCCGGTCGAGGTGTTCCAAAATTCATTTAGCACCCTGACAGTTTAGCGGCTGGCTCTCCGGAACGGCCGGCGGATACCTGGTCGCGGCCGGTTCCTCGCGCTGGTGTGCGGGCGATGACCCTGCTCCTTCCCAACGCGCATCGGAGCACGCACAGCTCCGACTCTCAAAACTGGCTTGCGGAATGGGGACGGTCCGGCCCGCGGCTAGGGTGGTGATGTGCACTGCGACATTACTGAAGAAAAATCCCGGTCCGGAACATCCTCCCGGGCGCGAGGTGCGGGCAGGCCTTGCCTTGCCGGAACCAGGCGCGGCGCGCTGGGGCCGGGGACGCTACTTCGGTCCGGCCAGTGACGTACTCGTTCCTTCTGACCCGGCAGTGGCTGGGGATACTGGGGCTCGCCGCACTCTTCGCCGCGGCCTGCGTCGGATTGGGAAACTGGCAATTGGAGCGCCGGAATCAGGCCGTGGCAGAGATCCAACGTGTCCAACAAAACTATGACAAAGAACCCATCCCGTTCGAATCTGCCCGTAGGCACTTCGAAGTAGCCGGACCCGGAGCCAAGTGGACGCCCGTATCGGTGCGCGGCCATTACCTGGCGTCTGATCAGCGGATCGTCAGAAACCGGCCAAACAATTCCGCTCCCGGGTATGAGGTCCTGGTTCCCTTTCGACTGGTTTCCGGGGAGACAATCGTGATCAACCGGGGGTGGCTGCCCATCGGCAATCTCAAGCCCGGTTACCCCGATGCCGTACCTGCTCCTCCGGAAGGAACCATCGACGCCGTCGTGCGGCTGAAGCCCGCGGAGCCCGGATTGGGCCGTGCCGCGCCCGAGGGCCAGCTGGCCAGCATCGAACTGGTGGCATACACGCGCCAGCTCGCGTATCCACTAATGACGGGCAGCTATGGTCTGATGGCTTCGGAGTCTCCCGGACCGGATGAAACGCCGCTGCAATTGACCCCACCATCCGTGCAGGAGGGGTCCAACCTTTCCTACGCCCTGCAGTGGATCACCTTCGGCGTGCTCGCCTTCGTGGGCTTCGGATACACAGCCCGGCAACACGCCCGGATGCGGCGCGAGGAACTTGAAGAGGCTGCCCCGGTCACGGCCAACAGTCCGCTTCACCCGTCCCGCGCGCGGCGGCGCGCCGGCTCGGACGACGAAGAGGATGCCATGCTTGACGCTCTCGGCCTTTAAAGCACGGCATCCCGTTTCTTGCCATTTCGCGCGTCGACCTGCGTGACCTACATGTGGCCCACGGGGCTGGCTCTGGTCATACCGGTGCCCGTCCCCGCGGTGACAAGCCATTCACGTGCTGAATGCCTAACCCTGGCGCTGCCTCGGGATCCGTTCGCAGTCAATGGCAAGCAGCGACGGGAAATCAAAGCGCTAACAACGGAAAAACGGTCCAGCCGCTAAGGATCGAAGCTCCAGCTGGAGATGCCCTTCCAACCTGGCCGGCTCGATAGGATCGAACCTATGACTGATGCCCGTGACCTCACCCTCCCCACGGGCTACATCGACCTGCTCAGAGAGCTCAAGAACCGGGTCCGGGCCGCACGCACGAGAGCGCTGCGAACGGTCAACACGCAGTTGATCGAGTTGTACTGGTCCATCGGGCAAGATGTCAGTGCCCAGCAGGAGCAACAGGGGTGGGGGAGTGGCGTCATCAAACGGCTGGCTGACGACCTTCGGGCGGAGTTCCCGGAGATGAAGGGATTCTCCGCCCGGAACGTTCAGTACATGACGACGTTTGCCCGGGCTTGGAATGGGGGTGCAATTGCGCAACAGCCTGTTGCGCAATTGCCGTGGGGCCACGTCACCGTGCTGCTGGACAAGCTTGTCGACCAAGAAAAGCGCGACTGGTACGCCTCAGAAGCCGTCGAATACGGCTGGTCGCGCAACGTCCTGATGAACATGATCATGAACAAAACTCTCGAGCGCACGGGGTCAGCGCCGTCGAACTTTGCGCAACAGCTTGTTGCGCAAGACTCGGAGCTAGCCCAGCAGGTGGCCAAGGACCCCTACTCTTTTGAGTTCCTTGGTCTGTCCGGAGAGGTCGCAGAACGGGACCTCGAGCAGGCTCTCATGGACCGCATCACCGAAACTCTTAGGGAAATGGGCCCCGGGTTCGCGTTCGTCGGGCGGCAAGTCCACTTCGACGTCGGCGGCGACGACTTCTACATCGACCTCCTCTTCTTTCACGTCGAGCAGCTCCGGTACTACGTAGTAGAACTGAAAACCGGCAAATTCCAGCCCGAATATGCGGGAAAACTCAACTTCTACATTGCCCTCGTCGACGACAGGCTCCGCCGCGAAACCCACGCAGACACAGTGGGGATCCTGATCTGCGGCAGCAAGAACGACCACACCGTCCGCTACAGCCTCGGCCGCGCGACCTCACCCATGGCCGTGGCCTCCTACACCTACGACGCCCTGCCCGCAGACGTTCGCGATGAGCTGCCCGACGCCGACCGGCTCACCGCGGCGCTGGACTGGACCGAGGACTAGGCGACCTGGCGGTTTGCCCGGCGCGCAGCCCAGCAGGGCCTCCCGAACAGCGCTCTGACGCACGGTCCTCGGGCATCCCGGCCAGGACCCGGGTCGAGGTGTCGGGCTCTCGGACGGCGCCCGCCGGTCCTCGCGAGGGGAATCCCGGTCCAATGGTGTAGGTTGCATTTCCGTCCGGTAAGAACGTTAGAGAAGAGAATCACCGCAGTGGCAACCGATTACGACGAAGTACGTTCCGACGTCAAGGAATCACAGGAGCGCTCCCTCGAGGCGCTGCAATCCGCCAACGCCCCGGATGCCAGAAGCGTCGTCCGCGATCTCGACGAGGCCGACGCGCTGGATGACGCCATAACTCCCGGCGGAGAGTTCGTCGCCGAGGAACTGATCGTTCAGGTGATTCCCCAGGCCGAGGACGAGTTCACCTGCTACTCATGCTTCCTGGTCCGGCACCGTTCCCAGCTCACACGCGAAAAGAACGGCCACCCGTACTGCATCGAGTGTGAAAGCTAGCCCAGCCCCTCCCGGTACCCGCTCCAGCGGCAACCTCCTCAGGGGAAATAGCCGGTTAAGCCAGGCCTTCCGACCGGGGGAGTGGATCAGCGGGCGTACGGGGACACGTGCCTTTCTTCGTTGGGTTCCCTTGGTTAGGTCCGGCATATGAGGGGCAATTCTCACTTAGAGCTGCACCAGGCATACGGTGAAATCGTCCAGAACTTTTCTGCAGGGCGGTTACTGTCCTCGTGGCGCGGTCACCGGCTGCCTGCTGGCTGTAGGCCTTGATCTGCAGGAAAGAGCCGAGGCCGTGGAGGCCGGCGTGGGCGCTCGTCTTGGCTCGGGCAGAGGGGGCAGCTGTCGAAGCTGCCGACGGGGTGGGGACGTCGTGGATGCTGAGGCGGCACTGAAGGCCGCGGCGGCCATGGCGCCGGCGGCCAGAACCGCTGCTGCTCCCACGCCGAGACGGGTCTTCAATGTGGGGGTTGTCGGCATCTGATTCCTTCCGCTCTCGAATCGTTGCGGGCCAAGGTACTTGTCCGACCTCCTGCCACTGCACGAGTCGATGCTGGGGGATAACTGAAAGCGATCTCCTGGTTCCTTTGAACAGGACCTACCACACAACGGCCGCCGGCCGCCGCCGCCGTGGTCGTCGTCGTCGGGATGGCCCCGGCCGCCGTGGCCGCCTCCGCCGCGACGGCGTGTCTCAGCCGAGCTTGAGCCGGTTGGCCGGCGGGAGGCTGTGGTTGGCGGCCAAAATCCGGAGCGCATCCATCGCGGTAGTCCGGTCCGCTGAATCCAGCAGTTGCCAGGACCGGTGCCCGGGATCGGCGAGCTCCTTGTGCAGCGTCAGGATGCGTGACTTGTCGCTGCCCTTCATCAGGGCCGCCGCGGCCAGAGGGGACTTGATGGTGGCACACAGGACGACGGCGTCATCGAGGTGCCGGTCCTTGTCGCGGGAGTCTTCGCGGTAGGCGGCCCCTTTGAGGACCAGCGCGCCGAGGGCATTCGGGATGCTGATGAGCACCGGCCCGTCATCGTCGGCTGTCATCCGGCAGTTCACGGTCCGCTGCAGGGCCTGAGTGCCGCCGGCGACCTGGAACGGCTTGCGTCCCCCGATCCTGGGAACCTTGGCCGGGGTAAGGTGGTCGGCGATCATAACGTCGATCTGCTGCTTGCCGCGGACGAACCGGTGGGCCGGGGCGTCATCCGAGATGGACTTTTCAAGCGTGTAGCCCAGCCCGGACAGGACTGCCATCACGGCCGCCGTCGTGGCCGCCCCTGTTTCGATGTGCAGCACGATGTCGACGTCAGCCGTCGGCCGGGAAACGGCCATGCCGGCCGCGGCCGCATGCAGCTGCACCATAAGGCCGCCGACCAGTGTCCACTGGGTTGAGGGCAGCGCCCTGGCCAGTTCGACGCACTGCGGCCACGGGGTTCCCAGCCGCCCGGGGGCACCGGGACGTCCCAGATTTCGCGGCCGTCGGCGGTGGCCACCTCGGCCATGGCCGGCTCAGACATGGAGGAGCTCATCGATGACGCGTCGGCCGGCGCTGCGTTCGCGGGTGGCCAGGGATCCCATCAGATCCACCGCGACCGCGGCGACCGGCGCCCGGCCTTCGGTGAAAGGCTCGGCCAGCTCGACCTCGTGGATGATGGCGTTGCCGTCGGGGTCTTCGACCAGGCCGAAGGCATTGGCCAGCGCGGCCGCGTCACCGGCCATGACGTAACCTTCGGCGATCCCGCCGCCGCCGGACATGCCGAAGGTGTCAGCGGTGGTTTCGTCCCGCATGGCGGAGCGCCGCTGGCGATCAGGTGGCTGTTCAGCGCGGCCAGTCCGTCCTGGGTAGCGCGGAAGCGGATGGTCTTATCCTTGTTCCGGGCCAGGACACAGACGGCGTCGGCGTCAAGCTCGCGGAGCCGGCTCTTCAGGCGGGACTTTTCGGAGGAGGAGATCCAGGTGGGGTTCTGGCCGGAGAGCAGGGCCATGGCGGCCCACGCTGTCTTCGCCGTCCACGCCCGGCCGGGCCGCGTACCGGTGGCGGCCAGACGCTCAACGGATGACCGGTCTATCAACAGGGCTTTACCCACCCTCCCGGTGGTTGTCAGCTGGCCTGAGTGGATCAGACGGTGGATCGACATCGTGCTGCGGCCGAGCCGGTCGGCAGCCTCGGCCACCGTTATATCTCGCATTACATCCATACGCTAATGGTTCCGTGTTTAACGGGTAGTGTCAATACGCTAACAGTTATGAATCTATTGGTAAGTGTCAACCTGGGGCGGGATGAGGGGGTCGCAGCTCCGACCACCCTCATTTTTAGACTGACGTGGCAGGCGGATCCGAGGCGGACACGCTCTTGGTCGCCGCAGTCGAGAGGTCGCTGGTCTTGGAGGATTCCGGATTGTCCTTCATTTCTTCTTGCAGGTATGGATGGGAACATCGACTGGACTCGGACAAAACCCCTGCACGTTGCGGCACAAGGGGCCTCGAACGCCTGGCGCGGAACTCCTCGGGAGAGGGGCCTGAATGATTCATCTGATGAGATACGCAGAGTACAGGGCGACATAATATCCGATATCGGTAGTTAACTATCGCTTATTTGGCGGAACAGCGCGCTCCGGCTGGACTGGGAGCCGCGCACCTTTGCTCGCCTGTCAGGACTCCTTCAGCACGCTGCTGATGAGGGCCTTCAGGGTGCTTTTCTCGGCGATGCCGAGCACGCGTGCCGCGACTCGGCCTTCTTTGTCCAGAACCAGGGTTGTAGGGACTGCACGCGGGGGAACGTAGTCGGACAAGGCCAGCAAGATAGCCCCGTCAGCGCCGTTAAAGCTCGGATAGGTTGTTCCAAAGGTCCGTTCGAAAGCGGCAGCTGTCGCGGCAGTATCGCGCAGGTTGATTCCGTAGAACAACACTCCGTCGCTTTTGTTTTCCTGATACAGGGTCTCCAGTGTGGGGGCTTCTGTGCGGCAGGGCGCGCACGCGGCGTACCAGACGTTCAGAACCGTCACCGAGCCCCGCCACTCAGAGGAGTTGACGATGGTGCCGTCATAGAGCCGGCCCTCCATCTCCACCGGAGCGCTCCTGTCGTTGGGGGCGTACTCGGAGACGGAGCCGTCGCCGGCAATGTAGTTCTTGTTGTCCCCGGCCCGGGCTTGGGCGGCCAGGGAATCCGGGGCGGCGCAGCCGGTCAGCAGCAGCGCCCCGGATACCATGCCCAGCAGGAGGCTGCGCCGGCGGGGCAACGATGCACCGGCGGCAGGGGCGGGTCGGTAGGAGTTCATGATCCGGTCCTTTGCGTTCATTCCAGCGTTTTATACGGGGGTGGTGATGGTCCCGGCGAGGTTCTGCAGCTGGTATATCCAGAGCATCCAGACCCCGGAGACCATCAGGAGCCCGACGAGGATAAGCAGCGAACCACCAATGATGTTGAACGTGCGGATGTGCCGGCGGATGAACCCCAGGGTCCTGGTGACCCAGTTCAGGCCCAGTGCCACCAGCACAAAGGGAATTCCCAGTCCCAGGCAATAGATGAAACCCAGCAGGGCACCGCGCCAAGGGTCCCCGGTGGTCGTGCTCAGCGCCAGGACGGCACTGAGCGTCGGACCCATGCACGGAGTCCATCCAAGGCCAAAGATCACACCGAGCAGCGGAGCCCCTGCGACGCCCGTCCTGGGCCGGAAGGAGAGCTTCTTCGTGGTCTGCAGGAAGGAGAAACTGCCGACCAGCACCAGGCCCATGAATACGACGAACACACCCAGGGCACGGATCAGCGCGTCCTGCCACTGCACCATCCAGCCGCCGATCACACCGAACGCCGCTCCATACAGGGTGAACACCGCGGCGAAACCGAGAATGAAAAGACCCACGCCGGTCAGGACCCGACGCCGGTTATCCGGCCGTGACGGGTCGGTCAGCCCGGAGACATAGCCCAGATACCCCGGCACCAGCGGAAGGATGCACGGAGAGATAAAAGAAACGACGCCGGCAGTCATAGCCAGCGGCATCGCCACCAACAAGGCACCGGACTGCACCATCTCGGCGAAATATCCGCCAATGCTCATCGGTGTCTCCTCGGTCAATATCTCGATGGTCCGCCAACCCGGCAGCAGCATCGCCCCGCCCGACCGGGGCGAAGGAGCACTCATGTCCAGGCTTTACGTGTGGAAGCGCGGGACGCAGGGAACGCCGCGGGACGCCTTGTCGACGTTACAGCATGAGGGCGATGGCATCCTAAAAATACGCTATCATCGTCACATGACGATTGAACCTGTGGTGTCCGCTGATCCGTGCAGCCGGCTCGATCCCGCAGCGGCGCTGTTTCATTCACTGAGTGACCCGACCCGGTTGAGCATCGTGAAGCGGATGGCCGGTGGTGAGGTCCGCGTCGGTGACCTCACCACCGAGCTGGGCCTGGCCCAGTCGACGGTATCTGCCCATGTCGCGTGCCTGCGCGATTGCGGCCTGGTCGAAGGCCGGGTACAGGGCCGCAGCGTGTACTACTCGCTGTCCCGCCCGGAACTGATGGACGTGCTTGCCCAGGCTGAGATCCTGCTTGCCGCCACCGGCAACGCGGTCAGCCTGTGCCCGAACTACGGCACCGGCAGCACGGGTGTGCCCCTGACGAAAGAGAACGAACGATGAGTGACGCCTGCGGCTGCAGCGACGAGAAGACCGGGACCGGCGAGTCCGAAGAAGCAGCGGAAGCCGCAGGGTTCTGGCAGGTCCGAGAGGTCCGGGCAGCCGCCGTTTCCGGCTTCTTACTCCTCGCGGCGTGGATCGCATCGCTGGCCGGCGGCCCCCAGTGGCTGACGCTGCCGCTGGAAATCGCGGCACTGGTCATTGCCGCGTGGACGTTCGTTCCTTCCACCCTCCGGCGCCTGGCGAAGGGCAAAATCGGGGTCGGCACGCTGATGACGATCGCCGCCGCCGGCGCGGTAGCCCTCGGGCAGTACGAGGAAGCGGCCATGCTGGCCTTCCTTTACGCGATCTCCGAAGGCCTCGAGGAGTATTCGATGGCGAAAACCCGCCGTGGCCTGCGAGCCCTGCTGGACCTTGTCCCGGCGGAGGCGACCGTCCTGCGCGGCGGCATAGAAATCACCGTCCCCCCGGCAGAACTCACCCCCGGAGACCGGATGGTTGTCCGGCCCGGCGAACGTCTGGCAACTGACGGCAGGATCATCACCGGCCGCACGTCCCTGGACACCTCGGCGCTTACCGGCGAATCCGTCCCGGTCGAGGCCGGGCCGGGAAGCGAGGTCTTTGCCGGGTCGATTAACGGCACCGGTCCGCTTGAGGTTGAAGTGACCAGCACCGCGGAGAACAACTCGCTGGCCAGGATCGTGCACATCGTGGAGGCCGAGCAGTCCCGCAAGGGCCCGGGCCAGCGCCTGGCCGACTCCATCGCCAGCAAGCTCGTCCCGGGCATCCTGATCGCCGCGGTCCTGATCATTGTCTTCGGCTTCATCGTCGGGGAACCGCTGCTGTGGTTTGAACGCGCTCTCGTCGTCCTGGTCGCCGCCTCGCCCTGCGCTCTGGCCATCTCCGTTCCCGTCACGGTGGTCGCTTCCGTGGGCGCGGCCAGCCGCATCGGCGTACTCATCAAGGGCGGCGGCGCCCTGGAGACCCTCGGCAAAATCCGCACCATCGCACTGGACAAGACCGGAACGCTAACCCGCAACAAGCCCGCCGTAATCGAGGTAGCCGCGACCGGTACAGCCACCCGGGACCACGTCCTGGCCCTGGCTGCCGGCCTGGAGGCCCGCAGCGAACATCCGCTGGCCCGCGCCATCCTTGCCGCCGCCGAAGACCGGGCGCCCGTCACCGACGTGGACACCATTCCCGGCGCCGGCTTGGAAGGCCGGCTCGACGGCAGGGCCATCCGCCTCGGCCGCCCGGGCTGGATTGATGCCGGGCCCTTGGCCGCCGAAGTCAAGAGGATGCAGCACGCAGGCGCCACCGCCGTCCTCATCGAGGACGACGGCCAGGTCATCGGAGCGATCGCCGTCCGTGATGAGCTGCGGCCCGAAGCCCGCGAGGTCATCGCCAGGCTCGGCGCATCGGGTTACACCACGGCCATGCTCACCGGCGACAACCTCATCACAGCCACCGCGCTGGGCAAGGCCGCGGGCATCACCGAGGTTCACGCCGACCTTCGCCCCGAGGACAAAGCGGAAATCATCCGGACGCTCCAGAACCGCCAGCCCACCGCGATGGTCGGGGACGGCGTCAACGACGCCCCAGCCCTGGCGACCGCCGACACCGGCATCGCCATGGGTGCCATGGGCACCGACGTCGCGATCGAAACCGCCGACATCGCCCTGATGGGCGAGGACCTGAACCACCTGCCCCAGGTGCTGGACCATGCACGCAGGACCCGGCGCATCATGCTCCAGAACGTGGGGCTGTCCCTGCTGCTGATCGCTGTGCTGATCCCTCTGGCGCTGTTCGGAATCCTCGGCCTGGCCGCCGTGGTCCTGATCCACGAACTGGCCGAAATCGTGGTCATCGCCAATGGCGTCCGGGCCGGCCGGATCAGCCGCAAGACCGCGTTCACGTCCGCCCAGCCCTCCCCTGCACTGGAACCGTCAGTATGAGCACCGACGCAACCGCCCTGCCCGTCGTACCGGTTCGGTCGGCCCGACGGTTCAGGACGGTATTGCTGCTTTGGGCAGCCCTCCTGGCCGGGGCCGACCTCACCGTTAAGGCTCTGGCCGAAGCCGTGCTTTCCAACGGCACAACGACCGACCTGGGCCCAATCAGCATCCGGCTGCTCTATAACCGCGGTGTCGCGTTCAGCCTCGGCGCGGAACTGGCACCCTGGATCGTCATCGCCGCCACCGGGCTGATCATCGCAGCCCTGACCTGGTACACCCTCTCCTCCGCTCCTGCCATGACCAGACTCTCCCGGGCAGGAGCTGCCCTGCTGCTCGGAGGAGCCGCCGGGAACTTCATTGACCGGCTCGACGGGGACGGTGTCGTGGACTACCTTCACAGCGGCTGGTTCCCCACCTTCAACCTCGCCGACGTCTTCGTGACCGCTGGAGTAGCCCTGTTGATCCTTGGCACCCTACGGTCCCCGCAAACACGGACCGGCGATTAACCGCCTGCTGCCGTTCACCGTTCGCCCGGATGATCCGTTCCGGGGTAAATGGGGGAAGAGGAGACGGCTGGGGCGATCCAGTGCAGGCAGGGCGGTCAGCACCGCCGGTATCCCCAGCGCCAGCGCGGACCACAAGGCGACGTACTCCCCCGGTCCTCCAACGGCGGCGGCTTCAACCCCGTCCACACCACGCGCCGGGACGACCGATCTGGAAGGAAACCACCTCCTATGACCAGCACCACCGATTCCGCCGGGAATGTGAAGTTAGCCGACGACGTCAATACGCACAACAGCACCCAACCGGATCAACCCCGAATGACCCGCGACAAGCCGTTCGGATGGCTCCTGGTCATCGCCGGGGCCATCGGTTGGCTGGCCTCCGGCGCCCTGGTGCTGGAAAAACTCGAAGCACTGAAAAACCCCGCCTACAAGGCCGCCTGCGACATCAACCCCTGGATTTCCTGCGGCCAGGTCATGCAGACCTGGCAAAGTTCCGTTTTTGGCTTCCCCAACATGTTTATTGGAATCGTCGCCTTCGCCGTCATCGTCACCATTGGCGCGGCACTGCTCTCCGGGGCGAGCTTTGCCCGCTGGTACTGGGCGGGGCTCCAGACCGGCGTCACACTCGGCTTTGCCTTTGTGGTGTGGCTGTGGTCCCAGGCTCTGTACTCGATCCACATCCTCTGCCCCCTCTGCATGACAGTCTGGGCCGTCATGATCCCGCTGGTCGTGTGGGTAACGGCCCGAAACATCACACACGGAATCATCAAGGTACCTGCAGGCGCCGGCAGGATCCTCAGCGATTCCGGCTGGATCATCACGGCGCTGCTCTACACGGCCGTGATGGCCAGCATCTTCTTCGCCTTCATCCAGGTTTTCATCGGCACGTCAGGCTTCTAAAGAGAAGCGCAGGCCGGTGTAGAGCGTCCGACGGCCCGAACATGCCCCGTTATACGCGGCCAATTCCGGGATGCCGGCGACGGCTGCGGACCGGACGGAGCCCGCGCACCCTCGCGCCTCGTCGCGCTTGCGCCGGGCCAGGCTGCCCACGAGCAGGAGCACCCCCGGCAGCTCACCGTAGGGCCATGCGGTTGCCCGCTCGTCATCCCACCAAACCACACACCCTGGAGACACACGCATGAGCGGTCACGATCACGACCACGGCGCGGCCGTAGCGGGCAACAGGCGCAAACTGATCCTCGTCTTTGCCATCACGTTCACGGTGATGATCGCGGAGATCATCGGCTCGGTCCTCACCGGGAGCCTGGCGCTCCTGGCCGACGCCGGCCACATGTTCACCGACTCGACCGGGCTGCTGATCGCCCTGATCGCCGCCTCGCTGGCCCTGAAGCCGGCCACTGCCAAACGGACCTGGGGGTACAAGCGCGCCGAGATCATCGCCGCCGCGGGGCAGGCTGCCCTGCTGCTGGGTGTCGGCGGTTTTGTCATCGTGGAGGGCATCCGCCGCCTGATCGAGCCTCCTGAAGTCGGCGGGTCAACGATGCTGTGGTTCGGCATCATCGGCCTGGCCGGCAACGCCGTGGGGCTGATTGTTCTGGCCTCGGGACGGAATCATAACTTCAACATGAAGGCCGCTTTCCTGGAGGTGCTCAATGATGCCCTCGGGTCCGTGGCTGTCATCGCGGCCGCCATCATCATCGCCGTCACCGGCTGGGTCCAGGCCGACGCCGTCGTGTCCTTACTGATTGGCGTCCTGATCATTCCCCGCACGCTGAAGCTGCTCCGGGACACCGTGAACGTGCTGATGGAAAACGCCCCGCAGGGCCTGGACATGGCCGAGGTCCGCGAGCATATCCTTGCCGTGCCGCACGTCATCGACGTCCATGACCTGCACGCGTCCCTGGTCGCCTCGGGCACAGCCGTCCTCTCCGCCCACGTCACCGTCGAAGACACCTGCATGACCGACGGCCACGCCGCCGCCCTCCTGGCGGACCTGCAAAAATGCGTGGCCGAAGACTTCGACGTCAGCGTCGAGCACTCCACCTTCCAGATCGAACCAGCCGCCCACCGCGACCAGGAAAGCATCCGCCACTGATTCGGTCACCGGCCCGCATGGCCGGAACTATCCCGTGCCCGGCGCGGACTGCCGGCAAACCATCGACCCCGATGTCGCCGCCGGGGTCACCTACGCCCTGAAGAACGTGCTGACCCGCGGCTCCGGCTACAACATCCCGGCCAATAAGAGCTATGACATCTTCGCCAAAACCGGTACCACCGATGGAAACACCATGACCTGGACCGTCGGTGCCACCTCGGGCATATCCACGGCCTCATGATTCGGAAGCTACCAGGGCATCGGCCCGCGCTGGGTCAACCAGAACGTCACCGTCAACGGCAAGTACGATGCCGCCGTTGACGGGGCCGATATTGCCGGCGGCCAGTGGGGACGCCTGATGGGCGCGGCAGCGCCGCAGTACTCCACCGCACCGTTCTCCTCCCGCCAGCCTCCATGCTCAGGTGATGCCGGACCCCCACCAGCCTCCCGCTATCAACAGCATCTGGAAGAGTTTGCCCACAGAACCATGCGGCAAGCAGCCAGTACCGACACATGCTGCGCCGCCGGCGTCGGCCGGCATCAGCCCTCGGATGCGGCGTGAACGGACCGGGCCAACGGCATCGGGCACCGGTCCTCGGAAACCGCCCGCCTGAGGAAGGCCCAACCCAGCATGATGACGGAGGAGACAGCGAGGAACGGTTGAATTGGTGCGAAGTACTGCAGGGCGCCCGAGGTGCCCAATGCCAGCAGCGCCAGCTTGTTGCAGACGGGGCACCCCACCGCGAAAAACGAGACAACAGCACCCGCAGCGCCGAACCGTGACGGGCCTCCGGCGCCCACCCCCTGATGCTCCTCGACCGTGGCGCGCGCCACATACGTGGCCACCAGCAGCCCGGAAAGGACCGCTGTGATACCCAGCGCGGGGAAGGACCACCACGTGGGAGGGATTTCACGGCTGAAAAAGGGTGTGTCGATAAGATCGGTCGGCACAGCCACCACCAGATATGTCAGGGCCGAGGCGGCTGCCGCAGCAAACCACCGGCGCGCCGGCCATTGGGACAGCGCCGCTGTCAAAGTCATGCGGTTCGTTTTATTCACAGGGGGCTTTCCCGCCTTTCACATAGCATGCAAGGGAATAACTGATGCAAGTTTCGGCCGGGCCAAAGCCCTGCCGTCGATAAGGAGCTCTCATGCCGAACACCGGATCTTCAGACAATGCCCCGGACGCGGGAGCTGCACGCGGTCTCCTGGTCCATTCCGCGGGACCGGCCGACAGCGCCGGAATCTCCGCAGCCCTGCGCAGCGCGGCACGCCCGTTGCCCGGCGCTGGTGGTCCGCCCCATCCCCGCCACCCCGCATACCCCTGAGTAGCTCTGGTGCCGTAGGCCCGCGGACCTCTGCGTCGTCCCCCGGACCCTGGCAGGGTCGGCCCAACCCGTTGTTGGTGCACCCGGCAGGACGCGGGCCGCGCCAGTTCCGGGCCCATGGCTGCTGCGGGACCACCAATGTCTTTGAGCGTGCTCTGGATGTGGGGATGCCCTAATTATTGCGCTCGTCCCTGGCCGGGACACCGCGCCGGGTATCCTCCTCGGAAGCGGCGGCATGGCCGGGCGCAGCAGTCATATATGCACGCGGATCCGATCAGGGCGCCGCCCGGGGGCAGGGTCCGCAACACACCCCCGGGGGTATGTTGGCGTAGTCTGGAAGCAGACGGCTGCGGAGTAGGGCCGGTTGAAGGAGGCACCCCATGATGGGTGGTGGGTACGGGTCCGGTATAGATGTGTCCTGGTTGTTCTGGTTTCTCCCGGTCGCGGGCGTCGTTCTAGTGGCGGCTCTCGTGGCCCGGGGATTGTCCGGCAGCGCCCGCCGGCGAGGAAGGGGATCAGCGCCGGGGCGGAACCGTGACGCCGCGGGCAGGAGCAACGCACGTTGGATCCTCGATCAGCGATACGCCGGCGGTGAGCTGGGCACGCAGGAATACCGGGACCGGTTGGCGGTGCTTACCGGCGCGGGGACCGAGCCGGAAGAACCGGGGGTATATCCACGCGACGGCGGGCGGAGCGATCAGCCCGTGGCGTTGAGCCTTCCGGAGCTGAAGCAACGGGCCGTGTCGTTGCTGATAGCAGCCGACGACGCCGTGCGCTCCAGCGAGCAGGAAGCAGGATTCGCGCAGGCCCAGTTCGGGGACGTTTCCGTTGCGCCCTTTGTGAAGGCCCTCGCCGATGCCAGGTCGGACCTGAGCGAGTCCTTCAAACTCCAGCAGCAGCTGGAAGATGCGATCCCGGCCACCGAGGAGCAACAGCGGGCATCGTATACCGAGATCATCAGTCGCTGCGAGTCGGCCAGCCAGGCTCTGGCCGAACAGAAAGTCTCCTTCGATTCCCTGCGTGAACTCGAAAAGAACGCACCGCAGGCACTCGAACTGCTCCGGGCCGGACGCGCCGAGGCGGCGGCCAAGATAGCGGATGCGGAGCACGGCATGGCCGAGCTGCGCGTAAGGTACTCCGATGCGGCGGTGGCTCCGGTCTCGGACAACATCGCCCAGGCCCGGGAGCGGCTGAAATTTCTGGACACCGCCGCGCAGGCTGCACAGCAGAAGCTCACGGAGGCCGACCCGGGCGCCGCGGCCGTCGCTGTCCGTGCTGGCGAAGAAAGCCTCCATCAGACCAACGTGCTGGTTGACGCCATCGGCAAGGTCTCGCACGACCTTGACTCCGCCCGGACGAATCTCGACCGCGCGGTGGAGAACGCCGCCCAGGACCTCGCCCAGGCCAAGGCCACCATGGCGGCTGGGCAGCATACCGACCTCGCGGGCCCCACCGCAGGCGCCGAGGCGGTCCTGAACCAGGTGCAACAGCAGCTCCAGTCAGGAAGTATCGACCCGATCGCCGCGTTGCAGCGCATGGAAGCGGCGCGCCAGGGACTGGATCGGGCCCTCTCCGGGGTGCGGAACCAGCAGGATCAGGCGCGGCGCGCCGGGGAGGCTCTCCAGCAGGCCATCATGCATGCACAGGCCCGGATCTCGGTCGCCTCGGACTACATTGCCGCCCGGCGCGGCGGTGTGGGACCCGGGGCCAGGACACGCCTGGCCGAAGCGCAACGCGTTCTGGACTCCGCGCTCTCCCTCCAGCAGACGAACCCCGGATCTTCCCTGACCTACGCGCAGCAGGCCGGGGCTCTGGCATCCCGGGCGGCAGAGCTCGCCCGGTCCGATGTGCAGGGCTTCGGCGGCCTGGACAACCGCGGCTACGGCGGCGGCATGTTCGGGAGCCGAGGGTGCGGCGGGGGCCTCGGCGGAGCCGTGCTGGGCGGGATTCTGATCGATTCGATCCTGCACGGTGGCCGCGGCGGCGACGCTGATAGCGGCGCCGGCCGGGACGATGATTCCGGCGGCAGCGGCAGCTTCTGATCCGTCACATCGGTGTTCATTTTCGGTCCGTCAACGTCATCAGTTCCCCCGACCGGCCCGCTTTGGCCCGGCGCTTCGGGGGTCTGCCAGGTCCGCGGTGGATCAAGCACTGCCCGATGGTCCAGGCACGGGCCAAAGACACGCTCCCGGGCCGCGTGAGCAGCCCGCGGGTCCGGTTCGATTGCGGTGGCCCCGTTTGGCCAGGGCGTCATTGACGCCGCAGAACAGGGTCAGGCCGGCGGGCTGTTGGTCGGCGACCCGAATGGAGCGCAGCGGGTGGGGCATGGCCCGGGCGGCTTCGCCGTTGACGCCCGTGCCTGAACGAGCCCGGCGGTCAGGTGATCTGTTCCGTGGGCATGGCTAGGGTAACCCAGTCGTGCAGTCCTCCCCGGTAGTAGGCCAGTGCGGATGCCGGATACCCGGTTTCCAGCAGCGCCCGGATGGCCGACGGTGACTGCGGGCATTGCGGGCCGTTACAGAAGAAAATGCTCAGCCTCGAAACCTCGAGCTGATCCCTGAATCTAATAATCCGGTCGTGCGGGATGTTCACTGCGCCTGGAATCGTAACCCCGGACCTGGAGTCAGGCACGCGGCTGTCGATCAGGACAGCGCCGCCGCTGATCTGCTCCAGGAGTTCGAGTTCGCCCAGGGTGACCACCCCGGGCGCGCACTGCAGTGGCTGCAGCTCTCCCCAAGTCGTGTCCACCGCTACCAGATCCGGTTCGCCCTCCACCTCCTGGGGCACGCTGGCCGGATCCTGAGGACGCATTCTCGACATTCGCTTTATTACCGCTGATTCGACACCCATGCACCCACCCTAACGCCGCCGGACGCGCGGCCGCGGTGGCATTCCACCCCGGCGTCGGCGGTGGCCGCCGCGCTGCACGCCGGGTTCGGCATGCGGACCATGCCATGCCGTCCCCGGCAGGGGCGCCGGGGACCAACGGGCATCCTCCGGCCGGGCGTCGGTTGTATCGTGATCGGGCGCAGCCCTGCTGATGGTCGAGGACCGAATTCACGGCTTGAAGCCGCGGGCACATCAAACGCCCGGCCCCCCATATACCCCTATGGGTATTATGGTGTAGTCTCGAAAGTGATCACCGCAGGCCGGTCAGTACCGGTTTTACGGGATAAGGAGACGGGTAATGATGGGTGGATATGGATCAGGCATGGGCTGGACCTGGATGTTCTGGCTGCTGCTGATTGTCGGGGTCCTGCTGCTTGCCGGTCTCGGGATATGGTTCTTCTCGGTCGCAAGGCGCCGCGGCGGACCCGCAGGCTCTCCTGACGGCGGGGGCGCCGGGCTTGCGGGCAGTGGAGGCACACCCCGGGAGATCCTGGATGAACGCTTTGCCAGGGGCGAGCTGACCGCGGAGGAGTACCACGAGCGGCTCAGGACCCTCAAGGGCGACAACTGATGCGCCCTGTCCGCCGACGCACTGCCCTCATTCTGGGGGGTGCCGGAACCGCAGCCGCGCTGACGGGCGCGGCAGGCCTGTTGTGGGGCTCCGGAACCGGGGGCCAGCCGTCCGTCGGACAGGACCTCAGTGAACCCGAGGTCCTCCGCAGCAGCAACGGGACGCTCCAGATGCGCCTGAGAGCGGCGCAGGGTCAGGCAAGGATTGCCGGCACGAACGCCACCGTGTTGACCTACAACGGGTCGGTGCCCGGCCCGACGATGTTCCTGAGGCCTGGTGACCGGGTGAACGTGACGTTGGAGAACGGCCTTCGGGATCCGACCAACGTGCACGTCCACGGCCTGCACGTCTCCCCGCAGGGCAACAGCGACAATGTGCTCCTCTCCGTTGACCCCGGGACGTCCTTCGAGTACGAATACCGCCTCCCCGAGGACCACCCGCCCGGGGTGTACTGGTACCACCCCCACCACCATGGCATGGTCGCCGACCAGGTCTTCGGCGGACTGTACGGTGCCATCATCGTTGAGGATACGCACCCTGTACCGGTCTCACGGGACCGGGTCATGGTCATCTCGGACATCTCGCTGAACAGCGACGGAAGCGTCGCTGCCGTGTCGGCGATGGAGAAAATGATGGGCCGGGAAGGCAGCCTGGTTCTGGTCAACGGCCAGCTAAACCCGCAACTGGCGGCCAAACCGGCAGAGCGCGAACGGTGGAGGATCATCAACGCCTGCACCGCCCGGTACCTGAAACTGCGCCTGGACGGCCAGCGCCTGCAGCTGCTTGGACTCGACTCCGGCCGCTATCAGAACCCCCGGGACGTTGAGGAGGTGCTGCTGGCTCCAGGCAACCGGGCAGACCTCCTCGTCACCGCGGCCACCGGCACGGCCGTGCTGCGCACCCTCCCGGTGGACAGGGGAAGCGCAGGATCCATGATGGGCGCCAGCACCGGAGGCCAACAGGCCCAGGCCGACCCCAACGGCACCGTCCTGGCCACTTACTCGGTCAGCGGCGAACCGGCCCCGTCCGCGGAGCCGCTCCCGGCCCAGCCGGCACCCCGGGACCTGCGGTCCGCTGCGGTCACGGCACGGCGGGAACTGACCTTCGCCATGGGCATGGGCATGGGCATGGGGTCGGGAATGAGGTTCACCTTTAACGGCAAACCGTTCGACCCGGGCCGAATTGACACCACCGTCCCGGCCGGGGCCCTCGAGGAGTGGACGCTGACTAACACCAGCCCCATGGACCACCCTTTCCACCTGCACGTATGGCCCATGCAGATCATGGAACAGGCCGGCCGGCCCGTATCCGACCCCGAGTGGCAGGATGTGGTCAACGTCCCGGCCCGCAGCAGCGTGCGCGTCCGGATCGCGTTCGATGATTTCGCCGGCAAGACCGTCTACCACTGCCATATCCTCGACCACGAGGACAGCGGCATGATGGGCCTCATCGAATCCCGGTAACACGGCGATGCGGCGTCATTGACTCACAGCCAAACCCAATGAAGGAGCCTAACCATGAGCTACGCACACACCATCACCGTCGCCCTGCCGTACGAGGAAGCGGTGCGCCGGACAAGGGAGGCGCTCCAGGGCCAGGGCTTCGGGGTCCTCTCCGAGATCGATGTCCGCTCGACCTTTGAGGCCAAGCTCGGGGTGGAGAGCGGACAGGCCCTGGGCGACTACCTCATCCTGGGCGTCTGCAATCCCGCCCTGGCCCAGCGCGCTCTCACCGCGGAACCGGACATGGGGCTGCTCCTTCCCTGCAACGTCGTCATCCGGCGCGGCAGCGACGCCGACGCGACCGTCATCCAGACGATCGACCCGCAGACGATGGTCCAGCTCAGTGACGCCCCTGCCGTCGCCCTGGTCGCCGGCGAAGCCGATGACCGGCTCCGGGCCGCATTGAAAGAGCTCCAAACCACCTGAGACCCGGCCGGCCTCCGGTCCGGAGGCCCACTGGACGCGAAACGGGCGCCGCTGCCTGACTTTTGTGTCCTCGCGCGCATCGGAGCATGGCTGGCCGCCGTCGGCCCCCGATGCAGACTGTATATACCCGCCGGGGCTTTGGGCACTGTTCCGGGAAGCGGGCCCAACGTAGTTTCACAGGAGGAGGTTCGATCATGATGTATGGCTGGGACGGGAATGGCTGGGGTATCGGCGCATGGGTGGCCATGGCCGTGTTGATGCTGATTTTCTGGGGCGGGGTGGTCACCGTTGTTGTGCTCCTGGTCCGGCGTCCCCATCCGGGTGAGGGACCGGCCGCGCAGCGGCCGCCGCATCACGACGCCGAACGTATTCTCACTGAGCGCTTCGCCCGCGGGGAAATCGACGAGCAGGAGTTCACCACACGGCGCACGGCGCTCAGGCGCCAGGATTGAAATCCCTGACCCACCGCGGGCAGATCATCCTCGGGATCGCATCCGTGCTTCTTCTGACCGCACTGTCCCTTGTGGCAGTCGGCGTCGTGGGCAGTCTGGTGAATCCCGCGGGCACCGGTTCTCTGTCCCGGGCCCGCTGCGTGGCACCTAATCTTCCTGGTCCGGTCGTCAGCGTTTCACTGCCCAACATGGGCGGGCCCATGATGGGCCCCCGCAACGGCATGACGGGCGGGGCCATGCGCATGACGACAGACCAAAGCACTGTGGCGCACGGCCCAGTGTCCTTCCTGGTCACCAACGCGGGCACCCTCAGCCACGAACTCGTCATCCTTCCCCTTCCCGAAAGCCAGATCCCCGGCACCCGTCCGATCGGCTCGGACGCCAAAATCGACGAGGCCGGCAGCCTCGGGGAAGCGTCCAACACCTGCGCCGAAGGCACCGGGCAAGGAATCCTGCCCGGCACCTCAGGCTGGGTCACCCTCACGCTACCGCCAGGGCGCTATGAGCTCGTTTGCAACCTCCCCGGCCACTACGCCGCCGGGATGTACACCCAACTCACCGTCAGTTAGCCCCGTGCGGGAAGCTCGTACGTTCCGCGGAAAGCGCACGAAGGCTGGACTGAAACACCGGAACGAGGGGTCTAGGAATGGCGAAGAGGACAACGGCCTCGGCCCGGCCGCAGTCGGGAGCTGAGCAGATCGCGCGATTCGGAAGCTGGACCAGGTGCTTGATAGGAGCTTTGCAGCCCCATCATCAGAGTGCGAGGACGGACGCCCACGCAATTTCACGGCCAGCGCAATGGCGATGGCGACCGCGCGGTTGTCCATCCGCTTCCACGGGAGCATCTCATCGACCGCGATGAACATGCCGACCACTGCGGCCCGGTCATTGCCGCCGGCTCAAAAGAAATTCGGACCCCCTGGGTGCCCACCGGACAGCTGAGTCCGTGCTCGCCGGCCGCGGTGTTGCCATACCGGACAAGCCGACAACCCATCCCAGCGACGGCAGGGACGACGAAGTAAGGGGTTGCTGGCACCAGCACCCCCGGATAGCTGGACCATGCCGGGCTGGCCCCTTGTGGACGACGAGACATTGGCGGCCGCCGACACCGCCTCGACGGCGCGTGCAGCGGCACCCGGAGGGCATCTGATGTCCTGCAACGGCCCCGGTAGATAAATCAGGGAGAACAATCGTCTGCCGGAACGACTTCAAATTGGCCGTGTGCGCTGCCTGAAACGGTCGAGGGCGACGTACGCGTCATGCTAAGGAAAGCGGGCTCGTTCACTCATACTTCATATGTGACCCGCGATCTCGCCTCAGCACGTTCTCGTTCTCCCTTTGATGAGTCCGCCCTTCGGGAGCTGATTTTACGTTGGCGGGATGATACTGCCGGTACGTACAGGACGTGGTTCCTCTGGCCTGAGCGCATCAAGAACTTCCGCTCCCTTCGCCGCGGGATTGAGCAGGTGAGCGCGGAGATCGAAGCCAACACCTTCGGTACTGCTTCCCGGGGTTCTTCGCTGGAGACCGTGGTGCATGGGGTTGCCGAGCAGCGCCAGATCTTCAAGGGTGCAGATCACGCATTTCTTTGGAAACCAAAGCTGAGGATCCCGGATATCTATGAGGACCGCGGCAACCAGTTGGCGTTCGGCAGAATGCTGGAGACGTGCCGGTGTTGCACTACGGAGGCGCAGTTGCTGACGGCAGTGCGGTCGTTCGCCGAACGGAAGATCAAGGGTCTGGGGCCAGCCGCGGCGAACCTGCTGTACTTCCTGCACCCCACACTCATGCCGCCGTTCAACACCGCAATCGTCAAGGGGTACAACGGGTTGACCGGCAACAAGGTGAAGGCCGGGAGCTGGGACGAATACCTCAGCATGCGCCGAGGTGTGATGTCGATCAACGAGATGTTTCGGGATTTGCTGTCGAACGACCTCGGCGCGATCGCCGGCTTGCTCTTCGACATCGGGACCGGCCGCTTCCCTGCTCCACCGCTGCCAGGCATTGACACAATGGCAGCTCGAGCAGCGTGACACGCCGACCTTGCCCGGGTGAGGGAGGAAGCGAAGCTGGACAAAGCGCAAATGGTCGCCGAGCGAGATGACGTCACGCACACCGAGGTACAGGGATGGCTCCGCGACCTCGGCCTCTCACTCGGGTTCGATGTGTGGATCGCCAGTAACGATCGCAGCAGACCCTACGGGGGCGGCTGCTTGGCCGACGGCTGCCTGACCGAGCTTCCGCCCGGACTCAGGAGCGGCACTGCTGCCGGCGCAATCAGGCTCATTGACGGACTGTGGCTGGAATCTGGCGGAAACGTCACTGCCGCTTTCGAAGTTGAGCACAGCACATCGATTTACTCAGGAATCGTTCGGACGCTTGATCTGGCGCTCTCCGGCGAAAGAGGGGCAGTTCTCGCACTGTATCTCGTGGCTCCGGATGCCCGCGAGGAGGACGTTCGTGCCCAGCTCCGGCGACCGGCATTCAGCCGGATCGCTGATTTGCATGTCCGATACCTGCCCTACGGCGAACTCGACCGGCACCGGGAAGCGATAGCCCGTTTCGGGCGCGGCCTGCATCCCATCGAGCAGCTTGCCCGAGACTTGAGCTGAACGCCTCTCCCGGCTGCAGCTTAAGGTCGGCGGCCGTCGCGGTACTCCCGTCTAGGGTAGTTGATCTACAGTTTGTAACTGTTCCTCCACCCGGGGCCGGCTTCGATGCCTCGCCGGGCAACCCAAATGCCGTCAGCCGGCGGCCTGAGGCGAGCAGCCGCTGACACAGTATCCCTGTCGTGTTCCTCGCAACCACACTCACTGTTGCTTTCGGCTGGCCTGTCCGGCGGCCACGACTTCCCGATGACGGCAACAGCGGCTTGACAGCGCACCCCGGTGAACTGTCCGGTGGCTATCTTGCCAGGTGCATGGATTGGCGCGGGCACACGCTATGAACCGCAACTTCCGCGGACTAAGTCTCGAAAGACACGAGCCTAGTCAAACTTTCCACCACCCATCGGGCCCGCTGCTTGGCTGTTTGCGGAGATCGCTCCGGCGTCTTTGTGGACCGTCTGCTGCCAACCGCCCCCGTACACCGGTCGCAATTTTAGAACCTCTATAATCAGCTAACGTGCGTTGTTACCCTGCCGCCCAGCGTCTGCGGATGTCTTGAAGGACAAATTTTTCATGAACAAGAAGCACATGACCGTCTCATCCGCTGCGATCGCCGCAGCCATCGCCCTGGCTGGCTGCTCGGCCGGCTCCGGCGGCAGCATGCCCGGCATGAACATGGGCGGCTCCGGCATGGCATCCGGTTCCGCAACTGCTGCCAGCTCCCCTGCGGGAACGGCACCGGCGGGTGCCGCGCCGGATCAGGTCAGAGCACCCAATGATCAGAACGCGCCGCTGACCGTGGGGATCGCGGCCGCCCTGCTGGCACTGGCCGGGGGCATCTCTTACCTGGCGCAGCGCCGGGCCAGAAACTCCGGTGTCTAAGGACTACCGTCGGCGGTCTGGAAAATGGATCGTTCCCGGTTCATCCCGGGAGAGGGGCCTGGTTGGCCGTCGAACCGCTGGCCCGGTCCCGCGGCGGGGACCGGGCCGCGGAGGCTGCGATGGCGCCCGCCGGCATCAGCACAAAGGCCGCCGTCCCCAGATAGAACAGCAGCGAGGAGTAGCCCGACGCGGGCGAAGCCGGGGTCTGAGGAGGATCGGTACGGAAATTCACGTTTAGGGCGCACCGGTGCGGATTCCGGCTTTGGACGGTGAAGTTTTTCGAATCTAAACGTCGGTGTCGCCGGCGCGCTGGATTGCGCGGTAGACCGTGGACCTCCCGACGCTGAAGAGTTCAGCGATCTGCGCGGTGGTGTGTTCGCCTCGCTGGTGGACCTCGATCAGATGCTTCTCCTGCGCTTTGGACAGTTTGGGCTGCTTACCGCGCAGACGACCGGCACTCGTCGGCATTGTCTTACTGGTCATCTGGGCAGTCCGCGCCTTGGCCGGCGGAGCGAACCGCGGTCGGCGCGATGATTCGTCAGCCGATTCGCGTCCACGAGGACCGAGCGCCGCGCGTCAGGTTCTGGACGAACGATTCGCCAAGGGTGAACTGAACGCCGAGGAATACCGCGAACGGTTGACGGTACTCGGCGAGAAAGCCAAATGAAATCCATTGGTCGGCTCAGCAGCTTCCTGCTGGACGGTCTCGGTCGTATGATCGGGACGACCGGCCGGTCCAAACTTTTCGCCATGGTGCGAACATTGGAGAATCCATGAGTTACGCCCACACGGTCACCGTTTCGCTGCCGTACGAACAAGCGGTGAGCCGGATCCGGGAACTCCTCGCGGAACAAGGTTTCGGAGTTCTCTCCGAAATCAACGTCCGGTCTACCTTTGAGGCCAAGTTGGGTGTCGACAGCGACCAGGCCCTTGGCGATTACGTCATCCTCGGCGCGTGCAATCCCCTTCTCGCTCAACGGGCTCTGGTCGCAGAACCGGACATGGGCGTACTCCTCCCCTGTAACGTCGTCGTTCGCCGCGGCCCCAATGCGAGCGAGCCAATCGTTCAAGCCATCGACCCGATGACTATGGTCCAACTCAGTGACAGCCCGGCAATTCGCGAGGTTGCCACAGACGCCGATTCCCGGCTGCGAGCAGCGCTGAACAGCATCGAATCCACTGCGGCGGGCAGCGAAGGCACGTGACCCTCGGCGTTTCTACCGACCTGTTCATCACCGTGAGCGCTTCAGGCATCCCGTCCCGGAACCTGCCCGGTCAGCAGCTCAAACGGCCGCGTGACTGAAGAATAGTCTGTAGAACCACGATCCGAGACACCAATGGGTGGTGGTGAGGATTGTGCCTCCGAGGGCGACCATTCCTCCGAGCACAAATCCCAACACTGACAATCCGTTGAAGAAGGACAAGGCTGAACCTGCAATGAGCACGGTGGACAGTAGGTACGAAAACTGTCGCGGTCTCGGAGTGGGCGGAAGAGCCGGCGCATGAAACAGGTGGCGAACACCGAGGTTGTAGACCAGGTCCAGAATCATGCCGCGGGGAAATATCGCCCCCGTGAGCGGAACGATTGCCCCCACTCCAAGAAAAGCGGGCGACTGCAACGCCAACCCGACCATGATCAAGGCTGTCCCCACTGCCGGTGTGAATCGTAAGGGTCCCGCGTAGCAAGACTTGGCGGCCTCATCCAGATTTCCGAATCCTTGCTTATCCAGGTTGGTCTTCGTGAATTCAGTGAGTGTTGACATTTTCAATTTCCTTTGTGGAGTTGTGAATCAGGTCGATCACGGGGTACGGGCGTCCGGCGCGCACGTCCCGCTGACTACTGTAGGCGTCACACGAGTGTGCGTCCCGGCGTTGACCTTCACCCCGCGGAATCCTCCAGCCTCCAGCCAGTGGTGAAGTGCCGAAGGATTTAGTTAGCACGCCCGCCCACACGTCTTCGTCTGGGGAACCCGTAGGCCATCCCGCTCCCGGGATGGCCTACGGATGCCTGCGAAACGATTTTCGGCCCGGCCGGCAACCGGCACTCGGCCGATCCCTGATTTGCACGCTCGATACCTGCACTACAGACGACCTTAACGAAAACCGGCGAGAGAACAAGCCATTTCAACCGCCGATCTGCATCGCCCTGGGCGGCCTGCCAGAGACCTGAGCGTGCACGTTTCCCCGCTGAGGCCTGCCGAACGACCCAGGGGTTGGCTGAGTCACGGGATCGGTACGGGGACCCTCCGTGCGTCCAGATCCGCTCGTCTGGCAACCCAAAAACCGCCCGTCGGCAGCACCGAATCCACAAGAACAATGGCCAGCAGCCGGCCGGTCCACCCATTTTTGCGCCACAGGAAGAGGGTCAGAAGAACGTAGGCGACGAACAGGGCACCGTGGACCGGGCCCATAAGATGCAAATACGACAGTTGAAGCCGGTCCTAGTGGGTCCCGATCAGATTTACATACTCAGAACGTTGCGTAACTCAGTTCCGCGCAAAGAATCGACAGTGGAAGTTGCGACGTGACAGCGTGGATTGTCGGGCCCGGATCCACCGGTGAATCAGAGGACTGGAACTTAGCAAAAGGCCGTGCAGGGGTGGGCTTTACCGGCGTGGGTAGCCTTACCGGGTGCAGCTCCCCCGCGGATCCTCACACTTGCTGGCCGTCCGGAAATGCGGCTTGCGCATAAACTTCGCGTGCGCGGTCCATGGCCCGCGCGGAGTCGCGTGCGAGGCGCTCCCGGCCGGCGGCCCGGTAGAGATCCTGGGCCCACTCAAATTCGGCCGCGGCATCACGGTACCGGGCTTCATCGAAGAGCCGTCTGCCGATGTGGTGGCGGACGAGGGCTTCTGCAGCAGGCGTGCGGGTCAGCCGCAGGGCCTCTTCCTGCAGTCTCGCCGCATCGTGCCAGCGGTACTGGCGCTGATAAGTCTTGGCGAGTACGAGCAGCGGCCGGAGCCGGTCCGGGGAGGCGGCCAGCAGGGCCAGGCCGGCGGCAACTGCTTCCTCGTCCCGCCCCAGCAGGGAAAGGATCCACACCTGTTCCAGAGGGGTGCAATCTCCGAGCAGCGCGTGCACCGCTCCCCGGTCCAGGACCACGTCGCGCAGGGTCGCCGGATCCGTGACCCAGATGTCTCCGGTTTTCACAGATATAGCCTATGACGCGTCCGGGTCTGCCGGCAGCAGGTCAGGCCCGCACCCACATTCCCCCGCCGTTCGACGCGGCACATCGCCGCCTCCACGATGAACAGCCCGGCGAGGACGCCGGCTGTGATGCTGACTGCCATGAACTTCGGGATTCCGCCGGACGTCGCCGCTCGGTCGAAGAGCGGGGTTTTCGGCAGCGGCATGTTCCTCAGTTTACAAGCCGCTCCTGCAAACCGCTTCAGCGCCCGGCCGGGCCTCCACGCAGGTGAGTCACCGGCTGTCTCCGGCCAACGCTGCTTTTGGGCACGGGACGGGTCAGAGAAGGCCCAGGGGGTCCACAGGCGATCCATTGAGCCACGTTTCGAAGTGAGCGTGGCATCCCGTGGAATTTCCGCTGCTGCCCGAGTAGGCAATGAGTTGGCCCTTGTCCACCCTCTGCCCGGCCGATACCGTGACGCTGCTGTTGTGGTACAGGATCGTGGTGAGTGCGTTGCCTTGGACCACGCCGTGGGAAACCATGACGGTGAAGCCGCCGCCGCCGTTGGTCCAGCCGGCAGTCGTGACGGTTCCGGAGGCCGCAGCATAGACCGGGGTGCCGCAACCCACACCGAAATCAATACCGGAGTGGAGATAACTGCCCGTGCCCAGGAAGTCGATCGTCCCCGGAGGAGTAGCGCGCCAGCCAAAGCCGGACGTGATCGGAACTCCCGCGCCAAAAGGGCGGCTGATCCCGAACGAAGAAGGATTCCCTGGCGCAGGAGCCTGCCGCGGGGCGGGGTTCTGCCCCTGCGGGGTCCGGGCAGCGGCCTGGGCCTTCGCCGCCTGCTCGGCCAGCCAGGCTTCGCGTTCGCGGCGTTGGTTTTCAGCAATTTGAGCCGCGATGGCCTGCTGCTGGGCTTTGACGGACGCCAGTTCGGCCATGATCTGAGGTTTCTTGGCGGCTAGATCTTGTGCCGTTGCCGTGGTCGATGTAATCAGCTGATCGAGGTCTTCTTTGGCGGCGGTGGCTTTGGCCCGGGCGGCCTGCTCAGCTTTCAGGGCCGTCTCGGCTTGCTGCTTCAGGTTCGCAATTTCCTGGCGCACTGCTGAGAGCCTGTTCTGGGAGTTCTCATCCACCGATCTCTTGTCCCGGATTTCGGAGACGGCAGCATTCTGGGCCTTCAGGGCCTGTTCGGTGTGGCTGATACTGTCCGCGGCTTCTGCCAGGTCTCCGGTGCCGAAGAAGAGGCTGAGGTCTTGGGGTACGCCTCCGCGTTTGTAGGCATCGGTAGCTATCTGTCCTACCATCTTCTGGCTCTCCGCCATCGCCTTCCGGCTTTGTCCCAGTTCGCGGTCTATGTCGGCCAGTGTCTGTTCGGCGGCGGATATGCGCAGGGTATATGCATCGACTTCACGGGCCGCGGCTGCCACCCGGGACTGCGCTTCGGCGACCGTCTGCTCTGCCGCCGGCATCCGGGCTTGGTAGGTGGCAAGCTGCGAAGCGGTGGCAACGAGCGACGAGTCCACGAACTCCAACGATTCCTGGACTTGTGCCGCCTGATCCTCCAGCTGCGACTGCGTGTCCTGCAGATTTTCAGCCTGCGCCCCCGTGCCACCCAAAGCACTGAACAGGAGGCCGGCCACCAAGACGCGGACGGCGAACCTGACACGGCGGGGGCCGGGCGACGGAAGGGAAGACGGACCCGGTGTAACTCCGGAGATGGAACGCATGCTTGATGACCTTCGCAGCAGGGGACCCGACCGAGAATACGGGACTTTTGCGTAAGGCCGGCAAATGGTGCCTGGTGACACGCCGCGGGGTTGCTGGGGGAGTCTTCCATCGTTCCCGGGCCGGCAGTGCTACAGGGGACGGGCGGTAAGCCGACACGCAACATATCGGCTTTGAACCCGCGGGCGCGCATCTACGAGCAGTAACGAAGTAGCGCCGTCTGTGTCGTCCTCGCTCACGCCGGCTGACCGGTATTGTTTCCGTATGCCCGGAGCCCAAACCCGCCGGCTCTCCGGAGGGCGAAAGCGGGACAAGCCAGGATCCTGATTCACGTCTCCACAACCGACAAGGACACTCCGTCATGAGCACCGGCTCTGGAAGTACCCGCACACGCCGCCAACCCGCTCCTGCTTTTTGGCATGACCCGGCATCGGGAGACAATCTGCTGTGGGGTCGAGATTGATGGCCGTGTTCCTGGCCCGCGGACTCACGGTCCTGACTGTGTCGCCGTCGCCGTCCCCGGGCGATGGGGGCCTTCGTGCTGGCTTGACTGCTGACCAGATTACGCCCGGGCTTCTTGGCTTCGTGATGACGGCCTTCATGGTCATCGCCGTCATTCTGCTGATGGTGTCCATGACACGGCGGATCCGGCGTGTTCGCTACCGCGGGCAGCTCAGTGACGCCGGAGATGCCGGCGACACCGCAGACTAAGGGCTTCACCCGGTGAACGCCGCCAGCGCAGGCGTTACTCCAGACCAACGTTTGGGCAGCTGAATTTGGCCAAGGAAACACCACCGGGACACCGGAACTGGCTAGTCTCGTTCATCTCCGGCCCTGTCCGGGCATCGCTGGCCTTGTCCGGGCTGAAGGTGAAGTTCCGACCGGATCTGTCGTGGGCGCAAAGTTCAGACCCGCGGGTTGCCATGCTTTCGGACTTCGGCGCGTATCGGTGATGCTCAGGCCAGGGCTGCCAGGAGTTCTGTGCAGGCGGCTTCGCACCGACGGCACGCCTCGGCGCAGATCCTGCAGTGCTCGTGCATGTCCGCGTGCCGCTCGCATTCTTCGCCGCAGGCGCCGCAGGCAGCACGGCAGGCCTCAAGAACCGCTCGGAGGACGCCCTCGTTGGTTCCTGTCTGGCGGGACAGGACGCTGCCGGTCGCGCCACAGATGTCAGCGCAGTCCAGATCCGTGCGGATGCAAGTGATCAGATCCGAAACCATGTGCTCGCCCATGCAGGCGTCAGCGCAGGCCGTACAGGCCTGGGCACATTGAAAGCATGCAGTGATGCATTCGGCGAGTTTGTTCCTCTCGATGGAGCCCGGCTCCGTCGGGTGGGCGTCAAGCATCGCACTGATGTGATGGCTCGTTGTGCTTCTCCTGTCGCTGGTGGTGACGTGAGCGGCGGGCTGGAGCCGGCCGCCGCCTCCACAATAACTCTGCGGCCCTTGGAGGCCAACGACCCGCTAACTCGGACATCTTCACCAGGACCTTCCGATCTCCCACGCGCTTCCTTCCCCCGCATTCCTGGAGCAAACGATTCCGGGCTAGCCGCCGGCCACGGCGGCTGCGATGAGGGATTTGAGGATGCTTTGATCGGCCAGGCCGAGGATCCTGGCGGCGACCCGTCCCTGTCTGTCGAGTACGAGGGTGGTCGGGACCGCCTGCGGCGGCACGTACTGGGTCATGGCCAGCAGAATGCCCCCGTTTTTGTCCTGCATGCTGGGGTAGGTGATTCCGAAGGTCCGCTCGAAGGCAACAGCGGCGGCTTCCTCGTCGCGGACGTTCACGCCGTAGAAGAGGACATTCTGTGGTTGGAACTCGTTCCAGAGTGCTTCCAGCCGGGGAGCTTCGAGCCGGCACGGGGCGCATGCGGCATACCAGAAGTTCAGGACAATCACTTTTCCGGCCCAGTCACCGGAGTTAACGACCGTCCCGTCGTACTGTTCGCCCGTTACTACCACCGGTGGCTTCCGCTCGGCCGCGGCATATTCGGTGACGGAGCCGTCCCCGGCGATGTAGTTCTTGTTGTCACCGGCTTTGGCCTGCTGGGCGAGGGGGTCGCCGTAGGCGCATCCTACGAGAACCGGGGCGGCCAGTGCGCCCAGAAGAGCTGACGAAAGCAGGCGGCGCCGGGAGAAACCCGGCAATGTCTCCAGAGCCCGGGGAGCGGGGGCCGGCGGTGTCCGGCGGCTGGGTTTATGCATGGCTATCCTTTGATAACGGAATTGTAACTTCGAGGCCAGGTTGGATAGGGTTGACGCAATACATACCCCTCACGGGTATGCGTGAGGCCGCTTCGCCAAGCCCCGCCGGCGGTCCATGAACTTTCAGTCTTCTGGCGGGGGCGGAGGACCCACAAACGGCGCCATAGCGCGCCTTGGGGTTGAGCCGGCTCTGTGAGTACACGCCTGTGCGGCGGCGGCTGGCGAAGCGGGCCGGACAGCCCACTCGTCCGAACCCGACAGCTAACTTCGCCGGCGCCGAGAGGACTCGCGTTTTGCCTTCCCACCGTATACACGGTCGCCGCCGCGCTTTTGCCGCGTCCTCACCTGCCAAGCGCCGCCACAGGGCAGCCGTCCTTCCGCCCGCCGTCTGGGGAAGCCGTGGGCAGCGATTTGGCGCCGCCGCGACAGTCACGGGGCTGATTGCCATGACGGTGCTCTCCGCAGCGCAGGCCGATCCGGACCGCCTGAACGCCGCCCAGGAACGCCCGGCCGCCTCGGCAACGGCAGCTGAACAGCCAGCGGTCACGGCGGCCGCAGGCGCCGGCCTCGCCTTTGAACGGCCCGCCGTCCGCTCCTCACCTGCACCGAAGGCTTCACCTGCACCAATCGCCCAGTCGGCCGGGGCTCCGACAACGACCGGGCCGGGGGCTGGCCCGGCTCCGGCGTCCGTTCCGGGCATGGGGTTGCGGGCGCCGTTGTCCTCCGTGAATGTCAGTTCCCCCTTTGGTCTCAGGGTGAACCCGCTGACCGGGGCATCCGGTGAGTGGCATACCGGGATCGACTTAACCGGGGCGTGTTCCACCGCGGTCTTCGCCGCCGGTGCTGGAACGGTGCTCGAGGCGGGTTGGAGCCAGTACGGCGGCGGAAACAGGATCGTTGTGGACCACGGCAACGGCTTGAAATCCACGTATAACCACCTGGCGAGCATCGGTGTCTCCGTCGGGCAGGTCGTAGCCGCCGGCGCGCTGATCGCCGGTGTGGGGACGACCGGGAACTCCACCGGATGCCACCTCCATTTCGAGGTTATGGTCAACGGCCGGACGGTCAATCCCGCCGCGTTCATCTGAGCGGGCTTTCCGCGGTTCGCCGGACAATCAGGGCGCAGAGGGCTCTACGCATCGCGCCCGCCGCGGGGTGCGTGCGGACCACTGAGGTGTTCGCGGTTCAGCGCCTCGAGCTGTTCGTTGGTGAGGCTGTCGAAGGAGGTCGCCTCGTTCCGGTCGCTGCGGGCGAACCTGACGAACATCAGGATGATCAGGGGCACATCGACGATTTCGGCCAGGAACCACAGCAGGTCTCCGGCGAGCTGCTGGTCCCGCAGCGGTCCGGGAAGCCAGCCCGGATGCCCGGTGAGGGCCTGGGTTGCCCCGTCCAGGATTTGTGGACTGATCCGCATCATGATCCCGGGCACGGCATCAGCGACGAGTTCGATGAACACGTAGATGAATTCGACGATGATCAGCGCGCTGACGGCCTTGGCCGACTCGTCTTCGATGATGGGCACCACCATCAGCATCCCTGTTAGCGGCACCAGAACGGTCAGGACGAGGTCCCAGAGCGGGTCGGTTCTTAGGGGATGGAACAGGGGGTCAGGAAGAGGGTGAACATTCCCAGGCCCAGCAGCGCGGCCACGACGGTATTGCTCAGCGAACGCATCACCGGGTGTCCCAGGAATATCCGGAGCCGTTGCGCCCCGGCCGGTCCCAGCGTTTCCCTGGCAAGGGTCAGTGGTTTGCCCGCGGTGACCAGGAGCGGGACGATGAACAGGTATGAGGTGATCTTCAGGGTGAAGACCCAGCGCAGGTCGTGGCTGTAGACGCCGGTGAACCCGAAACTGAGCGCAGCGAAGCTGCCCAGGCCCAGGACGTAGAAGGTCAGTGTCCGCCGCCTCGGCCAGTGGATCCCGCGGCGCCTGGCTGCGCGGAGGCCGCGGGCATACAGTCCGGCGGCGGGGACCAGGAGTGCCAGGGCCGGCCAGTTCAGGGTCCACGATGACAGGACAACGTCCCAGGGCGGCATGCTCAGCGCTTCTTGGTTTCGGTGCGTCCGGCGATGACGGCGCCGATGAGGATCAGCACGCCGCCGGTGGGGTAGCCAATGAATATGTCCTCAGTGATGCCCGGTCCCTGCCCTGTGGGTGCGAGGTGGGCGATCCAGTGGCTGATGGCGACCAGTGCGCCGGTGGCCATGAGGACCTGACCGATCCGGACGAGCCGCCGGTGCCGGCGATAGCGGGACTCGGAGTCGGCCGCGGGTTTGGGCTTGTGGAATTTCTTCATGGAGATTCCTTTGCTTGAGAGATGGTGTGCTTAGCCGTTGGTTCCGCCGGTGCAGGCGGCGCCGGGTTCCGGTGCTTTCGGGGGATTGGGCGTAGGCGCCGATGAAGGCGGGGATGCGCGGGTCCCCGGCGTCCTGGACCGCCACCTGGGTGCCCCAGGCGGTCGCGGTGACCGGGGCCCTTTGGTCTTTGTCCGGGCTGAGCAGGACGTAGGGCTTGTCTTTGGCCAGAGTGGTGAGTCTAGTGATCCCGGATGCCGGCAGCCCGGGGTTGTAGGTAATCCAGACGGCGCCGTGTTCCAGGGAATGGACGGCGCGCTGTTCGTTGACCGGATCGGTGTAGATGCCGCAGTTCGTCCAGACGGAGGAGTGGTCTCCTCCGACGCCGGGCTGCTGCGGGTAGTCGACGGCGTCCTGGACGTGGTTGCGGGACAGATTGGCGAAGGCCTGGATCCCGTCGATGGGCTTTTTGGCCGCCTCGGCGGCCGCGTTCCGCTCCTGCACTGACCCGGTGACGGCGAGGGCGACCGCGGTGATGATGGCGGCGAGGACCAGGCCGAAGCCGCCGTAGACGAGGATATTGAACCGACGCTGTTTAGCCTGCTGCCGGCCGCGGATGGCGGCGACGATGGCCTGGTTTTCGGAACGTCGTTTGCTGGCGTTACTCATGCAGGGATTCCTTTGCCGGGCGCCTCAGAGTCCTGCCTGAGGACGGGGACGTGTGGGACGGCGGAGCGGGGACGGGTCCTGAGCCTCTGGAAGAGCGCCAGGCCGGCGAGGAAGAGCAGGCCGGAGACCCAGGTGTTCACGCGCAGACCCAGAATCAGGTTGGCGGGGTCGGAGCGCATCAGTTCGAAGACGAAGCGCCCTCCGGTGTAGAACACGATGTAGAGGGCGAACACAGACCCGGCACCGAGTGTGTACCGGCGGTCCAGGAACATCAGCAGCGATGCTGCGGCCAGGCACCAGAGCGATTCGTAGAGGAAGGTGGGCTGGAAGTAGCCGAGGATTTCCGGTGTGCCGTCGGGTGCGGTCAGGGCTTGGCCGGTGGCCGGGTTCATGGCGTGGATCTGGAGTTTCCAGGGCAGGTCCGTGGGTTCGCCGTAGAGTTCGTTGTTGAACCAGTTGCCCCAGCGGCCCAGTCCCTGGGCCAGGAGCAGCCCGGGTGCGGCAGCGTCAACGAACGCCGGGAAGGGGACCCCGGCACGGCGGGCGCCGATCCCGGCGCCGACGAGCCCGAGGGCGACGGCTCCCCAGATCCCGAGGCCGCCCTCCCAGATCCGCAACGCACCCCAGGGGTCTTTGCCGGGGCCGAAGTAGAGCTGGTTGTCGGTGATGACGTGGTAGAGCCGGCCCCCGACGATGCCGAAGGGCACCGCCCAGGCCACGATGTCCAGGGTCTGGGACGTGGTGCCGCCCCGGGACCGGAGCCGGCGGGCGGTGAGCCAGACCCCGACGAGGATGCCGGCCAGGATGGCCAGGGCGTAGAAGCGTATGGTCAGCGGCCCGAGCTGGAAGGCACTGACGGCCGGGGAGGGGAAGAACAGTTCTGTCGCGACAGGGGTGTTCATGGTCGGTGTCCCTTATTTGATGTACGAGAAGACGCCCATCATGCCGCGTTCGGCATGGTAAGCGTTGTGGCAGTGGGCGAGCCACTGGCCGGGGTTGTCGGCATCGAAGATCACCGTGACGGTTTGTTTGGCACGGACGATGACGGTGTCTTTGCGCGCCCCGCCGGCACCGACCTGGAACGTGTGTCCATGGAGGTGCATGGGGTGCCACATGTCGGTGTCGTTGATGAATCGCACTTCGACGCGTTCCCCGGCTTTGATGTCGAAGGCGTTCTCGAACGGTTTGGTCATGTCGAAGCGGTGCCCGTTGATGCCCCAGTCGTATTTGGCCATGCCGCCCGTGAGGTGTACTTCGTGGGTGCGGTCCGGGGTTTTGGCCGCAAGGGTGACCTTCGGGTCGGCTTTGAGCTGCCCGCCGTCCACGACGGCACCTTCCAGGGTGCCCGGCAGGGTGGCGGGAAGGGGTTGTTTGCCGGTGCCGGTGCTGATGAATCCCAGTGCCTGGCCGGTTTTGCCTTCCGGCAGCGCCATCACGGGGGTGAACCCGTCCTTGACGGTGATGAGGGCGTCGATGCGTTCGCCCATGCCGAGCACGACGGCGTCGACGTCCTGGTGGACGACGGGGAACCCGTCGGTGTGGGTGAGGGTGAGTTTCTGGCCGGGGATGCCGACGCGGTAGGCGGTGTCGCCGGCGGCGTTGATGATCCGCAGCCGGATGGCCTGCCCGGCCGTGGCGGTCAGGATCTCTGCATCGTCCGGGGCTTTTGCGTTGAACAGGTGGAACGGGTAGCTGACGTCGCCGGCGTCCCCGCCGAGGAAGTCACTGCGGGAACCCATCAGCATGTGCTTCATCCCCATCCCCGCCGATCCCGGATCGGACGCGGAGGGAGACGCGGAGGCCATGGAGCCGGACATGGAACCGTGGTCCATGCCAGGCATGGTGTTGCCGGGCATCGTGCTACCGGACATGGACATGCCGCCGGAGAGCTCTTTCAGGACGTCGTCGGGGGTGCCGGTGATACCGTCCATCCAGTCATCCAGCACAATGACCCAGTCTTGGTCGTAGACGAGTTTTTCTGCCGGGTCCTCGATGATCAGGGCCCCGTAGAGTGCCCGTTCGCGCTGCATCTCAACATGGGAGTGGTACCAGTACGTGCCGGGGTGGGGGAGAAGGAAATCGTAGCTGAACGCAGCGCCGGCGGCGACCGGATTCTGGGTGAGGCCGGGGACCCCGTCCTGGTCGTTTCTGAGGGCCAGGCCGTGCCAATGAATGCTGGTTTCGTCCTTGAGGTTGTTAGCCAGCGGGACCTGGAGGCGGTCCCCTGCCACTGCCCGCAGTACCGGCGCGTTAAGGCCGCCGTTGTATCCCCAAGTGGTGAGGGGCTTCCCTGCGACGGTTGCCTGGACGGTACCGGCCATCAGGTTCTGGGTGACGGATTTTCCGCTGACGGCCCGGCGGGCTTCGAAGTCGGCAACGATTGGGTCCGTGGGCTGGATGCGGGCCGGAAGGCCTGCGGTGCCCTGGCTGTTGGTGCAGGCCGCGAGGGCCGCGGCGGCGGCCCCGGCCACCGACAGGCTCAAAAATCGGCGCCGGCCGAGGTGTTGATCGGTGAGGGTATTCATAGGAGTTCTCCTTATCGAGATCCATGGGTCCCCCATGGACCTTCAGGTTTCAGATCGGGGTCAGGAAGGTGCCGGAAAGGTTCTGGAGCTGATAGATCCACTTCACCCAGACACCGGAAACCATGAGCACGCCCAGGATGATGAGCATGGAGGCGCCGGCAATGTTGACGACGCGGATGTGGCGTCGGACGAGGGCCAGAGCTGAGCTGACCCAGTTCAGGCCCATGGCCGTCAGGGCGAAGGGGATGCCCAGGCCCAGGCAGTAGGCGAACGCCAGCAGCGCCCCGCGTCCTGCGCTGCCGGTGGTGACGCTTAAGGACAGGACAGCGCTCAGCGTCGGGCCCATGCAGGGGGTCCAGCCGAGCCCGAAGACGATGCCCAGCAGGGGTGCGCCTGCGAGCCCTGTCCTGCGGCCGAGGGTGAGCTTGCGGGTCTGCTGCAGCCAGGGGACCAGGCCCAGGAGCGCCAGTCCCATCAGGATCACCACGACACCGAGGCCGCGCATCAGGGCATCCTGCCAGCGCAGCAGCCAGGACCCGATGGCGCCGAACGCGGCCCCGTAGAGGGTGAACACGGCGGCGAAACCCAGGACAAAGAGCCCGACGCCGGAGAGGACCCGGCGGCGGTTGTGCGGCTGGGTCGGATCAGTCAGTCCGGACACGAAGCCCAGGTAGCCCGGCACCAGGGGCAGGATGCAGGGCGAGAGGAATGACACCAGGCCTGCCGTCATGGCCAGCGGGATGGCGATAAGCAACGCTCCGGAGGTCACCATGGACGCAAAGTACCCGCCGATGTCCATCGGTTCAGGCCGCGTTAGAGGGCCGGAACGTGGCCCCGCCGTCGGTGGAGACCAGGACTTCAGTGGAGGTCGCGGCCCAGATCCAGGGGTTGCCGTTCGACCCTTCCGTCGCCGCGACGGCCTGGACCGCGCCGCTGATCTGGCCCTTCCGGGTCCAGGTGGCGCCGCCGTCAGGGGAGTAATGCACGGCGCCGCCGGGTTCGACCCCGACGGCTTCCGTGGCGCTGGCAAACGCGGCGAACTGGACCACCGGGGCAGCCTTGTCCAAGACCCAGGTGGCGCCGCCGTCAGTTGAACGCTGCAGGCCCTCCTGGGTGGTGGCGAGAACGGTGTCGCTGTAGGGGTTCCCGGCCAGTGCTGCCGCGGTAAAGCTGGAGGCGGCGGTTTTCCAGGTTTTTCCGTCCGTGCTGGTGCGGAGCGTCCCGTCAAAGGCCACGATCCCGGACTTGGTGGTGGTGAGGGCGTGGAAGTCGGATTCGCCCTGGCGGGAGAGCTGCTCCCAGGTCTTGCCGCCGTCGCTGGTCCTGATGAGCCCGAGCGGGTTGGGCAGCGTTGAACCATTTCCCGGGTGGCCGGAGGCATAAAAGACGCCTTGGTCCATCGCGGCGGTGAATCCCATGAGGTCGTTCGTGAGACCGATTTTGACGGCGGTCTCTTTGGACATGTCGAACAGGCCCGCGTGCGTTGCCAGGAGCACCTGACCGGTTTCGCCGTTGACGCTCAGCCCGTGGACGTGGGCGCTCGGCAGACCGGCCGCCGCGCTACTTGTCGAAGGGGAGGCCGGTGTGCAGGCCGAGAGGGTCAGGATCAGGGCGGCCGCGGTGGTGGCTGCGGCTAGACGCGGACGCGGGATGGGGGAAAGGGCATGGATGGCTCCAGGTCAGGGGAGGAAGGCGGGTCCGGACCACGGGACCGGTCCGGTGCCGTGGGAGTGCTGGCTAGAGGGTCGCCAGCAGGTTCTTCATTTCCTGGATTTCCGCTTCCTGGGATGTGACGATGTTTTTGCTCAGGGTGACCGTGTCGGTGTTTTTGCCGGTGGCTTCCTCGGTCTTGGCCATCGTCACGGCCCCCTGATGGTGGGTGATCATCTGGCTCAGGTACAGCTTGGCCGCTTCGGCGCCCTGCGCAGCGTCCAGTTTCGTCATGTCATCGCTGCTCATCGCCCCGGACATTCCGCCGCCGGACATCTGGCTTGGCTCGTTCCAGGCCTGGAGCCAGCCCGACATGGTGGTGATCTCCGGGGCCTGTTCGGCTTTGATCTTGACGGCCAGGGCTGTCACTTTCGGGTCGATGCCCTGCTTCTTGAGTATCAGGTCGCTCATTTCCACGGCCTGGGTGTGATGGGGGATCATCATCTGAGCGAAGGTGGTGTCCGCGCCGTTGTGGTCCCCGATAGCTATCGGGGCGGAATCTGTGGACGTGCCGGAGCCGCCCATGTTCATGCCGGGCATGCTGCCTCCGGAGCCGGCGGAGCATCCAGCCAGCGCGATGGCAGCGGCGAGGGCGGTCGCTGAGATTGTCAGAATTTTCTTCATGGAAATCGGGGTCCTTCAAGGCATCAACCGGCGCATGGAGCCGGTGGCTGGTGACGCGCACGACAATGAGGCCGGAGTACCGGCAGGGGCACGTCAGGGTAAGGGCTTATGCGCCGGGCAGGACACGGCGCAACTCAGCCGTCTACGTCCGGCTGATGCAGAGGTCGCCCGGGGAAGGACTTCCGGGCAGGTATGCGTAGGGGGAGAAGCCAGCCGGCAACGTGGGCGGAACGGTAGCCGCGAACGGTGTGACCCCTGGCAGCGGGACCGTCAGCGGCGGGTTGCCCGGGGAAGGGATGCAGACGGCGTCCATGGCGGACATCGTCGCGCATACGCCCGCGTCCGCGCACGAACGCCCTGACATGGAAGGCGGACTCTGGGGGGCCGGGGTGCTCTGCGCTGCGGCGCCACCCGGCGCTGCCGCGACCGCGACAGAAGCCTGCCCGTCCTGGGCCATGTCCGTTCCCAAGCTTGTGGCGGCCGCCGGCATGCCGTGGGAACCGGTCATGATGTGCATCCCGAGAATCCCGGCAATAATGGCCAGCAGACCGGCCAGCAGGCCCGCGCGGCGGAGGAATGCCGCAGCTCGGTGGGGTAAAGCGCCGGTCATGAGAATCCTCCTTCCATGCGGGTTGCCTTCATTAAAGGGTACCGGGCCGGGCGGCCAGCGGCGTCTGCCGGGTTCAGCGGACCTGTGACGGGTTGAGTTTCATCCGGCGCAGTAGCGGGGCATTCAGGGCCACGACGACAGTGTTGTAGCCGGGCCCGGATGAGGTTCGGCCACATTCTGCGTGCAGTAGCCGTCGTCAATTGTGGCTTCCCCGCAGGGAAGACTTCCATCAGCGCCCGCTGGTGAAGGGGTTCCCGTCGCCAGCGGGACGCTGGATTAGTTGTTGGCGGCGAGGCTGTATCCGGCGCCCGTCACCGCATCCCGCACAGCAGTTGCGGCAACTTCGCCGGTCACCGTCAGACGGGATTTAGCTCCCGCGGCGAGATCCACGGTCGCCGACTCCACCCCGGCCACGGCGTTGACCGCCTTTTCTACAGTTTGAACGCAGTGCCCGCAGCTAAGTCCTTCGACCCAGTACTCGGAGCCCTCAACCGGGGTAGGGGTCTGGGTCCGGGCGCCAGGTGTGCAGCAGCTGCAACCGGAGAGTTCCGTAGCGGCAAGGGGAAGTTCAGTCCGGACTTCAGTTCCACACATGTCAGTTCAATCCTTTACAAAAAGTCGAGATGGGGACGCTGGGGTTGAACGGCTGTGACGGCCGGCGGTTCCGCAGGCCTGGACAAACCACTTCACTGACAACAACCCAAATATACCCCCAAGGGGTATGTAGTGCAAAACGCTGGGGACGTCTGCGCAGCCGGCCCCATCGTTACCTGAATGTGACAATCCTTCCGGTTTAACGTACGGTCGAAACCGTGCCGATTTCTCCGAATCGGCACTCCCGTGCTGATTGCCTAACTCTGCCGCTGCCCGGGATTCGTTCGCAAAATCGTCCGGCAGAGACGGGGAAACCACATTTTGGTCCGCCTTTTCGGGCAGACCTTGGGGTGAAGCCGCGCCCTGCAGTTATGCAGACCGCAGCCGGGTGTCTCCCATCCGAATCCGACAGCTCACCCCGCAGGCATTGGGAGAGGCTCCTTTCATGTCCGCACGTAAAAATCCCGGACGCCACCGCGCGGTTACTGTCCAGACCAGCACGCTCGCGACAATTTCCCGGACTGTCGCCGACAACGCCGGTGGCGTGGGCCGGCAGGCCGCCGTTATCGCCGCCGCATCGGGGCTTGTACTGACCAGCGGGATCGCCGCCCAGGCCGCAGACGCTCCGGCGCAGCGGGAATCGGCCCCGGCCTCAAACCTTGAGGTGTCCGGCCAGACGCAGGCTCAGCTCACCGCTGACTCCAGCGTCCGGATTTCCTTTGAACGCCCCGCCGTTGCCACTACCCCGGCGCCGGTCATCGAAGCACCAAAACCTGCAGTCACAGCGCCGGCTCCCGCCGCTGTGGCGACCCGGCCCGCCCCGGCCGTCCAGGCGCAGCCCCGCATCGCTGTCCAGTCCCAGGCCGCGACCCCACCTGCTGCCGCCTCGGCGGCAGGTGGGGTCAACGCCGCCATGGTTTCCGCCGCTTACGCGCAGCTTGGCATGATCCAAGACTGCACACGCCTGGTGGAAAAGGCTCTGGGGTCCGCGGGTATCCCCGTCGGGGACCTGGCCCCGATGCAGTTCATGAGCTACGGAAAGGTCGTTGGTGACGCGCAGCCGGGCGATATGGTCATCCAGCCGGGCCATATCGGCATCTATGTCGGCAACGGCCAGGTGCTCAGCTCCGGCATGAACGGCAAGAACCAGACGGTCGTGCATCCGCTGTCGTGGCTGACCGCCACCGGCCCGGTCACGTTCGTCCGCGCAGGCGCCTAGAGGGCTCGTGCCAAGGGCCGGTGAGCGACCGCCTTGGGGGCAGCCAGCTCACCGGCCCTTGGTGTGTCCGACGGTACTTTCCGATGTGGGCTCCGGCGCTGGTTCCTCAGGTCCGCCCGACCGGAACCGGCAGCGCGGCCGTCGGGTCCGGCGCAAGATCCCGAGGGGCCGTCCCGGTGAAACGGCGCAGGCGAAGGGAGTTGCTGACGACCAGGACCGAGCTGGCGGCCATGGCTGCGCCGGCGATCATCGGGTTCAGGAGGCCCAACGCGGCAACCGGGATACCGATGGCGTTGTAGAAGAAAGCCCAGAACAGGTTGGTTTTGATGGTTGCCAACGTCCGGCGGGACAGCTCGATGGCCTGTGCCACCTGGCCGAGGTCGTTTCCCATCACCGTCAGGTCGGCCGCTGCGATCGCGACGTCCGTGCCGCTGCCCATTGCGATACCCAGGTCAGCCTGTGCCAGGGCGGCGGCATCGTTGACGCCGTCCCCTGCCATCGCCACGGTAGCCCCGGCTGCCTGAAACTTCCGGACCACGTCAACTTTGCCTTCCGGGAGAACCCCCGCCAGGACATCCTCGGCCGGGATGCCCACTTGGGCGGCAACGATCGCCGCGGCGGCGGCATTGTCGCCGGTCAGCAGGACTGGCCGTAGCCCCAGGGCTTTCAGCCTGGCGATGGCGGCCGCGGAGCCATCCTTGACCGTATCGGTGAGGCTGATGATCCCGGCAGCCTGGCCGTCGACGCCGACCCAGATGACGGTGGCGCCGGTTCCCTCCTGGCTTTGCAGGGCCGCGTGATGGTCCTCGTGCGGCATGATGCCGTTCTCCTGAAGCCACCCAGCCCGCCCGGCAACGATATGGCGGCCGCCCACGGTTCCGCGGACGCCTCCGCCGGGTGCGCTCTCAAAGCCGGTGACCGAGCCCAGTGGTCCTTCGCCCTTGGCCTCGCGGGCGATGGCCCGGGCAATGGGATGTTCACTCGCGGCTTCAACGGCGCCGGCCAGCGCCAGGATCTCCTCATTGGCTGCCCCGGAGAAGCTGTGGATGCCCGCGACGGACAGCTGGCCGGTCGTCACGGTGCCGGTTTTGTCCAGCACGATGGTGTCCACGGTCCGGGTGTCTTCAAGGACCTGCGGGCCCTTGATCAGGATGCCGAGCTGGGCTCCGCGGCCGGTTCCGGTCAGCAGGGCTGTCGGTGTGGCCAGACCAAGGGCGCAGGGACAGGCGATGACCAGAACCGCGACCGCGGCGGTAAAGGAGGCCTGCAGGTCGGTCGTGGAGAGCATCCACCCAGCGAAGGTGGCCGCGGCAACGCCGAGGACGATCGGGACGAAGACCGCGCTGATTCGGTCTGCGAGGCGGGCAATCGGCGCCTTGCCGCTTTGTGCCTGGCTAACGAGTCGCCCCATCTGGGCCAGTGTTGTTTCGCTGCCGACACGGGTGGCCTTCACGAGCAGCCGTCCGTTGGTGTTGATGGTGGCCCCGGTCACCGCGTCGTCAACGCCGACCTCCACCGGCAGCGACTCACCGGTGATGAGCGAGGTGTCAACCGCGCTGTTCCCGTCGAGGACGAACCCGTCGGTGGCAATCTTTTCGCCCGGGCGGACGAGGAAAACATCGCCGGGCGCCAGCCGGTCGGCCGGGATCTGGAACTCGACGCCATTGCGGAGGACGGTGGCTTCTTTGGCCCCGAGGTTCAACAATTCCTTCAAAGCGTTGCCTGCGCGTTGTTTGGCGTTTGCTTCAAGGTACCTGCCCAGCAGCAGGAAGGTGGTGACGACGGCGGCGACTTCGAAGTACAGGGTGTGGGCGCTCATCTCCATGCCGGGGTGTTCCGTCAGTGAAGGGTCGGCAATCAGCTGCCAGGTGGAGAATAGGAAAGCTGCCCCCACGCCGATGGAAACGAGGGTATCCATCGTCGAGGCCAGGTGCCGGGCGTTGATGGCCGCGGCGCGGTGGAAGGGCCACGCTGCCCAGGTGACCACGGGCAGACTGAGTGCAAAGACCCACCAGCCCCACTGCGGGAATTGGGCGGCCGGAACCATGGAAATTATAACGACCGGCAGGGTGAGGACCGCGGCCAGCAGCAGCCGCGGGCGCAGTATCGCCGATGCGGCGGGTGCGTCGTGGGATTGTTCCGGCGCTGTCCCGGCCGTATTCTCTTCCGGCCCGTCGGCGCGGGCGGCGGGTGCGGCCCTAAGCCGGGCCGAATATCCGGTCGCCGCGACCGTGTCAAGGATCTGCTGGTCGGTGATGGCATCCGGCACTGTGATCTGGGCGGATTCAAGGGGCAGGTTGACGCTGGCCTGGACTCCGTCGAGTTTTCCGAGTTTTCGTTCCACCCGGGCAACGCACGAAGCGCAGGTCATCCCCTGGATGTCCAGTTCAATGATGCGCGAATTGGTTAGGGTGGCGGGGTCCATACTCAGGCCCCGGCAGCCACGACGAGGTAGCCGGCTTCTGCGACGGCTTCTCCGATCTTTTCCGGATCGAGCTCGACCGCCGATGTGATGGTGGCTACGGAGATGCCGTCCTTGTTCAGCTCCACGGTGACCGCCTGGACCCCATCGAGTTCCTGGAGTTCCTCGGTGACGGAGACGACGCAGTGGCTGCAGTCCATGCCGGAAATATTGACTGTGGTGGTGATGCTCATGATGACTTCCTCCTTCGTTCCTAGCGCAGCAGACGGGCGATGGCGTCGGATGCTTCCTTGACTTTGGCATCCCCGGCTTCGGACGACTCGGCCGCGGCGCTGACGACGCAATGGCCGATATGTTCTTCGAGGAGCCCAATGCTGACCGCATGCAGTGCCTTGTTGACGGCCGCGACCTGGGTCAGGATGTCGATGCAGTAGGAATCCTCGCTGACCATTCGGGCAATCCCGCGCACCTGGCCTTCGATGCGTTTGAGCCTTCGCAGGTACGCCTCTTTGTCCGCGGTGTACCCGTAAGGCGGGGCAGTCCCCGAGACAGCGGTATCTTCGACAGTGTGGTTCACAGTAACTCCTTACGTTATAAGTAAAAGTATACCCCCTAGGGGTATCTAATCAAGTACTTTCCAGGGCTGAGGAGGACCAATCGGCAGGGAGGGACTACGCTGGCCCTCGCGCCATCCGGCAGCGACGCGGGGGAGGCCGGCTGATGGACCGACCGTCCCGCCAGGGATGCAGATGTGCCGAACGCGATGCCACCCCGATGCCGCCACCTCTGTAGTGTTTGTGCATTGGAACGATGAGCCGTGATGTCTTCTTGAAGGCCGGTAATCCGAAAGGAAACCCGGCAGGGCTCACCACAACAGAGGACCCGAAACGCCATGAAACACCAGAACGAAACGCTGCGCGGCTCACAACAGCCTGCGAAGGAGACGCCTGGCGGCGGTGCCCGGATGCCACTTGGACCCCGGAGGCTCGTCATGGTCGGAAGCCTCTGCGTCCTGGCCGGAGTCCTGGCCGGCCGTTACTTCGCGGGCGGCCTTGTCCTCGCGGCCGCCGGCGCCGCTGTACTGGCCACGGCGCTCTCATATCGGGTGGAGAGCCCTTGGTTCTCGCCGCTGTCCTGGCTGGTCAGCGTCGCCGGTGCTGCCTGGACCACAGTGACCGCGGGCTACTGGTGGTCGATCAGCGCGGCCGCCGATTCCTCCTCGGGCCCGCCGGAGTCAGCGGCTGTGCTTTTCTATATCGGCTTCGCCGCGCTCATCATCATGAGCAGCGGGAGCCTCGCAGGGATAACAATAAGGATGATCAGGCGCCGTCGCACGCCCTGACTTAAGGTTGTTCCTGCCGAGCCCGGGCGCCCTCGCGGAATGTCGCGTGTTGGCTCTCCTGCCCATGGGATCCGGCTTGGCAGCGCATGGCGTTCGGCCACAGCATCAGGATTCCGGCGTCACGACCCGCTGAAGGAGAAGTCTGAGGACCTTTCAGTATGGTCAACCGCAGAGGGGGAAGAGCGATGTCGCCCAGGGATGTTCCCGTCACGCCCCCGGCTGGATGGGATCGGAGGCGGCACCGAGGTCCGGGTCTTCCAGGTACCGCTGGGCACCTGGAAGATCACAGAGTACTGTTCCTCCGCAGAACTGGCGGGTACCATTCGTCCCGGTGCAGCCGAGGCCGATACCCCTTCGTCGGGCCGTCGTCCGGTGCGACGCGTGCGCATGTCCATAGGTCTTTAAGAGCGGGAGACGAAAGATGCAGGTCTGGCCGGGGCCCCCTATCCGCTGGGGGCAACTTTTGACGGAAGCGGCACCAATTTCGCCCTGTTCACCGAATCAGCGACGGCGGTGACATTATGCCTTGTGGATGCCTCCGGCGCCGAGATCCGTGTCCCACTGGCCGAAGTTGATGGTTACATCTGGCACGGCTACCTGCCGGGGATAGGGCCCGGTCAGCGATACGGATACCGCGTCGACGGCCCCTATGAGCCCGCCGCTGGGCTCCGCTTTAACCCGGACAAATTCCTGCTCGATCCTTATGCCAAGACTATGGAAGGAACCATTGAATGGGGCCAGGCTCTTCTTTCCTACAGCCTGGAGGACCCGCAGCGGCGCGATGAGTCGGATTCCCTCCCCGGAATGATGACCGCAGTGGTCATCGACCCGGCGTTCGACTGGGAGGACGACCGGCGTCCCAATACGCCTTACCATGACACCGTGATTTACGAGGCCCATGTCAAAGGGCTGACCAAGCTGCACCCCGAAATCCCTGAACGGCTGCGTGGAACATACGCGGGCTTGGGCCACCCCTCAATCGTGGCCCACCTGCAAAATCTGGGGGTCACGGCCATCGAGCTGATGCCTGTCCAGCAGTTCATTCACGACAGCCAGCTCCAGGAGCGAGGGCTATCGAATTATTGGGGATACAGCACCATCGGCTTCTTTGCCCCGCACAACGCCTATGCATCCGCACCTGAGGCTGCGGGTGCCGTCACGGAATTCAAGACAATGGTCCGGACCCTCCACAAGGCCGGGATTGAAGTCATCCTGGATGTCGTTTATAACCACAGCGGTGAGGGGAATCATCTTGGTCCCACCATCTCCTTCCGAGGCATCGATAATGCCTCATACTATCGGCTCGACGAGTCCCGGCCGGAGTTCTATGTTGACTTCACGGGCACCGGAAATTCGCTGAATGTCCGTACCCCGCATGTTCTTCAGCTCATCATGGATTCGCTGCGGTACTGGGTGACGGAAATGCACGTTGACGGCTTCCGATTTGATCTTGCAGCTGCCCTGGCGCGCCAATTCTACGAGGTGGACAGGCTCTCGGGTTTCTTTGATCTGGTCCAGCAGGACCCCATCGTCTCCCAGGTCAAGCTCATTGCCGAGCCCTGGGATCTGGGCCCCGGCGGATACCAGGTAGGAAATTTCCCGCCCAACTGGAGCGAATGGAATGGCAGATACAGAGACACCATCCGGGACTTCTGGCGCGGCGAACCATCCACCCTCGGTGAATTGGCTTCCCGGCTGACCGGGTCATCTGATCTGTATGAGCATTCCGGCCGGCGGCCCGTGGCCTCGATCAATTTCATCACAGCCCACGACGGGTTCACGCTGGCTGATCTCGTGGCGTACAACCACAAACACAACGAGGCCAATGGCGAGAGCAACGCGGACGGCGAGGGTAACAACAGGTCCTGGAACGGCGGAGCCGAAGGCGCCACTGACGACCCGGCCATCCTGCGGCTCCGGTCCAGGCGGCAGCGCAGCCTTATCGCAACGCTGCTGCTGTCCCAGGGGATACCCATGATTCTGCATGGGGATGAAATGGGGCGGAGCCAGCAGGGCAACAACAATGCTTATGCCCAGGATTCGGAACTGAGCTGGATCCACTGGGAAGATGCGGACAAAGACCTTCTGGACTTTTGCGCGGCTGTCAGCCGGCTGCGGGCCGCTCATCCCACGTTTCACCGCCGCCGGTTCTTCAGCGGGCGACCGGTCAGACAACCCGACGGAGGCCAGGTGCCCGATATTGTATGGCTGAAGCCCGATGGCACGCCGATGGAACCTTTGGACTGGACCCAGGGGACGGAACGTGCGCTGGGGATGTACCTGAACGGCAGTGGCATCCGCTGCTCCGATCGCACCGGTAGCCAGATGACCGACGCAGATTTCATCCTCTATTTCAATGCCGGTGCCGAGCCGCGGAAGTTCACCTTGCCGCCGGCCCGCTACGCACTCCATTGGCAGCTGGTTCTCGATACCTCCCGGGAGGTGACAGCAGCTGCCCTGATCGCCGGTGGGGCCCTCGAGGTTCCTTCACACACACTCCTTGTCCTCCGGGAACCGGGAACGGTGGTCCATGCCGAAGATCACGACGATGACCCGGGTCATTTGTGACAGGGATTTGAATTTCCCTGCACCCGGCCCGGTATGATCGCTGCAGAGGGCGAAACCTCTTGGGTTTCGCGCGAACACGGGGGTGGGAGTGCGTCATTTGATGCGGCGGCACCAGGGTGTTTCCTCCGCGGCTGCAATTACCGCAGTCCTGTCGTTTCTCGTCGCCGTCACGGGAATTCTTGGTCCCGCGTTGACGTCTACGCCGCAAGAAACCAGCCCCGGTGCCGTCTCGCTCACCATCGCCCCGTCATACACGGCGGCCGCTAACGCTGTTGGCATCCGGCCCACTGTTTCGGGTGACACCGCTCTCGCGGCGGTTAAGAGCCCGGGGAACACCCCGTTCCGCCCCGCCCCGCCCACTGCCCCCTGAACCTGGGCTTGACTGTGGCGTGCCCGGATGTGCTGTCTTCAGCCGTCCTTGCCTCAGCGGTCCCGGCTCACCCCGGCAGCACTCCCGTTGCCGTTGCGGCGGCACCGCACGCTCGGGCGCTGCCCGAGCTACCGGCAACGCCCCTCTACGCTGTATCGCTCATCCGGCTTTCCGTCAGCCGCGTATAGGAGACCTCTGCCCTCCGGACCCTGATTCGGCGTGGGCATCGTCGTCCCGCCGCAGCGCCCAGACGACTGAGGCCCGGCAATAACCAGGCCGTCGGGGCAGGCAGACCCTCATTTCCAGGCCCGTCACCACCGTGTTATGCCCGTGTTTCGCGCCACGAGAGCGACGGCTGGGCATTTCTTCAATCACCAATTTCAACTACTAACGAGTCCCGAGAGGAATTTCCGGCATGAGTAATAGGACACAAACCGCGGTCATGGAGGTGGCAGGAGTCCACTGGGCATCGTCCAAGAGCATCGCTGAAGCCACGCTCTCCCGCCGGCCGGGCGTGCTCACGGTGGAGGCGAATCCGGTCTCACAGACCGCGAACGTCACGTTCGACCCGGACAAGACCTCAATCGCCGAGCTGGCTGGCTGGGTGCGAAAATGCGGCTACCACTGCGCCGGGCTCTCCGTCCCGGACCACATCTGCGATCCAATGGCGGGCGTCAGCTTGGCCCCGGCGACGGATCAGGGCCATGTTCACGGCGACCACACGGCGATGTCCCACACCGATCATCCCGGTCACGGCACCACAGCCGACATGGAACCCCCGGCCCACACCGGGCACGCCGGGCCCGTCACCAGGAATCCGCAGGAGGTCATGGGGCATGGCGGCGGCCATGGCGGCATGTCGATGGCCTCGATGGTCCGTGACATGCGCAACCGGTTCGTCGTGGCAGCCACACTGTCCGTGCCGATTACCCTCTGGTCACCGATCGGCAGGGATGTCCTGGGGTTCACGGTGCCGGCGCCCTTCGGGCTGCGGGACGATGTCTTTGCCCTGGTTCTGTCCCTCCCGGTCATCTTCTATGCGGGCTGGATCTTCTTCGACGGCGCCTACCGGGCCCTGCGTGCCCGGACACTGGACATGATGGTCCTCGTCGCCGTCGGTGTCGGGGCCGGCTGGGTCTACAGCCTGATCGTCACCCTAACCGGCGGCGGCGACGTCTTCTACGAGGCCGCCACTGTCCTGGCCAGCTTCGTCCTGCTGGGGCACTGGTTTGAAATGCGAGCACGGGGCGGCGCGAACGACGCCATCCGGACGCTGCTGGAACTGGCACCGGCCAAGGCGCTGGTGATTCGTGACGGGGAACCGGTGGAAGTCCCCACCTCCGACGTCCTGCCCGGGGACCTGCTCCTGGTTCGCCCGGGATCCAAAATTCCCACCGACGGAACAGTCGAAGACGGCGAATCCGATATCGATGAGTCCATGGTTACCGGCGAGAGTCTTCCCGTTGCCAAGACCGTTGGTTCCAAAGTCATCGGCGCCACCGTCAACACCACGGGAACGCTAAGGGTCCGCGCCACCAAGGTCGGCGCCGACACGGCGCTGGCACAAATCGTCGCGCTGGTCCAGGAAGCCCAGAACTCCAAAGCCCCGGGACAGCGGCTGGCTGACCGGGCAGCGTTCTGGCTCGTTCTTGTCGCCCTCATCGGCGGCAGTGCCACCTTCGCCGTCTGGCTATTGACCGGCGCAAGCCTCCAGACCGCGCTACTCTTTGGCATCACGGTTGTTGTTATCACCTGCCCCGATGCTCTGGGGCTGGCAACCCCGACTGCGATCATGGTCGGCACCGGCCTGGGCGCCAAACGGGGCATCCTGTTCAAGAACGCGACCGCACTGGAAACGGCTGCCCGTATCGACGCCGTTGTCATGGACAAGACCGGAACCCTGACCCAGGGCAAGCCGGAAGTCACCGACTTCATCGCCGTCGGCATTGACGAGGAAGAACTGCTGGCCCTCGTGGCCGCCGTGGAACGGGATTCCGAGCACCCCCTCGCCGCCGCCGTCGTGAACTATGCCACGGGCAGGGGCGTGCCCACCCTGGATGCCACGGCGTTCCGCAATGTTCCAGGGCACGGCGCAGGAGCGACGGTCCGGGGACATCAGGTGTTTGTCGGTAACCGCAAGCTCATGACCGCCCAGGGCATTGACATCGGCCCGGTGGCCGGGAAGCGGCAGGAACTGGCGTCGACGGGGCGGACTGCGGTCCTGGTTGCCGTGGACGGCCGGGCGGCAGGGGTCATTGCCCTCGCCGACGCAGTCCGCGGGACGGCCGCTGCGGCTGTCGCGGCGATGCACGAAGCCGGCATCGAAGTCATTATGCTCACCGGGGACAACGAAGCAACCGCCAAGCGCATCGCCTCGCAACTGAACATCGACACCGTCATCGCCGAAGTGCTGCCAGGGGACAAGACGGCAAAAATTGCAGAATTGCAAGCCGCCGGCAAGCGCGTTGCCATGGTCGGGGACGGCGTCAACGACGCTCCTGCCCTGGCACAGGCTGACTTGGGCATCGCCATTGGCGCGGGAACCGATGTCGCCATCGAAACCGCCGATGTGGTCCTGATGCGTTCGGATCCGCTGGACGTTCCCGTGGCCCTGCGCATCGGCAAGGGCACCCTGCGCAAAATGCGGCAAAACCTCGGCTGGGCCATCGGCTACAACGTCATCGCCCTGCCCATTGCCGCCGGCGTCTTCTTCACCACCCTGGGCATCCGGCTCAGCCCGGAGATCGCGGCGATTTCGATGTCCGGTTCCAGCGTTATCGTCGCCGTCAACGCCCTGCTGCTCAAGCGCCTGCGCCTGCCCGAGCCCGGCGAGCCTGCCGGCACCGCGACGGCCTCCGAACCGGCCCCGGCCCCGAGCGCCGCCCGTTAACCCGTTAGGGGTTGCGGCGCAATTTCCGACCAAAGGATGGCAAAGCCTTATGAATGACGACCAGCTGTCACACGATCCCGACCCCGTCCTCAGCCCTGACCAGCTGGAACGCATCCATGCCTGGTGGCGGGCCGCGAACTACCTCTCCGTCGGCCAGATCTACCTCATGGACAACCCGCTGCTGCGCGAACCGCTGCGTCCGGAGCACATCAAACCCCGGCTCCTCGGGCACTGGGGGACCACCCCGGGCCTGAATTTCATTTACGCCCACCTGAACCGGGCCATCACGGACCGGGATCTGGACATGATCTACATCATGGGCCCCGGGCACGGCGGGCCCGGCCCGGTGGCGTCGGCCTGGCTGGAAGGCACCTACAGCGAAACGTACCCGGATATCTCCCAAGACCTTGCCGGGATGAAGCGGCTGTTCCGCCAGTTCTCCTTTCCCGGCGGCATCCCCAGCCATGTGGCCCCGGAGACACCGGGCTCCATCCACGAGGGCGGGGAGCTTGGCTACGCGCTCTCCCACGCCTACGGCGCAGCGTTCGATAACCCGGACCTCATCGTGGCGGCCGTGATCGGTGACGGGGAAGCAGAGACAGGTCCGCTGGCCGCCAGCTGGCACTCCAACAAGTTCGTGGACCCCGGCCGGGACGGTACCGTGCTGCCGATCCTGCACCTGAACGGCTACAAAATCGCCAACCCCACCGTCCTGGACCGGATCAGCCATGAGGAATTGGACGCACTGCTGCGCGGGTACGGCCACACACCGTATTACGTGGAAGGCTCAGACCCGGAACAGATGCATCAGGACTTCGCCCGGGCTCTGGACGCCTGCTTGGATGGGATCCGTGAGATTAAACGCGGCGCCCGGGAGGAGGGCCGGACGGAACGGCCGCGCTGGCCCATGATCGTCCTGCGCTCTCCCAAGGGTTGGACGGGACCGGCTGAAGTGGACGGGCTGAAGGTCGAGGGAAGCTGGCGTTCGCACCAGGTGCCCTTCACCCAGGCCCGCGAAAATGACAGCCACCGAGCCGTGCTCGAGCAGTGGCTGCGCAGCTACCGCCCCGAGGAACTTTTCGACGTAAACGGAACACCCGTGGCGGCGGTCGGCGGTCTGCATCCGGCAGGGGAACGGCGCATGAGCGGCAACCCGCACGCAAACGGAGGGTTGTTGCTGCGCGACCTGCGCATGCCCGACTTCGCCGACTACGCCGTGCCCGTGGCGGATCCCGGCACCGGAGCCGTGGAATCCACCCGCGTACTGGGCACGTTCCTGCGTGACATCATGGCTGCGAACATGGACAATTTCCGGGTCTTCGCCCCGGACGAAAACAACTCCAACCGGCTGGGGGCCGTACTCGACGCGACCGACCGGGCCTGGAATGCCCGGACCGTTCCGGAGGATGACCATCTCGCCCGCGACGGGCGGGTCATGGAAATCCTCTCCGAACACACCTGCCAGGGCTGGCTGGAAGGCTACCTGCTCTCGGGCCGGCACGGATTCTTTTCCTGCTATGAGGCGTTCATCCACATCGTCGACTCCATGTTCAACCAGCACGCCAAGTGGCTGACTACGACCAATGAGATCCCCTGGCGCCGGCCGGTCGCCTCCCTGAACTACCTCCTGACCTCCCACGTGTGGCGGCAGGATAATAACGGGTTCTCGCACCAGGACCCTGGGTTCATTGACCATGTGATCAACAAGAAGACCGACGTCATCCGCGTCTACCTGCCACCGGACGCCAACACGCTCCTGTCCGTGGCCGACCACTGCCTGCGCAGCCGCCAGTACGTCAATGTCATTGTCGCCGGTAAGCAGCCGCAACTGCAGTACCTGGACCTGCAGCAGGCCATCGAGCACTGCACCAAAGGCATCGGCATCTGGGACTGGGCCAGTTCGGACGCGGACGGAGAACCCGACGTCGTCATGGGCTGCGCCGGCGATGTGCCCACAATGGAGACCCTGGCCGCCGTCGACATCCTCCGCGGACGGTTCCCGGATCTGAAGATCCGGGTGGTCAACGTAGTTGACCTCATGCGACTGCAGGATGACACGGAACATCCCCACGGCCTGTCCGGGCGGGACTTCGATGCCCTGTTCACCACGGACACACCGGTGATCTTCGCCTACCACGGCTACCCGTGGCTGATCCACCGGCTGACGTACCGGCGGACCAACCACGGCAACATCCATGTCCGCGGCTACAAGGAGGAAGGGACCACCACGACCCCCTTCGACATGTGCGTGCTCAACCAGCTCGACCGGTTCAACCTGGCCATCGACGTCATCGACCGCGTCCCCCGGCTGAAGGACATTTCGGCGCATGTCCGCGAGGAGCTCAAGAACAAGCTCATCGAGCACCGGCAGTACATCCGGGTACACGGCGAGGACATGCCGGAAATCCGGAACTGGGAGTGGACGTCCGCACCGGGTCCAGCCAATGTCCCGGCCGATGAAGCAGTGGAGGAGCCGGCTTAGCATGGCGCAGGTCCACGCGGGCGGCCGCCGCCCTCTCCAGTGATCCCCGGCATGGCGCGGCACTGCCGTATCAGGCGGTGCTGTTCGACATGGACGGAGTCGTCACACAAACCGCCGCCGTGCACGCGGCGGCCTGGAAGAAGCTTTTCGACGCTGTCCTGGCCGACCCGAGGCTTAATGGCGGCGGGGCTGAGCCCTTCGACGAGGACGCGGATTACCGGCGGTACGTCGACGGCCGGCAGCGCGAGGACGGAGTCACTGCCTTCCTGGCCTCCCGCGGCGCCGGGATTCCTGCCGGCAGCCCGGATGACGGGCCGGATGTCTGGTCCGTCCACGGACTCGGCGCCCGAAAAAACGCCCTGTTCCTGGAGGCCGTGGCCCGCGAGGGCATCCGGGCCTACCCCGGGACTACCGCCCTGCTGGCGCGCTTGCGTGCCGCGGGCATCCCCGTGGGCCTGGTCACGGCCAGCCGCAACGCCCGCGCTCTGCTCAAGGCTGCCGGTCTCGAGACAGGATTCGACGTCATCATCGACGGGCAGACCGCCGCCGAACAGAACCTGCCCGGCAAACCCGACCCGGCCATGTTCCTCGAGGCGGCCAGGAAACTCGGTGTGGCACCCCGGCATGCCGCGGTTGTCGAGGACGCCGCCGCCGGGGTGCAGGCAGGACGCCGCGGCGGCTTCGGACTGGTCGTCGGCATCGACCGAGCCGGGCACCGGGAACAACTGGAGGCGGCCGGCGCCGACATCGTCCTCGGCGACGTCGCCGAGCTGGACCTGGGGGTCTCACGCACCGATCCCTGGACGCTCGTCTACGACGGGTTCGACCCTGCCCACGAAGGCCACCGGGAGGTCCTGACCGCCCTGGGCAATGGATACATGGCAACACGAGGCACCCAGCCGGAGCATAAGGACGACGGCGTCCATTATCCCGGAACCTACCTGGCCGGCGTCTACAACCGGACAACAAGCACCATTCACGGCCGTGACATGGAAGAAGAGCACCTGGTCAACGTCCCCAATTGGCTGCCGGTGGACGTTCGCATCGGCACCGGCCCTTGGTGGTCAACGGGAGAGATTCCTGTCGCCGATGAGCGAAGCGAGCTGGATCTGCGCCGGGGCCTGCTCACACGACGGGCAACCCTGACCGGGCCCGACGGCGAACAACTCACCGTCGTGCAGCGGCGGCTGGTCTCCATGCACAATCCCCACCTGGCAGCACTGGAGACGAAACTGACGGCCCACGGCTTCAATGGCACTGTGAGCATCCGTGCAGGCATCGATGCCGGGGTGGCCAACACCAACGTCCGTGACTATGCCGGCACCGGCCAGCGGCACCTCACCGACGCTGACTTCACTGAAGTGGACAGCTGCACCGTCCTGTGCGCGGTCCAGACCAGCCAGAGCAGGATCAGCATCGCCCTGGCCGTCCGGACGGTGTTCGACGTCGACCCGGCTCCAACGCCCCGCGACGCCGGGCGCGACGGCGGACGGCACGTCCGGCAATTCGACCTCCGGCTGGCCGAGGGAGAGCCGGCCACCATGACCAGGACAGCGGCAGTGGCGACCTCCCGGGACGGTGCCATTTCCTCCCCCGAGACCGCAGTCTGGGCCGAAATTTCCCGCAACAGCAGCGGCTTCACCGCCCTACTCAAGGACCATGAAGCGGTCTGGCGGCGGCTGTGGGCCGAGTTTGGGATCAGCCTTGACGGCGACCGGCAGTCCCGGCTGGTACTGAACCTGCACGTCTTCCACCTGCTGCAGACAATCTCCGTCCATACCGCATCCCTGGACGCCGGGGCGCCGGCGCGTGGGCTGCACGGGGAAGGCTACCGCGGGCATGTCTTCTGGGATGAACTTTTCGTTTTTCCCGTCATCGGGCTCAGGCTCCCCGACGTCAGCCGGGCCCTGCTGGAGTACCGCTGGCGCCGGCTGGATGCGGCGCGGGCGGCCGCTCAGGCGCAGGGCCTGCACGGGGCGCTGTTCCCGTGGCAGAGCGGCAGCGACGGACGGGAAGAAACGCCTCGCCGGCTCTACAACGCCCGGTCTGCCCGGTGGATGCCCGACAACTCCAGCCGCCAGCGCCACGTCGGCCTCGCCGTAGCCTACAACGCATGGCAGCACTACCAGGCCACGGGGGACCGGGATTGGCTAGCGGCCCGCGGCGGGGAACTGATAATCGAAACGACCCGGATGTTCGCCTCTCTGGCCAGCTATGACCCTGCAGAGGACAGATTCCATATTTCAGGGGTGATGGGACCCGATGAATACCACGACGGGTACCCTGACGCGCCCGGGACCGGCCTTCGCGATAACGCCTACACCAACGTGCTGCTCTCCTGGCTCTGCGACCGCGCCGCCGATGTGCTGCGCGAACTCGCGGGCCATCCCGGCGATGACCTCACGGACCGGCTCCAGATCACCGAGGAGGAGATCAACCACTGGTCCCGGATCAGCCGCAGACTCGCCGTGCCGTTCCATGCCGACGGAGTCCTCAGCCAGTTCGACGGTTACGAAGACCTGGCAGAACTGGACTGGCCGGCCTACCGGGCCACGTACGGAAACATCGGGCGGCTCGATCTAATCCTCGAAGCTGAAAACGACACGACCAACCGGTACAAACTCGCCAAGCAGGCTGATGTCCTGATGTTGATCTACCTCCTGGGGCCCGCAGGCGTGATCACGCAGCTGCACCGGCTCGGCTATCCGTTCGCGGAACCCGATCTGGAACGCACTGTGGAGTACTACCTGGCCCGAACCGCCAACGGATCGACGCTCAGCCGCGTGGTCCACGCCTCGGTCCTCGCCCGGATCGACGAAACCCGGGCCTGGCAGGTCTTCCGTGAAGCCCTGGTCGCCGACCTGGACGACACCCAGGGCGGCACCACCCGGGAAGGCATCCATCTTGGCGCCATGTCCGGGACGGTCGATGTCGTCGTCCGGGCTTTCGCCGGCCTGCAGACGGAGGCCAACGCGCTGACCTTTTCCCCCGGCTCCCGGCCCCGCTGGGCAGTGCAGGGTTCCAGATCCGGTACCGGGGCCACCACATCGAGGTGTCCCTGAGGGCGGAAAACCTCCGGATCAGGCTGCAGCCCTGCAGCGCACCCGCTGTGCGGATAGGTGTCGAAGGAATCTATGCGCAACTCGCCGGCGGGGAAGACATGGACTTCCCCTTGGTACCGAAGACCGCAAAACCATCGGGGCTCAGGACCGCCATCGAAGAAACATGCAACCGCACGTGGAAAGGCATACCAATGACTAAGACCAGAGTGGCCGTCAACGGATACGGGGTCATCGGCAAGCGGGTAGCCGACGCGGTCCTGTTACAACCGGACATGGAACTGATCGGCGTCGCCGATATCATTACCGACTGGCGGATCCGGTCCGCTGCGGGACGCTTCCCGCTGTTCGCATCCACCGCCGAAGCGCGGGACGCCATGGGCCAGGCAGGCCTGACAATCTCCGGGGACTTGGCCGACCTGCTGGCGCAGGCGGACGTGGTCGTCGATGCGACACCCAAACACGTGGCCGCCGGCAACCTGCCCCGGTACCGCGCGGCAGGTGTGAAAGTCGTCATGCAGGGCGGTGAATCCCATGACACCACAGGGCATTCATTTGTAGCCCAAGCCAACTATGACAGCGCATTGGGCCGGGACATGACCCGTGTCGTCTCGTGCAACACGACCAGCATCGTCAGGGTACTCGGTGCCCTGCAGGACGCGGGCCTGCTGGCCAAGGCCCGCGGAGTCCTCATCCGCCGCGCCACCGACCCTTGGGAATCGCATCTGGGCGGGATCATGAACACGATGGTCCCGGAACCGAAAATACCCTCCCATCAGGGCCCGGACGCCCGGACCGTGCTGCCCGGTCTGGACGTTGTCACGATCGCGGCCAAGGGAGCGCACACCCAGACCCACAACCATTACTGGACCCTCCAGCTGACCCGGCCGTCGACGAGGGAGGAGGATCCTCGCGGCGCTTCGCGCGGCCCCGCGCATCGCGTTCATCCGGATGGCTGACGGGCTCGTCGCGCTGAACTCGACCATCGAACTGATGAAGGATCTCGGCCGGCCGCGCGGGGACATGTGGGAAGTCGCGGTCTGGGAGGAACTCGTCACAGTCGAAGGAGATGAGGCTTACCTGACGTACCAGGTCTATAACGAGGCCATCGTCGTGCCCGAGACCATCGACGCCATCCGCGCACTGACCGGCTCCGCCCCGGACGCAGTGACGTCCATGACGATGACCGACTCAAGCCTTGGCATGAGGCAGGACTTCCTCGTCGACCATCTGCCCGTCCTGTCGGGGGACCAGCCATGAACCACGACCACGAGCACCCCGACCAGTCAGCCGGGACCCCCGTCCCGGATCGCCAACCGTCGGACCGGCGATCCTCCCCGCTGAACTTCGGACCCGGCCCCGGCCCCGGTGGAATCAACCTGCGCCGCGCACTGATCGTCCTGACCGTTGCCGTCGCCGTGTTCTACCTGCTGACCAGCCATTGGGTGCATGTGCTCGACGCATTGCCCTACGTTTTCGTCGTGGGGATGCTGGGAATGCATCTGTTCGGTCACGGAGGCCATGGCGGCCATGGAGGCGGGGGTGGAAATCATGACAAGTGATGATTCCGGGTACAACCTGTGGTTCCTGGTGATTCTGAACTCCGCCATATTCATTGTTTTCGCGTTCAGCTTCGTCAAACCGAAAACGAAACTCGACTGGCGGGCCTTCGGCGGGTTCGCCGCGTTCATCGTCGCGTTGTTCACGGAGATGTACGGTTTTCCGCTGACCATCTACTTCCTCTCCGGCTGGCTGGGCAGCCAGTTCCCGAATCTGAGTCTTCTGACCCATAATTCAGGGCATCTGTGGCAGGACCTGATGGGATGGCAGGGAGATCCGCATCTGAATCCCCTGCACCTGCTGAGCAACGTGCTCATAGCTGCCGGCTTTATCCTGCTGTATCAGGCCTGGCGCGTTTTGTATGCGGCACAGACGGAGCACCGGTTGGCGGTCACTGGGATCTACGCCCGGCTCCGCCACCCGCAGTACCTGGGGTTCTTGACGATCATGTTTGGTTTCCTGCTCCAGTGGCCCACCGTCCTGACCCTGATCATGTTCCCGATCCTGGTTGTCGTCTACCACCGCCTTGCCAGACACGAAGAAAGGAACATGGCGGCCGAATTCGGAGAGGACTACCTCGCCTATGCCCGCAACGTTCCGGGTTTCATCCCCCGCTTCGGCAAAAACAAGAGCGCACCGCCCGTTCAAGGCCCCGGACCTGGCCAGGCTCAGTAGCGGTGCCTCAGCCTGCCGGGCCGCCCCCGGCCAGGTACACCATGCAGAAGTCGTCCATGCAAGGAGCCATCTATGGGAACGAAACCGGGATTGGGAAAATCCTGCAAGCACGAAGCCAGGCATCCAGTGTCGCGGCCGCCCTGTGTCGGAAGAGCATGGGCTGCCGTCCTGCTGGCCTGTCTCTTCCTCGCCGGAGGAGTTCTAGCGGCCCCGGAGGCTTCCGCCGATGAGGGAAATCCTTCGTCAGAAGGATATCTGCTGGTCCAGCAAGCGCTGGGGCACCTGGTCCACGATCCGTCCGATGTTAGACCGGCACTGGTGAAAATCGACGCGGCCCTCGCCGCGCCGGACCAGGCCGGCGTCTCCGTCGCTGAACTCCAAGAGGCCAAGGCTGCCCTCAAAACAGGAAATGCAGTCCAAGGACGTGCCCTGCTGCAGAAGTCCATCACCGGGGCCCTCAGCACGTTGAAGCCCGCGACCGGCGATGAAACGGGGACAACCGTCGTCCTTGACCCGCTCCCACCCCGCGGGGGGCTAGCCGGAGCGGACTGGGGATTCCTAACAGTATCCATGCTGGCGATTCTCACGGGATTGTGGCTGGCCTATGTGTTCCGTCCACAGGAAAATGTCAGGGAATTGCGATTACTGCTGGCCTGGAAACACCGACGCCAAACTCGGCCATCAAAACATGCGCAGTCGGACCGGAAAGAGCGGTGAACCTGCTATGACCGATGAATCGGCAACCATGGGCGGCCAAACCCCGACGCAAGCGCCGCGCCGCGGTCGCGCCCGGCGCCTGTTGGATGTGATTGATGAGCGGTTGGGTATCGGAGCTCTGGGGTACGCCGTCCCGGAACACGCAAACTCCCTCGCTTGGAGCCTGGGCGGCGTCACCGCGGCAGCCTTTGGTCTCCTGGTGGTGAGCGGCATTCTGCTGGTCCAGTTCTACAGCCCTACCCCGGAAACGGCCAACCAGTCGGTCCGCGGTATCGTCACGGACCTCTGGGGCGGAAGCGTGCTGCGTGGCGTGCACTTTTGGGCATCCCAAGCCATGTATGTCGCCGCAGCCCTGCACCTGATCAGGGTTTTCGTTACCGGCTCATTCAAACGCCCGCGGGAAGGAAACTGGCTCATCGGCGTGGCACTGTTCGCACTGATCACCCTTGCCCTGTTCACGGGAACAGTTCTGAAGTGGGATCAGGAGGGCTTCGAGGCGCTCGGGCACAATGTGGAGATCGGGGATCTTCTCGGGGGGCCGGGTTCTGGTTTTCCGCCGAGTTCGCGAATCAAGTGTCGATCCTTGTGCGAATCTACGGTGCGCATGTGGTGATCCTTCCAGGAACCATCCTGGTCCTCGTAACCCTGCACGGGCTTCTGGTAAAACGCCACAAAATCTCTCCCCACCCGTCACTGCCGGCCGATATCTCAGGGGAACAGGCTTCGGCTGCGGAACCGACCGAACCCTTCACCCATCACCTGCGCCGCATCGGAGCGTTCGCCCTGGTGCTGGCCGGCGTACTGGGCATCCTGGCGGTGTTCCTTCCACCCCCGGTAGGTTCGACGCCGGTTGCCGGCATCGAAGTGACCCGGCCCCCATGGAATTTTTGGTGGCTATACACGCTGGAAGACTGGTTTGGTTTGCCCGCCATTCTTTTTGCTGAGCTCGCGTTTTTCATCATCCTGGCCGCAGCTCCCTTCGCGGACCGCAGCCGGCACCGGCTGTGGCGACGGCGCCCCGTCTCGATCGCCGCCGGCCTTGTCCTGATACTGAGCATTGTGACGCTCACACTTCTCATTTTCTTCATTCCAGTCAAAGAACATCTGGGGGCATGAGCATGCGAAAGTCACCAACATATCCGCGAGACCGGCGCGCAGGAAGGGCACTGTGGATACTCGTCGCGGCTGCAGTGCTGGCGGCAGGTTCACTGACGGAAGCCCTCGCCGCAACCCCGGCACCTATCACGGGCCTATGGACCGCCACCAGCGGAACCGTCCTGGTCGTCTCGCTGAGCCTCGCTGTGCGTATTCTAAACTTCCAGGACCGGGCGCGCAGGACACGGGGCCATCCATCCGGGAGGCCTTCTGGCGGTGCCGTTCAGGACAACTTATGAACGCCGACAGGAATTGCCGCCGAATGCTCTGGCCATGACCGATTCCGAGCTCCGGCAATCGCCCGGCCGATCCACCTGTCCAGGTCACGTGGTCAGATGTGGCCCGTCTCCAAGCGCGAGCACAACAAGTTGTCGGCCATACCGGTCGAGGTGGGGGCTTGCCGTATCGGCGCCAGCGGTCTTCCCTCGTCGGGGGCAGGCCGTTAAAGGAGGATTTCTGCTCGTTCAGCTGCGCTTGGCGTATCTGGCTTGCGGGTCGTCCGGATCCGGAAACCCAGTGCTGCCGGCCATCGGTTCCGTCATCGCGGCTCCGGTCCGGGACGGCATGGCCTTCAGCGAATGCTTTCCGGGCTATGTTCGTGGGCATACGGCGCGATCGTTCACGTTGGCCGGTGAAGGACCGAATCCGCCGGTGGGTGCCCGTTCCCTCATAATCAAGAAGACGGCTAAGCCGTTAGCTGTGCAAGCCGAAAGACTCTCCGGGACCCCGCCGACGAAGGAGCTGCTGTGCGCGTACCCTCAACAGTAATCAGTTCCGAAAAGGCCGGAGGCCTCCGTCGGCCGAAGCCGCTGCGGATGCTGTGGATAACCTTTGCCTGGGGCTCGTGCTTTCTAGCGATCAGCATCGGTCTGAAGGACGCCCCGCTGCTGTGGTTCGCCGCGTTGCGCGCGCTCATCGCCGGCGGGGTGCTTCTAGCAGTTGCGGGATTCCGTCGGGAACCGACGCCACGCGGGGCACGGACCTGGGCTCTGATAACGGTGATGGGAATTGTCAATGTCACACTGGCATTCAGTGCCATGTTTGGCGGTCTGGCCGGTCTATCGACTGGAGCTGCCTCCGTCCTGGCCAATGCACAGCCCTTGCTCATAGTGCTTCCGGCCTGGTGGATATACAAGGAGCGCGTGTCGGGCCGCACGCTGGCGGCGATGGGGACAGGCTTCGCAGGGCTATTGGCAGTCGCCTTACCCAGCGGGACTGGCACCGGTGCGTGGCTGTCAATCACCGCAGCTCTCGCGGTTACCGCCGGAACATTGATTTCGAGGCAGATAAAGGCCGATATCCTGCAGGTGATTGCATGGCATTTCCTGGTCGGGGGCGCAATTCTTGCCGTCATCGCCGGGCTCACCGAGGGGGCGCCGGCCATCAACTGGGGCGTGCGTTTCATCGGCATTCTCCTTTATGTTTCCCTCGTGGGCACCGCTGCGGCCTTTCTCGGCTGGTTCACAGAAGTCCAGCACTGCCGCCTGGACGCGGTCTCGGCTTGGACCTTCCTGGTGCCGGTGTTCGGCATCCTGTTGTCCATGGTCGTCCTGGGGGAACGCCAGAATGCGTGGAGTTTGGCCGGCATGGTCCTGGTTCTGGCGTCCATGGTTGTCCTTGTGCTGCCGCGAAGACAGCCCGCCCTGCAAAGGCCCGAAGACCTCCGTGGAAAGTAGCCCGCTGGACACGCTGCATGGAATGCCAAGCCGTGCAGGAGCGTGCGGCCCGCCGTTCCACTTCGAAGACTCCCGCACCATGCAGAAATCAGAACGGACAATGACAACGAACTTACGTGTACACCGCTATCAGGAAATCAGCGAGGTTCTGGCCCGGCACGGGCTGGGCTTCCTCGTGGGTATCACTGGCCTCGAGCGGTGGGTCCCGTTCCATCAGGGGCTCATGGGCCACGAACGAAGGGCCGAGCCTTACACGAATCCGGACCACTTGCGGTTGGCCTTCGAGGAGCTGGGGCCGACGTTCATCAAGCTCGGCCAGCTCCTCTCCACCCGGCCTGACCTGTTGCCGCCCCAGTATCAGACGGAGTTGGCTAAACTCCAGGACGGTGCCCCGCCTGTGCCAGGGGCAACGATCCGTCAGCTTATTCGCGAAGAGCTGGGGTCCGAGCCGGACGAGGTGTTTGCGGATTTCACCCTCGACCCCCTGGCGAGTGCCTCTATCGGCCAGGCCCATGCAGCAACTCTCCACGACGGGACACCCGTCGTGGTCAAAGTCCGGCGGCCCGACGTCATTCCCACGATCGAGGCAGATCTGGATATTCTGCAGAACCTCGCGGTCCAGATCAGCCACCGGTGGGAGGCGGCGGCTGACTATAACCTCCCCGGCATAGCCGCGGAGTTTGCCCAGACTTTGCGGGCAGAACTCGACTATCTGCAGGAAGGGCGGAACGCGGAGCGATTCGCCGAGAACTTTGCCGCCGATCCCGACGTACACATTCCCCGCGTCTTTTGGGAGACGACTACGTCCCGGGTGCTGACGCTGGAGCGGATCGTAGGGATGAAAGTCAATGACCTCACCGCGCTGGACCGCGCAGGGATCGACCGTGCGGCGCTGGCCCTCCGGTCCGCAGGCACAGCAGTTAAAATGGTCTTCGAAGACGGGTTTTTTCATGCCGATCCGCATCCAGGCAACCTGTTCATCGAATCCGACGGTCGCATAGGTCTCATCGACTTCGGCATGGTTGGCGAGGTGAACGACAAGCTGCGCGGCCAACTCGGCGTCCTGCTGACTGCATTAGCCCGCAGCGACCCCGGCCGTGTCGGCTCCGCCTTGCTGGACCTTTCCGTAACCCGGCAGCCTGTGGACCGCAGCCGGCTGCGCGCGGACGTCACCCGGTTTATTGCCCTCTACGAAGGCCGCCAACTCAATCAGATCGAAATCGGGCCGCTGATCACCCAAGCCGTCGCGCTGATGCGCACTTACCACCTGCAGATGCCGCAGGAACTGGCGAAGCTCCTGAAGATGATGATCATGGCCGAAGGCATCGGAGTTGAATTGGATCCCAACTTTAATCTGGGCGTGGTGCTGGCCCCCTACGCGAAGAAGCTGATGTTCAGCCGATTTGCGCCGCAGGCGTTGGCCACGCGCATGGCCACAGCCGGTACCGACGCAGCGGAACTGGCCGCGGACCTGCCGGACATACTCCGTCGAGTCGTGGAAACCCTCGACACGGGCTTGGAAGTCCACTTACGGGCCGCGGAACTCGAACCCCTGGTCGGGCGGGTGGAACGCATCGGCAACCGTCTGATAGCAGGCATGATCGCTGCGGCGCTGATCGGAGGTCTCGGAGCTCTAACTGCGGGGGACAAGGAACGTTGGGGCAACTGGGAGAAACCACTGATGCGCGCCGGCCTGGGCGCGGGCGGCGCGCTTGGCGCCTATCTGGCCTGGACTTCACGGCACCCGGGGGCTCATACCGATGAGGAGTCAACCTTCCGCACGCCGCACCGGATCCCGCTGCGCCCCCATGCCACCGGCTGTCCCGGCCAGGATGCCCCCACCGTCAATCCGACCCTGTCGGGCTCAGCGAGATGATACTGCAACAGCGAAGGATGCATTGTGAACGATCCAGAAAGCGATGCGGAAGCGAAGGACAGCGGCGGCCCCACCATTGCCCGGCACGGCGATCCCGGGACGGTCAACGTCAGCGGGGACGCCACGCCAGCATCCATGACGGAATGTGCCGCCTGCGTTGCCCGGCCATCACCGCTACCACAGCGAGTCGCGTCGATCCAGGCGGCCATCGCCGCCGAGAGGGAACCCCTGGTCGCTCTCACTCATCTACTGCAGCTGTGCCGGGACGAGCACCCAGTACTGCAGGAGCGGATGCAGGATGCCGGCTGCCGCGCCAAGGCGGAACTGGTCACCTCCGGCGTCAGTGCCCTGCTGCCCGCCCCATCGACCGGACTTATGCTGGGCGCTGAGGTGGCCAGCGCCCTGGCGGCGGCACTGACCACAGACGATGGCCTTCCCGCCGTAGCGGTCGCGCGGCTGCTAGCCGAACTGCTGGACGAACGGTACTGCCAGAGCTTCCGCGAGTCCTTTCGACGCCGCAGCCCATACCAGCCGGGCGTGGGCGATCCTATCCCGCTGGACAGTCCGGACCTCCGGCAGGTGACCGCAATGCCGGCGACCTCCCCGCCGTGGCGGCTGGCCAACCGCCTGGACGAGACGCGTCACGTCCGGCTTGCCGGGGAATGGGTTACTCAGTTCCAGGTCATCTTCGACTACAGCCTTGCCCGGGAGCTCACTGGGATCATAGATCGTGACACCGTCGTGGCGACCTGCCATCCCAACCGCACCCTGACTGAGTTCAACTTCCCGGCTGACGCCAGCGGGCGGACCTTCCCGGTCCGCCCGAAGGATGAAGACAAACAGCATCAGGAGATAGACCGGCTGATCCATGCGGCCGTCGCGAACGGCGCGAGCATTGTTGTGCTGCCCGAGTTGTGCGTCACCGAGTCGCTGGCCGCCCGACTGCAAGGCTGGACCTGCCGGGCCGGCGGCCCCAGGATGCTCGTCGCCGGAAGCTACCATCACGAGGACGAGCACGACGGGTCGCCGCGGCGCCGTAACACGGCCGTCGCGTATTTGCGCGGCGTGGCGGCTCCGTTGACCCAGGACAAGCATTCCCCGGCCGACCTGCCGGTCAAGGAAGACATCCATCCCCAGGGCTGGCCCGAGCTACGGGTCCATGTCAGCGATGACGGATGGCATCTGGTGCTGGCGATCTGCCGGGACCTGCTTAACCCTCACGCAGTGCACGCCTTGGCCGAGGCCGGCGCCAACCTCCTGCTGGTACCGGCGATGAGCGAGACCCTCGTTGCCTTTGGCGGCCCGGTGGCGAACCTCGTGGGATCCGGCCAGGCCTTGGTGGCGGTCGCGAACAACCCCGCTGATTTCTCAGGGCCGACTGACCTGACAGTCCGCCGTCCCGCGCGTGCGTTGTTCGGTCATCCGGGTTTTGGGCAGTTGACCCGGATGGTGCAGTCGGCCAACTCCGCTCCCGGGGTGGGGCTGCTGCGTGTACAAACCGGACAACTGCAATGGCTGGACTCCGATGCCGGCCCGACCAGGCTGAGCCGTGGAACGTCCGTGCGGCCGCCATGGGCCGACACCTTGGCCCGGCTGACCGGGCGGACCCCCCCTCGGATTGGACCGGCAGCCGACACACGTGACCCTGAGGGCGGCGGCGGTGCTTGTGCTGCTCACAGACAGCCCTCACGGCCCGTCAGCGCTCCTTACTGAACGTGCACCCGATCTGACCAACTACCCCGGGCAGCTGGTCTTTCCCGGTGGCGCTGCTGAAGCCGGCGACCACGGGCCGGCAGCTACGGCACTGCGCGAGGCCTCTGAGGAAACGGCATTGGACCCGGGCAGCGTGCGCATTCTGGGGACTCTGCCAGCCATCGCCCTTCCCGAAAGCGGCTTCCTGCTCACGCCCGTACTCGCATGGTCCGCGGGGCCCGTGTTCACCGGAACGCCCAACCTCGCGGAGGTCAGCCGTATCACCACCATTCCGTTGTATCGGCGGACAGGTGCAGGACAACCGGGGCCGGATCCTGCACCCGACGAAGGAGCCTTGGCAGGCCAGCAGCCTGCAGCGCTTGGACCTGTCAGCGGTATGATACTTGACCTGCTCCGAGGCATGCTGTGCGGGCACCGTGAGTCGACAGGGATCAACGGAGATGGGGCAGAACCGAAGAGACACACACCGCAGCCGTGAAAGCTGTTTCCAATCGCCAAAGGTATCCCCGTCTGCCTTGACAAGGATTCCTCAGACACTGCAGCCCCGCCGACAGCCACTTCCACTAGCGCCCTGACATCTTCATTGAAGGGTCATCTTCATCACGTAACCTTGCGGCTGAAGTCGAGCATGGGAGACTGAGGGCAACCAGCAGGCAGGACCTCTAGGACGGCGGAACTCATGAGCGGGGAAGACAGGTTCAGGATCGCGGTCGGAGTGGACGGCTCGGCGGAATCGCAGATAGCTCTCGAGTGGGCTGTCACAGAAGCCCGTCTCCGACACGGACAGGTACGTGCCGTGACGGCCTGGGAGTATCCGCCCCAGACGGCCGGCATGGAAGCGATGATCTGGGATCCTCAGGTCTTCGAGCCGGCCGCGCGAAAAATGCAGACGGCCGCCTTGAAGAGTGTGGACACCGAGAGTGTGCCTGTCATCGGTGACGTCGTGCAAGGACCTGCCGTCACGGTCCTTCTGAGAGCTTCCAAGGATGCGGACCTTCTAGTAGTCGGCTCCCGCGGATATGGAGGATTCACCGGGCTGCTCCTCGGGTCTGTGTCCACACAGGCCGTCCATCACGCCGACTGCCCCGTGCTCGTCGTCAGGCCCAGGCCGAAAGCGCACGCGCATGAGACGGACGGCCACCATGACCGATGATCACTCCCACCAACTGCACCGGCCCACGGTATCGCCTTCCGGCGCAGAGGCTGACCAGGAAGAGCAACAGACCTGGCGGGGCCGGTTGCATGCCCTGTGGCACTCGGTCGTCGCCGTTCTAGGTTTCGTCGTGGGTCTCCTGCCGCACATCCTGCATCACATCGGACTCCTCGCGGGCACTGCGCTCGTTGCCGGATCGGGGGCACCGCTTTGTTCGGTGCGTTGGGACTACTCGCTTCCATTCCGCTGCTCTTGCGCCTGTACCGCCGGTTCGGGACGTGGGTCGCTCCCGCCATAGGACTGCTAATCTTCGCCGCGATGTTTTCACTCTCGGCCTTTGTCATCGGCCCGGCGATCAGTGGCACCGGAGGAGACATAAACCCCGCACCGGGGCCGGGGATTGAACACCCAACGGACCATCCTTCGGGTCACTGACCGTGCCCCGTTCAGAGCCAGGTTCACTGCTGTCGGTAGGCGGATTTCGGTGGCCCTGACCGAAAGCGGGGGTCGCGGTCCCACGAAGAGTCTTTCCTCGGCGGCGGTTGACGGCCCCGTCGCCCGCAGGGGCCGACCGGTCTCGGGGACTGATGAGGGGTTAGTTGCTGCCGGCAACGACATATTCGGAGGATCGCACGGCCCCTCGCACAGCGGATGCGTCCGGGCTGCCGGCGACGGTCAGTCAAGACGTTCCGCCGGGGACGAGGTCCACTGAAGCGGACTCTACGCCGACCAGGCCGGAGACCGCCTTTTCAACAGCGTCGACACAGTGACCACAAGTCAGGCCCTACAGGGCGTACTCCCGTCCGGAGGCCGGGCCGTTGCCTTTGCCGGTCTGGGTTGAGCAACAGCTGCAGCTGACGACGATGCGGTTACCTGATCACCAACCGGCTCCGCGTCCTCGACGCCATACATATCCGTGTGTGGTGCCAGTGATTGTATTTCGTCAACTTTAAGTCGGCCATTTCGGCGCTATGCATCAGGCCACGTGGGCTCGGTTTCCTGCCATTGCGGCGGTGGGCCTATTTCATTAGGGCATTTTGACTCTGTAGGACTCCCCGCCGAACTGCAGGAGCCGTCCGTGGTGCACCAACCGGTCGATGACGGCGCGGCCATGTTGTCGTCCCCGAACACGGTTCCCAGCGGGAAAACTCGAGGTTGGTGGTGGTGATGAGTCTGCATTTCTCCTAGCCGTCCGCGATAATCTGGAACAGGAACCTGGCTCCTTCGGAGTCGATCGGCAAATATCCCAGTCCATCGATCAATTGCAATTTTTGGCCAGGGATGCGAGCTCCTTATCCAGCCGGTCCTCGTCCGTGGCTATGCGTAGCATCATGACTAGGGCTGACGTAGTGAAGAAGCGGGCCGGGATGCCTATCGGCATGCGGCTGCCACGAGTGCGGTGGCCACGTGCGTTTTGACGGTGCCGGGGTCCGCGTAGGGGACCAGGTCCTGGGCCCGGGTGATGAAATGCAGGGATTCGAGGGGCCCTACCGGCGCCTTGCCCGAAACGAGGAGCAAGCCGAGCTGGCGGTGCATTCGGTGAGGACTACGTAACCTCCCGCCCGCAGGTTCCCGGGTTCATCCCGCACTTCGGGCGTCGGCCCTACGGTCCCGGGCGGAAGCTCTAGGACCCCGCTGTTGGAACGGCGGCGTGGCTCACAACCCGGCCGCATGGCCCGCTCCGCAGATCTCCCAGGATCAGAAAAAATTGCGGTACCGAATTTTCAGGCGCGGCCGACAGGTTCACGGCGACCGAATTGAAGAACCGGCGTCGGACAGATCCAACGCGAAAAGTGACACTTTAAATGAGACGGGAGACGACCCGCGCGCGATGGAACTTCGATTCGCCGGGTTCTACTGGTGACGGTGATTATTCGTTTTCGAACTATTCCTCCTACCTCCGGTCAGTACGGCCATTTCACTCAGGCCGTGGCGGGAGTATTCCTAGCCGGCGAAATGCCTAGCGCCAGCGTCGCCGTCGAAATCAATGGAGGTTCACCCCGTCGTGACCCCACTGCGCAAGAACGACACGCTGTGGTCAGGAGTGGTGTAGGGAGTGGTGTAGGCGCTCGGCCAATCGCAGACGGAAGTACCTCGTGGTCAGGCCCATTTGGACAGGAGAGCCTTGTTGGCTTCGCGCAGGAGGCGTAGATCTTCCTGTGGTGGGGTTAGCGCGGAGGCCGCCCACCATTGGCTTGGGTTGTCGACGGTGACCATTCTTAGGCCGGCGTCGAGGGGCGTAACGTGCCAGCGGTCGGTGGGCTGGAGGTCTGGGTGGCCGGGTCCGAGAACCTGCACCGGGAAGATGCCGGGGATGGAATTCTTCACGAATCCGTGGTCGGCGCTAAGCTCCCGGTCTCCGGGACCGGGGATTCCCCGTTGTTTCATCACGCTCATTGGGGTGACAAGTCCGAAGATGACCCGGGACATCTGGGCGTAGTCGTAGAGCGGGGCCAGGTCAGCGAGGAGCCGGATGAGGGCTTCCCCGGCGTCGTCCTTGCCCTTCTTGATCTCGGTGCCGGCGAGGATCCACCCCTCACCGGTGAACCGGACGTACCAGTCGCCGTTGGCTGTGGGGAATAGCAGGTACGCCCATCCGATGTCTTCGCAGCAGCGGGTCAGGAGACCGGCGACCTGGTGCGGTTCGCACTGGGTCATCGTGAAGTGGAGCCCGGCGAGGATCGGAGCGGTCGCGTTGGCCGCGGCCCAGCCGGCGATCCGGTCCACGATCTCCTTGAACACGGGGCTGCCAACTGCCCACCGGTCCAGGTTCTTCTTCACGGACCGGAAGGAGAGCGGGGTCTCGTCGTTGTCCAGGGCTGCGTCGACGGAGCAGATGGCGGCACAGTAGGCGTACCGATCTGTGCGGGGTCTGGGGCCGGGGCGGTCGGCACATGCCGTGATGGTACCGGTGAAGCCGAGGGGCGCGATCGCATCGGCAATCATGCGCGCAATCTCCACGGCGTTTGCCGTGACGGGGTAGACGTAGATCGCCGCTCCCTTGCTCACTTCGACCGCGTGGAACCTCTGGTCGGGATGCTCGGGCATTCTGATGCCGGCAATGGCGCTGTCGATGTCGTCAGCTGATGGCTGGTCCGATCCGCCGTCAGTCATACAGAGGAATCCCTGGGTGAACGATGCGTCGGTGTTGACCCTGCGTATCTTGACCTCGTCAATGGCGATGCCTGCGTAATCACCCATTGAGTGCTCCTCTGAAGCTGTAGGTACCATAGGAGTTGCGGGCAATGTCCGTGGCCATCTCCAGCCGGTAATCACCGGCGGCCAGGGCCACGGTCTTGTTCCCTTTGGAGCAGTAGTCCCCGGCGACTTTAGCGCCGTTCGCCACGGAAATGACCTGCCAGGTGAGCCCGTTCAGGTACTGGCTCGCATTGTTGCTCGCACACGTCACCCAAATGATACTAAGAGTCCTGCCCCCGGCGGGGATGGTGAAGGTGTAGAGGTCCTTGGAAGCTTTGGTTTCCAGGTTGGCTTAGCCGTTCTCCTCTCAGAGAACCGAGGAGGCCAGCAACCTGAGCACCATCATCCGCGGTGTGTGGCCTCAAACTATGCCTCCGTATCCAAAGTATTGAGACGACCTATCACTACCAGACGATGTCCAGCAGATTCATATCCGACGACCCGCATATGTTGACCATGGTTCGGCGGCGGCCGCGGCGTGTTTCTGAGTGACTTGGTAGCTGTAGCCGAGCATTTCGGCCACTAACGGGGCAGGAACTTCGGTGACAAGTCCACGGAGGGATGCGTTGCGTGCGCCCAGAAGGTTGATGCCCACTTCCCGGAGACGCTGCATGAGCGTGTTGGGGTGGATATGCCGGCCGGGCCGGTAGCCGGGGAACAACCACTCGCTGCCGGAACTGCTCCCCGTGCGCATGTTCGGACGCGACGCCAGATGTTCTAGAAGCAACGACGCAAAGGGTTCCGGGACGGGTGCGGGGTCGCCTTCGCTCAGGGACAGGCGCGGGCCGTCCGGCGTGATGATCACATCGGTGCTTTTCATCGCGGCGATGTTCACGACGGGCTGGGCGTAGAGCAGCAGGAACGTGGCGGCCACCCGGTAGGGCAGGGTGTCGACGTCCTCGGTGAGGCAGGCCTTGAGCATGGCGAGCCGCTGGTCCTGACCTAGCAACGGCATGGTTTTGGCTTGACGATGGCCGATGGTGATGTTGGTGCAGGTCCGGTTCTTGACCGCCCAGATGAAGAAGGTTCTGATGGCGTGCCTGGTGGTCGGGCCGTCGGCCAGCCAGGCGTCGACGTCGGTCTGGACGCAGGACTCAACTGCCCGCCCGTGGGTGGTTTTGAGCCAGGTGAGGAATTTGATGGTTTCGGTGATTTCCTGCTTCGCGCTGTGGACGGGGCCGCGGGTGGGTTTCCCTTCTGCGGAGAGGCTCCGAATACGTCGCAGGTGGTGCCAGCGGGCAAAGGATTCAAGAGGCCGTCGGACGTCAGGGTCTTCGACGGCCTCGATCTTGCTGGTGAGCCATCGTTCGAAAAGGGCGAGGTAGTGGTCGCGATTCGGGAGCAGGTGGTGATGGATGAGCAGGCTGCGGACGTGCTCCACCCGCAGGCTGTGTGTTTCTTTATCCAGCGCCTCGTGGCTGAGTGGGATGTCGCCGGCAGCAAGCCGCCCGAGCAGATCACGGACGCCGGCCCTGCGGAGCCAGGTCAGGATGCTTTCGGGGCGTTGGGCTCCGCAGAGGGCCGTGAGCAGTTTCGCCGGTGCCGTTTCGGCGCCAGGGACTGATTCGTCAACGCGCAGCAGCACGGTCAGGTCGTCCCGTAGCGAGCATCGGGCGCAGGTGTCCTGGCGGTAGTGCTCAGTTTCCGCGCCGCAACGCCCGCAGTGGTAGTCCTGCGTGATGCCTGCGCATTCAACACAAACCGGCTCGTTGCCGTGGGCCGGGGATCGTCCGGGGAGCATGCGGTTCGTGCCTGCACCCGGGCAGGGGCCGTGGGTGCGCATGGCCGCGGTGAAGCAGGTCCCGCAGATCCTTCCTTCGGGCCAGCTGGCCCGGTGCCGGCCGGCCGCCCTCGAGCACCTGTCACAGATGAACGCGCCTGTGGTGCGGGGACGGCCCCGCCTGATGGGCCGCGGGGTGATCTCAGCCGTCATCGCGGATCACGCGGGCGCGTTTGGGACGGATCGTCTTGTTCAGCTCCACGACGTTCGCGTCGGAGGCGACCTTGCGGACTTTCGCGTCCGCGGCCGTGACGGTGATCAGGTCCTCGGGTCCGCAGCCGAAGATGTCGCAGAGGGCGGCGACCATCATCAGCGAGATCCGTTCCGGGCGCTGGGTGACCAAGCGGTAGACCTGTGAGGCCGACAGTTCGATCCCGCGTTCCTTAAGGAGGGGGCTGAGGTCGGTGCTGTTGTGCAGTCCCCGGGCTGCCATCAGTTCCGGAAGCCGCCAGCGGTAGTCGATCTCTCGTTTCATGAGGATCAGTCTCCCATTCCGGCCAGCGCGTCCCGGACCGTGGAATCCAGGGCCCGGCGCAGCGTCTTCACCCGGTAGTCGCTGGAGACCGAGGTGTAGAGCGCCGTGGTCGAGGCGTGCTCGTGACCGGCCTGGTGCTGGACGAACAGGGGGTCCATGCCGGACTCGATCAGGTGGGTGATGTAGGAACGGCGCAGCGAGTGGATGTCCAGGCCGGGGAGAGGCCCAGGTCGTCGCAGTAGCGGTTGAACCGGCGGTTCAACGCGGTTTCGGACACGAGCGTGCCGCGTTCGGAGGGAAACAGGTCCAGCCCGTCCGTCATGTGCGCGTGGCCGCGTTCCAGCCAGTCGGCGACGATCTCGCCCGACCAGTCGAACACCGTCAGGACGCTCCGGCGCTTCGGGGAGACCCCCGCATGGCCTTCCCGTACCGGACCTGCAGCACTCCGTATTTGCCGAACTCGCGGGCGTGCGGGTTCCTGGCGAAATCGACGGTCTGCAGGTGCCGGACCTCGTTGCGGCGTAGCCCCCAGCAGTACGCGACCTTGAACAGGACCGCGTCGCGGTAGGCCGGGAGCCAGCCCTTGCGGCCCAGTGATGCGATCCGGTCGACTTCGTCGTCGGCGCGGTCAAAGAAGGCCTGCAGCTCGCGGCGGGTGAACGGGCGCCGGCCTGGGGACGATTCCGTTGATTGGGCGTGAGCGGCGGTGTTCCAGTCGAAGCAGACCTGCGAGGGATGCGCTCCGAAATACTGTTCGCAGATCCTGTCCCAGCCGTAGTCAGGGGAAGCCACGTAGGAGCAGAAAGCGCGCAGGGCTGCTTGATAGCTCCGGATCGTGGACTGTGCAGCATGCTTCACACCGCGAAGATCGCCGAAGAACTCGTCGACGTGGGCCGGTGTCCACTGCCAGGGGTATTCGTTGGCGGATTCCTGGAACCGCGTCACCAGCCGTTCCCTGGATTCGATGGTCCCCAGGGCGAGATTCCGGCTCAACTGCTGATTGCGCCACCCGGTGAGCATCTGGGCGAACACGTGGTCCTCGGGGTGCAGGAACCGCACATCACCGAACTCCAGCACCCGGCCGGCAGAATCAACCGCCACAACAACCCTCCCTGACATTGCATTGGATGCATGAATCATGCAATTAATGCAGGATCGTTGCAAATCCGTGAGTAAAAGGCTCATGTTCCACGGGAACAGGTGCCCGAATGGCCGCCCGGATGTCTCCCGCAGGATGCCTCGCGCCACCCGGCGTCGGAGCATTGATGCAGGTCAGGGCCAGGTTTGCTGGTCGGAATGGTTCCGTCATGCGGGGGGGCTGGAGCGGACAATATTGCATCAGATGCAATAATCACTGTTCAGGTTTACGTAATCACGGTTATCGGTGATTCGAGATGTGATTCCGGCTGGGTTCACCCCCTGGATTCAGGGATCCTTTTCGTGGGACCATGAACTATGACTGGAGTAACGGGCGCCCGCAGCGGGGTGAAGGCGCATCAGGATTCCGTCCGGTTGGCCGACGACGTGCTGGTCCGGGATCTGAGGGACCTCCTGGGAGCGAAGCTGGTCGCGTACATCGGTTCCGTGAAGGAAACCCGGGCCGTCCGGCAATGGGCCGACGGGGAACGGAAACCCTCCGCCGACGTGATGCACCGGCTCCGCACGGCGTATCACGTGGCCGCCCTGCTCGCGGAGCGTGATTCCCGGGCCGTAGTGCAGGCCTGGTTCCAGGGCATGAACCCGCAGTTGGACGACGTCCCGCCGGCGCGACTGATTCGGGACGGTCAGGTGGATGACGCCGGCCCGCAGGTGCTGGCTGCCGCACGCGCGTTCGCGGCCGCAGCCTGATGGTTTCTGCACGACTGACGCGGCGAGGCCGCCTGTAGGGTCTGGCGTGTCGGCTTCCGGCCGGAGTCGTGGGCGTGGAACGGCTGGGAATGGACCACCGATGGACGGTTCCCGGGACGGTGGGATGACCTGTGCGGCAATCTCCGCACCATCTATGACTGCTCGTCCCTGATGGTGTGACTGTTGAAGATTCTGGCCGGCGGGCTACTCCAGGGAACCCCATCTGGGAACATCGGTCGTTTCGATTGAGGCTCTACTACTATGTCGCAGGTGTGAAGTACAGTGTGAAGCATGGCAGATAGAGAACGTTTCCGCCCATTTACTGGTGACACTTCCAAGAGCATTCGACTGCAATCGAACCCCTTGGCTCTAGTCCTCAGTCAAGTTCGGTGGCCAGAGCTGGCGCATTTGCAGACGAATCTCAAGGCGACTGCATTAAATTTTGGCTCTGCCCTGCCGGACTACCCAATCTACGAGGAAATACAGGAGGTCGGATACCAGATAACCCCGGATGGCGTCCATCAAAGCGTTGGCGACACTATTTATCGCTGGGCCTCTGTTGATCGAACGTGGCATGTCATGCTTGGGCGTCGTTTCGTAAGCCTGTACTCGACTAGCTACGTAGCGTTCGATGAATTCAGTGAACGCTTGGTGAAGGTCCTCGAAAGTGTGCACACACACGTCCGAGCACCATTGATAGAGCGCGTGGGTGTGCGCTATGTCAACAGGCTCGACGACACCGCCCTAATCTCCAGGCTTTCGGAGTACGTATGCCCGGAGGTTCTCGGCTATCTTTCGCTGACCCCAGCATCACCGGATGTCAATGTCGTTAGCAGCGCCAACCAAGTGCGATATGCGATTGGCGACGTCAACCTCCAAGTGCGGTCCGGCGTCTTGCCACCCAATGAGACTGCAGATCCGGCAATACCTCCTGTGCCCGGCCCTTCTTGGGTTCTCGATCTTGATGCTTCCTCCGAGCAATTTGAGCCTTTCGACGTTCAGTCGATCGTGACTAGGGCAGGCAAGCTATCCGATGCTGCATACGATTACTTCAAACTTGTAATCACTGACGGATTTTTGCGTGAATTTGGAGGAAACGAATGATTACTTCCACTGGCGCGTCGTTGAGCGTAGGCGAACCCCTCAGTAAGCTTCCTTACTCGCTTGCCTTTGGCCTGGCCCTTGTAGTGTCATGTGCTTCCTATGCTCCGGCACCGACCTATTCATGGACTGTTACTTCCATGGGCGGCCAATCGCACGCCGCTGACTGGCCAACGACCTCTAGTTCTCCGACAACTGTCTCGGTCGCGCAGGAGTCACAAGTGGCCCGCACTCCGTCTGAGCTCATAGCGGATCTGCGTCTGCTTTCCGGATTGACAACGGACCAAGTGGGCCGGCTCCTAGGGGTCTCAAGGCGGTCCGTACACAATTGGCTGAGTGGCGCCACAATGGCTCGTCAACATGCAGAGCGCGTATCCGAGATCCTTGCGCTAGTAAACGCGGTTGACGGAGAAACGCCTGAACAACGGCGGGCTGCACTGCTCGACTCATCAAAGGGGCAAAGCCTGTTTCATAAGTTGCTCCAACAGCTGAAGCCGGACACCCAGCTGCAGGTTGGCGCGGCGTCGGTTCGGGATCGCATCTCTCTGTGACTGAAGAATTTGTTGCGAATGATTGCCTAAATCTGCGCCAAGGCGACGTTGCAGACGTGAACCGCTTGATCCTTGCTGGCGTGGACGATGGTTCCCCGGTAATCGTCGAAACGCCAGCGGGTGTGGCCATCCTCAGCCAAACTTGCGACATCGTCCAGCCGAGCAAAACCCGATGCTTAGTTGCCCCCGTAATTGATCCAAGTAAGCAGGATCTTTCAGATGCTAGAAAGGGACGAAAGCCGCTTCTGCTGTACCTAGAATCGGAAAAAGACGGCAGCGTTGCGTATGTGGCTGACATGGAGAGGGCCACTTCGGTCCCCAAGGCTTTGCTGGCTGGGCGTAAGCTGCTGGCCCGCTGCGGAGCTGAAGCGAGCGAATACGGTACGAGAATAATTGCTGCTCGAGTTGGGCGCGCCTTTAGCAGGTTCCCCTTTCCTGACGAGGTGTATCCCGTATTCAAGGATCTGCGCGGCCGTGTCCAGACTAAGTCTGGGACAGAAAGCGCCTTTGGGAAGGTCATCGACTTGGTGACGGATCTTCGCGTCTCCGCCGACCAATGGGCCAAGCCAGGCCGACGTTTAACTCTGTATGTAATCGTTCCTGAGGCTCAGCTAATCCCAATCGAAGATACCGATCCCAACTGGGAATGGGACCTGAAACGCATCCGAGGCCTGAAGCAAGGCGAAACTGGGGACCGGCTGGATCTGGATCGCGTGTCGACGCTCATCCTGCAGAATTCTGGCGGTGACGCGACCACGTTGGCAAAGCTATGGGCTAAGTTCGGACAGCTGATACAGGGCACGTTGCTCCGGCCCTCACTCAACCGTGAAGTCATTTCCTTCGAGGTGGAGGTGCTCTCTGATGTTGAGATGAGTTATCAACGTTTCAGCCAGACTGAAAGCCTCGACTTGGACGTTCTCTCGGGCGTGGAGCATCGTGCCTGACGAGTCCTTATCCCCCCGTATTTGTCCTAACGCCACAAAGCCCCCGGGATGCTTTGGACTGGGTCACCGAACAAGGCTGCAAACCACGGTGACAGCGACGGTCCTGTCCTTGGCATGGTGAACGGTGCGCTCAAGTTCGTGGGAGTGATCGGTACCGTGGATCACGGAAAGGGAGGGCGCTGCCTTCCCGCAGTCCCGCCCTTTTCAATAATCACAAGTTACCTGGATAGCCCGTTCTTTCCCCTCTCGGAGCCCACTGCTGCCCCTGTGCTTGTTTTCCTGGCTTTGGCGGCGCCCTTGCCCGTGGTCACGGCTGCGCTGGGGTGGGTGCCTTCGCTGCGGGCGGCCGCGAGGCGTCCGCGTATCTGGGTTTCGTTGGCGCCGGTGTTGGCCAGGGACTCAGCGAATTTCTCGTGGTGTTCGGCCGAGCCGTAGTCGGCATCCGGCGTGCTCGCTGCATCGAGGGCCTGGTCTTTGAGCCGGCTGCTGTCGCTGCCGGCGACGCGGTTTTCGATCTCACGGCCGAGGCCTTCCATCCGGGCAAAGAGTTCCTTCTCCGCGCGTTCGTACCGTGCCCCCACCGGCGCCCGCTCGGAGCCTGTGAACCCGCCCTCAGCCAGGAGCCTGGCTTCGTGCATCTCCTGGGCCGCGTTCACAAACTCGGGATCCGCAAAGTGCGAGTCACCGACACCGTTGACGTTCGCGGTGGTCTCCTGGCGCAGCTGGTCAAGATCGGGGCCGTGGATGCCGTCCTTACCTATAAGAAACATGCGTTCCTGCACGGTGGCGTCCGCGGCCGCCACGGCTGCGGGGGTCTTAGCGGTGTGAGCGGTCTGCAGCGCTTGGGCCAGCTCGGGGTTGGCCAGGTATTCGGTGGGCACCTGGTGGCGTTCCATTTCCGGGGCCAGCGTCACGGCCTGGGCGCGGAGTTCTTCGGCGCGGGCAGCGGCGAGCAGGCCCATGGCCTTCTCGTGTTCGGTGGCCGCCGTGCGGGTTTCTTCGTGGCTGCGTTCCAGTGCGTCCTGACGGGCCTTGTCCGTGGCGGCATGCTGGATATCTGATTCCAGGTATCCAGAGTCCTTGCCAGCCTCGCGGGTGTCGATGCCGTAGCGCGTGAAGACTTCCTGCCGGATCTTTTCTGAGGCCGCGAGGGCGGTCGGGTCGTGGTCTTTCCAGCCTTCAGCGACGGCGTGGGCCGTGGCGATGTCGTGGGGCTGGGCCTTGTCCCACCACTGGTCCCTATTTACCGGCGCCAGCGCCGCTCGCGCTGCGCTGCGGTCTGCCGTGAGGCGGGCCTGGGCTTCGTGCGCTGCCTGGGCATCTTGGTGTTCCTGCTGGCGTTGGGATTCCTGCCGGCGACGGGCCAGGGTCTCGGCAATGCGTGAGGCGATCATGAGGGACTGCCGCATTCCGCCGTCCAGAAGTTCGTCCATTCCGTCTGATTCACTCATCGTGCTCCCCTTGCAGTTGGTGGTGGTCGTTATCGGTCGAGTACGGGGCCGGAATCACGGCCCGTGTGCTGGTGGGTTTTGGCCGGCGTTGGTGTGCTCGGTACCGCTGACCCTGGACGGATGGGCGCCATGCCGCGCAGTCCAAGTTCTACGGAGTTCGTTGCCGCTGCCTGTTCCGGTGCACCGACGGTGACCGGGCGGGGCATGGTCGCCGCGAATGGTTTCAGCTGCTCTGTGACGACGGCCCGGAGCCGCTGCGCTTCACGGGTACGTCCGGACTGCTGGTGCATTTCGTGGATCGCGAAGGCAGTGTTCACCAGTTGCAGCATGAGCGCCGATTGTGCGGCCGTCTTGTTCTTGCTGGACGCGACCATGAACAACATGGCAGTCCCGGCAATGGACGGCAGGGCGACGGGCTTGCTGTGCTGCCGGGGGGCGCGGAGCTGGGCGGTGCGGGACAGTTCGGCTGCGGTGGCCGCCAACGGGCCCGGGGTCGGTTCGAGCCGGTGGGACCACGCCGCGAACGCGCCGGAGACTTCCCGAGCTGCCTTCGCCCAGGTCGCATGGTCATCACGGGGCAGTGTGCGCAGCTGCTCAACCAGTGCGGTCGCGTTCCGGGTGTACTCGACCCACATTTCCGCCGGTGGTGTTCCGTTCTCGGGGCCGGTCCTGGACACGGTGCGCCTGTTGCGGGCCGCTGCGTTCCATTCCGCTGCGGCCTCAGTCGCCAGGTGGGGTGAGTCCATCCACTCTTCACGCAAAGCACCGAGCTTCAGGTCGGAGGCGAGGGTGCCGCCGCCGAACCAGATAGGACGTTCACCCTGCTTCGGGCGTTCGGCTACGGAGTACCCGACGATGACGTCGGTGGTGTTCTTCGCATAGCGAGGCCGGACCAGCATGCCGGTGTCGCGGGCGCGCCGGACGAACTCACCTTCGGTCGCCGAGGAGCTGGCACTGGCGCGGACCTTCCGGGCCAAAGAGGAGCGGTGCATTTCCCGCTCGTCCCGGACGGCCGTGGCTTTCTCGGCCCGGTCGTAGCCGCGGGTGGCGTGCACGGTGGAGAGCTGTTCCAGCCCGTACTTAACCTCCAGCTCACGGCACGATTCCTGAGCCTTCTTGTAGTCGCCGTGGGTGGATGCCTTGGTGCCGTCTTCGCGGACCAGGGACACGGCCAGGTGGATGTGGTGATTGCCGTTCTCACTCGTGCCGTGGTTGACCGCGACCCACCGGCAGCGGGCCTTTCCGCTGCTTTCGGTGAAGCCCATGGAATCCACGAAATCATTCGCGATATCGCCCCACTGCTGATCCGTCAGGGCGCCTTCTTCGGCGCGCAGGCTCAGCGAGCAGTGCCACACGCTGGCGTCCTTGTAGCCGACGTGAACGCGCTCCTTCTTGGTCGCGTCCCACTGCATGTCCTTGATCTGAACTGATACGTCATATGCCCTGCGTGGCTGGTCAAGGTGCTTGGCAATAGCAAGCGCATCGTCACGGTCCAGGACACCGTCGTCGTACCACGCCATGATCGCAGCATCGCCGGCTACCAGGTGCGGATCGGAGTGTGCGTTCTTGGTCTTGTTGGCATCCGTCGACGCCAGGTAAACGATGAGCCCGCTCATGCGCGAACCGCGGGTGATGTTCGGGATCATCCCTACATCAGCCCCTCAATAGTGCGGTCAATGCGCATTGCCACTGATCGCAGGTGCTTCAACGCTTCGTGCGCCTCGGCGGGGAACTCGCTCGTGGCGTTCGCCTGCCGTGCGAGCTGGTTGATGTTGTTCGAAGAACGGGCCAGCAGGTTGTGCAGCGACATCAGTTCCGCGATAGCGGCACGCCGTTCCGTTGTCGTCTCCTGAGTCTCGGACAATGCCGAGGTAAGAAGCAGGTTCGGGACGGTAACCTTCTCCCGCTCAGCCCTCGCGACAAGCGCGGCTTCCTCTTCAACGGTGACCCACAGGTCACGTCGCTTCTTGCTGCCGGCGGGAGTGTTCTCCCGACGTCGGCGCGACAAATTGAAACGGTGAGTGAATCCCTCATCCGACATTCAATCCATCCCTTCAAAGGCCCAGCGCAGCGACCCCGAAACCGGGGACCACACTGACCAGTGTGCCGCACCCGACCGCCAGTGTCGAGCGCGACAAGCCACTTACACCCGTATAAGTGTATAGCTTGCTCCGGACGGCCTTCTCCGAGGGTTTTTTTCGCCTTTCGCACTCGATCGCTGAAAACCCGCTTTGGGGCTTCGGTCCTGGCCGGTAGGGTTTGGGTATGGATATCAACGACATCGCCGCTAAGGCCGCCGCTAAGATCGACGCCGCCAGGGACACCAAAGTCAACGCCGTGAAGAGGCCGCCGCTGCCAGCGGTGTCGAGGTCCAGGAAGCTGCCCAGCTGCTTGCCGCAGCAGAGCAGAAGTACGCCAAGGACTACCAAGCAGCGTTGCGCGCAGACTGGACCGAATCGGACCTGCGGGGCTTCGGTCTGGACGCTCCGGCCAAGAAGGCCGGCGGGCGTCCACGTGGCCGGAAAACCACGCAGGATTCCGTTCCGGTTGCCGGCGGCTCAGAGTAGTAACCCCTCGCCCCCATGGGCACGGCAAAAGCCCAATCGCTCCGCTGCTTTTCCCGCACACACGGGGACGACGGGACCCAGCTGACCGGCTGCACACAACCGCCAGGGAACCTCGGACTCGCACCTCACCAACGGGACCGGCGGCCGTGCACAGCCTGGACAGCAGCCGCTTACCCACGGCAACGTTTCCCATGGACCAAGACACGCCGCTTCCGACGCCGGCAGGACGCTTCGCCTGGCTCTTTTCAGCCATAGACCACAGGCGGCTCGGTGGGCAGCTACGACGAAGGCCGGCACCTTCTTTGAACTGCTCCCCGAAAGTTGGACTGAGAAATCGGTCCTTCTATCGGGGAGCAGTTTTATGCAAGACAGTAGTTCGTTATCTAAAGAACAGCGTGAGGCCGCTGTAGCGTTGTTCGAGTTGGGATGGGGCGCGAAGGCTGCGGCGACGAGGATCGGGGTCGATTCGAAAGCTGTCATCCGCATCCATACCCGTTGGAGACTTCGCGGAGGTGCGGCGCTAGTGACGAAATCAACGCATCGGAAGTTCACGTTTGAGTTCAAACTTGATGCGGTCCGTCGGTTCCTGGCCGGGGAGAGCCAGGTCGCCCTGGCGAAGGAGTTCGAACTCTCTTCACCGGATCTGGTCAAGAAGTGGGTGCGGAAATACCGCATCGGAGGTGAGGACGGTTTACGTCCGAAACCCCCTGGACGACCAGTCGCGTCTCCGAAGGATCCGGACGAGCCAGAGTCGGAGCTGGAGCGGCTGCGCCGCGAGAACAAGCGGTTGCGGGCCGAGGTGGCCTTCCTGGGAAAAGTAAACGCCTTGAGGGACGAGGAACAGCGCTAAAGGTCCGCGCTGTGATCGCTCTCAAGGCCGAACACCGGTTGGAAGTTCTTCTGGACGTTGCCGGGCTGCCCCGGTCCACGTACTTCTATCACCAAGCTCGACTCCTCGCCCCTGACCCGCAGGCAGACCTCAAAGCCGCGGTCACGGAAATTTTCAAGAAGAGCCATGCCCGTTACGGCCACCGGCGCGTCCACATCGAACTCGTCCAAAATGGCTGGACGGTGGCCAAAAAAGACGGTCCTGAAGCTGATGCGTTTGCTGCGGCTGGTCTGCAAGGTTCGTCGGAAGAAGCGTTACAACTCCTATCAAGGCGAGCAGGGCGTTGTTGCCCCGAACCTGTTGAAGCGCAAGTTTGAAGCGAATGCACCGAACGAAAAGTGGGTGACCGATGTGACCGAGTTCAGCGTCGGCGACAGGAAACTCTACCTATCCCCGGTGATGGACCTCTTCGACCGGCAGATCATCTCCTACGCCATCGGAATCTCGCCCAATTTGGAGCTGACCAACTCTTCGCTGCGCGGCGCCCTTGCAACTCTGGAGGGAGGGCAGAGGCCGCTCGTGCACTCGGACCAGGGGTTCCAATACCAACACCCCTCCTGGCGCGCACTTCTGCAAGACGCCGGCGCGGTCCAATCCATGTCCCGCAGAGCCAACTGTTACGACAACTCCGTTATGGAGAACTTCTTCGGACACCTCAAGGAAGAGCTCTTCCACCGCGTCCTGTTCAACAGCGCTGACGCCCTAGCGTCCGCGCTGCACGAATACATTCACTGGTACAACAACGAAAGGATCTCCATCAGGCTCCAAGGCCTGAGCCCGGCACAGTACCGTGCTCAGGTGCTTGCGGCATAGGACCTTCTTACCGAACCGTCATCATCGGCGCGTGTGTCGCCGCTTCGCGTCGTCTACCTCGAAGCAGCCGAAAAATTGTTAGCAGTTTATTCTCTTCCGTGGTGTTCTTAGAGCAGTTCAATAGCTCGATGGGGGAAGCTATGCGGTCAGTTCAGATCACGGCAGCAGCGGCGCTGGTTGTTCTTGTAGCAGCCAATGGCTGCACGACTAAGCAGCCAGTTCCCGCCCGAGATACGCCTCAGCCGCGGCTGCAGCTTGCCTCCAAATTGACCTGTGACGATGCATGGGAAGGCAGTCCTCTTCCCGCCCCCGAGGCTCCCGCTGCCGAAGGCATTTCATCGCTTTCCTGGGCGGGTAGCCCTGCAAACTATTCCTGGCCCATCCGGGACGAAACGAACGGATACCCCTACACGGGCGACGGAGGCAGGAAATACGGGGCATGGAAGACGCCGATAACTGTGGCAGCGGGATCTGGGGAACAGACCATCACTATCGACGCCCCGTCGGACGCTTCACTCATTGTTGCATCGGCATCAGTGTGGGAAACCAGCGAGGCAGTCCGGCAAGGAGGCCTCGCGTTGCCCACTTCCTATACGGTCACCGCGTGTGAGGACCGACCTTCCCAGTTCCCGGGGATGACGCTGGTTCAGGGGCCAGCCTGTGTAGTTATCAGAGTGACCCAGACAGCGACCGCCAAATCCTCCACCGTTTCAGTGCCTATGTATGGGGGCGTTTGCCACTAACCTGGTCGTCGCGGGCGCCGTGCCCGTAGTAGAAACCTCAAACGAACACGCAATTCAGGGGCCAAAGAACTGCCAGCAACGAAGAAGTACCCGTCCCGGAGGGGACGGGTACTTCCTCGAAGAACCGATCGCTGGCCGCTAAAGTGGAACTCGCACCTTTACGAGTCCAACTTTCGGGGACCAGTTCATCTTCGAGGTGCCGGCCTTCGTCGTATCCGTGTTCTGTTTAGTCTTCCGCGGTGACGTCGTCATCCTTGATCTGACCGGCCGCGATGCGCTCTGCGGTCTTCGCGAACGCCGCCTCGATGTACGCCGCGAGGTCGCTCTCCCGGACCCTCCACACACCGCGGCCACCGAACTGCCCGGCGGGAAGCTCTCCACTGCGAACGAGCGAATAGACCAGTGCACTTTTGACGTTCAGAATCTCCTGGACTTGCTCCAGGGTCAGCATCCTGGGGAACACCGGGCCCGTCGTCGGCGCAGGTTCCTCGATCACGTTCTCAGTCCGTTTCGGCATTCTCAATCCACCTCGGTCCGGTGCTGCAGCTCGTCCCTGGTGCGCTGTCCGCGGCGGAGGGATCCGGCCGGAGCCGGTTCCCATTGCCTGCCTTGGTTGTGTTTGCGTTCCAGGCGTTTCACTTCGCGCATCGTTGCACGAACAATGAAGTCCGACACGCTCGCATCACCCTCCAACGGCCCGGCGGCCAGGAACGCTGCCCGGACCCGGCCGGCCTCGTCCTCCGTGAAGTACGGGGTGAAAGCGGCGATCCGTTTAGACGGCACGAAGGCTCCGCGGCCACGGGTGAAGGCTGTCGAGGTAGCCGGGGTTAAGCGTCATGCTCCCGTCGTCGTTCGTCCGGATATTCGAGTGCTGGTGGCTGCCGCCGGCATGGGCAATGGCGGCAAGCACCAGATCAAGGTTCTGCCGGTCCAAGCCAGGAATGACTTCGCTCAGGACGACAGGAACGTCCTCCGCCAGGGACGCCGCGAGCAGCAGGAACCGCCGTTCCCCACCGGAGTAGGCTCCGTTGTTGGCGTGCTCACCGAGCGCTTCGAAATCAATCCATGCGTTCACCTGGTGCGGGCCTGCCGGGGTGTCGCTGGTGTGGATCCAGGGGTTGCCGACGGCTGCGTAGCGGCCGCCGAAGGCGCGCAGCAGCAGCTCGGTTCCGGCCTCGGAAGTGTAGGAGCCTTTTGCCCAGCTCCGGAGGTCATCTTCATGCGTCATGTTCGTCGTTTCCTCTGGTTGAAAAATAAGGGGTTAGCGTCCGGCCTTGTCGAGCGCGGCCTTGGCCTCGCGGATGGCCCGGCGCGCTTCCTGCAGGGCCTCCGCCTGGTCGTGAGTGGGTCCGGCACCGGATCGCCAGTCGGAACGAAGTTCGTCCTCCACGTCGCCCAGGAGTGCGAATGCGTTGGCGCGGATGTCATCGAAGGTGGGCAACTCGTCCATGGTCTTTTCCGTTCGTCTCCGGCGCCTCGGGGGCGTCCGCTGCTGGCTGGGTGCGGGGTCCGTCGGGGTCAGCATATCCAGTGGCACTGACGGTGGGTCAGTACGCCGGTTCGGGGTCCTGGGGGCGGACGCTGATGTGTCCGGCGGGGTTGGCGTCGATACCGAACCACGGGTCATCGTCGGCGTACTCCCGGCTGCTGATACTCAGGCTGTCGGCCGGGTGCGGTTCGTCCTGGCCTACTCCGCTTTGCGCGGCATCGTGCGGGCTGCCCTGGGTCCTGTGGACTGTCGCGGCAACGTAGCGCAGGGACGGGCCGATCTCCTCAACTTCGAGTTCGATCACGGTGCGCTTCTCCCCCGCCTTCGTCTCATAGCTGCGTGACCTCAACAGCCCCGCAGCGATCACGCGAGTGCCTTTGGTCAGGGATTCCGCGACGTGCTCGGCCGCCTCCCGCCAGACGCTCGCCCGCAGGAACAACGTCTCCCCGTCCACCCATTCTTTCCGCTGGGAATCGAACGCCCTGGGCGTGGAAGCGATGGTGAAATTCGCGACGGCCGAACCGGATGGGGTGAACCGCAGCTCCGGGTCGGCAGTGAGGTTCCCGATCACTGTGATGCTGGTATCGCCTGACATGGGATGCCTTCTTCCTGTGATGGTTTCTAGGCTTCGCGGACGCGGCCGGCGGATTCGATGGTGATGATCTGCTCGATCCCGCCCGGGTTCAAACCGGACCAGTGGTTCTCGGTGCCGTCCTTGTCGTAGACGACGACCGGGACCTGGGAGTAGCCGAGCTCTTCGGTGATGTACTCGAAGGCGGCCGGGTTGCTGGTGACGTCCACCTCGTGGAAGTCGATGCCGGCTGCTGCGAATATCTGCTTGGTCTTGGTGCAGCCAAAGCATCCGGCGGGCTTGGTGTAGATGGTGAGAGTCATTTTCAGTCCTCTGTTTCGTATCACGTTAGTTAGGTTCGACTGGCTGACTTGCTACCTCAATTCTAACAATCATTCAACTGAATGAATAGGGCTTTAGCCTTGATTTCTAGGGGTTTTTACATGCGTCTTTGGTAGGCATCACGGTGGTGGGACCGTCATCCTCGGGCGTATGGCAGCCCCTGCACAGTCCGCGGAATAGAGCTGCGGTGGAGGCGATGCCGGCGTGACTGCGGATGCCCCGGAAAGCCCCTTGTGCTCTCCCATTGGGGTCCCGGCCAAAAGATTGTTCAGTAAATCACTTTCATGCCACGGGGTCCGCTACCCTCATCGAAACACTGGGGGAAAAAAATCATGTCGGAAATCGCGCTGACCTGCACAAACGCATCCTTGAGCGTGGATACGGAGGGCACCTTCCATCTGAGGTGGACGCCGGGCTCTGCGGTGTCCGCTGCCGACGCTGAAGCCGCCGTCACGGCCGTCCAGGGCGTGACCGGAGCCGCCGGTCTGCAGCCCATGCTCGTCGAGGTCGTGGACGTTTGCATGAGTCCGGGGGCGAGAGAGACGCTGTTGGGGCTGCGCTTTGTTTCCGCCGTGGCCCTGGTCGGCGCCACGGTGGTCGACCGAGTGATGGCTGCGGCTTTGCTGCGGGAACAGGAGTGCCCGCACGGATACTTCACCTCTATGGATGACGCCAGGGAATGGCTGAGTCGGCTGCCAGTTCCGCACGCCTTGGAAGAATCCGCCGTCTAGCCGGGAAAGACCTCCCTGCGTTTCCAGCGCGTTCGCCCGGAACTTACCCCGGCCGCCGTGGAGCTTCCGGAGTCATTCAGCCCAGTTCCTGAAGGACGGATGATCTATCGTTCCAGCCCTCCGATTCTCTCGTGGTGTGGGTGTTTGGTTGAAGGCGCCTGGGTTGATGCCGGTGATGGACGGCTGGGGCTGGGGGCTGTGGGGAAGCTGGCGTCGTGGAGCTTTCGAAATCGTGCCAATGCAGGATCGACGACATCCGCAACGACAGGCGCGTCGGCGGAGTTCTGCTTCGGTGGCTCAATGGAGGCCCTAAGCTTCCCGTCCAGTTCCGCGCACTTCGCCCGGGCGGTGACAAGTTTGGCCTCGTACTTGAACGGTTTCCCGGCCTGGCTCTCGACGTCGGCAAGCACCGCCTGTTTTTCCGTGATGGTTTGGCGCAGCTGGGCTTCGTAATCGGGAAGCCCGGCCACTTTGTTTTCCAGCCGGGTGATGATGCCGGCGCTTCCTTCCAGCAGCTCCAGTCGGGTAAAGACAAGCGGTGGTGCGGGCACGTCTTTGAGGGTGACAGCGAGGTCCTGGTAAGAACCGAGCCGGGAGTCGTCGGCCGCGTTTCGGACCTGCAGCTCGTGGCCGCCGAGGGTGGCCATGGTGCCGTGGTCCTGCTTTTGGCGGTAGTAGTTTCCGTACTCCGGCGTGTGGGTACGAATCCATTCAGAGATGGCCGCGACGGCCTCCGGGCGTTTGGTGTAGCTCTTGCCGTCGATGGTCGCGGTGAAGGCATCCCCTGCGGTCGGGGTGATGCGCGGGAGAGCTGCCTGCAGTGCGGGCAGCTTGCTTTCGGCTTTGGTGATGCTGGTTTCGGCCGCGGCCCGTGTCCAGGAGAGGGTGCTCTGTCCTTTCTCGTGGGCTCGTTTGAGCCGTTCGAGTTTGGTCCGGGCGGCGTCGGCCTCGATCTTCTCCATCACCAGCGGGTTGCCGCTGGTAGCTGCCTTGATCTGTGCGGCGTTGAGGGCAAGGTCTCCAACGTCCTCGATCTCGCGGATGTCGAGGCGTCCGCGGAGAACCTGCTGGATCATGGTGGCCTTGCGCTGGATCCCATCCCAGGCGGCACTGTCGTAGCTGCCGACGGTGGCGTACTGGAAGTTGTGGACCTCCGCGTTGGCGTTCCGTTGACGGATGATGCGCCCGTCGCGCTGGGTCAGGTCAGCCGGCCGCCAGGGACACGTGACGTGGTGGATCGCTTTGGCGCGGAGCTGGACGTTGGCGCCGGTCCCCATCATGGCGGTGGAGCCGATCAGCACGGCTACTTCGCCGGTGCGGCATTGGGCGAATAGCTGGGCTTTCTGCTCGGGCTTGGGCGCGTCTTGGATGAACCGGATCTGCTCTGCCTGGATGCCGCCGGCAACGAGCTGGTCCTTGATCTGCTGGTAGGCGGTCCAGACCGGTTTGCCGTCGGGTCCGGTGTTCTTCGAAGGTGTGCTGAGGTCGCAGAAGATGATCTGCAGTGCACCCTTGTTGGCCGACAGGGTGCCAGATTCGAAGCTGGTTTCGTACTCGTTCTCCCGGTTCTCCTCCCAGACTTTCAGGGTCTTGGCGACCACGTGGTCCAGCTTCGTCCCGGATTCTGGTTCGATGCCGACCATACGCAGGTCCAGTGCGGCTTTGCGGCCGTCGTTGTAGACGGAGAGGGCGTTGTCCGCGCCCTTCTCAGCCCAGCCGGAGAGGGAATCCAGCCGGTCCGCGAGGCCCTTCATGTATTCGGCCAGTTCGGGCGGCTGCGGGATCAGCACCAGTTCCGGCTGCCGTTCCCCGTCACCGGGCCGGCGGGCGAGGTCCGGCTTTTCGAGGTAGGTCAGGTCTTCGGAGAGCTTCACGTCCGCGAAGACGTGGAAGGACCGCAGCATCTCGGGGACGTTCTTGAATTTCGCGAAGCGCGGCTTGTTCTTCAGCCGGCCTCCGGCGTCCATCTCGATGGCGGTTACAGTTTCCCCGAATGTCGCTCCCCAGACGTCGAAGTTCTCCACTCCCGCGGCCTGGAGCAGGTCCGGGCGCAGGTAGCGCTGCATGACGTGGGCTTCGGTGATGGAGTTGGCAATCGGTGTGCCCGTGGCCATCGTGACGACGCGTTCCCCGGGGTGGGTGCTGCGCAGGTATTCGAGCTTCAGGTGCATGTCCGTGGCCCGGATGGACCCGGCGATTTCTGCGCCCTTGATATTGGTGACAGTGCGCAGGTTCTTGTAGTCGTGCGCTTCATCCACGAACAGGTAGTCCACCCCGGTGTCCTCGAATGTCAGTCCAAGGTCCGGCGCGGTGTCCATGAGCTTCTTCATGCGCTCTTCTTCGGCCTGGAGCTTCGTTTCAAGCTTCTTCACCGTGGTCCGGTCTTCGCCCTCGGCCTGGGCGTTGACGATAGTCTGCCGGACGTCGGCGATGATCGACTCCTGGTAGGCCTCAATGGTTTCGGCTTTCACGCCGATGCTCTTGAAGGCCTGCTGGGTCATGATGATGCCGTCCCAGTCGTTCGCCGCGGCGCGGGCGACGAACTGCCGGCGCGCGGCCAGGTCTCCGCTGTTGGTCTTGATGTCATCACTGCCGGCCGAGAGCAGGCGGGCCTGCGGGTACAGTTCCAGCCACTCACGGGTGAACTGCTCCAGCATGTGGTTCGGGACGACAACCATGGGCTTGGAGGCCATGCCCAGGCGTTTGAGTTCCATTGCACCCATCACCATTTCGGCGGTCTTGCCGGCCCCGACTTCATGGAAGAGCCCCACGGCCGGTTCGGAGATGATGCGCGCCACGGCAGTGCGCTGGTGCGGATGCGGGGTGAAGGTCTTAGCCAGCCCCGGAAGGGTCAGCCGGCCGCCCTCCTTGGTGTAGTCGCGCAGGGCCAGGGAGTTGAAGCGGCGGTTGTATTCGTCAATGAGCCGGCTGGCACGTTCGGGGTCTTCCCAGACCCACTCGGCGAAGCGTTCCTGCAGGGCCTCGGCCTTTTCCTGGGCCGCCTCGGTTTCTTCGAGGTTGGCGACCGGTTTGCCGTCCTCGTTCTTGTCCTCGACCTGAATGCTCTTTTGTTCCAGGATGCTTTGCAGCAGGTCCGGGGCGGGCCGGCGGCCCGTCCCCCACTCGTTCGTGGAACGGACTGTCCCACGGTTGGCTTTGACCCGCCAGATGCCGCTGCCGACGCTGGTCACGCTGGCGTTGGGATCGGCCAGGATGTCCTGGACGAAGCGTTGGTGTTCCTCGGGGAAATCCAGACCGCACCGATGCGCGCCTCGACGTCTTCCATGCCGACCCGCGGCGGCTGGACTTCCTCCAGCGCGGTGACGTTCACACTCAAGCGGTCGTCCTCGGCCGCCGCAGCGCGGGCAGCTTCGAGCTTGGTCCGGACATTCCCGGACAGGTATTCCGGTGCGGTGACGAGCTTGCCGGTTTCCGGGTCATCGAACACGAGCGTGCCCAACTGCTCGCGGGCTTCCTCTTCCGTGACGCCCAGCAGGTCCGCGATCTGTTCCAGTTCCGGGGCACCGTAGGTGTCCAGGGCGATGGCAAGGGCTTCGTCAACGGTGTCCGCACCCATGAGTGGCTTGCGGGCCACCACCTGCCGGTGCTGAAGCAGAGCCGCGGGTGTCGCGGTCTGCGTCTCCTCGTTGAACTTCTCCAGGGCAGGCGGCAGAGTTCCGAAGGGGTCCGTCTGGCGCAGGATCCGCACGGCGGGTGCTGCACGGCGGGTGATGATGTCTTCGCCCGTTTCTTTGTCCGTGCGGACAGATTCCGTGAAGCGGTTGAGCGGTCCATATTTGGCGGCATAGGCCGTGTACTGGTCAGCCAGGGCGGTTCGTTGAGCCGACATCGCCGGGGTGTCTTCGCTGTCGGAAGCTTCCATCTCCAGCAGGGCGCGTGCGCCGTCCCGCATCCCCAACAGGTCGCTCAGCTCCGCAGCATGCGCTTTGGGTACCGGGAACGGAACCTGTTCCCCTGCACGGGCAACGGTGAAGGTTCCGTCGGGTTGGGCGGTGATGGTGCCGTCCCATTGCTGCCCGGCAGCCGGCAGCAGAGCCACCGGGGTTTTCCCCGGGGCCGGCTCGGCAGGCGCGTGGCCCAGGCCGCGGTCCAGCGCTTCCTGCACAACGACGTCGAGCCGCCGGGCGAGGAGTTGCGGGACAGCAGCGAGGTCGTCAGCTTTGACGCTGACGGTTTCTTCCCCATACATGCCGTGCCCAACGGTGATCTGCCCCAGGACGTTTTGCGGGTTCAGGTCAAAGTAGTTGTTGATCTTCACGTCGCGGCCGTCGATGATGACGGGCCCGACAGTTTCCCAGTCCGTGTTGGCAGGCTCCCGGCCCGGCTCGCGCTTGCGCAGCAGCAGCAGATCAGTGAGTGCTTCAGTGCCCGCTGCGCGGCGGTGGGCGCCGGTGGGCAGACGCACGGCGCCCACCAGATCCGCCATTGCACTCATCTCCCGCCTCGAGGTGGGGTTGGTTGCGTCCAGGGTGAAGCTGGAGGTCAGCACGGCGACGTAGCCGCCGGGCTTCACAGCGGCCAGGCTCTTGAGGATGAAGTGGTTGTGCATGGAGTGCCGGGAGTCGGCATTGTGGGTCTTGTCGTAAAGCGTGTTCTTACTGAACGGGACGTTGCCGACGGCAAGGTCAAAGGAATTGGTCTTGATCGGGGTGTCCGCGAAAGACTCGCTGCGGATCGTCGCGTCGGGATACAGGCCACGGGAAATAGAGGCGGTCAGCGGATCAAGCTCCACGCCGGTCATCCGGGCGCCCTCCGGGGCCAAACCAATGAACGTTCCCGCGCCGGATCCGGGTTCCAACACCTCTCCCCCGGTGAAGCCAAGCCGGTCAACGGCGGACCAGATTTCCTTTACCAGGGCGGCGTCGGTGTAATACGCGTTCGTCGTGGTTCGCGACGCTGCGGCATACTCGCGTTCGCTCAGGACTTCCTGCAGCTGGGCGCGCTCGGCCGCCCATTCGGTCTTATCGAACAGCTGGGGCACCGCTCCCCAGCTGGACCATCGCGCCAGGGAACGCTGTTCTGCCTCGGTGGCCGGCCGCTGCTGGTCCTCCAGCTCCCGGACGATGCGGATTGCTTCTACGTTTGCTGCGAAGCGGGCTTTCTGTCCTGATGGGGCAAGGTCGGCCTGGGATGCTGGGCGGAACCGTCCGGCCGCCGCAACCGCTGCCGGCTCCGGCTGAGGTTCGGCCTCTAGCTCTCCTCGTCCTCCTGGGCCCCGTAGGTCGGCTCCATCTCCTCCGGCTCCGCGGGAAGGCTGGCGTAGATCATCTCCTGGTACACCATTTCGCGTGCCCGGAGCTTGGCCATGTTCGCCAGCCCGATGTACTCCAGCGGCGGTTCCGATCCCCTGGTTGGTGTCAGCTGTTCGCTGAGGTCCCAGATCGCCTGCTGGATCTCCTCCCCCAAAGTCGAAAAGTGTGTCTCGGGGTCCGCTATCTGCGCGAAGCTCTCCGGGTCGTGATTCTTCATGGTTTCCATGGCGTGTCTGCCGTGCTCGTTCATTGACTACCTCTTCCGGTTCGGCCCACAAGGACTCCAGACTCAGCTGACCCTCAATGTGGTTCTTAGATTTCCTCGGTGCCATGTGCGCCGTCCCCCTCCGTTTGCCTCAACGCTAGCGAAGGCACCGGGGGATTAACAGCCGCACCTAGTTTTGCGCTACCTGCAGGCTCTTCCGCTGCCGTGCGAGCTCACGCACAACCGTGGCCTCGCTGACGTCGATGGTCTTGGCGATATCGCGGATTGTCCGCTTCTCACCGCGCATCCGATGCGCTGTGGCTGCCTTGTCGGGTGTCATCTTGGTCGGTCTTCCTCCGACGCGGCCGCGGGCTTTGGCTGCTGCGAGGCCGGCCATGGTTCGTTCACGCAGCCGATTCCGCTCGTACTCGGCGATGGCGGAAAAGAAGTGGAACATCAGCACGCCCTGGGACGTGGTGGTGTCCAGCCACGTCTCAGTCAGTGACCGGAGGCCAACGTGCCGGTCCGCTAGCCTCTTCACTATGCCGGCCAGGTCGGCTGTACTCCTCCCAAGCCGGGACAGGTCATTCACCACCAGGATGTTGCCGGGCTGTAGATGGTCCAGGCAGTCTTGCCACTGCGGCCGATCCGCCGTCGCGCCCGAGGCATAGTCAACCCAGATCCGAAAACATCCCGCGGCGTTCAGGGCATCAAGCTGCAGATCCACCGATTGCTCGGTCGTACTCACACGCGCATAGCCAATCAAAGTAGGCGAATTAGGCGTCACTGTAGCTCCTAGAGGCGCCGCTACTCGTTCCCAACCGACGGCTTGCTCGGACACTGAGGCGGCTGGTCCGCTGGCGTTGGCGCTGAACACTTTCCGGCTCCATGGCTTCGGCTGCTGCCTTCAGGCTCTTCACCGTCTCCTTATATCGATCAACGCGGTCGTAGACGATGTTCGTTGCAATCCCAAACACCAGCGGTACGACAGCGCTTGCGAGGAGCCCTAGCGCATAGGCGGCCGAGCCCTCTTCGGCGGCGGCAACGTTGAATGAAAGAAGGACCAGGGAGGCTGGCGCCATGATGCCGACAAGCAAGGTTTGCCTGTGGTTGGTGAGGACCGGAGCCGCCTGATGGAGATACTGCTGTGTCGCAAGGAAGCTTTGCTCCAGCAGGGAGTCTTGAAGGCTCTTTCTCTTCCGGCTCGCGGCGCCGTCCTGGACCGGGATCTCCAACTCAGACAGGGACTTTGCCAACCCTAGAGCGTTCGCAGCCCGTTCGTGGGCCGCGTTCATCGGGTGGCTGGACTTACGGATCTGATGGGTCAGCGTCAATGCCGCAACTGCCGTAGACCCCAACGGGGCAATTATTTGCCATGGTTCCAATGTGCTCCCCCAAAGTGAGTCAAAAACGCATCATCAAGACTTTTGATCAGTCCGGAGTGCTTTAGTTTTCGTAGTCGAGTTATGCAGCATCGTAGCACCATGGACATGCCCATTTTTGTCATTTTCAGAAGTCGTCTGCACCGCATGTCAGAAGTCGTCTGCACTCGAACCTAGGCAATTCCGTCAACGCCACCGGACGGTCATAGAGCCTTTTCGGAAGGCGATGGAACTGGACATTCGGCACAACGACTTCACCGTTTGGATGGTCACCGTTCCAGGGACCTGGCCGGGACCCGCCCCGTCGCCTCGCCGAATAGCCCGCTCGGGGTTTGCTTCAGGCGGACCAACTTGTCATCGCCGGCCCATTAAACCCCGCACGAAGGGTGCTTTCCCCAAAGCGGTCCGTTCGACGCGTTCAACAACGTGTACGTCCACAGCGGTGTCGACTACACCGATTTCCTTGAGCGCGCCGGCTACGGCAGTCCGAACACCCTCGGTAGAGGCTCCGGGTGCGAGGCCCGCCAGGAGGACCCGGAGCCCCGAGGCTTCCTGGATGATCTGCCACCCCGAAACGGCAACCTGGTCCAGAACATGGTGGAACACGATCGGATGGACACTTACATCGCCTGCTTTGCCTGGCAGTTGCAGGACGTCTTCGATGCGCCCTTCGATGTCCTCCAGAACGGTGAAGGCGCGTCCGCAAGGGCAGCCCCGTTCTCCCAGTCTCACGGTGTCGGACATTTCGTAGCGGATCAGCGGCAGGGTGCGGGAGAACAGGACAGTGACGAGGAGCTTGGCTCCGGTTGTTCCCGCAGGCACGGGGTTTCCTGTTCGGTCCACGGGTTCGATGATCAGCAGGTCCTCGTAGACATGGCGTTTCCGGTAGGTGCAGGGGGAGGCTATCCCGGCCGTTTCGGTGGCGGCGTAGACATCGAAGGGGGCACTTCCCCATGCCGTCTCCAGTTCCGATGCGGTGTGTGGGCTGAGCACTTCGGAAGCGGACATCACTCCCCCGCGGGGCGATGCGCAGGCGTCCGGCGCGCTGCTCTGCCGCCAGTGGTTTCAGCGCTGAGGCGTAACCAACGAGGACCCGGGGCTGGAACCGGTTCAACGCGGCTACCGTCTCGTCCATGGGTGCCGTGACATCCAGACGCAGGGTGGGGACGAGCCCGGAGCGCAGTGACGCCCCGACGACAGCTGACTGGTGTGTGGGGACCCGGGAACTCACCAATGCCATTTTCAGCGGCCGGGTCAGACCGGCGGAGATCCCCGCCCAGTCGTTGGCCCGAGCGTAGGACGCCAGGATCGTGCCCCATTCGGAGCGGTTCCAGATGAAGGTCCCGCGCGGGCCAGTGGTGCCGGCCGTCGCCGCCGCCCACCACCGGCCCTTCCACGGCACTCCCGGGTCTCCCCCGCTCTGTGTCAGGGCCCGCAGATGGTTCTCCAGATCCGCCAGGCTCAGGTCCGGTGTCGTGACGGCCTCGTCGAAGTGGGCCATCAGGTCCGCTTTCGTCACAGACGGCAGCTGGCCCAGAGGGGCATCGTGCAGGCCGGCGTGATGACGCCGGTAGAACTCCGAGCCGGCGTAGGTTGCGCGGCGCAGCTCCCGCAGGGCACGGTCCTGGTGGGCAGTGATTTGGGCTGCGTCCCAGTGGTCCCGTCTCCGCCAGGCGGCCCGCAGGAACAGCACACGGGAGATGAGGCGGAGGTCCACGGTGGCGGTCGCCTAGCGGATCCCGGCCGGGGCCAGCGGCCGGTCAGCATGCGCGGTGGTGGCCTCGGGTGTTTCGGGCCGGGGCAGCCTGAGCCTCTTGAGCAGCAGCGCGTTGACGGCGACCAGGAAGCTGGACCCGGACATCGACAGGGCCGCGATCTCGGGGCTGAGGACAAGGCCGGCGAAGGCGAAGACCCCTGCCGCGATGGGCAGGGCTATCGCGTTGTACCCCACGGCCCAGCCCAGGTTCTGCCGCATCTTGCGCAGGGTGCCTTTGCCGATCCGCAGGGCGATCGGCACATCCAGCGGGTCCGAGCGCATCAGGACGAGGTCGGCGGTTTCGATGGCCACGTCGGTGCCGGCGCCGATCGCGATGCCGAGGTCGGCCTGGGCCAGGGCCGGTGCGTCGTTGACGCCGTCGCCGACCATGGCGACTTTCTTCCCTGTCTGTTGCAGTTCGGCGATCTTCGCTGATTTGTCTCCGGGAAGCACTTCGGCGATGACGGTGTCGATGCCCAACTGGCCGGCGATCCTCCGTGCGGTCGCTTCGTTGTCACCGGTGAGCATGACGACCTCGATCCCGGCCTCGTGCAGGGCAGCGACCGCCGCGGCGGCGGTGTCCCTCGCGGCGTCCGCGAGAGCGATGACAGCTGCGGCCTTGCCGTCGACGGCGACGAGCACGGCGGTCCGTCCGGTGGCGGCCAGTTCATCGCGGACCGCGGCCAGCGAACCCAGGTCAATACCTTCGTTGGCCATGAGTTTGCGGTTGCCGACCAGCACCCGGCGCCCGTCCACGGTCGCACCGGCCCCGTGCCCGGGAACATTGAGGAATTCCGAGGCCGCCAGGTCGGGTGCACCCTTTTCCTGGGCGTGCCGGACGACTGCCGCTGCGAGCGGGTGTTCAGATTCCTGCTCCACCGCGGCAACGAGCGCCAGGAGTTCGTTCTCACCGATTCCCTCAACGACGACGTCGGTCACTTCCGGTTCGCCCTTGGTCAGGGTGCCGGTTTTGTCCATCACGACGGTGTCGATCCGGGCGGAGACCTCCAGGGCGGTGGCGTTCTTGAACAGGACGCCCCGTTTGGCGCCGAGGCCCGTGCCAACCATGATGGCCGTCGGCGTGGCAAGGCCCAGGGCATCGGGGCAGGTGATCACGACAACGGTGATCGCGAACAGCAGTGCCGTCTGGACTCCGGCACCGAGGGCGAGCCAGGCGGCGAACGTCAGGGTTCCGCCGATCAGGGCGACCAGGACCAGCCAGAAAGCGGCACGGTCGGCCAGCCGCTGGCCTGGTGCCTTGGAGTTCTGGGCCTCCTGGACGAGGGCCACAATCTGGGCCAGGGCGGTGTCGGCACCGACCTTGGTGGCCCGGACCCGCATCGTGCCCGTGGTGTTGATGGACGCGCCGATGACTTCGGAGCCGATGGATTTGGTCACCGGAAGGCTCTCGCCCGTGACCATCGACTCATCAACCTCTGACTGGCCGTTCTCAACTTCCCCGTCAACCGGGATTTTGGATCCCGGCCGGATCAGCAGCAGGTCCCCGGTCTGGACTTCGGAGGTGGGAATTTCGACCGTGTCGCCGTCGCGGATGACGACCGCGACCGGCGGGGCGAGCTCGAGAAGCGTGCGGATGGCCTCGTTCGCCCCGCCGCGGGCGCGCATCTCGAACCAGTGGCCCAGCAGCACAAAGGAGGTCAGGACGGTGGCGGCTTCGTAGAACACTTCACCGCCGCCGGTGAAGGTGATCCAGACGCTGTAAAGCCATCCGGTGCCCACGGCGATCGCGACCAGGACCATCATGTCCAGCGTGCGGGCCTTCAGCGCCCGGTAGGCGCCGTCGAAGAAGATCCAGGCCGAGTAGAAGATGACCGGAAGGGACAGGATCAGGGCCATGACGTCGTCACGGAGCCCGAACGGGGTCGGTGCGGTGAAGCCGAGCATGTCCCGGCCCATCGGGGACCACAGCGTCACGCCCACTGACAGGATTGCCGCGACCAGGAACCGGTTGCGCATGTCCTTGACCATGTCATCCATCGACATTCCGCCGTGGTGTCCGCCGTGGCCCATCATGTCCTGCGGGGTCCGGGTCGTCCCGGGGTGCGGGCCTGGGACGTGGCCGGCATGGCTGTCCGCCGGAGGATGGGCATGCTCCGCGTGGGGTTTCGCCGTTTCCGGTGCATGACCAGGGTGCATTCCCTGGTGATCAGCCTCCATCGGGTGCACATGCTCCATCGGATGCGGTGCACCGGGGTGGACGTGTCCGGACGGCGGATGGCCGGCCTTGCCGGCGGTGTCATGCTCCGTCCCGGGTGTGGGTCCTGTTTCGTCCATCGGGTAGCAGACGTGGTCGGGGACAGCTTCGCCACGGCAGTGGTATCCGCAGTCCCGTATCCATCCGGAGATCTGTTCCACGGATGTCACGGATGGGTCAAAGCTCACGGTCGCAGTCTGGGCGACCGGGTTCGCGTCGACGGCGGCGACTCCGGGCCGTTGCAGCAGGACGTGTTCCACGACCGCTTTGGAGCTGGCCCAGTGCAGGCCGCGGACCTCCACGACGGTGCGTTTCAGAAGCGTGGTCACCACTCCTCCTTCAGCGCCGCTGCTGCCCGGGCCGTCCGCCCGGCCGGCAGGCTGCGGCTGTTGGTCGCTCCCGGTTGGTAAGCGGTCCGGGCGGGCTTGGGGTCAGCAGGCATGGTACGTCCTTTGAGCGATGAGGGATCCGGGCGGGGCAGCGGGTTGTGCACCCGTTGCCGGACCTTCAGTGCGTAAGGGCTTCCGCCCGCGACGTCGTTTTCCGAGTTAAGCCGAACGTATACCCCTAGGGGGTATCCGTCAAGGTGTAAGCCCGAGATGGCGGCGGATTACGTCCGGCGGCCCTGGCGGAGTACGTTGAGCCGGGCGGTGTATTCGCTCTCGTCGATTTCGCCGCGGGCAAACCGTTCGGCGAGCAGATTCTCGGCGGCGCCCGCACCGGGTCCGCCCCCGTCCCTTTGGTTGCCCGCTCCCATGGAGCGTGCGAAGAGAATGATGGCGGTGATGACGGCGGCCCAGAACAGCACGAAACCCAACCCCATCAGGATGTACCCCCAGACGCCCATGTTCCCGTCCCAATACATCATCCCTGCCTCCTCCTTTCACGCTTACGCTCGAGTGCCCCTGCGGTTCACTATCATCCCGTTTGGCCTGCGGCGTCAGAGGCTTTGGTCCCCGCGCCACGGCCTGTCCGGCGGCTGCGTTGGTGGAACACGAGCCACAGCGAGGCCAGGACCAGGCCGGTGCCGGCCGCCGCCGACAGTGGCGGCCGTTCCCCAGGGAGGAACAGAGAGACTGCGATGCCGATGACGGGAACGAGCATGGTCCACGCAGTCAGGAGGTCCAGACGGGAGCGCGCGGCTTCCCTGAACCAGGCCAGGAACGCCGCCGCCGTCCCCACGAGGGACAGGAACAGCAGGACCGCGATGAACTGCGGGGTCCAGTTGATCGTCGGCGCCGGTTCCCTCACGGCGGCCATCCCGGCCAGCAGTGCCCCGCCGATCAGGAAATGCCACGCGCTGGCCGCAACCAGATCCGCGCCGCCGAGCCCGCGGGCGAGCAGGGTTCCGGCGGTGACGGCTGCGGCCGCAAGCAGGGACAACCAGGCACCGGAACCCCCGCCGCTGGTCAGGCCGACCACCAGCAGGCCGGCGAATCCGACGGCAATCCCGAGCAGGGTCCGTGCTGACGGGGACTCCCCGTAGAGCCACCAGGCGGGCAGGATGATCAGCAGGGGCTGGGCGTTGGCGAGGACCGCTGCGGCTCCGATGGCCATCCCGGCGGTCCCGGCAAACATTGCGGCGAAGGCCACCGTGACATTCGTGACCCCCATCAGCGTGATCAGCGCCCAGGTCCGCCACCCGCGGGGCAGGTTCCTGCGCTGAACCATGCAGACCAGCAGCAGGGCCGCGGCCGCGATCAGTGCCCTCAGGGCCGCGAACCACAAGACCGGCGCATCCTGCAGGCCCAGCCTGATGGCCAGGAAACACAGGCCCCACACCGCAGTGATCCAGAGCATCGTTCTGGGGCGGGGTGCCCCGTTCCCATGTCCCGTACCCGGCCCGCTCAACGTCAGCCCCAGCCTCAGAGGGCCGACCGGCGCAGGTGGCACTGCTGGATCAGTCCGACGGCTTCATCGATGTCATCGGTACAGCGCAGCAGCCGGATGTCATCGGGGGCGATGAATCCCTGGTCGCGGAGCCGGTCCCGGATCCAGGCCATGAGCCCGGCCCAGTGCTCGGTGCCGATCAGGACCACGGGGAATTCGTGGATTTTTCCGGTCTGGACAAGTGTCAGGGCTTCAAAGAGTTCATCCAGGGTGCCGAATCCGCCGGGGAGGACAACGAAGGCCGAGGCGTACCGGACGAACATGAGTTTCCGGGCGAAAAAGTACCGGAAGGTCATGGACACATCCACGTAGGGATTCAGCACCTGTTCGCGCCGGAGTTCGATGCCGAGACCGACCGAGGTGCCGCCGGCTTCCGCGGCGCCGCGGTTGGCCGCTTCCATCAGGCCCGGTCCTCCTCCGGTGATCACCGCAAACCCGGCATCCGCAAACCGGGCACCCATCGTCCGGGCTGCCGTGTAGCGGGGATCCTCCGGCCCGGGGCGCGCGGATCCGAAGACGGCGACTGCTTTCCCGAGCCGGCCCGAGAGCAGCTGGAATCCGGCGTCGATTTCCGTTCTGATCCGTTCCATCCGCGCAAAGTCCCCGGCCGGGTCGGCCAGCACCGCGAGCAGTTCCTCATCAGTCATCTTCATGACTGTGATCCTGCCGGGTGCATGCGGCAGTGCCGGTCGTGGTCCCCGCGTTCTTCCGCTGTGAGACGCCCGTCCTCGATGGTGATGACCCTTTTCGCGGCGGTCCGGAGCCGCTGGTCATGGCTGACGATGATGACGGCCCTGTTCTCCCGGCAGGCCGTCTCACACAGGAGCAGGGTCACGTCCTGGCCGGTCTTCGCGTCCAGGTTGGCGGTGGGCTCGTCGGCGAGGATCAGCCGGGGATCGTTGGCCAGGGACCGGGCGATGGCCACACGCTGTTTCTCCCCGCCGGAGAGGTCCCGGGGAAGGTTCCTCAGCCGGTGTCCGAGCTGGAGCTGCTCCAGCGCCATCCGGGCTTTGGCCCGGGCCTGCTTCCGGGGTACCCCTGCCGTGATCAGGGGCATCATGACGTTTTCCTCAGCGGTGAGTGCCGAGAGCAGGTTGAAGGTCTGGAAGACAAAGCCGAACTCGCGCAGCCGCAGCCGTGACAGCTGCGCGGCACTGAGGGTGGAGGTGTCCTGCCCGGCGATCAGGATCCGGCCCGCCGTGGGGGACATGAGGGTGCCGATCATGGACAGCAGGGTGGTTTTTCCGGACCCGGAGGGTCCCATCACGAGCACAATGTCCCCGGCATCAACGCTGAGGGATACGTGGTCCACCGCGGTCACCGCGGTGTGCCCTGCCCCGAAGGTCTTGGACACGTCTTCGACGGAGACAACGCTCATGCCCGGAACACTTCCGCCGGGTCGATGCGGGCCAGCCGGCGGACCGGCAGCAGCGAGGACACCACGGCCATGACCAGGGTGACGGCGAAAATCCAGGCCGCATCGAGCCAGCGGATCTCCGTGATGAACTCCGGAACATAGTTCCCCGCGGCGGCGCTGACGGCCAAGGCCAGGGCCGCCCCGACGAGGTACCCGAGCACGGCTGCGGTGACGGCCTGCTCCACCACGACGGTGTAGAGCTGGCGGTTGCTCACCCCGATGGCCTTCAGGACACCGTATTCGCGGGCTTTTTCGATGGTCGAGGTGAAAATCGTCAGACCGATGACGGTCATGCCCACGGCGATCCCGATCAGCAGCAGGACCAGGATGATCGGCAGGAAAGTGTCCCGGACGATGTTCGTGTTGTTTTCCACGAACCTGTCCTTGGTGATGGCATCCACCGCCGGGTCGGCTTCGATCCGGGACGCGACCTGACCGGCATCGGTGTTCTCTTTGACCGTGACGAGGAAGAAGTTGGTGGCACCGGGAAGCTGGAGGATGCTTTCGGCGTCTTCCTTGGTGGCGAACGCGAAGGAAAAGCTGAGGATGTATCCGCCCTCGGAATAGCCGGAAACTTTCAGCGTCCTGCCGGCGACAGGGATGGTGTCCCCGATCCGGATGTTTTCGCTGCGCCCGACCACCCGGTCGATGATGATCTCGCCCTCGTCGGGGACGGCTTTGCCCTCGACAACCCGTGCCGGGGCCCCGACGTTGTTCTCCGTGTCGTCGGCAATGACGTAGAGGTTGATGTCCTTGCCGTTGTGCGCGAACGCGACCCTGCGGCCGCTGAACGGTTTGGCGCTGGCGACCCCTTCGACACCGGTGAGGAAATCCCGGACGGTCAGGGGCAGCACGGACGGGGTGTGGAACATATCCGTTGCGCCGGTCTGGGTGATCCAGTAGTCGGCCGGCACGGTGCGGATGTATTCGCCGATCTTGTTGCTCCACCCCTGGTACAGGCCCTGGATGCTCATGATCAGCAGCACGCTGAACGCGACCCCGCCAACGCTGATCAGCAGCCTTGTCTTTTCCTGAACCAGGTTCTTTACCGCCAGAAACAGCATCGCGCCACCTCACCCGCCTTCACGGGCCCCCACCCGGCTTCTGGGCGGTGCCGGCGGGACGGCGTCCGAAACGGGGGAAGAACCCGGGGACCTGCCCGCGATAGGCGGCATAGGCTTCGCCGAACTCAGCCTCCATCAGGCGTTCTTCCTTCCGGGCCAGGCGCAGGTACACGATGACCAGGACCGGGAACATTAGCAGGGTCAGCAGGGTGGGCCACTGCAGCAGGAACCCGGCCATGATGATCAGGAATCCCAGATACTGCGGATGCCGCACCCTCGCGTAGAGGCCGGTCGTTGCCAGGCGGTGGCTGGCCTGCGCAGCGTAGAGAACCCGCCAGGCCAGGTACAGGACGCTGAATCCTGCCGCAATCAGTAGATTGCTGAGCACATGCAAAGGGCTCAGATGCGGGTCCCCGGACCAGCCAAACAGGTCCTGCCACAGATGTCCGGAGTTGTGCGTCAGGGGGTCCAGGCCGGGGACGCTGTTGCCCAGCCAGCCCGAGAGGAGATAAATGGTCAGCGGGAAACCATACATTTCCGTGAACAACGCCACGATGAACGCGGAAAATGCGCCCAGGGCGCGCCAGTCCAGCTTTGTCTTCGGCCTGATGAAGCTGAAGGCGAAGACAATGAAGATCAGCGAATTCAGGATCACCAGCCACCACAGGTCGTATCCGTAGTCAGTGGACATGCCCGGCTCCTTCCCCACCCGGGGCCCGGCCGGCCCCGCCGGCCCCGCCGTGTCCTCCGTGCCCGCCGTGTCCTCCGTGGCCGCCGTGCATGAACAGGTGCATGCCCATCATGAGGACCACGCCCAGGTACGGCAGGGCGTCCAGGATGTGCAGCCAGTGGTTGGAGATCAGGTACACCGTGACTGCGGCGATGAGGACAGTGAGGAGCGCGTACGTCCATCGCCTGGGCGGCCGCCCAGGCGGGAACTGCCGCGGTTCAGGAAGACTGCTCATACCCTGAGTATCACCCCGGCCCGGGCGATGCAGAAGAGCCTGACGGCCCGCAGTATGCGGCGGCGGACGGTCCCGCCAGACGGCGCGGGGACCCTTGTGCAATATACCCCTAGGGGGTATCCTTTGAGTGTTGTCAGTGACGTGGTTTGTCCAGGCCCCAGGCCGTTACAGCCTTTCAACCACAACAGCCCATTTATCCCTCGCTCCGAAGGAAAACTGACATGTGCGGAACAACCGAAACACGAACCCAGCTCCCCCTGACCTCCACTGCAGAGCACGGCTGCAGCTGCTGCTCACCGGCCGGTACGCAGGCCGCGGCCCCGGCCGCGACGTCGGAGGTTCCGGCGTCCGGCGCGCAGTACATCCTGGAAGGACTGACCTGCGGACACTGCGTCCAGACCGTCGAAAAGGCCGTGTCCGGGGTATCCGGGGTCAAGTCAGCGGCCGTGGACCTGGTGCCGGGTGGCGCGTCGCGGCTCAGTGTCACCGGAACCGCCGGCCAGGAGGCACTGGCTGAGGCCGTGCGCTCCTCCGGCTACGTCCTGACCGGCGCAAAGTAGCCTTTCATCGCTTCGTTGGCCCCGGTGAGGGCACACGGTTCCCGGTGTCCCGGGGGTGTTCAGTGTCCTCCGGTGTGCTCGCCGGTATGCTCCACGGTGGGTACCGGGCCCGGGGTCACGTCCGCTCCGGTGCCGCTGATGGCTGGTCCGATGACAAATGCCGAGAGGGAGAACATCGCGGCGAAGACCAGCAGTCCCAGCGCCGGCGCGACCCAGCTGCCGAACCGCCGGTAGAGGCGGACCAGCATCGGAATGGAGGCGAGAAGCCCGAGTGCCCCGAACAAGGCAGTGCCGCCGGATCCGGCCACCAGTGCGGTTCCGGCGAGCAGCCCGATATGGTGCAGGACGTGTGGAAGGAGCCCCATGATCAGGCCCACAGCGCCGACCACCGTGTGCCACAGCGCGTGGAGCCTGCCCCGGATGGTTCGCCCCGGAGCCGTTCCGCCGTCGGGGCCGGAGCGCGGATGCACGTGGGAAGAGTGGTCACCGGTCACGGCCGCCGCCTTCGCCGGCCGGGTTCCCTTCGCGGGTCAACGGATCACTCATTCCTCGCCTGCGGCCCGGGATCGGGTCCTGACCACGAGCACCGGGCAAGGCGCGTGATGGAGGACCTGCGTGGACACGGAGCCGAGCAGCAATCCGGTAAATCCGCCGAGACCACGGGAACCGACAACCAGCAGGTCAGCGTCCTCGGCGGCCCGCAGGAGCACGGCGGCCGCGTTTCCCTGGACTACGTCGCCGGTGACCGTCACGCCCTCGCTGTCCACGCGATTCAGGGCCTCGTGCTGGAGCTGACGCGCGGCCTGCGGGAAGACGTCCGGGTCCCAGACCAGCCCTTCCATCCCCACGGTGACGGGCGGGAACTCCCACGCGGTCACGGCCGTGACCTGGCCGTTGCGCAGCCGGGCCTCCGTGACGGCCCATTCCAAGGCGACGCGGGACGGGGCGGAACCATCCACCCCGGCCACGATCCTGAAGACACCATCGCCGCCCATGAGCCCGCCCTCCGCCAAGTCCTGCAGCTGTTGCCCTCAGTGTGGTCCCCGCACGGTTTTAACCGCAAGGTCCGACCATCCCGGCCCGCTCACCTGCCAGCTGGCGTCGGTAACAGAATCCGGTGCAGGATCGTTGTACCGGTAAGTGCCCTGCCACCGGGCCGGTAATCTTGAACCAGACAGCCCGCAACAGAAGGGAGGACCGTCATGACCGCACCGGCACACGCCCCCGCGATCGCGCTCCTTCGCCGTGCGGGCCTGTTTACCGCGGTCCTGGCACTTATCGCCGGGATTTTCGGTATGCACGTCATGACCGCCACCCATGCCATGCACTCCCCGGCCGCGGCGGCAGCAACCGTCGGCACACATCACGACTCATCCCCTGCCGGCCACACGGGAGAACACCTGCCCGGACCGTCCTCTGCCGCGGAGATGCCCGCAGCACAGGACGAAGCCGGTGCCCGGACCGGGCAGTGCACGGACTCGGACAACTGCACCAGCACGCAGTCCATGACCGCGGCCTGCACTCCGTCGGCGAAGACCGGATCCCTGGCCGCCCCGCTGCCGGGCACCGGAATCATCGCCTGGAACTCCAACGCAGAGACACAGAGCACGATCAGTGCGCGGTGGTCCTATCTTCCCGGCAGTCCTTCACCGGACGAGCTCTGCATCAGCAGAACGTAAAACAGGGCCCCGCGCCGTGACCTGACCGGCGCCCGCCCCTGCCTGACTCTCCTCTGAGCCGGGCGCATCACTGATGCACACACTCCCCTAGCGCCCGCGCGCCCACTAATGTCTTGAAGGACTTAAACAGCCATGATGAACACGAAATTTCTGACCCTTTCGGCAACCGCCATCGCTGCGGCCCTCGCCCTCGCCGGCTGCTCAACCGGTGCCTCCACACCGTCCGCCACGTCCAGCAGCCCCGCTTCCTCCGCCAGCTCCATGCCGGGAATGGGCCAGGGCCCGGGAATGATGTCCAGCAGCGCACCGGCTGCCGCTGCCGAACACAACGATGCCGACACCATGTTCACCCAGGGAATGATTCCGCACCACGAACAAGCCGTGGAAATGAGCGAGATGATGCTTCAGAAGAAGGACGTCCCCGCGTCGGTCACTGACCTGGCTACCAGGATCAAGGCGGCCCAGGCACCGGAGATCGAGACGATGACCGGCTGGCTCAAGATCTGGAACGAATCCACGACCATGGGCGCCGGCCACACCATGGACGGCATGATGGGCGATGACGACCTGAAGCAGCTCGAGTCCGCCCAGGGCACCGCAGCGGCCAAGCTGTTCCTGACGCAGATGGTCGCCCACCACCAAGGCGCCATCATGATGGCCCAGACCGAAATGTCCCAGGGCAAGAACGCCGACGCGATCAAACTCAGCAAAAACATCGTGACCGCGCAACAGGCTGAAATCAAGGAAATGCAGGACCTGCTGGCCACCCTCTGACCGGTGTCCTCCGGTGCCGGCCCGCCACGGGCCGGCACCATCCCTGCCATTGCCCACCTGATTCCCTGGAGCCCCCATGCCCAACCCCACCCGCCCCCGGGCCCGCGCCACAGCTGTTCTGGCAGCCGGCGCCGGCCTCATCCTTGCCCTCTCAGCATGCAGTCCGTCCTCCGGCGCGGCAGGCCCCGCCTCCGCGGGCAACACCGGCAGCCCCATGCCAGACGCACACGTTCACGGGCTGAGCGTCAGCAGCGAAACCGGCCAGGTGCTCCTGGCCACCCACGATGGCCTGTTCGACATGACGAAACAACCCGCCGCCAAAATCGGCGCCACCCACGACCTGATGGGTTTCACCGGCGGCACCGACCACGGGGTCCTCTACGCTTCCGGCCACCCCGGAGAGGGCTCCGACCTGGCCAACCCGCTCGGCCTGATCAGATCCGCCGACGCGGGTAAAACTTGGGAAACGCTCTCCCGCCAGGGTGAATCCGACTTCCACGCCCTCACCGCGACCAAATCCGGAATCGTCGGCTTCGACGGCGCACTGCGCACCAGCCCGGACGGGAAAACCTGGAACACCGTGGCCTCGAATTTCGTCCCGGCCGCCCTAGCCGGAACCCCCCACCAGCGACACCGTCCTGGCAACCACCCCACAGGGGATCCATCGCTCAACGGACGGCGGTAAGACCTGGAACACGGTGGACTCCGGACCCGTAATCCAGTTCGCCGCTTTCGCCAGCCCCGCGGAGGCGGTCGGAATCGAACCCGACGGGACAGTCCATTCCTCCACGGATGCCGGCGCGACCTGGACCCGAAAGGGAAAAATCAAGGACACGGTCCAGGCAGTGGCGGCAGTGAAGGGCCCGGAGGCAGCCCTATCGATCTGGGCCGCCACGGCCAGCGGACTCGTCGTCTCCACCGACGGCGGAGTCACGTTCCGGCCCGCCGACGCCTCCTGACCGCGCCATGCGTGACCCGATCATGGTCCTGTTCGGCGGGTTCATCGTTTTCACGGCCATCGCGGCCTGGATTGCCCTGAACCGCCCGGGCCGGCAGGGTGCCCGGTCGCGGCGGGAAACCACCCCGGTCAGGCAGGCCGGAGTGCGCCACCGCTGGGAACTCGCCGGCTGCGTTGTGCTCGCTGCCGTCGGTTTGGACGTGGCGGCCTCATATGGCATCGGCACGTCCTCCCCCGGCGGCAGCGGCATCACCGTGGAGCTCGGCTTTGCCATGATGGTCCTCGCCGCCGTATGGTCCATCTTCCGCCAGGAGATCCTGCGCTACCAGCTACGGCTCGGCACAGCTCTCTACGACCTTCCGAGGCCGGCGGAACCTGCCCAAGTCAAGGCCGCCGAATACACCGGCGCGTTCCTGCGCATTCTGTTGTTCCTTCTGGGGCTCATCATCGTGCTGGCCCGCCTGCTGCTTCGCTAGCAGGCGGGGCACTGGCCCCCCAGTCGTACTCCAGAGTGTTCCCCGCCAGGTCCATGTTTCCCGCGCGGGCTAGTTCACCGTGAGCTGGGTGTACATGCCGGCGGCGTAATGGCCGGGGAGGTTGCAGACCAGCTCGTAGCGCCCTGGCGGCAACGTGACAGTGACCCATCCCGACGCGCCGGGCAGGATTCCTTGCCCTGTTCCTTCGGCGCAGGTGTTGGACGCCTCTGCGAGACTGCCCGCCTCATCGATGGTGCCATCCCCCGCGACCGGGCGTGTACCGGCTATCTGGTCTGAGGGAAGAGGGAGAATGACCAGTTCATGGCTGATGGTTCCCCCGTTGGTGACCAGGAAAGACACTGGGCCGTGCGCCACAGTGCTCCGGTCTGCCGTCATGCGCATGGCGCCGCCCATCATGCCGTTTCGCGGGCCCATCATGGGCCCGCCCATGTTCGTCAGTGAAACGCTGACGACCGGTCCGGGAAGATTCGGTGCCACGCACCGGGTCCGGGACAGAAAACCGGTGCCCCCGGGATTCACAAGACTGCCCACGACGCCGACCGCCACCAGGGACAACGCGGTCAGAAGAATCACGGCCGCTGTCCCGATAATGATCTGGCCTCGGCGGCTCAACGAGTTCAATCCCGGCGCCTGAGCGCCGTGCGCTTGGCGGTGAACTCCTGCTCGTCGATTTCCCCGCGGGCGAAGCGCTCAGTAAGAATACGCTCAGCGTCGTGGTGCGGCGGCCGCAGAGCGGCCGGTCCCTCCCCAGGATGGGGGCGCCGGACCAGAAGCACAACGACAGTCACCACCCCGCCCCAGAAAATCAGCATCAACAGGGCCATTGCTACCCAGGCTCCGATACCCCAGCCATTCCCGTCCCAGCCATACATCATGATCAGACCTCTTCCAACTTATTTATGACCGGCTAATCTGCCGGAAAGTACCTAACGTCCCGCTGAAACCGCTGGACCTGTCGACCACGCCGTGACGGCGTCTCCTCATTGACCGCCGGGCCCTTGCCTTATCGGAATGCGGCCCAGGTTCGGCCGGGGACAGATTCTCATTGCCCCCGGCCCGCGAACCGGGATGCGATCTGACGTCAGGTGGCCGATGCGCTGGTGCCCTCGAGCGTGGCCAGCGCGGCGCGGAGTCTGGTTTCGGCGTCGTCGGCGATCTCCCGCACGGCGGGGTGGTCGCTAAGCCGGACCATGGTCTGGGGATCGATAGCTTGGACGGTGGTGCGGTCCGCGTCCCCGCTGCGGCGTACGACGACATTGCAGGGCAGCAAAGCGCCCAGATCCGGTTCCGCGGCGAGTGCGCGGCTGGCAAGGGTCGGGTTGCAGGCCCCCAAAATGACGTAGTCACCAACCGCCTCGGCGGCATCGGCGCCAAGTTTGGCCTCAAACGGGGAACGGACGTTGATTTCGGAGAGGATGCCGAAGCCCTGCCCGGCGAGGGCTTCGCGCGTGCGCTGCACGGCTTCTTCCCAGCTCAGCGGGACAGTGATGGTATGCGTATAGCTCATGAGGCTCCCTAAGAAGAATTTCGGCGGTGTCAGGTCTGGTCAGGCACCGACAATGAAATGCTCGTCCAGCCCTTTCTCCTCGCCTATGCCGGCATCCTTGCGGACCATGCACTGCACAGCCGGCTGAGACGACGTCGACCTGGCCTGATTGAGGCCGTTGACGACCGGGGGCGACGCCCTATGAAATGAGTTCCAACGTGGGCTCCAGATCGAGAAAGAACTCTGTCCTTACCATATACCCCATGGGGTATTTTGGCTATGCCCGGGGTGCTGCGGTACCCGGGGTGCCCTGCCGAGCCTGGTGACACGAAGGCGGGCAGGGTGCAGCAGTCAACTCGGCGCAGACCCTCTCGACTGAGGTGTCCTTCGCCGCGCCGTTGACCACCTGAAAGGCGGCGCCGCTCCCCCGCTTCGCGCCCTGGAGGCCTTCCGCTGGTGGTGATAGCCCGTCGTCGACCGCACTTCCCACGACGTTCCTGCCCTACTCCCGCCAACAAAAACACGCCGACGGGAATACCCCTAGGGGGTAGTAGACTTAATACCCTATGGGGGTATAAGGTATTGCCATACCCGAGGAGAAGCCATGAGTGAATCCACTGACGCCAGCACCGCTCTTGTTGCGGAGCACGGTTACACCTCAGACAAAGCGGCTTACCTGAGAAGGCTCAAGCGCATTGAAGGCCAGGTTCGGGGCATCGCCCGGATGGTCGATGAGGATGCGTACTGCATCGACATCCTGACCCAGGTCGCGGCCATCAACAAGGCACTGCATGCAGTCAGTCTCGGACTGCTGGAAGACCATATCGGCCATTGCGTCGTCAACGCCGCGGCCGAGTCACCTGAAACAGGCGGAGCGAAAGTCAAAGAAGCGGCGGACGCTATCGGGCGTCTGCTGCGCTAGGCCAAGAAGGAGAATCACGATGAGCGTGAACACCACCGTCGGCGTTTCCGGCATGCACTGCGGCCACTGTGTATCCTCGGTCACCGAAGAGCTCCAGGAGCTTGAAGGAGTCCAGAACGTCGCCGTCGACCTGAACAAGGACGGCGTGTCTGTAGTCACCATCACCTCAGCGTCCGGGCTTGACCCGACAGAAATCAGCGAAGCCATCGCCGAAGCGGGTTACACAGTCGCCGGCGGAGCGTAATGGTTGAGTCAGTAACTCTGGCCAACACGCGTGTCATTGAGCTCGATATTCAGGGCATGACCTGCGCGTCCTGCGTTGCGCGGGTTGAACGCAAACTCGGGAAACTCGATGGCGTCCACGCGGTCGTCAACCTGCCGCTGGAATCCGCCCAGGTCACCGTGCCCGAATCAGTCACGGACCAGCAGATCCTCGACACTGTCACCGCTACCGGCTACTCGGCCCGGCTGAAAGCGGCGCCGACTGCCCGCAACCTGCCCGATGCCGGGGCAACGGAACTCGCCGGGGACGAACCCGCCGCGGCCGCGTCACTGCGGCCCCGGCTGCTGGTCGCCGCGGCCCTCACGCTGCCTGTGCTCATCATTTCCATGGTTCCCGCCGCGCAGTTCCCGCACTGGGGCTGGTGGGCGTTTGCCCTCAGCCTGCCCGTCGTTACCTGGGCGGCTTGGCCCTTCCACCGCGCCGCCGCCATCAACGCACGACATCTGGCCTCCACGATGGACACTCTGGTGTCAATCGGCGTGGGTGCAGCTTTCCTGTTTTCCACATGGCAACTGCTGGCCAACCCGGCCCTGACCGAACACCCGGGCATGGATATGAGTAACCACGCCCTGTACTTCGAAGTCGCCGCCGTCGTCACCACATTCCTGCTGTTGGGCAGGTACCTGGAAGCGAACGCGAAGCAGCAGGCAGGAAATGCCTTGAAAGCGCTGCTCAATCTGGGAGCCAAGGAGGCCACCGTAATCCGCGACGGCGCCGAGGTCCGGATACCGGCGGACCGGCTGCAGCCAGGGGACGTCTTCCTCGTCCGGCCGGGCGAAAAGATTGCCACCGACGGGTTCGTCGTGGACGGCCAAAGCGCAGTCGACACCTCACTACTCACCGGCGAATCGCTTCCCGTGGACGTCGGAGTGCACGACACCGTCATCGGCGCCACGATCAACACGAACGGCCGGCTGCTGGTCAAGGCGACCCGCGTCGGCAGCGAAACCACACTCGCTCAGATGGGCAAGCTGGTCAGCCAGGCACAAAACGGAAAGGCCCCCATCGCCCGGCTGGCAGACCGGATCAGCGCCGTTTTCGTCCCGGCGGTCCTCGCCATCGCCGCGGCCACCTTCACCATCTGGATGCTCGCCAGCGGCGACGTACAGGCATCCTTTACCGCAGCCGTCGCGGTGCTGGTCATCGCCTGCCCCTGCGCTCTTGGCCTTGCCACCCCGACGGCCTTGCTGACCGGAACCGGCCGGGGCGCCCAACTGGGAATTCTGATCAAAGGCCCCCAAGTCCTCGAAGACACCCGCACGGTCGACACCATCGTGTTGGACAAGACCGGCACGGTGACCACCGGGCGACTGTCTGTCGCGGGAGTCCACAGCTTCACCGGCGCCGGCGAAGACGAAATCCTCGCCTTGGCCGGCGCGGTCGAAGCCGCCAGCGAGCATCCGATCGCCCAGGCCATCGCCCGCGCTGCCAACCTCAATGGACCTCTGTTGCCGGTGACCGGCTTCGACAGCGCACCCGGCGGCGGCGTCCGCGGCACCGTCGATGGCCGCCGTCTGGTAGCCGGACGGGCCGGGTGGCTGCAGGCCAACGGCATAAACCCCGAGGACAGCCACCACACGGCGCTGAAGTCGCGGGAAAGTGATGGGGCCACCGTTATCTGGGTGGGCGTGGACGGTGAAGTGGCGGGCATCATCAGCCTCA